>NZ_AP046059.1:0-780000 GCF_059739045.1 Azotobacter tropicalis
CTTTGTCGTCGCAGCTGACCACCCTGGAGGCAACCGCGTCCAGCAATACGGCGGCCATTCAATCGGAGGCGTCGGCCCGGGCAGGCGCAGATAGTGCGTTGTCGTCGCGGATCGATACCGTCGAAGCCACGGCCGGCAGCAACTCGGCGGCGATCCAGCAGACCCAGCGAAGCGCTGTCAGGGCTCGATGGCGAGCTGTCGGCGATGTGGAGCGTCACAAGCTTGCAGTCACCCCAGGACGGCAAGTACTACGGCGCCGGCATGGGCATCGGCATCGAGAACACCCTGAAGGGATGCAGGCGCAGATCTTGTGTCAGGCCGACCGCTTCGCGGTGATAAATGTCGCCAAACGGCCAGATCGCCACGCCGTTCGTGATCCAGGGCGGCCAGGTGTTCATCAACTCGGCGGTCATCGCGACGGCAACCATCGACATGGCCAAGATCGCCAACGGCGCTGCAGTCGACGAACTATGCGCAGGGCCCAAGCCGGCTGGCGGCTGAGCAAAGATGGCAACTTCGAGATCAACGCGCCGGTAGCGGGGAGCGGTCGGATGCTGATCAACAACAGTGGCGTCTACATCTACGACGCCAACAACGTGCTGCGCGTTGAGCTGGGAGCATTGAACTGATGTGGTTACGAGTTAGGGATGAACAGGGCCAGATCATTCTGGACTCGGGCGATTTCACATATGAGGTAATTTACAACGAGGTTCTGGGATTGGACTGGCGTGGGGATCGTGGAGACAACAATAACCATAGACGGCTTCGATCCGTCTACTTGTTGTTTTTGTATGTTCTTGAGTATCCGGGAAACTATAATCCAACATCGGGTAACGGGTATCCCGGCATGCCTTATATATACCCGTTCTCTGGTAACCAGATAACACTGCGCAGTGCAACGCCGGGAACGTGTCTACTAGAACATATGCCACGGGTGTTTATCGACTGATGGCATTCAGGATGCTCTGATGTTTGGATTTCGAGCACGTAACGACGGTGGGGTGATCCAGGTTTCTGCCGAGCGTCCCTACCTAAGTCTGCACGCCGAGGGATCTCTTAACCTCGGAACGGCATATCAAGCGACAGTCACATTTCCCACGGTGTGCACAACACAGCAACCCCCTCTGATATTCGTCAAACCAACATGGGCGAGTCAAGGCGAGAAACTATCGATCAAGTGCGGTGTGATCGGCTCGCCGGGTAACTGGACGGGATTCCGGCTGGTCAACGGGAATACATCGCAGATCAGCAACCTGGATTGGCTTGCTGCAATCTGGGCGCCGCTTACCGCCTCCGGAAACTATGGAATGCGCATCAGGGACGGCGGCGGCAATATTTGCTTTCACTCATCAAGCCAGCTCGTGAAGTTCAGTCGGTTCATTACAGCTTGGACAAGGACTGTATGGAATAGCTCGCTAACTGAGTATGAGAGCGGTGTGACGATAGCAAATGATGAGTTTGCCCTGGTCAGCCACTGCCACTCTTACTCGGTGATCAGTCAGGCCAGTGCAACACTCCACATCGGTGTGTCATTCACTTCGGCTGGTGTTGTCGGGCTTACATTGAATAGTTCAACTTCCAGCGTAGGCATTGGTTACTTCCCGGTATTACTGGCCAAGAAAAGTTAATTGCTGACAACCCTCCAATCACCGGCCCGCTAATGCGGGCTTCGTTATTTATGGGGCCCCCATGCTAACCCGACCAATAACTAAGCCGGTTATGCGGCCTTTGGTAAGTTCTGTGTTAAAGCCCAATCAATCTACTCTGGCAAATATTGTTGTCTCCGGTGGGCAGGTTGTTTTCTCAAATGGTTCAGTCGTTGTGAGTAGCTGATATGCCAGTTCAACTAATTGACGAACTAGACCGGTTGAAGGTCAAGCGCACCGACTTGCTCAGCTTCAAGCCGCTGGACCGCTGGATTAACTGCCCCGGCGACAGCCGTACCGCCAACGGTTTCGGCGGCACCGCGCCGAGCATCACCGGGGAGAACTACGGCCACTCGGCCCATTACTGCAGCCAGACCAACGGCCGGGTGCGTACAGACAAGGCACGCAACACCGCCACGCCGGGACACACCACGGCCGACTGGCTCAACGATATGCCGAACAAGCTCGCTGCCGGCGGCGACGTGTTCGTCAACCTGATCGGCACCAACGACCGCAACCCGACCAACAACTTCTCGCTGAACCGCAGCAAGCGGAACATCGAGTCCGGGCTGAAGATGCAGCTGGACGCCGGCAAGATCCCGATCATGATCGCCGAGCTGCCCCGTGGGGGTGACTATGTGCTGACCGGCGATCAGCTGAGCTATCACCTGGGACTGCGTGAATGGGTGCTGGAGCGCATGCCCGAGCTGGGCATCCGGGTCTCGGACCCTTGGCCGCTACTGGTCGATCTGGCCAATGAGGCGCTGGCCTTGCCCAGGCCGGAGTTCTTCGTCGACCAGCTGCACCCGAACCAGCCGGGCGGCATCCTGATCGCCAAGACCACGGCGCCGCACCTGATCGACCTGTTCGGTACGCCCCTGATCCTGCCGACCTACGACGAGCCCTACGACGCCACCTACTGCAAGGGCGGCTGGCTGACCGCCAACCCGCTGATGCTCGGGACCGGCGGCACCAAGTCGGCTTCGGCCAATGCTACCGGGCCGGTAGCGAACAACTGGAACGTGGCCGGCTCCAGCTGGACCGGCGGCAGCGTGGTCTGCTCCAAGGAGGTCAACCCGGACGGTGGCGAGTACCAGGTGTTCGAGCTGGGGGGTACGCCGACCCTCGCCGGCTCGAACCTGATCCTCGAGCAAGCCATCCCCTGGCCTCGCTGGCCACCGGCAACATTCTGCGCGGCATCGGCAAGGTGGTTTATTCGGGGCTGTCGGGCGTGGGCGGGGTGTCGCTCGATCTGCGCTTCATGCGTGGCGGCACCGCCTACTTCATGAAGAGCTTGGACCGCTATGCCGAGGGCTGGCAGATGAGTCCAGGCCCGGAGGCCGGCCCACAGGAGACGCCCTACCTGACCGCCGACCTGACAGAAACCGAGATCAAGCTGCGCGCCGTGATCTACGGCTGTCAGGGCGTGCCGATCCGCGGCACCGTGAAGGTCGGCCAGATGACGGCGCACAAGGTTCTGTAAGACCCCGCACCATCACCTGATAGGAGACATCATGGATCTTTCCGGTTTTAACCTAACCACCCCCGAATTGGCCTCGGATGGCGATGCCAAGACGTACTGGCCGGGCGAGTTCCCGTCCAATGAATATTTCAATGTTCTGAGCAATGGCGAGGTGGACCTCTGGACCCCCACCAAGCCCGAAGCCACCACGCCGAACTCGGATCGCTCGCGCACCGAGTTCCGAGAGATCATCCCCGGCACCAAGACCCTGAAGAACTGGCAGCTGGGCGAGCATCCGGCGCAGTACCTGCGGCCAGCGATGACCCTGTTCCAGTTCAACGGTAACGGGCGGGTCTGTATCGGCCAGATCCACATCAAGGACATCTCCCGCCCTGTCCTGAAGATCATCGCCGACGCCAGCAAGGACCCGGAGCGCAAGGTATTCAGCGTCCAGGCCAAGGTTCGCCAGGCCTGCAACCAGAGCGACGACCCGGGTTTCGTGCTGCTTGAAGGCGTGCCGATCGATGAACGCTTCAGCTATTCGGTGGTGGTCAGCGGCGGCGGGGTGGTGTCGGTCAACTTTGCCCACGGTACTCGCCGTGGCGAGTGTCGCTTCAACTTGCTGCCGTCGTACCTCGGCCGCCTGCTGTACTTCAAGGCCGGGCTCTACGTCCAGGAAGACGCCACGGAGCTGACCCTGCCAACCGAAGGCGCGCGGGCACGGCTGCATAGCCTTGTCGTCGAGCGCCCGTAACGCCGAGCTATCCCCTCTGATCATTACTCCGAACCCGCCGCCGGCGGGTTTGCTGTTTCTGGAGACTCCCCATGGCCCGACTCTCTGCCGCCGTCGCCGGCGGTGCGAACGTGTGCGCCTTTCTGGATCTGATCGCCTGGAGCGAGGGCACGGATAACGGCCGACAGCCGACCCGCGACCACGGCTACGACGTACTGGTGGGCGGAGGTCTGTTCGCCGGCTATACCGATCACCCGCGCAAGCTGATCAGCCTGCCGCTGCTCGGCATCAAGTCGACCGCGGCCGGGCGCTACCAGATCCTGTCGCGCTACTACGACCACTACCGCAAGCAGCTTGGTCTGCCTGACTTCTCGCCAATCAGCCAGGACCGCATGGCACTCCAGCTGATCCGCGAATGCCGGGCGCTCGATGACATCAAGGCCGGCCGCATCGAGCAGGCGCTCCGCAGCTGCCGCTCGCGGTGGGCGAGCCTGCCCGGCGCCGGCTACGGCCAGCACGAGCATGCCACCGATGACCTGCTCGCCCAGTTCATCGCCGCCGGCGGGGTGCTGGCATGAGTCTGCTGACCACCGCCACGGCGCTGCTGCCGACCGTCGCCGGACTGCTCGACCGGCTGATCCCCGATCCCGAGCAGAAGGCCGCGGCCCAGCTCGAGCTGCTCAGGCTGCAGCAGGAGGGCGCCTTCAAGGAGCTGGACGCGGCCCTGCAGATCAACCTGGCCCAGGCGAAGATCAACGAAGTCGAGGCGGCGAGCCAGTCGGGCTTCCAGGCGGGCTGGCGGCCGCTGGCGGGTTATGTCTGCGTGGCGGGCCTGGCCTACGAGTTTGTGGTAAGGCCGCTGCTGCCGTGGGTGCTGACCGTGGCCGGTACCGCCGATGTCCCGCCGCTGCCGTCGCTCGACGAGGTGCTGTTCGAGCTGGTGTTCGGGATGCTTGGGCTCGGGACGCTGCGGACGGCTGATCGGTGGAAGAGGGTGAGCGTGCTGGCGCAGAAAAAATAGGGGGATTGAGGTGCCCAGAACGGGCCAAAGAGGTGTTTTCCTGTATGAAAATACAACGCTAACTTATTGATATTTCGTGCTACAATCCCCGCATTCAAGGGAATGCGATTAGACCCATTTCTTTTGTAGGTTCAATAAGTTAGTGCTGGCTGGCTATCACCTTGACATGGTGGGGGTCGTTGGTTCGAGTCCAATTGTGCCTACCAAATCGAAGAAAAAGGGTCGCGAAAGCGACCCTTTTTTTATGGGTCGCTTGTCAGTGGCACGGCTTTCTGAAAGCATCCCGCATCCTTATACCTCCAGTGACTCCGCTTCGCCCGGATTGGGCCTGTGGGCTCCTGCCAATGTGAGGCAGGCATATCCGGCGGATCGCTTTACTGGCTAATCCCAACCCATGTGGCCTTTGGTAGGGGTCACCACTAGGAGAGGAGGCGCCATGCCCATCATCACTCTTCCCGACGGCAGTCAGCGCACGTTCGATCACCCGGTGTCGGTCGCCGAGGTGGCTGGTTCCATCGGCGCCGGTCTGGCCAAGGCGGCGCTGGCTGGCAAGATCGGCGGCCAGTTGGTCGATACTTCGTACCTGATCGGCAGGGATGCCGAACTGTCGATCGTCACCGGCCGGGATGCCGAGGGTGTGGAAATCCTCCGTCACTCCTGCGCGCACCTGATGGCCATGGCAGTCCAGGAGCTGTTCCCCGGTACCCAGGTCACCATTGGTCCGGTGATCGAGAACGGCTTCTACTATGACTTCGACTGTGAGCAGCCCTTCACTACCGAAGACCTGCAGCGCATCGAGCAGAAGATGGCCGAACTGGCCAAGGCCGATCTGCCGGTGATCCGCTCGCTGATGTCCCGTGACGATGCCGTGGCGTTCTTCGACAAGCTGGGTGAGAAGTACAAGGTGGAGATCATCTCCTCGATCCCCGGCAACGAGGAGCTGTCCTTCTACAGCCAGGGAGGCTTCACTGACCTGTGCCGTGGCCCGCACGTGCCGTCCACCGGCAAGCTGCAGGCCTTCAAGCTGATGAAGGTAGCCGGCGCCTACTGGCGCGGCGACTCGAAGAACAAGATGCTGCAGCGAATCTACGGTACCTGCTGGGCCAGCAAGCAGGACCTGAAGGACTACCTGCATCGTTTGGAGGAGGCCGAGAAGCGCGATCACCGAAAGCTCGGCAAGCGTCTCGATCTGTTCCACACCCAGGAAGAGGCGCCGGGCATGGTGTTCTGGCATCCGAACGGCTGGGCCCTGTACCAGGTGCTCGAGCAGTACATGCGCGGCGTGCAGCGGGAGAACGGCTACCTGGAGATCAAGACGCCGCAGGTGGTCGATCGCGTGCTCTGGGAAAAGTCCGGGCACTGGGCGAACTACGCCGAGAACATGTTCACCACCGAATCGGAAAGCCGCGACTACGCGATCAAGCCGATGAACTGCCCGTGCCATGTGCAGGTGTACAACCAGGGCCTGAAGAGCTACCGCGAGCTACCGCTGCGTCTGGCCGAGTTCGGCGCCTGCCATCGCAACGAGCCGTCGGGGGCGCTGCACGGCATCATGCGCGTGCGCGGCTTCACCCAGGACGACGCGCACATCTTCTGCACCGAAGAACAGATGCAGGCCGAGTCCGCCGCCTTCATCGAGCTGACCCAGCAGGTCTATGCCGACTTCGGCTTCCAGGATATCCAGCTGAAGCTGTCCACTCGTCCGGAAAAGCGCGTCGGCTCCGACGATCTGTGGGATCGCGCCGAGGGCGCGCTGGCCGCGGCCCTGGAGGCTGCCGGCCTGCCCTATGAGCTGCAGCCGGGCGAGGGTGCCTTCTACGGGCCGAAGATTGAATTTTCCCTGAAGGACTGTCTGGGGCGTGTCTGGCAGTGCGGCACTCTGCAGCTGGACTTCAATCTGCCGGTCCGTCTGGGCGCCGAGTACGTCAGCGAGAACAACGAGCGCCAGCATCCGGTGATGCTGCACCGGGCGATCCTGGGTTCCTTCGAGCGTTTCATCGGCATCCTCATCGAGCACTACGAGGGAGCTTTCCCGGCCTGGCTGGCGCCGACCCAGGCGGTGATCATGAATATCACCGACAAGCAGGGCGAGTTCGCGCTCGAGGTCGAGAAGATCCTGAATCAAAGCGGTTTCCGTGCCAAGTCCGACTTGAGAAACGAAAAAATCGGTTTTAAAATTCGCGAGCATACTTTGCTCAAGGTTCCCTATCTCTTGGTGATCGGAGATCGGGAAGTCGAGACGCGAGCCGTAGCTGTGCGCACCCGTGAAGGAGTCGATCTGGGCTCGATGCCTGTCGAAAAGTTCCGTGAGATGCTGGCGCAGGCGGTAGCCCGGCGTGGTCGCCAAGAATTGGAGTAATCATTATTAAGCGTGAAATGAGACAAGATAGAAAAGCTCAACCGAAAGCCCCGATCAACGAGAATATCTCGGCACGCGAGGTTCGGTTAATTGGAGTGGACGGCGAGCAGATTGGCATCGTCTCGATTGATGAAGCGCTTCGTGTAGCGGAAGAGGCCAAGCTGGATCTGGTCGAGATTTCCGCCGACGCGGTACCGCCCGTGTGCCGGATCATGGACTACGGCAAGCACCTGTTCGAGAAGAAGAAGCAGGTCGCGGCGGCGAAGAAGAACCAGAAGCAGGTCCAGATCAAGGAAATCAAGTTCCGACCAGGGACGGAAGAAGGGGATTACCAGGTAAAACTACGCAACCTGGTACGTTTCCTTAGCGAGGGGGACAAGGCCAAGGTATCCCTGCGATTCCGCGGCCGTGAGATGGCTCACCAGGAGCTGGGCATGGAGCTGTTGAAGCGGGTCGAAACCGACCTCGTCGAATATGGCGCCGTCGAACAGCATCCGAAGATGGAAGGACGCCAGCTGATCATGGTCATCGCCCCCAAAAAGAAAAAATAACCCACCAGGGCACTGGCAGGCCTTGCGGTTATGCGTAATCACTCAATGCGGAGTATCCGAACATGCCAAAGATGAAAACCAAGAGCGGCGCCAAGAAGCGCTTCAAGCCGACTGCGAACGGCTTCAAGCACAAGCACGCTTTCAAGAGCCACATCCTGACCAAGATGACGACCAAGCGTAAGCGTCAGCTGCGCGGCACCTCGCTGATGCATCCGTCCGACGTCGCTAAAGTCGAGCGCATGCTGCGCGTTCGTTAATTCCGGTCAAGATTCCAGAGGTAATTATTCATGGCTCGTGTTAAGCGTGGCGTCATCGCCCGTCGCCGTCACAAGAAAATTCTGAAACTCGCCAAGGGCTATTATGGTGCGCGTTCGCGCGTATTCCGCGTCGCCAAGCAGGCGGTGATCAAGGCAGGCCAGTACGCCTACCGTGACCGCCGTCAGCGCAAGCGCCAGTTCCGCGCCCTGTGGATCGCTCGTATCAACGCCGGCGCCCGTCAGAACGGTCTGTCCTACAGCCGCCTGATTGCCGGTCTGAAGAAGGCGGCTATCGAGATCGACCGCAAGGTTCTGTCCGATCTGGCCGTGAACGAGAAAGCAGCGTTCGCCGCGATTGTCGAGAAAGCCAAAGCCATCTTGGCTTGATTCCCCGACAATCACCGGGCTAGCCCGGTGCCGAACGTCACCAATAGGGGAAGAGCCCAGTGCTCTTCCCCTATTTCGTATCTGAGAAGGGGTTTTTGCAAAACCGAGCGCTGCGTTCCTGGCAGACCGCCTGCCGAGTGCGAAAAGGTCGAAGCAGGCGCCAGGACAGTTCTGCAAGACCCCCTGGAGGTTGTACATGGAAAACCTGGATGCACTGGTCTCGCAAGCGCTCGAGGCCGTGCAACATTGCGAAGACATCAATGCCCTGGAGCAGCTCCGGGTCCACTACCTGGGCAAGAAGGGCGAACTGACCCAGCTGATGCAGACCTTGGGCAAACTTTCGGCCGAGGAGCGGCCGAAGGCGGGTGCTCTGATCAATGCGGCCAAGAGCAGCGTTCAGGAGGCCCTCAACGCGCGCAAGGCCGACCTCGAATCCGCTGCGCTGGCCTCCAGGCTGGCCGCCGAGCGCATCGACGTGACCCTGCCGGGGCGTGGCCAGACCTCCGGCGGTCTGCATCCAGTGACCCGTACCCTCGAGCGTGTCGAGCAGTTCTTCACTCATATCGGTTATAGCGTCGCCGAGGGGCCGGAAGTCGAAGACGACTACCACAACTTCGAAGCCCTAAACATTCCCGGCCATCACCCGGCGAGGGCGATGCACGACACCTTCTACTTCAATGCCAATATGCTGCTGCGCACCCACACCTCGCCGGTCCAGGTGCGCACCATGGAAAGCAGCCAGCCACCGATCCGTATCGTCTGTCCGGGCCGCGTCTACCGCTGTGACTCGGATATCACTCACTCGCCGATGTTCCACCAGGTCGAAGGCCTGCTGATCGATGAGGGTGTCAGTTTCGCCGACCTCAAGGGCACCATCGAGGAGTTTCTCCGGGTGTTCTTTGAAAAGCCGCTTGGCGTGCGTTTCCGCCCCTCGTTTTTTCCCTTCACCGAACCCTCGGCCGAGGTCGACATGCAGTGCGTGATGTGCGGCGGCCACGGCTGCCGGGTGTGCAAGCACACCGGCTGGCTGGAGGTAATGGGATGCGGCATGGTGCATCCCAACGTGCTGCGCATGTCCGGTATCGACCCGGAGAGGTACCAGGGCTTTGCATTCGGCATGGGCGTCGAGCGCCTGGCCATGTTGCGTTATGGGGTCAACGACCTGCGTCTGTTCTTCGACAACGATCTGCGCTTCCTTGCGCAATTCCGCTAGGACCGCAACCGTAACCGAATTCTTTGGGAGAACAGGATGAAATTCAGCGAACAATGGCTGCGAAGCTGGGTCAACCCGCAGGCGTCCCGCGATGAGCTGGTAGCCCGTCTGTCCATGGCTGGCCTCGAGGTGGACAGCGTTACCCCTGTGGCGGGTAATTTCAGCGGCGTGGTGGTGGGCGAGATTCTCGCCGCCGAGCCGCATCCGGATGCCGACAAGCTGCGCGTCTGCCAGGTGAGCGATGGCAGCGAAACCTTCCAGGTGGTCTGCGGTGCACCCAATGCCCGCCCGGGCATCAAGATTCCCTTCGCCATGATTGGTGCCGTGCTTGGCGAAGACTTCAAGATCAAGAAGGCCAAGCTGCGCGGCGTAGAGTCCTTCGGCATGCTCTGCTCGGCAGCCGAACTCAAGATCAGCGAGGAGAATGACGGCCTGCTGGAGCTGCCGACCGACGCGCCGGTGGGGCAGAATATCCGTACCTACCTCAACTTGGACGATGCCAGCATCGAGGTAGATCTGACTCCCAACCGTGGCGACTGTCTGTCCCTGGCCGGCCTGGCCCGCGAGGTGGGCGCCCTCTACGGCGCTCCGGTCACCCATCCGTCGATCGTCAGCGTACCGCCGCTACATGAGGAAGTGCGCCCGGTCGAAGTGCTGGCATTCCAAGCTTGCCCGCGTTATCTCGGTCGCGTAGTGCGCAATGTCGACCTGTCACGGCCGACCCCGCCGTGGATGGTCGAGCGCCTGCGCCGCTCCGATGTTCGCGCCATCGATCCGGCGGTCGACGTCACCAACTATGTGATGCTCGAACTGGGCCAGCCGATGCATGCCTTCGATCTCGCCGAGATCCGCGGTGGTATCCGTGTGCGCATGGCCGAGGAGGGCGAGAAACTGGTCCTGCTCGACGGTCAGGAGGTTAGCCTACGCGCCGATACCCTGGTGATCGCCGACCACGAGCGCCCCCTGGCCATCGCCGGCGTGATGGGGGGCGAGCACAGTGGTGTTGCTGCCGGCACTTGCGACCTGTTTCTCGAAAGCGCCTTCTTCGACACTATTGCCATCGCTGGCAAGGCCCGTTCCTACGGCCTGCATACCGACGCCTCGCACCGTTTCGAACGTGGTGTCGACTGGCAGCTGGCCCGCGAAGCCATGGAGCACGCTACCACGCTGCTGCTGGAGATCGTCGGCGGTGAGCCCGGCCCCATCGTCGAAGTGGTCGATCCGGCATACTTGCCGCAGGTGGCGCCGATCACCCTGCGTGCCGAGCGTATCGAGCAGATGCTCGGTCTGCGCATGGAGGCTGCCGAAATCGAGCGCCTCTTGGTCGCGCTGGGGCTGACGGTCCACGCCGTTGCAACTGGCCAGTGGCAAGTCGGAGTGCCCAGTCATCGTTTCGATATCAGTCTCGAGGTGGATCTGATCGAGGAGCTCGGCCGTCTCCATGGCTACAACAACTTGCCGGTTCGTTATCCGCAGGCACGTCTGGCACCGCAGGCGCGTGCCGAGGCCCGTGGCGAACTGCCGGTGCTGCGTCGCCTGCTGGTTGCGCGCGGCTACCAGGAAGCGATCACTTACAGCTTCATCGATCCCAAGCTGTTCGAGCTCTTCGCGCCGGGCACCGAGCCGTTGACCCTGGCTAATCCGATTTCCGCAGACATGGCGGCTATGCGTGCCTCGCTCTGGCCGGGACTGGTCAAGGCGCTGCAGTACAACCTGAACCGCCAGCAGTCTCGTGTGCGTCTGTTCGAGAGTGGCCTGCGTTTCGTCGGTCAGCTGAGCCACCTCGTGCAGGAGGCCGTGCTGGCCGGGGTGATCACTGGCAGCCGCCTGCCGGAGAGCTGGGGTCATGCCCGGGATGCGGTGGACTTCTATGATGCCAAGGCCGATGTGGAGGCGCTGCTCGCGACTGCCGGTGCTGTCGACGAATACCGCTTCGTCAGTGGCGAGCATCCAGCCCTTCATCCAGGACAGGCCGCACGGATCGAGCGTGGGGGGCGTCTGGTAGGCTTCCTGGGTTCCCTGCATCCTGAGCTGGGCAAGGCATTGGGACTGGATCAGCCGGTCTTCCTGTTCGAACTGAGCCTGGCGGAAATTACCGCCGGTCGTCTGCCGACTTTCCGCGAACTTTCGCGTTTCCCAGAAGTGCGCCGCGATCTGGCGCTGATCGTCAATCGCGAAACGCCGGCCGAAGCGGTACTGCAGACTATCCGCGAGGCGGCAGGGGACTATCTGACCGACCTTCGGCTGTTTGACGTCTATCAAGGTAAAGGCATTGATCCGCAAAGAAAAAGCCTGGCCGTTGGCTTGACCTGGCAACATCCATCGCGCACTCTTAACGATGATGAGGTGAACAGTACAACCCAGAACATCCTCGCCTCGCTGGAAGAAAGGTTCAACGCGACGTTAAGGAAGTAACGTATGGGGGCTCTGACGAAAGCTGAGATGGCAGAACGTCTCTACGAAGAGCTTGGCCTGAATAAACGAGAAGCCAAGGAATTGGTGGAGCTGTTCTTCGAGGAAATCCGCCAGGCGCTGGAGCACAACGAGCAGGTCAAATTATCCGGCTTCGGTAATTTCGATTTGCGCGACAAGCGCCAACGGCCTGGCCGCAATCCCAAGACGGGAGAGGAAATCCCGATTACGGCACGACGCGTCGTCACCTTTCGTCCAGGGCAAAAGCTGAAAGCCAGGGTTGAAGCCTATGCTGGAACCAAGCCATAACGACGAATTGCCTCCCATCCCTGGGAAGCGTTACTTCACCATTGGCGAGGTCAGTGAGCTTTGTGCGGTCAAGCCGCACGTGTTGCGTTACTGGGAGCAGGAGTTTCCCCAGATCAACCCGGTCAAGCGTCGGGGCAATCGGCGCTACTATCAGCGTCAGGATGTCCTGATGATTCGGCATATCCGCGCCCTGCTGTACGAGCAGGGCTTCACCATCGGCGGGGCGCGCCTGCGCCTCTCCGGCGACGAAGCCAAGGAAGATACGACCCAATACCGGCAATTGATCCGACAGACGATCGCCGAGTTGGAGGATGTTCTTCAAGTTTTGCGCAAATAGCCGAAGTCGCAAAAAAAACTTCCACTTTTCAGAAGCTTAATATATAGTTCGACCCGCTCCGGTAAACCGGGGCAAGTAGTCGGGGCGTAGCGCAGCCTGGTAGCGCACTTGCATGGGGTGCAAGGGGTCGAGTGTTCGAATCACTCCGTCCCGACCAATAAATTCAATGAGTTAGGCCGGTTGAGCAATCACCGGCCTTTTTCATTTCTGCAATTTGGCTGTTCTGGTGACCGTTGGGTGACCGTTTGTGCTTGGCTGGGCTTACTCGCGCAGCCCCGCACATACTCGGCCATTGAGGCGACGGCTTGCCGCTCAGCCTCCCGTAACTGCTCGATCTTCCGGGCGAAGGTTCGCCAGTGCATGCCCTTGGGCTTGGGGATCTGATCGACAGGGATCAGCTCATGGCAGCCCAGGGCACGGCGCAGCTTCCAGTGGCGGTTGTGCGGCCGGTCGCTCTTGCTGGCTTGCTGGGCGGAGTAGTTCAGGCTCAGGCAGTGGCGGCAGGCGGTCACCTCACCAATACACAGCTTGGCCATGCGGCTGCCACAGGAAGGACAGTGAAACCAAGGGCGCCTGCCTCCCAGGTGGACCGGCGTCCACTCGATAGCGGTGCGGTACTCCCGCGACTTCCCTGCCACTCGATAGCTCAGGCACAGATGCTCGGCATCCTCCACGTGAATGCGGATGCTGGCGCCCGGTCCCCATTGCCACAAAAAGGAGCGCCCCGGTTCCAGCAGTCCGTAACGGTTTAGAGCGTTGATATCCAGGCGGAGAAAATTTTCGACCGTCCCATGTTCCTTCGGTCTGCTCATGATTTTCTAACCTCGGTAATTTGGAAGATGAAATATTGAGTGCTTGAGGGTGTGCGGGACGGTGGGGGGCTGCGGATTCTGCGGATTCTGCGGAAAGCCCCGAATCTTAGGGACTCCAGCTTGCGGAAGATTTGCGGAGAGTCGCGGATTTTCTGCGGAAAGCACGGCGCGGGAAGTTACATAACTTACGGGGCGCCGACTTCCGCAGGCTTTCCGCACTTTTCCGCAAATCCTCCGCAACGGCAAACCCGCGCTGTTACTGGCTTTCCGCAGAGTCCGCAGAATCCGCAAGGGGGGCGAGTTGAAATTGCTTCCCGTCGCTGGTGGTCAGGTTGCCGTGCTCGACCAGGATCGCCAGCAGCTTGTCGCGTCGCTTGGCGCTACGGGCTGCCGGCGGCCCAGATTTGCCGAGCTTGTCCCGGTGGAACTCCCGCCAGGCATCCGCCCGCTTTGAATCGCGCAGCCACTCCAGTAGCGCAGCAGCCTGCCGCAGGTCGGGGTCAACCGCAGCCCTGTCCGTGTACCGCAGCCACTCCCCCAAGCTATGACGAACAATGGCGCAGGCGTTGCGCATGGCCTCGCCATCAATCCGGCCGCGCCCCTCGAAGTGGGCCAGCACAGTGGCCAGGCGGCGGGCCAACTCGCCCGCTCGACCGGCGAAAGGGCGCAAGCCAGCAAATTGCCCCAGCGTGACCTGTTCGCCTTCGACCTCGTTGTAGAACTCCAGCCACTCGGTCTCCCCGTCCGGCGCCAACGCCAGCACAGGGGGACGCACTTCGCTGGTATCCTTGTCGATGTGGTCATGGCTGGTCTGAATCTCCCGGCAACGGCTCCAGAAGGCTTGCAGGCGCCAGTCATCCCAGCTCTGGCGGGCCATCCGCTCGGCGTCCAGGAGCCGTGTACCGGCCAGGCTCTTGGGGCTGGCGAACAGGAAGCGCGGTAGGAAGCCTTGACCGCGCAGCAAAGGGTCATTCAGGGCCTCGGCCGCAGCGATGGGCTGCGCCAGCAGATGGACGCTCAGACGACGATGGTAGGCAAAGCCAGAGCCTTCCAGATTGGCACGCGAGCGGGTGCG
This sequence comes from Azotobacter tropicalis, assembly GCF_059739045.1. Lineage (NCBI taxonomy): Bacteria > Pseudomonadati > Pseudomonadota > Gammaproteobacteria > Pseudomonadales > Pseudomonadaceae > Azotobacter > Azotobacter tropicalis. The sequence continues at coordinate 14,575 of NZ_AP046059.1, forward strand.
CTCGAACGTGCCGGCATCGAACGCCTTGCACAGCCCGCCGATGGTCGCCGTTCGCGTGTCGGCCTTGAGCGAGGCGCCGCCCAGCATCTGCCCGCCTTCGTCCGTGTCCCAGGAGGCAGCAGCGGTGCCACGGATGAAATCACCGGCGATAGGCTCGAACGTCGCGTCGCTGTACTGCGTGCGGGGATCGGGCGGCATCGGGTGTGCCTCCAGGTACTCCTCCCGCTTCTTTCCCTTGTGCTGGCGGGCCTCGGCCTCGATCTCAGCGCATGCCTGCCGGTGGGCGCTCCGTGCCTCCCGCTCGGCCTCGTCGATCACACGGAAAGCTAGCCGGCGGCACTCGCTCTTGCGGTCGCCGGAGTCGGCCAGGGTCAGCATGAACAGCGATGCCGGCATGCCTTTGGGGTGATGAATATGCGGTGCGTTGATTCGCGTCTGAGCCAGGTGGGCGGCAGCGCCGATCACGCATTGAGCGGCCAGCGCCAACGGGGCCTGTACATGCTCGGCAATCGCCAGGGCGGCGTCGCGCATTACCGGTGGCAGGGCCTCGACCGGATAGGCTGCGCTCGGCGTGGCCTCGTCCTCGGGCAGCAGCGCACGCGGGGCCTTCTGGCCGTACACGCTGGTGCAGCCAGCGATGGCCCTCTCGATGGTCCGGCACAGGTAGTCCCCCGGCCCCACTTGTCCCGCGCCAGGTCGGAGCGCCGCATCAGGCGCTCCATGCGCACCGGGTTGCAGCCGGTCCAGAAGGCCAGACGCGACGCCAGGGCCAGATCGGCGCTGCTGCGGTCGATGCCATCGCCTTCGCTGCGGTCGCTCGGCCAGCAGGCGCTCAGGGCCTCCACGTCGCAATTCCACAACTGGGCAAAGCTCGCCTTGCCGGCTTCCCCGCCGAACGCTTGGGCAGCCGTCAGACGCGGCAGGCTGCGCTTAGCCAGCTCCAGCAATTCGTCGTCATCCTCGGGGCGCTCCAGCCCTCCCGCTGGGGGGCGTCGCTCCAGTCCACAGGGGTAGCCGTGGTGCTGCTGGCGCGGGGCGGGAAATACTCGGCGGCGACAGCGCGGATCTCGGCATCGAGGTCGCTTGCTGCGTTGCCTTGGGCGCCTATCCCGGTCAGCGCCACAAAGCGCCCTCCTGTGTACAACTCCAGGCCTTGCTCGGTGTTCTTGCAGGTGTGATCGAACGGCTTGGCGCAGGTGCCGATCAGGTGGAAGCCGGTGCCGCTGGACGAGACCTCGACTGCGGCGCCCGGCAGGCGCTGGAATAGGCGAGTGGCCAGCTCGCTCCATTGCCCAGTGGCGGAGTCACGGCAGCCGTCCCCGTCAAAGAACCAGAACGGGTCGTCCTCATGAAACACAAAGCCGATGCCGCCGCTGTGGCGGAACGTCTCCAGCCAGTGGGGCAGCATCATCAATGCATCGGCGGCGCTCATCAGGGCTTCCCGCTGCGCCCAGCTCGCCGGGTAGCGTGGCACCTTGTCCATCTTGCCGGGCCGGCCCTCCTTGGGAACAAGCTCATAGATCAGGAACGCCTTGTGTGCGGCCAGGGCATGCAGGGCGCCGCCGGGATCGAGTGCGGCGGCTATGGGCGAGGGCGGCGGTACTTGTGCGAGGGCGGTCATTGCTTGCCTCCCTGCATCGGAACAACCGGGGCGCGGGGCGGCTCGGGCCATTTCCCGTCAACAGGCGGCGGGAAGTCGAACACCGGGAGCGGCATCCAGCCTTCCAAGAACAGGCTGCGCGCGTCCTCCTCGCTCCACTTGTGACCGGGGATATCAGGCAGGGTGAAGAACTTCCGCGCGTGAGTACCGGGGCCGAGCCGGCGAACCACAGTGTGGGTGTGCGACGACAGCCCCGCCTCGATTGCCGCCCGCACCTCGGTGGGGTCAAGGCCGGGGGGGCAGCTCAGCCCCGTGAGGCCGCCCTGTATCTCGCCGGGCATAATGCGCCGAATGCGATACTCGCTGCGCTTGTGCCTTTTGAAATAGCTATGGTCGATGGCCATGAAGTCCAGATAGATCATGCTGGCGCTGGCGGATATATCATGACGGCGCGATTTATTCCCGAGCCTGCCCTTTGTGGTGGGCTTCTTTTTGCGTGACATCAGGCGCGGCCCTCCAGGCGATCAGCGATCCACTGCTCGACCTCGCGGCTATCCCACGCGACAGCGCGGACGCCGATGCGGCGAGCCTTGGGAAATTTCCCCTCGGCCATCAGGTCGTAAATGTGGGTGCGCTTGAAGCCGACCAGCGCCGACACTTCGGGCAGGCGCATAAGACGGGTGACTTGGTGTGCTATTGCGGCCATCGTCGTTTCCTCTTGAGTCGCAGCGGGGCGCTGCGGACGATGGCGAATCTAGGGGGTGGGGCAGGGCCCCGTCGTTGCCAATAAACCCCCCTGTTTTTTGGCAGCCGATCAGCAGGACATTAGGACTTTCAGGACTTGCTCTTCGCTGCAAATCTCGCACTGGTCCAGGATTTAACGATCCTGCGCGCCTCGATATCTGCCGGGCTTGGGGCAGGCGCTGGCCTCGGATGATCGGCCTGTCGCGCCCAGGATGCCTCGATATCCATAGGGGGAAGCTCGCCCTCTGTGGCAACTAGCGGGGACGGTGTCGGCTCGCCATTGGACAGCCCTAGCCAGTTGACGCAGAACAGCCGAGCCTTCGTGCGATTCCATTCTTTGATATCCCGCTTCTCCACCGGATGCATTTCCTCGGGGATCAGCTGGAAGCCGCTGTGTGCGAACTCCTCCACGTAGCGCATGACATTGCGGGCAGACAGCCCCGGCAACGGTGCTTGGTAGTTCACCAGGCCACTGTGCAAATATACCCCGACCGCCTCGGCCCGCCCGCTCTCGATCAGGCTCTTTGGCAGGAGGGCGAATTGCGGGTCTAGGTGGTAGCAATACCAAGCCCACATTTTGATCCAGCCAACATCGGATTCGCCGGCCTTTGGCGGGCGCCCAGCCTTGCCCCCCAGCCAGCCACTGGCATCTGTGTCCTTGTCCATCTGCTTTCGGAGCCATCCAACGATCTCGGCGCGCAGGGCAGGCGAGATAGGCTCGCCACGTTCTACGCAGTCGATGAAGCGCCCACGTGCGCCGGGACGCTCCAGCCCCTCCACTTGGCGCCGGAAGCCGTCCACAAGAAAAGCCAGAATATATGGCGGTATCGACCCGCCATGCTTCAGCCAAATTACCGCGCGCCCCAATTGGAAAAAGGCTTCGTCGGTGGACAGGCTGGTGCCGATGCAGCCATAAAAGCCGGGGATATTGGAGCCAAGGGGGATAGTTGGCATCACATAGCCCTACCGTGCCAGAGGCTAAACGGCACTACGTTGTCAACATCGGGCCGGGTCAGCAGGTCCAGGCGGTTGCCCAGCAGACGCCAAGCGTTGGCCATCTCAGTGGCGTAGCTGTGCCGCTGGTAGGTGCGCTTAACCTTATTTTCCTCGGTGTGGTTTAGGCAGCGTTCGGCCACTTCGGGCAGCACACCGAGGGCGGTCATCAGTGTGGCGCCGGTGCGGCGTAGGTCATGCGGTGTCCACTTGCCTCCCGGCAGCAGCAGGGCTTGGGCCTTGGCGCTGCGGCGGCTCATGGTGCCTTGGTCGGGCTGGCGTTGGCGGTCGCCAAGCTGCTTGGTCACGGTCTTGGGGCAGACCGGGCCGCTGTTGTCAGTGTTTGGATAGCACCAAGGCGACGCGCCGTTGATTGCTTGTACGCGCTCGAACTGGCGAGCAGCGAAGGCGGATAGGGTGACGGTGTGCGGCTTCCCGTTCTTGCTGTTCTCGGCAGGGATCAGCCAGGCGCCTTGCTCCAGGTCGACATGTTCCCAGCGGGCGGCCAGCAGTTCGCCTATGCGGCAGCAGGTAGACAGGGCGATCCAGATTGCCGCCTCCGTCGTGACCAGTAAGCCGGCCTCCGGTACTTTCTTGGCGAGGATGCGGATTTCGTCGTCGCTCAGCACGCGGTCGCGCTCCACGTCCTTGCCGCCGATCTTGGCTTTGCGGATGCTGGCTGTAGGGTCGTGCTCGATCAGGTCACGGTCCACGGCAAAGCGGAACATCTGCCGCATCAGTGAGAAGATCAGCTTGGCCATGCGATTGACGCCACGGGTGAGGAGGGCGTCCGTCACTTCGGTGATGTGGCCTTTTCTCACGTCGGCTACAGCAAGCTTACCCAAGTAGGGCAGCACGTCCTTTTCGAACATCCGGCGCACCTCGGCGCCCCCATCCTTGCGGTTGACCAGATCCACATTTGCCCAATGCTCGAACAGCTCGGCAACGGTTTTGCGTGCTGCCTGCCGGGCCTGTTCTGCCTCGGCGTCGGCTTTCTCAGCGGCCAGTCGCGCCAGCTCGGCATCACGAGCGGCAATGCGGGTGGCTTCTTCGGCTTCCAGGTGCTCGCGCAGATTGGTAATGCCACTCAAGTACAGGTCAGCCAGTTCACGGGCGCGTTGACGGGCAGCCCGCAGCGTTAATCCGGTAGTGCCATCCCGGTCATAGGCGCCGATAGGGAGGCGCACACGCTTCCCGGTTGAGTCGGTGTAGCGGAAGTAGAAAAGGCGGTCGCCGCTGGGGGTGATCCGGGCAATAAAGCGGCCATGCCCTTTCGGGGCTGATTCGTTCAGCCAAATATCTTTGTCCGCAGGCTTAGTATTCAACTGGCGGTCGGTGATTTCGCCCATGCTGTTCTCCAGTCGTGACCGTTTGCGTTTTCTGGTGACCGTTTGGTGACCGTTTGTGCGTGGCTGTAAACGGATGCTAGCGGAACACAGTGGACAAGGCAAAGATTGTAATCCAGTGAAATCAATGGATTGGCGATGATATGTGGATTTGTCAGGAAGGCGTCGGACTATGATTTACCCTTATGGGGTGCAAGGGGTAGAGTGTTCGAATCACTCCGTCCCGACCAATAAATTCAATGACTTAGGCCGGTTGAGCAATCACCGGCCTTTTTCATGTCCTGCGATTTGGCTTTTCTGATCACCGTTAGTGAAAAGCTGTGCGAGTTCAGCATGCGCACATCTCTCAGGTTGCCAATGCTGACTTATGCCCGATGGCAAATTACGCGTCAGCTTTCATCTTGAAGTCCTACTCATCGCATCCTCTTTGCGGCGAAGTGGCAATCATGCTCTGCCTGACCCGCCTTTGGCCTTGGATAGGAGGGCTTCAGTGGGCATGGTTCAGCATTGGAACTACATGTGAAAGCTGATTTGCGAAACCCGCTCCATACTTGAAGTTCAGCCATTCCTAGGGAGCAGAAAAATGACTGAGCTTGAGTTTGTGAAGGGCGATATCGTTGCGTTGAAAAGCGGTGGGCCAGCGATGACGGTTGAGAGTATCGGCAACTATGCCGAAGGTTTGGCGCGGGGTCCGGAGAAAGGAGCCAAATGTATTTGGTTCGATGGCGGTAAGCCGCAGGAGCACGTTTTTGATGTGGCAGTGCTGGAGAAGGTCGCGCCTTAGTTCTATTGACTGTCAGCGTAGCCAGAGCAGGGCAGCGGCGAAGGCCAGCATTTCCAGAGGTGGCTGGCCTGTTTTCAAAGCGCGTAGTGTCGAGCATGAACGACAGTCTGATGGTCTGTATCCCCACTCAATACCACGTGGGGCGTGCTCCAGACGCCAGCGGGCAAAGAGCACTTCAAAACGCTATGCCGTGAAGTCGAAGCAGCGGGGACGTATCCGCCATGAACACCGCTGCGCAGGATCCATGGCGCCGGGCGCCGCTTCGACCAGTCGGCGACAACTGGGAGTAGTGAGCCACATTCCCTTATGGCTAGGCCATTGTTGCCTGATGTGCTAGGGGGCAGGCCGAATCCTCGCTGCCACCCCATTGTGCTTCTCCGGGGCAGGTGTCCTTGCGTGAGCGCTTGGGCAGCGCTCACAGGTATCCTGGTTCGTGCTCAAGATCGGCATCCATGCCGATCAGATAGCGAGCACTGATAGACGTGATCCCTTGATCTACTTTTCTCCAGCCGGTCAGGCCTCGATCAGCTGGCCCTGCTCCAGTACCGTCTGCTTCTTCTGCTTGGCGATGCTGGCAGCCTGAAGCGCGGTGAGGGCGATGGTGAAGACGATGTCGTCCACCAGTGCGCCGCGCGACAGGTCGTTCACTGGTTTGGCCAGGCCCTGCAGCATCGGGCCGACGCTAATGCAGTTGGCATTGCGTTGCACCGCCTTGTAGGTGGTGTTGCCGGTGTTCAGGTCGGGGAACACGAACACGGTGGCCTGGCCGGCGACCGGGCTGTTCGGCGCCTTCTGCTTGCCGACGCTGGCCACTGAGGCGGCATCGTACTGCAGCGGGCCGTCGATCGGCAGGCCGGGCGCGCGCTCCTGGGCAATGCGGGTGGCTTCGCGGACCTTGTCCACCTCGGCGCCGCTGCCGGAGTCGCCGGTGGAATAGCTGATCATTGCCACGCGCGGATGCACGCCCAGGGCCACGGCGGACTCGGCGCTCTGCAGGGCGATTTCGGCCAGTTCGCTGGCGCTCGGATTGGGGTTTACCGCGCAGTCGCCGTAGACCAGCACCTGATCCGGCAGCAACATGAAGAACACCGAGGACACCAGGTTGTAGCCCGGGGCGGTCTTGATCAGCTGCAGGGCCGGGCGGATGGTGTTGGCGGTGGTGTGTACGGCGCCGGAAACCAGGCCGTCCACTTCGTCCAGTGCCAGCATCATGGTGCCGAGCACCACGGTGTCCTTGAGCTGCTCGTCCGCCATCTCGGGGGTGAGGCCCTTGCTTTTGCGCATTTGCACCATCGGGGCGATGTACTGGGCGCGAATGCTGTCCGGATCGAGGATCTCCAGGTCGGCCGGCAGGGTGATGTCCTGCTCGCGGGCCACGGCCTGAACTTCCTCCGGGCGGGCCAGCAGTACGCAACGAGCGATACCGCGCTCCTGGCAGATGGCGGCGGCGCGGATAGTGCGCGGCTCGTTGCCTTCCGGCAGGACGATGCGCTTGTTGGCTTCTTGGGCGTGCTTGACCAACTGATAGCGGAACGCCGGCGGCGATAGACTCAGCTCCCGCGGCACGCTGCAGCGGGTGTGCAGGTACTCCGGATGCAGGTGCTTGGCGATGAAGTCGGTGACGCGGGTGGCGCGGTCGATATCGTCCGCCGGGGTTTCCTTGTTCAGGGCGAACAGGCTGGTAGCGGTGTCATAGGATCCGGTGGTCACACTCATCACCGGCAGGCCACCCTCCAGGGCCGCCTTGCACAGATCCATGATGCGCGAGTCCGGCATGAAGTCGCTGCACAGCAACAGGCCGGCCAGCTTCACACCGTTGAGCGCGGCCAGGCTGGCGGCAAGGATGATGTCGTCGCGATCGCCCGGGGTCACCACCAGCACGCCCGGCTGCAGCAGCGGCACGGTGCTGGGCACGGCACGGGCACACAGGACGATTTTGCCCACCCGACGCAAGTCGGCTTCGCCGGCACTGAGCACCTGGGCGCCGAGCAGCTCGGCCACGTCACGGGTGCGCAGGGTATTCAGCTCTTCGGAGAAGGGAATGGCGCCGAGCAGCTGGAAGTCGGCGCTATCGAGCAGAGGCAGATGCTCCTTGAGGCGTTCGACGAAGGCCGGGACGCCGTCCTCGCTGTCGATCTTGTTGATGATCGTGCCGAGTACCTTCGGGTTCTTGGCGCCGCCGAACAGCTGGGCCTGGATCTCGATGCGCTCGGCCAGCTGCTTGAGGCTGTCGTTGCCCTGGGCGGCGATCAGGATGAGCTCGGCGTCCAGGCTCTTGGTCAGCAGGGGGTTAAGGTAGGCGGAGTAGTCGCTATCGCGGGTCGGCACCATGCCCTCGACAATCACCACGTCCTTGCCGGCGGCGGCTTGCTGGTAGCGGCTGACCACTTCCTCCAGCAACAGGTCGATTTCGCCGTCGGCCAGATGGCGCTCCACCTGATCCAGCAGTATTGGTTCGGGCGTGCTCCGACCCAAGGTGCGCTCGACCAGCAGGCAGGAGCGCTCGCGGCCTTGGTCGATGGGGAAGGGCTGGGCGATCGGCTTGAAGAAGCCGACCTTCAGGCCGGCCTGCTCTAGAGCGCGGATCAGGCCGAGGCTGATGGAGTTGAGGCCGACGGCGTAACCGGTGGGTGCGAGAAACAGAGTGTGCATGGGTTCTCTTGCTCAGACTGTGGAAAGCATGATACCGGCGGGAAGTTAGATGACGAAACCCGACGCCATGACGGCCGTCGGGTTTCGTTACATCGCTGATTCCCGTCTGCGCGGATGTTCGATCAGGCGTCGAGCAGGGCGAGGGTGTCCAGGGCGATCTGGCGTTCCTCGTTGGTCGGCACCACCAGGATGCGCGGGCTGTCGGCGGTCTGGATCTCGCCGCCGACGCCACGGGTGCAGCGGGCGTTGGCTTCGGCGTCGAGCTTGAAGCCGAACAGCTTCATGTGCTCCAGGGTGCGCTCGCGCACAGCGGCAGAGTTTTCGCCGATGCCGCCGGTGAAGATCAGGCCGTCCAGCTTGGGCAGAGCGCAGGCCATGCTGGCCAGCGACTTGGCCAAGCGGTAGCAGAACACCTCGAAGGCCAGAACGGCACCCGGATGGCCAGTCAGACGGGCCTCGGACAGGGTGCGCATGTCGTTGGACAGGCCGGACAGACCCTTCAGGCCGCTGTCGTGGTTGAGTACGCGGTCGATCTGCTCGATGCTCCAGCCCAGGGTACGGGCCAGGTGGCTGTGCAGGTTGGGGTCGACGTCGCCGCTGCGGGTACCCATCGCCACTCCTTCCAGGGGAGTCAGGCCCATGCTGGTGTCGCGGCTTTCGCCGTTGACGATGGCGCAGGTGGAGCAGCCGTTGCCCAGGTGAGCGCTCAGCCAGCTGCTGTCTTCGACCGGCACGCCAACCATTTCCGCTGCGCGCTTGCTGACGTAGCGGTGGCTAGTGCCGTGAAAGCCGTAGCGGCGCACGCCGTGTTCCTTGTACAGGAATTCCGGCACGGCATAGCGATAGGCGTGGGGCGGCATGCTCTGGTGGAAGGCGGTATCGAATACGGCGACCTGCGGCAAGCTGGGGAACAGTTCCAGCGCGGCCTCGATGCCGACCAGGTGGGCCGGGTTGTGCAGCGGCGCCAGGTGGGCGTTGGCGCGGATACCTTCGAGCACGTTGGCGTCGACCACATGGGACGCGGTGAAGTGCTCGCCGCCGTGCACGACGCGGTGTCCGATGCCGTCGAGACGGCCGCCGGCGGCTTCCTGGGCCAGTGGAAGGATCTTGCCCAGTACTGCCTGATGGTCGGCGCCTGGCAGGCTGAGGGTTTCCTTGGTGTCGCCAAACTGCCAGTGGAGGACTGCCTCCGGGCTACCGAGACGTTCGGCCAGCCCCTGCAGAGGGAAGGTTGTTTGTGTTTCGTTGACCAAGGCGAACTTGATCGACGAGCTACCACAGTTGATCACCAGAATATTGCGGGCGGACATTGGTGGGACTCCTGAAACATGTGGCGCATGGCCATTACGCTCAATGGCCACACAATTTTTGTAATTGGATTGTGCCCGGCGTTCTTGTGGAACATGGACGGATCAGGGGTTGCGTTATCGTGCCACGCAGGGTAGAGATCTGCCGTTCTGCTTTAGTCGAACGGAACTTTTTTGGACGGCTATCCGGCGAAAGATATTGGAGCGGATTCAGGATCGAATCTCCGGCCCGGAGGCAGGCTGCCTGATCTCGAGGGCAGGCTCGCTGCAAGGTTTGACGTGGCTTGATTCATGAAACAAGCTGAAATTGGCTCGAATTCGCAAGTTGCTTGCTCAAGAGAAGCTCGGCGCATCGACTTGGGCGTGATGCTCGAATCAGATTCAGCTCGATTTCACTGAAATGCTGGAGGCAGGAGGAGCAATCATGGCAAAAGCCACGCATGTGAAGGCCAACGCAGCCCAGTTTCCGGTTCCTCAAAGTCGCGATGAAGTGAACGAGGCAATTGCCAAGATCGGCCTGCTCCAGCGCGAGCGTGCGCGCATCCAGACCGATATGAACGATGAACTGGCCAAAGTGAGGCTGCGCTTCGAGGAGGCGGCCACTCCCCTCAACGAGCAGATCATGGCACTGACCCAGGGGGTGCATACCTGGTGTGAGGCGCATCGCATGGAGCTGACCAAGAGCGGCAAGACCAAGTTCTATGATTTCGCCGCGGGTGAAATCAAGTGGCGCATGCGTCCGCCCCGGGTGACCCTGCAATCGATCGACAACGTGCTGGAAACCCTCAGGCGTCTGGGGTTGACCCGCTTCATCCGGGTAAAGGAGCAACTGAACAAGGAGGCCATGCTCGCAGAGCCGGATGTGGTTGCCGGCCTGGCCGGAGTGAAGATCGAACAGAGCGAGGACTTCGTCATCTTGCCCTTCGGGACCAAGCTCGAGGAAGTCGACCGATCGGGCGACCACCACTTCGGCCCTTGATCCAGGGGCACCGTCGCTTCGCCGAGGCGCTTGCACCGTCTCGCTGAAGGCGCCGGCTGTGCCGACAGGCCCTGGACTTGCGGCGCGTTTTTTTCCGGCACGAGCGGTGGCGTTCAGCGTGCAGCCTCTGCCAGTTGCATGTCGGCGCCAGCCCAGACTTTGCGAAAGCGCCCCATGATCGCCTCCGCTTCCTCGTTGCGGTTCTGCGCGCGCAGAGCTCGAGCCAGGCCGTGCAGCGACCAGCCGTTCTCCGGAAAACGCTTCAAGTCCTCACGAAAGGCCTGTTCGGCTTCTGCGCTCCGGCCTGCCTCGAGCAGCAGCAGACCGAGTTCCTGACGTACCGGCACCGTCCACTCCGGAGGTTCGCCGTAGACCAGGCCGTCTTCGAGGCGCGCCGCTTCGCGCAAATGATCGATGGCTCCCGGAAAATCCGCCTTCCTGGCGGCGATCTGGCCGGCCAGCACTTGCGTGGCGATTTTCAGGATCGCTCCCGAGGTATTGAACTCGAGGCGCAACGAATTCATTTGCGGATCCTGGGCTGTGGCGCGCAGTTGCGCCAGCTCTGCCTCGGCTCCCGGCACATCGCCGCGTGCCGTCAGCGCCCGGCCCCGGGCGTAGTGCCAGAGGGCGCGGGCATGGGGGAGGTCCTGCGGCGGAGCCTCGGCCTCGAGAATCTCGTCCCAGCGGCCGAAGCGAGCCAGCATCTGCAACTGGCGGGTCTGGTGCTGCTGCAGGAAGGTCATCCCGGGCTCCCGCAACATCGGTTGCGGCACCAGTTGCGCCATCTTTCGCGTGGCGCCCAGCGCCTGTCCGCTGCGGCCGATCATGCTCGCGGCGAAGGCCAGGAAGTCGTAGTTGTGCGGGTAGTAACCGGCGAGGTAGACGCCGAACGCCGGATTCTGGTCGCGAATGAAGGTTTCGTCGGCATGCACCGCATGCTCGTTGGCCTCGATGGCATCCTCGTAACGTCCGACGCGGATATAGATATGCCCGGGCATGTGCACCAGATGGCCGGCACCGGGCATCAGAGCGGCCAGTCGTTCCGCACAGGGAACCGCACGCTCGGGCTGAGCCGCCTCGACGGCGTGGATGAAGAAGTGGCACGCGCCTGGGTGGTTCGGATTCGCCGCAATCACCCGCTCCAGCTGGGCAAGCATCTCGGGCGTGTCCGGTCGTGGCTGGCCGTCCTGGCTCCAGTACTGCCACGGGCTCAGGTCCATCAAGGATTCCGCGAAGAGGGTCGCCGCCTCCTGATCCTCGGGGTACTCGCGAACGACCTCGCGCATCGCACGGGCATAGGCTGCATCCAGGGCGCTCCGCTCGGCAGGCGGGGGCATGCTGTAGCGCGTTGCAAGGGCGCGAATCAGGGCCTGTTCCTTCGGACTCGCCTTGCGCGCCAGCGCGTTCTGGACGGCGGCATGCGCGACGGCTCCGCTATTGGCGTCCATCGGTGCGTTGATATTGGGACCGCTCGCCAGAGCGATTCCCCAGTAGCACATGGCGCAATCCGGATCGAGGCGGACCGCTTCCTCGAAGGCACGGATCGCCTCCTGATGGTTGAAGGCGTAGTAGAGCCGCAAGCCCTGGTCGAAATGGCGCTGTGCCAGTGGTACGCCAGTGGTGATGCCATAGTGGTGATCACCGAGGTTGTCATAGAGCGGAACCGTGGAGCGTTCGGCCTGGGCCGCGGGTCCTAGGCTCAATGCCAGAGCGGCGCCTAGTGCAGGAAGAAGGCGGCGTTTCGGAGCGCGAGGCAGCGGGCGATGGGAAAGGCGAAGCAGGGCTGGCAGATAGCGAGTGATCCAAGTGCTCACGGTATCGCTTCCTTACAGGCAGATTTGCAATGGTGTCGTGCGACCTGGCACAGGTTGAGCTACTTCGGGCTTGCCTGGTCGAACGATAGACTATCGGTCGAGTGTATTTCCAGTGCCCACCAGGCCATTCCAAGAAAAATATAGCGTATGTATATGGAGCAGGAGCCGATTGTGCTTTCAAGAATTTAGATATTTGAAATGATTCTTTCTGGGGTGAATATAGCTGCATCGTGACTTGTTATGCAGCGACCATTGTCGGATATGTTTTTGCTGTTCGTGATTTTAATGGGTGCAGTAATAGAAGGCACAGAGGAGTGTTTTGGGGGCTTTGACTTTCGGCCCGGGGCGGGCGATCAGATTATTAATGGTTTGGTATAAGTTTCGGTCGTTTTGTGCAGGGCAATATTTTAGGGGGCGAGTTCTCGTATCGACATCTGGATAAAGGTATGGCGGGGCCTTGTGAATGGAGTTTCTAGACGCTTCACCATTCGTTTCAGCGGGGTCGTCAGGTTGGTTACATTTTGTCAGGCGCTGCAAAAATATTGCTGGCAGTACTGGCTATACAATTTTTTGGCGGAGATTTGATCGATTTTAGGTTTGTGTGACCTGAGCAGAGTCTTCGAAAAATATCGATGTGATAAGAGCGTCGTATAAACAACTACCGCATCATGATTGTTCCTGGCATGTCGGTTGCTCGGGGTGAATAACAATCCAATATGCGTTTTGCTGGCTGGCATACTGGCGTCCCCTGGGAAGGCTATCCAACAACTTTGCTTGCTGGGCCCAAGGACTCTGGCTTGACGACACATGCTGGCTAGACGTTCAGGCATGCTATCCCGGCTTGTTCGGCCGCTGTCGGCCACGAAGGCGCCAAGATACGCTCGCCCGACGCACACCCTGGGTGGCCGATTGCACGCATGCTGTCGACTTCATTACCTCCATTGCTATAAATCGGCCGGTATATAACTTTCACGCATTGGTACGCTTCTTTTTAGCCGTTCGTCGGTAATGGGAAACTTTGCGGACCACTCACTTTTCAAAACTATCGATACAAATGAAGCAAGTAATCTGCTCAATCGGTAGCCAAGAAAAAGGCTCCAGGTGCAGAAGCCGAAGGCCCGATGATCCGACTTTAACAGTCATGCCGGGTTGTCGTGCCATTAATTAATGGGTTTTTGCGATTGAGTGAGTAGGCAAGTATTCCCAGTGCTGGCATGAGTATTTGCAAGGTAGGGTGGGAGCGATGCCAGCACTTTTTTGAGTCGCAGGCTTGATTAAACAAAAAGGCGGCTATACTGGAAATCGCGCAAGGTGCTTGATAGTTGGTCAGGCATAAAAGATTCATCAAAAGGCGCGAATGTTAGTTGGTTAATAACTGCATGAAGTTGCTTGTACGCAACTGCGCACTGACCGTCAGCGAGACATGCCGCAAGATAATAGCGGTGACGCCACGCAGGCGGTTTACAACCACGATTTCCCTACAGGAAATCGGATACGCGGGCGACGAGGCAGTGTAAGGGCAGCCAACGTGTCAGGGAGATTCTTGTGCAAAGGAGGAAAGGCAAAGCGAGTCACAGCCCATGAGCCAACGCCCAGACAATCGAAATAAGTTATGTAAGGAGTTCATCATGGCTACTGAAAAACAACAAGGCAATCAAGGTCAGCAAGGCCAACAAAGCAACATGGGACGCCAAGGCGGGAGCGAGTCGCAACAGGGCCAGAATGCAGGTCAACGCACTGGCAGCCAAGGTGCTGGACAAGCCGGCCAGCGTGCGAGCGATCAGGACTGGAATCAAAGCCAAGGCGCACAGGGCATGGGTAGCCAGCAAGACCGTGAGCGTCAAGCTGGGCAACAAGGCACTCAACAAGGCCATCAGGGTGGCCAGCAAAGCGGTCAACAAGGCCAACAAGGCCAGCAAGGCACTCAACAGGGCCATCAAGGTGGCCAACAGGGTGGTCAGCAGAGCGGCCAACAAGGCCAGCAAGGTACGCAGCAGGGCCATCAGGGTGGCCAGGCAGGTCAGCAGCGTAGCAATCTGAGCGAGGAGGAGCAGCGCAAGCAGAACCAGGCCCGGCAGGAAAACCAGGGCCAACAAGACCGCAACCGCTAATGCATGATGAGGTCAGACCCGGACTCCGGGACACTGACGACCTGCTGGCTTGATCCGGTCAGCACGCTGATATAAACGACAGGATCAATGGATGGCCCCGGGCAGCGAGTCGGGCCATCTTTCTGGGCAAGAATCAACACCCCGCGAGGCGGGTGAAGTTCAATGCCGGCCGCCGCAAGCGGACAGCGCGCCGCTTGCAGCGGCCTTTCTTGTTTCCCGCCGATTTTCCCATCCCATCCCATCCCATCCCTTTCCGTCCGTCAGGAACCTGGAGAGCGCCCTGCATGTTTGCCGGCTGGCCGTGGAGCTTGAGAACGGCGTCTGAAACTCATACGTCCGAGGAGGACGCCATTCGGCTATCGGACGCCCGCACCCGCCTCGGCAGAGTCGATTTATAAAAATAAATCTTTTTATTTCAATAGCTTAATTATGTTCTCCGAACATGGCCCAGGCCTTGCTCCGTGGCTTGGCGAGCCGCGACTGCTGCCCTTTTGGCAGGCAAGGATGTGCGGTCTCGACAGGTTGTACCGCGACAATTCGAACAACAACGGAGAACCCCATGGACATGCAACGCTCGAAAGTCCAGGTGATGGGCATCGATGCCGGCGGCACGATGACCGACACCTTCTTCGTCCGCGAGGACGGCAACTTCGTGGTCGGCAAGGCGCAGAGCAACCCGGCCGACGAATCCCTGGCCATCTACAACTCTTCCATCGACGCGCTGTCCGCCTGGCAGCTGGGCGTCGACGACGTCTACCCGGAGCTGGTGACCTGCGTGTATTCCGGCACCGCCATGCTCAACCGGGTGGTGCAGCGCAAGGGCCTGGATGTCGGCCTGATCGTCAACAAGGGCTTCGAACAGACCCACTCCATGGGCCGCGCCATCCAGAGTTACCTGGGCTACGCCCTGGAGGAGCGGCTGCACCTCAACACCCACCGCTACGACGCACCGCTGGTGCCCTATTCGCGGACCCGCGGGGTCACCGAGCGCACCGACGTGCAGGGCCGGATCGTCATTCCGCTGCGCGAGGAGGAGGTGCGCCAGGCCACCCGCGAGCTGATCGAGGCGGGCGCCCAGGCGATCGTCATCGTGCTGCTGCAATCGCACAAGAACCCGACCAGCGAGAAGCGCGCCCGCGACCTCTGCCGCGAGGAGCTGAGGCGGCTCGGTGCGGACCTGCCGGTGTTCGCCTCGGTCGACTACTACCCGTCGCGCAAGGAGAGCCACCGCACCAACACCACCATTCTCGAGGCCTACGCCGCCGAGCCGTCGCGCCAGACCCTGCAGAAGGTCAGCGAGCGCTTCAAGAAGCACGGCGCCAGGTTCGACCTGCGGGTGATGGCCACCCACGGCGGGACCATCTCCTGGAAGGCCAAGGAGCTGGCGCGGACCATCGTCTCCGGGCCGATCGGCGGGGTGATCGGCTCCCGGCTGCTCGGCGAGGCGCTGGGCTACGAGAACATCGCCTGCTCGGACATCGGCGGCACCTCCTTCGACATGGCGCTGATCACCAAGGGCAACTTCGCCATCGCCTCCGACCCGGACATGGCCCGCCTGGTGCTGTCCCTGCCGCTGGTGGCGATGGACTCGGTGGGCGCCGGCGCCGGCAGCTTCGTGCGCCTCGACCCGTACAGCGGCTCGCTCAAGCTGGGCCCGGACAGCGCCGGCTACCGGGTCGGCACCTGCTGGCCGGAAAGCGGCCTGGACACCGTGTCGGTGACCGACTGCCACGTGGTGCTCGGCTACCTCAACCCGGACAACTTCCTCGGCGGCACCATCAAGCTCGACGTCGAGCGCGCCCGCCAGCACATCCAGGCGCAGATCGCCGGGCCGCTCGGGCTGTCGGTGGAGGAGGCCGCCGCCGGGGTGATCGAGCTGCTCGACCTGTCGCTGCACGAATACCTGCGCGCCAACATCAGCGCCAAGGGCTACAACCCCACCGACTTCGTCTGCTTCTCCTACGGCGGCGCCGGGCCGGTGCACACCTACGGCTACACCGAGGGCCTCGGCTTCAAGGACGTGGTGGTGCCGGCCTGGGCGGCGGGCTTCTCGGCCTTCGGCTGCGCCTGCGCCGACTTCGAGTACCGCTACGACAAGAGCGTCGACATCGCCCTGGCGCCGGACAGCGGCGAAGCCGCCTGCGCCGAGGCCTGCGCGGTGATCCAGGCGGCCTGGGACGAGCTGGCCGCCAAGGTCATCGAGGAGTTCGTGATCAACGGCTTCAAGGCCGAGGATGTCACCCTGCTGCCCGGCTACCGGATGCAGTACATGGGCCAGCTCAACGACCTGGAGATCACCTCGCCGATCGCCTCGGCCGCCAGCGCGGCCGACTGGCAGCAGATCACCGAGGCCTTCGAGGACACCTATTCGCGGGTCTACGCCAGCTCGGCGCGCTCGCCGGAACTGGGCTTCTCGGTCACCGGGGCGATCATGCGCGGGCTGGTCGCCACCCAGAAGCCGGTGCTGCCCGAGGACCCCGAGGCCGGCCCGCAGCCGCAACCGTCCGCGCACCTCGGCAAGCGGCCGTTCTACCGGCACAAGCGCTGGGTCGACGCCGACATCTGGCAGATGGAAGCCCTGCAGCCGGGCAACCGCATCGTCGGGCCGGCGGTGATCGAGTCCGACTCCACCACCTTCGTGGTGCCCGACGGCTTCGAGACCTGCCTGGACAAGCACCGCCTGTTCCACCTCAAGGAATGCGCCCGCGGCTGAGCCCGGACCGGAACAACAACAAGAGAGACTTCACCATGAATATGCTGGCCAAGAATGCGCCCGGCTCGCTGCTGGGCAACGGCAAGACCCTGCAGGCCTTCCGCGGCGAAGTGATGCAACGCACCAAGGAAACCGGTTTCTACAACGGGCTGAGCAGCCTGCCGTTCCGCGAGAGCGACCCGATCGGCTACGAAAAGCTGTTCTCGAAGATCCGCGGCGGCCTGGTGCACGCCCGCGAGACCGCCAAGAAGATCGCCGCCAGTCCCATCGTCGAGCAGGAGGGCGAGCTCTGCTTCACCCTCTACAACGCGGTGGGCGACTGCATCCTGACTTCCACCGGGATCATCATCCATGTCGGCACCATGGGCGCGGCGATCAAGTACATGATCGAGAACGACTGGGAGAGCAACCCCGGCATCGCCCCGGCGACATGTTCACCAACAACGACTGCTCGATCGGCAACGTGCATCCCTGCGACATCGCCACCATCGTGCCGATCTTCGCCCACGGCAAGCTGATCGGCTGGGTCGGCGGCGTCACCCACGTCATCGACACCGGCGCGGTGACCCCGGGCTCGATGTCCACCGGGCAGGTGCAGCGCTTCGGCGACGGCTACCAGATCACCTGCCGCAAGACCGGGGTCAACGACCAGCCGCTGCGCGACTGGCTGCACGAGTCGCAGCGCTCGGTGCGCACGCCCAAGTACTGGATTCTCGACGAGCGCACCCGCATCGCCGGCTGCCACATGATCCGCGGCATGGTCGAGGAGATCATCGCCGCCGAGGGCCTGGAGGCCTACGAGCGCTTCGCCTTCGAGGTGATCGAGGAGGGCCGCCGCGGGCTGCAGTCGCGGATCAAGGCGATGACCCTGCCGGGCACCTACCGCAAGGTGGCCTTCGTCGACGTGCCGTTCAAGCACGAGGACGTGCAGACCTCCTCGGCCTTCGCCAAGGTCGACACCATCATGCACTCGCCGGTGGAGATCACCATCCGCCCGGACGCCAGCTGGCGGCTGGACTTCGAGGGCGCCAGCCGCTGGGGCTGGCACACCTTCAACGCCCACCACGTGGCCTTCACCAGCGGCATCTGGGTGATGATGACCCAGACCCTGGTGCCGACCCAGCGGATCAACGACGGCGCCTGCTTCGGCACCGAGTTCCACCTGCCCAAGGGCGCCTGGTGCAACCCGGACGACCGCCGCACCGGCCACGCCTACGCCTGGCACTTCCTGGTTTCCGGCTGGAGCGCCCTGTGGCGCGGCCTCGGCCAGGCCTACTACAGCCGCGGCTACCTGGAGGAGGTCAACTCGGGCAACGCCAATACCTCCAACTGGCTGCAGGGCGGCGGCATCAACCAGGACGGCGAGGTGCACGCGGTGAACAGCTTCGAGGCCTCGTCCTGCGGCACCGGCGCCATGGCGATCCGCGACGGCCTCAACCATGCCGCGGCGATCTGGAACCCGGAAGGCGACATGGGCGACATCGAGATCTGGGAGATGGCCGAGCCGCTGCTGTACCTGGGCCGCAACGTCAAGTGCAACTCCGGCGGCTACGGCAAGTACCGCGGCGGCTGCGGCTTCGAGACCCTGCGCATGGTCTGGAACGCCCAGGACTGGACCATGTTCTTCATGGGCAACGGCTACATGAACTCCGACTGGGGCCTGATGGGCGGCTACCCGGCCGCCACCGGCTACCGCTTCGAGGCACATCACACCGGCCTTGGCGAGCGCATCGAACAGGGTCTGCCGCTGCCCTTGGGCGGCGACCGCGATCCTTCCGCGCCGGCCTACGAGCAGCACATCGCGGCCAGTGCCAGGGTCAAGCGCGACAAGCAGTGCATGACCACCGAGGACTGCTACGAGAACCACGACCTCTACCTCAACTACCTGCGCGGCGGGCCGGGCTTCGGCGATCCGCTGGAACGCGAGACCGGCGCCATCGAAGACGACCTGAACCAGGGCTTCGTCCTGCCGGCCTACGCCGAGAAGGTCTACGGCGCAGTGATCGTCCAGAACGCCAAGGGCCACTGGTCGGTGGATGCGGTGGCCACCGAGGATCGCCGCCAGCAGATCCGCGCCGAGCGCCTGCAGCGCTCGCAGCCGACCCGCGAGTGGATGCGCGAGGAGCGCGAGCGGATCGTCACCAAGCACGCCTCGGCGCCGGTACGGCAGATGTTCGCCAGCAGTTTCGCCCTGTCGGAGAAGTTTCTCGCCGAGTTCAAGGCGTTCTGGGAGCTGCCGGTCGACTGGACGCTGACCGAGGAGGAACTCGACCAGCCGACCTATGGCTCCAGGTACCGCATGGACCTGTCCCTGCTGCCCGACGTGCATACCGTGGTTCAAGTGGAAGAGTGAGGAGCGCGCGATGAGCACCTATACCAAGGAACAAGTGAAGAACCTGGTCGACGGCCGCCTGGACTGGGACACCACTACCCGCATGCTGACCATGCCCAAGGACCGTGAGCGCTTCGAGCTGTACCTGAGCGTGCTGCAGGAGCGCGTCGCCTGGCCGGACCGCATCGTCCTGCCGCTGGGCCCGGCGTTGTACATCGTGCAGTCGGCGACCAGCAAGCGCTGGGTGACCAAATGTCGCTGCGGCCACGAGTTCTGCGACTACCGGGAGAACTGGAAACTGCACGCCAACATCCACGTGCGCGACACCCCGGAGAGCATGCAGGAGGTCTACCCGGCGCTGCTCGCCCCGGATACCCAGTGGCAGGTGTATCGCGAGTACTACTGTCCGCACTGCGCCACCCAGCTCGACGTCGAGGCGCCGACCCCCTGGTATCCGGTGATCCACGACTTCGAGCCGGACATCGACACCTTCTACCGCGACTGGCTGGAGCTGCCGCTGCCCGAGCGCCTCGATTGATCGGGTGAAACCACCGTCTCCCCGGCGTTTGCCGGGGAGCCCTCCGAGAGGCCCCGTCCCCGGGCTCCATCCCGCCGCTGGCCTTGACCCGCCAGCGGCTGCCGCCTGTCCGTACTCGCAGAAGCGCCGGGACGATTGCCGGATCGGATGGGTGGATTCCTGTCTAGAATGCCTTGCAGTTTCTACGGCATTGCATGTTTTCAGATGCCTGCCGCAGTAAGGACGCTGTGGGCGTTTCGCTCGCAGGGCCGGACCAAAAACAATAACAATCAAGGGTGATGGCTGATGAGTTCGCTCATACCGCAAGGAGTCTTTTCCTGTCCCGAGAACGACCAGCGGATCAGGGCCGCTTGGCGGCACTTTCTCAGGGGGGCCGATCTGCCCGGCGATCTGGCCGTGCGTCCTCCGGTCGACCAGTCCTGGCGGCGCTGCCTGGACAGCCGGGTCGATCCGGGCCTGCAGCAGGCCCCCGAACCGCTGACCGACGTGCAACTCGAGGCCCTCCGCGATCGCCACCGGCGTCTGCTCGATGCCAGCATGCCGGTCATGGCCATGGCTCGCGAACTCATGGCGCAGACCGGCAACATCATGCTCCTGGCCGACAGCGACGGCATGGTCATCGAGGCGGGCGGCGATTACGCGGCGCGCGACCGGGCCGAGCGTATCCATCTGATGCCCGGCAGCCCCTGGGACGAGCGGCTCTGCGGCACCAATGCCATCGGCACCGCGCTGCTGCTGGGTCAGCCGGTGCAGATCCATGCGGCGGAGCATTTCTGCGAGGGCATCAAGCGCTGGACCTGTTCCGCCTCGGTCATCCGCGACCCGCGCGACGGACATATCCTGGGCGCGCTGGATGTCTCCGGCGAGTCGCGCAGCTTCAGCCGCCACAGCCTGGCCCTGGCGGTGACCACCGCCCAGCGCATCGAGTCGGCGCTGGCCAAGCGCGAAATGGCCAGCCGCTACCAGCTGCTGGAGCTCAGCGTCGAGCAGCTGGCCGCCCACCGCGACGAAGGCCTGCTGCTCTTCGACCCCCACGGCTTTCTGGTCCGCAGCAACGACCGTGGAGCGGCCGCCCTGGCGGCTCGCGGCATCGATTTCGAGCTGCGCAGCAACGCCCGGCTGCCAGCCCTCGCGCTCGGCCCGGACGGCCGCCCGAGCGGCCCCTTGCCGGCGTGGCTGACGGTCGACTGGCTGCAGCCCGTTCAGGTCCGGGGCGAGGTATTGGGCACGCTGCTGCGCATTCCCTTGCCGTCCCGGACATTGGCTGCTCCCAAGCCGCGCAAGAGTGGTATGCCGGACGAGCGGGAACTCGGCTTCGCCCGCCTGGTGGGCAACGGTGCGGCGCTGGCCGTGGCGCTGCGCAAGGCCCGGCAGCTGGCCGGCTGCAATGTGCCGGTGTTGCTGCAGGGCGAAACGGGCGTGGGCAAGGAGGCGTTCGCCCAGGGCATCCACTCCTCGGGGATCGGCCGCGACGGCCCCTTCGTGGCCATCAACTGCGGCAGCCTGTCCCGCGAGCTGCTGGCCAGCGAGCTGTTCGGCTACGCCGAGGGTGCCTTCACCGGCGCCCGGCGTGGCGGCATGAAAGGCAAGATCGAGGCGGCCCACGGCGGCACCCTGTTTCTCGACGAGATCGGCGAGCTGCCGCTGGACCTGCAGAGCCACCTGCTGCGGGCGCTGGAGGAGGGCGAGATCTACCGGCTGGGCGAGTGCGAGCCGCGCCGGGTCGAGTTCCGCCTGGTGGCGGCGACCCACCGGGATCTGCGCGAGGAGGTGGCCCAGCGGCGTTTTCGCCAGGACCTGTTCTACCGGGTGGCGGTCACCAGCATCCGCATTCCGCCGTTGCGCGAGCGGCGCGACGACATCCCCCTGCTGGCCGCGCATATCCTGCGGCGCCAGGCCGAGCGGCACGGGCGTCCGCTGCCGGAGCTCGCCCCCGAGGCCCTGCAGGCGCTGATGGCCCATGACTGGCCCGGCAACGTGCGCGAGCTGCGCAACGTCCTCGAGGGCATGCTGCTGCTGGGCGGGCGTTGCCTGACCCGCGACGATCTGCCGGACGAATTGCGCCAGTCGGCACGGGCGGCGGCCGGGCTGGTCGAGGGGCGACTCGAAGAGGCCGAGCGCGAGGTCATCCGCCAGGCCGTCGAGCGCAGCCGCGGTAACCTCACCCAGGCCGCCAGGGCGTTGGGCATCGCCAAGAGCACCCTGTACCTGCGGCTCAGGAAGTACGGCATGTCCCGAACGTCGGCAGCCGGCGAGCGGTTGCGGCTCGATTGAGCGTCGCGGCTGGAGCCGTAAGGAGGCGGGCATCCGCGCCGCTCCCCGGCAAACTGTGCACTTCTTCACCTTCCCGGCGTCGGGTCCGACAAGCGGCTGTCCGGGTGCGGGCGGCGGGGTATGCTACTAGCAAATAGCCATTTCATTCGCCGCTGCCACCTGCCACCGCCAGCCACGAGACTGCCTGCCGTCATGTCGATCACTCGGTCTTCCGCTCCCCGCCTGGGATACGCGGCGCTCACGGCCGTCGGCCGGGTGCGCACGCACAACGAAGACGCCTTGCTGTGCTGTCCGCAGCTGCGCCTGTGGGCGGTCGCCGACGGCATGGGCGGCCACCGGCGCGGCGAGGTGGCCAGTGCCTTGGCGCTGGATGCCCTGCGCCGGCTGATCGTCCGCGGCCAGGACCTGCGCGACGCCATCCAGGGCGCCAACGCCGCCGTTCTCGCCGCCGGCGAAGCCGAGGAGGGCAGCCGCGGCATGGGCACCACCCTGGTGGCGGTGCGCTTCGCCGGCGTGGATTTCCAGCTCGCCTGGGTCGGCGACAGCCGTGCCTACCGGATCAGGGCTGGCTCCATTGAGCAGCTCACCCGCGACCACAGCTGGGTGCAGGCGATGATCGACGCCGGCCGGCTGACCCCCGAAGAGGCCGGTTGTCATCCCCGGCGCAACGTGGTCACCCAGTGCCTCGGGCAAAGCCGCGAGGCGCTCGAGGTGGAGCTGGTGCAGGGCCGTCTGGGCCGCGGCGAGCTGCTGCTGCTGTGCAGCGACGGCCTGACCCGCGAGCTGAACGACGCGCAGATCCAGCAGCTGTGCGCCCGCGCCGCCACCCTCGACGCCCTGGTCGGCAGCCTGATCGAGGCGGCCAACCGCATGGGCGGCCACGACAACATTTCCTGCATCGTGCTCGGGCTGGCCCCGTCGCCGGTGCAGGCCGCGGCGCCAAGGCCGCGCAGCTTCCTCAGCAAACTGTTGAAACCCGCAAAGAACTGATCGGCGCCCGACTCCATGAACGACAGCGTGCTTGATATTCCCGGTTACCGCCTGCATGGCCTGCTGGGCAAGGGCGGCATGGCCGCGGTCTACCTGGCCACCCAGCAATCGCTGCAGCGCCAGGTGGCGATCAAGGTGCTGGGCAAGGCCGAGGACCAGAGCTTCATCCTGCGCTTCATCCGCGAAGGGCATCTGGTCGCGTCCCTGCACCACCCCTCGATCATCACCATCTACGACATCGACCAGCTGCCCGACGGCCGCCACTACCTGGCCATGGAATACCTGCCCGGCGGCGACCTGGCGCACCACAAGGGCGAGCTGTTCGCCCCGGAGCGGGCCCTGCAGATCGTTCGGCAGATCGCCAGCGGCCTGGCGGTGGTGCACGCCAAGGGGCTGGTGCACCGCGACGTGAAGCCGGCCAACATCCTGTTCCGCGGCGACGGCACCGCGGTGCTCACCGACTTCGGCGTGGCCAAGGATCTCGACCTCGACAGCGAGCTGACCCAGTTCGGCATCGCCGTCGGCAGCCCGGCCTACAGCAGCCCGGAGCAGGCCCAGTGCCAGCCGCTGGACGCGCGCAGCGACATCTACAGCCTCGGCGTGATCCTGCTGGAGATGCTCACCGGCGCCAATCCCTTCCGCGGCAGCAACTACACCCAGACGGTGATGAACCACGTGCAGCTGCCGCTGCCGAGTCTGCCCGGTTCGCTCGGGCCGCTGCGCGGCCTGCTCGAGCGCATGCTCGCCAAGGAGCCGGAGCAGCGCTTTGCCAACTGCCAAGAACTGCTGGCGGCGCTGGATGCGCTCGAGCTGGGCGATCCCGACGAGACGCGTCTCGGCCCCGGCCTGCAGCTGAGCGCCAGCCGCAGCGAAGAAGACACCCCGGCCGCCCGGCCCGCACCGCGCCCGCCGCGCCGTGCGCGCTGGCCGGCGGTGCTCGGCGTGCTGCTGCTGGGCGGCGCGCTGGCCGGCGGCGGCTTCTTCTGGCAGCACTGGCAGCGGCAGCAGCAAGTCGACGCCTTGCTCGCCAGGGGCGAGCAGCGCCTGGCCGAGGGACAACTGCTGGCGCCGGCGCAGGACAGCGCCGAGCACTACTTCCGCGAGGCGCAGCGCCTGGATGCGCGCAGCCAGGCCGCTCAGAGTGGACTCGCACGGGTCCGGGCCGCGCACATCGGCGGCCTGCTGACCCTCGGCAACCAGCGCCTGAGCGAGGGGCGTCTGGAGGAGCCGGCGCAGGACAGCGCGGCGCACTACTTCCGCCAGGTCCTCGAACTGGACGCCGGCAACGCCGACGCCCTCGACGGCCTGAAGCGCCTGCTCGAGGCGCGCATCGCCGGCTACCTGGCGCGCGCCGAGCGGAGCATCGCCGACAAGCGCCTGCTGACCCCCGAAGACGACAGCGCGGTCTTCTACTACCGGCAGATCCTCGGCTGGGCACCCACCAACGAGCAGGCCCTGACCGGCCTGCACCGCGTCGCCAGCCACTACCGCGACCAGGCCAACGCCGCCTACCGGCGCCGGGATTTCCCCGCCGCCTTGGAAATGATCGAGCACGGGCTGCAGGCCGAGCCGGAAAACGCCGAACTGCTGAGGATGCGCGACGAGCACCGGGAGCTGCTGGCCTCGGCGCGCGCGGCCAGGGCGGCCCAAACCAGCCGGCCTGCTCAGCGGACGTCGGCGCCGCCGCGCAGCGAGCCGCCGGCCGAGGACGGCAACCCGCTCAAGCGGGCCTGGAACAACCTATTCGGCAACTGACCGACAGTCGCCGCCCCCCACGAGTCTGCGCCACGAGAACAGGGCTCATACCGCATATGCTCAAGCTGAACTTCAAAGACAGTCGTCAGGCCCCCATCTGGCTGGTCGAGGAGCGTTTCACCATCGGCCGCGACCGGCGCAACCACCTGGTCCTCGACGATCCGGGCGTCAACGCCTTCCACGCGGAAATCCGCCAGCAGAACGGCCAGTACTACCTCCACGATTGCGACGGCGAGGGCGGCACCTTCGTCAACGACACGCGCATCGCCAGCCACTACCAGCTGCGCGCCGACGACCTGCTGCGGATCGGCGCCGTGGAACTGCTGCTGCTCGACCCGAGCAAGGCCAAGCCGCGGGCGGAGGCCGCGCAGCGCTGGTTCCTGCAGGTGATCCAGGGCGAGCACGAGGGGCGCAAGTTCCACGTCCAGGGCTCGATGACCTTCGGCCGCTCGACCAAGTGCGAGCTGTGCTTCGGCGATCCCGAACTGTCGCGCCGCCACGGCGAGTTCTTCCTCAAGGGCGACGTGCTGGAGATCAAGGATCTGGCTTCGGCCAACGGCGTCTACGTCAACCGCACGCGGGTCGAGAGCGCCGTCCTGCAGCCCGGCGACCAGGTGCGCATGGGTTCGGTGACCCTGCTGGTTATCGGCCCCAAGGTCGAGGTGCTGCAGACCGAGGACGAGGACGCCACGCTGTTCATGGCGGCGGTCGATCTGCCCAAGGCGGCGAAACCCAAGGCGAGCGGCCGCACGCCCGTCGCCAACCCCCTGCATGCCGCCGCCCAGGCCGCTCCCGCGCCCCAGGCCGAGACGAAGGCCGGCTCCAGCCCGCTGGCGCTGGGACTGCTGACCGGCGGGACGCTGCTGGCGGTGGCAGCGCTGCTGGTGGTGGTCTTTCGCTGAGGGAACGGCCCGGAGCAGTCCGGGCGTTTCCGCCTTTCTCCCCAGGGGCGGCGCCATGCCGATAGGGATGGCCGCGGTCTCTTGCCTGTCGATTCGCTGCCTGCGCCTCGATTTGCCGTTCCGCCAAGTCCGATGCCGTTCGGGTGGGCGGTATTTGCCCTTGATACCGATTTGCCATGGCAGCATGCTTTTATTCCAAAAAGTTTTATAAATAAAATAACAAATTATTTTTTTGGAATAAGTGGGCGGCATACAGTACGCCGTAACGTGGTGCGGCGGATGGGCTGCCGGGCCTCGACCAGTCAACCGGAGGACTCCCCAATGCCTGCTGCCGCCCCAGTTCCCCAAGTCGCCGAAGAGATCCGGCGCCCCGTCGACCTGTCCGCCGTGCTCGCCGCCCGTCCGGCCGAGCTGCTCGCCCGGGCCAGGGCCCGCGCCGTTGCCGCCGGCCTCGGCTACGCCGGCAGTCTCTATCCGCCGGAGGCCTGGGCGCTGCTGCAGGCCGGGGCGGCGACCCTGGTGGACGTGCGCAGCGCCGAAGAGCTGAAGTTCGTCGGGCGCGTGCCGGACAGCCTGCACGTCGCCTGGCAGAACGGTCCGACGCTGGTCAGGAATCCGCGCTTCCTCACCGAACTGGCCGGCAAGGCCGGGCGCGACGGCGTGCTGGTGCTGCTCTGCCGCAGCGGCAAGCGTTCCGCAGCGGCGGCCACGGCGGCCACGGGCGCCGGTTTCTCCCAGGTGTTCAACGTGCTCGAGGGCTTCGAGGGCGACCTCGATGCCCATCAGCAGCGCGGCGAGAGCGGCGGCTGGCGGCACTGGGGCCTGCCCTGGGTGCAGGACTGAGCTGCGCCTTCCCGACACTTCCTTCCCTCACCATCCTCGTTCAGCACCGGCCGCGTCCGCGGCCGGCAGGGTTTCCTCATGTCCAATAAACTCAAGGCCGTCTTCGACGGCGTCTCGCACCTGCCGGAGGCGCCCGCGTCCCGGCCGGTGAACTGGCAACTGGAGCAGATCGTCGACGAGCTGCGCGCCGCCCGCGACGACTGGCGCAAGAGCTGCGGCCGGACGCGCGAGCTGGGCGGCCGCGAGCTGCCTTCGCGGCAGACCGTGGCGGAGATTCTCGCTGCGCTGTGCGGCGCGCTCTTTCCGATGCGTCTGGGGCCCAGCGACCTGCGCGAGGAGAGCGAGGATTTCTACGTCGGGCACACCCTCGACAGCGCGCTGAACGCCCTGCTCGGCCAAGTGCGCCTGGAGCTGCACTACGTCGCCCGCCAGTGTGGGCAGCGCGAGCCGGACTTAGAGGCGCGCGCGGTGCAGATCGTTCGCGAGTTCGGCGCCGCGCTGCCGGAGCTGCGCCGCTTGCTGGACAGCGATGTGATCGCCGCCTATCAGGGCGATCCGGCGGCGCGCAGCCTGGACGAGGTGCTGCTCTGCTATCCGGGCGTCCAGGCGGTGATCCACCATCGCCTGGCCCACCGCCTGTACCGCGCCGGGGTGCCGCTCTTGGCGCGGATCGCCGCGGAGATCGCCCATTCGGCCAGCGGCATCGACATCCATCCGGGGGCGCAGATCGGCCACAGCTTCTTCATCGACCACGGCAGCGGCGTGGTGATCGGCGAGACCGCGGTGATCGGCAACCGCGTCCGCATCTATCAGGCGGTGACTCTGGGCGCCAAGCGCTTCACCGTCGACGAGTCCGGCCAGCTGCTCAAGGGCCAGGCTCGCCACCCCATCGTCGAAGACGACGTGGTGATCTACGCCGGGGCCACCATCCTCGGGCGCATCACCATCGGCAAGGGCTCCACCATCGGTGGCAACGTCTGGCTGACCCGCAGCGTGCCTCCGGGCAGCAACGTCACCCAGGCGAC
The DNA here is from genome assembly GCF_059739045.1 of Azotobacter tropicalis. Lineage (NCBI taxonomy): Bacteria > Pseudomonadati > Pseudomonadota > Gammaproteobacteria > Pseudomonadales > Pseudomonadaceae > Azotobacter > Azotobacter tropicalis. Next base: position 42,277 of record NZ_AP046059.1, read on the forward strand.
CCTGCAACACCAGCCAGGCAACGCGGAGCAGTCATGACGACGACACTTCCGGCCCTGTGCATTCATCCGAATCTTTCTGGAGTGATTCATGAGTGACTTTCAGGACATCCGCCAGGCTCTGGGCGACAGCGCCGCCCGCCAGCTGGCGAACGCGACCAAGACCGTCCCGCAGCTTTCCACCATCAGCCCGCGCTGGCTGGTGCACCTGCTGCAGTGGACGCCGGTGGAGGCGGGCATCTTCCGCCTGAACCGGGTGAAGAACCCGCTGAACGTGCAGGTCGCCTGCTCGCAGCGCGACGAGGCGGTGCTGCCGCAGACCTTCGTCGATTACGAGGAGCAGCCGCGCGAGTATTTCCTCAACGCGGTGACCACCATCCTCGACGTGCACACCCGCGTCTCCGACCTCTACAGCAGCCCGCACGACCAGATCCGCGAGCAGCTGCGCCTGACCATCGAGACGATCAAGGAGCGCCAGGAAAACGAGCTGATCAACAACCCCGAATACGGTCTGCTGGCCAGCGTCGACCCGGGTCAGCGCATCTCCACCCTGAGCGGCGCGCCGACCCCGGACGATCTGGACGAGCTGATCGCCAAGGTCTGGAAGGAACCGGCGTTCTTCCTCGCCCATCCGCTGGCCATCGCCGCCTTCGGCCGCGAGTGCACCCGCCGCGGCGTGCCGCCGCCCACCGTCAGCCTGTTCGGCGCGCAGTTCCTGACCTGGCGCGGCCTGCCGCTGATCCCCTCGGACAAGGTACCGTTCGACGACAACGGGCGGACCAAGATCCTCCTGCTGCGCGTCGGCGACAAGCGCCAGGGGGTGATCGGCCTGTACCAGCCCGGCGTGGCGGGCGAACAGAGCCCGGGGCTGTCGGTGCGCTTCATGGGCATCAACCGCAACGCCATCGCTTCCTACCTGATCTCGCTGTACTGCTCGCTGGCGGTGCTGACCGAGGATGCCCTGGCCGTGCTCGATGACGTGGAGGTCGACAAGTACCATGACTATCCGGCCACCTATCGATAATCCGCCGCCGGCCGCTCCGGCGCCGGGCCTGCCGGACGTGGCGGAGCTGGCGCGGCTGGCCAACGCCTTGTTCGCCAGCCTGCCGGGCGGCGCTCCGTCGGGCGGCACGCCGGCGCTGTCCGGCCTGTCGCCCGCCGAGCCGGCTTCGGCCGGGGCGGCAGCCGCGCCGCAGGCCGGGGAAGCGGCTCCGGCGGGCATCGCCGACGGCCTGGAGCTCGGTTCGCCCGAGGCCTACGCCGCGGCGCTGCCGACGGTGTTCCCGAGTGCCGGCGGCCTGGCGCCGTCGGCCGGAGGCGCGCCATCCACGCCGTACTACTTCCTCGGCGAGGGCAGTGCCTACGCCGGCGAGCCGCAGCGCTTCGCGGAGATTCCCGTCGAGCCGAGCAGCCTCGCAGTACCGGGCGGGGACTCGCTGGGCGCGATCCTCCGCTCGATCCTCGCCGAGCCGTCCGTCCCGGCGGCGGTGCCGGGACAGGGAGCCGGGCAGTTCTACTTCCTCGAGCGGAGCGCTCCTCTGGAGAAGGCGCCCGAGCCTGCCGTCCGGCCGCAGGTCCGCAGCGGTTTCGACGTGCAGGCGATCCGCCGGGATTTCCCGATCCTCGCCGAACGGGTCAACGGCCGGCCGCTGGTGTGGTTCGACAACGCCGCCACCACGCAGAAGCCCAAGGCGGTGATCGACCGTCTGGCGTACTTCTACGAGCACGAGAACTCCAACATCCACCGCGCCGCCCACGAGCTGGCGGCGCGGGCGACGGACGCCTACGAAGGTGCGCGCAACAAGGTGGCGCGCTTTCTGGGGGCGAAGTCGGCGGAGGAGATCGTCTTCGTGCGCGGGGCGACCGAGGGCATCAACCTGCTGGCCAACACCTTCGGCCGCCGGTTCATCGGCGAGGGGGACGAGATCATCGTCTCCCACCTGGAGCACCACGCCAACATCGTGCCCTGGCAGCTGCTGGCCAACGCGGTGGGCGCGAAGCTCAAGGTGATCCCGGTGGACGACTCGGGGCAGATCCGCCTCGACGAGTACGCCAGGCTGCTCGGCCCGCGCACCAAGCTGGTGAGCATCACCCAGGTGTCCAACGCCCTCGGCACGGTCACCCCGGTGGCCGAGGTGATCGCCCTGGCGCATGCCGCCGGTGCGCGGGTGCTGGTGGACGGCGCGCAGTCGGTGTCGCACCTGAAGGTCGACGTGCAGGCGCTGGACGCGGATTTCTTCGTGTTCTCCGGGCACAAGATCTTCGGGCCGACCGGCATCGGTGCGGTCTACGGCAAGAAGGCGCTGCTCGACGAGCTGCCGCCCTGGCAGGGCGGCGGCAACATGATCGCCGACGTGACCTTCGAGAAGACCCTCTACCAGGAGGCGCCGGCGCGGCTGGAGGCCGGTACCGGCAACATCGCCGACGCGGTGGGGCTGGGGGCGGCGCTGGACTACGTCGAGCGCATCGGCCTCGACGCCATCGCCCGCTACGAGCACGAGTTGCTGGAGTACGCCACCCAGGGGCTCGCGGGGATTCCCGGGCTGCGGCTGATCGGCACCGCGGCGGACAAGGCCAGCGTGCTGTCTTTCGTGCTGCAGGGCTACCGCACCGAGGAGGTCGGCGCCGCCCTCAACCGCGAGGGCATCGCCGTGCGCTCCGGCCACCACTGCGCGCAGCCGATCCTGCGCCGTTTCGGGGTGGAAACCACGGTGCGGCCGTCGCTGGCGTTCTACAACACCTTCGAGGAGATCGATCTGCTGGTGAGTACCGTGCGCCGTCTGGCGACCCGGCGTTGAGTGCATTTGCCCCGGCCGTGCGGCCGGGGACTTCTTTTGGGCTATGTCTGAGTTAGCTGTTGCATGGCAACTCGTCCCAGCGATTCACTCAGGCAAGTCAATGGATTGAGCTGTGCCTTGTAGCGTTCGGGGAGGCGGCGTTATCCCAAGTAATGAGTCAGGTACTTGGTGGCCACACCATGAAAGCGGATCATCCAGCTCTTCGGACGGCTGTCGTAGGCGTTCATGTTCTGGATGTGGAGGGCCATCGATCCTGCGCGTTTTCCACATCGTGCTCAGGCCCTCCCGCACTCCATGCTCGGCCTCGACCCACTGGCACAACTGCGTCAGTGTCTGCTCGGGTAGCATGGCTGCGCGCTCGGTCAGAGCCCTTTCGTGCCCCTGAAGCCGAAGGGGGACGTGATTGCACTGGACCCGGCACTGACCTGGCCCAGTTGCCGGCGTGGGCGCGCCTGCGCCACATAGGGCCCGCTCACCACAAAGCGCCTGGCCGCCTCGTGAATCGAGCCATCAGCCGCCAGCACCCGTTCACACAGATCCTGCCCATAGGCCTGTCCTCGAGGCCCCCATAAGCCACCTCCAGCATTGCCGAACCCAGGCTTCCCGTTCAGCTTGTCTGCTCAATCCCGGTCCGGTTACAACCGCCAGTCAAGCCGAAAATGCTCTACTACGGAAGCAGCCGACAATCCGAGAAATCAGAATTACGTTTCTATATTTTGCGTAAATAGCTGATTTATGGCTTTTAAATCACCAATGTTGCGTCTTAAGTTGGATAATTTGAAATGGCATTTCATTATGTTAGGATGAGGACGTGACGCTCCTCTGAGCTCACCAACAAAAACAAAAAAAGGTGTCGTGCTAATGAATGTAAAAAAACCCGCCTGCAGCTCATTGTTGGGCTATCCAGTGTTTTGGCTTTCTCCGCGCATGCTGATTGGCCGGAAGACCGACCGATCGAGATCGTTGTTGCCTACGCACCGGGCGGTAGCACTGATGTAATGGCTAGGGCCATGGAGCCTTATCTCGAGAAGGAGCTAGGCGCTGATATCGCCATCATCAATAGGCCAGGTGCTGCCGGTGAAATCACTTATTCCATTCTCGCCAAGGCAAAGCCGGACGGGTACACGCTAGCCTTCATCAACACGCCTGGCTTTTTAAGCACTAGGGCACAGCGCAAGGTCAGTTACGATCCGACCAAGATAAAACCTCTTGCTCGTATTGTGGATGATCCAAGTATTTTGGTTGTGAAGGATAGCTCGCCTTACAAGTCGCTAGTCGAATTAGTCGAGGCGGCGAAGCAGAAGCCTGGGACCATATCGATTGGTACTTCAGGCATAGGCACAGATGACCACCTTGCATTGATAGAGTTGCAAAGAATTACTGGTGCGGTGTTCACTCATGTTCCTTTTAATGGAACGGGCGAGACAAGAACCGCCTTGCTAGGAGGCCATATTAGTGCTGGCGGGATGAATGTCAGTGAATATAGCAAAGACGATGGATTCCGAGGGCTTGTACAGTACTCCGACGAACGCTTTAGCCAGCTACAGTCGGTACCGACAGCCAAGGAGCAAAATATTAATCTACGCATGAGCTCAGAGCGTGGCATGGCTGCTCCGGCTGGACTCGCCAGCGAGATTCATCAGAAGCTATCCGAGGCAATTAGGAAGGTTTTAGAGAACCCTGAGTTTGTGGCAAAGGCTAAAGAGCTTGCACTGCCGGTCGCCTATCTCTCCGGAGAAGAGTGGGAGGCGCAAATGCCAGCTCAACTCAAGACTTACCAGGAGCTTTGGAGGGTCTCGCCATGGGTACAATAAAAAATAATAACCCGGACTTGCTTTGCAGTTTTATCTTCGTTGCTATCGGTGTCGCCACGTTAGTGGCTAGCACAACCTTGCCGTGGGTAGCCTTGCAATGATGGGGCCGGGCTTCATGCCTATAGCTATTTCAATAGCCGTGATTGCAATCGGTTTGGTCGTCGGTATTGCTGCGATTTCAAGAAATCCCGAAGCTATTAGCCCTATACGCCTCAGGCCACTGCTGACACTGCTCCTGGTAGTGGGTGGCTTTGCGTTTGGTGCTGAGTTTTTAGGATTCGTAATAACTTCGGCTGGACTGGTTTTTTTTGGAAGTATGGCAGACCGAGATTGGCGACTTAAAGAAGCACTTATTTCGAGTTTGGTTCTTACCGCCTTCGGAGTTCTGGTGTTTATAAAGGGTCTGGATGTGCAAATGCAGTTAGGGCTATTCTAATGGAAATATTCGATTCGTTGATGCTTGGTTTTAGCACAGCGCTGACGCCTACGAACCTAGCTTTCTGCTTCATAGGGGCCCTATTAGGTACGCTGATAGGCGTTTTGCCTGGCATTGGTCCGACTGCGACGGTCGCCATCCTGCTTCCGATCACGTTCTTTCTGCCGCCAGTAGCTGCGCTAATTATGCTTGCTGGAATTTTTTATGGTGCGCAGTACGGGGGGTCTACAACAGCCATTTTGGTAAATTTACCTGGTGAGGCATCGGCTGTGGTGACGGCATTGGACGGCCATGCGATGGCGAAAAAGGGACGTGCGGGGGCCGCTCTTGCGGTTGCTGCGCTCGCTTCGTTCTTCGCCGGTACTGTCGCGACCGCCGCTATTGCCGTTGCTGGCCCGTTGCTTTCGGGGTTCGCTTTATCGTTTGGCCCTGCAGAATATGTGGCACTTACCATCTTCGGATTGATAGCGGCAATCATCTTGGCAAGTGGCTCGGTGCTGAAGGCGATCGGCATGGTCTGCTTGGGATTGCTGCTCGGTATGGTGGGCATGGATGTCAGCAGCGGCGCAACGAGGCTTACTTTCGGCTCTACAGATTTGTATGACGGAATAGACTTTGTTGTGATCGCCGTTGGTTTATTCGGTATTGCCGAAATTGCAATAAACCTGGAGTCTCCTGAGGCAAGAGGCAGTCTAGTGGAGAGGGTTTCTAATCTTTGGCCATCCAGGCAGGATTTTGGCAAGGCCTTGCCGGCTACGATTAGAGGCACCGTATTGGGTACAGTGTTAGGTGTACTTCCCGGCGGAGGCGCAACCCTAAGCGCATTCAGCGCTTACTCTTTGGAGAAAAAGTGCTCAAAGACCCGAAGCAATTCGGAAGTGGATTGGTGGAGGGGTTGCGGCACCTGAAGCAGCCAACAATGCAGGTGCCCAATCATCCTTCATTCCGTTACTGACGTTAGGTATACCCTCCAACTCCATCATGGCCATGATGCTCGGCGCAATGATGATTCATGGGGTAACGCCGGGTCCGTCAGTTATAACAAACCAGCCAGAGCTATTTTGGGGGCTTATTGCGAGCATGTGGCTGGGTAATGTCATGTTGCTTGTTATAAATCTTCCCCTTATACGCATGTGGGTAAAGCTCCTAAAGGTCCCATATAGGTTGCTCTTTCCGGCAATTCTTCTTTTCTGCTGCGTCGGTGTATATAGTGTTAACAATCGCGGGTTTGACGTTGCATTGGTTATTATCTTTGGTCTGCTCGGGTACTTGTTTAGAAAGGCGAAGTGTGAACCGGGTCCGCTTTTGCTCGGTTTCGTCTTGGGCCCTATGCTTGAAACAAACCTTCGGCGGGCAATGTTAATATCTCAAGGGGATGCTGCAGTATTTATTGATCGTCCTATCAGCGCGGGGTTGTTCGCTGCTTCGCTTGCGCTGTTGCTTCTAATGATAGCTCCTGTATTCCGCAAAAAACGGGATGAGACTTTTCAAGAGGGTGAGCAATAGATTCTACTCGGCATCCGCAAGGATGGTTGAGTAACGTTACCGAAAGACCTTGCGAGGCGTGGTATAGAGCGGATTACAAGTGATCCACTCAGCGCTTCGCAATTTCAAGCTTGGGGCAGTTCCACAAGTCGGCTGCAGCAGCCAATTGTCAGTCGAGCTATAGTCGACTAATGCCATCAGAAACCAGGGGTAAACCTTGGTTTCTGCGTTTTATGGGCGAACTTCACCCATACCCATCAACTGTTTCCTGGCTATCCAGAGGTTCGACAGGGCGAACAGCGTGACCAGTTGCGCCGTATTCTTTGCCAGACCGCGGAAGTCCACCTTGGTGTAGCCGAACTGCCGCTTGATCACTCGGAGCGGGTGATCGACCCTGGCTAGTTTAGCCTTTTGCAACAGCGAACTCGGACATAGCCATAATTTGGGGTTCACCGCTTCGTGTTGGTGAAGCGGTCGACGAGCAGGTAGGTCGCCAACAAGGCGCCCGTAGTCCCCATTGTCGCTGGCGCCCCTATTACGCTCGCTGCCAGCCCGGCGAGCAGTCCTCCGATCGCTTCGAAACCGAAGCGCATGGCGATGTAAAAGGCAACGACGCGCCCGCGCAGGGCTGCAGGAGCCTGGCTCTGTAATAATATATTGGTGCTGACATTGCTGGCGGAAATACCAAAACCCAGCACTACCAATATTGGCAAGGCTACTGCCAAGGGGGCGTTCATCGCCAGCCCGAGCAATGCCAGTGCACAGCAGGTGGAGGCACTCGTGATGATGGTCTGCAATCTGGACAATGTGCCGCCTAACGCCACTACTAGGGTAGCGATGAATGCCCCAGCACCTGCCGCGCCCCATAACCAGCCCAAGGTTTGCGCATTGCCTACATATAGCGTCTTGGCGAGGACTGGCAGCAGCACCGCATAATTGGATGCCAGCAGATTTACGACGACCACACCGATGATTAATCGCCGTATGTCGAGCGTTTGCCAGAGATAAAGCAGGCCTTCGCGAAATATTTCCCGAGTCGAGCCGGTAGCCTTGGTGACTGGCGCGCCTTGCGTCCTGAGAAGGCCAAGCAGCAGGACGGTAAAAGCGATTGAGGTCAGCAGAAAGCATACTGCTTCACTGCTTATAGCGATTAGCGCCCCGGCCAAAGGTGGTCCAATAAATCGCGCTGCATTGAACAGCATCGCATTGAGCGCCAATGCGTTGGGCAAGTCGGGGGCGGCAACGAAACTGCCGATTAAGGCTTGGCGCAAGGGGGTTTCGATTGCATTGAGCAGGCCCAGGAGCAGGGCCATCGCAACGATCAAAGCACTGTCGACCCAGTCCAGCCACGCCATTGTCGCCAGGCATAGCGACTGCAGAGTCATGATGGCTTGGATGATGATGAGCAGCCTGCGTTTGTCGTGCTGGTCGATCCAGGCGCCCGCGAGCGGCCCAACCAGTAGTTGCGGCACAAGTGTCAGGAAGGTGATGACGCCCAGAAGCAGGGCAGAAGCGGTCTGATTATACGCCAGCCAGGATAACGCAACCTGCTGAACCCACTTTCCTAGCGTGGAGACACCTTGGCCGGCAAAATAGATTTGAAAATCACGGTGCGCTAAAGCCCGTAGTGGGGCTGGCCAACACGAATTGCGAGAGGGGAGTCTGGCTGTCAATGGGGCGTTCTCCTAGTTTACTCTGCCGAGCCGCCCGCCGTCGCACGTCAATACAGACACCTCATGCGAGAAGATGCACGAAGCTGTTTTTTCTTCAAGGCTTCCAATGCCCCAAAACGGTCATTCTGCTCTTTGGCGATCTGATCCGGCTGCTTCTGCTTGGCAGCGCGCTTGGTGGATGCCTTGTCTAGACTTCGGCAACATGAATGACCACGTCGTCAGGCCCAATCACCATGTCGTCTATCTATGACAATGGACACATTGATGTCGTCCCGGCGACATCCTTATAGGTCGCATGGTGCAAAGCCCAAGCGGCGAACAGAGGAAAATCACCAATGCCTATGCTGGCAGCATTCCGAATGCTCCATTGATGGTGAGGCTGGTCACCCATAGCTTGATGGCGTAAGCCATCATCGTTTCATCAATCAAGGGCTCAGGTTACTACGGCGTCTACAGCTATGAGATCTCTCAGCTATGCAATATCCAAGGCGTCGCGTAGCAGCATTATTGTCACCCGGACGGGTTTTACGGTCAGCGTGGGGTCGGCTAGAACGTCTTCCTCGTGCATTTAATCACTGCTTTCAGCGGCCGGTACGTTGCGTAACGAATACCCCATTCATCTTCACTGCTGGATTTGGCGCCACCTTCAGGATGCTTAAGGTCATCTGGCATTTCTTCTCCTGAAATTATGCGCAGGCATTAATGCAATTCTATTAATTAGAATGCCATTTTGTTTTTTGCGTGTCAATACAGGCGCTATTGCATTTATTCGCACGTACAGGATGGAATCCGCTGATTTTTTCTGTATATTGAAACGATATTTCGTTTGTGCGCGTATCCATTGCTAGACGTCTTTCGGGCTATGGCCACCCGCTATAAAAACAAGGTATGCACGATGACCCGCAAGATCTTGCTGACAGGCCGGGAGTTGGCGTGTGAAGCCATGGCCTACGCTGCTTCCCATGGTGCGAGGGTCATTCCGACAATCCCCTACGCGCCGGCTGAAGAGCTGGTGGCGATCCTCCGTGAGGAGCAGCCCGACGCAATCGTTGTCCGTCAGAGCAAGCTGACCCGGGAAATGATTGAGGCTTCAAGGAACCTGGCTGTCATCGCTATTGCCGCCAAGTATGGGGTGGGATACAACCTAGTCGACATCCAGGCAGCGGCCGAGCGCGGCGTGCCTGTCGCCACTACGGTCGGTGCCAATGCCCAGTCGGTGGCCGAGCATGCTTTCGCGCTGATGTTCAGCGTGGCGCGGCAGACTGCTTTGCTCGACGCGCGCATGCGTGACGGCCGCTGGGACAAGGCCACCGCCAATGGCATGGGCATGGAGCTGTTCGGCAAGACCCTGGGCTTGGTCGGCCTGGGATCGATCGGAAGCATTCTGATGGATCTGGTAGCACCGCTCGGGATGCGGGTCAAAGTCTACGATCCATATTTGAAGGACCTTCCGCCACGTGCAAATGTTGAGCGTGAGGCGGACTTTGATCGGCTGCTCGAAGACTGCGATGTTATAAGCTTGCACTGCCCTCTGACTGATGCCAACCGCAACCTGTTCGGCGCTGCCCAATTCAAACGCATGCGACCGGGCAGCATTCTGATCAATACGGCCCGAGGCGAGCTAATCGACACCAAGGCTCTAGTACTTGCCCTGACCGAGAGCCAAATTGCCGGTGCTGGTCTCGACACCTTCGATCCGGAACCTCCGCATTCGGATAGTTCGTTGTGGAGCCTTGCCAACTTGGTAGCAACCCCTCATGTCGGGGCCTGCACCACCGAGGCGCGTGACCGCGCAGGCCTTCTGGCAGTCCAGCAGATCGTGGATGTGTGGCATGGAAAAGTGCTCGACCCGCGCTGCATTATCAGTCGCCAGTTGCCAGGCAACTGAAGCCGAGTAAGTCTAATCCAGGAGTCCGGTTAAATAGATAAGGTATTCCCCCGGCGAAGCTGGGGGGAATACTTGAGATTTGACTGTGCGATACGGTCATCAGGAGCCCTCTGTCTCGACCAAGAGACAGACGGTGCTCGCCCGATAGGAGACTATCAGAGTCTCACGCACACGAAGTGTGACTGTAAGTACTACGTTATTTTTATCTTGAAGAGATACAAACAGGCGATCTTCGTAGTAATTCGCAAACACCTTGGCGAGCTGTTGCATGAGTTGTCGAGGCAGAGGGGCCGGATAGTGGAATACCTGACCATGTTCATATTAATCCGGCAATACGAAAGCACAAATAATGTTCATACTAGTAGCGGCATAGGTACTTGATTTTCAAGGATAAATCAAAATACATAAAGTGCTCTATTGTATTGCCGGACTAATATGTGCATCAGCATTTCAGCCAGGCACCCGGTGTCTATGTGGTGGGCTACATCAAGGGCAAGAGTGTGGTTTTGATAGCGCGGCGTTTTATGGGAAGGGCGAGGAGCTTCACGGCTGAGAAGTTCTGGAGTCGGGGGTATTTCGTTTCAAGCGTGGGGCTGGACGAGGAGGTGGTGCGTGCATACATCTGGAGCCAGGAAAATGAAGATGAGCACTATGATCGGCTCAAATTTGGCCTGTAGCGATAGCTGCCTTTAGGCGGCCCAACTACTTATTCCTTTGAGAGACTAACAGAATAAAGCCCCCGGATTTGTCGGGAGATACTTACTCGGAACTTGAAAAATTTCGGCATGATGCAAGCGCTAAAGCCTGAATGTATGTTGTGAAGAGCAAGTACACCGACGAGCAGGCATGCTCGTCGCGCGAGCCATGGACGCCTTTCCGCTGGCCAGCAATTGGCGAAAACTTCACGCAGTCGCTTACAGACTCCCGCGGCTAGCGGCCCATCTGCCGCCGACCGCACAACCGACGAATTTAGAGGACCCCTTATGGACTGGCTGACCAACCCGGAGATCTGGGTTGCCTTCTTTACCCTGACCGCGCTGGAGATCGTGCTCGGCATCGACAACATCATCATGATCTCCATCCTCGTCGGCCGCATGCCGAAGGAGATACAGCCGCGCACCCGCCTGTTCGGCCTGGCGCTGGCGATGGTCACGCGGATTCTCCTGCTGCTGTCGATCTCCTGGGTGATGGGCCTGACCGTGGATCTCTTCCACGTCTTCGGCCAGGGCATTTCCGGGCGCGACCTGATCCTCTTCTTCGGCGGCCTGTTCCTGCTGTGGAAGAGCAGCACCGAGATCTACCACGGCCTGGAAGGCGAGGACGAGACCAACGAGGCGCCCAAGGGCAACGGTCAGTTCATCGGCACCATCGTCCAGATCGCCATCATCGACATCGTGTTCTCCCTGGACTCGGTGATCACCGCGGTCGGCATGGTTTCCCACGTGCCGGTGATGATCGCCGCGATCGTCGTCGCCGTGCTGGTGATGATGGCCGCCTCCGGCACCATCAGCGAGTTCATCGACAAGCACCCGAGCCTCAAACTGCTGGCCCTGTCGTTCCTCATCGTGGTCGGCACCGTGCTGATCGCCGAGAGCCTTGGGGTGCACGTGCCCAAGGGCTACGTCTACTTCGCCATGGCCTTCTCGCTGGCGGTGGAGGCGCTGAACATCCGCATGCGCCGCCCGCGCGCCGAGCCGGTGCAACTGCGCAAGGACATCCCCGGCCAGTAAGCCGCAAGCGCTGTACGACAACGGGGTCCGTGCGGCCCCGTTTTCGTTAGGGTCTTATGGGCACCTCTAAAAACGCATATCCAGGCTGAGCCAGACGGCAGCGCTTGATGCCCGAGATCTTCTTGCCTGCGTCATACCCCTTCAATGCCGCAGTGTCCGGGTTCTTCGCGCTCTGCGCGTCCACAATCAAGAGCATGCTGCAGGCGTTGCGCCCCAGTTTCTCGCGGGCCGCGCCAACCTGATTTTTGAGCGCCTGCTCCAGCAGGCTGCCGCCTTTGCGCGACTCGCTCCAAATGGCCAGGCACGAATTATAGCGGTCAAGTTTTTCCTGTCGGATAATGTCTGCTTCCGATCTCAGAGAATAAGACATTGACGAGGCATTCGATTTGAGGTGTTACAGATGGTGAAAACACGGCCGCGTCCGGCGGTAAATGGAGTGGCTTCGGCCGACCGGGTCCTGATGGTCCTGACAGCGTTCCGCATGGGCGACACGGCCCTGAGCTTGGTGGAACTAGCCGAGCGCACCGGCCTGATCAAGAGCACCATCATGCGCCTAATGGTGTCGCTGGAAAACCACGGGCTAATCAACCGCATGTCCGACGGTCGCTACCAGCTGGCCAGCGAGGTGATGCGCCTCAACGCGGTGTACCAAGACGCCCTGGACCTGGAGCGGCACGTCATGCCGCGACTGCACCATCTAACCGAAGAGACTGGCGAGACTGCCTCCTTCTATGTGCGCCATGGCGCCTATCGCCTGTGCCAGTACCGAGTCAATTCGCCCCATCGCCTGCGCCTGCACCTGCAACCCGGCGACATGCGCCCGATGGACGAAGCGGCCGGTGCCCAGGCTCTGCGCACGCCCTTCGACAAAGGTATCTGTCTTGACAAGCCGTTCTATTCCTGCGGTGCTACCGACCCCCACGCGGCCTCGATGGCACTGCCGATCTACGGCCCGCAGAAAGAGCTAATCGGTGCACTGGTGATCTCCGGACCGGCCAGTCGGCTGACCGAGGAGCGTGCCGAGTCATTGAAGGAGATGTTCTGCGAAGCGGCTCAAGATCTGATGCGTAGCCTAGGCGGCAAGGTAGCGGACGGCAAGACTGCTCGCTGAGAGTTCAGAAGTTGTAAAGTGTCACAGCATCATCCCGCAGGATCAGAGTGCGATCCTGCTTCCCGCTCTACCAGCGGGTTGTCCTGAGCGACCTGTGGATATGCCAGCCCAGCGCATCGGCCCGCACGGCCCGGCTCCGGGTCGGCCAGTGGCGCAACCGCCGAGGCTGAGGTTAAAGCGGATGCTGCGATCGCCGGAGTTGTTCAGCGGGGCCAACTCTTCACCCTGGCTGAAGGGCGCGTTGGCGGAGGGGCTCGGCGAGATAAACGCACTTTGGGCGCTGTTTGCTTGGAGGGCGTAGCCAGCGAGAAAGCAGCATAGATGCTTCCTCGTTATTGTTCCGTTGTAGCGATACCCGCCTTCTAAGCAGAAGGCGGGTATCGTGTCGCTTGGAGCTGCACTTAGTTAGTAGTGCTAATCGGCTTAGCGTACTCGGCCTGCTCGTGCTGGAGCTTGCGACCAAACACCAGGACCATGATGCCGCCGGCCGCGCACAGTACCGCCAGCGGCATCAGTGCAAGGGCATGGCTGCCGGTTGCGTCATGGATCGCGCCGTAGACGTTGACCATCAGCCCGCCGCCGATCAGGTTGGCCATCGCGCCGATCGCTGCCAGACCCGCCGCAACGGTGGAGGACGACAGCCAAGTCGAGACCAGAGCCCAGAACGGTCCCTTCATCGAGTAGGCACCGATCAGCACCATGCTCAGCATCACCACCGTAGCTGGCAGCGACGAGGTCACGAGAGCCATCAGCAGGCCGGTGGCAATCAGTAGCAGGGTCGCCGCGGTGTGCCAGCGCCGTTCGCCGCTGCGGTCGGAGCTGCGGCCCCAGACGATCATCAGTATCGACGCCAGGCCATAGGGAATGGCGTTGACTAGGCCAATCTGTATTGCGTCGAGGCCGAAGGTCTTGAGCAACTGAGGGCCCCAGACGCTCATGGTGGAGCCCGCAGCGGATGCACCGGAGTAGATCAGCGCCATGAGCCAGATGTCCTTGTGGCGCAGGAGCTTCCACAGCGAGATATGCCCGATGGTGGTTTTCTTTGCGCTTTCCTCGGCCAGGTGTTGAGTCAACCAGTCGCGCTGCTCGGCGGTCAGCCACTTGGCTTGCTCGGGACGGTCGGTCAGCACGAACAGACAGGCAATGCCCAGAAGTACCGCCGGGATGCCTTCGAGAATGAACAGCCAGTGCCAGCCGCGCATGCCCAGCCAGCCGTCCAGGCTCAGCAGCATGCCCGACAGGGGGGACCCGAGGAAGTTGGCGCCGGGAATGGCGACCATGAAGATGGCCACCATGCGTCCACGGTAGGCCGACGGCAGCCAGTAGGTCAGGTACAGCAGTACGCCGGGGAAGAACCCGGCCTCGGCGGCACCGAGCAGGAAGCGCATCACGTACAGTGAGTTCGCGCCTTGGACGAATGCTGTGCCGGCCGAGATCAGACCCCAGGTAATCATGATCCGGGCGAGCCAGACCCGCGCGCCGAATTTCTGCAAGGCCAGGTTGCTAGGTACCTCCACCAGGAAATAGGAGAAGAAGAACAGGCTACTGGCGAAACCGAAGACCTTCGCCGACAGGCCCAAGTCTTGGTTCATCTGCAGCGAGGCCATGCCGATGTTGCCGCGGTCAATGATCGCGATCAGGTAGCAGACGATCAGAAAGGGCAGTAGGCGCCAGGCGACCCGGCGCATGGTTGCGCGCTCGAGTTCGCTGACGGTGGGGGTGGCTGTACTCATGGAGCCCTCCATTGTTGTTTTTCTGGAGTGTCGCGTTGCCGCAGCGACCCAGCCGCAGGGCGGGCAGGGCGCGGTGGCAGGCGGTCAGTTGTCGAGCAGGTGGCGGTTGACCACGCAGCGTGGATCCAAGGACTTGCCTGCCCACAGGTCGAGGATCTGCCGAACCGCGAGCAGGCCGACGCGGTCGCGGGCCTCGATGGTATTGGCGCCGACGTGGGGTGTGGCCACCAGAGTCGGCAGTCCCAACAGAGGGCTGTCGGCCGGCGGTGGTTCTGGGTTGAAGGTATCGAGGCCGGCACCGGCGATCTGCCGTTCGCTCAGCGCCTGGATCAGCGCTTCGGTATCGATCAGTTCACCGCGGGCGGTGTTGATCAGGATGCTAGCTGGGCGCATGCGCGCGAACTGCTCAGCACCGAACAGCTTGCGGTTGGAGTCGGTCAGCGGGCAATGCAGACTGATGATGTCGCTATCGGCCAGCAGTCGCTCGAAATCCTCCTCGCGCTCGACATAGTCGCGCTTGGGCAGTTGCTGGAGATAAGGGTCATAGACCTTCACACGCATCCGCAGCGGTGCCACCAGGTCCATCAGGATGCTGCCGATCGAGCCTAGGCCGACCAAACCCAGGGTCTTGCCGAACAGCTCCATGCCATTGGCGGTGGCCTTGTCCCAGTAGCCGTCACGCATGCGTGCGTCGAGCAGGGCGGTCTGCCGCGCTACGCTGAACATCAGCGCGAAGGCGTGCTCGGCCACCGACTGGGCATTGGCGCCCAGGGCGATGGTTACCGGAACGCCGCGGGCGCCAGCGGCCTGGATGTCAATACTGTCATAGCCCACGCCGTGCTTGGCGATGATCGACAGCTTCGACGAGGCTTCGATCATTTCGCGGGTCAGCTTGCCTTGGCGCACGATAATCGCATCGGGCTGCTCGGCGCGGATGATCGCCTCCAATTCCAGGGCGGGCAGGTAGGGGGTGGTAGGGATCACCCTGATGCCTTCGGCGGCAGCATGGTTCATGGCATCTGCGGTGAGCTCGGGGCCAGTCAGCAGGATGGTACGGGTCATGGTATGCACCTTTGTTTTTGTCTTGAAGGTCTCGCTTGCACCGCGGGAAACGGCGGCAGGACCTTTTGAACCCTACCACAATGAAATGCCATTTCAAAAGATCATTTGAAATACCGGTTTATTGGCTTAAAAACTGTGTTTTTGGCTGTTGCAACGATAAAAATAAAATGACATTCTAAAAGAAGGCTTCGACATTTCAGTCGACGACATCAAACAACACCAACAGAGGAATGTCAGATGAGCATTGGATTCAGGGTCCTAAACCGAGCGTGCAAGGTCAGTGCTGAGTGGGTATCGCGCTATCGGGAAGTGCCGGTTGCCAACGTCAGTGACTCAATGAACCGCATGACCGCTGCGGGCGCGCGCTTGCGTCCGATGCATCGCGAGGGCGTGCTGGTCGGCCCTGCGCTGACCGTCAGGGCTCGCCCCGGCGACAACCTCATGCTGCACTACGCCCTGGACATTGCAGAGCCGGGCGATGTGATCGTGGTCGATGCCGGCGGCGACCTGACCAACGCCATGATCGGCGAGATGATGGTGGCCTACGCGGTCAAGCGCGGCGTAGCCGGGATTGTGATCAACGGTGCCATCCGCGATGTAGGCGCCATCGGCGCGGGCGATTTTCCGCTGTTCGCCGCTGGGGTCTCGCATCGTGGCCCGTACAAGGACGGTCCGGGCGAAATCAACGTGCCGATTGCTATCGACGGCATGGTCATCGAGCCGGGCGACCTAGTGATCGGCGACGAAGACGGTCTGCTCTGTGTGCCCTGCGATCAGGTGGCCGAGGTGTATGCTCGGGCCGCGGCCAAGCACGCTGCTGAACAGAAGCAACTCGACCAGATCGCCCAGGGGCAGAACGACCGCTCCTGGGTACTGGACTCTTTGAAGAGGAAGGGTTGCTTGCTGCCCGAGTAACTCGCGTAGGCCGCGCGCCGGTAAAGGTGCGCGGCCGTGGAATGGATCACACGGGTATTGTCACGTTGTTAGCGGTTGACTGAGATACGGCGACAATCCTGGCTATGAATCGAGCCACCGTGCCTGCCGGTGTAGTGTCGGTTACCGCTTCCTGGCCGGCGTGATGTACTACCGTTTCTCCCTGAGTCTGCGCATGGCCGGGAGTTGCCGGCCGCGTGCGGCATGGAGCCGGGCTGCGAGACAGTGTAACGCTGGTCGATGGGGTTTGGCTTGGGCATTGCCCGGCATAAACAAGCCCAAGAGTTATATGGCGACGAATAGGGAAATGGGAGTGAACCTCGAACACCACCACACAGACGCGCAGCAGAAACGGGTGGTGTGTACTCAAGCCTTCGTGGCTTGGGAAAGAGTGACGTATGCCCTGATGTTCGAACCGCTCACCGCGTGAGTTCATTATCTTCGGAGCCAGATTTTCGTTCGACCACAGATCGCAACGTGGCACTACCTATATAAATATGAGCAAAAACATCATTTCTGCATGGACATGTGATGCTAAAAAGCCTGGTTGGCTGTCCGGTAGCTCGTTTACTTATGAAGTAGGTTTGTGTGCGGCGAAGCCGTGCTAGCGCTCCTGTTGGCGATGCTCCTGATATCTAGAATGGATAAGCTGACCAATCGAGCTGGCTGCTATTAGTCCGGCAATACAATAGGGTACTTTCTAGCTTTGTTTTTTCTATGAAAATCAAAAGATTATACAAATTCAAGCATGTGCATTATTTGTACTTTCGTATTGCCGGATTAATAACGGTACGGCTTTGCACTGCTAACGATTGTCGAAAAACATTCCTCAGAAGGATTGGGGTGGCGACACGATAGAGTTTAATCTGCTGCCGTTATAGTACCGCAGTTGATTATGTGTTCAAGAGGTACTTATGGCATGTGCTGCCATCTAAAGTGGCATGGCAGTCGTACGCCTCAAATATTGATGTTTGTAAAGTGGATCATATAACAACAATAGCGAGATAAATGAAAGAATGAATAAATCAGGCTCAATGCTGGTCATAACTGCAAGTATGTTAGGCCAGGTATTGTTTCAGCAGGTTTACGCTGCGGGGTTTATTGAGGACAGCAAGGCCACGCTGAGCTTCAAGAACTACTACATCAACCAGGACGTCCGCAACCAGGATGCGCCGCGCTCGGAGGAGTGGGGCCAGGGCTTCTTCCTCGACTTCAAATCCGGCTTCACCGAAGGCCCGGTCGGCTTCGGTCTCGACGTGCTGGCGATGCACGCCATCCGCCTGGACGGCGGCGGCCGCGCCGGCAAGGCGGACATCGAACGCACCCCGGGCACCATGTTCCCGCTGGAGAGCAACGGCAAGGCCAAGACCGACTTCGGCCGGGTCGGCGTGACTGGCAAGCTGCGCATCTCCAAAACCGAAGCCCGCCTCGGCACCCTGATGCCGAAGATGCCGGTGCTGACCTACAACGACGGCCGCCTGCTGCCGCAGCTGTTCCACGGCGCGCAGATCACCTCCAACGAGATCAAGGACCTGACCCTGACCGCGGGCAAGATCGAGCACTCCACCGAGCGCAACTCCAGCGACAGCCACGGCCTGTCCATCGGCGGCGCCAACAGCGGCCCAATGCCCGGTTCAGCAACGAGTTCTACTTCGGCGGCGCCGACTACAAGCCCACCAAGGACCTGCTGCTGCAGTACTACTACGGCAACCTGCGCGACTTCTACAAGCAGCACTTCTTCGGCCTGGTGCACGACTGGAAACTGCCGGTCGGCGCGCTGCAGTCCGACCTGCGCTACTTCACCAGCGACTCCGACGGCAAGAACGAGAGCGCCTTCGGACGTGCCGAGGGCTACCGGAGCAGCGGCGCCAACGGCAGCAGCGGCGAGGTCGACAACAACCTGTGGAGCGCGATGTTCACCTACAGCCTGGCCGGCCACGCGCTGAGTGCCGGCTACCAAAAGGTCACCGGCAACAGCGACTTCCCGCACATCAATCTGGGGACCGGGCGCACCCTGTACCTGATCACCAACGCCCAGATCGGCAAGTTCGCCAGCGCTGGCGAGAATACCTGGGTGGTTGGGCATACCTATGACTTCGCCGCGATCGGCGTGCCGGGCTTGAAGACCAAGCTGACCTACTTCAGCGGCGACGACATCGACGCCGCCGGCAGCGACAACAAGGAGTGGGAACGCGACTTCCGCGTCGACTACACGGTACAGAAAGGCATGTTCAAGGGCGTCGGCCTGTCCTGGCGCAACGCTGCAATTCGTGGCAACGACGGTCGTGACCTGGACGAGAATCGCCTAATCATAACCTACAGCCTTCCCCTGCTCTGATTTCCCTTTTAGGAATACCGCTTTTATCCGAGTAACTACCAACATAGAGGGAGTATTGAATTGATCGCTTCTGGACTTGCCCCTATCAAACCGGACACCGCCACCCCATTAAGTTGATGTTCCCGCCAGGCGCCTGAACTCCCAAGGCGAGCGGTAGTTCAAGGCGCTGTGCGGATGGTGCGGATGGTGCGGATGGGCAGGCCAGCACCGGAGCCCCACGGCCGCAACTCGCTGAACTGGCAATGCGGGCAACTACTGGGCGTGCCGATCATGCCCTGTGGAGGGTCGCCGGACACCGAAAGGCATGCCTCAAGCTGCTGGCGCTGCTCCGGGGTGAGACTGGCGAGCTGGGCTATCCAGGTCGTGAGCTGACTCGCCTTTATGATCACACTCCCGAAGCTGGCGATCTCATGACCAGCTTAGCTTTCTGAAACAGCTAATCCAGACATAGCCTTCTTTTTTCCGGTTCAGCCCTGGAGTGCCCCTGGTGCGTCCGGTCGGCGCAACGCTGGCTGGAAATGCTTCAGGCGCAGCGCGTTGCCGAGCACGAACACGCTGGACAGGGCCATGGCGCCGGCGGCGAGGATCGGCGAGAGCAGCATGCCGTTGACCGGGTAGAGCACGCCGGCGGCCAGCGGGATCAGCGCAGTGTTGTAGGCGAAGGCCCAGAACAGGTTCTGGCGGATGTTGCCGAGGGTCGCGCGGGACAGGGCGATGGCCGTGGGCACGCCGCGCAGGTCGCCGGACATCAGCACCACGTCGGCGGCCTCGATGGCGATGTCGGTGCCGCTGCCGATGGCCAGGCCGACGTCCGCCGCGGCCAGCGCCGGGGCATCGTTGATGCCGTCGCCGACGAAGGCGAGGCGGCCATGGGCGGCCTTGAGGCGCTCGACCGCGGCGACCTTGCCGTCCGGCAGCACCTCGGCGACCACCTCGTCGATACCCAGCTGGCGGGCGATGGCCTCGGCGGTGTAGCGATTGTCGCCGGTGATCATCGCCACCTTCAGACCCAACTCATGCAGTGTGCGGACCGCCGCCGGGGTGCCGTCCTTGAGCGGGTCGGCCACCGCCAGCATGGCCGCCAGGCGACCGTCGATAGCGGCGTACAGCGGGGTCTTGGCCTCGTCGCCGAGCCGTTGGGCTTGAGCGGCGAAGATCGCCACGTCGAGGCCGAGCTGCGCCATGAAGCGATCGGCGCCGATCTCCAGCCGCGCGCCGTCCAC
This sequence comes from Azotobacter tropicalis, assembly GCF_059739045.1. Taxonomy (NCBI): domain Bacteria; kingdom Pseudomonadati; phylum Pseudomonadota; class Gammaproteobacteria; order Pseudomonadales; family Pseudomonadaceae; genus Azotobacter; species Azotobacter tropicalis. Next base: position 62,498 of record NZ_AP046059.1, read on the forward strand.
CGTGGCGCGCACGCCGTAGCCGGTGACCGACTCGAAGTTCTCCAGCTGGCCGAGGGCGAGGTTTTCCGCCTCTGCCGCCGCGACGATGGCGCGGGCGATGGGGTGTTCGGACCGGTCCTCGACGGTGGCGACCCTGGCCAGCACCATGCCGCGCTCGAAGCCCTCGGCGAGGATCAGGTCGGTCAGCGCGGGCTTGCCGCGGGTCAGGGTGCCGGTCTTGTCCAGCGCCACCACTTGGGCGTCCTTGAGCAACTGCAGGGCTTCGCCCTTGCGGAACAGTACGCCCAGCTCGGCGGCGCGGCCGGTGCCGACCATGATCGAGGTGGGCGTGGCCAGGCCCATGGCGCAGGGGCAGGCGATGATCAGCACGGCCACCGCGTTGACCAGCGCGAAGGTCAGCGCAGGCTGAGGGCCGAAGAGCATCCAAGCGAGGAAGGTGAGCAGCGCGGCGAGCATCACCGCCGGGACGAACCACAGGGTGACGCGGTCGACCAGCGCCTGGATCGGCAGCTTGGCGCCCTGGGCCTGCTCGACCATGCGGATGATCTGCGCCAGCACGGTGTCGCCGCCGATCCGGGTGGCGCGCATGGTCAGCGCGCCGTTCTGGTTGATGGTGCCGCCGACCACGCCGGCGCCGGGGACCTTTTCCACCGGGACCGGCTCGCCGGTGATCATCGACTCGTCGACGAAGCTCGCCCCCTCGATCACCTCGCCGTCCACCGGGATGCGCTCGCCGGGGCGCACCTCGAGCAGGTCGTCGCGGCGCAACGCCTCGATGGCTACCTCCTGTAGCCGGCCGTCGCGGCGTATCCGAGCGGTCTTCGCCTGCAGGCCGATTAGGCGCTTGATCGCCTCCGAGGTGCGGCCCTTGGCGCGGGCCTCGAGGAAGCGGCCGAGCAGGATCAGGGCGACGATCACCCCCGCCGCCTCGTAGTAGACGTGCACGGTGCCGGCCGGCAGCAGGCCGGGGGCGAAGGTGGCGACCAGCGAGAACAGCCAGGCGGCGCTGGTGCCGACCGCGACCAGCGAGTTCATGTCGGGAGCGCCGCGCAGCAGGGCCGGGATGCCTTTCTGGAAGAAGCGCCGGCCGGGACCGAACAGCACCGCCGTGGTGAGCGCGCCCTGCACGATCCAGCTGGCCTGCTGGCCGAGGGTGGCGAGGATCAGGTGGTGCAGGGCGGGGATCAGGTGCGCGCCCATCTCCAGCAGGAATACCGGCAGGCTGAGGGCGGCGGCCAAGGTCAGGTCGCGCTTGAGCGAGGCCAGTTCGGTACTGCGCCGTGCCTCTTCGGCATCCAGCAGTTCGCCGGCGGCGACCGCGGGGCTGGCCGTGTAGCCGGCGCGTTCGATGGCGGCGATCAGCGCGGTCGTCGGCAGGCCGCGCAGAACGCGCACCCGGGCGCGTTCGCTGGCCAGGTTGACGCTGGCATCCGTCACCCCCGGCACTTTCTTCAGCGCCCGTTCGACGCGGCCGACGCAGGAGGCGCAGGTCATGCCGGTCACGCTCAGCTCGACGCTGTCCTCGGCGACCTGGTAACCGGCTTTGTGTACGGCAGCAACGGCGGCGCCGACGTCGGCGGCATCGGCAAAGGTGATTTCCGCCCGCTCGCTGGCCAGATTGACGCTGGCGCCCGTGACGCCGGGCACCTTGTTCAGGACGCGCTCGACCCGCCCGACGCAGGAGGCACAGGTCATGCCCTCGACCGCCAGGCTCAGATGCGCCCCCTGATTCGGGCGATCGATGCTGATTGATGAATCCATGCAGGCCTCCTTGAGAGTCTCGACTGCCGGCACCTTAGAGCTTGCTGTGGTGGCAAGGTCAAGCCTCGGCGAGCGTGTGCACGCCGTTGGGTTGTCCCAAATCATCGGTTGGCGCAGGGCTGGCTGGCAAAATGGCATTGTCACAAGGACGACCCGGGGCAGGCACATGCCCGGATTCCCGCTGCGGACCAGGGAGGGAATCAATCCATCGCTTTTTCACTCGATATTGCTGTCTTGCCATGTCCCCGCTCCGTCGCGACGGAGTACCGCCCGTGCGGATACCGCAACGCTGTACTGCAGCGGATCTGCGGGGGTCGGGAATGGCAAAAACCAGCGCGACGTTCCTCGGAGGGAACCGCCACCATGAAAACATCCGGCGCCCTAGCCCTGACTCTCAGTCTGTTGACTCTCGAAGGTGTGTCCGTCGCCAAGGCCGACGACAAAGCCGAAGAACAAGCCACCGGCCGGTCGCTAGGCGGCATGAACGGCATGATGATCGGCGCCATCGGCGGACCGATCGGCATGCTGGTCGGTGCCGGCGTCGGCCTGCTGGTCGGCGACGGCGCGGAGGAGGTGGCCGAGAATGCCTTGTCCGACAGCGACAAGCCAAAGTCTGCCGACACGGACAAAACCACCATCATCCGCTGAAGACCTGCCGGCCCGGTGCGATCCAGCGGGCCTTTTCTTCGATGCAAACAAAAAGCGGCGAGAGGATCGCTCTCGCCGCTTCATGTCGTTCCTTCGTCCCTGGGTTCATCGTCCTGATGATGCCGCTATCCTGCGGCTTTCCCTAGCCTCCATCCCTGGCAGCTTCCATCGTTCCTTCGATGTCGCTGTGGGAGTGAATCTACCGGGATGGCCGCGTCGGATAAATTGGCAAGGCTCCTGATCTTTCGTAGGTCAGGGCTTACACGGAGTAAGCGCTCGGCAAGCCGGCACCCGGATAGCCTTGGGCCGCAGGGGCGCTACCGCTCGCGGCCGGTGCAGACCTGTGGATGGAGCAGGCCGTAGCGGAGGCGGCAGGAAGCGTAGCCGAAGGCTTTCCTTGCATCACATCGCCCACCTGAGCTGCTCTTCGCCGGGCTTGAAGTCGGCAAAGAAGGCCTGGACCTGCTCGGGCCTGACTTCGGCGAGGGTCGGCGGGTTCCAGCGCGGGGACTTGTCCTTGTCGACCAGCAGCGCTCGCACGCCTTCCATGATGTCGCCTTGGGCGAACCACTGGCGGTCCAGATGCAGTTCCAGGGCGAAGCAGTCGTCGAGGGACAGGTGGCGGCCACGCTGCAGCAACTCCAGCGTCACGCAGAGCGACAGCGGCGAGCGGCTGTCCAGCAGGCGGACGGTTTCCTCGGCCCAGGCGCGGTATTCCGGACGATGCTCGGCGAGCAGCGAGGCGCGGATGGTCGGGATGTCCGGCAGGGAGAAGTGGGTTTCGATGGCCGGGTGCAGCTTCTTGAGCTCCGCGCCCGGCAGGTGGCGCTTGCCGAAGGCGGCCAGCAGGTTGCCGAGCGCCTGGCGCGGGTGCTTGTCCCAGGTCAGCTCGTCGAGACTGCGCTCCAGCTCGGCGAAGCCCTCGCTCGGCAGGTACCAGTCGGCCAGGCCGGCGTAGAGGGCGTCGGCGGGGGACAGATGCACGCCGGTGACGCCCAGGTAGAGGCCCAGGGCATCGGGCAGGCGGGACAGGAAGTAGCTGCTGCCGACGTCCGGGAAGTAGCCGATGCCGACTTCCGGCATGCCCATCCGGGTCCGCTCGCTGATCACCCGCAGCATGCTGCCCTGGACCAGGCCCAGGCCACCGCCGAGGACGAAGCCGTCCATCAGGGCCAGTACCGGCTTGGGATAGCAGTGCAGATAGTGATCGAGGGCGTATTCCCGCTCGAAGAAGGTCAGGTAGCGGCCGTCCTCGGCGCGGAAACTGTCGTACAGCGCACGGATGTCGCCGCCGGCGCAGAAGGCCTTGTCGCCGGCGCCGTGCAGCACCACGGCGAGGATCGTCGGGTCCGCTGCCCAGGCTTCGAGCTGGCGGTGCAGGGCGCAGACCATCGGCAGGGTGAGGGTGTTGAGGCTGTCCGGACGGTTCAGGGTCAGGTGGCCGATGCGGTTGCGTTCCGTAACCAGTACGGGACAGTCGGAAAGGTGCGTCATGAATGATTGTCCTTATTGTAGAGGTGGATAATCGCGGAGAAGTCCAGGGCCTCGTTGCCCTGGGCGACGAAAACTTGGTAGAGCTGCTGGGCGAGGGCGCCGAGGAGCACCGGCTGGCCGACTTGGCGGGCGGCTTCGCTGGCCAGGCCGAGATCCTTGAGCATCAGGTCGCTGCGAAAGCCGCCGCTGTAGCCGCGCGCGGCGGGAGCCTCGTCCAGCACGCCGGGAAAGGGGTTGTAGGCGTCGGTGCTCCAGCAGCGGCCGCTCGAGTTGTTGATAACCCCGGCCAGCACCCTGGCGTCCATGCCCAGCGCTACGCCCAGGCTCATCGCCTCGGCGGCGCCGATCATCGAGATGCCGAGCAGCAGGTTGTTGGCGACCTTGGCCACCTGACCGTTGCCGGCAGCGCCGCAGTGGACGATGTTCCTGCCCATGGCGGCGAGGATCGGCCGGGCCTGCTCGAAGTCCTCCGCGGTGCCGCCGACCATGAAGGTCAGGATGCCGGCCGCGGCGCCCGCCGTGCCGCCGGAAACCGGCGCATCGAGCATGGGGTTGCCATGGACCCGGGCGGCGGCGGCGACTTCGCGGGCGCTCAGCGGGTCGATGGTGGAGCTGTCGATCAGCAGGAGGCCGGGGCGGACCTGTCCGAGCAGACCGTCTTCGCCCAGGTAGACCGCCTTCACATGGGCGGCGGCGGGCAGCATGGTGATGATCAGTTCGGCCTCGCTGTGCGCCACGGCGGCGGGCGAATCGCAGGCGCTCGCGCCGGCTTCGACCAGGGCGGCGACGGCCGCTGCGGAGAGGTCGCAGACGCTCAGCCGGTGGCCGGCCTTGAGCAGGTTGCGCGCCATCGGCGCTCCCATGTTGCCGAGTCCGATGAAACCGATGTGCATGGCGATCTCCTCCGGCTCACTCGAGGGCGGTAGTGGCGTCCAGTGGGCTACCGAGTCGATCTCCGTCGCACCGGCGTGGAGCGACGAGGTGTCCGCGGGTCGGCTGCTGGTGCTTGAGGAGGGTGGGCGCGTGGGCAGCGATCGGTGCCCTGCGACGGGTACGGAGGGTTGCACTTGACTTCGAGCCGGTGACGAAGGAGTCGCGAATCAGGATTTTCCGGGTGGCCGGATCGACTGCAGTGCGCCACTGTTCACTGGCGGAGTCGACGAAACAGCCATCGATCAGCAGCCTGACGCGGTGAATGGCGCCTTGCTCGCTCATGGGGAACCCCCGATCTTCTTGTTTTCGTCCGATGCCGCGTCGGAGCGGACTCTGTCTAGGAGGCTAGCAGTGGGATGCTGTAGGTGCCATTGGCGGTATTGCTAATTGCATTGGCATGGCAATCAACCAGCCCTGCGCGGATTGTGCGGCATCGTCAGGGAGATGTACTGGCCGAGGTCAAGGAATGTGCGATGTCCGCACGCTTCAGTCGATCCGTGCTCCGGCGGCGATCCAGGCGCCGATCAGCTCGCGCTCTTCCGGGGTCATGCCGGTGAGGTTGCCGAGCGGCATGAGCTGACTGGCCACCGCCTGGGCATGGATCTTCGGCGCCAGGGCGCGGATCTGCGCGGGACTGTCGAGCATCACCCCGCCCGGTGCGCTGGCGAACAGCGGGCTGCTTGGCCGGGCGGAGTGGCAGACCGTGCAACGCTCGTGGATCACCGCGGCGACCTGGACGAATTGGCCGGTTGGTGCCGTGTCGCCGGCGACCGGCACGGGCGTCTGCCGCGGCGCGCTGACGAAGGCCAGGCAGAGCAGGCCCAGGGCCGCGGCCGGCAGCGCCCAGGCAAAGCGCTGGCTGGCGTGCCGGGTGTTGAAGTAGTGGCGCACCAGCACCGAGAGCGCGGAGAGAGCGGCGAGGATCGCCCAGTTCCACGAACTGCCGTAGGTGCTGGGGAAGTGGTTGCTGATCATGATGAACAGCACCGGCAGGGTCAGGTAGTTGTTGTGCCGCGAGCGCAAGAGGCCCTTGGCCGGCAGACGCGGGTCCGGTACGTGGCCTTCCGCGATGGCTTTCACCAGGTCGCGCTGCGCCGGCATGATGATGCGGAACACGTTGCCGACCATCAGGGTGCCGATCAGCGCGCCGGTGTGGATGTAGGCGGCACGGCCGCCGAACACCTGGCTGTAGCCCCAGGCGGCGAGGACGATCAGCGCGAACAGCACCCCGCCGAGCAGTGCCGGGCGCCTGCCCAGCGGCGAGTCGCACAGACGGTCGTAGACCAGCCAGCCGGCGATCAGCGAACCGAAGCCCAGTGCCACCGCCGCTGCCGGCGGCAGCGCGCTGCCTGGGGCGAGCAGGTAGAGGCCGGGATTCAGGTAGTAGACCGCGGTGAGCAGGGCGATGCCGGACAGCCAGGTGCTGTAGGCCTCCCACTTGAACCAGTGGAGTTTCTCCGGCATGCGCGGCGGGGCCAGCTTGTACTTTTCCAGGTGATAGATGCCGCCGCCGTGGATCGCCCAGAGCTCGCCGGCGAGTCCTTCGCGGGGATTGTGCCGGTCGAGGTTGTTTTCCAGCCAGACGAAATAGAAGGAGGCGCCGATCCAGGCGATGCCGACGATCATGTGAATCCAGCGGATGGCGAGGTTCAGCCATTCGGTCAGGTGTGCTTCCACGCAAGATACCTCTGGTCCGCGCCAGCGGACCTGTCTGTCACGGATGGCGCAGGAGCAGTTGCTCGTCTTCGCCGAAGAAATGCTCGTCGCAGTTGGGGCCGGCGCCGCTGCGGTCGATCACCAGGAATTCGTCGTCGTCCACCAGCGCCAGCACCGGGTGGTGCCAGACGCCGCGCTGGTAGTTGACGCCCTGGCGGCCGTTGCCGAGGAAGGCGCGGACCTGTTCCGGACGCGGGGCGTCGCCCGGCGGGGCGACCACGATCAGGAAGGGGTTGCCGCGCAGCGGCACGAACGCCTGGCTGCCCAGCGGGTGGCGCTCCAGCATGCGAATGGTCAGCGGCATCGGCAGGCTGCGGGCGACGAAGATGCTGACGATGGCCCGGTCCTCCGGCGTGCTGGTCTGCACCTGGGCGAGGGCGTGATAGCGGCGGGTCGAGCCGTTATTGATCATGAAATAGTCGCTGCCCTCGGTTTCGATCACTTCGCCGAAGGGGGCGAAGGCGGCCTTGCTCAGGGGTTCGATGCTCAGGGTGTGCATGGGGCCTCCAGTGGCTCGCTCTCCCCTCGGGGGAGAAGGGTGGGGTCAGCGGGCCAGCCGCCCGAACAGCCGCAGCCGGCTGACGCCGCCGTCGGGGAAGACGTTCAGGCGCACGTGGGTGATCGGCCCGAGCGGCCTGATCTCTTCGACGAACTCGTGCTCCTGGTGCATCGAGAGCTTCTGGCTGGGCAAAAGCTCGCGCCAGAACAGGCTCTGGGTCTCGATCTGGCTGTCGGTGCCGCCTTTCACGTAGGCCGCCTGGATCGAGCAGCTGTCCGGATAGTTGCCCTTGAAGTGCAGGGTGTCGACGACGATCCGCTCGATCTCGCCGGGATGGCCCAGGGCGACGATCACCCAGTCGTTGCCCGGGGTGCGCCGGCGTGCGGTTTCCCAGCCGTCGCCCATGTTCACCCCGCGTCCCGGATTGAGCAGGTTGCCCATGCGTCCGAAATGCTCGTCGGAGCAGGCCAGGGCGCGCCCGCCGTTGAGGGCCGCGGCCAGGTCGATCGCCTCGTCGGCGCCGACCGCGCTCCAGTCGCGATGCGGAATGCCATAGACGCGCAGACGCGCCACGCCGCCGTCCGGGTAGATGTTGAAGCGCAGGTGGCTCCAGGGACGCGAATCGGCGATGGCGTGGTAGTGGTGGCTGTCGCCCTGAAGCTCCACCGCCGGCAGCACCTCGACCCATTCGGTGCGCTCGTCGGGATCGCCTTCGGCGAGGAAGCAGGCCTCCAGCGAGGCGGACGGCGGGTAGTTGCCGGTGAAATGGCGGGTGTCGATGTCCACGCCCTTGATCGTGCCGGGCATGCCGAGGCGCAGCACCGCATGGTCGTAGCCCTCGAAGCGCTTGCGCCGCGACTCCCAGCCGTCCATCCACTTGCCGTTGTCGTCGTAGACGCCTTCCTTCCACTCGGGCTCGGTGGGCTGGAGCATCCGCTCGACCGGCGCGAACCAGTCGTCGGTGACGTAGAGGGCGCGGGTGCCGAGGCGGGCGTCGGCGAGGTTCAGGTATTTCTCGAAGGGCGCGGCGTAGTTCTTCATGTGTGGTCCTTACATCGCCTGCAGGCGGAACAGGGCGATCTTGTCGATTTCGGCCAGGGCGCGGGCGAATTCCTGCTCGGGCGTGTTGTTCAGGCGCTCCTCGAAGGCGGCGAGGATCCGCTGCCGGTGGCTGCCCTTCACCGCCATGATGAAGACGAAGCCGAAGCGCGCCTGGTAGGCGGCGTTGAGGCGCTCGAAGCGCTCGAACTCCTCGGGCGTGCAGTCCTGGATGCCGGCGCCGGCCTGCTCGGCCGTGCTGGCCGCGCTCAGTTCGCCGCGCACCGCGGCCTTGCCGGCCAGATCCGGGTGGGCCTGGATCAGCGCCAGCTGCGCCGCGCGGGACGCCGTGCGGACGACCTGCGCCAGGCGTGCGTGCAGGCGCTCGATATCGTCGTCCGCAGCGCTGATGCCTTGAGCGAGCAGTGTTTCGGCGATCCACGGCGAATGCTCGTAGACGCCGCCGAAGGTTTCGACGAACGCCTCGCGGGACAGGGTCGAGGGCTTGACGGTGGCGAAGGCGGTCATTGGCCGGCTCCCGGAAAGGGGTGGGTGGCATGCCAGTGGCGGGCGATGTCGATGCGTCGGGCGAACCAGACCTTGTCGTGGCCCTTCACGTAGTCGACGAAGCGCTGCAGGGCGGCGAAGCGCGCCGGACGGCCGAGCAGGCGGCAGTGCATGCCGATCGAGAGCATCTTCGGCGCGCCGGCCTCGCCCTCGGTGTAGAGCACGTCGAAGGCGTCCTTGAGGTAGGTGAAGAAGTCGTCGCCGCTGTTGAAGCCCTGCACCTGGGTGAAGCGCATGTCGTTGGTATCCAGGGTGTAGGGAATCACCAGGTGTGGCCTGTCCGCGGTGGATGCCGGGTCCCAGTAGGGCAGGTCGTCGTCGTAGGCGTCCGAGTCGTAGAGAAAGCCGCCTTCCTCGCGCACCAGCCGGCGGGTGTTGGGGCCGAGACGTCCGGTGTACCAGCCGAGCGGGCGCTCGCCGGCGATCCGGGCGAGGATGTCGATGGCCCGGTCCAGATGCGCCTTCTCCTCGGCCTCGTCCATGTACTGGTAGTCGATCCAGCGGTAGCCGTGGCTGCAGATCTCATGGCCGTCGGCGACCATCGTCCCGATGACTTCGGGATGACGCTCAGCGGCCATGGCCACGGCGAACACGGTGAGCGGAATGCCCTCGCGGCGGAACAGCTCGAGCAGGCGCCAGACCCCGGCGCGGCTGCCGTATTCGTAGAGCGACTCCATGCACAGGTTGCGCACGCCCGGCAGCGGCTGGGCGGCGACCATCTCGGAGAGGAAGGCCTCGGACTCCTTGTCGCCGTGGAGGATGCAGCGCTCGCCGCCTTCCTCGTAGTTGAGCACGAAGGACAGGGCAATGCGCGCTTCGCCCGGCCAGTGCGGATGGGGCGGCTGGCCGGCGTAACCGATCAGGTCGCGGGGGTAGGGGCTGGTCACGGGACTCTCCTGTCGGTGGGCTTGAAACTATCGGGACAAGGGTATCTCCTGCAAATCTACCGCTCATCCGGATGCAGGAGGAAGGGGCCGCCGGCTCCGCAGTACCCATGGCCAGACTGACCACCCACGTGCTCGACACCACCCACGGCTGCCCCGGCGCGGGCCTCGCCATCGACCTCTACCGCCTCGACGGCGAGCGGCGGCAACTGCTGGCCCAGGCCGTGACCAACGCCGACGGGCGCTGCGATGCGCCGCTGCTGGAGGGGGAAGCGTTCCGCGCCGGCGTCTACGAGCTGCATTTCCACGCCGGCGACTACTACCGCCGCCGTGGCCTGGAGCTGGTCGAGCCGGCCTTTCTCGACGTGGTGGTGCTGCGCGTCGGGCTGAGCGGCGAGGGGCATTACCACGTGCCGCTGCTGGTATCGCCCTACGGGTATTCGACTTACCGGGGAAGCTGAGCTCAGCCGCGCCGATGCACCGAACGCCCGGCGGCGAAGGTTTCCCGCACCGCCCGGTCGTCGCCGAGGATCATCAGGGCGAACAGCTTCTCCTCGAGGCTGCGCGCCTGTTCCAGGCGGCGGGCAAGCAGCGGCGTGGCCTTGTGGTCCAGCACCACGAAATCGGCGTCCTTGCCCCGCTGCAGGTTGCCGATGTGCTCGTCCAGGTAGAGCGCCCGGGCGCCGCCGAGGGTGGCCAGGTACAGCGCCTTGAACGGGTCGAGTTTCTGCCCCTGCAGCTGCAGCACCTTGTAGGCCTCGTTGAGGCTCTGCAGCTGGGAGAAGCTGGTGCCGCCGCCGACATCCGTACCCAGGCCGACGCGCACGCCGTGGCCTTCCAGCCTGGCCAGGTCGAACAGGCCGCTGCCGAGGAACAGGTTGGAAGTCGGGCAGAAGGCCACCGCCGAGCCGCTCGCGCCGAGGCGCCGGCACTCGTCGTCGCAGAGGTGGATGCCATGGGCGAACACCGAGCGGGCGCCGAGCAGGCGGTAATGGTCGTAGACGTCCAGGTAGTGCTTGCGCTCGGGGAACAGCTCCTTCACCCAGTCGATCTCCGCACGGTTCTCGGACAGGTGGGTGTGCAGGTAGAGGCCGGGGTATTCGCCCAGCAGCCGGCCGGCCAGCTCCAACTGCTCGGGCGTGCTGGTCGGTGCGAAGCGCGGGGTGACGGCGTAGTGCAGGCGGCCCTTGCCGTGCCAGCGCTCGATCAGCGTCCGGCTCTCGTCGTAGCCGGAGGCGGCGTCGTCGCGCAGGTCGTCCGGGGCGTTGCGGTCCATCAGCACCTTGCCGGCGATCATCCGCAGGTCGAGCCGGCTCGCTTCCTCGAAGAAGGCGTCCACCGACTGCGGATGCACGGTGGCGAACACCAGCGCGGTGGTGGTGCCGTTGCGCAGGAGTTCTTCGAGGAAGAAGCGCGCCTGGGCACGGGCATGCGCCGGGTCGGCGAAGCGCGCCTCGGCGGGGAAGGTGTAGGTCTCCAGCCATTCCAGCAGCTGGGTGCCGTAGGAGGCAATCACGTCCAACTGCGGGTAGTGGATGTGGGTGTCGACGAAGCCGGGGACGATCAGCGCGTCATGGTACTCGACCACCTCGACCCCGGCCGGCAGGTCCGGCAGCAGGCTGGCGGCATCGCCGATCCGCGCCACCTTGCCGTTCTCGACCAGCAGCAGGCCGTCCTCGAAGTACTGGTAGGAGCGTTCGATGCCCACCAGGCGGGGATCGGCGAGGCAGTGGAGCAGGGCGGCGCGGTAGGCGTGCATCGGACGGTCCTTCATGTGTTGAGTCGGTCCCGACAAGGCAGGAGCCAGCTGGCTGGCGATCAGTTTGCAGGGTGGACAACGCCGCAGGCTTGTCCACCATGGTGGATGGCTTCGACCATCCACCCTACTTTCAGGCCGGACTGCGCCGCGAGGCCGGCAACAGTCTGGCGATGCTCTCGCCGCCCTGGCTCTCCTCTCCGAAGCGGGCGTTGTAGGTGGCGATCACCTCGCCGGCGATGGAGATGGCGATCTCCAGCGGCAGCTTGCCCTTCACCTCGGGCAGGCCCATCGGGCAGCGCATGCGCTGCACCACCTCGGGCGCCAGGCCGCGTTCGTGCAGGCGGTGCTCGAAGCGGGCGCGCTTGCTCTTCGAGCCGATCAATCCGAAGTAGGTGAAGTCGTTGCGCTTGAGGATGGCTTCGGCGAGCTGCAGGTCGAGCTGGTGGTCGTGGGTCATGACGATGAAGTAGCTGCCGGCGGGCATCCGCTCGACTTCCCCGAGCACCTCGTCGTTGATCACCCGCTCCACCCCGGCAGGCACGGGATCGGGGAATTCCTGCGCGCGCGAGTCGATCCAGCGCAGCCGGCACGGCAGGCCGGCGAGCAGCGGCGCCAGGGCGCGGCCGACGTGGCCGGCGCCGAACAGGGCGATGCGCGCCTGCGGCTGGCCCAGCGGCTCGAACAGCAGCACGGTGGCGCCGCCGCAGCACTGGCCGAGGCTGGCGCCGAGGGCGAAGCGCTCCAGGCGCGCGGCCTGGCTGCGCGTCTCCAGCATCTCGCGGGCGATCTGCAGGGCCTTGAATTCCAGATGGCCGCCGCCGATGGTGTCGTGCAGCCGCTCGCGCTCGACCACCATCTTCGCCCCGGCGTTGCGCGGCGTGGAGCCCTGTTCCTCGACGATGGTCACCAGCACGCAGGGCTCGCCACGGCGCTGCAGGTCGGCGAGGGCGTCGATCCAGCTCATGTTGCTCATGTGCGGCTCTCCGATTCGCGGGGCAAGTGCAGCCTTTTCATCTGTTCCACGCCCCAGAGCACCCGCTCCGGGGTCGCCGGGGCGTCGATGGCGGGCTGCAGGCGGTAGTCGGCGAGGCTGGCCACGGCGTCCTTGAGCGCGCACCACACGGCGATGCCGAGCATGAACGGCGGCTCGCCGACGGCCTTGGAGTGGAACACCGTGTCCTCCGGGTTGCGGCGGTGCTCCACCAGCTTGACCCGCAGGTCGGCCGGCACGTCGGCGACCGTGGGGATCTTGTAGCTGGCCGGCCCGGCGGTGAGCAGCCGGCCCCGGTCGTCCCAGACCAGTTCCTCGCTGGTCAGCCAGCCCATCCCCTGGACGAAGCCGCCCTCGACCTGGCCGATGTCGATGGCCGGGTTCAGCGAGGCGCCGACGTCGTGGAGGATGTCGGCGCGCAGCAGGCGGTACTCGCCGGTCAGGGTGTCGACCAGCACCTCGGCGCAGGCCATGCCGAAGGCGTAGTAGTAGAACGGCCGGCCGCGCGCCTGGGCGCGGTCGTAGTAGATCTTCGGCGTGCGGTAGAAGCCGGTGCTGGAGAGCGATACCTGGCCGACGTAGGCCGCCTGGATCAGCTCCTCGAAGCTCAGGTAGCGGTCGCGGATGCGCACCTGGCCGTTCTTGAACTGCACGTCCTCCTCGCCGACCTGCCAGTGCCGGGCGGCGAATTCGACCAGGCGCTGCTTGATGGTCTGCGCGGCTTCCTTGGCCGCCTTGCCGTTCAGGTCGGCGCCGCTGGAGGCGGCGGTGGGCGAGGTGTTGGGCACCTTGCCGGTGTTCGCCGGGCTGATCTGGATGCGCGAGACGTCCACCTGGAACACCTCGGCGACCACCTGGGCGACCTTGGTGTTGAGGCCTTGGCCCATCTCGGTGCCGCCATGGTTGAGGTGGATGCTGCCGTCGGTGTAGACGTGCACCAGCGCGCCGGCCTGGTTGAGAAAGCTCGAGGTGAAGCTGATGCCGAACTTCACCGGGGTCAGCGCCAGGCCCTTCTTCAGCACCGGGCTCTGCGCGTTGAAAGTGCGGATCGCCTCGCGGCGCGCGGCGTAGGCGCAGCTTTCCTCCAGCTCGGCGGTCATCTCCTCGAGCAGGTTGTGCTCCACCGTCTGGTGGTAGTGGGTGACGTTGCGCTCGCTCTTGCCGTAGTAGTTGAGCTTGCGCACCGCCAGCGGGTCCTTGCCGAGCCGGCGGGCGATGGCGTCCATGATCTCCTCGATGGCGAGCATCCCCTGCGGGCCGCCGAAGCCGCGAAAGGCGGTGTTGGAGGCGAGGTTGGTCTTGCAGCGGTGGCCGTCGATCAGCGCCTCGCCCAGGTAGTAGGCGTTGTCGGCGTGGAACATGGCGCGGTCGACGATGGCCCCGGAGAGGTCCGGCGAATAGCCGCAGTTGGCCGCCAGCTGGATGTGCACGCCGTGCAGGCGGCCGTCGTCGTCGAAGCCGACCTCGTACTCCACCTGGAAGGGATGGCGCTTGCCGGTGATGCGCATGTCCTCGTTGCGCGGCAGGCGCATCTTGGTCGGCCGTCCGGTCAGGCGGGCGATCACCGCGCACAGGCAGGCCGGCGCCGCGGCCTGGGTTTCCTTGCCGCCGAAGCCGCCGCCCATGCGGCGCATGTCCACCTCCACCTTGTTCATCGGTACGCCGAGCACCTCGGCGACCAGCTTCTGCACCTCGGTGGGGTGCTGGGTCGAGCTGTGGACCAGCATGCCTCCGTCCTCGGTGGGCAGCACCGCGGCGATCTGCGTCTCCAGGTAGAAATGTTCCTGGCCGCCGATCCGCAGGCTGCCGGCGAGGCGATGGGGCGCGCCGGCCAGCGCCGCGGCCGCGTCGCCGCGTTTGTGGCTGTGGCTGTCGAGGACGAACTGCCGGCGGCGCAGGGCCTCGTCCACCGTCAGCACCGGCTCCAGGTCCTCGTACTCGATCACCGCCGCCAGTGCCGCGCGGCGGGCGTTCTCCAGGCTGTCGGCGGCCACCGCCAGCACCGGCTGGCCGAGGTACTGCACGGTGCCGTCGGCGAGCAGCGGATCGCCGGGGAATACCGGGCCGATGTCCAGCTTGCCGGGCACGTCGGCGCTGGTGATGGCGATGGCCACGCCGGGACGGCGTAGCAGGGCGCGGTGTCGATCCTGAGGATGCGCGCATGGGCGCGTTCGGAGAGGCGCGCGTAGACGTGCAACTGGTTGGGGAATTCCAGGCGGTCGTCGACGTAGAGCGCCTCGCCGGTCACGTGCTTGGCCGCGCTCTCGTGCCTGACGCTGCGGCCGACGCCGCTGACCAGCTCCGCGCGAAACAGCGCGGCGAGTTCTTCCTGGGTATGGGGGGTGAGGCTAGACATGATCGGTTACCCGGGTCGGCAGTGCCGGCGTGTGCAGTTCGAGGAAGGCCTTGCGCAACAGGTTCTGCGCGGCGAGCAGGCGGTATGCGCGGCTGGCGCGGAAATCGCTGAGCGGGTCGAAGTCGCCGGCCAGCGCCGTGCAGGCGCGCTCGATGGCGGCGGCCTCGAACGGCTGACCGCGCAGGGCCTGTTCGCAGGCCGCGGCGCGTCTGGGGATCGCCGCCATGCCGCCGAAGGCGATGCGCGCCTCGCGCACCCGGCCGTCCTCGATCGCGAAGTTGAAGGCGGCGCAGACCGCCGAGATGTCGTCGTCCAGGCGCTTGGACAGCTTGTAGGCGCGAAACGCCTGGCCGGGACGGGCGCGCGGCACGAGGATCTTCTCGATGAACTCGCCCGGCTCCAGGGCGGTGACCTTGTAGTCGAGGAAGAAGTCCTCCAGCGCGAGCGTGCGGCTGGCCTCGCCCCGGCGCAGCTGCAGACGGGCGCCGAGGGCGATCAACAGCGGCGGCGCGTCGCCGATCGGCGAGGCGTTGCCGATGTTGCCGCCCAGGGTGCCCTGGTTGCGGATCTGCAGGGAGGCGAAGCGCGCGAGCAGGGCGCCGAAGTCCGCGTACTCGGCGGCCAGCGCCGCATAGCAGTCGGTGAGCGGCGTGGCGGCGCCGATCTCGAGGACGTCGGTGCCGATCTCAACCCGCTTGAGCTCCTCGATCCGGCCGAGGTGGATGGTCAGCGGCAGGGCGCGGTGCTGCTGGGTCACCTCCAGGGCGAGATCGGTGCCGCCGGCGAACAGCCGCGCCTCGGGGTGGGCCACGTAGAGCGCGGCCAGCTCGGCGACGCTGGCCGGCAGCAGGCAGCGTTTGTCGCCGTCGGCCAGTTCGGCGCTGTCCCGGGCGATGGCCTTGAGCGCGGCGACGATCTCGGCCTCGGCGGCGTCGAACTGGTCCGGCTGCGGGGCGCTGCAGGCCTGCTCGGTGGCGGCGAGGATCGGCCGGTAGCCGGTGCAACGGCAGAGGTTGCCGGCCAGGGCCGCGCAGGCCTGTTCCCGGTCGGGGCTGTCGGCATTTTTCTGCAGGGCGAACAGCGACATGACCACGCCGGGCGTGCAGAAGCCGCACTGCGAGGCGTGCTGGTCGACCACCGCCTGCTGCACGCTGTGCAGCCGTTCCCGGTGCTTGAGGTCCTCGACCACCAGCAACTGCTTGCCGTGCAGGGCGGCGACGAAGGTCAGGCAGGCGTTGAGGCTGCGGTAGCGCAGGCGTTCCCGGCCTTGTTCGCCGACCAACTCGCCGACCACCACGGTGCAGGCGCCGCAGTCGCCGGAGGCGCAGCCTTCCTTGGTGCCGGTCTTGTGCAGGTGCTCGCGCAGGTAGCGCAGCACCGTGAGGTTCGGGTCGAGGGCGCGTTCGCTGCGCAGTTCGCGATTGAGGAGAAACTGGATCACTGCATCCTCCGGGGATTCGACGGTAGCGCATGTAGGGTGGGAAACGGCCGCAGGCCTTTCCCACCGGCGGCGCGGTCATGGTGGAAAATCGCGACGCGAGTTTTCCACCCTACAAGAGCCATGGGCCGGCCCCTCAGACCAGACGGGCATCCAGGCTGTTCTGGACCAGGCGCTCGGCCTGCTCGCAGGTCATGCCGAGGCTCTCCTGCAGGGCCACGAAGTTCTCCGTGACGTAGCCGCCGAAGTAGGCCGGGTCGTCGGAGTTCACCGTCACCTTCACGCCCATTTCCAGCAGCCTGAGGATGTTGTGCTCGGCCATGTCCTTGAACACGCGAAGCTTGACGTTGGACAACGGGCAGACGGTCAGCGGGATCTGCTCGTCGACCAGCCGCTCCAGCAGCTTCGGGTCCTCGGCGGCGCGCACGCCGTGGTCGATGCGCTTGACCTTGAGCAGGTCGAGGGCTTCCCAGATGTACTCCGGCGGGCCTTCCTCGCCGGCATGGGCGACGGCGGCGAAGCCCTCGGCGCGGGCGCGCTCGAACACCTGGCGGAACTTGCGCGGCGGATGGCCCCTCTCCGAGCTGTCCAGACCCACGGCGATGAAGGCGTGGCGGAAGGCCAGGGCCTGGTCGAGGGTCTTGTGCGCTTCTTCCTCGGGAAGGTGGCGCAGGAAGCTGAGGATCAGCCCGCTGCTGATGCCGAGCTGCCGGCGGCCGTCCTCCAGCGCCTGGGCGATGCCGCTCAGCACCGTCTCGAAGGGAATGCCGCGGTCGGTATGGGTCTGCGGGTCGAAGAAGGGTTCGGTGTGGACGACGTTCTGCTCCTTGCACTTCTGCAGGTAGGCCCAGGTCAGGTCGTAGAAGTCCTGCTCGGTGCGCAGCACGTTGGCGCCCTGGTAGTAGAGGTCGAGGAATTCCTGCAGGTTGTGGAAGGCATAGGCCTTGCGCAGGCTTTCCACGTCGGGCCAGGGCAGGGCGACCTTGTTGCGTTCGGCGAGGGCGAACAGCAGTTCCGGCTCCAGCGAGCCTTCCAGATGCAGATGCAGTTCGGCTTTGGGCAGGGCATTGAGCCAGGCGTACATGGGAGCGGCCTCCGGTCTTCGTGGGCAAGGCGGGCAGGGCGTTCGGAGCGGCCCTGCCTTTGTTGACTAGCTTGCCTCTTGTCGCCGCGCCCTGCCACTGCCGCGAGGGCCGTGGGCACCGGCACGGCGCTCCGACGAAAGCGATGCTGTGGACTGGCGCACAGGCGGTTGGCGGGAGGGTGTGCGAGCGCCGTGACGGATGGCGGAGCTCGAGGTTTTCGCCGGAATGCGGGCAGGAAGCGGTAGGGGCGGATCCGTCTGCGACCGACGCCAACCTCGAAAGCGTCGCAGCGAATCCGCCCCTGCCAAGCCAACGTCAACCTGATCTCTGGGGTTTGCCTCCTATCTGTCCGTGGCTATGGAAACGTGCGGTGGTCCGAGCGGACCGGCTTTCAGCCGGCCTTCTTCAGCGCCAGCCGGTCTTCTTCGCTGCGCGGGATGCGGCTTTCCGGGCTGGGCTTGATCGCCCGGCTGGTTTCGCCGCCGACCGATACCGGGATCTCGCCGAGCACCGTGGTGCGGCGCACGATGCGCCGGGCGCTGCCGTAGTCGTCGACGGCGATGTGCTGGGTGGAACGGTTGTCCCACAGTGCCACGTCGCCCTCGCTCCAGCGCCAGCGCACGATGTTCTCCAGCTTGACGGCGTGCGCCTGGAACAGGTCCAGCAGCGCCCGCGAATCGCGCGAGTTGAGGCCGACGATCCTCTCCGCGAAGTGGCCGAGCACCAGCGCCTTCTCGCCGGTTTCCGGATGCACGCGGACCAGCGGGTGCTCGCTCTCGTAGACGGTGGAGGTGAACTGCTCGCGGAAGCGCTTGTTGGCCGCCACCTCGATCTGCTTGGGCGCGGCGTAGTCGTAGTCGTTGGTATGACGTACCCACAGGCTGTCGGCCAACCGCTGCAACGGCTCGGGCAGGTCCTGGTAGGCGCTGACGGTGTTGGCGAACACGGTGTCGCCGCCGGCCTCGGGGATCACCTCGCCGCGCAGGATGGTGATCTTCGGGTAGTCGACGACGAAGGTGATGTCGCTGTGCCAGGAGTTGGCCCGCGAGCGCTCGGAGTCCACGTCGAGGATACCGGCGGTGTTTTCCGCGCTGTGCACGGTCGGATGGACCACCAGCTCGCCGAAGCGACGGCCGAAGGCCTCCTGCTCGGCGTCGGTCAGATGCTGGTCGCGCAGGAACAATACCTTGTGCTCGAGCACGGCCTGCTGCAGCTCGGCGAATTGCGCGTCGTTCAGATCGGTCAGGCGCACGCCGCTGACGATGGCGCCGATACGGCCGGTGACGGGGCGGATATCCAGGGACATGGGTTTCTCCTGTGGGGCTGCTGCGGCTCCTTGCCGCAGGCGAATGGTTGAGCCTGCGCGGCGCATCGGCCGGCGGCAGGGTGTGCGGCGGGCGGGCCCGCGCCTTCCTCGACCAAGACGGAGCAGAAAGCGTGCCAGCGCTCGTTGACCAGGAATTTCGCGGCTTTTGGCCGCTTCATGGCTGCAGAACTGTTGGATTTCGCGCAGCTTGCGCGGGCCGCTGGCGGTTATCCGGCAGCGGTCGCGGGTGTTCGGGCAGGTTGTCTCTTGGATTAAATGGAATATACAAATCAAATTTGATTATTTTTAAACATAAGCATTGGCCGCTAGAGTCCTGCCGCACCGAATATCCGTCCGCGAGGCCGTCGTCCATGAACGCTCCCGTCCTGACCCTGGCTCCCCACGAAAACAGCCGCATGGAGATCCGCGCCAAGGCCCTGCTGTTCGCCGACGCCCGCTCGCAGCAGCTGCTGGCCCAGGCCGAGCTGGTCGCCGACAGCCCGGTGCCGGTGCTGATCCAGGGCGAGACCGGCACCGGCAAGGAACTGCTGGCCCGCCACCTGCACCAGCGCAGCGGGCGCAAGGGGCCCTTCGTCGCGGTGAACGGCGCGGCGATCAGCGAGACCCTGGCCGAGAGCGAGTTCTTCGGCCACGAGGCCGGCGCCTTCACCGGCGCCGCCGGCCGCCGCGAAGGCTGGTTCGAGGCGGCCAACGGCGGCACCCTGTTCCTCGACGAGATCGGCGACCTGCCGCTGGCGCTGCAGGTCAAGCTGCTGCGCGTGCTGCAGGAGCGCGAGGTGGTGCGGGTCGGCGGGCGCAAGCCGATTCCCATCGACGTACGACTGGTCACCGCGACCCACGTCGACCTGCAATCGGCGATCGCCGCCGGACGCTTCCGCGAGGACCTGTTCTACCGCCTGAACATCGTCACCCTGGCCATCCCGCCGCTGCGCGACCGGCCCGGCGACATCCTGCCGCTGGCCCGCCACTTCCTCGGCCAGTTCGCCCGCGAGCACGCCCGCGAGGAGCCGGCGCTGACGCCGGTGGCCGTCGAGCGCCTGCTCGGGCACAGCTGGCCGGGCAATATCCGCGAACTGGAGAACGTGCTGCTGTCCGCCGCGCTGATGGCCGGCGGGCAGCCGATCGAGGCCCGCCACCTGCAGCTGCGCCCGCGCAGCACGCCGCCGGCGAGCGCCCGGCCGCTGACGGCGCCGGCCGAGGCCCCGGTCGATCCGCTCTGGCAGGGCATCCGCAGGCAGCTCGGCGAACTGCTCGACCGCGGCGACGACGGCCTGCTGGCGCGCTGGGAGTCGCTGCTGCTGGAGACCACCCTGCAGCGCCATCGCTACAACCAGGTGCACAGCGCCGACCGCCTCGGCATCAGCCGCCACGCCCTGCGCACCCTGCTGAAACGCTACGACCTGTTGCCGGAGACGCGCGCGCCGCGGGTTTGAGGCGTCCTCGGGGGCTGCGGTAGGGTGGATGGCCGAAGCCATCCACCACGGCGGACAAGCCTGCGGCGTTGTCCGCCCTACGGAGGCGCCGCCTCTCAGGGCGCCGGGTTGGGCTGCTCGGTGTGGATGCGCTCGATGCCGGCCAGCAGCTCGTCGCTCGGCTCCAGGTCCAGGCTGGCGATGTTGCTGTCCAGCTGTTCCAGGGTGGTGGCGCCGATGATGTTGCTGGTGAGGAACGGCCGGCTGGTGACGTAGGCCAGGGCCAGCTGCGCCGGATCGACGCCGTGCTCGCGGGCCAGGGCGATATAGGCGCTGGCGGCGCGTCGCGCCTGCGGGCTGTTGTAGCGCTGGAAACGCTCGAACAGGGTCAGCCGCGCCTTGGGCGGCTGTGCGCCGTTCTCGTACTTGCCGGAGAGCAGGCCGAAGGCCAGCGGCGAGTAGGCGAGCAGGCCGACCTGTTCGCGGATGGCGATTTCCGCCAGACCCACCTCGAAGCTGCGGTTGAGCAGGTTGTAGGGGTTCTGGATCGACACCACCCGCGGCCAGCCGCGGGTTTCCGCCAGGTGCAGGAAGCGGTGCACGCCCCACGGCGTCTCGTTGGACAGGCCGATATGGCGGATCTTGCCGCTCTTCACCAGGCCGTCCAGGACCTCCAGGGTCTCCTCGATCGGCGTGATGTGGGCGTCCGGGTCGTGCCGGTAGCCGAGCTGGCCGAAGAAGTTGGTCTGCCGGTCCGGCCAGTGCAGCTGGTAGAGGTCGATGTAGTCGGTCTGCAGGCGCTTGAGGCTGGCGTCCACGGCGGCGGTCAGGTTGGCGCGGTCGAAATGGTTGCGGCCGCCGCGGATGTGGGTGATGCCGTTGCCGGGGGCGCCGCCTTGGTGGCGAGGATCCAGTCGCCGCGCCCGCCGTGGCGCCTGAAGTAGTTGCCGATGATGGTCTCGGTGGCGCCGGCGGTTTCCGCGTTGGGCGGCACCGGGTACATCTCGGCGGTATCGATGAAGTTGATCCCGGCCGCCTGGGCGCGGCGGATCTGCTCGAAGCCCTCGGCTTCGCTGTTCTGTTCGCCCCAGGTCATGCTGCCGAGCGCCAACGCGCTGACCTGGAGACCGGTCCTGCCGAGTGGACGGTAAAGCATTGGAAATTCCCTTTGCTGAGGTGGATGGAAGGGCAGAGTACCCCATGTGGCGGCCCGCCGCGGATCGGCGGGCGCCGGACCTACAGCAATCCTTCGGCGGCCAGCGCCTGGCGGACCGCCGGGCGGGCGCGGAAGGCTGCGCCGACGCGGGCGATCTGCGCGAGGTCGGCGAAGCGCTCGCCGAGGCGTGGCAGCCAGCCGGCGAACACCCCGAGATAGGCGTCGGCGATGGTGTAGCGCTCGCCCACCAGCCACTGCCGCCCGTTCAGGTGGCGCTCGATGTGCGCCAGCGCCTGGTGCAGCTGTTCGGCGGCCTGGGCGCGGATGCCCGGATGGGCGCCTTCGTCGGCCGAGTAGCGCTCCGGACGGTTCAGCGGGCGGAAGCCGCCGACATGCACCTCCGAGGTCAGGTAGCCGATCCAGCTCTGGATCCGCGCGCGCTCCCGGCTTCCGGCCGGGGCGAACAGCTCGGCTTCCGGCCGCAGGTCGGCCAGGTAGGGCAGTAGCGCGCTGTTCTCGGTGAGCACGCTGCCGTCGTCCAGTTGCAGCGCCGGCACCCGGCCCAGCGGGTTGACGGCGTGGATCGGCGAGTCGGGGGTGCGCAGGGCCACCGACTCGATGCGGATCGGCAGGTCGAGTTCGTGGACCAGGCTGTGGGCGGCCAGGGAGCAGGCGCCGGGGGCGATGTACAGGACAGTCATGCGATACCTCGTGGGCGGGGGCGACAGCAGGTCCGTGCCCCCGGTGGGTGGAAGAACTCAGGTAGCCGACCAGGCCAGCACCGGCTCGCCGGCGATGGCGCGGGAGGGGCGGCCGTCCGGGCCGACGGGGACGTCGCCGACCAGGGTGATGCGGTACAGCTGGCGGGGCAGGTCGGTGGCGTGGATGTCCGTCGGCGGCTGGTGGGCGGTGACCCGGTTGTCCCAGAAGGCCAGCGAGCCGGGCCGCCACTTGAAGCGCACGGTGTATTCGGGGCGGATCGCCTGCTCGAAGAGCAGTTCCAGCAGCTGCTCGCTCTCGCGCGGGCTGAGGCCGACGATGCGCTTGAGGAAGCTCGGGCTGACGAACAGCGCCTTCTCGCCGGTCTCCGGATGCACCCGCACCAGCGGGTGCTCGCTGACCAGCGGCCGGGACGCCAGCGGCTCGCTGAAGCCCTGCCGCGCCTCGGCGCCCTCCGGCGGGGTGAAGCGGTGCTCGCCGCGCAGGCCGTCGACGAAGGCCCGCAGGGTCGGCGACAGGCCGTTGTAGGCGGCCACCAGGTCGGTCCACTGGGTGTCGCCGCCATAGGGCGGGATGTCCACACCGCGCAGGATCGCCGCCGCCGGCGGGTTGACCGCCGCGCTCACGTCGGTGTGCCAGCCGCTCCACGGGCGCACCAGGCGCTCGTCGGTGAAGCGCGCCTTGAAACGGTCGCGGCCGACCGAATAGATCTCCGGGTGGCCCTCGACATGGCCGAACACCGGGTGGCCGACGGTCAGCTCGCCGAACTGCCGGCCGAGCGCCACCTGCTGGGCATGGTCGAGGTGCTGGTCGTGGAAGAACAGTACCTTCCAGCGCAGCAGGGCGGCGCGGATGGCCTCGCGCTGGGCGGAGGGTAACGGGCGCGACAGGTCGATCCCGTCGATCTGGGCGCCGATGTGCAGGGACAGCGGGGTGATGACGAGCGCCTCGGCTCGAGGCACGGCCTGCTGCAGGCGGGCGGGGGACGGCATGGCAACTCCTTGTGCGGATGAAACGCTGGGGCGGGCCGCAGTGGCCCGCCGGGACGGGGGTCAGCTCGCTGCGCGCCGGTCGCGCTCGGCGGCATGACGGTTCTGCGGACGGGCCAGGCCCAGGTGTTCGCGCAGGGTGGTGCCGCTGTACTCCTCGCGGAACAGCCCGCGGCGGCGCAGTTCCGGCACCACCAGCTCGATGAACTCCTCCAGCCCGCCGGGCAGCCAGGGGGCCAGCACGTTGAAGCCGTCGGCCGCACCCTGCTCGAACCAGCTCTGGATCTGGTCGGCGATCTGCACCGGGGTGCCCACCACCGTCCAGTGGCCGCGGGCGCCGGCGATGCGCAGGTAGAGTTCGCGGATGGTCAGGTTCTCGCGGTGCGCCAGTTCGAGCAGCAGGGCCTGGCGGCTCTTGTTCTGGTTGGTGGCGGCCAGCTCGGGCAGCGGGCCGTCGACATCGAAGCCGGACAGGTCGCTGCCGATCAGCGCGCTGAGCAGGTTGACGCCGACCCGCGGGTCGGTCAGCTCCTGCAGCTCGCGGTACTTGGCCTGCGCCTCCTCTTCAGTGCGGCCGACCACCGGGAAGATCCCCGGGAGGATCTTCAGTTCCTCGGGCGCGCGGCCGTACTTGGCCAGGCGCCCTTTCACGTCGGCGTAGAAGGCCTGGGCGCTTTCCAGGCTCTGGTGCGCGGTGAAGATCGCCTCGGCGCTGCGCGCGGCGATTTCCCGGCCCGGCTCGGAGGAGCCGGCCTGCACCAGCACCGGATAGCCCTGCGGCGGGCGCGCCACGTTCAGCGGGCCGCGCACCCGGTAATGCTCGCCCTCATGGTTCAGCACGTGCAGTTTGGCCGGATCGAAGAACTGGCCGCCGGCCTTGTCGCGGACGAAGGCGTCGTCCTCCCAGCTGTCCCACAGGCCCTGCGCCACGTCGAGGAACTCCGCGGCGCGCCGGTAGCGCTCGCCGTGGTCGGGCAGCTCGCTCTGGTCGAAGTTCAGCGCTTCGGCCGGCGCCGAGGAGGTCACCAGGTTCCAGCCGGCGCGTCCCCTGGAGATCCAGTCCAGCGAGGCGAACTTGCGCGCCAGGTGGTAGGGCTCGTTGTAGGTGGTGCTGACGGTGGCG
This sequence comes from Azotobacter tropicalis, assembly GCF_059739045.1. Taxonomy (NCBI): domain Bacteria; kingdom Pseudomonadati; phylum Pseudomonadota; class Gammaproteobacteria; order Pseudomonadales; family Pseudomonadaceae; genus Azotobacter; species Azotobacter tropicalis. The sequence goes on from NZ_AP046059.1 coordinate 86,394, forward strand.
ATCAGGCCGATCCGCTCGGTCACCGCGGCCAGCGCCGAGAGCAGGGTGAAGGGTTCCAGGCGGGTGCCGCGGGCGGTCAGCGCCAGTTCCTCCAGGCCGCTGCCGCCATTGCCCGCGTTCACCGCCACCGAGTCGGAGACGAACAGCGCATCGAACTTGGCCGCCTCGGCCAGGCGGGCCACGCGGACGTATTCGCCGAAGTCGTGGTTGGCGTGCTCCGGCACGTCCGCACGCCGCCAGGCGGCGATGTGATGGCCGGTCGGCAGGATGAAGGCATTCAGCGCAAGCTGGCGTTTGCTCATGGCGCGTTTCCTCGGCAGGGAGTCGTGAAGAAGGCTTCCGGATTGGCCGGAAGGTCGGTGAAGACCTCCAAGGCAGAATGCATGCCAGCACTTCGCCCTGCCGCTGGAGGCCGCGCCGGATCAGGGCTGCAGGGGACCGCCGGGATTCCCGGCGTCCGCTGCGGCAGAAACGGCGGGCGCGCGCTGGGAGATTTTCAACAGTTGGCCGCGGCGGCTGCGCCGTATGCAACAGTTGCCGCGCTCGAGGATGCCGCGAATTCTGGCCGTTCGCCGGGGAGAACCGGCCGGCGGCGCCGCGCCAGCGGCGGGAAGCGCTCCTCGCCCGGCCATGACGCAGCCGGAGCTTCGTCCGCTTCGGCACAGCGCTTGCTCCGTGGCTGTCGGGCGGTTGCCCCGCACGCCGCCAAGCCCCTCGAGCCGAATAAGGACATCCGCGATGAAGAAGACCAACCTGCTGGCTTCCCTGCTGCCCGGACTGCTGAGCACGGCTCTGCTGCTGGCGCCGCTTCCGCTCAGCGCCGCCGAGCCCCTGACCATCCGCTTCGGCGTCGCCCAGGTCGGCAAGGGCGGCGTGCCCTTTTCCAACGGCGGGGTGGCCGGACTGGCCGACCAGCGCAAGGCGCTGCAGGAGGAACTGGGTGGCGACGTGAAAGTCGAGTGGCACTACTTCAAGGGCGCGGGACCGGCGGTCAACGAGGCGCTGGCCAACAAGCAGCTGGATTTCGCCGTGCAGGGCGACCTGCCGGCGGTGGTCGCCAAGGCCGGCGGCCTGGACACCCGGCTGATCACCGCCGACAACCTGCTCACCTCCACCTACCTGGTGGTGCCGGCCGACTCCCCGGCCAGGCGCCTCGCCGACCTCAAGGGCAAGCGCGTGGCGCTCTTCAAGGGCACCAACCTGCACTTGGCGATCCTGCGCGCCCTGAAGCAGCAGGGCCTCGGCGAGCGCGACTTCCGCACCCTCAACATGGATTTCGCCACCATGGCCGCCGCGCTGACCTCGAAGGACATCGACGGCGCCTGGTTCGACGCGCGGGCCTTCGATCTGCAGGCTTCCGGCGTCGGCCGGATCCTCTACGACACCCGCGCCGTCGATCCGCGGCTGACCCGCCAGGGCCATGTGCTGGTGCGCGGCGAGTTCGAGCGCGAGCATCCCGAGCTGGTGCAGAAGGTGGTGACCGCGCTGGTCAGGACCGCGGCCTGGACCTCGGAGCCGGCCAACCGGGAAACGGTGCTTTCGCTCTGGGCCAAGTCCGGCACGCCGATCGAGGCGCTGCGCGCCGAGCAGGAGGGCCAGTCGTTCCAGCGCCGCTATTCGCCGCTGCTGGACGACTTCTTCGTCGAGCGCTACCGCACCACGGTGCGGGAATCCAAAGAGCTCGGCCTGATCCGCGGCGATGTCGACGTGGCCCGCTGGATCGAGCCGAAGTACGTCCAGGCCGCCATCGAGCAGCTCGGCCTGCAGAAGCTGTGGACTCCCTACGACGCCGACAACCGTCCCGTCGTCCGCTGAGTCCCGCTCCGGCGCTTGCATTCCCTCTGGCCGGCTGTTTGCATCCGCTCGGGCTGCCGCCCCGCTGGAGGCGGCGGTGAGGATCCCGATGGAGAAGGCACGCGTGCAGACAGAAGCGATCATCCTGGCCGGCGCCCTGAGCGGCGGTTTCGTCACCGGCCTGGCCGGGTTCGGTACCGGCCTGACCGCCCTCGGCTTCTGGCTGCATGCCGTGGAACCGGTGGTCGCCGCCGCCCTGGTGGTGATCTGCTCGGTGGTCGGGCAGCTGCAGTCGCTGTTCAGCCTGCGCCGCGCCGTCGTCTGGCAGCGGGCCTGGCCCTTTCTCGTCGGCGGTCTGGCCGGCGTGCCGCTGGGCGTAGGCGCCTTGCGCGTCCTGGACGTCGAGACCTTCAAGCTGCTGCTCGGCGTCCTGCTGGTCGGCTACACCGGCCTGATGCTCGGCCTGCGCCGTCTGCCGAGCGTCCCCGCGTGGGGCGGGCGCCTGGCCGACGGGCTGGTCGGCGCGGGCGGCGGCGCGCTCGGCGGGATCGCCGGGCTGTCGGGCCCGTTGCCGACCCTCTGGTGCGGCCTGCGCGGCTGGAGCGCGGACATCCAGCGCGGCGTCTACCAACCCTACAACCTGGGCATTCTCTGCGTGGTGCTGGGCCTGTACGCCGGCCAGGGCCTGCTGACCGGGGAGGTCTGGGAACTGGCCGCGCTCTGCCTGCCGGCCACCGTGCTCGGCTCCTGGCTGGGCACGCGCCTGTTCCGGCGGATGAGCGACTGGCAGTTCCGCTACCTCGTCCTCTGGCTGCTGCTCGTCTCGGGTCTGGTGCTCAGCCTGTCCAGCCTCTAGTCGAGCGCTCGCGTGCGTCATGCCGGCTATCGAGGCTGTGAAGCGCGACAGGCCTTGCAAAGGGTTCAGAACAGCGACAGCGGGTACTGGACGATCAGCCGGTTGTCGTCGAACTTGTTGTTCGCCCCCCAGTCGCGGCGCACCGTCGAGTTCCGCCAGCGCAGGGTCAGGTTCTTCGCCGGGCCGCTCTGCACCACGTAGCTCAGCTGGGTCTCGCGGTTCCATTCCTCGCCGTCGTCGACCGTGCCGGCATGCACGTTGGTGCCCTTGATGTAGCGGGTCATCAGGGTCAGGCCGGGCATGCCCAGGGTGGCGAAGTCGTAGTCGTAGCGCGCCTGCCAGGAGCGTTCGCGGGCGTTGTCGAAGCTGCCGTTGTAGCTGTCGTTGGCCGCCGTGCCGCCGCTGGTGCCGTTGACCCGCAGCCAGCGGTCGTCGCCGCTGACCCGCTGCAGGCCCAGGTAGAAGACGTGCGCGCCGTGCTTGAGCGAGAACAGCCCGGAGAGCAGCGTGTTGTCCAGCTTGCCGGCCTGGGCGCTGCCGTCCTCCTCGCCGTCGAAGTAGCCGATATTGGCGCCGAGGCTCCAGTCCTTGCCCAGCGGCTGGGTATGCACGAGCTGGAAGTAGCGCTGCTTGTAGATGTCCTCCAGCTGGCCGAACCAGGCGCCGACGGTGGTGCGGTTGTCGTTGAAGGCGTATTCGGCGCCGGCGAAGCTGAAGCGGTCGGAGGTGACCGTGGCGTTGCCGACCCAGCTCATGTCGTTGAGGCTGCTGTCGTCGCGCGGGCTGTTGCCGCGAAAGCGCCCGCCGTAGACCGTCAGGTTCTTGATCTCCTTCGAGGTGAGCATGCCGCCCTGAAAGGTCTGCGGCAGCGAGCGGCCGTCGTCGGAGCGCAGGATCGGTAGTGCCGGCGACCATTCGCCGGCCTTCACCTCGGTCTTGGAGAAGCGCAGCTTGCCGGCCACTGCCAGGCGGCCGAACTGGTCGGCCGGGTCGCCGTCCTTGCCGACGGGCAAGAGCTGGGTGCCGCCGGTGCCCTTGCCGCCGTCGAGCTTGACCGACCAGAGGCCGAGGACGTCGATGCCGAAGCCGACGGGGCCTTCGGTGTAGCCGGACTGCAGGTCGAGGATGAAGCTCTGGGTCCATTCCTCGGCCTTGCTGCGGGTGGCGCTGTCGTCGACGAAGTTGCGGTGGATGTAGAAGTTGCGCAGGGTCAGGGTGCCCTTGGCGTCGTCGAGGAACTCGGCCTGGGCACCGGGCAGGACGCCTGCCAACAGCAGAGGCAAAGCGAGCGTGCGGGAGCGATCCAGCAGGGAAGGTTCATGGCTGTTTTTCATTATTGTTGTCCTGGCAAGCGATGAAGATCGGGCGGCATCCGCTGCCGCCGCTATGGGCTGAAAAGGAGGGCTTATCGGTCGCTGCCGGCACCGGACGGCCGGGAGGAGCCGATTGGGAGGAAGTTGTCCGGGGCTGGCGGCGCTCCCGGCTCGTCGCGCGGGCCGGGAGCGCCTCCGGGCTCGATCAAACCACCAGCGAGAGCAGCAGGATGAACACCAGGCCGACCACGGAGAGCAGGGTCTCCATCGCGGTCCAGGTCTTGAAGGTTTCGCTGACGGTCATGTTGAAGTACTGCTTGACCATCCAGAAGCCGGCGTCGTTGACGTGGGAGAGGATCAGCGAGCCGGCACCGGTGGCGAGCACCAGCAGCTCCCGGTTGACCCCCGGCATCATCTCGATCACCGGCACCACGATGCCGGCGCCGGTGATGGTGGCGACCGTGGCCGAGCCGGTGGCGATGCGGATCAGCGCGGCGACCAGCCAGGCCAGCAGGATCGGCGAGACCTGCGCGCTCACCGCCATCTGGCCGATCACGTTGCCCACCCCGCTTGCCACCAGCATCTGTTTGAAGCCGCCGCCGGCGCCGATGATCATGACGATGGCTGCGGTCGGCGCCAGGCTTTCCTCAAGCAGCTTGAACACCCGCTTGGGCGCGAAGCCGCGGGCGTAGCCGAAGGTGTACAGCGACAGCAGCAGGGCCAGCAGCAGGGCGCTGATCGGGTGGCCGATCAGGTCCATCCAGGCGCGGACCAGGTGCCCTTCGGGCAGGGCCACGTCGGCGAAGGTCTTCAGCAGCATCAGGAACACCGGCAGCAGCACGGTGACCAGGGTCACGGAAAAGCTCGGCAGGTTGCTGGCCTCGGTCTCGTGGGCGAGCTGCTCCATCAGCTCGGGCGAGGGGGTGCCGGGCACGTGGCGGGCGATGAAGGAGGCGAACAGCGGGCCGGCGATGATGCCGGTCGGCAGGGCGACGATCAGGCCGTAGAGGATGGTCTTGCCGATGTCCGCGCCGAACACGCCGATGGCCAGCAGCGGGCCGGGGTGCGGCGGCACCAGGCCGTGGACCACCGAGAGGCCGGCGAGCAGGGGGATGCCGATCTTGATCAGCGAGACCCCGGTGCGCCGGGCGACGATGAACACCAGCGGGATCAGCAGGACGAAACCGATCTCGAAGAACAGCGGAATGCCGACCAGGAAGGCGGCGAACATCATCGCCCACTGCACGCGTTCCTTGCCGAAGGCCTGGATCAGGGTGCGGGCGATCTGATCGGCGCCGCCGGACTCGGCCATCATCTTGCCGAGCATGGTGCCCAGGGCGAGGATGATGCCGACGAAGCCGAGGACGCCACCGAAGCCTTCCTGGAAGGACTTGATGACCTTGTCCACCGGCATGCCCGAGGTCAGGCCGAGGAACAGGGCGGAAATGATCAGGGCGAGGAAGGGATGCAGCTTGAAGCGGGTGATCAGGACGATCAGACCGACGATGGCGACCAGCGCATCGAGCAGCAGCAGGGTGTTGTGGGACAGGCCCAGCATGGGAATTCTCCTATTGTCGTTGTTTTTGGGGGAGCAGTCTGAGACAGCGCTATCTTTGGAGGTTAAATAAAAAGTCGTTCAGTCAGTCTGGCGCATGCTGGCGCCACCACTGCTCGGCCGCGGCGGCCAGTTGCGGAATAGCCTGGCGCGAGGCATCCAGGACCAGGGTCAGGGGTTCGTCCACGGGCGGTTCGAGGGCGGCGAACTGGCTGTCGATCATGCTCGCCGGCATGAAGTGGCCGGGGCGCTCGGCGACGCGACGGGCGGCGACGGCGGGGCTCAGTTCGAGGAACACGAAGCCGAGCCCCGGCACGGCGCTGCGCAGGCGCTCGCGGTAGCTGCGCTTGAGCGCCGAGCAGGAGAGTACCGGGCGCTGGCCGGCGGCGATGGCGCGGTGCAGCTCGTCGCAGAGGATGCCGAGCCAGCCGCTGCGGTCCGCGTCGGTCAGCGGAATGCCGGCGCTCATCTTGCGGATGTTTTCCGCGGGGTGGAAGGCATCGCCCTCGATGGGCGTGGCGCCGTTGAGCGCGCAGATCGCCTGGCCGACGCTGGACTTGCCGCAGCCGGCGACGCCCATGATGACCAGAGCATGGATGGGTGGAAGCATAAGGCACCTCAGTATTCAGACAGCGCTATCTTTACCTGATCAGGAAAATCAGAAGCTAATAACGTTACTGATTTGTTGTCGTTAACATGGGTATGCCCCAATTATGGCTGCCTGTAGGCGATGGCGTGCAGTCATAAAAGCATATGAATGCTGCGTTGGCCATAAAGACAGCGCTATCTTATGGGCAGGCTTTTTGTTTGACAAGTAGCCCGCCAGCCCACGTGGCAAGGCGCCGGTTTGCAGGTGATGCTCAAGCGAGTCGGAGCGAATTCAAGAGATCTTGTCGGGTTTTAGGGGCGATTATCCGCCAAAGAGCATAAACCCGTTTCCGATCCAACGCTGCCCGGCAGACCAGGGCAGGCCGGCCTTGGGCTTTTTCATGGCCGCCCGCTGTGGCATTTCCCGCAGTGCGCGGCACCTTCTGCCGGAATTCCCGCAGTAGCGATGGCGCAGGCCGCGGGTGGAAGTCGCCGGCGAATCGCTCCGGCAGGGCAGGCGAGGGCGCGGCAAGGCCCGAGCCAGGGCTCTTTATGCTCTTTTCGCATGTTTTTTCTGAAAAACAAGAAGTAGTTGGCATAACCCCTGCAGTACCGGCCTTCACCCGCCAGGGCTGCACGGGGCAGCCCGGCATCCGGGCACAGGAAGCCAACCCATGAAACGCACGCTGTTCCTTCCCCTCATCGCCGCGCTCGCTGGCACCTGGCTGGGCATCGCCCCGGCCGGCGCTGCGGACAAACCGCAGGTGATCCGCTTCGGCCTGGCCACTGTCGGCAAGGGCGGCATTCCCTTCGCCTCCTCCAGCGTCACCAGCCTGGCCCACCAGCGCCAGGCCATCGAGAAGGAACTGGAGGCCGACGGCATCAAGGTCGAATGGACCTACTTCAAGGGCGCCGGTCCCGCGGTCAACGAGGCGCTGGCCAACAAGCAGCTGGACTTCGCCTGGCAGGGCGACCTGCCGGCGGTGATCGCCAAGGCCGGCGGCCTCAATACCAGATTGATCGCCGCCGACGGCCTGCTCGCCTCCAACTACCTGGTGGTGCCGGCCGACTCGCCGGCCAAGACCCTGGAAGATCTCAAGGGCAAGAAGGTGGCGCAGTTCAAGGGCACCAACCTGCAGCTGGCCACCGCGCGTACCCTCAAGCGCGCAGGCCTGAGCGACCGCGACTTCCGCACCCTCAACATGGACTTCCCCACCGCCGCGGCGGCGCTGGCCTCCAGGGACATCGACGGCGCCTGGCTGTCGTCCACCGCTTTCGAGCTGCAGAAGAACGGCGTCGGCCGGATCATCTACGACACCCGCGCGGTGGACGCCCGTCTGACCCGCCAGACCCACGTGCTGGTGGACGGCGACTTCGAGCGGCAGCATCCGCAGCTCGTCCAGAAGGTGGTCGACGGCCTGGTGAAGACTGCCGCCTGGGTATCGGCGCCGGAGAACGATAACGCGGCGTTCGAGCTGTGGGCCAAGTCCGGCACCCCGGTCGACTCGCTGCGTGCCGAGCAGGGCGACCTGACCCTGAAACGCCGCTACTCGCCGCGCCTCGACGAATTCTTCGTCGACCGCTACCGCGCCACGGTGCGCGAGTCCCGCGAGCTGGGCCTGCTGCGCGGCGATGTCGACGTCGGCGGCTGGGTCGAGCCGAAATACGTGAACGCGGCCATCGACCGGCTCGGCCTGCAGGCGCTGTGGCCGGCCTACGATGCCGACAACCGCCCGCAGGCCCGGTGAGACGCGCATGACCCCGACCGCTCCCGGCCTGGCCGACACGCGCACCCTGGCAGCCTTCATCCTGCTGGCCAGCCTGTCGGGTATCGGCGTCGGCCTGGCCAAGGTGAACTTCGCGCTCTACGCCCTCAGCCTGGAGGCCTCGCCGCTGGAGCTGGGCCTGGTGGCCGGGGCGCAGACCGCTGGCCTGCTGCTCGCCAGCCTGCCGTGCGGGATGCTGGTCGAGCAGTTCGGCCCGCTGCGCCTGTACCTGTTCGGCAGCCTGGCCGCCGGTGGCCTGTTCCAGCTCCTGCCGCTGGTCGGCCAGCCGCTGCTCCTGCTGCTGCCGACCCTGGCGATCGGGCTGTGCATGCCGTGCCGGCTGGTCTCGCTCAATGCGGTGTTCATGCAGCAGCTGGCCCAGGTCGGCGAGGCGCGTGCCGGCTGGTTCCGCGGCTCGCAGATGATCGGCATGCTGCTGCTCGCGCCGCCTTTGGCGGCGCTGTTCGCCGGCTGGCTGGGGGCGGGCGGCAGCTGGCTGCCGATCGGCCTGCTGTTCGCCCTCCCGGCGCTGCTGGCGCCGCGGGTGCTGCACATCTATCCGAGCCGCCGGCAGGGTGCCGAGCCGCTGAGCCTGGCCGCGCTGGGCCGCCAGCTCGGGGTGCTGCGCGAGCAGCCGGCGCTGCGCGACAACTGCCTACTGGAGTTCTGTGTGCAGGCGGCGGCGATGTTCTTCTCCTATTTCATCGTCGCCATCACCGTGCAGGACTACGGCTGGTCGGCCGGCGAGGCCGCCGCGCTGCTCAGCGCCCACGGGCTGGCCTACATCGTCGCGCTGTTCGGCTTCGGCCGGCTGCTCGGCGGCAGCGGCCAGGCCGGCTTCGCCGCCAGCCTGCTGCTCTGCGCCGCCGCCCTGGCGAGCCTCGGCCTGAGCGGCCGGGCGCCGCTGCTGTGGGGCGGGGCGCTCTTGCTCGGCCTGGGCCTGGGCATGCTGCAGGTCGTCACCCTGTCCGCCTATGCCCGGCACGGCGCGCAGCTCGGCCACGGGCGGATCGCCGGCCTGGCGGTGCTGGCCGGTCCGGGCGGCAGCCTCGCCGGCAGCGTGCTCGGCGGCGTGCTCGGCGAGTGGTTCGGCCTGCAGCCGCTGTTCCTGCTCTTCGTTCCGCTGTTTCTCGGTTTTCTCTTGCGGCCGTCGCCGCAGCATCCGCAACCCGCGCTCTGCGCAAGGAGGATTTCCCGATGAGCACGATTCAGGCTTCGCATCTGCTCCATCCGTTCCCGACCCGCCCCTGGCCGGGACTCGCCCGCGGCCTGCGCCGGACCGGCGCCGCAAGCGCCGCGCTGCTGCTGCCGGCGCTGCTGCTGGTCGTCTGGCAGGTCGCCGTCGAATGGCACTGGGTGTCGGCGCAGATCCTGCCGCCGCCGTCGCGGGTGCTGGAGACCTTCGGCGAGCTGTGGGCGAGCGGCGATCTGTGGTTCCAGCTGTCGATCAGCCTACAGCGGGTGCTGATCGGCTCGCTCATCGGCGGCGCCCTCGGCCTGCTGCTCGGCCTTGCCATGGGCCTGTCGCGCCAGGCCGAGGCCTATCTGCTGCCGCTGTTCCAGGCGGTCAGTCAGGTGCCGGTGCTGGCTGGATTCCGCTGCTGATGATGCTGGTCGGCATCGACGAGGCGCTGAAGTACCTGGTGATCGCCAAGGCGGTGCTGGTGCCGCTGACCCTCAACACCTTCTCCGGGATCCGCAGCATCCCGCCGAGCTACCTGGAAGTGGCCCGGGTGTACCGCCTCGGAGCGCTGCTGCGCCTGCGCCGGGTGATCCTGCCGGCGGCGCTGCCGAGCATCTTCACCGGGCTGCGCTTCGCCCTCACCAAGGGCTGGATCGCCCTGGTCACGGTGGAGCTGCTGGCTTCCAGCGAGGGTATCGGCTACCTGATGGTCGACGGCCGGCAGATGTTCCAGCTCGATCTGGTGATCGTCGCCATGCTGGTGGTCGGGCTGGTCGGCCTGGCCCTCGACCAGGGCCTGGCGCTGATCGAAACCCGCCTGCAGCGCTGGCAGCGCCAGGCCTTCTGAAGGAGCGCGCGCATGTCCGAAGCAACCCGCAAACGGCCCGATCTGCGCGGCTGGGTGGTGCCGGGCGTCCTGCTGCTGCTCTGGTGGCTGGCCACCGCGCAGGAGTGGGTGGATACCAAGCTGGTCGCCAGCCCCGCGGCGGTGCTGGAAACGGCCTGGCAGGCGGCAGCCAGCGGCGAGCTGTGGCGGAGCCTCGCCGCCAGCCTCGGCCGCAACCTGTCGGGCTTCGCCCTCGGCAGCCTGGCGGGCCTCGTCTTCGGCGGCCTGCTCGGGCTGTCGCGGCTGGCCGAGCGGCTGGCCGGGCCGACCTTCCACGCCCTCAAGCAGATCGCCCTGTTCGCCTGGATTCCGCTGCTCTCGGCCTGGTTCGGCTTCGGCGAGCCGGCCAAGGTGGCCTTCATCGCCCTGGCGGTGTTCTACCCGGTGGCGCTGAACAGTTTCGAGGGCATCCGCGCCACCCGCCACGAGCTGCTCGAAGTGGCCCGGGTGCTCGGCCTGAGCCCGGCGCAGCGGCTGTTCAAGCTGGTGCTGCCGTCCGCCGCGCCGGCGATCTTCACCGGCCTGCACCTGGGGCTGATCTACGCCTGGCTGGCCACGCTCGGCGCCGAGTACTTCTTTTCCGCCGGGCCGGGGATCGGCAACACCATGATCGACGGCCGCGAGCATTTCGAGATGGACCAGGTGATCTACGGCCTGCTGGTGGTCGGTGCCGTCGGCCTGATCCTCAACCGCCTGGCCGCCTGGATCGAGGCGCGCGCGCTGGCCTGGCGCACTGGCGGGCGCTGAGCAGTACGTAACTGGACGAAAAGGTTTTGCAATTCAATGTGATGGGAGTTTTCGATGAGAGGGACCGGTTTTCTGAGTTTGCACGGCGTGGACAAGCGCTTTCCCTTGAAGGAAGGCGAGCTGCACGTCCTCGACGACATTTCCCTGGACATCCGCCAGGGCGAGTTCGTCAGCATCGTCGGCGGCAGCGGCTGCGGCAAATCCACCCTGCTGCGCCTCTTGGTCGGCCTCGAGGAGGCCAGCGGCGGCAGCCTGCGCCTGGATGGCGTGCCGATCCGCGGCACCGATCCGGCGCGCGGCATCGTCTTCCAGGACCACCGCCTGTATCCCTGGCTGACGGTGGAGGACAACGTGCTGCTGGCGCTGGCCAACTCGCCGCTGGACAAGGCCGAGCGCCTGGCCCGGGTGCATGCGCACCTGGAGCTGGTCGGCCTGCGTCACTTCGCCAGGGCCTGGCCGGCACAGCTCTCCGGCGGCATGAGCCAGCGCGTGGCGATCGCCCGCGGACTGGTCAACCGGCCGAAGGTCCTGCTCCTCGATGAACCCTTCGGCGCCCTCGACGCGCTGACCCGTGCCCAGCTGCAGGACGAGCTGGCGCGCATCTGGCAGACCGAGGGCATCACCACCGTGCTGGTCACCCACGACGTCGACGAGGCGGTGCTGCTCGGCGACCGGGTGGTGGTGATGGAGCCGCGCCCCGGACGCATCCGGCGCATCGTTCCGGTCGACCTGCCCCATCCCAGGCACCGCGACCATCCGCAGCTCGCCGAGCTGCGCAGCGACATCCTGCAGGACTTCACCCGCCGCCAGGCCATCGCCTGACGCCGCGGGTTTCCTCCAAGCCGACACCTTCACGGGGGTCGGTCGCGACAGCCCATTCGACGACGAAACGTTTTCCCGGCCGACCCGACCATTACACGCTTCCGGAGTCGAAGCATGAGAACGTCCATTCTGGCCATGGCCACGGTGGCGGGCGTCGTGGGTCTGCCATGCGCATCCGCCGCAGGTTTCATCGATGACAGCAAGGCCACCCTCGGCCTGCGCAACTTCTATTTCAACCAGGATTACCGCAGCGGCGAGGCGGCGCCCTCGAAGGCCGAGGAGTGGGGGCAGGGCTTCCTCCTCAACCTCCAGTCCGGCTACACCCAGGGGCCGGTCGGCTTCGGCCTCGACGCCCTCGGCCTGCTCGGCGTCAAGCTGGACTCCGGCGGGCGCACCGACAAGGCCGGGCGCAGCCGCAACCCCGGCCAGCTGTTCCCCCTCGACCACGACAACAGCGCGGTCGACCACTTCGAGTCTGTCGGCCTGACCGGCAAGCTGCGCATCTCCAAGACCGAGGCGCGCATCGGCACCCTGCAGCCTCGCCTGCCGGTGGTGGTGTTCAACGACGGCCGCCTGCTGCCGCAGACCTTCGAGGGCGGGCAGATCACCTCCGCCGAGTTCGCCAACCTGACGCTGATCGGCGGGATGCTGGAGCACGCCAAGGGACGCGCCTCCACCGACCGCCAGGCGCTCAGCGTGCCCGGCAACCGGACCCGGCGCAGCAACAAGTTCTACTACGGCGGTGCTGATTATCGAATCGGCAAGAACCTGCTGCTGCAGTACTACTACGCGACCCTGGAGGACTTCTACGAGCAGCACTTCTTCGGCCTGACCCATACCCTGGCGCTGCCGGTCGGCAGCCTGACCAGCGACCTGCGCTACTTCCACAGCGAGCCGGACGGCGACAACGCCAGCGCCGCCGGCCGCGCCGACGGCTACACCATCGGCGACGCGCGGCTGGCCAACGATCCGGAGAAGGGCGAGGTGGACAGCCGGCTGTGGAGCGCGCTGTTCACCTACCGCCTCGGCGGCCATGCGCTCGGCCTCGGCTACCAGCAGAACGAGGGCGACAGCGAGCTGCCTTATCTCAACCAGAGCGATGGTGCGACCAGCTACACCATCGCCACCCGCCAGATCGGCGGCTTCAGCCGCGCCGGCGAGCGCGTGCTGGGCGCGACCTACAGCTACGACTTCGCCACCCTCGGCCTGCCCGGCCTGAGCGCCCGGGTGATCTACAACAAGGCTTGGCATATCGACGTCGCCGGCCGCTCGCGCAGCGACCGGGAATGGGAGCGCGACCTGCGCTTGGACTACGTGGTGCAGAGTGGCCCGCTCAAGGGCCTGGGCATCGCCTGGGCCAATGCCTCGCTGCGCAGCCACGTGGCCAGCCAGCGCGACATCGACGAGAACCGGCTGATCCTCCTGTACAGCATTTCGCTGCGCTGAGCGGCGGGCCCGCGCCGGTCGGGCTCTTGCCGAGTCGGAGGGAGCCATCGAACGACGGGGATGATCGTGCCCACGCTTCTGCGTGGGCATGGTGCAGACCTGAAATGGCTGGGCTTCAGGCCGTCCCTCCGGACGTGCCGAAGGGCAGGGGGATCAGTCGTTCTCGCTCCACAGGTACTGATCGATTTCCTGCATCAGGTAGGCGTTGCTCTTGATGTTGCGCGCCACCGATTCGGCTTCTTCCTGGGTATAGCCGTTCAGGGTGAAGCTGGTCCGGCCCACCGGCTCGGCTTCGTAGAACAGGCGCACCTCCAGCAGCCAGGTGTCGGCACGGTGCGGATCGGACAGCAGGCGCAGATAGGCCTTGAGCTTCCTCTCCAGCGGGACGATCAGATTGAACACTTCCGTCGCTGCAGGCGATGACTTCACCTCACCCATTGGTTTCCCCTTGTCACGGCAAGGCCGCCGGGGCACCGGGCCTTGCGCTTCATGATGTGCTTCCGTCCATGCCCGGCGGGCTGCCCGGCTTGTCGTTGCCGTCCGACGAGCGGTTTGGCAACATGCCGGCACCCCATCGAGCCGCTTCGGTGGGGTCGACGGATGCCGGGCCGAGCCGCCGGTCGGGCCGCATTAGAGCAGATCGTCATTTGCCTTGATACCGCGTGAAACGCTCGGTTTTTGCAACCGGTTTTGAGTCAGGCTGTTTCGACGGCGGCGGGAGATACGGAGCGCGAGCATGAATATCTGGGCGCTGGACAAACATCAGGATATCCGTCACGTGCTGTTGCTGCTGCAGGAGCAACTGGGGCCGGAGGCCTTCGGCATCGATGCCGCGACCTCGCTGGACCCGCGGGCGGTCTACCTGCTGCACCGCGAGGAGCCCGGCGTGCGCGCCTGGCTCTACACGCTCGGACAGAGTGCGGACCGCTACGGCGTGCACCTGGAATATCCGAACAGCACCGATACCCACGAGAACGTGCCGCTGGCCGAGCTGGTGGCGATGCTCGCCGTGCATTTCGACGTGCCGACCATCCGGCCGTTGCCCTGATTTCCCGCCGGCAGCTTGTCTATCCACCATGCTTTGGCGATTCGCCGACCGAAGGCCGGATTGCCGTTGTTCCGCCGATACGGGATGGCCGCTACAGTGTCGTACGCATGGCCGGTCGGTCCGCAGTGGGTCATGCGGGAAAGGCCATGCCGATTGGCACGAATCCTTGTACTTGCGCATCCGTTATAAGGGAAACAGCATGAAGGTCAGCGCCCGCAACGTGCTCGAGGGCACCGTCAGCGCTTTGAAGGAGGGCGTTCTCAACGCCGAAGTGGATGTCACCCTGGAGGGCGGCGACAGGCTGGTGGCCGTGGTTTCTCTGGAAGGCGCCAAGTCGCTGGGACTGGCCACCGGCACGAAGGTGGTGGCCATGGTCAAGGCGCCCTGGGTCATGCTGGCGATCGACGGCAACAGCCACCACCTGTCCGCGCGCAACATCCTGGCCGGCACCGTCGAGTCGGTCGAGGCGGGCACGGTCAATGTCGAAGTCACTCTGGCCCTGCCGGGCGGCACCCGGATCACCTCCGTGGTGACCAAGGAGGCCGCCGCCGAGCTGGGCCTGAAAGTGGGGGCCAAGGCCAGCGCGGTGATCAAGGCGTCCAGCGTGATCCTCGGCGTTCCGGCCTGAGTCCGGCGTCTCGCCCGCCGCTCGCGGCGGGTGGGACGCAACGCGCTACGCGCTTCCCAGCCGCTCGGCCAGCCAGGGCAGCACCTGCTCGCAGGGCCGTTCGATCTTCAGGTTCAGCAAGGCTTCGGCACGCATCGCGCCCTGGTTGATGGCTGCCAGCGGCTTGCCCTGCTCGGCGATCGAGCGGCACAGCCGGAAGCTCGAATAGGTCATCACCGTCGAGCCGACGACCAGCAGCGCCGCGGCCCGCGCGATGCTCGACGAGGCCGCCTCGGTCTGCTCCGCCGGCACGCCCTCGCCGTAGAACACCACGTCCGGCTTGAGCAGGTCGCTGCCACAGCAGGGGCACCAGGGGATGCGGAATTCTTCCAGATACGCCTCCGCCAGCCGGGCGTCGCCGTCCGGGGCGAGGGCCGCCTCGACGCCCTGCAGGTAGGCGTTCTCCTCCTCCAGCACGCTCTGCACCTCGCTGCGCCGCAGCCGCTTGCCGCAGTCCAGGCAGCGCACCCGGTGCAGGTTGCCGTGCAGTTCGATCACCTCCTCGCTGCCGGCCTGCTGATGCAGCCCGTCCACGTTCTGGGTGATCAGGCCGGCGATCCGCCGTCCGGCCGCCAGTCCGGCCAGGGCCCGGTGCGCCGCGTTCGGCTGCGCCTGGCGCATCTTCGGCCAGCCGATCATGCTGCGTGCCCAGTAGCGCTTGCGCGCCGCGATCGAGCCGGTGAACTCCTGGTAGGTCATCGGCGCCCGGCCGTGGCGGACGCCGTCCTTGTCGCGATAGGCCGGAATGCCGGAGGGCGTGCTGATACCCGCCCCGGTCAGCACCAGCAGCGGCTGCCGGGCCATGAGTTCGCCCAGCTCCAGCAGGGCGGCGGGGGATCGAAGTCGTGCGGCATGGACGTCTCCATATCTGTGGGTTCGGTGCGGGCGGGCGGCCGGTCAAGCGGCATCTCGGCGGAGGGCGCGACGGAAAAGCCGAGCATAAGACAGTGCGGATTCGGCTGTGGTACAGCATCGTTATCCCTCAGGTTATCCACAAATTTTTCTCCGTTTACAGTTGACAGGCCTAGGCTTGTAGTACCTTCGGGTCGGCTGATTATCGCCCGCCGGTCTACTGGAAATGGCTTGATATTTCAGGTGGTTATGTGCTGGCATGGGGCTTTGTCAGGGGATTGGTCAAAAAACGATCAGCGGCCTGCAAGCCAGATTTCATCGGCTCTGCATCGACTCATACCTGACTTATCCACACTACAATCCACACCTTCTGTGAGCAAACATGCAGCCAGCGGCCCGGATGTCCGGATGCCATGCCGGCGGCCGGACTGCGCCAATCCTCCTGCGGTCTTCGATCTTCTGGTGCCCATATTCGAGAATCATCGGCATCTGCGGGCTTGCATGCATGGGGATGCCCGAGTGAGCGAGGGTATCGCCAGGCGGAATCATCCGCAGCGGTGCCACGCCGACCGGCATGGTTGGCTGCATTGGCGGCCGGCGGAGAGGCGAGGGCGCCGCCGCTTGGGCGTTTTCAACGCTCGGTTAGCGGAGGGGCCGGGGCCGTTCTAAGATTGCCCGGCGAGCCGAGTAATTCGTCGATCCAAGGAGAAACCATGAAGCTTTACTACACCCCGGGGGCCTGCTCACTGGTTCCGCATATCGTCCTTTGCGAGCTGGGCCTGCCCTACGAACTGGAGAAGGTGGATCTGAAGAGTCATACCCTCGAGGGTGGGGGGATTACTACAACGTCAATCCCAAGGGCTATGTGCCGACCCTGCAGCTGAACGACGGCCAGCGGCTCACCGAAAGCGGGGCCATCGCCCTGTTCCTTGCCGAGAAGCTGCCCGAGGCCGGCCTGCTGCCGGCCAACGGTTCCCTGGAGCGTTTTCGCGTCCACGAGTGGCTGTTCTTCATCGGCAGCGAACTGCACAAGGAAATCGGCCAGCTGTTCAATCCGCAGCTCACGCCGGAGTGGAAGAAGGCTGCGCTGGCCGCCATCGAACGGCGCCTGGCCTACGTCGACAAGACGCTCACCGGCCAGGACTATCTGACCGGCGTGCGCTTCTCCGTGGCGGACGCCTATCTGTTCACCGTGCTGAGCTGGACCAAGCCGCTGGACATCGACCTTTCCCCCTGGCCGGCCCTGCGTGCCTTCCACGACCGCGTAGCGGCGCGGCCCGCCGTGCAGAAGGCGATGCAGGCGGAAGGGTTGCTCTAGTCCGGCCGGTTCGATGAGCCGGCTCCGGCGCCATGGGCAAAAGCCGGCAGGCCGAAGGGCCCTGCCGGCACCCGATTCGCCCTTTTCTCTTTTCGGTCCTCGGCGCCGGCCGGGGGCCTACCAGCGATAGCTGAGCGTGCCGATGGCCGTGCGTTCGTCGCCGTAGCGACAGGCGTTGGCGCAGTACAGGTAGCGCTTGTTGGTCAGGTTCTGCACCTTGGCGGTCATCTGCCAGTGGTCGTCGAACTCGTAGCCGAGCAGTGCGTCGACCAGGGTATAGGCCGGAATGTTGCGGTCGCTGACGCTCGCCGAGGTGCGCGTGGTGCCGTTGTAGCGGGCGCCGGCGCCGATCTTCAGCTTCGGCAGGCCGAACCTGGCCAGGCGATAGTCCAGCCACAGGGAGGCGCTGTGATAGGGGATGCCCTCGATGCGCGAGCCTTCGAGCACTGGATCGTTGTCGGCGATGATGTGGGCATCGGTATAGGCGTAGGAGGCGCTCAGGTTCAACAGGGGCGTCAGGCCGGCCTTGAGTTCCAGTTCGAGGCCTTTGCTGCGTTCCTTGCCGGTCTGCTCGTCGAAGTCGGAGCCGGGAATCGAGCTGACCACGTTCTCCTGGGTCAGCCGGTAGACGGCCGCGCTGAGCATCAGGTCGCGGCCGGGCGGCTGGTAGCGCAGGCCGATCTCGTACTGTTCGCCCTCGGTGGGTTCGAAGCTGCGGCCTGCGCTGTCGACGCCGTCGGTGGGCAGGAACGACTGGCTGTAGCTGATGTAGGGCGCCAGGCCGTTATCGGCGAGGTAGACCATGCCGATGCGGCCGGACAGCTCCTGGTCGCTCTTGGTGCTGCGGCTCCGGTCGCGATAGTTGCGGGTGTGGCTGCTGGCCCAGTCCTGACGCAGGCCGAGCACGAATACCCAGCGTTCGGCGAATTTGGCCTGTTCCTGCAGGTAGAAGCCGGCCTGCCGGCTGTGCAGGTCGGAACCCCGGTCGATGCTGGTGTTGACCGTGGGCAGATTGCCGTACCTCGGGTTGGCCAGGTCCAGCGAGGGCGCATTGCCGCTCCAGCGATGGCTGTCGTAGGTCTTGTAGTAGTAATCGAGGCCGGCGACCAGGGTGTGCTGCCAGCGGCTGCTGTCGAACGACCATTGCAGGCTGCTGTCGCTGGCCCAGCCGGTGGCGATGTCCTCGCGCGAGTTGTAGCTGCGGGTCAGGGTGGAGAGGTTCGCGCCGGTGACCCGGCTGCTGTTCAGGCTGATGTAGTCGTAGTCGCTTTCGGAGTGGAAGTAGCGCAGGGCATGGCGCAGTTCGAGGCCGTCGTCGAGCCGGTGTTCGAAGAGGTAGCCGAGGGTGCCCATGTCGCCCGAATAGTCGTCGAAGCTCGGCTCGCCGGCGAACAGGTCGTAGGGGATCTTGCGGCCGGGCGTCGCGCTGTATTTGGTGACGTTGTAGTTCATCGCCGGGTCAGGGTCGTGCGGGTTTCCTGATAGGTGGCGAGCAGGGTCAGGCGGGTATCGTCGTCGATGTGCCAGGTGAGGGCCGGGGCGAAGAAGCGCCTGTCGTCGTCGATCGAGGTGTACTGCGTTTCGCTGTCGCGCCAGAGGGCGGTCAGCCGGTAGGTGAAGCGTCCCGACTCGTCGAGCGGACCGCCGTGGTCGGTGGAGATCTGGCGGCGCTGGTAGTTGCCGTATTCGACGTTGATTTCGTGCAGCGGATCGTCGGTGGGGCGTTTGCTCACGGTATTCACCAGGCCGCCGGGAGACAGCTGGCCGTAGAGCACCGAGGAGGCGCCCTTGAGCACCTCGACCCGCTCCAGTCCATAAGGCTCCTGGCCGCCCTCGAACTGGGAGCTCTGCAATTTCAGGCCGTCGCGCAGCACGCCGCCGGTGCGCGGGCCGATGTCGAAGCCGCGCAGGCGATAGTCATCCGCCACGCGGCTGTAGCCGTTCGGCTGGGTGACCACGCCGGAGGTGTACTGCAGCGTGTCGGCGAGGCTGTCGTGCCGGCGGGTCTGCATCTCTTCGCGGGTGATCACCGAGATGGCCTGGGGCGTTTCGCGCAGGGCCGTGTCCGTCTTGGTCGCCGTGGCGCTGCGCCGGGCCACCAGGCCGTAGGCCGGCCCCCGGGCGTCCTCCTGCCAGGAGTCGCTCACCAGAAAGGACGAGAGTTCCAGGGCAGCGCCGCTGTCGGGCAGGGCCTCGATGTTCAGGGTGCCGCTTTCGGTGACGCGCAACCGCAGGTTACGCCCCTGCAGCAGCCGCTCGATCGCCTGCTCGACGGTGAAGTCCCCGTGCAGGGCCTCGGCCTGCTCCCCGCGCATTAGCGCGGGATCGAAGAGAATGCCGCGGGCGCTCTGCCGGGCGATGGCGGTCAGGCTGTTTTCCAGGGGGCCGGCCGGCACGTCGAAGGCCAGGGCCTGCTGCTGCGTGGTGGCCGGGTCCGTGGCCAGGGCCGGCGGGGCGAGGCAGGCCAGCAGCAACGACAGGGACACCGGCGACAGGGGAAAGGACAAACGGCGAGACATGACGGCTCCGCTGAACAGGCAAGGAATACCGTTCATGTGCAACGAGGCTCCGGAATTTTCAGGGGGCGTGCGAAAAAAACTCAGCTGTGCTTGATGGTCGTCCACCAGCCCAGGTAGCGCTGGATGCGCAGCGGCAGGATTTCTTCGAGCGAGGCCAGTACCTGCTCGCTGTCGTCCAGGGCAAACAGGCCCGAAATACGCAGGGCGGCGGCGTCCGGGGACAGGCGCAGGTGGCCCGGGTGATAGGGGCGCAGGGCGGCGATCAGCACGTCCAGCGGGCGGTCGTGGAGTTCCAGCCAGCCGTCCTGCCAGGCGAATTCGTTCCTGCGCTGCGCTTCCAGGCGCTGGCAGCCGTCCCGGTCGAAGCGGGCGCCTTCGTCGGCCGCCAGTACCAGGCTGTTGCCGGAGCGGGTTTCCAGACGGACCTGCGCCTCCTGCACCCAGACCGTGGCATCCCGTTCGCCGAGCGCGACGCTGAAGCGCGTGCCCAGGGCCTGTACGCGGCCGAAGGGCATTTCGACCACGAACGGCCGCCGGGCATCGGCCGTCACCTCGGCGAGCAGGGCGCCGCGGCGCAGACGCAGGCGCCGCTGCCGTTCGTCGAAATCGAGATCGACGCGGCTTTGTGCGTTGAGCAGCACGCTGCTGCCGTCGGCCAGTGCGAAGCGCCGGCGCTCGCCCGTGGCGGTGCTCAGGTCGGCGACCAGGCCGTCCAGCGGCATGCCGGGGCGGGTCAACCCGAGGCCGCCGAGCCCGAGGCCAGCCAGCGCGAGAGCCCCGCGCAGGGCCTGGCGCCGGCTGCTGCCGGCGCTCAGCAGGGTGCTTCGCGCCAGGTCGGCAGGCTGTCCGGCGAGGCCGGCGAAGGCGCTGTCCAGCCGTCGCTGCAGGCGTTCCCAGGCGCCGCGATGCCGTTCGTTTTCGGCGAGCCAGCGTTCGAAGCGCTGCCGCTCGGCATCGCTCATCCGGCCGGAGCGTTGCAGGGCCAGCCACTGGATGGCGGCGGCTTCCTCGGGTGACAGGCGGGGCGGGCTCATGCCGGCTCCAGCGCCAGGTAGCAGGTGGTCAGCCCCTTGACCACGTACTGGTGCACGCGGGTGACGGACACCCCGAGGCGGCCGGCGATCTCGGCGTAGGTCAAGCCTTCCAGCTGGCTATAGAGAAAGGCTGCGCGGGCCTTCGGGGATAGTCCGTCGAGCAACTGGTCGATGGCCGTCAGCGCCTCCAGGGCCAGGATGGTTTCCTCGGCAGAGGGCTGGACGGCCTCCGGCTGCTGCGCCAGAGCCTCCAGATAGGCGCGTTCCAGGTCGCGGCGGCGCCAGCTGGCGTAGATCAGGCGCTTGGCGATGGTGGTGAGCAGGGCGCGTGGCTCGCGGATGGCGCCGGGGTCGTCCAGGGCGACGACCTGGGTGAAGGTTTCCGAGGCGATGTCGGCGGCGTCATGGGCGCAGCCGAGCCGGGCGCGCAAGCGTCCGAGCAGCCAGCCATGATGCTCGCCGAACAGGCGATGGAGAACCTGGAGGCGCAGCGCGGAGGGCAGTTGCAGGGAGGCGGTCATCGGATCGGGTCGATAGTCTACTAATGATAAGCAATATCATTAACAAAAGGGCTAGGCCGGGCAAGCGTCGGGTGCGGACGGATGCGCATGGCCGGACAGGCGGTTGGATGCGCAGGGAACAGGCAACGATTGCGGGCGTCTCCATTCCCTGTCGGCATGGATGCGCGATAAGCGTGGAAACGCCAAGATCGAAATGCGATCTGCTCGCATTTTGACAGCTTCGAACAATGCTGCCATAGCTTGATCGGCGCCATGACGGGGTTGTCGGTTCGCTTGTCCGAATCGAGGTTCGCTTCGGTATCGGGCCGTTGCTGCAGGCAGCGACTGGGATCGGTTTCTCCGTCGCACGGAGCGAAGGCCTGCGCGGCCGTTGCCGCCGGTTGGCCTGGGATGACCGTTCTTCGTCTCGCCGGCTTCTTTCCGACCTGCCCGGTGCCGCTGGGGCGCCGGCTCTTTTCCGTCCCGGGGGTCTCATGGCTCTGCCCTTCGACGAACTGCGCGGCTACCTCGTGCACATCCGCATCGCCCACCACATCCACGGGCGCATCCGCCTCAAGATGATCTCCGGCTACCAGTCGCTCGCCGGGCGCAGCCGGCAGGCCCGGGAATTCCAATCTATTCTGGATCGCACGCCGGGCGTCCATTCGGTGCGGGTCAATCTGCTGGCCCGTTCGTGCTCCGTGGAATACGACCCGCAGGTGATTCCGTCCGAGGCCTGGAACGATTTCCTGGCCGGGGTCGAGTCGCCTGCCGCCGCCACCCTCGAGCAGATTCTGCGTGAGATCTATCGGGAGATCATGCATGAGAAACTATGACGAGCCGATTCTGCGCAGTCAGCGGATCGATCCCGCCGCCCCTTTTCCCGTCCTGCACCAGGCCGTGCGCATCGCGCTCTATGCCGAATACGCCGCCCAGAGTTTTCATGCCGGCGCCGTCGAGGCGTTCGGTCGG
Source organism: Azotobacter tropicalis (assembly GCF_059739045.1). Taxonomy (NCBI): domain Bacteria; kingdom Pseudomonadati; phylum Pseudomonadota; class Gammaproteobacteria; order Pseudomonadales; family Pseudomonadaceae; genus Azotobacter; species Azotobacter tropicalis. The sequence goes on from NZ_AP046059.1 coordinate 108,260, forward strand.
CGTCAGCCGTTCGCCGATCTCCTGCGCGCCGAGGAGCGGCACATCGCCGCGCTCTCGAACCTGTGCCAGCGCTTCGGCATTCCCCGCCCGCTGAATCCCTTCCCGCAGGAGACCTCGGTCGCGCCCGGCTGGCTGGCCACCTGCGAGCGGGCCGTCGCCGGCGAGATCGCCAAGCTCCGCCTGTACGACTACCTGCTCGCCCAGCTCGGCGAGCCCGAGGCGCGCCGGGTATTCCAGAGCCTGCAGGCGGATTCGCTGGAGCGCCAGCTGCCGGCCTTGCGCCAGGCGATGGCGGATGCCCTGGCGCAGGAACGCTACCACGCGGCCCGGGGCATCCCGCCGCAGGAAGCTTACGTGCAGCACGGCCCGCTCTCCGACTTCATGGAGCGGGCGCTCGCCCATGCCGGCCCGCTCGGCATTTTCAGCCCCCTCTTGCGTCACAGCCATCCCGCCATGCTGGCCGGCATGGTGGCAGGCGGAGCAGGGATCTACCTGTTGAAGAACCGGCCAGGTCGAAATCGAAAGGAGGACTGAGATGTTCCACATCATTCCCTTTGCCGTCGGCGTCGTGACGGGAGCCGTGATTCTCAAGCTGTTCAAGAACGACAAGACCCAGGAGGGCCTGGAAAAGGCCCAGGGGGGCTTGCGCGGCGCCACCGTCTCCGGCCTGCAGGCGATCGAGAACGCCTCGGCCCGGGCGCGCGCGCGCCTCGCCGCCAGGGAGGAGGCGCCCGAGGCTCCTCCCAGCCAGCCACCGCACCTGAGCGAAGAGGAGGCGGCTACGGCGCGGGCTGCCGCCGAGCCGGCGAAGGGCGCGCAAGGCGCAGCGGGCGGGGGCGAGCACCATCACTGGACCGCCAGCGAGTCCCTGCAGAATACCGAGGGCAGCAAGGGAGGCCGGGCACCATGAGATATCCGCCCCTCGGCCCAAGCCATGCGGCTTATCCGGCCTATCCGTTCTATCCGCCGGCGCTACCCCTGAGCAGCGAATTCACCCGCGCCTTCGTCGCCACCGCCTGCCTCTCGGCGTTCCAGGGCGGCTCTCGTCCGGCCTCGCCGGCGCAGCTCCGGCGCTTGCTGCGCCAGGCCCTGCAGGGCGGCACGGCCTTCGCCGCCGGCTCCCGGGCCGCGACGGCCGTCCGTCAGGGCGACTACTCCAGCGCGCTGCTTGCCGCCGCGGTCGGCGCCGGGGGCGTGCTGCTGCTCGAACAGCTGCTGCGCGATGCGGCTCGGCTCGACAAGGAGAGACAGGATGGCCAAGAAGAATAAGCAGCGGAAGATGCAGCCCGGCTGCCCGGGGCCCGAGGGCATGGGCTACGGCTACCCGCCGCCGGACGCCGCCGCGCCGCCTTATGGCGCCGGGCCGGAATACGGCATGGCGCCGGACTACGGTGCCGGGATTCCCCCGCAGGGCGGCTACGCCGGCTATGGCGGCGGAGCGCACCCGCATGCGCACCACGGCTATGGCTACGGTTACGACCCGGCGGGCGCCGCCTTCCATCATTCGCCGAAACACCAGGGCTATGGCTACGGGTATGGCGGGGGCGCTCCGGGCGGCTTTCCCGGCGCCGGCCTGTTCGATGCCGGCCTGCTGCAGAACATGCCGGCCTTCCTGCGTTCGGGCAATGCCGAGCAGTTCCTGCTCGGTGCGGTGCTCGGCGCCACCGCGGCCTGGGTGCTGGCCGACGAGGAACTGCGCGGCAAGCTGATCAAGGCCGGCATGAAGCTCTATGCCGGCGTCGCCGGCGGCTTCGAGGAGATGAAGGAGCAGATGGCCGACCTCAAGGCCGAGGTCGCCGCCGAGCGCCACGGAGAGGACTGATGGACGGCGCCTGGTTCGTCCGGCTGCAACCGCTGCACCGGACGCCCGGTCGGGTGCGCTACCGCTACCGCTGCCGGGCCGGCACGCCGCTCGATGCGCACAGCATCGAGCACGAGGTGCGGACCCTCAAGGGCGTGCTGCAGGTGCGCGCCAATCCGGCGGCGCGCTCGCTGGTCGTGGAGTTCGAGCCGGCCGTCACCGGTCCGGACAGTCTGGCCGCGGCGATCCTCGCCCTGTCGCCGTCGGGCCTGCCGCTGCCGGTCGCCAACCACCGGCACAGCGAGGCCGCGCGCCTGGGCGCGGTGGCCATGAGCGGCGCCACCCTGCTGGCCACCCGCACCCTGCAGCCGCCATTCCAGGCGCCGGTCGCCTTCGGCGCCGCGGTGCCGCTGCTCGGCGAGGCGGTCGACGACTTCCTCGAACGGGGCATCACCTCCCATGTGCTGGAAGCCCTCGCCGTGGGCATCTCCATCGGCCGCAACGATTTTCTCGCCGCCAACACCACTTCCTTCCTGCTGGCCCTCGGCGAATACCTCGAGGAGTCCATCGAGCGCCGTTCCGACGAACTGCTCAAGCATCTGCTGCGCCCGCCGGGCGGCGAGGTGTGGGTCGAGCGCAACGGCGTCGAGACGCTGATCGACGCCGCCGAGGTGCAGGTCGGCGACAGCGTGATCGCCGCCACCGGCACGGTGATCCCGGTGGACGGCACCGTGCTCGGCGGCGAGGCGCTGGTCAACGAGGCGACCATGACCGGCGAGGGCGTGCCGGTGGTGCGCCGGCGCGGCGACCGGGTGCTGTCGGCGACCCTGGTCGAAGAGGGGCGCCTGCGCATCTACGCCGAGCGGGTCGGCCGGCAGGCCGCCGCCGCGCGGATCGCCGAATTCGTCGAGCAGTCGCTGTCGGTGAAGAGCGAGACCCAGCTCGAAGCGGCGCGCCTGGCCGACCGCCTGGTGCCGATGGTGCTCGGCCTGGCCGGCGCCACCTGGTTGCTGACTTCCGACGGCCAGCGGGTCGCCGCGGTGCTGCAGGCCGACTATTCCTGCGCCCTCAAGCTGGCCACGCCGGTGGCCTTCAAGGCGGCGATGTACCGCGCCGGACAGTCGGCGATCCTGATCAAGAGCGCCAAGGCGCTGGAGCGCCTGGCCCGCGCCGACACCTTCGTCTTCGACAAGACCGGCACCCTGACCACCGGCGTGCTCAAGGTGACCGACTCGATCGCCTTCAGCGCCGCCTATACCTCGGAAGACCTGACCAACCTGGCCGCCTCGGTCGAGGAGCACTACGTCCACCCGGTCGCCGAGGCGGTGGTGGCGGCCGCCCACCGACTCGACCATCCGCACCACTTCGACCACCAGGCCGTGCAGTTCGTCGTCGCCCATGGCGTGGCGAGCGTGATCGACGGCCAGCGCATCGTGGTCGGTTCGCGGCACTTCATCGAGGACGACGAGGGCATCTCCACCGCGGCCCATGCCGAGGTGATCGAGCGCCTGCACGGGGAAGGCAAGATCCTGCTCTACATCGGCTTCGGCGGCGAGCTGATCGGCGTCCTGGCGCTGACCGAGAGCGTGCGCGACAACGCCGCGCAAACCGTGGCGCGGCTGCGCGAACTCGGCATCCGGCGCCTCCTGATGCTCACCGGCGACCAGCCGGAGCGCGCCGGCGCGCTGGCCGCGGAGCTGGGCCTCGACGAGTTCCGCGCCGGCCTGCTGCCGGAGCAGAAGGCCGAGGTGCTGCGGCAGCTCGCCGCCGAGGGTGCGCGTATCGCCTTCGTCGGCGACGGGGTGAACGACGCGCCGGCGCTGACCGGCGCCCACGTCGGCATCGCCATGCACCACGGTGCCGACATCGCCCGCCTGGCCTCCGACATCACCCTGTTGGAGGACGACTTTTCCCGGGTCGCCGATGCCCTGGCGCTGGCGCTGGCCACCCGGCGGCTGATCGACGGCAACTTCAAGCTCACCGCCGGGCTCAACACCAGCATCCTCGGCGCGGCGGCCTTCGGCCTGCTGACCCCGGTGGCCGCCTCGATGCTGCACAACGGCAGCACCATCGCCATCCTCCTGCGCGCCCTGGCCGGCGCCGGCCTGCCGCGCCAGAACGGGGCCCGGACGAAACGCCGCGCCGCGAAGCGTTCCACCACGGGCCATTGACCGAATCCGCACAGGGAGGTTTTTTCCATGCTGCTCAGGGAATTGCACGTCGGCGAGCGCGCCAGGGTCCTCGGCTTCGCCGAGGGCGGCGGCGCCTACCGCCGCAAGCTGCTGTCGATGGGCCTCACGCCGGGCGCGGAAATCAGCGTCACCCGGGTGGCGCCGATGGGCGATCCGGTGGAGATCCGCGTGCGCGGCTTCGCCCTGTCGCTGCGCCGCGACGAGGCCGACGCGCTCTCGGTGGAGCGGCTATGAAGGACCTCTACCGGCTCGCCCTGGTCGGCAATCCCAACTGCGGCAAGACCACGCTGTTCAACGCCCTGACCGGCGCGCACCAGCGGGTCGGCAACTGGCCGGGGGTGACGGTCGAGCGCAAGAGCGGCGAGTATCCGTTCCGCGGGCTGCGCTTCGAGGTCGTGGACCTGCCGGGCACCTACTCGCTGGACGTGACCGACCAGGAAATCTCTCTCGACGAGAAGGTCGCCCGCGACTACGTGCATGGCAACGATGCCGATCTGGTGATCAATATCGTCGATGCCGCCAATCTGGAGCGCAACCTCTACCTGACCAGCCAGCTCGCCGAGATGCGCGTGCCGCTGCTGGTGGTGCTCAACATGGTCGACGTGGCCGAGGCGCGCGGCATGACGCTGGACGCCAAGACCCTGGCCGAACGCCTGGGCTGCCCGGTGGTGCCGGTGGTCGCCTCGGAAGGCGAGGGCATCGAGACGCTCAAGGCGGCCATCGCCGAGGCCGTCGCCGCGCGCCGCGGCGCCACTGCCACGGTCGCCTACGACGCGGCGCTGGAGGAGGCGATCGCCGCCCTGGCGCCGCAGCTGGAGGCGACCGCCGCCCGGGCCGGCACTTCGGCGCGCTGGCTGGCGGTGCGCCTGCTGGAGGGCGACGATCTCGCCCGGCAGACCGCCGGCAGCGGGCTGAGCGGGCAGGCGGAAACGCTTGCCGCGCAACTCGGCGAGGACCTCGATATCCGGGTGGCCGATGCCCGCTACGGCCTGGCCAACCGCCTGGCCGGCGAGGTGGTCGGGGTCGGCGGGCGGGTCGGGCGCGACCTCACCGAGCGTATCGATCGGGTGGTGCTCAACCGCGCCCTGGGCATCCCGATCTTCCTGGCGATGATGTATCTGATGTTCATGCTCACCATCAACCTGGGCGGCGTGTTCATCGATTTCTTCGAGCAGCTTGTCGGGGTGCTGCTGGTCGACGGTCTGGGCGCGCTGCTCGCCTCGTTCGGCGCGCCGGGCTGGCTGGAGCTGCTGCTGGCGCAGGGCGTCGGCGGCGGCCTGCGGGTGGTGGCCTCCTTCATTCCGATAATCGGCTTTCTGTTTCTGTCCCTGTCGCTGCTGGAGGACTCCGGCTACATGGCCCGGGCCGCCTTCGTGATGGACCGCTTCATGCGCTGGATCGGCCTGCCGGGCAAGTCCTTCGTGCCGCTCTTGGTCGGCTTCGGCTGCACGGTGCCGGCGGTCATGGCGACCCGCACCCTGGAGCACCGCCGCGACCGGCTGATGACTATCGCCATGGCGCACTTCATGTCCTGCGGCGCCCGCCTGCCGGTCTACGTGCTGCTGTCCGCGGCCTTCTTCGCCGAGGGCGCGCAGAACGTGGTGTTCGGCCTGTACCTGATCGGCATTTCGGTGGCGGTGCTGACCGGGCTGGTGTTGAAGAACACCCTGCTGCAGGGCGAGGCCACGCCCTTCGTCATGGAGCTGCCGCCCTACCACGTGCCCACCGCGCGGGGCGTGCTGATCCATGCCTGGGACCGCCTGAAGCGCTTCATCTTCCGCGCCGGGCGGGTGATCGTGCCCATGGTGCTGGTGATCAACGTGCTCAACGCGCTGGGCACCGACGGCAGTTACAGCAATGAGAACAGCGACCGCTCGGTGCTGGCGGCGGTGGGCCGCGGCGTCGCGCCGGCCTTCGCGCCGCTGGGGCTGGACGAGGAGAACTGGCCGGCGGTGGTCGGCATCTTCACCGGCGTGCTGGCCAAGGAGGCGATAGTCGGCACCCTGAACGCCGCCTATGCCTCCCTGGCGACGGGGCCGCAGGAAACCGGCGAGCCGGCGCCCTTCGCGCTGGGCGCCGGCATCGCCGCCGCCTTCGCGACCATCCCCGCCAACCTCGCCACCCTGGTCGACGGCTGGCTCGAGCTGCTGCCGGGCAGCGCCACCTGGCGCCGGGATGTCGCCGGGGTCGACGAGCAGAGCCTGCCGGACGCGGAGCAGGCACGCGCCAGCGGCGTCTTCGGCGCCATGGCCGGCCGCTTCGACGGGCGCGCCGGCGCCTTCGCCTACCTGCTGTTCATCCTGCTCTACATGCCCTGCACCTCGGCGACCGCAGCGATCTACCAGGAGTCCGGCCCGCGCTGGACGCTGTTCGTGGCGTTGTGGACCACCGGGCTGGCCTATGGCATGTCGACCCTGTTCTACCAGGCGGCGACCCTGAGCCGTCACCCGTTGTCCTCGCTGCTCTGGATCGGCGCACTGCTGACCGGCTTCGGTCTGGTGCTGTACGCCATGCGCCGTTTCGCCGGCGGCGAGAGCGCCGTAGCGGCCGTGCCCCAGCGAACCTGAGGAGGTGGACCATGATCCTTGCGGAGATCGGCCAGTACCTGCGCCAGCACGGCCGGGCCAGCCTGCATGATCTGGCGACGGCCACCGGCAGCACGCCGGAGGCGGTCGAGGCCATGCTCGCCACCCTGGAGCGCAAGGGTCGCGTGCGCCGCCTGCCGGCCGGCTCGACCTGCGGCTCGTCCTGTTGCCACTGCGACCCGAGCACGCTCGCGCTCTACGAGTGGACCGGCGACTGCTGAGCGGCACCGATGAACAGCCCCCAGACGTTGCTGGTGATCGGCATCCATCGCGAGGAGCTGGCCTTCGGCCAGGCCGTGGCCCGGCAGCTGGACCCGGCGCAGGTGGCGGTGCTGGAGATTCCCGAGGGGCTGTCCGGACAGCCGCCGCCCGCCGCGCGGCGCTTCCAGTACGAGGCCCTGCACCGGGCGCTGTACCTGCAACTGCTGCCCCATGTGCTGAACCGCCACCGCCTGCTCGTCGACCTGCACAGCGGCGCCGACCCGCAGCTCGGCGCCGACCTGATCTGCGCCGACCCGGCGCTGTGCGCCGGCCTGCGCACGGCCCTGGCCGGCGCCGAACGCCTGGCCGGCATGGAGGTCCGCGTGGTGCCCCTCGGCGACGAGGGCGCCGATCTGTACGCGCGGACCATCATCCCGCCGCAGGTGTGGCGCAACCCGGCCTTTCTCTACCTGGGCCTGGAGATCTACCTGCCGGAGGCGGCGGACGAATGGCCGGCCGCCTGCGAACTGGCCGGCGACCTGATCGCCATCGCCGCCGGTTGCGTCGCGCAGCGAAAGTAGCGACGAGCCGATTATTCGCTCGGAGCACATTCTGAATCCCCAGCCAGGCTGATTGTTCTCCCATCGAGGGGGAGTAGCTTCTTGCGGCAAGCCAAGCCACCGAATGGGCTGCGGCATATACCGACAAGAGAGGGAAAACCCCCATGAAACTCAGCATTGCCGTTGCGGGCGCCGGTTACATCGGGCAGGCCCATCTGGGCGTCCTGCAGCAAAGCCCGACGTGCCGGCTGTCTGCCGTCGTCGACCCGTCTCCCGCCGCCGTCGACATCGCCGCCAAGGCGGGGGTGCCGCTCTACAGGTCACTGGACGAACTGATCGAGAAAGACCGCCCGGACGGCATCGTGCTGGCCACGCCGAACCAGCTGCACGTCGAGCAGGCGACGCTGTGCATGGAAGCCGGCCTGCCGATGCTGCTGGAAAAGCCCATCGCGCCCTCCGTCGAGGAGGGCCGCCGGCTGGTGAGGATGGCCGAGCGGACGGGGGCCAGGATATTGATCGGCCATCACCGCGCGCACAGCCCGATCATGGCCAAAGCCCGCGAAATCGTCTCGCAGGGCAAGCTCGGCCGGCTGGTCGTGGTGATGGGCAGCGCCACCTTCTTCAAGCCCGACCAGTATTTCGCCGACGCCCCCTGGCGGCGCGAGCCGGGCGCCGGGCCGATCCTGCTGAACATGATTCACGAGGTGCACAACCTGCGCATGCTCTGCGGCGACATCGTCGCGGTCCAGGCCTTCGCCTCCCACGCCGTGCGCGACTTCCCGGTCGAGGACACGGTGGCCATCAACCTGCGCTTCGCCAACGGCGTGCTGGGCACCTTCATGCTCTCCGATAGCGCCGCCTGCCCGCGCAGCTGGGAACAGACCTCCCGGGAGAACAAGGCCTACCCGACCTACGAGGACGAGGACGAGGACTGCTACGTCATCGCCGGCACCGACGGCAGCCTGTCGATTCCGACCATGCGCCTGAAGACCTATCCCCGTCCCGAGGAGCGCTCCTGGTGGAAGCCGTTCGAGGTGGGCGTGGTGGGCATGGTCCGCCAGGACCCGCTGATCCAACAGATCGAACACTTCGGCGCGGTGGTGCGCGGCGAGGCCCAGCCTCTGGTCAGCGCCCGCGACGGGCTGCGCAATCTGGAAATCACCGAGGCGATCGTCGAGGCGGCCAAGACCGGCCGCGTGATCCCGCTCGGCGACGGCTGATCATTCGCGCCCAGGAGAGGACGCGTGAAGGTACTCATGCTGCATGGCATCAATCACAACCATGCGCGTGCCGTTCCGGCGTTCGTCGAAATCGTCACGGGGCAGATCCGCGGGTTCGGCCTGCACCGCTCCTGCTCGGCCTGCGCGCGGCGGCCGGCGGCTGAGTCGCGCCGCTCGCCGGCGCGAGGCAAGATGACGGTCGAGCTGTCCGGACATGATCTGCCGCGATGAAAAACCAGAATGTGCAACTGACCAACAACGATCCCTTCCTGCGCGACCTGCTGCTGTTCTGCACGGTGGCCCGGCGTTCCAGCTTCGTCGCCGGCGCCAACGAGATGGGCCTGTCGCCGGCTCATGTCAGCAAGCGCATCGCCATGCTCGAGGAGACGCTCGGCGTCAAGCTGTTCAACCGCACCACCCGGCGGGTGAATATCACCAGTGACGGCGAGGCGGCCTTCCGCTGGGCGCGCAAGATCCTCGAGGACGTCGAGGGCATGCTCGAGGCGGTTTCCGGCAGCCGCGGCGAGCCGCGCGGTGTCCTGCGCATCAGCGCCAGCCTCCGGCTCGGGCGCGACTACGTCGCGCCGATCCTCACCGAGCTGCGGCGGCGCCATCCGCTGCTGGAGCTCTGGCTGGAGCTGCTGGACCGGCGCGTCGATCTGATCGGCGAGAACTTCGATATCGACATCCGCGTCGGCGAGGTGCACGAGCCGCACCTGATCGGGCACAGGATCGCCGAAAACGCGCGCATTCTCTGTGCCGCGCCGGCCTATCTGGAGCGCTGCGGCAGGCCGAAGACGCTGGCCGAGCTGGGCCAGCACGATTGCCTGCTGTTCCGCGACCGCGACCAGAGCTTCGGCGTCTGGCGCCTGGAGGGACCGAGCGGCGAGGAGAGCGTCAAGGTCACCGGCCCCATGGCTTCCAACCACAGCGACATCGTGCGGCGCTGGGCGATCGAGGGCTACGGGATCATCATGGCGTCGATCTGGGACCTGGCCCCCAGCATCCGGGCCGGTGAGCTGGTCCGCGTGCTGCCGGCCTACCGGCGCCGGCGGACGTCTGGGCGGTGACCGCGGCCCGCACCTCGGGCTCGGAGCGGGTGCGGGTGTGCATCGAGTTTCTCAAGCAGCAGCTGATCGATGGGCCGCATGCGCTGGCCACGCGGCTGGAGGACTGAGTGGCCGCGGCTTGCGGCGCCGCTGCCGCCGCTTTCAGCGCACCAGCGAGCGGCGATGCACGCCCAGGTGCACGCCCAGACAGGCGACGAACAGGCCGCCGGTGATGGCGTGCGCGCCTTTCTTGCCGGCTGCGGCCAGTGCCAGGGAGGCGGTCAGGCTGCCCAGCATGCCGAGCTTGGCGCCGCGGTTGATCTGCATCTTCAGCGAGCGCCGGCGCGGTGCGTGGGGGCGGGCCAGTTCGGCGTCGATGATCGAGTCGACCTGCGCCTCCAGCGCCTCGACGGCGATCCGCGCGGCGTCGAAGTGCAGCACGAGGCTGCCGGCCCGGGCATTGGGTTGCAGGCTGGCGATGCCTTCGAGGCCGGCGAGCGCCTCCTCGATCCGGGCCAGACGCGCCCGGTCCCGCAGCGCTCGGTCACGGATGCGGATGCGCCCGGGCAGCGCGGAAACGATACGACTCATGGGGGATTCATCCTGTACGACAGATGAGCGACGGCCCCGGCAGCCATGGTTCGGCATGGCTGTCCGCAAGCGGAGGGCGGGGAAGTCGTCGTCAACGGGGTGTGCGAAATTGGCGAGTGATAATTATACGCATTTGCCCATGAGGGCAAGTGAAACCGGATGCTCGGTCGGCCGGGCGATTGGCCTGCCCGCGTGCTCCACCCGGTTGCGCCCGTTGCGCTTGGCCTGGTACAGCGCCGCGTCCGCCAGGCTGAGCATGTGCTCGAGGTCCTGCGAGCCGTCCGCGCAGGCGGCGACGCCGAAGCTGGCGGTGCTGCGGATGTGCGGCGAGCCATGGGCGAGGCTGCCGGCGGCGAGGGTTTCGCGCAGGCGTTCGGCGGCGATCAGCGCTTCGGGCAGGGTGGTGCCCGGCAGGATCAGCGCGAACTCCTCGCCGCCGAGACGTCCGCCGATGTCCGCTTCGCGCATGTGCGAGCGCAGGCTGTTGCCCACCGCGACCAGCACCTTGTCGCCGACGAAGTGGCCGTGAGCGTCGTTGATCTGCTTGAAGTGATCGAGGTCGAACATGACGACGGCGATGGGGGCGGCGGCGCGGGCAGCCTGCCGGAAGGCCTGCAGGCCCAGCTGGAAGAACGCGCGGCGGTTGTTCAGGCCGGTGAGTTCGTCGAGGTGCGCCAGGGCTTCGGCCTGGCGCTTGGCTTCGGCCAGTGCTTCTTCGAGGTGCTTGCGTTCGGTGATGTCGGTGGCGATCTCGATGCGTACCAGGCGGCCGTCCGTCCAGTAGCGGGCCTGATCGCGGCATTCGTACCAGCGGCCGGTGCGGGTGTTGCGGATTTCCCAGACGTAGACCCCGGCCGGTTGGCTATTGGCATCGAGCAGCCGCGGGTTGCTGCAGAAGGCGCAGGGGCCGGTCTGGCCGGCCTGCAGCAGCTGCCAGCATTTCATCCCCTCGGGATCGCCGTAGTGACGGCGCCCGTAGCTGTTGAGATAGAGCAGGTCGTAGGTGTGCATGTCCGCCGCGTAGACGATGGCGTCGATGCCGTCGAGGATGGTTTCGAAGCCGGCGGCGCCGTTGCAGTCGGCGGCCGTCCCTGGCCGGCGACTGGTATTCTCGGGATTGCTTTCTGGCGAATGCATGTTCGGTCTACTGCTGGGCCGGCACTCCGGCCGGCGGGAACATACCCGTCTGCATCGCACGCGGCAGACGGAACTGGAGAGCCGGACGGAGGAGGATACCGATTCGGCTGTCGACGAGGTTTCGCCCCTATCATTTCATGCCTTTTCGTATCGTGAAATTGTCCTCACCCTCGCTGGGTGAAACCACTCCATTTCATTCGAATATGTAAACGCATGTTGGGATTCGTGCCGTCCCGCTGGGTGGCGTCCGCTCCATCGGCGGCCCCGCTCGTCAGTCGATGTGGTCGAGCGTCTCGCCTACGGCATCGAACAGGCGGTCGAGTTCGGTGGCGGAGCTGGTGAACGGCGGGCCGAACTGCAGGGTGTCGCCGCCGCAGCGCACGTAGAAGCCCCGGCGCCAGAGGCGCATGGCCGCCTCGAAGGGGCGCACCAGGGCGTCGCCGTCGCGCGGAGCGAGCTGCAGGGCGCCGGCCAGGCCGCAGTTGCGGATGTCGAGAACATGCCGCGCGCCGCGCAGGCCGTGCAGGGCGTTCTCGAAGTGCGGGGCCAGTTCCGCCGCCCGCTGCACCAGGCTCTCGCGTTCCAGCAGTTCGAGCGCGGCGAGGGCGGCGGCGCAGGCGACCGGGTGGGCGGAGTAGGTGTAGCCGTGGGCGAACTCCACCGCGTGTTCGGGCAGGTCCTGCTGCATGAAGGTGGCGTAGATCTCGCCGCTCGCCACCACCGCGCCCATGGGGATGGCGCCGTTGGTGAGCTGCTTGGCGAGGTTGAGGATGTCCGGCACCACGCCGAAGCGCTCGGCGCCGAACAGCGCGCCGCTGCGCCCGAAACCGGTGATCACCTCGTCGAAGATCAGCAGAATCTGGTGGCGGTCGCAGATCTCCCGCAGCCGCGCGAGGTAGCCCTCGGGCGGGACCAGGACGCCGGCCGAACCGGACATCGGCTCGACGATCACCGCGGCGATGTTCGAGGCGTCGTGCAGCTCGATCAGCCCGAGCAGCGCGTCGGCCAGCGCCGGCCCGCCGTGCGCGGGCAGGCCGCGGCTGAAGGCGTTTTCGGCGAGCAGGGTGTGCGGCAGGTGGTCGGCGTCCAGCAGCGGGCCGAAGGCCTTGCGGTTGCCGCCGATGCCGCCCAGGGCGGTGCCGCCGACGTTGACCCCGTGGTAGCCGCGGGCGCGGCCGATCAGCTTGCTCTTGCCGGGCTTGCCCTTCAGGCGCCAGTAGGCGCGGGCCATCTTCAGCGCGGTGTCGGCGCATTCCGAGCCGGAGTCGGTGAAGAACACGTGGTCGAGGCCGGCCGGGGTCATGCCGGCGAGCTTCTCGGCCAGGCGGAAGGACAGCGGGTGGCCGAACTGGAAGCCGGGCGAGTAGTCGAGGGTGCCGAGCTGGCGCGCCACCGCCTCGGCGATTTCCCGGCGGCCGTGGCCGGCGCCGCAGCACCAGAGGCCGGAGAGGCTGTCGTAGATCTGCCGGCCTTCGGCGTCGGTCAGGTAGTTGCCCTGCGCCGCGACCACCAGGCGCGGGTCGCGCTGGAAGTTGCGGTTGGCGGTGAAGGGCATCCAGTGGGCGCGCAGGTCGAGTCCGGCGGCCAGGGAGGAGGGGGTGTCCAGCGGCTGGTTCATGGGGGCCTCGCAGCAGGGCGTTCGGGTGTGCTCCCAGTCTAGCGGCCTGAGTTGGCCGGTTCGACGGGGCGCCTGCTGCGCCCGGCCCCATGCGCCTTACATCGTCCGGTCCTTGGCCGCCGGCTCCTGCTGGACCAGGTCGGCATTCGCAGGCGCGGGCTTCTTCGGCTTGATCAGGCTGAAGTCGATCAGGCTCTTCGGCTGTGCCGGATTGCCGATCAGCAGCGGATGCGGCTTGAACGCATCGCTCACCAGGCTCTTGCTCGGCTCCAGCTCGTCGAAGCGCAGGCCGGCCAGATCCGCCCAGGTGTGGATGAAGTGCGAGCTGCTGTAGGGACGGTGCAGGCTGGCGCTGAAATCGCGCGGCTGCTGCGCCTGCCACTTCGGCGCGTTCCACAGGATGAACGGCACGGTGTACATCGGGCCGGTCGGCGCGGCCTCGTTGCGGCCGAGCACCTGGGGATCGGGCGCGTCGAACACCGCCTCGCCGTGGTCGGCCAGATACAACAGGAAGCCGTTGGGGTCGGTGGCGCGGAAGCGCTCGATCAGCGAGGAGACCACGTAGTCGTTGTACAGCACGGCGTTGTCGTAGCTGTTGTAGGTCGGCAGCTGGTCGTCGGTGACGCTGGCCGGCACGCCGCTGCGGTCGGTGAAGCGCTCGAACTCCTCCGGATAGCGGTACTTGTAGCGCATGTGGGTGCCCAGCAGGTGCACCACCACGAACTTGCGCGGCGCGTCGTCGGCCAGCACCCTGGCGAACGGCTCGAGCACGTCGCCGTCGTATTGGCTGGTGGTGTTCTGGTCGCGGTTGTTGTTCAGATAGACCTGCTCGTCCGCCTGCCTGGAGAAGGTGGTGAGCATGGTGTTGCGCTTGGTCATCGTCTGCTGGTTGGTGATCCAGTAGGTCTTGTAGCCGGCCTGCTTCATCACGCTGACCAGCGAGGGCGTGGTCAGGTAGAGGTCCGGGTGTTCCTGGTCGGCGAAGGTCAGCACCTGCTGCAGCGCCTCGATGGTGTAGGGGCGCGGGGTGACCACGTTGTCGAATACCTGCAGCTCGCCGCGCAGCTTGTCGAGGTTGGGGGTGGTCGGCCGCGGATAGCCGTAGAGGCTCAGGCGCTGGCGGTTGGTCGATTCGCCGATGACCAGCACCAGGGTCGAGGGCTGTCCGGCATGGGCGTCGACCAGGTTCTTCAGCGGCGGAATCCGTTCCTGGCTGGCCAGCTGGTCGGCCATGCCCTGCAGCTGCCGGCGATACTGGTGATAGCCGACCGCCAGTTGCCAGGGCGAGGCCGCCTCGATGTTCTCCTCGAATTCGTCGATGGCCCGCTGCAGGGTGTCGCGCTTGATGTACTGGCGCACCGCCTCGTAGCCCATCGAGACGCCGAACAGCAGCAGGCAGGCGAGCAGCAGCGCCCGGCGCGGCAGGTACACCGGGCGCACCTTGCGCCACAGCAGCCAGCCGCCGAAGCCGTAGGCGATCACGGCCAGCACGATCCACCAGGCGAAGTAGTGCCCCAGGTATTCGCTCGCCTCGGCCACGTTCGATTCGAACATGATGAAGATGACGCTCTGCGAGAACTCCTGGCCGTACACCAGGAAATAGCCGAAGCCGCTCAGCGAGCACAGCCACAGTAAGGTGCCGATCAGCCCGGCGAGCAGCCTGGTCCGCGCCGGGAACAGCAGCAGCGGGATCAGCCACAGGGCGCTGGCCATCGAGGCCTGGCGCAAGCCCTGGAGGCCGGCGACCCCGGAAAACGCGATCAGCGTCTGGGTGACGCCGGAGAAATACCAGAAGAACAGGAACATCCAGCCGAGCCCGGCCCAGTCGATCCGGGGGCGCTCGGTAAAGAGAAGTCTCGTCGTTGCCATAATGTCCTCGATCGCCGCGCACCGGCGCCGCAACTGCCGGTGCGCGGACAGGTCAGGCCGGCCCGGTGCCTACGCCACCGACCATACCAATTCCGCGGCGGCGGAAGCCTTTATGCGTATCGCCTGTTGCACGGCCGCCAGGACGGCGGCGCGGACAGCCTCGTAGGGCTGGCGGGCATCGATGTCGAGGATCGGCGCGCCGTTGAAGCGCAGCAGCGGGGTGGCGGCCACCTTGTCGCGCAGCAGATCCAGCTCATGATCCGGTTTGCGGGCATGTGCGGTTTCGGCGTCTATGTTCAGGCGGATGACCAGCGTCGGCCGGTGTTGCACCATGTGCTCGTAGAGCTTCAACTCCTGCCGGGCGATCCACTCGACCAGCGGCCCGCCGGCGCGGGCCGTCGAGAGGCCGGGGCCGTCGTAGAAGCCGGGCGCCTCCAGTTGCGGGTAGCGGTCGCAGATCACCACCTGCCCCTGCTTTCGCAGCTTCAGCATGTGCTTGAAGCGCAACAGGCGCCGCGTGGAAAACCAGAAGATCACCAGTGCGGTCAGCAGCCCCGGGATGCGCTGGCCTTTCGTGCGGGCCTGCCGGGCCTTGGCGGAAAGCCGGCGCACGAGCGGCTTGCCGATCAGCGGCCAGGTCGCGATCCGGTCGGCGATGCCGCGCGAGCCGAGGCCGAGATAGCAATAGGTGGCCGAATGCTCCTGCAGCGCCGAGCATATCTCGGAGGCGAGCGTGGTTTTTCCCGAGCCGTCACAGCCGACGATGGCGATCAGCGGTTCTTGATCGGCGCTGCCCTGCACCCGAGCATCGATGAAGTTGATCGGCGCGTTCATAGGCTTATCGCCAGGCGGGAGTCGATGGCCGTTCTCACCCCGGCGAGTACGTTCGCCAGCGGCTCACGGGTGTCGAGGTCCACGATCGGCGCCCCCTTGTACTCCAGCAGAGGCGTTGCCTCGATCTTGGCCTTCAGGGACTCGTAGCGGTGATCGGGCTTGCGCGCGTAGGCCGTTTCGACATCGACGTTCAGGCGGATCACCAGGTCGGGCCGGTAGCTGGTCATGTAGGCGTAAAGCGCCTTTTCGCGGCGCGCCAGGAAGCGGACGAAGCCGTTGCGCAGCGGCACGTTGGACAGGCCGGGACCGTCGAGCTTCAGGCTGGGCACGGCGACTTGCGGGTAGCGGTCGGCGACGACGACGATCCCCTGGCGGCGCAGTGCCATCATGCGCTGGAAGCGGAACCAGCGGCGCAGGGAGAGCAGGTAGATCGCGAAGGCCGCCAGGCTGGTCGGCCCTTCGTCCGGCCCGTCCTGCGCTACGCGGCCGCGCTTGGAGTTGCGTTCGATCAGGCGCTCGGCGCTCCGTCCGATCAGCGGCAGCCGGATGATCGCCTCGCCGATGGTCTTGGACTGGATGCCCAGGTGGCAGTACTCAGCGGGGCGGAAGGTCCGCATCCATGCCAGGGTGGCTTCGGAAACCGTGGACTTGCCGGCCCCGTCGCAACCGACCATGGCGACCAGAGGCGCCAGCTCGCGATTGCCGCGTGAGAATTTGCGGGTCGTGCGCCGAACATGATCGTGAAGGGAGTTACACAAGGCCGATTTGGCGACGCCAAATTTTTGGCACAAGGAATCTTCTTTATGAACTAAAGACATGGTCACTAGACACCCTTAGAAAGGCTATCCCGCCGCGATCCCAACGCGGCGACTGAAGGAGAGCCTTCCCGGGCCCACTGCAAGGCAAGCAGCATGTTTTATTAATCTATGATTAATATAAGGTACATGATTTATTACAGGATGTATCTAAGAGCGTATTGTCAATTAGTAGCGTCAAATTATTGATGCATATGGGATTGACACGCAGGAGCGAGGCGAGGGCGGGAGGCGTTCGTTTTGCGGCGGTCGGTGCGCTTGGCCGGTCGTCGGATGGCCGGAGCGCCGCGGCCGGGCAGCGCTGCTAGCGCTGACTGATCGTCAGGCCGATCAGGCGCGACACCACCAGGGTGAAATACATCACGCCAGTGAACTCCTCGAGCATCACCAGGGCGCGGGCCATGGGCCGAAGCGGGAGGATGTCGCCGAGGCCGACGCCGGACAGGGTGCTGAAGCTGAGAAACAGCAGCTCCAGCCAGCTGCGTGGCGCCTGGGGATCGAGCAGGGCGGTGAAGCTGCCCGGGGCGAGGAGCTGGCAGGCGCCGAACAGGTAGGCGAAGGCCCAGGCCAGCAGGGTGAAGGTCGCGCCGGCGGCGAACAACTCGTCGGTGGTCGCCCG
The DNA here is from genome assembly GCF_059739045.1 of Azotobacter tropicalis. Taxonomy (NCBI): domain Bacteria; kingdom Pseudomonadati; phylum Pseudomonadota; class Gammaproteobacteria; order Pseudomonadales; family Pseudomonadaceae; genus Azotobacter; species Azotobacter tropicalis. Next base: position 125,351 of record NZ_AP046059.1, read on the forward strand.
CCGGTCCTCCATCATGTAGAAGATCAGGCTGCCGGCCGCGTAGAAATAGAAGGCGCCTTCCAGCAGGGCGAGTCCCAGGCGGATTTCCTGGACGGAGACCAGGGCGTTGGCCAGCATCAGGACGAGGATGGCGCCGGCCAGCAGCAGGGCGATCCGGGTTTCCGACGAGCTGCGGCGCACCATGCGCAGCGCCGCGCCCAGCACGATCACCCCGAATGCGCCGAGCAGCGCCCGGCCGGTCTGGGTATCTTCCATCAGCGGATAGAGCAGCACGCCGAGCAGCTGGATGAGCAGCAGTCCGGCGGAGGGCAGGCGGATGAGGTGCTGAACGAGTGGCGGCATGGGCGGTCTGGAAATCGGCCGGGAACGGCAGGCATGGGCAAGTGTAAAGAGGAATGCGCGGGGCTGTCATGGAACCTGGCCATCGGCTAGATTCTCCGTCCCCGAATCTTCGGTCCGCCCGCCGCCCATGAACCTTTCGCGCGCCCCTCGCTCGCTGATCGCCTGGATGCTGTGTTTCAGCGTCCTGCTCAGTGCATTGCACTGCAGCATCGGCCACGGGCAGTCGGCGGGCTTCACGCTGGCCGGGCTCGGCGGGGCGTTCTGTTCGGCCGAGGGGCACGCCGGGCCGGCGCTGGACGGCGATGCCGGCGATCTCGAGGCCGCCCCGGCCTTCGCCAATTGCCCGCTCTGCAATTCCCCCGCCCTGGTCGACCTGGCCCTGCTGGTCGCCCTGGGTATCTGGCTGCGCCCGGCGCGCCACTGGTGTTGCCGCCCGACACAACGCGGCAAGTCGCCGCCCCGCCAGCACTGGCCGCCGGCCAATCCCCGCGCGCCCTGATTCCCCTGCGGCCTCGCCGCCGCTCCCTCCTCCGGGCCTGCCCGGAGCGGACGCCTGCGCCGGCGAAGCCGACCCTTCCCGAGACTTCGGTGTGGCCCCGGCCGCGGCCGGGCCATGCCCGACATGGAACGAAGAACAACTTCAGGAGAACGGGGATGCGCCCTTCATCCATTTTGAGCCTGCTGGCGCTGAGCGCTGGCCTGGCAACCCCTGCGCTGGCCGAACAGGTCGAGCTGGACAGCATGACCATCGACGGACAGCGCGAGTCGGACCCCACCGCGCCGAGCCTGGCCGAGAAGCGTGCCGAGTTCGACCGGATTCCCGGTGGCGCCACGCTGGTCGACGGCGAAACCTACAAGACCGGCCGCAGCAGCACCCTGCAGGACGCCCTGGGGATGGCCACCGGGGTGTTCGTCCAGCCGCGCTTCGGCGCCGAGGAGTCGCGCCTGTCGATCCGCGGCTCCGGCCTGCAGCGCACCTTCCACGGCCGCGGTCTGCTGCTGATGCAGGACGGCGCGCCGGTCAACCTGGCCGACGGCAGTTTCGACTTCCAGGTCATCGAGCCGCTGGCCACCGACCACATCGAGGTGCTGCGCGGCGCCAACGCCTGGCACTACGGCACGGCCACCCTCGGCGGGGCGGTCAACTTCGTCGCGCCGACCGGCAAGAGCGCGCCGCCGGTGGATCTGCGTTACGAGGGCGGCAGCTTCGACTACCGCCGGATGTTCATGGCGGTCGCCGAGGACTTCGGCGACTGGGACGCCTACCTGAGCCTGAGCGACTCCTCCCAGGACGGCTTTCGCGAGCATGCCCGGCAGGACAACCAGCGCTACTTCGCCAACCTCGGCGGACGGCTCACGGACCGGCTGTCCACCCGCTTCTACCTGACCCATGTGGAAACCGACTCCGAGCTGCCCGGCAACCTGACCAGGGCGCAGATGCATGACGACGACGAGCAGGCCGCGCCGAACAACCTGCGCAACGACCAGCGCCGCGACTTCACCCTCGACCGCCTCGGCAACCGCACCGTCTGGACGCTGGACGGCGGCCACAGCCTGGAGCTGGCCAGCTTCTACAGCGAGAAGGATCTCTGGCACCCGATCCATCAGGTGTACGACGTGGACAGCGAGGACTACGGCTTGCGCCTCACCCACAAGTGGCAGCGCCAGGGCTGGCGCTGGACCGGCGGCATCGAGGCCAGCCATGGGCGCAACCACGACGTGCGCCACCAGAACGTCGGCGGCCACTCCGGGCGCAAGCTCAACGAGCTGCGCCAGACCGCGCGCAACCTGAACGCCTTCGCCGAGCTGGAGATTCCGCTGGCCGAGCGCTGGGCGCTGATCGGCGGACTGGCCTGGCTGCACCAGGAGCGCGAGGTCGACGACCGCCTCAAGTGCAGCACCGCGGTCACCAGCCGTTGCGTGGCCCAGGACGAATCCTTCGAGGCGACCTACGTCGGCCGCGTCGGACGCATCGGGCTGCGCCACGATCTGGCCGAGGGCGTACAGCTGTTCGCGAACTTCAGCCAGAGCTACGAGCCGCCGACCTTCAGCGAGCTGACCGGCGGGCAGATCGTCAGCAAGAACGACGCGCAGCGGGCCAGGACCTGGGAGGCCGGCCTGCGCTACAACCGCGGCGGCGTGGACCTCGACCTGGCGGTCTACCGCAGCGAGATCCGCGACGAGCTGCTGGCGCTCAACGACGCCAACGGCGATCCGCTGGGCACGATCAACGCCGACCGCACCCTGCACCAGGGCGTCGAGCTGGGCGGCGCCTGGTCGGTCGGCGCCTTCGTCCTGCGCGGGCAGTACCTGTTCAACGACTTCCGCTTCGACGACGACGCTGTCTACGGCGACAACCGCCTGGCCGGCGTGCCGCGCCAGTTCGTCAAGGGCGAGCTGCTCTGGCAGCGGGCGGGCTGGTACGCCGGGCCGACCTTCGAGTGGGTGCCGAGCCACTATGCGGTGGACCATGCGGAGACCCTGTATACCGACCGCTACGCCCTCTGGGGGCTGAAGGGCGGCTACCGGGCGGCGAGGGGCCTGGGCTTCTTCGTCGAGGGGCGCAACCTCTCCGACCGTCGCTACGCCGCCACCACCGGGGTGATCGCCGATGCCCGCGGCAGGACAGCGCGCAGTTCCTGCCCGGCGACGGGCGCAGCGTCTATGCGGGGCTGGAGTGGCGGTTGTGAGCGGCGTCAGCGCGGGCGGAAGCGGAAGCCCCGATAGTTCAGCACCACGCCGTCGCTGGCGATCCGCTCCACGACGATGCCGGGGCCGGCCAGGTCGCCCTGGTGCAGGATGCGCTCGTTGATCACCGCCATGCGCAGCTGCGGCTCCTCGGCGTAGGAGAAGCCCGAGACGGACAGGTGCGGCAGGCTCTGGCGCAGCTCGGCGGGCAACTCCTGGAGACCGAGTACCCGGTCGGGCGGCGTCGGCAGGGGGGCGGGCCGGACTGCCGGTGGGGCGGCGGCGAGCGCTGTGTCGGCGGGCGCCGGCGGGTCCAGGCGGATCAGCGGCTCCGGGGCGACGGCCGGAGGTGTCGACGGTGGGTTGGCGATGACGACTGGCCCGGCCGGTTCCGGGAGCGCTGCGGGGCTGGCGACAGGCGCCGCCGGAGCCGGCTCGGCGGAGGCCGGAGGTGCACTGTGCGGAGCGCGCGTTTCCGCTGGCCGCGCCTGAGCGACGGCACCGGTCGGCGCGTCCTGCCAGGGGCGCCACCAGCCGAGACCGGCGCCGGTCAGCGCCAGGCCGAGCGCCAGCAGCAGAGCGGCCGGCAGGCGGCGGGCGGCGCTCTGGCGAGGCGGCGGGAGCAGCGGTGGCAGGCTGTTGAGGACCGCGGCCTTGCCCTGCTGGCGGGCATGTTCCGATTGCTTCAGGGCTTCGAGTATGTAGGACATCAGTGGATAGGTCTCGTCGTCAGCGCGGCCATTTCGGTGCTGCCAAGATCGGCCAGCCGTTGCAGGGTCTGTGCGCCGACCACGCCGTCGGCGAGCAGGCCGCTGGCTTGCTGGAAACTGCGCACGCGCCGCTCCAGTTCGCTGCCGAACAGCGGGTCGCCGGCACGCGGCCGGGTCTGTCCTTCCCAGCGCGCCAGTTGCAGGTCCACCCAGGCCACGTCGGCGCCGCGGCTGCCCAGGGTCAGGCGCCGGCTGCGGGCCAGCGGCGCCTGCTGCAGGAGGACGTAGCGGCCGCTCCAGCGCCGGGCCAGCGCGGCGAGGCCGACCTCGCGGACTTCGCCGGCCACGACCAGCCTGGCCCGGCGTTCGTCCCGCGCCAGCAGGGTGGCGAGGAAGGGCGGCCCGTCGGCCGGGGCGAGCTCGACGATGAACGGCGGCGGCAGGCTGGCCAGGGCTTCCGGGCCGCTCTGCCGGCGCAGGCAGCGCAGGCTCATTTCCTCGACCTGCCGGCAGGCGCCGTCCAGGTCGCTGGGCTGGCGGATGGCCGCCTGCCACTGGCCGAACAGGGCGCGCACCGCCAGCGCCTCGTGCAGCCAGTGCTGTTCGGCGGCGGGGCCGGCGACGTCCTCGTCCTTCTCCGGCACGACGGGCTCGGGGCGCGGCGGCTCCAGCGGCGGCTCGCTTTCGTTGGCCGGAGAGTCGGCCGGTGCGGCGGGCGGCGCGGGTGCGTCGTCCTTGCCGGGGGCCTCGGGTGCCGGCGCGGGCGCGGGGACGGATACGGGCGGACTGGCCTCGGCCGGCGCGTCCGCGCCGGCGAGCAGGCGCTCCAGGCCGCTGCGGCCCACCTCGCGCACGGGCTGCGGCGCCAGCTGCCAGCCCGCCGTGGCCACGCCGGCGAGCAGGCTGATGCCGAGGGCCGCGGCCAGGGCGGCGGGGGCTTTCGGCCGGCGCGCCGGGCCGAACACCTCGCGGGCGGCGTTGTCCAGGGTGGCCCGGTCCACCGCGGCCTTGCCCTGCACGTAGGCGCCGAGCAGGGCACGGTCGCAGAGCACGTTGATCAGCCGCGGCGTGCCGCCGCTCAGCCGGTACAGGCGTTCCAGCAAGGGCGGCGCGAAGAGCGCGGCGCGGGTGCCGGCGACGGCCAGGCGATGGCGCACGTAGGCGCCGACCTCCGGGCGCGACAGCGGCTCCAGGTGGTAGCGGGCGACGATGCGCTGGGCGAGCTGGCGCATGTCCTCGCGGGCGACGAGCTCGCGCAGCTCGGTCTGGCCGAGCAGGATGATCTGCAGCAGCTTGTGCCGGTCGGTTTCCAGGTTGGTCAGCAGGCGCAGCAGCTCCAGCACCTCGGTGGACAGGTTCTGCGCCTCGTCGACGATCAGCACCGTCTTGCGGCCGCGGGCGTTGCTCTCCAGCAGGTGGGCGTTGATCCGGTCGAACAGCGCCTTGAGGTTGCAGACGCCGTCGGGCAGGGCGATGTGCAGCTCCTCGCAGAGGGTCTTGAGCAGCTCCAGGCGGCTCAGTTTGGGGTTGAAGATGAAGGCGATGTCGCAATGCTCCGGCACCTGTTCCAGCAGGCAGCGGCACAGGGTGGTCTTGCCGGTGCCGACTTCGCCGGTGAGCAGCACGAAGCCACCGTCGATCTGCAGGCCGTAGAGCAGGTGAGCCAGGGCCTCGCGGTGCCGTTCGCTCATGAACAGGTAGCGCGGATCGGGCGAGATGGAAAAGGGGGCCTCGGAAAAGCCGAAATACTGGTTGTACATAAGCGTGCTGTCTGCGTTCCGTGGCTATGGCATTTTCAGGGTAGACCCATCGCGCGACAGCTTGACGGCAGAATCTGGCCTTCCGTCTTCGGCGACGCGCTGGGGGGCGTTTCCGGCCTTGCCCCATCCCTCGGCGGGCGAGGGATGGGGCGGACCTCACTGCACCTGCACGGGGACCACCAGGCTCTCGGTCAGGCTGCTGCCGACCACGATCGTCCCGCCGCTCGGCGGTGCCACGCTGCTGTTGTTGGCGCGAACCTGCCAGCGGCCGTTCTGGCTGGGCGTCGCCGTTCCCAGGGTGACGCCGTCGACCAGCACCCGGATGCTGTTGCCGTTCACCACGTTGGTGGTGCCGCGGATGTCCCAGCTCCAGCGGTTACGCCCCTTGGCCTGCACGGTGGCCCGCTGCACCGCCAGGTTTTCCTGGACCACCGGCGCCGTGACCGCGACGCTGACACTGGCGCTGGCGGAGAGGGCGCCGAGGCTGTCCCGGACCTGGTAGGTGAAACTGGTGGCGAAGTTGGCGGTGACGCCGCTCGGCGGGGTGTAGGTGACCTGGGTGCCGTCGCTGGCGACTGTGCCCTGGCCGCTGGCCGGCTGGGTCAGGTTGACGACAGTCAGCGGCTGGTTTTCCGGGTCGCTGTCGTTGGTCAGCACGTCAATGGTCACCGGTGTGCCGTTGCCGATGGCACTCGCCGTGTCGTTCGCCGCGCTCGGCGCCTGGTTGGGCGCCACCCTGACGGTGACGGTGGCCGGCTCCGAACGGCCGCCGCGGGCGTCCTGGACCCGGTAGGAGAAGGTCGTGACCAGCTCGCTGGCGAGCGGGGTCGGCGGCGTGTAGGTCACCTGGGTGCTGCCGTTGAGGGCGGCGCTGCCTTGCCCGCTGGCCGGCTGGGTCAGGTCGACCACGCTGAGCGGCGTGTCGCCGTCCGGATCGCTGTCGTTGGCCAGCACGGCGATGGTCACCGGATCGCCCTCGAAGGTCGTGGCGCTGTCGTTCGCCGCCACCGGCAACTGGTTGTCCGGGATCGGCGGCGCGCTGTCGAGCACCGTCACCGGCTCGGTATCGCTGCCGCCGGCGGCGGATTTCACCGTGACGCTGGCCGGTGGCTGGGCCAGGTCGGTCACGGTCAGGGTCTGCAGGGGGCCGGTCTTGGCCAGGAGTCCGTAGCCTTCGGCGGCGAGGTCGGGCAGCGCCGTTTCGTCGCTGGAGCTGGCCTCGATGGTCAGGCTGCGGTCGGCCCAGGCGTAGCGGGCGGTCCTGATCTTCACCACGTCGCTGAGACGGGCCGACAGCGTGCTCGGCCGGGTCGCTCCGGAGGGATCGCTGGCGGTGACCACCACGAAGGGAGGCAGGTCCCCGCTCGGCGGATTGCTGGCGAAGAAATGCCCGTTGTTGTCGCCGCTCAGCGTGTGCAGGCAGGGCGAGGGCGGGGTGCCGCCGACCAGTTCCAGGGTTTCGCGGTAGCAGAGTTCGGCGTTCGGGTCGCCGTCGCCGGAGCTGGCGAACAGGTCGATGCGCGAGCCCTCGGCGGTACGCCCGTAGGTGGCGCGCCCGACCGCCAGCGGAGTCGCCGGGCGGGCGTCGCGCACCTTGCCGGACAGGACGAACTGGTCGGTCTGGATGGCTCGTCCGCCGGGGCCTTCGATGCGCACGAAGTTGTTGTTGGACAGGCCGCCGGTCACGCCGGTCGTCTCGTTGGGATCGCCGATGAAGGTTTCGGTCTGGCCGGTTTCCGGGTTGACGGCGCTGATCCGGGTGCCGTCGGCGCGGCTCAGGAAGGGGCCGATATCGCCGGCGAGGGCGCCGCTGAAGTCGCCCGGCGCGCCGATGCCGATGTCGCGGGTGATGTTGATCGCCCGCCGGCCGGGGCTGGTGACCTGGAGCTTTTCCACGCCGTAGGGATGGGTGATGGTGTATTCGCCGGGCACCGGCACCGAGGCGCGGATGCGAATGCGCGCGAAGCTCTGCTGGTCGCCGTCCCTGGGTTGTTCGAGGGCGAAGGCGGCCTCGACGGCGGCAGCGTAGACCTCCAGTTCGAGGCCTCCGCTGTCGGGGATGCTGGTCTCGGCGAGGAACCAGAAGAGCTCCGGCGGCCAGTTGTCCGGGAAGACCATCGGTTTGCTGTCGTCGTAGACGCCCGGTTCGGGGAGCAGGGTGCACAGGTAGGCCGGTGCGTCCGGCGTTCCGGGCACCGTCGGGCTGAGCGCCTTCGACTGGCAGAGTTCCAGGCTCAGCCCGGTGTCGTCCTGATACCACTGGGGAAAGCCGCCGGTCGCCGGGGTGTAGGGGCCGGGGTCGACGGCCGCGAGTTCGGCCCAGGCCGCGCCGGTCGCGGCGACCAGCCCCAGGGCGCCGAGCAGTAATCCTGTCCGCTTGTTCATGATGCCTCCTGGCAATGTGGGTGCGCTGCGGGTCACGGGCGGATGAGCACTTCTTCGGTGTCGCTGCCGCCGTTCGCGGAAGTCACCGTGACCCGTGCCGGGGGGATGGAGCTGATGATGCTGGCCAGGGTCTTGAGCGCGCCGTCGCCCTCGTCGAGCGGACCGATCGGCGTGCCGCCGGCATCGCTGGCGGTCAGTGCAGGCAATGCGATGCGGTCGCTGGAGCTGGCCACGATCAGCAGCTGGCCGGAGCCGAGGCTGTACTCGGCCCGCTCGATGGTGACCTGATCGACCAGCGTGGCGGACTGGCTGGTCGGCGGATTGGGCGGCGTGGCGCCGCTGTTGTCGGCGCTGACCTCCAGCGAGGCCAAGGGTGTTGGGGTAGCGGCCGACTGGCCGTACCAGTTGCCGGTGCCGTCGGCATCGCTCATCTCGACGCTGGCGCCGGCGCTGTCCCTGAACTGGGCCTTGCCGGGCGGCGGCGGGGCCTGGACGAACAGGTCCTGGCTCTGCAGCGGCGCGCCGCTTTCGTCGCTGTCGCGCGAGTAGGTGCTGCGCTGGATGACCAGCGGGGTCGGCCGCTGCAGCGCGGAGAGCTTGCCGGAGAGAGCGAAGACTTCGGTGCGCAGATCGAGACCGTTCGGCCCCTGGATGCGCACGTAGTTGGTGGCGAAGGGGCTGCCGGTGGCGTTCTCTTCGAGGTTCGGGTCGCCGACGAAGAGCTCCAGCGCGCCGGTGTCCGGATTGGTTTCCTGGTAGGGGCCGTTGACGCTGCGCAGGAAGGGCCGACGTCGCCGGCGAGGGCGCCGCCGTAGTCGCCCGGCGCGCCGATGCCGATGTCGCGGATCAGGTTGATCGCGTTCACGCCGTCGCCGCCGATGTCCTCGGCGCTGACCGTGAACACCTCGATCCCGTAGGGGTGGGTGATGGTGTAGCTGCCGGGGTGGTCAGGTCGACGCGCAGGCGGATGCGCGCGAAGCTGATCTGGTTGCCGTCGACCGGTTGCTCGGTGTTGAAGGCGGCTTCCAGGGCCGCGCCGTAGGCGAGGTTGATCCCGCCCTGCTGGATGAAGGCATCGGCGGTGAACCAGAAGGCCTCGCTGGGGAAGTTGCCGGGAAAGGCGAGCGGCTGGGTGTCGTCGTAGACGCCCGGTTCGGGCAGCAGCGTGCACATGTAGCTGGGAGCACCGGGCGTGCCCGGCACCCGCGAACTGAGCGCCTTGGACAGGCACAGGTCGAGTACCCGGCCGTGGTTGTCTTGGTACCAGGCGGCGAAGCCGCCGGTGTCGGTGCCGTAGGGGCCGGGGTCCACGGCGAAAAGCGCCGCCTGGGCGGCATTGCCTGCCGCGAGGCCGAGCAGGGCTGCGGTCGCGGCTGTCGAGAAGGTTCTGCGCATGAGTCTCTCCCTGATGATGAGCAGGGCCGCTCGTGGACTTCTGGACTGCCTGTACACACCACTGGCTGGCTGCCATCAGCGCAGAGCAAATTTCATACCAGGCCGCTTCGTTGATGGCGAAATAGCGAAACGGCGAGGCCTGGCAGAATGCCGCTGTCCGGAGCGCGGGAGGCGGGGAGGCGGGAAGACACCCGGAGTTGGGTGTTTTTCGGGGAGCGGGTGGGGGAAGGGGACGGGCGTGCCGCGCGCCGGCAAAGGCACGCCCGTCGGTTCAGCGGGCCGCCGCCTCCCTTCCGGGACGGCCTGGCTGGCGCCGGCGGCGGAAGGCCTTTTCCAGCTCCACCGCCAGACACACGCCGACCGCGCCGAGCAGGCACCAGCCCAGGCGTTGAGGCTGAGGGCGGCGGTGCCGAACAGCTCCTGCAGCGGCGACCAGTAGGTGAAAGCCAGCTGCAGCAGGAACAGCAGCAGCACCATGGCCCAGACCATGGGGTTGCGGCGCACGCCGAAGTCGGCCGGCTCGCGCAGGCGGCGACAGCTGAACAGGTAACCGATTTCGCCGGCGACCAGCACGTTCACCGCCAGGGTGCGGCTTTCCTCCAGGCTCCAGCCCTGCTGCTGGGTGAGCAGGAACAGGCCGAGGCTGGCGGCGGTCAGCAGCAGCGACACGCAGAACACCCGCCAGAGCAGCCAGCCGCTCAGCAGCGGGGCCTTCGGATCGCGCGGCGGCTGCTGCATGAGGCCGCGCTCGGCCGGCTCGAAGGCCAGGGTCAGGGCCAGGGTCACGGCGGTGATCATGTTCACCCAGAGGATCTGCAGCGGGGTGATCGGCAGGGACAGGCCGAGGGCGATGGCCACCAGCAGCACCATGGCCTGGCCGCCGTTGGTGGGCAGGATGAACAGGATCGACTTCTTCAGGTTGTCGTAGACGGTGCGGCCCTCGGCCACCGCCTGCACCAGGGTGGCGAAGTTGTCGTCGGCCAGCACCATCTGCGCCGCCTCCTTGGCCGCCTCGGTGCCCTTGATGCCCATGGCGATGCCGATGTCGGCGCGCTTCAGCGCCGGGGCGTCGTTGACCCCGTCGCCGGTCATCGCCACGCGGGCGCCGCCGGCCTGCAGGCGCTCGACCAGGCGCAGCTTGTGGGTCGGGCTGGTGCGGGCGAACACGCAGGTCTCGGCGAGCCGGGCATCCAGCTCGGCATCGTCCAGGCGATCCAGCTCGGCGCCGGTCAGCGTGCAGCCCTCGCCGAGGCCCAGGCGCTGGGCGATGGCGCCGGCGGTGGCGGCGTGGTCGCCGGTGATCATCTTCACCGCGATGCCGGCATTGCGGCATTCGGCAATGGCGCGGATGGCCTCCTCGCGCGGCGGGTCGATCATGCCGACCAGGCCGAGGAGGATGAAGCCCTCGTTCAGGTCGTCCTCGTCGAGCTGCTGGCGGCTCTGCTCCAGCGGCCGCATGGCCAGGCCGATCATGCGCAGGCCCTGGCGGGCGCCCTCGTCCAGGCGCTGGTGCCAGTAGCGCCGCTCGAGGGGCTCGTCGCTGCCCGCCCGCCACTGCCGCTGGCAGATTTCCAGCAGGCGCTCCGGGGCGCCGAACTGGTAGATCAGGCCGTGCCCGGCGTGGTCGTGGTGCAGGCTGGCGAGGCTGCGCCGCTCGGAGCTGAAGGGAATGGCATCGACCCGCGGCAGGCGCTGGTTCTCCTGGTGCAGCTTCAGCCCGACCTTGCCGGCCAGGGTGAGCAGGGCCGCCTCGGTGGGGTCGCCGGCGATGCCCCAGCCGTCCGGCAGGCGATGCAGGCTGGCGCTGTTGGCCAGCAGCCCGGCGCGGGCCAGCTCCCGCAGGTCGTCGGCGGCGTCCAGCTGGCACAGTTGGCCGTCGTCGCAGTGGATGGTGCCCTGCGGCGCATAGCCGACGCCTTCCACCTCGTAGCTGTGTTCGCGGGTGAAGACGCACTGCACGGTCATCTCGTTGCGGGTCAGGGTGCCGGTCTTGTCCGAGCAGATCACCGTCACTGCGCCGAGGCTTTCCACGGCCGGCAGGCGGCGGATGATCGCCCGGTGGCGGGCCATGCGCTGCACGCCGAGGGCGAGGATGATGGTCAGCACCGCCGGCAGCCCTTCGGGAATGGCCGCCACGGCCAGGCCGACCGCGGCCATCAGCATGTCGCCGGCCGAGTAGTCGCGCAGCAGCACGCCGAAGGCGTAGGTCAGCGCGGCCAGGCCGACGATGATCAGGGTGAGCTGGCGGGCGAAGTGCGCCATGTCGGCCAGCAGCGGGGTCTGCAGGCGCTGCACGTCGCCGAGCAGGTGGCTGATGCGGCCCAGCTCGGTGTGCCCGGCGGTGGCGACCACCAGGCCGACGCCGCTGCCGGCGCTGACCAGGGTACCGGAGTAGGCCATGCTGCTGCGGTCGCCCAGGCTGGCGGCGGCGCCGACCGGCTCGCGGCCCTTGTCGCTGGGCAGGGACTCGCCGGTCAGCGCGGCTTCCTCGATGCGCAGGTTGCGGGTGTCGAGCAGGCGCAGGTCGGCCGGCACGCGGTCGCCGGCCTCGAGCAGGACCAGATCGCCCGGCACCAGGTGTTCGGCGTCGACCACGCTGACCTTGCCGTCGCGGCGTACCCGGCTTTCCTGGGTGAGCATCTTTTGGATGGCGCGCATGGCCTGTTCGGCCTTGCCCTCCTGGATGAAGCCGACCAGCGCGTTGATCAGCACCACGCCGAAGATCACCGCGCTGTCCAGCCACTCGCCGAGGATCAGAGTGACCCCGCAGGAGGCCAGCAGCACGTAGATCAAGAGGTTGTGGAACTGCAGCAGGAAGCGCTTGAGCGGCCCATCGCCCTTGCGCTGCGGCAGGCGGTTGGGGCCGTGCTGTTCGAGGCGGCGCTGGGCTTCGTCGGCGCTGAGGCCGTCCGGGCCGCTGTCCAGCGCGGCCAGGCTGTCCTCGGCCGGTCGGGTGTGCCAGTCGCTGTGGGGGTGTCCTTGCATCGCGTTCCTCGTCCTGTCTGTCTATCGTCGCGGCGCCGCCGGCGGTGGCCGGGTGCTTTCTTGCTCCCGTTCCAGCCGCATATCGTCGGCAGTCGGACAACATAGCGCATCCGGCACGACAAGCGCCGTTCATCGACTGTTTCCAGATTGTGCCGGAATCTGTCCGGCCCTGCGCCTCGGCGGGTACGACACGAGCTGTCGCACGCTGCAGGCATGCTGACTCCATTCACCGGCACCCCCGCATGGAGTCTTTCACGATGCTCGCACTGGAACGGATTCACCCCTGGATGCTGCTGCGCGACAGCCGCTGCGGCACCTTGCTGCGCGTCCTCCGGGTCGGCCCGCTGCTGGCGGGCTGCGTCGCCGTCGATGGCCAGGATCAGCTGGGAAATCCTGCGGAAATAACCCTTTCGCGCAGCGACGAGGCCCACCTGCAGCCGGTGGACGATGCCCCGCGCCTGAAGCGCGACCCCGCTGCCGTGCTCGGCTGCCTGCTCGGCGGGGCGGTGGGCGATGCCCTGGGCGCGCCGGTCGAGTTCCTCCACTGGGCCGAGATCGAGCGGCAGTTCGGCACGCGGGGCATCGTCGATTTCGTTTCGGCCTACGGGCAGCTCGGTGCCATCACCGACGATACCCAGATGATGCTGTTCACCGCCGAAGGCCTGCTGCGCGCCTGGGTGCGCGGCGTGTCCCGCGGCGTCTGCCATCCGCCGAGCGTCATCCACCATGCCCTGCTGCGCTGGCTGCTGACCCAGGACGAGCACGCGGCCACCACGGTGGGCCGGGATGGCTGGCTGTTCGGCGAGCGGCGCCTGTGGTCGCGTCGTGCTCCGGGCAACACCTGCCTTACCGCCCTGCGCGCCAGCCGCCGCCTCGGCGAGCCGGCCGGCAACCGCAGCAAGGGCTGCGGCGGGGTGATGCGCGTGGCGCCCTGCGCCTTTTTTCCCAGCCCCTTCGACAAGGCCGCCGATTCCGCGCGCCTGACCCACGGTCACGCCACCGGTTACCTGGCCGCCGGGCTGTTCGCCGACATCCTCGCGCGCCTCTGGAACGGCGAGACCTCGCTGGCCGAGGCGACCCGGGCCAGCCTCGCCGCGCATGGCGGGCGGCCCGGCATGGAGGAAACCCGCCGCCTGCTCGGGCACGTCCTCGCGCTGCACGCCGAGGACATGACGCCGACGCCCCGGCGCATCGAGCAGCTCGGCGGCGGCTGGGTCGCCGAAGAGGCGCTGGCCATCGGCCTCTGGTGCGCGCTGTCGGCCGACAGCCTTGAGGACGGCGTGATCCGTGCGGTCAACCACAGCGGCGACAGCGACAGCACCGGCCTGATCGCCGGCCACTTCCTCGGCCTGCTCCACGGTCCCGAGGCCATTCCCGCGCGCTGGGTGGACAATCTGGAGCTGCGCGACGTGATCGAGCGCGTCGCTCTGGATCTCTGCCTGGTGCCCGGCAGTTACCGGGCCGACGGCAGCGAGACGAGCCGGGCGCTCTGGGAGCGGTATCCGGGGTGGTGAGTGAATAACCTTTCATGAAGAGTCAGGTGGCTGCGGATTGGGGCAAGTGGCGTTGCCGCGGCTCGGTCCAATGCCTGCTTCACATTTTTACTTCTGGGTACATCCGCAGCCTTGCCCTCGCCCGGCAGGCCGGTAGCATCGGGCTTTCGCAATCGAGGAGTCAGGCATGCGCACGCGACTGGAAAGCTGTTTGCAGAGTATCGACCGGGTGTTGCTGGGCAAGGAGTTGCAGGTGCGGCTGGCCCTGACCTGTCTGCTGGCGCGTGGCCATCTGCTGCTCGAGGACCTGCCCGGCATGGGCAAGACGACCCTCAGCCATGCCCTGGCCAGGGTGCTGGGCCTGGGTTTCCAGCGCATCCAGTTCACCGCCGACCTGCTGCCCGGCGACATTCTCGGTACCTCGGTGTTCGACAAGGAAAGCGCACAGTTCGTCTTTCATCCGGGGCCGATCTTCGCTGAAGTGATCCTGGCCGACGAGATCAACCGGGCTACCCCGAAGAGCCAGAGCGCGCTGCTCGAGGCGATGGAGGAGGGCCAGGTGACCATCGAGGGCGCCACCCGGCCGCTGCCGGCGCCGTTCTTCGTGATCGCCACCCAGAATCCGGTCACTCAGGGCGGTACCTTCGCCCTGCCGGAGTCGCAGCTGGACCGCTTCCTCATGCGCCTGTCGCTGGGCTATCCGGCGCGAGCCGCGGAGAGGGCGCTGCTGCTGGCCGGCTCGGGACGCCAGCGCCTGCCGGAGCTCGAGCCGGTCCTCGACCATGCCGCGCTGGCGGCGATCCAGGCGGAGATCCCCCTGGTGCGGGTCAGCGATGCGCTGGTCGACTATGTGCTGCGGCTGGTCGAGGCCACCCGCAGCCAGCCGCAGTTCGCCTGGGGGCTGTCGCCACGGGGCAGCCTGGCGCTGCTGGCGGCGGCCCGGGCCTGGGCCTATCTCGCCGGGCGCGACTACGTGATCCCGGAGGACGTGCAGGCGGTATTGCCGGCGGTGGCCGGCCACCGTCTGCGCGAGCGGGCCGACCCGGCGGGGCATGGCGGCGGCACGCTGGTGCAGTGGCTGCTGCGCGAGGTGGTGGCAGTCTGATGCCGGCCGAATCCCTGAAAGGCATCCGTCCCCGCTGGTCGGGGCGGATCGTCCGCGCCGCGGGTGGCGTGCGGCTCGACCGCCGCTGCATCTTCATCGTTCCCAGCCGGGTCGGCCTGGCCTTCGGCGTGGCCTTGCTGCTGATGCTGCTGGCGGCGATCAACTACCGCAACAACCTGGCCTATGTGCTGACCTTCCTGCTCGGCTCGGTATTTCTGGTCGGTGTGCTGCACACCTATCGCAACCTGGCCGGGCTGCGCCTGCAGGCCGGGGCGCCGGCGGCGCTGTTCGCCGGCGGGCAGGCGCGCTTTCCGATCCGCCTGGAGAGCGACGGCCGTGCCCATCAGGCGCTGGCGCTGGGCTGGTCGAGCGGCGATCTGCAGCTTCACGACCTGCCTGCCGAGGCTGCCGCCAGCGTGGAGCTGAGCCTGCCCGCGCCGCGCCGCGGCTGGCTGCCGGCGCCGCGCCTGCGGGTCGAGAGCCGCTTTCCGCTGGGGCTGATGGTGGCCTGGAGCTGGATCGATCCGGGGCAGCGCGCGCTGGTCTATCCGCAACCGCTGGCCGGCGACCTGCCGCTGGCCGCCGGCGCGCCGGAGGAAGCCGAGGACGAGGGCCGGCAGGCGCGCGGCGAGGGCGTGGACGACTACCAGGGACTGCGCGCCTATCGCCCCGGCGACTCGAAGCGGCGCCTGGACTGGAAGGCCTATTCCCGCGGCCGGGGCCTGTTGGTCAAGGATTTCGCTGCGCTGGAGGGCCGCGAGTTCTGCCTCGATTTCAGCGCGCTGGCGGGCGACGGCGAAAGCCGCCTGTCGCTGCTCTGCCACTGGGTGCTGGACCTGTCGGAGCAGCAGCGGCCGTTCGTCCTGCAGCTGCCCGGCCAGCGGCTCGGCCCGGCCAGCGGCGAGGCGCACCGCGACGCCTGCCTGCGTGCCCTGGCACTGTACGGGGAGGCGCCATGACGACGGCGAAGTCCGGCGCGGCGCTGCAGCCGATTCCGCGGGTCGGCCTGACCTGGCTGCTGGTCGCCCAGCTCCTGGTGGTCCTGCCGCACCTGGGGCATCTGCCATTGTGGATCGTCGGCCTCTGGCTCGGCTGCGCCGCCTGGCGCATCCAGATCTTCCGCATGCGCGCGGCCCATCCCAACGGCTGGATCAAGGCCGGGCTGATGCTCGGCACCGGCTTCGGCGTGTATCTCTCCCGCGGCGGGCTGGTCGGCCTGGAGGCCGGGGTGGTGCTGCTGATCGCCGCCTTCATCCTCAAGCTGGTGGAGATGCGCAGCCGGCGCGACGCCCTGGTGGTGATCTTCCTCGGCTTCTTCGCACTGGCCACCGCCGGCCTGTTCGAGGACGGCATCCTCGCCGCGCTCTACTACCTGCTGCCGCTCACCGCCCTGCTGGCGGCGCTGATCGGTCTGCAGCAGAGCGCCCTGGCCGCCGACCCCTGGGCCACCCTGCGCCTGGCCGGCGGCCTGCTGCTGCAGGCGGCGCCGCTGATGCTGCTGCTGTTTCTGTTCTTCCCGCGCCTGGAGCCGCTGTGGAGCCTGCCGGGGCCCCGCGAGCGGGGCGTGACCGGGCTGTCCGACAGCATGACGCCCGGCGATATCGCCGAACTCGGCCAGTCCGGCGAGCTGGCCTTTCGTGCCAGCTTCGAGGGGCCGCTGCCCGAACGCAACCGGCTCTACTGGCGGGCGCTGACCCTGGAGCATTTCGACGGGCGGCGCTGGTCGCAGGCCCAGGGGGCGGCGCAGGTCGAGCCGCCGCTCTGGGAGCGGCGCGGCGAGCCGCTCGCCTACAGCATCGTCATGCAGCCGAGCAACCAGCCCTGGCTGTACGGCCTGGACGTCGCCGAGGGCGGGCCGGACGATGCCCGCCTGCTGGCGGATTTTCGTCTGCAGCAGCGCCGCCCGGTGACCCGTCCGCAGCTCTACCGGCTGACCTCCTGGCCGGATGCCCTGCGCGAGCCGGAAGGCTCCGTGCCGGCGCTGCAGCGCGCCCTGCAATTGCCGGAGCAGGGCAATCCGCAGAGCCGCGCCTGGGCCGCCGAGCTGCGCCGCCGCCATCCGGAGCCGGAGGCGCTGGTGCAGGCGCTGCTCGGACATTTCGGCCGCGAAGCCTTCCACTACACCCTGAAGCCGCCGCGGCTGGGGCGCGACAGTGTCGACGAATTCCTGTTCGTCACGCGGCGCGGTTTCTGCGAGCACTTCTCCAGCGCCATGACCTTCGTGCTGCGCGCCGCCGGGATTCCCGCACGGGTGGTCACCGGCTACCAGGGCGGCGAGCTCAACCCGGCCGGCAACTACCTGCTGGTGCACCAGTTCGACGCCCATGCCTGGGTCGAGTACTGGCAGCCGCGGCACGGCTGGACCAGCGTCGATCCGACCTTCCAGGTGGCGCCGGAGCGTATCGAGCGGGGGCTGCAGCAGGCGCTCGGCGAGGAGCAGGGCTTCCTCGAGGAGGCGCCGCTTTCACTGGCGCGCTATCGCGGCATCGAGTGGCTAAACCGATTGCGGCTGTCCTGGGACAACCTGAACTACGGCTGGCAGCGCTGGGTGCTCGGCTACCAGGGCGAGCAGCAGATGCAGGTCCTGCGCAGCTGGTTCGGCAGGGCGGACCTGCGCTTGCTGGGGCTGACCGCCGTTGCCGCGATCGCGGCGACGCTGCTGCTGGTCGCGCTCTGGCTGTTCAAACCCTGGCGGCGCGAGGGCGATGCGCAGCAGCGGCTGTTCCGGCGCTTCGAGAAGCTACTGGCGCGCCACGGCCTGCACCGAGCATCCGGCGAGGGGCCGCGGGCCTTCGCCGAACGGGCGGCGCGGCGCTTGCCGGCCCAGGCCGGGGCGATCCGCGCCTTCGCCGCGCTTTTCGAGGCGCAGCGCTATGCCGGCCGGCAGGGCGCGCCGGGTGAACTGGGACGGGCACTCCGCCAAGTGCGCCGGGCGCTGCCCTGGCGCTCCGGCGAGGGGTGACTTCGGCCGGGCCGGCGCTGGCCGCTCACTCGCCCTTGCGCTGGCAGGCCCGCCAGGCCCGCCGCCAGGCGCCGCTCAGGACGAACCAGGGAAGGTCAGGAACTGCTCGACCAGCAGGTGGGATACGGAGTTCTCCGGGTGCCGGGGGTCCGCGCCGGCCTCGAAGTGGTGACCCTGGGCGATCAGGGCGAGGGCGGCGGACAGGCCGAGCCCGCCGAGGGTCAGCGTCAGCAGATCCCGTTGCACCAGCGCGCTCGCCAGCACTAGGCAGGCCACGACGAACAGGGGCAGGGCGAGCATGTGCAGGGCCAGGTTGGTCTGGTTGTGATGGCAATCCTCGTAGTGTTGCCAGTGTCGGTGCAGATATTCCGCCGCGCGCTTGCCCATGTTCGTACTCCTCTTCGAGTTCGAGGCGATGAGGATCAGTGTAGGCTCCAGGCCGGCTTCTCGCCGGGGCATGGACGAGTGAGCTCCATCGGCGCTGATCGCCTCAGCGGGTGCTTATGTCCGGCAGGCCGAAGAAGCGCCGGGCGCAGGCGGTGCTGTGTCCGGCCAGCGCCTCCTCGGATTCGCCGCGATGGCGGGCGACTTCGCGCAGCACCTCGGGGAGGAAGGCCGGTTCGTTGTGTCCGCTCTTCGGCCGGGGACGCAGGGTGCGTGGCAGCAGGTAAGGCGCATCGCTTTCCAGCATCAGCCGCCCGGCGGGGATTTCCCTCACCAGCGGGGGCAGGT
Organism: Azotobacter tropicalis; assembly: GCF_059739045.1. NCBI lineage: Bacteria > Pseudomonadati > Pseudomonadota > Gammaproteobacteria > Pseudomonadales > Pseudomonadaceae > Azotobacter > Azotobacter tropicalis. The sequence goes on from NZ_AP046059.1 coordinate 143,908, forward strand.
GGGTGCCGCGGCGCTCGTCGCAGATCCAGCCGGTAATGCCGATGTGCAGATCCAGGTCGAGATAGGCGAAGAGGGCCTGACGGTCGCCGGTGAAGCAGTGCACCACGGCTGCCACCAAGCTGTCACGGTAGTGACGGAGAATGGCGACCAGCCGCTCGCTGGCATCGCGCTCATGGAGGAATACCGGTTTGCCGCACTCGACGGCCAGCGCCAACTGCTCCTCCAGGGCCTTTTCCTGCCGGGGACGCGGGGACAGGTCGCGGTTGAAGTCCAGGCCGCACTCGCCGACGGCGCGGATACGCTCTTCCTGCAGCAGGTCGCGCAGCTGGCGAGCCCTGTCGGGCGCCCACTCGCAGGCATCGTGGGGATGGACGCCGGCAGTGGCGAACAGGCGCTCGCCGGTCTCGTCCAGTTGCTGGCAGAGGGTCAGGGCCTGTTCGCTGTCCGCCACGCTGGTGCCGGTCAGAACCAGCTGGCAGACCCCGGCCTGGTAGGCTCGGGCCAGCAGGGCTTCGCGCTCGGGGACGAAGCTGGGATGAGTCAGATTGACGCCGATGTCGACAAGTTGCATGGCAAAATCTCGGAAAATAACGCAGGCAGCATAGCAGAGCCTTTCCGGCGAAATTAAAAAGCCCGTTAAATCAGCAGGTTGATAGTTGTACAGACGAGCTGGCCTGGCCCTGGGCGGCACACTGTGAGACTCTTGGCGGTCCATGCCCTGGGGAACTTGCTCCAGACACAGGGTTCTCATCGCTTTCGTTTGCCTGTCGAACACGGCTTTTTCTGGAGACCGGATGACAACAACAAGAAGAAGACTGCTAATCCTGTCCTGTCTGTTGAGTCTGCTGCCACTTCCGGCGGCAGCGCGCCTGGCCGGGCCGCCGGAGGCCTGGCAGCGGCCGGGAGAGGTCCGCGATCTGCCGCAGGTGCGCACCAGCGGCGTACTGCGGGTGTTGGTGAACCAGAGCCGGAACAGCTCGGGCGAAGTCAATGGACAGCCCATCGGCGTCGAATACCGGCGCTTGCGCGCTTTCGAGCAATACCTCAACCGTACCGCCAAGGACGGTCGCAGCCTCCGCCTGGAGATCATTCCCAAAGCCAAGGACCAGCTGATTGCCGCTCTGCAGCGCGGCGAGGGCGATCTGGTCGCGCCTGGCGAGCTGGTCCCTCTGCGCGGTCAGGGCGACATCAGCCCCAGCGCGCCGATCATGAGCCGGGTTCCGCTGGTCCTGGTCGGTCGTCAAGGCGCACGCCGCTACCGGCGGCTCGATCAGCTGGCCGGCAAGACTCTGGTGCTGCCGGCCGGCAGTGCCGTCGGTGCGGCCGTTCACAAGGTCAACGAGCAGTTGGTGGCGCGCAGGCTGCAACCGATCGGTATCGAGTGGCTTGATCCCAGCCTGGCGGTGGAGGACGTGCTGGAGATGGTGCAGGCCGGCATCTATCCCCTGACTGCAGCGGAACTGCCGATCGCCGAGCGCTGGGCCAAGGTCCTGCCCAAGCTGCAGGTGGAGCCCGAACTAGCCTTCTCCCGCGACGACAACCTGAGCTGGTTCGTGCGCCGCGATGCCGGCGCACTGCGTGCCAGTGTCAATCAGTTCCTCAAGGACTACCGCAGTCCGGCGGATCAGGATGCCGTCTTCCAGCGCACCTACCGACGCCTCTACAAGGTGCACAATCCGTTGGGGGGGACGGGCCCAGGCGACTCGCGAAGGTCCGTCCGGTCCTGCAGCAATATGCCGAACGCAACGATCTCGACTGGCTGAACCTGGCGGCGGTCGCTTTCAAGGAGTCGACCCTGAATCCGGCGGCGCGTGGCGCCGGCAGCGCCACCGGGCTGATGCAGGTCACCCCGGCTGCCGCCCGCAGCGTCGGCGTGGGCAATATCCATCGATTGGAGAACAACGTTCAGGCCAGCGCCCGCTACCTGGCTTCGCTGCGGCGGAAGTTCTTCTCCAGCCCGCGCCTCAACGAGCGCGAGCGCATGGCCTTCACCTTGGCGGCCTACAATGTCGGGCCGCAGCGGGTGCAGCAGATGCGGGCGGAGGCGAAGCGGCGCGGGCTGAACCCCGACCAGTGGTTCTTCCAGGTCGAGCGCGTCGCCGCCGAGCAGGTGGGCATGGGCGTGGTCAGCTACGTGAACAGCGTGAACAAGTACTTCCTCGCCTTCCACCGCGAGCGCAATGTCCTGGAGTCGCAGCCGCGGGTCGCCAGCCGCGACGAGTGACTGGCTGCCCGCTCAGGGCTGCGGCACGGCCAGCGGCCAATGGAACAGGGGGTGATAGAGGCTGCCCTGTTCGTCGCTCGTCGAATGGAACAGCACGAAGCGTTCGGCCGTCCAGGCGAACGTTGGCGGGTTGTCGAGGCGCGGATGCTTTCGGCATTGCCGGGCCAGGGTGAGATGCGGCCAGAAGGCACGCTCGTCGAGAGCGTAGCCGGCGGCGCGCAGCGCACCCTGTAGCTCGCCGGCCAGGCGCATCAGCGCTTCCGGTGGTTGGCCGGTACCCAAGGAGACCAGACCATGCCGGCCGGCCTCCAGACGATCGAGACGTAATTGGAAGCCTTGCCCCTGTACCTGGCCGGCCAGTTGTTGCAGTTCCTCCAGGCGCTCGACCGGCTGGCTGCCGAGAAAGGCCAGGGTCAGGTGCAGATTGCGCTTGGCGACGGGACGACCGTCGAGCCCCAGCCCGGCGCGCCAGGCATCGATCGCCGTGGCCTGCCGGTACGGCAGGGGCAGGCCGAAGAACAGGCGCAGACCCGTGACGTTCATGACGTTCCCTTGTTGTCCTCGACTCAAGGGTAGTCGATCGCAGTCACATACCAGGTCTTCTCCCCGGTGGGCGTCGGCACCCGGACCTCGGCGTCCAGCTCCTTGCCGACCAAGGCGCGGGCGAGCGGCGCGTCGATGCTGATCAGATTCTGTTTCAGGTCCAGCTCGTCCGGGCCGACGATGCGGTAGCGCGTCTGTTCGCCGTCTTCGTCCTCCAAGGTGACCCAGGCGCCGAAGTAGACCTTGTTCGGGTCGGCGGGGCGCTCGCCGACGACTTTGAGCTTCTCCAGTCGCTTGGTGAGAAAACGCACGCGGCTGTCGATTTCCCGCAGCATCTTCTTGCCGTAGGTGTACTCGGCGTTCTCCGAGCGGTCGCCCTGGGCGGCGGCCTCGCTGACCGCCTGGGTCACCTGCGGGCGGCGCACGTGCCAGAGTTCATGCAGCTCGGCGCGCAGGCGCGCCTCGCCTTCGGGGTGATCAGGGGGGTTCCGGCGGGACGGGGAGGGCGATAACGGCTCATGGGCTTGGTTGTGTCGAAAAAACGAGAAGATAGCAAAGCCTGCCGCTGCGCTCAGCCCTCCCGCAGTACCTGCAGCGGGCTGGCGTTCAGGGCGCGGCGGGTGCCCAGCAGGCCGGCAGCGCCCACCAGCAGCGCGCCAAGCGCCGGCAGCAGCAGGAGCCAGGGATGGGGGTGCCACGGCAGGTCGAAGGCGAAACGATAGAGCAGGGCGCTGATCAGTTCGCAGCCCAGCGCGGCGAGCAGGCCGCTGAGTGCTCCCAGCAGGGCGAACTCCAGGCGTCTGGCCTGAGTCAGCAGACGCCGCTCGGCGCCCAGGGCGCGTAGCAGGGCACCCTGGCGGAGGCGCTCGTCGAGAGTGGTCTGTAGCCCGGCGAACAGCACGCAGAGGCCGGCGGCGAGAACGAACAGCAGCACGTATTCCACGGCTAGGGTGACCTGGGCGAGGATGCCGCGCAGCTGGGCGAGCAGGGCCTCGACCTGGAGCAGGGTCACCGTGGGGAAGCTGCGTGCCAGGCGAACCGCCTCGGCGTCTTGGCCAGGCGGCAGGTAGAAGCTGGTCAGGTAGGTGGCCGGCAGGTCCTGTAAGGTGCCGGGCTGGAAAATCATGTAGAAGTTCGGCTGGAAGCTGTCCCAGTGCACTTCGCGCAGGCTGCTGACCCGGGCGTCGCGGGTGATACCACCGACGCTGAAGGTGAGGCGGTCACCGAGCTGGAGCTTGAGGCTCTTGGCCAGTTCGGCCTCGACCGACACGCCGGGCAACTCGCTGTCGTCGAGCTTATCCCACCACTGGCCGGCGCTCAGGCGGTTGTCGGCGGGCAACCTTTCGGCCCAAGTCAGGCTGAGGTCGCGCTGGGTGGCACGCTCGCCGCGCGAGTCCTTGCTGACAATCTGCTTGACCGGTTCGCCGTTGATGGCGGTCAGACGCCCTGCCACCACTGGATAGAGAGGCGCGCTCTGCGGAGCGATACGCGCCACGTCCGCCATGAAGCGTTCCTTTTCTGCCGGCAGGATGTTCAGAGCGAAGTGATTGGGGCTTGCTCCGGCAGCTGGCTCTGCCAGGTGTCCAGCAGCTCGCCGCGCAGCAGGGCGACCAGGGCCATGGCCAGCAGGATCAGGCCGAAGGCCAGGGCCTGCCCGGCGGCGGCAAGGGGCTGGCGCAGCAGCTGGCCGATTCCCAGACGCCAGGCCAGCGGTGCCGTGGCCAGCAAGCGGCGCAGGGTGCGCAGGCCGAACAGCATCAGGCCGCCGAGGGCGAAGGCAGCGAGCAGGCCGCCGCCGATCAGGGCCAGGGTGAGCCGCAGATCCAGGCTCAGTCGCCACATGATCAGACCGAGCGCCAGCAGGGCGGCGCCGTAGGTCAACCAGGCACCGGGCGGCACCGGCAGGAGGTCGCGCCGCAGCACTCGCAGCGGCGGTACCCGGCCGAGAGCGGCGAGCGGTGGCAGGGCGAAGCCGGCCAGGGCCACCAGTCCGGTCGCGCCGCCAGCGAGCGCCGGCAGCAGCCCGGCGGCGGGGACCCCAGTTGGCAGCAGTCCCTGCAGCAGCCGGAACAGCACCTGCTGGGCCAGATAGCCCATCCCGGCACCCAGGCTGCAGGCGAGCAGGCCGAGCAGGCCCAGTTGCAGCCCGTAGAGCGTGAGGGTGGCACGCCGTGACAGGCCGAGGCAGCGTAGCAGGGCACTGGCATCGAAGCGCCGGGTCGCGAAGCGCGCTGCCGACAGGGCCACGGCGATGCCGGCCAGCAGCAGCGCGGCCAGGCTGGCAAGATTCAGATAGCGTTCGCCGCGGGCCAGAGCAGTGCCGATCTGCCGATTGCCGTCGTGCGCATTCTCCAGTCGCTGGCCGGCGACGAGCAGCGGCTGCACCTGCTGGCGATAGGCCTGGAGCGCTTTCGGGCTGCCGCGCCACAGCTCGCGGTAGCGCACCCGGCTGCCGGGCTGCACCACGCCGGTGGCGGCCAGATCGTCGAGGTGCATCAGCACCCGCGGCGTGAGGCTGTAGAAGTTGTCGGAGCGGTCCGGCTCATAAGTGAGGACACGGGTCAGGCGCAGGCTCTTCTCGCCTACCTCGAAGCGGTCGCCGACCCTGAGGTTCAGGGCGGCCAGCAGGCGCGCCTCGGCCCAGGCCTCGCCGGGGGCAGGGCCCTGGCCGGGGGTATCCGGCTGGTAGGGAGCCGGCGCGCTCTTCAGCTCCCCGCGCAACGGGTAGGCACTGTCGGCTGCCTTGACACTGGCCAGCTGGATGGCGGCCTCGGTGGCGATCACGCTGGAGAATTCGACGACCCTGGCATGCTCCAGCCCGAGTGCCGTGCCGGCCGTCAGCTGCTCCGCAGAGGCTGGAGAGCTGCCGCTCAGGCGCAGATCGGCACCGAGGAATTCGGTGGCGCGCAGCAGCATGCCGGCATTCAGGCGCGCACCGAAATAACCGATGGCGGTGGTTGCTGTCACCGCCACCAGCAGGGCGAAGAACAGTACCCGCAACTCCCCGGCGCGGGCGTCGCGCAGCAATTGACGGACAGCCAGGCTCAGCAGGCGGCGGAGCGATAGGTCCATTCAGGGCTCCGAAGCGACCAGGCGCCCGGCCTCCAGGCGTATGGAGTGCTGGCAGCGCCGCGCGAGTCGCGTGTCGTGGGTGACCAGTACCAGTGTGGTGCCGCGCTCTTGGTTAAGGGCGAAGAGAAGGTCGCTGATCCGCTCGCCGGTCTGGCTGTCGAGATTGCCGGTCGGCTCGTCGGCAAAGAGGATGTCCGGCTCGGCGGCGAAGGCGCGGGCGATGGCGACACGCTGCTGCTCGCCGCCGGAGAGCTGCTTCGGGTAGTGGGTGAGGCGTTGATCGAGCCCTACCCGCTCGAGCAACTGGCGGGCACGGTCGCGGGCGTCGGAGCGGCCCTCCAGCTCGAGAGGGAGCATGACGTTCGCCAGGGCGTCGAGCGTATCGAGCAACTGGAACGACTGGAAGACGAAACCGACATGCTCGGCACGGATGCGTGCCCGGCGATCTTCGTCCAGCCTGGCGAGGCTGTGACCGGCCAGCACAACCTCGCCGGCGCTGGGCAGGTCGAGTCCGGCCAGCAGGCCGAGCAGGGTCGATTTGCCGGAGCCGGAGCTGCCGACGATGGCCAGGCTGGCCCCATGGGGAAGGTCGAGATCGAGCCCGTGGAGGATGACCAGCTCGCCTTCCGCACTGGAAACCACTTTGCTAAGGTTGCGCGCAACAAGAATGCTCGGGTTCATGGAGATTCCAATGCGTGGATGGTTGCTGGGCGGTGTTCTTGCTTCGCTGCTCTTCTGGGCGCATGGGGCGCTGGCGGGGACGGTGCTGGTTGTCGGCGATAGTATCAGCGCCGCTTTGGGTGTGGAAACCAGCCAGGGCTGGGTCTCCCTGCTGGAGCGGCGTCTCGCCGAGCGCGGTCTGACGCACCGTGTGGTGAATGCCTCGATCAGCGGCGACACCAGTGCCGGCGGCCTTGCGCGCCTCCCTACGCTGCTCGCCACTCACCATCCGGAGCTGGTCATCATCGAGCTGGGTGGGAACGATGGCCTGCGTGGGCAGTCGCCACAGCAATTGCAACAGAATCTTGCAGCGATGATCGACCACTCGCGCTCCAGCGGAGCGCAGGTCTTGCTGCTGGGCATGCAACTGCCGCCGAACTACGGACCTCGCTATAACCTGGCCTTCAGCCGGGTCTATGCGGCCCTGGCCGAGGAGAAGCAGATATCGCTGGTACCGTTCTTTCTCGATGGGGTTGGTGGTGTGCCCGGGATGATGCAGGCCGATGGCATACATCCGACCGCGAAGGCCCAGTCGAAGATGCTGGACAATCTCTGGCCTGCCTTGGAGCCGCTGCTCTGATCTGGGGAGAGAGCTCTTTGTGAAAGGGGCTTTGCGGACTTTTCCGCGCATGCCCTTTCGGCTAATGTTGCGCCCCCTTTCTGGAGCCCCCGATGCCGCGCCTTGCCTGGTCTTTGCACGCTTACTACCTGATCGAGCCGGATGAACAGCTCGATCTGTTCGCCTGTCGCGAGGTGCGTCTGCACCTGGTTGGTCGCCAGCTGGAGCTTGGCGGTCAGATCGATCGGACGCTATGTGGCAATCTGCTGCCCGCACAGCCGCGCTGGCGCGGGCTTACCAAGCCGCTGTTGCGCGATGATCGGCTGTGTCCAGCCTGCCGGGCAGCGCTGGAGGCGCAGCGTCGGGGCGATTGCTTAGGCTGGTCGATACCCTGGGTTCTTGGCTAAATCGTCCAGTGATGCGGTACAATCAGGCATTCTCACTTGGGCTACCCATGCCAAGGACTGTTCCGATGCTTGCGCGTGTTGCTGCTTCCCTGTCTTTTTCAGCTCTGTTGAGTGCTCCTCTGGCGGCTCTGGAGCTGCCCCTTCCTCCACCCGGCGAGGATGTGGTCGGGCAGGTGCAGGTCATCAAGGCCAAGTATGAGGACACCTTTGCCGATATCGCCCAGGCCAACGACCTTGGCTATCTGGAGATGGTTGCGGCCAATCCGGGGGTGGATCCCTGGCTGCCGGGAGCGGGCACCGAAGTGCTCCTGCCGACGCGCTATATTTTGCCGCCCGGCCCGAGGGAAGGGATCGTCATCAATCTGGCCGAGTACCGCATGTACTACTTCCCCAAGGATCAGAATGTAGTGCATACCTTCCCCCTGGGGATCGGACGTGAAGGATGGGGATCGCCCATCGCCGAAACCCGTATCACCGGCAAGGTCAAGGACCCCGCCTGGTATCCGCCGAAATCGATCCGCGAAGAGCATGCTGCGGACGGCGACCCGCTGCCGACCGTGGTCCCGGCCGGTCCGGACAATCCCTTGGGACCCTTCAAGTTCACTCTGGGTTTGTCCGGCTATCTGATTCATGGCTCGAACAAGAAATTCGGTATCGGTATGCGGGTCAGCCATGGCTGTTTCCGCATGCTGAACCACAATGTATTGCAGTTGGCGAGCATGGCCCCGGTGGGCACTAAGGTGCGCATCATCAATGAGCCCTACAAGTTTGGTATCTCGGGCGGCAAGGTTTACCTTGAGGCTCATGCTCCGCTGGAAGATGACACCGAGAAGTCTTCCGTGGTGGACAAGCATGCAGCTCTGGTTGACGAGTTGCTCAAGCGTAATGACTTGTTGGGTCAGCGGCGACTGGACTGGGAAGTTGTGCGAGAAGTCGTGGCTGCAGAAGATGGTTTACCGGTCGAAATATCCGGGAGCGATTCGGGGTTGGCCAGCACTACTACTAATGAGTCGCCTCTCTGAGAGTTGTTCTAGGCTTTAGGTGGCCAATACTGCCTTAGTCTTATTTGCCGTATCCAAATAAAAAGCCGACCCATTCGTGGGTCGGCTTTTTGTTTCGAGCGAAACAATTACTTGCGGCTGGCTTTTTCCAGCATGCGCAGGGCGCGCTCGTTGGCTTCGTCAGCGGTCTGCTGAGCGCGCTGAGCTGCTGCCAAGGCTTCGTCGGCCTTGCGGTAGGCTTCATCGGCGCGAGCCTGAGCGCGAGCAGCGGCATCTTCGGTAGCGGTGATGCGAGCTTCGGTTTCCTTGGAGGCGCTGCTGCAACCGGCGGCCAGCAGGGCGGCCAGGGTCAGAGCGGAAATTTTCAGAGCGTTGTTCATCGTGTTCCCCTTTTGAGGTGGCTTTCATCTTAAAAGCAATTTCCCATGCGAGGGAAATTCGCCGAGCAACATACTACCTATAACTTTTAGTAAGTAAACTGAGCATGTGCAAGACTGCTATGTTTTTTTTCGAACGAATCCAAAGGGTTCACGAATTTGTCTAAAATTTATCCAAAATTATGCACTCCAAGGTTCTGTTACGATTGAAAATTACTTGATGGAGCGACCTTGGACGATTGTGCTGTTGCTTCTCTCTGTACATGGCAGTGAGGGCTCAGGAAGGTCCTTGCTGCTCATCTGATCGGCGAGCGGTTTTCCCAGAGGCATGCTACACAGAAAACAAAAATTTGTTGGTCATGTACAGAGATAAAATTCAGTACTTTTCGTCGAAGTAAGCGCGTAAGGTGCATGGCGTACAAAAATAAGACAAGACTTGAGGGGAGACGGAATGAGCGAGGCATTATCCATTCACCATGATCGGGCCGGACATCAGTTCGAGACTGTCGTAGATGGGCACCGTGCCTATTTGGCCTATATGGATCTAGGAAAAAATACCTTAGATATCTACCGCACCTATGTTCCCACTTCCTTGCGCGGTCGGGGTATTGCAGCTGCCTTGACGGCTGAGGCGCTCGATTACGCCAAGCGTATGGGGTATACGGTGATTCCGTCCTGCTCTTACGTCGAGCGCTACATTGAGCGTCAGCAGCACCAGCCGTGAATAGAGGCATGAAAACAGTAAAACGCCGGGATTGTCCCGGCGTTGTTGTTTTTTGATGCTCAGGGGCGCTTCCGTTTCGGCAACACATCCTTGAGCTTGGCATGCATTTCTCGTACTGCCGTGACCGTGGCATCCCAATCGATGCAAGCATCGGTGATGGAGACCCCATATTTGAGATCGTCCAGATTGGCGGGAATCGACTGGCTGCCCCAGCCCAGGTTGCTTTCCACCATCAGGCCGATAATGGATGTATTGCCCTCGAGAATCTGGTTGGCGACGTTAGACATTACCAAGGGCTGCAGAGCGGGGTCCTTGTTCGAGTTGGCGTGGCTGCAATCCACCATGATGTTCGGCAGGATGCCGCCTTTGCTCAGTTCCTGCTCGCAAATAGCAACGCTGACCGAATCGTAGTTGGGCTTGCCGTTGCCGCCGCGCAGCACGACGTGTCCGTAGGTGTTCCCCTTGGTAGCCACGATGGAGACGCTGCCCTGTTGGTTGATGCCAAGGAAGCGATGAGGCCTGGATACCGATTGCAGGGCGTTGATTGCGACGGTCAGGCTGCCATCCGTGCCGTTCTTGAAGCCGACGGCAGACGAGAGGCCGGAGGCCAGCTCGCGGTGTGTTTGGGATTCGGTGGTACGAGCGCCGATGGCCGACCAGCTGAACAGGTCCTGCAGGTACTGCGGGGAAATCGGATCCAGGGCCTCGCCGGCAGTCGGAAGTCCCATTTCGGCGATATCGAGCAGCAGCTGGCGGGCGATGTGCAGCCCCTCTTGAATCTTGAAAGTGTCATCTAGGTAGGGGTCGTTGATCAAACCTTTCCAGCCGACGGTGGTGCGGGGTTTCTCGAAGTAGACGCGCATCACCAGGAACAGGGTATCGGAAACCTCGGCGGCGAGGGTCTTAAGCCGCTCCGCGTATTCGTGTGCCGCCTTGACATCATGAATGGAGCACGGGCCGACCACCACGAACAGGCGATGGTCTTTGCCGTCGAGAATGTTGCGGATGACTTCGCGACCGCAGGAGACGGTGTTCATGGCGATAGCGCTCAGAGGAATCTCGGCCTTGAGCTGCTCGGGAGTGATCAGGGGGTCGTTGGAGACAATATTGATGTCATTGATCGGTAAATCAGCCATCGGGTTACTCGTCAGGTCACGGTGCCGGCCGCCAGCATCCCCGCGCGGCGGGGCACGGCATGTCAGGCAATGGGGAAGGAAAGAACCTTAACGCGTTATGCGCGACGTCGACAATGGGCTTTCGAAGAATACCGAGAGGAGAAATATGTCGGCTTTTCCGGGCGGGTTGAACTGCCAGTCGAAACCCGAATGCGACCGAGCTGACAAAGCGTCTGGATTTATTCGATAAACTATCAATAATGGTTATAAGAATGCTGTCATTTTGCGGGCGTTCGTTATCTGGGTTTGAGGAAAAGCCATGAAGCTTCAGCAACTACGTTACATCTGGGAAGTTGCTCATCACGATCTCAATGTCTCAGCCACCGCCCAAAGTCTTTACACGTCGCAGCCCGGAATCAGCAAGCAGATCCGTCTCCTGGAGGATGAGTTGGGGGTGGAGGTTTTTGCGCGTAGCGGCAAGCATCTGACACGGGTGACGCCGGCTGGCGAGCGAATCATCACCACTGCCGGGGAAATCCTGCGCAAGGTAGAAAGCATCAAGCAGATCGCCCAGGAGTTCTCCAACGAGAAGAAGGGCACCCTGTCCATCGCAACCACTCACACGCAGGCGCGCTATGCCTTGCCCCCGGTAATCAGTGCCTTCATCCGGCAGTATCCGGAGGTTTCCCTGCACATGCACCAGGGGACACCGACGCAGATCGCCGAAATGGCGGCCGACGGAACCGTCGACTTCGCCATCGCTACCGAAGGGCTGGAGCTGTTCAGCGACCTGATCATGATGCCCTGCTACCGCTGGAACCGTTGTGTGGTGGTGCCGCAGGGGCATCCCTTGACCAAGCTGCCCAAGCTGACGCTGGAGGCGGTGGCCGAATATCCCATCGTTACCTATGTGTTCGGCTTTACCGGGCGTTCCAAGCTGGACGAGGCCTTCCTCAATCGCGGCCTGACCCCCAAGGTGGTGTTCACCGCCGCCGATGCCGATGTCATCAAGACCTATGTGCGGCTCGGTCTGGGCGTGGGCATTGTGGCCCGCATGGCCGTGGACGAAAGGCTCGACAGCGATCTGGTTGCCCTGGACGCCAGCGAACTCTTCGAGTCCAGCGTGACCAAGATCGCCTTCCGTCGTGGCACCTTCCTGCGCGGCTTCATGTGCGACTTCATCGAGAAGTTCGCCCCACACCTGACCCGGCCGGTCCTGAGCAAAGCCATGCAGTGTCACAATAAGGCCGAACTGGATGAGTTGTTCGAGGGAATCGAACTGCCGGTATATTGATGGGGCGAATGCTGGCCGGATCAGCCTTTGCCGATCAGGTTTCCGGCATGTAGCCCGCATTCCTTGTGGGTGGCTTCCTCCCACCACCAGCGGCCTTCGCGCTCGTGCTGGTTGGGCAATACCGGACGGGTGCAGGGTTCGCAGCCGATGCTGATGTAGCCCCGTTCATGCAGCGGGTTGTAGGGGATTTCCAGCATGCGGATATAGCCCCAGACCTCTTCGCTGCTCATCTGTGCCAGCGGATTGAACTTGTACAGCGACTTGTCCGGGGAGGAGAAGGCTCCATCCACTTCGAATTCGGCGACCAGGCTGCGGGTCCCGGGACTTTGGTCGCGACGTTGCCCGGTGGCCCAGGCGTCGACGGTGGCCAGTTTGCGCCTGAGTGGCTCGATCTTGCGGATGCCGCAGCATTCGCCGTGACCATCCTTGTAGAAGCTGAACAGTCCTTTTTCCCTGACCAGGGGTTCGAGCAGGCGGGCATCGGGCGAGAGCACTTCGATGCTCATGCCATAATGCTCGCGCACCTGTTCGATGAACCGGTAGGTTTCTGGGTGTAGGCGGCCGGTGTCCAGAGTGAAGACCTTGACGTTCTTGTTGAGTTTCCAGGCCATGTCGACCAGCACCACATCTTCGGCGCCACTGAAAGAGATCCACAGCTCGTCGCCGAAATGATCGAAAGCGATCTGCAGAATGTCCTGGGGCGATTTGCCGGCACAGGCGGCGGCTAGTTCGGCGGTATTCACGGCTTGCTTCATCAGGCGGTTTTCCTAAGTATCGTGAGCGGCTGGGGATTGTGCGTCGCGCATGCTAGCAAAGGAAGTTTCCTCCCCTAAATAGCCGATCTCCAGCGGCAGGTTCGTTTTCGTTATGGAGGCTACAAGGTGCGCAAGGTTTCCAGCAGTGTGCGAACCTTGGTTATGGACTCTTGGTACTCCGCCTGCCAGTCCGAGTCGGCGATGATGCCGCCGCCACCCCAGCAGATGATTTTCCCATGGCGGGCCAGCAGAGTGCGGATGGCGATCGAGCTGTCCAATTCGCCGCGCACATCCAGATAGAAGAGGGAGCCGCAGTAGATCGAGCGGCGTCGGCCTTCCAGCTCCTCGATGATCTGCATGGAGCGGATCTTCGGCGCGCCGGTGATGGAACCGCCCGGAAAGCTGCCGGCGAGCAGGTCCAGGGCATCCTTTCCGGGGGCCAGTTCGCCGCTGACGCAACTGACCAGGTGATGCACGTTCGGATAGCTCTCCAGGGCGAATAGCTCGGGAACGCGTACCGAGCCTGGGCGACAACTGCGGCTCAGGTCGTTGCGCAGCAAGTCGACGATCATCAGATTTTCGGCGCGGTCCTTGGGGCTGTTGCGAAGTTCGTCGGCGAGCAGGCGATCTTCTCTGGTGTCGCGACCGCGCGGACGGGTGCCTTTGATGGGGCGGGTTTCCACCCGTCTATGCGTGACTTGCAGAAAGCGTTCCGGTGAGAGGCTGAGAATGGCATTACCGCCGGGCAGGGACTGGTATCCGGAGAAGGGGGTCGGGCAGGCACGGCGCAGCGCTTGATAGGCAATCCAGGGATCGCCCTGGAAGGGCGCCTGGAAGCGCTGGGCGAAGTTCACCTGATAACAGTCACCGGCCTGGATATAGGCGAGGATGCGCTCGATGGCCTGGCGGTAGTCGTCGGGCCTCAGGTTCGACGTGAAATCCGCATCCAGATGGAATTCCGTGGTCTGGGCTTCGGTCGGCGAAGAAAACAGCCATAGCAGACGTTCGTATGCTGTGTTGTCCAGGCTGGGATGACAGACCAGGGTGGTGGTTCGCAACTGATGATCGCTGATCAGCGCCCAGGTATACAGGCCAAGCTGGGCGTCGGGGAGTTCCAGGTCGTCGAGAGCCGTATCGGGTAGGCGCTCCAGGCGACGGGCGAAATCGTAGGACAAATAGCCCATCAGGCCGCCGGCAAAGGGAAGTCCGTGCACTTCCGCATGGCCCAGGTTCGCCACTGCCTGACGAAGGCGCTGGAGGAAGTCGTGGCCGGTTTCGCCGGGAGCAGGACTGAATGAGGCCTGGGGCCAGGCACTCAGCAGATCGTAGCGCCCCGCTGCGATGCCGGCTGGCCGCTGTCGAACAGCACTGCGCCGGGTGCCTGGCGAATCCTCTCGAAATAGGCGGTTGGATCGGCACTATAGGGAAGGGCGTGAATGCGACAGCTGGGCATGCGGGGGTGTCGGTTGTGGCGGGAGACTGATTGTAGCGCCAGGCGCCCCCGGACTGCTGCCTGCGGCAATCCGGAGGGGCGGAGAGGGGGTCAGGTGGAAGCAGCGACGTGGCCGAACAGCTCCTGGGAGAAGCGCACGCGCTCAGCCGGTGTCTCCTGGACGCCACGCTCCTTCAGTTCGGCCAGATGCGCCTCGATCGCATGGGTGCGCAGGGTCAGGCCGCAGTCGTTGGCGATCTGAATATTCAACCCTGGTCGGGCGTTGAGTTCGAGAATCAGCGGCCCCTTGGTTTCGTCCAGCACCATGTCCACGCCGATATAACCGAGGCCGCAGAGTTCGTAGCAGCCTGCCGCCAGTTTCATGAAGCCGTCCCAGTCCGGCAACTGCACGCCGTCGACCGGGTTGGTGGTGTCCGGATGCTTGGCGATCTTGTTGTTCAGCCAGGTGCCGCGCAGGGTGATACCGGTGGCCAGGTCGACACCGACACCGATAGCGCCCTGGTGCAGGTTGGCCTTGCCGCTGGACTGGCGGGTCGGCAGGCGCAGCATCGCCATCACCGGATAGCCCATCAGCACGATAATGCGGATATCCGGCACGCCCTCGTAGCTGATGCTCTTGAAGATCGGGTCGGGCTTGACCCGGTATTCGATCAGCGCCCGGTCGCGGTGCCCGCCGAGGGAGTAGAGGCCGGTGAGGATGCTGGAAATATGGTGCTCGAGTTCGTCATGGGTGACGATCTTGCCGGACACCGTCTTGTAGCGGCCCTCGAAGCGGTCGGCGATGACCATGATGCCGTCGCCGCCGGCCCCCTGGGCCGGCTTGATCACGAAGTCGCTGTGCTCGCCGATGATCTGGTCGAGCTTCTCGATTTCCTTCTCGGTCTCGATGACCCCGTAGAGTTCCGGCACATGGATGCCGGCCTCGATGGCGCGGTGCTTGGTAATGATCTTGTCGTCGACGATAGGGTACAGGCTGCGCTTGTTGTACTTCAGCACATAGTCCGCATTGCGTCGGTTGATGCCCATGATGCCCCTGGCTTCCAGGGCCTTCCATCTCTTCCACAGGTTGATCATGACTCAGTCCTTCAGGAAGGCCTTGAAGCGGAACAGTTCCGTCAGGCGGTAGCCGCGGTAGCGACCCATCGCCAGCATGAAGCCCACCAGAATCAGCAGCACTGTCGGGAAAGTGAAGACGAAGTAGGTCAGCTGCGGAATGTTCATCAGCAGGTGGGCCAGCGAGGCGGCGATCAGGGTGCCGAGGGCGACCTTGAAGGCATGGCTGCCGCCGCGCTCTTCCCAGGTGATCGACAGGCGTTCGATGGTCATGGTCAGGATCACCATTGGGAACAGCGCCACCGACAGGCCGCGCTCGAGGCCGAGCTTGTGGCTGAGCAGGCTGATGACGGCGATCAGCACCACCACGAAGGTCAGCACCACCGACAGGCGCGGCAGCATCTGCAGCTTCAGGTGTTCGAGATAAGAGCGCAGCGACAGGCCCAACGCGGTGATCAGGGTAAAGAGAATGATGCCGAAGCCCACCTGGGTCTCGCGGAAGGCCAGGGCGATCAACACCGGGGTGAAGGTGCCGAGAGTCTGGATGCCGATCAGGTTGCGTAGGATCAGGATCACCAGTACGCCGATCGGGATCATGATCATGATCTGGTAGGTCTGCTGGGTCTGCAGCGGCAGGCCGTACAGGGTGTACTCCAGGAAGTCGGCATCGGTGTTCTGGTCGGTCATCTTGGCCAGGCCGATGGCGTTCAGCTCGCTGTTGTTCAGGGTGAAGCTCACATTGGCCTGTTTGCCGCCGTCCACGCTGATCAAGGGTTCGTCGCCGGTCCACCAGATCAGGCGGTCGGCCGGCAATCCCTGTTCGCCGGTATCGGGATTGAAGTACAACCACTTCTCGCCGTTGAAGCTGCGAACCCAAAGTTCGGGGCTGACCGTCTGGTCGGCGATCAGTCGCAGGGTGTGCACACGCTCCATCGGTACGTGGGCGAAGGACAGCAGGAGTTCGACGATGCGGACCCGGTTCGAGGTCGAGGTATTGCCGGCGGTGAGCAGCTTGACGTTGTCGTCGTTGAGGTTGTTGACCCGCTTGATGGCCTCACCGATGAAGGTTTCGACATCGGCGGAGTGCTCGCGGATGGGCGCCAGCAGGGCGTCGGCGGCGATCTTCTCGGCGCCCTCCAGGGGGATGCTGTCGCGGAAGACGGGCCCCTTGGGCTTGGGTAGGTCGCCGCTGTAGCGCTTGGTCAGCGCCAGTCGGTAGTAGAGGGTCTGCTTGCCGCTGGTGCGCCGTGCCGACCAGGTTACCTTGCGATTGTTGCCGACCTGATTGACGCTCACTCCATAATTGTTGGAGATGAAGCTCTCGTTGAGGCTGACGTAATCTTGGTTGAGCGGCGGAGCGAACATCTGCACTTTTACCGGCTCGCGGGGGTTGGCCTGAAATTCGACGCGCGCGTCGATGTTCCACAGGTCGTCGGTTTCGTCCTCGGTCACCGGAATGCCCAGGACGAAGATCTGATACGCCGTGACCAGAACCCCGATCGACACCAGCAGAACGATCAGTATTTTCAGATGCAGATTGAGAGCGCGCATGCGTATTACTCGGCGGAATGTGCAGCGGTGGCGCAGCCGGGCTTGCCGGCTGCGTATTTAATGCTCGGATCGACCAGGGCTTCGAAGCTTGCGAGTGCGTCGGAGCCGATCAGCAGCGGGTATTGGAATGTGCTCCGGTCGGTCAGGTTCACCTCGATGGTGCGCAGGGTTTTGCCCATGCAGAAGTCCAGCTCGATCACCGGGCGAGCCGTATAGGTCTTGCTTTCTTCCGGGTCGTAATCGCCGGAGCGGCGCTTGATCTTGCTGATTCGCGCCAGCGGTCGCTCGATGGGATGCGCGTGGCTGTCATCGATGGCCAGATAGAAGCGCACCCAAGTCTCGCCGTTACGCTTGATGCGGGTGATGTCGCGGGCACTGAGCGACGCCGTCTCGGCACCCGTATCCAGCTTGGCCGCTACCTCCAGCTTGAACTCAGGCAGCAACACGTATTCGTTCAAGCCGTAAACGGTCTTCTCGGCCGCGAGGAGATGGTCCGGGATAAACAGCAGGCAAGACAGCAGAGCGAAGGGCTGGAATCTCATAAGTCCTGTAGGCAAAAACAATCGACAGGTTCAGGCATCGGCTTGGCGGGGGCCTCGCTGCCTGGGCGGCGCTCGGCTTGAAGGCAGGCTGCCGGCCGCGTGCGGCGCGCATTCTAGCACGGGTTTCCCACCTCGGCAGACTCTTGCCTCGGCTCTTGGGAAAGGTGCGGAGAGGCGCACGTCATTCGACGATTGTCGACAATCATAAAGATTTGTTTGACATGATAGCCATGCGAGCCTAATTTCTGCGCACCAAAAGAACAAAGTGTCGACAATATGTTGGACGCTACTTACTCATCCCAAGCTGTTCCAAGCGATTCCGAAACGCTCTCCGAGCATGTGTTTAGGCGCATCCAGGCCGCCATCGTGAAGGGCGAGATCGCTCCGGGCAGCAAGATTTCCGAGCCCGAGCTGGCGCGTACCTACGGCATCAGTCGTGGCCCCCTGCGCGAGGCCATCCATCGTCTGGAGGGGCAGAAGCTGCTGGTGCGGGTACCCCATGTGGGGGCCAGGGTGGTTTCCCTCAGCCATCAGGAGCTGATCGAGCTGTATGAAATCCGCGAGTCCCTCGAAGGCATGGCTTGCCGGCTGGCGGCCGAGCGCATGACCCAGGCCGGCGTCGACGAACTGCGGCAGGTGCTGGATACCCATGAGCGCGATGCGGCCTTTCAGGCCGGGGTCGGCTATTACCAGCAGGAAGGCGATTTCGATTTCCATTACCGGATCATCCAGGGTAGCGGCAACCAGACGCTGGTACGCATGCTCTGTGGGGAGATGTACCAGCTGGTGCGCATGTATCGCATCCAGTTTTCCTCCACGCCCAACCGGCCGCGCCAGGCCTTCAACGAACACCATCGCATTCTCGATGCCATCGCCGACCGCGACGGCGAACTGGCCGAGCTGCTGATGCGCCGGCACATCGCCGCGTCCCGGCGCAACATGGAGCGTCATTACGAAAACGCTCCGGTCAATACAGCCAAACAAGAGGGGTAAGTCATGACTCAGACGTCTGCCGGCCAGCGCTTCCGCGATGCCGTTGCCAGCGAACACCCGCTGCAGGTGGTTGGCGCCATCAACGCCAACCATGCGCTGCTGGCCAAACGTGCCGGCTTCAAGGCCATCTACCTGTCGGGTGGCGGGGTGGCGGCCGGCTCCCTGGGCCTTCCGGACCTGGGCATCACCGGTCTGGACGACGTGCTGACCGACGTGCGCCGCATCACCGACGTATGCGATCTGCCGCTGCTGGTGGACGTCGATACCGGCTTCGGCTCCTCGGCCTTCAATGTCGCGCGTACCGTCAAGTCGATGATCAAGTTCGGTGCGGCCGCCATCCATATCGAGGATCAGGTCGGCGCCAAGCGCTGCGGTCACCGCCCGAACAAGGAAATCGTCTCCCAGCAGGAGATGGTCGACCGGATCAAGGCGGCCGTGGATGCCCGTACCGACGACAGCTTCGTGATCATGGCGCGTACCGACGCGCTGGCGGTCGAGGGTCTGAACTCCGCGCTGGATCGTGCCGCTGCCTGCATCGAGGCCGGTGCCGACATGATCTTCCCCGAGGCGATCACCGAGCTGGCGATGTACAAGACCTTCGCCGACCGGGTGAAGGCGCCGATCCTGGCCAACATCACCGAGTTCGGTGCCACCCCGCTGTACACCACCGAGGAGCTGGCCAGCGTCGATGTGTCCCTGGTGCTCTATCCGCTGTCGGCGTTCCGCGCCATGAACAAGGCGGCCGAGAACGTCTATACCGCGCTGCGCCGCGACGGCACCCAGAAGAACGTGATCGACACCATGCAGACCCGCATGGAGCTCTACGAGCGCATCAACTACCACGCCTTCGAGCAGCACCTCGACGCACTGTTCGCTGCCAGCAAGAAGTGACCCGGCACCCGGGCCGGCCCGGGTGGGGCGGCCCTGGGGAAAAACAAAGACAAATATCCAACCGGATTAGGAGAAACGAGCGATGAGCGCTACCGCAGAAACCACCACCGTAGGCTTCAAGCCGAAGAAGTCAGTGGCCCTGAGTGGCACCGCCGCCGGCAATACCGCTCTGTGCACCGTGGGTCGCACCGGCAATGACCTGCACTACCGCGGCTATGACATTCTCGACTTCGCTACTCTCTGCGAGTTCGAGGAAGTCGCCCACCTGCTGGTGCATGGCAAGCTGCCCAACGTCGCCGAGCTGACGGGCTACAAGGCCAAGCTCAAGTCCCTGCGTGGCCTGCCGGCCGGCGTGAAAGCCGCTCTCGAGCAGCTGCCGCCTTCCGCCCACCCGATGGACGTGATGCGCACCGGTGTTTCCGTGCTCGGTTGCCTGTCGCCCGAGAAGGAAGACCACAACTACCCGGGCGCCCGCGACATCGCCGACAAGCTGATGGCGTCCCTGGGCTCCATGCTGCTGTACTGGTACCACTTCAGCCACAACGGCAAGCGCATCGACGTGGAGACCGACGACGACTCCATCGGCGGTCATTTCCTGCACCTGTTGCACGGCAAGAAGCCGAGCGACAGCTGGGTGCGTGCCATGCACACCTCGCTGATCCTCTACGCCGAGCACGAGTTCAACGCCTCCACCTTCACCTCCCGGGTGATCGCCGGCACCGGTTCCGACCTGTTCTCCTCTATCACCGGCGCCATCGGTGCCCTGCGCGGTCCGAAGCACGGCGGCGCCAACGAGGTGGCCTTCGAGATCCAGAAGCGCTACGACAACCCGGACGAGGCCGAAGCCGACATCCGTGCCCGCGTCGAGCGCAAGGAGGTCGTGATCGGCTTCGGCCATCCGGTCTACACCGTCGCCGACCCGCGCAACAAGGTGATCAAGGAGGTCGCTCGCGAGCTCAGCGTCGAGCAGAGCAACACCAAGATGTATGACATCGCCGAGCGTCTCGAGAGCGTGATGTGGGAAATCAAGAAGATGTTCCCCAACCTGGACTGGTTCAGCGCGGTCAGCTATCACATGATGGGCATCCCCACCGCAATGTTCACTCCGGTGTTCGTGATCGCCCGTACCTCCGGCTGGGCCGCCCACGCCATCGAACAGCGCATCGACGGCAAGATCATCCGGCCGAGCGCCAACTACGTCGGTCCGGAAAACCTGAAGTTCGTGCCGCTCAGGGAGCGCAAGTAAAGATGAACACCCAATATCGCAAGAGCCTGCCCGGTACCCAACTGGACTACTTCGACACCCGCGCGGCGGTCGAAGCCATTCAGCCGGGTGCCTACGACAAGCTGCCGTACACCTCCCGCGTATTGGCCGAGCAGTTGGTGCGCCGCTGCGATCCGGCCATGCTGACCGACTCGCTGAAGCAGCTCATCGAGCGCAAGCGTGACCTGGACTTCCCGTGGTACCCGGCCCGCGTGGTCTGCCACGACATTCTCGGCCAGACTGCGCTGGTTGATTTGGCCGGCCTGCGTGATGCGATTGCCGAGAAGGGCGGCGATCCGGCCAAGGTCAACCCGGTGGTGCCGACCCAGCTGATCGTCGACCATTCGCTGGCCGTGGAATATGCCGGCTTCGATCCGGATGCGTTCGAGAAAAACCGTGCCGTCGAAGACCGTCGCAACGAGGATCGCTTCCACTTCATCGAGTGGACCAAGACCGCGTTCAAGAACGTCGACGTGATTCCGGCCGGCAACGGCATCATGCACCAGATCAACCTGGAAAAGATGTCGCCGGTGATCCAGGCCCGCGGCGGCGTGGCCTTCCCGGATACCTGCGTCGGTACCGACAGCCACACCCCGCACGTCGACGCCTTGGGCGTGATCGCCATCGGCGTCGGCGGCCTGGAAGCCGAAACCGTGATGCTCGGCCGTGCCTCGATGATGCGTCTGCCCGATATCGTCGGCGTCAAGCTGAGCGGCAAGCGTCAGTCCGGCATCACCGCCACCGACATCGTCCTGGCACTGACCGAGTTCCTGCGCAAGGAGCGCGTGGTGGGGGCCTACGTCGAATTCTTCGGTGAGGGCGCCGACAGCCTGTCGATCGGCGATCGCGCGACCATCTCCAACATGTGCCCGGAATACGGCGCCACCGCGGCGATGTTCTACATCGACCAGCAGACCATCGACTACCTCAAGCTGACCGGCCGCGAGCCGGAGCAGGTGGCTCTGGTCGAGAACTACGCCAAGACTACCGGCCTGTGGGCGACCGCCCTGGAAGGTGCCGAATACGAGCGCGTGCTGGAGTTCGACCTGTCCACCGTCGTGCGCAACATGGCCGGTCCGTCCAACCCGCACAAGCGTCTGCCGACCTCGGCCCTGCACGAGCGCGGCATCGCCGACGAGGCCAAGCTGGCCGCCGCCCGTGCCGAGGAAGCCGAAGGCCTGCTGCCGGATGGCGCGGTGATCATCGCCGCCATCACCAGTTGCACCAACACTTCCAACCCGCGCAACGTGGTCGCCGCCGGCCTCTTGGCCAAGAAGGCCAACGAGCTGGGTCTGGTGCGCAAGCCGTGGGTGAAGACCTCCTTCGCCCCGGGTTCCAAGGTCGCCAGGCTGTACCTGGAAGAAGCCGGCCTGCTGCCGGAGCTGGAGAAGCTCGGCTTCGGCATCGTCGCCTACGCCTGTACCACCTGCAACGGCATGTCCGGCGCACTGGATCCGAAGATCCAGCAGGAGATCATCGACCGCGACCTGTACGCCACCGCCGTATTGAGCGGTAACCGCAACTTCGACGGGCGCATCCACCCGTACGCCAAGCAGGCCTTCCTCGCTTCGCCGCCGCTGGTGGTCGCCTACGCCATCGCCGGCACCGTGCGCTTCGACATCGAGCAGGACGTGCTGGGCACCGACAAGAACGGCAACCCGATCACCCTGAAAGACCTGTGGCCGAGCGACGAGGAAATCGACGCCATCGTTGCGGCTTCGGTAAAGCCGGAGCAGTTCAAGCAGGTGTACATCCCGATGTTCGACCTCGGCACCGTGGAGGAGGCCAAGAGCCCGCTGTACGACTGGCGCCCGATGTCCACCTACATCCGCCGTCCGCCGTACTGGGAAGGTGCGCTGGCCGGCGAGCGAACCCTCAAGGGCATGCGTCCGCTGGCGGTGCTGCCGGACAACATCACCACCGACCACCTGTCGCCCTCCAACGCTATCCTGGCGGACAGCGCCGCTGGCGAGTACCTGGCCAAGATGGGCCTGCCGGAGGAGGACTTCAACTCCTACGCCACCCACCGCGGCGACCACCTGACCGCGCAACGCGCCACCTTCGCCAACCCGCAACTGGTCAACGAGATGGCGGTGGTCGATGGTCAGGTCAAGAAGGGTTCGCTGGCCCGCGTCGAGCCGGACGGCAAGGTCATGCGCATGTGGGAGGCCATCGAAACCTACATGGAGCGCAAGCAGAACCTGATCATCGTCGCCGGTGCCGACTACGGGCAGGGTTCTTCGCGTGACTGGGCGGCCAAAGGCGTGCGTCTGGCCGGTGTCGAGGCCATCGTCGCCGAAGGCTTCGAGCGCATCCACCGCACCAACCTGGTCGGCATGGGCGTGTTGCCGCTGGAGTTCAAGCCGGGCACCACCCGCAAGACTCTGGGCATCGACGGCACCGAAACCTTCGACGTGATCGGCGAGCGCAAGCCGCGCACCGACCTGACCTTGGTCATTCATCGCCAGAACGGCGAAAGCCTGAAGGTGCCGGTGACCTGCCGTCTCGACACCGCCGAGGAGGTGTCCATCTACGAAGCCGGCGGCGTGCTGCAGCGCTTCGCCAAGGACTTCTTGGAAGGCCAGGTCTGACCGTCCGCCTCTGTCTGTGAACGGTGCCCCGTTGCCCTTTGGCAGCGGGGCACCGGTTTGGACGACTCCCGAACGAATTCGTATCGCTGGCCTGCCGCGAGCAGATCAGCTTCATGAGGATCCGCTGCCCATGGCTCACGTACCCCAGATCAAAATTCCCGCTACCTATATCCGTGGTGGCACCAGCAAGGGCGTATTCTTCCGCTTGCAGGACCTGCCCGAGGCCGCCCAGGTGCCGGGTGCGGCGCGCGATGCGCTGCTGCTGCGCGTGATTGGCAGCCCGGACCCGTACGGCAAGCAGATTGACGGCATGGGCGGCGCCACTTCCAGCACCAGCAAGACGGTGATCCTCGCCAAGTCGGAAAAGGCCGATCACGACGTCGACTACCTGTTCGGCCAGGTGTCCATCGACACCGCCTTCGTCGACTGGTCCGGCAACTGCGGCAACCTGTCGGCGGCGGTTGGCGCCTTCGCCATCAGCAGCGGGTTGGTCGATGTCGCTCGCATCCCACAGAACGGTGTCTGCACCGTACGCATCTGGCAGAAGAACATCGGCAAGACCATCATCGCCCACGTGCCGATCACCAACGGCGAAGTGCAGGAAACCGGCGACTTCGAGCTGGACGGCGTGACTTTCCCGGCCGCCGAGGTGCAGCTGGAGTTTCTCGACCCGGCCGACGAGGGCGAAGGCGAGGGCGGCGGCTCGATGTTCCCCACCGGCAAACTGATCGATGATCTGGAAGTGCCGGGCGTCGGCACCTTCAAGGCGACCATGATCAACGCCGGCATTCCTACCGTGTTCGTCAATGCCGAGGATATCGGCTACACCGGCACCGAGTTGCAGGACGCCATCAATGGCGACGCCAAGGCGCTGGCCATGTTCGAGACCATCCGTGCCTACGGTGCACTGCGTATGGGCCTGATCGCCAACGTCGATGAAGCTGCCAAGCGCCAGCACACGCCAAAGGTGGCCTTCGTCGCCAAGCCAAAGGATTACGTCGCCTCCAGTGGGAAGCTGGTGGCCACCAGCGACGTGGATCTGTTGGTCCGCGCCCTGTCGATGGGCAAGCTGCACCACGCCATGATGGGTACCGCCGCGGTGGCCATCGGCACTGCGGCGGCCATTCCGGGCACGTTGGTCAACCTAGCTGCTGGTGGCGGTGAGCGTAATGCCGTGCGCTTCGGTCATCCGTCCGGCACCCTGCGTGTCGGCGCTGAGGCCAGGCAGGTCAACGGCGAGTGGACGGTGACCAAGGCGATCATGAGCCGCAGCGCCCGCGTGCTGATGGAGGGATGGGTCCGCGTGCCCGGCGACGTATTCTGAGGTGCATTACCGATGAGGTGGCATCCATGATGCTTCGGCAAGATGGATGTCCCCATCGGCTGTTTCATCGATATTTGGCTATTTGATATCGAGGTTCGGATGCAGGCGCTATAAAAAAGCCAGAGTCGATGGCTCCGGCTTTTCAGGCCTGCATATCCTGTCGGTAATTATTTCAGGCGTCGTTCCACGCCTTTTTCGACAAGAATCTTGGCCGAGATCTCTTCCACCGAGAAGTGAGTGGAGTTGATGTAGGGAATATTCTCACGGCGAAGCAGTTTTTCCACTTCGCGCACTTCGAATTCACATTGAGCGAAGCTGGAGTAGCGGCTATTAGGCTTGCGTTCGTGGCGAATGGCGGCCAAGCGCTCGGTGTCGATTGTTAGACCGAACAGCTTGTCCCGATAGGGTTTTAGAGCTGTTGGTAGCTGCAGGCGCTCCATATCTTCTTCGGTGAGTGGGTAATTGGCAGCGCGGATGCCATACTGCATGGCCATGTACAGGCAGGTTGGAGTTTTTCCGCTGCGGGAGACTCCTAGCAGAATCAGGTCCGCTTTGTCGTAGTAGTGAGTGCGGGCGCCGTCATCGTTGTCAAGGGCGAAGTTGACGGCTTCGATGCGCTCCATGTAGTGGGCATTGTGGCTGATGGAGTGCGATTTGCCCACGGAATAGGAGGAGTGGGAAACCAGTTCGTGCTCCAGTGGAGCAAGGAAGGTCGAAAAGATGTCGATCATGAATCCGTTGGATTTGGCCAGAATGTCACGGATTTCCTGATTGACCACAGTGTCGAAGATGATCGGTCGGGCGCCATCCTTCTCTGCTGCGGCATTGATCTGTTGAACCATGCCGCGCGCTTTGTCCGCTGTGTCGATGTAGGGGCGTGTGAGCTTGGTGAAGGAAATGTTTTCGAATTGCGCCAGCAGGCTCTGGCCAAGGGTTTCCGCGGTGATGCCGGTGCCGTCGGAGATGAAGAAAGCGGTTCGTTTCATTGCGCCCTTGGCCTTAAGAACATGACGACAGTTAGGCTATGATAAACCCCGGCATTGCCGGGTATTCTTGCCCGACATTGTCACTTATTTTCATGGGTCAGGCCAGAATCGCGCGGAGAGTATCCCGCCTGCGCCTCCAAACCCCTAGTGGAGAATTCATCTTGGTAGAGTACGTAGTTTCCCTTGACAAGCTCGGCGTCCACGATGTGGAGCGAGTAGGGGGCAAAAACGCATCCCTGGGCGAAATGATCAGCAACCTGTCCGGCGCCGGCGTATCCGTTCCCGGCGGCTTTGCCACTACTGCCCAGGCCTACCGTGACTTCCTCGAGCAAAGCGGTCTGAACGAACGTATCCATGCGGCACTCGACGCGCTGGATGTGGACGATGTGAATACGCTGGCCAAGACCGGTGCGCAGATCCGCCAATGGGTGATGGAGGCCGATCTACCTGCCCAGCTCGATGCCGACATTCGCAAGGCTTTCGCCGAAATGTCGGGTGGCAACGAGCACCTGGCCGTGGCCGTGCGCTCCTCTGCCACTGCCGAAGATCTGCCTGACGCCTCCTTCGCCGGCCAGCAGGAAACTTTCCTCAACATCCGTGGCGTGGACAACGTGATCCGTGCAGCGAAGGAGGTATTCGCCTCTCTTTTCAACGACCGCGCCATTGCTTATCGGGTACACCAGGGCTTCGATCACAAGCTGGTTGCCCTGTCTGCCGGCGTGCAGCGCATGGTGCGTTCGGAAACCGGCACCGCAGGGGTGATGTTCACTCTGGATACCGAGTCCGGTTTCCGGGATGTGGTATTCATCACGGGTGCCTATGGTCTTGGCGAAACCGTGGTGCAGGGAGCGGTGAATCCTGATGAGTTCTATGTGCACAAGTCGACCCTCGAAGCCGGTCGTCCTGCCATCTTGCGCCGCAATCTGGGTAGCAAGGCGATCAAGATGGTCTACGGCGAGGAAGCCAAGGCCGGCAAGTCGGTGAAAACCGTGGAAGTAAGCACTCAGGATCGTGCCCGCTTCTGCATCAGCGACGCTGAAGTCACTGAGTTGGCCAAGCAGGCGCTGATCATCGAGAAGCACTACGGGCGGCCGATGGATATCGAATGGGCCAAGGACGGGGATGATGGCAGGCTCTATGTCGTCCAGGCACGTCCGGAAACCGTGAAAAGCCGCGACAGCGCCACCGTGATGGAGCGCTACCTGCTGAAGGAAACGGGCAATGTCCTGGTCGAGGGGCGTGCAATTGGTCAGCGGATCGGCGCCGGTCCGGTCAAGGTGATCCACGACATTGCGGAAATGGATAAGGTCCAGCCGGGCGATGTACTGGTTTCCGACATGACCGATCCCGACTGGGAGCCGATCATGAAGCGCGCCAGCGCTATCGTCACCAACCGTGGCGGGCGTACCTGCCATGCGGCGATCATCGCCCGCGAACTGGGTATTCCGGCGGTCGTCGGTTGTGGCAACGCCACTACCGTGCTGAAGGATGGACAGGGTGTGACCGTCTCCTGCGCTGAAGGCGACACCGGCTACATCTTCGAAGGCGAACTGGGCTTCGATGTTCGCAAGAACTCCATCGATGCCATGCCGCAGTTACCGTTCAAGATCATGATGAACGTCGGCAATCCGGACCGCGCCTTCGATTTTGCCCAGTTGCCGAATGAGGGCGTGGGTCTGGCCCGTCTGGAGTTCATCATCAACCGCATGATTGGCGTGCACCCCAAGGCGCTGTTGAACTTCGCCAGCTTGCCGCCGGAGGTCAAGAACAGCGTCGAGAAGCGTATCGCCGGCTATGACGATCCGGTCGGCTTCTATGTCGAGAAGCTGGTCGAAGGCATCAGTACGCTGGCCGCAGCCTTCTGGCCGAAGAAGGTCATCGTGCGCATGTCCGACTTCAAATCCAACGAGTATGCCAACTTGATCGGCGGCAAGCTCTACGAGCCGGAAGAAGAGAATCCGATGCTCGGTTTCCGTGGGGCTTCTCGCTATATCAGCGAATCCTTCCGTGATTGCTTCGAACTGGAGTGCCGGGCAATCAAGAAGGTACGCAATGAGATGGGACTGAACAACGTCGAGATCATGATCCCCTTCGTGCGCACTTTGGGCGAGGCCAGTCAGGTCATCGACCTGCTCGGTAGCCATGACCTCAAGCGTGGAGAGCACGGCCTGCGCGTGATCATGATGTGCGAGTTGCCCTCCAATGCGCTATTGGCCGAGGAGTTTCTCGAATACTTCGATGGTTTCTCTATCGGCTCCAACGACCTGACCCAATTGACTCTGGGCCTGGACCGCGACTCGGGTATCGTTGCCCATTTGTTCGATGAGCGGAATCCTGCCGTCAAGAAGTTGTTGTCTAACGCCATTCACGCCTGTAACAAGGCGGGCAAGTACATTGGCATTTGCGGTCAGGGTCCGTCGGACCATCCGGATCTGGCCAAGTGGCTGATGGAGCAGGGTATCGACAGCGTCTCGTTGAACCCGGACTCGGTACTCGATACCTGGTTCTTCTTGGCAGAGGGACAACTGAGCAACTGATTCCAAGTTTTGCTGATACGTGAAAAGGGTGGGCAGCTCCCACCCTTTTCCCATTTAAGGATTTGTATATTCGACGTAGGTCGCTCCCTGTCTGTGCTTTTTTTCAATCGGTCTGCCATTTAACCCAGCTAGGCCCGTCGCTAATATGTGCGACCATCTCATTGTCGATGAAAGCGCAATGATTGTTGTACTTGAGCGGTTGTCGTATCTGCGCGGGAGACAGCGCACTTTTCGAGCCGCAAGGTGCAGTCGTGGGTCATTAAACATCGAAAACAATTCTGTATTGCTGGAAAACCGATATCCATAACCGGCTACGGAATCTGCTCGGGATGGCTGGATGTTGAGTGCAAATGCGCGGAGTTGATAGTGATGACGCTTGGTCATGAGGGGGAAGTCGCACGGGCATCTTCTACCCCTTCGAGCCATCTAGCCAATGGCTAGGCAGAGTTCACCTATTCTATTGTGATCTTCCAAAGGAGTTTTGCCATGCAATATGTCACCCCCGATCTGTGTGACGCCTATCCCGACCTGGTGCAGGTGGTCGAGCCGATGTTCAACAACTTTGGCGGTCGTGATTCCTTTGGCGGCGAGATCGTTACTATCAAATGCTTTGAGGATAACTCGCTGGTCAAGGATCAGGTTGACACCAACGGCAAGGGCAAGGTGCTCGTGGTGGATGGTGGTGGCTCGTTGCGCCGTGCCCTGCTGGGCGACATGCTCGCTGAAAAGGCCGCTCGCAACGGTTGGGAGGGTCTGGTCGTCTATGGCTGCATCCGCGATGTGGATGTAATTGCCCAAACTGACCTCGGCGTTCAGGCGTTGGCCACCCATCCCATGAAAACCGACAAGCGTGGCATTGGTGACCTGAATGTTCCGGTGACCTTCGGCGGCGTTACCTTCCGGCCGGGCGAGTACCTGTATGCTGATAACAACGGCATCATCATTTCTTCTGAACCTCTGAAAATGCCCGAGTAATCGCTCGTTGCCTGCCCCGCTGCAGGGTTTCGACCCGGCACAAAGGGGTAGGCCTCCTGTTCTCCGCTTTCTTGGCACTGATTGCGAATGGGGATTGTGATGTTTGGCCGCACTCGATGTGACCTGTCGGCAAACGACCTCGTCTAGGCCTTACATCCAGAGAGGTGCGCATGCACGATCCATTCGAAGAGTCCTTACGCGACCTGCTCAAGTCTGCGACGCTCACGCATGATGACCAAGCAGCCTTGGGACGTGTCCTGAAAATGGCAAATCGCCAGGCAGGTGCAGGCGATTTGTTCGCTCTGTTGGGACATTGGTTCGAGGCTCTGATGCTCGGCCTGAGCAAGGGCTCGCCTCATGTCATGCCTGTCTCTCATCGTGACACTCTTGATTCATCTGTAGACAAGGCTGACTGAAATGGAACTCGACCCCTGGACTCAAAGCCTGATTGCTGTAATGAAAGCGCTTTGGACTAAGGTAGCCAGCTTCATTCCCAATCTGTTCGTTGCTCTGATCGTAGTGTTGCTTGGCTTCGTCGTGGCCAAACTGCTCGATACTCTGTTGTCCAAGCTGCTGGCAAAGGTGGGTCTGGATCGTCTGATGTCGGGAACCGGGCTGACCCGGCTGTTGGTCCGGATCGGCATTCAGGTGCCGGTTTCCACCCTGATCGGCAAAGTCGTCTATTGGTTCGTGCTTCTCGTATTCATGGTTTCGGCCGCCGAATCCCTCGGTCTGGCGCGGGTTTCTGCGACGCTGGACGTGCTGGCGCTCTATCTGCCCAAAGTCTTCGGTGCAGCACTGATTCTGCTCACCGGATTGCTGCTGGCACAGTTGGTCAATGGACTGGTGCGTGGTGCGGCAGAGGGCGTTGGCCTCGACTATGCCAGCGGGCTCGGGCGCGTCGTGCAGGGGCTGGTGATCATTATCAGCATTTCCGTAGCGATCGGCCAACTGGAGGTCAAGACCGATCTACTCAATACGGTCGTGGCCATTGTGCTGATCTCCATAGGCGTGGCTGTTGCCCTGGCATTAGGCCTGGGCAGTCGCGAAATTGCCGGTCAGATCATCGCCGGCATCTATGTCCGCGAGCTTTACCGGGTGGGGCAGGCTGTCAAGATCGGTGACCTCGAGGGGCATATCGAGGAGATCGGTACGGTCAAGACAATTCTGCTGACTTCCCATGGTGAACTGGTTTCACTGGCCAACCGGGCTCTGCTGGATGAACGGGTTAGCAGTCGTTAAGACGAAGATCTGGTAATCTATGCCGCCAATTTGAACCAGAGGTCTGGGCTTTGGCGGCCGTGACCCGACTGCCAGCCTTTTTTGTCTTGAACACAGACCACTCACTTTCTTCGCGATATGACCCTAAGGCGCTGTCCGACGAGGAGCTGGTTGAGCGGGCACATGACGAGCTGTTTCACA
The DNA here is from genome assembly GCF_059739045.1 of Azotobacter tropicalis. Classification (NCBI taxonomy): domain Bacteria; kingdom Pseudomonadati; phylum Pseudomonadota; class Gammaproteobacteria; order Pseudomonadales; family Pseudomonadaceae; genus Azotobacter; species Azotobacter tropicalis. The sequence continues at coordinate 174,281 of NZ_AP046059.1, forward strand.
TTACCCGGGCTTATGCAGAGTTGATGCAGCGCTATCAGCGCACGCTGTTCAATGTATGTGCCAGATACTTGGGTAACGAGCGGGATGCTGACGATGTCTGTCAGGAGGTCATGCTCAAGGTTCTCTATGGTTTGAAGAATTTTGAAGGAAAGTCGAAATTCAAGACTTGGCTTTATAGCATCACGTACAACGAATGCATTACCCAATATCGAAAAGAGCGGAGAAAACGGCGTCTAATTGATGCATTGAGTCTCGATCCATTGGAAGAGGCTTCAGAAGAAAAAGCGCCAAAACTGGAAGAGCGAGGCGGTCTTGACCGTTGGTTGAAACACGTCAATCCTATTGATCGCGAGATACTAGTGCTTCGTTTTGTCGCGGAACTGGAGTTCCAAGAAATTGCCGACATCATGCATATGGGGCTGAGTGCCACCAAGATGCGCTACAAACGTGCTCTAGACCGCTTGCGGGAAAGATTTTCGGGGCTTGCCGAACCTTAGCTTGACAGCTAGCCTCTTAGCGAATAGCGATCTCACTCCTCTAATTGAAAGTAAATCGAGATTGTCTTTACCGTCAAACACCACGATGGGGAAATACGGATGAAACTGAAAAACACCTTGGGCGTCATTATTGGCTCAGCGGTCGCCGCATCTTCGTTCAGCGTGCTGGCTCAGGGCCAGGGCGCAGTTGAGGTGGAAGCTTTCGCCAAGCATTACTTCAGCGATGAAAGTTCTCGGGACTTCGAGAATAGCGAAGCCGAGCTGTATGGTGCGTCCATTGGCTACTTTCTGACCGATGATGTGGAGTTGGCTCTGTCGCATGGCGTTTACAGGGACGTGACCACCGATGACCCCGTCGGTGATGGTGGCCACAAGGACATCAAGGGTGAACTGACCTCCCTCGATGCCCTCTATCACTTTGGCGAGCCAGGCGCAGGCCTGCGTCCTTACGTCTCGGGTGGCGTGGCTTATCAGAGCATCGGTCAGGCCAAGAGTGGTCGTGATCAGAGTACCTTCGCCAACCTCGGTGCCGGCCTGAAGTGGTACATCACCGACATGCTCTACGCTCGGGCTGGCGTTGATGGTATGTACAACATCGACGAAGGCGATACCGAATGGCAAGCCGGCGTAGGTGTCGGTCTGAACTTCGGTGGCAGTGCAGGCAAGAAGGAAGCGGTAGCGGAGCCGGTGGCTGAAGTCTGCGCCGACGTCGATAACGATGGTGTCTGCGATAACGTCGACCGTTGCCCGGATACTCCGGCCAACACTACCGTCGATGCCGAAGGCTGCACCGCCGTCGCCGAAGTGGTTCGCGTCGAACTGGATGTCAAGTTCGACTTCGACAAGTCGAAGGTTAAGGAAGAAAGCTACGCCGATATCAAGAACCTGGCTGACTTCATGAACCAGTACCCGCAGACCACCACCACTGTGGAAGGTCACACTGACTCCGTCGGTACTGATGCCTACAACCAGAAGCTGTCCGAGCGCCGTGCCAATGCTGTGCGTGATGTTCTGGTCAACCAGTACGGTATCCAAGGCAGCCGCGTAGATTCCGTCGGTTACGGCGAATCCCGCCCGGTTGCCGACAACGCTACCGAGTCCGGCCGTGCGATCAACCGTCGCGTGGAAGCGGAAGTGGAAGCCCAAGCCAAGTAAGCTTGGCAAGCGCTTCGAGAAAACCCGGCATTGCCGGGTTTTTCTTTTCCATGAAAAAAGTGGAAAGGTTTCGGGCTTCTGTTCTCAAGCGAGCATCAAGCTGGCGATAGGAGAGGTTGAGGCGCTCAGGCCGTTTGGGCCATGAGCAATTGCTGAGCGACTGCGGCGACTTCGCCGATTACCAGAATCGCCGGGCTCTTCAGGCAGAAGGCGGCTGCAGCCTGCTGCATGCTGCCTAGACTGCTGCGGCATTCGCGTTGCTGCGGCAGCGAGGCATTTTCGATCATGGCTACCGGCATGTCGGCACGCATGCCACCGGCCAGCAGCCCGTCGCGGATATCGGCCAGCTTGGCCACGCCCATGTAGACCACCAGGGTGGTGCCACCCTGTGCCAGTGCCTGCCAATTGAGGCTGCTGTCGTCCTGGGTGTGGGCGGTGACCAGGGTCACGCCGCGCGCCACCCCACGCAGGGTCAATGGGATACCGCAGTTGGTGGCGCCGGCCAGTCCGGCAGTGATGCCGTTGACGATTTCCGTGGCGATGCCATGCCTGGCCAGCCAGTCGGCCTCTTCGCTGCCGCGGCCGAAAATGCACGGATCACCGCCCTTCAGGCGTGCCACGCATTTGCCCTGGCGGGCATAGCGCAGCATCAGGCGGTGGATGAAGTCCTGCGGCGTGGAACGGCAGCCGCCGCGCTTGCCGACGCTGATGATTTGGGCCTGAAGGCAGTGTTCGAGGACCGCCGGATTGACCAGATCGTCGATCAGCACCACTTCGGCCTCGCCCAGGGCACGCACGGCCTTGAGGGTCAGCAGTTCCGGATCGCCGGGACCGGCACCGATCAGCCAGACCTTTGCGCTCATCTTGTTTCTCCTCGGGCCTGGCCCGTATATCCGTCGGTGTATGTCGTCGTTCTTGTGGCAGGCTTTGATCCGTCCGCAGGATCAGGCTTCTGCAGTCACCGGCTGCGCCAGCAGCCGCTTGATTTCCGGTACGCAGGAGCCACAGCTGGTGCCGCACTTCAGTTCCTGCTTGAGCCCGTCGAGGTCGAGGCCGCGCTCGATGCCGGCACGAATCGCCGCCTCGCCGACGTTCATGCAACTGCACACCGTCTTGCTTTTGCAGGCACCGATACTTCCCGGCGGGGTGCTGAGCGGAGCGAGCAGCCAGCGGCGCAGCTCGGCATCGGCCTTGCCTTCGCTCCACAGCGCCTTGAGCCACTCACGTGCGGCGGTTTCGCCAGCCAGACGCAGCGCGGTGATGCGTCCGTCCTCAATGCGCACGCGCTTGCCCACGGTACGCCGCGGGTCGTCGTAGGCCAGTACCGGACCTGCGTCGAGGTCGAGCAGGGCGTCGATGCGTGCGAGCAGGCCGGCTTCCGGCGGCACGGCGCTGGCCGCCTTGACCAGCAGGGCAGGACGTTCGCGGCCGGTAAGGGTCAGGCTGGCATAGGCGAACTCTTCCAGCAGCGGACGCAGCTCGGCGAAACGCCGTTGCACCTCGCCTTCGACCAGGGCGAACAGCTGCCACGGCAGCTCGGCCTTCTCTACCTCGACTCCGGCGTGCTTGAGTTCCGGCTGCTTGGACAGCGGGTCGAAGGCCGGCAGGGTCAGCACATTGGTGCCTAGGCCCTTGAGAAAGCGGTCGCCCCAGTGCATCGGTAGGAAGGCCTGGCCGGGGCGTACGGATTCGTCGGCCTGTACCGGCAGGATCAGGCTGCCGCGGCGGCTGCGTAGTTTGACCAGATCGCCGTTGGCCAGGCGACGGCGGCGCAGCTCGTCCGGGTGCAGGCTGAGCACGGCTTCTTCCACGTGGCCGAACAGTTGGGCAACGGTGCCGGTGCGGCTCATGCCATGCCACTGATCGCGCAGGCGGCCGGTGTTGAGGGTCAGCGGATAGCGTGCTTCACGCTTTTCCTGTGGTGCCCGGTAGGGATCGGCATGGAAGCGGGCGCGGCCGCTGGCGGTGGGGAATACCCCGTCGGTATACAGGCGCGGCGTGCCGCGGCTAGCGCCGGCCGGGAACGGCCATTGCTGCGGGCCGAGGTCGTCGATCAGGGCGTGGCTCAGACCGGACAGGTCGAGGTCGCGACCGGCCGTCAGTTGCTTGTATTCATCGAACAGCGTGGCGGGGTTCTCGAAGTCGAACAGGCTCGGCTGGCCCGGGCGCAGGTGTTTTTCCAGACGGCGGGCGAAATCGCAGACGATCGCCCAGTCGGCCCGTGCCTCGCCCGGTGCCGGTACGGCCTGGCGCACATGGCTGAGACGCCGCTCGGAGTTGGTCACCATGCCTTCCTTTTCGCCCCAGCCGGCGGCGGGCAGCAGCAGGTCGGCGTAGCGGCAGGTCTCGGTGGTCGCGTAGGCTTCCTGCACCACCACGAACGGGCAGGTAGCAAGGGCTTCGTGGATCTTCTGCTGGTCGGGCAGGGATTGTGCCGGGTTGGTGCAGGCGATCCACAGTGCCTTGACCTTGCCTTCGCGCACCGCTTCGAACAGCTCGATGGCGGTTAGGCCAGTCGCCTCCGGTAGTCGGTCGACGCCCCAGTAGCCGGCGACTTCCGCACGGTGACCGGCATTGCCGGCTTCGCGATGGCCGGGTAGCAGGTTGGCCAGGCTGCCAGTCTCGCGGCCGCCCATGGCGTTGGGCTGGCCGGTCAGGGAGAAGGGGCCGGCACCGGGCTTGCCGATCTGCCCGGTGGCCAGGTGCAGGTTGATCAGTGCGCTGTTCTTGGCGCTGCCCGACGAAGACTGATTCAGTCCCATGCACCACAGCGACAGAAAGCTGGGCGCCTGGCCGATCAGTTCGGCGCAGGTCTGCAGGCTGTCCACCGAGATGCCGCAGATTTCCGCCACCGCCGCCGGGGTGTAGTCGCGCACCAGTTTCTTCAGCTCGTCGAAGCCTTCGGTGTGCGCGTCAATGAAGGCACGGTCGATCCAGCCTTCCCAGAGCAGGATGTGCAGGATGCCGTGGAACAGTGCCACGTCGGTGCCCGGCAGGATCGCCAGGTGCAGGTCGGCCAGCTCGCAGGTGTCGGTGCGCCGCGGATCGACCACGATGATCCTCATCTCCGGGCGACGCTCCTTGGCCGCCTCCAGGCGGCGGAACAGCACCGGATGGGCGTAGGCCATGTTGCTGCCGGCGATCAGCAGGCAGTCGCTCTGCTCCATGTCCTCGTAGGAGCAGGGCGGGGCATCGGCACCCAGGCTGCGCTTGTAGCCGACCACCGCCGAGGACATGCACAGTCGCGAGTTGCTGTCGATGTTGTTGGTGCCGACCAGTGCGCGCGCCAGCTTGTTGAAGGCGTAGTAGTCCTCGGTCAAGAGCTGACCGGAAATGTAGAAGGCCACGCTGTCCGGACCGTGCTCGCGGATGGTTTCGGCGAACACCGCGGCCGCATGATCCAGCGCGCCGTCCCAGTCGGCATGGCTGCGGGGCAGCGCCTTGCCCAGGCGCAGCTCGGGATGGAGCGCGCGGGCGGCCAGATCACCGGTCAGGTGCAGGGTCGAGCCCTTGCTGCACAGCCGGCCGAAGTTGGCCGGATGCGCCGGGTCGCCGGCAACGCCGGTGATCTTCTCGCCGTCGTGCTCGATCAGCACGCCGCAACCGACGCCGCAGTAGCAGCAGGTGGAGGCGGTGGTCTGGGTCGGCCGGGTCATGGCAGTCGCTCCGTGTCGTAGGGTGAACAACGCTTCGCTGTCCACCGGTTCGGGGTGTTCCTGGTGGAAAACGCCGCGCGGTTTTCCACCCTAGGTTTGTGCATCGGTGTCGCCGGTAGGAAAAGCCTGCGGGGTCAGGCGCAGTCCTTCAGGGATTTCAGGGCCAGCAGCACGCGGCCGTCCTCGATCTTGACCGGGTACTTGTGCGAGCAGCCCACGTCCGGCGCCAAGGCCTCGCCGCTTGCCAGGTCGACCTGCCAGTTGTGCAGCGGGCAGGCGACGCGCTTGCCGTAGATCAGTCCCTGCGACAGCGGCCCGCCTTGTGCGGGCAGCGGTCGTCGAGGGCGAAGACCTCGTCGCCAGCAGTACGGAAGATGGCGATGTCGCCCTTGGGCCGGCGACGATGCGCGCGCCGAGCACGTTGATCTCTTCCAGGGCGCAGATATCCAGCCAATTCATGTCGTTTCTCCAGATGCGGTGCAGTTTGGCTGCAGGAGCGGACTCATCGGCGACTGGCGCGAATGACTCCGTTCCTGCAGGGAGCAAGGGATGTCAGGCGGTTTCCACTTCCCTGACCGGGATGCGCTCGAACTCCTTCTTCAGCGCCGGGGTCTCGATCTGCTGCTGCCAGGGGTCCTGCTCGAAGGACAGGGCGAACAGCAGGCGCTGGTGCAGTTCCTTGCGCCGAGCCTCGTTCTCCAGCACTGCTTGCTTGATGTGCTCCAGGCCGACGCGGTGCATGTAGTGCACGGTGCGCTCCAGGTAGAAGGCTTCCTCGCGGTAGAGCTGGAGGAAAGCCAGGCTGTACTCCATGACTTCCTCGGCGCTCTTGACCTTGACGAAGAACTCGCCGGCCTCGGTCTTGATGCCGCCGTTACCGCCGATATACAGCTCCCAGCCCGAATCCACGCCGATGATGCCGACGTCCTTGATCCCCGACTCGGCACAGTTGCGCGGGCAACCGGATACCGCCAGCTTGACCTTGTGCGGCGACCACATGCCGAACAGCGCATGCTCCAGGTCGATGCCCATCTGCGTGGAGTTCTGGGTGCCGAAGCGGCAGAACTCGCTGCCGACGCAGGTCTTCACGGTACGGATGGATTTGCCGTAGGCATGGCCGGAGGGCATGTCCAGATCGCGCCACACGTTCGGCAGGTCTTCCTTCTTCACGCCGAGCAGGTCGATGCGCTGGCCGCCGGTGACCTTGACCATGGGGATCCGGTACTTGTCGGCCACGTCGGCGATACGCCGCAGCTCGGACGGGTTGGTGACGCCGCCCCACATGCGCGGCACCACCGAGTAGGTACCGTCCTTCTGGATGTTGGCGTGAGCGCGCTCGTTGATCAGGCGCGACTGCGGGTCGTCCTTGGCCTCGCCCGGCCAGGTGGAGATCAGGTAGTAGTTCAGCGCCGGGCGGCAGGTAGCGCAGCCGTCGGGGGTGCGCCATTCCATGGTCTTCATGGCCTGGCCCAGGCTGGTCAGGTGCTGTTCGCGGATCGCCTGGCGCACCTGGCCGTGGTTGAGGTCGGTGCAGCCGCATACCGGCTTCTCGCTCTTGGGCTTGACGTCCGCGGCGCCGCCGACGGTGTTGATCAGGATCTGCTCGACCAGACCGGTGCAGGAGCCGCAGGAACTGGCCGCCTTGGTGTGCTTCTTCACCTCGTCCACGGAGAGCAGGCCGTTTTCCTGGATCGCCTTGACGATGGTGCCCTTGCACACGCCGTTGCAGCCGCAGACCTCCATCTCGTCGCTCATCGCTATGGCCTTGTTCTGGCCCTGGTGACCGGCGTCGCCGATGGCGTTCTCGCCGAACATGAGGAGGTCGCGGATCTCGGCGACGTTGTGGTTCTCGCGGATCTGCCGGAAGTACCAGCCGCCGTCGGCGGTGTCGCCGTACAGGCAGGCGCCGACCAGCACGTCGTCCTTGACCACCAGCTTCTTGTAGACGCCGCCGATGGGGTCGGAAAGGGTGATGGTCTCGGTGCCTTCCGAGCCCATGAAGTCGCCGGCGGAGAACAGGTCGATGCCGGTGACCTTGAGCTTGGTGGAGGTCACCGAGCCTTCGTAGCGGGCGTTGCCGAGTTGAGCCAGGTGGTCGGCGCAGACCTTGGCCTGCTCGAACAGCGGCGCTACCAGGCCGTAGGCGATGCCGCGGTGGTTGGCGCATTCGCCGACGGCATAGATGGCCGGATCGGAGGTCTGCAGGCAGTCGTCGACCAGGATGCCGCGGTTGCAGGCCAAACCTGCGCGTTCGGCCAGTTCGGCGTTGGGACGAATGCCGGCGGCCATCACCACCAGATCGGTGGGGATCTCCTCGCCGTCGCTGAAGCGGGCAGTGGCGACCCGGCCTTCGCCGTCGTCGAGCAGGGCGGCGGTGTTGGTGTTCAGGCGGAACTGGATGCCGCGCGCCTCCAGGGCGCTCTGCAGCAGCTTGCCGGCGGTCTTGTCCAGCTGGCGCTCGAGCAGCCAGTCGCCGAGGTGCACCACGGTCACCTCCATGCCGCGCAATTTGAGGCCGTTGGCCGCCTCCAGGCCGAGCAGACCGCCGCCGATCACCAGCGCATGGCGGTGGGTCTTGGCGGTTTCCATCATCATCTCGGTATCGGCGATGTCGCGGTAGCCGATCACGCCCTGCAGGTCCTTGCCGGGGATCGGCAGGATGAAGGGGGTGGAACCGGTGGCGACGAGCAGGCGGTCGTAGTCGGCCACGCTGCCATCCTCGGCGATCACCCGGCGATTCTCGCGGTCGATGTCGACCACCTTGCAGCCGATGCGCAGGTCGATGCCGTTGTCCCGATACCAGTCCAGATCGTTGAGGATGATCTCCTCGAAGATCTGTTCGCCGGCCAGTACCGGAGAGAGCAGGATGCGGTTGTAGTTCGGGTGCGGTTCGGCGCCGAACACCGTGATCTCGTAGAGATCCGGGGCGAGCTTGAGCAGTTCTTCCAGGGTACGCACCCCGGCCATGCCATTGCCGATCATCACCAGCTTGAGTTTTTCCATCGCTCTTCTCCGTTACGGAAAGCGGAAAACAAAAAAGGCGTCCCGCCGGTTACCCAGCGAGGACGCCTTTGTCCATTCCCGTTCTGTCGGGAAACACCGCCCTCCACGTTGAAGGCAGTGTTTATGTGATCTGTCGAGATTTTCTGATGCAGATGCTGTGCCAACTATATGAGCAGCTGATTTACAAAGGCTTTTCCTAGTAATAGGCTGGGGTTATGCATTTGTTTCTGCGCTACCTTGGGGCGTTGTGCTCGATTTTGGTGCTTCATGGCTAGCGGGTAGCGACCAGCAGGGCGAACAGCATCAGGTTGAGCAGTAGGGACAGCAGGGCGATACCGCGCCATACCTTCAGCGGCTCGCGCTCCAGCCAAGGGCGGGGGCGCAGTTCCTGGGGCCGGCGTTCTCCCTGCTCCAGTTCGAGCAACCATTGCTCGGCGGTCTCGAAGCGTTGCGCGGGGTCGGCGACCAGTGCCCGGCGCAGGATTTCGTCGAGCCAGGCGGGCAGATCGGGACGGTAACGGCTGGCTGGGCTCGGGGTGCCGAAGCGCGGATGCTGGAAAGCCTCGATCTCGCCATAGGGGTAATGGCCGGTCAGCAGGAAATAGAGGGTGACGCCGGCGGCGTAGAGGTCCTGGCGGGCGTCGGGCGCGGCGCCGGCGAAAGCTTCCGGGGCGATGTAGCTGGGCGTGCCCGGCAGGCTGTGGGCCTCGTCGCGGGACAGCCCCGGGCAGTAGGCCAGGCCGAAATCGAGCAGGCGCAGCTCGCCGTCCTCGCTCCACAGCAGGTTCTCCGGCTTGATGTCACGATGCAGGATGTTGCGCCGGTGCAGCATGCCGAGGGCGCGCAGCAGGCGGGGTGCCAGGTCCAGCCACTGGGCGAGCGCCAGCGGACCGTGCGCATTCAGGTGTTCGGCCAGGGTTTGGCCGGGATATTCGCGCTGCACGTAGTAGAGGTGCTGGCGCTGCGGCAAGGGGGCGACCTCAGGGAAATAGCGGCCCGCCACCCGGCGCAGGAACCATTCCTCCAGCAGCAGGGCTTGGCCGGCCTCGACCTCGTTGCGCCGGGCGGGCGGCAGGGTCTTCAGCAGCCAGCGGCGCCCCTGGCCGTCGCGCACCCGGTAGACCAGGGACTGGCGCGACTCGGCGAGCAGGCCGTCGATCCGCCAGCCCTCGAACAACTGGCCGTCGCGCAGCGCGGGCGGCGGCGGCCAATGTTGCAACTGTGCCAGGCTGTCGGCCAGCGAGCTTTCCGGCAGGCGCTCGATGCGCAGCAGCAGGGCACTGGCATTGTCCGGGCTGCCGGCCAGGTGCGCGGCGCGCACCAGCGCTCTGGCCGCGGCCGAGGGGTCCTGTTCGTCGGCGAGGATGCGGCGGATACCCGAGTCGTCGAGGGTGGCCCAGACGCCGTCGCTGACCAGCAGGAAGGCGTCGCCTTCCTGCAGATCGCCGTCCAGATAGTCGACCAGCAAGTGCTGGTCCAGGCCCATCGCGCGCTTGAGCACATGGCGCATCTCGGGCTGTTCCCAGACGTGCTCCTCGGTCAGCCGCTCGAGCTGTCCGTTGCGCCAGCGATAGGCGCGGCAGTCGCCGACATGGGCGAGGGTGAAGCGCCGGCCGCGCAGGACCAGAGCAGTCAGGGTGGTGAGCAGCGGCTGGCCGCCGCCGTTGGCTTGCAGCCAGCGGTTCTGCGCCAGCAGCAGGCGGTCTAGGGCCTGCGCCACAGCCCAGGTTTCCGGGGTGGCGTAGTAGTCCATGGCCAGCGCCTGCAGGGTGGCGCGTGCCGCCAGGCCGCCATCGGCGCACTGGCTGACGCCGTCGGCCAGGGCGAACAGGCAGCCCTTGCTGGCCGCCAGGGCCGGGGCCGGGGTGACCACGCGCAGGGCGTCCTGGTTTTCCGGGCGGGGGCCGGCGGCGCTGGCTTCGCCGATGCTGAGTTGCAGGGTCATGCGATCTCCGGGCTGCGAAGCGGCTGGATACGAAATGGCCCCCACGCAGAGCGTGGGGGCCATTCGAGGCTATGGGCGCTGTTGCCGGGATCAGACCCGCGCGGCGGTCACCGCGGCGCTGCCCCAGGTGGTGCGCCAGCGCTTCTTCACGCCGTGCAGGCCGATCCAGGCGATGACGCCGAGGGCAGCGAACAGCCACAGGCCCAGCTGGTAGTCGCCGGTGGACTGCTTGATGGCGCCGAGCCCGGCGGTCAGGGCGAAACCGCCGATGCCGCCGGCCATGCCGATCAGGCCAGTCATCACGCCGATCTCCTTGCGAAAGCGCTGCGGAACCAGCTGGAACACCGCGCCGTTGCCGGCGCCCAGGCTGAGCATGGCGACCACGAACAGGGCCAGCGCGGCGGTCGAGCTGGGCAGGTTGAAGCCGACCACGGCGATGCACAGGGCGGCCAGGGTGTACATCACCAGCAGGGTGCGGATACCGCCGATGCGGTCGGCCAGCGCGCCGCCGAGCGGGCGCAGCAGGCTGCCGGCGAACACGCAGGCGGCGGTGTAGTAGCCGGCCTTCACCGGGTCGAAGCCGTACTGGTCGTGGAAGTAGCCGGGCAGGGTGCTGGCCAGGCCGAGGAAGCCACCGAAGGTCACGCTGTAGAACAGCATGAACCACCAGCTGTCACGGTCGGCGAGGGCTTTCATGTAGTCGGCGACGGCCTTGGGCTGCGGGCGCTCCGGAGCATTCTTGGCGACACTGGCGAAGATGATCAGGGTCAGCACCAGCGGAATCAGCGCCAGGCCGAATACGTTGTTCCAGCCGAACGCGCTGGCCAGGCTGGGAGCGAAGAGGGCGGCGAGCACGGTACCGGAGTTGCCGGCGCCGGCGATACCCATGGCCTTGCCCTGGTGCTGCGGCGGATACCACTGCGAGGCCAGCGGCAGGGCCACGGCGAAGGAGGCGCCGGCGAAGCCGAGGAACAGGCCGAGCAGCAGTGCCTGCTGGTAGCTGTGGATGCCCATGCTCCAGGCCACCGCCAGGGCGGCGATGACGATCACCTGGCCGAGGATGCCGGCACTCTTCGGCGAGGTGCGGTCGGCCAGCATGCCCATGACGAAGCGCAACACGGCGCCGGAGAGGATCGGCGTGGCGACCATCAGGGCGCGTTGCTGGGTGGTCAGCCCGAGGTCGGTAGCGATCTGCACGCCCAGCGGGCCGAGCACGTACCAGACCATGAAGCTCAGGTCGAAATAGAGGAATGCGGCGAACAGCGTGGGGGTGTGGCCAGCCTTCCAGAAACTCGTATTCATCGAACACCTCATCGGTGGCAAGGAACTCCGGTGGGGTGGCAGGCGATGCGCGTGCCTGGACCGGAGCCACAACAGATTGAAAAGGGCGGGCCACGAGGGCCTCCGTTCACCACCCGGACACTGGGGCTGAAACGCAAAAGGCGCCACACCACGACTCGCCGGAGCGAGGGTGATGCGACGCCTTTGTCGTTCAACAGGCAACCGCCGTTGGCTGCCCTGTACCGATTAATTAGCAATACCTGTGCCGGAAATGAACAGCCGTGCTTCCGGGGCTTCCGGAGTTTTTGTAGGGGAATTCTGAGCCAAAACGAGGCGGATGATCGATAGTTGCACAGTATTGGAGCATTGCTGCTCTCATTGGCTGGGCGATAAGGCTGATTTCGCCTTCGAGACCGGTCGTCGCGTCGTTTCATCCTGCTGGGCCGTGGCTTGTGCATCGCAAGCTCGCTGCTAATGTTACGGAGAAGTTACCTGTTCTTGGGCCCCTTCCAGGATGTCGGCGATGCCGCTGGAGCAGATTGGAAAGGAAGCCATGCTCATTTACCTGAAGGAGTTGCTGCTCGGGCTGTATCTGCTGATTCACTTCGACTATTACCTCGAGCGCCTGATGGCATTGGAGAGCGGCGTGCCGGTAGTGCTGTTCGCCGGGATGTTCGCCGTGCTGCTCGTAGCCCTTTGGCTGACCGCCTATATCCGCTGGGCGCCTGTGCGCTATCTGTTCGCCCTGTTGTTTTTCGCCAGCACCTTGTTCTTCGACGTCTACACGCAGGTCACGACCGAGTACCTCAAGTACAGCACCTTCGTGTCGCTGATCTATTCCGGCGGCTTCATCGACGAGGCCTTGTACCAGTACCGGGCGAGCATCCTGAGCTGTGCCGTCGGGGCTTCGCTGTTGCTGTTCGGCATCGCACTCGCGCCCCGGCGACGCCTGCCGCTGCCGGGATATGTGCTGGTTGCGGCGCCGCTCGGCAGCCTGCTGCTGCTGACGACGATTTTGTTTGTGCGCAGCGGCGAAGGTGCCCGTGGCCTGCCGGCGATGTACACGCCGCTGGCCTATCTCAACCTGTTCGCCTACGAGTCGACGAGCAGCACCGTGGGACCGCGGGAGACGGTGAGCCTGCCGCGCCATGCCCAGGCAGTCGGCCACGACATCGTGCTGATCATCGATGAAAGCGTGTCCGGCAATTATCTGGACATCAATGCCGACAATGGCGTGCGCAGCAACCTCAAGCAGTCTCCACCGGGCGCGGCCATCTACAACTACGGCTATGCCGCCTCCATCGCCAACTGCAGTGCCGACACCAACATCACCCTGCGCTATGGCGGTACGCGCAGCGACTACCTGCACATCAATTCGACCATGCCGTCGATCTGGCAATACGCCAGAAAGGCCGGGCTGCGCACGGTCTATATCGACGCGCAACGCACCGGCGGCCGCCTGCAGAATCTGATGACCGGGAGCGAGCGCAAGGAAATCGACGAGTTCGTCCAGTTCGACCATACGCCAGTGCGCGACCGCGACATGGCCGCGGCACAGAAACTCATCGAACTGCTCGGCAACGACACGCCGGAACTGGTCTACCTCAACAAGGTCGGGGCGCACTTCCCGGTGCACGACAAATATCCGGACGACTTCATGCTTTACCGTCCGGTACTGCCGCGCGGCCAGCATGCCGAAGTGTCCGACACCGGCGAGCGCGATGGCTTTGGCGGACAGGCCGACGATTGGGGACGTTACCGCAACGCCTACAAAAACACCCTGCTGTGGAACGTCGGCGAGTTCTTCGCCCGGGTATTCGCCCAGGGCCGGCTCGACAATGCGCTGCTGATCTACACCTCCGACCATGGCCAGGACCTTCACGAGCGCGGCAACCCCGGGCTCGATACCCACTGTGGCGGCGACCCAGTGGTGGAGGAAGGTTTGGTGCCGCTGGTGGTGATCCAGGGCCAGAGGGTGCGCGGCCTCGACTGGCAGCGCGAGCTGGCGGGCAACAAGGACCGCTCCAGTCACTACAACATCTTCCCCACGCTGCTGCAGCTGATGGGCTACGACCTGACGGCATTGCAGGCGATCTATGGCAAGCCGCTGAGCCAGCACACCGCGGACGAGTTCACCTTCAACACCCGCTTCAATGCACGGCTGGGGGAGAAACCGACCTGGAAGTACATCGACCTGCAAGAGGTGGTGACCCCCACGCTGCAGGGCATGTGGCCGGTCGAGCCAGGTAGTACGGCTGCTTCGGGGAGCCGATGAGGCCGGCTGGGCGAGCGCGCTGCTATCATGGCGCCCGGCGAGAGCGAAGACTTGCGATCCTCTCGTGAATCAACGAGCAGGACAGTCTGGAGTTCGCCATGTCCCTTATTGCCACTCTGACCCTGAATCCGGCGATGGACGTCTCGACGATCGCCGCGCGGGTCGAACCGACCCGCAAGCTGCGTTGCGGACTGCCGCGCTACGAGCCGGGAGGCGGTGGGATCAATGTGGCGCGAGTGATCCAGAGCCTCGGCGGCGAAACCGTGGCGGTCTATCCGGCCGGCGGTCCGTTCGGCGCCATGCTGCAGCATGCGCTGGAGACGCTCGACCTGCCCCAGATGCGCGTGCCGATCACCGGCGATACCCGCGAGAGCTTCACGGTGGACGAGGGCGAAACCGGTCTGCAATACCGTTTCGTCCTGCCCGGCCCGACGCTGATCCCGGCAGAACGGCAGGCCTGTCTGGAGGCCATCGCCGCGCTCGTGCCGGCGCCATCGCATCTGGTCGTCAGCGGCAGCTTTCCGCCTGATGTGGCGTTGGGGTTCCACGACGAGATCGTGGATCTGGCCGAGCGCATGGGTGCGAAATTGGTACTCGACTACTCGGGAGAGGCCCTGCGCCATGCCGTGGCTCGGGGAGGCATCCATCTGCTCAAGCCGAGCCTGAGCGAGCTGTCTATGCTGATCGGCCGCTCCCTGGAGAGTGAGACCGAGCAGGAGGCGGCGGCGTGCGGGCTGGTCGAGCGGGGCGCTGTGGAGATCGTGGTCTTGTCCCTCGGTGCCGGCGGCGCGCTGCTGGCGAGCCGGGAGGGGGTGGAGCGCTTTCCCGCCTTCGAGGTGCCGCTGCGCAGCGCAGTGGGGGCCGGCGACAGCGTGGTCGGCGCCACGGTGCTCGCCCTGAGTCGCGGCTGGAGCCTGCACGATGCGGTGCGCTATGGCATGGCCGCGGCGGCCGCGACGCTGATGTGCCCGGGCACCGGACTGTGCCGGGCGGAGGACGTGGAGCGGTTGTTCCGCCAGGGCTGAGCCCGGCTCTCAGAGGGCGGCGAGGCTGGCGCTCAGGGTGGCGAAATCCGGCCGCTGATCGATCCGCGCGGTCATGCACTGCTCCTGCAGAAGGCGCAGGCGCTGCTGGCGTGCAACCTGTTCGTCCGCCGGGCAACGCTCCAGCAGTTCTTCCAGCAGGCAGCCGAAGGCTCGTGTCTCGATGCGCTGCAGGGCTGGGCCGGCAGCGCTGCCCGGAGCGAAGAACGAGGCGGCGCCGAAGTCGCCGAGCAGGCAGTCGCCGTCGCCGTTCACCAAGAGGTTGTGGGCATATAGATCGCCATGCAGGATGCCGCGTGCATGCAGATGCGCCACCGCCGCGGCCACGCCGCGGGCAATGCGCAGCGCCTCGTCGAAGGCGAAACGCCGCTCCGGCACGTAGCAGTCGCGGGTGCAACTGGCCAGCGAGGGCGGCCCGGCGAGCACGCGAAAAGCCGGGTCGATCAGCTCCAGCAGCAGGCCCGGTGGCGCACCCGGCTGTTCGGCCAGCGGCCCGGCCACGCGGATCAGGTTGGCCTGCTCGCCGGCGGCGATACAGGCGGCCATTTCGCTGTGCGGCAGGCCATCGCTGGTCACACTGCCCTTGAACAGCTTGGCCGCCATGGCCTGCGCCGGCTGTCCGGGGCGCTGCCAGTCGGCGCGGTGAATGATGCCGGATGCCCCTTGGCCGAGGATTTCCCCAAGCTCGATGCTGCCGCGTGGAATCGGCGGCAGCGGATGCTGGCGCAGGATCTCCGTTTCGCTGGCGTCGCTGAAGGGATTGCCGGCGAACGCCAGCCAGGACAGCCGGGGCAGCTCCGCCAGCCAGCCGGGCAGGGCTTCGAGGCGGTTGGCGGCGATGCGCAGCAGTTCCAGCCGGCTCAGGCCGGCCAGGCCAGGCGGCAGTGTCTGCAGGCGGTTGCCGGCTAGCATCAGCTTCTGCAACCGGCCACAGTCGCCCAGTTCGGCGGGCAGGCGTTCCAGCCGGTTGTCGGTCAGGATCAGCCAGCGCAGCTGCGGCGGAAGGGCGACGGCGGGCAGGTGCTGGATGCGGTTGGCCTTGAAGCCGACCATTTCCAGCTGCGGGCAGTCGCCGAGCACCTCCGGCAGCGAGGCGAACGGATTGTCCGAACAGAACAGGATGCGCAGCTTGCGCAGGCGCGGCAGGTCCGCCGGCAGGTCGGTCAGGCGATTGCCCGAGAGGTTGAGGATCTCCAGGCTGTCGGCCAGGGCGAAGATTTCCTCGGGAAATTCGTGAAGGTCGGCAGAGAGGTCCAAGCGCGTGCTGCCGGCCAGTTCGCCGCGGCGCAGTTGTTCGAGGGTGGACATGGGAGGCAAGGTTTTCTTTCCGGTCAGGATCGAGGAGCGCTCGCCCCGTCACGGGACGGGGCAAGCTCGGGCTCAGTGGTCGGCGTCGGCCTTGCGCGCCTTTTCCACGCCCTCGAGCAGGCCGTCGGCGCGGAACATGGTCTTGATGCCGCGGATCGCCTGGCGAGTACGGTCGAGGTTCTCGATCAGGGCGAAGCGCACGTGGTCGTCGCCATAGTCGCCGAAGCCCAGCCCCGGCGAGACACAGACCTTGGCCTCGGCCAGCAGCTTCTTGGAAAATTCCAGCGAGCCGAGGTGGGCGTAAGGCGCGGGGATCTTCGCCCAGATGTACATGGAAGCCTTGGGTTTTTCCACCATCCAGCCGATCTCGTGCAGGCCCTTGACCAGCAGGTTGCGGCGCTGGCGGTACTGCTCGGCGATGTCGCGCACGCATTGCTGGTCGCCTTCCAAGGCGGCGATGGCCGCCACCTGCAGCGGGGTGAAGGTGCCGTAGTCGTGGTAGCTCTTGATTCGCGCCAGGGCGCTGACCAGCTCCGGGTTGCCGACCATGAAGCCGATGCGCCAGCCGGCCATGTTGTAACTCTTCGACAGGGTGAAGAACTCCACGGCGATGTCTTTGGCGCCCGGCACCTGCATGATCGACGGTGCCTTCCAGCCGTCGTAGACGATGTCGGCGTAGGCCAGGTCGTGCACCACGAGGATATCGTACTGCCTGGCCAGGGCGACCACGCGCTCGAAGAAGTCCAGCTCCACGCACTGCGCGGTGGGGTTGGAGGGGAAGCCGAGGATCATCATCTTCGGCTTGGGAATCGTCTCGCGGATCGCTCGCTCCAGTTCGGCGAAGAAGTCCATGCCGGGCACCAGCGGCACCGAGCGCACCTGGGCTCCGGCGATCACCGCGCCGTAGATGTGGATCGGGTAGCTGGGGTTGGGTACCAGCACGCTGTCGCCGTGGTCGAGGGTGGCCAGCATCAGGTGTGCCAGGCCCTCCTTGGAGCCGATGGTGACGATGGCCTCGCTGTCCGGGTCGATCTCGACGGCGTAGCGGTCCTTGTACCAGTGCGAGATGGCGCGGCGCAGGCGCGGAATGCCGCGGGAGGTGGAGTAGCCGTGGGTGTCCTCGCGGCGGGCGACCTGCACCAGCTTCTCGACGATGTGCGGCGGAGTGGCGCCGTCGGGGTTGCCCATGCTGAAGTCGATGATGTCCTCGCCGCGGCGGCGGGCAGCCATCTTCAGTTCGGCGGTGATGTTGAAGACGTAGGGCGGGAGACGATCGATGCGCGCAAAGCGGCGCTTGCCGTGTTCGGCCATGATTTCCTCGAAAGACGTAGGCGCCCGGAACCGTCCGAGCGACGTTGGCCAGTGCGCTGGCCTGCCCGCCGAACATACGCGTGTGGCTGGCGGGCTGGCAAGTCAGACCTTGTGATGAGCGCGTGGCACGCGCGATGGGGGCTGCGGCACACGCAAGGCTGGGTTTCGGCACGGGCGTTTTGGTAGATTGCCCCGCATTCTCAACAGGGGGTGAAATCCATGAAACCAGTCAGCAGCAGGTCGTCCACGCAGCGTTCGTCCGGCAGCGAATTTCTTGAAACCCGCTTCGGCGACAAGGTGCTCCGCGTCACGGTCACCATGAAGCCGGACCGGCTGGTGGCCGAGCAGATGATGCCCGAAGGCGACGAGGTGCAGGTGGCGGTGCTGCAGAATCCGTTCGGGGTGACCCGCCAGCTGACCAACCTGTTGAGCGGGGCGAAGTCCGGCGATTCGCTGGTGATCGTCTGCGCCGGCGACAAGATCTACCGGGCGGCGCTGAAGTTTCTCGGCCTGGCCTGACGCGCGAGGCTGAGGGGCCGGGGTCCCCTCAGCTGCCGAGCATGTCGTGCATCGCGATGACCTGCTCGGCGACCTGAATCAGCTTCTGCTGGCGGCTCATCGCCTGGCGGCGCATCAGGGTGTAGGCCTCTTCCTCGCTGCAGTTCTTCATCTTCATCAGCAGGCCCTTGGCCAGTTCGACGCGCTTGCGCTCGGCCAGTTGTGCCTCGCGGGCCTGCAACTGGGCGCGCAGGGCCTGGTCGCTCTCGAAGCGGGCCATGGCCACGTCGAGGATCGGCTGCAGGCGCTGGGTCTGGATGCCTTCGACGATGTAGGCGCTGACCCCGGCCTGGATGGCCTGGCGCATTACCTTCGGATCGTGCTCGTCGGTGAACATCACGATCGGCCGCGGCTGGTCGCGGCTGACCAGCACCACTTGCTCCATCACGTCGCGGCCGGGCGATTCGGTGTCGATGAGAATCACGTCGGGGCGTACGGCTTCGACCCGCGCCGGCAGGTCGATGGTCAGGCCGGACTCGTCGACGACTTCGAAGCCGGCCTCGACCAGGGCGCTTCTCAGGCGGCCGACTTTCTTCGCGGTGTCGTTGATCAGGAGGATGCGCAGCATGGTGATGTTCCTTGGTCGTCGGCCGAGGAGGACGCCTCGTTCAGGGCGTGCAGGGCGAAGCTGCGAGCGTAGACCGCCGGATCGGAGCCGTCCCAGCGCTTGCCGTCCAGCAGGGTGGCGCTGCGCATGGGCGAGGCGGGTTGCGGGATGCCGAGGGCACCGGCGGCGTCGCGATACAGTTCGAGTTGCTGCACCTGGCGGGCGATGGCGAGGTAATCCGGATCTTCGCGCAACAGCCCCCAGCGGCGGAACTGGGTCATGAACCACAGGCCGTCGGAGAGATAGGGCAGGTTGACCTCGCCGTCGCCATGGAAGCGCAGGGCATGACTGTCCCGCCAGGCATGGCCGTTGCCGTCCTCGTAGTTGCCGAGAAAGCGCGGTTCGATCACCTGGCGCGGCGCCGCCACGTAGGCGTCGGCGCTGATCAGCTGCGCGGTACTGGTCTTGTTCTCTTCGCTGGCATCGATGAAGCGGCTCGCCTCCAGCACGGCCATGACCAGGGCACGGGCGGTGTTGGGATATTGTTCGACGAAGGCGCGGGTGCAGCCGAGAACCTTTTCCGGATGGTCCGGCCAGATCGACTGGCTGGTAGCAACGGTGAAGCCCATGCCCTGGTCGATGGCATGGGCGCCCCAGGGCTCGCCGGCGCAGAAACCGTCGATGCGCCCGGCGCGCAGGTGCTCGACCATCTGCGGCGGCGGCACCACCAGGGTGTTCACGTCCTCAAGCGGATGGATGCCTAGGCTGGCGAGCCAATAGTAGAGCCAGAGGGCATGGGTGCCGGTGGGGAAGGTCTGGGCCAGGGTGAGTTTCGCACTGCTGCGGTGCACATGCTGGGCCAGTGTTTCGCCGGTGCACACGCCGGCCTGTCGGAGCGCTGCCGACAGGTTGATGCTCTGGCCGTTCTGGTTGAGCCCCATCAGCACCGCCATGTCGGTCGCCGGTGCGCCGCCGATGCCGAGCTGCATGCTGTAGATCAGGCCGTACAGTCCCTGGGCGGCGTCCAGTTCGCCGCTGATCAGCTTGTCGCGCAGGTTCGACCAGGACACCTGGCGCTTGAGATTGAGGCTCAGCCCGTAGGGTTCGGCGAAGCCCTGGGTGGCGGCTACAATCAGCGACGCAGAGTCGGTGAGCGGCATGAAGCCCAGATTGAGCGAGCTCTTCTCGGGGGCATCGCTGCCCGTGACCCAGGCCTGGGTGTCTGCTCTGGGAGTGATTCGGTGATCTGTCATGGTGTTTTCCGGCGCTGAACGAAAAGGCGTCGCCCGGCAGCTGCCTGGGGCAGGGCCGAAAGCGACGCCATTGTCGGTGAGTGGGGTCCCGCCGTTGGGACCGCCGATGCTGCCAGACACCAAGCAAGCGATATGCCAGAGCCCTGAGCACCGGCCTTTCGACCTGTCGCCACTCTAGCGCAGGAGCCTGGAAAAGAAGAAGCCCCGCACGGGGCGGGGCTTCTCCATTCGGCGCGAGTGACGCTTAGACCTGCAGGACCGGGAGTTCGGCCTTGGCCGCGGCTTCCTTGTACTCGGCGATCTGGTCGAAGGACAGGTAGCGATAGATATCGGCAGCCATGGTGTCGATGCTCTTCGCGTATTCCATGTACTCCGCGACGGTCGGCAGCTTGCCGAGGATCGAGGCGACCGAGGCCAGCTCGGCGGACGCCAGGAACACGTTGGTCGCGTCGCCCAGACGGTTCGGGAAGTTGCGGGTCGAGGTGGAGACCACGGTCGAACCGGTCTGCACGCGGGCCTGGTTACCCATGCACAGCGAGCAGCCCGGCATTTCCATGCGCGCACCGGCCTTGCCGTAGATGCCGTAGTAGCCTTCCTCGGTCAGCTGGTGGGCGTCCATCTTGGTCGGCGGAGCCAGCCACAGACGGGTCGGGATGCCGCCCTTGACCTTGTCGAGCAGCTTGCCGGCGGCGCGGAAGTGACCGATGTTGGTCATGCAGGAACCGATGAACACCTCGTCGATCTTCTGGCCGGCGACGGTGGACAGCAGGCGGGCGTCGTCCGGGTCGTTCGGCGCGCAGAGGACCGGCTCCTTGACGTCGGCCAGATCGATTTCGATCACGGCGGCGTACTCGGCGTCCTTGTCGGCTTCCAGCAGTTGCGGCTTGGCCAGCCAGGCTTCCATGGCCTGGGCACGACGCTCCAGGGTGCGCGGATCGCCGTAGCCTTCGCCGATCATCCAGCGCAGCATGGTGATGTTGGACTTCAGGTACTCGGCGATGGCCTTTTCCGGCAGCTTGATGGTGCAGCCGGCAGCCGAACGCTCGGCGGAGGCGTCGGACAGCTCGAACGCCTGCTCGACGGTCAGCTCGTTCAGACCTTCGATCTCGAGGATGCGGCCGGAGAAGATGTTCTTCTTGCCCTTCTTCTCGACGGTCAGGAGGCCGGCCTGGATGGCGTAGTAGGGGATGGCATGCACCAGGTCACGCAGGGTGATGCCGGGCTGCAGCTTGCCCTTGAAGCGCACCAGCACGGATTCGGGCATGTCCAGCGGCATCACGCCGGTGGCGGCGGCGAAGGCCACCAGGCCGGAACCGGCCGGGAAGGAGATGCCGATCGGGAAGCGGGTGTGCGAATCGCCGCCGGTACCCACGGTATCCGGCAGCAGCATGCGGTTCAGCCAGCTGTGGATGATGCCGTCGCCCGGACGCAGGGACACGCCGCCGCGGGTCATGATGAAGTCCGGCAGGGTGTGGTGGGTCTTGACGTCGATGGGCTTCGGATAGGCGGCGGTGTGGCAGAAGGACTGCATCACCAGGTCGGCGGAGAAGCCCAGGCAGGCCAGGTCCTTCAGCTCGTCGCGGGTCATCGGGCCGGTGGTGTCCTGGGAGCCGACGGTGGTCATCTTCGGCTCGCAGTAGGTGCCCGGACGCACGCCCTGGCCTTCCGGCAGACCGCAGGCGCGGCCGACCATCTTCTGAGCGAGGGTGAAGCCCTTGCCGCTGTCGGCCGGCGCTTCCGGCTTCTTGAACAGGGTGGACGGCGCCAGGCCCAGCTCGGCGCGGGCCTTCTCAGTCAGGCCGCGGCCGATGATCAGCGGGATACGGCCGCCGGCGCGGACTTCGTCGAGCAGCACGTCGGTCTTCAGCGCGAAGCTGGTGACCAGCTCGTCGCTGCCGTTGCGGCGCACTTCGCCCTTGACCGGGTAGACGTCGATCACGTCGCCCATGGCCAGGTTGGTGCAGTCGAACTCGATCGGCAGGGCGCCGGCGTCTTCCATGGTGTTGTAGAAGATCGGGGCGATCTTGGTGCCGAAGCAGAAGCCACCGGCGCGCTTGTTCGGAACAAAGGGGATGTCGTCGCCGAAGAACCACAGCACCGAGTTGGTGGCGGACTTGCGCGAGGAACCGGTACCGACCACGTCGCCGACGTAGGCGACCGGGAAGCCCTTGGCCTTGACCGCTTCGATCTGCTTCAGCGGACCGACGGAGCCCGGCTGGACCGGCTCGATGCCGTCGCGGGCCATCTTCAGCATGGCCAGGGCGTGCAGCGGGATGTCGGGGCGCGACCAGGCGTCCGGAGCGGGGGACAGGTCGTCGGTGTTGGTTTCGCCCGGGACCTTGAACACGGTCAGGGTGACTTTTTCCGGAACGGCCGGCTTGGCCAGGAACCACTCGCCGTCGGCCCAGGACTGCAGCACGGCCTTGGCGGCGGCGTTGCCCTTCTTGGCGCGCTCGGCGACGTCGTGGAAGGCGTCGAACATCAGCAGGGTGTGCTTGAGTTGCTCGGCGGCCACGGTGGCCAGCTCGGCGTTGTCCAGCAGCTCGACCAGGGTGGCGATGTTGTAGCCGCCCTGCATGGTGCCCAGCAGCTCGACGGCGCGGGCCTTGCTGATCAGCGGGGAAGCGGCTTCGCCCTTGGCGATGGCGGAGAGGAAACCGGCCTTGACGTAGGCGGCCTCGTCCACGCCCGGCGGAACGCGGTTGGTGATCAGGTCAACCAGAAAGGCTTCTTCGCCGGCCGGCGGGTTCTTCAGCAGTTCGACCAGGCCTGCGGTCTGCTCGGCGTTCAGCGGCTGGGGCACGACGCCCTGGGCGGCACGCTCTTCTACGTGTTTGCGATAGGCTTCAAGCACAGTTTTACCCTCATCAGTGGTCCCAGGGGTTTCCGGGACACGCATCCTGGGAATCTCCGCACGCAAGCGCTTTCGCCGCTTTATGGGCGGCACGGCCAAGGTGACGGCGATCCCCCTCCAGAAGCTGTTTTCAAAGTTTTACGCCGAGGAGGGGAGGCGTCCGGCACCCCCTGGCGGGGTGCCTGCGCCGTTCCATTCGGGTCGACTGTGCTCGTGACGCTTTGAAAACAGCTTCGACTGGACAGTGGTGCCAAAAAGGCGTTGGCAGTGTACTGGAAAGCGATGGTCGAGTTAAAGCCGCCAAGGGCTTCAGGCGGGTGACCGAGCCTAGACAAAGGGCTAAGATGCCGGCCCATTCCTCGCTTTGCCCAGGCTCCCCCTTCGCCTATGTCCCATCAGCGTATCAAGACGCCCTGCATCGGTCTCTGCTCAACGGTCTATGGCGATCTGGTCTGCCGGGGCTGCAAGCGTTTCCATCATGAGGTGGTGAACTGGAACCAGTACACCGAGGAGGAGAAGCGCGCCGTCTGGGTGCGCCTGGAGGCGTTGCTGGTGCAGGTGGTGCAAGCCAAGTTGGAGGTGTTCGACGCACAGCGCCTGCGCCAGCAGCTGGAGCAGCGGCAGATCCGCTTCGTGGCCGAGCAGTCGGCGTATTGCTGGGCCTACCAATTGATCGTCCGCGGCGCCCGGGCGATCAACCAGCTCGAGGCCTA
Source organism: Azotobacter tropicalis (assembly GCF_059739045.1). Classification (NCBI taxonomy): domain Bacteria; kingdom Pseudomonadati; phylum Pseudomonadota; class Gammaproteobacteria; order Pseudomonadales; family Pseudomonadaceae; genus Azotobacter; species Azotobacter tropicalis. The sequence continues at coordinate 197,680 of NZ_AP046059.1, forward strand.
CGGTATCGTCCTGCTGCCGGAGTTCCGCGACTGGGAGCTGCCGGTCCTGCGCGATGCCATCGACCGCGAGTTCTTCCTGCTCTCCGAGGCCCACTACGAGCGCTATATCGCCCCGCGCTTCCTGCGCGAGGGCATGCAGATGCGCATCTGAGAAGGGGCGACCGGCTCCTCCGCAACGGACGGGAGCCGTATAATGCCGGGCCTTCCAAGACCAGCCAGATTGCCATGTCCCTGCTTCCCGAAATCGAAAGCTTCCTGCTTTGCCCGACCCCCCAGGCCTGGATCGAGCAGGCACTGCAGCACCCCGAGATCCTGTTGATCGATCACGCCAACTGCGAGAAGAAGGCGGCCGGCACGGCGCTGACCCTGCTGTTCCGGCATGTCGACAAGGAAGACCTGCAGTACAAGCTGTCGCGTCTGGCCCGCGAGGAGTTGCGCCACTTCGAGCAGGTGGCCGAGTTGATGAAGAAGCGCGGTGTCGTCTACCGGCAACTCAGCGCCTCGCTTTATGCCCAGCGCCTGCATGCGCACATCCGCAAGAACGAGCCGGGCCGGCTGGTGGATACCCTGATCGTCGGCGCCTACATCGAGGCGCGCTCCTGCGAGCGCTTCCATCGTCTGGCGCCGTTTCTCGACGAGGAACTGGAGCGTTTCTACGTCTCGTTGCTCGCCTCGGAGGCGCGGCATTACCAGGACTACCTGGGCATGGCCCGCCAGTACGCCGGCGAGCCGATCGACGAGCGCGTGGCATTCTTCGCCGAAGTCGAGCGCCAGGCGATCCTAACTCCCGATGCGGAGTTCCGTTTCCACAGCGGCGTGACAGCCTGACGGCTGCTGACTTCAATCGGTCAGAGCCAGCTCCGGCCCCAGGTAGGCATTGGTCTGCTCGATGTCGTCGTCGCCGAGCAGCCCGACGGCTTCGGCCAACTGCAGCCGTGCCTGCAGGTAGCGCAGCTTGGCCTCCAGCAGGTCGCGGCGGGCGATGAAGATCTGTTCTTCGGCATTGAGGATGTCGAGATTGGTGCTGGAGCCGGCGAGAAAGCCCTTTCTGGCCGAGTCCTGGGCCCTTTCGCTGGAGGCGACGGCCTTTTCCAGTGCCCTGATGCGCGCTTGGCCGCTCTGTACGCCGCGGAACTGGCGGGTAGTGGTCGAGAGCACCTCCTCGCGGGCAGCATTCTCTTCCTCGATGCTCTGTTCGCGGCTGGCCACGGCCTGTCTCACCCGAGCGCTGACACCGCCGCCGGCGAACAGCGGCATGTTGAACTCCACGCCGGCGGTGGCATAGCGGTTCTGCTGGTCGAGTGTGGAGATCGAGTCGCTTTCGCTGTCCGTGTAGCCAAGGACCAGATCCAGAGTCGGCCAGTGTCCGCTTCGCATCCGCTTGACCTCCTCGTCGGCGACGCCCTGCTTGTAGTGCTGCGCCCGCAGCGTCGGGTTGCTCGCCCGGGCCTGGCTCAGCCACTCCTGCAGGCTGGTCGGCTGCAGGGCCGGCGTGGGGAAGTCCTGCCGCAGGGCGGCGAGCTTGTCCGGCACGCCGCCGAGCAGTTCCTGCAATAGGCGCAGCGCGACTATCAGGCCATCCTGTGCCTCGATCAGTTCGGCCTGGGCGAGGTCGCGCCGGGCGGTCGCCTGATCGACGTCGGTGATAGTGCCGTCGCCCAGATCGAAACGCCGACGGGCGGCGGCGACCTGCTGTTCGAAGGCCTTGAGTTTGGCGCTCGCCAGATCGATGGTTTCCCGGGCCAGCAGTACGTCAAAGTAGCGACCGGCCAGGCGCACTGCAGCGTTCTGCGTCTTGGCGTCGAAGATCGCCTCGCTGTAGCGGGCGCGCTGCTTGCCCTGACGGTACTCGGCGAGCTTCTGCAGGTTGAGCAGCGGCTGGCGCAGGCGAACCGCCAGGTTTTCCGAGTCGTAGTCGAGGTTGCGCTCCACCGTGCGTCCACTGGCGTCCGGCTCGTCGCGGGTGCCGTCCAGGCGGCTCTTGCCGGCCATGGCACTGATCTGCGGCAACAGGCCGGCGCGGCCGATGGCGCGATTCTCCAAGCCCGCGTCACGTTCGTGCAAGGCCGCACGATAGGTCGGTCCCTGGGTTTGCAAGAGCTCCCACGCGCTCTTGAGATCCATGGCGCAGGCGGGCAGGCAGGCCAGGCAGATCAGGCCGGCCAAGGCAAGGCGGACTGCCATTATTGCTCCTTGAAGGCGCTGTCGATCCGGGCGAGCATCGGTTTCATCAGATAGCTCATCAGGTTGCGCTCCCCGGTCTTGATGGTCACGGTGGCGGGCATCCCGGCGCGGATATGGTTGCTGCCGAGCATGTCCATGCCCGCGGCGGTCACCTCGATCTGAGCCAGGTAGTAGGGCTCCTTGCTGGTCTCGTCGATCAGGCGGTCGGCCGATACGGTGAGCACTCGTCCCGGAATGTTCGGGGTCTGCGCGTGGTTGAAGGCGGGGAAGGTAATCTCCACCGGCAATCCCGGCGCCATCTTGTCGATGGCCTGCACCGGGATCATGGCGTCCACCTGCAGCGGCTCGTTCGCCGGCACCACGTTCATGATTTCCGAACCCGGCTGAATCACGCCGCCGACAGTGGTGACATTGAGGCCGAGCACCAAGCCGTCGATGGGCGAGCGGATCACCGTGTGGGCTACTTCGTAATCCAGGGCTTTCAGACGGTCGGCCAGGCTGGCGGCCTCCTTCTGCACGTCGGTCAGTTGCGATTGCACGTCCTTCTGGTAGTCCTGCTCCAGTTGCAGGATGCGCAGCTTCAGCTCGGCGATCTGATTGCGCGTGCGGCCGATGTCGGTAATGGTCTGCGCCCGCTGGGCGTTCAGCTCGGCAGCGTTGCGCTCCAGCTCGAGCAGGCGGTTGCGGGCGACATAGCCTTCGGCGGCGAGGTGGCGTACCCCCTCCAGTTCCCGGTCGAGCAGCTGGATCTGCGCGTTGCGCGCGGCCTGCACCTGGTTCAGGCCCTTGAGCTGCTCCTCGGCGCCACGGATGTTTTCCCGAAGGATGCCGGCCTCGCCGGTCAGTGCCGTGCGGCGGGTGGCGAACAGTCGCGCCTGCAGGCCGAGTGCAGCCTGCAGGCGAGGGTCGCCGGCGAAGCGTTCGAGCAGTTCGGGGGCGAAGTGCACATTCTCCAGTCCGTCGCGCTCGGCCTGCAGGCGGCTTTCCACGCTGCGCGCCACGATGTACTGGGCGCTGATCGCCCCCTGTTCGGCGATGGCGCGGGTCGGGTCGAGTTCGATCAGCTCCTGATCGCGCCTCACCCGGTCGCCTTCGCGCACCAGGATGGCCTTGACCGAGCCGCCGGTCAGGTGCTGGACGGTCTTGCGATTGTCGGTCACGTTGACCGTGGCGTTGGCCACCACGCCGGCATCCAAGGGAGCCAGGTTGGCCCAGAGAAGAAATCCGCCGAAACCGGCAGCTACCAGCCACAGGCCCCAGCGTCGCGGACGGCGGTCGTCGAGATCGATTGGCGGTACGTCCTTCGCCTGCTGTTGATTGCTCGGCCCGAAATCAGGCATGGCGCATCACTCCTTGGTCTTGACCGATGTCAGGGGCGTGGTGGTGCCTGCCATGCCGGCCTGGCGCAGGGCGGCGAGGACCTCGTCGCGGTTGCCGAACATGTGCACCGTTCCGTCGCGCAATACCAGCAGCTTGTCCACGATGTTCAGGACCGTCGGGCGATGGGAGATCAGCACCAGGGTCTTGCCGCGCCGCTTCAGATCGCTCAGGGCATGGATCAAGGCCATCTCGCCCAGGTCATCGAGGCTGGAGTTCGGTTCGTCGAGGACAAGCAGCGCCGGATCGCCGTAGAGGGCGCGGGCGAGGGCGATGCGTTGCCGCTGGCCGCCGGACAGCGAGCCGCCGTCGGTGCTCAGGCGGGTGTCGTAGCCCTGCGGCAGGCGCAGGATCATGTCGTGTATGCCGGCCTGCCGGGCCGCGAGGATCACCGCCTCGCCATCGAGTGTGCCGAAGCGGGCGATGTTCTCGGCGATGCTGCCCTCGAACAGTTCGACGTCCTGCGGCAGGTAGCCCAGCCAGGGACCGAGCTCTTCCTTGTTCCACTGGAACACATCGGCGCCGTCGAGGCGGACCTTGCCGGATTGGGCAGGCCAGATGCCGACCAGCAGGCGGGCGAGACTCGACTTGCCCGAGGCCGACGGGCCGATCACGCCCAGGGCTTCACCGGGCGCCAGGCTGAAGGAGATGCTGCGCAGGATCGAGCTCGACGAACCGGGAGCGCAGGCAAAGGCTCCCTCCACGCTCAGCCGGCCTGCCGGCTTGGGCAGCGCCATGGCCGGCTGGCGCACAGGAAACTCCTGCAGCAGGGCCGACAGGCGTTTCCAGGCCGCACGACTGGACAACAACTGCTTCCAAGTGCCGATCATCTGCTCGACGGGGGCCAGTGCGCGTCCGCCGAGGATGGAGCAGGCGATCATCATGCCCGGAGTGATCTGGCCCTTGATCGCCAGCAGCGCACCGGTGCCCAGGATCAGCGACTGCAGGGTGATCCGGATGAAACGGCTCAGACCGTTGATGTAGGCGGCGCGATCGGAGGCCAGGGTCTGCAGGTCGAGAATCCGCAGATGGTTGCCGAACCAGCGCTGCCGAATGGCCGGCAGCATGCCCATGGCCTCGATGACTTCGGCATTGCGCAGGTTGTTGTTGGCGAAGCTGCCGGACGCCAGGGCGGCCTGGTTGGCTTCGGCGAGCGGCTTGCGGGTGCTGAGTTCGGTCAGCCAGGCGAGACTCACCAGCAGCAGCGAACCGATCAGGGTGATGATGCCGAGCAGGGGGTGGATCAGAGCACTGGCCAGCAGATAGATAGGGATCCAGGGGGCATCGAAGAAGGCGAACAGGCCGCTGCCGGTAAGAAATTGGCGGACCTGGGCGAGATCCTGCAGGGCCTGGGCCGGGTTGCCGCCGGCCCGTTTGAGGTTGCGTTCGAAGGCGGCGCTGAAGACCCGCTGGTTGAGCATCATGTCGAGCCGGTTGCCGACGCGGATCAGCACGCTCGAGCGCACCACCTCCAGCAGGGCCAGCAGTACATACAGGCCGACGACCAACAGGGTCAGCATCAGCAGGGTGGTGACGTTGCTGCTGACCAGGGCTCGGTCGTATACCTGCAGCATGTAGATCGCCGGCGCCAGCATCAGCAGGTTGATCACTCCGCTGAAGAGGGCAAGGGCGTAAAAGGTTCGGCGCAGGCGAAACAGGGTTTCGGCCAACTCGGAGTGGGGTTGCAGCATATCCATGCTTATCCTCGGTGCTGGCGATTGCAGGGTTGTTGGACGTGTCCAAGATTTCCCCACAGCCTCAAGCGTCCCGGAGCGGGTGCGAAAGCGTTCCGGTCGGATGAAAGAGGAAGCTACCGCTAAGTTATAGATCAGGATTATGGCGTTGCAGTGGCCAGATGATGGGGAAGTGCCTGCATAGGGGGCTGTCTGGCCTTAAGCTGGCAAAGCGGGGGGAGTGAAGCCTACCCCCCACGGCGGGAGCCGGTCGTTGTTCCGTTTCAGGGTCAGTCGATGCGGAACGAATCCAGGCGATAGCCGCGAGCGTCGACCTCCAGTACCCAACCTTCGTGGTTCCAGTCGCCTAGGACGATGCGCCGGGCGGCCCGGCCATCGATCTGCAGCTCGTGCACGGCAGGGCGATGGGTGTGGCCGTGGATCAGGGTCAGCACGCCATGGGCGGCCATGATTCGCGGCACTTCCTCGGGGGTGACGTCGACGATTTCGGTGGCTTTCTGGCGGACCTGCTGGCGGCTAGCAGTGCGCCATTTATGGGCCAGCTGCTGACGCTTGGAAAGAGGCAGGTGGCGCAGGAGCCATGTCGACACCGGGTTGCGCAGGCGCCGGCGAAAACGCATGTAGGCGATGTCGCGGGTGCACAGGGTGTCGCCATGCATCAGCAGCACGGGGGCGCCGTTCAGCTCGATGCGGTTCGGATCGTGCAGCAGGGTGCAACCGGCCAGGCGGCAGAATGCACGGCCGACGAGAAAGTCGCGGTTGCCGTGCATCACGAAGATTCGCGTGCCTTGATCCGCCACTTCGCGCAGGGCTTCGGCGATGGAGCGCTGGAAGGGCGTCATGGCATCGTCGCCGATCCAGACCTCGAAGAAGTCGCCGAGGATATACAGCGCTTCGGCCTGGCTGGCGCGCTCCTTCAGGAAACGCAGGAACGCCCGGGCAATGGCCGGGCGCTCCTCGTCGAGATGCAGATCCGAGATCAGCAGCGTGGTCATCGGATTAGTCGACGATCTCGGCCTTTTCGATGATCACGTCATTCAGCGGCACGTCGCCATGGCCGGCACGGCTGCCGGTGGCCACGGATTTGATCTTGTCGACCACGTCCATGCCTTCCACCACTTCGCCGAACACGGCATAGCCCCAGCCCTGTGCGGTCGGAGCGGTGTGGTCGAGGAAGGTGTTGTTGGCGACGTTGATGAAGAACTGCGCGCTGGCCGAGTGCGGGTCCATGGTGCGGGCCATGGCGATGGTGCCGACCTTGTTGGACAGGCCGTTGTTGGCCTCGTTCTTGATCGGCGCGCGGGTGCTCTTCTGCTTCATGCCCGGCTCGAAGCCGCCGCCCTGGATCATGAAGTTGCCGATCACGCGGTGAAAGATGGTGCCGTCGTAATGGCCTTCCTTCACGTACTGCTCGAAGTTGGCCGCGGTTTCCGGCGCCTTGTCGGCGAACAGTTTCAGGGTGATGGTGCCGTGGTTGGTGTGCAGCTTAATCATGACTGAGTTCCGCAGGGTGTGGGTGGGGATGCCCGGAGTGGGCCGGCCGATGGTCGTTGCTGCCGGGTCTCTGTCAGGGGCATGACGGGTCCGCTATGATAAGCCCTTTGCATTGGCCGGCCTACCCTGGCCGGCGCCGACATGTTTCAAGGATCCCATGAGCAAGCCCGAGACTCCCGCCGCTGCCGCGAACTTCCTCCGTCCGATCGTCCAGGCCGACCTGGAGTCGGGCAAGCACGTTAAGATCGTCACCCGCTTCCCGCCGGAGCCCAACGGCTACCTGCACATCGGCCACGCCAAGTCGATCTGCCTGAATTTCGGTCTGGCCAAGGAGTTCGGCGGCGAGTGCAACCTGCGCTTCGACGACACCAACCCGGCCAAGGAAGACCAGGAATACATCGACGCGATCAAGAGCGACGTGCAATGGTTGGGGTTTCAGTGGGCTGGCGATGAGCGCTACGCCTCCAACTACTTCGACCAGCTCTACGCCTGGGCCGTGCACTTGATCGAGGCCGGCAAGGCCTACGTCTGCGACCTGTCGCCGGACGAGGCGCGCGCCTTCCGCGGCAGCCTGACCGAGCCGGGCAGGAACAGCCCGTTCCGCGAGCGCAGCGTCGAGGAAAACCTCGACCTGTTGGCCCGCATGAAGGCCGGGGAATTCCCCGATGGCGCCCGTGCTCTGCGCGCGAAGATCGACATGGCCTCGCCGAACATGAACCTGCGCGACCCGATCCTCTACCGCATCCGCCATGCCCATCACCACCAGACCGGCGACAAGTGGTGCATCTACCCGAGCTACGACTTCACCCACGGGCAGTCGGACGCCATCGAGGGCATCACCCACTCGATCTGCACCCTGGAGTTCGAGGATCACCGCCCGCTGTACGAGTGGTTCCTGGCCAACTTGCCGGTGCCGGCCCAGCCGCGCCAGTACGAGTTCGCCCGCCTCAACCTGAACTACACCATCACCAGCAAGCGCAAGCTCAAGCAGCTGGTCGACGAGGGTCATGTCAATGGCTGGGACGACCCGCGCATGTCGACCCTGTCCGGCTACCGCCGCCGCGGCTACACGCCGGCCTCGATCCGCCAGTTCTGCGACATGATCGGCGTCAACCGCGCCGGTGGCGTGGTCGACATCGGCATGCTGGAGTTCGCCATCCGCGAGGACCTGGACGCCAACGCCGCGCGCGCCATGTGCGTGCTCAAACCGCTGAAGGTGGTGATCACCAATTACTCCGAAGGTCAGGTCGAAAACCTTGAGCTTCCGCGTCATCCGAAGCAGGACATGGGCGTTCGCGTGCTGCCGTTCTCCCGCGAGATCTACATCGACGCCAGCGACTTCGAGGAAAATCCGCCGGCCGGCTACAAGCGCCTGATCCCTGGCGGCGAAGTGCGCCTGCGCGGCAGCTACGTGATCCGCGCCGACGAGGCGGTGAAGGACGAAGCCGGCAACATCGTCGAACTGCGCTGCACTTACGACGAGAACACCCTCGGCAAGAACCCGGAAGGCCGTAAGGTCAAGGGCGTGATCCACTGGGTGCCGGCCGCCGAGAGCGTCGAGTGCGAGGTGCGCCTCTACGACCGCCTGTTCAAGGCCGCCAACCCGGAGAAGACTGACGAGGAGGACGGCAGCTTCCTCGACAACATCAACCCGGATTCCCTTGTGGTACTCAAGGGCTGCCGTGCCGAGCCGTCACTGGCCAATGCTGCGCCGGAAGAACGCTTCCAGTTCGAACGCGAAGGCTACTTCTGCGCCGACCTCAAGGACTCCAAACCGGGCGCGCCGGTGTTCAACCGCACCGTCACCCTGCGCGATTCCTGGGGCAGTGATGACGCTTTCCATCTATAGCACCCTGTCCAAGAGCAAGGACGAGTTCAAGCCGCTGGAAGGCAACAAGGTCCGCATGTACGTGTGCGGCATGACTGTCTACGACTTCTGCCACATCGGCCACGCGCGGGTGATGGTGGCGTTCGACGTGGTCGCCCGCTGGCTGCGCCATCGCGGCTATGAGCTGACCTACGTGCGCAACATCACCGACATCGACGACAAGATTATCAAGCGCGCCAACGAGAGCGGCGAGTCGTTCCAGGATCTGGTGGGCCGCATGATCGCCGCGATGCACGAGGACGAAGCGCGTCTCAACGTGCTGCGCCCGGACATCGAGCCGCGCGCCACCGACCACATCGCCGGCATGCACGCGATGATCCAGACCCTGATCGACAAGGGCTTCGCCTACGCCCCGGGCAACGGCGACGTCTACTATCGGGTCGGCAAGTTCGAGGGCTACGGCAAGCTGTCGCGGCGCAAGATCGAGGACCTGAAGATCGGCGCGCGCATCGAGGTCGATGAGGCCAAGGAAGATCCACTCGACTTCGTCCTGTGGAAGGGCGCCAAGTCGGGCGAGCCGAGCTGGGAGTCGCCCTGGGGCCCCGGTCGTCCGGGCTGGCACATCGAGTGTTCGGTGATGTCCACCTGCTGCCTGGGCGAGACCTTCGACATCCACGGCGGCGGCCCGGACCTGGTGTTCCCGCACCATGAGAACGAGATTGCCCAGAGCGAGGCGGCCACCGGCAAGCTGTATGCCAACGCCTGGATGCACGCCGGCGCGGTGCGCGTCGACGGCGAGAAGATGTCCAAGAGTCTCGGCAACTTCTTCACTATCCGCGAGGTGCTGGAGAAGTACCCCCGGAGGTGGTGCGCTACCTGCTGGTGTCCAGCCACTATCGCAGCCCGATCAACTACTCCGAGGACAGCCTGCGCGAGGCGAAGGGCGCCCTGGAGCGCTTCTACAATGGTCTCAAGGGTCTGCCGGATGCGGCGCCTGCCGGTGGCGACGAGTTCGTCGCCCGCTTCGGCGCGGCGATGGACGACGACTTCAACTCGCCGGAAGCCTGCGCGGTGCTGTTTGAGATGATCCGCGAGGTCAACCGCCTGCGCGAGTCGGATCTCGCTGCCGCCGCCGCGCTGGCCGCGCGTCTCAAGGAACTGGCCGGGGTGCTCGGCGTGCTGCAGCTCGACCCCGGCGCCTTCCTGCAGGCCGGTGCCGAGGGCAAGGTAGACGCTGCCGAGGTGGAGGCGCTGATCGCCGCGCGCCTGCAGGCGCGGGCCGAGAAGAACTGGGCCGAATCCGACCGTATCCGCGACCAGCTCACCGCCATGGGTGTGGTATTGGAGGACGGCAAGGGCGGCACCACCTGGCGTCTGGCTGAGTGAGGGTGTGACCTATTGGCGGCCAACTAAGGGCAGCCATGCTTGAGTATGTCTGCAAATAAAAATGGCATCCCCGGGATGCCATTTTTATTTTTGCTGGATCACTGGTGCAGCTGTTCGGCTGCGTATAGCGTGTTTTCCAGAAGACAGGCGCGGGTCATAGGGCCAACCCCGCCTGGTACAGGAGTGATCCATCCTGCACGCTTGACCGCGGTAGAAAACTCCACGTCGCCAACCAGTCTGCCGTCCTCCAGGCGGTTAATACCGACGTCTATAACAATGGCGCCAGGCTTGATCCATTCGCCCTTGACGAGGTCTGGCTTGCCGGCTGCGACAACCACTAGGTCGGAGCGGCTCACATGCTCCACGAGGTTGCGAGTGAAGCGGTGGGTCACAGTCACGGTACAACCAGCCAGTAGCAGCTCTAATGCCATTGGGCGACCAACGATATTGGAGGCGCCGACTACTGTGGCATCCAGGCCATACAGATCTACGCCGGTACTCTGCAGAAGCGTGATGATGCCTTTGGGGGTGCAGGGCCGCAGCAATGGCATGCGTTGGGCGAGGCGGCCGATGTTGTAGGGATGGAATCCATCCACGTCCTTGTCCGGGCGGATGCGTTCAAGCAGCAGGGAGGCGTCAAGGTGCTGTGGGAGAGGCAATTGCACCAAGATACCGTCGATCGTCGAATCCTCATTCAGTTGGTCGATCAAGGACAAGAGGTCGTCTTGAGTGGTGCAGGTGGGAAGGTCGTAGGCTTGGGAATGAAACCCCACTTCTTCGCAGTCCTTGCGCTTATGGGATACATAGACTTGGGACGCTGGGTCTGTTCCTACTAGGATGACTGCCAGGCCGGGGGCTCGCAGACCCTGCTGGCGTCGCTCGGCGACACGTTGGGCGATCTGCTGGCGAAGACTGGCGGCGATCGCTTTGCCGTCGATTAGTTTTGCAGTCATGACGCTTGCTTAACCATGAGGTTGATGAGACGAAAAGAATATTCTCTCATGGTGAGGCTGGTGGGCCAATGTGCAGACAGCTGAGTGCTGCTGTTGCTCCTTACATCTTGCTGATTTATTTAAAAATATCGTTGACAGGAATTTTCATGCTCTATAAGATTCGCCCCGCTTGTCGAGCGCGGCCTGTTGCAGAGTGAGAGTGCAAAGCCAACCTTAGGGTTTCTGAGTTTGTGCTAGGCGTCATGATGCAGGTGAAAGGCGCCCGTAGCTCAGCTGGATAGAGCATCCGCCTTCTAAGCGGATGGTCGCAGGTTCGAGTCCTGCCGGGTGCGCCAATATGCGGTTCGGTAGCGGGCAAGCAATAGCAAATATGGTGGGCGTAGCTCAGTTGGTAGAGCACAGGATTGTGGCTCCTGGTGTCGTGGGTTCGATTCCCATCGTCCACCCCATATTCCAAAGCGCCAGGCATGAAGCCTGGCGTTTTCGTTTCTCAAGGGTCTGATGGCCACGCGGATGTGGTGGAATTGGTAGACACACTGGATTTAGGTTCCAGCGCCGCAAGGCGTGAGAGTTCGAGTCTCTCCATCCGCACCACCTTTGAGTTCACGGCTTAGAGCCGTTTCCCTCCCTCCGAAACAAGACGCACTGGATTGTCAGCGTAGCGAGATCGTGACACGGCCTCATCACGCTCGGCGTTCAGCCTGTCCAGCACCGAAACCGCATCGCGCACTCTGGCAGGTGCCAGGTGGGCATACCGCTCGGTCATGGTGATCGTGCTGTGGCCCAACAGGTCGCGCACCTCTGCCAGCGGAACACCGGCACTGATCAGATGCGCCGCGCATGTGTGCCGCAAGTCGTGAATCACGAAATCCGTAATGCCGGCCCGCTTGCACGCATTCTCGAATCCGACACGGATCGACACCGCACGCTCTCCGTCAGATCGAGCGAATACCCACGGGCTGGCAGGGCAGTGCTTGGCGCGGAATGCTTGCCTGCTCAGCAGCGCAGACAGCGCGCCCTGGTTGATCGGTATCGACCGTCGCTTGCCTGCCTTGGTGTGCTGTCCCTCCAGGTGGATCAGCCGGTTGTGCAGGTCGACGCGGCGCCACTCGAGCCCGAGCATCTCTTCCTTCCGGCAGCCGGTATTGACCGCCAGCCGGATGAACGCTTCGATCAGCTCCCCGTTCCTGCCTTCCATGGCGGCCCTGCACAGCGCGTCGACCTCCGCTCTGGTGATCCAGCGCACCCGGCCTTCCGGCTCCTTCATGATGCGTCCCTTCACAGGGTTGGGCAGCGCCCACTCCAGTTCCGTGTTGCACCAGTTGATCGCCGCCGAGAGCGCGGCCAGCTCGCGGTTGATGGTGGCTGCCGAGGCGCCGGCCTTGCTGCGCTCGGTGATGTATTCCCTGATGCCTTGTCCGCCCAGGTCGTTGATGATCTGGCCGGCGAAGTGCTTCCTGAGCTGTTTCACTCGATGAGCTGTCGTCTCGTAGCTGCGCTGATGCTGGCGAGCGTGCTGCAGGTACGGGATGATCACCTCCTCGAAGCTCCGGGGCGGATTCACGCCCCATTCCTTTTCCTTCCAGACGTCTGCCCTGGCTTGCTGCTCTAGCGCCTTGGCTACCGCGTGGTCTTCTGTCCCAGAAGATCGTCTAACGTACTTTCCATTTGGAAGCTTGTAGCTGACCCACCAGTAGGGCGAGTCTCCTCGTTTGTACGGCATGATTTCTCCTTCACGCCGCCCGCGGCGCGAATACTAGCAGCGGCTTCTTCTTCAAGCATTGCCTCCAGCTTCTCGCGGTGGATGCGCAGGCTGCGGCCGCGCATTCTGACCACCGGTATCCGGCCATCGTTGGCCATGTTGTAGACGGTTCTGGTGCAGACGCTCATTAGCTTTGCAGCCTGCTCGACAGTCATCAGGCTCACAGGCAAAAGTCTCCTGCCCGGCGCAGGCCGGGGAGTGTGTTATGCGGTTCTGGTTGAATTCGCTTGAACTCGACGACCAAGGCCCATGGGTTTGTGGTCCACAGGACGCCGACGCCGGCCATGCGGGCGCCGGTAGACCAGCCACCCAGCCCGGCGAAAAGATCGACTGCCTTGATCATCGGCCAGCCTCCCGCTTCCCGCTCTCCATCCGGTCCAGCCTTTCGATCTCCGCCAGAATCAGCGCCCCGGCCTTCACCAGATCGCGGCGGGCGCTGGTGGGCTTCCAGTAGGCTTCGCTCCACGGCCAGCGCGGCGGCGGGTTGCAGGTGTCGTAGCCGATGGCCTGCCAGTGGGCCGAGGTGGCGTAGCTTGCGGCGGCGCAGGCGAGTTCGCCGCGGGTGTACTTGTCGTCGTGCTCCGGGCACCACTGCTCCTGCCCGATCTGCCGGCGGCGCTCGGCGAGGATGTCGGCGGCCGCCTGGCTGGCCGGGGACGGCTGGAGGTAGACCGGGGTGAGCCGTTGCTCGCCGTTGGCCACGCCTTCCAGGCGGGTGGGGTAGAAGCCGGCGCTGCCGATCCAGGCGTAGGGTGTGCTCATGCCGCCACCTCCTGCTGCTCCGGGCCGAGGACGGCTGCCAGCTCGCGCAACTGCCCGGCCACGGCGCGGGCGTCGCGGGCCTTGCGGGTGGCGGTCATGGCATCCCAGGTGGCGGCGGCCAGGTCCAGATTGATGCAGGCCTGGCGCAACAGGGCGCTGTGCCCGGCGTTCAGGCCCTGCGCTGCGTCGAGGCGCAGGGTGGCTTCCTCCAGGGCTTCGGCGGCCTGCCGGCGTTCGCGGGTACGCTGGTCCTGCACATGGCCCAGCTCGGCCTGGGTGGCGGCGAGGATGCGCTCGGCGCTGTTCAGGCGCCGGGTGGTTTCGTGCAGATCGGGTTCGAGCTGGTCGAGCGCTGCGCCGTACCCGTCGCGGTGGCCGCGTTGCAGGCCGAGGCGGATGCCCTCGGCCTTGCCGGTGATGTAGCAGGTGGCGGCGGCGAGGGTGGTGCCGACGATGGCGGCGATCTGCTCGGGGGAGTTCCATGCTTGCTGTGCTCCTTGTCGGGCCGCGCCGGCGGTCGTGGTGGGCCGGCGCGGGCAGGGTCATGCCACCTTGGTGGCGTCTTGTTCGGCGCGGTCGAGAAACGCCGCCAGATGGCTCAGGTAGACGATCAGCGGGGCGCGTGCGCTGTCCTCCCGAGGGAGTGCCTGTGCTGCGGGCGTCACGCGGCATCCCCTCCGAACGGGCCTAGGTCGGCGTCGGCAGGGCGCAGGGCGGCGGGCTTGCGGCTACCGCCAGCGATCACCAGCAGGCCGGTGCGGCGCTGGATGCGGGCGATGACAGCGGGGTTGGAGGCTGCTGCCGGGTGCAGGTAGACCGGGCAGCGGGGGGAAGGCTTGCTGTGTTGGGTGGGCATGGTGGGTGCTCCGTGTATGGAGATGCACGGAGATATTACGTATCGTATTTTTTATGGTAAATACATTTTGTGCTTTTGCTGCCGGCTCTTGAGAGGGCGCTATGCTCAGTGGGATAGCGTTGCTGGGCTACAATGCTCGTAGAAATACCCTCTGTATACGGAATTACAATAAGCTCAATCGATAATTCAGCAAGTAACAAATAACGGGATTGCTTTAGGGTTCGATTATTTGGGATAAAGAACCTATTCGGTTTGAGTGTTTTAAATAGCTCATCTGATGATGCTGTTTTTATAAATATTTCCTTTGTTAATTTAAGTCTTAAAATTTTATCTGTTCGTGTTTTTATCTTTTCAAACGGGCGATTATTTCCCTTTTTTTTCTTTACTAGCTCATCATCATCGATCCCGATGATTAGGGTGTCGCAGAAGGACTTGCATAGTTTTAAGTATTTTATATGCCCTTCGTGGAGAAGGTCAAAAACCCCAGATGTGTAGCCGATAATATTCGGGCTTCTTTGTGGTTTGCTTGCAATTTTATTTGGATTTTGGAGGGGGTTGCTCATTTTAGTTTTAATAATTTGTTTGCAAGAAATGCTGTGTCTGTAATTCTATAGGTTCCAATATATACGTTTAGCGGGTGGTTGCTGTTGGTTAGTTCTTCTATTAGTGGTGATATTGTTTTTAAAATGGCTTCTTCTTTTGCTATCCCCCGCTGCCTAGGCCAAAGACTGGAATGAATAGTGATGAGTAGTTTTTTGTTTTACAGTGCTGAATGGCGAATTTAATGATTTTCCTGTTGGTTGGTTCGTCAATGAGTTTTATGCCTGATCCTAGTTTTTCAAGTGCGACTGCATGAATAATTGACTTTATCCCTACGTGGGATGCATTAAATGGTGGGGCTGGAACGCATACTCCTAATTGATAAGGGCCGGCATGTGGTTGATTTGACTTCCATTGGTCAATATGCTTTTTCAGTAAATCATCATTTAGCGTCCCGTCTTTATTGAAAGATGCTGCAAGTGTTCGGATTCTTCCAGAAACAGATGTTCCGTTAATACTCCCTAGATCTAGGCTGGTATCCTCTGATGTGACGATAGCTTCGATGTCAGAAATTGCTAGCACTGACCCGCAGTAAGAGTAAATATTTGAAAGTCCAACTCTGGCAAGGTGGGTGATTGACTTTTTATCGACGATTGGCTCTGGTTGGTTTGTTGTATACCGCTGGGCAAGAGCGGCGAACAATAAAGTCACAGCTAGAAATAATGTTCCAGATAGTGCTGGTGGAATTTGATCACAGAGTTGTTGTGGGTGGGATTTTGATAAAGTGCCTTCCAATAATTGTAGCCAAAACGAGCTTGTAAAGGCTCCCCCGCTGATTACTAGTGATGTTAGTGCGAGCTTCGTATAAGGGGTGCGCGGACTGGTGATGATTTTGATAAATCTATCGAAAATCAGGCTTGCTATAAAGCTAATTAGTTTCATTTTGGTGCTGGTTTGCTTTGGATTTGATTTTGGGTGAAGTCCCTGCATGGACTCTGTGGTTTAGTTGGGGTGGTGTTGGTGGGTAGGTGTAAAACCTTTGGTTTTACTCGTTAGGTGGTTTTTGTAGCTTTTCGTAGTGCTTCAGCGATCAGTAGCTAATTTTACTCGGCGGCACTATCCCCCCAATCGGGTGAATATGCTCAATCTCACTCAACGGAATCGTCAGCCTTCCATAGTTGGCGTTGATTGACATCAGGCTCACGCACTCGCTATTGGCATAGAGCAGTTCCTTGACCATCTGCCGTCCGTTGGTGCAGCGGACCATCACGTATTCGCCAGGCACGGGATCGCGGTTTGGCTCGCACCATACTGCCCAGCCATCGCGGATGGCTGGGGACATGGAGTCACCGCGCACGCGCAGGGAGTAGGCGTCCGGGTCGCTGGAGGGGATGTCGACCCAGCCGCCCGCGTAATCGAGTACGTCCCAGTATCCGTCCGGGCCTAGTTGTGCGATGCCTTTCATTGGTGCGCGCCGGAATGCGCTCGGCTCCAGTTTCCCTTCGTGTACGAGTGGTGTTTCTTCGCTCTCTGCTGGCGGAGCCGTCACTACCAAGGGCGGTAGGTTGAGCAGCTCAAGCATCTGGTTGATGACTTCCAGCTTCGGTTCGCGGCGGCCATTGAGCCAGTGGCCGATGGCGCCCTGGGTTACGCCCATGCGCTCGGCCATCTGCTCTTGACTGATTTGCCGCTCGCGCATGCGCGCTTTGGCTTGTTCGTACCATGTGCTCATGGCTCAGATCCTACATTCCGTATTATTTTCGGCAATCGACATGCTGTATTGCTATTGCGTCGATCAAATACAAATTGTATTTTTTTGCGCCGAAGCACATTGGAGGTCGCCATGAGCGCACTCAAGAACATCCGTACCGCAGCACGGATCACGCAGCAGCAACTGGCCGCAAAGCTTGGCATCACGCAGGCCGCTATCGGCCATTACGAGAAAGGGCGCCGCCAGCCGAAGCTGACCGAGGCACGGCGATTGGTTGCCGCACTCAACGAGCTTGGCGCGGTATGCACGCTGGAAGAGGTATTCCCGCCGGAAGCAGAAGAAGACGCGCAGGCCGCGTAGAGGAAAAGGTGCTGGCGGGGCACCCACCACGGCAACCACCGCCAGCGTGACGTCACACAGCAAGCATCACGTCGCGGCAGATGATAGGCCAGTTGGTCTTCGTCTGGCCACGGCGTGGGCGAGGAATTAACGCCAATGTCTCGAATAGATCCCACCCGTGGCCTCGGCCCCGCTCTGACCCTGGAGCAGGCCGTGGACCACGACACTCGCCGCGAACGCGGCGGCCCGGTCGCGGTGTGCGCGACGCTGGGCCTTCCCTACAACAGCTACCAGAAGAAGCTTTCCATCAGCTACCCGGACCACCTGCTGAGCGTGCGCGATTTCGAGCGCTGGCTCGAACTGGTGGAGGCGGCCGAGACGCTGCGCACCATCGCCCGCATCAAGGGCGGGGTGTTCTATCGCGCCCGGCCGGTGCCGGCCACGGCGGATGCGCTGCAGGCGCTGGCCGAGGTGCTGGCCCGCAAGAGCCGCTTCGTCGGCAGCCTGCACGAAGGCCTGGCGGACAGCCGCTGGGACGAGCGCGAGGTGCTGCAACTGGAGCGCCACGGCAACGAGGTGATCGAGGCGGTGCTGGGCATCATGGCCGGCGCCCGCGAGGCGATGGAGCGCGATCGGGAGGGGTGCGATGACTGATGCCCCGAATCAGGCCCGCGTTCAGCCGCGATCAGGCGGGCGTGACCGTCAGTTTGAAGCCCAAGGCATGAATAACCTTGAGCAGCGTTTCCGTACTGGGGGTCCGCTCGCCGGACAAGCTCTTGTACAGGCTCTCACGCGACAGGCCGGTTTTCTTGGCCAGTTCGGTCATGCCGCGCGCACGAGCGATATCGCCCAGGGCGACGGCCAGCAATTTTGGATCGTTATCTTCCAGCACCACGTCGAGGTAGGCCGCAATGTCCTCTTCGCTGTTCAGGTAGTGGGCCGCATCAAAGGGGCGCGTTTTCAATTTGGCTTTGGTCATTCAGAGCTCCTTGGACAACTGAATTGCCCGCTCGATGTCACGTTGCTGGTTGGACTTGTCGCCGCCGCCCAGCATGATCAACAGCACATCGCCCCGTTGCACGTAGTACATCCGCCAGCCGGGGCCGAAGAACTCACGCATCTCGAACACGCCCTCGCCAACGGGCTTCACGTCGCCCAGATTGCCCAGCGCCGCACGCTGCAAGCGCTTGATCAGCCGCATACGGGTGATGGTGTCTTTCAGCCCACTCAGCCAGTCGCTGAAGGCTTCGGTTTCGATGATGGAATACATGGCTCGCACTGTAGCCAAAAGGCTACACCTGTCAAGCGCACGGGATGCGGTGCGGCGCCCTTGCTCCCTCGTCTTCAGGGGCATCGACTTGGCCAGTTTGGCCTGCATGTTTTCTTTGCCGTGGGTAGGGATAAGGAGCGACGCCGATGAGCGGCAAGCTGGATCTGCAACTGGCCGATCTGCCGTTGCTGCTGCGCTTCATCCCGGCGGATAGCCGGGAGGTGTGGATTCAGGTCGGCATGGGGCTGAAGGTTGAGTTCGGCGAAGCGGCCTTCGATGCCTGGGACGACTGGAGCCAGTCCGGCACCGGCTACAGCCCGCGCGATGCCAAGACGGTGTGGCGGTCGTTCCGCAAGTCGGGCACCGGCATGGGCACGGTGATCAAGTTGGCGAAGGACGCCGGCTGGCTGCTGGAAAAGCGCGAGCTGAGCCGCGAGGATCGGCGCCGGCTGGCCGAGCAACTGGAGGCGAGGCGTCAGGCGCGGCAGGCCGAGGTGGAGGCGGACGAAACCCGTTCGGCACGGATGCGCGAGGCGGTGGCCGAGGCGTGCGGGCGGATCTGGGCCGAACACTGCCGGCCCGAGGGCGCGAGCGACTACCTGCAGCGCAAGCGGGTGGGCGGCCACGGCGTGGGCCACTTCTCGCGGCTGGTGGTGCTGGAGATCGACGATCAGGCGGAGCGTTGCCAGATCTGGGTCGGCGAGGATGCCCAGCGCTGGCTGGGCCTGGTGCCGAAGCCACGCCCAGCGCACCTGTCGATGCTGGTGTTCCGCAAGGGCTACATGGCGGTGCCGCTGCGCGATGCGGCGGGGCGGCTGTGGGCGTTGCAGTCGATCAACGGGCAGGGCACCAAGCTGTTCCCGAAGTACGGGCGCAAGCAGGGCTGCTTCCACCTGATCGGCGAACCGGCCGGCGCCGCCGTGCTGGCGGTGGCCGAGGGCTATGCGACGGCAGCCAGCGTGCACGAGGCCACCGGCTGGCCGGTGGCAGTGGCGTTCGATGCGGGCAACCTGCTGGCAGTCGGCCGGGCGCTGCGCGAGCTGCACCCGGAGGCCGCATTGCTGTTCGCCGGCGACGACGACCCGAGCCAGCCGGGCAATCCGGGCCGCACCAAAGCCGAAGCCGCCGCGGCGGCGCTGGATGCGGTGGCGGCCTTCCCGGCGCTGCCGGCCGGGGCGATGGAGCACGCGGCATGACGAACGAAGCACGGAAGCTGGACTGGAACGACCTGCACGTCGCGCACGGGCTGGAGGCGGTGCGCGCGCAGCTCGCGCAGGCGCTGGCTCTTCCCCGCGCCCCATCTGAGGTGCAGCCGCCCGAGGCGGCTGCGGCTTCCGAGGGGGACGGGGAGGGTGATGAAGCCAAGGCGCGGCGGGAGGGCGCGATTGCCGCGAAGGTCTTCCAGCGATTTGCGCTGGTCGAGGGCAAGACGGCGGTCTTCGACATGCACAAGCAGGCGATCGTCAAAAAGGCGGCGTTCGAGGCGCTGGTGACCAAGCCGGTGGCCAGCGCCTGGTTCGAGCGGCTGGACAAGAAGCTGATCGCCGAGGATCAGGCGCAGCGGCTGGTCGATCAGGCGAAGCTGGCCGGCAAGGCGGCACGCGAGGGCGGCACCGGGCTGCCGCCGACCGAGCGCTACATCTATATCGACGGGACCAAGGATGCCTGGGACGTGGCCAAGCGCCGGCGCGTGCCGGAGGGGGCGGTGAAGATGGCCCTCGGCGATGCCTACGGCCTGTGGCTGAACAGCCCGCAGCGGCGCACCGTGGACATGGATCACATCGTCTTCGACCCGACCATGACCAAAGACCCGGAGGTCTACATCAATACCTTCGAGGGTTTGCCGCTCACGCCGCTGGACGCGCCGGAGAAGTGCCGGACGCTGCGCGGGATGATCGGCTTTCTGTGCAACGGCGACCCGGAGGCCACGCACTGGCTGACCTGCTGGCTGGCGTACCCGCTCCAGCACCAGGGCGCGAAGATGGACACGGCGGTGCTTATGCACTCGACGATGGAAGGCTCGGGCAAGAGCCTGCTGTCGGCGGACATCATGGGTGCGATCTACGGCGCCTACGCCGCCACGGTCGGCCAGGCGCAACTGGAGTCGAACTGGACGGTGTGGCAGTCGAACAAGCTCTACGCCGTGTTCGAGGAAGTGGTGAGCCGCGACCAGCGTTACAACCAGGTCGGCAAGATCAAGCACATGATCACCGGCAAGACGGTGCGAATGGAGTCGAAGTTCGTCAACGGCTGGGAAGAGGCCAACCACATGAACGCCGTCTTCCTCTCCAACGAAATCATGCCCTGGCCGATCAGCGAGAACGACCGGCGCATGCTGGTGATCTGGCCCGAGAAAACACTGCCCGAGGCGCGGCAGAAGGACGTGGAGTACGAGCTGGCCAACGGCGGCCTCGAGGCGCTGTACGGCTACCTGCTGAGCTATGACCTGGGCGACTTCAACCGGCGCACCCGCCCGCCGCACACCGAGGCGCGCGACCGGCTGGTGGCCCTGAGCCGGGCGAGCTGGGAGAACTTCTTCGTGGCCTGGAAGTACGGAACCCTCGGCGTGCCCTTCGGCGTGGCGCGCACCGAGGACGTTCACGACCTGTTCCTGGTCTGGTGCTCGCGCAACCGCGAGCACACCCTCAGCGCCACCAAGCTCTCGTTGTTCCTCTCCACCAAGGTGCCCAAGACCAACGGCCAGATCGGCTGGTACGGCGACGACGGCGTGCGACGACGCTCGATGCTCTTCGTCCCCGAGGAAGACAGCGTGAACCCCAGCGACGGCAAGGCCGTGGGCGCGAAGATCCGCGCCTTCCGCCGCGCTGCGCACTGGGCCGGCTGGGAGCCGGAGAAGTGGGAGAAGTGCCAGGGCTTCACCGTGCCCATGGAAGCCGAAAAACCCATGGAGGTGGCCTGATGGCTCGCCTGTCTAGGGTTGCTAGGGTCTGTCTAGAGCCTGTTATTAACCCGTTCGTTTCTTGATCAGCCGAGTGTTGCCAAGGCCTTGAGAGCAGTCGGCAACATCAGGCAAACAAAGGCTATGAAGTGAAAGCCCGCCAGCGTCGAGGCCAGGCGCTCGTAATCCCGACTCAGTCTTCGAAAGCGGGCCATCCAGCCGAAGCTGCGCTCGACCACCCAGCGCCGGGGCAGCAGGATGAAGCCCTTCTTCGCTTCCGTGTGCTTGATCACTTCCAGCTGGATGCCATGCGCCTCTGCCTGTCGGGCCGCCGACTCGCCGCTGTAGCCCTGGTCGGCGAAGGCAACCTCCACCGCCTCACCGGTCACCCGCTGCACCTGCTCGGCGAGGGCGGCCACCTGGGCGCGGTCCTGTTCGTTGGCGGGCGTCACCCGCAGGGCGAGCAACTGCCCCAGCGTATCCACGGCCATATGCACCTTCGAGCCCTTGCGGCGTTTGGCCCCGTCATAGCCGGCCCGTGCGCCGCTTTCCGGCGTCGACTGCAGGGTGCGGCTGTCGAGGATCACGGCGCTGGGCTGAGCCTTGCGCTTGTCCGCCACCCGGATCAACTCGCGCACATCATGCAGCAGTTCCTCGAAGACGCCGGCCTCGATCCAGCGTCGGGTCTGCTGATACACCACCTGCCACGGCGGCAGATCATGCGGCATCTGCCGCCAGAGCAGGCCGCCGCGGACGATGTAGCGCAGGGCATTGAAGACCTCGCGCAGGCTGTGGACGCGATGGGCGGAGGATTCGGGCATCAGCGCCAGATAGGGCGCCACGAAGGCCCACTCCTCATCGCTGACATCGGTGGGGTAGGGTTTTCGGGTTAACTGCAAACGATAACCAAAGCAGTGGTTAATAACAGGCTCTAGGGTCGAAAACACCAACCCTAGCCAGCGCAAACCCGCGTCGTTACTGGCTTGGCGGGAGTCTGTCCAGGGTGTCTAGGGTTCACGCGGGCGCGCGCGTACGCGGGCACGTTTATTCGCGGTAACTGCGGCACCTCGAAGCGTGCCGACGATTTTTTCTCATGCGTGAAGGAAAACCCCTAGCAACCCTAGACACCCTAGTAAATGGCTTTCAAGCCTTTGAATTTAAAGGCTTTCCAGTGTCTAGGGTTCTGTCTTGGGTTGCGGGTTTTCTGACTAGGGTTCGATTCGACCAGAAGGAGAGCAGGGATATGACGGTTGAGAGCGCAGAAAAGGGCCGGGTGCGCGCCGGCGGCATGGTGGCGGCGGTGGACGACCTGTTGCGCCAATGGGGCCAGGAACGCGCAGCGCCGGCCCTGGAAGCCTCGGTGCGCTCCCCGCTGGGGGATACCGACCAGTGGCTTGGCGGCGGCCGCAGCAGCGGCGGAGAGCCCGGCCTGGGCGTGGC
Organism: Azotobacter tropicalis; assembly: GCF_059739045.1. NCBI lineage: Bacteria > Pseudomonadati > Pseudomonadota > Gammaproteobacteria > Pseudomonadales > Pseudomonadaceae > Azotobacter > Azotobacter tropicalis. The sequence continues at coordinate 220,175 of NZ_AP046059.1, forward strand.
GGCGATGTTCGCCCAGTACAGCCGCGTCTGCCGCGTGCTGGACGACGTGCTGCGCTCCCTGAGCGCCCCACGCGAAGAAGGCGGCCTCGGCGGCCGCGGGCTGACGCTCTACACCCTGGCCAGGGTCCGCTACGTCCACGCCGGCGAGCAGCCCTCAGTGGCCGCCCAGCTCGCCGAGCTGGCGATCAGCGAACGGACCTACCGCACGCAGGTGGCCGAGCTGCACAGGGCCGTGCTGGAGCGGTTGGAGGGGCGATTGCGGGCGGCGGATCGGGCGGCTTGGCGGGTGTTGGTGGGGGAGGGTTGAGAGAGCTGGGTGGCGGCTGGACAGTGGAAGGCCAGGCGGGGAGGGCGGGCCTTTGGGCTGCTGCGTAGTGGTCAGCCGTAGGGTGGGTAACTCGCGCAGCGATTACCCACCGTTGGCATCGGTAGACAAGGCTGGGCCGTTGTCTATCCCACCGGCTTTCTATGTTGGGACATCATCTCCATCAAGATTTACAATTGTAAGTTTTAAAATGGAAATTGATGGTGGGAAGTTGGCTTGCGTATCTGATGCTTTCCCTTCTGGTGGGCGCTTTGGTGGTGTAGGTGGGATATTTTTGATAATTGTCTGTGTGCCTGAATGGTAAAGTGAACAAAATTCGCAGGAAGTGTTTATTCTTTCTTGTCCGCCATATCCACTCATGTGGGATCCGAGATAGTTTCCGCGAAGATCGTTGACTAGGCGGGTCCACTCGCATGTGAATGGGTTTGTTATTTCCTTCCCGATTTCGCCAAGTAATACCATCCGCTGAACTGCCTCCACAATGCCTCTTGGGGACTGGAGGTATGGAGATCGAATTGACCGTGGCCAGCCGACTTGAAAGGGAGCAATTGTTAGGCGATCCGAAGGATATGTAATTAGATCAAAAATACGCCACTGGACTGATTTTGGCATGAGTAAGTAGCGGCTGCAGTCGCCCATTCCGAAAGGTATGCCGTTTAAGATATATGATCCTATTTTTGATGAGTGGCTAATTTTTGTAGCTCTATACAGCTCGATAGGCTTTGATCTATCCATGCCCTCAAGAAGCTGACGTTCTTTTTTTGTTGAGCTGCCAGATGTTAGTTTGTTGTGCTTAGGTGTTGCTTTCCCTTGTATGAGTAGTCCTGTCTCTTTTTGGATGTTTCCATTTGTGCTCTTTTCTTCAAGTATGAATAGCAGGTCTGCGAGTTCGCACTTTATTTGTAAGCCTGAAGAGGTTTCTGCTACGGCTTGTGGTGTTCCATCAATCCAAATTGACTCGGCAGAAACTATGGAGTGTCGGCCGTTTTTTCCGAGGACTGATGCAACTGAATAAGCTAAAGACTCTAAGGAAGATTTTGAGTGTAAGTAGGATAGTCCCCAGCGCTCGATTGATTTGCGCCCACTTTTTCGGAATTTAGCGTGTAGTCTCCGCCATTGACTCCATCCAAACTTTTGCATTTCAATGTTCCCTGGTTTGTAACTATTACTGGCATATAGAGTGCGTATGCTAATCGATATTCTGCGGTAATTGGGTAAGGAAGGCTTTTTGTCGGCTTCTACACCCTGACTAAGATGCGCTACGTCCACGCCGGCGAGCAGCCCCTTGTGGCTGCCCAGCTCGATCAGCGAGCGAACGTACCGCACGCAGGTGGCGGAGCTGCACCGCGCCGTGGCGGAGCGGCTGGAGAAGCGGTTGTGGGAGGCGGATAGGGTGGCTTGGAAGGTGTTGGTGGGTGGACCTTGAGGGGCGTGTGGTGGCTGAAAGGGAAAGGCCCGGCGGGGAAGCCGGGCCTTCAGGTAGTAGATAAAGCTGCGCAGTTGTCTGCTTTTTATGATCACTTATTTTAGCGTTTGAGGCGAATATTTACCTTTCGCGCATCGATCTCAAGACTCTGAAGTGATTCAATTATCTCCTCAGGTGTGCCATTATTTAACTCAATAGAGACAAATGCAAATCCTTTGTTGTTGCTCTCGGCCCTAAATTCTTTTTTGGGAAGAGGAATGTCAATGGATAAAATGCTAAATTTATCGGCAAGCGCTGAGTAAATTGCCTCCCTGTCAGTGGTGTAATTCAGGCCGCCTATAAATAGCGTGCACTCGGCAGCAGCAGTAGCATCAACATCAACATCAACATCAACATCAACATCAACATCAACATCAACATCAACATCAACATCAACATCAACATCAACATCAACATCAACATCAATATCAACATCAGTAACTTGCTCAGGCTTGATGCTTATTTCGATGCTGGGTTCGTTCAGGGAAGGAGGTGTTAGCTCGTTCGGATTTGAAATTACACGGAACATCGGGACAGAGCGCTTTGGTATTTTTTTGGCTTTGGATATTGCAATTGCTTTCGCGTCGTTCTTTGTTCGCGTGACTAATTTTAGAGTCCGCAAGGGGGTGAGGATTTGTCTAACTTGGTCTGTGTCTACAATTCCAAGTCGATCAATAATGTCTTGCGTCGAGAACTCGCGCCCTTCAAATCCAAGCGCCAAAACGGCCATCTGGTTTTCAGGTAGCTTGTAGCCATCGAAGAGTGATAGCCACAGCTTTACACGGGGGTCATAAAGTGAGCGATGGAATAGTGTTACTATAAAGCTGTCATCTCCGCTTTGTATGTCAGGCTCTGCTAAGGCGTTGCTTCGCATGACATCAAATATTCTACGAATTCCCTCGCCCATCTCCCGGACATAACCTACTTCGCGTAGTACTCGCGCTACCAACGGGTTGCGTGACTCATGGGCGCCTTGTAGTTTTCGGATATCATCCAAAGAAATGGTTGAGAGAAGGCGCCCTGGGCTTGCAATTTCGAGGCGGTCAGCAAATATGCTTATTTCAATTCCTCGTCCTTGGATTGCATAGTTTCTATGTACGATAGCATTGATTAGTGCTTCGCGGCATGCGGTTTGAGGATAAAGATAGCTTTGCTTAAATTTTGCATTATCAGTTAGTGCGGTGTGCATTGTTAATGCGTAGCTCAATCGCTCCCATGCCGTCTCAACCAATGTTAATACATTGTCGGAAACTATGTCGTCTTTGACTACGTTGAAGGACTCGCCTGACCTCCTCTCCTTTCCATTGATAGTGAAGATGCGAACAAAGCAGCCGGGGTGGAATTTTCGTACATCTTTGGCGAAAAGTAGTAGGGCTGCTGACTTTAGCTTAAGGCCGGAAGGAGTGAACTCGGCAATGCCAAGGTGTTGTAAGCATTTCTCTGCAGTAACGCCGTAGGCTATCTGGTTTGATACCTGTTGTAGTAATGGGAGGTCAAGATCGTCAAGTGTTGCTGTTGGCTCGATCGTTCGATCCCAAGTTCGAGAGGCTAACTCAAGTCGCTCGGCAATAATTTTTTCAGACCCGACAGGTACGGACTCCAAGTCCATGCGCTTCAGGCATTTCCCGTCTACGGTTAGGTATGCGTACTCATTTCCTTTTGTGATAGAGAAATATAGGATTTGCTTCCCATCGATTGAAACAAGGCTGATTTGCGGTCTGGGTAGGGGTGTGTCTTTATGGACGTGGGTCTGATAGGCAGATTTAAGGAGTTCAATTTCTGAGGGCTCATTTGCTAAGCCTGAGATTGAGCCGTCATCCTCAATTCCAACGAACAATTCGCCGCCGTCCGAGTTTGCAAATGCAACTAACGTCTTGGCGATGTCTGAGCAAATATCTTTGGTTGGCCTTTTTTTCTTGGCCTCTGGAGGACCTTGAAGCGCACTTTTGAATTCCCTGTAATGGCTTTCACCGATACGCGTAGCTAGTTGAACGCGCTCAGTTAGTAGTAAAACTTGATCCATCTGGCTTCCTTGTTTTGCGTACTTGCAAGCAGAATTATTAAACATGGCCACAAGGTGTTGACTAATGCAGCCTCCCTGCAAGGGAGTAGCGAGAAACCTATCACGCTCCCAGCGCTGCTGGGTTTGCTGTTCTACTGACCGTTTGTCGGGTTTATAGCTGCGCCCCAGAGCGCCCGGCAAGCCTTTTCTTGCGGAGCATCACAGCTCCGCCAATCGGTTGACTCACCCGCCCTGATCCCGCTAAGGTTCCCCCGCTGCCGCCAAATCGGCAGCCTGGGCTTGGCGGCCCGGAACTCCGAGGCGGACACAACACCGCCCTAAAAAGCGGTTTTTTTGTGCCCGCAGCATGGCTACACCTGTTATGGGCGGGCCGTGTGTGGGTGCCTTCGGGCACGCCGGTGACTCGGACCGGTCCGCCAACCCGCACGGTTCCGCTCACCCATCTTGGCGGATGGGCGCGGTTACGACTCCGCATCCGAGAATTCAAGCAATGCCGAACACCAGCCCCGTACTTGCCGCAGTTGATTTCCACGGCCAACCCCTGACCGTGCTCACTTCTGCCACTGGCGAACACCTTGTGGCGATGAAGCCCATCTGCGAAGCCATCGGCCTCCAGTGGGAGGCGCAGCTCAAGCGAATCAAGCGACACCCCGTCCTGTCGATCTGCATGTCCATCATGGACATTCAGATACCCGGCGACGATCAGCACCGCGAGCTGGTCTGCCTTCCCCTCGACTACCTCAACGGCTGGCTGTTCGGCGTGGATGCCTCCCGCGTCAAACTGGAAATCCGCGAGCGACTGGTGCAGTACCAGCGCGAATGCTTCGCCGCACTGGCCGCCTACTGGCAGCAGGGCGAGGCGCTGAACCCGCGCACGGCGGCTCCGGCTGCCGCCGAACCCATCCACCTCACCTACAACGACCGCCCGTTCCGCATCGTCCCCGAGGGGGCAGCGCTCTGGTTCGTCGCCATCGATGTGGCCCGCGCCCTGGACATGCGCGACGCACACGGCCTTACCCGTCATCTGCGCACCGAGCACAAGGCACAGCGGCAGGTCGGCCACCGGCGCCTCGGGTTGATCGACCGGGCCGGGCTGGAGCTGGTTCTGCATCACGCCAGCCCGGCGCGGGCCGAGCCGCTGCGGCTGTGGCTGGAAGCGGCGCTGGAGCAGTTCGTGACCGGGGAGGCGCCGGCGCATGCGTTGCCGGGTGGGCTGTCCGGCGAGCAGCAGGGTGCGCTCAAGGCGCTGGTCAGGGCGCGCACCGCCGCTCTGCCTTCCGGCCGGCGCAAGGCGGCGACGCTGCGTTGCTGGTCCGCGCTGCGCGCCGAGTTCGGTTGCGGCTATCGGGAGATCGATCCGGCGCACTTCGACGAGGCGCTCGGTCTGGTGGCGAGCTGCGTTCTGGAGGGCGAGCTGATGGAGCCGGAGGCGCCCAAGGTGCTTGGCCGTCTGCCGATCGACTTCCCCATCGAGGACTGGAAGGCCCGCAATCCCCACCAGTTCCAGCACGACGATCCGCAGAGCAGCACGCTGACGATGACCTGCGGCGATGTGCTGCTCAACGAGTATTCGCCCGGCGAGGCGCTGCTGGGCCAACTGGCCGAGGCCGGCTACCGGGTGGACGGCCCGCTGTACGAGCTGCGCTCCCTGCGCTCGCTGGCCAGGCGTCTAGACCTGACCATGCGGCTGATGGCCGGCAACCTGCGCCAGGCCCTGGAGGGCTTCGAGAGCGACCGCCGCACCTTGCAGCGCTTCGAGGGCGCGAAGGGCAGGCCCTGAGGCGGGGCATTCGGCTTACCGTTCGTCGGGGTGGGTTGCCGCGAGTTGGCGGCGAGTAGGCTGCGAGCAGGCGACGAGTCGATTTGGCGTTTCCCGGCCGTTTACGCCACTGCCGGTCGGGGGGTAAAAAGCCGCTACGTTTGTGGTTGCTGTGACCGGCGACCTTCCCCGAGCACTTGCTGTGTGCCCCGACCGTTCTTGCTGGCGGTCACCCTGGACCCCGCTTCGGCGGGGTTTTCTATTTCCGCTTGCCGGTAAGGAGCACCGATGTCGACCGAGCAGCACACGCTGGCGGACATGCCGTTCTGGATGCTGGTCCTGATCTCCCTGGCCGGGCTGTCCGGGGAGATGCTGCGGGCCTCGAAGTCCGACCTGACCTTCGGCCAGTTGCTGTTGCGGGTGGTGCTGCGCTTCTCGGCCTCGGCGCTGCTCGGTGTGGCCTCGATGCTGTTCGCCGTGGCGCTGTGGGGCGACCAGATGATCGCCGGAGGCATTGGCATCGTGGTCGGCGTGATCGGCGCGGACGTGGCCGGCGGGCTGTATGCGCGGGCGCTGGCAAAGCGGGCAGGGCTCGCCGTTCAGGTCGTGCGGGAGGATTGATGGCCCGGCATGCTCCAAGGCCCTGCATCCATCCGGGCTGTGGCCGGCTCGTCGAGACCGGCAGCTACTGCGGCGAGCACCAGGCGCTGGCCGACCTGCGCCGTGCCGAACAGCGGCGCAAGGTGCATGTGCAGTACAACCGCACGCGATCCGACTCGGACAGCTTCTATGGTTCGGTCGCCTGGCGGCGCTTTCGCAACAGCTACCTGATCCTGCATCCGGACTGCGAGGTCTGTCTGGCTCATGGGCTGGTGGTCGAGGCCAAGGTGGTCGACCACATCAAGCCCTACAAGGAGCGGCCCGATCTGGGGCTGGACGAGTCGAACATGCGCAGTCTCTGCCGTGCGTGCGACAACCGCCTGCGCCACGACCGGACGGGGAGGGGCGGGTCGAAAGTCTAGGCCCCGAAGGCCCGAACGACGGGGGGAGCCATCTTTCGCGCATGTGTGATTTTCAAATAGGGGGGGTCAAAATCGGCCTCCCTTGGGTGATTGCTATGGATACCCGATATCCGCGAGTCATCGAGGGCGGTCTGGGCGACATCGATTCCGCCGCTGCGAAGACCGTCGAGGCCGAGTCGCCGGAGCCCGCCGCCAAGCTGAGCGCGAAGGAGCGCAAGCTCTGGGACTACGTCACCCAGGCGATGGTCGACTACGGGCTGATCCACCGCACCGACGGCATGCTGCTGACCATCATCTGCAAAACCTTCTGCGACTGGGTCGCCCAGGAGGAATTCCTGCAGAAGCTGGTCCGCGAGAACGGCAGCTACTACGTCAAGACCCCGAACGGATACGAACAGCCCCACCAGGCCTACTACGTCGCCCGCGACAAGAAGCGCGAGCTGCTCAAGTGGCTGCCCGAGGCGGCGCTGACCATCCCGAGCTTCCACAAGCTGAAGGCCGAGCAACTGCAGCCGCAGGGCGATCTGTTCGACGATCCGATAGAACAGTTCCGAGCCCGCAAGGCCCAGATGGGCATGCGGGTCATACCAGGCGGCGTGATCGATGACGGAGAAGCCTGAGAGCGATCGGCGCCTCTTCGACTGGGACCTCTACGGCCGCCGCGTCATGGCCGGCGAGATCCCCGTCTGCAAATGGACCCGCCTGGCCGTCGAGCGCCACTACCGCGACCTCGAAACCGGCGCCGGGCGCGGCCTCTGGTTCAGTGAGGCGCATGCCCAGCACGCCCTGGAGTTCTTCCTGTACCTGCGCCACTCCAAGGGCGAGTGGGCCGGGCAGCAGTTCGTGCCCTCGCTGTGGCAGCAGTTCTGGATCGCCGTGGCCTTCGGCTGGATGCGCGCCGACGGCTCGCGCCGTTTCCGCGAGGTCTGGGAAGAGGTACCCCGGAAGAACGGCAAGTCCACCAAGCTCTCGGGCACCGGGCTCTACCTGTTCTTCGCCGACGGCGAGGGCGGTGCCGAGATCTACACTGCGGCCACCAAGCTGGACCAGGCCAGGATCACCCACGACGAAGCCGTGCGGATGGTCGAGTCCAGTCCGCTGCTGAAGCGGCACATCAGCGTGCGCCGCGGCGAGCTGTTCCTGCGTGGCCGTGCCGACTCCTTCAAGCCGCTGGGGCGCGACAGCAAGACCATCGACGGCCTGAACCCGCACGGCGCGATCTTCGACGAGGTGCATGCCCACAACGACCGCGGCATGATCGATGTGATCAAGTCCGGTACCGGCGCCCGCCGCCAGTGGCTGATCTGGATGATCACCACCGCCGGCATCAACCTGCGCGGACCCGGCTTCGAGCTGCACGGCCATGCCGAGAAGGTTCTGGAGGGGCTGATCGAGGACGACGCCTTCCTGGCGATCATCTACACCGTCGACGACCCCGAGAAATGGCAGGACCCGCTGGAGTGGCGCAAGGCCAATCCCAACTTCGGCGTCTCGGTCTACGAGGAAGGCCTGCGCGAAGCCTGCGAGCGCGCCGCCAAGGTCCCCAGCGAGCAGCCGGAGTTCAAGACCAAGCGCTTGAACATCTGGCTCAGCGGCGGCGCCAAGTGGATACCGCTGGCCGAGTGGCGACGCTGCGAGGACAAGACGCTCAGCCTGGAGCGCTTCCGCGGCAAGCGCTGCTGGATCGGCCTCGACCTGGCCGAGCGCCGTGACATCGCCGCCATCGCCCTGGTGTTCCGCGAGGCCGGCAAGTACTACGTGTTCTTCCGCTTCTACATCAACGAATACCAGGCCAACCTGCCGGAGAACCGGCACTACCTGAAGTGGGAGCAGAGCGGGCACCTGATCGTCACCGAGGGCAACGCCACCGACTTCGACGTGATCGCCGACCACCTGCGCGACTTCAAGCGTCAGTTCGCGCTGGAGGAGGTCGACTACGACCCGAAGTTCGCCCCGTACTTCGCCAAGAAGCTCCTCGAGGAGGAGATGCCCATGGTCGAGATCGGCCAGAACCCCAGCACCTTCACCGCGCCGATCATCGAAGCCGAAAACCTCATCCTCACCGGCGAGCTGGTCCACGAGCACAACCCGGTGATGGACTGGATGGTCTCCAACGCCAAGCTGCTCAAGTCCAAGTTCAACGGCCTCTGCCAGATCGGCAAGGACCGCGAGAGCGAAAAGATCGACGGCGTCATGGCCATGCTCATGGGCATCGCCCGGGCCACCGCCGCCGAGTTCGAAGAAAAGCCCGCCGACCCCGGCATCATCCTGCTCTGAGGCAACTCCAGTGCTGACGAAACTTCTTGGCGGCCGGCGGCGAGCGTCGGAGCGCGTGGAGCCGGTCCTCGGCGCGGATCGCGCGCCTGTGTCCACCGGCGACCGCGAGGCCATCCTCGATCTGTTCAACGTCTCCGCCAGCCACGCCGGCCCGGTGGTCAACGCCCGGACGGCCATGCGCAGCTCGGCGGTCTACGCCTGCGTCGCCACCATCGCCGGAGCCATCGCCGCGCTGCCGCTGCCGGTCTACCAGCGCACCGCCGACGGCCGCGAGCGGGCCGATCATCCGCTCTGGTGGCTGCTCAACGAGCAGCCGACGCCGGGCTTCAGCGCCTATGCTTTCTGGGAGTACGTGGTGAGCAGCAAACTGCTGCGCGGCGACGGCCTGGCCATGATCGCCCGCAACAACGCCGGCCAGCCCCAGGAGCTGATCCCGTTGCCGCGCAGCCAGACCCTCATCGAGAAGCGCGACGGCCGGCTGGTCTACTACGTCGAGCTCGACGGCGACTACATCGGCCTCGACCAGGACGACGTGCTGCACTTCCCCAGCCTCGGCTTCGACGGCATCAAGAGTCCCTCGGTCATCAGCCTGGCCGCCAAGCAGGGCGTCGGCGTTTCCCTGGCGGCCGAGGAGTACGCCGGCCGTTTCTTCAGCAACGGCGCCCGCCCGGACTTCGCCCTGAGCCACCCCGGCAACCCGACGCGGCAGCAGGTCGACCTGATCCGCGAGATGTGGGCCGAACGCCACCAGGGGACGGCCAACCGGCACCTGCCGGCGGTGCTGGTCGGCGGCATGGAGGTCAAGGAGCTGACCATGTCGGCCGAGGACTCCCAGCTGCTGGAGACCCGCAAATGGCAGGTGGTCGACATCGCCCGCGCGTTCGGCGTGCCGCCGCACATGATCGGCGAGACCGAGAAGAGCAGCAGTTGGGGCACCGGCATCGAGCAGATGTCCATCGGCTTCGTCCGCTGGACCCTCAACCGCCACCTCAAGCCGATCGAGCAGGAGCTCAACCGCAAGCTCTGGCCGCGCAGCGCCCGCTACTTCGTCGAGTTCAACCGCGAAGGACTGATGGCCGGCGACAGCAAGGCCGAAGCCGAGTACTTCACCAAGGCGCTCGGCGGCCCGGGCGCCCAGGGCTACATGACCGTCAAAGAAGTGCGCCGCATCAAGAACCTGCCGCCGGTCGAGGGCGGCGACATCCTCTACCGACCGGAGAACGCCGGCAATGCCCAGCCCCCTGCTGAACCTGATCAAGGACAACCTGAAGGCGAAGAAGGCCTTCGAGATCCGCAACACGGAGAGTGACGCCCCGGAAATCTTCCTCTACGACGCCATCGGCGACTGGTACGGCATCGGCGCCGAGTCCATCGCCCGCGCCCTGCGCGAGCTGGACGGCAAGGACGTATCCCTGCGCATCAACAGCCCGGGCGGCGACGTCTTCGAAGGCCGCGCCATGGCCACGGCCATCGTCGCCCACAAGGGCAGGGTGACCGCCTATATCGACGGCCTGGCCGCCAGCGCGGCCACCTACGTGGCCCTGGCCGCCGCCGAGGTGGTCATGGCGCCGGGCAGCTTCTTCATGATCCACAATGCCTGGACCCTAGCCATGGGCAATGCCGACGAGCTGGACGAGACCGCCGCCCTGCTGCGCAAGGTCGACGACAGCATCGTCGACGACTACCGCCGCAAGACCGGCGCCGATGTGGAGCAGGTCCGCGACTGGATGAAGGCCGAAACCTGGTTCAACGCAGACGAGGCGCTGGCCAACGGCTTCGTCGACCGCCTGGCCGGGCAGCAGGCTTCGGCCGGAAACCACTGGAACCTGGCGGCCTACAACAACACCCCGGCCGCCTTGCTCAACCGGCAGAGCGACTCGCCCGGGTACGACCGGGCTCGCGCCGAGCGGCGCCTGGCCCTGCTGGAACGCATCGCCGCGTAGCGGGCTCCCGCGCGCAACACCCGAACCGCCGCCCGGCGGTTTTTTCATTTCTGAAACGAGGAAAGACCCATGCCCAGCATTCAGCAGAAGCGGGAGCAACGCAGCGCTCTGGCCACCGAAACCCGCGCCCTGATGGACGCCCACCCGGGGGAGCAGTGGGGCGATGAGCAGCAGCAGAAGTACGACGGCCTGGTCGCCCATATCGAGCGCCTCGATGCCGAGATTTCCCGCGAGCAGAAGGTTCTCGACATCGAGGCCCGCCAGAAGCACAAGGTCCGCGATCGCGCCCGGCGCGACGGCATCAGCGACGACGAGGCCGAGCACCTGCAGAACCAGGACAAGGCCGTGTTCCGCGCCTGGCTGGCCGGCGGCGTGGACAACCTCAGCGCCGAGCAGCGCGAGATCGTCGCCCAGCGCCGCGAGGCCCTGCGCAACACCATGAGCACCACCACCGGCAGCGAAGGCGGCTATCTGGTGCCCAACGAGTTCAGCGCCACCCTGCTGGAGTCCCTCAAGGACTACGGCGGCATGCGCAGTGTGGCCGAAGTCATCCGCACCGAGACCGGCGCGTCCATGGACTTCCCGACCACCGACGCCACCTCGGAGGAGGGCGAGATCGTCGGCGAGAACGCCACCGTTTCCAACGCCGACGCCAGCTTCGGCACCCTGGCCCATGTGGTTTACAAGTTCAGCTCCAAGGACATCGCCGTGCCCTTCGAGCTGCTGCAGGACAGTGCCATCGACCTCGAGGCGCACATCCGCATGCGCCTGACCGAGCGCCTCGGCCGCATCACCAACCGCATGTTCACCACCGGCACCGGGACCGGCCAGCCGCACGGCGTCGTGGCCGGCGCGGCATCCGGCAAGATCGGCACCACGGGGCAGACCACCAGCGTCATCTGGGAAGACCTGATCGACCTGATCCACAGCGTCGACCCGGCCTATCGCCGCTCGGCCAGCTGTTCGCTGATGTTCCACGACAACACCCTGCGCGAGCTCAAGAAGCTCAAGGACAGCCAGGGCCGCCCGCTCTGGCTGCCGGGCATCGACGTCGCCGAGCCGGCCACCATCGCCGGCCAGCGCTACACCGTGAACCAGGACATGCCGGTGATGGCCGCGAGCGCCAAGTCGATCCTGTTCGGCGACTTCAGTCGCTACATCATCCGCGACGTCATGCAGGTCGCCCTGTTCCGCATGACCGACTCGGCCTACACCAAGAAGGGCCAGGTCGGCTTCCTCGCCTTCATGCGCAGCGGCGGCCGGCTGATGGATGTCGGCGGCGCGGTCAAGTACTACCAGAACTCCGCCACCTGATGAGCCCGGGCCGGCCCTGCAGCCGGCCAGCCACCGACTCCACGAGGAAGAACCCATGGCAAACCCGAAAACCGTCAAGGCCCTGGTCTTGGTCGACGAGCCGGCCCACGGCCTGAAATGCGGCGCCGTTGCCGAGATCCCCGCCGAACTGGCCGAACAGCTCGCCAGGGCCGGGCGCATCGACACCCACGCCAAGGCCGTCGCCGCCGCCGAGGCCGCGCAACCGGCGGCTCCCGCAGCGGACGTGATCGAGGCAGAGGACTGATCGCATGCGCCTGTCCCGCATCCAGCCGCCGGCTGCCGAGCCAGTCACGCTCGATGAGGCCAAGTACCAGTGCAAGGTCCGCCATACCCAGGCGGACGCGGCCCTGACCAGGGCCATCCGTGCCGCCCGCGAGCTGGCCGAGCAGCGCACCGGGCGAGCGCTGATCACCCAGCAATGGAGACAGACCGAGCCCTGCGCGCCGACCGAGATACGGCTGCGCGTCTGGCCGGTGACGGCCGTCGACAAGGTGACGGTCGACGGCGTCGATCTGACGCCCGCGGACTACACCGCCTACCTCGGCGACGACCCGCGCCTGCTGCCGAACGGCGACGTCGTCTGGCAGGGGCGGCGGGTCGACGTCGAATACACGGCCGGCTATGGCGCGAGCGGCGACGACGTGCCCGCGCCGATCACCCGCTGGATGCTCCACCAGATCGGCAACGCCCATGAGCACAGCGGCTCGGTGGTGCTGGGCATTTCCGTCAGCGAGCTGACCTTCGTCGACCACCTGCTCGATCCCTGGATCGTCCCGAGGTAACCCATGCGCGCCGGCCGCCTGAACACCCCAACCGACATCCTGATCCTCGCCGCCGACCTCGGCCTGCAGGTACTCGACTGGATCTGGACCAACATCGCCGCCAAGGACAGCGCCGACGCACCGGCCCCCACCAGCCTGCGCAGCCCCGCCAAGGTCGAGGTCCGTGCCTGGTGGGACGACCGCCTGCTGCAGGGCCGCTACCTGCGCGCCGAAGGCCGGCTGTTCCACATCGACAGCGTGCGCGACGTCACCGGCCAGCAGGCTGAGCTGACCCTCACCGCCACCGAGCTGGTCGGTGCCGTCGCCGAGTACCGCCCGGCAGTCGGCGCTCCCGTCGCCTGCCGGGTCCTGCTGACCCACGGCGCCCCCTACCTCGACGAGCTGGGGCAGGTCACCGACTACCGCACCCGCGCCGAAGTGGCGCTGATCGAGGTCGGCCGCCCGCAGGTCGACGACCAGCTGCTGGTGGGTGGCACCCTCTACACCGTCATTGCCTACGCCGACGACACCGACGACGGCGTGGTGCGCGGGCTCTGGCTGGAGGCTTCCTGATGCAGGTAAATATCCGCCTGCAGGGTGTTGAGCAGTTCCAGAGAGCGCTGGCGGCGGCCGGTCGCAAGATCGATCCGGTGTTGCGCGGCGCGCTCAACACCACGGCGACGAAGGCGCGTGCCGAGCGCTACACAACGCCGCTGCGCCCTGTACTGAAGCCGAAGTTCGTCCGCTCGGCGATGAAGATCAAGCGGGCACGGCGAGGGATGATGAACAGCCGAATCATCCCCTCCAGCTCGGGAGTGCCGGTTACCCGCTACGCAAGCTGGGGGTTCGACCCCATCGACAAGACCCGTGCCCGCCTGTGGGTACGCGGCCCGAACGGGCGGAAGGTCGCCGCCGGCTTCGTCAACCCGGCCAGTGTCGGCAAACAGCCGTGGCGCACCCGGGGCGTCAAGAGGGCAGGAACCCTGCAGCCTGCGCTCGGCCCATCGGTCGCCTACTGGTTCAAATCCCTCACCGACCAACAAACGATCACCTGGATCAGCGACTTCCTGCAGCGTGAATTCGAGGCCCGTTTGCAGAAAGGACTTGCCAAGGGGGCGAGATGACACGAGCAACCGATCTATCCGAGGCCATTCTGGCTCGCCTGGCCGCGATCAGCGTGGCCAACGGATTCCACACCGATATCCAGTCGGTCTACGGCTTCGGCGAGCGCAAGCCCGATCGCGCCCTGCCGCCATACCTGCTGGTGCGCATCGATGCCGACGAAGCCGTCAAGCGCTCCTGCAACACCGCGCAGCGCATGGCGACCTACAGCATCGAGGGCGTTCTGTCGCGCGCTGCCGGCCTGCAGGATCTCCAGCGCCTGCACCACGACATCCTCCGGTCGCTCGGCATGGGGCAACTGCCCATCGTGAGCCGCCAGCGTGCCGAGTGGCTGGCCGAAGAGTCGGTCGAGTTCGACCCCGACCAGAACGGCAGCACGGCCCGGACGCTGATCTGCATGCTCCAGATCCACTATCTGGAGGAGTACTGAGCCATCCGCCGTCCGCCAACCAGCCCGCTGCCCTGCGGGCTTTTTTATGGGAGTCCGAAATGGCCACTGTGAGCGTCACCCTCGTTAAGCCGCATACCCATGCCGGCCGGCAGTACCCGGCCGGCGCCGAGCTTCGGCTCTCGCCGTCCGACGCCAAATACCTGCTGGACCGCAAGGTCATCGCCAGGCTGCCGGCCGTAACCTCAACCACCGATAAGGAAGCGACCCATGAGTAATCCCGATCAGTACCACTACGGCCAGGGCAGACTGCTGCTGGCGATCATCGCCGCCAACGGCACTACCGGCCCGTGGCGCTGGGTGGGCGACGTTTCCGCCTTGAGCGGCGCATTCGCCGAAGAGACGGTCAGTGCCCGCGAAAGCTGGTCTGGCTCCAAGTCGAAGGTGCGCGAGTTCAACATCTCCAAGGACATGACCTGGAGCGCCACGCTGCATAGCCTCGTTTCCGAGAACCTGGCGCTGTTCACCGATGGCGCCGCCACGGAGATCGCTGCCGGTACCGTGACCGGAGAGGTGCTGCCGAGCGGGCTGGTCGCCGGCGACATCGTGTCGCTGCAGAATATCGGCATCAGCGATCTGGTCATCACCGACAGCGCCGGCACGCCGGCTACCCTCGACCCGCAGCATTACACCCTGGCGGCGAACACCGGCAGCATCGAGATCGTCAGCCTGCCGACCTCGCCGGCGCCGACCCAGCCGTTCAAGGCGGCATATACCAACGCTGCCGCCAGCCAGGTGGCATTCCTCAAAGCCGCGGCGCGGCCCAGCGTCGCCCTGCGCTACGAAGGCATCAACCTGGCCGAGAATGGCGCGGCGGTGGTGGTCGAGCTGTACAAGCTCAGCCCGTCCCTGCTGCAGGAGCTGTCGCTGATTGCCGACGGCACCGACGTGCTCGGCATGCCGGTGACCTTCAGCTCGCTGCGCGACACTCGCAAGTCCGCCACGGGCGACCTCGGCCAGTTCGGTCGCATCCTGCAAGGGCTGGCTGCCTGATGAAGCCTGGTGCTGACGACCTCGAGGTGCTTCATCCGGAGCGCCTCCTCACTATCGCTGGCCGGGAAATCACCGTGCGCGAGTACGGTTTCGTCGAGGGATTGCGCCTGCTGCGCATCGCCGAGCCGATCATCGCCGGACTGCAGGGCGGTATGGGCAGCAGCGTGCCGGCCTTCGAATCGATCATGGGGGTCATCGCCGAGCACGCCGGAGTGGCGGTACAGCTGATGGCGGCCGCCGCCGATGTCGAGGTGGAGTGGATCGAGTCGCTCAGCCAGGACGACGGGCAACTGCTGCTGATGGTCTGGTGGAGCGTCAACGGCCCTTTCTATCTGCGCACCGCGGCGACTCGGGCAGTCGTGGCGGCGCGCGCTGGGGCGACGTCTACGCCACCCTCGTCGGCGCCGGCTACGGAAGCCCCGCCGAGCTCGGGCGAATGACCCAGCGGCAAATCCTCCTGCACTACGACTGTGCCCTGCGCCGGGAGCGCCGGCTGCGCGCCGAGCGGATCGTCGACGTGGGGCACGGCATGGCTGGAGGAAAGGAGGCGCAGGCGTTGGTCAAGGATCTGCTCAAGTAGAACGCAGCCCCGCTTCGGCGGGTTTTTTATTGTCCGGAGAAACCCATGGCCCAGAAGATCGAAGTCGTCATCGACGGTAAGAACAACGCCGGCAAGGCCATCGGCGAGGCAGGATCGCAGCTCAATGAACTGGGCGCCGTGGTCGCCAACGTCGCCAGCGCTCTTGGCGTCGCTCTGTCGGTTGATGCCTTCGCCGGCTGGATCAAGGGCAGCCTGGACGCGGCCGCCCGGATTCGGGAGTTCGCTCAGGTATCCAGTGCCTCCACTGCCGAGTTCCAGCGCTTTGCCGTGGGCGCGCGCACGGTAGGCATCGAGCAGGAGCAACTCGCCGACATCTTCAAGGACGTCAACGACAAGGTCGGCGATTTCCTGCAGACCGGCGGCGGCGAGCTGAAAGATTTCTTCGAGGGCATCGCCCCGCAGATCGGCGTCACCGCCGAGCAGTTCAAGAACCTGTCAGGCCCGCAGGCCCTGCAGCTGTACGTCTCCAGCCTGGAAAAGGCCGGGCTGAACCAGCAGGAAATGACCTTCTACTTGGAGGCCATGGCGGACGACGCCACCAAGCTGCTGCCGCTGCTGCAGAACAGCGGAGCAGGCATGAAGACCTGGGCCGACGAGGCCGAGCGCATGGGGCTGATCCTCAGCGAGGACACCATCGTCCAGGCGGCTGCGTTCAGCGAGCAAATGAAGGTCGCCGGCCTGGTGACCGACAACCTCGGCACCCAGATCGGCGCCGCGATGCTGCCGTCGCTGCAGGAGCTGAGCGGCCTGCTGATCGACGTGGCCGGCGATGCCGACACGGCGAAAATCGCGGCGGATATATTCGGCACGGCGCTCAAGATTCTGGCCATGTCGGCCATTGCTGCAGGCAGCACCCTGACCAGTGTCGGCAGAGCCATAGGCGGCCTGGCGGCTGCGGCGAGCGCGGTGGCCAGTGGCGAGCTGAAGCAAGCCGGCGAGATCATCCGGCAGCTCACCGAGGACAACAAGAAGAGTGCGGCCGACGCCGAAGCGCGCATTCGCAACCTCTGGTCAGGGGAGTTTCAGCAGGCAGGGAAAAGGGCAGCGGACGTCAACAAGCAGGTGGCGGACTCGCAGGAAAAGACCGCTGCCGCTGCCGGCTCAGCCGCGGCGATGACCGCCAAGCAGAAAACCGAACTCAAGGCGCTCAACGACGAGCTGGAGAAAGAGCGCGGCAAGATCGCCGACCTGAGCAAAGAGCAGGAGGCGATCAACAAGCTCAAGGAGCTCAACGTCGATCTGACCTCGAAGGAGGCCAAAGCCGCCATCGAGAAGGCCAGGCAGGTCGATAACGAGCAGAAGGCCTCGGAGGCCAAGAAGAAGGCCGAGCAGGAGGCGGAAAGCGCCGCCAAGAAGCGCGCCCAGGAGCAGGCGCAGCAAGCCAGGCAGCAGGAGTCCTACGTCCTCGGCCTCGAAAAGCAGGCCGCTGTCCTCGGGCTGACCGCTGCCCAGGTGCGCGCCTACGAACTGGCCGAGAAGGGCCTGGCCGGCGCGCTGAACGACCGCGCGAAGGCGGCGCTGGCAGCTCTCGCTGCCTACGAAAAGCAGCAGCAGGCCGAGCAGAACGCCGCCACCAACGCCGGCCTGCAAGCCGACTACCTGCGCGCCGCCGGGCAGCCGGTCGAAGCGGCCCTGCTGGAGATCGAGACGAAATTCGCACAGATGCGTACGCAATTCGCCAAGGACAGTAACGACGCCGGCCTGGCCTTGATCGACCAACTGATCCCGGTCGAGCAGGCCCGCGCCCGCTTGGACGGCCTGCAGGCCGAGATCGACAAGGCCTTCGATCGCCGGGGCCGCGGCGAGCAGAGCATCGATGCCCAGGTCAACGCCGGGCTGCTGACCGAGTCCGAGGGGCGGGCAAGGCTGCTCGCGCTGCACCGGCAGACCGCCGATGTGGTCGAGCAATACCTGCCCGAGCTGGAGCGCATGGCCCAATTGCCCGGCCCACTGGGCGAGCAGGCGCAGGCTGCGCTGGATAACGTGCGGAGCCAGGTGCTCGAGCTGCGCAGCGCCTCCAGCGATCTGGAGATCGCTCTGCGCGACGGTCTGCAGGGCGGGATTCAGGAGGCGCTGGCCGGCTTGGCGGATGGCACGCTCAGCCTGCGCGATGCGGTGATGAACCTGGTCGCCAGCGTGGCCGATGCCATGGCCCGGCTGGCGGCGCAGCAGCTGGCCGAGCAGGCGTCGGCGGGCATCATGGGCCTGCTGGGCGGCGGACAGGACGACAGCAGCATGACTGCCGGCGCGGCGGCAGTGACCGGCTCGGCTGCGGCACTGTCGACTGCCGGCGGCACGCTACTGACCGGCGCCGCGGCAATTCAGGCGGCGGCCGCCAGTCTGGCCGCGGCCAACGGCATGAGCGGTGTGGCCGGCGGCGGTGGCGGTGGTTTTCTGTCCGGCATCGGCGACTGGTTCGGCGGCCTGTTCGGCGGAGCAGGATTCGCCACCGGTGGCCATGTCACCGGCCCCGGCACCACCACCAGTGACTCGATCCCGGCGATGCTCTCCAACTGGGAGTACGTCACCCGCGCCGCAGTGGTCCGCCAGCCCGGCGCTCTGGACTTCCTGCACGCCTTCAATGCCCGTGGCATGGACGCCCTAGACGACTACGCCCGCCGCGCGCGCCACGCCACCGGCGGTCTGGCCGGCGCGCCGGCCCCGGCCCTGCCGGCGCCGAGCCTGGGCAGCACACGGCTGGCCGAGCCGGCCAAGGCAATGGCTACCACCGTCAAGAATGCTGTGAATCTGCACGTCTACGACGATCCGGTTCGGATTACCCAGGCGGCATTCAACTCCCGCCAAGGGGAGGAGGATTTCGTCGTGATGCTCTCGAAGGATCCGGCCAAATACCGGTCGATCCTGCAGTTGTGAGGTTCAGGAGCGCAGTTTTTCGCGAGCCAGCAGGCCGACGATGATGTGTGCGGCGCGGGATAGCTGCCCCAGGTAGAGATCGCGTACCGCTGGCATGATCGCCGCGACCTGCTGGTCGCTCAGGGCCGCTTCGGGCGGGATGCTGAGCTTGCTCTTTTCCATGTCGAACAGGCTTTCATGGATTGGCTTGTACTCGGCAGCCACCTCCAGGGCCATTTCTCGCGTCAGCCCTCCTTTCATACAGGTCTTCACGATCCAGCTCTCGGTCTGCTGGAGGGTTCGGCCATGGACCGGGAACTCAACAACTTCACCCACTACTCGATCTCCCTACAAAAGGTAATGCCGGACTATGCCCCACCAGATCGGCTTCGTCGACAACGCCAACAGCCAGTTGGCCCACTACAATCTGCTGGCCGCCATCCGCCTGTTCTGCGGCGGCTTCGGTGTGATCGGCACCCTCGGCGGCACCCGCACCGGCAACGGCACCCTCAGCGGGCTGGAGGCCTCGCCGGCGTCGGTGACCGAAACCTGGACCCTCACCTGCACCGCGGCGGCGGCCAACGCCGGCACCTTCTCGGTGGTCGGCTCGGTGTCCGGCGCCAAGCCCGATGCCACGGTCGGCAGCGCCTACGACAACGGGCTGCTGAAGTTCACGATCGGCGACGGGGCGACCGACTTTATCGTCGGCGACACCTTCACCATCCCCGTCACCCAGGGCGCCGCAGCGGCTGCCGACGCCCAGTGGGAGGTGCTGCGCTACGACACCGTCTCGACCAACCGCGAGCTGATCCTCAAGGGCACGGGCCTGAGCCGCACCGAGGAAATCTTCGTCGGCTTCCGCACCTACCACGATGCCAGCGCCGACTACTACAACCTGCTGGCCGGGGTGTTCACCGGCTACGTGGCCGGCAACAGCTTCGACACCCAGCCTGGCGCGCGCCTGTCCGGCGTGCCGGCGCACAACCAGCGCATCGACTACTGGCTGACCCTCAACGGCCAGCGCATCGCCATGGCCCTCAAGGTCGGCACGCCGGTCTACGAGAGCTGCTACGTCGGCAAGATGCTGCCCTACGGCCGGCCCAGCCAGTACCCGTACCCGGTGGTCTGTGGCGGGATGCTCTCCGGCGCGGCGGCGACGCGCTTTTCCGACACCGCGCACTCGGGCTACTTCAAGGGCAACAAGGCCAATATGGCCATGCGCTCCAACGATGCCTGGCAACAGCCGTACTGCTACCCCTGGGGCAACACCTACGTCGCCGGCACCGGCGCCTCCTCGAGCAATACCAACCTGCGCGACACCGGCGGCATCTACCACCTGTTGCCGGTCGAGCTGCACGACAACACGGCGAACCTCTGGGGGGCGCTGGACGGAATCTTCTACATCTCCGGTTTCAACAACGCCGTCGAGAACACCCTGACCCTCGGTGGAGTGACCTACATCGTCATGCAGGACGTGTCCCGGACCGGCCATACCGACTATTACGCAATGAGGCTCGACAGCTGATGGCCTACTACACCGGAACCGCCAACGACATGTCCGCGCTGCGTCAGGCGCTGATCGACGCCTGCGTGCTGGAGGGGTGGGCATGGGACAGTGGCAATGAAGTGCTGAGCAAGGGGTCGATGTTTTTGCGGTTGCAGGTCGTCAGCGGCTACCTGCGCCTGACGGGGCGTACCGGCACCACGGCTGGCGACTCGCCGAACGTGGTACAGATCGGCCCGTTCACGGCCAGCCTGCGACCGCTGCCGGCGCTGACCTACCCGATCAGCTACGAGTTGTTCGTGTTCGCGCAGGAGGTCTATTGCGTCATCAACTACGCCGTGGACTGCTACCAGTGGTGCGCATGGGGAAAGTCCACCGTGCAGGGCCTGCCGGGGACGGGGATGTGGCTGGGGGCGACTGCGCCCAGGGCGGAAACCAATTACCCATACGGATTCGTCATTGGAAAAAACTACGGAACCGCCAATGGCAACAACCTGTGCGGGGCGCTGTTCTGGAGCAACAGCGGGGCGTGGTATGCCGATTATGTCCACTCTGACCTGGACAGTCAGGGCTGGTGGACTGGGCAGGCGTCAACTGCAGATCCCATCGGCATTTTGGCCGGTGCTCCCCTGATCGGACTACTGCCCAATGTTTGGAACAGCGAGGCCGTGCTGCTGCCGATCCGCGCCTACAAGGTTCGTGCGTCCAACAAGGTCAGCCTGGTCGCCGACGTGGAGAACGCCCGCTATACCCGTGTCGACAACTACGCCCCCGGGCAGATCATCACTATCGGCACCGACCGCTGGAAGATTTTTCCGTGGTATCGCAAGGATAGTTCCGTGCGCGATGGCGGCTCCAACATCACCCACACCGGCACCTTCGGCTGGGCGATCCGCTACGAGGGGCCGTAAATGGCCGTGCTCAGCGGGCAATTGGCCCGCCTGGCGCAGGGTGGCCTGACCGACAACCCGAACCTGACCGGTAATCACTGGTCGTTTACGTGGGTCAACCAGTTCGCCCCGTCGCCGTTCGTCAGCGATACCCAGCGCGCCGGGCAGGCGGCAGCGACCACGGCCTGGCCGGTCGAGGCCAACGGCCGCAGCATCGCCGGCCAGAAGGTGCGGGCCCACCTGGACGACTGGTACTACCGCATTCACCTCAGTCCCCGGCAGCTCGACCTGGGCAACGTCGTCTCCACCCAGACCACGGCCGTCTCCCTGTGGAACGCCTACCTGGCACCGCGCACCCTGACCGCCCTCGAGGGCGTGGAGGAGGGCCTGCTGGTTGCCGGCCAGCTGGAGCCGCCGCTGCTGTTCAACGGCCTGCAGGAGCGCGCGTGGCAGGTGTCGGTCACCCCGGACGGCCAGCCGGTGCTCGACACCGCGGTGGTCTGGGTATTCGACAACGGCGATACCGCCGGCCTGCGCATCACCGCCAACCGCATCATCGCCTGGAGTTTCGCCCCGGACTGGGCCGACGGGGTGCTCGAGCGCCTGACCTGGGCCACCGACATCCTGCAGTCCGAGTCGGGCGTCGAACAGCGCCGGGCGATCCGCCTGGCGCCGCGCCGCGAGTTCGAGGCGCCGATGCTGGTCGAGGGCCGCGAGCGGCAGCTGCTCGACCTGGCGCTGTTCGGCTGGGGCTCTCGGGTGTGGGCGGTGCCGGTGTGGCCGGACATCCAACTGCTGGATCAGCCGGTCGCCCTCGGTGCCACGCGCATCGACTGTGCCACGGGCGGCCTGGACTTCGCCGCCGGCAGCCTGGCCATGCTGCGCGGCGAGTCGGCCTTCGCCTACGAGGTGGTCGAGGTCGCCGCCATCGACGCCGCCGGCCTGGACCTGGTACGGCCCAGCCAGCAGGCCTGGCCGGCCGGCGCGCGGCTCTACCCGGCGCGCCCGGCGCAGCTGCTCGAGCAGCCGAGCCTGACCCGGCTGACCGACACCGTGCAGAGCGCCGAAGTGCGTTTCCGGGTGGTGGAGGCCTGCGACTGGCCGGAAGTCCTGCCGGCCACCCTGTATCGCGGGCGGCCGGTGCTCGAGCAGCGCCCGGACGAGTCCGAGGAGCTGACCGCCAGCTATGCGCGGCTGCTGTCCGAGCTGGACAACGGCGCGGCCCTGCCGCGCGTCACCGACGTGGCCGGCCGGACCTTCCCGGTGCAGGGCCATCGCTGGCTGGGTCTGGGGCGCAGCGAGCGCGGGGCGTTCCGCAGCCTGCTCTACGCCCTGCGCGGCCGGCAGGTGCCGGTCTGGCTGCCGACCCATGCCGACGACCTGGAGCTGGTCGCCACCGTCACTGGCGTGGCCACCAGCCTCGACGTGGCCAACGTCGGTTACACCCGCTTCGCCAGTGGCAAGCCGGGGCGCTGCGATATCCGCCTCGAGCTGTGGAACGGCACGGTGTTCCACCGCCGCATCAGCGGCAGCACCGAGCTGAGCGCGGACGTCGAGCGCCTGGCGATCGACAGCACGCTCGGCGTGCCAGTCGAGCCGGCCGATGTGGCGCGCATCAGCTGGATGGCGCTGTGCCGGCTGGACAGCGACGGCATCGAGATCCACCACGAAACCGACAGCGAGGGCGTGGCCAGCTGCGCCCTGGTGTTCCGAGGAGTCCGCGACGATGAGTTTTGACCATGACCTATGACGCCAGCGAGCGCTCGCTCGCCGACGGTCGGCCGATCCGTCTCTACCAGTTCAGCCGCGGCACCCTGGCCTGGCGCTACGCCAGTGCCGACCGCGACATCGTCCACAACAGCCAGACCTTCGCCGCCCTGCGCGGCGGCATCGCCGACAGCGGCGTGCGGCAGACCGGGCAGACCAGCCCGGACACCCTCAAGCTGACCGCGCCGGCCGACCTCGAGGTCGCCCAGCTCTACCGCGGCGCGGCGCCCAGCGCGGCGGTGTCGCTGACGGTGTTCGCCCGCCACTACGGGGTCGACGACTACCTGGTGATCTGGGCCGGCGAGATTCGCTCGGTGCGCTGGCCGGCGCTGGACCGCTGCGAGATCCAGTGCTCGCCGCTGACCGAGCGCATGGAGATGCAGGGCCTGCGCCTGGGCTGGGAGCGCAACTGCCCGCATGCCTTGTACTCGCTGGCCTGCGGGGTCAACCGCGACCTGTACCGGATCGAATCCAGCATCCAGTCGATGGACGGGGCGAGCCTGAGCAACGGCGCCTTCGCCGCCCAGCCGGACGGCTATTTCACCGGCGGGCTGGTGGAGTGGGCCATCGGCGGCGGCGAGTACGAGCGGCGCGGTATAGAGCGGCATGCCGGCAGCAGCCTGACCC
The DNA here is from genome assembly GCF_059739045.1 of Azotobacter tropicalis. NCBI lineage: Bacteria > Pseudomonadati > Pseudomonadota > Gammaproteobacteria > Pseudomonadales > Pseudomonadaceae > Azotobacter > Azotobacter tropicalis. Next base: position 243,890 of record NZ_AP046059.1, read on the forward strand.
TGCTCGGCGGCACGTCCGGCCTCGCGCTCAACCAGGCGATCCGCGTCTATCCGGGCTGCGCCCAGACCACCGCGGCCTGCCAGGCCTTCGACAACCTGCCGAACTACGGCGGCATCCCGCACCTGGCCGGCGAGTCGCCGTTCGACGGCAATAACTATTTCTGAGGAGGCGGCAATGGACCCGACCACGATCCAGCTGGTCGTCATGGTGGCCTCCATGGCGATCAGCTCCCTGATGCGCCCCAAGGCGCAGAAGCCCAAGCCGGCCGGCCTGAGCGACTTCGACATGCCGGTACCGGACGAAGGCACGCCGCAGGCGGTGTTCTTCGGCGACTGCTGGACCGGCGACTGGCAGGTGCTCAGCTTCGGGCGCTTCCGGACTTCCAAGATCAAGAGCAAGAGCGGCAAGTGATGAGCGACGAAGTACTCCCTGCTACCGGGTCCGACGACCTGTTCGTGACCCTGGACCATCTGCACAGCGTACCGGCCTGGGGCAGCCGTCCCGGCTACTGCCACCGCGGCGCCCGGGCGCTGTGCGCACAGTACGGGCTGGACTGGACGGCCATCGTCCGCGACGGCGGTATCCCGGCCAGCGCGCTGCTGGCCACCGGCGACGCCCTGGCCCTGCACCTAGTCGAGCATGCCCGGCAGGAGGTGACCCATGGGAATGGGTAAGAGCGTCGTCATCGGCTACAAGTACTACCTCGGCCTGCACATGGGCCTGGGCCGCGGCCCGGTCGACGAGCTGGTGGAGATCCAGGTTGGCGGCAAGACCGCCTGGAGCGGCAGCGTCACCGCCAGCGGGCGGATCACGATCGACAAGCCCAGGCTGTTCGGCGGCGACAAGAAGGAGGGCGGTATCAAGGGCACGCTCGACGTGCTGATGGGCGAGCCGACCCAGACCACGCCGGCGCTGCTGGCCGGCATGCTGGGCGGCGACGTGCCGGGCTTTCGCGGCATGGTCACGCTGTTCTACGACGGCCTGGTCTCGGCGATGAATCCCTACCTGAAGACCTGGAAGGTGCGCGTCAGGCGCAGTACCGCCGGCTGGGACGGCGGGGCCTGGTATCCGGAGAAGGCCAAGGTCGAGCTGGCAAGCGGCGCCATCCACGCCATGAACCCGGCGCACATCCTCTATGAGTGCCTGACCAACCGCGAATGGGGCGGCGGCATGGACCGCTCGCGACTCGACGACGCCTCCTTCCGCGCCGCGGCCGACCAGCTGTATGCCGAGGGCTTCGGCCTGTGCCTGCGCTGGACCCGGCAGGACTCGGTGAAGGAGTTCGCCCAGACGGTGCTCGATCACATCGGCGGCAACCTGTATCTGTCGCGCTTCGACGGCACCTTCCACCTGACCCTGGTGCGCGACGATTACGACGCCGCTGCGCTGCCGCTGTTCGACGAGGACTCCGGCCTGCTCGGCATCGACGAGGACGACAACGCCGCCAGCGCCGGTGCCGCCAACGAAGTGATCGTCAAATGGCGCGACCCGCTCAAGGATGAGGACCGCCAGTGGCGCGAACGCAACCTGGCGGCCGTGCAGTCGGACGGGCAGGTGCTCTCCACCAGCATGGATTTTCCGGGTCTGCCGACCGCCGAGCTGGCCGGCCGGGTGGCAGTGCGCGAGCTACGGCAGCGCGCCGGCAGCCTCAAGCGCTTCAAGGTGCGCCTGGATCGCAAGGGGTACACGATAGAGCCCGGCCAGCCGTTCCGCATCAGGAGCCTCAAGCGTGGCATCGAGGACCTGGTGGTGCGCGCCGGGCGCATCGAGGACGGCACCCTGGACAGCGCCACGATCACCATCACCGCCGTGCAGGACGTGTTCGGCCTGCCGTCCAGCAGCATGGCCAGCGTGCAGCCCTCCGGTTGGGAGCCGCCGGACCGCACGCCGACCGCCATCGCCGTGCGCCGCCTGGCCGAGCGAACCTGGCGCGACCTGGCCCGCACCACCGATCCGGCCAACCTGCAGCTGCTCGACGCCACGGCCTGCTACCTGAGCGCCCTGGCGGTCAAGCCAACCAGCTTGTCGCTCGGCTATTCGATGGAAACCCGGGTCGGCTCGGCCGCGTGGACGGAGCAGGACGACGGCGGCAGCTTCTGCCCGAGCGGACTGCTGGTGAGCGCCCTGGGGCCGACCGATACCGCCTTCACCCTGACCGGCGGGGCCGACCTGGACTTCGTCGAGGTGGGCGGCGCCGCGCTGCTCGGCGACGAGATCGTGCGGGTGGACGCCTTCGATCCGGCGACCCTGAGCGGCACCCTGGCCCGCGGCTGCGTCGATAGCGTGCCGGCCAGCCATGCCGCCGGCACTCGCCTGTGGTTCCTGGACGACGACGTGGCCGCCGACCCGACCGAGTACGCGCCGAGCGTCACCGTACAGGCCCGCCTGCTGACCCAGACCAGCGAGGGCCAGCTCGACCCGGCGCTGGCGTCGACCGACAGCCTGACCACCTCCCAGCGGCAGGACCGGCCCTATCCGCCGGGGCTGTTCCGCATCGACGGCGCGGCCTACCCGGCCAGCGTCACCGGCGACGTGGTGCTGACCTGGGCGCACCGCGACCGCTTGCTGCAGGCCGACCAGCTGATCGACACCACCCAGGGCAGCATCGGCCCGGAAAGCGGCACCACCTACAGCGCCCGACTGTTGCGCGCCGATACCAGCGCGGTGCTGGTCAGCCAGACCGGCATCGTCGGCACGACGGTGACCCTGAGCACAACCTATGTCGGCGACGTGATCGCCGAGCTGTGGAGCGTGCGCGACGGGCTGGATAGCCACCAGCGATGGCGGCACACCTTCTCCCACGCGATCTGATACCCAGCCCGCCGCGTGCGGGCTTTTCGTTTCTGGAGATCCACCATGACGCTATCCGAGATCCGCGCCGCGGCTATCGCCCCGGCGCTTGCGCTGCTGCCTGCGCGCATGAGCAGCCCCCAGGCCGAGGCCATGCTGCTGGCCATCGGCCTGCAGGAGTCCTGCCTGGTCCATCGCCGGCAGCACAACGGCCCGGCCCGAGGTTTGTGGCAGTTCGAGCAGGGCGGCGGGGTGCGTGGCGTGCTGCTGCACCCGCTGAGCAGGCCGCATGCCCTGACGGCCTGCGAGGCCCGCAGCGTCAAGCCGTCGGCTGCCGCCGTGTATGCCACGCTCGAGCACGACGACATCCTCGCCGCGGCCTTCGCCCGTCTGCTGCTGTGGAGCGATCCTGCGCCGCTGCCGGCGGTGGGAGAGGTGGCCAAAAGCTGGGACCTGTATGTCAGAACGTGGCGGCCCGGCAAACCACACAGGAACCGCTGGGACGGTTGCTATGCGCGGGCCATGGATGCGCTGGCGGGGGAGGTGACGGCATGACGCTGCTCGCCACCGCAACGGCGTTGCTGCCGACCCTCTCCGGCCTGCTTGATCACGTGATTCCAGATCCAGAGCAGAAGGCCAAGGCTCAATTTGAACTGCTCAGGCTTCAGCAGGAGGGCGCGTTCAAGGAGCTGGACGCGGCCCTGCAGGTCAATTTGGCCCAAGCCCGTATCAACGAGGTCGAGGCGGCGAGCCAGTCGGGCTTCCAGGCACTTGGACGGCCGCTATGCTTGCTGGCCTGTGCTGTTGGGCTCTGGTACCAGTTCCTGGTTCGTCCTCTGCTTCCGTGGCTTTTGACCGTCTGCGGTGTGCATGGGGTTCCGGACTTGCCGTCCCTTGATGATTCTCTGCTGGAGCTGACGTTCGCGATGCTAGGCCTTGGCATGCTTCGGACGGCGGATCGGTGGAAGAGGGTGAATGCTTTGTCAAAGTAGGGAAGTGATGTGCCCAAGACGGACGAGGAGGGAGGCGGCGGCCCAGTATTCCAGCACCCGGCCGCCACCGTGCCTGATGCTTTGATATGTAGGCGAGCCGATGCTACCTGCAGTGCCATGCTGTGTGTGGCGTAGCAGCAACGTGACACACAGTTTCCGACTGCGTGACATGGAGTTTAATTTTTTTCACAGCGTAGCGGTTGCGGGCGGCGTAAGCTGTTGATTTAATTGATACAGAGCGCCATGCTTAGGGTTTAGGTTCCAGCGCCGCAAGGCGTAAGAGTTCGAGTCTCTTCATCCGCACCATTTCTTATCTCTCTGCTCTCTCTCGTATGTCGCCTGCGCTCTGTAGGGTGACTTCTGTAATCCGACCCACTAGAATGCATGCCCTTGATTTGGGGCCATCAATGGCCGGCTAACGTCTGTGCAACGAGGAATATCCATGCAAGTTTCTGTTGAAAGCACCTCCGTTCTTGAGCGTCGCCTGACGATCGGCGTGCCGGCCGACCGCATCGAGACCGAAGTCAACAAGCGTCTGCAGCAGACGGCACGTCGTGCCAAGATCCCCGGCTTCCGTCCCGGCAAGGTGCCGATGAACGTGATTCGCCAGCGTTATGAGGAGTCGGCTCGTCAGGAGGCTTTGGGGGATCTGATTCAGGCCAGCTTCTATGAGGCGGTGCTCGAGCAGAAGCTGAAGCCGGCCGGTGCTCCTTCGGTTGAGCCGAAGGTTTTCGAAAAAGGCAAGGATTTGGAGTATATCGCCACTTTCGAGATTTATCCCGAGTTCGAGGTTGTCGGTCTGGAGGGGATCGCCGTCGAGCGTTTGCAGGCGGAAGTGGCCGAATCTGATGTCGATAACATGCTGGAAATTCTGCGTAAGCAGAATACTCGCTACCAGCAGGTCGAGCGTGAGGCAAAGAGTGGCGATCAGCTGAATATCGATTTTGTCGGCAAGATCGACGGTGAAGCCTTTGCTGGTGGTTCCGCTAAGGGAACGTCGCTAGTGCTGGGCTCCGGGCGAATGATAGAAGGCTTCGAGGCGGGGCTGGTTGGCGCGAAAGCCGGTGAAGAGCGCATTTTGTCTCTCACCTTCCCCGAGGACTATCAGAATCTGGATCTGGCGGGCAAGGCTGCTGAATTCGCAGTAACCGTCAATACGGTGTCTGAAGCGGAATTGCCTGAGCTGAACGCGGAATTTTTTGCCTTGTTCGGCATTGCCGAGCCCAATCTAGAAGGCTTCCGTGCGGAGGTTGGCAAGAACATGGAGCGTGAGTTGCGCCAGGCGATCAAGTCCAAGGTCAAAACTCAGGTGATGGATGGTCTGCTGGCAGCCAATCCCATTGAAGTGCCCAAGGCATTGATTGAAAACGAAGTAAATCGCCTGCGTGTTCAGGCGGTGCAGCAGTTCGGTGGCAATATTAAGCCGGAGCAGCTACCGGCGGATCTGTTTCAGGATCAGGCCAAGCGTCGTGTCGCGTTGGGGTTGATTGTTGCTGAGCTGGTCAAGCAGTTTGAAATCAAGCCGGATGAGGCCAAGGTGCGCGCTCTGATCGAAGAGATCGCTTCCGCTTATCAAGAGCCGGAGCAGGTTGTTGCTTGGTACTATGGCAATGAGCAGCAACTCAGTGAGGTTCGCTCGGTTGTGCTGGAGGAGCAAGTTGTAGATACTGTCCTTCAGAAGGCCAATGTAACCGATAAATCGGTCTCTTACGAAGAAGCTGTCAAGCCGGCGGAAGTTCCGCAAGCTGCCTGATTCTTCCCTCGTGTGAGTACTCCATAAGCCAGCCTTCGTGCTGGCTTATTTGTATCTTAAGACCTGACCATTAGGGAGCGATCAGGACATGACCAATCATCTTATGCAAATGCCTGAAATCCAGGCCGCTGGCGGCTTGGTGCCGATGGTGATCGAGCAGTCCGCTCGCGGTGAGCGTGCGTACGATATCTATTCGCGCCTCTTGAAAGAGCGAGTGATATTCATGGTTGGCCAAGTGGAAGATTACATGGCGAACTTGATTGTTGCTCAGTTGTTGTTCCTTGAGGCGGAGAACCCCGACAAAGATATCCACCTCTACATCAACTCGCCTGGCGGCTCTGTGACAGCGGGTATGTCAATTTATGACACCATGCAGTTCATCAAGCCCGACGTTTCCACCATCTGTATTGGTCAAGCCTGTAGCATGGGGCATTGTTGCTGGCCGGTGGGGCCGCTGGTAAGCGGTACTGCCTGCCGCATTCGCGCATGATGATCCATCAACCGCTGGGGGGATTCCAGGGGCAGGCCTCGGACATCGAAATTCATGCCCGGGAGATTCTTACCATTCGGGAACGTTTGAATAAGATCTTGGCGCACCATACCGGGCAGCCTATCGATGTGATTGCTCGGGACACGGATCGTGACAATTTCATGAGTGGCGAGGAGGCAGTCAAGTATCGGCTCATTGATCAGGTCCTCGTGCACCGTCAACTGGTGGGGTAAGTTCCTTTCATAGGGGGCGGCTTGAAATTGGAGCTGCCCTCGGGCTTGAAAATGCCCGCATTTGCCTTCATCTTGTGTTGCAAGCCTACCGGATTGGATTGATCGAATGACTGACACCCGTAATGGCGAGGACAATGGCAAACTGCTTTATTGCTCCTTCTGCGGCAAGAGCCAGCATGAGGTGCGTAAGCTGATTGCAGGACCCTCGGTCTTTATCTGTGACGAGTGCGTCGACCTGTGCAATGACATTATCCGAGAGGAAGTGCAAGAAGCTCAGGCCGAAAGTAGTGCGCACAAGCTACCCGCCCCCAAGGAAATCAGTACCATTCTTGACCAATATGTCATTGGCCAAGAGCGTGCCAAGAAGGTCTTGGCGGTGGCGGTATACAATCATTACAAGCGTCTGAATCAGCGTGACAAAAAGGATGATGTCGAGCTAGGTAAGAGCAACATCTTGCTGATTGGCCCAACTGGGTCTGGTAAAACTCTGCTGGCCGAGACTTTGGCGCGTTTGTTGAATGTTCCTTTTACAATTGCTGATGCGACCACCCTGACTGAAGCGGGTTACGTTGGCGAGGATGTCGAGAACATCATTCAGAAACTGCTGCAAAAGTGCGATTATGATGTCGAAAAAGCCCAAATGGGGATCGTCTATATCGATGAAATCGACAAAATTTCGCGCAAGTCTGACAATCCATCAATCACTCGAGACGTCTCTGGGGAAGGGGTGCAGCAGGCCCTGCTCAAGCTAATCGAGGGAACTGTGGCCTCCGTTCCACCGCAAGGCGGGCGTAAACATCCGCAGCAAGAGTTTCTGCAGGTCGATACGCGCAATATCCTCTTTATTTGTGGTGGTGCCTTTTCCGGCTTGGAGAAGGTGATCCAGAATAGATCGACAAAAGGCGGAATTGGCTTTAATGCCGAGGTCCGCAGTCCTGATGCCGGCAAGAAGATTGGCGAGGCTCTTCGGGATGTGGAGCCGGACGATCTGGTCAAGTTCGGGTTGATTCCAGAGTTTGTAGGACGTCTGCCAGTCATTGCTACGCTTGATGAATTGGACGAAGCAGCCTTGGTGCAAATCCTCACAGAGCCGAGGAATGCATTGACCAAGCAGTATGGCAAGTTGTTCGAGATGGAAGGGGTAGAGCTTGAGTTTCGCCCTGATGCACTGCGAGCTGTGGCTTTGCGGGCTCTTGAGCGAAAGACGGGGGCTCGTGGATTGCGTTCCATTCTCGAAGGTATCCTACTGGACACTATGTACGAGATTCCTTCGCAACTGGGTGTCAGCAAGGTGGTTATCGATGAGAGCGTCATTGTTGGGGCTTCCAAGCCTCTGCTGATCTATGAAAATGTGGAGCCGCCTGCCAAGGCTGCACCCGATGCTTGATTCAGAAAGGGGCCTGCGGGCCCTTTGCATTTCCGCTGTAGTGCTTGTTTTTTCTCAAGGCTGCCCTCATCTTAGAAATCAGGGTGCACCCGTCACTCTCTGACCCTGAGCCCACGTAGAGCCTAAATCATGAATATGATCGAATTACCTCTTCTGCCGCTGCGTGATGTCGTCGTATATCCGCACATGGTAATCCCGCTGTTCGTGGGGCGTGAAAAATCTATCGAAGCCCTTGAGTCTGCAATGAGTGGGGATAAACAAATCCTCCTGCTGGCCCAAAAGAATCCGGCAGATGATGATCCGGGCGAAGACTCTCTCTATCGGGTTGGCACTGTTGCGACAGTCCTGCAATTGCTGAAGCTCCCCGATGGTACGGTTAAGGTCCTTGTCGAGGGTGAGCAGCGTGGGATCATTGAGCGTTTCATTGACGCTGATGGGCATAGTCGGGCAGAGCTGTCTCTGATTGAGGAGGTGCCGGTCGCTGAGCGGGAAGGCGAGGTCTTCACTCGTAGTCTGCTCAGCCAGTTCGAGCAATATGTCCAGCTGGGCAAGAAAGTTCCAGCTGAAGTTATGTCATCGTTGAACAGCATCGATGAGCCGGGACGCCTGGTCGACACTATGGCCGCGCATATGGCACTCAAGCTGGAGCAAAAGCAGGAGATTTTGGAGATTGCCGATCTGTCGGCGCGCGTCGAACATGTTTTGGCGCTCCTGGATGCCGAGATTGATCTATTGCAGGTTGAAAAGCGGATCCGTGGTCGTGTGAAGAAGCAGATGGAGCGCAGTCAGCGTGAGTACTATCTGAATGAGCAAATGAAGGCCATTCAGAAGGAGCTCGGTGATATCGATGAAGGGCACAGTGAAGTAGACGATCTAAAGCAGCGTATTGAAGCTGCCGGATTGACGAAAGAGGCCTTGGCCAAGGCTCATGCTGAACTGAACAAGCTCAAGCAGATGTCTCCCATGTCTGCTGAGGCTACGGTGGTGCGCTCTTATATTGATTGGTTGGTCAATGTGCCTTGGAAGGCCGAGAGTAAAGTTCGGCTGGATCTGCCCAAGGCTGAAGCTATTCTCGATACGGATCACTACGGCTTGGAGGAGGTCAAGGAACGTATCCTCGAATATCTTGCCGTGCAAAAGCGGGTGAAGAAGCTCAAGGGACCTGTACTCTGCTTGGTTGGGCCGCCGGGAGTGGGCAAGACCTCTCTGGCTGAGTCCATAGCGCGGGCCACCAATCGCAAGTTTGTACGTATGGCGCTTGGTGGTGTGCGTGACGAAGCCGAAATCCGAGGGCATCGTCGCACTTACATCGGTTCGATGCCGGGACGGCTAATTCAAAAGATGACCAAGGTTGGGGTTCGCAATCCTTTGTTCTTGCTCGATGAAATTGACAAGATGGGTAGCGATATGCGGGGCGATCCAGCTTCTGCGCTGCTTGAGGTGCTTGATCCGGAGCAAAACCATAATTTCAACGATCATTACCTAGAGGTTGATTATGACCTGTCGGATGTGATGTTCGTTTGTACTGCCAACTCCATGAATATTCCGGCTCCTTTGTTGGATCGTATGGAGGTGATTCGCCTTCCTGGTTATACCGAGGAAGAAAAGGTTAATATCGTAGTTAAGTATTTGTCGCCTAAGCAGATTCAAGCCAACGGCCTTAAAAAGGGAGAGTTGGAGTTCGAGGAGTCGGCTATCCGTGACATGATCCGTTATTACACCCGCGAGGCGGGAGTTCGCAGCCTTGAGCGACAGATTGCTAAAGTTTGTCGCAAAGTAGTCAAGGAAAATGCTAAGGAAAAGCGTTTCAAAATCATAGTTACAGCCGACTCGTTAGAGCATTTCCTAGGTGTTCGCAAATACCGCTATGGCTTGGCGGAGCAGCAGGACCAGATTGGTCAGGTCACTGGTCTGGCTTGGACTCAGGTCGGTGGTGAATTATTGACCATTGAGGCTGCGGTTGTGCCTGGCAAAGGACAATTAATCAAAACTGGTTCGCTTGGCGATGTCATGGTGGAGTCCATTACCGCGGCCTTGACTGTGGTGCGTAGTCGAGCGAAAAGTCTTGGTATTCCTCAAGATTTTCATGAGAAGCGGGACATTCATATCCATATGCCTGAGGGCGCGACCCCCAAGGACGGTCCTAGTGCAGGTGTGGGAATGTGCACTGCCTTGGTTTCTGCGCTAACACAAATTCCCGTGAGAGCCGATGTGGCGATGACTGGCGAAATAACGTTGCGTGGTCAAGTGTTGGCTATTGGCGGCTTAAAGGAAAAACTTTTGGCGGCTCATCGGGGAGGGATCAAGATTGTTATCATTCCCGAAGAGAATGTCCGCGATTTAAAAGATATTCCTGAAAATATCAAACAGGATCTGCAGATAAAGCCAGTCAAATGGATTGACGAGGTCTTGCAGATTGCGCTGCAATATGCTCCAGAGCCGCTGCCTGACACAGCTCCTGAGATGGTTGCAAAGGATGAGAAGCGCGAGACTGATCCCAAGGAGAGAATCAGTACGCATTAGGCATGGGGGCTTTCCTTGACATCTTTTTCGAGCGCTTGATATAAAGCGACTCTTTTCGTGTCGGCAAACCATCCAGCACCCGCTTTGCCTGCACCAAGATCAAGAAATAACCCAAATAGAAATAAGGGGACTTAGAGTGAACAAGTCGGAATTGATTGATGCAATCGCTGCATCTGCTGACATCCCGAAAGCTGTTGCTGGCCGAGCGCTGGATGCAGTGATTGAATCTGTCACTGGCGCCCTGAAGGCTGGTGATTCTGTGGTGCTGGTTGGTTTTGGTACTTTTGCTGTAAAAGAGCGTGCTGCTCGCACTGGCCGTAACCCGCAAACAGGCAAGCCGATTAATATTGAAGCTGCTAAGATCCCTGGCTTTAAGGCTGGTAAGGCTTTGAAAGACGCAGTCAATTAAGCGTCTGCGAGCTTAAAGCTCGTCCAGGCCAAGAGGCTACTTGGTCTGGTTGTGGAGTGGATGGGTATGGTTAGTAGGCTATTGGCCTACCGTGTCGAAGATCATTAATTCGATCTCCCATCTTCTCCTCCAGTTGCGAAAGGCGCATCTAACGAGATGCGCCTTTTTTCTATTCGGACTCTACCAGTCTCAAATGGCTATCTCATGGCCGTTTCTGGAGGGATGTATGCTGCAGAACATCAGGGACAATTCACAGGGGTGGATTGCCAAAACCATTATCGGTGTCATCATTATGCTGCTGGCCTTAACGGGCTTTGATGCCATTCTTAGCAGCACTAGCAATAGCCAAAATGCAGCCGAAGTTAATGGCGAGGAAATCAGCCTAACTGAACTGAACCGAGCGATGGAGATGCAGCGTCGCCAATTGCTTCAGCAACTCGGTAAGGATTTTGATACTTCGCAGTTGAGCGAAGGGTTGCTGCGTAATGCAGCACTCAGTGGCTTGATAGAGCGTAGGCTATTGCTCCAAGGCACAAATGCGGCAGGTTTTGCCTTTTCTCAAGATGCCTTGAATCAGTTGATTTTGCAGACACCGGAGTTTCAGGTAGATAGCAAATTTAATGCTGATAGATTCGATCAAGTTATTGCGCAGATGGGATATAACCGCTCTCAGTTTCGGCAGATGCTAGAGCAAGAGATGTTGATCGGTCAGTTGCGTGCTGGCTTAGCGGGTAGTGGCTTTGTGACGGATCGTGAGGTTGAAGCATTCGCTCGTCTGGAACAGCAGACACGTGATTTCGCTACTATGACATTATCCCCAGATTGGACAAATGCAACGGTCAATGAAGAGGCAGTAAAAACCTACTACAAAGAGCATGCCGATCGTTATATGACTCCTGAACAGGTTGTAGTGGAATATATTGAGCTGAAGCGGAGCGCCTTCTTCGATCAGGTAGAAGTAAAAGAGGCTGACCTGCAGGAGCTTTATCAGCGAGAAATTTCCAGCCTCGCCGAACAGCGTCAAGCTGCTCATATTCTTATTGAAGTGAATGACAAAGTAAGCGATGAGGAGGCAAAGGCTAAACTGCAGGACCTCAAGGCTCGTATCGATAAGGGCGAGGACTTTGCTGCTTTGGCCAAAGATTTCTCCCAAGATCCAGGCTCAGCAGATAAGGGCGGTGACCTAGGCTATGCAGGGCCTGGTGTTTACGATCCGGAATTTGAGCAAGCACTCTATGCCTTGAAAAAAGGGGAGGTGAGCTCTCCAGTTCGTAGCGAGTTTGGCTGGCATCTGGTGAAACTGCTAGACGTGAAGGGGCCTGAGATTCCTAGCTTCGACAGCCTGAAAGAGAAGCTGGTACATGACTTCAAGTCCAATCAGGTCGAGCAAGCTTTTGTCGAGGCATCCCGTAGACTCGAAAGTGCGGCTTTCGAAGCATCCGATCTTGCCCAGCCCGCTCAGGAACTAGGCCTTCAGGTAAGAACCAGCTCGCCTTTTGGTCGCGAAGGGGGGGAGGGGATGGCTGCGAATCGACAAGTCATTCAGGCTGCATTTAGTTCTGAAGTGCTTGAACAAGGCAGCAATAGCGGCATTATTGAACTGGATCCCGACACGGTTATTGTTCTGCGTGTGAAAGACCACAGAAAGCCTGAGCAAATTCCATTGGAGCAAGTAGCCGCCAATATCCGCGAGCAATTAATAAAGCAGAGTGCAGCTGAGGATGCAAAAGTCAAGGGAGAGACTCTACTCAGCGAACTTCGCCAAGGGCACACTCCAGTCGAGCAAGCCCAACAGGGTGAGGGATGGCAAGTCGTAGAGGCTGCTGCTCGTAATCAAGAGGGAGTGGCGCCGGCTATTCTGCAGACGGTGTTTCGTATGCCCAAGCCTACCGCCACAGATAAGCCGACCTTTGCTGGGGTGAGCCTGCCCAATGGTAACTATGTATTGATTCGTCTAACAGGCGTCAGCGAGCCAGAGGACGCTTTGCCAGAAGAGAAAAAAGATATATATCGGCGCTTTCTAGCTTCGCGTAGCGGTCAGCAGGAATTTGCATCTTATCGCCGCCAGCTACAGTCGGTAGCTAACATTGAACGCTTCTGAGATTATTCAGCAGGCAATTGGAATAATTCAGTCATGGCTAGATATTGTTGATATATCGGCATGGCTATAGAGGGCAGCCAAAAAGGCCAGCATTCCCTTGGAATGACTGGCCTTCTTCTTATAATGTGTGGTGACTCGCCAGTATTACTTCAGCTATTCCGAATAGGCACTTGATCACGTGCTGCTCTTTGTAGTGAGCCGTTGTGATGATCTGGCTGTCAGCGCTGACGTAAAAGTATTCCCTTGGCGCCGAAGTAATTTTGACCACTCAGGGAAAATGGACGGCTTTTGAGCCGTCAGTATGGCGCCTTAGCTGTCTGGTTGTGAGACGTCATTGGCATAGAACAGTATGTCATCGACTTTATTCATGAGCTGACTGTCGCTCGAAAGGGGCGATGTGGAACTGGCGAGCTCGGGCATTGCGCTAAGCCGCTGTTGGACTTTTCCGATGGGGCAGCCCATCCAGAACCCGCTGCCTTCGCCGGTTGTAGGCGTGATTGAAGGCTATGAGCAGAGTTTCGAGATCCGCATGGCTGGCGACTGTGATTCCGAGGACCTCGCTGGCAATCCGTCCGTTGAAGCGCTCGACCATGCCGTTGGTTTGCGGAGAATAAGAGCCGCTATCAAAACCTCGCTAATTGTCTGATGCAAATTACGCAACACCCCAGACATAACAAGGCCAGATGAATATCCAGCCGCCGTTCGAAGCGCGTTCGTAGCTTGCCCATGGCCGCCAGCCAGGCGTGGGTCCGCTCGACGACCCAGCGGTGCCGACCGAGCCGTTCCTTGCTCTCGATACCTTTGCGTGCAATGCGGGACTGGATGCCCCGTTGGCGCAGGTGCTCGCGACAGCGTCGGCAGTCGTAAGCCTTATCAGCATGCAGCTTGGTCGGCCAGCGTAGCGGCCGGCCGCGCTTGCCCCGGATGGCAGGCAGGGCATCGACCAGTGACTCGAACACGATGGAGTCATGGCGGTTGGCTCCGGTGACACACAGCGCCAGCGGAGTACCGCTCCTGTCAGGGATCAGGTGGCGTTTGCTGCCGAGTTTGCCTCGATCTGTCGGGTTAGGGCCTGTTTCCGAACCCCCCGGGGGCTGGCGACGCAGGCACCATCAATACTGGCTCGGCTCAGGTCGAGCTTGTCCGCCTGTCGCAGCTCGTTCAGCAGCCATTGATGCAACTGCTGCCAGACGCCAGCCTCCTGCCAGTCCCGCAACCTGCGCCAGCAGGTCATGCCACTGCCACAGCCCATCTCCTGGGGCAGGTCTTCCCAGGGAATGCCCGTGCTCAGTACGAACACGATGCCGTTGAGAGCGCGCCGATCATCTAACCGTGGCCGCCCGCCCTTGGGAGATCGTTTCACTGCAGGCAGCAGTGGCTGGATGCGCGACCAGAGCTCTTCGCTGATTTGAATTCGATGCTTCATGCCCGGATTGTCTCACTCCGGGCCGGAGCTAAGGATGGTTTTGTTAGCCGCTCTAAGTCTTGTCTACCGCGGAGCTGACAGAGTTCTTTCGGAAGACATGCGATGAAAACAGGCCGCCCAGCCGTTCGGATCGAACTGACCGAACAAGAGCATGCCGAACTCACCCGCCGCCGAGCCAGGCACAAGGGGCCTGCCGATATGCAGCTGCGCGCCGAGATCATTCTGTCCTGCGCTCGAGGCGAGTCCGGCTCTTCCATTGCTCGACGGCTTGGCATTACGGCGCAAACCGTTTCGAGGTGGCGCCTTCGCTTCGCCCGTTTGGGCCTGCAAGGCCTCAATGACGAGCCGCGCTCAGGCCGCCCACGCAGCATCAGTGATGAAAAGGTCCAGGAAGTGGTCGACCGGGTGCGGCAGACCCGGCCCGACGATGCCAGTCATTGGAGCTCGCGCCGGATGAGCAAGGCCACCCATATTTCACCGGCGAGCGTACAGCGTATCTGGCGAGCCTTCGGGCTCTACCTGAAGCCGCCGGATAAAGCGCTGGTACTGTGTGTCGATGAGAAAAGCCAGATCCAGGCGCTCAATCGAACACAGCCGGGGCTGCCGCTGGAGCCTGGGTATCCGGCGACCCGTACCCATGATTATCAGCGCCATGGCACGACGTCCTTGTTTGCCGCCCTGGATGTGGCCACCGGCGAGGTGATCGGACGTCTCAAGCGCCGTCACCGCAGCGCAGAATTCCTGGAGTTTCTCAGGGCCATCGAGGAATCGGTCGAGAGCGACAAGGCCATCCACCTGATCATGGATAACTATGCCGTGCACAAGACCGACAAGGTGCGTGCCTGGCTTGTCGCGCACCCGCGTTATCACGTGCATTTCACCCCGACGTCTGCGTCATGGCTGAATCGGGTGGAGCGCTTTTTCTCGATGCTCACCCAGAAGTGGATAAAGTGCCAGGCCCATACCAGCGTGAAGGATCTCGAGCAGTCCATCGAGTATTACCTGGCGACCTACAACCAGAATCCAAGGCCTTTCCGCTGGAGTAAGGGAGCAGGTGAAATCCTGGCCTCTGTCGGCAGGGCTGCTCGAGCCTTGCAAAGAAATAATAATGAAGCGAACTTGTGATTCACCACACTAGGATACGTCTACATATTAACATAATAAATCTATCGTTTCAAATATAGATATTTATCCTTTTACATAACGCCCTGGAGCTGCTTCTAAGATTTGAAATTCATTATTGCCACTTTTTTTGATAGCAGAGCGCTGTTCTCCGGCATGTTGAATAAGCCAGGCAAACCAATCATTCCACCAGCTGCCGGGTTTCTTCTCGGCAGATTTCATCCATACATCCGGATCAGTTGGGGTATTTTCGCTGGTCCAATAATGGCGTTTGTTTTGTGCTGGTGGGTTGATGACTCCGGCAATATGGCCGGAGGCGCCGAGAACGAAACGAACTTCTCCCGAAAGCAGGTTGCCGGTACTGTAGGCACTGCGCCAAGGAACGATGTGATCGTCTTGAGTGCCAAGCAGGTAGGTAGGGGCCTTTATATTGCTCAACTCCATTTTAACCCCGCAACACTCTAGTTTGCCGGACTTAAGATCATTCTGCAGATAGGTATGGCGTAGATACCAGCAGTACATTGGTCCGGGAAGATTCGTACTGTCATTGTTCCAGAACAGCATATCCAAAGTTCTTGGTTTCTGTCCCTTTAGGTACTTGTCGACGGTGTAATTCCACCATAGCTCGTTTGGGCGTAGTAGAGAGAAGGTATTACCCATGTCTTGCCCCCGGAATAGGCCGACTGGACCACCTTTTCCGCCAATGGTACGCTCCCGCTGAGTGACGAGATGTTCATCAATAAAAACATCGATGACTCCCGTGTCGGAATAATCAAGGAAAGTGGCTAGCAGGCTCAAGCTGCTGATGCAATCTTTTTCTCCTTGGGCTTCAAGCACTGCAAGGGCGGTACTCAATAAAGTTCCGCCAATACAGAAGCCAACGCAGTTGAGTTGCTGCCCACCGCTGATGGCCTGAGTGACCTTGATTGCTTTTATTACCGCGTCTTGAATGAAGTCATCCCAGGTTTTATCAGCGCAGCTTGCATCAAAATTGCGCCATGAAATCAAGAATACTTGATGACCTTGTTCGATGGCATAGCGAACCAAGGAATTCTCTGGGCGTAGGTCAAGAATGTAATATTTATTAATTGAAGGAGGTACAATAAGCAGTGGGCGCTGGTATTGCTTTTCAGTGAGCGGTCTGTATTGTATGAGCTGAAATAAATCATTCTCGAAGATAACATCGCCTGGTGTCGTTGCAACGTCACGACCAACTTGGAACTCACCGCTATCACATTGGCGCAGCTTACCCTCTTTCAAGTCGCTTGCTAAATGCAGCATGCCGTTCAAAAGGCTGACGCCATTGCTTTTTATCAAGGCTTCCTGGGCATCCGGATTACAGGCAAAAAAGTTACTTGGTGCGCTGGCGGCAATGGCCTGTTCTACTAGGTAATTAAGGCGCTGACGAGGCTTCTCGTCATCTATCTTGAGCTCCTCGAGAAGCTCTATCATATAGCGAGAGTTGAGCAGATAATATGAGGCTAGTGAGCCAAAAAGAGGGGAGCTCCAGTTGTCACTGGCAAAGCGCTTGTCCGTAAAGCTGAATGGTTTTCTCGATAGGAGCTGAAGACCCAATTGATACCATTCGCGTTGATAGTCGGCCTGCATTTGGCGCAGGCGTTCTGCCGGAATTTCAAACCAGTTCGTATTGTCTGTATCAGCAAACCAAGGGGAGGTATTCACCCAGAGGCGGAGTTGCTGTAAAGCAAATTTAGCCACGAAGGGTGTTTGAGCTGACCAGAAACTTGCAAAGGAGGTGGCTTGATCCATGACATTTATCCTGGAATGCGTGCAAACTTATGAACTGGCCAGGGGCTAGTTCCTTGCCAATGGAGGGCTGGCACTTTGAATGGGACATGGATTTTCTCAACCAAGTCGCTCATTGCTATAGTCATTTATCTTTCAGAAGGATTCATCAATTCAGAATGCCGATTGGTAGCGCACGAACACGAGTGACTTCGTGAGAAATCACTCGTGTCTATCACTGCCCGAGTAGCTTTCAGACTTTCGGAGTTTAACGCTCCACTGCGAGGGCTACACCTTGCCCGCCACCGATACAAAGAGTTGCCACGCCTTTCTTAAGGTCACGTCTAATCATCTCATGCACTAGAGTGACCAAAATGCGGCAGCCCGAGGCCCCGATAGGATGACCGATGGCAATTGCGCCGCCATTTACATTAACCTTGCTGGCATCCCACCCTAATTCCTTGCCAACACTCAAAGATTGAGCTGCGAAGGCCTCATTGGCCTCGATCAAATCCAGCTCATTCAGATTCCAACCAGCCTTTTCCAAGCAGCGGCGAGTTGCTGAGACCGGCCCAATACCCATAATGGCTGGATCGACACCTGCATTGGCATAAGCCTTGATTTTACCTAGGATCGGCAAACCAAGAGACTGAGCCTTCTCGGCACTCATTAGCAGCACCGCGGCAGCACCATCGTTGATACTAGAAGAATTGCCTGCCGTAACAGTGCCGTCTTTCTTGAAGGCTGGTTTGAGTTTACTCAGAGCTTCGAGCGTAGTTTCTGCTCGCGGCTGTTCGTCAGTGTCGAAAACGATCGGATCTCCCTTGCGCTGGGGAATCACGATAGGCGTGATTTGGCTCCGGAAATGGCCGGCTTCGATGGCTGCCACTGCCTTTTGCTGGGATGCGGCGGCGAAGGCATCTTGCTCTTCTCGAGAGATAGCGAATTTCTCGACAAGATTTTCTGCGGTGATACCCATATGGTAATTGTTGAAGGCATCCCACAGACCATCCTGAATCATGCTGTCGAGCAGATTGGCGTGGCCCATACGCAGTCCAGTGCGTGCCCCTGGAAGAACATAGGGTGAAAGGCTCATGTTTTCCTGGCCGCCAGCGATAATCACGTCAGCGTCACCGCAGCGGATAGCTTGAGTGGCCAAGTGCAAGGCTTTGAGTCCAGAGCCGCAAACTTTATTCAGGGTCATGGCAGGAACGGTATGAGGCAAGCCTGCCTTGATCACAGCCTGACGGGCTGGGTTCTGTCCTACGCCAGCAGTGAGCACTTGGCCCAGAATTACCTCATCGATCTGTGCTGCATCCAGTTTGGTCTGTTCAAGCAGGTTCCGGATCACAGCAGCGCCCAGCTCTGCTGCGGGAATACTGGCCAGAGCCCCTTGAAAGCTGCCTACCGCAGTTCGGGTTGCGGCGACGATTACAACCTCTTTCATGAAGAAATTACCTCATCTGAATGGGAGGCCTAGCCGGAAAGCCTAGCAGCTTTCCGACTAGTGTCATTGCATGTTCAGGCCGCCGTTGATTGAGAAGTCGGCACCGGTAGCATAGGCAGCCTCCTCGGAAGCCAGCCAGGCGACCATGCTGGCAATCTCCTGGGGATGTCCGAGACGGCCGACTGGAATGCTGGCGGCAATCTGCTCAAGAACTTCTGGGCGCATGGCGCCAGTCATTTCGGTGAGGATATAGCCAGGAGAGATCGTGTTGACCGTCACGCCTTTATTGGCCACTTCGCGGGCGAGAGCCATGGTGAAACCATGGATGCCGGCTTTAGCTGCAGAGTAGTTAGTCTGACCGAACTGACCACGTTGGCCATTGATGGACGAGATATTGATGATGCGACCCCAGCCTTTGCCAAGCATGTCCTCAATGACCTGCTTGGTGGTGTTGAACATGCCGTTGAGGTTGGTGCTGATCACTGCATTCCAATTTTCTGGAGTGAGCTTGCGGAAGCTAGCGTCGCGAGTGATACCAGCATTGTTTATCAACACGTCGATCGTGCCGATGCGTTCGCGCAATTCAGCGAAAGCACGTTGAGTGCTTTCCCAATCGGTTACGTCATGTTCACAGGCTTCGAAGCTGAAACCGCTATCGCGCTGAGCGGCAAGCCAGCCATCTTTGCGTTTAGATTGCGGGGTACATCCGACAATTACTTTGAAATTTTCCTTGTAAAGGCGTTGGCTGATTGCAGTCCCAATTCCACCCATGCCACCTGTTACAAATGCAATTCGTTGATTGCTCATAGATTTCCCTTCCTTTTTTGTCGGCGGCCCTAGCAACTTATGGCTGCAAGAAACAGCGTGTAAGCCGCTAAGGTCCTTGGTGTTGTGGCTTGCGGGGATTGATTCTCGGAGCGTTCGAGGTTTTAGGGTAGTGCCCAGCGGTGACATCGTACTGGTTATTGGTGACACTGAACCGCCCCGGGGACTTCTGGAGGCTTCTGGCGTGAGTCATGCCGCTTGAGCTGGCCCGGTAAGTTGTCGATAGCAAAGGGTCTCAGTCTCGGCGGGTGGAATGTCGCCGATGGGCTTCAGCAGTCGGCGGTGGTTGACCTAGCTCACCCAAGCCAGCGTGGCCAGTTCCATTGCCTCGCAGCTTTTTCACGACCGCCAGTAAATCACTCAGGCCTTGTACAGGCCATTGATGGTCTCGGCCAAGGCATTGTCATGGGAGTCGCCCACGCTGCCTACCGAGGGCTCGACCCCGGTTTCGGCCAAGCGTTCGGTATAGCGGATCGACCCGTATTGGGCGGATTCCAATAGTCGTTGCAACACCTCCAGATTGGAAGTGTTGGATGGGACGACCACGAGGTTGGGCAACAGAGCGGACAGGGCGATTATCGATGCGGTCGCCAGGTCGGCCGAGCGTCAATCAACGAGAAGCCCGGCAGGCGTTTTGGGACCATATTGCTGCAGGATTGTCGAGTGAGGACGCAGCACTGGCGAGTAGCGTGTCGCAGCCTGTGGGTACCCGTTGGTTTCGCGAAGCGGGGGGAGTGCCACCGGGCAGCTTGGGTCCGCATTCGGGACGTTACCTGTCGTTTACCGAGCGAGAGGAAATTGCACTGTTGAAAGCCCAGCAGTGCGGGGTTCGTGAAATTGCCCGGCAGCTGGGGCGATTGCCATCGACGGTCTCGCGCGAGCTACGCCGTAATGCCGCAACTTATGGCGGTACGTTGCTGTATCGAGCCACGGTTGCCCAGTGGAAATCCGAGAAAGCAGCCACGCGCCCCAAGGAGGCCAAACTCGCCGGCAACGAGTAGCTACGAGCCTATGTTCAGGAGCGGCTCGTCGGTACTATCCGGGCTGCCCGGGGCCAGCTGGTCCGTGGACCCGACGTGCCGTGGAAGGGACGTCGCCATGGTCGCCGGGCAGACCGGCGTGGAGCCTTGAGCAGATCAGCCGTCGGTTGCCAATCGACTTTCCGGAGGATGTCTCCATGCGGATCTCGCACGAAGCCATCTATCAGGCGCTCTACATTTAGAGCGGCTAACAAAACCATCCTTAGCTCCGGCCCGGAGTGAGACAATCCGGGCATGAAGCATCGAATTCAAATCAGCGAAGAGCTCTGGTCGCGCATCCAGCCACTGCTGCCTGCAGTGAAACGATCTCCCAAGGGCGGGCGGCCACGGTTAGATGATCGGCGCGCTCTCAACGGCATCGTGTTCGTACTGAGCACGGGCATTCCCTGGGAAGACCTGCCCCAGGAGATGGGCTGTGGCAGTGGCATGACCTGCTGGCGCAGGTTGCGGGACTGGCAGGAGGCTGGCGTCTGGCAGCAGTTGCATCAATGGCTGCTGAACGAGCTGCGACAGGCGGACAAGCTCGACCTGAGCCGAGCCAGTATTGATGGTGCCTGCGTCGCCAGCCCCCGGGGGTTCGGAAACAGGCCCCAACCCGACAGATCGAGGCAAACTCGGCAGCAAACGCCACCTGATCCCTGACAGGAGCGGTACTCCGCTGGCGCTGTGTGTCACCGGAGCCAACCGCCATGACTCCATCGTGTTCGAGTCACTGGTCGATGCCCTGCCTGCCATCCGGGGCAAGCGCGGCCGGCCGCTACGCTGGCCGACCAAGCTGCATGCTGATAAGGCTTACGACTGCCGACGCTGTCGCGAGCACCTGCGCCAACGGGGCATCCAGTCCCGCATTGCGCGCAAAGGTATCGAGAGCAAGGAACGGCTCGGTCGGCACCGGTGGGTCGTCGAGCGGACCCACGCCTGGCTGGCGGCCATGGGCAAGCTACGAACGCGCTTCGAACGGCGGCTGGATATTCATCTGGCCTTGTTATGTCTGGGGTGTTGCGTAATTTGCATCAGACAATTAGCGAGGTTTTGATAGCGGCTCTTAAGCACTCATCCAGGCCTCGAAGGCTTCCGGACTGATGTATCCCAGTGTGCTATGACGACGTTGGCGGTTGTAGTCGGCTTCGATGTATTCGAACACGGTTTGACGCATCTGGGCATGCGTACCGAAGCGTTCCCCAGGGATGCACTCGACCTTCAGACTGTGAAAGAAGCTTTCGGCACAGGCGTTGTCGTAGCCATTGCCCTTCGCGCTCATGCTGCCACGCAGCCGATGGGCACGAAGCAGTTCCCGATAGGCCGCCGAACAGGACTGGCTGCCTCGATCCGTATGCACGATCACGCCTTGAGGCTGCTTGCGCCGCCACAGGGCCATGCGCAGGGCATCGCAGACCAGCTCGGCCGTCATGCGCTCGCCCATGGCCCAGCCGATCACCCTGCGCGAGTACAGGTCGATGATCACCGCCAGATACAACCAGCCTTCTTCCGTGTGCAGGTACGTCATGTCGCCTACCCACTTCCGGTTTGGCGCCGCTGCCGTGAAGTCCTGCCGGAGCAGGTTGTCCGCCACCGGTAGTGAGTGCCTGGAATTCGTGGTGGCCTTGAACTTCCTGGCAGCCCTGGCCCGCAGTCCCTGGCGCCGCATCGAAGCAGCCACGGTCTTGCGATTGCAGGGCAGGCCCGACGCCTTCAGGTCGAGGCATAACCGCGGAGCCCCGCTGCGCCCCTTCCGCTTGTGGTAGGCCTGAGCTACCAGGCGGTCCAGTTGAATCTGTTGCTGGCGGTGCTTCGAGAGCTTGCGCGAACACCAGGCGTAGTAGCCGCTGCGGGCAATGCCCAGCACACGGCACATGACCTTCAGTGGAAACTGCCGAGTATGGGCTTGCATGAAGGCGTACTTCACTTGAGGCTCCCGGCAAAGTACGCGGCGGCTTTTTTTACGATGGCCAACTCCGCGGACTGTTCGGCCAACAGCCGTTTGAGGCGGGCGTTTTCGTCGGCCAACAACTGCTCGCGCTCGCTGCTGGTCTGGGCCTGCTGTTTCCTGCTCCGCCAGCCATAGAGCTGGGAGGGGTGCAGCCCAAGCTGTTCGGCCGCTTTGCTGACGCCAATCCGTTCGGCCAAGGCCAGCGCTTCGTCCTTGTAGGCTTGGGAGTGGCGGATACGGGTTGGTTTCATCGGGCTTGCTTGCCTTGCCATGGATCACCTCGTTGCAGTGTATCGCTTAACGGGGTGCCCACTGAGGCTGGGCAAGTTCAGTTGTAGTTCAGTTGTTCATGGCCTGGAACCGCATGTACCCGGCCAGCGCCTGGGAGCGTGAGAGGGATCGGCGGATTGCGCAGATCATGGGCCACCACAACCCGTTCGTGACGGGCGAGCGCACCTGGACGCTGGGGCACAAGCCGAGCCGGGGAGGTCTGGCCGGGCAGGGCAGGGCACGGCCACGCCCGCCCGCCGGCCGGCCGGTAGAGCCGCCAGTGCAGGTTGCCGAGCAGGGCAACGGCGCCCCGGTGATCGGCAACAGCGCCAGCAAGGTCTACCACCTGCCGGTCGGCTGCCCGAGCTACGAGCAAGTGCAGGAGAAAAATCGTGTTTCGTTCGACTCGGCGGCGGATGCCGAGGCTGCCGGGTTCCGCAAGGCAGGGAACTGTCGATAGATCCTGGAGTGCGGGCCGATCCGGGCCTGCATGATATTGATGTGAGGGGAGGCTTATCCCCTGGGTAACGCCGGCGGAACAAGCAGCCGACGCGCGTCCTTGAGCAGCAACAGCAATTGCTGTTCACGAGCAGGAGACGCTTCAAAGCCAAAGCGCAGGTAGAAGCGTGAGGCTTCCTCGTCGATCGGATGCGTCAGCAGCGCTCGAACGCCGGCCTGATCGGCGATGGTGAGGGTACGCCGGATCGCGTCCTGCAGCATGCCTACGCCAATGCCGCGCCCTTGATCCTGTCGGGGCACGGCCATCCGCGCCAGGATGACAACGGGTATGGGGTAGCCCCCCATGCCCCGGCGGACACGATCAGGAGCTTCCAGGGTATCGATCTGCCCTACGGTGAGGCTGTAGTAACCCGTGACGCGCACGCCGTCAGCGACCACGTAGGTCTTGGCCGAGCCGCTGGCCTGCGCCTGTCGGGCATGGCGCATCAGCCAATCATCCAGGCTCGGCTTGCCGCAATCGAACCCCTCCAGTGAGTGGTTGGCATCCAGTGCCTGGGGCGAGGTCAGCGGCATCACTTGTCCCAAGGTGCCGATCGCGAGAACAAATCCTTCAGGCCAGGATTGTCCTGGGCGGGCCGGTCCAGCATATCCAGCAAAGCTTGGGACTGGCTCCCGGATAACAGAAACAGGCGTTGATCGAGCAAGGTCTGCTCGGCGGCTTGACAGGCACTGTCGAGGATGAAATCGGTCATCGATTTGTTGGCCACCTCGGCCGCGCGGCGCAGCACCGCTTCCTGCTGCGGCGTGGCGCGCAACCCCAGGCGAGCGGAACGGATGGTACTTGCCATGGTTGCGAATCTCCTAGTCGACTTTGTACGTCACGTTATCACAAATGTCGTACATAACCAGAGTCTGGTGGGGAATACTTCGTCTACAGGAAGACCAGCGGCGCGTCCGGTTTCGGTGCCGGCGAAGGCGATGAGTTTGAGGATTCTGGCCTGCGAGCGGATCGCCGGCTCCTATTTGTTTGTGGCTGAAGGGCATGTGTCTGGCCTCGGGCATGTGCTGCAAGGGTGGTTGCCGGCCATGCTACCTGCCAGCCGGAAAATCCCAAGGCTCTGGCCGGGAAACGCCTTGGGGCCGTGTTGCAGGTCGATGCGGCTAGTCCTTGACGGAAAGCGCCAGCAGCCCGGTCTCCTGCGGCGCAGCGTCTTGCCAATCGCCCTCGGTCCCTCCACGCCACCACGGCTCTACCGCCGCGATCCGGGCCGGCTCGACCGGTTCGCCAAGGCGCGGCATCACCAGCTCTTCCGAGGCTTGTGCCAGCAGCTGTACCTATCGCGACTTGTGTCGCACTTGAGTAGGTATTTGCGAACAGGACGGAACACCGCCTGATCTTTCGTTTGTCCTTGAGCACCGCTTTTCCCACATGATCTTCTATGCCTGAGGCGCGCTTTCGAACTTCGGCCAAAGAAAGATGAGCGCTTTTTCTTCAGGAGAGTGCCAATGAGCCGACTTGTCTGTGCGGACTTCGACGAGTTCGAAGAAGCGCTGTATGGCGTGCAGGGACGTTATGTATTGCGTTCACGGCAGCAGCGCGACTGGCGGCTGCGGGTCGTAGAACTGAACGGGGTTGCCCTGATGTTCGGCCGGGAGGGTGCCGGGACCGTCTACAGCGGCGTCGGTCTTCCCGGCTTCTTCAATATCTTTCTGCCGCTGAATCGACACGAATGCACCGTGGTGGACGGGCATCGCTTCGATCGCCGCCTGCTGGCCTGGATGGTTCCCGATGCGATGTTCCACATCGATGCCAGCCAACCGGCGACCTGGATGACGGTGGCCATGTCATGCGAACTGGTGCTGCGCTGGGCGAATATGCACGAGGACGAGTTCGATCCCTCAATACTGTCGCGCAACCTGGTCAATGTCGCCCAGAGGGATATCGCGCCACTCATCTGGCTCGCACGCCGCCTGTTTCGCATCGATCAGCAGGCGCCGGAGGACTTGCACAACCCTGCCGCCGAGCACGCCGCCCGGACGGAGTTGATGGACCGGGTGTTCCGCACGCTGCTCCCGCTTGCAACGCCAGGCCGGACACCGCGCGCTCGCCTGGATCACCAGCAGATTCTGCGCAAGGCTCTGGAGTTGCTGGCGTCGATCAAGGAGGCCCCGGTCCATATGGAAGACTTGTGTGTCGCGACCGGCGCATCGGAACGTACGCTGCGCAATGTCTTCAACCGTTGTCTCGGGATGAGTCCGCATCGCTACCTGATGATGCACAGGCTGCACGCGATACGTGGCGCAATCCTTCAGGCGAGGCCCGGGGACACGATCACCGACATCTGTGCGCAATACGGGGTATGGGATTTCGGCCGCTTCGCCGGCCATTACAGAACCTACTTCGGAGAACTCCCCTCGCAATCGCTGCATGGCCGGCTGCAGACGGCTGGCGCCCTTTCCCTCCATTCCATTATCCGTTGACACTGCGAAGAAGCGTCGCACTGGGGTACTCGCCGAAGAGGGCATAGTACTCCGAGGCCATGCGACCACAATCCGAATAGCCAAAGCGCATGGCTATCGCCATCACAGTGTCGTGCCGGTGGTCGGCAACGGCGAGCGCGGCTCGTAGCAGGTGCAAGCGACGCAGCCTCAAGTAGCGGCTAGGTCCCATGCCAAAAGCCTCACTGAAAGCCGAACGCAATGTCCGCTCGCTGACGCCTGTCGCCTTGCACAGGTCAGCCAGTCGTAAGGGTTTGCCTTCCCTGTCTGGAAGCAGCTCGAGCACCTTGCCAATGATCGCTTCCCGCGAGGTGCGGCGTCTGCCCATGCGGGATGGGGCAAGCCTGGTTCGAGGTAACGGAACCCTAGCCTTGGTCATGTCCTTGATCGGGAGTGTTGGTATAGGCCTCAGGCTGCGCCAAGCGCCGCCTGGCGCACTACGTAAAACAGGCAAAGAGAAGAGATGATCGACCAGAGGCATACGGGACGTTTGAACCGCCCGGTGCCCAGCCCGGACCATGACGTTCGCTTGCCGATTTTACGTAGCCGCTGGGCAGCAGTCTTCGCAAGAATCCCCCACAACTCGCTATCCGCTGCATCGTCAATCGGCGCTCTGGAGGGTAAATGAAACAGCCGTTCCCACTCCCGCGCCTCAACCACGCAATGGAGAGAGAAAGATCATGAGTACCATCACCACTCGCGACGGCACGCAGATCTATTACAAGGACTGGGGATCGGGTCCTGTGGTCGTCCTCAGTCATGGCTGGCCACTGAACGCCGATAGCTGGGAGTCCCAGATGTTTTTCCTGGCCTCCAACGGCTATCGCGTGATCGCCCACGACCGGCGCGGGCACGGACGCTCGAGTCAACCCTGGAACGGCAACGAGATGGACACCTACGCCGACGACTTGGCGCAACTCCTCGACACCCTGGACGTCGAGGATGCCTCGCTGTTCGGCTTTTCCACCGGCGGCGGCGAAGTGGCCCGCTACATCGGTCGCCATGGAGCCCGACGTGTCGCCAGGGCGGGGCTGATTTCCGCCGTGCCGCCGCTGATGGTGAGGACCGAGGCCAATCCCGGCGGGCTGCCCATTGCGGTATTCGACGAGATGCGTGCCGCCTCTCTTGCCGACCGTTCGCAGCTCTACAAGGATGTCGCCAGTGGCCCCTTCTTCGGCTACAACCGGCCGGGCGCCAAGCCTTCCCAAGGCGTGATCGATGCGTTCTGGCTGCAGGGCATGATGGCCGGGCACAAGAATGCCTACGACTGCATCAGGGCATTTTCGGAAACCGATTTCACCGAAGATCTAAAGAAGTTCGACATCCCGACTCTGATTTTGCATGGCGACGACGATCAGATCGTGCCGGTGGATGTGGCCGCCCGGGCCGCAGCGAAACTGGTCAGTCATGCCAAACTGGTGATCTACCCGGGTGCGCCGCACGGCATCACCGAGACGCACAAGGAAAAGCTCAACGCCGACATGCTGGCGTTCCTGCAGGGTTGAATATCCCTGCCCTCCATTCGTGCCGATAGCCTTGTCCATCGGCCCCTCAGCAGCAGGAGAAGGTCATGAGTAGCATGAACGCCAGCAGGAAGGCACTGATCGTCGTCGACATCCAAAACGACTATTTCCCGGTGGCAGATGGACGCTCAGCCATGTCGAGGAGGCTGCCGGCAAGGCGGCCCTGATGATCGACGCCTTCCGTGAAAGTGGGGACCTGGTGGTGTACATACGCCATGAATTTCCCGGCGACGATGCGCCGTTCTTCCGGCCCGGGTCCGAAGGTGCGCAGATCCATCGCGGTGTGCTCAACCGCCCGGGCGAGCACGTGGTGCTGAAGCACCATATCAACTCCTTCCGCGAGACCGACCTCAAGGCAGTGCTCGACCGCCATGGCATCGATGAAGTGGTGGTGGTCGGCAACATGAGCCATATGTGCGTGGATGGCATTACCCGTGCGGCGGTCGACTTCGGATACCGGACCACAGTGCTGCATGACGCCTGCGCCACGCTCGACCTGGAGTTCAATCGTGTGAAAGTCCCGGCGGCCCAGGTGCATGCCGCCTTCATGGCTGCGCTCGCCTTCGGCTATGCCTCGGTCGTGTCCACCGCCGACTATCTGAAGACATGCGGGACGTCACATCCGCTGATTTGATTCCGATGGTCATCAAAGTGCCAAGGACGAATCCAGAGGCTGCTGTCCCTTACCCTACTTGCAGGAGCGCGTAATGACCGCAAGCATCTACTCCAGCGACGACACAGCCTTGCTGCTCGTCGACCCCTATAACGACTTTCTCAGCGATGGCGGCAAGCTGAACGGCCTGGCCAAACCGGTCGCCGATGCCGTGGGTACTCTGGCCAACCTGCGCGCGGTGGTCGACGCCATGCGCCGGGCCGGCATCCAGATTTTCTATGTGCCGCACCACCGGGCCCGGTCCAACGACTTGCAGAGCTGGAAGCATCCGAGCCCCTACCAGCTGAATGCGAGTCATGCACAGGTGTTCGCGGTCGACAGCTGGGGCGGAGAGTGGCATCCGGACTTTCAGCCCCAACCGGGCGATATCGTGGTCCATGAGCACTGGGGCGCAAGCGGCTTCGCCAATACCGACCTCGATTTCCAGCTAAAGCAGCATGGCATCGAGAAGGTTATGGTGGTTGGGATGCTGGCCAACACCTGTATCGAGTCCACCGGCAAGTTCGCGGCGGAGCTGGGCTATCACGTGACCCTGGTTCGCGATGCCACGGCGGCATTCAGCGCCGAAGCCATGCACGCCGCCCATGAGATCAACGGACCGACCTACGCTCACGCGATTGTCAGCACTTCCGAGCTTCTTGCTGCATTGCACCAGGATTCAGCGTCCCGGTTTTAAAAATTATGATCGCAATATAAATGCAGGCGCGCCCCGGTGTGCCGACAATCAGGGAGAGAGTTGCATGCGTTACATGACCTTCGGCCGGAACACCGGCCTGCGCGTTTCCGAGCTGGCGCTGGGCACCGGCAACTTCGGCACGGGCTGGGGCTACGGCACCGAGCGCGACGAGGCGCGGCGGGTGTTCGACGGCTACGTGGAGGCCGGCGGCAACTTCATCGACACCGCCGACATCTACCAGTTCGGCCAGGCGGAGACGCTGCTCGGCGAGTTCATCGCCGGCGACCGCGAGCACTTCGTCATCGCCAGCAAATACGGCCTGGGCGCCTCGCCTAACGGCGGCGTCTCGCGCACCGGCAACGGTCGCAAGAACATGGTGCGCTCGCTGGAGGATAGCCTGAAGCGGCTCGGCACCGACTACCTCGACCTCTACTGGGCGCACACCGCCGACGGCGTGACGCCGCTGGAGGAAATCCTCCGTGCCTTCGACGACCTAGTGCGTGCCGGCAAGATTCTTCACGCCGGCCTGTCCAACTTTCCTGCCTGGCGCATCGCCCGCGCGGACCTGCTGGCCGAGCTGCGTGGCTGGGCGCCGCTGGCCGGCATCCAGTTCGAGTACAGCCTGGCCGAGCGCAGCGCCGAACGCGAACTGCTGCCGATGGCCGAGGCGCTGGGCCTGGGCGCGGCGCTCTGGTCGCCGCTCGGCGGCGGGCTGCTGACCGGCAAGTACCGCGCGGGCACGACGGAAGGTCGCCTGAGCGGCCTCGGCACCCTGGTGCGCACCGAGAACTCGCCGCGCGAGACGGCGATCCTCGATGCCCTGCAGGCGGTGGCCACGGAACTGGAAGCCTCGCCGACCCAGGTGGCCATCGCCTGGCTGCGCGAGCGGGCGGTCCGCTCGAGCACCAGCCTGATCCCCATCCTCGGGCCGCGCACTCGCGAGCAGCTCGACGCAACCCTCGGCGCGCTGCAGCTCGCCCCGAGCGCGGAACAGCTCGCCCGCCTGGAGGCCGCCAGCGCCGTCGCGCCGGGAACACCCCACGAGCAGATCGCCGGGCAGCTGTCGGCTGTCCTGGGCCACCATCCGGACTTCCGGCTACCATCCATTCCCGTCGCCTGACTCCCCTTGCCCGTCATCCATCCACCGCTCATCCGTCGATCCCGGCAAGGAGCAAGCATGGCCATTGGCTATTGTCACATTGCTGATGTACAGCCGAGCGAAAACATGACTGCGCGAGGATGAGGCACTCACGCGACGAGACGTCCAGGCATCGGGGCACACGTCATTAGAACCGGCCGCTCTCCAGTTTCGTGCCATCGCTGCAGGTGGCAACGTCCTTGAGGCCGAGGTTGATCATGAGCAGTATTTGGCCTAAGTACTTATCCAATAACAATTTAAGAACCATCTTACATTGCGTTCGTAAAAATAATTTTATAGGAGGAGTTGTCGTTGCTGAAACGTTTCTTCTATGATTTGAGGTATGGGATTTATTAGAGGTGCCATCATTTTTAGAGACATCGATTGCCAAGACTCATAAGGATAATAGAATTCCTCGAAAATTATTTTCCTAGGCTGCTGCGAAGCAGGGATAGGAAGCTTCTTCGATATGGCGGAAAAGTTTTGGAGTCAGATAGGTTTTGATCGAGGCTCGATCAGTGGCCTCAGTGAGGAAGGTTAAGCAGTCTGTCTATAGAGAAGCTGATTCAATAAGTCAGCTAAAGTGTGCCGCTTTGCCTTAATAATGTATTTGCCGATGGAGACCGCTGACGGCAACTATTTCTCCAAGTGGACTATCAGGGATACATCAGTGCCGGTCGTGCAGGCAGGAGCTTGGCTGGGGCGATATCGCCCAAATAAAAGCGGATACTCTTTGCATGATAGAGAAAGAGCGACTTTTGTATCCGCTGAAAGTCATGTGCTGCGTTGCAGGTCGCGAGTGCACATTTACAAGTGAGTAAGCAGTTTTCCTGGGATTTGTTTTGGGAGGATATATTCTCAGTCGAGTCGAAGTTGTAATGCACTGGGAATAATTCAAATAAATAACTCAACGCTCCGCGCTTTTGTTGTAAAGGCTTGTGCATAGTGAGCCCGTATATGCCTGGCCGCCTGAAAAATTCAAGCTAGGGAAGGCTGAAAAATGAACAATAACAAGCATGCAAGTCGGGGGCGTGGTGATCTGGTCTGCCGACGTTCGACCATACCGCTCCTTACGCTGGCGATTTTCGCAGCCAGCCTCGCCATGCAGGATGCCGCCGGGGCGTCGGGCAATGGCACCTATCAGGAACTGTACCGGCCCCAGTTCCACTTCAGTCCTGCCGAGAACTGGATGAACGATCCGAACGGACTGGTCTACCACGAGGGCGAATATCACCTGTTTTACCAGTACAACCCGTTCGGCGACACTTGGGGGCATATGTCCTGGGGGCACGCCGTCAGCCCGGATTTGATGCATTGGGAGCATTTGCCGGTGGCCATTTCCGAACAGGGCGACGAAATGGTCTTTTCCGGCAGCGTGGTGGTCGACAAGCACAACACCAGCGGTTTCGGGAGCCGCCGCACTCCGCCGATGGTCGCCATCTACACCAGTGCGCGGCCGGGATCGCAGGCGCAGTCACTTGCCTACAGCACCGACCGCGGTCGTACCTGGAGCCGCTACGATGGCAATCCCGTGCTCGATATCGGCTCGGCAGAATTCCGCGATCCGAAGGTATTCTGGTACGCGCCGGGGCAGAAGTGGGTCATGGCCGTGGTCTCGGCGCTGGAGCACAAGGTCAAGCTCTACAGCTCGCCCGATTTGAAGAACTGGACGCACATGAGCGACTTCGGCCCTGCCAACGCCACGGGAGGAGCTTGGGAGTGCCCCGACCTCTTTCCGCTTCCCGTCGATGACGATTCCAGTCGGATCAAATGGGTGCTCCTGGTCAGCCTCAATCCCGGCAGCATCACGGGCGGCTCCGGCATGCAGTACTTCGTCGGCGACTTCGATGGCACGACCTTCCGGGCAGACAACGTCCTCGGCGACTATATGCCGCCTGCCGGCGAGCTTTACCAGGGCTTCGAGGAGCACGACTACGGTGAGTGGACCACGACCGGTACCGCCTTCGGCTCGGGCCCGACCTCCGGCACAATTCCGCCGCAGGGCGAGGTGAGCGGATATCTCGGTGGCGGCTTGGTCAACAGTTACCATGACGCGGATCTGGGAACGGGAACCCTGACATCGCCCCCCTTTACCATTGAAAGCCCTTACCTCAACTTCCTTGTCGGTGGAGGCAAGCATCCGCACGATCCCACGATCTCGGACCAGGCGGTACCTGCCGGCTCGGTATTCGCCGACTTCGAGGGCAACACTTACGGCAGCGGTTGGACCGCCACCGGCACCTTCGCCGGTAGCGCGCCGGCGGCCGGCACACTTGATGGTCAGCAGACCGTCAGCGGCTACGAGGGGCGTCAGCTGGTCAACACCTTCATCGACCATGACAATGGAACCGGCACTATTGTCTCGCCCGGCTTCACCATTATGAGCGACTACATCAATTTTCTGGTTGGCGGTGGCGCCCATCCTTATCCCGGCACTGCCAACAATCCCCCGACAGCGGTCAACCTGGTCGTCGATGGCGAGGTGGTGCGCACGGCCACCGGTCAGGACAGCGAGGCCCTCAACTGGACCCACTGGGACGTCTCCGAGCTCAGCGGCAAGACGGCGCGCATCGAGATCGTCGACAGCAACACCGGCGGCTGGGGACACATCAACGCGGACCACTTCATGTTCTCCGACGAGCCGGCCTTGCCGCGCTCCACGGAGACCACGGTCAACCTGCTCATTGATGGCGAAGTGGTCCGAACGACGACGGGCCCCAACAGCACTACGCTGGACTGGGCCGCATGGCACGTCCGGAACCTTATCGGCCAAACCGCCCAGATCCAGCTCAGGGACAAGAACACGGGCGGCTGGGGTTACATTCTCGCCGATCACTTCATGTTTGCGGATGAGCCCGCGCTGTCGCTCCTGCAGCGCAGCAGTTGGGTGGATTACGGTAAGGATTTCTATGCCGCGATCACCTTCAACAACGTGCCCGATGCGCGCCGCCTCGTGATCGGCTGGATGAACAACTGGAATTACGGCCAATTGACGCCGACGAGCCCCTGGCGCGGCGCAATGAGTATTCCGCGCGAGTTTGCCTTGCGCACCATCGATGGCGCTCTCCGGCTGGTTCAGCAGCCCGTGCGGGAACTTGATCTGCTGGGAGAAGATTGGCAGACGTTCAGCCAACAGCAGATTCCGTCCGGCACGACCACGCTTCCGCTGCAGGGCAAGGCGTTCGAAATCAAGGCCGACCTGCTTCCCGGCGACGCGAAGCGGGTCGGTCTGAAGGTTCGTAGCGGCAATGGCGAGGAAACCCTCATCGGTTACGACGCCGAAGCCGGCGAAATCTACGTCGACCGGACGCGCTCCGGAGAGGATGGCTTCAGCACTGACTTCCCCGGCGTCCAGCGGGCGCCCCTGGCTGCACGCGACGGCAAGGTTCGGCTGCATGTGCTCGTCGACTGGTCGTCGGTGGAGGTCTTTGGTGACCAGGGGCAGACTGTCATCACCGAGCAGATCTTCCCGAGTGCGACGAGCGATGGCGTGCAGCTCTTCTCCGAGGGAGGCAGCGCGATGCTCGACTCGTTGCAGGTCCGGCCACTGAGTTCGAGCTGGACGCAGTAGAGCAGCGGCGGCAACACACTCGAGCGCTTCCCTGCGGGAAGGAAAGGGCGACACACCGGTCCGCGGCCCTGGCAGGATGCGGCCGGGGGAGAAGCTCGATCCGTTCGAAGGGGAGCGCCGTTCGGTGCTGCACGAGGATGGCATGGCGCCCGATCAGACCCTGTCGCCATCGTGGCTGGAACGTCAGCTTCATGCACGCGGCTGGTGTCAGGAAGGGATGACGGGAGCGCAGCCAGCTCAGGTCATGCATGAAGATGGGAACCTGTGGAGTTTTCGGACTGCTCACATACATCATGCCTACCATCACCGCATATGGATTTCCGGTTGTTTGCCGCTCGATCGCGGTAGGCGGGTACTTTTGAATAAATGAAAGCTCCGAACTTGGATCGATTTAGCCCGGTTTTTCGGTTTGCCGAGAGTGATAATGAACTTCGCCTGACCCCGCAAGCTTCGCGCAGCTTGATAGAGCTGCAATAGCATATTGATATGCAATATAGAGGAAGGCTTGGCGCCAGTTGCAATAGTATTAAGCTGCTACAGCTGAATGGTTTCATCAAAGTAGAAATTAATGATTTATCTGTGATTTCGAGGTTGCCAAAAAAGGTTTCATTTTTTTAGGATAGCGCTATCTTTATGAGAATGGAGTCGCCGGGCTCCAGGCATTGCCTTAATGCAGCCCAGCGATAATCAATAAAAATAACACGGTAGTGGCAATAGGCTTAGCTGGGTGGTAATGCGACCACCTAGGGGTAGCGCTGTCTATTGCCGAGGTATTCCAGGATGGCTTCCTTATTCCTTCGCTCCGGATCGTGGGCATTACCTCCTGTTGTCTTCCTCCAAGTGCTTTCACGCTGCCCCGGTAGCCTTCGAACACGGCGAAAGACTGCTCGGCGCGCCCGTGCACACCACAAACCGAATTTCCCCACGTCTGCTCGCCATCTGTGACTACGGAAGTAGGTTTCATCTCGCGAAGAAGACACGCGCCTCGCAGGAACGCGCACATTGCTTACCCATAACTTCAATAACAGGAAGCTTGTATGTTTCGTCGTAAATATCTGGGCACCACCGTCATGACCGCTTTGGCGCTGTCCTTGGCATCCCTTTACGAAGGCGCTTGCGCTGCCGGCTCCCCGGCGGCCAGGACCGGGAAGGATTCAATGCTCTTTCCACCCTATGCGCTCGAGCCGAATGGCCGCGATGAAACGGTCGCCGTATCGGTAATCGATCCGGAGGCGACGCAGCGCACCTATACGATCAGCACGACGATGGACCTTCGTGACAATGCCGAAAAGCAGCGGGTTTTCACGGAGAGCGCCGGGCATCCCTTGCTGCGCAGTGGCAGCCTGATGTTCGACGGCCTGTTCGCCATGGCCATGGACGACCTGCAATTGCTGAGTGTCAGCGAGATCCGGGACGGCAACTACAACGCTGGCGAGCCCATTGACTGCAACTGTTTCCAGACGGGAGAAAAATGGACCTATGTCTGGACACGGGACCTGTCCTATGCCGCTCGACTCGGCTTGGCCGGGCTTTACCCTGAACGGGTTATCAATTCGCTGTTCTTCAAGAGCAGCGGCTTTCGGGAAGGGGTTTCGCCGCCTGCAAGCCTTCCCAAGGACAGTCTTCAGATCGTTCAGGACACCGGCTCCGGCGGCAGTTGGCCGGTGAGCACGGATCGCGTGACTTGGGCCTTGGCGGCCGAAAGCGCTCTCGACAGCCTGTCCGGCGAAGCCTATGACGAGTTCTCGGATTATGCCTACGCCGCCTTGCGCGGCACCGTGGAGGCAGATCGTCAGGCGGCCTTCGATCCGCTGCTCGGCCTGTATGGTGGCGAGCAGTCCTATCTCGACTGGCGCACACAGACCTATGCGGGCTGGATCATCGATAACCTGAGTCACATGTCCGAGTCCAAGGCGCTGTCGACCAATGTCGTCCACTACCAGGCGCTACGACTGACCGCGCGACTGGCCATGGAGCATGGCGATGCTCTGCTGGCGCAGCGCTACGAGGATTGGGCCGAGGAGCTGAAGGAGCAGATCAACAAGCATTTCTGGCTTGAAGAAGCGGGGCTGTACGCGAGTCTGACAGGCGCAGCCGAGGATCAGGCGCCTGTCGAGAAATTCGACATGCTCGGCTCGGCCCTGGCCATTCTGAGCGGAATAGCTCCCCCGCGGCATGCAGCGGAGGTTCTGGCCAACTATCCCCATAGCCAGTTGGGCGTTCCGGTGTATTACCCGCAGCAGCCGGATATAGCGGTCTACCACAATCGTGCGCTATGGCCCTTCGTCACAGCCTATGAGCTGCAGGCAGCCGCCAAGGTCCGTAATACGGCGGTCGCAGACAATGCCATCCAGTCCCTCGTGCGGGGCGCGGCACTCAACATCTCCAATATGGAAAACCTGGAGTGGCTGACCGGAAAGCCTTTTTACGATGATGGTCCAGTGATCAATTCTCCCCGTCAGCTATGGTCTGTCGCGGGTTATCTGAACATGGTCGTCGGGACGCTATTCGGATACCGCGTCGATCAGTCCGGAGTTACGGTCGAGCCTTTCCTCACTGCCAAGGCACGGCAGTTGTTCGGCGATTCGCCCCAGGCCCGGCTTTCCGGACTGAGCTACAAGGGCCATCCCCTCGAGGTGGTGCTGAAGTTGCCGGAAGCGATGTCCGGGAGCGGCTATTACTTGGTCCAGACAGTACGTCTGAACGGAACACCGGTTACCGGCGTCATTGAAGAAAGTCAGCTGAACGGTATGGCGAACGTCATTGAGGTCGAGTTCGGTGGCCTGCAAAGCGGTGATGCGCGCATCACCCTGGCGCCGGAGGTCGATCCCCGTGATCACCGGGATCCGCGTGTCTTTGCGCCTGTCGAGCCGCAAATCACTTCTGTCGAGCAGAAGGACGGCAAGTACAGGGTCTACTTCATTGACAATGGAAATAGCGGGATTTCGAGCGACTCGGTTTACTACCGCATTTTCCGCAATGGCAAGCTCGTTGACGGTCGAGTGACGCAGGCGAGCTGGACCGACCGTGACAGGATCCCTGCCGGAGCCCGCGTCTGTTATGCGGTACAGGCTGTCTTCGCCAGCAGTGGCAACCATTCGCACCATTCAGCGCCGTTCTGCACGGAGGAGGCTGCTGTCCAGGTCATTCCCGTGACCGATACCCGCGTGCTCAGCAATGTCATGGTAACGCCGCCTTCCGACGGTATCGCCGAGCCGACGCTGCGCGATTGGGGCGCTCCCAGCGATACGCTGGAAATCCGGGATATCGCTGTCTCTGAGCCCGGCCGCTACGCTATCGAGCTGGTCTATAACAACCATCAGTATGACATCAGCACCGGAGTCACCAACGCGGTGAAGCAGATCGACGTGTTGAGTGAGCACAATAGGATAGTGGCCAGCGGCATCGTGCAGATGCCCCATATCGACTCGCGTAATGAAGAGCAACCGCTGAGAACATCCACCGAAGTCGTGGCCGATCTGAAGCCTGGAATCTATCGGCTCATATTTAAGGATTATTTCAATATGAGTTATCTGGAATCGAATGGCACTTATGCTGGCAGTGGCGGGACAGGCGGTCCGGTCAACCGGGCCAGTATTGCCACGGTGCGGATCCTGAAACTCGGACGTCCAGATCTCCGCTGAACATGCCCGAGCGGCAGCTTCGACGTTGAACTTACCAAGAGCCGGAAACCTCTGCCGTCGACCCGATGCAATGCATCAAATCTTCCAGAAGTTTCTAGCCCTAGAGCCGCGCATGTTCCTTCCGGTCGCAGTCGGCGCAAAGGCTCGATAAGAAGAGCCTTCGCATGGCGCGCCTGAAGGACTTCAATGCCAGGAGATCACGCCTGGATATTTGAGTCTTTGGCGAGCAGGGCCGCTCGCCTCTTGGGTGGCCTCGCGAAGTTCACATTCGATAGAGGCATTTGATTCCTAGGATGCATTGTTTCTATCAAGAGCAATGAACCACACAATAATAAAATTCGGGATGGTCCTTGCGGTTTCAAAGACATCCCGTACAGGGAGATAAGCCATCGTGCTCTTGGAGGTGCCAAGACGGCTCAATTTGAGAAGAGGGGGGTTGCTGGCCAGCTTCATCGTTGGCGCGACAGTTGCCGTATCGGTCGTTGTCATTGCAACCCATTCTTTGTTCATTGCAGGCGTCGAGCGCGACGCCATGCTGATCGGTCGTTTCGTCAATTCGGTTGCCAACCTGCAGATTCCGGAAATGACCTTGGCCGGCTTGTTCGGTCCTACCCATCTTCCCGAGGTGCGGCAGGCCAATCTGTACGGTCCCGACCGGGTGGTGCGCTGGTCGACCGAGCCGTGGCTGATCGGTAGCAAGGGCGGCAGCGAGCACCTGGAGGCAGCCCTCACCAGCGGAGCCATCGTCACTGCCGGCCATCTCGTGGCGGGCGGCTCGGGGCTGCTCGGCAGCTTCGCCGCCGAGCACTACATCCCGCTACGGGACGAAACAGGCCGGGTGGCGTCCCTGCTGGAACTGCACAAGGAGCCGGTCGACCTGCTCACCCACCTGCAGCGCAGCTACCTGGTGTTCTGGCTGGCGGCCGTGCTCGGCGGCCTGCTGATCTATCTCGGCCTGTTCTGGATGATTTGGCGGCTCTCGGGACGGCTCGCCGCCCAGCAGCGGCAACTGGTCGCCAACGAGACGGTGGTGGCCTCGGCGAAATGTCCACGGCGGTGGCCCACAGCCTGCGCAACCCGCTCGCGGCGATCCGCTCCAGTGCCGAGCTGGCCCTGGATGCGCAGGCCGAGGCCTTGCCGCTGCGCAAGAACATCGAGGACA
Source organism: Azotobacter tropicalis (assembly GCF_059739045.1). NCBI lineage: Bacteria > Pseudomonadati > Pseudomonadota > Gammaproteobacteria > Pseudomonadales > Pseudomonadaceae > Azotobacter > Azotobacter tropicalis. Next base: position 281,719 of record NZ_AP046059.1, read on the forward strand.
TCATCGGCCAGGTCGATCGCCTGTCCAAATGCGTCAGCGAGCTGCTGATTTCCTCCCGCCCGCTCTGCGGCGACCGCGAGGCGGTGGACCCGGTCGCCGCGGTGGACGAGGTGCTGCAGGCCTTCGCGCGGCAGATCCGCGCCGCCGACATCCGGGTCGACTGGCAGGCGCAGCCGGCGCCGGCGGTGGTCAGCCACCGGGTGCTGTTCGCCCAGGTGCTCAACAGCGTGATTTCCAATGCCATCGAGGCCATGCCGCGGGGCGGCTCGCTGCGCATCCGCATCGCCGTCGACACGCTGGAGCGGCGCCTGCGCCTGACCATCGGCGACAGCGGCAACGGCATGACCCAGGAGCAGATGGCGATGGCCTTCCGGGCCTTCTACACCACCAAGCGCGGCGGCCTCGGCGTCGGCCTGGTGCTGGTGAAACGGATCATGGAGCGCTTCGGCGGCTCGATCCGGCTGGACAGCCGGGAAAAGGAGGGAACCGACGTGTGCCTGGCTTTCAGGATCGCAGAGAGGGGATAGACACGATGGAGCACAGCATTCTGATCGTCGAGGACGACGCGACGCTGGCGGGCAACATTCAGACGTATCTCGAACGCAAGCAGTACGAGGCGCGGGTCTGCGGTTCCGCCGAGGAGGCCCTGGCCGTCCTGGAGACCTACCGTCCCGACGTACTGCTGACCGACCGCTCGCTGCCGGGCATGAGCGGGCTGGAGCTGATCGCCCGGGTACGCGCCAGCGATCCGCAGATCAAGCCGATCGTGATGACCGGCTACGGCAACGTGGAGGACGCGGTGGCGGCGATGAAGGCCGGCTCCTACCACTACCTGACCAAGCCGGTGGTGCTGGCCGAGCTCAGGCTGCTGATCGACAAGGCGCTCGAGGCCCAGCGCCTGGAGCACACGCTGTCCTTCTACCAGGCGCGCGAGGCCAGGGACGCCGGGCTCGCGGCGCTGCTCGGCGAGTCGCCGGCGATGCGGACCATGAAGGCGACGGTGCGCCAGCTGCTGGAGGCGGAAAGCCGGATGACCGACGCCGACCTGCCGGTGGTGCTGATCCAGGGCGAGACCGGCACCGGCAAGGAACTGATCGCCCGCGCCCTGCATTTCGACGGCAGCCGGCGCCACGGCCCCTTCGTCGAGGTCAACTGCGCCTCGATCCCGGCGCACCTCTTGGAGGCGGAGCTGTTCGGCCACGAGCGGGGCGCCTTCACCGACGCCAAGGAGCGGCGCGTCGGCCTGGTCGAGGCGGCGGACGGCGGCACCCTGTTCCTCGACGAGATCGGCGAGATCGAGCTGTCGCTGCAGGCCAAGCTGCTCAAGCTGCTGGAGGACCGCAGCATCCGCCGGCTGGGCGCGGTCAAGGAGCGCCGGGTCGACCTGCGCATCGTCGCCGCCACCAACTGCAACCTGGAGCGGATGGTCCAGCAGGGCCGGTTTCGCCGCGACCTGTTCTTCCGCCTGCGGATCATCGAGATCAGGGTGCCGCCGCTGCGCGCCCGCGGCGACGACGTGCTCGCCCTGGCCGAGCATTACCTGGCCCTGCACGGCCGGCGCTACGGCAAGCCCGGCCTGACCTTCAGCGCCGAGGCCCGGGCGCTGCTGAAGAACTACAGCTGGCCGGGCAATGTGCGCGAACTGCGCAACATGCTGGAGCAGACCGCGCTGCTGGCGCCGGGCAACCTGGTCGGCGCGGCCCAGCTGGCGCTCTGCCCGGAGCTGATGGACGGCGGCGAGGCGCGCCCGGCAGCGTCCCGGGACTATGCGCCGGGGTTGCCCGAAGAAGGACTCAACCTGCCCGAAGTGGAGCGCGACCTGGTGCTGCGCACCCTGGACAGGACCGACTGGAACGTGACCAAGTCGGCGCGCTTGCTGGGCCTGACCCGCGACATGCTGCGCTACCGGATCGAGAAGCTCGGGCTGGCGCGGCCGCATCGCCGTTATTAGGCTCGGCCAAGGTATTTAACCTTACTTAAATAATATTTATTGAGTTTAAATTCTATCTTTTAAGGGATTTTTGCTATCCATTCGAGATGATTTCGGCACCGCGCAGGCGGCCGGCGCCCCCGCAGGTACAGCCGGCAGGCGATCCGTCCCACACGGTACTGAACTTGCCCAGCCTCAGTGGACACCCCGTTAAGCGATACACTGCAACGAGGTGATCCATGGCAAGGCAAGCAAGCCCGATGAAACCAACCCGTATCCGCCACTCCCAAGCCTACAAGGACGAAGCGCTGGCCTTGGCCGAACGGATTGGCGTCAGCAAAGCGGCCGAACAGCTTGGGCTGCACCCCTCCCAGCTCTATGGCTGGCGGAGCAGGAAACAGCAGGCCCAGACCAGCAGCGAGCGCGAGCAGTTGTTGGCCGACGAAAACGCCCGCCTCAAACGGCTGTTGGCCGAACAGTCCGCGGAGTTGGCCATCGTAAAAATTCTGGACACAGTTTTAGGAGCTCAGGCCGCCAGCGCCTCCATGGCCACCGGCGTCCTGTAGCCGTTGCTGCTGTGCAACCTGATCTGGTTGTAGTAGCAGGTCAGGTAGCGCAGTACATCGGACTCTGCTTCAGCCGGGCTGCCATAGCCGCTGGCAGGTATCCATTCGGTTTTCAGACTGCAAAAGAAGCGCTCCATCGGGGCGTTATCCCAGTAGTTGCCGCGCCGGCTCATGCTCTGGATGATGCCGTGTTTCTGCAGCGTCTGGCGGAACTGCCGGCTGCTGTAGTGACAGCCCTGATCGGAGTGAAACATCAGCTCTTTGGGTTTGTCGCGTGCCTCGAAGGCCATGTTCAGGGCGCGACTAGTCAGTGTTGAGTCCGGGCTGCTACCCAGGGCCCAGCCCACCAGACGTCTTGCGTGCAGATCCAACACTGCTGCCAGATAGATCCAGCGATTTCCACCCCAGATGTACGTCACATCACCACACCAGACCTGATTGGGGACTCTCACATCAAAGCAGCGCTGCAGATGATTGGGTGCAATCACGGACTCCTCCACAGCCAGCCGATAACGATGGCGACGCTGCTGCGTGCTGACCACACCGGCCTCTCGCATCAGGCGGGCCGCCTTGTAACGGCCAACAACCTGGCCTTCACTGCGTAGCGCGGCTGCCAGTGTGCGGGCTCCTGCCGAGCCCCGGCTACGCTCGTGCAGCACGACCAGCCTGGCCCGCAGGCGATCCCGACGGGGATTGCGCCGGGCCTACCGGCTGCGCTGCTGGTAATAGCTGCTACGTCCAACGCCGAAGGTCAGGCACTGCTCGATGACCGGGAATTGTGTGCTCAGCATGCCGATCAGGCTCACCGATCGAGCGAGTCGGACATCAAGAGCGCAGTAGCCTTTTTTAGGATTTCGTTCTCCCGCTCGACCCGGCGAATACGGGCTTCCAGCGCCTGAATGCGCTGCTGCTCCGGCGTCATCGCCTTCGATTTCGGCGTCTGGCCGTCACGTTCGAGCCGGAGCTGTTCGACCCAGCGGCGCATGGCCGTCGGTTCGACACCCATCGCCGTGCAGGCCTCGGTCACGCTGTAGTGGCGATCAAGCACGAGGGCTGCTGCTTCGTGCCTGAACTCAGTGGAGAAAGATCGTTTAGCCATATTCTGTTACCTCGCTGTGTGGCGGTAGCGTACCGCCCTATCGGGGTGTCCAGAATCATTAGGCCATTACATTTCCCTGCTGAGTAGAAGGAAAAGGATGAAAAGGAAAGAAGCAGATTTAATTAAGTCTTTGTTTAATAAGAATTTATTTCTTAATTATGCAAGATTTATCTCCCACCTTTCTCATGGTTTATCTCCCGCCTTTCTGCTATTTCATCTCCCAACCGATACGACTTACTGGGGTTTCATCTCCCGCATGGCTATGTCTCGAGCTAGGGCATAGTAGGGTTGTCGTAAGGTTTCTTGAGTTTCATCTCCCGGCTTCTTAGAACTTTTGTGGGTTTCATCTCCCACTCTGGAGGCTTTTGGGTGTGGATAACTCTGCTTCAGGGCGCTCCAACTGGTTAATTTTTGACTTATTAGTGTTTCATCTCCCATTTGGTGTCTGATCTTGCCCAGCCTATCACTGCCCTGAAAATGGTCGGTGACCGGGCCATAAAGCTGAGGCGGTTCAAAATGGAAAAACTACTAGGACCTGCAGCCGCCGTGGGAGATGAAACCGCAGAATCCCCAGGCTCCAGAACACAACTCATGCCTTGGAGGCTAGCCAGCCCTACAGAGACTCTGTGGCGGGAGATCAAAGCCTCGAAAGTGGCTCTCAGCCATGCAGACCGCTGGTGGCGGGAGACGAAACGGCAAAACCGTCAGGACCTGCGCCTGCCCTGGGAGATGAAACGGCGAAATCCCCCGGCCCCCACGGCACGACACTCGCCCTGATCCGCCCACACAGACTCTGAGCGGGAGATCAAAGCCTCGAAAGTGGCCGCAGCCTCGTAGACCGCTGGCTGCGGGAGACGAAACGGCAAAAACCGCCAGGATCTGCTCTTGCCATGGGAGATGAAACCGCAGAACCCCCCGGGCTCCAGGACACAACTCATGCCTTGGAGGCGTAGCCAGCCCTACGGGGACTCTGGGGGCGGGAGACGAAACGGCAAAAGCAACAGGGCCTGCAGCCGCCGTGGGAGATGAAATCGCAGAATCCCTAGAGCCTGTTATTAACCCGTTCGTTTCTTGATCAGCCGAGTGTTGCCAAGGCCTTGAGAGCAGTCGGCAACATCAGGCAAACAAAGGCTATGAAGTGAAAGCCCGCCAGCGTCGAGGCCAGGCGCTCGTAATCCCGACTCAGTCTTCGAAAGCGGGCCATCCAGCCGAAGCTGCGCTCGACCACCCAGCGCCGGGGCAGCAGGATGAAGCCCTTCTTCGCTTCCGTGTGCTTGATCACTTCCAGCTGGATGCCATGCGCCTCTGCCTGTCGGGCCGCCGACTCGCCGCTGTAGCCCTGGTCGGCGAAGGCAACCTCCACCGCCTCACCGGTCACCCGCTGCACCTGCTCGGCGAGGGCGGCCACCTGGGCGCGGTCCTGTTCGTTGGCGGGCGTCACCCGCAGGGCGAGCAATTGCCCCAGCGTATCCACGGCCATATGCACCTTCGAGCCCTTGCGGCGTTTGGCCCCGTCATAGCCGGCCCGTGCGCCGCTTTCCGGCGTCGACTGCAGGGTGCGGCTGTCGAGGATCACGGCGCTGGGCTGAGCCTTGCGCTTGTCCGCCACCCGGATCAACGCGCGCACATCATGCAGCAGTTCCTCGAAGACGCCGGCCTCGATCCAGCGTCGGGTCTGCTGATACACCACCTGCCACGGCGGCAGATCATGCGGCATCTGCCGCCAGAGCAGGCCGCCGCGGACGATGTAGCGCAGGGCATTGAAGACCTCGCGCAGGCTGTGGACGCGATGGGCGGAGGATTCGGGCATCAGCGCTAGATAGGGCGCCACGAAGGCCCACTCCTCATCGCTGACATCGGTGGGGTAGGGTTTTCGGGTTAACTGCAAACGATAACCAAAGCAGTGGTTAATAACAGGCTCTAAACCTATGTCCACGAATGTATGTGTGGCAAGATCAAGAGGACTGGAAGGGGCGATGAATGGTCACCCTGTCATCAGGCTCATGTGTTTTGATGTCAATCCTTCAGGCATATGATGCATGAGTATTGCTCCCAGCCTGCTCTGGAGGGAGCGAAATTTGCTGTAGGAACTAGAATGCTTGATGCATTGGTTTTACCACATGCGTTTGGTTTCTTGGCCCATGGAAGAGAGCGTGGAAAGGGATATGTTTACAGTCAGTGTGAGTTATGCACGGCTCGTCGAGGAGACGCTTAGGGCGGAGGGTTTGAAAATTGAAAATCTACTTAAGGAGTTGAATCTAAACCTCGAAATTTTTAATGACGTGGGAGGCTGCCAAGTCAAGGATCTTTCAAGGATTTTGAGTCGAGCTGTGGTGCAGACTGGCAACCCAGATTTAGGGCTCAAAGCCTATGGACTGGTCAAGCCTGGGATCTACGATGTAGTGGGCTATGTAATGATGTCTAGCCCTAACCTGAATTGCGCATTACAGCATTTTGTTCGTTACTATTCATTGATTGACAATGGCGTTGATTTATCCCTGCACCAGGAGGGCACTGTCTATCGCCTGAGCAGCAACCGTCATGGCGGCAGCAAAGGGATACCGAGGCAGTTTCATGATCTTGGAATGGCAGCTTTGATTTCCTATTTGCGTTGGCTGTACGGGAGTTCGCAGTTTACCCCTTTGTGCGTCGAGCTCATGCATCCAGAGCCAATTAATACGGCAGAATATCGTCGCATTCTGCAATGTCCCCTGCATTTCGACTCTCCTAATTATTCTATTTTATTTGACGCTGCTCAGCTGGACTCGCCCCTTAGCACGGCAGATGAAGCTTTAGCGAGTATGCACGAGCGTTTTGCTGAACAACGCTTGCATGAGCAGACGTCTCAAGTGAGTACTTGGCGCGTCCAACAGTTGATCATGGAGCGTCTGGCCGCGGGCGAACCAACGATCGAGGACATTGCGGCAGCGCTTTGTATCAGCAAGCGCACCCTGCAGCGTTGTCTGAAAAAGGAAGGTACTCAGTATAAAGACTTGCTGAATGAGACTCGCCGTGATCAGGCCCACCTGTATCTACGTCATTCCCATTTCAGCCTGCAGCAAGTGGCCTATCTCTTAGGATTCCACGAACACAGTAGCTTTTTCCGGGCCTGCTCGCGTTGGTTTGGTATGACTCCAGGACAGTACCGAGCTCATAGGAGCTTTCTCCGGGGTGACGCTCAAAATCAACAAAATCATACTGTGCCTGCATATGGATAACAAATGAAGAGAGAGCGAAGGGCTCTATCGTTTTGCGGTGCAAAATTGAGGGCTTTGTCGGGACTCTACCCATGGCGATAAGCGCTTCATGTAACCAAATGGATGATAATATTATTCTCAATTTAGCTTGGAGAAATCATTTATCAAGGAGGATTTTCTAAATCTGATCTTTTTTTGCAATGCAAAAATAAAGCTTGCACTGCTGATTTTGCGGTGCAACAATATGCTTGCCCGTTGAATCCAAGAAGTCGTTGCAGCGGCGCGCCAGGCCAGTCCGGCCGTCACTATGCAGGAGATACGTCATGTCTTTTTTTGATCTGGAAAAAATGGAAAGTGCTTCCAAATTCAACCTGGATGCCGTGCAGCAGCTGAACAGCAAGATCTTCGAGAGCGCTGAAGAGCTCTCCAAGCTGCAGTTCAAGACCATTCGGGCTGCGGCTGATGACAATTTCGAGAACCTGCGCAAGCTGCTGTCCGTGCGTGATCCGCAGGCTTTTCTGGAGCTGCAGGCTTCTTTCTTCAAACCCAACGAGCAGGCTGAGCGTCTTGTAGAGTTCAGCCGTCAGACCTATGACTTAATTTCCCGCTTCCAGGCAGAGGTCACCAAACTGACCGAGCGTCAGATTGAGATTGGTACCCAGCAGGCCCAAGAAATCGTCGAGGAGATTTGCAAGAACGCTCCGGCTAGCGCAGAGCCAGTCGTGTCCGTATTCAAGTCTGCCGTTGAAGGGGCAGGCAATGTCTACGAAAGTGCGCAGAAGGCGGCCAAGCAGGCCTCTGAAATCACCGCAAGCGGTATCGAGGCGGCTGCCAACGCTGCAAGTCAGGCTACTACTCAGTCTTCCGGCAAAAAGACTGCCTGACGGCGACTGGAACTGGTTACCGTTGCGCCACAGTTTTACCTTCCTTGAGTCCTTCGGCGATGAAAGTCAGTTCTGGCCTTCATCGCCATCTTTTTTTCCGCCTGTCTTACCGGCAAAGCCAGAGAAAATACCGAACATATTCTGGGTATTCAGGTAGAGCTTTTTGGATTGCTCGACATATTGACGCATAAGATCTTGCATCATTGGGGCTTGGCTCTGCATGAAGTCTGTCCAAGCCTGGGTCGACTGTACTCCTGCCTGCGTCTGCACATCTATGACGCTTTGAATGCTCTTCTCCAAATAGCTGGTAAGTACCCCTTGAAAAGGGCCATAGAAGCGAATGATTCCTTTAAGCATCTCGCTGGAGAAAATTGGCTCACCATCGCTCTCGGCTTCTTGGATTATTTGCAGAAGGATGGTGCGGGTCAGGTCCTCTCCGGTTTTGGCATCGATCACCTGAAAGGGCTCTTCGCTGATTACCAACTGGCGGATGTCGACAAGTGTGATATGACTGCTGGTGTGAGTGTCATACAAACGGCGGTTGGGGTATTTCTTGATCAGACGAATATCGTTCCGGCCATTGGCTGACATGCGTATATCTCATTCTATAGGCGGGGCTGACATGTTAGCCCAAACTGTAGCTACCTGGCTTGCCGAGGGTAAAGGGCTGAAGAGTGGGCAGTTCCGCGTAAGCGGCCGGGCATCACACCTTGCAGGAAGGTTTCCAGTTGTGTGGCAGCAGCTGGGTGATCTCGCTGGCCTTCTGCGTCGGCAGCCGGGTCAGCACATCTTTCAGATAGGCATACGGATCATGCCCGTTCAGGCGTGCCGATTGAATCAGCGTCATCAGGGCGGCCGCACGCTTGCCGCTGCGCAGTGAGCCGGCGAACAGCCAATTTGCGCGGCCGATGGCCCACGGGCGTATCTGGTTTTCGCACCAGTTGTTATCTATCGCCACCATCCCGTCATCGAGATAGCGCACGAGGGCCGTCCAGCGCTTGAGGCAGTAGTCGAGTGCCTTGGCGATGGCCGTGCCTTCATGCACCAACCGGCGCTGGGTGAGCATCCAGCCGTGCAGGGCATCGGCGATGGGCTTGGCTTTTTCCTGGCGTATTCGCCATCGCTCGTCGGGCGGCAGGTCGCGCACCTCGCGCTCGATGTCGTACAGCTGACCGATGTAACGCAGAGCCTGCTCGGCCAGTTGACTCTGGTTGGCGACATGCAGGTCGTAGAACTTGCGCCGGGCATGGGCCAGGCAGCCGATCTCGGTCACGCCCCGCTCGAAGCAGGCCTTGTAACCGGCGAAGTCGTCGCAGACCAGCTTGCCTTTCCAGTCGCCCAGGAAGGTGCGGGCATGCTCGCCGGCACGGCTGGGGCTGAAGTCGTAGACCGTCGCACGCAGCCCGGCGAACGGGCTGGGAACGTAGGCCCAGACGTAGGCGCGCTGGGTCTTCTTCATGCCCGGCGCGAGCATCTGCACCGGGCTCTCGTCGGCATGGACGACGTTCTGCTCCAGGACTATGTCCCGCAGCGCATCGACCAGTGGTTGCAGTTGCACGCCGCAACGGCCGACCCACTGCGCCAGGGTCGAGCGCGGGAGGGCGAAACCGGCCCGGCCGAAGATCTTTTCCTGCCGGTACAGGGGCAGATGGTCGGCGAACTTGGCCACCATGACCTGGGCCAGCAGCCCGGCAGTCGGGATGCCCTTGTCGATCACCTGGGCCGGAACCGGCGCCTGGATCAGCGTTTCGCATCGTTCGCAGACCCATTTGCCGCGGATATGTTGCTCCACCGTGAAGACGCCCGGGGTGTAGTCGAGCTTTTCGCTGACATCTTCACCGATGCGTTTGAGCTGGCAGCCGCAGGAGCACTGCGTGGTGTCCGGCTCGTGATGGATCAGCGTGCGGGGGAACTGCGGCGGCAAGGCCGTGCGCTTGGGCTGCCGGCGTGGCTCGGTAGCGGCGGGAGCTGGAGCCAGTTCCTCGAGCTCGGCTTCGATGGCCGCGATATCGGTATCGAGCAGATCGTCCAGCAGGCTGAGCTGGGCAGCCTTGAGCTGCTCGCTGCGCCGGGCAAACCGATGCCGCTTGAGGACGGCAATTTCGTGAGCCAGCTGCTCGCCGCGGGTTTTGTAGTAATGGACCTGCTGCGTCAACTGCGCCGCCAGTTCGCGCAGTTGCTCGGGAGTCAGATGGTCGAAGCAAGCAGAAGTCATGGCGCCGAGTGTGCCTGCCTTGATCGCCATCGACGATAGACCGTTCGGTCAATTGCGCGGCATGGGGCACCTGACGGCCAACTATAAAAGGCGGATTTCGGCCCCCGATCCGACCCGCTGCCAAGGCAGCCCGACCACCAGTGCCTGAAGCTGCTCGGCGCTCAGTTCAAACTGGGCACCCTGCCAGCTGCCCGGCCAGACGAAGCGACCTCGGTTCAGCTGGCGCGAGGCCAGCCAGACACCGAAACCATCGTGAACCAGTACTTTCATGCGGTTGGCCCGCTTGTTGGCGAACAGGTAGGCGTTGTGTGGCTTCGCCGCACCGAAGACCTCCACCACCCTGGCCAGCGCCGTTTCCGTTCCGGCCCGCATATCCAGCGGTTCGGTGGCGAGCCAGATGGCATCGATACGGATCATTGCAGGATCTCGCGCACGAACCGGGCACAGCCCTGCGCATCGCCCGCAGGCCAGTGAACGGTCAAGGTCGTACGGCGATGAGGAATTTCGATACGGATGTCCGCGCTGGATGAGCACTCCGCTCGCGCCGGCGATTCAAGCGCAAGCGGGATGAACGCCGGCAGGGTTTCAACCGCCTGGCTGCGAGCCGTGCGTATCCATTTATGGACAACGTTGCTGTTGATGCCATGGCTCAGCGCCACGCTGGCGACGGAGGCGCCGGGCTGGCCACACTCCTGCACGATTTGAGCCTTGAAGGCCGTGGAATAGGAACGACGCTGCATGATTTCCCGCTTGAAAGCCTGGAGATGGTGTCCACGATAAATAGGTGGACACCATCTCTTAGCCTGGCGGGCTCAAACCAGATGACTTGGCCGGACGCTTACAGTTCCGCGCCCTAGGGACGCCTCTTCGTCAAGAAGGCACCCTGGTCGTTGCTGGACCAGGGGACATCTGTGTGGTGATCAGTTGATCAGGCTGAGAAATTCGCTGCGAGTGGCTGCATTGCTACGGAAGTGGCCAAGCATGACCGAAGTGACCATGGTGGAGTTCTGTTTTTCCACGCCACGCATCATCATGCACATATGTTGCGCTTCGATCACTACACCAACCCCCGAGGCGCCGGTGACTTGCTCCACGGCTTCGGCAATCTGGCGAGTAAGATTCTCCTGAATCTGCAAGCGTCGTGCATACATATCGACGATGCGAGCAACCTTCGACAAGCCTAGAACCTTGCCGTTGGGCAGATAGGCCACATGTGCCTTGCCGATGAACGGCAGCATGTGGTGCTCACAGAGCGAGTACAGCTCGATGTTTTTCACCATCACCATTTCGCTGTTGTCCGAGCTGAACAGGGCGCCATTGACAACTTCCTCAAGCGTCTGCTGATAGCCGCGGCAGAGGTACTGCATGGCTTTGGCCGCGCGCTTGGGCGTGTCGACCAGGCCTTCACGGGAAATGTCCTCGCCGAGGTGAGCGAGGATCGCGGTATACTGCTGTTCCAAGGACATGGATATTCCTGCGAGAGCTTTTAGCTGCTAGATGAAATACACGAGCGTGCAGGTTAGGGGGGGGCAGCGAGGCTTGCAAGCACGTTGGTAGGGTCAGGCTATTCGTCGCGTCCCTCAAGCATAGTGCGTTTGAGTAGGACATAGACAGCTCCGGTACCACCATGGCGGGACAGGCAGGAGGTAAAGCCAAGCACGTGCGGATGCTGGCGTAGCCAAGTGTTGACGTGGCTCTTGACCATGGGCCGCTTGCCGTCCAGGCGCGCAGCCTTACCATGGGTGACCCGCACGCAGCGCACTTCCAGCTTGGTAGCTTCGGCAAGAAAGTTCCAAAGTGTTTCGCGGGCCTTCTCCACTGTCATGCCATGTAGGTCCAGGCTGCCTTCAAAAGCGATTTGCCCGGCTCGGAGCTTGCGCATCTGTCCCTCTTGGACGCCGTTGCGTGCCCAGTAGAGGTCGTCTTCTGCCGCTACATCGATGACGAATTGATCGGACAAGCCGTCGATTTTCTGTACTTCGACCTGCTGCATGGCTGCCTGGCGGCGGCTGGCGATTTGCTTATAGTCGCGTTGCGGAGCGCCCATATCGGCACGATTATCCTGACGCAAGGGTTTGACGCCCTGAAGAGCTGATTGGAACAAGGCAAAATCGTTATCGGACATGGGCTGGCCTCCACACAGGGCATTTAGTGTAACCAATGGATGCCTTTCGACGTCAGTTGTGTTTTTGCCGACCGGAAGCGAAGGAGGTGCCGGAATGTCGTGCGGAGCGCAAGCTGCGCCGGCAGATACGCCAAGCGCGGATACCTATCCAAAGCAACAGCAGGCCGAGGGCCAGGAGAAGGGCAGCAGTGCCGGAGGAGAGGTTTGGGACGCCGATATCTGTTCCAGGGGCGGGGGCTCGACCAAGAAGCGATGCAGTGCCAGCCATGGCAAGCAATATGCCTAAAGAGGCCAACAATGCCGCAAACGCTGCGCCAAGGTGCCAGCGACCAATTGGGGGCTGTCTGTGGTGGACTTAGGAGCGTTGGATTCGTCCGGCGACTTCATGGAGGGTTCCTCTCGCTGAGGTCTTGGCCTTGAACCGGCTCGGCAACTGGCAGCGTAGTCTGTCGCCGAGCAGCGAATATGCTTCCGTCAGTGTCGCGCTGTGGCTGAGCGGAATGAATTAGGTCAGTGCTTTTGCATCGGAAACTACCGCCGCAAAGTTGTCGGCGAGGCTGGCGATCTCGATGCGGTGCACCTGCTCCGCATTGATGGTTCCGCTTGGGCTGGGCAGGTCGCGGGTGGCGCAGGCACGATCCACCAGGGTGCAGCGATACCCGTAGTCCTTGGTTGCGCGTACGGTGCTACTGACGCTGGAATGGGTCATGAAACCGCAGACGATCAGGTCTAAGCGGCCGATTGCCTGCAGCCGATCATGCAGGTCGGTACCGGAAAAGGCGTTCGGCAGACGCTTCTCCACGACGATTTCTCCTGGCTGCGGGCAGATTTCCGGCATGAGTTGGCCACGCGTTCCCTGTGGGTCGAGAAAGCCCCCGGGAATGCCGAGGTGCTTCACATGCACCACCGGAGTGCCTGCGGCGCGGGCGGCAGCCAGCAGGCTGGCAATCTCCGTAAGCGCAGATTCGAGCCCGGGTAGGCGCAGGATGCCACTGCGATACTCTTCCTGCGCATCGATGATAAGCAGGGTGGCATTCTTCAAGGTGGCCGGTGCAAAGCTACGGCCTGTGATCTGCATCACGGTTTGTGGTTGGGGCATGGTGGCTCCTCCATGGAAAAACGGCGCAGATTGTCTCCTTCCTGCCGGCAGAAGGGAATAAATATCACCTTAAGTCTGAGATCGGGATGACTGCCGGACCCGGGATGCCAATCGAGCCGGCACTCGAGAGGCATAAGCCCAAAGGGGCGAAGGTCCACCAGCCGGGTGTGTCGGTCGCTATGTGGATATGGCCTGGCACTGAGCTGCCAAGCCCAGCTGCCTGCTAAAATGCCCGCTTTTGGGTTTGGAGATTCCCATGGCAGCTATCCCGACTCGCCTGTGCACTCTGCGCGATTATATTCGCTGGGCGGTCAGCCGTTTTCATGCCGAAGGAGTGTATTTCGGTCATGGCACCGACAATGCTTGGGACGAAGCCCGTCAGTTGGTGCTCGGTGCTCTGCATTTGCCTTGGGAAATGGCCGACGGTTATCTGGACTGTCGCCTCGAGGAGGACGAGTGCATGCATCTCGGCGCCTTGCTGCAGCGCCGTATCGAGGAGCGCATCCCGGCAGCTTATCTGCTCGGCGAGGCCTGGTTCTGCGGCCTACCGTTCCTGGTCGACGAAAGAGTGCTGGTACCGCGCTCGCCCATCGCCGAACTGATAGGTCAGCGCTTCGCCCCCTGGTTGCCGCACGAGCCGACGAGGATCCTTGATCTTTGCACCGGCTCCGGCTGCATCGGTATCGCCTGCGCCTACCAATTCCCCGAAGCCGAAGTCGTGCTGGCCGACCTGTCCTTCGATGCGCTTGAGGTAGCCAACCGGAATATCGAGCGTCACGCTCTCGACGATCGCGTCTATACCGTGCAGGGCGATGGTTTTGCCGGTCTGCCGGGGCAGCGCTTCGATCTGATCGTCTCCAATCCTCCCTACGTGGATGCCGAGGATTTCGCCGACATGCCGCAGGAGTACCACCATGAGCCGAGTATGGGGCTGGCCTGCGGCGAGGATGGCCTGGATCTGGTGCGGCGCATGCTGGCCGAGGCGGCCGACCACCTGACCGAGCGGGGTGTGCTGATCGTCGAGGTGGGCAACAGCCAGGTACACGTGGAGGCGCTCTACCCGGAAGTGGATTTCACCTGGCTGGAGTTCACCCAAGGTGGGCATGGCGTCTTCCTGCTGGCCGCCGCCCAATGCCGCGAGTATCAGGCGCTGTTCCGCGCGCGGATTTCCGTCTAGCTCTCCTTGCCCGGGCGGACATGACCGGGTACGGCTTATCTCGGCTATTCGTTCCGCAGAATGAAATCAGCGACTCCCTGGCTCAGGGCACCGGCCAGTGGCAGATCCGGGTCGTTGTAGGAGGGCAGCTGGCTTTGCACATCTGCCGGAACGATGCGTAGCACATGATTCATGCCGTCGATCGCCAGCAGCTTGGCGTCCGGTTTGGCAGCCTTGAGCGCTTCGGCATCCTTCATGCCGACTTGGATGTCGTGGCGCCCCTGGACGATCAGTGTCGGAATGCGCAGCCGGGCGAAGGCCGCCGCCGGTTCCTGGCGAAACAGCGAGATCAGGTAGGGTTGCACGCTGGGGCGAAACAGTACCTCGAGCGGCTCGGGAATCCGCTCGTGGGGGCGTCCAGCCTTGAGCTCCTCGATCAGCGCCGCACTGAAAGCCAGCAGGGGCGGTGGCAGGCGTGTGCTCAGCTGTTCCATCAGCACCTGATCGATCGGTCGGCCGCTGCCGGCGATGCTGACCAGCGCAGCCGCACCGGCCTGTTCGGCTGCCAGGCTGGCGATTAGCGCGCCTTCGCTATGGCCGATCAGCACCAGCCGGGAAAAACGCGGGTCGGCGCCCAGCTTGCGCCCCCAGGCGACAGTATCGGCAACGTAGCCTTCCACGCTCAGCATCCGCTCGTCCGGCGCGGCGGCCAGGCTGGCGGCGACGCCGCGCTTGTCGTAGCGCACGCTGGCGATGCCGCGCTGGGCCAGGGCCTCGGCCAGGCGCCTGAGGCTGTCGTTGCGTCCGGCTGGATTGTTGCCGTTGCGGTCGGTAGGGCCGGAGCCGGCGAGTAGCAGGGCTACCGGTACGGGCTCATCGCTTTGCGGCAGCAGCAGCGAGCCATACAGCACGCCGCTCGGGGTCGCCAGCGCGATAGGCCGGTGCAGAATGGTTCGAGCCTGGACGGAGCCCGTTACGAAGAGCAGGAACAGCAGGAATATTCGCAGCATGCTGGACAGCCGTGACGGCGCGCCGGCTGGCGCGGGGGCGGGAGGATGAACTGGCAGGGCCCCCTAGGTATACTCGCACACCTTCGATCTGGCTGATTGTTCGCGGAGCCCTGCATGTCCGGCAATACCTACGGCAAGCTGTTCACTGTCACCACGGCCGGCGAAAGCCATGGCCCGGCCCTGGTCGCCATCGTCGACGGCTGCCCGCCTGGGCTCGAGCTTGCGGCCACCGATCTGCAGCGCGACCTCGATCGGCGCAAGCCCGGCACCAGCCGCCACACCACCCAGCGCCAGGAGGAGGACGCGGTGGAAATCCTCTCCGGCGTGTTCGAGGGCAAGACCACCGGCTGCCCGATCGGCCTGCTGATCCGCAACACCGACCAGAAATCCAAGGATTATTCGGCGATCAAGGACCTGTTCCGCCCGGCCCATGCCGACTATACCTACCACCACAAGTACGGCATCCGCGACTACCGCGGCGGCGGCCGCAGCTCGGCGCGCGAAACCGCCATGCGCGTGGCGGCCGGGGCCATCGCCAAGAAGTACCTGGCAACCCAGGGGATCGTGGTGCGCGGCTACATGAGCCAGCTCGGTCCGATCGAGATTCCCTTCAAGACCTGGGAGTCGGTGGAGCAGAACGCCTTCTTCAGCCCCGATCCGGACAGGGTGCCGGAGCTGGAGGCCTACATGGACCAGCTGCGTCGGGACGAGGATTCGGTCGGTGCCAAGATCACCGTGGTTGCCGAAGGCGTACCGCCGGGGCTCGGCGAGCCGATCTTCGACCGCCTCGATGCCGAGCTGGCCCATGCGCTGATGAGCATCAACGCGGTCAAGGGCGTGGAGATCGGCGCCGGATTCGCCAGCATTGCCCAGCGCGGCACCGAGCATCGCGACGAGCTGACCCCGGACGGCTTCCTGTCCAACAACGCCGGCGGCATCCTCGGCGGGATCTCCTCGGGCCAGCCGATCGTCGCCCATCTGGCGCTCAAGCCGACCTCCAGCATCACCACGCCCGGCCGCTCCATCGACATTCAGGGCAATCCGGTCGAGGTGGTCACCAAGGGCCGTCACGATCCCTGCGTCGGCATCCGCGCCACGCCGATCGCCGAGGCGATGACGGCGCTGGTGCTGATGGATCACCTGCTGCGCCACCGGGCACAGAATGCCGGAGTGCAGGTGACGACTCCGGTGCTGCCGCAACTGTGAGCCTGCGCGCAGGTCGGGTGGATCGCTGCGCTACCCGGCGTTGGGTGGCGCCCGGGACCTCGACCCCGCTGGCGGCCGAGTGAACATGTCGTCCGCATTGCCTTACTGGCGCCTTTCCGGCTTCTACTTCTTCTACTTTGCTTTGCTCGGGGCGACGGCGCCGTTCTTCTCGCTGTATTTCGACCATCTGGGCTTTTCTGCCGCGCGTATCGGCGAGTTGCTGGCGATTCCCATGCTGATGCGTTGTCTGGCGCCGAACCTGTGGGGCTGGCTGGGCGATAGAAGCGGCCGGCGACTGGCCATCGTGCGGCTCGGCGCGGTCTGTACCCTGGGCTCCTTCGCGCTGATCTTCGTCGACCAGAGCTATGCCTGGCTGGCGTTGGTGATGGCTCTGCATGCCTTCTTCTGGCATGCCGTGCTGCCGCAGTTCGAGGTGATCACCCTGGCCCACCTGCGCGAACAGTCGGCACGCTACAGCCAGTTGCGGCTGTGGGGCAGCATCGGTTTCATCGCCGCCGTGGTCGGGCTCGGCCAACTGTTCGAATGGGTCGGCCTAGCCGTCTTCCCCTGGGTGATCGTGCTGATCATGGGCGGCATCGTCCTCGGCAGTTGCTGGGTGCCCAATGCCCAGCCGGAGCCGCGGGCGGGCCTGGAGGGACAGGGCGGCTTCCTCGCCCAGCTGTGCCGTCCGGGGGTAGTGGCCTTCTATGTCGGCGCCGCTCTGATGCAATTGAGCCACGGCCCCTACTACACCTTCCTCAGCATCCATCTGGAGAGCCTGGGTTATGGTCGCGGGCTGATCGGCCTGCTCTGGGCCCTGGGCGTGCTGGCGGAGATCCTGTTGTTCCTGGCGATGCCGGCACTGCTGCGCCGTTTCTCCCTGCGCCAGCTGCTGCTGGCCAGCTTCCTGCTGGCCGCACTGCGCTGGCTGCTGCTGGGCAATCTGGCCGGGCACCTGCCCGTCCTGCTGCTCGCCCAGGCGATGCACGCGGCGACCTTCGGCTGCTTCCATGCCTCGGCCATCCATTTCGTGCAGCGCAGCTTCGGTGCTCGCCAGCAGGGGCAGGGCCAGGCCCTGTATGCGACCCTGTCGGGCGTCGGCGGCGCCTTCGGGGCGCTGTATTCCGGCTACAGCTGGACGAGTCTCGGCCCGGCCTGGACCTTCGCCCTGGCCAGCCTGGCGGCGCTGGCGGCTGCCGTCATCATTGCCACCCGTTTGAGAGAGGAGAGGCCATGAGCCTGACCCGTGCACAACTTGCCCAGCAGATCATCGAGGCCGGGCGCTTCCTGTACGGCCGCGGCTGGTCGCCGGCGACCAGCAGCAACTATTCGGCGCGGCTGTCGCCCAGCGAGGCGCTGCTCACCGTTTCCGGCAAGCACAAGGGCCAGCTCGGCGAGGACGACGTGCTGGCCACCGACATGGCCGGCAACAGTCTGGAGCCGGGCAAGAAGCCCTCGGCCGAGACTCTGCTGCACACCCAGCTGTACACCTGGAGGGCGGAGATCGGTGCGGTGCTGCACACCCATTCGGTGAACGCCACCGTGCTCTCCCGGCTGGCCCTGAGCGACTCCCTGGTGTTCGCCGACTACGAGTTGCAGAAGGCCTTCGCCGGCATCACCACCCACGAGTGCCAGGTCTGCGTGCCGATCTTCGACAACGATCAGGACATCGCCCGCCTGGCCGGCCGCATACAGCCCTGGCTGGACGAGCATCCCGACTGCGTCGGCTACCTGATCCGCGGCCATGGCCTCTATACCTGGGGCGCGAGCATGAGTGATGCCCTGCGCCAGGTGGAGGCTTTCGAGTTCCTCTTCGACTGCGAACTGAAAATGCGTGCCCTGCAGCGCGTCTGAGCCGACTGGCCTCCGGCGCGATCCGCCCGGCCGGCCCCACGAACAAGGAGATCTGCCCATGAGTTCCCTGAGCGTCTATCGCGACGACCATCCCGCCCAGCCCTACAAGATCCTCAACCATGGCGAGGACATCGCCGCCACGCTGGCCAAGGTTGGCGTGCGTTTCGAGCGCTGGCAGGCCGAGGCGCCGATCGCTCCCGGCGCCGGCCAGGAGGAGGTGCTCGCTGCCTACCGCACGCAGGTCGAGCGGCTGAAGGCCGAGGGCGGCTACGTCGCCGTCGACGTGGTCAGCCTGACCGACAAGCATCCGCAGAAGGACCAGTTGCGCGCCAAGTTCCTCGACGAGCACACCCACGGCGAGGACGAGGTGCGCTTCTTCGTCGCCGGTCGCGGGCTGTTCTCGCTGCATGTCGGCAACGAGGTGTACGCCGTGCTCTGCGAGCGCAACGACCTGATTTCGGTACCGGCCGGCACGCGCCACTGGTTCGACATGGGCGAGCACCCCCACTTCGTCTGCATCCGGCTGTTCAACAATCCGGAAGGCTGGGTCGCCCAGTTCACCGGCGATAGCATTTCCCACCGCTTTCCCGAGCTGGAGGACTGACATGCCGATCCGCGCCATTCTCACCGACATCGAGGGCACCACCAGCGCGGTCAGCTTCGTCTTCGACGTGCTGTTCCCCTATGCCCGCGAGCACCTGCCGGCGTTCGTCCGCGAGCATGCCGGCGAAGAACGGGTCGCCGCCCAGCTCGCTGCCGTGCGCGCCGAGAGTGGCGAGGCGGACGCCGATGTCGAGCGGCTCATCGAGATCCTGCTCGGCTGGATCGCCGAGGACCGCAAGGCCACGCCGCTCAAGGCGCTGCAGGGCATGGTCTGGGTGCAGGGCTACCGTGCCGGTCAGCTCAAGGGGCATGTCTATCCGGATGCCGTGGCCGCGCTGCGGCGCTGGAAAGCCGAGGGCTATGGCCTCTACGTCTACTCTTCCGGCTCGATCCAGGCGCAGCAGCTGATCTTCGGCTGCTCGGAGGTCGGCGACCTGTCGCCGCTGTTCTCCGGCTACTTCGACACCACCAGCGGGCCCAAGCGCGACGCGGCGTCCTATGCGCGCATCGCCGAGGCCATCGGTCTGCCGGCGGGGGAGATCCTGTTTCTCTCCGACGTGGTGCAGGAGCTCGACGCCGCCCGCGCGGCCGGCCTGCGCACCTGCGGCTTGGCACGCGAGGGCGGCGAGCTGGCCGGGCATCCGAACGTGGCCAGCTTCGCGGCGATCGATCCGGCGGCTTTTTGAATGGGGGCTGAACCAACGCCAGGCTGTGCCATCCTAACTGGGTAACCGATCCTGGAAAGGAGTGCATCCGATGGATGTCCTTCGCGGCCTTTTGAGTCTGATCATTCTGGCGCTGGATATCTGGGCCATTGTCCATGTCGTGCGCAGCCGAACCGACACGACCAAGAAAGTGCTCTGGGTGCTGCTGATCGCCGTTCTGCCGGTCCTCGGCTTGATCATCTGGGTACTGATGGGGCCGCGCAGCGACGATACCGGCGCCCGTCTGCGTTGACCCGGCGGCTCTGGGCGGACTCCAGCGCTCCGAGCCGCGTCGCTGCCTCTCGGCTGCCAGGCGCTGCCCGCCGGCCGGCAGCTCCTGCGCAGCCGCTCGGTTCGAAAGGAAGCCCCCCTGCAGACCGGCGCCGGGGCCGCAAGGTTCCAACTGTCATCCCGGCCAACGTAGAATGCGCGCCTTTGCGCAAGCCCGGTCCGCAGAGCCCGGTGCGCGCGCTCCAGTCAGCCAGCTTCAGGGAACAGTGCCATGAGCGACTATCAGGAAACCCTCTACGACGGCTATGGCCAGCGTTTTCGCATGGACAAGCTGCTCCATGAGGTCCGTACCGAGCATCAGCATCTGGTGATCTTCGAGAACGTCCGGATGGGCCGGGTGATGGCTCTGGACGGGGTGATCCAGACCACCGAGGCCGACGAATTCATCTACCACGAGATGCTCGCCCACGTGCCGATCCTCGCCCACGGCGCGGCGCGGCGCGTGCTGATCGTCGGCGGCGGCGACGGCGGCATCCTGCGCGAGGTGTGCCGGCATCGCAGCGTCGAGCAGATCACCATGGTCGAGATCGACGCCACCGTGGTGGAGATGTGCAAGGAGTTCCTGCCCGGCCACTCCTGCGGCGCCTTCGAGGACCCGCGCCTGAACCTGGTGATCGACGACGGCATGCGCTTCGTCGCCACCACCGAGGAAAAATTCGATGTCATCATCTCCGACTCCACCGACCCCATCGGCCCGGGCGAGGTGCTGTTCTCGGAGAACTTCTACCAGGCCTGCCGGCGCTGCCTGAACGATGGCGGCATCCTGGTCACCCAGAACGGCACGCCCTTCATGCAGCTGGGCGAAGTGCAGACCACCGCGCAGCGGATGAACGGCCTGTTCGCCGACTGGCACTTCTACCAGGCCGCGGTGCCGACCTACATCGGCGGTGCCATGACCTTCGCCTGGGGGGCCTGCGACGACGCCTCGCGCCGGGTGCCGCTGGACATCCTGCAGCAGCGTTTCGCCGGCAGCAGCATCGTGACCCGCTACTACAACCCGGAAATCCATCAGGGCGCCTTCGCCCTGCCGCAGTACGTGCTGCAGGCCATCGGCAAGCCCGTAACTGCTGAGCCCTCATCGTCGCCTTGCCGGGAAGGCTTGCCGAACCACTGGGCCGATGGCCGGCGATGGAGCTATCCTAGGAGGACGGCGGCGAACTTTTGCTGCCGTGTCTTCTCATGCCGGACAAAGGCATGGCGAACCGCTTGGATCGCCTTCCGTATTCCTGACCGGCTCCCGTGACAATAATCTTTATCCATCGATTCATCATTGAGAGGGGGTCGTTTTCATGAGTAACAACACCTTCCCGGATGATGTAAGCGGCGTCGTGTTGCGCCGCATGAAGGAGGGCGGGTTCGATTTCACCCGTTTCCATCCCATCGAGTTCTACGCCATCTTTCCCGACGAGGAGCGGGCCCGCATGGCAGCTAGAAAGTTTCGTGGCGAATCCCTGAGGACCGAGGTTTCCGCTCGCGACGACGGTGCCTGGCATCTGCAGGTGAGCAAGGTGATGTACGCCACCTATGCCGGCATCGACACCTTCGAGCATGACCTCGAGTCCGTGGTGCTGCCCCTGGGCGGCGTGCTCGATGGCTGGGGCGTTACCCAGGAAGCCAGCCATCCGTAGGTAGATCCTCCGCACCGGTCGGTTTCCGGCCGGTGCTCCCGCTTCCCCCACGTGTTCCCGTGCCTGCCCGCCCGTTCAGGGGGCTGTGGCCTTGCGCCCGGCCATGTGGCGCAGGTAGGCCAGCAGGCGATCCAGTTCCCGTTCGCCGAGCACCTCCGCGGAAAAGCCCGGCATGCGCCCCTGCGGCCACTGGCGCAAGGTCTGCGGATCGCGAATGTAGCGGCGCAGAAAGGCCTCGTGAAAGTACTCGGTGGGGTTGTACGGCAGGTTCAGATCCGGGCCGAACCGCGCATCGCCCTGATCGTTCAGGCGGTGACAGGCCAGGCAATGCTTCTGGAACAGCGCGAAGCCGGCCTGAACGTCGGCACCGGCGTCGGCGGCCGGCAAAAGTGCCGGGAAGCGCTCGGCGAGCGGAGCGAGGAGGCGAATCCGGGCGATCTGGAAGGGCCACTGCTCGGGGCCGATGCCGCCCGCTTGGGGATCGCTCCAGACCAGATAGAAGGGGCCGGCGCTGGGTTTGCCTTCGCCCAGTGCCGGCCAGGGGTTGGCCGGGTCCTCGATGGCCAGCCAGGCGCGGGCACCCTCCTGGCGCAACAGGGGAGCGGTGGGCAGCTCGGCCGCGAAGCCGTCCAGCGCCTGAGCCTGCAGGTGATCGCCGGGCCCCACGCCCTCCAGGAGCACGACCAGCGGCAGTGCGCGATAATGCATGTCCCGCCGGTAGGTGGGGTCGGCGGGAATCGACAGGCTGCGGGTCTGCGGATGGGCGAGCAGCGCGGCGCTGGACCAGCGGCGCGTGCCGCCGGGCAATTCGAGGCTCAGCTCGGCGGCGGCCAGCGGCAGGCTGGCCATCAGCAGGAAGGCGAGAGTGGCGAGAGGGCGCATGGGGACATCCTTGAAGTGGCAGCCGTCTCCGGCAGGCAAGGGGCGGTATGCTCGATGGGCATGAGCGGCAATCGGAGCTGCCGGCAAACGAGATGATAGCGGCCTTCTGCCGGCCGTCGGATAGAGACAGAAACTTCGGAGCCGTTCGAACCGCATGGCCGATCCTCATGCCGGCTTACCCGGTCCCTCGCCGATCCCTTCTACTACCTGGCGAATTTCCAGCAGGTGCTCGACTGGGTAGGTAGCTGCCACGGCGATCTGCTCGACGGGCCGGAGCGAGCCTTCCTCGAAGGCTTTGCGCAGCTGCCACGCGCCTCGCGAGCCCTGCTGGTGCGCATGACGATGCGCAAGGGCACGCGGTTTCGCACGGGTAGGCTGCGCTACGAAGAGATCGGTTGTCCCTTGCAGGCGGCAGGGCCGCTGATCGAGCTGGGCTGGGTCGACGATGCTCCCCAGCTCGGGCTCGAGGAACTGTTCGACCTGTTGACCAAGGACGAGATCGCCCGGGCCTTCGGCCTCCCGGCCAGTCTGAGCAAGGCGGCATTGCTGGCGCGCCTGCGTCCGCAGCACGAGACGGCGCGCCCGCTGGCCGAATGGTGTCCGCAACTGGACGAGCGGGTGCTGCAGGTGCGGGTCGACGAATTGTGCGAGCGGCTGCGGCTGATGTTCTTCGGCAATCTCCGCCAGGACTGGAGCGAGTTCGTCCTCGCCGATCTGGGCATTCACCGCTACGAGCGGGTGGCCTTTTCGCGGGCCTCGAGAGCGTTCGACAGCCGCGGGGACGTGGACGCCTACCTGCACCTGCAGCGCTGCCGCGAGCGCTTCGAGGCCGGCGAGACGGCCAGCGGGGTATTGGCCGACATGCCGCCTGCGCCCTACGCCAATGCCTGGCTGGAGAGCCGGCGCGGCCAGTTGCTGCTGCAACTGGCCCGGCAGCTCGAGCGCGAAGGGAATCTGCCGGAGGCCCTGCGCCTGCACGCCGGCAATCGCCATCCCGGCGCGCGGGAGAGGGCCATCCGGGTGCTGGAGCGTTATGGGCAAGCCACCGTGGCGTTCGAGCTGGCCCTGTCCGCCGCCGCCGCGCCCGAGAGCGAGGAGGAGAGCCAGCAACTGGAGCGCATCCTGCCGCGCCTGCGCCGCACGCTCGGACTGGAGGCACTACCGCGCCGCAAGGCTGCCGCGTGCGAACGGCTCGATCTGCTTCTACCGAGGTCGGAGGGTCCTGTCGAGCAAGCGGTGAGCGAGCGGCTGAGCCGGCCGCAAGCACCGGTTCATTATGTGGAGAACGCGCTGATCGGCTCGCTGTTCGGCCTGCTCTGCTGGGAGGCGATCTTCGCCCCGCTGGCGGGGGCTTTCTTCCATCCCTTCCACGGCGCCCCGGCCGATTTCGGCCGTGCGGATTTCCTCGTGCGCCGCGCCGATCGCTTCGCCCGCTGCCTGGAGGCTCTGGATCGCGACGAGCATGTCAGGGCGATCCGCCGCACCTTCCGGGAGAAACATGGCCTGCAGTCGCCCTTCGTCGCCTGGGAGCGGCTCGACGAAGCCTTGCTGGAGCAGGCCCTGACCTGCATTCCCGGAGCGCACCTGCGACTGTTCTTCGCGCGTATCCTGTGCGACATCCCGGCGAACCGCTCGGGACTGCCGGATCTCGTCCAGTTCTGGCCGGCCGAGCGGCGCTACCGGATGATCGAGGTGAAGGGACCTGGCGATCGCCTGCAGGACAACCAGCGCCGCTGGCTGGACTATGCGCTGGCCCATGACCTGCCGGTGGCGGTGTGCCATGTACGCTGGACGGAGGCGGGGACAGCACATTAGCGTTGCAGAACGTGCCTCGATCCGGAGCGGCCCCGAGCGATCTTGGTCGGTGGGATGCAATTGCCCGCGCGCCGAACATCCGGCCCAGCAGAGGCTTCAATCGGAAATGTCCGCTCGCAGTGGTGACGGAGGCCGTGGCGATGCCGCATGATGCGTCCACTTCGATCTAGAAACCCCGCCGCACCCCGCTTCGTATCCGCCCCGCACAGGCCGGGGGCTGCCCCTGAAATCCGGATTGCCGGCGCCTGCAAGCGAGCGCGGAAACTGGCATGAGGAACTTTTGAAATGATGAGCCCACGCTGGACTCCTGGCGTCGCTGTCGATCTCTCGTCCGACGGGATGGCCTTGGCGCATTGCCGACAGCATTTCCTGGCCGGCTCGCAGGGAGCGCTGCTTTCCTATCGCTGGTTGAGGGAGCAGGGGCTGCCGGTGCTGGCCGAGCATGCGATCGGCACGTTCGATGACCGGCCGCTTCACCTGTTCGAGCTGGAGAGCCCGGTCGAGATCGCCGATTTCGCCTGGCAGACCTTGCGTCGACTGATGCTCGAAAGCGACCCCGAGACCTTCAGGTTGCTCGGCTATGCGTCGCAGATCGGCACCTGGGCCCGGCAGCATCGTTTCTGCGGCAGTTGCGGAGAGAGGACCCTGCTGCTGACGGGAGAGCGTGCGATGCACTGCCGGACGTGCGAGACAAGTTACTACCCGCAGCTGTCGCCGAGCATGATCGTGCTGGTCACGCACGGCGACCAGGTGCTCCTGGCGCGTTCGCCGCGTTTCGCCAGTGGCGTCTACAGTACGCTGGCCGGTTTCGTGGAGCCGGGCGAGACCGTCGAGCAATGCGTCGCGCGCGAGGTGCGGGAAGAGGTGGGTGTCGAGATCCGCAACCCGAGATACATCGCCAGCCAGTCCTGGCCTTTTCCCCATTCGTTGATGCTGGGATTCCACGCCGAATACGCCGGCGGCGAAATCGTGCTCCAGCCCGAAGAGATCGAGGACGCCCGCTGGTTCGGTCTGGACGATCTGCCGACGCTGCCTTCGAACTACTCGATCGCCCGTTATCTGATAGAGCTTTACCGGGCGCAGCGCCTCGGGCTCGTGGAGCCGGGTTTGCCGGGCTGAGTGGGTACGCCCATCTCGACTTCACGGATCTGAATGCGTTCCCACACGGGAGCATGGAAACGATCGGAGCGCCTGCGAACCGTTTCGCCTCAGTCATCGCCCTCGGCGCTGATAGCGGCGAAGCATTTCAGCCGGTGGCCGCCCTCCAGTTGCCAGCTGTCGTCGGCAGGCTGGTAGGCGGCTTCCATCACCTGGTTGTAGCTGAACTGCCAGTGGCGGCGCTCGCGGCCGTCGAGGGCTTCGATGCGCAGGACGATGCCCTCGCTGGCGAAGGGCAGGTCGGCCTTGGCGGCCGCGTCGGCTTCGTCCAGCAGGGCGTCGTCGAGGCTGAAGTCGCTGGCGTGGAGGCCGTCGATCTCCAGCATGTCGGCGGCTTCCAGCTGGTCGAGCAGATAGGGGGTGTCGGTCATATGAACTCCTGGCGCGGTACGGGCACCGCGCCTCGTGTGGTCAGGCTTCGTAACCCAGATTCGGGGCCAGCCAGCGTTCGCTCACCGCCAGGTCCTGCCCCTTGCGCTCGCTGTAGCTTTCCACCTGGTCCTTCTCGACCTTGCCCACGGCGAAATACTTCGCCTCGGGATGGGCGAAGTACCAGCCGCTCACCGCCGCGGCGGGGAACATGGCGTAGTGTTCGGTGAGGGTCACGCCGCTGGCGCCTTGCGGGTCGAGCAGGGCGAAGAGGCTGGCCTTCTCGGTGTGGTCCGGGCAGGCCGGGTAGCCGGGGGCCGGGCGGATGCCCTTGTACTGCTCCTTGATCAGCTCTTCGTTGGAAAGCTGCTCGTCGGCCGCATAGCCCCAATGCTCCTTGCGCACCCGCTCGTGCAGCCATTCGGCGCAGGCTTCGGCGAGGCGGTCGGCCAGCGCCTTGACCATGATCGAGTTGTAGTCGTCGCCCTTGTCCTGGTAGGCCTTGGCCAGCTCCTCGGCGCCGATGCCGGCGGTGACGATGAAGCCGCCGACGTAGTCGGTGACGCCCGAGTCCTTCGGCGCGACGAAGTCGGCCAGCGAGTAGTTGGGCTTGCCGTCGGGCTTGGCAGCCTGCTGGCGCAGGTGGTGCAGGGTGGCCAGGCGCTCGCCGTGGTCGCCGTAGACTTCCAGGTCGTCGTCGTTGATCTGGTTGGCTGGCCAGAAGCCGAATACCGCCTTGGCCTTGATCAGCTTCTCGTCGATCAGCTTCTTGAGCATGGCCTGGGCGTCGTTGTACAGGTTGGTCGCCGCCTCGCCGACTACCTCGTCGGTGAGGATGCGCGGGTACTTGCCGGCCAGGTCCCAGGACATGAAGAAGGGCGTCCAGTCGATGTACTCGGCGAGCACCGCGAGGTCGATGTCTTCCAGCACCCTGACGCCGGTGAAGCCCGGCTTCGGCGGCTGGTAGCCGGTCCAGTCGAGCGGCGGCTTGTTGGCCACGGCCTGGGCATAGGACAGGCGCTCGGCGCGGGCGCTGCGGTTGGCGGTGCGCTCGCGCACCTCGGCGTATTCCTCGCGCAGCTTGGCCACGTAGGCCGGCTTGAGCTCCTTGGACAGCAGGGTGGTGGCCACGCCGACGGCGCGCGAGGCGTCGGTGACGTAGACCACCGCGTCGTTGCCGTACTGCGGCTCGATCTTCACCGCAGTGTGCGCCTTGGAGGTGGTGGCGCCGCCGATCATCAGCGGCAGGGCGAAGCCCTGGCGCTGCATTTCCTTGGCGACGTGGACCATCTCGTCCAGCGACGGGGTGATCAGCCCGGACAGGCCGATGATGTCGCACTTCTCCGCGATGGCGGTCTGCAGGATCTTCTCCGCCGGCACCATCACGCCGAGGTCGACGATGTCGTAGCCGTTGCAGCCCAGCACCACGCCGACGATGTTCTTGCCGATGTCGTGCACGTCGCCCTTCACCGTGGCCATGAGGATCTTGCCCTTGGCTTCCGGCTTGTCGCCCTTTTCCGCCTCGATGAACGGGATCAGGTGGGCCACCGCCTGCTTCATCACCCGGGCGGATTTCACCACCTGGGGCAGGAACATCTTGCCGGCGCCGAACAGGTCGCCGACCACGTTCATGCCGCTCATCAGCGGGCCTTCGATGACCTCGATGGGCCGTGCGCACTGCTGGCGGCACGCCTCGGTGTCCTCGACGATGTAGGTGGTGATGCCCTTGACCAGCGCGTGCTCGAGGCGCTTGTCGACCGGCAGCGAGCGCCACTCCTCGGTTTCCGCCTCCTTGGCCGCGCCGTCGCCGCGGTACTGGTCGGCGATGGCCAGCAGCGCCTCGGTGGCGCCGGGGTGGCGGTTGAGCACCACGTCCTCGACCTTCTCGCGCAGCTCGGCCGGGATCTCATCGTAGATCTCCAGCTGGCCGGCGTTGACGATGCCCATGGTCAGGCCGTTGCGGATGGCGTGGTAGAGGAAGACCGAGTGGATCGCCTCGCGCACCGGGTTGTTGCCGCGGAACGAGAAGGACACGTTGGACACCCCGCCCGAGGACAGGGCATAGGGGAGGTGGTCGCGGATGTAGGCGCAGGCCTCGATGAAGTCCACCGCGTAGTTGTTGTGCTCCTCGATGCCGGTGGCCACGGCGAAGATGTTCGGGTCGAAGATGATGTCTTCCGGCGGGAAGCCCACCTCGTTGACCAGGATGTCGTAGGAGCGCTGGCAGATCTCGCGCTTGCGCGCGGCGGTGTCGGCCTGGCCGACCTCGTCGAAAGCCATCACCACCACCGCGGCGCCGTAGCGCTTGCACAGGTGGGCGTGGTGCTTGAAGGGCTCGACGCCTTCCTTCATGGAGATGGAGTTGACGATGCCCTTGCCCTGGATGCATTTCAGGCCCGCCTCGATCACTTCCCACTTGGAAGAGTCGATCATGATCGGCACGCGGGAGATGTCCGGCTCGGAGGCGATCAGGTTGAGGAAGGTGACCATCGCCGCCTTCGAATCCAGCATGCCCTCGTCCATGTTGATGTCGATCACCTGGGCGCCGGCTTCCACCTGCTGGCGGGCCACGTCCAGGGCTTCCGCGTAGTTCTCCTCGCGGATCAGCCGGGCGAACTTGGCGGAGCCGGTGATGTTGGTGCGCTCGCCGACGTTCACGAACAGCGACTGGCGATCGATGGTGAACGGCTCCAGGCCCGATAGGCGGCAGGCCTTGGGAATCTCCGGGATAGCGCGCGGCGGGTACTTGGCCACCGCCTCGGCGATCGCCCGGATGTGCGGCGGGGTGGTGCCGCAGCAGCCGCCGACGATGTTCAGAAAACCGCTGGCGGCGAATTCCTCGACCACCTTGGCCATCTCCGCGGGCGTTTCGTCGTACTCGCCGAAGGCATTGGGCAGGCCGGCGTTGGGGTGGGCGGAGACGTTTGTCTCGGCCTTGGTCGCCAGCTCCTCCAGGTACGGGCGCAGATCCTTGGCGCCGAGGGCGCAGTTGAGGCCCACGGAAATCGGCTGGGCGTGGCGCACCGAGTTCCAGAACGCCTCGGTGGTCTGCCCAGACAGGGTGCGGCCGGAGGCGTCGGTGATGGTGCCGGAGATCATGATCGGCAGTGAAACGCCGTCTTCCTCGAACACCTGCTGCACGGCGTAGATCGCCGCCTTGGCGTTGAGGGTGTCGAAGATGGTTTCGATCAGGATCAGGTCGGCGCCGCCCTCGATCAGGCCGCGGGTGGCCTCGGTGTAGTTCTCCACCAGTTCGTCGAAGGTGACGTTGCGATAGCCCGGGTTGTTGACGTCCGGGGAGATCGAGCAGGTGCGGCTGGTCGGGCCGATCACCCCGGCGACGAAGCGCGGCCTGGCCGGGTTCTCGGCGGTCTTGGTGTCGGCCACCTGGCGGGCCAGGCGTGCGCCCTCGACGTTCAGCTCGTAGACCAGCTCTTCCATGCCGTAGTCGGCCTGCGACACGCGGGTGGCGTTGAAGGTATTGGTCTCGAGGATGTCGGCGCCGGCATCCAAATAGGCCTGTTCGATGGCCTGGATCACGTCCGGGCGGGTCAGCAGCAGCAGGTCGTTGTTGCCCTTGACGTCCTGCGGCCAGTCGGCGAAGCGCGTGCCGCGGTAGTCGGATTCCTCCAGCTTGTAGCTCTGGATCATGGTGCCCATGCCGCCGTCGAGGATCAGGATGCGTTCCTTGAGGGCTTGCTGGAGGGCCTGGAGACGGGCGGCGCGGTCGGACATGAACGAAATACCTGGGTAAAGCCGGGGGAAAGGCTGCAGATAATAGCAAAGCTGCATGGCTTTCGCGGCGGCCGAGGGTTTGCATGAGCAGCGCTCATGTTGCCGGGGCTGCCGGTGCCTTGCCGGTATCCGGGGCCGCCCGTGGGGGGATGGCATATCCCCAGCTCTGGGGTTGCGCTTCCCCCACCTTCGGGGAGGCCCGCGCCTGTCGGGCGCCGTGGCTAATGGCAGAACCCTTTTATTTTGCCAGCACGTTTGCCGAAGAAGCTCTGGAAAAGCTGCGGCAAGTTTTCCGGATCCCGGCTGATGGCAATAGGCAGCCAATTGAATTTCCGGGAGTTTCGTCATGGCACGGCGGTTGCTGAGGGGCTGCTGCGCCCCCGGCAGTGGCGCCCGGACCCGAAGCCAAGGTGAGCCATGATGAACAGGAACGACATCATGGCCAGCATCGCTCTCCGTCGAGACGACGACGCAGTCAGGTTTTTCGTGCGCCTCGGTGGCCTGCTGGTGCTGGCCGCTGCAGGACTGTTGCCCGCCCGCCCGGCCGAAGCCGCGATCGGTTGCGCGCGCACGCTGGTCGCCGACGTGGTGGCGATCGACCAGCCTCTGATGTTCAACCGCCTCGGCGCGCAGAACGTCAACGGCATGATGTTCGCGCTGCGCCAGGATGTGGTCGACGACAACGGTACGCCGCTGCACAAGGGCGGCACGGCGCTGCCCGGGCGGGTCGCGCTGCGCCCGGACAAGCGGCCGCGGCCGCTGGTGCTGCGGGTCGCCGAGGGCGACTGCCTGAAGGTCAACCTGCAGAACCTACTGGCCGCACAGGCCAACCCGAACAACGCCGCGGAACCCGAGCTGCAGGTCGACGACCAGGTGCGCGGCCGGCAGATCGGCTTCAAGGTCAACGGCCTGCAGGCGGTCGGCGGCATCGGCGACATCGCCGCGAACAGCGGGCGCAACGGCAGCAGCCTGCTGGCGCCGGGCGCCAGCCGCAGCTACACCCTGTTCGCCGAACGCGAAGGCGCCTTCGTCGCCAGCAGCGACGGCGCGGCCTTCGGCGGCGAGGGCACGGCCGGCAATACCGGCAACGGCCTGTTCGCCCAGGTGGTGGTGGTGCCCAGGGGCGGACGGATCTACCGCAACACCCTGACCGAGGAGGAGATGCGCCTGGCCAGCCGCGGCCGCACGCCGACCGGCCAGCCGATCGTCGACTACGAGGCGCGCTACCCGGACGTCGAGCCCTGGCGCAGCGAGGGCAGGGCCGGTGCGCCGATCCTCAACATGATCGACGGCAACCAGATCGTCGCCAGCTACAGCGATGCCATCGTCATGGGACCGAACGCGGACGGCAGCTTCCCGGCCTCCACCTATCCGCTGGAGCGCATCGGACTGCGCAACCCGGCGCTGCCCAACCGGCTGGAGCCGTTCCGCGACTTTTCCGTCGCCTTCCAGGACGAGGCGGTGGCCGCCCAGGCCTTCCCCGGCTACTGGGCCGATCCGCAGTTCGGCCATGTGCTGGAGCCGACCCGCGACGCCTTCATGATCAACTACGGGGCCAACGGCGTCGGCGCCGAGGTGCTCGCCAACCGTCTCGGCGTCGGGCCGATGCACGACTGCCTGACCTGCCACTACGAGGAGTTCTTCCTCAGTGCGCACACGGTCGGCGATGCCGCCATGCTGGTCGACGTGCCGGCCAACGTCGGCCTCGAATCCCTGCAGCCGGGGCAGACGCCGCCGGCCGAGGCCACCGGCATCAAGGCCTCCATGGCGCTGTATCCGGCCGAGCCGTCGAACGTCAACCACAGCTACATCGGCGACTTCGTCAAGTTCCGCAACACCCACGTCGGCCACGAGCAGCACGTCTTCCACCTGCACGGCCACCAGTGGCTGTTCAACCCCAACGACGACAACTCCGACTACCTGGACGCCCAGGGCCTCGGGCCGGGCGCCGGCTACACCTACGAGATCGCCAACGGCGGCTCGGGCAACCGCAACCGGGTGGCCGGCGACGCCATCTACCACTGCCACTTCTACCCGCACTTCGCCCAGGGCATGTGGAGCCTGTGGCGGACCCACGACGTGTTCGAGGAGGGCACCCGGCTGGCGGTCAGCGAGGAAGGCGAGGGCGGCTTCCACGCGGAACCCTTCGCGCTGCGCAGCGGCCTGCCGGCCGAGGGCGCGCGCGCCCTGCCGGACGGCGAGATCGTCGCCGGCACGCCGATCCCGGCGGTGGTGCCGCTGCCGGGCAAGGCGCTGGCGCCGATGCCGGGCAAGGTCCGGGTGGTGACGAAGATCGGCCGGAACTCGGCCGACGACGGCGGCGGCAGTGAAGAGGACGACGAGGGGCGGATCGTCGGTTCGGTGGCGCTGGTCGACCGCAGCGAGGCCAACCGCAACGCCGACGGCAGCCTGAAGAACTCCGGTTTCCCGTTCTGGATCGGCGGCATGGAACACACCATCGGCCAGCGCCCGCCGACCCCGCCGCTGGACATGCTCGACGCCGACAAGGCGAGGGCGCTGCGCGACAGCGGCAACGCGCTGTGGACCAACATCGACCCGGCCCAGGCCGGCGGCTGGGACGGCGGCCTGCCGCGCAATGCGCTGCTCGGCTGGTCGGCCGGCGGCGAGGCCACGGTCGTCACCAGCGCCCTGGACTTCAGCAAGTTCGTGAAGAAGGCCAGGCCGGTCTACTTCCCGAGGAGGGCACCGACGTCGAGCAGGCGGCCATGGCCTTCCACGCCAGGAGCGAGCACCCGAGCCATGCGGTGCTGCCCGACGGCAGCGTGCAGCAGAAGAACTTCCGCACCAACGGCGCCCCGCCGGTGGCCGGCGCGCCCTTCTTCGAGCCGTGCATGGACGACCGCCAGATGCGCCTGACCGCCGCAGCCGGACGCGGCCAGTTCGCCGGCGGCAGCGGCCTGTCGTTCGGCGGCGCCTCGGCCTTCAGCGCCGACCGGCCGCGGGTCTACAAGGGCGCCAACATCCAGTTCGACGCGGTGTTCAACAAGGTCGGCTACCACTTCCCGCAGACCCGCATCCTCACCCTGTGGGAGGACGCCGTGCCGACCATCGACAAGCGCAAGCCGCCGGAGCCGTTGGTGATGCGGATGAACACCTTCGACTGCACCATGTACCACCACACCAACCTGGTGCCGGCGTTCTACGAGCTGGACGACTACCAGGTGCGCACGCCGACCGACGTGATCGGCCAGCACATCCACCTGCCGAAGTGGGATCTGACCGCCGCCGACGGCTCGGCCAACGGCTGGAACTACGAGGACGGCGTGCTCTCGCCGGCGGCGGTGGTCGAAACCATCCACGCGATCCGCGAGTACAACCACTGCACGGCGGGCGATGCGCGCGACGGCACGCCGGACTGCCCGCGGGCGAAGACCCATCCCTACTTCGGCCAGTTCGGGCGCGCCGACTGGCTGGGCGCGCGGACCACCCTGCAGCGCTGGTTCGCCGACCCGGTGGTCAACACCCACGACGTCGACCGCGGCCTGGGCAACATCTTCACCCACGACCACTTCGGTCCCTCCACCCACCAGCAGGTCGGCCTCTACGCCACGGTGCTGACCGAGCCGGCCGGATCGAACTGGTACCACGCGGAAACCGGCGAGCCGCTGTACACCCGCGCCGACGGCGGGCCGACCTCCTGGCAGGCGGTGATCGCCACCAGCGACTACGACGGCGATGGCAAGAACGACAGCTTCCGCGAGTTCTTCCTCGAATACAGCGACTTCCAGCATGCCTACGAGGCCGGCGTCTACGTCGGCGCCGGTCCCGACGGCGTTCCCAACCCCTCGGCCTATCCGGCGACGGCCGAAACCTTCCGCCATGCCATCAGCCCGCCGGTGCGCCGCAACGCCGCCACGCTGCTGGAGTCGGTGCTGGAAGTCGCCGGCGGCCAGGTGCCGGGCTGTCCGGCGCGGCCCTGCCCGCAGGCGATCTCGGTCGACGATCCGGGGATCTTCGTCGTCAACTACCGGCACGAGCCGCTGGGACTGCGCATCTACGACCCGAACCGCAGCGGCCCGGACGGCAAGCCGGGGATGCAGGCCGCGGGACTGGCCGGGGACCTGGCGCACGCCCTGCAGAGCCGTACCGACCGGGTCATCGCGCCGCTCAACCTGGCGCCTTCGGCGCTCCGCGAAGCCGAGGGGCCGGCCGGCGGCAGCACGCTCTTCCCGCCGCACGTCAACGTCGCCGGCGACCAGCCGGGCGACCCCTTCACGCCGCTATTGCGCAGCTATTCCGGCGACAACGTGCGCCTGCGGGTGCATGCCGGCGGTCACGAGGAGGCGCACAACGTCACCCTGCACGGCGTGAAGTGGCTGCAGAACGGCACCGGCTACGGCGCAGGCTACGGACGCAGCCCCAACTCCGGCTGGAAGGCCGCGCAGATGGTCGGCATCTCCGAGCAGTTCGGCTTCGTCGCACCGGTGGCGATGATGTCCGACGCGGCGGCGGAAACCGCCGACTACCTGTACAGCATGGACGCCTCGCTGGAGGGTTACTGGAGCGGCCTGTGGGGCGTGATGCGCAACTACACGGTCAGCCGCAGCGACCTCCACGCGCTGCCGAACAACCTGCGGCCGGTGGCGGCGCGCAATACCTCGGCCTTCGACGGGGTATGCCCGCGCGTCAGTCCCAACCCCAGCGGCAAGGGCACCCAGTCGACGCCGCTGCGCAGCTACGAGATCGTCGCGGCGCTGGCCAACGACATCCTCGGCAATCCCCAGGGATTGACCATCGGCGATCCGGCGGGCGAGGGCCAGCACGTCGGCGCGCCGCTGAACCCGGCCGGCGGCACCCTGGTGTTCAACCCGCGGGCGACCACCGTCGCGCAGACCACGGTGGTCGACGAGGAGACCGGCGAGAGCGAAACCATCGGCGGCCAGTCCGGACCGCTGCACGATCCCACCGCGATCCTCTTCGTGCACAAGGCCGACCTCGATCCGGACACCGGCAAGCTCAAGGCCGGCGTGCCGGTCGAGCCGCTGGTGCTGCGCGCCGCGGCGGGCGACTGCATCGACGTCATCCTGGAAAACCGCCTGCCCGAGCAGATGCCCGACCTGCCGACCTACGCGATCATGGCCGGCACCGTGAAGCGCGACCGCGACGGCGCCGAGGGTTCGACCACCTTCAACAACAACCTGATGCGCCCCTCCGCCCATGTCGGCCTGCACGCCCAGCTGCTGGCCTACGACGTGACCCGCGCCGACGGCTTCAACGTCGGCATTAACCCGAGCAGACGGTGCCGCCGCGGGTCGCCGGCGGGCAGTACCAGAGCCGCACCTACCGCTTCTACGCCGGGCACCTGGAGCGCGAAGGCAAGCCGGTCGAGGACGCCCAGCGCAACCTCGACAAGATCCTCGCCACGGCCGTCGAATTCGGCGGGCTCAACCTGCTGCCGGCGGACCCGATCAAGCAGGGCCAGAAGGGCCTGGCCGGAGCGATGAGCGTGCTGCCGCCGGGCGCGACCTGGAGCACGGATGCGGCGACGCGTGCGGCCGCCACGGTGAAGGCCTCCGGGCAGACCGACTACCGCGACTTCTCGCTGGTCTGGCACAAGGCGCTCAACCTGCGCTGGGCGAACGGCCGGCCGGTAGAGAACATGGCCGCCGAAGGTTTCGGCATTCCGGTCGATCCGGAGGACAACTCCGGCATGGCGGTCAACTACCGGAGCGAGCCGCTCTGGTACCGCTTCGGCCTGCCGCCCGACGCGCCCTTTGGCCACGGCGGCTGGGGCGACATCGACAACGTCCACATGGCCTACAGCAACGACCTGGTCGGCGGCGACCCGGTGACCCCGGTGCTCACCGCCAGTCCTGGCCAGCCGCTGCGCATCCACGTGACCCTGCCCTCGGGCGGCAGCCGGACCGCCTCCTTCGGGCTCGATGGCCACCTGTTCCCGCAGGAGCCCTTCCTCGCCCAGTACACCGAGAACGGCTATCCGAGCCTCGATGCCGGCGTCGCCTCGGTGCGCTTCGGCAACAACCCGCTGAGCCGCTATGCCGGAGCCCAGGAGAGCGTGCTGCCGGCGGCGCACTTCAACCTCCTGTACCCCGGCGCCGGCGGCGGCAACGCCGTGCCGGGCGACTACCTGTACCGGGACCAGGCCGCCTTCGGCAACGCCGGCGGCATCTGGGGCCTGCTGCGGGTGCAGCAGGCGCCGGGCAAGGGCAACAACGGCAAGGGCAACTCGCGCTGAGCGAGGTGCGCGGCCCGCAGGTGGGCCGCGCGCATGACGAGAACGAACAAGAGGGATCGACCGTGAAAGCCGTGTACAAGGGGGGGCGCTGCTGTTCCCGTTCGGCCTGGCGTTCGGCGCCGGCCTGCTGCTGTTCGACAGCCGCCCGCCGGCGCCCGGAGCGCCAGCCGGCAACCGGCTGGTGCGCAACGGCATCGCCGTCGACTTCACGGTGCTGCCGGTGGAGGGCGCGCAGCCGACCGAGGGACGCTTCGCCGACCTGCGCTTCCGGCTGAGCGACGCGGCCAGCGGCCAGCCGCTGGCCGGCCAGGTGCCGGGCGCCTGGCTCGACCTGGCGGCCGGCAACGACGACCCGCAGACCGCCTGCCGCAGCCGCATCGGCCTCTACCTCAAGGGGCTGCCCGGCGTGCGCCCGCTGCTCGACCTGACCAACTACCACCTGCTGATCCTCAACCGGGACCCGAGCATTACCGTGGTCGACCCGCTGACCTCGGTCGGCGGGACGACCAGCATGCTCACCCGCATTCCCCTGCGCCGCGCGCCGATGGACTGGGCGCGCAGCGCCGACGGCACGCGGCTGTACGTGTCCATGCCGGACGCCGGCGAGGTGGCGGCGATCGACGCCGAGCGCTTCCAGGTGCTCGCCGGCATTCCCGCCGGGCGCCGGCCGGTGCGCCTGGCCCTGCAGCCCGACGGCCGCTACCTGTGGGTCGGCAACGACGCCGACGGGGAGGCCGGCAG
The DNA here is from genome assembly GCF_059739045.1 of Azotobacter tropicalis. Taxonomy (NCBI): domain Bacteria; kingdom Pseudomonadati; phylum Pseudomonadota; class Gammaproteobacteria; order Pseudomonadales; family Pseudomonadaceae; genus Azotobacter; species Azotobacter tropicalis. Next base: position 318,203 of record NZ_AP046059.1, read on the forward strand.
CGGGGTGACGGTGATCGACACCGCCACCCTCAAGCCGGTGCTGCAGGCCGATACCGGGCGCGGCCATCACGAGATCGCCTTCAGCGCCGATTCGCGGCATGCCTTCGTCAGCAACCGCGAGGCTGGCAGCCTGACGGTGTTCGACGTGGCGAACCTGGGGCGGGTCCGCGAGATCCGCACCGGGCCGCAGCCGCTCGGCGTGGCCCTCTCGCCGCTGTCCGGGGCGGTCTACGTCAGCGACGGCGAGGCCGGCACGCTCAGCGTGATCGACGCCGCCAGCCTGGAGACCCGCAAGACCCTGCAGGTCGGCCGCGGCATCGGCCCGCTGGCGTTCGCCCCGGACGGCCGCTACGGCTTCGTCCTCAATACCGCGGAGAACCGGGTGACGGTGATCGACGCCGCCAGCGACGAGCTGGTGCATGTCCTGGAGGTCGCCGCCGAGCCCTACCAGATCGCCTTTACCCGCGCCTTCGCCTACGTGCGAGGGCTGGCTTCGCCCAAGGTGTCGATGATCGACCTGGCCTCGCTGGGCAAGGGCCGCGAACCGGGCGTGCTCGGCTTCGAGGCCGGACCGGCGGCGCCCAGGCTGGCCGGCGACCTGCCGCTGGCCAGCAGCCTGGCCCCGGCCGGCGACGACGCCGCGCTGTTCGTGGTCAACCCGGTGGACAACACCACCTACTTCTACATGGAGGGCATGAACGCGCCGATGTCCGGCTACCTCAACCGCGGCCACACGGCGCGCGCGGCGACCGTGGTGCCGCGCAGCCTGCGCGAGCTGGAGCCGGGGCTGTTCGGCGCGCGGGTCCGGCTGCCGGCCGCCGGGCGTCTCGACGTCGCCTTCCTGCTCAACCAGCCGCAGATCGCCCACTGCTTCGCCCTCGAGGTGCAGGCCAATCCCGAACTGCATCGCCAGCGGGCACGACTGCAGGTGGAATACCTGGTCGACGGCCACGGCGTGGTCGCCGGCGCGCCCCTCAGGCTGCGCTTTCGCCTGTCGAGGGGCGCAAAGGCGCCGCAGACCGGCGTGGCGGACCTGCGCGTGCGCTACTTCCGCGCGCCGTCCTCGCCGCCGCGCGAGGTCGCCGCGCGGGAGGTGGGCGAGGGGATCTACGAGGCGCCGGTCGAGCTGGCGCAGGCCGGCGCCTACTACCTGCACCTGGGGCGGCCTCGCTCGGGCTGGCGTTCGGCGAGCTGCCCTATCTCGGCCTGCGGGCGCGGCCCGCCGGAGGACAGTGAGCATGGAGCGATTGCGCAAGACCCTCGCCCTGGCGCTCTGCGTCCTGGGCCTGGCCGGCGGCATGGCGCCGGCCGGAGCGTCGGACGGGCACGCCGGACACCGGCAGGCGGTGCCGGCGGTTCCGGCGGAAAGCGCCCGGGTGCGCTTCGCCGACGTGCCGCTGCGCGACCAGCACGGCCGCGAGCTGCGCCTGGCGGAGGCGGTGGACGGGCGCATCGTGGTCATCGGCTTCGTCTACACCCGCTGCACCACGGTCTGCCCGGTGCTCTCGGCGATCATGCAGAAGGTCCAGGCGCAGCTGGGCGGGCGGGCCGGCGCCGAGGTGGGGCTGCTGTCGATCAGCGTCGACCCGCTGCGCGACACCCCGGCGCGGCTGCTGGAGTATTCCCGCGCCTACCAGGCCGGTCCCGGCTGGCGCTGGCTGACCGGCGAGGCCGCGGCGGTGGACGAGACCCTCCGGGGCCTCGGCGTCTGGTCGGCGGACTTCGCCAGCCACCCGCCGACCCTGCTGGTCGGCGACGCCCGCAGCGGGCAGTGGACGCGCTACTACGGCTTCACCGCCCCGGCCGTGCTGGTCGCGCGGATCGAGGCGCTGGCCGCGGCGCGCGAGCACGCCGGGCACGCACACGTGGCCCGGCACGCGATACAGGAGGGCCGGCCATGAGGCTCTTCTCCGGCATCGTCCTGGCGCTGTTCGCCACGCTCGCCCTGGCCCACGAGGGCCATGCCCCGGAATCGACCGCCGGGCCGGCGGCGCAGGAGCTCAAGGGTGGCGTCCCGGACGCGCGCAGCTACTTCACCGACACCCCGCTGCGCGACCAGGACGGCCGCGAGCGGCGCTTCTACAGCGACGTGCTGGCCGGGCGGGTGGTGCTGCTCAACGTGATCTACACCCGCTGCAAGGACGCCTGCCCGCTGATCACCCGCAAGCTGCGCGAGGTGCGCGCGGCCCTCGGCGCGCAGGCCGGCCGGGTGCATTTCGTCTCCCTCAGCAGCGATCCCGAGCACGACTCGCCCCAGGCGCTCAAGGCTTTCGCCGCCAGGCAGGGCGCGGACGATCCGAACTGGACCTTCCTCGGCGGCGACAAGGCCGACATGGACTTGGTCCTCGCCCGGCTCGGCCAGCTCGCGCAGACGCCCGAGGGGCATTCGACCCTGCTGATCGCCGGCGACGTGCCGAACAAGCGCTGGAGCAAGATCCGCCCGGACGCGCCGCCTGCCGCCATCGCCCAGCGCCTGCTGCTGCTCGCCGAGCCGCTGGCGGGGCGCCGATGAGGCGCCCGCGTGGGAGACGCCGCCGACGGGCCTGGCTGCTTGCCATGCTGCTCGGCTGGACCGGTCTGGCCGGGGCGCTCGAACTGACGCCCGAGGAGGCCGCCGGGCGGCGCCTGTTCCGGGAAGGATCGGCGCCGGCGACGCTCTGGTCGAGGCGCGCGTCGGGCCGGCCGGCACGCCGCTGCCGGCCAGCGTACTGCCCTGTGCCGGTTGCCATGGGCGCGACGGGCGCGGCCGCCCGGAGGGCGCGGTCCGCCCGCCGGACATCACCTGGCGGCGGCTGGCCACGGCCCGCCCCGCCTACGACGCGGCGAGCCTGGCCCGCGCCTTGGGCGAGGGGCTCGATTCGGCCGGCGCGCGCCTGGACCCGGCGATGCCGCGCTTCGTCATGAGCCGGGCCGACCTGCGCAACCTCACCGCCTATCTCCAGCGCCTCGAGGCAGACCGCGACCCCGGCCTGCACGAGACGCGCCTGCGCCTCGGCACTCTGCTGCCGTCCGCCGGGCCGCTGGCCGCGGCGGGGAAAACCGTCGGCGCGCTGCTGCAGGCGGCGCTCGACGAACTGAACCGGGCCGGCGGCATCCACGGCCGCCGTCTGGAGCTGGTGATCGCCGATCCCGGCCCGGACCGGGCCTCGGCCGAGGCGGCGCTCGCCGGGCTGCTCGACGGCGGCGACGTCTTCGCCCTGCTGGCGCCGCTGGCACCGGCGCTGGACAGCCGTTACGGCGAGCTGCTGGCACCGCGCGGGGTGCTGCTGATCGGGCCGTTGCCGGAAGCGGACGAGGAGGACAGCCCGCTGGTCTTCGCCCCGCTTCCGGGGTGGCGCGAGCAGCTGTTCGCCCTCGCCGAGTTCGCCGCCGGCGAGTCGCCGCCCGCCACCAGCCCGGCGCTGATCGTCCATCCGCCGGAGGAGGCCCGGCAGGCCGCGGCGCTGGCCGGGCGCCTGCGCGCGCGCGGTTGGCAGCGGGTGCGGCTGCTCGATTACGGCGCGCAGGCGGCGGACGACGAAGCGGCGCTGACGGCGGACCTGGAAGCGCTGTTCTTCCTCGGCTCCGGGGAGGCGCTGCTCGCCCTGGGCCGCGTGCTGGACGAGGCCGGGCTGGCGCCGCGGCTGTACGCCAGCGCCCGGCAGGCGGCCGGTGCGGCGCTGCGTCTGCCGGCCGTCTTCTCCGGACGGCTGTTCCTCGCCTATCCGCTGCTGCCGGCGGACGTCACGCCCGCCGGCGCGCAGGCGCTGGAGGCCTTGCGCCGGCGCGCCGGCCTCGACGGCCAGCAGCCGGCGCTGCAGATCGGCGCCTACAGCGCGGCGCTGCTGCTCGCCGAGGGACTCAAGCGCGCCGGCCGCGACGCCAGCCGCGAACGCCTGCTGCAGGAGCTGGAGAACCTGCACGCCCTGCACACCGGGGTGACGCCGCCGCTGGGCTTCGGTCCGGGCCGCCGGGTGGGCACGACCGGGGTGCACATCGTCGGCGTGGATCTGGCCGTCGGGCACTTCGTGTCGACCGGACGCTACGTGCGCATCGAGCCATAGAGCCCGCATTGCCGCCTCAGCGTGCGCCCGTCGGCGCTCCATGCCCGGGCTCGACCCGCTGCAACGCCCCGTCGCGTCCCAGCCGGAAGCGGGCGAAATCCTCGGCCAGAAACAGCCGGCCCCGGTAGGCCGCCGCGGCCTCGGCACGGATGTCCTCGATGCACGGCCGGCGTTTCGGATCGGCCTGGTAGCGGGCGCTGAAGTGGGTCAGGACCAGGTTGGCGAGGCCGGCCGCCTGGGCGAAGGCGGCGACCGCGCCGGCGGTGCTGTGGCCGAAGCCGGCCCTGGCGTCCTCCGCGACGGCTTGGGTGTAGGTGGCCTCGTGGACCAGCACCTGGGCGCCGCGGCAGGCCTCGGCCAGCAGCTCGGGACGGTCGTTGTCGCCGCCGATCACCAGGCGGCGGGGCGCTCGGCCGAAGATCAGGTAGTCGTCGCTATGCAGCGTGCGGCCCTCGTGCTGCACGTCGATGCCGCGCGCCAGCTGGCCCCAGAGCGGGCCGCGGGGAATGCCGTGGCGGTCGAGCCTGTCGATGTCCAGGCGCGGGTCCGGGCGGGCCTCGCTGAAGCGGTAGCCATAGCAGGGCACCCGATGGGAGAGGGCGACGGCGGCGACGCGCAGGTTGCCGCCGCGCCATTCGCCCAGGGACTCGACGGCCTGGAAGTTCAGCTCGAACGCCAGCCAGGTCCGGGTCAGGCGCAGCGTGGTGCGCAGCCATTCCTCGATGCCGTCCGGGGCGACGATCTCCAGCGGCGCCGTTCTGCCCTGCATGGCGGCGCTGGCCAGCAGGCCGGGCAGGCCGTAGCAGTGGTCGCCGTGCACATGGGTGATGAAGATCGCGCGCAGCTCGTGCAAGGAGAGCGGCGTGCGCAGCACCTGGTGCTGCGTGGCCTCGCCGCAGTCCACCAGATACCAGCCCTTGCCGGTCTCCTCCTGCAGCGCCAGTCCGGTGACGTTGCGGGTTTTGGTGGGGGTTCCGGAGGAAGTGCCGAGAAATATCAGGTCCACACCCATGCTCCCGTGGTCTGCTGTCGCGGGCGTTCGCCGGCGGCCGGTCGGTCCGCCGCTTCGCCAGGCGGTCTCGGTGCAGATTACCGCTGCCGGGCCCGAATCGCGCACGGTCGCCGGAAACCGGCCGGCCATCGTTGCCATCGCCTGCGCTCCGGCATGACGCGCCGGGCGCGGCGGATGGATACACGAATGGACCCGCCGGCCGCTGCATCGTCCCGCTGAAGCGGCGCCGGCCCGATGAGCTGCAATGGCACGGCGGCGTCACGCCGGTCGCCCGCCCGGAACCTGGCCGCTGCCGGCCAGTCTCCTGCCTGTAGGCATTGCAATCGGCCACCTTCTTTCGCGAGGCGCTCACATGTCTTCGTCCGCCGGGGAGCCGCAGCAGCGCTCCCCGGGCGCTCCGCCGGGGAACCCCGGAGCGACCTGCCGCAACTGCTGCGCCGCTACGCCGAAGCGCTGCCGGACCCGGACAGCGCCGCCTTCGGCGAGCTGTTCGACCGCTACGGCGACGCCCGCGTCGTGCTGATCGGCGAGGCGAGCCACGGGACCGGCGATTTCTACCGGATCCGCGCCGCCATCACCCGGCGCCTGATCGAGCGTCACGGCTTCGCCATCGTCGCCGCCGAGGCCGACTGGCCGGATGCGGGACGGATCGACCGGTACGTGCGCGGGCTGGGTCCGTCGGTCTGGAGGCAGCGGGCCTTCACGCGCTTCCCCGCCTGGATGTGGCGCAACACCGAGGTGGATGCCTTCGTCCGCTGGCTGCGGGCCCACAACCATGCCCTGGCGCCCGCACGGCGCGTGGAGTTCCGCGGGCTGGACCTGTACAGCCTGGCCAACTCGATCCACGAGGTGCTGCGCTACCTGGGCCGTACCGATGCGGAGCTGGCGCGACAGGCGCGCGAGCGCTACGCGTGCCTGTTCCCCTGGCAGGACGATCCGCTGGTCTACGGCCATCTGGTCGAGCGCGCCGGCAAGGCGTCGTGCGAGGAGGCGGTGGTCGAGCAACTGAACAGCCTGCTGGCCCGGCGGCTGCAGCATCTGGCCGGCGACGGCGAGGGTTTCTTCAGCGCGACGCAGAACGCCCGCGTGGTGCGTGCCGCCGAACACTACTACCGCGCCATGTACCACGGCCGGGCGGAGTCCTGGAACCTGCGCGACCGGCACATGTTCGACAGCCTGCAGGCGCTGCTCGAGCATCGCGGCCCCGGAGCGAAGGCGGTGGTCTGGGCGCACAACTCGCACATCGGCGACGCGAACGCCACGGCCATGGGCTGGGGCGGGCGCTTCAACATCGGTCAGCTGTGCCGCACGGCCTACGGCGGGGAGGCGGTGCTCATCGGCATGGGCACCGACCGCGGCCAGGTCGCCGCCGCCGACCACTGGGACGGCGCGATGCACATCAAGGACGTGCTTCCGGCCCGCGAGGACAGCTGGGAGCGGCAGTTCCTCCGCGCCGGCATTCCCGCCTCGCTGACCGACTGGCGCGCGCCGGAGCGCGGGGAACTGCGCGCGGCCCTTGCCGGGCCGCTGCTGGAGCGGGCGATCGGGGTGATCTATCGGCCGCAGACCGAGCGGCAGAGCCATTACGCCCGGGCCGTGCTGGCCGAGCAGTTCGATGCGTACGTCTGGGTCGAGGAAACCCGGGCGCTGACGCCCTTGCCCGCCGGCAAGCGTTCCGGCCGGGAGGACGACACCTATCCCTTCGGCGTCTGAGCGCGAGCCGCCGCTTCCCTGTGCGAACCCCCGGATGGCCGGGGCAGCGCCGCTCCGGCGGGCGGCTCCCCGGGCCGGTTCGCCAGGCCGCTCCGGCGGCTGGCCAGCTGACACGCAAGGCGCTCGGCCATCCCCCGGAGTGGGGAACCGGCGAGTTTTTCCCCGAATCTGGGGAACCCTCCGCATGGAAAAAATTTTGAAAAATCAATCGTCTATTTAATAGGGGACGACTGGCGCGGGCTGTGCATGAAGCACATCGGGTACGTGTTTTTGCGACTCGGTAGTGGGCATGGATTTCTGAAACGGGAGTCAGTCGTCGTGGCGATCAGAAAAGTCTTGCTTGTCGAGGACGAGCCGGTCCTTGCGGAGAACCTCAAGGCCTATCTCGAAACGAGGCACTGCGAGGTGCGTGTCGCCCATGACGGCGCCGGCGCCATCGCCCTGACGGCGAGCTTCGGGCCGGACATCCTGGTGCTCGACTACTGCCTGCCGGACATGGACGCCTTCCAGCTGCTCGATGCCCTGCGCGGCCGTTACCACGGCGAGCGGGTGCTGATGACCGGCCACCCGAGCGGGGCGCTCTGCGACGACGCGGCGCGCCGCGGTATCGTCAACATCCTGCTCAAGCCCTTTCCGCTGGCGGATCTGGGCCGGGTGGTGTGCAAGCCGCAGGTCGTGCGGCGGATGTGCGGCGAGTAGCCGCTGTTGTGTCGCCCATGAGGGGCGAATGCGTTGAAAAAGGAGTGCGCATGGACAGTCTTTCCCCAGGGAGCGCCACTGGCGGGGCGGCGCCGGAGCCGGCCCGCTTCGGCGCCGCGCTGCTGCGCGAGGCCCGCGAGAGGGCGGCGGGCGAGGGCGGGCGGCTGCTCGAGGCGCTGGAGACGCTGGCCGGGCTGGCGCCGGACGAGTTCGTCCGCCGCCTGGGGGCGACCCTGCATTACCCGGTGCTCGACGGCGAGACGCTGTTCGCCTGCCGGCCGGCGTTCGAGCGGCTGGCGCTGGCCCAGGCGCTCAAGCGCGAATTCGCCGTGGTGCGTCTGGACGAGCGCGAGGTCGGGGTGTTCGCCGACCCCTTCGACGACGCCCGGCTGGCCTGGATCGACGCCTGTCTGGAGGGCGCGCCGCTGTACCTGGTGCATCCGGCCGATCTGGCCGGCTATCTGGCGCGCCACGAGGAGGCCTTCCACGCCGTCGCGTCGCTGGGCGCCGACGCCGCCGGGGCGGTCGAGACCGAGGCGGTGGAGACCCTGTCGCTGGCGCGGATCAGCGAGGACTCCAGCGTGGTGGTCAAGCTGGTCAACTCGACCCTCTACGACGCGCTGAAGATGCACGCCAGCGACATCCACCTGGGCATGACCGGCAACGGGCTGGCGATCAAGTACCGCATCGACGGGGTGCTCAACTCCATCGGCCGGGTGCAGGGCAGCGAGATCGCCGATCAGGTGATCTCGCGGGTCAAGGTGCTCGCCGAGCTGGACATCGGCGAGAAGCGGGTGCCCCAGGACGGTCGCTTCAAGGTCGGCATCCACGGCCGGCAGATCGACTTCCGGGTGTCGATCATGCCGAGCATCTTCGGCGAGGACGCGGTGCTGCGGGTGCTCGACAAGCAGGACCTGGCCGACCGGGTCAGCGGCGTCAGCCTGGAGGCGCTGGGCTTCGAGGAGGCGACCCTGCGCAGCCTGCGCCGGCTGGCCGCCGAGCCCTACGGCATGGTGCTGGTGACCGGCCCCACCGGCAGCGGCAAGACCACCACCCTGTACGCGATGATCACCGAGATCAACCACGGGGTGGACAAGATCATCACCATCGAGGATCCGGTGGAGTACCAGTTGCCCGGCGTGCTGCAGATCCCGGTCAACGAGAAGAAGGGCCTGACCTTCGCCCGCGGCCTGCGCTCGATCCTCCGCCACGACCCGGACAAGATCATGGTCGGCGAGATCCGCGACCCGGAAACCGCACAGATCGCCGTGCAGTCGGCGCTCACCGGCCATCTGGTGTTCACCACCATCCATGCCAACAACGTGTTCGACGTGATCGGCCGCTTCGTGCAGATGGAGGTCGACCCCTACAGCTTCGTCTCCGCACTCAACGCGGTGCTCGCCCAGCGGCTGATCCGCCTGGTCTGCCCGGACTGCGCCGCGCCGGTCGAGCCGAGCGCGGAGGAACTGCTGACCTCCGGGCTGGACCCGGCCGGGGTCGGCGACTTCCGCTTCGTCCACGGCAGCGGCTGCGGGCGCTGCCGCGGCTCGGGCTACCGCGGGCGCAAGGCGATCGCCGAACTCCTGCTGCTCGACGACGAGATCCGCCAGCTGATCGTCGAGCGCCAGCCCATCTCGCAGATCAAGGAACTGGCCCGCCGCCGCGGCCTGCGCCTGTTGCGCAGCTCGGCGGTGGAGCTGGTGCGCAGCGGACGGACCACCCTGGAGGAGATCAACCGTGTCACTTTCGTGGGCTGAACGGCGCATCGCCGTGCTCGGCGCCACGCGCCTGGCGCTGTTCCGCCGCAAGCGCGGCGAGCTGGAACTGCTCGGCGGCGTCGAATACGGTCCGGCCGAGGGGCCGGCCTGGAGCGCTGCGGCGCAGGCGCTGGAGCGCATTCTCGGCGAGCAGGGCCGCGGGCGGGCCAGCCTGGATCTGGTGCTGTCCAGCCGCTTCGCGCGTTTCGCGCTGATTCCCTGGAGCGATGCGATCGCCGCGCCGGAGGAGCTGGAGGCTTATGCACGCTTCCGTTTCCAGGAGATCTACGGCGCGCTGGCCGACGACTGGCTGCTGCGCCTGTCGCCGGCTCCGGCCGGACAGCCGCGGCTGGCGGCGGCCCTTGAGCGGGGCCTGCTCGAACGCCTGCAGGCCGTGTGCAAGGCGGCCGGGCTGCGCCTTGCCTCGGTACAGCCCTACCTGATGAGCGCCTTCAACCGCTTCGCCGGACAGTTGCCGGCGGACGATTTTCTCTTCGTGCTTGCCGAGCCGGGGCGCAGCAGCCTGCTGCTGGCCCGCCAAGGCTGCTGGGCCGGCGTGCGTTCGGTGAGCGGCGGCGACGATGCGGCGCTGCTCGCGTTGGTCGAGCGGGAGCGCGAGCTGCAGGGGCTGGAGGACGCGGCGCTTTACCTGCACGCGCCGGGGCGCACGGCGCCGCCGCCGGCCGGGTTGCAGGCCCTGGAGCTGCCACGGACCTCGGCGGACGCCCTGCAGGCCATGGCCCTGGCGGTGAACTGAGATGCGCCCGCTCGATCTGGATTTCCAGCGCAAGGCCATCGCCAGCCCGCTCGGCTGGGCGCTGCTGGCGGCCGGCTTGCTGCTGGCCGGGGCGCTCTGGGCGCTGCAGCAGCGGGTCGACGCACGGACGGCGCATGATGCACAGGAACTCGCCCAGCTGCAGCAGGGGCCGGGCGGCGAGGTGCGCCAGGCGCCGCTGTCGAAGGCCGACAGCCAGGCCCAGCAGGCCAGCCTGGCGGAGATGCGCCGGGTTTCGGCGGCGCTGAACCTGCCCTGGGAAGGCTTGTTCGCCACCCTGGAGGCGCTGCCGCTCAAGGACGTCGCCCTGCTCGGGCTGATCCCGGATGCGCGCAAGCGGCTGCTGCGGATCAGCGCCGAGGCGCGCAACCTGGAAGCCATGCTGGAGTTCCACCAGCGCCTGGAGGACAGCGACGGGCTGAGCGACGTGTCCCTGCTCGACCACGAGGTGCTGGTCCAGGTGGCCGAACGGCCGATCCGCTTCAACCTGCTGGCGACCTGGGAGGTGCCGGATGGCCGTCCATAGGCTGATCCTCCGCGAGCGGCTGCGGCGGCTGGGCTGGCCGGGCGCCGTCGGCGCCGCGCTGCTGGCGCTGGCCGCCGCCCACGGGCTGCTGGTCCTGTGGCCGGCCTGGCAGGCGCGCGAGGCCCTGGCGGCGCAGATCGTCGCGGCCCGCGAGCGCCAGGCGCGCATCGAGCGCGGCGTCGAGCTGCCGGCGCAGGGACCGGGCCAGCAACTGGCCGACTTCCACCGCCAGCTGCCGGCGCAACCGGCGGCGAGCAGCGCCATCGATCGGATCTACGCGGCGGCCCGGGCGCAGAACCTGTCGCTGGCGCGCGGCGAGTATTCCCTCGGCATCGACCCGAAGACCCGCCTGGCGCGCTACCGCATCCTCCTGCCGGTGCGCGCCGGCTATCCGCAGCTGCGCCGTTTCCTGCACAGCCTGCTGAGCGAGGTGCCGGCGCTGGTGCTGGAAGATGTCGAGTTCAAGCGCAAGGCCATCCAGGAAACCGAACTCGAAGGGCGCATCCGCATGACTCTCTATCTGTCGAGGTGGTGATGGAAAGGCGACGGCTGCTGGGCTGGCTGGTGTTTCTCGGCAGCGCGGGGCTGCTGGCGCTGCTGCCGGAATTCTTTCCGCCGCAGGAGGCCGAGCCTCTGGCGGTGGCGCCGCGCAGCCGGCCGGCGCCGGCGGCGCAAGGCCCGGCCGTCGCCGCGCCGGAGGCCCGGGCGGTGCGGGACGGAGCGGCGAGCCGGGCGGTGCCGCAGACGGATCTGTTCGCCGCCCGCAGCTGGCGCGCGCCGCCTGCGCGCCGTGCGCCCGATGCCGCGGCGCCGGTCGCGGCCGCCGCCTTGCCGCCGCCGCCACCGGCCGCGCCGCCGCTGCCCTTCGAGTTCATCGGCCGGCTGGACGACAGCGTCCACCTCAGGGCCTTTCTGCTGCGCGACGAGCGTGTGCACACGGTGCAGGCCGGCGACGTGATCGACGGCACCTACCGGGTGGAGAAGATCGCCGGCGACGAGCTGACCCTCGTCTATCTGCCGCTCAACCAGACCCAGTCGCTGTCCGTGGGGGACCGTCCATGACCATCGCAATGCGCAAGGATGCACGCGCTTTCTGCCTGCCGCTGCTGCTGGGCGGCTTGCTGCTGGCCGGCTGTGCCGGGCAGCCGACCCAGGAGGGCATCGACCTGATCGACCAGGGCAAGTACGAGGAGGGCCTGGTGAAGCTGGCCGAGGCGGCCCACGAAAATCCGCAGGACCCCAGCGCGCAGATCGCCCTGACCACCCAGCGGGCCAGGGTGGTCACCCGGTTGCTGGCCCAGGCCGACCAGGCGCGCAATGCGGGCAACCACGAGGCCGCGCAGGCCGCCTACCAGCAGGTGCTGGGCGTCGAGCCGGGCAACGCCCGGGCCAGCGAGGGCATGCGCCAGATCGTCCAGCGGCGCAACGTCGCCGAGCAGTACCGCCAGGCCGAGCTGGCGCTGGGCCGCGGCGACCTGGCCGGGGCCGAGCGGCTGGTGCGCGCGATCCTTACCCTGGAGCCGCGGCACGAGAGGGCGCTGGCCCTGCAGGCGGGCATCGAGGGCACCCGCGCGCAGACCGCCGTCGCCTACCCGCAGTTGCGCTCCAAGCTGCGCCAGCCGGTGAGCCTGGAGTTCCGCGAGGCCAACCTGAAGCTGGTCTTCGAGGTCCTGGCGCAGACCGCGGGAATGAACTTCATCTTCGACCAGGACGTGCGCCCGGATCTCAAGGCGACCATCTACGTCCGCCAGGTGGCGATCGAGGACGCGGTGGACCTGCTGCTGCAGCAGAGCCAGCTCAAGCAGAAGGTGGTCAACGACAACACCATCATCATCTACCCGAACACCCCGCAGAAGCTCAAGGACTACCAGGAACTGGTGCTGAAGACCTTCTACCTGACCAACACCGACGCCAACACCGCGCTGAACATGGTCAAGACCCTGCTCAAGACCCGCGACGTGTTCGTCGACGAGCGCCTCAACACCCTGACCATGCGCGACACGCCGGATGCGGTGCACCTGGCCGAGCGGCTGTTCCAGGCCCAGGACCAGGCCAATCCCGAGGTGGTGCTGGAGCTGGAGGTGATGGAAGTCTCGCGCAAGCGCATCCTCGACCTCGGCCTGCAGTGGCCGAACACCTTCGGCATCCTCACCGAGGACGGCACTAGCGCGGTGAGCATCCTCGGCCAGCTGCGCGGGATCAATTCCGACCGCATCAACTTCTCGCCGTCGCCGACCCTGAAGATCAACGCCAACGACAGCGACATCAACACCCTGGCCAGTCCGGTGCTGCGGGTCAGCAACCGCGAGCAGGCGCGCATCCACATCGGCGAGCGGGTGCCGGTGGTCAGCGCCACCTCGACGCCCTCGACCCAGGGGCCGGTGATCACCGAGAGCATCACCTACCTGGACGTGGGCCTGAAGCTGGAGGTCGAGCCGACCATCCACTTGAACGACGAGGTGGCCATCAAGGTGGGGCTGGAGGTGAGCAATGCGACCCAGCTGGCGCGCACCGAGGCCGGGACCATCCCGATCCAGGTGGACACCCGCAACGCGGTCACCACCCTGCGCCTGCGCGACGGCGAGACCCAGGTGCTCGCTGGGCTGATGCGCAACGATCACGGCAAGTCGGGCGACAGCATTCCCGGCCTCGGCGACATCCCCGGCCTCGGCCGGCTGTTCGGCAGCAACAAGGACACCCTGAGCAAGTCCGAACTGGTGCTCTCCATCACCCCGCGCATCGTGCGCAACCTGCCGTACCAGAATCCCTACGACATGGAGTTCGAGTCCGGTACCGAGACCGGTCTGCGTCTGCGTCCGGCCGCGCTGCCCCGCGAGGGCGAGGTCGGTCTGCGGCCGGCGAAGAAGCCCGTGCCGCTGGCCGCCGCCGAGGTCGAGCGGCGATGAGCGGCGGGCCGCGGCGGGCGCGCGGCTTCTCGCTGCTCGAACTGGTGATCGCCCTGGCGATCCTCGGGCTGCTGGTCGGCATGGCCGCGCCGCTGACCGAGACGGTGATCCGCCGCGGCAAGGAACAGGAGCTGAAGAGCGCGCTGTACCGCATTCGCGACGCCATCGACGCCTACAAGCAGGCGGCCGACGCCGGCTTCATCGAGAAGTCCGCCCTGGGCAGCGGCTACCCGCCCTCGCTGGAGGTGCTGGTGGAGGGCGTGCGCGACCTGCGCAACCCGTCGGGCAGCAAGCTGTATTTCCTTAGGCGGATTCCCCGCGATCCCTTCGCCGCGCCGGACACGAGCGCGCTGGAGAGCTGGGGACTGCGCAGCTACGACAGCTCCGCGGAGAACCCGCAGGAGGGCGAGGACGTCTTCGATGTCCATTCGCTGTCCGCCGGCCGCGGGCTCAACGGCATTCCGTACCGGGAGTGGTAATGAAACGACAGGCCGGATTCACCCTGATCGAGCTGCTGGTGGTCATGGCGATCATCGCCAGCCTGCTGACCATCGCCGTGCCGCGCTACTTCTCCAGCCTGGAGTATTCCCGGGAGACCACCCTCAAGCAGAGCCTGGCGGTGATGCGCGATGCCCTGGACCAGTACTACGGCGACACCGGCAGCTATCCGGAGAGTCTCGAGGCGTTGGTGGAGCAGCGCTACCTGCGCAACCTGCCGGTGGACCCGATCGTCGAGCGCAGCGACCAGTGGGTGGTATTGCCGCCGCCGGAGGGCATTCCCGGCGGCGTCGCCGACGTCAGGAGCGGCGCGGGCGGGCGGGCCAAGGATGGCAGCCTGTATGCCGACTGGTGAGGCGATGCGCGGCCAGCGGGGCTTCACCTACCTGGGCGTGCTGTTTCTCGTCGCGCTGATGGGCGGCGCGCTGGCCGCGGCCGGCCAGCTGTGGTCGACCGCCAGCCAGCGCGACCGGGAGCGCGACCTGCTGTGGATCGGCAACCAGTACGCCATGGCGCTGCGCAGCTACTACCGCAACTCGCCGGGCATCGCCCAGTATCCGCAGAGCCTCGAGGAACTGCTGGAGGACCGCCGGCAGATCAAGCGCCAGCGCCATCTGCGCCGGCTCTATGCCGATCCGGTCGGCGGCGGCGAGTGGGGGCTGATCCGCTCGACCGACGGACGCATCGCCGGGGTCTACAGCCTGTCCGAGCGGCGTCCGCTGAAGAGCGCGAACTTTCCGCCGGGCTGGGAGGGTTTCGAGGGGATGACCCGCTATGCCGACTGGCAATTCGTCGCCGAGCCGTCGTTCCGCCAGAAATAGGGCGCCGCACAGCAAGACGCCCCGGCGGAGCGGGGCGTCTGCATCTGCGTCATGGGCGAGGCGGGATTCAGCCCTGCCAGCGCTTGAACACCAGAGTGGCGTTGGTGCCGCCGAAGCCGAAGCTGTTGCTCATCACGGTGTTCAGGGTGACGTTCTCGCGGGTCTGCTGGACGATCGGCAGATCGGCGACTTCCGGGTCCAGTTCCTCGATGTTGGCCGAGCCGGCGATGAAGTTGCCTTCCATCATCAGCAGGCTGTAGATCGCCTCCTGCACGCCGGCGGCGCCCAGCGAGTGGCCGGACAGGCTCTTGGTCGAGCTGATCGCCGGGGCCTGGTCGCCGAACACGGTGCGCACCGCCTTGGCCTCGGCCACGTCGCCGACCGGGGTCGAGGTGCCGTGGGTGTTCAGGTAGTCGATCGGGGTGTCGACCGTGGCCAGCGCCAGCTGCATGCAGCGCACCGCACCTTCGCCGCTCGGCGCGACCATGTCGTAGCCGTCGGAGGTGGCACCGTAGCCGACGATTTCGGCGTAGATCTTCGCGCCGCGCTTGAGCGCGTGCTCCAGTTCCTCGACCACCACCATGCCGCCGCCGCCGGCGATGACGAAGCCGTCACGCTTGGCGTCGTAGGCGCGCGAGGCCTTTTCCGGGGTGGCGTTGTACTGGGTGGACAGGGCGCCCATGGCGTCGAACAGGAAGCTCTGGCTCCAGTGTTCCTCTTCGCCGCCGCCGGCGAAGACCATGTCCTGCTTGCCCATCAGGATCTGCTCCATGGCGCTGCCGATGCAGTGGGCGCTGGTGGCGCAGGCCGAGGAGATCGAGTAGTTCACGCCCTTGATCTTGAAGGGGGTGGCCAGGCAGGCGGAGACGGTGCTGCCCATGGTGCGCGGCACGCGGTACGGACCGACGCGCTTGACGCCCTTCTCGCGCAGGGTGTCCAGGGCTTCCATCTGGTTGAAGGTGGAGGCGCCGCCGGAGCCGGCGATCAGGCCGACGCGCGGGTTGGAGATCTCTTCCGCGGTCAGGCCGGCATCCTTGATCGCCTGCTCCATGGACAGGTAGGCGAAGGCGGCGGCATCGCCCATGAAGCGGTAGACCTTGCGGTCGATCAGCGCCTCCAGGTCCAGGTCGACGGAACCGGATACCTGGCTGCGCAGACCCATTTCGGCGTAGGAGGGGTTGTAGCGAATCCCTGGCCGGCCGGCACGCAGGTTGGCGGATACGGTGTCCTTGTCATTGCCCAGGCAGGATACGATGCCGAGGCCAGTGATCACGACGCGACGCATGTGGGTGTCCTTCAGAAGCTGTCGGTAGAGGTGAACAGGCCGACGCGCAGGCCTTCGGCACTGTAGATCTCGCGGCCATCGACGCTGACGGTGCCATCGGCGATGCCGAGGATCAGCGAGCGGCTGATGGTGCGCTTGATGTGGATGTTGTAGGTGAGTTTCTTCGCCGTCGGCAGCACCTGGCCGAAGAATTTGACTTCTCCCGAGCCCAGGGCCCGGCCACGTCCCGGATTGCCCTGCCAGCCCAGGTAGAAGCCGACCAGCTGCCACATGGCGTCGAGGCCCAGGCAGCCCGGCATGACCGGATCCCCTTCGAAGTGGCAGGCGAAGAACCACAGGTCCGGGTTGATGTCCAGTTCGGCGACCATTTCGCCCTTGCCGTACTTGCCGCCGGTTTCGCTGATATGCGTGATGCGATCGACCATCAACATATTGGGGGCGGGCAGTTGCGCATTACCCGGACCGAACAGCTCGCCGCGAGCGCAGCGCAGCAGGTCTTCCCGGGTATAGGCGTTTTGTTTGGTCATGCAAGTTCCTCAATGGTCCGTTCGTGAAGGGCGGACGATAACGTCTGGTGGCCGCAGGCAACGGGGATATGCTTCGGCAGCCTAGTCATAGACTGTTGCCTGATGTTGAAAGTCACAGTGCCGGGCCGAGTGCGATCATCCCTGCCATGGCGTCGCAGCCAGCGGCACAGGGCATGGGAGCGGAATGACGAAGGTCGGCCGTAATTGTCTAGTTTATCACTTGTTGACGGAGGGAAGGACCGTCAGGCGGCCTCGGGGAGCTTGCATATCTAAAAATACTTACGCCAGTGCCGGAGCCCACGCAAGGGACAACCGATGACTGGTCGTCGCGGCCTTGCCCCGTATAATGCCGCCCATTGCCGTACTGGAGGAACGAGATGACTGCAAGACAACCCATCGCGGTGCTCGGCGGCGGCAGCTTCGGCACGGCGCTCGCCAATCTGCTGGCGGAGAACGGCCACGCCGTGCGGCTGTGGATGCGCGATCCGGAGCAGGCCGAGGCGATCCGCACGCAGCGCGAGAATCCGCGCTACCTGAAGGGCGTCAAGGTGCTCCCCGGCGTCGAGCCGGTCACCGACCTCGCCGCGACGATCGCCGGCAGCGAGCTGATCTTCGTCGTGCTGCCCTCCGGCGCCTTGCGCCAGGTGCTGCAGCCGGTGTCCGCGCTGCTGGCCGGGAAGATGCTGGTCAGCACCACCAAGGGGATCGAGGCGCAGACCTTCAAGCTGATGAGCCAGATCGTCGAGGAGATCGCCCCCGCGGCGCGCATCGGCGTGCTCTCCGGGCCGAACCTGGCACGGGAGATCGCCGAGCATGCGCTGACCGCCACGGTCATCGCCAGCGAGGACGAGGCCCTGTGCCGGGCGGTGCAGGCCGTGCTGCACGGGCGCACCTTCCGCGTCTACGCCAGCGGCGACCGCTTCGGCGCCGAGCTGGGCGGGGCGCTGAAGAACGTCTATGCGATCATGGCCGGCATGGCCGCCTCGCTGGGCATGGGCGAGAACACCAAGAGCATGCTGATCACCCGCGCCCTCGCCGAGATGACCCGCTTCGCCGCGCGGCTCGGCGCCAACCCCATGACCTTCCTGGGCCTGGCCGGGGTCGGCGACCTGATCGTCACCTGCACGTCGCCGAAGAGCCGCAACTACCAGGTGGGCTACGCGCTCGGCCAGGGCCTCAGCCTGGACGAGGCGGTGGCGCGCCTCGGCGAGGTCGCCGAAGGGGTCAACACCCTGCGGGTGCTCAAGGCCAAGGCCGAGGAGCTCGGCGTCTACATGCCGCTGGTCGCCGGCCTGCACGCCATTCTCTTCGAGGGGCGCACCTTGGCGCAGGTCATCGAGGCGCTGATGAGCGGCGAGCCGAAGACCGACGTGGACTTCATTTCCACCAGCGGCTTCTGATTCCCGGCCCCGCCCGTCAAAAAGGAGGTTGCCATGAAACTCTGGCTGCTGCGGCATGGCGAAGCCGAGCCGCATGCCCACACCGATGCCGCGCGCGAGCTGACCCGGCACGGCCGCCAGGAGGTCCGCCAGGCGGCGGTCCACCTGATCGGCCGGCCGTTGCGGACGATTCTCTGCAGCCCCTATGCGCGCGCCCGGCAGACTGCCGAACTGATGGAGGATCTTCTCGATGGCAAGCCGCACCTGCAGGTGGCCGACTGGTTGACCCCGGACGACGATCCGCGCCAGGCCCTCGACCGCCTGGCCGAGCGCAACGAGGCGGAACTGCTGCTGGTCAGCCACCAGCCGTTCATCGGCGCGCTGGCCGGCCTGCTGATCCACGGCTACCTGCAGGATCCGCTGCCGATGCAGACCGCCAGCCTGGCCGAGCTGGACGGCGAGCTGCCGCTGGCCGGCGCCATGGATCTGCGGGCGCTCCGTCATCCGCGGCACGGCTACTGAGGGGCGCGCACAGGTCTATCCCATGCGCGCCAGCGGCCGCTTTCCGATGCTTTACTGTCAAGGCGGTGCCGACAGGTCTCGTGCTGTCCAAGGGAGTGGGCCGGCGCTGACCCGAAGCTGACACATGGGGCCGCTAGGCTGGCGGTCCTTGTATGAGCACCGACGTCCGCGATCGCCAATCGTGCTTAGGCGCCGATAGCGATGGGCTGCAAGAGCCACCTCAGAAAAACAAGAACAGGATGAGCCAGTCGGGGTCCCAGAGGCATCCTTCTTCGCATGGAGGCGAACAACCTTGGGCGCGGAGATCCCGAAGCGGTTCAACCTGATCAGATGGTTTTCCCTGGCCAGCTTCGCCGTCATCACGACGGTCGTCGTCTTGCTGGCCATTCTTTCCACGCGTTTCCTGCTGGTCGAGAGCGTGCGGCGCGACGGCCTGCTGACCGCCCAGTCGATCCGCTCGATCGCCGCCCTGGAGTGGCAGCGTGCCGGGGGCGAGCCGGACGGGCTCGAGCCGGGGCGGGGAGGCGAGGATTCCGCCGCACTGCCGGGGATGGTCGGGCGCGGCGAGCTGCTCGCGCACATCATCAATTTTCCCGATGTGCGGCTGGTCAACCTGTACGGTCCCGACCGGACCATCCTCTGGTCGAGCGATCCGCAGCTGATCGGCCGCAAGGGCGCCAGCCCGAGCCTGGAGGAGGCCTTCGGCAGCGGCGATACGGTGACCGCCAGTCATTTCCGGGCCGGCGGTGCGGGCTTTCTCGGCCCGCCGGCGAGTCTCCAGGTCGAGCACTACATTCCGCTCGACGACGGCACGGGCCGGGTGGCGTCCCTGCTGGAACTGCACAAGGAGCCGGTCGACCTGCTCGCCCACCTGCAGCGCAGCTACCTGGTGTTCTGGCTGGCGGCCGTGCTCGGCGGCCTGCTGATCTATCTCGGCCTGTTCTGGATGATCTGGCGGCTCTCGGGACGGCTCGCCGCCCAGCAGCGGCAACTGGTCGCCAACGAGACGGTGGTGGCCCTCGGCGAAATGTCCACGGCGGTGGCCCACAGCCTGCGCAACCCGCTCGCGGCGATCCGCTCCAGTGCCGAGCTGGCCCTGGATGCGCAGGCCGAGGCCTTGCCGCTGCGCAAGAACATCGAGGACATCATCGGCCAGGTCGATCGCCTGTCCAAATGCGTCAGCGAGCTGCTGATTTCCTCCCGCCCGCTCTGCGGCGACCGCGAGGCGGTGGACCCGGTCGCCGCGGTGGACGAGGTGCTGCAGGCCTTCGCGCGGCAGATCCGCGCCGCCGACATCCGGGTCGACTGGCAGGCGCAGCCGGCGCCGGCGGTGGTCAGCCACCGGGTGCTGTTCGCCCAGGTGCTCAACAGCGTGATTTCCAATGCCATCGAGGCCATGCCGCGGGGCGGCTCGCTGCGCATCCGCATCGCCGTCGACACGCTGGAGCGGCGCCTGCGCCTGACCATCGGCGACAGCGGCAACGGCATGACCCAGGAGCAGATGGCGATGGCCTTCCGGGCCTTCTACACCACCAAGCGCGGCGGCCTCGGCGTCGGCCTGGTGCTGGTGAAACGGATCATGGAGCGCTTCGGCGGCTCGATCCGGCTGGACAGCCGGGAAAAGGAGGGAACCGACGTGTGCCTGGCTTTCAGGATCGCAGAGAGGGGATAGACACGATGGAGCACAGCATTCTGATCGTCGAGGACGACGCGACGCTGGCGGGCAACATTCAGACGTATCTCGAACGCAAGCAGTACGAGGCGCGGGTCTGCGGTTCCGCCGAGGAGGCCCTGGCCGTCCTGGAGACCTACCGTCCCGACGTACTGCTGACCGACCGCTCGCTGCCGGGCATGAGCGGGCTGGAGCTGATCGCCCGGGTACGCGCCAGCGATCCGCAGATCAAGCCGATCGTGATGACCGGCTACGGCAACGTGGAGGACGCGGTGGCGGCGATGAAGGCCGGCTCCTACCACTACCTGACCAAGCCGGTGGTGCTGGCCGAGCTCAGGCTGCTGATCGACAAGGCGCTCGAGGCCCAGCGCCTGGAGCACACGCTGTCCTTCTACCAGGCGCGCGAGGCCAGGGACGCCGGGCTCGCGGCGCTGCTCGGCGAGTCGCCGGCGATGCGGACCATGAAGGCGACGGTGCGCCAGCTGCTGGAGGCGGAAAGCCGGATGACCGACGCCGACCTGCCGGTGGTGCTGATCCAGGGCGAGACCGGCACCGGCAAGGAACTGATCGCCCGCGCCCTGCATTTCGACGGCAGCCGGCGCCACGGCCCCTTCGTCGAGGTCAACTGCGCCTCGATCCCGGCGCACCTCTTGGAGGCGGAGCTGTTCGGCCACGAGCGGGGCGCCTTCACCGACGCCAAGGAGCGGCGCGTCGGCCTGGTCGAGGCGGCGGACGGCGGCACCCTGTTCCTCGACGAGATCGGCGAGATCGAGCTGTCGCTGCAGGCCAAGCTGCTCAAGCTGCTGGAGGACCGCAGCATCCGCCGGCTGGGCGCGGTCAAGGAGCGCCGGGTCGACCTGCGCATCGTCGCCGCCACCAACTGCAACCTGGAGCGGATGGTCCAGCAGGGCCGGTTTCGCCGCGACCTGTTCTTCCGCCTGCGGATCATCGAGATCAGGGTGCCGCCGCTGCGCGCCCGCGGCGACGACGTGCTCGCCCTGGCCGAGCATTACCTGGCCCTGCACGGCCGGCGCTACGGCAAGCCCGGCCTGACCTTCAGCGCCGAGGCCCGGGCGCTGCTGAAGAACTACAGCTGGCCGGGCAATGTGCGCGAACTGCGCAACATGCTGGAGCAGACCGCGCTGCTGGCGCCGGGCAACCTGGTCGGCGCGGCCCAGCTGGCGCTCTGCCCGGAGCTGATGGACGGCGGCGAGGCGCGCCCGGCAGCGTCCCGGGACTATGCGCCGGGGTTGCCCGAAGAAGGACTCAACCTGCCCGAAGTGGAGCGCGACCTGGTGCTGCGCACCCTGGACAGGACCGACTGGAACGTGACCAAGTCGGCGCGCTTGCTGGGCCTGACCCGCGACATGCTGCGCTACCGGATCGAGAAGCTCGGGCTGGCGCGGCCGGACCGTCGGCATTGATCTGCGTTTCGGCAAGGCCTCTCCCTTCGAACCGGGGCGGAGCCCTGCCTCAGGCAGGCGCTGCCGGCCCCGGGGCAGCGAGGATGCGCCCGTCGAAAACGCCGTGAAATGCCAGGGGCGGGGCTTGAGCTGCAGGAAGACGGGGCTATCTTTACAACTCGTTGTTGAGAACGGCAATCGAATGCGCGAATGCAAAACCGTCTGGCTTGCCGGTACGACCATCATGACCGCCAGCCATGACACGGGTAGGCCTGTGCGAAGACGTTCCCGCGCCGGCTCAAGGTCCAGGGCATTCCCAGCGAGAAGTTCAGCGTGTACGCCAGGAGGCATGGATACATCTTCTGAAAACGGATTTTTCGACCATGGAACAGCCATTTCCGCGGCTCACCGACGCTCCCCCCATCAATGACCTGCGCAGCGCCCTGGCGCGTCTGGAGACAGTGCCGGGTCAACTCCTGCACACCGACCATCCCGTCGATCCGCATGCCGAGCTGGCCGGCGTCTACAAGCGCGTCGGGGCGGGTGGCACCGTCCGGCGGCCGACCCGGCTGGGGCCGGCGATGATGTTCGAGAACATCAAGGGCTATCCGGATTCGCGGGTGCTGGTGGGCGTGATGGCCAGCCGCGAACGGGTCGCCCTGCTGCTCGACAGCACGCCCGAGCGACTGGCCGAGCGCATGGGCGAGGCGATCGAGCAGGCCCTCGACCCGGTGCTCGTGCCCCGCGAGCAGGCGCCCTGCCAGGAAGTGATCCACCGTGCCGAAGACCCCGGCTTCGACCTGCGCAAGCTGCTGCCGGCACCGACCAACACCGACGAGGATGCCGGCCCGTTCTTCTGTCTCGGCCTGGTGCTGGGCAGCGATCCGGAGGAGGGCCATACCGACGTCACCATCCACCGCCTGTGCGTGCAGGACCGGGACCGGCTGTCGATCTTCTTCGCCCCGGACCGGCACATCGACAAGTTCCGCCAGAAGGCCGAGGCAGCCGGCCAGCCGCTGCCGGTGACCATCAACATGGGCCTGGACCCGGCGATCCACATCGGCTCCTGCTTCGAGGCGCCGACCACGCCGCTGGGCTACGACGAGCTGAAGATCGCCGGCGGCCTGCGCGGCAGGCCGGTGGAGCTGGTCGAGGCAGTCAGCATCCGCCAGCGGGCGATCGCCCGCGCCGAGGTGGTGATCGAGGGCGAGATCCTGCCCCACGAACGCCTGCGCGAGGACATCAACACCGACAGCGGCCGCGCCATGCCGGAGTTTCCCGGCTACACCGGGCCGGCCAATCCGTCGCTGCCGGTGATCCGCGTGACCGCCGTCACCATGCGCCGGCAGGCGATCTTGCAGACCTTGGTCGGCCCCGGCGAGGAGCACACCAACCTGGCGGGGATTCCCACCGAGGCGAGCATCCGCAACGCCGTGGAGCGGGCCATGCCGGGCCTTCTGAAGAACGTCTACGCGCATACCGCCGGCGGCGGCAAGCTGCTCGCCGTGCTGCAGGTGGCCAAGCGCCGGCCGGGCGACGAGGGCCGCCAGCGCCAGGCCGCGCTCATCGCCCTGGCCGTCTACCGCGAGCTGAAGAACGTCATCCTGGTCGACGAGGACGTCGATCCGTTCGACTCCGACGACGTGCTCTGGGCCATGCAGACGCGCTACCAGGGCGACGTGGACACCATCTTCGTGCCCGGCGTGCCCGGCCATGTGCTCGATCCGTCGCAGATCCCCGAGTACAGCCCGTCGATCGCCGCGCGCGGGCTGACCTGCAAGACCATCTTCGACTGCACGGCCCCTTGGCATCTGCGGGAGCGCTTCGAGCGGGCGAAGTTCCGCGAGGTCGATCCGCATCCCTTCGCCCCCGCGCTCTTCCCGAAGGCCTGCCCATGAACGCGCAACGTCTGGTCGTCGGCATCAGCGGCGCCACGGGGATCGTCTACGGCATCCGTGCCCTGCAGATGCTCAGGAGCCTGGAGGTGGAAAGCCACCTGGTGGTGTCGCGCGCCGGGGAAATGACCCGCGCCTACGAAACCCGGCTCAAGCGCGACGAGCTGTATGCGCTGGCCGACCATGTGCATCCGATCGGCGATGTCGGCGCGAGCATTTCCAGCGGCTCGTTCCGGACGCTGGGCATGCTGGTGGCGCCCTGTTCGGTGCGTACCCTGGCGGAAATCGCCAGCGGCGTGACCTCCACGCTGCTGACCCGCGCCGCCGACGTGGTCTTGAAGGAGCGCCGGCGTCTGGTGCTGATGGTCCGCGAGGCGCCGCTGCATGCCGGGCATATCCGCAACATGCTGACGGTCACCGAGCTGGGCGGCATCATCCATCCGCCGGTGCCGGCCTTCTACACCGAGCCGCAGAGCATCGCCGACATCGTCGATCACTCGGTGGCTCGGGCGCTCGACTGCTTCGGTCTGGACGTGCCGGGCAGGCCGCGCTGGGGCGAAGACCTCGCACTGTCGCCGGCAGACCGGGGCCGGAGCGCCTGAGCGCGCCGGGGGCGAATTTCGCTCCCGGCGCCGCGACCATGACCGTCACCGGCGAGGTGCGGTCATGGTCGGTGTCGTACCTGGCCTCAGCGCACTTCCAGTAGCCGATGCCCGCGGTTCGATCGCTTATAACCCTGCCGGGGGAGTTGGGGGCGCACCGGCTTGATCGATTCAGCGATGAGAAAAGCCAGCTCGAGAGCCTGATCGGCATTCAGGCGCGGATCGCAGTGGGTGTGATAGCGATCGGACAGGCGATCTTCGGTGACCGTCCGGCTGCCGCCGATGCATTCGGTGACGTTCTGCCCGGTCATCTCGATATGGATGCCGCCGGCATGGCTGCCCTCGGCCTGATGCACGGCGAAGAACTGCCGCACCTCGCGCAGGATGCTCCCGAACTCCCGGGTCTTGTAGTTGCCGGCCTTGATGGTATTGCCGTGCATGGGATCGGAACTCCACAGCACCTGGCGGCCTTCGCGCTGTACCGCGCGGATCAGCGCCGGCAAGTGCTCCTCCACCCGGTTCGCGCCCATTCGCGCGATCAGGTTGAGACGGCCCGGCTCGTTGTCCGGGTTGAGGATATCGATCAGCCGCAGCAGCCCTTCGGGGTCGGTGGTCGGCCCGACCTTGACGCCGATCGGGTTGCCGACCCCGCGCAGGAACTCCACGTGGGCGCCGTCCGGCTGGCGGGTGCGGTCGCCGATCCACAGCATGTGCGCCGAGCAGTCGTACCACTCGCCGGTCAGGCTGTCCTGACGGGTCAGGGCCTGCTCGTAGTTCAACAGCAGCGCCTCATGGGCGGTGAAGAAATGGGTCTTGTGCAACTGCGGCGTGCTCTTCAGACCGCAGGCGCGGATGAAGGCGAGGCTTTCGTCGATACGGTCGGCGAGCTGTCGGTACTTCTCCGACAAGGCTTCGTCGGAAATGAAGTCGAGGTTCCACTGATGGAGTTGATGCAGGTCGGCGAAGCCGCCCTGGGCGAAGGCGCGCAGCAGGTTGAGGGTGGCGGTGGACTGGTGGTAGGCCTGCAGCAGGCGCTGCGGGTCCGGCGTCCGGCTTTTCGCGTCGAAGTCGATGCCGTTGACGATGTCGCCGCGGTAGGCGGGCAGGGTGACGCCATTCACTGTCTCGCTGCCGGCCGAGCGCGGCTTGGCGAACTGGCCGGCCATGCGGCCGACCTTGACCACCGGGCAGCCGGCGGCAAAGGTCATGATCACCGCCATCTGCAGTAGCACCTTCACGGTGTCGCCGATCTTGGCCGAGGAGAACTCGGCGAAGCTCTCCGCGCAGTCGCCGCCCTGCAGCAGGAAGGCGCGCCCCTGGCTGACCTCGGCGAACAATTGGCGCAATTCGCGGGTCTCGCCGGCGAAGACCAGCGGCGGATAGGCGGCCAGGGTCTGCTCCACCTGGGCGAGGTGGGCGGCATCGGGGTATTCGGGTTGCTGCTGGACGGGTTTGCCTCTCCAGCTGTCGGGATTCCAGGGGTGCTTCATCATCAGGTCCTTTGATTGGATAACGGCAAGGTGGATGTAACTGCTGGGTCGCGAAGTGATGCCGAGTCCTGCCGAGGCAGGCTCAGCGCTAGAACCACTCATTAACCATTGATTACGTTTACCGTTTACACCTGTGCAGAGGGTGGCTTGCGTCCTACCCAACCGGTGTCGGCGATGGCGAATGCGCTCTGGTTGCACCCGGGCGGATGTCCCTTCGAAACTCCCGCTCACCGCGTCCACGAAGACTGCACGCTTGCCCCCGTGGCGGCCTGCTCTGCTGCTGGCATGCCGCTCGGCATGCTGCCTCTGGGCAGGTGCCTAGAAGTAATGCACGCCCTGCGCAGAACGGGGCGGGCGGCCGACAAAAGGCACTGTCCGCACCGGAATTGTCGACAGGCGGCCCTTTGCGCCGCTACCGGAAGGCCTGGCTGATAGCGCGATGAGGGCACCGGCGAGCGGTCGCCGAGGGGGATACGGGACCCGGAGTCGCCCGGCCTCCTGGCGGAGGCAGCGGCGCCGGCCCGTCCCGGCTGGAGAGCGCGGCGCTAATCCGCCTCGACCGCCGCCAGCTCCGCCTCGACTTCACGGGGTTGACGGGCGCTGCGGTATTGCAGGGCCAGGGTCAGGCCGAGTCCGGCGAAGGAGGCCAGCGCGCAGACCAGGAAGATCGAACGGAAACCGTGGCTGCCGATCAAGAGACCGATCAGCGGACCGGCGACACCCAGCGCCAGGTCGAGGAACAGCGAATAGGCGCCGATCGCCGCGCCGCGGTTCGAGGCCGGCGTGCTCTTCACCGCCTCCACGCCGAGGGCCGGGAACACCAGCGAGAAGCCGAAGCCGCTCAGCCCCGCGCCGAGCATCGCCGACAGCGGACCGGGCGCCGCCCAGAGCAGCAGCAGGCCGGCGGCTTCGACCAGCAGGCAGGCGATGCCCACCCGGTAGCCGCCGAGACGGTCGATCGCCTGGGCGAACAGCAGGCGGGCGGCGATGAAGCTCAGGCCGAAGGCGGTCATCGCGTATTCCGCCCAGGCCCAGCCGCGGCTGTCGTAATACAGGGTGATGAAGGCGGCGATGGTGCCGTAGCCGAGGGTGCCCAGGGCCATCGCCAGTCCATACGGGCTGACCCGTCCGAGCACGTTCATGAAGCTCAGCCGCTCGCCGGCGACCACCGGCACGCCGGCCTTGCGCCAGGCCAGGGCGAGCCCGAGCAGGGCGATCAGCAGCACGCTGGCGCCCATCCAGGGCAGGCCGAAGCGCTCCACCAGCCAGACGCCGAACGGCGCACCCAGGCCGATCGCGCCATAGCTGGCGATACCGTTCCAGGAGATCACCCGGGCGGTGCCCGCACTGCCGACTTGGCCGATGCCCCAGGCGATCGCGGAGGCGCCGAGCACGCTGTGGGCTGCGCCCAGTACCAGGCGGCTGAGCACCAGGGTGAGCAGGCTGAGCAGCGGCAGGGCCAGCCAGAGCGTCGCCAGCAGCATCAGCAGGCCGCCCAGAGCGCAGCCGGTCAGCCCGTAGATGACGCCCTGCTTGGGGCCGGCGGTGTCGATCACCCGGCAGGAAAACGGGCGCACCAGCAGGGTGAGCAGGTACTGCAGGCCGATCACCAGACCGGCGACCAGGGTGCTGAAGCCCAGCTCGTGGTGGATCAGCCCCGGCAGGACCGCCATGGGGATGCCGATGCTCATGAAGCCGAGAAAGGAGAAGCAGACGATGGAGAGGATCTGCAGGGTGTCGCTCGGGACGGGCGTCGTGTCGGACTCGTGGGACATGGGATTTCCGGGCTGGAGGCTCTGGTGAGGTATGTCATCAGACAACTATTTTGACGACGACGCAACCGATGAGCGGCATCCGTGGATGATGCGTTCCCGAGCCCGGCAACGGAAGCCGCCCGCTGACAAGGCTGTGCGCTGATCGCCCGGCAAGCAGCGGGGCCATCCCTTCAGTCGCGATAGAACACCTGCACCAGGTGGTAGCCGAACTGCGACTTCACCGGGCCGTGAATTTCGCGCAGGGCCTTTTTGAAGATCACCTGGTCGATCGACCGCACCATCTGCCCCGGACGGACCTCGCCGAGGTCGCCTCCGCGCTTGCCCGAGGGGCAGAGCGAGTGGCGGCGGGCGAGCTGGGCGAAGTCCTCGCCCCTGGCCAGGCGCTGCTTCAACTGCGCGGCTTCGGCCTCGCTGCCGAGCAGAATGTGACGTGCCATCGCTTTGGCCATAGAAGGAGTCCTCAACTTGGAAGTCTGCGCATTGTGCCAGATCGAAAGGGCTGGCTAGAGTGCCGCGAGCCGGTTTGACAACCGCTTGATTTTCAACGACATATGCCTCGCGGACCTATTCCATGGATATTCAATCGATGCTGAGAGTCCTGGCCACCCAGGACGGTTCGGACCTTTACCTGTCCACCGGCGCGCCGCCCTGCGCGAAGTTCAACGGCGTGCTCAAGGCGCTCGGCCAGGAGCCGCTGCAGCCGGGCGCCGTGGCGAAGATCGCCGAGGGGCTGATGGACGCCGAGCAGCGCGTCGAGTTCGAGCGCGATCTGGAAATGAACCTGGCGATCTCCCTGCCGAACATCGGCCGCTTCCGCATCAACATCTTCAAGCAGCGCAACGAGGTGTCCATCGTCGCGCGCAACATCAAGCTGGACATCCCGTGCTTCGAGGACCTCAAGCTGCCGAAGATCCTCCTCGACGTGGTGATGGAGAAGCGCGGTCTGGTGCTGTTCGTCGGTGGCACCGGCTCGGGCAAGTCGACCTCCCTGGCGGCGCTGATCGACTACCGCAACCGCAACAGCGGCGGGCACATCATCACCATCGAGGACCCGGTGGAATACGTGCACCGGCACAAGAAGTCGATCATCAACCAGCGCGAGGTCGGGGTGGACACCCGCAGCTTCCACGCCGCGCTGAAGAACACCCTGCGCCAGGCGCCGGACGTGATCCTGATCGGCGAGATCCGCGACCGCGAGACCATGGAGCACGCCCTGGCCTTCGCCGACACCGGCCACCTGGCGATTTCCACCCTGCACGCCAACAACGCCAACCAGGCGCTGGACCGCATCATCAACTTCTTTCCCGAGGAGCGTCGCCCGCAGTTGCTCAACGACCTGGGCAACAACCTCAAGGCCTTCGTCTCCCAGCGCCTGGTCAAGACCCAGGACGGCAAGCGCCGGGCCGCGGTGGAGGTGCTGCTCGGCACGCCGACGGTGCGCGACCTGATCAAGCGCAGCGAGCTGTCCGAGATCAAGGAGATCATGGCGAAGTCGCGCAACCTGGGCATGCAGACCTTCGACCAGGCGCTGATCGAGCTGGTCAACGAAGGCGCCATCGGCGAAGAGGAGGCGCTGAAGAACGCCGACTCGGCGAACAACGTGCGCCTCCAGCTGAAGCTGCACCGCGACGGCGGGGTGGCCGGCGCCGACAAGAAGGCCGGGGAAAGCGCCTGGCAGGGGCTGAGCCTGGAGGTGGAGGAGCCGGAGGAGGCCGGCAAGGCCTGATCGCCCGGGCGGGGCGCCGCGCGGGCGCCTCGGCCTGCGCCGCGGTCAGTACACCCAGACCTCGACCCGGCGGTTCTTGATCCGGCCTTCCTCGCCGCTGTTGGCGGCCACCGGCAGGGCGTCGCCGAGCCCGACGATCTCGCGGAAAGTCGCGCCGCCCTTGGCCAGTTCGCGGCGCACCGCCATCGCCCGCAGCTTCGACAGCAGGGCGCTGCGCTCGCTGTCCTGCTTGGGATCGCCGAAGCCGACCAGCACCACCGAATTCTCCAGCTTGCCCTTCTCGCGCAGGTAGGCGAGCACGCGCTCGACATCGCGCAGGGCCTTGTTGTCGAGCAGGGCGCTGCCTTCCTGGAAGCGGAAGTTCACCGACAGGCGCTGCGCCCCGCGGGCCAGCTGCAGGTAGCTCTGCGGCATGCCGGCGTGCGGATCGACGTGCACCGCCTGCACCCGCTGGGCGATGAAGCCGCTCTGCGCGACCACTTCCTGGCCGCGCGGGCTGTGGGCGAACTCGACCAGCGCCTTGACCCAGGGGCCCGGCTGCTT
This sequence comes from Azotobacter tropicalis, assembly GCF_059739045.1. Taxonomy (NCBI): domain Bacteria; kingdom Pseudomonadati; phylum Pseudomonadota; class Gammaproteobacteria; order Pseudomonadales; family Pseudomonadaceae; genus Azotobacter; species Azotobacter tropicalis. The sequence continues at coordinate 347,772 of NZ_AP046059.1, forward strand.
CGGCGGGTTATAGAGGAATAGGCGCCGCGACAGGGGATAGTCCTCGGTGGCGACCAGGCTGGGCTCGGGCGGCATCGGCCGGGAGTCGCCGGCGGAGATCGCCAGGGCCTTGGCCTGGCGCACGTAGGGCAGGCCGATGAAGCCGATGCCCGCCAGGTCCTGAGTCACCGCGCCGGACAGCTGGCTGCTCGACTCGAAGCGCCGGGCCTCGGCGGCGAGGCTCTTGCCCTGGGGCTTGAGCACCAGTTCGTTGAAGGTGTCGAAGGTGCCGGAGTGGGCGTCGCGGGCATACAGGTGGATCGCGCCGCCGCGCCCGCCGAGTTCTTCCCAGGTCCTCACTTCGCCGGCGAACACCCGGGCCAGCTGTTCCAGGCTGAGGGCGCGCAGCGGGTTGTCCGGATGGAGGATGACCGCCAGGCCGTCGATGGCGATCACCTGCTCGGCTTCGAGGCTGCGCATGTCGCCCAGCGCCGCCAGCCCGGCGGCCTCGCCGTCCTTGATCGGCCGCGAGGAGGCGGCGAGGTCGGCGCTGCCCTCCTGCAGGGCGACGAAGCCGGTGCTGGAGCCGTGGGCGCTGATTTCCGCCAGCACCTGGCGGCCCTGGGCATCCAGGCCGACGACCCGCTGCTCGTTCGCCGACGCGCCATTCTCGACGTGCACTTCGCGCAGGCCCTGTTGCTCGAACAGGCCGACCAGCAGCGCCGGGCCGAGTTCGGCGCCGATGGTGTTGGAGCCCTGGATGCGCAGCACGGGAGACGGCGCGGCGGGCGTGGACTGGGCCGCCGCGACGCTCCATGGCAGGCTGGAGCAGAGCAGGGCGATCAGCAGGGAACGGGCAGGGCTTCGCGGGAAACGGGCAGGCACAGGCAGGGCGCGCGACATGGCTGGGGCACCTTCTTACTACACAGGTGGGAGGGTGGCGCGAGAATAAGTCGGTTTGGTTGCACTTCCGTGACAGTCGATCGGCGGTGCCGGCCGCCGTGCCGGGCTGTGAACCCGGTCACGGTATGTCGCGATCAGTCGATTTCCAGCCACACCGGCGCATGGTCGGAGGGTTTGTCCATGGCGCGCAGTTCGCAGTCCACGCCGGCACCGCGCAGGCGCGGGCGCAGGGCGCGGGAGGTAAGGATCAGGTCGATGCGCAGACCGCGCCGGGGATCGTCCTCGAAGCCGCGGCTGCGGTAGTCGAACCAGCTGAAGTGGTCGCAGACCTCCGGGTGCAGCTCGCGGAAGCTGTCCTGTAGGCCCCAGCCCTTGAGCCGGGCCATCCATTCGCGCTCTTCCGGCAGGAAGCTGCACTTGCCGGTGCGCAGCCAGCGCTTGGCGTTCTCCGCGCCGATGCCGATGTCGCCGTTCTCCGGCGCGATGTTGAAGTCGCCCATCAGCGCCAGCGCCTGGTTGGGGTCGAAGCGGCTCTCCAGCAGGGCCTGCAGGTCGGCGTAGAAGCGCGTCTTGGCGGGAAACTTCAGCGGATGGGCACGGCTCTCGCCCTGCGGGAAGTAGCCGTTCATTACGGTGACCGGCTGGCCGGCGGCGTCGGCGTAGACGCCCCAGATGAAGCGCTTCTGCGATTCCTCGCCGTCCTCGGGAAAGCCCTTCTGCACCTCCAGCGGCGGCTGCCGGGACAGCAGGGCGACCCCGTAATGGCCCTTCTGCCCGTGGTAATGCACGTGATAGCCCAGCGCCTCGATCTGCTCGCGAGGAAATTGCTCGTCGGCGACCTTGGTTTCCTGCAGGCCGATCACGTCCGGCCGGTGCTTTTCGATGAGTGCCGAGAGCTGGTGCGGGCGGGCGCGCAAGCCGTTGATGTTGAAGGAGACGATCTTCATGAAGGGCTGCCGGTTCGAAACGGGGGCGCCATGCTAGCCGATCGCTCCATCGCCAAGCCAGCCGCCTGGCGGCACCCGGGGGCCGATGCTAACGTGCAGGGAGGGGGAAACGAACCGCCGCCAGGAGGCCCTGCCCATGACCGCGCCTGCCGAAGTCCGGCTCATCGACGGCGGATACCTGCGCGAGTCCTGCTCGCTGCTCTACCAGGCCTACCGCCGCACGCCGACCTTCACCTACCTGCTCGAGTCCGACCGGCCCGGCTACGAACAGCGGGTGCGCGCCACCGTGCGCGAGCTGCTGTCGCGGCATTTCGCCGACGACCTGCCGGCGCTCGGCCTGCTGCTCGGCGAGCGGCTGATCGGCGTGGCGCTGATCTCCCCGCCGCAACGCCGCCTGGAGATCACCGAAAGCTGGAGCTGGCGGCTGCGCATGCTGCTGACCGCCGGCTTCCGCTGCACCCGGCGTTACCTGGACTACCACGAGGCGGTGATCGCCTGCCTGCCGCCGGGCGCCTACCACATGCTGCCGCTGATCGGCGTGCGCCCGGAGTTCCAGGGCTGGCGCTACGGCGAGCAGCTGCTCGGCGCCCTGCACCGCTGGTGCGCCGGGGACAGCAACTCGCGGGGCATCGTGCTCGACACCGGCGACCCGCACTATCTGGAGTTCCTCCGGCGCCAGGGCTACCAGGAGATCGGCCAGGTCGAGCTGGGCCCGGTGCACGAGCACATCCTCATCCATCCCAATCCGCAGCCGCTGGTGGAGACGGGCGCCTGAGCACGCGCAAGCGCCATGTAAACGCTTGGTAAGGGCGGTCGGAGCGGTCGAACAGCCGTGCTAGCATCCGTGGCCATGAGAGTTTCCATCCGTACAGGGACGTTCCTGGGCCTCCTGTTCTGCGCTTCCGCGGCGTTCGCCCAGGCTCGTCTGGAGGTGCAGGTCGAACCGGCCAAGAGCAGTCTGCGGAAGAACATCGAAGGCTATATCGGCGAACTCGGCGAGCGCGACGAACAGGCCCTGCGCATTCTCGCGCCGGCCGCCGAGGAGCGGGCCCGCAGCGCGGCCGAGGCGCTCGGCTACTACCAGGCGCAGATTTCCAGCGAGGTTCGTCCCGGCGCTCCGCCGACCCTGTTCCTGCACGTGATTCCCGGCGAGCCGGTACGCCTGCGCCACGTGGAGATCCGCGTCGAGGGGCCGGCCGCGCAGCTCGAGGCGTTCCGCGTGCCGCAGGGCTCGCACTTCAAGCCCGGCGCCCAGCTCAACCACGGGCGCTACGAGAGCGCCAAGCGGAGCATCCAGAACCAGGCGTCGCGCCTGGGCTTCTTCTCCGGCCACTTCCTCCGCCAGCGCCTGTTCGTCGACCCCGCCGCCGGTGTCGCCGACATCGAGCTGGTCTACGCCAGCGGGCCGCGCTACCGGCTGGGCGAGGTGGTCTTCCAGGGCGAGACGCCGTTCGACGAGGACTTCATGCGGCGCATGGTGCCTTTCAAGGCCGGTGCACCCTACGATGCCGGGCAGATCGCCAAGCTGCAGGAGAACCTCCAGACGCTCGGCTACTTCGAGGGCGTGCGAGTCGATGCCAACCCGGCAGGCGTCCGCGACGGAGTTGTGCCGGTGGTGGTCCAGCTGCAGATGCGCGAGCCGCGCAGCTTCGGTATCGGCGCCGGCTTCTCCACCGACGTCGGCCCGCGCGGCCGGGCCAACTGGACGCGCCGCTGGGCCAATGCCCAGGGGCACAGCTACGGCACGGAACTGGAGCTGTCGCAGCCCAAGCAGAACGTCGGTCTCTGGTACGACATTCCCCTCGACCCGCCGATGACCGACAAGCTGCGCTTCGTCGGCGGCTATCAGTACGAGGAGCTGGCCGACACCGACACCCGCAGCCGTCTACTCAAGGTTGGGCCGGAGTGGCACCGGCGCCTGGACAACGGCTGGCAGCAGGTGTTCTCGCTGAAGTGGCAGCATGAGGAGTTCCGCTACGGCGACGATAACGGCCTGAGCACCCTGCTGCTGCCGGGCGTGGCCTATTCCTACCTGGAGAGCGACCATCCCCTCGACCCGAGCCGCGGTTACCGCCTGCAGGTGGAGATGGCCACGGCGGCCGAGGGGCTGCTGTCGGACGCCAGCCTGCTGTACAGCTCGGCCATGCTCAAGGGGCTGACCACCCTGGCGGGCCGGCACCGCCTGCTCGGCCGGCTGCAGTTCGGCGGCAATTTCACCGACCAGTACACCACGGTGCCGCCGTCGCTGCGCTTCTTCGCCGGCGGCGACCAGAGCGTGCGCGGCTACGACTACCAGACGCTGTCGCCGGCCAACTCCGACGGCGACCATGTCGGCGGCCGCTACATGGTCGCCGGCAGCCTGGAATACCAGTATGCGCTGCTGGAAAAGTGGCGCGTCGCCACTTTCGTCGACCAGGGCAACGCCTTCAATTCCGAGACCTCGCCCGATCTCAAGACCGGCATCGGCTTCGGTGTGCGCTGGGTGTCGCCGGTCGGTCCGCTGCGCGTGGACGTGGCCCACGGCATCGACGACAACGGTTTCCGCCTGCACTTCTCCATGGGACCGGAATTATGAGAGGCCTGAGACTGGCGCTGTACGGCCTGCTGGCGGGGCTCGTGCTGCTCCTGGTGGCGCTGGGCGGGCTGCTCGGTACGGGCGCCGGCAGCCGCTGGCTGCTCGGCCGGGTGCCGGGGCTGCAGGTGGAGGATTTCTCCGGACGCCTCGCCGGCAGCTGGCAGGCCGATCGCCTGAGCTGGCGGCAGGGCGAGCGCCGCGTCGCGCTGAGCGAGGTCGCGTTCGCCTGGCGGCCGAGCTGCCTGCTGGGCCTGACCCTCTGCATCGACCGGCTGGTCGCCGGGCAGGTGGACCTGGAGCTGCCGCCGGGCGAGGAGAAGGAGGCGGGCGGGCCGCTGCAATTGCCGGCGCTGAAGCTGCCGCTGCAGATCCGCCTCGGCGAGGTACGCATCGGCCGGCTGCTGCTGAACGGCGGCGAACAGGGACAGGCGCTGCAGCTGGCGGCGCACTGGGACGCCGAGGGTCTGCGCATCGACGCGCTCAAGGCCCGCCGCGGCGAGCTGGCGCTCGACCTGCAGGGCCGGCTCGTGCCCACGGCCGGCTGGCCGTTGACGGCGAGCGGCAGCCTGCGCCTGCCGGCGCCGGAGGGCCAGTCCTGGGAGCTGGACCTGCAGGTGGAGGGCGACCTGCAGGAACGCCTGCGCCTGCAGGCCGACAGCCGGGGCTATCTGGCCGGACGGCTGAGCGGCGAGGTCCGGCCGCTCGCCGAGCACGTGCCGGCCAGTCTCAAGCTGAGCGCCGACGGCTTCAAGGCGGCCGCCGCGCTGCCGGATACCCTGCGCCTGGAGCGGATCGAGCTCGGCATCGAGGGCGACCTGCAGGCAGGTTACGCGCTGCAGGGCGGCGCCCGCCTGCCGGGCGAGGGCGGCGCGGTGGCGCTGTCCCTGCAGGGACGGGTGACAAGCGAAGGGGCTGAGCTGGCGGTGCTCGGGCTGGATGCCGGCGACGCGCGGCGCGTCGAGCTGGCCGGCAGCCTGGACTGGCGCGACGGGCTGGCCGGCGAGCTGCGCATCGACTGGCGCGACTTCCCCTGGCGGCGGTTCTATCCGACCGCCAGCGAGCCGGCGGTGACCCTCAAGCGCCTGACCGGCGAGTTGTCCTACCGCGACGGCGGCTATCTCGGCAACTTCGATGCCGCCCTCGAGGGGCCGGCCGGCCCCTTCAGCCTGGCCAGCCCGCTGAGCGGCGACTTCACCCAGCTGCACCTGCCGCAGCTCAGGCTGGTCGCCGGCCAGGGACGGGCGCAGGGCGTGCTCGGCCTGCGCTTCGCCGACGGTTTCGGCTGGAATGCCGACCTGCAGTTGAGCGACTTCGACCCCGCCTACTGGCTCGCCGAGCTGGCCGGCCGCCTCGGCGGTCCGCTGAAGAGCCGGGGCGAATACCGCGACGGCCGCCTGCAGCTGGATGCCGCCGTCGATCTTTCCGGCCAGTTGCGCGGCCAGCGGGCGCGCCTGCTGCTCGAGGCGCAGGGCGCGGATGCCGCCTGGGCGCTGGCGAAGCTCGACCTGACGCTCGGCGCCAACCGCCTCCAGGGCAGCGGACGGCTCGACGAGCGTCTGAGCGGGCGGCTGGAGCTGGCCATGCCGCAGCTCGGCCAGCTCTGGCCGGGGCTGCAGGGCAGCGCCGACGGGCGTCTCGATCTGGCCGGCACGCCGGCGGCGCCGCAAGGCAAGCTCGACCTCGCCGGCCGCCGGCTGCGCTTCGGCGAGCGGCGCCTGGACAGCCTGACGCTGAGCGGCACGCTCGACGCCGCGCAGCGCGGCCGCCTGGCCCTGGACGCCGGCGGCATCCAGTCCGGCGCTACCCGCCTGGGCCGGCTCCAGGCGCTGGGGCAGGGCGACCGGCGCACGCAGAGCCTGACCGTCGACCTCGACGGCCCGCAACTGACGCTGGCGCTGGCCCTCGACGGCCGCCTGGAGGAGCTGGCGCGGGGCTGGAACTGGCGCGGCCGGCTGAGCCGCGGCGAGGTGCGCAGCGGCGGCCAGGACTGGCGCCTGCAGGACCCGGCGCGCCTCGAACGGCTGGCCGATGGCCGGCTGAACCTCGCTGCGCATTGCTGGCGCTCCGGCCCGGCGAGCCTCTGCGGCGAGGACCAGCGGCTGCTGCCCGAGCCGCGGCTGAACTACCGGCTGCGCGATTTCCCGCTGGACAGCCTGGCGGCCTGGTGGCCGCGGGATTTCGCCTGGCAGGGCCGGCTGAACGGCGAGCTGCGCCTCGACCTGCCGGCCGCCGGTCCCCGCGGGCAGATCCGCCTGGACGCCGGCGGCGGCGTGCTGCGCCTGCGCAAGCAAGGCCGCTGGCAGGAGTTCGCCTACCGCGAGCTGGTGCTCGACAGCCGCCTGCAGCCGAAGCGCATCGACGCCCGCCTGGCCTTCGCCGGGCCGCAGCTGGGCGAGCTGGCGGTCCGCACGCAGATCGACCCGCGCGGCAGGAACAAGCCGCTCTCCGGCGAGTTCGTCCTGCGCGGGTTGAAACTGGGGGTGCTGCAGCCCTTCGTCGCGCCGGTCGAGGAGCTGGAGGGCACGCTCGACGGCAGCGGCACCCTGCGCGGCAGCCTGCTGCAGCCGCAGGTTGCCGGACGTCTCGACCTGCGCGGCGGGCTGGTGGCCGGCAGCACGCTGCCGACCCGCCTCGAGGACCTCGCCTTGCAGGCGCAGATCGTCGGCGACAGCCTGCGCCTGAACGGCGGCTGGCGCAGCGGCGAGCACGGCCGCGGCAGTCTGGACGGCACTCTGGACTGGCGCCAGGCGCTGACTCTGGACCTGCGCATCCGCGGCAGCCGCCTGCCGGTGAACGTGCAGCCCTACGCCGCGCTGGAGGTGGAGCCGGACCTGCAGGTGCGCCTGGTCGGCGCCGCCGCCGAGCGGCAACTGGCGCTGAGCGGCACGCTGGACGTGCCGCGCGGGGCGATCACCCTGCGCGAGCTGCCGGCCTCGACCGTCCGGGTTTCGCCGGATGCGGTGGTGGCCGGTCGCGAGGTCAAGCCGCGCCGGCAGCTGGCCATGCGCATGGACGTCGAGGTCGAGGTCGGCCGGGACAAGCTGGCCTTCAGCGGTTTCGGCCTGAACGCCGATCTGGCCGGCCACCTGCACATCGGCGATCACCTCGACACGCGCGGCGAGCTGAACCTGAACAACGGCCGCTACCGTGCCTACGGCCAGCGTCTGGACCTGCGCCGCGCGCGCCTGCTGTTCATCGGCCCGATCGACCAGCCCTACCTGGACATCGAGGCGATCCGCAAGGTCGACGACGTGGTGGCCGGCCTGCGGGTCGCCGGCAACGTCCTGGAGCCGCGTACCGAGGTGTTCGGCGAGCCGGCGATGGGCCAGGAACAGGCGCTCTCCTACCTGCTGCTGGGCCGGGCGCCGGGCAGCGCCAATGCCGGCGAGAGCAATATGCTGGCCAGCGCCGCGATCGGCCTCGGCCTGGCCGGCAGCTCCTCGCTCACCGGCAGCCTGGCGAAAAACCTCGGCATCGAGGAGTTCGAGGTGGGCACCCAGGGCACCGGCACGGAAACCAGCGTGGTGGCCAGCGGCAAGCTGTCCGAGCGCCTCAGCCTGATCTACGGGGTCGGCGTGTTCGAGCCGGTGAACAGCATCGCCCTGCGCTATCAGCTGACCCGCCAGCTGTACCTGGAGGCGGCCAGCGGCCTGGCCAGCTCGCTGGACATCTTCTACAAGCGCGACTTCTGAACGGGCCGCCGCTGTGGGCCGGAGCGGGGCGGGGGCAGGGCCGGAAGCCGTTCGTGCGCGGGCCGCCGAGCAAGCGGACCAAGCGTGCCGGCCTGCTTCGTGCTTCCATTGTCGGCTCGAACCGCCGTGCAACCACGAAGGAGCCTTCCGATGGAGTCCATCCACACCCTGGTCAACGCGCTCAACGGCATCGTCTGGGGGCCGCCGATGCTGGTGCTGATCCTCGGCACCGGCCTGTTCTTGCTGCTGATGCTGCGCTTCATGCCCTGGCGGCGGCTGCCGACCGGCTTCGCCCTGCTCTGGCAGGGGCGCGCCAGGGGGCGGGCAATACCGGCGAGATCAGTCCGTTCGAGGCGCTGATGACCTGCCTGGCGGCCACCGTCGGCACCGGCAACATCGCCGGGGTGGCCACCGCGATCTTCCTCGGCGGCCCCGGCGCGCTGTTCTGGATGTGGTGCACCGCGCTGGTCGGCATGGCCACCAAGTACTGCGAGGTGGTGCTGGCCGTGCACTACCGCGAGCGCGACGACCACGGCGAGCACGTCGGCGGGCCGATGTTCGCCATCCGCAACGGCCTCGGGCCGAAGTGGGCCTGGATGGGCGGCGCCTTCGCGCTGTTCGGCGGCCTGGCTGGCTTCGGCATCGGCAACATGGTGCAGGTCAACAGCATGGCGCATGCCCTGCAGGACAGTTTCGGCCTGCCGACCTGGGGCACCGGCCTGGCGACCATGGCGATCACCGCGCTGGTGATTCTCGGCGGCATCAAGCGCATCGGCCGGGTTGCCGAGGCGCTGGTGCCCTTCATGTGCCTGACCTACGTGGCCGCCGCCCTGGTGGTGCTGGTGGTCAACGCCGAGGCACTGCCCGGCACCTTCGCGCTGATCTTCGAGCATGCGTTCAGTCCGGCGGCGGCCAGCGGCGGCTTCGCCGGGGCGGCGGTGATGGCGGCGATCCGCTACGGGGTGGCCCGCGGCGTGTTCTCCAACGAAGCCGGACTCGGCACCGCCGGCATCGCCCAGGCCGCCGGCACCACCACCAGCTCGGTGCGCTCCGGGCTGATCGGCATGCTCGGCACCTTCATCGACACCATCGTGGTCTGCAGCATGACCGGCCTGGCGATCCTCAGCTCCGGCGTGTGGACCGGCGGCAAGAGCGGCGCGGCGCTCTCCGCGGCGGCCTTCGAGTCGGCCATGCCGGGCTTCGGCGCGGCGCTGCTCAGCCTGGCGCTGGTGATCTTCGCCTACACCACCGTGCTCGGCTGGAGCTTCTACGGCGAGAAATGCTGGGAGTTCCTCTGCGGCACCCGGGCGATCCTGCCGTTCCGGCTGATCTGGGTCGCGGCGATCCCCTTCGGCGCCATCGCCCAGCTGGACTTCGCCTGGCTGGTGGCCGACACCCTCAACGGCCTGATGGCGATCCCCAACCTGGTCGCGCTGCTGCTGCTGAGCCCGGTGGTGCTCAGGCTGACCCGGGAGTATTTCGCCGAGCAGCGGGCGGTGGCCGGGGGGCGCGCCTCCGGCTGACTGCCGGGCAGGCAGCTCTGGACGGAGGTCTTTTCCGGCCTCCGGACGGCCGGCTATCGCTCCGTTGCGCGCTCCGGACCGCCGGCGGCGAGAATAAGGTAAAAGACCCGTAAAGGCCCTTTGCTTGGTCGAGGCGACTACTTATCGTTCAGCCTCCCTTGAAAGTGGTTGTCCGTCATGTCCGAGCCGAACCTCACTCCTCCTTCTCCCGCTCCCCGCCGCCGCTGGCCCTACGCGGTGCTGGCGCTGTTCGTCGTCGGTGCGCTGGCCGCCTGGTGGCAGTGGCCGGCGCTGTCCGGCCTCTGGGCTTCGTCCGCGCCGACGGCAGCCGGTTCCAAGGCGGGTGGGCCGGGCATGGGCCGGCCGGGCGGGGCTGGTCCGGGAGGTCCCGGCGGCCCCTTCGGCGGGCCGGTGCCGGTGCGGGTGGGCGAGGTGAAGCTGGGCGACTTCCCGGTCGAGCTCAAGGCGCTGGGCACGGTCACCGCCTACAACACGGTGAACGTGCGTTCGCGGGTCGACGGCGAGCTGGTCAAGGTGCTGTTCCGCGAGGGGCAGCAGGTCAAGGCCGGCGACCTGCTGGCGGTGATCGATCCGCGCCTCTACGAGGCGGCGCTGAAACAGGCCGAGGGCACTTTGCAGCAGAACCGCGCGCAGCTGCGCAACGCCGAGCTCGACCTGGCCCGCTACAAGGGCCTGTACGCCGAGGACTCGGTCGCCAAGCAGACCCTCGACACCCAGGAGGCGCTGGTCGCCCAGTACCAGGGCACGGTGCGCTCCAACCAGGCGGCGGTCGAGGAGGCCCGGGTCAACCTGGACTACACCCAGGTGCGCGCGCCCATCGCCGGGCGCCTCGGCCTGCGCCAGGTGGACGTCGGCAATCTGGTCAGCAGCGGCGACACCACGCCGCTGGTGACCATCACCCAGACCCTGCCGATCTCGGTCAGCTTCACCCTGCCCGAAGGCGAGCTGCCGCAGGTGCTGGAGCAGCTGCACGCCGGCCAGCGCCTGAGCGTGGAGGCCTGGGACCGCAGCGAGCGCAACCGCCTGGCGCTGGGCGAGCTGGAGAGCCTGGACAACCAGATCGACCTGACCACCGGCACCGTGCGCCTCAAGGCGCGCTTCGAGAATGCCGAACAGCGCCTGTTTCCCAACCAGTTCGTCAACGTCCGGCTGCGCGTGACCACCCGCCAGCAGGCCACGCTGGCGCCGGCGGCGGCGCTGCAGTTCGGCTCCGCCGGCACCTTCGTCTACGTGGTCAGCGACGGCAAGGTGCAGCTGCGCTACATCACCGCCGGTCCCGGCGACGGCACCACCACGCTGATCGAACAGGGCCTGAGCGCCGGCGAGCGGGTGGTGCTGGAGGGCACCGACCGCCTGCGCGACGGCGGCAAAGTCGAGGTGATCGACGACAAGCGCCAGGCCAACGGCGAGTCCTCCCAGCCCGCGCCGGCCGGTCGGCGTCAGGCAGCGAAGCCCGACGCATGAACATCTCGCGCCCCTTCATCCTCCGTCCGGTCGCCACCACGCTGATCATGGTGGCGATTTTCCTCTGCGGGGTGATCGCCTACCGTCTGCTGCCGGTGTCCGCGCTGCCCGAGGTGGACTATCCGACCATCCGCGTGCTGACCCTCTATCCGGGCGCCAGCCCGGAGGTGATGACCAGCGCGGTGACCGCCCCGCTGGAGCGCCAGTTCGGCCAGATGCCGGGCCTCAAGCAGATGACCTCGACCAGTTCCGGCGGCGCCTCGGTGATCACCCTGCGCTTCAGCCTGGAGGTGGACCTGGACGTCGCCGAGCAATCGGTGCAGGCGGCGATCAACGCGGCCAGCAACCTGCTGCCCGACGACCTGCCGACCCCGCCGGTGTACAACAAGGTCAACCCGGCCGACACCCCGGTGGTGACCCTGGCGGTCACCTCGGCGACCATGCCGCTGCCGGAGATCAACGATCTGGTCGATACCCGCATGGCGCAGAAGCTGGCGCAGATCAGCGGCGTCGGCATGGTCAGCCTGGCCGGCGGCCAGCGCCCGGCGGTGCGCATCAAGGTCGATCCGCAGGCGCTGGCCACCTACGGCCTGAACCTCTCTGACGTGCGTGCGCTGATCACCGCCTCCAACGTCAACCAGCCCAAGGGCAATTTCGACGGCCCGACCCGGGTGTCCCAGCTCGACGCCAACGACCAGCTGAAATCCGCCGACGAATACCGCGACCTGATCCTCGCCCACCAGAACGGCGCGACCCTGCGCCTGAAGGACGTGGCGCGGATCGTCGACGGCGCCGAGAACGAGCGCCTGGCCGCCTGGGCCGACCGTAACGCGGCGGTGCTGGTGAACATCCAGCGCCAGCCGGGAGCCAACGTCATCGAGGTGGTCGAGCGCATCCAGGCGCTGCTGCCGCAGATCGCCGCGACCCTGCCGGCCAGCCTCGAGGTGATTCCCCTCACCGACCGCACTCAGACCATCCGCGCCGCGGTGCGCGACGTGCAGTTCGAGCTGGTGCTGGCGGTCGGCCTGGTGGTGCTGGTGACCTTCGTCTTCCTGCGCAAGCTGTCGGCCACGGTGATTCCGTCGATCGCCGTGCCGCTGTCTTTGATCGGCACCTTCGGGGTCATGTACCTGGCCGGCTTCTCCATCAACAACCTGACGCTGATGGCGCTGACCGTCGCCGCCGGCTTCGTGGTCGACGACGCCATCGTCATGCTGGAGAACATCGCCCGTCACCTGGAGGAGGGCGAGACGCCGCTGCAGGCCGCCCTCAAGGGCGCCAGGCAGATCGGCTTCACCCTGATCTCGCTGACCCTCTCGCTGATCGCCGTGCTGATCCCGCTGCTGTTCATGGCCGACGTGGTCGGCCGGCTGTTCCGCGAGTTCGCCATCACCCTGGCGGTGTCGATCCTGATCTCCCTGCTGGTTTCGCTGACCCTGACGCCGATGATGTGCGCGCTGTTCCTCAAGCCGGAGGCGCCGGCGGAACGCCAGGGCCGTTTCTACCGCGCCAGCGGCGCCTGGATCGACGGCCTGATCGCCGGCTACGACGTCGCCCTGCACTGGGTGCTGCGCCACCAGGCGCTGACCCTGCTGATCGCCGTGGCTACCCTGGGCTTCACCGTGCTGCTCTACCAGGCGGTGCCCAAGGGTTTCTTCCCGGTCCAGGACACCGGGGTGATCCAGGGCATCTCCGAGGCGCCGCAGAGCATTTCCTTCCGTGCCATGAGCGAGCGCCAGCAGCGCCTGGCCGAGGTCATCCTGCAGGACCCGGCGGTGGCCAGCCTGTCCTCGTACATCGGCGTGGACGGCGACAACGTCACCCTGAACAGTGGGCGCCTGCTGATCAACCTCAAGCCGCATGCCGAGCGCGAGGTCACCGCCAGCCAGGTGATCGAGCGGCTGCGTCCGCCGCTGGCCGCGGTGCCGGGCATCCAGCTGTTCCTCCAGCCGGTGCAGGACCTGACCATCGAGGACCGGGTCAGCCGTACCCAGTTCCAGTTCAGCCTGGAGTCGCCGGACGGCGATCTTCTGGAGCAGTGGACGCCGAAGCTGGTCGAGGCGCTGAACGCGCTGCCGGAGCTGACCGACGTGGCCAGCGACCTGCAGAGCCGCGGCATGCAGGTCTACCTGAACATCGACCGCGACGCCGCCGCGCGCCTCGGGGTGACGGTTTCCGCCATCGACGATGCGCTCTACGACGCCTTCGGCCAGCGGCAGATCTCGACCATCTACACCCAGGCCAACCAGTACCGGGTGGTGCTGGAGAGCCGGGCCGTCGACAGCCTCGGCCCGGCGGCGCTGGACGAGGTGCACGTGGCCAGCACCGAGGGCGGCCAGGTGCGCCTGTCCTCGCTGGCGCGCATCGAGGAGCGGGCGGCGGCGCTGCTGGTCAACCACATCGGCCAGTTCCCGGCGGTGACCCTGTCGTTCAACCTGGCGCCGGGCGTCTCGCTCGGCCAGGCGGTGGCGGCGATCGAGCGGGTGCAGCAGGAGATCGGCCTGCCGGGCGGCATCGAAAGCCGCTTCCAGGGCGCCGCCGAGGCGTTCCGCGCCTCGCTGTCGAGCACCCTGCTGCTGATCCTCGCCGCGGTGGTCACCATGTATATCGTGCTCGGCGTGCTCTACGAGAGCTACATCCACCCGATCACCATCCTCTCCACGCTGCCTTCGGCGGCGGTGGGGGCGCTGCTGGCGCTGCTGCTTTCCGGCAACGACCTGGGACTGATCGCGATCATCGGCATCATCCTGTTGATCGGCATCGTCAAGAAGAACGCGATCATGATGATCGACTTCGCCCTGGAGGCCGAACGCCATCAAGGCATGGAGCCGCGGGCGGCGATCCATCGCGCGGCACTCTTGCGCTTCAGGCCGATCCTGATGACCACCCTGGCCGCACTGTTCGGCGCCATCCCGCTGATGTTCGCCTCGGGCTCCGGCGCCGAGCTGCGCCAGCCGCTGGGGCTGGTGCTGGTCGGCGGCCTGCTGCTCAGCCAGCTGCTGACGCTGTTCACCACGCCGGTGATCTACCTGGCCTTCGACCGCCTGTCGCGGCGCTTCACGGGCCGCAGCGCGGCGGGGGTGGCGGTATGAGGGCGCTCTCGCTCCCGGCGGGCGCGGATACATGCGCGATGGCAGTGGTGACGGAGGGCAGGCGATGAACCTCTCCGCCCCCTTCATCCTGCGTCCGGTGGCGACCCTGCTGCTGAGCCTGGCGATCCTCCTGCTCGGCGCGGTGAGCTTCGGCCTGCTACCGGTGGCGCCGCTGCCGAAGATGGACTTCCCGGCGATCACCGTGGAGGCCAGCCTGGCCGGGGCCAGTCCGCAGATCATGGCCTCCAGCGTGGCGACGCCCCTGGAGCGGGCCCTCGGCGGTATCGCCGGGATCAGCGAGATGACCAGCCGCAGCAGCCAGGGCAGCACGCGGATCATCATCCTCTTCGACATCGGCCGCGACATCGACGCCGCTGCCCGCGAGGTGCAGGCGGCGATCAACGAGGCGCGCAACCTGTTGCCCAGCGGCATGCGCAGCATGCCCACCTACCGCAAGGTCAATCCCTCGCAGGCGCCGATCATGGTGCTGTCGCTGACCTCCAAGGTGCTCGACAAGGGCCAGCTCTACGACGTCGCCTCGACCCTCGTGGCGCAGAAGCTGTCGCAGGTGAGCGGGGTGGGGGAGGTGCAGGTCGGCGGCAGCTCGCTGCCGGCGGTGCGGGTCGAGCTGGAGCCGCGTCTGCTCGACCAGTACGGCATCGCCCTCGACGAGGTGCGCCAGGCGATCGCCGCGGCCAACGTGCGCCGGCCCAAGGGGGCGGTGGAGGACGACGAGCGCCACTGGCAGGTGCAGGCCAACGACCAGCTGGCGCGTGCCGCCGACTACCGGCCGCTGGTGATCCGCTACCAGAACGACGGTCCGGTGCGTCTGAGCGACGTGGCCAAGGTCCACGACGGCGTGGAGGACCGCTACAACAGCGGCTTCTACAACGACGAGGAGGCGGTGCTGGTGGTCGTCAACCGGCAGGCCGACGCCAACATCATCGAGACCATCGCCGAGATTCGCGAGCGTCTGCCGATGCTGCGCGCGGTGATCCCGGCCAGCGTCGAGCTGGAGGTGGCGATGGACCGCTCGCCGGTGATCCGCGCCACCCTGCACGAGGCCGAGCGCACCCTGCTGATCGCCGTGGGCCTGGTGATCCTGGTGGTGCTGGCCTTCCTCGGCCACTGGCGCGCCGCGCTGATTCCGGCGCTGGCGGTGCCGGTGTCGCTGGTCGGCAGCTTCGCGGTGATGTACCTGTGGGGCTTCTCGCTGAACAACCTGTCGCTGATGGCGCTGATCATCGCCACCGGCCTGGTGGTGGACGATGCCATCGTGGTGCTGGAGAACATCGCCCGGCACGTCGAGGACGGCGAGAAGCCGCTGGCGGCGGCGCTCAAGGGCTCGCGCGAGGTGGGCTTCACCCTGCTGTCGATGAACCTGTCGCTGGTGGTGGTGTTCCTTTCCATCCTGTTCATGGGCGGCATCGTCGAGCGGCTGTTCCGCGAGTTCTCGATCACCCTGGCGGTGTCCATCCTGATCTCCCTGGCGGTCTCGCTGACCCTGACGCCGATGCTCTGCGCGCGCTGGCTCAAGTCCGGGGCCGAGGCGCGCGCGCCTCGGCGCCTGGGGCGCTTCGCCGGCCGCCTGCAGGCGCGGGTGCTGGCCGGCTACGCGCGCAGCCTGGACTGGACCCTGCGCCACTCGAAGCTGATGCTGTTCGGCCTGCTGGCGACCATCGCCCTGAACGTCTATCTCTACGTCGCGGTGCCCAAGACCTTCCTGCCGCAACAGGACACCGGCCAGTTGATCGGCTTCATCCGCGGCGACGACGGGCTGTCCTTCCAGGTCATGCAGCCGAAGCTGCAGGCCTACCGCAAGGCGCTGCTGGCCGATCCGGCGGTGCAGAGCGTGGCCGGCTTCATCGGCGGCAAGGGCGGGATCAGCAATGCCATGGTCATCGTGCGCCTGAAGCCGATCGCCGAGCGCGGCCTCTCCGCCCAGCAGGTGATCGACCGCCTGCGCAAGAGCCTGCCGAAGATTCCGGGCGGCCAGCTGTTCCTCATGGCCGACCAGGACCTGCAGTTCGGCGGCCGCCAGGGACGTAGCTCGGAAAACGAGTACGTATTGCTCTCCAGCGACCTGGAGCTGCTGCGCACCTGGCTGCCCAGGGTCCGCGAGGCCATGGCCGCGCTGCCGCAGCTCACCGACATCGACGCCAACCAAGGCGAGGGCGCCCAGCAGATCCGCCTGGTGGTCGACCGCGAGAGCGCCAAGCGCCTCGGGGTGGACATGGACATGGTCACCGCGGTGCTGAACAACGCCTTCAGCCAGCGGCAGATCTCCACCATCTACGAGGACCTCAACCAGTACAAGGTAGTGATGGAGATCGACCCGAAGTACGCCCAGTCCCCCGAGGCGCTGGACATGGTCCAGCTGATCACCGACGACGGCCAGCGCGTGCCGCTGTCAGCCTTCGCCCGCTGGGAGCGCGGCCTGGAGGAGGACCGGGTGCAGCACCAGGGGCAGTTCGCCGCGGAAAACGTCGGCTATTCGATCGCCCCCGGCTACAGCGCCCTGGAGGCCAGCCAGGCGATCCAGCAGGCGGTGGCGCGGGTCGGACTGCCCACCGACGTGCAGGGCATGCTCGGCGGCACCGGCGGCGCGCTGATGCAGGCGCAGAAGGCCCAGCCGCTGATGATCCTCGGCGCCCTGGTGGTGGTCTACATCGTCCTCGGCATCCTCTACGAGAGCTACGTCCACCCGCTGACCATCCTCTCCACGCTGCCCTCGGCGGGCGTCGGCGCACTGCTGGCGATCGAGCTGGTCGGCGACCAGTTCAGCCTGATCTCGCTGCTCGGCCTGTTCCTGTTGATCGGCGTGGTGAAGAAGAACGCCATCCTGATGATCGACCTGGCGCTGCAGCTGGAGCGCCAGGAGCGGCTCAGCCCGCTGGAGTCGATCCGCCGTGCCTGCCTGCTGCGCTTCCGGCCGATCCTGATGACCACCCTGTCGGCCATCCTCGGCGCCCTGCCGTTGCTGCTGGACACCGCCGAAGGCGCGGAAATGCGCCGGCCGCTGGGCATCGCCATCGTCGGCGGGCTGGTGCTCAGCCAGTTGCTCACCCTCTACAGCACGCCGGCGGTCTACCTGTTCTTCGACCGCCTGCGTCACCGCTTCAACCGCTGGCGCGGCGCGCGCAGCGATGCCGCTCTGGATACCTCGTTATGACCGCATCCGTTTTATCCGTTCGACGGAGCCGCCTGGCCTGCTCGGTGGTGCTCGCCCTGGCCCTGGCCGGCTGTACCCTCGGCCCGGACTATGAGCGTCCGCAGCTGTCCACCCCGGACACCTTCAAGGAGGGCCAGGGCTGGAAGCTCGCCACGCCGGCCGACGAAGCCGAGCGCGGTCCCTGGTGGGAAATGTACGGCGATTCCCTGCTGAACGATCTGATGCGCCGGCTGGACGAGTCCAACCAGACCGTCGCCCAGTCGGTCGCCCAGTACCTGCAGGCGAAGGCGGCGGTGCGGGCGGCGAAGGCGGACTTCTTCCCGACCGGCCGGGTCACCGTCGACGAGACCCGCTCGGCGACGGCCAGCGGCGGCGGCGGTACCTCGCGCCTGCCCGACGGCTCCACGGTGAGTTCCGGCGGCGGTGGCGGCGATATCTCCAACAGCTACAACGCGGTCAGCAATATCAGCTGGGAACTGGACTTCTGGGGCAAGATGCGCCGCCAGCTGGAGTCGGATCGCGCCGGCCTGCAGGGCAGCGCCGCCGATCTCGCCGCGGTGCGCCTCAGCCAGCAGTCCACCCTGGCCCAGAGCTACCTGCAACTGCGCGTGCTGGACGGCCAGCGGCGCCTGCTCAAGGCCACGGTGGAGGCCTATGCGCGCAGCCTGCGCCTGACCGAGAACCAGTACCGTGCCGGGATGGTCACCAAGTCCGACGTGACCCAGGCGCTGACCCAGCTGAAGAGCACCGAGGCGCAGGCCATCGACCTGGACTACCAGCGCGCTCAGCTGGAGCATGCCATCGCCGTGCTGACCGGGGTGCCGCCGGCCGAGTTCGCCATCGCCGAGCTGGACAGCCTGCCGACGCTGCCGGAAATCCCCACGCTGCTGCCCTCGCAGCTGCTCGAGCGGCGCCCCGACGTGGCCTCGGCGGAGCGCGAAGTGATTTCCGCCAACGCGCTGATCGGCGTGGCCAAGGCGGCGCGCTTCCCGACCTTCAGCCTGAGCGCGGCCGGGGGCTATCGTGCCACCCACACGGACAACTGGTTCGAGAAGGACAACCGCTTCTGGAACATCAGCCCGGAGATGGCCCTGACCCTGTTCGACGGCGGCCTGCTGCGCTCCCAGGTGGATCAGGCGCGGGCCACCCACCAGCAGGCGGTGGCGACCTACCGGCAGACCGTGCTGGACAGCTTCCGCGAGGTGGAGGACTACCTGGTGCAGCTGAGCGTGCTGGAGCGCGAGAGCCTGGCCCAGCAGGAGGCGGTGGAGGCCGCCCAGGAGTCCCGCCGGCTGATGGAGAACCAGTACAAGGCCGGCACCGTCGACTACACCAGCGTGGTCGACGTGCAGACCGCGGCCTTGTCCAACGAGCGCACCAGCCTGACTCTCCTGAGCAACCGGCTGACCGCCAGCGTACAACTGATCGCCGCCCTCGGCGGCGGCTGGGACAGCGCCGAGCTGGACGAGCTGGAGAAGCTCGACGAGCGACTGGAGCAGGCGCGGGCGAAGCAGGAGGGATCGGAAGAGGACTGAAGGCCTCTGGCGATGACAGGATGCGCATTGCGGTTAGAATGCCGTCCCGCTTCCTGGACCTGCCTCATGCCGCTTCGCCTTTTCCTTCTCCTGCTGCTGGCGCTCGGCGCCGCCGTGGTGCGGGCCGAAGAGATCTCCTACCGCCGCGACGTCCAGCCGATCTTCACCGCCAAGTGCGTGGCCTGCCATGCCTGCTACGACTCGCCCTGCCAGCTCAACCTGGGCAGCGGCGAGGGCGCGCGGCGCGGCGCCCACAAGCTGCCGGTGTACAACGGTCTGCGTACCGAGGTTCAGGAAACCACCCGGCTGTTCCTCGATGCCGAGGGCGAAGCGGCTTGGCGGCGCAAGGGCTTTCATTCGGTGCTCGGGACCGACGGCCAGGCCGCGCTGCTGGCGCGCATGCTGGAGCTCGGCCGCAGCCAGCCGCTGGCGCACAACGCGCGGCTGCCGGAGGACCTGGAGATCGGCATCGGGCGCCAGAACAGCTGTCCGCTGCCCGGCGAATTCGAAGCCTTCGCTCGCGACAATCCCCGGCCGGCATGCCTTTCGCCGTCACCGGCCTGACCGACGACGAATACGCGACCCTGAAGCAATGGCTGGCGCAGGGCGCGCCGGTCGACGCGGCGCCACTCGAGCCGTCGCCGGCCGAGGCGGCGCAGATCGCCGACTGGGAGCGCCTGCTGAATGCACCGGACAAGCGCTCCCGGCTGGTCGCCCGCTGGCTGTACGAGCATCTGTTCCTCGCCCATCTGCATTTCCAGGGCGGCGCGCCGGGGCACTTCTTCCAGTTGGTGCGCTCGCGCACGCCGGCCGGCCAGCCAGTCGAGCCGATCGCCACGCGGCGCCCCAACGACGACCCCGGCAGCGACTTCCACTACCGGCTGCGGCCGATCGCCGACGTGATCGTGCACAAGACGCACATCACCTATCCGCTCGGTCCGCAGAAGCTGGCGCGGGTGCGCGAGCTGTTCCTCGCCGGCGACTGGCAGGTGGCCGAACTGCCGGGCTACGGCGCCCAGCGCCGCGCCAACCCGTTCGAGACTTTCGCGGCGATTCCGGCCGAGGCGCGCTATCGCTTCATGCTGGACAACGCCGAATACTTCGTGCGCACCTTCATCCGCGGCCCGGTGTGCCGCGGGCAGATCGCCACGGACGTGATCCGCGATCACTTCTGGACCCTGTTCCAGGCTCCCGAGCAGGATCGTTACCTCACCGATGCGCAGTACCGCGACGCCGTGACGCCGCTGCTCGCGCTGCCTGGCCAGCTCGACGACATCGCCGGCCTGTGGAGCCTCTGGGGCACCTATCTGGAGCGCTTCAAGCACTACGAGAGCCAGCGCCGCCAGGCCTATGCCGAGCACCCGGCAGAATGGTCGGATCTGTGGAGCGGCAACGACAACGCGCTGCTGACCATCTTCCGCCAGCACGATAGCGCCTCGGTGCGCAAGGGGCTGGTCGGCGCGGTGCCGCAGACCCTGTGGTGGCTGGACTTTCCGCTGTTCGAGCGCACCTACTACCAACTGGTGGCGAATTTCGACGTGTTCGGCAATGTCTCCCACCAGCTGCAGACACGCCTGTACTTCGACCTGATCCGCAACGGCGCCGAACAGAACTTCCTGCGCCTGCTGCCGGCCGGTACGCGCCAGGCGATCCTCGACAGCTGGTACGAGAACAGCGGCCAGCTCAAGCTCTGGCTGGCCTATACCGAGATCGACGGCCAGACACCCTCGGCCCTCGGACTGCCGCAGCAGCAGCCGATCCGCAGCTTCGCCGCGCACCTGCTGGAGCGGCATGCGGCGATCAATGCCCGGCCCGACCCGTTCAACCGCTGTCGCTCGGCGCATTGCTACCGCCCCGTGGTGGCGCGTGAGCTGCAGTACGCCGAACAGGCGCTCAGCCGTCTGGCCAGCCGGCCTGCCGCCAGCTTGCCGGCCGTGCTCGAGCTGCCGGAGGCCAGCCTGCTGCGTATCGAGTACGGCGAGGGGCGGCGGGAGATCTACAGCCTGCTGCGCAACCGTGCCCACAGCAACGTGGCGTTCATCTTCGGCGAGCATCTGCGCTATCAGCCGGCGCTGGATACCCTGACGCTCTATCCGGGGGTCATGAGCAGCTACCCGAATTTCCTGTTCAACGTTCGCGCCGACGAGGTACCGGAGTTCGTCGCGGCGCTGGAGCAGGCGAGGGCGCGGGCGAACTTCACGGCCGCGGTCGAGCGCTGGGGTATCCGTCGCAGTCATCCCGAGTTCTGGCGCTATTTCAACGATCTCTCGGCCTGGTTGCGGGAAACCGAACCGCTGGAGGCCGGGGTGCTGGACATGAACCGCTACCAGAATCTGTAAGGTGACCCGTCTGTGACGGTCCTTCGCGATTAATCCGACAAGCACACTAGGACTTTATCCACCAGGATGCTTGTCGTACACTCGTGAGCATATTCGCGAGGAGCTGCCATGAGCGCTATCACCATCACCGACGCCGCACACGACTATCTGGCCGAACTGCTGGCCAAGCAGAGCGGCACCGACATCGGTATCCGCATCTTCATCACCCAGCCCGGCACGCCCAGCGCCGAAACCTGCATCGCCTATTGCAGGCCGGCCGAGCGCAATCCGGACGATACCGCCCTGGCGCTGAAGAGCTTCACGGCATGGATCGACTCCGTCAGCGAGCCCTTTCTCGAGGATGCGGTGGTCGATTACGCCAGCGACCGCATGGGTGGCCAGTTGACCATCAAGGCGCCGAACGCCAAGGTGCCGATGATCGACGAGGACAGCCCGCTGGGCGAGCGGGTCAACTACTACCTGCAGACCGAGATCAATCCCGGCCTGGCCAGCCACGGCGGCCAGGTGAGTCTGGTGGACATCGTCGAGGAGGGCATCGCCGTGCTGCGTTTCGGCGGCGGCTGCCAGGGCTGCGGCATGGTCGACATGACCCTGAAGGACGGCGTGGAGAGGACCCTGCTGGAGCGCATTCCGGACCTCAAGGGGGTGCGCGACGTCACCGACCACAGCAACCGGGAAAACGCCTACTACTGATGGCAGCCGGTCGAGAGAAATGAAAAAGGCGGCCGAGGCCGCCTTTTCCGTTTGTTTCGCTTGGCGAGGGATGCGTTTCTGCCGTTCGGCTTCCTCTGTTGCACCCTGTCGCCTGCCGCAAAGCCCTGCCGAAGCAGGGCTTCTCATTCAATGGCGTTCGACGATCAGTCCGGCATCTTCCACGGGCCAGGTTGAAGCCTTGCCGAGTCAGTTCCTGACGGGTCTGCTGGATGACGGCAGCGAGTTTCTGCGGGTCGGAATAGGTCGAGCAGGGAATACGTTTATGACCCAGCGTCCGCGTATTGGCGTGGTCGACCACGGTCAGGTTCAGTTCGCTGTTGATTTCCTGGGACCAGGCGATGCATTGCAGGGGTTTGAACGCGCGGTTGGCGATCAGAAGGGCTTCGTTGAAACGGAGCGGGTTGGTCATGGATCGATCCCTCTTTGAGTACCATGATGAGGCCGTCTGACGCGGCCGTTTATCGTTACAGGCAGTTGAAAAT
Organism: Azotobacter tropicalis; assembly: GCF_059739045.1. Lineage (NCBI taxonomy): Bacteria > Pseudomonadati > Pseudomonadota > Gammaproteobacteria > Pseudomonadales > Pseudomonadaceae > Azotobacter > Azotobacter tropicalis. The sequence goes on from NZ_AP046059.1 coordinate 370,210, forward strand.
CCATGTCACGCGCACGTGACAAGGGGTTTGGAACTTACCTGGGCGAACGGGTTCCTTCCGCTGCCCTGAAACTTACATGACATGGTTGGAGTATAGATCGGTATCCACCGAGTAATTCAAATTTTTCCGACGAATGTCAGCCCAGGGTGTCCGCCTGGCGGTAGAGCAGCAACAGCTTGCGGGTGATGGTGTTCTGGATGTCGATCCGCTCGAAGTTGGACAGGTGGTTGAGCTTGCTGACCTGAAGGCGATGCAGGTGGAGGTAGGGCAACTGCTGGCCGAATTCGCGCAGGTCGCCCTTCATGAGGATGGGCAGGAAGACGTCGCCGAGGCGCTTCTGGTTACTGATGATCTGCGCCAGCGCCTGTTTGAAGGGCATGCTCTTGGGCATCGACTCGCCGTCCTTCAGGTGTTTCGCCAGCATCAGGCCGGGTTTGCCGAAGACGCGGCCGGGCAGGACGAAGAGGCCGGTCGGTCGCACGGCGAGCGCATCGATGCCGTGCAGGGTGTCGTGGAAGGCGTAGGGGTTGGGCAGCACCACCATCTTGCGTCCGAGATCGGCCGGAAAGTGCAGGTTGTAGTTGGTGTACAGCTGGCGCACCGACTCCGAATAGACGCACAGGCGGTTCTCGAACAACTGGATGAAGCGCTCGGCCAGTTCGCGACGGGCGATATGGTCCAGCTCCCAGATCAGGTCGGGTTGATCGGTTTGCTGAAATCGACTTCCTGATGCTTCATGCTGCTCATGCGTGACTCTTTCTTGCGATCTAGTAATGAAGCTGCCGAGCGGGCGGCAGAATACCTGGCAAGCAACGGGCCGGAGAGCGCTTGCACAACCAGGCTGTGCTGCTGGCGATCGGTGTCCAATTAGCACCCGCGTCCACAGCATTCCAGCTCGCCCGCCTAATGCCAAGGAGCTATGTCTCAACTGCTGCAATCGCCATGGATTGAAGTTTGCGGCAGTTGCCGTTCCGCTCTGCTAGCATGCCGGCCCGCAAGAGGGGCGGGCAAGCGGGGTTCCGTTTCCTCCTGTACAGATCATTGGCCGGCGGATGGCCGGTCGCATTTTCGCATTTCGGAGGGGACCGATGGAGCTTTGGCTCGCTGCGCAGGCGTTCATCTTGGGGGTTGTCGAGGGATTGACCGAATTTTTGCCGATATCCAGCACCGGACACCAGATCATTATTGCCGATCTGATCGGCTTCGGCGGCGATCGAGCCAAGGCGTTCAACATCATCATCCAGCTCGGGGCGATCCTCGCCGTGGTCTGGGAGTTCCGCCAGCGGGTTTTCGGGGTGATCCTCGGTCTGCCGCGCGAGCGGCAGGCGCAGCGCTTCACCGCCAATCTGCTGATCGCCTTCTTTCCGGCGGTGATTCTCGGCGTGGCCTTCGCCGATCTGATCGAGCACTGGCTGTTCAATCCGATTACCGTGGCCAGTGCGCTGGTGATCGGCGGGCTGGTCATGCTCTGGGCCGAGAAGCGTCAGCACGCCGTCGAGGTGCATGCGGTGGACGACATGAGCTGGAAGCACGCCCTCAAGATCGGCTGCGCTCAGTGTCTGGCCATGATCCCGGGCACTTCGCGCTCGGCCTCGACGATCATCGGCGGCCTGCTGTTCGGCCTGTCGCGCAAGGCGGCGACCGAGTTCTCCTTTTTCCTCGCCATGCCGACCATGGTCGGCGCCGCTGTCTATTCCGGCTACAAGCACCGTGCCCTGTTCGAGAACGGCGGCGATCTGCCGGTCTTCGCTCTGGGCTTCGTCACCTCGTTCATCTTCGCCATGCTGGCCGTGCGTGCCCTGCTCAAGTTCATCGCCAGCCACAGTTATGCGCTGTTCGCCTGGTATCGCATCGGTTTCGGTTTGCTGATCCTCCTCACCTGGCAGCTCGGCGTGGTCGATTGGAGCACGGCGCAGGGCTGAGGACGAAAGACGCATGGAGCGACGCGGCATGCTGAAGAGCTGGGATGATCGCAAGGGCTTCGGTTTCATCCAGCCGGAGACGGGGGGGCGAGCCCTTGTTCGTGCATATCTCGGCGATGCGCGGCGACCGCCGGCCCAGGGCTGGCGAGAAGGTGCTCTTCGTCGCCGGACGCGATCGCGAGGGGCGGATGCAGGCCAGGCACATGCGTCACGCCGAGTTGAGCCTCGACTGCCCATCGATCTGCGAGTCGCGCCTGGCGACGGGTGGGGTGCGCAACCTGCCGGGCAAGCTCCTGGTCTTCTTGGCGTTCTGCGCATTGCCGCTCGGCGGTGCGCTGCAACTGGTGCGCGACGGTTCATTCTGGGTGCCGGGCGGCTACGCGCTGTTCAGCCTGGTCAGTTTCCTGCAGTACTGGCTGGACAAGCGTCGCGCGGCAACGGGTCGCTGGCGCATACCCGAGACCAGCCTGCACGCCGTCGAGCTGCTCGGCGGCTGGCCCGGTGTGCTGCTGGCGCAGCAGGCGTTCCGCCACAAGACCCGCAAGGTCGCCTATCAGCTGGGGTCCTGGGGCATCGTGCTGCTGCACCAGGCGGTCTGGATCGATTACCTGTATTTCCAGCGGCTGTTCGCCTCGGCCATCGCGCAACGCTTTCTCGGCTAGGCTGGTATCTCCCAACCCTTCAAGGAGCCGCACCATGCCGCTGTCCATGTATCAGGCGTCGATTCCCGTGTTTGTCCGCATGCTGGGCAACCTGTCCGCCATCCTGCATAAAGCCGAGGCCTATGCCGAAGCACGCAAGATCGCCCCTGCGGTACTGGTCAACGCGCGTCTGGCGCCGGACATGCTGCCGCTGAGCAGTCAGATCCAGATCGCCAGCGACACCGCCAAGGGCTGTGGCGCACGCCTGGCCGGCGTGGAGATTCCCAGCTACCCGGACACCGAGAGCAGCTTCGCCGAGCTGCAGGAGCGCATCGCCAAGACGGTGGCGTTTCTCGAGAGTATCGATGCCGCGCAGCTCGACGGCAGCGAGGAGCGGCCCATCACGCTGAGCTTTCCCAAAATGGAGCTGAGGTTCAGCGGCAGCGAATACCTGCTCGGTTTCGTCCTGCCCAACTTCTATTTCCACCTCACCACGGCCTACGCGATTTTGCGCCACAACGGCCTGGATATCGGCAAGATGGACTTTCTCGGCAAGCCGCCGGCCTGATCCGGGCAAAAAGCCCTGCGCGCGGCAGGGCTTGTTCCTTCTGCCGCACGTGCTCAGATGAGTACGCCCTGGCTGCGCAGGTAGTCGTCGTAGCTGCCGCTGAAGTCGGTCACGCCGCTTTCGGACAGTTCGATGATGCGGGTCGCCAGCGAGCTGACGAACTCGCGGTCGTGGCTGACGAAGATCAGCGTGCCCGGGTAGTTCTCCAGCGCCAGGTTGAGCGCCTCGATGGATTCCATGTCGAGGTGGTTGGTCGGCTCGTCCATCACCAGCACGTTGGGCTTGGCGAGGATCAGCTTGCCGAACAGCATGCGTCCCTGCTCGCCGCCGGAAATCACCTTCACCGATTTCCGGATGTCGTCGTTGGAGAACAGCATGCGTCCGAGGGTGCCGCGGATCAGCTGCTCGCCGCCCTGGGTCCACTGGCCCATCCAGTCGAACAGGGTCATGTCCTGTTCGAAGTCGTCGGCATGGTCCTGGGCGAAATAGCCGACCTCGGCGCTTTCGGTCCACTTCACCTCGCCGGACAGCGGCGGCATCTCGCCGACCATCGTGCGCAGCAGGGTGGTCTTGCCGATGCCGTTGGGGCCGATGATCGCTACCCGCTCGCCGGCCTCGATCTGCATCGACAGGTTCTTGAACAGCGCATTGCCGTCGAAGCCCTGGCCGACCTTCTCGAGGGTCACCGCCTGGCGGTGCAGCTTCTTGGTCTGCTCGAAGCGGATGAACGGGCTGACCCGGCTGGACGGTTTGACCTCTTCAAGCTGGATCTTGTCGATCTGCTTGGCGCGGCTGGTGGCCTGCTTGGCCTTGGAGGCGTTGGCCGAGAAGCGGCTGACGAAGGTCTGCAATTCGGCGATCTGCGCCTTCTTCTTGGCGTTGTCGGCTAGCAGGCGCTCGCGGGCCTGGGTCGCCGCGGTCATGTACTCGTCGTAGTTGCCGGGGAACAGGCGCAGCTCGCCGTAGTCCAGGTCGGCCATGTGGGTGCAGACGCTGTTCAGGAAGTGGCGGTCGTGGGAGATGATGATCATGGTGGAGTTGCGCGCGGTGAGCACGCCTTCCAGCCAGCGTATAGTGTTGATGTCCAGGTGGTTGGTCGGCTCGTCGAGCAGCAGCACGTCCGGATCGGAGAACAGCGCCTGGGCCAGCAGCACGCGCAGCTTCCAGCCGGGCGAGACGGCACTCATCGGGCCGAAGTGCTGCTCCAGAGGAATACCGACTCCGAGCAGCAGCTCGCCGGCACGGGACTCGGCGGTATAGCCGTCCATTTCGGCGAACTGCACTTCGAGGTCGGCGACTTTCATGCCGTCCTCTTCGCTCATTTCCGGCAACGCATAGATACGGTCGCGCTCGGCCTTGACCTTCCACAACTCCTCGTGACCCATGATCACGGTGTCTATCACCGTGAAATCTTCGTAGGCGAATTGGTCTTGGCGCAGTTTGCCGAGACGCACGTTGGGTTCGAGCATCACCTGACCGGCGGAGGATTCGAGATCGCCGCCAAGGATCTTCATGAAGGTCGACTTGCCGCAACCGTTGGCGCCGATCAGGCCGTAACGGTTGCCGTTGCCGAACTTGACGGAAACGTTCTCGAACAGCGGCTTGGCGCCGAACTGCATGGTGATGTTGGCGGTAGAAATCAAAATCTTGTCCTGCGGAAATTCAGAGGGGGAGAGGGTTTAAGCTGTACCACTTTTGTACCAATGTGGCCTTCGGAGGGCGAACTCACATCAATCGGTGCTTGAATTGATCCAGCCTGTATGGGCGAATCATAACATTTGTACGCCATTCCCAAGTTGAAGAGCGATGAAGGCTTGGAGTCATAGGCATGGCCGGTGGAGCGCCGTGCTGGCTTGATGGCGGCGCCTGGGGCAGCTCTCCGAGGGGACCGGGGAGGGAGAGAAGATGGGTAAGGCCGGTTACGCCGGCCAGTCGGGCACTCTGTCGCCGCTGGCATGCCTACCAGCAGGATAGGGCTGATGAACCCCCAGACTTGCAGATTACTCGGACAGGCTGCGCACCTTGCTGAGCACCGTGAGACTCAGCGCGGCCACCTCTTGGCAATGGCCAGCTAACGCCGCTTGCATACCGATCTGCCGACGGTATTTCTGTATTATATACAAATAATAATCGTTCTCAATGGGTGAGTGCAGGCTAGGAAAACCGCCTCGGACAACGTGGCTTTTCGATGGGTAGAGGACGTGAGTATGGCCGGTTACGCCGGCCAGGCGGTCACTCTGTCGACATCTGCGTGACTACAGATTGATTCCGGTGTTTTGACTTCCGTGTCTTGCAGATTACTCGAACCGACCGCGCGCCTTGCTGGGAGCGTGAGGCCCAGCATGGCCCCTAGCAAAGGCCGGCTGACGCTGGCGGCATGCCGATCTGCCGACGGCAGTTGAACAGTAGTCAAGTGGTGGCGCATCGCCAGTCAAGATTCGAAGCTTTAGGAAGCGTGATGCGGACTACTTCCCAGCCTGCTTGAGAAGGCAGGGAAATATGCATGGGGGCGGGGGAAAGGCCGTCTTTCCGGCCTGTCATCTGCTCTGTCGCCGGCTGCGCAGATACAGCCCGTATAGGTGGTATCGAAAGACCTAGGCTTGCGAATTACTCGAACCTGCAGCGCGCCTGGCAGACCATGAAGGGCACCATAGGCTGACGCTGCTGGCATACCGATCCGCCAACGGCTCGGATGAATAGTAGTCTGTTGAAATAGAAAAATGTAGTTTTAATACTATCATTTTTATCTATTGATTAATTTTTTTAGGTGTTTTTACCTTTTTTATTGGTTTTGTTCCACGTTTTCGCGGTTGCCAATGAGGGGCAGGATGAGCTGCTTGGCTCGATCCGCCAGAATCACAATCACTGGAGTGGTTTTGATGCTGGTGTGCTGAGAGGAGACAGCTGTTGGCGGATGCTGGATAGGGCGGTAGAAACGGCCCGCCGAGCTTGGCTGTCCGGGACCGTCCTCCGGCGCCTGTGTCTATGTCCGTACAGGCAGGCGATTGGCAACACCCCTGCACTGGGGATGGCGGAATGGTGAGGGTTCTGGAGGCAGCCGCGGCACAGGGTCATCGCGCCGGGCCATGACCGCTGCCGAACGACCGGGCTTTGGGCTATCGACGGTTGGCTGTTCTGGCTCGCGAGCGATCCCTAGTCTGCGGTGCGCTGTCCGAAATAACCCGGCCGGTGTGCCTTTTCTGTATCGCTCTGGCTTTTTCCTTCCAATAGGCATCGCCTTTGGGTTTGAACCGGCGAGGCTTCATGGCGATACGGATCGCTGTTACCGCAGCAGCCACTACGGCAAGCACGGCGGCGCTAATCCAAAGGGTGTCCATAGAGGGGATGTCCTTGTAATCAAGCAGCAGAAGGGGAGTTCCTGGGCTCTGGCCATCAAGGCGGAGTCCGGCTCCTTATGGCCCGAGGGCTGCGGGCAGACGAAAAGGCCATGAAGGGCGCGATCTTGCCAGTTTTTGCCCTGACCTGCCCAGCACCCTGGGTTGTCGCTCCGCTCCTGGTTCAGTCTGCTTTCGCCGGTCCCAACGGCTGGATCAGCCGGGCCCCTTCGTTATGCACATTTCCCACTGCCTGTCCGACGGGATACCACTCGAACGCCTGCGCCGGCAGTCCCCGATGCAGAGCGATTTCCTCGGCCTGGGCCGGGGTCTGCTGCGGATCGATCCAGGCCCGAGCCATTTCGGCTTCCAGAACCAGCGGCTGGCGATCGTGAATTTCGCCCATCGACCCCTCGCTGGTCCGGGTGATCAGCGCGAAGCCGTCGCCCTCGCGCGCTGCTGCGCCGTCCCGCGGAAAGCGGCCGATGGCTGGGAAGAACAGCGGTTCGCCGCTCTTCAAGCGAAAAAGAAAGGGCTGCTTTCGTCCTGCACCGACGGCATCCCGCTGCCATTCATACCAACCATCGGCCGGTACCAAGGCCCGTCCGGCCTTCCAGGCCTCGCGCCAGAAGCGGCTGCTCGCCACTGTCTCTGCTCGGGCATTGATCGCCGGCGAACGCGCCTGCGCTCCCTGCGCCCAGGCTGGCGCGTATCCCCAGACGACAGGCTCCAGGCGCAAGCCATCGGCATCCGCGTGGATCAGCAGTACCCGCGTATGTGGGGCCACGTTGTAGCGGGCGATCGGTGCTGGGTCGATGCCGGCCGCCAGCGGCATCCCACTCTGCAGTGCCTGCAGGTAATCGATCGCTGCCCGATACTGCACGAATCTGCCGCACATGCCGGCCTCCGCTGCTGGTCTGTCCATCGCGAAGTATTGCCAGCGTTCGTGCCGAAGGCCAGGGAATCTGTCGGGAGGCAAGAGTTCGACCCAGCAGCTCAGGCAAGGGGCTATTACCGGGTCATTTCCATCGCTCTCGGGGCTTGGTTCCGGGCCGCCGTATGGAGTAGGTTTGAGCTGCCTTGCGGAGCGTCTTACCCAGACCCTCCGTCTCTTCGGCAGGCCCTACCCGGGTAGTCGGATACTCAAAAGGAGATACTGGATGTCTAACGACCCCGTCACCCTCATGGTGGCGCGCCGCGTGGCTCGCGGACGCTACCGCGCTTTCAGCGCCTGGCTCGACGAAGGCCGTCGGCTGGCCGCCGGCTTCGATGGTTTTCTGGGCTCCGGGGTGCTGGCACCGCCGCCTGGCGATGACGAGCACCAGATCGTCTTCCGTTTCCGCGACGAGTCCACCTTGGCCAACTGGGAGCATTCCGCCTTGCGGCATGCCTGGCTGGCGCGCGGCCGGGGCCTCTTCGACGCTCCCCACGAACACCGGGCTACCGGGCTGGGCAGCTGGTTCCACGATGCCGTGGGCAACGGACCACCGCGCTGGAAGCAGGCTACAGCCATCTGGCTGGCATTTTTTCCGGTCTCCCTGGCGTTTCAGTGGCTATTTGGCGATGCCCTGGGCACGCTGCCGCTCGTCTTGCGCATACTGCTCAGCACGCTGCTGATGACGCCGCTGATGGTCTTCTTCTTCATCCCGCTGATCACCCGCCTACTGGCGCCTTGGCTCCAAGGGCGCTCCGATGTCGGCGGGCGTCTGGAGCGCCTGCTGCGTCCTGGCCGCATATAGCGAGCTACCCGGCCCCCGGCCGCCTATTAGCGGCCGGAACCGAGTCGATGCGTACTGCTTGTCGAAGGAGCCGATGACGCGCAGTGTCTGGGACCTCTCTATCGGCCCCGTGCCTCTGAACTTGAGTTGTCCAATCAGGTGAATAGGACATCCATCGGTTGTTTTTTTGAGCCTCTCATTTCAAGACACAGCCATTACAGTGCTGCCTTGCTTATCATAGTTTGATAGCGCACATGGCTAGGCTTGCCGTGCTTCGTGCCCCCTACTGTCGTCCTGCTGGAGCCAGATCGCGCGATGAGCCCGGCGAGATGTTGCCTGTGCCGACAACCGCTCGAAATTTGAAGGTCTTCCCAATTTCGGTGAATTTCCCTGCCATCATAGATTGATACGACATCTACACTGCGTGCAGTCTCTATCAATAAGTTGTCTGCAAGACATGGAGCGCAAGCATTTTGTACTTAATAACATGGATATGTTTTATTCGACCGTTGCCTGCCTTAACTGATGATAGAGTCCAAGATGCAAGAAAATAAGCATTTTGGCAATTGTCGATTTTGGGCCTCGTTGCTGCTAGGTGGTTGGATACTGATTTTTCTATTTGGGGACGAGTTGCCGCCGATAGGGCATTTTCTAATATTCCATCAGATAATGGAAGCAGCCTCTATTATAATAAGTGTACTAATCTTCTCCATTGGCTGGCACACGTTTAAAATGCACGCCAATCGTACCATCCTGATTGTCTCCTGCAGCTTTCTAGGAGTGGCGGTTTCCGACTTTGCGCACATGCTGTCCTATGTTGGGATGCCCGATTTTTTCGGCCCCAACTCCCCGGAGAAAGCGATTGGGTTCTGGTTGCTGGCACGCTATTTAACTGCGGCTGGTATTTTAATCATGGCCTGTCAGCCTTGGCGGTTGGTTGCCTCGAATCATTTCAGCTCTACAGATAAGGAAAGATATACTGCTCTTCTGGTCACCCTGTTTTTCATATCTTTCGCCAATTTGGCCTTGCTTCTGTTTCCAGAGTCTGTTCCGAAGACTTATCAAGAAGGTATCGGTCTCACGCTATTCAAACAGGGGGCTGAGCTTACAGTTATTCTGATTCATTGTGTTAGTATCGTCTTGCTGTTGGTGCACAGGCGTGGCGATACAGGGCTCGAAGCAAGTTTTCTGGTGTGTTCTTTGTCAGTCATGGTGATGAGTGAAGCTTTCTTCACGATATATCGCAATGTCACAGATGTGTATAACTTGTTTGGACATCTTTACAAGATAGCCGCCTACCTAATTTTATATAGGGCTATCTTTGTGGAGTCTATTCTTGCGCCCTACAAGTCACTGCAGGACTCGCGGCAGCATGTTCAGGCCCTTATGGAAGCACTGCCGGATATTATTCTCGAGGCTCGTCTCGATGGCCTCATTCTTAGTGCCCATGTTCCCACGGATGGAAAGCTGTTCAAGACGCAGGTTCCGGATGCCAAGGGTTATCTTCAGGATTTGCTTCCGGTCCAGGCTGTGGAGAGCCTGACAAGCGCGATGCGGGCAACAGAGAGCAATGGTCAGGTCTCGGGCTTTAAATTCCAGCTTGGCAATGCCGGGGAGAAACTGGTTTTCGAGGTTTCAGCGTCGCGACTCGCCCATTGGCCTGATGGGAGAAGTCATTTCGTGATTTTGATTCGAGATGTGACGGAACAGGCCAAGAGTCAAGCCAAGATCGAACAAATGGCACATTTCGATGCGCTTACAGGGCTTCCAAATCGTACACTGTTCAATACACGCTTCGATTTCGAGGCCACGCGCTGCGAGAGGAGTCGGCAGCCCTTGGCACTAATTTTTATGGATCTCGACAACTTCAAGAATGTTAATGACTCGCTGGGCCACAAGGCTGGCGATGCGCTGCTGATCGAAATTGCATCTCGCTTGGAAAAGATTCTGCGCCCGAGGGATATAGTGTCTCGCCAGGGAGGAGACGAGTTCATGTTCATGCTTCCTGAGGCAGATGCGCATCTGGCTGGGCAAATGGCCGAATGCATCAAGAGATCCATCGAGCTTCCCATTCAGGTAGGACAATATACGCTGCACGTTTCTGCATCGATGGGAATTTGTATTTTCCCTCAGGATGGTCGTGATCTCGACACCTTGTCTAGTCATGCCGATATCGCCATGTATCGGGCAAAACATGAGCGGCGCAGCCATTATGAGTTCTTCACAGAGGAAATACAGGCACGCACGGCTCGGACCCTGCTGTTGGAGGGGGCGCTGCGTGAGGCGATTCAGTGGGGACAACTGGACGTTTATTATCAGCCGCAGTTCGATATAACGGGCAAGAGACTGGAAGGGGCCGAGGCGCTGGTGAGATGGCAGCATCCCGAACTGGGCTGCATCAGTCCCGCCGAATTTATTCCAATCGCCGAAGTCAGTGGACAGATCATCAAGATTGGCGATCTGGTTCTGTACAAGGCCACGCAGCAGATGAGGCAATGGTTGGATGAGGGCCTTCCTGGGGACATGAGCATTGCGGTCAATATCTCCATGGCCCAGTTTCGCGATACAGCCCTGCTGGAAAAGATCGACAGGGCGCTTGCCGAAAGCCGGTTGCCGCCATGGGCGCTCGAGCTGGAGCTGACCGAAAGCGTGGCTATGGAGAATCCAGAGACGGTTATCGAGATCGTGAGCAGTTTACGTTCCCGAGGCGTGAAACTTTCTATCGACGACTTTGGAACAGGCTATTCGTCGCTCAGCTATCTGAAAAAGTTGCAGGTGCACAAGCTGAAGATCGACCGCTCATTCGTACAGGCCATTTCGGCTGGCAGCAGCGATCAAAGCATTGTCCGGGCCATCATTGGTCTTGCCAGGGATCTGGACATGCAGACTATTGCCGAAGGTATCGAGACCGAAGATCAGCGTCTGCTCTTGGAGGCGCTGGGCTGCGATTCGGGACAGGGTTACCTGTTCTGCAAGCCGCTGCCTGCGGCGGAGTTTCTGTCCAGGCTACTCGAGCATGCCGTGTGAGCTGAGTATTCCATTCCGCCCCGAGGCTATTGAATGCTCGACGCCAGCTCGAAGATCGGCATGTACATCAGGATCACGATCACCCCGATGATCAGGCCGATGAAGGTCATCAGCAGCGGCTCGAACAGGCGCACGAACCAGTCGATCCAGCGGCCGGTCTCCTCGTCGTAAAAGTCAGCGGTGCGCTCCATCATGATTCCGAGATTGCCGGCCTGTTCGCCGGCGCGCAGCATGCGCAGGGAAACCGGCGTCGCCAGGCGGTTTTCCTCCAGCGAGCGGGACAGGGCATGGCCCTCGCGGATGAGCTCGGTGGCCTTCTCCAGGCGGAGGCGCGAGGCAGGGCCGAGCAGGCCGCGTACCATGCCCAAGGCGGTGAGGATGGGAATGCCGCCCTGCAGCAGGATGCCGAGGGAGCGGTAGAAGCGCGCCATCTCGTAGATGAACAGGCGCTCGCGGATGGTCGGGACCTTTTCGATCAGCCGGCCCAGGGCCCGGCGGACCCGTTCCTGGCGCAGCAGGACGACGAGCCCGACCAGCGTCGGCAGCAGGCCGCCGAGCAGTGCGTTCTGATGGGCGTGGATGAACTGCCCGACGCTCAGCAGCACCTGCGACAGCCAGGGCAGGTTGGAGCCGAGCCCTTCGAAGACCAGGCTGAAGCGCGGCACCACGTAGCCGATCAGAAACAGCAGCACCCCGTTGCCGACCAGCAGCAGCAAAAGCGGATAGACCGAGGCGCTGACGATCTTCTGACGCACCTCGTCCATGCGGCTGCGGTAGGCGACGTAGCGGCCCAGGGCGTCGCCGACCGCGCCGGTCTTTTCGCTGGACTGCACCAGTGCCACGTAGAGCGGGGGAAAGATCGCGGGGAACTCGCCCAGCGCCTGGGAGAGGGACTTGCCTTCGTAGAGCAGACGCACCAGATCGCTGAGGGTCTTGCGCGTCTGGGCGTCGGACTCCTTCTCGGCGAGGCTTTCCAGGGCGTCGATCAGCGCCAGGCCGGCGTTCAGCAGAGTGGTCAGCTCCTGGCTGAACAGTACCAGCGGGAAGGCTTCGCGGCGTCGCCAGCGGGCCGGCGACCAGTGCCTTTCGGCGCGCAGGCTGAGGACCTTGAGGCCTTGGTGTTCGGCCAGGCGCAGGGCGTCGGCCGGGCTTGGGGCGTCCAAGACCAGCGACACCACCTCCGCTGTCTTGCGCATGCCCTTGACCTGAAAGCGCATGTCCGGCTCCGTCACTGCCAGCTGGTGATTTCCGCGTTCTCGCCTTCGCCGCCGGGCTGGCCGTCCTTGCCCAGGGTCAGCAGGTCGTAGTCGCCGTTCTCGCCCGGTGAGCGGTAGACGTAGGCGCGGCCCCAGGGGTCCTGCGGCACGCCTTTCTGCAGGTAGGGGCCGGACCAGCGCGGCTCGTCGCTGGGCGCCGCGACCAGGGCGTTCAGGCCCTGCTCGGTGCTCGGGTAGCGGCCGGTTTCCACGCGGTAGATGTCCAGCGCCTTGCTCAGCCCCTCGATCTGCGCGCGGGCGACCTTGGTTTCCGAGCGGCCGAGCTGATTGAAGTATTTGGGGCCGACGATGCCAGCCAGCAGGCCGAGCACGACCAGCACGACCAGCAGTTCCAGCAGGGTGAAGCCCGGACTGCGGCGAGCCGGGACAAGGGTTTGCATCCGTTTCATCTGGCGGACCTCGGGTTCCGGTGACAGAAGGGGCCATATCGCGACAATGCCTGGGGCCGCCGCTGCTTCGGGAGTCTCTGCGCCGGCACCCTGCCGACAGGTTCCACATATGGCCGGAAAACGCCGGAGCGCGCTGGTGGTTCAGCAATCTTCAGGCCAGCCGCCGAAGGCCGTCTTTCGGGGAGCCAAACGGTCTTGGGCTGGGGAATTTGGGGATTTTCACCCACCATTCCCCGCTTCGGGTGAATGCTCCTGGAACCGGTAAGGCCCGACCGGCGCAGACGTACGAGGGCGTTTTCCGGGGCAGCACGATTCTTGCCTGGCTGCTGTGCCGAAAGCCACCAAATAGCAGGTGGCCGGTATCGGGAGGGAGGCATGGGACGACTGGCGGCAGTTCTGCTCGGCATGATCGCCGCACTGGGAGCGGCAGTGCCCGCGTATGGCGATATCTACCGGGAAGTGGCGGCGGACGGCAGCATCACTCTCACCAATATTCACCGGCGCGAGCGCAAGAGCGTACGCCTGCGGCGTGAACCGGCAGCGCTGCCGGCAGTGGTCACGCCTGTTCCGGCGGCGAAGCACCGGCCGGTAGCCGGAGCGCTGCCCTATGCCGCGCTGGTGACCGCCGCGGCGGCCGAGCATGGCCTGCCCGAGGCGTTGCTGCACGCAGTGATCCGCGCCGAATCGAACTACGATCCCCATGCCGTTTCGCCGAAGGGGGCGGCGGGGCTGATGCAACTGATGCCGGATACCGCTCGCGAACTGGGGGTGGCGGACGTCTGGGACCCGGCCGCCAACATTCGTGGCGGTGCCCGCTACCTGAAGCGCCTGCTGGAGATGTTCGACCAGAACCTCGATCTGGCCGTGGCGGCCTACAACGCAGGCCCAGGGGCGGTCATCGGCAGCGGTAGCGCCATCCCGCCTTTCGCCGAAACCCAGCGCTATGTGCCCAAGGTGCTCGAGTTGTATCGGCGCCTGCAGGCAGGGGGCTGATCAATCGCCACGGTACTCGCAGCCGCTGGTGCAGGTTTCATGGATGCGCACCCGGGAGAGTTCGGGCAACAGGGGCTTGAGCTGCTGCCAGATCCACTTGGCGAGGATCTCGCTGGTCGGGTTCTCCAGGCCTTCGATTTCGTTCAGATAGTTGTGGTCCAGTCGCTCGTAGATGGGCTTGAAGATCGCCTTGATCTCGGAGAAATCGCGAATCCAGCCCGTGTAGGGATCGACCTCGCCCTCGATATAGATGGCCACGCGGAACGAATGGCCGTGTAGCCGTCCGCACTTGTGTCCAGCCGGGACGTGGGGAAGGCGGTGAGCCGCTTCGAATACAAATTCTTTGAATAATTCCACTGATCGTGCCTTGAATGAGGTGATGGGACGCTTGCCGCCCTGGAGGGGCGCGTCCTGCAGGCGTGCGGGGTGGATTTTAACCCGTGAGCCGGCTTATGGTTCCAGCGGGAGCGACCGAGCGTCGCCGTTCAGCTTGAATTAAGGCGCAGGCTTCAGGCTGGCCCAAGGTGCCGCTCTTACATGCGGCAAGCCTTGCCGGCAGCTTTCCCGCTTCATTTTTCGAGGAAGTTCTCACGTGTCTTTTCGCCGTCTCCTTTGCGGGACCCGCTCTCGGCCGACGGTATGGTCATGTTCCAGGTTCGGTGCCTGGGGGTGTGCCCTGCTTTTCGCCTCATGCCTGCCGAGCGTGGGTGCGCGGGACCTGAACCAGGACCAGGCCCTGCGTCTGCGTCAGGAAGGGGTCATCCAGCCACTCGAGCAACTGGTCAAGAACGCCATGGATCGCTATCCGGGGGCTCGGCTGCTGGAGGTCGAGCTGGAGATTGAGGACGGCATCTACGTCTACGAGGTGGAACTGCTCACGGCCAGCGGCGTCGTGCGCGAACTGGAACTGGATGCCCGCAATGGCCGCATCCTGCAGGACGAGGAGGATGATTGATGCGCCTGTTGCTGGTGGAGGATTCGGTCGGTCTGGCCTATGAACTGCTGGCCGGTCTGCAGCACCAAGGCTATGCCGTGGACTGGTTGGCCGATGGCCGTGACGCTGCCCGCCAGGGGAGCTGCGAGCCCTACGATCTGATGATCCTCGATCTGGGACTACCGGGCAAATCGGGGCTGGAGGTGCTGCGCGAGTGGCGCGCCCAGGGGATGAGCACGCCGGTGCTGGTGCTGACCGCCCGCGCTTCCTGGGCGGAGCGCATCGAGGGGCTGAAGGCCGGTGCCGACGACTATCTGTGCAAGCCTTTCCATCCCGAGGAGCTGCAGCTGCGCATCCAGGCGCTGCTGCGCCGCGCCCACGGTCTGGCCAACCAGCCGCAGTTGGAGGCGGGCGGGCTACAACTGGACGAGGCGCGCCAGGTGGTTCGCTGTGGCAGCGAGGAGATCGAACTCACCGCCGCCGAGTTCCGCCTCCTGCGTTATCTGATGCTGCATCCGGGACAACTGCTCTCCAAGGGGCAGCTCGCCGAGCATCTCTACGACGGGGAAACCGAGCGCGACTCCAACGTCATTGAGGTGCACATCAACCGCTTGCGCGGCAAGCTCGGCCGGCCGGTGATCGAAACCCGCCGCGGTCAAGGCTACCGCTTCGCCGGTGTGCGTTGAGGTCGATCCAGCGCCGGCTGGGGTTCGGTCTGATCGGCGTCCTGCTGGGCGCCGGGCTCTTGCTGGCGCAGACCACGCTCTGGATGTTCGATGTGGGGCTGCGCCGCTACCTGCAGGATAATCTGCGCGAGCAGGCGGAAACCTTGCTGACGAGCCTGGTCCGCGGGCAGAACGGTATTCAGCTGGATGAGCCTCGCCTGCTGGGCGTCTATCAGCGACCCTATTCCGGACATTATTTCCGTATTGACCTTGCCGACCAGAGCTGGCGTTCCCGCTCGCTCTGGGATCATGTCCTGAACCTTTCGGCCAACCCCGGTCTGCAGGACGGACTCGCCGATGGCCCGAACGGCCAGCGTCTGCTGCTCTACCGTGGCGACTACCGGCGCTTCGGGCAAGCCATCGTGATCAGTGTGGCCTCCGACTACACGCCTATCCTGCAAGCCTACCGGCGCGTGCAATGGCTCGGCTGCCTGCTCGGACTGGGCGTGCTGATGCTGGTGGTGATACTGCAGCGGCTCACGGTGCGCCGGGCCCTGCGGCCGCTCGAGGAAGTGCGCCGGCAGGTCGAGCAGTTGCAGCGCGGGCAGCGCCAGGCGCTTGACCCCGGCGTACCGGTCGAGCTGGAGCCGCTGGTGGCGCAGATCAACCATCTGCTGCATCAGACCGAGAGCACCTTGCAGCGCTCGCGGCATGCAGTCGGTAATCTCGGCCATGCCCTGAAGACGCCCCTGGCCGTGCTGACGAGCCTAGCCGCACGGGCCGAGCTGAAGGCCTGTCCGGAGCTGCAGGCGTCGCTATTGGAACAGCTGGCGCAGATTGAGCAGCGCCTGGCACGCGAGTTGGGGCGCGCGCGGCTGGCCGGCGAGGCGCTGCCGGCCAGCCATTTCGATTGCGCGGCAGAGCTGCCCGGGCTGTTCGCCACCTTGAGGATGGTCCACAACCGGGGGCTGGCGCTCGACTGGCAGGCTCCACCGGGAGTGCGCCTGCCTTGGGATCGGGAAGATGTTCTGGAGCTGCTTGGCAATCTGCTGGACAACGCCTGCAAATGGGCCAGGACGCGGGTGAGCCTGGAGATCGGCGCAACCTCGGAGGGCTGGCTGATCCGGATCGACGATGACGGTCCGGGGATGGCCCCCGAATTCCGTGGCGAGGTGCTGAACCGGGGGATACGCCTGGACGAGCAGGTTGCCGGTCACGGGCTGGGTCTGGCCATCGTGCGGGATATCCTCGATGCCTGGCATGGCCGTCTGGCGCTGCAGGACTCGCCGCTGGGTGGCTTGCGGGTGGCGATCGAGCTGCCGGCGCGAAGGGATTGAAGCTGAGGGCCGGCGGCAGAAAAATCCGGGAAGGCGGGAAAGGGGCAGCCGGTTGGTCCCGGTGCAGCGAGGCGGATCTGCTCGCTGCACCGGGCAACCAAGGTCAGCCGACCAGCAGGCCGCTCTGCTGCACCAGCTCCAGCAGGGGTTGCGGGTAGACGCCGAGGCCGAACGCCAGCAGGGCGATGAGCAGCAGCATGATACCGCCGCTGCCCAGGTTCCAGTGGAGCGGGGCATCGCGACGCTGCAGCTTCGGTTCGACGAGGAACAGGGTGACCATCACGCGCAGGTAGTAGTAGACGCCGATGGCGCTACCGATGACCAGCGCGGCGAGCAGCCACCATAGCCCGGACTCGACGCCCGCGGCAATCACGTAGAACTTGCCGATGAAACCGGCAGTCAGCGGGATGCCGGCCAGCGACAGCATCATGGTGGTGAGCACGGCGGTCAGGTACGGACGGCGCCAGAACAGACCGCGGTACTCGTACAGGGCATCGGCGTCACGACCGCTGTAGGGCGTGGACATCAGGGTGATCACTCCGAAGGCGCCGAGGCTGGTCAGCACGTAGGAAGCCAGGTAGACGCCGATCGCTTCCACGGCCACGCCCTTGCTGGCGATCAGTGCCACCAGCAGGTAGCCGAAGTGGGCGATGGACGAGTAGCCGAGCAGGCGCTTGAGATTGCTTTGCAGCAGCGCCAGCAGGTTGCCGAGCAGGATCGAGGCCACCGCGATCAGGCTCAGCAGGTCGTTCATCCAGCCGCCGGAGGTCGCCGGGGAGATCTGGTACAGGCGCAGCAGTACGGCGAACACCGCAACCTTGCTGGCCGTGGCCAGAAAGGCCGAGACCGGTGCCGGCGCACCTTCGTAGACGTCCGGCGTCCACAGGTGGAAGGGGACCAGCGACAGCTTGAAGGCCAGGCCGATGAGCATCAGGCCGATGCCGACCTGCACCAGGGTGCCCTGTACGCCGCCGGGTGCCATGGCGTTGCCCAGGGTGGCGAAGCTCAGGCTGCCGGATTCGGCGTAGAGCAGGGCCATGCCGAACAGCAGGAAGGCACTGCCGGCGGCCGAGAGCACCATGTACTTGATGCCGGCTTCCAGCGAGCGACGGTTGAAGAAGGCATAGGCGACCATGCCATAGACCGGCACCGAGAGCAGTTCCAGGCCGATGAACAGCCCGGCGAGGTGCTGGGCACCGACCAGCACCAGCGCACCGGCAGCGGCGAGCAGGATGAGGAGGTACATTTCCTCGCGGTTGCCGGGATAGCCCGGCGAGCCGCTCTTGTCGCCCATGTAGGCATGGATCAGGGTCACGCAGGCCAGGGTGGCGACCAGGACCAGTGCCATGTAGAAGCCAGCGAAGCTGTCCATCTGCAACAGCGGGGTGATCGCCAGCGGCGCGACCTTGACCGCCGGAATGATCGACAGCAGGGCGAGGTTGAGACCTGACACCGAGAGGATGAAGGTCAGCGAGTGGTTGCGCCTCCAGGCGATGCCGAGCATCACCGCCACGATGGTGGCAGAGGTGATGAGCAGCGGCAGCAGGGCGATGAGATGTTGAGTCGTCATTTGCATGGCTCTACTTACCGGGCCGAAACGAGTTGGGTGAGGGCGGTGCTCAACCACTGCTGCACGCCTTGCATGCTGGCGGCAGAGGTGTCGAGAACCGGCTGCGGGTAAACGCCGAGGAGGATCAGCAGTCCTGCCAGGCCGAGCACCATGCTCAGCTCGCGGCCGTTCAGGCCGAGCAGTCCGCCTTCCGTCTTGGCCGGGCCGAAATAAGCGCGATGGATCATGATCAGCGAGTAGACCGAGCCGAACACCAAGCCGGTGGAGGCCAGTACGGTGATCCAGGGAGCCTGCGGGAAGGTGCCGATCAGAACCAGGAATTCGCCGACGAAGTTGCCGGTGCCGGCAGGCCGAGTGCGGCGGCGGCGAAGAACAGGCTGACCGCCGGCAGCCAGGGCATGCGACTCCAGATGCCGCCCATTTCACGCATGTCACGGGTATGCAACCGCTCGTAGAGCTGGCCGCAGAGGATGAACAGCGCGGCGGCGGAGAGACCGTGGGCGATCATCTGCACCACGGCGCCCTGCAGGGCGATCTGACTGCCGGAGTAGATGGCGATCAGGATGAAGCCCATGTGCGACACGCTGGAGTAGGCCACCAGGCGCTTGATGTCGGTCTGTGCGAAGGACACCAGGGCGCCATAGACGATGGCGAACACGCCGAGCCCCATGGCGATCGGCGCGAATTCCGCCGAGGCGTTGGGGAACAGCGGCAGGGCGAAGCGCAGCAGGCCGTAGGCGGCGGTCTTCAGCAGGATGCCGGCCAGGTCCACGGAGCCGGCGGTCGGTGCCTGGGCATGGGCGTCGGGCAACCAGGAGTGGACCGGGATGACCGGAAACTTCACCGCAAAGGAGATGAAGAAGCCGAGCATCAGCAGGAACTCGGTGCCCGGAGCCAGCTGGGTCTTCAGCAGGTCGGCGTAGTTGAAGGTGAGCACGCCGGTCTGGCTGTAGTGGACGAACACCAGGCCGAGGATGGCTACCAGCATGATCAGGCCGCTGGCCTGGGTGAAGATGAAGAACTTGGTGGCGGCAGTGATACGGGTGCTGCCCGTGCTGCCACTATGACCCCAGAGCGCGATGAGGAAGTACATCGGCACCAGCATCATTTCCCAGAAGAAGAAGAACAGGAACAGGTCGACGGCGAGGAAGACGCCGACCACGCCACCGAGAATCCACATCAGGTTGAGGTGGAAGAAACCGACCTTCTGCTGGATTTCCTTCCAGGAGCAGAGGACCGAGAGCACACCGAGCAGGCCGGTGAGCACCACCATCAGCATCGACAGACCGTCGAGAGCCAGGTGCAGCTCGATGCCGAAGCGCTCGATCCAGCTCAGCCGAAATTCGGCGGTCCAGAGCGGGGCGGCTCCCGGTGCGGGGGCCAGGGTGAAGTCCCCGGTGGCCCACAGCCAAAGGCCGAGAACCAGCAGAAGGGACATGGTCAGCAGTGCGATCCAGCGTGGCAGGGTGGTGCCGAAGCGCTCACCTTGCCAGCACAGAAGGCCGCCGATGAAGGGGATCAGGATCAGCCAGGGCAGAATCATGACGGGCTCAATTCCTTTCGCAAAATGTCAGGCCAACAGCACGATGCCGAGCAGCAGCACGGCACCGCCGACGATGGAGCCGGCGTACCAGCGCAGCTGGCCGGTCTCGCTGCGACTCAGGACCCCATGACCGTCGCGCGCCAGGCGCGGAATCACGCTGATACCACGGTCGATCGGGTCGCGGCCAAGCAGGCGGCAAAGCTGTAGATAGGGTTTGACGAACAGCTGGTCGTAGAGCCAGTCGAAGCCCCAGGCGGCATACCACAGGGGGATCAGCTTGCGTGCCGGCTCGCTCTGCTCGAGGCTGTCGAGAAGTTTCCGGTCACCCAGGAAAAGCCGCGCGGCGAAGGCGATGCCGGCCAGGGCGACGATGGCGGAGATGACCTCGAGCACGTGCTTGGCTCCACCACCGGCATGGCCGACGCTTTCCGGCAGCACGCCGTGCAGCGGCGGAGTGATCCAGGCGCCAATGAAGGTGGAGAGGACGATCAACACCGCGAGCGGCAGATCGTGGGAAATGCCGTGTCCTGCATGCACCTCACTCTTGGCCTCGCCGTGGAAGGCGATGAAGATCAGCCGGAAGGTGTACAGGGAGGTCAGGAAGGCACCGACCAGGCCGGCGAAGAGCAGCAGGACGCGGCCGCTGGCGTAGGCTTCCCAGAGAATCTCGTCCTTGGAGTAGAAGCCTGCGGTCAGCAGCGGCAGGGCCGCCAGCGCGGCGCCACCCACCAGGAAACTGACATAGGCCAGCGGCAGCTTTTTCCACAGGCCGCCCATCTTGAAGATGTCCTGTTCGTGATGGCAGGCGAGGATCACCGAGCCC
The DNA here is from genome assembly GCF_059739045.1 of Azotobacter tropicalis. Lineage (NCBI taxonomy): Bacteria > Pseudomonadati > Pseudomonadota > Gammaproteobacteria > Pseudomonadales > Pseudomonadaceae > Azotobacter > Azotobacter tropicalis. The sequence continues at coordinate 390,952 of NZ_AP046059.1, forward strand.
GAAGCGAGGAACAGCAGAGCCTTGAAGAAGGCGTGGGTCATCAGGTGGAAGATCGCCGCATCCCAGGCCCCGACGCCCAAGGCAAGGAACATGTAGCCGATCTGGCTCATGGTCGAGTAAGCGAGGATGCGCTTGATGTCGGTCTGCGCCAGGGCGGCGAAGCCGGCCAGCAGCAGGGTTACGCCGCCGACGATGCCGACCAGCTCGAGGATGCCCGGAGTCAGCAGGAACAGACCGTGGGTGCGGGCGATCAGATAGACGCCGGCGGTCACCATGGTCGCTGCGTGGATCAGCGCCGAAACCGGGGTAGGACCGGCCATGGCGTCGGCCAGCCAGGTCTGCAGCGGCAGCTGGGCGGACTTGCCGACCGCGCCGCCGAGCAGCATCAGGGTGGCGATCCACAGCCAGTGGTCGCCTTCAGCGTACTTCTGCGGGGCCAGAGCGACCAGGTCCTGAATGTTCAAGGTGCCGAGATTGAAGAACAGGATGAACAGGCCGATGGCCATGAACACGTCGCCGATACGGGTGACGATGAAGGCCTTGAGCGCTGCGTTGCCATTCTTGCGTTCGTGGTAGTAGAAGCCGATCAGCAGGTAGGAACACAGCCCCACGCCTTCCCAGCCGAAGTAGAGGAACAGCAGGTTGTCGCCCAGCACCAGGAAAAGCATGCTGGCGATGAACAGGTTGGTGTAGGCGAAGAAGCGCGAGTAGCCCTCTTCACCGCGCATGTACCAGCTGGCGAACAGGTGAATCAGGAAGCCCACGCCGGTGACCACGCCGAGCATGGTGACCGACAGGCCGTCCAGATAGAGGGTGAAGCTCGGCGCAAAGCCACCCACGCTCATCCATTGCCACAGCGTCTGGGTGAAGACGCCGCCTTCCGGCGGGGCGCTGTGGAACTGCCAGATGACATTGGCAGCGGTCAGGGCCGAAAGGCCCACGGAGCCGACGCCGATCAGCGCCGACAGGTTCTCGGAGAGACGTCCGCGGGAGAAGGCCAGCAGCAGCCAGCCGATCAGCGGAAACAGACAGGTAAGGAATAGTAGGTTCATCCGCGCATCTCGCTGGCAGCGTCGATATCGAGGGTATGGAAGCGGCGATACAGTTGCAGCAGGATTGCCAGGCCGATGCTGGCCTCGGCGGCTGCCAAGGTGATCACCAGAATGAACATGATCTGGCCGTCGGCCTGTGCCCAGCGGCTGCCGGCGACGACGAAGGCCAGAGCGGCCGCGTTCATCATGATTTCCAGGCTCATCAGCACGAACAGGATGTTGCGCCGTACCATCAGGCCGACCAGGCCGAGGCTGAACAGCACGCCGGACAGCGCCAGGCCGTGCTCCATGGGGATTGCATGCATGGGATCACTCCTTGGCTTCGTGGCGGCCGAGATGGTAAGCGGCGACCAGCGCTGCGAGCAGCAGCATGGAGGCCAGTTCCACCGCCAGCAGGTAGGGGCCGAACAGGGCGATGCCAACGGCTTTGGCATCCACGGTCTGCTGACCGACAACGGCGCCGCTCGAGGTACCGAACAGGACGTACAGCAACTGCATCAGGAGCAGGGCGGACAATACCGCCGGGCCGGCCCAGATGCCTGGCTTGAGCCATTGCCGTTCTTGTTCGGCGATGGTCGGACCGAGGTTGAGCATCATCACCACGAAGACAAACAACACCATGATGGCGCCGGCATAGACGATGATTTCCAGCACGCCGGCGAAGGGAGCGCCGAGACTGAAGAAACACATCGATACCGCCAGCAGGGAAACGATCAGATAGAGCAGGGCGTGCACGGGATTGGTATGGGTGACCACCCGCAGGGTGGACACCGCGGCGGCCCCGGCAGCGAAGTAGAACGCGAATTCCATCTTTCCTGGGTCCTTAAGGCAGCAGGCCTTTCACGTTGATCGGCTCGGCTTCGTTCTGCGCGGTGCCTTTCGGCTTGCCGGCGATCGCCATGCCCGCCACGCGGTAGAAGTTGTAGTCCGGGTTCTTGCCGGGGCCGGCGATCAGCAGGTCTTCCTTCTCGTAGACCAGCTCCTGGCGCTTGTACTCGGCCATCTCGAAATCCGGGGTCAGCTGGATCGCGGTGGTCGGACAGGCTTCTTCGCAGAGGCCGCAGAAGATGCAGCGCGAGAAGTTGATGCGGAAGAATTCCGGATACCAGCGGCCGTCGTCCTTCTCGGCCTTCTGCAGGGAGATGCAGCCGACCGGGCAGGCCACCGCGCAGAGGTTGCAGGCCACGCAGCGTTCCTCGCCGTCGGGATCGCGGGTCAGGACGATGCGGCCGCGATAACGCGGCGGCAGGTAGACGGGCTCTTCCGGGTATTGCAGGGTGTCGCGTTTGCGGAAGGCGTGGGAGAACACCATCACCAGGCTGCGCAGCTGGGTGAAGGTGCCATGCACGACTTCGAGCAGATAGTTGAACATGGTCATTCTCCTCACTGGGCCGCCAGCACGAGCGCGCCGGTCACCAGCAGGTTGAGCAAGGTCAAGGGCAAGCAGAACTTCCAGCTGAAGGCCATCACCTGGTCATAGCGCGGGCGCGGCAGGGCGGCGCGCAGCAGGATGAACAGCATGATGAAGAAGGCGGTCTTCAGGGCGAACCAGATGAAGGACAGCTGCGGCAGAATGTCGAACGGACCATGCCAGCCGCCGAAGAACAGGGTCACCAGCAGCGCCGAGACCAGCACGATGCCGATGTACTCGCCGACGAAGAACATGCCCCACTTCATGCCGGCGTACTCGATGTGGTAGCCGTCTGCCAGTTCCTGTTCGGCCTCCGGCTGGTCGAAGGGGTGACGGTGGGTCACCGCGACGCCGGCGATGAAGAAGGTGCAGAAGCCGAAGAACTGCGGAATGATGAACCAGAGGTGCTGCGCCTGGTATTCGACAATATCGCGCATGTTGAAGGAACCCGCCTGGGCAACCACGCCCATCAGTGCCAGGGCCATGAACACCTCGTAGGAGATGGTCTGGGCCGAAGCGCGCAGGCTGCCGAGCAGGGCGAACTTGTTGTTGCTCGACCAGCCGGCGAAGAGCACTGCGTACACCGCGAGGCCCGCCATGGCGAAGAAGAACAGCAGGCCGATGTTGAGGTCGGCCACGCCCCAGGTCGGGGTCACCGGCACCACGGCGAAGGCCAGCAGCAAGGCGCTCATGGCGACAATGGGCGCCAAGGTGAAGATCAGCTTGTCGGCGAACGGCGGTGTCCAGTCCTCCTTGAAGAACATCTTCACCATGTCCGCACCGAGCTGGAACATGCCGAACGGGCCGACCCGATTGGGACCATAACGGTCCTGCCAGAGGCCGAGCAGGCGGCGCTCGACGAAGCTGAGCAGGGCACCGCAGACCACCACGGCCAGCAGGATGACGATGGCCTTGAGAACGGCGACAACGATTTCGATGAGTTCGGGAGTGATCCAGCTCATTGCGCAGCCTCCTGCAGATCGCTGGCCAGACGGCCGAAAAGCGTGGCGGGGATGCCCGGCAGGCCAGCCGGCAGGGCCACCAGGCCGATGCCGAGGTTGGCATCCACCCGCAGCGGCAGGCGCAGTTCCACGCCATCGATACGCAGGCCGAGCAGGGCGCCCTCATTGACGCCGAGACGTTCGGCCTCGGCCGCAGCCAGGGCGACATAGGGCTGTGGGATGCGCTCCTGCACGGGAGCGGCGAGCGCACTGGTTTCCTCACTGCCGAACAGGTGATGGAACGGCACCACTTGCCAGTTGCCCCGTGGCGGGTTGAAGGCTGCCGGCAGTTCGCTGAACCACGCCAGGCGGTCACCTTGTGCCTCGATCAGGCGGATGCCCGGATCGCCGGCGCGCAGGTGACCGCCCACCTCGTCCTGGAACTTGTTCCAGGCCTGCGGCGAGTTCCAGCCCGGCGACCAGGCAAAGGGGATCTGCTGGCGATCTTCTTGGCTGCCGGCATAGCCCTCCATGGAGAAGGCGAAGGGACTGTCCTGATCCTGCGGCGTGCGCGGTTCGTGCACGCTGATGTTGGCGCGCATAGCGGTGCGGCCGCTGTAGCGGTGCGGCTCGCGAGCCAGCTTCAGGCCCTTGATGCGGAACGCAGCGGTCGGCGCAGCGTTGCGGATGCCGGCCAATTGCGGATAGGCACCGGCACAGGCCTCGGTGACGTGATCAAGCTGGGTCCAGTCGACAGAGCGGCCCAGGCGGGCACTGTGAAGGGCGTGCAGCCAGCGCCAGCCTTCGCGCACCAGATTGTTGCTGTCGTAGTAGCTCGGCTCGAAGACCTGGAAGAAACGCTGGGCACGGCCCTCCTGGCTGACCAGAGTGCCGTCGGCTTCGGCGAAGCTGGCCACCGGCAGCAGCAGATGGGCGCGGGCGGTGGTAGCGGTCTGCTGGTGATCGGCAACGATCACGGCTTTCGCGGCTACCAAGGCGGCATCCACACGGGCCGGGTCGGCACGGCGATACAGATCGTTCTCCAGAATCACGACGGCATCAGCCTCGCCGCCGGCGAGCCGCTCGAGTGCAGCGTCCAGCGACTGACCGCCGAGCAGGGCCAGGCCCAAGCTGTTGGCTTCCGGCACGACCAGACTGATACCGGCGTTTTTTTCTCGCTTGTGCAGGGCCTTGGCGATGTTCGCCGTGGCTTCGAGGATGGCCTGCGAACCCAGGGAGGTGCCGGAAACCACCAGCGGGCGCTTGGCGGCCAGCAGGGCATCGGCGATGCGCCGGGCCAATTCGCCGGCCTCGGCGTCGAGGCCCTCGACGGCCGGAGCTTCGGGGTCAATGGCATGGGCCACGGCGAAGCCCAGACGGGCCAGGTCGTCCGGCGCGGCATGCACGCATTCGGCTGCCACGTCATCCAGTCGGGTCGAGGCCAGGCTGGCAATGAACAAGGGGCTCAGCGCGTGCTGGGCGATGTTCTTCACCGCCGCATCCAGCCAGGGCTGGACCTTCATGTTGGCGGCCATCTCCTCGGCCTTGCCCTTGACCGACTGGCGTAGGGCCAGGGCGATGCGGGCAGCGGTCTGGGTCAGGTCCTCGCCAAGGATGAACACCGCATCGTGGTCCTCGATTTCGCGCAGCGAGGGAGTCGGCAGCGGGCCTTCCTGCAGAATCTGCAGGGCCAGTTGCAGACGCTCTAGTTCACTGGCCTCCATACCGCTGGAGAAATTCTCGGGACCGACCAGCTCGCGCAGGGCGAAGTTGCTTTCCAGGCTGGCGCGGGGCGAGCCGATGCCGATCACGCGGCGATCCTTGAGCAGGGCGACGGACTGGTCCAGGGCGGCGTCGATGCCGAGCTTCTTGTCGTTGCCCAGGAGTGGCTGGCGCGGGCGATCGGTGCGGTTGACGTAGCCATAGCCGAAGCGGCCGCGGTCGCAGAGGAAGTAGTGGTTCACCGAGCCGTTATAGCGGTTCTCGATGCGCCGCAGCTCGCCGTAGCGCTCGCCGGGGCTGATGTTGCAGCCGACCGAGCAGCCATGACAGATGCTGGGAGCGAACTGCATGTCCCACTTGCGGTTGTAACGTTCGGAGTGGGTCTTGTCGGTGAATACTCCGGTCGGGCAGACCTCGGTGAGGTTGCCGGAGAACTCGCTCTCCAGTACGCCGTCCTCGACGCGTCCGAAATAAACGTTGTCGTGGGCACCGTAGACGCCCAGATCGGTGCCGCCGGCATAGTCCTTGTAGTAGCGCACGCAGCGATAGCAGGCGATGCAGCGGTTCATCTCGTGGGCGATGAAGGGGCCGAGTTCCTGGTTCTGGTGGGTACGCTTGGTGAAGCGATAGCGGCGCATGGTGTGGCCGGTCATCACCGTCATGTCCTGCAGGTGGCAATGACCGCCTTCTTCGCACACCGGACAGTCGTGCGGGTGGTTGGTCATCAGCCACTCGACGACGCTCTCGCGAAACTGCTTCGCTTCTTCGTCCTCGATGGAGATCCAGGTGTTGTCGGTGGCGGGGTCATGCAGGACATGACGAGGCGGCCGCGTTTGTCGTTCTCGTCGTTGTACTGCTTGACCGCGCACTGGCGGCAGGCGCCGACGCTGCCTAGCGCCGGGTGCCAGCAGAAGTAGGGAATGTCGAGTCCGAGGGACAGACAGGCCTGAAGCAGGTTGTCCGCGCCATCGACTTCGAACGTCTTGCCGTCTACGTGGATAGTGGCCATGGTTCAGTTTTCTTCAATACCCGCCGGGGCGGGTGTGGCTAATGGAATCCGGTCAGTGGCGCTGCATGGGGCAGCCGCCGACGCAGGTCGGACGGGCGCTGGAGCCCGGGGAGCCATGGATCGCGCCCCGGCCCCGTACGACCTGCGTTTCGAACAAACTCAAACCTGTGAAGCGGCGATGCTCGGCCGTGTCTCGCTGGGGGCTCCCCGCACGCCGGCCTCGAACTCCTGGCGGAAGTACTTGAGGGCACTGCCCAGCGGCTCGACGGCGCCCGGTGCATGGGCGCAGAAGGTCTTGCCCGGGCCGAGGAAGTTGACCAGCTGCGCCAGGGTCTCCAGGTCGCCGGGCTGGCCTTCGCCGCGCTCCAGGGCGCGTAGCAGCTTGACGCTCCACGGCAGGCCGTCGCGGCATGGGGTGCACCAGCCGCAGGATTCGCGGGCAAAGAACTCCTCCATGTTGCGCAGCAGCGAGACCATGTTGATGCTGTCGTCAACCGCCAGGGCCAGGCCGGTGCCCATGCGGGTGCCGACCTTGCCGATGCCGCCGGCGTACATCTGTGCGTCCAGGTGCTCAGGGAGCAGGAAACCGGTACCGGCCCCGCCGGGCTGCCAGCACTTGAGTCGGTAGCCGTCGCGCATGCCGCCAGCGTAGTCCTCGAACAACTCGCGGGCGGTGATGCCGAAGGGCAGCTCCCAGAGGCCGGGGTTCTTCACCTTGCCGGAGAAGCCCATCAGCTTGGTGCCCATGTCCTCGCTGCCGGGGCGGGCCAGGGACTTGTACCAGTCGACGCCGTTACCGACGATCGCCGGCACGTTGCTCAAGGTTTCGACGTTGTTCACACAGGTGGGCTTACCCCAGACGCCGACGGCGGCGGGGAAGGGGGGCTTGGAGCGTGGATTGGCGCGGCGGCCCTCGAGGGAGTTGATCAGCGCGGTTTCCTCGCCGCAGATGTAGCGGCCGGCGCCGGTGTGCACGAACAGTTCGAAGTCGAAACCGCTGCCGAGGATGTTCGTGCCGAGCAGGCCGGCGGCCTTGGCTTCGGCGATGGCGCGGTTGAGGTTGCGGGCCGCATCGACGTATTCGCCGCGCAGGAAGATGTATCCGCGGTAGGCCTTCAGCGCTCGGGCGCTGATCAGCATGCCCTCGATCAGCTGATGCGGCAGCTGCTCCATCAGCAGGCGGTCTTTCCAGGTGTTCGGCTCCATCTCGTCCGCGTTGCACAGCAGGTAGCGGATGTTGATGGATTCGTCGGCGGGCATCAGGCCCCACTTGATGCCGGTGGAGAAGCCCGCGCCGCCCCGGCCCTTGAGGCCGGAGTCCTTCACGGTGGCGACGATGTCGGCCGGCGACATCTCGGCGAGTGCCTTGCGGGCCGCGGAATAGCCGTTCTTCTGCTGGTATTCATCGAGCCAGACCGGCTCGGCGTCGTCGCGCAGGCGCCAGGTCAGGGGATGGGTTTCCGCCGTGCGGGGAGTGCGGTTGGCGGGACCGATGGAGGTAAGAGTCATGGATAGGCCTCCAGCAGTTGGTCGATGCCTTCGGGAGTCAGGTTGCCGAAGGTGTCGTCGTCGATCATCAGGGCCGGGCCTTGTCGCAATTGCCCAGGCAGCATACCGGTAGCAGGGTGAAGCGACCGTCGCGGGTCGTTTGGCCGGGGGCGATGCCAAGCTTCTGTCGAATGGCGCCGAGCACGCCTTCGTGGCCGCCGATGTAGCAGGTCATGCTGTCGCACACGCGGATCACGTGGCGTCCCACCGGTACGCGGAAGATCTGGCTATAGAAGGTGGCCACGCCTTCGACGTCGCTGGCCGGAATGCCGAGAATCACGGCGATCGCCGGATGGCACCGTCCGGCACCCAGCCGCGTTCCTTCTGGACGATCTTCAGCGCCTCGATGGAGGCAGCGCGCGGATCCTCGTAGTGGTGCATCTCGTGCTCGATGGCCGAGCGTTCGGTTTCGCTGAGGACGAAACGGTCGGTCTGGATAATTGAGTTCATGTCAGCGGTCCACGTCGGCCATAACGAAGTCGATGCTGCCTAGATAGGCGATCAGGTCGGCCACCATGCTGCCGCGGATCACCGAGGGAATCTGCTGCAGGTGGGCGTAGCTCGGAGTACGGATCCGCGTGCGGTAGCTCATGGTGCTGCCGTCGCTGGTCAGGTAGTAGCTGTTGATGCCCTTGGTCGCCTCGATCATCTGGAAGGACTCGTTGGCCGGCATCACCGGACCCCAGGACACTTGCAGGAAGTGGGTGATCAGGGTTTCGATGTGCTGCAGCGTGCGCTCCTTCGGCGGCGGCGTGGTCAGCGGGTGGTCGGCCTTGTAGGGGCCTTCCGGCATATTCTTCAGGCACTGCTCGATGATCCGCAGACTCTGGCGCATCTCGCCCATCTTGACCATGCAGCGGTCGTAGGCGTCGCCGTTGTGCGCCAGCGGGACCTCGAACTCGAAGTTCTCGTAGCCGGAGTAGGGGCGCGCCTTGCGCAGGTCGAAGTCGAGACCGGTGGCGCGCAGGCCGGCGCCGGTGACGCCCCATTCCAGTGCCTGCTTGGTGTCGTACTGAGCCACGCCCATGGTACGGCCGCGCAAGATGCTGTTCTGCAGCGCCGCTTTCTCGTACTCGTCAAGGCGCTTGGGCATCCAGTCGATGAATTCCTTGACCAAGCCATCCCAGCCGCGCGGCAGGTCGTGGGCGACCCGCCGATGCGGTACCAGGCCGGATGCAGGCGGAAGCCGGTGATGGCCTCGACCACCTTGTAGGCGCGCTGGCGGTCGGTGAAGGTGAAGAACACCGGCGTCATGGCACCGACATCCTGGATGTAGGTGCCGAGGTAGAGCAAGTGGTTCAGGATGCGGAAGAACTCCGCCATCATGATGCGGATCACATCGACCCGTTGAGGCACCTTGATGCCGGCCAGTTTCTCGACCGCCAGCACGTAGGGCAGGTTGTTCATCACCCCGCCGAGGTAGTCGATGCGGTCGGTGTAGGGGATGAAGCTGTGCCAGCTCTGCCGCTCGGCCATCTTCTCGGCGCCGCGGTGGTGATAGCCGATCTCCGGCACGCAGTCGACGATCTCCTCGCCGTCCAGTTGCAGGATGATGCGGAAAGCTCCGTGGGCGGAGGGATGGTTGGGGCCGAGGTTGAGGAACATGAAGTCCTCGTGCTCGCTACCGCGCTTCATGCCCCACTCCTCGGGCTTGAAGCGCAGAGCTTCCTGCTCCAGGTCCTGCTTTGCCGCCGACAGGCTGTAGGGGTCGAATTCGGTGGCGCGGGCCGGGTAGTCCTTGCGCAGCGGATGACCTTCCCAGGTCGGAGGCATCAGAATACGGGTCAGGTGCGGGTGGCCGGCAAAATCGATGCCGTACATATCCCATACTTCGCGCTCGTACCAGTTGGCGTTCGGCCAGATGGCGGTGGCGCTGGGCAGCTTGAGGTCTCCTTCCTTCAAGGCCACCTTGATCATCACGTCGCTGTTCCGGTCAATCGACAACAGATGATAAAAGACGCTGAAGTCTGCATCCGGCAAGCCACGGCGCTGGGTACGCAAGCGCTCGTCGACGCCATGCAGGTCATAGAGCATGGCGTAGGAGCGCGGCAGGTTGCGCAAGAAGTGCAGGACTTCGATGAGTTTTTCCCGGGCTACCCAAAGCACGGGCATGCCCGTGCGGGTGCTTTGTACGGTGAAGGTTTCGGCACCAAAACGGGAATTGAGTTCGGCGACCACATCTTGGTCGTCAGCCTTGTACGGCGGAATGGACAGAATGCTGTCTGCAGTCATGGTCTCGGTCGCTTTCGGTCAACGGACAGAATGAGCCTGGGCTTGCCGCGCGAATAGGCGCGGACAGGCCGGCTCAGACTTCGTCGGGGCTGCGCAGGTTGGTGACCTGGATACGCTGTTCGCGGCGCAGTTCCCGTTGCGAGGGCATCTCGGCACGATAGATGCCTTGGTCGCCGACGACCCAGGAAAGCGGCCTGCGCTCCTGGCCGATGGACTCCTGCAGCAGCATCAGTCCCTGCAGGAAGGCTTCGGGGCGCGGAGGACAGCCGGGTATGTAGACGTCTACAGGAAGGAACTTGTCGACACCCTGAACCACAGAGTAGATGTCGTACATGCCGCCGGAATTGGCGCAAGAACCCATGGAAATGACCCACTTGGGCTCGAGCATCTGCTCATAAAGACGCTGGATGATCGGCGCCATCTTGATGAAGCAGGTTCCGGCGATGACCATGAAATCGGCTTGTCGCGGTGAAGCACGAATGACTTCGGCACCGAAACGCGCGATATCGTGGGGAGCGGTAAAGGCGGTGGTCATCTCCACGTAGCAGCAGGAGAGGCCGAAGTTGTAGGGCCACAGGGAGTTCTTGCGTCCCCAGTTGACCGCACCGCTCAGCACGTCTTCCAGCTTGCCCATGAAGATGCTGCGGTTGACCTGACCCTCGGTCGGATCGGTTACGGTTTCCCGCTCGCCGATCGGATACTGCTCGTAGGAGGCATCCGGATCGATCCTAGTAAGTTTGTATTGCATTGCCAAAGCCTCATTGTTTCAGCTTCGCCTGCCGATTGCGGCGGCCTTCCGGAGCCCAGTCAAGAGCGCCGATCCGCCAGAGATAGACAAGACCCGCCAACAGAATTGCTATGAAAATCGTTGCTTCGATGAGACCGGCCCAGCCGCTTTCGCGAACCGATACCGCCCATGCGAAGAGAAATAGGGCTTCGACGTCGAAGATCACGAAGAGCATCGCGACCAGATAGAATTTGGCCGAGAGGCGCAAGCGCGCGCCGCCGGTGGGAACGATGCCGGATTCGAAGGGCTCGTTCTTGCTACGGCCCACCGCCTTGCTGCCGAGTAGGCGTGAAACACCGAGCATAAAGGCACACAGGCCTGCGACGCCTAACAGGAATACTGCAAATCCCCAGTTGTGAGACAGCGTGGCGACGGCTTCGGGCATGCCGGAACTCCTCGATCAAGGGGCGCTTGGGTATGAATGGCTGCGGCAAATTGTAGCAGCTGCTTTGGGCGGCCACTTTATGCTTCTGCAGATTCAAAAGTATTGTTCTAGATCAATTTTTTGCCGCAAAAGTACTCTCCGCGCACTCTGTCGACATGACGTCAATCACGTTGCGCGGGGTAGAAAAATCGCAATGGCAATTCGCTATTGAGTGAGAAAGCTGTATTGCTCTCGGATAAAAGAATTTCCACGATGGCCGATGACGTTCGTTTCACAATAGCTCATTTATTGGAAAGGCAAGTTTCACTGCACATGACTCGGACAAGCGGCTGCAGCCTCTCTACGTAGATGGCGAAGAACGGCTTTCAGGAGGGCGAGCTTCAGCATAAAAGCCATGACCTGCCAAGGAGGTCATGGCTCCTGGGAAAGTTACAGTACTTGACGCCATCCTTCCCGGGTAATGACTACTGTCGCCGAACGCGGGCGTTTGTTCGGGCCGTCCGGCCAGGTTTCGGTGGGATGCTGGATGTTGACGAACAGCGTCCGGAAGTCCGGAGTAGCAGTGATGCCGGTGACCTCGCAGCCCACGGGACCGACCAGAAAACGCTTCAACTCGCCGCTCGCAGGGTCGGCCACCAGCATCTGATTGTTGCCGAAGGGTCCCGACTCCAGTTGGCTGCCACTCATGTCGGTCTGGATCCATAGGCGCCCTTTGGCGTCGAACCAGAGCCCATCCGGACTGGCCAGAATGTTATCCATACTGAGCGGCTGTCCATCCGGCCCGCGGCTGTCGCTCTGCGGCCCCCCCAAGAGGAAGATATTCCAGTCGAAACGGGTGCTGCTGTAGTCCTGGCTTGCTTCCTTCCAGCGGATGATATGGCCATAGGCATTGTTGGTCCGCGGATTGGCTGAGTCGGCTTCGATCCGGTTCGTATTATTAGTGAGGGTGAAGTAGACCTCGCCGGTTTCCGGATGTACGGCGCCCCATTCCGGACGGTCCATTTTGGTCGCACCCATGGTGTCGGCCGCCGTGCGGGTGTTGATCAGGACATCGCCTTGATCGGAGAAGCTGATACCTTTGGCGGTGCAGGCGGCTTGGAAGAGCGAGTCTTGAATGTCCAGGGGTAGCCAGTCGCCGCTGCCGTCGGCATTGAAGCGAGCAACATAGAGCGTGCCTTCATCGAGCAGGCGGCTATTGTCGGGATGGCCAGGGCGGAACTTGTCGCGGCTGACATATTTATAGATGTATTCGTTGCGCGAGTCGTCGCCCGAGTAGCAGACCAGGCGGTTGCCAGGTTTGATTGGAGCGAAGATTACCCCTTCATGGGCGAAACGTCCGAGGGCCGTGTGCTTGACCGGCACGGATTTCGGATCGAAAGGGTCGATCTCGACGATCCAGCCGAAGTGATTGGGTTCGTTGCGATAGTCGCCAATGGCTAGCTCGCTCTTGCGAGTGGCATCGAAGCGCACGAATTCATCGCCCTCTAGGGTCTCCCAGGCATAGCGGCTGGTGGTGCCTACGCCATAGCGGCTCAGTTCCCGCGGTTTTTCGCTGTCCTTGCTGGCGAAGTAGCCGGCCCAATTCTCCTCGCAGGTCAGGTAGGTACCCCAGGGAGTGAAACCGTTGGCGCAGTTGTTTTGGGTGCCACGGGTAGCCGTGCCGTCGGGACTATAGCGGGTGCTCAGCAGGGCATGACCACGCGCCGGGCCGCGGATCTCCATTGGCGTGGCAGCAGTTATACGGCGACCGAATTGAGAGTCGCCTACCACTTCCCAGTCTCCGTGCGAAGTACGACGGATTTCCACGACCGAGACACCGTGGGCGTTGATTTCCTTGCGTACTTCCTCGGCGACAGTGCGTTTGCCATCGACCATTGTAGGGCCCGAGGGATGCAGAAGTTCCACCTCGATGTATTCATGGTTGAGTACCAGAAGGCCATGTTCGCTATTGTGTCCGCCTTGGCCGTGCTGGACATCGATGGGGAAGTAGTGCATGCCGTCATGGTTCATGCCGGTCTGCTCGGCCTGTTCCTGGGCGGTGTTGTTGCCTTCCTCGCGATAGGCCGGATAGCTACCGCAGATCGGGGTACCCCATGGGATGAAGGTTTTGGTCTGGAAACCTTCGGGAGCGGTAATGGTGTCGGCGCGCGTCACGGCCACCGGGGTGAATGTCAGGCGGCTGGGCTGTTTGAGCAGATCGCTGGCTTCCCCTGCATTGCAGCTCCGTGGCACGGTCACGCCGAGAAAGGCCAGCATGCCCATGGCCATACCACCGGCAATCACCTGGCGACGACTGACGCCATTGATCAGGTCGTTGATGTGCGGATTGTTCGAGTGATTGCTGGGCAGTTCGTCGCCATTACCGAACAGGGTGGGGTCTTTATCGGTCGTCATTGGGAAGCTCCGTCTAAGGGGGGATCGAACGGAGACGAACCTAACGGCTGTGTGCGACAAGAGAGTGACACACATCGAGAGCGGGAGCCCGAGCTTTCGGCGTGTGTCGTGAGAAAAAGACATCCCCCGGCAGAGCCAGGGGATGTCGGTATTGCACTAGCTACGAACAGGTTCCAATCAGTGGAACTGGTTCATGGTGTTGTCCTTACCGCTTGCCTTCAGGGCAGCTTCACCAGCGAAGTATTCCTTGTGGTTGTCGCCGATGTCGGAACCAGCCATGTTCTGGTGCTTGACGCAGGCGATGCCCTGACGGATTTCCTGACGCTGCACGCCCTTCACGTAGGCCAGCATGCCCTGGTCGGCGAAGTAGCCTTTGGCCAGGTTGTCGGTGGACAGCGCGGCGGTGTGGTAGGTCGGCAGGGTGATCAGGTGGTGGAAGATGCCGGCGCGGGCAGAGCCATCACGCTGGAAGGTACGGATCTTCTCGTCGGCAACCTGGGCCAGCTCGGTCTCGTCGTATTCGACGCTCATCAGCTTGGCGCGGTCGTAGGCGGAGACGTCCTTGCCTTCGGCAACCATGGCGTCGAACACCTGCTGACGGAAGTTCAGGGTCCAGTTGAACGACGGGCTGTTATTGTACACCAGCTTGGCGTTCGGGATGACCTTGCGGACTTCGTCCATCATCTCGGCGATCTGGCCAACGTGCGGCTTCTCGGTTTCGATCCACAGCAGGTCGGCGCCGTTCTGCAGCGAGGTGATGCTGTCCAGGACGCAGCGTGCTTCGCCGGTGCCCTTGCGGAACTGGAACAGGTTGCTCGGCAGACGCTTCGGACGCAGCAGCTTGCCTTCGCGCTTGATCACGACGTCGCCGTTGCCCAGTTCGGCTTCGGAGATTTCTTCGCAATCCAGGAAGGAGTTGTACTGGTCGCCCAGGTCGCCCGGCTCATGGGTCACGGCGATCTGCTTGGTCAGGCCGGCGCCCAGGGAGTCGGTACGGGCGACGATCACGCCGTTGTCGATGCCTAGCTCAAGGAAGGCGTAGCGAACGGCGGCGATCTTGGCGAGGAAGTCGGCGTGCGGAACGGTCACTTTACCGTCCTGGTGGCCGCACTGCTTTTCGTCGGAAACCTGGTTCTCGATCTGGATGCAGCAGGCACCGGCTTCGATCATCTTCTTGGCCAGCAGGTAGGTGGCTTCCGGGTTACCGAAGCCAGCGTCGATGTCGGCGATGATCGGGACGATGTGGGTCTCGAAGTTGTCGATCTGCGACTGGATTTCAGCGGCCTTGGCGTTGTCGCCGGCTTCGCGGGCGGCATCCAGGGCGGTGAACAGCAGGTCCAGTTCGCGGGAGTCAGCCTGGCGCAGGAAGGTGTACAGCTCTTCGATCAGCGAGGAAACGGCAGTCTTCTCGTGCATCGACTGGTCCGGCAGCGGGCCGAACTCGGAGCGCAGGGCAGCGACCATCCAGCCGGACAGGTACAGGTAGCGCTTGTTGGTGGTCTTCAGGTGCTTCTTGATGGAGATCAGCTTCTGCTGGCCAATGAAGCCGTGCCAGCAACCCAGCGACTGGGTGTAGACGGACGAGTCGGCGTCGTACTCGGCCATGTCCTTGCGCATGATGTTGGCGGTGTACTGGGCGATTTCCAGACCGGTCTTGAAGCGATTCTGGGCGCGCATGCGAGCGACGGATTCCGGGTTGATGGCGCTCCAGCTGCTGCCGAACTTCTCTTTCAGTGCTGCTACGGCCTTGATGTCGTTTTGATATGCGGACATGGTCGATCCTTCAAAGTTGGAAGTGGATAAACACGGATTCCCACCTGAACCTGCATGTAGTCGATGATCGATACGAACAACATGCGGTAAAAAACGTCGAACCTTATGGGCAGTACAAGCACGGAGTCAGCTCGGCTGGTTGGCTAGAGCAGGCTCCGGAGACCCTTGCCAGGGTCCCTGGTTAGCGGGAGCGAAGCAATCATGCCTAGGGAGGGAATCGTCGTCAATGAATTTGTAGTGTGTTTTTTATGACACTACACGAAGGTCTGATACGAGTCCTTCACTCCAGAAGCTCGACCCGCAGGCGCATGGACAGTTCTTCGTGGCTGGATGTGGAATGTTGGCGTAGTACTCCCTCCTGGTCGTTCCAGCGACTTCCGCTGCTGCTGCCGAGATCGATCCATTCGCCCAAGCGACCGCTGACCTGAGTATCCAACTGCTGGATATCGATCACCCCGGGCTGAGAGGGATTCATCTGCTCATTGCTGCTGCTCAGGGTGAGATACACGACATCGCCGGAGATCCTCGCGGTAACGTAGACGCCGCGAGTGACATCGCGGTAGTGAGTTTCGCGGTATACCTGTCCGTAGGGGCCGATCTGCGTGCTGTGCAGTGGCACGCTCTGGCCTGTCTGGATCAGTGCCGGATAGCCCTCGGTGGCCTGGATCTGCTGCAGGGAATCGCGCCATCTGTCGGTACTGCGATTCAGGATACGTATCCGGTTCTGGCCATGAGTCTGGCCGTGGCCAGCTTGGATTTCGACGTTATTCGCATCAATCGAGCCATCCACGGCATAACCGCGCCGTTCACTGCTTCTCGCTTCTCCGCTGTCGACGCTGATCAGCAGGCGCCTGGGGGAAGGTCTAATTGCTCAAGTAATTCGCGCAATTCGCGTAGTTGTGTCGCCGGAGCATTGACGATGAGTTGGTTGCCATGGGCATGAATCCGTCCGTCCTCACCAATCACCGATTGCGCCATGGGTAACAGTTCGTCGGCCATCCGGTAATTCAGTTGGATGATCTCGGTGGCGGCCAGTGCATGGGTAGCGAAAAGCATCAGCGACACGACGAGCAGTCTGCAGATCTTCATGTGGGAACTCAGCAAAAACCATTCATGCCGACATTTTAGGCGGAGGAGTGGGAGAGTCTGTGCGTTGTGCAGCTCTATCCGGGACATCCTGCCCTGCCAGGGGCAGAACGTCCGCAGGCCGGATCAGCCGGTATGGCGAACCATTTCTACATGAGGAATGCCGGCCTCGAGATATTCATCGTTGATGATCAGGAATCCGAGGCGCTCATAGAAGGGCGTGGCATGTACTTGGGCACTCAGGACCAGACGGCGAAGCCCGCGATGTTCGGCTTCGGCAATCGCTGCATGCATCAGGGCATAGCCGATCTTCAGGCCGCGCCAGTCCTTGAGGACTGCGACACGGCCAATATGCCCGTCGCGTAGCAGGCGCGCCGTCGCCACGGCGCGCCTGCCTGCGAAGGCGAGAAAATGGACGGCTCCAGTATCGTCGTCATCCCATTCCAGCTCGGGAGGAACGGCCTGTTCGGCGATGAAGACACTTTCGCGAATCCTGCGGATATCGATATTGTCATTCTGCCAGTCGGCGATTCGTACCTGGACTTCAGTCATCGGCAAACTCCAGGCTGCCCTGCATAAGCAGTTGCCAGAGGAGCTGACTGCCATCTTCATCGGCTAACCACGCGGCCACGTTGCCTGTATGCAGGGCGTCGGCGCTGCAGACTAACTTGAGCAACTCGCGCAGATGGCCGGGAAGCAGGCGGCTCTGACCGCTGGCGAACAGCAGCAGATCCTGGCCGACTTCTGACCAGGCCAGGCGGGCGCTGGGATTGCGTACCAGCACGCCGCCTTCTTGCAGGTTAGCCAGAAAGTCCCTTTCGGACATTTCCGCGCCTGTAACCAGCTCCGGATAGCGCGGTTCAGTCATGAACTGGCCGAACCAAGTGAGCAGCAGGCGCTCGTCGCCCATATGTCCCTGGATCAGCCCCTTAAGGCGATCAAGGGCATCCTGCTGGATCTGGTGCGGATCCTCGCAGGGACGTATGTCCGGATCTCCGTAGCGCTCCTCGTCGGGTAGGAATTGGGCAAGGAAGTCGGTGAAATGGGTCAGTACCTCGGCCGCGCTGGGGGCTCGGAAGCCCACCGAATAGGTCATGCAGTCGTCGACAGCAGTCCCGAAGTGGGCCAGGCGGGGCGGAAGGTAGAGCATGTCGCCGGGTTCCAGAGTCCAATCCTCGCCATTTTGGAACTCGGCAAGGATGCGTAGATCGGCATGCTTCAACAGGGGACTGTTGCTGTCGCACATCTGGCCGATTCGCCAGTGCCGCTTGCCATAGCCTTGCAGCAGGAACACGTCGTAGTTGTCATAGTGCGGGCCTACGCCACCCCTGGTGCGGCGTAGCTGATCATCACATCGTCGATGCGCCAGCTGGGCAGAAAGCAGAAGTTCTCCAGCAGTTCAGCGACCTCGGGGACGAACTGGTCGACTGCCTGGACCAGCAGAGTCCAGTCGCGCTCGGGCAGATTCTGGTAGGTTTCCTCATCGAACGGACCGCGGCGCAATTCCCATGGATGATTGCCATGTTCGATAATCAGTCGAGACTCGACTTCCTCTTCAAGCGACAAACCAGCCAGTTCGTCTGGCGAGATGGGGCTTTCGAAACCGGGAATGGCTTGGCGGACCAGCAGAGGCTTTTTCTGCCAGTAGTCGCGCAGGAATTCGCGTGTGCTGATGCCGCCTAGGAATTGAAGAGGGATATCAGAGGTCATGGCTAAGTCCTTGCTCTGTAATGAGCGCTGAAAATAAAAACGCCCGGCACAGCCGGGCGTGAAGGTAACGAGACGGAGTCAGATGCGCTTGGCTTGGGTGATCGCATTGCCAATGTAGGCGGCAGGAGTCAGCTTGCGCAGCTCGGCCTTGGCAGCCGCAGGAATATCCAGGGTGTCGATGAAAATCTTGAGGGCTTCCGGGCCGATACCTTTGCCGCGGGTCAGCTCCTTGAGCTTCTCGTAGGGATTCTCTATGCCATAGCGACGCATTACGGTCTGCACTGGCTCGGCCAGTACTTCCCAGCAGGCATCAAGGTCTTCGGCCAAGCGTGCTGCATTCAGCTCCAGTTTGCCGATGCCCTTGAGGCTGGCCTCGTAGGCGATCAGGCTGTGCGCCAGGCCGACACCAAGGTTGCGCAGCACGGTAGAGTCCGTCAGGTCGCGCTGCCAGCGGGAGATCGGCAACTTGCTGGCCAGATGCTGGAGCAGGGCGTTGGCAATGCCGAGATTGCCCTCGGAATTCTCGAAATCAATCGGGTTGACCTTGTGCGGCATGGTCGAAGAGCCAATCTCGCCGGCTACGGTCTTCTGCTTGAAGTAGCCAAGAGAAATGTAACCCCACACGTCACGATCAAAGTCGATCAGGATGGTGTTGAAGCGGGCGATGGCGTCGAACAGCTCGGCGATGTAGTCGTGCGGCTCGATCTGGGTGGTATAGGGATTCCAGGTCAGGCCAAGGTCTCTCTCGATGAATTCGCGGGCGTTGGCCTCCCAGTCGACACTCGGGTAAGCGGACAGGTGGGCGTTGTAGTTGCCCACGGCGCCGTTGATTTTGCCGAGCAGTGGCACGGCGGCGACTTGGGCAATCTGGCGCTCGAGACGATAGACCACGTTGGCCAGCTCCTTGCCCATGGTCGTTGGCGAGGCCGGCTGGCCATGGGTACGCGACAGCATCGGCACGTCGGCGAACTGCACGGCCAAGGTGCGGATAGCCTCGGCTAGCTGGCGCATCAGCGGCAGCAGTACGGTGTCGCGGCCTTCGCGCAACATCAGGGCGTGCGACAGGTTGTTGATGTCTTCGCTGGTGCAGGCGAAGTGGATGAACTCGCTGATCTTCGCCAGCTCTGGCAACTTGGCGGCCTGCTCCTTGAGCAGGTATTCCACGGCCTTGACGTCGTGGTTAGTGGTGCGTTCGATTTCCTTGATGCGCTGGGCGTGTTCGAGCTGGAAGTTTTCTGCCAGCTCGTTGAGCAGGGCATTGGCCTCGGCAGAGAACGGCGCGACCTCCGGGATGCCGGCGTGGGTGGCCAGGCGCTGCAGCCAGCGGACCTCCACCATGACGCGGAAGCGGATGAGTCCGAATTCGCTGAAGATCGGGCGCAGAGTGCTGGTTTTGCCGGCGTAGCGGCCGTCGACGGGGGACACCGCGGTGAGCGAGGAGAGCTGCATGAGAGAGGTCTCGGACAGTCGGGCTACAAAAAGGGCTGCAATGATACACGAAGGCAGATGGGGCGACCGAATGCCATCTTCGGCCGGCCGTCTCTTCCTCAGTCGCGCCGCATCAGCGGATAAAGCTCGTCGAGCAGCTTGCGGCGACTGAACACCAACTGCCAGCGATGTCCGCTGAGCTGGCGCCACAAACGTGCCGAACGGATGCCGGCGAGCAGGAGGGCGCGGACCTTGGCGGCATTGGCAGAATTCTGCAGATGGCGCATCTCGCCATGGACTTGGATGCGCTGGCGAAAAGTGCTTAGCGTGTCTTCATACAGGGAGGCGAAGGCAGAAACCACGCTTTCGTGGGTAAGGCCCAGATGCTGAACCTGCAGTTGGATGTGGTCCAGTCGTTGTCCCATGAGTTGCAACATGTCATCGCGTTTGTCCAGTTGCCTTTCCAGCGTTACCAGTGCCAGCGCATAACGCAGCGGTTCGCGTTGCAAGCTTTGCGGGTTGCGCTCGAGTGCGCTGGCCAGGGCGCGGTAGCCGTCGCGCAGGTTGAGATCATCGCCGCCGAACACCTCAAGGGTGTCCTTGGGGTTACGCACCAATAGACTGCCGAGCATGCAGGCGAGATTGGCTTCGCCAGCCTGGCCAGTCTTGGCGATTTTGTCGACCAGATAGGTTGACTCGAATACGGCACCGAGGGCGATCAGTTGTTCCTGTCTGGGAGTCATGGTTGCAGGTCCTCGTGGCTACATGGCTCGGTGCTTTCGATGACACCGCCGCCCAGACAGATCTCGCCGTTGTAGAGCACCACCGATTGGCCGGGTGTTACGGCTCTCTGGGGGGCGTCGAACAAGATTCGGAAACCTTCGGCGGTCTTTTCTAAAATGCAGGCCTGGTCGGACTGCCGATAGCGAACCTTAGCAGTCAGTCGCTGCGGAAGTGGGAAGTCGAGCGGGTTCACCCAGAATATTTCCGACACAAGCAGGGCGCGTGAGAACAGCCAAGGGTGCTGGTTGCCCTGGCCGACGACCAGTACGTTGCGGGCTAGATTCTTGGAAAGCACATACCAAGGATCATCAGTGGCATTTTTCATTCCGCCGATGCCAAGCCCCTGGCGCTGACCGATGGTGTGGTACATCAGGCCATGATGCTGGCCAATGACCTTGCCATCGGTGGTCTCGATGGGGCCAGGTTGGGCAGGCAGGTATTGCTTGAGAAAGTCGCTGAAACGACGCTCGCCGATGAAACAGATACCAGTGGAGTCCTTCTTCCTGGCCGTGGCCAGACCATGCAGCTCGGCAATGGCGCGTACGGCCGGCTTTTCCAGTTCTCCAACCGGAAACAATGATTTGGCGAGTTGTTCACCACCCACGGCGTGCAGGAAGTAGCTCTGGTCCTTGTTGGAATCCAGTCCCTTGAGCAGTTCGGTTCGGTCCTCGGTATCGCGCCGGCGCACGTAATGGCCCGTTGCAATCAGGCTGGCGCCAAGTGATAACGCATAGTTGAGGAAGGCCTTGAACTTAATTTCGCGGTTGCACAGGATGTCCGGGTTCGGTGTGCGTCCGGCCTTGTATTCGGCGAGAAAGTGTTCGAATACATTGTCCCAGTATTCGGCAGCGAAGTTGGCGGTGTGCAGCTTTATGCCAATTCTGTCGCAGACGGCCTGCGCATCCGCAAGATCTTCTTTGGCCGTGCAATATTCGGTGCCATCATCCTCTTCCCAGTTTTTCATGAAAAGGCCTTCCACCTGATATCCCTGTTGTAGGAGCAGGAGGGCGGAAACGGAAGAGTCCACGCCGCCGGACATGCCGACGATCACGCGGGTATGGGCGGGATCATGCATATGGAGAGTCGGATCCTGAAAAGGAAAGATTTTATCAGGGACGCGGGGCCGGCTGCGAAAGTGCGAGCTGCTCAGCGAATAAGGCTCAGCGGAAAGCGCTCTCCGCTCAGGTAATCATCAATGCAGCACAACACGAGTGGGCTGCGCCAGCACTCCTGTTTTGCAAGCAATTGCTCTCGGCTCAGCCAGCGAGGAGCGATGATGTCCTTATCAAGCTGATAACAGGCGACTGGCTGCAGTGGACGTGCAGCAAAGCAGACGCGCTGATAAGTTACACCGTTTAAAGCCTTGTAAAGATATATACCGATCACAGCTGTGAGTTCGACCTGCCAACCGGTTTCCTCCAAGGTTTCACGCAAGGCTGCTTCGAGCAAGCTCTCGTTAGGCTCGAGGTGTCCTGCAGGCTGGTTGAGGACTGGTCGTCCATCCTGCAGTTCTTCTACCAAAAGAAAGAGGCCGTTGTTCTCCACGATCGTGGCAACGGTGACGTGCGCCTGCCAATCCATAAGTTTGCCCAAGTGCTTGCCGATAGCTGCGCATTATACGCGGCAATGTTGTTTGCAGCGGTATGTTGCAAGCTTGCATGCTGCGGTAAAACTTGAACGGGATGGTTCCGCCTATGTGAGGGATTGTCAGGGTTGGATTTCGCCCCGGTTGGCTTGTCGTGGGATATATGGGAAGAGGCCATAAAAAAGTGCCCCGGCTGAGAAGCCGGGGCACTTGTTAGGCAGGAGGCGAGGTAACTCACCTCCCCTAAGGCTGGTGTCACACCTTATGCAAACGCTGACAGAGCTGCATTGAAGGTTGTGCTCGGGCGCATAGCTTTGCTGGTCAGCTCAGTGTTCGGGTGGTAGTAACCAGCGATATCCACAGGCTTGCCTTGAGCTGCAGTCAACTCGCCAACGATCTTGGCTTCGTTGTCGGTCAATGCTTTGGCAAGGCCGGTGAAGCGTGCTTGCAGCTCCTTGTCTTCGGTTTGCGCAGCTAGAGCTTGGGCCCAATAGAGGGCCAGGTAGAAATGGCTGCCGCGGTTGTCGATCTCGCCAACCTTGCGTGCTGGCGATTTGTTATTGTCAAGAATTTTGCCAGTAGCCTGGTCCAGGGTTTTTGCCAGGACGAGTGCCTTGGAATTCTTGTATACGTTACCCAAATGCTCCAGGGATGCGGCAAGAGCCAAGAACTCACCGAGCGAATCCCAGCGCAGATAGCCTTCTTCGAGGAGTTGCTGAACATGTTTGGGCGCCGAGCCGCCCGCGCCAGTTTCGAACAGGCCGCCACCACTCATCAGCGGAACGATCGAAAGCATCTTGGCGCTGGTGCCCAACTCCATGATCGGGAACAGGTCGGTCAGATAGTCGCGCAGGACGTTACCGGTAACGGAGATGGTGTCCTTGCCTTCGCGAATGCGGGCCAGCGAGAAGCGAGTTGCTTCGACCGGCGACATGATGCGGATGTCGAGACCGCTAGTGTCATGATCTTTTAGGTAGCGTTCGACCTTGGCGATCACTTGGGCGTCGTGAGCGCGGGCAGGATCCAGCCAGAATACGGCAGGGGCGCCGGTTGCACGAGCACGGCTGACGGCCAGCTTGACCCAGTCCTGGATCGGGGCATCTTTCACTTGGCACATGCGCCAGATGTCGCCGGTCTCGACGGCTTGCTCCATCAGCACCTTGCCGCTGGCATCGGTCACGCGCACCACGCCGTCTGCAGGAATCTGGAAGGTCTTGTCATGGGAGCCGTATTCTTCGGCCTTTTGTGCCATCAAGCCGACGTTGGGCACGCTGCCCATGGTGGTAGGGTCGAAGGCGCCGTGCTGTTTGCAGTCTTCGATAACAGCTTGGTAGACCCCGGCATAGCAGCGATCAGGGATAACAGCCTTGGTGTCGTGCAGTTTGCCGTCGGCGCCCCACATCTTACCGGAGTCGCGAATCATGGCTGGCATCGAGGCGTCCACGATGACATCGCTTGGTACGTGCAGGTTGGTGATGCCCTTATCGGAGTTCACCATCGCCAATTGCGGGCGTTGGATGTAAACCGCTTGGATGTCCGCCTCAATCTCTTTCTGCTTCTCTTCAGGAAGGGTCTTGATGCGGGCATAGAGATCGCCAATGCCATTGTTGAGGTCGAAACCGATCTGCTTTAGGGTCTCGGCATGCTTGGTCAGGGTGCCCTTATAGAACTCGGCTACAATCTGGCCAAACATGATGGGGTCGGACACCTTCATCATGGTGGCTTTCAGGTGTACGGACAGTAGAACGCCTTGCTTCTTGGCGTCCTCGATCTCGGCGGCGATGAAGCTGCGCAGAGCTTTCGTGCTCATTACCGAGGAGTCGATGATTTCACCGGCCTGGACGGTGGTTTTTTCTTTCAGGACAGTGCTGCTGCCATCGTTGCCGATCAGCTCTATTTTCACGCTGCCAGCGGATTCGATCAGGACGGCTTTTTCGCTGCCGTAAAAGTCACCGCTGTTCATGTGGGCCACATGCGACTTGGAGTTTGCACTCCACGCGCCCATCTTGTGGGGGTGCTTTCTGGCATAGTTCTTGACGGAAAGCGGAGCGCGGCGGTCGGAGTTGCCTTCGCGCAGAACGGGGTTCACGGCGCTACCCTTGATCTTGTCGTAGCGAGCCTTGACATCTTTTTCCGTATCGCTCTTGGGCTCCTCGGGATAGTCAGGTAACTTGTAGCCTTGCTGTTGCAGCTCCTTGATTGCCGCTTTGAGTTGCGGAACGGAGGCACTGATGTTGGGCAGCTTGATAATGTTGGCTTCTGGTGTGGTAGCCAATTTCCCCAGCTCAGCCAGATCGTCAGAAATTTTCTGACTGTCACTCAGATATTCGGGGAAGGTAGCAATGATGCGACCTGCAAGAGAGATATCGCGAGTTTCAACGGCGATACCTGAAGATTCGGTGAACGCCTTAACGATTGGAAGCAGAGAGTAGGTTGCCAGTGCGGGTGCTTCGTCGGTAAGCGTATAGATAATCTTCGATGTGGACATTTTTTACATTAACCCCTCTGTATTGCTACATTTGCAAGTGCACAAACTCTTGATGCTCGCAGGGTAGGCGAAGTCGCCTAAAGGCATCAATGAGCGTAAAGTCGAGGTTCCTGGAGTAGTCCCGGGTGCCTTGGGTAGTGGTTTGCCAAGAGCAATCGTTGCCAGGTTCAAGTCTGTATGCTGCTTGGGTTTAGAGTGGCTCATTCCAGAGTGACTCTGGATCCAATGTCCTTTCAGTTGCGCCGAGTATATCAGTACGACATACCTTTTGCATTCGTGGGTTTTGGTGTGTCGGCCTCTCGTTAAAGTGCCCATCTTGATAGGCTGACGAGGGGAAGCCTGCAAAGCGTTTAATTTCTTTGCTTGTCCGGTGAGGGGTGTTTCAAGACTTTACTGGGCCTGCAGCCGGGGTTGAGGCTGTCCGGATCTTAATGGCTCGCGACTTGTTGAGTCTTGTTGGGGCAGGCGAGGCGTGCTTGGCGCTGTGAGCTACAGGCTACGTGGTTCATTTGATGCAGGTCATGCCGGTGAGGCTGGTCGTGACCGGTCCAGCACGGATCAGGCCTGTTTTGAGTGCCTGATCTGCTGGCCTACCTGGCTTATAAGGTGCCGGCAATATCCGAGATGGATGAAGGTTGTGCCAGACTGAATTTGGCCGAGCTTTCGGCTTGTGTCGGGCAGGGGCGGATATTGATGGCGTGAAGCCCCTTTGGGCCTGCAGCAGCTCGAAAGTCACTGCCTGACCGGCTTTTAAGGTCTTATAACCATCCATTTGAATGGCCGAGTAATGGGCGAACAAATCTTCGTCACGGCCATCTGCCACGATGAATCCGTATCCCTTGGCGTTATTGAACCACTTGACCTTGCCGCTTAGCATGCCGACATCCCTCTGCAAAGACTCCGTCACTGGAGTATCATCCGCCTTGGCCCTCGCCAATCCCGACCTTGTGGTCGGGACTATGATGGGGCCCCGAAACACCCTATTGGGTACTCATTGTTTTTATCATCGTTTGGCCGATAGTCAAGACGGGGCTGTGCTTGGCTGCCCAAGTGTGCAAAATCCCTCTAGTATCCGTATTCGCTCAACCGGAAGCTTCTCCAGCATGTTCGCAAGCACTGAGATTCGACTAACATTCTGTCAGGATCGTCCAGAGTCTCATGGGGACGATGCTTATGGGGGGTCGTGCAGGAGTCCAAGCCTGCGCTGAAGGTTCCACCCATGTACAAGGTGGTGATGTTCAATGACGACTACACGCCGATGGATTTCGTGGTCGAAGTGCTGGAGAAATTTTTCAACCTTAACCGCGAGTTGGCAACGAAGGTCATGCTGACTGTTCATACAGAGGGGCGGGCAGTGTGTGGGATGTTTACTCGTGACGTTGCGGAAACCAAAGCTATGCAGGTCAACCAGTATGCAAGGGAATGCCAGCATCCGCTGCTCTGTGAGATCGAGAAGGACGGTTAATGCCGACCGCTTGGGTATGAGGTGAAGCTATGTTGAACCGTGAGCTCGAAGTCACTCTCAATCTTGCCTTCAAGGAGGCTCGCGCAAAGCGTCATGAGTTCATGACGGTGGAGCATCTCCTGCTGGCGCTTCTGGACAACGAGGCCGCGGCTGCTGTACTGCGGGCCTGCGGTGCAAATATCGACAAGCTCCGGCATGACTTGCAGGAGTTCATCGACTCCACAACCCCGCTGATTCCTCAGCATGATGAGGAGCGTGAGACCCAGCCGACCCTCGGCTTTCAGCGAGTGCTGCAGCGTGCAGTGTTTCATGTGCAAAGCTCTGGAAAGCGTGAGGTGACAGGGGCCAACGTGCTTGTGGCTATCTTCAGCGAACAGGAAAGCCAGGCCGTCTTTCTGCTCAAGCAGCAGAGCGTGGCTCGAATAGACGTGGTGAACTACATCGCCCATGGTATTTCCAAGGTGCCGGGGCATGGCGATCATCCCGATAACGAGCATGAGATGCAGGACGAAGAGGGCGGAGAGACTTCCGCTGCCGGTCATCCTCTAGAAGCTTATGCTAGCAATCTGAACGAGTTGGCTCGTCAGGGGCGGATCGATCCTCTGGTTGGGCGCGAGTTCGAGGTCGAGCGGGTTGCTCAAATTCTGGCACGGAGGCGCAAGAACAATCCCTTGCTGGTGGGTGAGGCTGGTGTCGGCAAGACGGCCATTGCCGAGGGGCTAGCAAAACGCATCGTCGACAACCAAGTTCCGGATCTCTTGGCGCACAGCGTTGTTTACTCTCTGGATCTTGGTGCGTTGCTGGCGGGCACCAAATATCGCGGTGATTTCGAAAAGCGTTTCAAGGCGCTCCTCAATGAGTTGCGCAAAAAGCCTCACGCCATTTTGTTCATTGATGAGATTCACACTATTATTGGAGCTGGCGCGGCTTCTGGTGGGGTGATGGATGCTTCGAACTTGCTCAAGCCGCTGCTTTCTTCTGGCGAGATTCGCTGTATTGGTTCGACTACCTTCCAAGAGTTCCGAGGTATTTTTGAAAAAGATCGGGCTTTGGCTCGACGCTTTCAAAAGGTTGATGTAGTCGAGCCTTCGGTCGAGGATACGGTGGGTATTCTTCGTGGGCTCAAGCCACGCTTCGAGCAGCATCACGGCATCGAATACAGTGACGAGGCGCTGCGTGCCGCAGCAGAGTTGTCTTCTCGTTATATCAATGATCGTCATATGCCAGACAAGGCGATTGATGTTATTGATGAGGCCGGAGCGTTTCAGCGGCTTCAGCCAGAAGAGAGGCGAGCCAAGCTTGTTGATGTGGCGCAGGTCGAGGATATTGTTGCCAAGATTGCTCGCATCCCTCCCAAGCATGTATCCAGTTCTGATAAGGAATTGTTGCGTAACCTTGAGCGGGATCTCAAGTTGACGGTATTTGGTCAGGATGTTGCCATCGACTCGCTCGCCACGGCGATCAAGCTGTCGCGGGCCGGATTGAAGTCTCCAGATAAACCGGTCGGCTCTTTCCTCTTTGCTGGCCCTACAGGTGTGGGCAAGACCGAGGTTGCTCGGCAATTGGCCAAGGCGCTGGGTGTGGAGTTAGTGCGTTTCGACATGTCCGAGTACATGGAGCGACATACTGTTTCGCGCCTGATTGGTGCTCCTCCTGGGTATGTCGGTTTTGATCAAGGTGGGCTTCTGACCGAGGCGATTACCAAGCAGCCGCATTGTGTGTTGCTGCTGGACGAAATTGAGAAGGCGCATCCGGAAGTATTCAATCTGCTGTTGCAGGTTATGGATCATGGTACGCTGACTGACAATAACGGGCGCAAGGCTGATTTCCGCAATGTCATCGTTATCATGACGACTAATGCTGGTGCAGAAACTGCGGCTCGTGCTTCGATTGGCTTTACTCTACAAGATCACTCTTCTGATGCTATGGAGGTGATCAAGAAGAGCTTCACGCCCGAGTTCCGCAACCGTCTGGATACCATTATTCAGTTTGGTCGTCTGAGCCATGAGGTGATCAAGAGTATCGTCGACAAGTTCCTTACTGAGCTGCAAGCGCAGTTGGAAGACAAGCACGTGCAGTTGGATGTTTCCGAGCAGGCGCGTGGCTGGCTTGCGGAGCATGGCTACGATGCGCAGATGGGTGCGCGGCCGATGGCTCGTTTAATCCAAGACAAGATCAAGCGCCCCTTGGCTGAGGAGATTCTTTTCGGCGAGTTGGCCGGGCATGGGGGGGTGGTGCATATTGATCTGAAGGGCGGGGAACTGTCCTTCGAATTCGAGACTACTGTCGAGGTGGCTTGAGCGCATACTAGGCTCGAATCAGAACGGAAAACGCCCGGCTATGCCGGGCGTTTTCAATTGAATCCGTCTTTAGCGGGCGCGATAGGTGATACGTCCCTTACTCAGGTCGTAAGGGGTCAACTCGACGCGCACCTTGTCCCCGGTGAGGATGCGGATGTAATTCTTGCGCATTTTACCAGAAATATGCGCAGTAACGACGTGCCCATTTTCCAACTCCACGCGGAACATGGTGTTGGGCAGGGTGTCGACGACAGTGCCTTCCATTTCGAAGCTGTCTTCTTTCGACATTCAATAAAGCCCTCGGTATGCAGTGAATGGCCCAACGTAGTTGGCACGCCGAGCAAAACGGCGTGCATTGTGCCTGAAAATGCTTGTTGACGCCAAGAGTTCTCAGGTCAAAGCGACCCAGCGATGATTAACCAATAATTCGATCGGGCGATATTGGGTCTTATAGTTCATTTTGCGGCAATTTTTGATCCAATAACCCAGATATACCGCTTGTAGGCCCAGGCGTGCCGCTTCGCCAATCTGCCAGAGAATCGCATAGCGGCCGAGGCTGCGTCGCTCTTCATTTGGATCGTAGAAGGTATAGACCGCTGAAAGGCCGTTGGGGAGTACGTCGGTTACTGCGACAGCCAGTAGACGTCCGCATAGGCGAAACTCATAGAAGCGGGAAAAAGGTAGGTCGCGTACCAAAAAGGTACAAAATTGGTCGCGGTTAGGGGGATACATGTCGCCGTCGGCATGGCGCTGTTCGATATAGCGTGCATACAGCTTGTAATATTCTTCGTTGAAACTAGGGCGCACGGCTTGTACCGAGAGATCTACGTTGCGTTTCAGGATGCGTTTTTGCTGGCGATTCGGTGAGAAGCTTTTGGCCGGGATGCGGGCCGGGATGCAGGCATTGCAGCCTTGGCAATGAGGACGATACAGGTGATCGCCGCTGCGTCGGAAGCCGAGGTCCGAGAGTTCCGCATAGACGTGCATATCCATGGGTTGGCTGGGATCGAGGAACAGTGTCGTCGCCTGCTCGTTGGGCAGATAGCTGCAGGCGTGCGGTTGAGTGGCGTAGAACTTGAGGCGAGCCAGCTCGGTCATGATCAACCCCCGGAAAGCTCTTGGCGGGCCGCGATTGTTCAGCGGCACTCATCAAGTGTATGTCAGGCTGTGGGCCTCTACTAGGCGATCCAGTCAGCTGTGCTCGGTTGGTCCAGATAACACTCCAGATAGTCGGCGAACTCATTGCGACAAATGGTGCGGGCGCCGAGGCTCTGCAAGTGCTGGGTGGGCATTTGGCAGTCGATCAGCACGAAGCCCCATTGCTCGAGTCGTTTTACCAAAGTTGTGAAGCCGACCTTGGAAGCATTGTCGACATGGCTGAACATGGATTCGCCAAAGAATAGCTTGCCGATCGCCAAGCCATAGAGTCCGCCGACTAGAGTCTCATCCTGCCAGACCTCGACCGAGTGGGCGATGCCGCGGCGATGCAGTTCCCGGTAGGCAATTTGCATTTCCGGCGTTATCCAGGTTCCATCGGCGTAGTCGCGTGGGCCCGCGCAAGCTTGGATCACTGCAGGGAAGTCGCGATCGAAAGAGACTCGGAAGCGCTCTTGGCGGAGCGTTTTGCGCAGGCTGCGAGAAACATGCAGTTCCTGAGGGAGCAACACAGTGCGCGGGTCCGGAGTCCACCAGAGAATGGGTTGTCCTGCCTGATACCAAGGGAAGCAGCCGTGCCGATAGGCCTGGATCAGACGCTCGGCGGAGAGGTCGCCTCCGACGGCCAGCAGGCCGTTGGGTTCGCGTAGGGCTCTCTCCAGGGGAGGGAAGCTCAGGCTATCGCGTTGCAGACAGGTCAGCATGTGGGCGCCGCAGTAGGAGTGAAGGAGGGCGGGCCGATACAGCGCCCGCCAGGAATTGCTCAGTTATCCAGATAGCGCTCGGCATCCAGGGCTGCCATGCAGCCGGCGCCAGCCGAAGTGATGGCCTGGCGGTAGACATGGTCGGCCACATCGCCGGCCGCGAAAACGCCTTCAATGCTGGTCGCGGTGGCGTCGCCCGCGCTGCCGCCCTTGATCGACAGGTAGCCGTCGTGCATCTCGAGCTGGCCTTGGAAGAGTTCGGTGTTGGGCTTGTGGCCGATCGCGATAAAGACGCCGGTCAGGGTCAGCGTTTCGGTGGTGCCATTTCGCGTGTCCTTCAAGCGCACGCCAGTCACTCCGGATGCGTCGCCAAGCACCTCGTCCAGCGTTTGGTTCCAGTGCAGGCGAATATTGCCGTTTTGCACCTTCTCGAAGAGCTTGTCCTGGAGAATCTTCTCGGCACGGAGCTTGTCGCGGCGATGGATGAGGTGTACTTCCTTGGCAATGTTCGATAGATACAGTGCTTCCTCCACTGCGGTATTGCCGCCACCGACCACGCAGACAACCTGATTACGATAGAAGAAACCGTCACAGGTGGCACAGGCGGAA
The DNA here is from genome assembly GCF_059739045.1 of Azotobacter tropicalis. Lineage (NCBI taxonomy): Bacteria > Pseudomonadati > Pseudomonadota > Gammaproteobacteria > Pseudomonadales > Pseudomonadaceae > Azotobacter > Azotobacter tropicalis. Next base: position 421,519 of record NZ_AP046059.1, read on the forward strand.
ACCCCCTTGCCAGAGAAGGCCTCTTCCGAAGGCAGCCCCAGGTATTGTGCCGAGGCGCCAGTGGCGATGATCAATGCATCACAGGTATAGGTCGCGCTGTCGCCGATCAGCGTGAAGGGTCGCAGCTGCAACTTGGCGGTGTGAATGTGGTCGTAGACGATCTCGGTGTCGAAGCGCTCGGCGTGTTTCTGCATGCGCTCCATCAGGCCGGGGCCGGTCAGGCCTTCGATATCTCCAGGCCAGTTGTCTACTTCGGTAGTGGTGGTCAGTTGGCCGCCGGGCTGGATGCCGGTGATCAGCAGGGGCTTCAGATTGGCGCGCGCAGCATAGACGGCAGCGGTATAGCCGGCCGGGCCTGAACCCAGGATGATCAGCCGCGAATGCTTGACATCATTCATAAAAAGTCCCCGTAAGCCTTTGTCACAAAAGAAAATGCATGCTCCAATTGGGCATGCATGGGAATGATTGTCGACTATGCTACACCGAAGCGCGAGAGGTCGGCAAAAGGGTGGGAGATAGGTCACTGCATGGCATTGGGCAGGCAAAACCGTACAATAAGAGGACCCCGGCGGGCTGGCATCGCCGTTTTCTTGTGAAGAGTTATCGAGCGTGCTGGCGACTTGCCGGAGTCAAAAGGTACAGCAGAAGGCCGTATAAGACAGACGAGGTGAAATCAGGCGGAAGGCGTGGCATATGCTCATGGTAAATGGGTAGTCTGAGCTTGGTTTCAACGCTGCATGATTGGCTGTGAGGATTTCCGGCTGTCGCTGCCGCCCCAAGGCTCCCGACCGACAAGTAACCTGGATGGAACGCGCCATTGGCGCAGGAAAAGAAGCGTTTTGAAGAACTCCTCTACTAAAGTACGGCTCCCAGTGTGGCAGCAACAGCTGAGTTCGCGCCTCAAGGAGGGTGCCCTGATCGCCTTGAGTGCGCTGTGCCTGTACCTCTGGATGGCGCTGCTAAGCTACGATTCATCCGATCCCGGCTGGAGCCACAGCAGCAGTGTGGCGCAGGTGCAGAATGCTGCAGGCCGGGCAGGGGCTTGGCTCGCCGATATCTTGTTCATGGCTCTCGGCTATTTTGCCTATCTCTTTCCCTTGCTGCTGGTGATCAAGACGGCCCAGGCGTTCATGGCGCGTCACGATCCCTGGCCCTTGAGTGGCTGGCTGTTCTCCTGGCGCCTGACTGGCCTGGCGATCCTGATTCCGGCGGGCTCTGCGCTGGCCTACATTCACTTCCATTCGGCTAGCGGTCTGCCGGCCTCGGCCGGTGGAGCCTTGGGTGAGGTTCTGGGCAAGCTTGCCCTGGATGCGCTCAACGTGCAGGGCAGCACATTGGTGTTTCTTTCGCTGTTCCTTTTTGGACTGACTGTATTTGCCGATCTGTCCTGGTTCAGGGTCATGGATCTGACCGGCAAGATTACGCTCGATCTGCTTGAGCTGGTGCAGAGTGCTTTCGGACGCTGGTGGAGCGTCTTGGCCGAGCGTCGGCGCCTGGTCGCCCAGTTGCACGAAGCCGAAAAGCCGGCCAAGCCCCGCAGGATTAACGTCTTACGGAGCGAGCCGTCCCATATTGTCGAGCCGCAGGTTGCTGCACCGCCAGTTCAGATGGCGGCACATGCCGAGCCGATCAAGCCCAATGTGCAGCGCCGTAGTGCTGCTGCAGAGGTTCCGGCCAGATTCCAGCGTCCGCCGGAGGCTAGTGTATCGCGCAAGCCGCGTATCGAGCCGATGACCGAAGCGCTCAAGCCGCGCATCGAGCCCGAGCTTGTCATGTCCAAGCCTCGAGTCGAGCCTGAGCTTGCTTCGCCTAAGTCCTATATCGAACCTGCATTTGCTACGCCGCCTCGAATAGAGCCTGAGCTCGCCACGCCCAAGCCCCAGCTCCACAATGAGCCCGAGGAAGTTTCCGCCTGGACTGAAGAGTTCAGTGAGTTCGATGATCTGCCGTTGGATTTCCAGGAGCACGACGCATCAGAGGAGAGCTTGCCGGCCAGTTTCCCGCGCTTCGACAAGTCCGCGTCACCGGCCGCGACACCTATGCCGCCCATGCCGGCAGTCGAGCCGCGGCCATACAGCGCGCCGGAGCCGGTCGCAGCCAGGCCGGTGGTCGAGCCGGAGCGGCGCCCGTTACCGGTCACGCCGCTATCGGAAACCCTGGCTATGGAGCCAAAGCCGCAACCCATGCCCGTATCCCTGTTTCGGGAAAGTCCTGCTTCACTCGTCGACCCTGCCTTGGAAGGCACCCTGCCGCCGCTGTCTCTGTTGGATGCCCCTGAGCAGAAGTCGCAGAACTACTCGGTCGAGTCGCTCGAAGCGCTGTCGCGCCTGCTCGAGATCAAGCTCAAGGAGTTCGGCGTCGAGGTGGTCGTCGAGTCCGTGCATCCTGGTCCGGTGATCACCCGTTTCGAGATCCAGCCGGCACCGGGGGTCAAGGTCAGCCGGATTTCCAACCTGGCCAAGGACTTGGCCCGCTCGATGGCGATGATCAGCGTGCGGGTGGTCGAGGTCATTCCCGGCAAGACTACGGTGGGCATCGAGGTGCCCAACGAAGACCGGCAGATCGTGCGCTTCTCCGAAGTGCTGGGTTCTCCCGAGTACGAGGAGGCCAAATCGCCGGTCACCCTGGCGCTCGGCCACGACATCGGCGGCAAGCCGGTCATCGCCGACCTGGCGAAGATGCCGCACCTGCTGGTGGCCGGCACCACCGGCTCCGGCAAGTCGGTAGGGGTCAACGCCATGATCCTGTCGGTTCTCTTCAAGTCGACGCCCGAAGAGGCGCGCCTGATCATGATCGACCCGAAGATGCTCGAATTGTCGATCTACGAAGGCATTCCCCATTTGCTCTGCCCGGTGGTGACCGACATGAAAGAGGCGGCCAACGCCCTGCGCTGGAGCGTGGCCGAGATGGAGCGCCGCTACAAGCTGATGGCGGCCATGGGCGTGCGCAACCTGGCCGGCTTCAACCGCAAGGTGAAGGATGCCGAAGAGGCCGGCACGCCGCTCTACGATCCGCTGTACCGGCGCGAGAGCATGGACGACGAACCGCCGCTGCTGGCGCCGCTGCCGACCATCGTGGTGGTGGTCGACGAGTTCGCCGACATGATGATGATCGTCGGCAAGAAGGTCGAGGAGTTGATCGCACGTATCGCCCAGAAGGCCCGCGCCGCCGGCATCCACCTGATCCTGGCGACCCAGCGGCCCTCGGTGGACGTGATCACCGGCCTGATCAAGGCGAACATCCCGACGCGCATGGCCTTCCAGGTGTCCAGCAAGATCGACTCGCGCACCATCCTCGACCAGGGCGGTGCCGAGCAGTTGCTCGGTCATGGCGACATGCTCTATCTGCCGCCCGGCACCGGCCTGCCGATCCGCGTGCACGGTGCCTTCGTCTCCGACGACGAGGTGCACCGTGTCGTCGAGGCCTGGAAGCAGCGTGGCGCGCCGGACTATGTCGAGGACATCCTCGCCGGCGCCGAGGAGAGCGGCAGTGGCTTCGAGGGCGGCAGCGATGGCGGCGAAGGCAGCGAGGAGGACCCGCTGTACGACGAGGCGGTGCGCTTCGTGACGGAAAGCCGGCGCGCCTCGATCTCCGCCGTGCAGCGCAAGCTGAAGATCGGCTATAACCGCGCGGCACGGATGATTGAGGCCATGGAGATGGCAGGTGTGGTGTCCTCGATGAACACCAACGGCTCGCGGGAAGTGATTGCTCCCGCGCCGATTCGCGACTGATTTCCCAAGGCCTTCCATGAGGATTGTCATGCGCCTTTTCCGCATGCTGCTGTTGTCCGCCTTCTCCCTCATCCTCCTGCCCGCGCAGGCGGACGAGCGCTCCATCCAGCGCTTGACCCAGTTGCTCGACCAGGCGCAGACCCTGACTGCGCGCTTTTCCCAGCTCACCCTCGATGGCTCCGGCACCCAGTTGCAGGAAACCTCGGGTGAGATGGCGCTGAAGCGCCCGGGGCTGTTCCGCTGGCACACCGACGCCCCGCTGGAGCAGTTGCTGGTATCCAACGGCGAGACCGTCTGGCTGTACGACCCGGACCTGGAGCAGGTGACCATCCGTAGTCTCGACCAGCGTCTGACTCACACCCCGGCGCTGCTGCTCTCCGGCGACATTTCGAAGATCGGCGAGAATTTCGAGATCACCCACAAGGAGGCCGGCGGTGTAGTGGATTTCATCCTCAAGCCGAAAGCCAAGGACACCCTGTTCGACAACCTGCGCCTGTCCTTCCGTAATGGCGTGGTCAACGACATGCAACTAATCGATGGCGTCGGCCAGCGCACCAACATCCTGTTCTTCGGGGTGAAGATGAACCAGTCGATCGATACTGCCCAGTTCACTTTCAAGGTGCCGGAAGGTACCGACGTTATCCAGGAGTGATCCGGGCGGAACCCATGGACCTGTTTCGCTCCGATCCTCCCGCCCAGCCCCTGGCCGCGCGCCTGCGCCCAGCCAGCCTGGACGAGTACGTTGGTCAGGAGCACCTGCTGGCCCGCGGCAAGCCGCTGCGCGAGGCGCTGGAGCAGGGCGCCCTGCACTCGATGATCTTCTGGGGGCCGCCCGGGGTCGGCAAGACTACCCTGGCACGGTTGCTGGCAAAGGTCACCGACGCCCACTTCGAGACGATTTCCGCGGTGCTTGCAGGCGTCAGGGAGATTCGCCAGGCGGTCGAGGTCGCCCGCCAGCAGGCGGCTCAGCACGCTCGGCGAACGATCCTCTTCGTCGATGAGGTGCACCGCTTCAACAGGTCCCAGCAGGACGCCTTCCTGCCCTACGTGGAAGACGGCACCCTGATCTTCATCGGCGCCACCACCGAGAACCCTTCCTTCGAATTGAACAACGCGCTGCTCTCGCGGGCCCGCGTCTACGTGCTTAAGAGTCTGGACGAGGCGGCCCTGCGCCGGCTGGCCGGGCGTGCCTTGAGTGAGGAGCGCGGACTGGGCGGGCGCCGCCTGAGCCTGCCGGAGGAAAGCCTCCAGATGCTGCTGGCGGCAGCCGACGGCGACGGTCGGCGCCTGCTCAACCTGTTGGAGAACGCCGCCGATCTAGTCGAGGATGGCGAGGCGATCGGCGTCGAACTGCTCGGCAACCTGCTGGGTGACAGCCGCCGGCGTTTCGACAAGGGTGGCGAATTTTTCTACGATCAGATTTCCGCATTGCACAAGTCGGTGCGCGGCTCGAATCCCGATGCTGCGCTCTACTGGTTCGCACGGATGCTCGATGGCGGCTGCGATCCTCTCTATCTCGCCCGCCGCGTGGTGCGCATGGCCAGCGAGGACATCGGCAATGCCGACCCACGGGCGCTGCCTTTGTGCCTGGCCGCGTGGGACGTGCAGGAGCGTCTGGGTAGCCCCGAGGGCGAGCTGGCGCTGGCCCAGGCCATTGTCTACCTGGCCTGTGCGCCGAAGAGCAACGCTGTCTACAGCGCTTTCAAGGCAGCCATGGTCGATGCTGCACAGCAGGGCTCGCTGGAGGTGCCGCTGCACCTGCGCAACGCGCCGACCCGGCTGATGAAGGAGCTCGGCTATGGAGAGGAATATCGCTATGCCCACGACGAGCCAGAAGCCTATGCCGCCGGCGAGGATTATTTCCCGGAAAACGTGGAGCCGCGCCGCTACTACCAGCCGGTGCCGCGCGGCCTGGAGCTGAAGATCCGCGACAAGCTGCAGCATCTGGCCGAACTCGACCGTGCCAGTCCGTGGCGGAGGAGAAAGCCATGATCGGCGTGACTCTGGCGGTGGCGGCGGGCGGCGCACTCGGCTGCCTGCTGCGCTTCGTCACCAGCAACTGGGTGTCCGCACACTGGCCGCAGCATTTCTATGCCGCCACACTGGCGGTCAACATTGCCGGCTGCCTGCTGATCGGCTATCTGTATGGCCAGTTTCTGATGCGTCCCGAAGTGCCACTGGCGCTGCGGGCCGGGCTGGTCGTCGGCTTTCTCGGCGGCCTGACCACCTTTTCATCCTTTTCCCTCGACACGCTGCGCCTGCTGGAAAGCGGCCAGGCCCCGCTGGCCTTTGGCTACCTGGCGCTCAGCGTGCTGGGCGGTCTGCTCGCCACCTGGGCCGGCCTGACACTCACCAAGCTCTGATCGATAGACGAGAACATCCCATGCTCGACTCCAAACTGGTTCGTACCCAACTGCAGGAGACTGCGAACCGCCTGGCAACCCGTGGCTTCCAACTGGACGTGGCGCGCCTTGAGAGCCTCGAAACCCAGCGCAAGGCCGTGCAGACCCGCACCGAACAGCTGCAGGCCGAGCGCAACACCCGCTCCAAGGCTATCGGTCAGGCCAAGTCGCGCGGCGAGGACATCGCCCCGCTGCTGGCCGAGGTCGACCGCATGGGCAGCGACCTGGAGGCCGGCAAGCGCGAGCTGGAGGCTATCCAGGCCGAGCTGGACGGCCTGATGCTGAGCATTCCCAACCTGCCGCACGAGTCGGTGCCGGTCGGCGCCGACGAGGAGGGCAACGTGGAGGTGCGCTGCTGGGGCACCCCGCGGACCTTCGATTTCGAGATCAAGGACCATGTCGCCCTCGGCGAGCAGCATGGCTGGCTGGACTTCGAAACCGCCGCCAAGCTCTCCGGCGCCCGCTTCGCCCTGATGCGCGGTCCCATCGCCCGCCTGCACCGGGCCCTGGCGCAGTTCATGCTCGATCTGCACACCCGCGAGCACGGCTATGAAGAGGCCTACACCCCCTATCTGGTGCAGGCTCCGGCCCTGCAGGGCACCGGCCAGTTGCCGAAGTTCGAGGAGGATCTGTTCAAGATCAGCCGCGAGGGCGAAGCCGATTTCTATCTGATCCCTACTGCCGAAGTGTCGCTGACCAACATCGTGGCCGGCGAGATCCTCGATGCCAAACAGCTGCCGCTGAAGTTCGTCGCCCATACCCCGTGCTTTCGCAGCGAGGCGGGTGCTTCCGGCCGCGATACCCGCGGCATGATCCGCCAGCACCAGTTCGACAAGGTGGAGATGGTGCGGATCGTCGATCCGGCCACGTCTTACGAGGCGCTGGAAGAGCTGACCGCCAACGCCGAGAAGGTGCTGCAGCGGCTCGAACTGCCGTACCGTGTGTTGGCCCTGTGCACCGGCGACATGGGCTTCGGCGCGACCAAGACCTACGATCTGGAAGTCTGGGTGCCGAGCCAGGACAAGTACCGGGAAATCTCCTCCTGCTCCAACTGCGGCGACTTCCAGGCCCGGCGCATGCAGGCGCGCTGGCGCAACCCGGAAACCGGCAAGCCGGAGCTGGTGCATACTCTCAATGGTTCCGGCCTGGCGGTCGGCCGCACCCTGGTGGCGGTGCTGGAGAATTACCAGCAGGCCGACGGCTCGATCCGCGTGCCGGAGGTGCTCAAGCCCTACATGGGCGGCATCGAGGTCATCGGCTAAGCCAGGCCGATCGGCACCGAACGCGGGGTGGCCTTGGCCACCCCGTTTTGTTTCATCCGTCGAGAGTCGACCCATGGACTACCTTCCGCTGTTCCACAACCTCAAGGGGCGTCGCGTGCTGCTGGTCGGCGGCGGCGAGGTCGCCTTGCGCAAGGCGCGCCTGCTCGCCGATGCCGGCGCCGTGCTGCGAGTGGTGGCGCCGCAGATCGAGGGCGCACTCGTCGAGCTGGTGCAGGAGAAGGGCGGGCACTGCCTGGTGCGGAGCTACGCAGCAGAGGATCTGGATGGCTGCGTACTGGTCATCGCCGCCACCGACGACCACGACGTGAACGCCCGGATCTCCGGCGATGCCCAGGGCCGTGGCGTGCCGGTCAACGTGGTGGATTCGCCGGCCCTGTGCAGCGTGATCTTTCCGGCCATCGTCGACCGTTCGCCACTGCTCGTCGCGGTTTCCAGCGGTGGCGACGCGCCGGTACTGGCGCGGCTGATGCGTGCGCGGATCGAAACCTGGATTCCGGCCAGCTACGGCCAGTTGGCCGGGCTGGCGAAGAAGTTCCGTGAGCAGGTCAAGCGCCTGCTGCCCAACGTTCAGCAGCGGCGGGTGTTCTGGGAGGAGGTGTTCCAGGGGCCGATCGCCGAGCGGCTGCTGGCCGGGCAGGGCGCCGAGGCCGAGCGGCTGCTCGAGGCCAGGCTCGCCGGAGCGGCGCCCAAGGCGCTCGGCGAGGTCTATCTGGTCGGTGCCGGCCCGGGCGATCCGGACCTGCTGACCTTCCGCGCCCTGCGTCTGATGCAGCAGGCCGACGTGGTGCTCTACGACCGCCTAGTGGCCCCGGCGATCATCGAGCTGTGCCGGCGCGACGCCGAGCGCATCTATGTCGGCAAGCGCCGCGCCGAGCACGCCTTGCCGCAGGAGCAGATCAACCGCCTGCTGGTGCAGCTGGCGAGCGAGGGCAAGCGGGTGCTGCGCCTGAAGGGCGGCGATCCGTTCATCTTCGGCCGCGGCGGCGAGGAGATCGAGGAGCTGGCCGCCCACGGCATTCCCTTCCAGGTAGTGCCAGGGATCACCGCGGCGAGCGGCTGCGCCGCCTACGCAGGCATCCCGCTGACCCACCGCGACCATGCCCAGTCGGTGCGCTTCGTCACCGGTCACCTCAAGGACGGCAGCTTCGATCTGCCCTGGGCCGATCTGGTGGCGCCGGCCCAGACGTTGGTGTTCTACATGGGGCTGGTCGGCCTGTCGGTGATCTGCCAGCGACTGATCGAGCACGGCCGTGCGGCGACGACCCCGGCAGCGCTGATCCAGCAAGGCACCACCCCGCAGCAGCGGGTGATCGTCTCCACCCTGGCCGAGTTGCCCGAACGGGTCGCACAGGAGAAAGTCATGGCGCCGACCCTGCTGATCGTCGGCGAGGTGGTGCAGCTGCGCGACAAGCTGGCCTGGTTCGAGGGCCGGCAGAGCGCCGACTGAGCCCTGCTGCCGGGACTCTGCCGGCGGCCTCGTCGGTCACTTCGAGCGGTCGCGAGCCTCCCAGAAACGCTGCGCCTGGGCCAGGGCTTCCTCGCGCGGCGTGCCGAGGGCGCGCAGCGCCAGGGCCATGGTGCCCAGCACGGCCAGGCGGCCGTAGTCGTCTTCGGCTTCGCCGCGCCAGAAGGCCTGCAGTTGCGCCGGGTCGAGCCGCTCGGGCTTGACGTGGCGCTGCGGGCCATGGCCGGCCATTCTTCGTCCCAGTTCTCGCCGCCGGCAGTGCCGTACAGGTGGCTGACGCTATCGGGATTGATCTCGATCTCGCCGCCGTCGCCCTTGACCACCACGGCGGTGTCGCCGAGCAGGCGGCTGCCTTCGCGGTGGATGGCCTGATAGCCGGGGTGGAAGATGCTCTGCAGGCTGCAGCGTGCGCCGAGCGGGTTGAGCATGCGTGCCAGGGAGTGGATCGGCGAGCGCAGGCCGAGGGTATTGCGCAGCTCGATCATCCGCTGCAGGTGCGGCATCCAGGCGCCGAGCGGAATGAACGCCAGGTTGCGGGCCTGCAGCGCCTGTTCGACCTCGCCCCAGTTCTGGCACAGGGGAATCTCCAGCAGGCCGAGCAGTTGCTCGCTGTAGAGGCGCCCGGCGGTGTGCGCGCCGCCGCCGTGCATGAGGATGCGCACGCCGTTCTGCGCCAGGCATTTCACCGCCAGCAGATACCAGGGCAGGTGGCGCTTCTTGCCGGCGTAGCTCGGCCAGTCCAGGTCGACGGCGAGGCCTGCCGGGGGTTGCAGACGGGCGCGCACGGCCTCGGTGAAGCCGGCCAGCTCCTTGGCGCTTTCTTCCTTGTGGCGTAGCAGCATCAGGAAGGCGCCGAGCTGGATTTCCTCGGTCTTGCCATCGAGCAGCATGCCCATGGCCTCGCGGGCCTCCTCGCGGGTCAGGCTGCGCGCGCCGCGCTTGCCCTTGCCGAGGATGCGGACGAACTGGGCGAACGGGTGTTCCGGGGGCGTGACGATATTCATAGGCAGTTGCTCGGCTTCGGCAGGCCGGCCAGCTTGGCGGCCAGTTTGGCGGGAGTACCCTTGAACAGGCGGTTCAGGTGCAGGCTATTGCCCTTTTCCGGACCGAGTTTCAGGGCGACGTATTTGATCAGGGGACGGGTCGCCGGCGACAGCTGGAACTCCGCATAGAAATCGCGCAGCAGGCGAAGGATCTCCCAGTGTTCGGTGCTCAACTCCAGCTCTTCGCGCCGGGCCAGAGCCTCGGCGACGCTCTCGGACCAGTCCTGCAGTTCGGTCAGATAACCGTCCTTGTCCAGCGCCAGGCTGCGGCCGGCGACGTTCAGCGTGTTCATAGCCAGCCGTTGACCTTGTCGTAGCGGGTGCACAGCTCGACGAAGCCGGGATAGTCCACCACCTGCACGCGCTCGGGCGCCGTGAGGTGGCGCGCCTGCAGATCCTCTTCGAGGGCATGGATGGCGATGGAGGCGGGCAGATGCTCCAGCAGCTCGAGCGGCGCGCTGCCGGGCTGCAGTGCATGGCAGGCGTCGCCGCAGAGCAGCAGGCCGTCGCGAACCCCGAGCAGGCGCAGGGTGCTGTCCAGCGGGCTGGCGAACGGCGATTGGGAAAGCAGGTGCAGGGTCGTCATCAGAGGGTGATCACCAGATCGTAACGGTCGAAGAGGTCGGCCAGTTCCGGCCCTTCCAGCGCCGTGGCCGACAGGGCCAGGGGCTGGCCGTCCAGGCCGCGCAGACGCAGGCTCTGCCGGCAGATGTAGAGATCTTCCACGCCGAACAGTGGCAGGGCCTGCAGGTTGGCGGCGAGGTCCTTCTGCTCGAGGGCGGCGGGCTGCTGGCCGGGCAGCAGCTGGAACACCCCGTCGTCGAGGAACAGCAGGCCGATGGGCAGCTCGAAGGCGCCGCCGGCCAGGGCGATGTCCAGCGCTTCGCGGGCGCCCAGGCCGCTCCAGGGGCTGTGGCGGCTGACGATCAGCATCGATTTGGCCATTTCAGGCGCCTCCGAAGCAGACTAGGCGGTCGGCCTGCTGGGCGGCCTCGTGCAGCTGGCCGAGGCCGGACAGCTCCCAGGGCGGCGTCACCGCGACCGCCGCGCGGCCATAGCGCTGCGCCTCCTGCGCATCCAGCACGCCGCGGCGCAGGGCGGCGGCGATGCACACCACCGCGTCCAGCTCGTGCCGTTCGACGAAGGCGCGCCACTGGGCCGGCAGATCGAGCTCGTCCTGGGGCGTGACGATGCTGCCGGCGGCGTTGTACACGCCGTCCTGGTAGAAGAACAGCCGATTGATCTCGTGGCCGCCGGCGAGCACGGCTTCGGCGAAGCGCAGGGCACGCCGCGACGACGGCGCATGGGGCGGGGCGAACAAGGCGATGGCGAATTTCATGGGGCGACGGCCGCGGCAACAGGAAGGAAAATGATACGCCAGAAAAGCGAAAGCCCGCATCGCGCGGGCTTTCGTGAGGCCGGGTCGGCGATCAGTCGTCGCTGCTCATGATGCCGAAGATCTGCAGCAGGCTGACGAACAGGTTGTAGATCGACACGTACAGGCTGACCGTCGCCATGATGTAGTTGCGTTCCCCACCATGGATGATGGCGCTGGTCTGGAACAGGATGCAGGCCGACGAGAACAGCACGAAGCCGGCGCTGATTGCCAGTTGCAGGCCGCTGATCTCGAAGAACAGGCCGGCCAGGCTGGCGCCGAGCAGGACGAAGAAGCCGGCGGTGATGAAGCCGCTGAGGAAGCTCATGTCCTTGCGGGTGGTCAGCACGTAGGCGGACAGGCCGCCGAATACCAGGGCGGTCATGGCGAACGCCGAGGACACCACTTCGCCGCCGTTGGGCATGCCCATGTAGTGGTTGAGGATCGGACCCAGGGTGTAGCCCATGAAGCCGGTCAGAGCGAAGGTGGACAGCAGGCCCCAGGCCGAGTCGCGCAGCTTCACGGTGAGGAAGAACAGGCCGTAGAAGCCGATCAGCACCACGAAGATGTTCGGGTAGGGCAGGCGCATCTGTTGCGCCACGAAGGCCACCAGACCGCTGAAGCCGAGGGTCAGGGCCAGCAGGCCGTAGGTGTTGCGCAGGACGCGGCTGACTTCCAGCTGCTCCGCCTGGGCGGACTGGAGGACATAACTATTGGGTTCGTGCATGGCACAGCTCCTTGATATGAGGTTCCGTGGAGATGGACCGATCATAGCAAAGGAGAGCACGTTGCCGCCCCCAGAGTTTGACAGTGTGTTTCGTACGCTCTGGTGTCTGGCTGGGTGGAGGCATGGAGGGCGGGGCGGGCGGTTCGAGCGCGCTTGCCCGCCCGCCAGTTCGCACGAGCGCGGGGCTGCTCGGCCTTTCATTGCGGCTCCTGTTCTTCCTCCCCGTGGGACAGCTTGCCGTCGTTCGGCGGGGTGTACTTGACCTCCTCGGCCGGCTCGTATTCCGGCTGCTGCGGAAAGTCTCCCGGATGGTTCCAGACCACCGGATCGGGCTGGGGAATGTCGGATCGCTGGCTCATGGCGTAATCCTCGCATCAGGTCCAAGGTCGCCGCGCAGAAGGCCGTGACGCGCGGCATTTCTTCTATAACTCATGGATGGGGGCGCCGGCTGGAGCGTTCTGCCAACAGCCGGACACAGAACTTTTTCCATGCATCCGCCATCGGAAAAAGCATGGCCGGCCAACGCCGACCGTGCCAGTCGCCGGCTTTCCCATCGCTGTCCAGCAGAGGAACGAGCCTGATGTCCAGCTCCCACGAGGTGCGCCAGCCCGGCGTGCATTGCGAGAACCACCGTCCGACCCTGGACGAGGCGCTGCGCCTGCCGCGGATCGCCATCGAGCACACCGAACCGACCCTCGACAACGGTCGCTTCGCCGTCAAGGCGATCGCCGGCCAGCCGGTGACGGTGACCAGCAGCATCTTCACCGACGGCCACGACCAGCTCGGCGCCGCCATCTATTGGCGGGCCGACGGCGAGGCGGGCTGGCACCGCCAGCGCATGAGGTTCGTCGGCAACGACCGCTGGCAGGCCGAGTTCACCCCGCTGCGCGTCGCGCGGCACCTGTTCGTGGTCGAGGCCTGGTGGGACGTCTATGAAACCTACCGGCACGAGCTGCAGAAGAAGCATGCCGCCGGCGTGCCGCTCTCCCTCGAATTGCAGGAGGGCCGCCTGCACCTGCAGCGGGCCGTCGAGCACGGCCATGGCGAGGTACGCACCACGCTGGAGGATCTACTGCGGCGGCTGGAGCGGGCCTCCCATACCGAGGCCGTGGAGCTGCTTCTCGGCGGCGAGGCCAGCGCCGCCATGGGCGCTGCCGACGCCCATCCCCACCGTACCTACAGCAATGCCTTCCCGCTGGACGTGGAGCGCGAGCGCGCCCTGTTCGCCAGCTGGTACGAGCTGTTTCCCCGTTCGCAGACCGAAAGCCCGCATCGCCACGGCACCTTCAGGGACGTCATCGCCCGCCTGCCGGCGATCCACGACATGGGCTTCGACGTCCTCTACTTCCCGCCGATCCATCCGATCGGCCGGCGTTTCCGCAAGGGCCGCAACAACAGCCTGGAGGCCGGCCGGACGATCCCGGCAGCCCCTATGCCATCGGCAGCGAGGAGGGCGGCCACGAGGCCATCCACCCGCAGCTGGGGTCGCGCGAGGAGTTCCGCGAACTGGTCGCCGCCGCCGGCGAGTGCGACCTGGAGATCGCCCTGGACTTCGCCGTCCAGTGCTCCCAGGACCATCCCTGGCTGAAGCAGCATCCCGGCTGGTTCTCCTGGCGCCCGGACGGCAGCATCCGTTATGCGGAGAACCCGCCGAAGAAGTACCAGGACATCGTCAACGTCGACTTCTACGCCGCGGATGCCGTTCCCGACCTCTGGGTGGCGCTGCGCGACGTGGTGCTCGGCTGGGTCGCCGAGGGGGTGAAGATCTTTCGCGTCGACAACCCGCACACCAAGCCGCTGCCGTTCTGGGAGTGGCTGATCGGCGACGTGCGCGGCAAGCACCCGGAAGTGATCTTCCTCTCCGAGGCCTTCACCCGCCCGCCGATGATGCTGCGCCTGGGCAAGCTCGGCTTTTCGCAGAGCTACACCTACTTCACCTGGCGCAACACCAAGGAGGAACTCGGCGCCTACTTCAGCGAGCTGAACCAGGCCCCGGCGAAGCACTGCATGCGGCCGCACTTCTTCGTCAACACCCCGGACATCAACCCGGTGTTCCTGCAGACCTCCGGGCGTGCCGGCTTCCTCATCCGCGCCGCGCTGGCGACCATGGGCTCGGGGCTGTGGGGCATGTATTCGGGCTTCGAGCTGTGCGAGGCGGCGGCGCTGCCCGGCAAGGAGGAATACCTCGACTCGGAGAAGTACGAGATCCGCCCGCGCGACTACCAGGCGCCCGGCAACATCGTCGCCGAAATCGCCCAGCTCAACCGCATCCGCCGCTACAACCCGGCGCTGCAGACCCACCTGGGCTTTCAGCTCTACAACATCTGGAACGACAACATCCTGCTGTTCGGCAAGCGCACGCCGGACCTCTCCAACTTCGTCCTGATCGCCGTCAGTCTCGACCCGTTCAACGCCCAGGAAGCCCATTTCGAACTGCCGCTCTGGGAGTTCGGCCTGCCCGACCACGCCGCCATGCATGGCGAGGACCTGATGAACGGCCATCGCTGGACCTGGCACGGCAAGATCCAGTGGACCCGCCTCGACCCCCACTACCTGCCCTTCGGCATCTGGAAGCTGACCCCGCCGAACTGAACCGCTGGCATCAAGGAGCAGAGAACATGGAGCAATCGCCCAAGCCCGCCGCCTTCCTCGAGGACCCGCTCTGGTACAAGGACGCGGTGATCTACCAGGTGCACGTCAAGTCGTTTTTCGACTCCAACAACGACGGCATCGGCGACTTCCCCGGGCTGATCGCCAAGCTGGACTACATCGCCGACCTGGGGGTCAACACCCTCTGGCTGCTGCCGTTCTACCCCTCGCCGCGCCGCGACGACGGCTACGACATCGCCGAATACCGCGGCGTGCATCCCGACTACGGCAACCTGGCCGACGTGCGCCGCTTCATCGCCGAGGCGCACCGGCGCGGGCTGCGGGTGATCACCGAGCTGGTGATCAACCACACCTCCGACCAGCATCCCTGGTTCCAGCGCGCGCGCAAGGCCAGGAAGGGCTCGGCGGCACGCAACTTCTACGTCTGGTCGGATAGCGACGACAAGTACCAGGACACGCGGATCATCTTCCTCGACACCGAGAAGTCCAACTGGACCTGGGACCCGGTCGCCGGCCAGTACTTCTGGCACCGCTTCTACTCGCACCAGCCGGACCTCAACTTCGACAACCCGCAGGTGATGAAGGCGGTGCTCGGCACCATGCGCTACTGGCTCGACCTGGGCGTCGACGGCCTGCGCCTGGACGCCATTCCCTACCTGATCGAGCGCGACGGCACCAACAACGAGAACCTTCCCGAGACCCACGGGGTGCTCAAGCGCATCCGCGCCGAGCTGGATGCCAACTACCCGGACCGCATGCTGCTGGCCGAGGCCAACCAGTGGCCGGAGGACACCCAGCTGTACTTCGGCGGCACCCCGGAGGGCCGGGGCGACGAATGCCACATGGCCTTCCACTTCCCGCTGATGCCGCGCATGTACATGGCCATCGCCCAGGAAGACCGCTTCCCGATGACCGACATCCTGCGCCAGACCCCGGACATCCCGGCCGACTGCCAGTGGGCGATCTTCCTGCGCAACCACGACGAGCTGACCCTGGAGATGGTCACCGACCGTGAGCGCGACTATCTGTGGAACTTCTACGCTGCCGACCGCCGCGCGCGGATCAACCTCGGCATCCGCCGGCGCCTGGCGCCGCTGCTGGAGCGCGACCGGCGGCGCATCGAGCTGCTCAACAGCCTCTTGCTGTCGATGCCGGGCACCCCGGTGATCTACTACGGCGACGAGATCGGCATGGGCGACAACATCTACCTGGGCGACCGCGACGGGGTGCGCACGCCCATGCAGTGGAGCAACGACCGCAACGGCGGCTTCTCCCGCGCCGACCCGGCCGGGCTGGTGCTGCCGCCGATCATGGACCCGCTGTACGGCTTCCAGAGCGTCAACGTCGAGGCCCAGCAGCGCGACGTCTATTCGCTGCTCAACTGGACCCGGCGCATGCTCGCCGTGCGCAAGCAGCAGAAGGCCTTCGGCCGCGGCACGCTGAAGCTGCTGGCACCGGCCAACCGGCGCATCTTCGCCTACCTGCGCGAATACCATGGCGCGGACGGCAGCAGCGAAACCATTCTCTGCGTGGCCAACGTCTCGCGCTCGGCCCAGGCGGTGGAGCTGGAACTGCCCCAGTTCGCCGGCATGGTGCCGGTGGAGATGACCGGCGGCAGCGCCTTCCCGCCGATCGGCCAGCTGCCCTACCTGCTGACCCTGCCGCCCTACGGCTTCTGCTGGTTCCTGCTGGCGCCCGAGTCGCAGATGCCCAGCTGGCACATCAAGCCGGTCGAGGGCATGCCCGAATTCCAGACCCTGGTGCTGCGCCGCCTCGACGACCTGCTGGTGGACCCCAACCGGCGCATCCTGGAGAGGGAAATACTGCCGGCCTACCTGCCCAAGCGCCGCTGGTTCGCCAGCAAGGGCACGCCGCCGGGCAACGTGCGCATCGTCTACACGGTGACCTTCGGCAATCTGCCGCGCCCCGTGCTGCTCAGCGAGATCGAGGCCGGCAGCGAGGGCAGCCTGCAGCGCTACCAGCTGCCGCTGGGCTTTCTGCCCGAGGAGGAGTTCGGCAGCGCCTTGCCCCAGCAGCTGGCCATGGCCCGGGTGCGCCGCGGCCGGCGGGTGGGTCTGTTGACCGATGCCTTCACCCTGGAGGGCTTCGTCCGCGCCACGGTCCAGGCGCTGCGCGAGCGTAGCGTGCTGGCCTTCGAACAGGGCGAGCTGCGCTTCGTGCCCACCGACCCGCTCGACAAGGTCGAGCTGCCGGCCGACGCCGAGGTGCGCTACATCTCCGCCGAGCAGTCCAACAGCTCGGTAGCGATCGGCAACGCCCTGGTGCTCAAGCTGATCCGTCGGGTATTCCCCGGCGTGCACCCCGAGCTGGAGATGGGCCTGTTTCTCACCCACTGCGGCTTCGCCAACATCGCCAGCGTGCTCGGCCAGGTGTGCCGGGTCGATGCCGGGGGCGAATGCACCGCGCTGATGATCCTGCAGCGCTACCTGGAGAACCAGGGCGATGCCTGGGAGTGGACGCAGAACACTCTCGACCGCGCCATCCGCGACGAACTGGCCGGTGGCGAGTCGACCCTGGAGAGCCAGTACAGCGCACTGCACGAGCTGGAGAGCTTTTCCCGCCAGCTCGGCCAGCGCCTCGGCGAGATGCACATGGCCCTGGCCGCGCCCACCGACAACCCGGATTTCGCCCCCGAAACCGCCGGCCCCGCGGATGTCGCGCAGTGGACCGAGCGTGTCGGCGCCCAGCTGGAGCAGGCCCTGGCGCTCATCACCGAGCGCCAGGCGGCGCTGGACGAGGAGGCGCGTGCCGCGGCCGGGCAGCTGCTACTGCAGCGCGGCGCCCTGCTGGCGAAGATCGGCCGGCTCGCCGGGGCCTGTGCCGGCAGCCTGCGCATCCGCGTGCACGGCGACCTGCACCTCGGCCAGGTGCTGGTGGTGCAGGGCGACGCCTACCTGATCGACTTCGAGGGCGAGCCGTCGCGGCCGCTCGCCGAGCGCCGCGCCAGGCACAGCCCCTACAAGGACGTCAGCGGCGTGCTGCGCTCGATCGACTACGCTGCCGAAATGGCCATACGCAACGCGCAGAGCGTCGACAGCTCGGAGGTGGCCGACCAGGCCCGCCGGCGCATCGCCTCGCTGTACCGGGACAAGGCCCGCCAGGCCTTCCTGGCCGCCTACCGCCAGGCCACGGCCGCCCTCGGCCATGCCTGGGCCGCGGCGGACGGCGAGGAAGCCGCCGTGGCGCTGTTCAGCCTGGAGAAGACCGCCTACGAAATCGCCTATGAAGCCGAACACCGGCCCGCCTGGCTGGCCGTGCCGCTACACGGCCTGACGAGGCTGGCGCAACAGCTACTGGATGGAGATGTGCAATGAGCCTACCGCTGACCCAGCCCGCCTACGACGATTCCCTGCTGCCCGGCGAAGACGACCTCGATGCCCTGGTGCGCGGCGAACACGCCGATCCCTTCGCGGTGCTCGGCCCCATGACGACGGCGCCGGAACCCTGGTGCGCGTCTACCTGCCGCACGCCGTGGCCGTCGACCTGCTCGAGCGCGGCAGCCAGACCAAGCTGGCCGACATGCAGGCCAGCCGGGTGCCGGGTCTGTTCGCCTGCCGTCTCGCCGAGGCGCGCCCCTACCTGCTGCGCATCCGCTGGGCGCAGGGCGAGCAACTGACCGAGGACCCCTACAGCTTCGGCCCGCTGCTGGGCGACACGGATCTCTACCTGTTCGCCGAAGGCAATCACCGCAACCTCGGCCACTGCCTGGGCGCCCAGTGCCTGAGCGTGGACGGGGTGGCGGGGGTGCGCTTCGCGGTGTGGGCGCCGAACGCGCGGCGCGTCTCGGTGGTCGGCCCGTTCAACGGCTGGGACGGCCGCCGCCATCCGATGCGCCTGCGCCACCCGGCCGGGATCTGGGAAATCTTCATCCCGCGCCTCGCGCCGGGCGAGATCTACAAGTACGAGCTGCTCGGCCCCCACGGCATCCTGCCGCTCAAGGCCGACCCGCTGGCGCTGGCCACCGAGACCCCGCCGAACACCGCCTCGGTGGTCGCTGCGCCGCTGGAGCACGCCTGGCGGGACCAGGACTGGATGGGCCAGCGCACCGCCCGCCAGGCGGCGAATGCGCCGGTGGCGATCTACGAGCTGCACGTCGGCTCCTGGCGCCGGGAGGACGATGCGCCGCCGAACTGGCGGCAGCTGATCGAGCGGCTGATCCCCTACGTGCAGGAGATGGGCTACAGCCATGTGGAGCTGCTGCCGGTCATGGAGCATCCGTTCGGCGGCTCCTGGGGCTACCAGCCGCTGTCGCAGTTCGCTCCCAGCGCCCGCTACGGTTCGCGCGAGGACTTCGCCGCCTTCGTCGACGCCTGCCACCAGGCCGGCATCGGCGTGATCCTCGACTGGGTGCCGGCGCACTTTCCCACCGACAGCCACGGCCTCGGCCGTTTCGACGGTACCGCCCTGTACGAGTACGACCATCCCTTCGAGGGCTTCCACCAGGACTGGGACACCTTCATCTATAACCTCGGGCGTACCGAGGTGCACGGCTTCATGATCGCCTCGGCGCTGCACTGGCTGCGCGAGTTCCACGTCGACGGGCTGCGCGTCGATGCGGTGGCTTCCATGCTCTACCGCGACTATTCGCGCAAGGAGGGCGAGTGGATTCCCAACCGCTACGGCGGCCGCGAGAACCTCGAGGCCATCGAGTTCCTGCGTCACCTCAACGACGTGGTCAAGACCGAGGCGCCCGGCGCGCTGGTGATCGCCGAGGAGTCCACCGCCTGGCCGGGGGTCAGCAGGCCGACCGCCGAGGGCGGCCTGGGCTTCGACTACAAGTGGAACATGGGCTGGATGCACGACACCCTGAAATACATGGCCGAGGATCCGATCCACCGCGCCTACCACCACGACCGCATGACCTTCGGCCTGATCTACGCCTTTTCCGAGCGTTTCATCCTGCCGATCTCCCACGACGAAGTGGTGCACGGCAAGCGCTCGCTGATCGACAAGATGCCCGGCGACCGCTGGCAGAAGTTCGCCAACCTGCGCGCCTACCTGACCTTCATGTGGTGCATGCCGGGCAAGAAGCTGCTGTTCATGGGCTGCGAGTTCGGCCAGTGGCGCGAATGGAGCCACGATCACGAGCTGGACTGGTACCTGCTCAACTACGCCGACCACCGGGGCGTGCAGCAGTTGGTCAAGGATCTCAACCGGCTGTACCGTCGGGAGCGGGGACTCCACCAGCAGGACTGCGTGCCGGAAGGCTTCCAGTGGCTGATCGGCGACGACCGCCACAACAGCGTGTTCTCCTGGCTGCGCTGGAGCAGCGAGGGCGAGCCGCTGCTGGTGGTCGCCAACTTCACCCCGGTGGTGCGCCACGGCTACCGGATCGGCGTGCCCCGCGGCGGCGACTGGCAGGAGGCCCTCAACAGCGATGCCGAATGCTATGGCGGCTCCAACGTCGGCAATGCCGGCGGGGTGGCCGCCGACGAACTGGCCAGCCATGGCCAGCCGTTCAGCCTCGATCTCAAGCTGCCGCCGCTGGGCGTGCTGATCATGCGACCGGCCTGAAGGGCCCGACGGATGGCCGGGCCTTGGGCTGGAGGCTCCACTAGGCTGAGGAGCTATCGGTCCTCCAGATCCCCGGGAGCCAGCCCATGAGCCAGGCCATCGACGCGCTGCGCCACGAGCACGACGCCATCCTTTCCACCCTGCAGATTCTCCGGCGCATGGCCGAGCGGGCCCGGCAGGGCAGCGCCGACGCCGGCGACATCGCCGCACTGCTCGGTTTCCTGCGGGAGTTCGTCGACAAATGCCACCACGGCAAGGAGGAGGGGCTGCTGTTCCCGGCCCTGCAACGCGTCGGCCGGCAGGCCGATCTGGTCGGCGAGCTGACCGCCGAGCACGAGCAGGGCCGCGCCCTGGTCGCTGCCCTGCGTCGGGCCAGCGCGCCGGTTCTCGACGCCGAGGCGTTCGGCGCTGCCGCCGGAGACTATGCGACGTTCCTCGAGCGGCACATCGCCAAGGAGAACGACGTGCTGTTCCCCCAGGCCGAGCGGGCGCTCGGCGCGGACGAGCTAGCGGCGTTGCAGCAGGCCTTCGCCGACTTCGAGCTGAAAGTCATCGGGCCCGGTCGGCACGAGGAGCTGCACGACCTGCTGCATCGCTGGAAGGCCGCCTATGCCGCCTGAAGGCTGACGCTGCGCTGCGGGGCCTTAGACTTCTGCCGCCTCCAGCGCCTTGTAGGCGTGGTTCAGCCAGATCTTCACCCGCTGCCGCTCCAGCAGGCTCAGGGCGTCGGGATTGGCATCGTCGCGGTTCTGCGCCGCCCAGAAGCTGTAGCCGTTGCGGTCGATCTTGCCCATCACCGGCGGGTGCAGGCGCTTCAGGTCGATGACGGCGGCGTTCAGGTCCTGCGCACGCTGCTGTACCTCGGACTCCTCCAGGGCCTTGAACTCGCTGTCGCGCAGCTGGTTGCGCACCAGCACGTAGTCGAGGCGGGTGCCGAACTGGTCGAGCAGCTTTTCCAGCAGATCCACCGAATCCTTGCCCGAGTCCATGACGTTCCAGTAACGGATGGCGATGCCCAGTTCCTCGGCCAGCTCCAGCACGCCCGACTCGTCCATCCATTGGCTGAGCGGCCGGTGGGTCTGCGCGGCGAGATCGACGAGGATGCGCTGCTCCGGCTGCTCGGCGGCGCTTTCGACGATGGCGTCGAGGCTCTGGTAGCTGTCGATGACGGTGGGCGAGGCATAGTCGCCGTAGTAGCGCAGCAGCGCGCCATGGGAGCGGTCGGTGTCGAAGCCGGTGAACGGCAGGTTGCGATCGATCATGTACTGGGCCAGCAGACGGGCAACGACTGATTTGCCTACGCCACCTTTTTCGCCGCCAACCAGATGAATGGTCGTCATGTTTTCCTCTTGCGCGGGGTTGTTCGTCGGGGAATTGTACAGGCGATCATGAGGCCTTTTCATGACCGACGGATAACGGCCCCGCCTTTTTGACTCAGGACTGCTCCGCGCGCACCTCCTCCTGGGCGGCGGCGAGCAGTTCGCGCAGGATGCCGCAGTCCCCGGCCTGCCGCCCGTCGGCGCAGCGTCCGCGCAAGGCGGACAGCTGGCGCTCCAGCGCCTGCAGGCTGGCAAGGCGCGCCCGCACCCGCTCCAGCTGGGTTTCGATCAGCCGGTCGACGTCCGCGCAGTCGGTTTCCGGATGCAGCAGGAAGTCCAGCAGGCGCCTGACTTCGGCGAGGGGGATGTCCAGCGCCCGGCAGTGGCGGACGAAGGCCAGCCGCTCCAGGTGCTCCGCGCCGTAGATGCGGTAGCCGTTGGTGCCGCGCGCGGGGGGGGAGCAGGCCGGCCTTCTCGTAATAGCGGATGGTTTCGGTGTCGACGCCGGTGGCCTGGGCCAGTTCGCCGATGCGCATGGGTTTTCCTCCGCGGGCAGTTTGCAGGAAACGATGGTAGCCGTCTTGACCCTGGAGTCACTACAGGGTGTGCAATGCCGGAAAATTTCCCGAGGAGAGGCGCCATGCCCTGTTGCACTTCCTGTTCGTCGACGCCCCCGGCCGGCCCGCGCTTTCGCCGGGCCCTGTGGGTGGCCCTGTTCGTCAACGTGGCGATGTTCGCCGTGGAGATCGGCGCCGGAATCAAGGCGGGGTCGGTGTCGTTGCTGGCCGATGCCGTGGACTTCGCCGGCGATGCCGCCAACTACGGCATCTCCCTCGCCGTACTGGCCATGGGCCTGGCCTGGCGGGCGCGGGCGGCGCTGGTCAAGGGGCTGAGCATGGCGGCCTTCGGCATCTTCGTGGTGGCCAAGGCCGGCTGGGAGGCCTTCGCCGGCATTCCGCCCGAGCCGCTGACCATGGGCGTGGTCGCCAGCCTAGCGCTGCTCGCCAACGCCGGTGTGGCGCTGATGCTCTACGCGTTCCGCGACGGCGACGCCAACATGCGCTCGGTCTGGCTGTGCAGCCGCAATGACGCCATCGGCAACCTGGCGGTGATGCTCGCCGCCGCCGGGGTGTTCGGCACCGGCTCGGGCTGGCCGGATCTGCTGGTGGCGCTGCTGATGGGCGCCCTGGCGCTCAGCGCGGGCGTCACCGTGGTGCGTCAGGCGCGCCGCGAACTGGAGTCGAGCGTGACGACCGTCCAGGTGCCGACGCAGATCCTCTGAAGCCGGCGGGCGCCCGGGCCGGCGAGGGCCGGGCGCTCCCGTTCCGCCAGCCGGGCCTTCTTCCTTCTCGTCTCTATGCTGCCTGCAGGTTCCGCCTGTTTCAGCGCTTCCCGACATAGTCGTATCCAGGTTTCCGTACGCCTGAATGATGGCAAATAGGCACTATCGTGATAATACTGTGCCTGGAGAGCCGTCTGCGGCGGCGCTCCGAAATGCCTTCCAAGGATTTGTAAAGTTGTACAGCAGCTATATTTTGTAGCGCTCTTGTACAACTTTGCGAGGCACCCAGATGAACATGCAGCAGCTTTTCGACCAGGCGCGGGACGGGTTGGTCGACGAACTCACGCTGATCTCCCTCGAAGGCGGCATCTACCTGCTGGAGGCCCAGCAGGCCGGCCGGCGCCGGCTGCTGGTCGACGATCGCGGCGCCACCCTGCACCTGCGCTCGGTCGAGCATGCCCGCGACCTGCTGCAGGGCCTGCCCAGCGTACCTTTCTACCTGCTGCACAGCGTGGTGCACACGGAGATGTGCGGTGTCGCCGATGGTCCCCAGGAGCCGCTGCGCGTGCCGATCGCCTTGCGGTCGGCCTGGATGAAAGATGACTGAGCAGCGCCTGCCCGCGCGGCGTCTGGCCTTGGTGCAGGGCGACCAGCTGTCCTTCGAGCTGGCCTCCCTGCGTGGCCTCGATCCACAGCAGGACGCCGTGCTGCTCGCCGAAGTGCGGGAGGAGGCCACGCGCGTTCCTTATCACCCGAAGAAGCTCGCCCTGATCTTCAGCGCCATGCGGCATTTCGCCAAAGGCCTGCGCCGGCGCGGCTTTCGCGTGTATTACGTGACCCTCGACGATCCGGACAACTGCGGCTCGCTGCCCGGCGAACTGTGCCGCTGGGCCGACCGGCTGCAGGCCCGCGAGGTACACCTCACCGAGTGTGGCGACTGGCACCTGGAACAGGCCTTGCGGGGCTGCGAGCTGCCGCTGGTCTGGCACGCCGATACGCGCTTTCTGTGCGGACGCGGCGAGTTCGCCCGCTGGGCCGCCGGCCGCCAGCAGCTGCGCATGGAGTTCTTCTACCGGGAGATGCGCCGCAAGAGCGGTCTGCTGCTGGATGCCGACGATGCGCCGCTGGGCGGCGGCTGGAGTTACGAGGTGCGCAACCGCAAGCCCCTGCCGGCCGGCGTCAAGGTGCCGATGCGGGTGCGCTTCGCCCCGGATGCCATCACCCGCGAGGTGCTGACGCTGGTCGGCCGGCACTTCGCCGGGCATCCCGGCGTCCTCGACGGCTTCGACTATCCGGTCACCCACGGCGAGGCGCAGGCGCTCTGGCAGCATTTTCTCGGCTTCGCCTTGCCGTCGCTTGGCGACTACCAGAATGCCATGGTCAGCGGCGAGCCCTTCCTGTTTCTCGCGCAGATCGATGCGGCGCTGAACCTCGGCCTGCTCGATCTGCACCGCCTCTGCAGGGACGTCGAGAACGTCTACCGCACAGGCCTGCTGCCGCTGAGCGCCGCCGAGGGCTTCATCCGCCAGCTGATCGGCTGGCGCGAGTACCTGCGCGGCATCTACTGGCTGCAGATGCCCGAGTACGCGACGCGCAACGCCTTCGGCAATCGACGGTCGCTGCCGGCCTTCTACTGGACCGGGCGCACGGGCATGAACTGCCTGCGCCAGACCATCGGCCAGACCCTCGAACATGCCTATACCCACCCCATCCAGCGGCTGATGATCGCCGGCAACTTCGCCCTGCTCGCCGGCATCGTTCCGCAGCAGGTCTGCGACTGGTACCTGTCGATGTACCTGGACGCTCTGGACTGGGCCGCGCTGCCCAGCACCCTGGGCCTGGTGATGCACGCCGACGGCGATTACCTGAGCTCCAAACCCTGCTGCACCAACGGCCACTACATTCGCCGCATGTCCGGCTATTGCGAGACCTGCGCCTATCGGGTCAGCGAAAGCACCGGCGAGCAGGCCTGTCCGTTCAACGCCCTGTACTGGCACTTTCTCATGCGGCATCGCGACCGGCTCGGCGCCAATCCCTACCTGGCCATGGTCTACAAGACCCTCGAACGGATGCCGGAAACCCGCCAGCAGGCCCTCTGGCGGCACGGCGAAGAGCTGCTGGCGCGGCTGGCCAGAGGCGAGGAGCTGTGAGGCTGTCCATGCCGCCGGCAGACGATCCGCCCCCAAGGTTTTTACGGCTTCTTTACGGCAGCTGACCGGTGGACTGGCGATACTGGCAGCCAAGCCGATCTACCTTTATCCGTATATGAGCCACAGCATGAACGAAGCCCGCGACCTTGCCGTCCGAAGCGCCGGGCCGGCCTCCGGGTCCCTGCGCAGCGGCCGGCTCCGGGTCTACCTCGGTGCGGCGCCCGGGGTGGGCAAGACCGTCGCGATGCTCCAGGGGGCCGCGGAGCTGGTGCACCAGGGCATCGACCTGCGGGTCGCCAGCATCGAGCCCGCTAGCCGCAGCGAGGCCGGTCGCTCCCTGCAGACCTTGCTCGCCGCATTGCCGGGGGGCCGGGAGGCGACCGGCGGGCTGGACATCGATGCGCTGCTGGCCCGGCCGCCGGCGCTGCTGCTGATCGAGCGCCTGGCCGGCGCCAATCCTCCCGGCAGCCGTCATGCCCAGCGCTGGCAGGACGTGCAGGAACTGCTCGCTGCCGGCATCGACGTGCACACCACCCTCGACGTGCTGCACCTGGAAAGCCTGAAGAACCGGGTCGAGGCCCTCACCGGGCAGCCGGTGGTCGAGACGGTGCCCGACTGGCTGCTGGAGGAGGCCCATGAGGTATTGCTGATCGATTGCCTGCCGGCCGAGCTGGCGGACCATGCCTTCGATCTGACCACCCTGGCCGCGCTGCGCGCCCTGGCCCTGCAGGTGGTGGCCGGGCGTGCCGACAGCGAGGTGCAGCGCCGCTATCGGCCTTCCGGTCGCGTGGCGCCGGCAGTGCTCGGCCGCCTGCTGGTGGCGGTGGACGGCGACGAGCAGGCCGAGCACCTGGTTCGCCACGCCAGCCGGGTGGCACGGCGCCGCCAACTGCCTTGGAGCCTGGTCCACGTGGACAGCGGCCGCCCGCGCAGCGAGGAGTCCCGCCGCCTGCTGCACGCGGCCCAGCAACTGGCCGAGCGCCTCGGCGGCGAGGTGGTCGGCCTGCTTGGCGAGGAGGTCGCCGAGACCCTGCTGCGCCATGCCCGGGAGCGCCGTGCCAGCGTGCTGCTGGTCGGCAGCCGCCGCCGCGGCTGGTTCGGCCGGGGCGTGGTGGAGCGCCTGCTGCGCCAGGGGCGCGGCCTGGAGATCGACGTGCTGGCCGCCGAGGAGGCGCCTGCCGCTCCGGCGTTCGCCACGCACGAGCGCACCGCCGGCCCGTTCGACTATGCCTTGGCGCTGCTCGCCACGCTGCTGGCCAGCCTCGCGGCCTGGGGGATCTCCCGGGTGCTGGCGCTGCCGAACATTTCCCAGGTGTTCCTCGTCGCCGTCCTGCTGGTCGCCGTGCGCAGCGGTTTCGGCCCCGCGCTGTGCTGCGCGCTGCTGTCCTTCGTCGCCTACGACCTGCTGTTCATCTCGCCGACCTTCTCGCTGAGCGTGCAGCGTCATTCGGATGTGCTGACCCTGTCGTTCTTCCTCTTCATGGCCATGCTGACCGGCAACCTGGCGACCCGCCAGCGCCGGCAGATGCAGGCGCTGCGCGAGACCCAGGCGGAAACCGCGGCGCTGCTCGACCTGACCCGCAAGCTGAGCGCCGCCACCGACCGCCGCGCGGTGCTGGCGGCGGCCGTGGAGCAGTTCGCCGCCTGGCCCGATCTCGACGTCTGCCTGCTCGGCCCCGACGGCGCCGGCGGGCTGCGGGTCGAGGCGGGCATCGCAGGCGGCCTCGGCGAAGCCGAACGGGCCGCCGCCGACTGGGTCTGGCAGCACGAGCTGCCGGCCGGCCTCGGCACCGACACCCTGCCCGATGGGCGCTGGTGGTGGTGGCCGCTGTCCGGCGAGGAGGGACCGCTGGCGTTGCTCGGCATCGCCCCCAAGGATCGCCGGCCGCTGCCGGCTCCCCGCCGGCGCCTGCTGGCCGCCCTCGGCCAGCCGCTGGCCCAGGCCCTGGCGCGGGCCCGGTTGGCCGAGGAGCTGCAGGCCGCCCGCCTGCGCGGCGAAACCGAGCAACTGCGCAGCGCCCTGCTGGCCTCGGTGTCCCACGACCTGCGCACGCCGCTCACCGTCATGCACGGCGCCATCGACAGCCTGCTGATCCTGGACGGACAGATTGGCGCGGCGGACCGTCGCGAACTACTGGAGAGCACCCGCGACGAGGCCGAGCGGCTGGACCGCTATATCCAGAACCTGCTGGACATGACCCGTCTCGGCCACGGCGGCCTCAAGCTGGAGCGTGACTGGGTGGCGCCGGCGGACATCGTCGCCAGTTCCCTGCAGCGCCTGCGACCGGTCCTGGCCCCCTTCGCCCTGGAGACCCGCATCCCCGGGGAACTGCCGCTGCTGCACGTGCATGCGGCGCTGATCGAGCAGGCGCTGGTCAACGTGCTGGAGAACGCCGCGCGCTTCTCGCCCCCCGGCGGACGGCTGCGGGTGGCGGTCGAGAGCGACGGCGGCGAGCTGTGCCTGTCGGTGAGCGACCAGGGGCCGGGCATTCCGCCGGCCGAGCGGGAGAAGATCTTCGACATGTTCTACACCGCCGCCCGCGGCGACCGCGGCGGCCCCGGCACCGGCCTGGGCCTGGCGATCTGCCAGGGCATCCTCGGCGCCCACGGCGGGCGGGTGACGGTGGGCGAGGGGCTGGACGGGCAGGGCGCGACCCTGACCCTGCACTTGCCGCTGCAGCCGCAGCCGCTGGGCGAGGCCGAGCATGAGGACGAGCCGGTGAGCGCGCCATGAACAGTGCCCAGCAGAGCATCCTGGTGGTCGACGACGAGGCGCAGATCCGCAAGTTCCTGCGCATCAGCCTGGTCGCCCATGGCTATCGGGTGCTGGAAGCCGGCGGCGGGCGCGAGGGGTGGCGCTGGCGCTCGAGGCGCGGCCCGATCTGCTGGTGCTCGATCTGGGTCTGCCGGACATGGATGGCCAGGAGGTGCTCGCCGAGCTGCGCCGCGATTCCCAGGTGCCGGTGCTGGTGCTCTCGGTGCGCGCCGGCGACGGCGAGAAGGTGCTGGCGCTGGACGGCGGCGCCAACGACTACGTGACCAAACCCTTCAGCATCCGCGAGCTGCTCGCCCGGGTACGGGTGCTGCTGCGCCGGCCGGCCCCGCCCGATCAGCCGCCGGGCACGGTGCACTGCGGCCCGCTGGCGGTGGATCTGGAGGGCAGGCGGGTCAGGCTCGACGACCGGGAGGTCGCCCTGACCCGCAAGGAGTACGAGGTGCTGGCCATGCTCGCCCGGCAGCCGGGGCGTGTCGTCACCCAGCAGCAACTGCTCAGGGACATCTGGGGTCCCACCCATGTAGAGGACAGCCACTACCTGCGGGTGGTGGTCGGCCACTTGCGCCAGAAACTCGGCGACGATCCCGCCGATCCCCGTTTCATCGTCACCGAAGCGGGGATCGGCTACCGCCTGCGCGAGCATGCGTCATGAGGCGACGATTCTTTTTCCTGCCAGGGTCTGGCGGACAGCCATTTTCCAGGAGTGCATTCATGAGCGAACTTGCCTTGCAGTCGCCCCGTCAGCAACATGCCTCGTCCGGGCTGAGCCTGCTGGTCGCGGCCGCCGGGGTGGTCTACGGCGACATCGGTACCAGCCCCCTGTATACCCTGAAGGAGGTCTTCGC
The DNA here is from genome assembly GCF_059739045.1 of Azotobacter tropicalis. NCBI lineage: Bacteria > Pseudomonadati > Pseudomonadota > Gammaproteobacteria > Pseudomonadales > Pseudomonadaceae > Azotobacter > Azotobacter tropicalis. The sequence continues at coordinate 450,062 of NZ_AP046059.1, forward strand.
CGGCCACTACGGGGTGCAGGTCAACCACGACGGCGTGCTGGGCATCCTCTCGCTGATCTTCTGGTCGCTGATCTGGACGGTGTCGCTGAAGTACGTGCTGTTCATGCTGCGCGCCGACAACGACGGGGAGGGCGGGGTGATGGCGCTGACCGCCCTGGCCCGCCGGGCGACCGCCGCCTATCCGCGGCTGAGCGGCGTACTGGTGCTGCTCGGCCTGTTCGGCACCGCGCTGTTCTACGGCGACAGCATGATCACCCCGGCGATCTCCGTGCTGTCCGCCGTCGAGGGTCTCGACGTGGCACTGCCGGGCCTCGCCCACTGGGTGCTGCCGGTGACGGTCGTGCTGCTGATCGGCCTGTTTCTGATCCAGAAGCACGGCACCGCACGCATCGGCATCTTGTTCGGTCCGGTGATGGTGGCCTGGTTCGGCGTGCTCGGCGTGCTCGGCATTCGCGGCATCCTGCAGCGCCCGGAGGTGCTGGAGGCGCTCAACCCCTGGTGGGCGGCGAACTTCTTCGCCGCCCATCCGGGCATCGGCGTAGCCATTCTCGGCGCGGTGGTGCTGGCGCTGACCGGCGCCGAGGCGCTCTATGCCGACATGGGCCACTTCGGCCGCCGGCCCATCGCCCGCGCCTGGTTCCTGCTGGTGCTGCCGGGGCTGGTGCTCAACTATTTCGGCCAGGGCGCGCTGCTGCTGGCGGATCCGGAGGCGGCGCGCAACCCCTTCTATCTGCTGGCGCCGGAGTGGGCACTGCTGCCGATGATCGTGCTGGCTACCCTGGCCACCATCATCGCCTCGCAGGCGGTGATTTCCGGTGCCTTCTCCCTCAGTCGCCAGGCCATCCAGCTGGGCTACGTGCCGCGCATGCAGATCCAGCACACCTCCAGCGCCGAGCAGGGGCAGATCTACATCGGCGTGGTCAACTGGGCACTGATGGTCGGGGTGCTGCTGCTGGTGCTCGGCTTCGGCTCGTCCGGCGCGCTGGCCTCGGCCTACGGCGTGGCGGTGACCACCACCATGCTGATCGACACGCTGCTGGTATCGGCGGTCATGCTGCTGCTCTGGAAGGTGCCGCGCTGGCTGGCGCTCCCGGTGCTGCTGAGTTTTTTGCTGGTCGACAGCCTGTTCTTCGTCGCCAACGTGCCGAAGATCTTCCAGGGCGGCGCCTTTCCGGTGATCGCCGGGATCGGTCTGTTCACCCTGATGACCACCTGGAAGCGCGGCAAGGAAACCCTCTTCGAACGCCTGGGGGAAAGCGCGCTGCCGCTGTCGGCGTTCATCGAAAGCGTGCGCCTGCAGCCGCCGCACCGGGTGCAGGGTACCGCGGTGTTCCTCGCTGCACGGGCGGACGTGGTGCCCCATGCGCTACTGCACAACCTGCTGCACAACCAGGTGCTGCACGAGCAGGTAGTGCTGCTCACGGTGGCCGCCGAGGACAGTCCGCGGGTGGCGGAGGAGCGACGCTTCCAGGTCGACAGCTACGGCGAGGGCTTCTACCGCGTGGTGCTGCATTTCGGCTTCATGGAGGAGCCGGACATTCCCAACGCCCTGCGCCTGAGCCATCTGGAGAACCTCGACTTCAGCCCCATGCGCACGACTTACTTCCTCAGCCGGGAAACCATCATCCCCACCCGGGGCATCGGCATGGCCTACTGGCGCGAAGGCCTGTTCGTGTTCATGCAGAAGAACGCCAACCGCAGCATGCGCTACTTCCAGCTGCCGGCGAACCGGGTGATCGAGCTGGGCACGCAGGTGGAGATCTAGAGCCTGTTATTAACCCGTTCGTTTCTTGATCAGCCGAGTGTTGCCAAGGCCTTGAGAGCAGTCGGCAACATCAGGCAAACAAAGGCTATGAAGTGAAAGCCCGCCAGCGTCGAGGCCAGGCGCTCGTAATCCCGACTCAGTCTTCGAAAGCGGGCCATCCAGCCGAAGCTGCGCTCGACCACCCAGCGCCGGGGCAGCAGGATGAAGCCCTTCTTCGCTTCCGTGTGCTTGATCACTTCCAGCTGGATGCCATGCGCCTCTGCCTGCCGGGCCGCCGACTCGCCGCTGTAGCCCTGGTCGGCGAAGGCAACCTCCACCGCCTCACCGGTCACCCGCTGCACCTGCTCGGCGAGGGCGGCCACCTGGGCGCGGTCCTGTTCGTTGGCGGGCGTCACCCGCAGGGCGAGCAACTGCCCCAGCGTATCCACGGCCATATGCACCTTCGAGCCCTTGCGGCGTTTGGCCCCGTCATAGCCGGCCCGTGCGCCGCTTTCCGGCGTCGACTGCAGGGTGCGGCTGTCGAGGATCACGGCGCTGGGCTGAGCCTTGCGCTTGTCCGCCACCCGGATCAACTCGCGCACATCATGCAGCAGTTCCTCGAAGACGCCGGCCTCGATCCAGCGTCGGGTCTGCTGATACACCACCTGCCACGGCGGCAGATCATGCGGCATCTGCCGCCAGAGCAGGCCGCCGCGGACGATGTAGCGCAGGGCATTGAAGACCTCGCGCAGGCTGTGGACGCGATGGGCGGAGGATTCGGGCATCAGCGCCAGATAGGGCGCCACGAAGGCCCACTCCTCATCGCTGACATCGGTGGGGTAGGGTTTTCGGGTTGTCGTCTGCATAACTGCAAACGATAACCAAAGCAGTGGTTAATAACAGGCTCTAGGGGCCGGCTCGGCGTTGTCCGGGCCCGGCACTCAGGCGCCCTTGTCGAACGGCACGAAGGGCTCCAGCGGCCTCGGCAGCGGCTCGACGGGGCGCGGCTCGAGGGTGCTGTCGCGAATGGTGTTCAGCACCCTTTTCTGGGATTCCGTGGGCGCCGTGTCCACCGCGGCGTCCATCAGGCTGAGGCCGCGCTCCCTTTCCCCTTTCTGGTAATGGGCCTGCCCCAGGCTCATGAGGAACTGCGCATCCATGGCCGTCCTGAGGCCGGGAGAAGGCCAGCCCTCGTAGGTGGCGTTCTTCTCCAGCGCCAGCTTCAGCAGCTCGATCGCCTCGGCGGGCTTCTGCTGGGCCATCTTCACATGGGCGAGCTGGCTGTAGACCGCGGGTGCCGGCTCCTTTTCGCTGGCCAGGGCCAGCCGGGCATAGTGCTCGGCCTTGGCCAGGCTGGCCGGCTCGGCCAGCCGGCCGTCGCTGGAGGCTTTTTTCAGGTAGGCGCCGGTCAATTTGCTGTAGACGCTCGGCTTGGAGTGTTCGGACAGGCCGTTCGCGAGCGCTTCCTCGAAGCTGGCGATGGCCTCTTCGTCCAGGCCGCTGCGAAACTGGCTGGTCCCCAGGATGTTCAGCAGGCAAGGGTCGCCACGGCCGAGGGCCAGCTTGCCCTTGAGGAAGGCGATGGCTTCGGCTTCGTGGCGCGTCTCCACCAGGCACCAGCCCTTGAGCCTCACATAGTCGTGCCAGTCCTTGCCGGAGGTAGGCGGAGGCTCCTTGAGCGCGTCGATCTTCGCTTGCAGGTGCGGACAGGCCTTGGACCAGCCGTCGCGCTTGACGACGGCGATCAGTGCCTGCTGCGAGGTGTCGGCGGCGTGAGCGAGGCCGGCGGCGGCCATGCCGGCGGCGAGAAACGAAATGATTGCGTCCCGGGCGCTCATCAACGGCTCCTTGTTGCCCAGTGAGAACGGTTCGCAATTTGAGCCGTTCGGCTTGCCGCGGTCAAGCGCCGTGAGTGGTGTTCGGGAGCGGTCCGTGGCATTCCAAGCCTAGCCGAAGCCGGTCCGCTGCTGGAGACGCGGCGCCTGTCGCGTCCGCCCGGCGGAGGGAATACGCAGCGTGATGGGGAAGGTCGGCAGCGCAACACCGGTCGCCGCGCTCCCGGCGGGGCGCGGCGGAGCGGTTTACAGGAGGGTGAAGATGTCCTCGGCCGGCAGGCGCGACTTCGGCAGCTTGGCGTTGAAGTCGTCGTCGCTGCGGTAGCCCAGGCTGACGATCACCACGCTGGTGAAGCCACGCTCGCGCAGGCCCAGTTCCTCGTCGAGCTTGCCGAAGTCGAAGCCCTCGATGGGCGTGGCGTCCACGCCGAGCGCGGCGGCGCCGAGCAGCAGGGTGCCGAGGGCCAGGTAGACCTGCTTCTCCATCCAGTGCTGCAGGTCCTTGCGGTCGTAGCGGTGCAGGTTGACGTAGGAGCTGCGCACGTTGCCCTGGCCGGCCTTGCCTTCCGGATTGGCGAAGCGGCCGTCGAGGTCTTCCTGGTTGAGCACGGCCTTCAGGTGAGCCGCGTCCAGATCGGTGCGGGCGCAGAGCACCACCACATGGGAGGCGTTGAGGATCTTCGCCTCGTTGTAGGCGTAGCCGTCCTGGGTCGCCTTGGCGATGCGGGCCTTGCCTTCCTCGCTGGCGGCGATGACGTGGTGCCAGGGCTGCGAGTTCACCGAGGACGGGCTGTAGCGCAGCAGGGTCTGCAACTCCTCCATGGTGCTTTCGGGCACCTTGCGGCTCGGGTCGTAGGCCTTGGTGGTGTAGCGGGTCTTGGCGGCGGTGGCGATGGTCAAGGTTCGTTCTCCTGTCGAAATTTTCCAAGGGTGCTCGGCGGTCTCCGCTCCCGCCATCGGACGCGGCGAGCGGCTGGGTGGATGTTCGGCTGTGCAGCTTTCAATGAAAAGCAGCAGAATCAGCCAACACTTTCACTTGAGGAGTGAAAATGATCCGCCTGGAGGATCTGGCCCTGTTCGTCCGTTCCGCCGCCCTCGGCAGCTTTTCCGGCGCCGCGCGGGAAGTCGATCTGTTACCCGGGCAGGTCAGCGCGGCGATCAAGCGCCTGGAGCGGGATCTGGACATACGCCTGTTCGCCCGCTCGACACGCAGCCTGCGGCTGACCGCCGAGGGCGAGCAGTACCTGCCCTATGCCGAGCGGGTGCTGGAAACCCTGCGCGAAGGCCACGAACGCCTGCACCGGGAGCGGGCCGAACTGCAGGGCCTGCTGCAGGTCAGCGCGCCCTCCGACCTGGGGCGCAACCTGCTGCTGCCCTGGCTTTCCGAGTTCTGCCGCGAGCATCCGCGGCTGACTCTGCGCCTGCTGCTGTCCGATCAGGTCGCCGATATCTTTCGCGATCCCATCGACGTGGCGATCCGCTACGGGCCCATGGAGGACGCCAGCTTCGTCGCCCTGCCGCTGGCGCCGGACAACCGCCGGGTGCTGGTGGCCGCGCCGGATTACCTGGCGCGCAGAGGGCGGCCGCAAACACTCGACGAGCTGGCCGGGCACGCCTGCCTGGTCTACCTGCTGGGCGGGCGGGCCCACGACAAGTGGGGGTTCGAGGAGGAGGGGCGCCGGCGGGTGGTCGCGGTGCGCGGGGTGCTGCTCAGCGACGACGCCGACGTGGTGCGCCGCTGGGCCATCGCCGGGCACGGCATCGCCTACAAGTCCTGGCTGGACGTCGGTGAGGACGTGGCCAGTGGCCGCCTGGAGGTGCTGCTCGGCGATTGCCCCGGCGAGCCGGCGCCGCTGCATCTGGTCTGCCCGCACCGCAAGCAGTTCTCGCCGGCGGTCCAGCAGTTCCATGCCCTGCTCAGGAGCCGTTTCGCGGAGCTGGGCGAGCGCCTGCGGCGGCTGGCCGAGGCGCCCTGAGCGCTCAGCGGTTCACATCCACCACGACCCGCCCGCGCACCTTCCCGGCGAGCAGCTCGCCGGCTACGGGAATAGCCTCGTCCAGGCCGATCTCGTGGGTGATCTCGTCCAGCAGTGCCAGGTCCAGGTCGCGGGCCAGGCGTTCCCAGGCGGCGATGCGGTCCTCGCGGGGGCGCATCACGCTGTCGATGCCGGCCAGGGTCACGCCGCGCAGGATGAAGGGCGCCACCGTGGCCGGGAAGTCCATGCCTTGGGCCAGGCCGCAGGCCGCCACGGTGCCGCCGTAGCGGGTCGCGGCGCAGGCGTTGGCCAGGGTATGGCTGCCCACCGAATCGATCACCCCGGCCCAGCGCTCCCTGGCCAGCGGCCGGCCGGGCTCGGAGAGCGTGGCGCGGTCGACGATCTCGGCGGCGCCGAGCTTCTTCAGGTAGTCGGCCTGTTCCGGCCGGCCGGTGGAGGCGACCACCCGGTAGCCGAGGCGGGCGAGCAGGGCGATGGCGACGCCGCCGACCCCGCCGTTGGCACCGGTGACCAGGACCTCGCCGTGCTCCGGCGTCACGCCGTGGCGTTCCAGGGCCAGCACCGAGAGCATCGCAGTGTAGCCGGCGGTGCCGACGGCCATCGCCTGGCAAGCCGCGAAGCCCTGGGGCAGGGGAATCAGCCAGCGGCCGTCCAGCCGCGCCTTCTGCGCCAGTCCGCCCCAGTGATTCTCGCCAACGCCCCAGCCGTTGAGCAGCACCGCATCGCCGGGTTTGAAGTCCAGGTTGTCGCTGGCCTCCACCGTGCCGGCCAGGTCGATCCCCGGCACCATCGGGAACTTGCGCACCACCGGTCCCTTGCCGGTGATCGCCAGCGCATCCTTGTAATTGAGGGTGCTGTAGTCCACCCGCACGGTCACATCGCCCTCGGGCAGTTGCGCCTCGTCCAGTGGGGTGATCCGTGCGCGGTAACCCGCTTCGTCGTCCTTCTCGATCAGGATTGCCTTGAACATGTACAGCCTCTTTGTATAGACCGATCGTCTATTAATGGGCGAAAAATATGCCAGGTCGCCCATGACGCTCCTGGCTTTTCCCGCAGCGGCGCTGCAAGCCCGCTGGATTATAGACTGGTCGTCTCTAAAGGCAAGCCTGCCCGGCAGGCGAGCGGATAAAGGCTGTTTGGGAGGTGGTCAGCCGGGTTCTGGGCTATGGTGAACCGTGAGATGGCTGAAAGGGGCAAGGAGAAAACCATGGGCCCGAGCAAGGAAGAACTGCAAAAGGAAATCGAGCAGGGCATGAGCTGGCTGGAGGCTTTCGACAGGCCGGAAACCCGGAAGGCCGAGGCGCTGTTGACCTACATCGAGAGGCTGTCGGAGCAGATCGACAGGATTTTCCTGGGTGAGGCAATGTTCCAGCGGGACGAGTCCGTACAAGCGGTTCGAGCGGCTCGTCGCGACACCCAATGATTGTTGCGCTGCAGATCCGCTGCCGACCGGAGCATGTGCCGGCAGGCTGTTCTGCGGTCCTTCAGCCTTTCAGTCCGGGCAAGATCAGGTCGCAGAACTCCTCGGCGATCTGTTCGGGCGATTTCCGGCCCCCAGGGCGAATCCACAGGTAGCTGTAGTGGTGCATCCCCAGCACCGCCTTGACCGCCACCACGTCCGCTCGCGCGAATATCCCTTCGGCCACGCCGCGCTCGAGAATCTGCGTCCAGATGTTTTCGTAGCGGCGATGCAGGGCGAGCAGTTCGGCCTTGTGCTCCCCGACGACCGCATGGACCTCGCGAAAGCAGACGGTCAACTCGGCCAGGTGCTCGACGATGACGGACATGACCGTTTTCGAGTACTCCCGAAAGCGCGTTTCGGCGGGCATTTCGTCGGCCAGCAGGGCGTCGCCTGCTTCGATCAGGAGGTGCAGGTAGCGCGTGGTGATCGCGAAGAGCAATTCCTCCTTGCTGGAGATGTGGTAGTAGAGCGCGCCGCGGCCGAGTCCCGTGGCCTTTTCGAGATCCGCCATCCCGGTGGCGTGAAAGCCCTTCGTCGCGAAGAGATCGGCCGCCGTCTCCAGAATCCGTTCTTTCGTGCCTCTGGTCCCGGAGGCACGCGTATCCGCCTGCTTCACCATGAGATTGCCCGACCTGCCTCCATAAGCGGCCCACAGTAGCGGGGCGACGAAAACATCATAACCAAACAGACCGATCGGTACATTGTGTATTGACCGATCGGTACAGGAATTCTATACCTTCGTCCGTAGTCCGCGTTTCTGAACCGGATGCCCGGCGCTGCTTCCAGGCATTCCGAATACGTTTCGTCACTTCGAGAAGGCATAAAAACAATGATGGACTGGAACACTTATCGCGACCAACTGATGGTCGGAATCGGCGAGCTGGCCGCACTGACGCCCGATACCGTGCGGGGCTATCAGACAGCCAGCGGTGCAGGCAGCAAAACCAATCACCTCGATGCGAAGACCAGGGAGCTGATTTCGCTCGCCGTTGCGGTGACCACCCGCTGTGACGGCTGCATCGCGGTGCATTCGGCGCAAGCCGTCAAGGCGGGCGCCAGCCGCGAAGAAATTGCCGAGGCGCTGGGCGTCGCCGTCGCGATGAACGCGGGGGCGGCCCTGGTGTACTCGGCGCGGGCGCTCGATGCGGTGAATCACTCCGGCTGAATACCCGCCGGCTCCCGTCGCCTGCCCGCTCGGGCAGGCTCCATGCCCTTGTTCCCGGGAAGTCCTTCCGATGGATAGAAGCCTGCAGCAGAGCGGCGTATCGGTGCCGGGCGTCACCTGGTTCTGCACCGGCCTGGCCATGCTCGCGTTCGCGGGCAATTCGGTGTTGTGCCGGCTGGCCCTGAAGCAGACGTCGATGGATGCCGCCAGCTTCAGTCTGTTGCGTGTGCTGAGCGGCGCGCTGGGGCTGTACCTGCTGTGCGCCGTGCAACGCAAGCCGCTGGCCGGGAAGGGGAGTTGGCCGGGTGCGCTGGCCTTGGCGGTTTACGTTGCGGCCTTTTCCTTCGCCTATGTCGAGCTGAATACCGGGACAGGCGCCCTGCTGTTGTTCGGTGCGGTTCAGACGAGCATGCTGGGTTATGGCCTCTGGAGCGGCGAACGGCTCGGTCCGGCAGGGATCTGCGGATTGCTGGTGGCGATCGCCGGTCTGCTCGTGCTCATGCTGCCGGGGGCGGGCGCGCCTTCGGCGGTCCCGGCCATGATCATGCTGATGTCCGGCGTCGCCTGGGGCGTCTATTCGTTGCTCGGCCGGGGTGCCGGCGATGCGCTGGCGGTCAATGCGAGCAATTTCACCAGGGCTATCCCGCTGCTGGCCTTGGCCGGTCTGCCTTTCCTCGATGAACTCCGCTGGAACTGGCAGGGGGCTTGCTACGCCGTGCTTTCCGGGGCTGTCGCATCCGGAGCGGGCTATGCCGTCTGGTATGGCGCGGTGCGCCGGCTCGCGGCGTATCAGGCCGCGTCTGTGCAGCTGACGGTCCCGGTGCTCGCCGCGTTCGCCGGTATCGTGCTCCTTGACGAAGCGCTGACGGGGCGCCTGATCCTGTCGTCGGTGGCCGTGCTGGGCGGTGTGGCGCTCGTGCTGAGCCGCAAGCCGGGCAAGCGCTGATCTGCGCCTTTGTGCGAATTCTCGGCCGCTGGCCTATCCCTTCGACATGCAAACGCCGAGGCGGCAGGCATCGGAACCTTCTTTGTCCTGATATTCCCAAAATCGGAAATCAAGAAGGGGAAGAACCTTCACCCAAAATGCCCGTGCACCACTCAGCCATAGAGCAATCGGAAGAAAGGGATGGGGCACGGAGGTTGCCGGGGAATGGACATCGAGGGGCAGGGAAAAAGCGTGGCGATGGTTCCTGAGCCGCCTCGATGGAAGCTCAGGCCCGGGCTGCCGGGAATGACCCTCGTACTACGCTTTAACTGCTGGCGGTTGTCCGCCGCGCGGCATGGCCAGCACGGGACCATATCCATCCAGGGGGAATGGCATGCAGCAGGAAACCTATGAAATCAGCATCATGCGTCGCAGCGAAGTCGATCTGGCGCTCGACTGGGCGGCCGACGAGGGCTGGAATCCGGGCATTCACGATGCGGAGTGCTTTCATGCGGCCGATCCCAAGGGGTTCCTGATCGGGCTGTTGAACGACGAGCCGGTCGCCACGATCTCGGCGGTCCGCTATGGCGACTCGTTCGGCTTCATCGGCCTCTACATCGTCCGGCCGGAATACCGCGGCAAGGGCTACGGCAAGCAGGTCTGGACGGCGGCGATGAAGTACCTGGAAGGGCGCAACATCGGCCTCGATGGCGTCGTCGAGCAGCAGGACAACTACCGGAGGTCCGGCTTCAGGCTGGCGTATCGCAACGTGCGTTACGAGGGGCAGGGTATCGCTGTCACACCCTCCGGCGAGTTCGAGTTCGTGACGCTGTCCGCCCTGCCGTTCGCCGAGGTCGAGGCCTACGACCGGGGTTTCTTTCCCGAGCCCAGGGCGGAGTTTCTCCGCCGCTGGATCGACCAGCCCGGCGGCACGGCGCTGGGAATCCTGCGCGATGGCCGTCTGGCCGGCTGCGGTGTGCTGCGCCAGTGCCGCTCCGGTTACAAGATCGGTCCCCTGTACGCCGACAGCCCGGCGCTGGCGGAGTCACTGCTGCAGCGGCTGCGCGCCGCCGTCGGCCCCGATCAGTCCTTCTACCTGGACGTGCCGGAGGTCAACCGGGAGGCGATCACGCTGGCCGAGCGGCACGGCATGAGGGTCGTGTTCGAGACGGCGCGGATGTATACGGGAGCCGATCCGGCACTGTCGCTGAACCGGCTGTACGGGGTGACGACCTTCGAGCTGGGCTGAGATCGCTGGCGCCTCGCGCTACGCCGGCTTGCCGGCCTCCTTCCGGCGCATCCGTTTCGCACGCGCCTCGAGGCCGAGGTAGACCAGGCTGGCGGCCAGCAGCGGCAGGAGGTAGTAGATCGCCCGGTAGCCGAGCAGCGCGGCCAGCAGGCTGTCGCGCTCGACCTGCTGGTGGAGCAGGGCGACGAACACCGTCTCCAGTACGCCGAGGCCGGCGGGGATGTGGGTGAGCACGCCGGCGATGCTGGCGATCAGCAGCGTGCCGAGCACTGCGCCGTAGTCGACCTGCTGCTGCAGCAGGATATGGACGACCAGCGCCATCAGCAGCCAGTTGCCGGCGCCCAGGGCAAGCTGCCAGAGGGCCAGGCGCAGGTTCGGCAGGCCGAGCGAATGCCCGCGCACGGTCAGCACGCGGCGGCGCGAGAAAGCGCAGAGCAGCAGATAGAGCCCGGCCAGGAGCAGCAGCAGGATACCCAGAAGCTGCAGGCTGGAAGGACCGATCGCCCAGTGCGCGGGCGGGCGCACGCTGCCGCTGGCGAAGGCCAGGCCGGCCAGCAGCAGGTAGGCGATCCAGTTGGTCGTCAGGCTCAGGCTGTAGATCCGGGTGATCTGCTCGGCGGGCAGGCCGAGCCGCGAATAGAGCCGATAGCGCAGGGCCAGGCCGCCGATCCAGGCGCCGAGGTTGAGGTTGAAGGCATAGCAGACGAAGGTCACCGCCAGCACCTGGCGCCGCGGCAGCCGGTGTCCGGCGTAGCGGCGGCCGAGCAGGTCGAAGCAGCTGTAGAGCAGGTGGCTGGCGGCAGCGACGGCCAGGGCCGTCAGCAGGGTGCCCGGACGATAGCCGGCCAGCGTGGCGAATACGTTGTCCCATTCGATGGTGCGCGCCAGGCGGAACAGCAGCCAGGCCATCAGCACGAAGAAGGCCCAGACGAGCAGGCGCCGGACGAGTGGCCAGTGGCGGCGCGGCCGGAGGGCGAGGGCCTTCATGGGCTGGGCCTGCGCAGGTCGTTGCCGGTGTCCGGTCGGGAGCAGCCCCGCAAGACTTCCACCTTCGGGCTGTGCGCCGGCAGCCAGCCGACCCAGGCGGGAAAGTGGCTGAGGGTGTGATAGGCGAGGAAGGCCAGCGGCATGCGCCACCAGACATCGCGGGCGATCTTCTCCTGGGTCATGAGCCGGCAGTGGGTGCGCTTCAAGCGCACCAGCCGGTCGTTCAGCTCCTGGTTGAAGGCGCGGTCGCGAATGATCAGGTTGGCCTCCAGGTTGAGCGACAGGCTCAGCGGATCGAGGTTGCTCGAGCCGACCGTGGCCCATTCCTCGTCGGCCAGGGCGACCTTGCCGTGCAGCGGGCGCTCGCAGTATTCGTGGATGAGCACGCCGTCCTTGAGCAGGTACTCGTAGAACAGGCGCGCCCCGAATTTGGCGATCGGCATGTCCGGCTGTCCCTGCAGGATCAGCTCCACCTTGACGCCGCGCCGTGCGGCCCGGCGGATCTCCCGCAGCAGGCGGTAGCCGGGGAAGAAATAGGCGTTGGCGATCACCAGCCGGCGCCGCGCCTGGCGGATGGCCTGCAGGTATTGCTCCTCGATGTCGTTGGTGTGGGTGCGGTTGTCGCGGCTGACGAAAAGGGCCTGGGCATCGCCCTCCATCGTCGCCGGCGGCTGGTCGCTGGCGGCCTTGCGGGCGCGGAGCCGGCGCCGCCACCAAAGCCGCGACGGCTCCGTGGCCGCAATGCGGGCGAGGGCGAAGCGGTGGATGTCGCGGGTCACCGGGCCGATCACCTCGACGGAATAGTCCTGCTTGGCGGTCGGGCCGAAGTCGCCCAGATGGTCGGCGGAGAAGTTGATGCCGCCAATGAAGGCGCGTGTGCCGTCGATCACCACGATCTTGCGGTGCAGGCGGCGGAACAGGTTGGTGCGCATGCCGAACAGCTTCGGCCGCGGGTCGAACATGCGGATGCGGATGCCCACCTCGCTCATCGCGGCGATGAACTCCGGGGTCAGGTCCGCCGAGCCGTAGCCGTCCACGGTGATCTCGATGTGCACGCCGCGCCGCGCCGCGGCGATCAGCTCGCGGTGCAGGTCGTTGCCGACCTTGTCCTCGAAGAGGATGAAGGTCTCGATGAGGATTTCCCGGCGGGCCTGGCGGATGGCCTCGAACACCCGGGGAAAGAACTCCTCGCCGTTTTCCAGCAGCCAAAGGCGGTTGCCGTTTCGCCAGGGAAAGCTCATAGGCGCACCTCCGCCGCGAGGGGCAGGTGGTCGGAGAGGTGGGGCCAGGGGGTGTGGGACAGGACCTTGGCATGCTGCACAGTGGCGTTGCGCACGTAGATGCGGTCCAGGCGCAGCAAGGGCAGGCGTGCCGGGAAGCTGCGTGCGCAACGACCTTGGCTGTGTTCGAAGACCTCGACCAGGCCACAGTGGCGCAGGCGGTCGTTGGCGCGCAGGCGCCAGTCGTTGAAGTCGCCGGCGACCACGATGCTCGCCTCGGCCGGCAGCGAGTCGATCAGCTCGCAGAGCAGGCCGAGCTGTTTCTGCCGGTGGCTTTCGAGCAGGCCCAGGTGCACGCAGATGGCATGCACCGGCGGATGCCCCGGCACCTCCAGTTCGCAATGCAGCAGGCCGCGGCGCTCCGGGCCGGGGACCGAGATGTCGAGATTGCGGTGGCTGCGGATGGAATATTTGGACAGCACGGCGTTGCCGTGGTCGCCGTCCGGGTAGACGGCGTTCTGGCCGTAGGCGAAGTCGCCCCACATGCTGTCGGCAAGGAACTCGTACTGCGGGGTCTCCGGCCAGTTGCGATGGCGCCGGGCATGGCGCTCGTGGGTGCCGAGCACCTCCTGGAGGAAGACCAGGTCGGCCGAAACCTCGCGTACCGCCTCGCGCAGCTCGGGCAGGATGAAGCGGCGGTTGAGCGCGGTGAAACCCTTGTGGGTGTTCACCGTGAGGATATGCAGGGATTCGACGCGCAGTTCTCCGGGCGGGGTTTGGCTCACATCACTTTTCCTTGTGCTGGCGACGGCAGGGCGCCGTGCGGAGCGGGTCGCCGATGCCGCCGGCGGATCGGCGGCATCACGGATGGCGGGGCCTGGTCGCGGCCCCGCGCTCCGGGGGGGCTGCTGCGGCCCGTCGCGGCTCGGACCCGGGCTCATGGCTTGCTGCCGGGCGCTCAGCGCTGCTGCGGCCGCGGGCTAATGGAAACCGGATCGCTGGCGGGAAAGGTCTCCTCGATGCCCTCGTCGAGCAGACTCTCCGTGTTCACCACTTCCTCGCTGCCCACGCCGCCGCTGCCCTGCACTTGCTGCGGATGCAGCTCGACCTTGATCCAGCCGTGCTCGCGCCGGTCGAAGGCCTTGATGGCGGCGATGGCATCGCTGATCGGCTTGATCTGGGTGAGGACCTTCGCCGGATCGATGCGCTTGGCGAGGATCAGCTCGATCAGCTTGGGTATGTATTTGCGGTGATGGCAGTTGCCCATGTTGATGGTCAGGTTCTTCTCCGTCGCCTGGCCGATGGGGAAGCTGTGCGCCTGCGGCGGATAGACCCCGATGATCGACAGGGTGCCGGCCTTGGCCAGCGCCTCGACCGCCCACTCCAGCGCCTGGCTGGGCGCATCGCCCGGCCGCCAGTTGGTGCCGTCGGGATGGGTTTCGGGGGCCACGGCGGCGACTTCGCGGGCGAAGCGCTCTGCCTGCTCGGGATCCAGGGCCTGCTGGCCATGCTGATGTTCGGCATCCACGCCCACCGCGTCGATGGCACGGTCGACGCCGATGCCGTCGGTCAGCCGGCGCAGGGTCTCGACCGGGTCCTCGCAGTTGAAGTCGATGGTTTCCGCGCCCTGCTGGCGCGCCATCTGCAGGCGATCCGGGCACTGGTCGATGGCGAACACCCGGGCGGCACCGAACAGCCTGGCGCTGGCGATGGCGAACTGGCCGACCGGCCCGCAGCCGAACACGGCGACGGTATCGCCGTCGCGGATCTCGGCCATTTCCGCGCCGAAATAGCCGGTGGGGAAAATGTCCGAAAGCAGGATGGCCTGATCGTCGCTGATATCGCTGGGCAGCTTGACCAGGCCGATGTTGGCGAAGGGAATCCGCGCTTTTTCCGCCTGCAGCCCCTGGAAGGGCCCGCTCGACGCGGGACCTCCGTAGAAGGCGGTGCCGGCGCCCTTGCCGTTCGGGTTGGCCACGTCGCATTGGGCGTAGTAGCCGGCGCGGCAGTAGGCACAATTGCCGCAGGCGATGGTGGAGGGAATCACCACGCGATCGCCGATCTGCAGGTTGCGCACTTCCGCGCCTAGTTGCTCGACGATGCCGACCCCCTCGTGACCGAGGATGGTGCCCGGGCGCATGTCGCCGACGGTGCCGCGGATGAAGTGCAGGTCGGTCCCGCAGATGGCCGAGGCGGTCAGACGGACGATCGCGTCGGTCGGGGCTTCGATCTGGGGTTCCGGTACATCGTCCAGGCGGATGTCGCCGATGTCGTGGAAAACTACCGCTTTCATAGGCACCTCCCCGGAGGTTGTCGGTTGGCTCCGCTATCAGTGCGCTTGCGCCACGCCGTGCAGCACGGTGTCGCTGATCGAGGGGTTGTGGCAGTCGGCGATGTTGCCCAGCGAAACCACGCCGACCAGGCGCTTCTCGCGGTTCATCACCGGCAGGCGACGCACGTGGATGTCGGCCATGTTTTCGGCGACGTGCTGCACGTCCTCGTCCTCGAAGCAGTAACACACGTTGGGGGTCATCACCTGGCGTACCGGGGTATCGCAGTCCATGCCCTTGGCCACGGCGCGGATGGCGATGTCGCGGTCGGTCAGCATGCCGACCAGGCGGTCGCCGTCGTTGACCAGCAGGGCGCCGCAATCGACCTTCTCCATCATCTCGGCCGCCTCGCGCATGCTCTGGTCGATGCGGATGGTCTGTACGTCGCGGGTCATGATGTCTTGGATTTTCATGGTAATGCCTTCCTCTCCGGTGGGTGAAAGCAGGCCTGGTCACTACTCGGCCTGGCCAGCCGAGGTACTGCCGTACCTATCAAAACAAGACTGAATCCACGGAGTGGGGTTCCCGTTTTTTCGCGAGCGGTACGGGTCGTGGCTCAGCCGGCCGGCAAGCAGCGGCCGCTAGTTCAGGCCTTCAGGCTGGCGTTCCTGATCAGCTCGAACAGCAACAGCGAGCGGCCGGTGACGCCGTACTCGGCGCCGAAGGCGAAGCGTTCCTCGTCCTCGTTCGCGGTCGGCTTGTGGGTGTCCACCAAGCGCTTCCAGTGGCTGCCCTCGGGAACCTCGGGGAGGCGGAAATTGACCAGGTCGTAATGGGCGTTCACCACCAGCAGCAGGGTGGCGTCGGCGCCGGCGCGGCGGATGCCGGTCGGCTGGGCGCGGCCGTCGAGCAGCATGCCGAGGCAGCGGTTGTGCTCTTCCTCCCACTGTTCGATGGTCATCTCCGTGCCGGCGGGATTCAGCCAGGTGACGTCCTTGACGCCCAGCTCCTCGTTGAAGGCACCGACCAGAAAGCGCCCGCGGCGCAGGATGGGAAAGCGCAGGCGCAGGCGGATCAGGCGCCGGACGAAGTTCTGCAGCGCCTTGGCGTCCTCGTCGAGGTGCCAGTCGATCCAACCGATCTCGCTGTCCTGGCAGTAGGCGTTGTTGTTGCCGTGCTGGGTGCGGGCGAACTCGTCGCCGGCGACCAGCATCGGCGTGCCCTGGGAGAACAGCAGGGTGGCGAAGAAGTTGCGCATCTGCCGGAAGCGCAGTTCGCCGATCTCCGGATCGTCGGTGGGACCCTCGACGCCGTGGTTCCAGGACAGGTTGTTGTCGGTGCCGTCCTGGTTGTTCTCGTCGTTGGCCTCGTTGTGCTTGTCGTTGTAGGAAACCAGGTCGTTGAGGGTGAAGCCGTCGTGGGCGGTGACGAAGTTGACCGAGGCGAACGGCCGGCGGCCACGCTGGTTGTAGAGATTGCCGGAAGCGGTGAGGCGTCCGGCCATGTCGGCCAGCTGGTTCTCGTCGCCTTTCCAGAAGGCCCGCACGGTGTCGCGGAACTGGTCGTTCCATTCCGCCCAGCCGGGCGGGAAGCCGCCGACCCGGTAGCCGCCCGGGCCGCAGTCCCAGGGTTCGGCGATCAGCTTGGTCTGGCGCAGCACCGGGTCCTGGCGGCAGGCGACCAGGAAGCTGTGGCGCTCGTCGAAGCCTTCCGGGCGGCGGCCGAGGATGGTCGCCAGGTCGAAGCGGAAGCCGTCCACGTGCATTTCCGTGGCCCAGTAGCGCAGCGAGTCGGTGACCATCTGCAGCACGCAGGGGTGGGAGAGGTCGAGGGTGTTGCCGGTGCCCGAGTCGTTGATGTAGTAGCGGCGGTCGTCGGGGATCAGGCGGTAGTAGGTGGCGTTGTCGATGCCGCGCATGGAGAGGGTCGGGCCGCGCTCGTTGCCCTCGGCGGTGTGGTTGTAGACCACGTCGAGGATCACCTCGAGGCCCGCGTGGTGCAGGTGGGCGACCATTTCCTTGAATTCCTGGATCTTGCCGCTGGCCAGGTAGCGCGGGTGCGGGGCGAAGAAGCCGATGGTGTTGTAGCCCCAGTAGTTTTTCATGCCCTTTTCCAGCAGGTGCTGGTCCTGGACGAAGGCATGTACCGGCAGCAATTCGATCGCCGAGACGCCGAGCTGGCGCAGGTAGTCGAGCACCTCGGGCGACATCAGCCCGGCGCAGGTGCCGCGCAGCCCTTCGGGCACGCCGGGATGGCGCATGGTGAAGCCGCGCAGGTGGGTTTCGTAGAGGATGGTGCGGTCCCAGGGGGTCTGCACCGGGCAGTCGCGGCCCCAGGTGAAGGCCGGGTCGATGACCTTGCTCTTGGGCACGTAGGGGGCGCTGTCGCGCTCGTCGAAGCTGAGATCGGCGTCCGGGTGGCCGATGGTGTAGCCGAACAGGGACTCCGACCAGTGCAGCTCGCCGACCAGCTGCTTGGCGTAGGGGTCGATCAGCAGCTTGTTGGGGTTGAAGCGGTGGCCGGCATCCGGCGCATAGGGGCCGTGTACCCGGTAGCCGTAGACCTGGCCCGGATGGGCGTCCGGCAGGTAGCCGTGCCAGATCTCGTCGGTGTATTCGGGCAGTTCGATGCGCTCCAGCTCGGTCTGCCCGGCGTCGTCGAACAGACAGAGCTCTACCTTGGTGGCATTGGCGGAGAACAGGGCGAAATTGACGCCCAGGCCGTCCCAGGTCGCGCCAAGGGGGAAGGGCAGGCCCTCGCGGATGCGCGACGGGATTTTTACCTGCGGGGCTGCGCTCTTCTTTTGCCGGGGTTGCCGATCCATGCTCGTGTCTCCGACTGCTGGGGGAAGGAGTCTTCGTCCTGTTCCGATCAACGTTGCGCCGCCCGGCAGCGGGCAGCTCGGCGCGTGCCTTCCGGCGATCGCTCATGCGGCGGGGTTGAGCGCCTGAGGCCGGACGTCATCGGCGGCAGGACGCCGTGGCCGCGCTGTCTGCGCGTCCGGCTTGGCTCGCCCTTGCCTTGGGTCGCTGAGACGTGCAGGTCCTCGAGCGGCCGGCCTCTCAGGGGGTCGCCGGCCGTGCGCGGGTGGCGCGTGGCTTCTTTGCGGGCTTGGGCTCGATCGCGGCGTTGGCTGCGGGGGCGACCTCCACCCGCTTGGCGGCCGGGCTGGCCTTGCGCGTGGCCGCCGGCTTGCGGGTACGGGGAGGCACGCTGTCCTGCGATTCGCTCTCGGCCAGCTTGCAGGCCATCTGCCAGTGACGGTCGTGCTGGCCCTCGGGACAGCCCTCGGATTGCCAGATCTGGTAGGCCAGTTCGCGGATACGGTGTTCGTTGCTCGTCATGCCATTTATCCCTGTCTTATTTATCTTCATGTGCTTGAAAGAGGCCGACCGGAAAGGTCGCCAGGGCCTCGCTCACCCACAGCTCTCCCTTGCTGTCCGGGACGGCGGCACCCGAGAAAAGCCCGCGCAGCGCGAGCCTTGTGGGGAGCCGCAGCCGGGTGTCCGCCCACTGCGCCGGCTCGATCAGCGGCTGCGGCGCCTCGCCGAGCAGACCGCTGGCCAGGCGTGGCGCCAGTACTACCGCCCATTGCCCGGCATGCCGCCGGGCAAAGGCCAGCAACCGTCCGGCGTGTTCGCCGACGATCTGCAGCGGCAGGTAGTCGCCGGCGGCGAACAGTTCCGGGCAGCGTGCGCGCAGGGCCAGGGTGCGGGCGATCAGCGCCTGCTTGATGCGTCCGTCGCGCCAGTGTTCGAGCAGCTCGGCGGGTTCGCCGCCACGGGCCAGGGCCTGGCGGCGGGTGGCGAAATCGACGGGCCGGCGGTTGTCCGGATCGACCAGGCTGAAATCCCAGAACTCGGTGCCCTGGTAGAGATCGGGCACGCCGGGCGCGGTCATGCGCAGCAGCGTCTGCGCCAGGCCGTTGAGGGCGCCGGCCGGGGCGATGCGGGCGACGGCGGCAGCGATCTCCGCGCGCAAGCGGGCGCCCTCCGGCCCTTCCAGCAGGTCGTCGAGAAAGCCGCGGCAGGCTTCCTCGTAGGCCGCGTTGGGCGCGCTCCAGCTGCTGTGCAGTTTGGCCTCGCGCAGGGCTTTCTCCTGCCACTGGCGCAGGCGCCCGGCATAGGCGCGCAGGCCTTCGGCATTGTCCGCAGCCAGCTCCAGCGGCCAGCTGCCGAGCAGGGTCTGGTAGAGCATCAGCTCATCGGCGGGGGCCGGCACCGGGTTGTCGTCAAGGCTTCGGCGCAGCGGCTGGGCCAGCAGCATCCAGTGCTGCACCTGTTCCGCGTACCAGCCGGCGCGTTCGCTGAGCACGGCCAGCCGTGCGCGGCAGTCCTCGCCGCGCTTGTGATCGTGGGTGGCGCTGGCCAGCAGGTTGCCGGGGAAGCGTTCGCGCCGGCGCAGGCAGGCAGCGTGGAAGTCCTCCGGCGGGGCGCTGAAGCGCTGGCTGTCGAAGCCGACGTCGTTGCGCGAGAGCAGCACCCCCGAGCGGTAGAGGGCGGTGTCCTCCACCGCCTTGGCGGCCGCCGGCGCGGTGACCTGCTGGAAGCGCACGCAGGCATGGCGGCGCACCTTGCGCAGCGGCCCTGGGGGCAGGCAGCGCCAGGGCTCGCCGCCGAGCCAGCGCTCCAGGTGGGCGAGCAGCGGCCCGTCGGCTTCGCCGAGGCAGGCGCGGGCGCCCTCCAGGGCCTGACGGAAGAAGGTTTCGTCCTGCTCGGAACGCCCGCAGGCGCCGATATAGGTGCGGTACACGGGGAAGTGGGCGATCAGCTCGAGCAGTATCCGGCGGATCTGGCCGAGGGTGATGTCACGGGTCATCAGGTCGCCGCGCGCCACCTGCAGCAGCGCCTGGGCGGCGCTTTCGAAATCGCCGGCCAGGGTGCCGGTGAGCACAAATTGGCGGGCCTGGTGCACCTCCTCGAGAAACTCGGCGGGCCGTCCGCTGAGGCTGTGCCAGAGCATGCGCAGCGGCCCTTCGCCAGCCGGGTCGTGCTGCAGCAGCGACAGCTGGTTCATGAATTCGTAGCCGGTGGTGCCGTCCACCTGCCAGTCGTCATGCAGCTCCTCGCCCTGGCCGAGGATCTTCTCCACGTAGATCGGCCGATGCCGTTGCTGGCCGCCGCCGAGTCGCTCCAGGCGCCGGCGCAGGCGGCGGCAGTAGCCGCGCGGATCGGCCAGGCCGTCGATGTGGTCGATGCGCAGGCCGTCGATCAGGTCTTCCTCGAGCAGCTGGAAGATCTTCGCGTGGGTGGCCTCGAAGACCCGCGGGCGCTCCACGCGCAGGCCGCCCAGCTCGTTGATGTCGAAAAAGCGTCGCCAGTTGATGTCGTCCGCCGCGGTGCGCCAGCTGGCCAGCCGGTAGAACTGATGCTCGAATAGGGCATGCAGGCGTTCCAGACCTTCCGGCCGGCGCGCGTCGTAGGCGCCGAGCATGGCCTCGATGGCGGCGAGCACATCGGGCCGGGCGGCCAGTTGCGCCAGCCTGGCCTTCAGTTCGGCGGCCTGGCGATAGCCTTCTTCGCCGGCCAGGGCATCGAATTGCGGCGCCAGGTTCTGCAGGTCCGGATCATTGGTGGCGCGCAGCAGGTTGCCGTAGCTGGGCGGGCCGATGGGAAAGCGGTGCTCGTAATGGCTGGCGTGGAAGGTGCCGGTCTGGGCATCGAACTGCAGGGGGATTTCACCGGCCTGCAGGACCTCGCCGTAGTCGCTGCGCAGGAAGGGTACCAGCAACTGGCCTTCGAGCAGCGGGTCGGGGGAGTTCCACTGGATGTCGAAGAAGCCGGCGTAGGGACTGCGTCGGCCCCATTCCAGCACGTCCAGCCACCAGGGATTGCCGGCGCCGCCGACCGCCATGTGGTTGGAGACGATGTCCAGGATCAGCCCCATGCCGCGCCCACGCAGGGCATCGACCAGGCGCCGCAGGGCCGGCTCGCCGCCCAGCTCGGGGTTGATCCGCGTCGGGTCGATGACGTCGTAGCCGTGCAGCGAGCCGGGGCGCGCGGTGAGCAGCGGCGAGGCGTACAGATGGCTGATGCCGAGGTCGGCGAAGTAGTCGACCAGCGGCACGGCGTCGTCGAGGGTGAAACCCCGGTGGAATTGCAGGCGTAGCGTGGCGCGCAGTTCGCACATTCAACCTCTCCTGTGCGACGCCTCGCGGGCTTTCGCCAACAGATGCAGGCGTCGCGCCGCGGCCGCACCGTCGAGCAGCGCTTCGGTTTCGCCTGGCAGGCGGCGCCGCCAATTGGGATGACCGTCGATGGTGCCGGGCAGGTTGGCCTGCTCGTCGAGCCCCAGGGCGTCCTCCATGGGTAGCAGGACCAGAGGCGCCGGCGTCTCGCCGAGAAAGCTCACGCAGGCATCGATCAGGCTGTCGTGGTCCAGCGGCGCGTCGAGGGCCGGCCCGCCGTTTTCGGCGAGGGTCTCGCGCAGGGACTGGCGCTCGCGCCGGCGGGTTTCCCGGGCGGCCTCGGTGGCTGCGGCGTCGGCCAGCTGCAGGCGCTCGCGCCAGTCGATGTCGCGCTCCTGCCACCAGCCGGCCAAAGGCGGCAGGTCGTGGGTGGTGCTGGTCGCCAGGGCGTTGTCCGGCCAGTGTCGCGGCGGCGGAAAGCGCCCCGCGGCATCCTGTTCGAAGAGCAGCACGCGCATGCCGAGGATGCCGCGCTCGGCCAGCATCGGGCGAAAGCCTTCCGGAACGGTGCCGAGGTCTTCGCCGAGAACCACGGCGCGGTGCCGCCAGGACTCCAGCGCCAGCAGGCGCATCAGGTCTTCCTGCGGGTAGTGCAGGTAGGCGCCGTCGCGCTGTTCGCCGCCCGGCGGGATCACCCACAGGCGCCTGAGTCCCATCACATGGTCGATGCGGATGCCGCCGGCGTGGGCCAGGTTGGCGCGGAGCATCTCGATGTAGGCATGGAAGCCGTGCTGGCGCAGGCCCCAGGGCGAGAAGGCGGACACGCCCCAGCTTTGCCCGGAGCGGTTGAGGGCGTCCGGCGGCGCGCCGACGGTCAGCGTCGACAGCAGTTCGGCCTGGCGGCTCCAGGCCTGGCTGCCGCCGCCGTCGGCGCCCACCGCCAGATCGGCGATCAGGCCGATCGGCATGCCGGCGCTGCGCGCGGCGTTCTGGGTGCGCTCCAGGCCGCGGGCGATCAGCCACTGGGCGAAGACGTGGAAGGTGATCTCGTCGGCGTATTCGCGGGCGAAGCCGGCCACGGCGGCGCTGCCCGGGCAGCGCAGGGCCGGATCCCACTGGCGCCAGTCGTACAGGCCGTGGTGGCGGACGTGGTAGGCGTGCAGCGCCTCGAAGCGGCAGTGGTTCTCCAGCGCTTCGCCGCCGTTGCGCCGGAAGCTGGCGAGATCCTGCTCCAGGGGGTTGCCGCCGTGGCGGAATTCGGCATGCAGCGCGCGCAACAGGCGCAGCTTGGCGTCGGCGGCCGCCGGCCAGTCGATCAGTTCGAGCTGCTCCAGGCGTTGCCACTCATGGGTCAGTCCGACGGCTTCGAGTGCAGTGCGTACTTCGCGCTCGCCGAGGATGCAGCCGGGGGCGCTGTGCAGGACGTTGTAGAACAGCCGGCTGGATGGCGAGTAGGGGCTGAAGCGGTGGGTGTCGGCGCTGAACATGGCATGCAGCGGGCTGATGGCGATGCCGGCGGCGCCGAGCCGGGCGGCCTGGTGCACCAGGGTTTCCAGGGCCTGGGTATCGCCGATGCCGCCGTCGCCCGGACGGCGCAGGGCATAGAGCTGGACGGCGAGCCCCCACAGGCGTGACGGCTGGCTGGCGCTCAGTTCGTCCACCCCGATGCAGCGCGAGGGGGCGACGGCCAGGGTGATCCGCTGCTCGCCGATCGCCAGCTGGTGGTAGCCGGGCTGCGCGGAGGCCGGCAGGCGAGCGTGTGCGTCGAGCCGTCCGGACTGGCGCTGCCCGTCCTCCAGAATCAGCTCGAAGGCGCTGCCCGGGGCGAAATAGGCAGACAGGTCGAGGGGCTGGTGCTGCTCCAGGGTGAGCAGCGGGGGCAACTCGCCGCCCGCCTGTCGCAGGCGGACGAGGCTGTCCTCGATCTGGCTGTCGTTGTCGGCCGGAAGGTCCAGCCCGGCCAGTATCTGCCGCAGGACCTCCGGCCGGACTTTCTGCGGCTGTCCGTTGGCGTCGACCCAGTCGGTCGCTACCCCGGCGGCGGCAGCCAGGGTGTTGAGGCGCTCATCGTTGCTCATCCGGTGTTACCAGGTAGACACGGGCCATTCGGGAGGAAGCTTGCCCTGATGCTCGTGAAACTCTTCCATGTCCTGGCTGGCGAACAGCAGCCGGCCGTGCTTGTGGGAATCCAGTACCGGTACGGCCTGGTCGCCGAGGTTCAGTTCGATGCGCAGGAGGCTGCTGTCGCCCAGGCGCCAACGCGCCACCACGGCGGCCTCGCCCAGCACGTCGGCGCCCAGGGCCGGCTGCCCGGCAGGCGCGGGACGATCTCGCGGCGGCGCAGACCCAGCAGGTGGTGGTAGAGGGCCCGCCACTCGCCATGCTTGGGATCGAGGCAGCATTGGAAGTCCGGTTGCGAGGAAGTGAAGGTCTTTTCGTCGTTGGGGTCGGGAATCCGCTCGCAGAGGGACATGTCGTGGAACGGCTCGAACCGGCAGAACTCCCGGCGCCGGCCTTCCCGCACCGCCTCGGCCAGTTCCGGGCTCTGGTGGCAGGTGAAGTACAGGAAGGGACGGTGCGTGCCCCATTCCTCGCCCATGAACAATAGGGGCACCATCGGTGAGAGCAGCAGCAGGGCGGTGGCCGCGCGCAGGGCATCGGCGTTGGCGAGGCTGACCAGGCGTTCGCCGAAGGCGCGGTTGCCGACCTGGTCGTGGTTCTGCAGGAACAGGATGAAGGCGCTGGGCGGCAGGTGCGCGCTGGGCTCGCCACAGGGTTCCGACTGCCCCTGACGGGCGATCTGGCCCTGGAAGACCAGACCTTCGCTCAGGCAGAGGGCGAGCTTTTCCGCCGCCCCCTGGCAGTAGTCCGCGTAGTAGCCCTGCTGCTCGCCGGTGAGCAGGGTGTGCAGCACGTTGTGGCCGTCGTCGTTCCACTGCGCCACATAGCCTTCGCCGAGCAGGCTGGCCTGGTTCTTCTCGTTCTCCAGCATCAGGTGCACATGGCGGCCGGGCTCGACCGCAGCATGCACCCGCTGCGCCAGTTCGGTGAGGAAGTCGCGTTCGCTGATGGCGTGCACGGCATCCAGGCGCAGGCCGTCGAAGCGGTATTCCTGCAGCCACATCAGGGCGTTCTCGATGAAGAAGTCGCGTACTTCCTGATGGCGAAAATCGATGGCATCGCCCCAGGGGGTCTGTTCGTCATGGCGGAAGAAGGCCTTGGCGTAACGGCCGAGATGGTTGCCGTCCGGGCCGAAATGGTTGTAGACGACGTCCAGGAAGACCATCAGGCCATGGCCGTGGGCGGTGTCGATCAGGTGCTTGAGATCGTCGGGCGAGCCGTAGACGGATTCCGGGCGAAGGGCAGTGCGCCGTCGTAGCCCCAGTTGCGGGTGCCGGGGAACTCGCCGATGGGCATCAGTTCGATCGCGGTGACGCCGAGTTCGGCCAGTTCAGCCAGTTGCGCCTCTACGCCGTGGAAGCCGCCGAGCAGGCCGGCGTGCAGTTCGTAGATCACCGTTTCGTGCCAGGGCCGGCCGCGCCACTGGGGATGGTGCCAGTGGTAGGACTGGGGATCGACCACCATGCTCGGGCCGTGCAGGCCGACGACCTGGGAGCGTGAGGCCGGGTCCGGAACGCTGATTTCGTCGTCGATCCGGAAGCGGTACTGGGTGCCGGCGCCGCAAGGGGCATCGAGCACGAACCAGCCGCTCTGTTCCTTGCGCATGGGCAACCGGGTGCTGGTGAGGATTTCCAGGTCGACGCGCTCGGCGTCGGGGGCCCAGAGGGCGAAGCGGGTGTTTCGCCCGTCGAGCAGATGGGCTCCGAAACGTCGGTTATAGCTGGGAGTGGACATGGGTAGGGTCTCCGTTCATGCCTCGCCATGCCGGCATTCCAGTACTTGCCGGTAGAGATGCAGATAGGGGTCTATGGTCTGCCGCCAGAAGCAGGGCACGGCCATGGCGCGGCAACGCATGGCATGGAGGAGCGGCGGTGTGGCGAACACCCGGAAGGCGCGCAGCACGGCTTCGCGGTAGCTCTCCAGGCTGGCCTCTTCGAAGAGGAAGCCGGTCACGCCGTCCTCGATGGTGTCGGCAAGGCCGCCGGTCTTGCGCGCGACGGGCAGCGAGCCGAAGCGCTGGGCATACAGCTGGCTGAGGCCGCAAGGCTCGTAGCGCGAAGGCATCAGCAGGAAGTCGGCCCCGGCGAACATGCGCCGCGCGATGACCTCTTCGAAGCCGATGTTCACCCCCACATGGCCGGGAAAGCGCTCGGCCAGTTGCCGCATGCTGTCTTCCACCTGCGGCTCGCCGCGTCCCAGCACGGCCAGTTGCCCGCCGTGCGCGACCAGGGTTTCGGCGAGCGCATGGGTCAGGTCCAGCCCCTTCTGCTGGACCAGCCGGGAAACCACCACGAACAGCGGGCCGCTGGAGGGGACGAGGGCGAACTGGCGACGCACGTGCTCGGCATGCACGGCCTTGCCTTCCCAGTCGTTGATGCCGAAGTTGCGCAGCAGATGCTCATCGGTTTGCGGTTCCCAGCTTTCGTCGATGCCGTTGGGAATGCCGCTCAGCAGGCCGTGCTCGGCCTTTTCCCGCAGAAAGCCATCCAGGCCGCAGCCGAAGTCCGGGGTGGTGATTTCCCGGGCGTAGGTGGCGCTCACCGTGGTGATGCGGTCGGCGTAGGCGATACCGGCCTTGAGGAAGGACAGTTGCCCGTGGAACTCCATGCGCTCCATCCGCAGCGCCTCGTCCGGAATGGCCAGTTCCGCGCGGCATTCCGGCCGCCACAGGCCCTGGTAGGCGAGGTTGTGGATGGTGAACACGCTGGGTGTGTTCTGTCCGCGCCAGCGCAGGTAGGCTGGCGCGAGTCCCGCTGGCCAGTCGTGGGCGTGGATCAGGTCGGGGCGCCAGCTGACACTGGCCTCGCCGGCGGCGAAGTCGGCCGCGGCGAGACCCAGGCGGGCGAAGCGG
Organism: Azotobacter tropicalis; assembly: GCF_059739045.1. Taxonomy (NCBI): domain Bacteria; kingdom Pseudomonadati; phylum Pseudomonadota; class Gammaproteobacteria; order Pseudomonadales; family Pseudomonadaceae; genus Azotobacter; species Azotobacter tropicalis. The sequence continues at coordinate 476,015 of NZ_AP046059.1, forward strand.
ATGTGGTTGTCCGGCCAGTCCTGGTTGCGCTCGTCGCCGTAGGGCGTGCCCTCGCGCTCGTAGAGTTCGGGGCTGATGAGGACATAGACGATCAGTCCGTCCTCCAGGTCGAGGCGGCCGATCCGGCAGCGCGGCAGGGCGGCATGGCCAGCCAGGGTGCCGACCAGGCGGATGGGATGGCCGCTCTGCATGACCTGGCGGTAGCCGGGCAGCAGCACGCGGACATCGTGATGAGCGCGCAGCGCACGAGGCAGGGCGGCGGAGACGTCGCCCAGTCCGCCGGTCTTGATCAGGTCGGTGAGTTCGGAGGTGACGAAGAGGATCTTTTTCTTGTTTTCGTTTTCCTGGACGGTGCGGATCTGCGGAGTGGGCCGGTTCGTTCCGACCTGCAGGGGCTGATCCCGACGTTCGATACGCTGAGCCTGTACAGCGGCATTACTCATGGTCATCCTCCAATCAAATCTTCCTTGCCGGATCTTCCGGTCCTCTTTCTGGCAAAAGAGGTGTCCGAAAGGCCCGCTGAGGTCCGCAGTCATCGATTAATTGTTAGAAACATGCGGCCAGAGCAGCCCTCCTGGTGCAGTGACCTTCCTTCAGTCGTTTCCGAGCGCGCGCCTACTGGAGACGTTCGTCAGGCCTTCTCGGAGCCATGACTGCCTGGCGAGCGTCAGCGACTCGCCATTCATGAAGTGTGGACGCCAATCGGCGAATAGACCTTGACCGTTGATCGAATGATTGCGCCCCCACAATCCTCATGACCACGAGGGTGGGGCGATGCGTGCTGCAACGAGAAAAGTGTGGTTCAGAAATGGATTTCCGCCAGCTTGATGCCGAGCCTCTGCAAGACTTCGATAAGTCCATCCAGCTGCGGAAAGGACTCGACTTCGTCGTGCTCGTCGACCAGGAAGAAACTGCGTCCCGTGCTCAGCTGGAAGAACGCGATCCATTCCCCGCTGCGGGCCGGATTGCGGATCAGGTGGGTGGCGAAGGTCTTGCCTTCGGCCTGCAGGGTTTCGACATCCTGGCGTTTCATGGTTTCTCCGGACGAGCCGAGGGGAGTGCGCCGGGGACTTTACCATTATCATCACATGTTAATATCACGCACATGTTCCGGCTTCGGGAGGACTATTGATGATCGCAATTCGTGAGGCTTGGCAGGCCGGCCTGCTGCGGCGGGAGCACTGGCTGCGCAATCTGGTGGCCGGGGTCATCGTCGGCGTCGTGGCGCTGCCGCTGGCCATGGCCTTCGCCATCGCCTCCGGAGTGAAGCCGGAGCAGGGCATCTACACCGCCATCGTCGGCGGCCTGCTGGTTTCCCTGTTCGGTGGCAGCCGGCTGCAGATCGCCGGTCCGACCGGCGCCTTCATCGTCATCCTGGCCGGTGTGACCGCCGAACACGGGGTCGATGGTCTGCAGATCGCGACCCTGATGGCCGGCGGTATCCTTCTGCTGCTCGGCGTCAGTCGTCTGGGCTCGGTCATCAAATACATCCCCGATCCGGTCATCGTCGGCTTCACGGCCGGTATCGGGGTGATCATCTGGGTCAGTCAGTGGAAAGACTTCTTCGGCCTGCCGGCAGCGACGGGCGCGCATTTCCACGAGAAGCTCTGGCATCTGCTGCAGTCGCTGCCGCAGCTGCACCTGCCGACCACGCTGCTGGCTTTGCTCAGTCTGGCGCTGGTCATCTTCGCGCCACGCCTGCAGGCGCTGCGGCGCATTCCCGGGCCCTTGATCGCGATGATCGTTGCCACCCTGATCCAATCGTTTTTTCATTTCGACGGTGTGGCCACCATCGGTAGCGCCTTCGGCGGCATTCCCCAGGGGCTGCCGCAGCTGGGGCTGCCGGAGATCAGCCTGACACGGCTCATCGACCTGCTCGGTCCGGCTTTCGCCATTGCCATGCTCGGCGCCATCGAGTCGCTGCTCTCGGCAGTGGTCGCCGACGGTATGGGCGGCACCAAGCATGACTCCAACCAGGAGCTGATCGGCCAGGGCATCGCCAACCTGGCCGCGCCGCTGTTCGGCGGTTTCGCCGCGACCGGGGCGATCGCCCGCACCGCGACCAATATCCGCAACGGCGGCAACAGCCCGCTGGCCGGCATCATCCATGCGATCACCCTGGTGCTGATCTTGCTGTTCCTGGCGCCGCTGGCGGCGAACATTCCGCTGGCCGCCCTGGCCGCCATCCTCTTCGTGGTGGCCTGGAACATGAGCGAACTGAAACACTTCAGGCGCATGCTGAAGCGGGCACCGCGGGCGGACGCAGGCATTCTGCTGATCACCTTCGGGCTGACGGTGTTCACCGATCTGGTGATCGCAGTGAACATCGGCATGATTCTGGCCATGCTGCAGTTCATGCGCCGTATGGCGTCCTCGGTGGCGGTGCAGCAGCAGTTCGAGCCGGAGTTGGAGCCGGAGCTGCTCAATAATGGTCAGAGCCATTTACCCAAAGGGGTACTGGTCTACACCGTGGAGGGGCCCCTGTTTTTCGGGGCGGCAGAGACTTTTGAGCGGACTCTGGCCAGCACCCATACCGATCCGCATCTGCTGATCATTCGTCTGAAACGGGTGCCCTTCATGGATATCACCGGTCTGCAAACGCTGGAGGCGGTCATCCAGCAGTTGGGCAGGCGCAGAATACGGGTCAAGCTCTGCGAGGCGAGTCCGCGGGTGCAGGGCAAGCTGGAGCGGGCGGGAATACTGGAGTTGATCGGTGCCCAGAATTATCACACGAGCTTCGTCGAGGCACTGTCCGCCAGTGCGGAGAGGGCGGGAGTCACGGTTTCCTGACGGCGGGGACGCGGCTCTGCGTGGCGTAGCTGATGCCGTGGGCTTCCAAGTAGTCGCGGATCAGCTGACGGACAACTTGGGATGGCGTCTGGTCCTGGGCGGCGCACAGTTCTTCGAAGGCTTTCTTCTTGACCGGATCGATGAGTACGGTGAGACGTGCTGTCTTGCTTTCCATGGGGAATCCGTCGTGATCGTTGCCAAATTTCGTCATATGTTAATCAAACCCTGCGGGCTCCAGCTACCGTCTCCAGCGGACCGGCGAACCCCGGCCCATCCGTATGGTCTTGATTCCTATGGTGTCTGTCATGCGCGCGTGCACGCCTCTCCGGTAGGATAGCGGGTGTGGCGCTGGGCTACTCCGGACGCCCGATCAGATTTGCCGCCATTCGTTCTTAAGGACTCCCATGATCAAGAAATGCCTGTTTCCCGCCGCCGGTTACGGCACCCGCTTCCTGCCTGCTACCAAGGCCATGCCCAAGGAAATGCTGCCCATCGTCAACAAGCCGCTGATCCAGTATGGCGTCGAAGAAGCGCTGGATGCCGGTCTGACGCAGATCGCGATGGTTACCGGCCGCGGCAAGCGTGCACTGGAAGACCACTTCGACATCAGCTATGAGCTCGAACATCAGATCCGCGATACCGACAAGGAAAAGTACCTGATCGGCATTCGCCGGCTGATCGACTCCTGCACCTTCTCCTATACCCGCCAGATCGAGATGAAGGGCCTCGGCCACGCGATCCTCTGCGGACGTCCGCTGATCGGCGACGAACCCTTCGCCGTGGTACTGGCCGACGACCTCTGCATCAACCTCGAAGGCGACGGCGTGCTGACCCAGATGGTCAAGCTGTACAATCAGTTCCGCTGCTCGATCGTGGCGATCCAGGAAGTACCGCCGGAAGAGACCTCTAAATATGGCGTCATCGCCGGCGAGATGATTCGCGACGACATCTACCGGGTCAGCGCCATGGTGGAAAAGCCCAAGCCGGAAGACGCACCTTCGAACCTGGCGATCATCGGCCGCTACATCCTGACGCCGGATATCTTCGATCTCATCGAGCAGACCGAGCCGGGCAAGGGGGGCGAGATCCAGATCACCGACGCGCTGATGAAACAGGCCAAAGACGGTTGCGTGATGGCCTACAAGTTCAAAGGCAGGCGTTTCGACTGCGGCGGCGCCGAAGGTTACATCGACGCCACCAATTTCTGCTTCGAGAACCTGTACAAGCTCGGCAAGGCCTATTGAGCCTTGAGGTTATGGCAGAAGGGCCACCTGCAGGTGGCCTTCCTGCTCAGACCTGCGGCATGTGTTCCGATCCCGGTCCCAGCGGCTGGCCGTAGCTGAATTCGACATAGTTGCCGGCAGGATCGCGCAGACCACAGTAATAGCCGACCGGATAGGGCTCATCGCGCGGTGCCCAGATCAGGCAGTCGGCGGCCTGGGCATCGGCTGCGACGGCATCGACCTGCTCGCGGCTTTCCAGGGCGAAGCCGAAATGGCTGTAGTCGTCTGCCGCCAAGTGGCGCAGGTGGCCGCCCAGCATCAGTACGAAGACGAACTCATGCTCGCGGCCGGGCTCGGCCATCCAGACGATGCGCGCACCCTTGCCGGGGCGCTCGTGGAATATTTGCATGCCGCAGAAGCGGCGATAGAACTCCACGCAGGCGTCGAGATCCGGGACGTGCAGAGCGAGGTGAGTGAGCGTGGGACGCATGCTGATCTCCTCCTGATCCGGGACAAGGCGGCCGGGCATCCGGCACATGGGGTATTCTGCCAGTCCGTTGAAGGGAGAACGATGCATGGCGTACGACTTCGATCTATTTGTCATCGGTGCCGGCTCCGGTGGAGTACGGGCGGCCCGGTTCGCGGCCGGCTTCGGCGCCCGCGTGGCGGTGGCCGAGAGCCGCTATCTGGGCGGTACCTGCGTCAATGTCGGTTGCGTACCGAAGAAGCTCCTGGTCTATGGGGCTCACTATGCCGAGGACTTCGAGCAGGCGCGCGGCTATGGTTGGAGCCCGGGCGAGACGCAATTCGACTGGGCTGCTCTGGTCTCCAATAAGGACCGTGAAATTCAGCGCCTGAACGACCTCTATCGCCGACTGTTGGTGAGCAGCGGCGTCACTCTGCTGGAAGGACATGCACGGCTGACCGATGCGCACGGTGTGGAGGTGAGCGGGCAGCGCTACAGCGCCGAACATATCCTCATCGCCGCCGGTGGTTGGCCCGTGGTGCCGGACATTCCCGGACGGGAGCATGCCATTACTTCCAACCAGGCCTTTCATCTGCCGGCATTACCGGAGCGGGTGCTGGTCGTGGGGGGGGCTATATCGCGGTGGAGTTCGCCTCCATTTTTCATGGACTGGGAGCGAAAACCAGCTTGTTGTATCGCCGCGATTTGTTCCTGCGCGGTTTCGACGGGGCCATTCGCGAGCACTTGCGTGATGAAATGCTCAAGAAGGGGATCGATCTGCAATTCAATACCGATATCGCCCGTATCGATCGTCAGGCCGATGGCAGCTTGCTGGCCACTCTGCGGGATGGGCGTAGTCTGGAGGCCGACTGCATCTTTTATGCGACCGGACGCCGGCCCATGCTGGACGATCTGGGACTGGAGAGTGTCAAAATCGAACTGGATGAGCGGGGCTACATCCGGATCGATGAGGAGTACCGCAGTAGTGTGCCCTCCATCCTGGCCATCGGCGACATCACCGGCAACATACAGCTTACGCCGGTGGCCTTGGCCGAAGGTATGGCAGTCGCTCGTCGGTTGTTCAAACCAGAGCAGTACCGTCCGGTCGACTACCGCCTGATTCCCACCGCGGTGTTCAGCTTGCCGAATATCGGCACCGTGGGCCTGACCGAAGAGCAGGCGCGCGAGGCGGGATATTCGGTGAAAATCTTCGAAAGCCGCTTTCGTCCAATGAAACTGACCATGACCGACAGCCAGGAACGCTGTCTGATGAAGCTGGTGGTGGATGCCGCTTCAGACCGAGTGCTGGGCTGCCACATGGTCGGTCCGGAAGCTGGTGAGATCCTTCAAGGGCTTGCCGTGGCACTCAAGGCCGGAGCGACCAAGCAGGTGTTCGATGAGACGCTGGGCATCCATCCGACGGCGGCGGAGGAGTTCGTCACTATGCGCACCGCTGTGGATCGCTGATAACGGCGATAACTGCCGAGGTACTTGGATTTACCCGCGGTGGTGTTCATGCTCTTCGCTGGCGGGAGCATCATTGAGGACTTCGACCTCGATGGTTATCTTGCCGGCCTTCTCGAACTCCAGGGTCAGTGGAAAGCGTCCGCCGGCTGCCAGCGGCCCCTTCAGGTTGAGGAGCATGATGTGATGTCCGTTCGGGGAGAATTTCACCTCCGTGCCAGCCGGAATGGCGAGCGAGTCGACTCGCTGCATACGCATGAGCTCACCCATTCTGATATGGGTATGCAACTCGGCTCTCGCGGCGCTCGGAGTTGCAGCACCGATCAGGCGGTCGTCCTCTGTCGGGCTGTTGTTCTTCAGGTTGAAATAGACGGCACCGGCCGGCGCGTTGGGTGGCAGTGCTCGGGCCCAGGGGGCATTGATCTGTAACTCCCCGATCTGATAGCTGGCGGCAAACACCAAGCTGCAAGCGAAGGCGAGAAGGGTGGAGCACAGGATGCGAGCGAACATTCAGACGACTCTCAAGCCGGATGAGACTCAGAAACTTAGCATAATCGCTCGGCGAAGTTCTCCTTCGCAGGCGTGTGATGGAGCCTTTGCTATACACCATATGAAAATGCCTGAGATTTCATATTTATTGCCCAGTTATCTCGGAGCGTTTTCAAAACAACCGTTTGACAGTCGGGATCGATCCGGTAAAAATTGCCGTCCGCACTTATGCGGAGGTGTGGCCGAGTGGTTTAAGGCAGCGGTCTTGAAAACCGCCGAAGGGGAAACTCTTCCGTGAGTTCGAATCTCACCGCCTCCGCCACCTTCTGGTCGAGTCGACTGGCTTTGTCCGCTTGGCAAGTGACTGGTCGATCACTCTGAAGGTTTGGCTACGGCTGAATTTTGTCCAGGCAGGTCGCGCGCGGTCCGTACTGACACGAAACGAGGTGTCCGTTGATTAGGGTGCTTGTGGTCGATGATCACGATCTGGTTCGAGCTGGCATCACCCGGATGCTGGCCGATATCGACGGTCTGCAGGTGGTCGGACAGGGAAGCTCTGGCGAAGAAGCCCTGAGGAAGGCGCGCGATCTCAAGCCAGATGTGATCCTGATGGACGTCAAGATGCCGGGCATCGGCGGCCTTGAAGCGACCCGCAAGCTGCAGCGCAGCAATCCAGATATCAAGGTAATAGCGGTGACCGTCTGTGAGGAAGATCCCTTCCCACGCGTCTCATGCAGGCTGGAGCGGCTGGCTACCTGACCAAGGGGGCGGCGCTCGACGAGATGATCCAAGCCATTCGCCAGGTTTTTGCCGGACAGCGCTATATCAGCCCGCAGATTGCCCAACAACTGGCCTTGAAGTCTTTCCAGCCGCAGCAGGGCGGCTCTCCCTTCGATCTGCTTTCCGAGCGGGAAATCCAGATTGCCTTAATGATCGCCAACTGTGAGAAAGTGCAGAGCATCTCGGACAAGCTCTGTCTCTCGCCGAAGACTGTAAACACCTATCGTTATCGTATTTTCGAGAAGCTTTCCATCACCAGCGACGTGGAGTTGGCGTTGCTGGCAGTTCGCCATGGCATGGTTGACGCATCCAGTTGATGGAGCAGCTTTTCGACAGTACCGCCTTTCTAGCTCATTGCAGCAGTCATCCCGGTGTTTATCGGATGCTGGATGCGGAAGGGAAGCTGCTCTACATCGGCAAAGCCAAGAACCTAAAGAAGCGGCTATCCAGTTATTTCCGCACCACGGGGCTGGCGCCGAAGACCGCCGCCCTGGTAGCGCGGATAGCTCAGATCGAAACCACCATCACTGCCAACGAGACCGAGGCACTGCTGCTGGAGCAGACTCTGATCAAGGAGTGGCGGCCGCCGTACAATATTCTGCTGCGTGATGACAAGTCTTATCCCTATGTATTCCTGTCCGATGGAGCCTTTCCGAGACTCGGCATTCACAGGGGGCGAAGCAGCAGAAGGGGCGTTATTTCGGGCCTTATCCCAGTGCCGGCTCCATACGCGAAAGCCTGAGTCTCCTGCAAAAGGCTTTCTTGGTTCGCCAATGCGAAGATAGCTATTTCAAGAACCGGACTCGCCCCTGCCTGCAGTATCAGATCAAGCGCTGCAAGGGCCCCTGTGTCGGCCTGGTCGATCCGGCTGAATATGCCGAAGATATCCGCCATTCAATCATGTTCCTCGAAGGGCGCAGTAATGCGCTGGCCGAGGAGCTTTCGGTGGCCATGGAGCGGGCGGCTGCTCATCTGGACTTTGAGCATGCTGCCGAGTTGCGAGACCAGATCGCCCTGCTGCGCCGAGTCCAGGATCAGCAGAGCATGGAGGGTGGCAGTGGTGATGTGGATGTGCTGGCTGCAGTGGTCAAGCCCGGTGGTGCCTGTGTCCATCTGATCAGTGTGCGGGGAGGGCGGGTATTGGGCAGCAAGAACTTTTTCCCGCAGGTGGGTATCGAGGAAGGGGGCGGAGAGGTTCTGGCCGCCTTTCTCGGCCAGTACTACCTGGCCAATCCCGAGCGGGATCTGCCTGGCGAAATAATCGTCAATACCATGCATGAAGATTTCCCCGCATTCGCGTCGGCTCTTGGCGAGCAACATGACCGCGAGTTGCATATCAGGCATCGAGTGCGCGCCACTCGAGCTCGTTGGCAACAGTTGGCGGTTGCCAACGCGGAACAGGCGCTGTCTGCACGTTTGGCGCATCGTCAGCATCTGACGGCTCGCTTCGAAGCCTTGGCGGAGGCCCTCGATCTAGACGCGCTGCCTCAGCGTATGGAGTGTTTCGATATCAGTCACTCAAGCGGTGAGGCGACCGTTGCCTCCTGTGTGGTATTCGGGCCGGAGGGCGCCCTGAAAGGGGAGTATCGCCGTTACAACATTGAAGGCGTCACTGCCGGCGACGATTATGCAGCCATGCAGCAGGCACTGACCCGGCGCTTCGGCAAGTTGCGGGAGGGGGAGGGAAAGCTTCCCGACATCCTTCTGATCGATGGCGGTAAAGGACAGTTGGCAATAGCGCAGGAGGTTTTGCACGAATTGGCTGTGCCAGATCTAGTCCTGCTCGGTGTGGCCAAGGGTGTCACCCGTAAGCCCGGCCTGGAAACCCTTTATTTGAACGATGCAGCCCATGAATTCACCTTGCCGGCCGATTCGCCGGCTCTGCATCTGATTCAGCAAATCCGCGACGAGGCCCACCGCTTTGCCATTACCGGGCACCGGGCGCGGCGTGGCAAGACGCGGCGTACTTCCAGTCTGGAAGAGGTCGTCGGGGTGGGGCCGAAGCGCCGGCGCGAACTGCTCAAGTATTTTGGAGGGCTTCAGGAGCTTTCTCGGGCCAGCATCGATGAAATCGCCAAGGCGCCGGGGATCAGCAAAAAGCTAGCCGAGTCGATTTATGCGGCTTTGCACAGCGAGTAGAATGCCAGTTTACTCCGTAGCCCAGTCGTGCCGATGAACATCCCTAACATTCTTACAATTCTGCGCGTTCTGTTAATCCCGGTTTTCATCCTTCTATTTTATTTGCCTTTCACCTGGAGCTACTTGGCAGCCAGTGCCGTATTTACCTTTGCGGCCATTACTGATTGGTTTGATGGCTATCTCGCCCGGCGTTTACAACAGAGCACTCCCTTTGGCGCCTTTCTTGATCCTGTAGCAGATAAGCTGATAGTCGCTGTGGCGCTCGTGCTGTTGGTCGGGGAGCATGCCAATCTTTGGCTGACCCTTCCGGCCATTATTATCATTGGGCGCGAGATTATGGTGTCGGCCTTGCGCGAATGGATGGCTGAGCTGGGGGCACGGGCGCAAGTCGCGGTTTCGAGTCTGGGTAAATGGAAGACTGCGGCGCAAATGGTGGCTTTGGTTCTACTTTTAGCCAATCCACCTTTGTTGAACTTCTGGGTTGTGCTTGGCTATGCGTTGCTAATTGTCGCTGCCGGACTCACGCTATGGTCCATGATGCAGTATCTATTGGCAGCTTGGCCTCATCTCACTACCACAGCTGAAAAAAAATAAGTTTTCGAATCAAGGGCTTGACTGGAGACTGCGAATCTATAGAATGGCGCACGTCACCAAGACGCGGGAATAGCTCAGTTGGTAGAGCACGACCTTGCCAAGGTCGGGGTCGCGAGTTCGAGTCTCGTTTCCCGCTCCAGTTTTTCGTGCGAGATTACCGATTTAGCGGTTAATTGCTCACAGGCCGGGTGGCAGAGTGGTCATGCAGCGGATTGCAAATCCGTGTACGCCGGTTCGATTCCGACCTCGGCCTCCATACGTGGTAAAACCCCCACAAGTAAATCTTGTGGGGGTTTTTCTTCATCAGCTAGAGAATGAGCATATGGCAGGGTGAAAAGTTATATGCTTTCTCTTGTTTCATAGGCCTGAACTGTTATATTCCCAAAGGCTTAGCATAAGCCTAATCTATCGCAGAATAGTTGCCCGGATGGCGAAATTGGTAGACGCAAGGGACTTAAAATCCCTCGCTGGCAACAGCGTGCCGGTTCGATCCCGGCTCCGGGCACCAGTCATTACGCGGCCTATATCGAACATCCTCAATTAGTAAGTTTTCCGCAATTCTTAATTTTTTCCGCAATCCTATTTTGTAGGGCTAACTTTCTTTCCTTTGCGCTCGCGGATATATGCCTCAGTCATTACAACTGTTGTATGTCCCAATTGATCGCGAGCCTGAAGAATATCACCGCTCGACTCTGCTTTATCAGTCCCCGCTTTAGCCCGTAAGTCGCGTAGTTGGAATGCCGACTTTTCAATTCCGGCTGCCTCCCTGGCAATATCGAATCTTCCCCGCAACATGCTGGCCGTCATGGGCTTGCCATCTTCCGTGACGATCAACCGCGTCGACCTGACCTTGTGCCCTGCCTTGCGCGCCATGATCCTGGCGATCAGCGCGGCCAGTTCCCCGACAATCTCGATTCGCCGCTTGGCCTTGGTCTTGGCCTGGACGACCCAGATATGCCCGTCCCTGATGTCGCGCTCGTCCATCCTGAGCGTGTCGCCCACCCGCTGCCCGGTCAGATAGGCTAGGTCCATCGCATCCCGCAGGCCGATATCCGCACGGTCGTGGACCGCCTTGTACAGGGAGTCCTCGATGTAGACGTCCCTCCCGGTTTCCTTGTTACCCTTGATGCCCGCGCATGGGTTCGCCAGTGCGGTGTAGCCGCACTGCCTGGCAAAGTTCCAGATGGCGGACAGCAGCGCCTTTTCCCTGTTCGCCCTGACGGGCGCCGACTTCCTCCAGCGCAGATACTGGTGGACGTGCTGCGGTTGTATGGCGTCCAGCGGGGCAGGAGGGTCGCTAAAGAAGGCGAGTAGCTGCTTCAGTTCCCGGGCGTTGTCCTTCTGCGTGGCGGATGACTTGGTCGGCACCACCTCGACCATGTAGCGCTCGGCCACATAGGCAAAGGTGATCACCTGTCTCTTGAGGTCATCTGCCGTCCTGTCGCGCTCCAGCTCTGCGTATTTCATGATCGCTAGAGCGATCTGATGGTACAGGCCGCACTGACGCTGGCCCTGTTTCATAAATGTTGCTCATAGGCGCATTCGAGTGTGCGTGGCTAATCAGGCGGAGGGCGCCGCCTATAGTCGTTGGCCAGCCATGTGAAGCGCCCCCGGCACGCGGACATGTGCAGAGAAAGATCAATCGTCGAATGGCTACCACGGCCAGGAGGAGTCATGAGCGATAGCCTCCAGGGCAAGGCCGTCGTTATCGCGGGCGTGAGCAGTGGACTGGACGAAGCTGTAGGCGTGGGCTTGAAATTCCCCAGAGGCTTGCCGGCGCCGTCGGCAGTTGCGACGGCGTGTGTTCGACCCCGCCCCTGCCGTGAGCAGAGTCTCTGTTCTCGCCGTGCCTGGTCGTTAACTTGGGTTTGAAAAGCGAGCCTGCGGCACAGATCATTTTTTCACGCGTGATTACCGATGATAGCAATCGAAGCTATCGAGCCCGGCAACTCGCCAGTAACTATTGTGGTTATGGGCGTTGCCGGATATGGAAAGGCGAGTGTGGCCAGTGCAATCGCTAATAGTCTGAGTGACGTTCTGATTAAGAGCGGCTAACAAAACCATCCTTAGCTCCGGCCCGGAGTGAGACAATCCGGGCATGAAGCATCGAATTCAAATCAGCGAAGAGCTCTGGTCGCGCATCCAGCCACTGCTGCCTGCAGTGAAACGATCTCCCAAGGGCGGGCGGCCACGGTTAGATGATCGGCGCGCTCTCAACGGCATCGTGTTCGTACTGAGCACGGGCATTCCCTGGGAAGACCTGCCCCAGGAGATGGGCTGTGGCAGTGGCATGACCTGCTGGCGCAGGTTGCGGGACTGGCAGGAGGCTGGCGTCTGGCAGCAGTTGCATCAATGGCTGCTGAACGAGCTGCGACAGGCGGACAAGCTCGACCTGAGCCGAGCCAGTATTGATGGTGCCTGCGTCGCCAGCCCCCGGGGGGTTCGGAAACAGGCCCCAACCCGACAGATCGAGGCAAACTCGGCAGCAAACGCCACCTGATCCCTGACAGGAGCGGTACTCCGCTGGCGCTGTGTGTCACCGGAGCCAACCGCCATGACTCCATCGTGTTCGAGTCACTGGTCGATGCCCTGCCTGCCATCCGGGGCAAGCGCGGCCGGCCGCTACGCTGGCCGACCAAGCTGCATGCTGATAAGGCTTACGACTGCCGACGCTGTCGCGAGCACCTGCGCCAACGGGGCATCCAGTCCCGCATTGCACGCAAAGGTATCGAGAGCAAGGAACGGCTCGGTCGGCACCGGTGGGTCGTCGAGCGGACCCACGCCTGGCTGGCGGCCATGGGCAAGCTACGAACGCGCTTCGAACGGCGGCTGGATATTCATCTGGCCTTGTTATGTCTGGGGTGTTGCGTAATTTGCATCAGACAATTAGCGAGGTTTTGATAGCGGCTCTAAGGGTGGCAGATTTCACCTGGAATGAAATATACGGAAGATGCGAGACGGCAGCTCTTTGACAGATGCTGAGCGGGCCGCATGGCTCACATTAATTAACGAAGAGTTGCACCGTATAGTAGTCGTCGCGGAACAATTGCCAATAATGGGTCGTTCAGCCTTGAAGCAGCGCTATCGTGATGCTTTGAAGAACGGACTTTCCTCGCTGGCGATAGTATTTCTTCAGCTACCGCAGGCGATGGCTGAAAGCCGTGTTGCATCACGAACCGATCATTACATGCCGGCATCTCTCGGGGCCAGTCAATTTGCTGATCTAGAACTGCTGCAAGCCGGGAGAGGTATTGTTTCTACCGACGCAACGATACCGCTGGGGAAATTGTTACTCAGCTGGAGTCATGGTGGCATCTGCTACAGTGAAACAGCCGGTAAAACAAAACTTTATTGGATGATTATTTGGTATCTGTCTCTTTCTTTGGTCTAAATAGATAAAAAACACCACTCATTTGAATGGCGTTTTTTATTGGTTCATCGCATTTTTCCGGAAAAGCCTTCATCCACACGCGCTATGTTCTCGGTCGATCACACATCAACAACGTGACAGTACCTCCTCCAGATGACCGACTTGACCTGCGTTCGGGATGGTCTTATATTAATGATAACGTTAACTATGTCGACGGCTTCTCTTCTACGAACCCGTTTCAGACCATCCATGGAGCGTGTCGGAAAGTGGCCCCTTCATGTGAGTGAAGTGTTCTTTTCATAGGAATGGGGTACGAAAACACCCACGCTGTTTCTATGGCGGCGCGTGGATTCAAGTTCAGGCGACGGGTGTCTCGAAGCGCTCGTCCCCCCGAGAGTCCGCGGAATTCCGAGGATCCGCATCAGCTCGCAGGTGGTTGCGCGCTCAGCGGGATCCGATTCACTGAGAGCGGAGCCTCTCATTTTGCAAATCGATTTGGCGTTGGCCTGCGTGGCCGAGAATTCCTCGAGTGACGCATCCGCTTCCCAAATCCTGCTGCGAAGACGCATCGAGGATTTCGATGAACGCCTCGGCGGCAAGCTCTGCTCGGTGCTCGACACCCAATACGGAGAATCATGAACCGCAATCCCACCTCGAGGCGCGCAACTCGGCGCGCATCGGTCTGCGCGCTCGCCGCGCTGCTCGTCGCCGCGATCGTGGCGGTACTCGTGTTCGCGTCTGGTCCGGCAACCTCGTCAGGCCCCGAGCCGTCGAGCCCGCCGCCGACCCAGTCATCCAAGCTCACGCGGCCGGCCGACTGGTCGCCCTACCGGCCCGCGGTGCACCTCACCCCCGCCAAGCACTGGATGAACGATCCCCAGCGCCCGATCCTGATCGATGGCGTCTGGCACTACTACTACCTCTACAACGCCGACTACCCCAAGGGGAACGGCACCGAGTGGTACCACGCGACCTCGACCGACCTCGTGCACTGGCAGGATCACGGCGTCGCGATCGACAAGTACAAGAACGGCCTTGGCGACATCGAGACCGGCAGCGCCGTGATCGACACCGGGAACACCGCGGGCTTCGGCGCCGGCGCGGTGATCGCCGTCATGACCCAGCAGCACGAGGGCGTGCAACGGCAGTCGCTCTTCGTCTCGACCGACGGCGGCTACCGCTTCAAGGCGTATGACGGCAACCCCGTTATGGACAACCCGGGCGCCGAGCACTGGCGTGACCCGAAGATCATCTGGGACGACGCCCGCGACGAGTGGCTCATGGCGCTCGCCGAGGGCGACAAGATCGGCTTCTACACGTCGCCCGACTTGAAGCGCTGGACGTACCGATCGGGCTTCGAGCGCGACGACCTCGGCATCCTCGAGTGCCCCGACCTGTTCCGCATGTCGGTCGACGGTGACCCGGCGAGCACGCGATGGGTGCTCGCGGCAGGCGCGAACGGTGCCAGCAAGGGCATGACCACGGGAACCGTGTACTGGACCGGCAACTGGGACGGCGAGCGCTTCACCGCGGATCGCGACGAACCGCGATGGCTCGACTCGGGCGCCGACTTCTACGCCACCGTGACGTGGGACGACCCGCGCCAGGACGACGCCGAACGCCTCGCCTCTCGCTACGCCATCGGCTGGCTCAACAACTGGGCCTATGCGACCAAGCTGCCGATCGACGACTGGCACGGCGGCGCCGACTCGATCGTACGACGCATCGAGCTGCGGTCGGTCGACGGCGAGCCGCTGCTCGTCTCGCAGCCCGTCGAGGCGCTCGACAAGCTCGAAGGCAACGCCGAGGTGCGCTCCAAGATACGGGTAACGGCAGCCTCGGGGACGACGCTCCCCCAGCCGGAATCCGATGCTTACCGACTCCAGGTCGAGCTCGACGCGGCCTCGGGCGCCGACGAGGTGCGCTTCCGCGTCAAGGAGGGTGGCGGGCACTTCACGACCGTCGGGTACGACTTCGTGCACGGCGTCGCCTTCGTCGCACGCGACGCGGATGCTGTGGCCGAGCGGATGCCCGCAGTCTACCGCGAGGTTCGTACGGCCCCGGCGCCAGCGCGTGACGGCGTCGTCACCCTTGACGTCATCGTCGATGCGGTCTCGGTCGAGGTCTTCGTGAACGACGGCGAGGCCGTGCTCTCGAATCTCGCGTTCGGGGCCCCGGCGCGAACGGGCTCTCGGTCGAGTCGCTCGGCGGCGACACCGAACTGCGTTCCTTGCGACTCACGCCGCTCGCGATCGCGCCGATTGAGCGGCATATGGAGCAAGCGCCCGTAGACTGAGCGCATGACGAATCCTCATGAGCCAGTACTGTCACGTTGTTGATGTACGACCGAGTGAAAGCGCAGAGCGCGAGGATGATGGACTCACGCGGCGAACCGTCCGAGCATCGGGATGCACGTCACCCATCCCCAAGCCGCTAAGGCTTGGGTGCGTAATCTCCGTCAACCTGCCAACAACGCGACCGTACCTTGACCAGCACCTGCGAGGAGTTCAGGTAGCCGTAGGCGCGGGTGCCTTGCTCCGGGGTGGGGAAGAAGGAGGCGAAGTACACCGGGAACTGCTGCTCGTAGATCATGTAGATCCCGGCGACCCCGGTCAGGAACAGGCTGAACGCCCAGAAGCGCGGCAGGCGCAGCAACTGCAGGATGTCGGCGGTGTGTACCGGCACGGACTCGCCGCCCTGCGCCTCAGGGTTCCGGAAGACGTCCATGTCCAGCCGGGAGAGGATCAGCAGGAACGCCAGGCCGGCGGCGCTGCTCATGTAGAAGGCGATGTCCGGGTCGATGTTGAAACCACGCCGACCACGCCCGTCGCGGCTGCCCAGTCCAGCCAGCCCAAAGCGATCTATTGCGCTACTTCCGCCGGCTCGCTGTCAAGGGCGATCTCTCGCCTGTAGGGCATAGTACAGTTGCCGGCCCGGTCAGCCCCGGCGCACCGGCGGGGCGGGCGCGAGCGGGGCGACGCTCATCGAGCGGATGACCGCTAGCCCGTCGAACGCCTCGGCGGTGAGGCCGTTCGTGTCGTTCGCCCCGTACACGACCGCGCTCAGCGCGCGCTCGTCGCCATTCACGAACACCTCGATCGAAGTGCGATCGACGACGATGTCGAGATCGACAACACCGTCTCGCGGCCGGATGCGGATCGTGCGCCCGTGGCGGTACACCTCAGTCAGTTCGTCCGCGATCGCATCGCGGTCGCGGACGATGAATGCCGTCTCGGCGGCAAAGTCGTAACCGACGGTCGCGAAGTGTGTGCCATCCGTTTTGAGCTTCAGTCGTACCTCCCGGGCCGGGTTGCGCGGATCCTGCGCGATAGAGGCGCGCAACCGATAGGCGGCACTCGTTGGCTGCGAAACCGCCCTAGTTTCTCCGGGGCCGATCAGAAGCTGCTCGATACGGGCCTGTTCGCCCTCGAGCGCATTGATCGTGTCGATCGGGCGCGAGGTGAGCGCAAGCCGGCCGTCGATGTCCTTCAGGTGCACCGTGCGCACGAGCGAGAGGTGGCTGCCGCCCCATTCGCCGGCGGGGAGCCGGCGGGCGTAGTCCCAGTTGTTCACCCAGCCGATGGCGTATCGGGTACGCAGCTGTTCTTCGGTGGTCTGCTGTGGGTCAGTCCAGGTGACGGCAGCGTAGAAGTCCGACCCATTGTCGAGCCACTGGGGTTCGGCCTGATCGGGGTGGAAGTTCGTTCCGTCCCACTCGCCGGTCCAGTAGGCATACCCGGAATTCATGCCGTAGTTGAAGCCGTTCGCGCCGGTCGCGAGCACCCAGGTCGTGCGCGACGGGTCGCCCTCGACCGACATGCGAAACAGCTCCGGGCATTCCATGATGCCCAGGTCGTCGCGCCCGAAGCCCGACAGGTAGGTCCATTCCTTCAGGTTCGTGGAGGTGTAGAAACCGATCTTGTGCGGTTCGGAGACGAGCATCAGCCAGCGCGAATGCTCCGCATCCCAGGTGATCTTCGGATCGCGAAAATCCCCGCTGCCCGCCGGGTTGCGCATGATGGGGTTGCCTGCGTACTGCTCGAAGGTGTAACCGCCGTCGGTGGAGTAGAACAGCGACTGGGTCTGCACGGCATCCAATTGCTGCGTCGCGACGACAACGATCGCGCCGGCACCGAACCCGGCCGTGTCGTTCGCATCGATGATGGCGCTGCCGGACTGGATATCGCCGTCGCCGCGCGTGTACTTGTGGATCGCCACGCCCTCGTCGAACCAGTGCACCAGGTCGGTCGAGGTGACGTGGTACCACTCGGTACCGTTCCCGTTCGGGTAGTCCTCGTTGTAGAGGTAATACAAGTGCCAGCGGCCATCGAGAAAAAACGGCCGCTGCGGGTCGTTCATCCAGCCGCTCGCCGACGTCAGGTGCACCTCGGGGCGCAGTTCGCCGAGCCCCTCGGCGCTCACCCGCGAGGCGAAGACGGGGTTGCTCTCTTCAGCGGTCGCGGGTGCAGTGATGCTGGCGGCGAGCATGGCTGCGACGGCTGCCGCGACGATACATCGCGATCCTGGTAGCGCGGTGAGCCGAAATCGCTTGATGGTCATGGGGAATGCTCCTCCCACTCCTTCTTTCGTCGTTGGGCCCGGTGCTCGTCATGCCGGACGGCAGATGGGCTGTTGAGGCGTTACTTGGAAAACGTCAGCTGCGCGCCTACCCGGCCGGGCGCGGCGGCGCTGCGCAGGTCGGCCTCGAGCAGGCGGATACCGTCCCGGCTCGACTGCTCCAGCAGTTGCAGAAGCCGGCTGAAGTCGGCGTTGTCGAGGGCTAACACGACTTCGCCCGCGCCGCCGGGGGTGACGCGCTCCATCTTGAGCTGCAGGCGCGAGGTCTGATCCGCCAGCAGCCGTTCGAGGGGCTCGTCGCTCGGCGCCGACGGGGTGCCGGACGGCTGCAGGCGTTTCGCTTCTTCGCTCGCGGCACTCATCCAGACGACCAGGGCCTGCTTGCGCTCCACCTGTTCCTGTAGGCGCGTCCGCTCCGCCGCCATGGGGCGCCAGGCGAGCAGGTAGAGCAGCACGGCGAGAGCCAGCAGCGTGCCTCCCGCAAGAAGCAGTCTTTCCCGGTCGCTCAGCTCCTGTATCCAGGCTTTGCTCATCTAGTCGATCCCCTCTACGGCCATCTGGGCGATGGTGTCTTGCTGGCGCTTCTGCACCTGGCCGAGCCGGGCCCGCAGTCCGTTCTGCTCCAGCGCGGCGGCGAAGCGCTCGAAGGCGGACTGTTCAGCCGCTTGCAGCTCCAGCTCCAGGCGCCGCTCGTCTTTCGTGTAGCGCATGCCGGTCACTCTGACGGCGCCATTCTGGCGAAAGGCCGGAACGCTTTTTTCCAGCAGGCGCAGAAAGCGCGAGCCCTGCCGGCGTTGACGCAGTTCGTCGAGCTTCTGTTCCAGTTGGGCCCGCGGGTCGACGATTTTCCGCACCTCCGGAAAGGCCTCGCGGAACAGTTCGACGACCTGCTGGTCGAGCGCTTCCTTCTGGCGGGCCAGGCGATGGTTTTCGAGGCCCAGGGCGGCGAAGCCCAGGATCAGCGTCAGCAAGCCCAGCGCCGCGGGAATCCTCAGGCTGCGCAGCCGTGTTCCGGGTGCCTCCTGCAGCCGGTACTCGCCCTGCAGCAGGTCGATGGCCTGCTCGGGCGACAGGCGCGCGGCCAGCGCCGCCAGGGGCGGGGCATCCGGCGCGGCGGGCAGCACCTCCAGGGCGCCGTGCCGTTCCAGGAGCGGTCGCCAGCTCGCCAGTTCCGCGCTGGCGAACGCCAGGCCGGCCAGGCCGGCGCCGTTGATCAGCAGGCGTTCGCCCAGGGGCGTCGCGATCGGTCGCTCCGGGTCGCCGTGCAGGCTCTGGGCATCGGCGAACAGCGCCCTGGCCGGGATCGAGGCCGCGCGCAAGCGGTCGCGCCAGGACGCGATCAGCGTGCGCGCGACGATCGCCACCGGGTAGCGGTGCTCCGCGCAGGGGCTGCCCACCGCGAAATGCAGCAGGGCCGGGTCGTCGCAGAGTTGTTCTTCGAGCTGGTAGGGAATCGCCCGCCGGGCGGCGCGGCTGGCGTTGGGCAGCCGGACTTCGGTCACCAGCACCTGCTCCTGGGGCAGCAGCGCATAACAGGGATGGCTACGGGCCAGCTGCGCCAGCTGGGGAAGCTCGTCGGCATGGGCGAGCCGTCCGACGGCGACGCAGCGGGCCTCGTCCCGATTCCAGACCAGCCACTCGACGGGCGCCTCGGGCCGTGGCCCGAGACTCACCAGCAGAAATTCATTCATCGAGAGCTCCATAGTGGCGTTGGTACACGGTGGAGGTGCCGTTGCGCACCTGGATCCGTGACTGCAGCACCAGATTCGCGTCGTGGTAGTCGACCTCGATCCGGGCCAGAAAGAATTCGGAAGAGACCTTGAGCTGCGTCTTGACGGCCGCATCGACGTCGCTGGAGAGCGTGTCGTCGCCGCTCTGGCGCAGCAGCCCCCAGAACTCGTCGACACTGCCAAAGCCTTCTGCGGGCCGTTCGCTCAACCATTGCGTCAGCAGACCGAGGGGACCCGTCCCTCGAACAGGGCCGAGAGGAGCGGCGCCTGCTCCGGGCCGAGGGTATTCACGTTGACCAGCAGCTTGGTGTCGGGCAGGGCGCACAGATAAGGGCGAAGCCGGAGCAGAGAACCCTGTTCGTCGTCCCGAGCCTTGGCGGCCAGTTGGCGGAAGCCGTCGACGAAATGAAGCTCCGTCGGATCCGCCAACGGGCCGTTCGCCGGCAGATAGGCCGGCTCCAGGCCGGTGTAGAACAGGTCTTCGGCACCCTTGAGTCCGGTCGGCAAGGTGTCGTTGTCGAGCCAGTCGCGCAGCGGTTCGACCAGTTGCGCCGTCTGCGACTCGTCGGCCCCCAGCTCCACCAGCAGGCGGACGAACTGGCGCAACAGCAGCGGGTCCTTGGTTTGGGCGGCGTCCTGGGGCGTGTTCAACGTGCTCAGGGCATTGAGATTGAAGCAGGCGCTCTGGTCCTGGATGCGAATTCTGATGACGCCGCCGTCGATCGGATAGCTGAGCTGCGGATCGGCCCAGGCCTGCCGCAGGTGGGCGCGCTTGTCGGTCTTGAGGGCCGACTCCAGCAGATTGCGCGCCAGTTTCTCGCCCCCAGGGCGAACCAGTAGGCCTGCTGATATTGCTCGCGGTTGGCCGCCTGCCGGATGTTGAGCTGGACCAGCGATCCCAGGTGGGTCGCGATGAGGGAGATCAGGGCCACCACCAGCAAGACGACCATCAGCGCCAT
The DNA here is from genome assembly GCF_059739045.1 of Azotobacter tropicalis. NCBI lineage: Bacteria > Pseudomonadati > Pseudomonadota > Gammaproteobacteria > Pseudomonadales > Pseudomonadaceae > Azotobacter > Azotobacter tropicalis. The sequence continues at coordinate 496,597 of NZ_AP046059.1, forward strand.
GCCGCGGCCATGCTGCCTGGCCGCCAGTGCCGAGCCCTTCATGGCGCGCTCGGCAGCAGCACGATCTGCGCTACCGCTCCATAGCGGTCGGTTTCGATGGTCAACTCCAGCGCCTGAGGGAGCATCGCGGGCGAAGCCTCATCGGCCGCGCCACGCAGCGGCGGCCACTGATCGATCCAAGTGCGGTTGTAGAAAAAGCGCAGGTCGACGTCCGCCACCGCTTCCAGCAGCGTGGTGCTGTGCCATTGCATTCCCCGCGGGGTATCGATCAGGGGCGAGCTTTCGCGAATCAGACGCTTGTCGCGCAGGCGATAGCGCACGCGCTCGAGGCCGGACCCCGGCGACGAGCGGGACAGGATGCGCCGGCCGGCCTTGTAGAAATCCAGGAGCACCCCTTGCGGATCGCCATCGGCAGGGGCCATCAGCACCTGGGTCCGAACGTCGCCCCGTTCGTTCCGTCCCTGGCGGACGACCAGTTGTTCCAGGTCCCGGCGCAGCAGCTGCTGGGCCAGCTGCAGGCGCTGCAGCGACTCGATGCTTTCGCCCACCACCTGCTGGCTGCGCAGACCGCTGTTGAGCGTCAGCGCCGCGGCGAGTCCGAGCAGTGCCAGCAGGGCCATTGCCACCAGCACTTCGAGCAGGGTGAAGCCGCCACTGCTTTTCACGGCGTCGCGCCCATGAAGGCTTGCAATTCGCTCAGCAGCCGGTCGTCGTCTGTCGTCCGGGCCGTCACCCGACGAATATCGGGATTGCCGGTTCCCTCCACCTGTTCGGTGAGGGTGAACTTGTACCCCGCCAGCTCGACCTTCCGGGTGCGCTTGCCGAGGGCCGGCCAGGCCGGCTGCAGATGCAGACTCGCCAGGTGGTTCTGGGCCGCCAGCTGGGCGAAGTAGCGGAGCTCGAGCTGCCCGGCATGCCGTCCGTGCTCGCCGACGATCTTGAGCAGGGCGCCGGCGGCCAGGGCGAAGATGGAGAGCGCCACCAGCACCTCCAGCAGCGTGAGGCCGCGCTGTCGTGACCGATTCACGGTTGCTCCAGGCGCAGATCGCCTGCGAAGCTGGCGCGGATCACCTGCGGCCACCGCGCGTCGGGATGGCCGAGGGTCAATTCGAACTCGCTGATCTGGCCGTCGCTGGCGATGAAGATCTGCGGCTCGCGCGCCTTCCCGCGCGTATCGACCGTTTGTCCCGCCATGCGCAGGCGCAGGGTGGTCCCGTCGTTCAGCGCCCGGGCCGCCAGACGCGGATCGCTGTCCACCGGCAGCCAGCGCGCCTTCTCGCGCCGGTAGAAGCGATAGCCGGCGTCGCCCAGCCACAGGCCATAGTCGCGATTGCGGTAGATGGCCTGTTCCGCCGCCAGCCCGATCTGCGCCTTGAGGCGGCGCGCATCGCTTTCCAGGCGTTGCTGGGACGGTTCCGGCAGCGCCAGGGAGACGGTGACCGTCAGCAGGCCCAGAATCGCCATCACCAGCATCACCTCCAGCAGGGTGAAGCCGCGGGCAGGATTAGTTGCCGACATCCGCCGCAAGTCCTTCTCCCCCATCTCGCCGTCCGCACCCAGCGAGTAGACGTCGAACGCCTTCTTGGTGCCCGGCTGCAGGTACTGGTAGGGATTGCCCCAGGGGTCGGTGGGCAGGCGCTTGATGTAGCCGTTGCTGTTGTAGCGCTTGGGCTGCGGGCCGGTTTCCGGTTTCGTCACCAGCGCCTCCAGCCCCTGGTCGGTGGTGGGGTACTGGAAGTTGTCCAGCTTGTACATGTCCAGCGCCTGCTCCAGCAGGGCGACGTCGGCCCTGGCCTTCTCGACCATCGCCTTGTCCTGGTTCTGCAGGACATTCGGCGCCACCAGCGCCACCAGGAGGCCGAGGATCACCAGCACCACCATGATTTCCAGCAGCGTGAAGCCCTGCTGCCGGCGCGTTCGGATCGTTGCGTTCAAGAGCGTGTCTCCTTCAAAACGAGGTCAGGTTGTTGAGTTCCAGGATCGGCATGAGAATGGCCAGGACGATGCACAGCACGATGCCGCCCATGACCAGGATCAGCGCGGGTTCGAACAGCCCGAGCAGCCAGGCGACGCGGCTTTCGAACTCCGCCTCCTGGTTCTCGGCCGCCTTGTCCAGCATCTTCTCCAGCTCGCCGCTGCGTTCGCCGTTGGCGATCATGTACACCAGCAGCGGCGGGAAGGGACCGGACTGTTCGAGGGCGCGGGACAGCGAGCAGCCTTCCCGCACCAGGTCGCCGGTGTTGACCACCGCCTGTTTCAGATAGAGGTTGGTCATCGGCCCGGCGGAGACTTTCAGACTGTGCAGCAGGTCGATGCCGCTGCCGACCAGGATCGCCAGGGTCCGGGCGAACTGCAGCGACTGCTGGCCCAGCACGAAGGTGCTGACCAGCGGCAGGCGCAGCTGTGCCTTGTGCCAGCGGGTACGTCGCCCGGCGTCATGCAGCCACCAGCGCGCCAGCAGCGCGAGGCCTGCCAGCGCCGCGAGCATGTGCAGGCCGTATTGCTGCAGGACATCGCTGATCAGAATCAGGTAGCGGGTCAGCAGCGGCAGCGTCTGTTCGGCATGGGTGAACTGTTCCACCACCTTGGGCACCACGTAGGTCATCAGCGAGACGATGACCCCCACCGCCACCAGCGTCAGAAACACCGGATAGATCAGCGCCACCTGCACCTTGCTGCGGATCTTCTGCAGCCGCTCGCCATATTCCGCCAGACGCAGGAGCACGCCGCTCAGATGCCCGGACTCCTCGCCGGCGGTGATCATCGCCCGGTACAGCTCGCTGAAGCTGCGCGGGTATTCCGAGAGGGCCGAGGCAAGGCTGTGGCCCTCCAGAATCCGCGCCCGCACGGACAGCACGGTGGCCTTCAACACGGCGTTGTTGGTCTGCCGGGTGATGGCATAGAGCGCTTCTTCCAGCGGCAAACCGGAGTCGATCAGGGTCGCCAGTTGCCGGGTTAGCAGCGCCACGTCGCGGGCCGGCAGCGGCCGGGCCAGGCGAAGCCTGCCGGCCCTGGCGGCGCGGGCCGGGCTGGCGGCCTCCACGGCAGTGGGCAGCAGGCCCCGCTCGCGCAGCAGCGTGCGGGCGTGGCGTGGCGAATCGGCTTCGATCAGACCGTTTTTGGTCTTGCCGTCGGCGGTCAGGGCGCAGTAGCTGAAGGCGGCCATGGCGGTCAATCGCTGCGAATGATGCGCAGCACTTCATCGACGCTGGTCATGCCGCGGGTAACGAGAAAGCGCGCTTCGTCCATCAGGGAATTCATCTTGCTGCTCAAATACTGTTGCATCTCCAGTTCGCCGGCCCGCTGGTTGATCAGTGCCGCCAGTCCGGCGTCCACCACGGCCAGCTCATAGATGCCGACCCGGCCGCGATAGCCGGTCTGGTTGCACTGCTCGCAGCCGTGGCTGCGATAGCCATCCGTTCCCGCCAGTTCGGGCCTGTTGAGCCACTGCGCTTCCTCTTCGCTGATCCGCGCCGGTTCGCGGCAGTGCTGACAGAGTCGCCGCACCAGCCGCTGGGCCAGCACGCCTTTCAGGCTGGACGCCACCAGATAGGAGTCGATGCCGATGTCGCGCAGGCGGGTGATCGCACCGGCCGCGCTGTTGGTGTGCAGGGTCGACAGCACCAGGTGGCCGGTCAGGCTCGCCTGGATCGCCACCTCGGCGGTTTCCGCATCGCGGATTTCGCCGATCATCAGCACGTCCGGGTCCTGGCGCAGCATCGCCCGCAGCCCCTTGGCGAAGGTCATGCCGGCGCGGGTATTCACCTGGGTCTGTCCCACGCCCTCGATGGCGTATTCGACCGGATCCTCCACCGTGAGGATGTTGCGCGAGCTGTTGTTGAGCATGCCGAGGCCGGCATAGAGCGTAGTGGTCTTGCCCGAGCCGGTGGGGCCGGTGACCAGGATGACGCCGTTGGGCTGCAGCAGCAGGCGCTCGAAGGCCCGGTGGGTGTTCTCGGGCATGCCGAGGTCGCTGAGGCTGAGGCGCGCCGTCTGCTTGTCCAGCAGGCGCATCACCACCCGTTCGCCGTAGCTGGAGGGCAGGGTGGAAACCCGCACGTCGAGGGCGCGGCCGCCGATGCGCAACGCCGTGCGACCGTCCTGCGGCACACGCTTCTCAGCGATGTCGAGCTTGGCCATGACCTTGATGCGCGAGGTCAGCAGGGTGGCCAGCTTGTAGTTGGGCGACAGTATTTCGCGCAGCACGCCGTCGATGCGAAAGCGCACCGACAGACGCTTTTCGTAGGGTTCGATGTGGATGTCGGAGGCGCCTTCCTTGATCGCCTCGGTCAGCATCGCATTGATCAGGCGAATGATCGGCGCATCGCCTTCGGCGGCGAGCAGGTCTTCGTTCTCCGGCAATTCGTCGATCAGCTCGAACAGATCGTCGTCGTCGCCGATCTTCTCGATCAGTTGCATGTCGGCCTGACCGCTCTGCTGGTAGAGCCTTCCCAGGCGCTGTTCCAGTTGCTCGGCCGTGACCGGCACCAGCGTCAGTTCCGCATCGAGGAAACGCCTGGCTTCGAGGATCGCCTCGAGAGGCGTCTGCTCGATGTGGTAACAGCTCAGGCGGCCCGCTTCGGGCTCGACGACCAGCCGATAGCGATCGGCGAAGCCGAACGGCAGCCGCGGGGGCAGAGTCGTGGCATCCGCCTGCTCTGCGACGGGAATCGCTGAATCGACCATGTCCGTTTACTTCTTGGGCGGCAACACGTTGATCGAGGTGGGGCCGAGCCCCGTCCACTCGGGCAGGACGGCCGGCGCCTCTTCCGGAAACAGCTCCACGGCACTGTCTTTGTCTGTCAGTTGTCTGTCCCGAATGGAGCCGTATTTGGCTCTGCTGACCGAGGTCAGCATCTCCTGGTCGCGAATGATGGTGGGACGTATGAAGACCATCAGATTGCGACGGGCAATCCGGCTGCCGTCCGAGCGGAACAGGCGACCCACCACCGGCAAGCTGCCCAGCCCGGGCACCTTCGATCCCGCTTCGCGGATGTCGTCGTCGATCAATCCGCCCAGGACGATGGTCGCACCGTTATCGACCAGGACGGCGGTTTTGATCTGACGCTTGTTGAAGCTGACGCCGTCATCGCCCACCTCCGCGCCCAGCGAGGAGACTTCCTGTTCGATCTGCAGTTGCACGGCACCGCCCTCGTTGATCTGCGGGGTGATGAGCAGCTTGACGCCGACGTCCTTGCGCTCGATCGTCCGAAATTGGTTGTTCGCGTCGTTGTCGTTACTGAGCGTCGAACCCGTGGACACGGGTATTTCCTGGCCCACCAGTATGGAGGCCGCCTGGTTGTCCAGGGTCAGCAGACTGGGGGTGGAGAGAATGTTCGACTTCGTATCGTCCTGCAGCGCCTTCAAGAGCACGGCGAAGTTCAGGCCCGAACCGCTGAAGCGCCCCACGCCGGCAGTCAGGCCGCCGACGTTTCGCAGTGCGCCTGCCACCGACTGCTCGCCATCGGAGGTGGCGTCCAATATGTTGTTGAGGCCATTGCCGAGATTGGTGAAGTTGGTTCCGGCCAGTGCCCGTCCGCTGCCGTTGCGATCGGCGAGCAGCCACTGGACGCCCAGTTCCTTGGCGCGTTCTTCCGACATTTCGACGATGATCGCTTCCACCATGACCTGGGCGCGGCGGATATCGAGTTGATCGATCAACTGCCCGAGATCGCGAATGATCCTCGGGCTGCCCGACATGACGATGCTGTTGGTCGCCTCGTGGGCCTTGATATGGATAGCGTCCTGATTGGTCCCGGCGGACTCCTCCGGGGAGGCCTTGTCCTTCTCTTCGCTGACGATGCCGCTGATCTTTTCCAGCACTTCCGCCAGGTCTTCGGCCTTGGCGTATTTGAGGTAGTGGACCCGGGTGTTGTTGTCGGTCTGGACCTCGCTGTCGAGTTCCCTGATGACTTGGCGGAGATACTCGCGATTCGACTTGTCGGCCCGGATCAACAGGCTGTTGGTCCGGGGATCCGCCTTGATGATGGGCATCAGGCGCGAGCCCTCGTTGCCCTTGGTCTGCTCGCGGACCAGGGCCTTCAGGGTTTCGCTCACTTCCGGTGCGGAGGCATGCTCCAGCCAGATGATCTCGGTATCGTCGCTGTCGGCCTTGTCCACCCGCTCGATGACTTCCAGTAGCCGCCGAACATTGGCCTCGCGGTCGGTGATCAGAATGACGTTGGAGGCGGGGTAGGGCGTGATGATGCCGCTCTGGTTGTCCACCAGCGGACGCAGGGTGGGCACCAGGGCGGCTACGTCGACGTTTTGCACCTGAACGACACGGGTGACGATCTTTTCGCTGGTACGTGGCAGGGTAGGGCCGCCACCCTGAACTTCGATCCCTTCCAGTTTCGCGCCTTGCTGGGGAATCACCTTCAGAATGTCTTTTCCGACATTGATGACGGAGTATCCGTTGACGCCGAGCTGCACCAGAAAGATTTCGTAGAGTTCCTCTTTCGTCACCGATTTCGGCGTGCTGATGCTGACCTTTCCCTTGACGCGCGGGTCCATGACGATGGTTTTGCCGGTGAGCTTTCCGATGCTGGCGATGAACTCCGCAATATCGGTGTCGCGCATGTCGAGGCTGTAGTCGTCGGCCCCGGCCGGGCATGCCATCAACCACGAAGTGAACAGTAATGACGCGACAAGCGCCTTGAGAGACAGTTTTCCCGGTCTGCCTGCGTACGTCGGCTGGTGTAGGTCTGAGAAGGACGCTGTCCTGCTTTCACCCCCCATCGACTGGGTAACCACTGCATCTGCGTATCGAGAAGATCCTGAGGCAGATAAGTCAGAAGTGAATGGGTATCTAGAATGCACTGCTGTATCCGTTTATTCGTCAAACCATGAAATGTCGCGTTAAACGGATCCATCCGTAATATTTCTCGGGAAACTCCGAAAAGCCTCACTTTCACGAGATCACATGCCCTGTAAGCCGCATGGCGATTATTGGTTCGTGATTTCCAGAAAAAGTCTTTTTCAGACCCTAGGGTGGCACGCTGCCTTTGCGTATCGCCCTGGTACTGTCGGCCAGCTCATTCAGGCCGAGTTGCCGATAAGCGTTGATCATCAGCTCCAGTGCGCCGCTGACGGCGGCGCTATCGGGATAGCGCTCGATGATGTAGCGACAGCGGTTCAGCGCCGCGACGGGCTGATTGCGCTGCGACTGGAGCCTGGCTGCCTGTAGTTCGTTGTCCGCCAGACGTTCCTCGACCTTGGCCAGCGTTTCCTTGGCGCGTTCGGCGTATTGGCTGTCGGGGTAACGCTGTCTCAGGCGCTCGAGATCTTCTGCTGCCTGACGAACCTGCGCGGCCGAGGGGGCGGGGCGGAGGGCCAGCAAGGCATTGGCGCGCAGATAGAGCGCATAGTCCATACGCGCTGTTTCGGCATTTTCTTCGATCACCCGAGTCGCTATCCGGGCGGCTTCCTTCGGCCGGTCGAGCTGCAGCTGGCTGTAGGCCAGGGCCAGCGCCGCCTCGATGCGCAGCTCGCCCTGCGGGTCGGTGCGCAGCAGCTCTACCAGTCGGGTCGCCGCCGCCTCGGGCTGGCGGGACTGGATGAGTTCCATGCTCTCGTCGTAGAGCGCCCGCTCTCGCGATGCCCCCTCGGGCGGGGCGGAGCGCAGGTTCTTTCCGAAGGGGGTGCAGCCAGCTGCCAGCAGCGCCAGCAAGGCGACTGAAACGAAACGGCTGGCTGATCGACAGGTCATCATCCCGGTCTGTATCTCTCTGCAAAAGAGCGGCTCAGGGAGCAATTTCGGCATCCCGCGTCCGCTTGTCCCGGCGCGCGATGAGCCGAGTACCCTCGTCAGCCGCCTCGGCTTCGTCCCGTTGCAGCGATCGGCTTGTCTGACCGGGCGCCGTGGTGACGACGGAAATCCTCGCGTTGTTCATGGTGGGCCTTTCCAGCTCGACGTATTGCTGTTGGCCGGATACCTCGAGCACCACCCGATCCGCCAGGATTTCGGCCACCCTGGCGCCGTTGTTGACGGACAGCCTGTCGTCGACGGCATAGGCGCGCTGCCGGCCGGCTTCCGCGAGAATGGCCACGGAAGCGTTCCCCTGGGAGCCCCTGACGACACCCAGAAGCTTGACGTCCAGACGGCTTTTCACCTGCGTCGCAAGCGCCTTTTGCGCTGTCTCTTCCACAAGCGGGCCGAACAGTTCGGCCTGCTGGATTGCCTTGAGATCCAGCATCGGCATATCGCCCGGCGTCGCCTCTCGTGGCTTGGCTGGCGCCACGGCGGTCGATGACTCGGGCCAAAAGAGCGTTCTGGCGATCCCCACCGCCTGGATCGAGGCAACTGCCAGCAAAATCATGCTGATCGCTTTGGGGAGCGTCGTGGCGGCTATCCGCTGCCTAATCAGGTCATTCAACATGCGTAAAGCCGTCTCGAAACGGTGCGGATCGGAATTTCGGTCAGGGGGCAGCCCGCTGGCGAGCCGCTCCTTCAAGCGAACCGCTCGGCGACGAGCAGGCTCACTCCTTGGCCTGGGTGTCCGGAACCCAGGCGGTCAGGTAGCCCTTCATATCCACGTCATGGCGCAGCCACCGTGCATGCCCGGGACTATGCAGCGCTGCGTGGGCCGCTCGGCATCGGCGAGGGAGGTGAAACGGCAATGCCGGAACGCGAAAGACGTGTCGGTCTTCACGAAGGGCTACTTTCCGACACATTCGATGGATGGCCTGGGATGGATTCTGCGGAGGGCGGAATCCGTTACCAGAGTTAACGTTATCAACAATATAACCCCACCCCGAACGCAGGTCAAGCCGGTCATCTGGAGGAGGTACTGTCACGGTGTTGATGTGCAGCCGAGCGAAAACGTGACCGATGAGCTCACGCGGCAAGACGTCCGGGCATCGGAGCACGCGTCACCCGTTCCCAAGCCGCGAAGGCCTTGGTGCGTGCCGCTCAGGTCGGCTCCGGCAACGTGACAGTATCCCGGGCACACACAGCGAGGCGCCCGGCTGGAAATCCAGCCGGGCGCCTGTTCGTGAGATCCGTTACTTCTTCTGCGGCTGATTCTGGCCGCCCGGATTCACATTGAGGTTCGCCGGGATGTCGGCCCAGCCACCCAGCCCGCCGCCGTAGGTACCGTAGGAGTAGTCGACCGCCGACGATGCCCCTTCGATGTCGATCTTCACAGTCGGTGCGAGGGTGCCGCCGCGCCGGAAGTTGCCCTCGGTGCCGATCGTGTCGATGAACGACTGCACCAGGCCGCCCGGCATTACGTAGTGCGAGTACGACTGGAAGTGGCCGAAGGGCTGGTTGTAGTCGGGAGCGAAGGGGAACCCGCCGTTGAAGTTGAGGTTCGTCGGGTTGCCGAGCACCAGCCCGGATCCCTGGTTCATCGGCTGGTAATCGCTGCGGATACCGTCGCCCACGAAGCCGTACACGCCCTCGGGGCCATCGAGGCCGGCCGCGTAGGTGCCGCGGTGGCTGATGGTGAAGAGGTAGTACTTGCCGTCCTTCATGTAGATCTGCGGCCGTTCGGTCTGGTCGGTCACGCAGTTCGCCGAGAGGATCGGCGGCAGGAACTCCCACTCGGTGAGGTCGGCGTTCTTCGCCTTCGCCAGACCGATGTTGCCGATCTGGTAGGTCGCACCCGACGCGTTCACCTGCTCGACGGTCTCGGCGTAGGGGTCGCCCTCCCGGTAGCCGAGGTCCTCCGCGTTGCACGTGGCGGACTCTCGCGGCATGGCCGAGTTGCCCTCGAAGACCATGAAGGTCTCGCCCGGGTGGGCCGGGTCCTCGAAGGTGAACGGGTCGCGGAAGTTGAAGTACGGGTTCTGCTCGCCGGTCTGGTAGTAGGTACCGTCGGCCGCCAGGAGCGGAATGACCTTGTCGAAGCCGGTGAACTTCACGCCTTCCTTGTTGGCGTGCACCTTGCCGACGCTGAGCGCGATCTGCGGGTCGTACGGCTTGATGTCCTTGCCCGCGGCGTCGCGATAGAACGCGACATCGGTGAAGAACAGCTTGATCTCGCCGCTCGGGAAGATGCGCGCCGAGCCCGACCACTGCGTCTGGTGGCTGTACGACTGGTCCTTGAAGATCTGGCCGGTGACGCCCTCGTCGAAGACGAGACCGCCGTAGGTCCAGCCGCCGTTCGCCGGCCGCAGGCTGGCGGGGATGCCGGCCGGGCGGTAGAAGTAGCCGATCTTCGCGAACACGTGGCGATCGTCGAAGCCGAGGTTCCGGTCGGCGACGAGGGAGAAGATGATCTCCTGCCCGTTGACGCTGTACTGGTTCGCGTTGGCGTCGGTCAGGGGCCAGGAGTCCCACACCCAGACCTGCCCGTTCGACATGTCGGGGAAGTCCTGCGGGACGTTGGGCATGGTGTATGCCGCGGGCATCGAACTCTGGCGCGAGACGGCCCGCGGGTCCGACATCCGCTTGATCTGACGCGCGTCGGCACGAGTCCACTTCGCGGTGAAGTTGGACTCGGGCGCGAATGCCTGCTGCGTGTGCACGGTGGGCTCGGGGCCGGGTTCCAGGTGGGGAGCCGCAACGGCTGCCGTGGCGCTGCTGAACAGTGTCGTCGCCGCGATCCCGCTGACGAGCGATCGCCGAATACGTTGGTCGATGAGTAACATCATGTTTCCTTTCGTGTTTAAAAGCGGGCGCGATCCTAACACACACACTGGTTAACGTTAACTGACTGTTTTGTTAAGGTTAACTAATGATGTTGGTTAGAAATTCGTTTGCATAAGAAGCGGCCGAAACCAGGATTCCATCGGCTGTCCCTGATCCACCCGAAGGGTTTCGCCTGAGCGTTGTGCTCGGCGATGTAGCCCGGATGGCGTATTCCAGCGCCCGCGTGGAGCGGAACCGGCCTCGCCTGTGCTGGCGGGCGGCGCACCAGCCGGTGTGGGTGGCGCCTTTGGGGAGCGTCTTCAGTATCGTGCTGACGACACGCTCGATCTGCTCGTCCAGAAGGGTTCGGGGAACTCTTGGGCGAGAAGTCCTGCCGTCCCCTACTCGATGCCTTGCGCAAGCCCTATGTGAGCGTGACCACTGCTGCCAACAGTAGTCACGCTCATCGTGGAGAGTTTCAACAGGCTGCTAACTACCGCCCAACGGCTCAATCGCGTTGAGCAACTCCCGTGAGCAGGCGACGATCGCGCTTCAAGGCGATCGGCCCCAGGCGCGAGCGGTCCAGCTCGCCTTCCCAGGCGGCAACTACTACCCCCGCGACTGCATTACCGATGATGTTGGTCAGCGACCGGCATTCGGCCATGAAACGATCCACCCCCAGGATCAGTACCATCGCCTCGACCGGCACCGTGGGCACCGTGGCCAGGCTCGCGGCCAAAGCGACGAAGCCGGCCCCGACCACTGCGCCGGCGCCCTTGGAGGTGAGCATCGTCACTATCAGCAGGGTCAGTTGCTGTTCCAGGGTCAGCGGGATGTTGCAGGCCTGGGCCAGGAACAGCACCGCCAGGGTCATGTAGATGTTGGTGCCGTCCAGGTTGAAGGTGTAGCCGGTAGGCACCACGATGCCGACCACGCCTTTCGAGCAACCGACGTCCTCCAGCTTCTGCATCAACTGCGGTAGTGCCGACTCCGAGGAACTGGTGCCCAGCACGATCAGTAGCTCGGCCTTGATGTACCCCAGCAGGCGGAAGATGCTGAACCCGGCCTGCCTAGCGATGCTGCCGAGCACGCAGACGACGAAGACGAAGGCGGTAAGGTAGAAGGTGCCGATCAACTTGAGCAGTGGCACCAGCGAACCCAAGCCGTACTTGCCGACGGTGAAGGCGATCGCCCCCAGCGCGCCGAGTGGCGCCACCCGGCTGATCATGCCGACGATGCGGAAAAATACTTCGGACGCCTGGTTGATCAACTCGACCAGCGGCTGGGCGCGCTCGCCGATCAGCACCAGAGCGATGCCGAACAGCACCGAGACCATCAGGATCGGCAGGATCTCGCCTTTGGCGAAGGCATCGAAGAAGGTGCTGGGTATCGTGTGCATCAGGAAGCCGACCATGCCCTCGCCATGCGAGGCCTGACTCACGTAGCCAGAGATGGCACTGGCATCCAGGCTATGCACGTCGACGTTGAAACCATCGCCGGGACGCACTAGGTGTGCCGCCAGCAGGCCGATCATAAGCGCCACAGTGGAAACCAGCTCGAAGTACAGCAGGGCCTTGCCGCCGACCCGGCCGACCCGCTTGATGTCCTGCATGCTGGTGATACCGGAAACCACGGTACAGAAGATGATCGGGCCGATGATCATCTTGATCAGCTTGATGAAGGCATCGCCCAAGGGTTTGAGTTCAGTGCCGGTCTGTGGCCAGAAATGCCCGATCAGAATGCCTAGCACGATGGCGATGACGACCTGAACGTAGAGGGTGCCGAGTAGCTTCTTGATTGTCATTGTTGTTGTCCTGGTAGCGCCGCGCCTGGCGGCGGATAAAAGACTCCCGTAGTGCGGGGACGCGTGGTCACGCACTGGACTGGATAAGCGCTATGGGGGAGGGCTCCGGCTTCAGAGCAGGAAGGCGAGCACTTCTTCGAGCAGCAGTTCGGGGACTTCTTCGGCCAGGTAATGGCCGGCGGGCAGCGGCTTGCCGCGTACGTCGTCGGCCACCTTGCGCCATTCGGCCAGCGGGTCGAAACATTTGCCTACCGTGCCGTCGCCGCCCCACAACGCCAGGAGCGGCGTGACCATCAAGCGCCCTGCCTCAAGGTCCGCCTGGTCGTGCTCCAGGTCGATGCCGGCACTGGCGCGGTAGTCGCCGCAAATTCCATGCGCGGTGCCGGGCAGCTTCAGGCAGCGCAGGTATTCGGCGAAGGCCTCGTCGGTGAACGGGCGCATGCCGGCACTGCGGCTGCCCATCACGCTGCGCAGATAAAGTTCCGGATCGGCCTCGATCAGGGTTTCCGGCAAGGGGGCTGGGCGGATCAGGAAGAACCAGTGCCAGTAGGCACGCGCAAAGGCTTCCGTGGTTTGCCTGTACATCGCCAAGGTCGGTGCGATGTCCAGCAGAATCAGACGGCGCACCGCAGCCGGATGGTCCAGTGCCAGCCGGTGGGCAACCCGCGCGCCGCGGTCATGGGCCAACAGGTCGAACTGGGCGAGTCCCAGGGAGGCCATCAGCTCGACCATGTCGCAGGCCATCTCGCGTTTGCTATAGACAACCTGATCAGCATCGGCCTCGGGCTTCTCGCTGTCGCCGTAGCCGCGCAGGTCGGCAGCGACCACCGTGAAGTGCCGCGCCAGCGCCGGTGCGACCTTGTGCCAGATGACATGGGTCTGCGGGTGGCCGTGGAGCAGCAGCAGACCCGGTCCGCTGCCCCCTATGCGATAGGCGATCTGCACGCCATTGACCTGGCGCGTGTCTTTCTGGAAATCGGTGAACATGGCAGTCACTCCTCATTGATTGCGCTCTCCATCCTAGGTTTTTGCAGCCGGCCATCAAGGGTGGAATTGTGATCTGACTGTTCATGAGATGTGTATTAAACCGCCGTATTGCGGCACGATTGCCGACGAAAACATGCAGTGGCGAAAGCTCGAAAGACTGCTTGGGGAGCCTTTGGTTGGGATAGGAAACGGAGGTTTGCCCGGCTCTCGGCTGTTATCTTCCGCCCTCCGTGCGAAAACCGGCCAGATAGGTATCCAATGAGCACAGTACGTGACCAATTGCCCCTGCCCGAAGACCTGCGCGTCTTCCTCACCGTGATCCGCAAGCAAGGCTTTGCCGCGGCGGCGGAAGAGCTGGGGCTGTCGCCGGCCTATGTCAGCAAGCGCATTCGAATCCTCGAGTCGACCCTCAAGGCGCGTCTGCTGCATCGCACCACCCGGCGCATCGCTCTGACCGAGGACGGCGAACGCGCCCAGCGCTGGGCGGTGCGTATCCTGGGTGACCTCGACGACCTGTTCGACGAGTTGTCCCAGGTCCGGCAGACGCCGCGCGGTCTGCTGCACATCAGCAGTACCTTCGGCTTCGGGCGCAACCACGTGGCGCCGGCCATCTCGCTGCTCGCCGAGCGCTATCCGGAACTGGAGATCCGCCTGGAAGTGTTCGACCGGGTGGTGGACATCGTCGGCGAGGGCTTCGACCTGGAGATCCGGGTCGGTGACGATCTGCCCAGCCAGCACATCTGCAAGCGGCTGGTGAGCAACAAGCGGGTGCTCTGCGCCACGCCGGACTATCTGGCGAGGTGCGGTACACCCACCAACCTGGACGACCTGCAACGCCACGATTGCCTGGTACTCAAGGAGCGCAACAATTCCTTCGGCGTCTGGCAGCTTTCACGCAATGACAAGCCCATCAGCGTGCGCGTCAGCGGCCCGCTGTCGTCGAACAACGGGGAGATCGTGCTGGAGTGGGCGCTGCACGGGCGGGGCATCCTGTTGCGCTCGCTGTGGGATGTGAAGCCGCTGCTGGAGCAGGGGCGGCTGGTGCAGGTGCTGCACGATTACACCCAGAGCGCCAATGTCTGGGCGGTCTATCCGACGCGGCTGGCCAATTCGGCGAAGCTGCGGGTCTGCGTCGAATTCCTCGAGCAGCACTTCAAGGGAATTTCCCTGTAGGCAGGTTACGGACGCACGCTGCGAACCGCGACGCCGGGGACGGCGCGCGGTTCATGGGCAGGGGTCAGGCGAGCCAGGGGTTTTCCTGCAGGTGCCGGCGTTCGAAGGCGCGGATCTGCTCGGCCCGCTGCAGGGTGCTGCCGATGGCATCCAGTCCCTGGATCAGCGCCTCCTTGCGCAGCGCATCGATCCGGAAGCCGATGGCCCGGCCGTCCTGCAGGCGGATCTGCTGGGCCGGTAGATCGACGGAGATCTGGTTGCTTTCCGGCTGGCCGACCACCCGGCCCAGCTCGCGCAGCTCATCCTCTTCCAGCTTGATGGTGAGCACGCCGTTGCGCTGACAGTTGTCGTAGAAGATGCCGGCGAAGCTGGTGCCGATCAGCGCGCGGATACCCAGCTGCTTGAGGCCCCAGACCGCATGCTCGCGGCTCGAGCCGCAGCCGAAGTTGGGGCCGACCACCAGAAACTTCGCGCCTTGCCAGGGGCTCTGGTTGAGGATGAATTCCGGGTTCGGCGCGCCGGACTCGAGAAAGCGCAGGGCGAAGAACAACCCGCGATCCAGGCCGCTGCGGTCGATGCCCTTGAGGAACTGCTTGGGCATGATCACGTCGGTGTCGACGTTGGCGGCGAGGAAGGGCGCGGCCTTGCCGCTGACGGTGAGAAAGGGTTCCATGCTTCAGGCCTCCGGAGACAGCGAGCGGACATCGGTCAGGCGACCGGCTAGGGCGGCGGCGGCGACCATCGCCGGACTCATCAAATGCGTGCGCGCACCGGCGCCCTGACGCCCCTCGAAGTTGCGGTTGGTGCTGGAGGCGCAGCGATCGCCGGCGTCCAGCACATCGTCGTTCATCGCCAGGCACATGGAGCAGCCGGACTGGCGCCACTCGAAGCCGGCGGCGAGGAAGATCTTCGCCAATCCCTCGGCTTCGGCCTGGGCACGTACGGCGGTGGAGCCGGGCACGATCATCGCCCGCACGCCGGAGGCGACCTGGCGGCCCTTGACCACCTCGGCGACCTGGCGCAGGTCCTCGATGCGGGCATTGGTGCAGGAGCCGATGAAGGCATGACTGATGGCGATTTCGTCGAGCCGCTGCCCGGGTTCGAGCCCCATGTAGTCCAGGGCGCGTTGCAGGTCTCGGCGGCGAATCGGGTCTTCTTCGCAGGCCGGATCGGGCACCCGGGCACCGATGGGGGCGGCTTGGTCCGGGCTGGTGCCCCAGGTGACCATCGGCTGGATGGCCGCGGCGTCAATCGAGACCTCGCAATCGAACACGGCGCCTTCGTCGCTTTTCAGCGCGCGCCATTTGGCCACGGCCTGCTCCCAGTGCTCGCCCTTCGGTGCGCGGGGCTTGTCCTTCACGTAGGCGAAGACCTTGTCGTCCGGAGCCATGAAGGCACCCCGGGCGCCGGCCTCGACCGCCATGTTGCAGATGGTCATGCGTGCCTCGACGCTCAGCGCATCGATGGTCGAGCCGGCGAACTCGATGGCATAGCCCGTGGCACCGGAAGCGCCGATCCTTTCGATCAGCGCCATGATGATGTCCTTCGACACCACGCCCAGTCCGAGCGTGCCCTCCACGGTCACGCGCATGGTCTTCAGGCGCTTGTAGACCAGGGTCTGCGAGGCCAGCAGGTGCTCGATCTCCGAGGTGCCGATACCGAAGCCGAAGGCGCCCAGGGCACCGTAGGTGGTGGTGTGGCTGTCGCCGGCGGCGACCACCATGCCGGGCAGGATGAAGCCCTGTTCCGGAGCGACCACGTGCTCGATGCCCTGGCGCTTGTCGAGCACATCGAACAGCTCGATACCGAAATCGCGGCAGTTCTCGGCCAGGTAGGACACCTGGCGGGCGCCGCCATCGTCGGGCATGGCGGCAATGCGCTGCGGCGCGGTCGGGTTGACGTGATCGACCACGGCGAGCGCAGTTTCCGGACGCCAGACGCTGCGTCCGGCCTCGCGCAGACCGCTGAAGGCCTGGGGGCTGGTGTATTCGTTGAGGACCTGGCGGTCGATATAGAGCAGTACGTGGCCGTCGTCGTCGAGCGGGCACAGGGTGTGCGAGTCGATGTGCTTGTCGTAGAGCGTTCGTGGTTGTTTCATTCGTTGGGGCTCGCTGTTTTATGGCCGTGCGAGAGTCCCGAGCCTGGCAGCGCAAGACCCGGAAGACTTCCCCTTCAAGAATATTGAACACTTCTTTGCCATCAATGGCGTATTCGTAATGTATTTATACACATTTCATATTCAATCAGCCGTGGTCGCGCCGGTTCCCGTGGAAGGGCGGACGATTTCCTTGAATACCAGCAGCAGATCCAGCGCCAAGGCCAGGCCAATGGCGCCCATGGCGACGGAGAACAGCAGCGCGTACTGGCCGTGGCTGGCGGAGAACAGCGCCGAATAGGCGTAGCCGGCCAGGGCCTGGAAGCTCGCGAAGGACACGGTGGCACGGCTCCAGGTGGCGTTCTGCCGGTGCTGGTCGGCGACCAGCTGATGTACGCGGGCCAGCGCCAGCGGCACGATGCCGGGCGGAAACGAGCCTATCACCAGCGCCGCGACGGCCAGCAGGCGCAGGTCGGCGACCGTCGCCAGTACCGCGAGAGCAGCGGCCTGGGCCAGCAGCACCAGGCGGATCGCCGAGCGCGCGCCCCAGCGGTCGGCCAGGAAACCGTACACCACCGGCCCGACGATGGCGCCCACCCCGTACAGCGTCCAGATCAGCGCGCCGCTATGGCTGCCGGCGTCGAGGCCACGGCTGACGTAGTCGACCAGGAACATCATCGGCGCCACCAGCCCGGCGGCCATCAGCGCGTATTGGGCAAACAGCACGTAGATGCCCGTCGAGCCGCGTACGGCGGATGCGCTCGAGCTGGCCGGCGCATGCGGGTTCTCCCGAGGCCAGCCGAACCAGCTGGTGGCGGTCAGCAGCAGCGCTACCCCGCCCAGGCCCAGCCAGGCCTGCAACAGGCCGAAGGAGAGCAGGAACGGCACCAGGCTGCCCGAGCCGGCGATGCCCAGGCCGACGCCGAGGAAGATCGCGCCGCTGGCCAGGCCGCGACGGTTCGGCGCGACATGCGGCAGGATGGTGCTTGCCGCAAGCACCATGATCACCCCGCCGGCGATGCCGGACAGCAGGCGCCAACCGAAAAACCAGGCCATGGACAGCGGTACGGCGCAGGCGAGGAACGACAGGGCCACCAGCACCATCATGGCGCGCAGCACGCCGGTGCTCGACCAGCGGGCGGCGAGCGGCCGTCCTCCCAGCGCGCCGATGAGATAGCCGGCGAGATTGGCCGCCCCCAGGTAGGCCACCACCGATGGCGAGAACCAGTGCGCTTCGATCAGCGCGGACATCAGGGGGGTATAGGCGAAGCGGGCAAGGCCGATGCCGACCAGGCTGGCGCACAGACCGGCCCAGATCGGCAGCCATGGCGAAGGGCGGTTGGTAATGAGAGAGGAGCGTTCGGCATTCATGATGACCCCCTTGCGCCTGTCGAGACGCGCAGTCAGTGGCGATAGGGGGAGCATAAGGGCGCTGATTGCTGAAATAATGCAGCGATTTCAATTGCCATACATGCAAATTTGCATCACCGAGGACTCCTCATGAACTGGGACGATGCACGGATCTTTCTCGCCCTGTGTCGCGAGCAGACCCTGCGGGGCGCGGCCCGGGTGCTGGGTGTCGACCAGGCCACCGTCGGACGCCGGCTGGCCTCCCTGGAGCACGCCCTGGGCGCCACCCTGTTCCTTCGCACCTCCGGCGGTTACAGCCTGACGGCCGCCGGCGAAGTGGCGATGGCCGCAGCGCTGAACATGGAGGCTTCAGCTGCCGAGTTGCAGCGGCAAATCCTCGGCATGGATGAGCGCATGAGCGGCGTGGTGCGGATCACCACCACGGACTCGTTCGCCATCGATATCGTCATCCCGGCGATCGCCCGCCTGCACCGGGCGCATCCCGGCATCGAGGTGCAGCTGCAGGCCTCGACCCAGCTGCTCAATCTGAGCAAGCGCGAGGCGGACATCGCGGTGCGCACCCTCAAGCCGGAGAACCCCGATCTGATCGTGCGTCGCGTCGCGCGCTGGAGCAGTGCCATCTTCGCCTCGGCGGACTACGTTCAGGCTCGCGGTATGCCCGAGCCCGGCACGGCATTCGCCGGGCATGACCTGGTGCTCTACCAGCCGTATCTGGACAGCGGCAAAGAAGTGACCCTGGCTTCCGAACCCATCACCCATGGCCGCATCGCCATGACCTGCACTTCCGGCCTGCTGGTGAGGCGCGCGGTTGCCAATGGCCTGGGCATCGGCGAGATCCCGCTGCCGCTCGGCGAGGCCGACGGTTTGCTGCGTCTGTGGCCCGCGCGCGCATGCCCGCCCTACGACATCTGGCTGGTGACCCACAAGGACGTGCGCCATACCGCCAGGGTCCGGGTGGTCATCGACGCTATCGTCGAGGCATTCGCTGCAGTAGGCTCGGAAAGCACGGCCGCGCTCCGCGTGTAGCCAAGGCCGGCTGGCAAGAGCAATCACCATGCGATGTACGTGCGAAGAACCCCTCCAGTTCAGACGCGGTATCGCGTTCTATAACGGCGCGCGGAGCGTGCGCTTCGACGAGCAGTGGGTGGCGGTTCCCCTGGCGTTGTTCCGGAGCAGCCTTCCACGCAGAGGGCGGTTGATCGGCGGTCGAACAAAGCCAGGGTCAAAGCGGGCAGGCAGAGGTTTGTCTGTCGGGACTGAACCCGTTAGCCAGCGTGGGGTGGTCACCTGGCCCGTGCCTCCCACACCACACCGGCAATGGCGACCATCGAGAGCAACGTCCAGAAGTGCAGTTCAACATCCATGGCAGACCTCCACAGCAATATCACTGAGCGATCACCAGTGACTTCTACTCCTTGGCTGCAAGGAGCGGAACTGAGTTTGTTAAATCGATTCAGCTACCGTAATAGAGGGATCGGATACTGCCACGTTGCCGATGTGCGGCCGACCGACTGTGTGGCGCGAAGAGGAAGAACCCATGCGGCGGGATGTCCTGTTCAACCTGGCGTGCCATGCGGCCGATCGGGCGATTTTCAGGTAGAGAAACTTTCCCTCGATGCCCGGCTCGTCTGAAGACGCGACTTGCCACTCGCTAAAGCATGTTTGCCCTGACTCGTACTTGTAGGCTGGGCCAGGTCAGTGCCACAGCGCAATCACGCTCCCTCGGCTCCATTCATGAGCGCTATTCATGGCTTCATTCGCTGCCAGCGGATCAATGCGTGGCGGATTTCATATATAGATGGCGCCGCGACGAGAGAACTCCAGGAGGCGCCATGCCGGTCAGGCTTTTCAGAGCGCGGTTACTACCGATAGCGGCCTTGATGGCCTCCATGGCGACGATTTCGGCCAACGCCGGAACGGGCACTGGCACAGATCATCCTGACACGCGATCGCCCGTCCTTCGCCAGGAGAACAGCATGCAGATCAGCATCGAGATAGAGGGAACCACCATCACCGCGACACTCGAGGATAGCGAGGCCGCCAGGGACTTTGCCTCTCTGCTGCCGCTTTCGCTGATGCTCGAAGACTATGCCGCCACGGAGAAGATCAGCGATCTGCCGAAGCCTTTGTCGACCAGCGGCGCGCCCGCCGGTATCACCCCCAAGGTTGGCGATCTGGCCTATTACGCTCCGTGGGGAAACCTCGCCATCTTCCACAAGGACTTTCGCTACTCCAGCGGCCTGGTGAGGCTGGGCACGCTGGATTCCGGAGTCGAACTCCTGCGTCGCCCGGGAGCCTTCAAGGTCACCATCCGCAAGCTCGAGCGCTGAGGCCGCAGCGCTGAACCCGACGGCAGCGCTGCCGTCGGATGGCAAGGGAGAGCAGCCGGGCGCTTCGCAAGGGTGGGCGTCACTGCCTGTACTGTTCGTCGCCGACCTGCTCCAGCCATTCGACATTCTTGCCATCGACGGCCTCCTGGAGGGCGATATGGCGCATGCCGTTGCTGGCGGTAGCCCCGTGCCAATGCTTGACGCCAGGGGCGATCCGCACCACATCGCCCGGCTCGATCACTCGCCTTTCCTTGCCCCATTCCTGTACCCAGCCCTTGCCGGAGGTGACGATCAGCGTCTGCCCGCGTGGATGGGTATGCCAGGCCGTGCGGGCGCCCGGCGCGAAGGTGACGTGACCGCCGCTGACCTGGCTGTATTCCGTGGGGCTGAACAGCATGTCGACCACGACGGCGCCGGTGAAGTAGTCGGCCGGGCCCGCCATGCTGGCCTGGTCGCCATTGGGTATCACCTCGATGCCATCGGCGAGCGCGGCGCCGGTGCAGAGCTGGGCGAGAAACAAGGTGGCCTGGAAGGGACGCTTCATGGTCGGCGGTTTCCTTACGGGTAGCGGAGGATGGGATGAGGCCGGGCCGGCGCATCACGCGCCAGCGAAGCGGGTCCTGGACAGGGGAAGGCTGCGCACGCGCTGCCCGGTGAGCGCGGCCACCGCGTTGATCACGGCCGGCGGGACGCTCGGCAGTCCGGGTTCGCCGACGCCGCCCATGGGCGCGCCGCTCTCGACGATGCGCACATGCACGCGGGGCATCCGGCCGGGCGGCAGGATGGCGTAGGCGCCGAAATTGCGCGCGCGGGGCATGCCGTTCTCGTACACGACCTCCTCCAGCAGGGTGGACGAAAGCCCCAGTGCCACGGCGGACTTCACCTGGGCCTCGACGATGGCGGGGTTGACGATGCTGCCGGGGTCGAAGGCCACCCAGACCTCGTGGACCACCACCGAGCCGCTTTCGATGGACACCTCGGCAATGGTGGCGACCTCGCTGCCGAACGGTGACGCCATGGCCACACCCCGGGCGCGCTGGCTGCCGTCGCCGGCGGTGAAGGGACCTCGTTTCCAGCCGCCCGAGAGCTCGGCGACCGCCTGCAGCAGCGCCTTGTGCCGCGGTTTGTCCGCCAACAGGCGCAGGCGCAGCGCGTACGGGTCCTGCTTGCCGGCATCGGCCACTTCATCGAAGAAGGACTCGTAGAAGAAGTCGTTCATCGAGTGCCCGACCGAACGCCAGAAGCCAATGCTGGGCGGGTGTTCCAGGTAGACCTGTGCCACGCGGCGGTTGGGAATGGCGTAAGGCTTCTCGGCGATGCCCTCGACCGCCGCGTCGTTGGCCTTGTCCGGCTGGCGGCCGAACCAGCGCTCGGTGGGGCTCTCGCCGACGGCCTCGGCGTACAGGGCCTGCGGCAGGCCGTTCTCGTCGATTCCGGCGCGAAAGCGCGCCAGGCCCATCGGCCGCAGCGCATCGCGCAGGAACTCCTCTTCGCGGCTCCAGATCAGTTTCACCGGACGTCCGACGGCCTTGGCCAACTGGATGGCCTGGGGAAAGGGGTTCGCCGTGCCGTAGAGGAAGTGCCGGCCGAAGAAGCCGCCCAGCGGCGAGGAGTGGAGGATGACCTTGTCGGGGGCGATGCCCGCGACCTTGGCGGCGGCCTGCTGGAACAGCTCCGGCGCCTGGTTGGGTAGCCAAAGCTCGAGGGTGCCGTCCGCGTTCCAGCGGGCCAGTGCCGATGGTGGCTCCAGTTGGCCGTGGGCCAGATAGGGCGCGTCGTAGGTCGCCTCGATCACACGGCTGGCCTGCTCCAGCGCCTTGGCGGCATCGCCGCTTTCCTCGGCGGCGATGCCCGGACCGGGAGCGGCGGCCAGCGCGGCGCGCATGCCGGCGGAGGAAAAATCGGCGGGCATGGCGTGCGGGGTGCCCGGCGCGGCGTCCTTCCAGCCGACCTTGAGCGACTCCACGGCGCGCCGGGCCTGCCACCAGCGTTGGGCCACCACCGCGACGGCGCCGGGCAGGCGATGGATCGAGTGCACGCCCGGCATCGCCTTGACCTCCGCCTCGTTGGCGATGGCCTCGGGCTCGCCGCCCATGCGCGGTGCATGCTGGACAGCCGCCAAGAGCATGCCGTCGACCTCCAGGTCGATGTTGTAGGCCACCTTGCCGGTGGACTTGTCGCGGGCGTCGAGGCGCGGCACGGGCTTGCCGATCCAGCGGAAGTCCTTCCTGGCGCGCAGGGGCACCTGCTCGGGGGGCGACAGCTCGGCGGCGAGGGCGGCCAGTTCGCCGTAGCCCAGGGTACGGCCGGAAGCCTCGTGCACCACGGTGCCGGGTTGCGTGGTGAGGCTGTCCGGCGGCACGTCCAGCCTGGCGGCGGCGGCCTGCAGCAGCATGTGGCGTGCGCAGGCTCCCAGGCGGCGCATCACCTCGTAACTGGAACGTACCGAGAAGCTGCCGCCCGTGAAGCGGGCGCCATTGACCAGCAGGTAGTCGGCTCCCGGCGGCGCGCATTCGACGGAAAAGCGCTCCGGCGTGATATCGAGTTCCTCGCCGACGATCTGTGCGAAGGCGGTGTCGATGCCCTGGCCGCCTTCGACGAAGGGGCTGCGCAGCAGGGCCGTGCCGTCCGGGCGGATTTCCAGGAAGGCCGGAATACGGGTGCCCGGCTTGATTTCGGAGGCCTGGCTCTGGGCGGCTCTGACCATCTTGGCGGGCAGCAGGACGCCCAGGACCAGGGCGCCCAGGGAGGCCCCCAGGAACCGGCGGCGGGAGAGATTGCAGGGCTTGCCGTCCGTGGGCAGGGCTTCGGAAAGCTGAGGCATGTTCATCGGCGTCATCTCCTCAGCCCTTGGCCAGTTGCCGCATGGCATCGGCAATCGCGTTGTAGGTGCCACAGCGGCAGAGGTTCACCATGGCCGCGGCGATTTCCGCCTCGCCGGGCCTGGCGTTTTGTTTCAGCAGGGCGGTCGCGGTCAGCACCTGGCCCGACTGGCAGTACCCGCACTGCGGCACCTGGTGCTCGACCCAGGCCTCGACCACGCGCTTGCCCACCGGGTCTTCTTCGATGGCCTCGATGGTGGTGATGGCCTGGTTGGCCACGCTGCTCACCGGCATGACGCAGGAGCGGATGGGGCGACCATCCGCCAGTACGGTGCAGGCCCCGCACTGGGCGACCCCGCAGCCGTACTTGGTGCCGGTCAGGCCCAACTCCTCGCGGATGACCCAGAGCAGCGGCGTATCGGGGGACACATCCACCTGGTGCTTCTGCCCATTGATCGTCAGCTCCATAGGTTTTCTCCTCGGATGGATGGGTACGCGTCAGGCATCGCAGTGTTCTTGACTCGCCGGGAAGTGGCCCGGTCGCAGTCTCCGGATATTAGTCCAGACGAAATGCCAGCCCCGATAGAGGGGAAAATTGCATGGACCTATGTGTCCCATCGATTAATCGGCATGGGACGGCGGCTGCGTGACCTGCGCGCGGGCCTGACCCCGGCCTACGTCTCGTAACGCAAGGCCGCAATCAGCAGGGACATGGCTCCCGAGGGTTGCCGGCGGCTGGGGTAGTAGAGGTGGTAGCCCGACCAGTAGGGGCACCAGTCTTCCAGTACGGATACCAGGTGACCGGTGCGGATGTAGGGCAGCGCCATGTCCTCCGGCACGTAGGCCATGCCGAGGCCGGCCATCGCGGCGTCGAGGCAGTCGTAGATGCTGTTGTAGGTGAGCTGGCCGTTCACGCGGACGTCCATCTGCCGTCCGTCTTTTTCGAACTCCCAGGCCCAGCGTCCTCCGTAGGTGGGCAGGCGCAGGTTGATGCAGTTGTGCTGCATCATGAGGTCATCCGGCGTTCCGGGGAGAGAATGGCTGGCGAAGTATCCTTTGGTGGCCACCACGGCAAAGCGGATGTCCGGGCCGATGCGTAGCGCGATCATGTCCTGCGCGACGATCTCGCCCAAGCGAACGCCGGCATCGAACCGCTCGGCGGCGAGATCGACCAGGCCACTGTCGGCAAACAGTTCGACCTGGATACCCGGATACTTCGGCAGGAATTTCTTCAGTCTGGCTGCCAGCACGCTACGGATCGCGTGATCCGAGGCGGTGATGCGGATTGTCCCCATGGGGCTGTCGCCCAGCGCCGACAAGGCGGACATCTCGGCATCGATTTCCTCCAGCTGCGGAGCGACCGTCTCCAGCAGCCTTTCGCCAACCTCGGTGGGCGAGACCGTGCGCGAGTTGCGCGCCAGCAGGCGAGCGCCGAGCTTCGTCTCCAGCGCCCGCACGGCATGGCTGACGGCCGATTGCGACAGGCCAAGGTGCGCCGCTGCCCGGGTGAAGCTCTTTTCGCGGGCCACGGCAACGAACGCCACCAGTCCGCCGAAGGACTCCCGCAGGATGTCGTCTCTCATGCCCGCTCAGTCTTCGTCATACGCATGGCGCAACCATACCACCGCCGTTCTTCAGCCAAGACGCCCTCATGTCGGGCCGGGAGCGAGCCGCGGCTCTGAGCTCAGGCCCGTGCCGGTTTCCTGATCCGGGTGCCGTTGCCGATGACCAGCGCGGAAAGGACCAGCAGGACCGCGCCTCCCACCAGGGGGGCAGACGCATTCACCTGGTCCAGGAGCTGGCCGCCCAGTGCGCCGCCCATCATGATCGCCAGCTGGATCGAGGCGACCAGCAGTCCGCCGCCGCTTTCCGGCTCGTCATCGATTTCCCTGGCCAGCCAGGTCGACCAGCACACCGGTATGGCCGCGTTCAGTGCTCCCCAGCCGACCATCATGGCCGCCACTGCCCAGAAGAGATGCCCGGCCCCCATCATGGCCAGGGTGACGGCGGCGAGGGCCAGGGGGAGATAGCGCAGGAGCGGGTAGAGGCGCTGCCGATGGAGCATGGCGCCGGCGAAGTGGGTTCCCGCGAATCCGGCCAGGCCCAGGCCGAGCAGCAAAAGCGACAGCTGGCTCGGACTCACGCCCATCTCGGCTTCCAGGAAGGGGCGGAAGTAGGTGAAGGCGCCGAACGCACCCGCGAACGTCAGCATGGTCGAGAGCATGCCCAGGGCGACGTGCCGGCGTTTGAGCAGCCCGAACAGGCGGGTGACCGGGATGGCCGCCCGCGGCGGCATCGAGGGAAGGCTCCTGGCCTGCCAGAGCAGATTGGCGATCACCAGCGGCACGAGGCCGCCGAACACGACCCGCCAGCCGAACAGTTCCCCCACATAGGCCCCGATCGGTGCGGCGAACGCCGTGGCGATGGCATTGCCCATGTAGATGGCGCCAAGCGCCTGCGGCACGCGCTCGGCGGGCACCAGGCGGATGACGGTCGCCGTGGCCAGCGACCAGAAGCCGCCGATCGCCAGTCCCAGCAAGGCGCGGGCCGTCATCAACAGGGAAAAGTCGGGCGCCAGGGCGATCATCACCAGCGACAGCAGCATCAGCAGGGTCATGCCCATCAGGACGTGCCGGCGGTCGAAGCGTCCGGCGATCGGCGCGATGAACAGGCTGGACAGCACCGCGAAGAAACCGGACACCGAGATGGCCTGTCCCGCCAGGCCCTGGGTGGCCTGCAGGTCTTCGGCGATCGGGGTCAGCAGGCTGACCGGCATGAATTCGGAGGCGATCAGCATCGCCACGCAAAGCGCCATGGAGCCCACGGCACTGCCCATCTGTCGTTGGGTCGATTCAAGTTCGAGAGTTGAAGTCGTCATCGGTTTTACTCTGGCAATGCGCAACCCGGCACCGCCTCGCGGAGGAGGAGCGCAACATGGTCGAGGTCAGGTGGAAGTGCGGCCGGGTGTGCAGGATGTCGCGAGCGGGATGGTTCGCTGGCTGCCGCTGTTGGAGCCTGATGATAGAGAGGCCGGGCTGCTCGAAGAACACCGGATGCCGAATAGAGCCATGAGCCGAAGTAATCAATCCAGCGGGTTGCGGGCGAGGCTATTCCCCATAGCGCAGCGCCTCGATCAGGATCTGCATGGCCCGCGAGGTTTCGCGCTGGCTGGAGTAGTAGAGGTGATACCCGGGAAAGGTGCGCCACCAGCTCTTCATCACCGGCAGCAGGCGTCCGGATTCGAGATGCGGGCGGGCCAGGTCTTCGGGAACGTAGGCCAATCCAAAGCCCGACAACGCGGCGTTCACGATCTGGTAGATGCCGTTGAACACCAGTTGGCCGTCTACCCGCACATTCAGCTCGCTCTGGTCCTTCTTGAGTTCCCAGGCGTACAGGTTGCCCCGCGTCGGCAGCCTGAGATTGATGCACGCGTGGTCCGTCAGCTCCTGGGGGCTGGCAGGCATCGCGTGTGCGGCGAAATACGACGGCGCGCCGACGATGGCGAATTGCAGGTCGGGCGCGATGCGCACGGCCGAGCTGTCCCTGGTCAAGCCGTCGCCCAGGCGCACGCCGAAGTCGTACCTGCCCTGGACGATATCGGTGAGGGCGTAGTCGGAACTCAGCTCCACCTTGAGCTTCGGGTAGGCGCTCAGAAGCTCGGCGAGCTTCGGCCACAGCAGCGTGTCGATGGCGTGCTCGGTGGCGGTGATGCGGAGCGTGCCGGCGGGCGTTTCGCTCAGCTCGGCGACATGCCGCAGCTCGGACGCGATGTCCTTGAACCGCGGGGCGACCACGCGCAACAGCCGTTCGCCGGCCTCCGTGACCGATACGCTGCGCGTGGTCCGCGTCAGCAGCCGCACCCCGAGCCGTGCCTCCAGTCCACGGATCGTATGGCTGAGCATCGACTGGGAGATGCCGAGCCGGGCGGCGGCGCGGGTGAAGCTGCGCTCCTCGGCAACGGCCATCAACGCGAGCAGATCGCTGTAGTGTTCCCGGGGCATCGATTCGTTCCAGGCAGGGACGGTGGGATTGTACCCGCCGGATACCCCGGCGGCCGATGGCGCCTGCCGGGGGCGAAGGTGGCTCCGGGGGGGCAGTACGCGGTGAAACCGCTCCCGGTCAAACCGCCAGGGTGGCGGAGTCGATCACGAAGCGGTACTTGACGTCGCCCTTGAGCATCCGCTCGTAGGCCTCGTTGATCTGTTCGGCCCTGATCAGCTCGATATCCGCGACGATGCCATGCCCGGCGCAGAAGTCGAGCATTTCCTGGGTTTCCGGGATGCGGCCGATCATCGAGCCGGCGATCGAGCGGCGCTTGAAGATCAGGTTGAACACATCGGGAGACGGGTGGGGCGAGGCCGGCGCGTCCACCAGCGTCAGGGTGCCATCGCGCTTCAACAGGCTCCCGGGAAGGGAAATCAGTGGCTGTGCTGGCCGACCGCGTCGCCGGGCGCCGGGGTCTCGGGTTGCCGGTACGCATCAGCAGAGTCATGAGGAAACCGATCACCAGCAGGGCGCTCAGGAACAGCAGGCCGTTGCCGGCACTCTGGCTGTCGCCCTTGACCAGGCCGATCATCGACGGGCCGACGAAGCCGCCGAGGTTGCCCACCGAGTTGATCACGGCGATCGACACCGCGGCGGTGGAGCGGGTCAGGAACAGCGTCGGCAGTGCCCAGAACGGCGACTTGAAGGCGTACAGGCCGGTCAGCGCCAGGCAGATCATGCCGATGGCGACATGAGGCTGATCGTACGAGCGGGGTGGGGGCGTGAAAATTGAAGTATCGCCAAGGGAGCGTTCGCCGATGGAGAACGCTTCAAGTACGGCTCATGGCCGCGAGAGCCGAACGGTCACTGGCGCAGGTGATCGATCAGGGTGCGCAGCGTCGGCGAGGCCGCGTCGTACTTGCGAAACACCATCAGCAACGAACGCCGCGCCCAGGGTTCGTCGAGGGTCACCATGCGCAGTCCGTGGCTGCGCAGGTACTGGCGCACCACGCTGCGCGGCAGTACCGCCAGGCCCATGCCGGCCGAGCCGGCACATGCAGTCGAAGCTGCTGATGCGTACTCGCAGCCTCAACGGCTTGCCCAGCGCCTCCACCTCGCGGGTCAGCAGGGCGTGCACCGCGCTTTCCAGGTGCGGGCCGACGAACTCGTGGTCGAGCACTTCTTCGAAGCGGATCGACGTGCGGGCGGCCAGGGGGCGGTCGGCGGGCATCACCAGGGTCAGCTCGTCGCCGCGGTAGGGCCGGTATCCAGGCCCTGGGCCGCGGTCTGCATGGCTATGATGCCGAACTCGGCGCGGCCGTCGGCCACCGCGCGGACCACTGCCGAGCCGACCCGCTCCTCGATGTCGAACTTGATCTCGGGATAGCGGGCGACGAGGCCGGCGATGTCCTCCGGGAGGAATTGCGACAGCACCGAGGTGATGGCATGGATATGGATATGGCCCTTGACGCCGCTGGCGTACTCGCTGAGCTCGTTGTCCAGCCGGGCCAGGGTCTGCTTGACCTGGCGGGCATGGAACAGCAGCGACTGCCCGGCCGGGGTCAGCTCGACACCGCGGGCGTTGCGGATCAACAGGGGCAAGCCGACCTGGTCCTCCAGTTCGCTGATGCGCTTGCTCACCGCCGAGACCGCCAGGTGCTTGAGGCGCACGGCGCGGGTGAGGTTGCGTTCCTGGGC
This sequence comes from Azotobacter tropicalis, assembly GCF_059739045.1. Classification (NCBI taxonomy): domain Bacteria; kingdom Pseudomonadati; phylum Pseudomonadota; class Gammaproteobacteria; order Pseudomonadales; family Pseudomonadaceae; genus Azotobacter; species Azotobacter tropicalis. The sequence continues at coordinate 525,434 of NZ_AP046059.1, forward strand.
GATGGCGATGAACAGGTCCAGGCTGGTGAGGTCGTAGCGCATGGCAGAACTTCCCGTCGAATGGCTACAGGATAACCGGCGAAACTCGCGGACAGGTCGCAGAAATCGCTCAGCGAGAGAAGGGCGTACGCTGAGGCAGTTCCCGGGCGGAGCGGCGGGCGCGTTCCGGGAGGTCCGCCATGTCCACGCCGAGCAGTTGTCCGTCCTGCTTGACGATCCGGCCGTCCACCAGCACCGTCCGGGCGTTTTCCGGCCGCGCCGAGTAGACCAGCAGCGCGGCCGGGTCGCCGCCGCCGAAGCCGCCCAATGCCGGGTCCAGCGTCATCACGTAGCCGCCCTGTACGAGCAGCGCCTCGTCCGCGGACCCGGCACCTGCCTGCCAGGACAGGCAGGCGATCAGCAGGAGGGACAGCAGGCGCGCCATGGCCGTCCTCCGGCGCAGCGACAGCGGATGCTGCGAGCGAAGCGAGAGGGCGGGCAGGATATCAAGGCTCCCCGTCACTATTATTTTTGTGCCGCACGAGCCGGCCGGCGAGCCACAGCATCCCGACAAGCAGTGCCGAACAGGCAAAGAACAGCGGAAAGACCGCCAGCAGTGCGATATACAACGCCGCCGCCAGGAGGGAGAGGAAAACATGAAGGCCCTGCCTGATGCACCTAAAGACGATAGGCACTGGCGGCTTTGGATTTGCCAGGGGCATCGGTGTGTTCGTCCAGGCTCGATCGATTTCTTTCAGATCGTTCAGGTTCATGGCTACACCTCCTTGTGGAATGCCGGAGCTGTGCTCGCGTTTTCTTCAGTTGCGCCTCCACGTACCGGTGCAGGGCGATGACGAGCAACTCGAATCCGCTACGCAAGCTCCCTCTACGCTCGCCGAGCCATCCTGGAGCGCTGCAATAGCTCGCCTGGTGGCCTGGGTAAGTCCCTTCCTCTGGTAAATCTAGGGGGCATTTTCCTTTGAATCCAATCGAAACATTCATTCCCAGCCGATGATTCGAGGAAATCACGGCCGGACAGCCCGGCCAGTGCGCGGATCGCCCGCTGGGCACCTCGTCGTCCCGGATCAAGGGCGACAGGCTTTCCGGGGCGATGCGTGCCAGGCTGATGGCCTTGAGTTGCGGGTCGATTTTTAGGAAGAATTTCCCCGAGTTTTGTTTCTATTGAGCCTGCAAATGCGCCTTTTCGATGATTTCGGTGCTGATGTCATGGGGCTTGCGGATCAGCTTGGAGGTTTCCTCCGGCGACAGACGCTGGCGCTGCGCAGACACACCCTCAAGACTGGGTCGAAAAGGGCGCGGCGGATGGTTTCACGCTGTACTCCGCGCTGCCCGACAGCTTGCAGTACTTCACCGAACTGGTCGTGCCCGTCAACCGCTACAACGCGAAACGCCTGGCATGAGGCCCTGGCCGGCGCCTGTCGTCTTCCGTTTCCTGCGGCGAGCCGTCCTATCGCACTGGTCCGGCAAGAGGAACGAAACTATTATTTTTAAACATTTTCTATTTCCTCATTATGTCCCTACCGAATGAAGCTTGATGACATAACGGCCTTCATGTCGGCGGTCCGCTGCCAGTCCATCATTCACGCTGCCGAGTCGTTGCAGCTGACCCAGCCGGCGATCACGCGACGCATCCAGAATCTCGAGCATGACCTGGGGGTCGAATTGCTCGACCGCAACACCAAGCCGCTCAAGCCGACCGTCATCGGCTTGCGTGTCTACAAGCAATGCCTGGCGATTCTGTGCGAGATGGAAAACCTGCGCGAACTGGTGGCCAGCGACCGGCCGCCCAGCGGAATGTTGCGCATCGGCGTTCCGCAGGCCTTGAGCGATGTCGTGCTGCCGCATGCCTTCAAGCAGCTGAAGGCGGCCTATCCGGACCTGCACACCCAGGTGTCCACGGATTGGGGAAGCCATCTGCTCGGTGGCATCGAAAAGGACGAACTGGATGCGGCCGTCGTGTTCTTCCCGTCCCGCAAGGTGTTCCCCGGCAGTGTGGTGGCCAACAGCCTCGGCAGCATGAACCTGCTGGTGGTCTGCGCGAAGGAGCAGGCGCCCAAGCGTCCCTGCAAGCTGGTCGACTGCTACCAGAGCGGCTGGGTGTTGAATCCCGACGGTTGCGGATTCCGCTCCAGCCTGCAGCACACCCTGATGGAGCAGGGGCTCGAGCTGCGGGTCAACCTGGAAACCTTCGGTGTCGAGCTGCAACTGGGCCTGATCGCCGACGGCCTGGGCCTGGGGCTGGTTCCTGGGCCGCTGCTGGAGCGCAGCGCCCATTACGAGCGGCTGGCCGTGGTGAGTCTCAAGGATTTCAAGCCGATGATCGACCTGTGGCTGCTGCAGCCGCGTTTTCTGGGCAACTTGCAGGAACCTGTCGCTTTTTTCCAGAAACTGATCGGGCAGACGCTGAGTTTTCTTTGATCGTTCCGAAGGAAACGGGGCCGCTTTTCCCTTGCTTGAAGAGGTGGCCTGAGGGGGAACCGGAGATCCATCGATTCCGAGCGCAGCACTTCGCTGCCGCGGTCACGATCGAGCTTGACGCTGGTGTGCGATCACACCAGTGGTCATTTTGCTTGCCTGGCCGATGGCCAACTGCCGAAAGCCTGGCAGTGAGTCCGGAGAGACGGGGACTCGAGCATGGTATGAGCGTCTCAGGCATTGCGGTCGAAGCCCATTATCGCCTTCCCATCGATCTGCCTGAGTCACCCTGCCACAGTGACGGCATGTCACGGTGACGTGGTCCGCCGTTTGGGTACACACTGCAGATGGTCATCACTGTGAGCTTTCTGCTTCTTGCACGCCTTGCCGGCATGTTGTCCTCCAGCAGCATCGCCGGCTTCTTCTTTTATCGGCTACTGCCCATGGCGCCCCCGCCACCCGTTCCTACATTCATATCCCTCTGCCCGAGCCGCCCATCCCCCAGGCGCGACCGTTCAGCCGATACGCGGTAAACGAAGCGGCGAAATGATGTTAGGGTCCTCGCCGCTGTAATTGGCAGGACGCCAGTTGCTGCTGCCGTTGTGTGCCCCCGCTGCCGCTGCCTGTCGGCCGGGGGCTTTTTATCGTTCAGGCTGCTTCCCGCGCGTGGCTGATGTAGAACGCGATAGTCCGGATGGGGCGCCAATCGACTTGGGTGTGGAGATGAGGTCTGGGAGCGCAGCGATGCACTGGACGGCCGTCTTTCTCCGGCGCACACAAAAACGGCGAGGGATTAGCCTCGCCGTTCGATGTTTCCTTCCGTCCGTGTACTCGTCATCCTGACGAATTATTCGCTTATCCTGCGACGTTCCCTTGGCTGCCATCCATGGGCCTGCGTCGTTCCATCGACGTCTTGGTGTGGGTCAATCTACCGAGACGGTCGCTGCGCACCAATTGGGCAAGTTCTCGACCTGTTGTAGGTGATGGCTTACAGAGGAGAGCAGCAGGGCTATCTCCTGTCTGTGGCGATATTTTGCTATGCAAAAAAATCCCTCCGCAAGGGAGGGGAAAAGGTACTCGTGTAAACCACGCACCTCCGAGTACATGAAGCTCTTATAAGTCTAGACAGATCACACGCGTAAACATTCAATATATTTTTGCTATGCAAAAAAAATCTATCTGGAAGCCCCTTGGGGGAGATGCTGCTCAGCCAATTAGATGGCAGGACTTTATTCTGCTTGCGCACTCGCTCGGAGAGACCACGCCTGAAGGCCTGAAAACCGCCTTGCCACGCGTTTTGGGATGAGACGGCGCTTGGCTGTTCTCTCCCATAGCCGCCATTGCCGGATCGGTGCAGCCTGTCGGGCCCAGCGCCCCGGTGTCTCGCCGATGCACAGGTGCAGTGCCGTAACCGAAACGGTGTTTACTCGCGACGCAAGGCGCGGGTAAGCTGCCCTGGCGTTTAGTAGCAGTAGGGAAACCTGCGCTGCCGCGCCGTTGGAGCCCCCGGTTCTGTCGAAAGGCAGGCCCGGGGGCTTTTCTTTTCTGTCACCAATGCAATGCAAGAAATTTGAAACGATTCAGCAGGCAGTGCACGGAGCGGCTACGCTTTCAAGGTCACTGCGGCGCCTGGAGAACTGCCGCCCTTGCCCTGACTGCTGCCCGGCGCAGTCGGGGTTTTCTTTTCATACCGCCGGCGCCATGAGGCGGTCTGTTCTTACAGAGATGGATAAAATATCTATTCTAGGGGGTCGCAGAGTGTTGTACTCAGCGATGTAGGTCCGGATGGCGTACTCCATACTCCAGAACGATCCTGCTACCGCTGAAACCTATGACACGCCAACCTGCATATTGGGACCCGCAAGGATCGGCCTTGAACAAGCCGCTCGCTCTCTGCCTTCTATCCACTATGGGTTTGCTCTGCGGATTGCTGCTCACCAGTCCAGCCACCGCCGAGCCCTTGCAGTTCGCGATGATCCCCAAACGCGTCGATCAGCGCTTCTTCATTTTGGCTGGCGAGGGCTGTGCCGAGGCTGCCCAGACCCAGGGCGATACCTGCCTATTACTGGGCTCCTCCGGGCCGGCGCATTTTCGCTTGCAGAACAAGGTGCTGGAGCAGGCCCTGGAAAGGGATCTGGATGGCATAGCCCTGGCAGTGACCCATTCGAAATGGCTGGCCGAACACGCTTTGCAATGGGCCAGCAAGTTACCGCTGATCACCTTCGATGCAGACTTGAGTCCTGCAGAACAGCACCTGCGCAGGGGCTACGTCGGGATCGACAATCTGGCGTTCGGCCGTCATCTCGGCAGGCTTGCCCAGCATTTCAGGCCCCAGGGCGGCAGGCTGTGCGTCTTGACCGGCGAATTGCAGGACACCTATCAGCAGGAGCGCCTGCAAGGCATCCGCCAGCAGCTCAGCGCTATTCCGAACCATCAATGGGGCGACCGGCTGAACGGAGAGAATGGCTGGAGCGAGCCGCATCGCTGCCCGCTGGAGCGCGCCGAGACGCCGGAAGGCGCGCTGCTCCAACTCACTACTTTGCTGAGCACCCGCCACTTCGACGCGATCATCAGCCTCGGCAATTGGCCGGTCCATCACGCCGACAGATACCGTCAGCAGGTCGGCCCGCTGCTCGCCGAACTCGATGCCCAAAATAGCCACCCGGCCATCATCATCGCCTCAAGCGAGCCGGATGCGGCACAGCGCGCATTGCTCGACGAGGGGCTGGTCCAGGCCTACCTGGACATGAACAGCCGTGAGATCGGCCGACAGAGCTACTGGATGCTCAAGCGCCTGGCACGCGGCGAGCCCATCGCCGAGAAATTTCTCATAGACAGCTACATCGTCTACCTGCCCAAAGCGCCACCGACCGTGACCGTGAAGCCATGACCATGAGGTAGGCCCAGGGCCTTCCGACGCCGAGAACCGGCCAACAGCCCGCAGGGCGACCTGTCCTGTTCCGGTGTCTTCCCAGGGCCTGTTCAGAGTCTTTTGAGTAGAGGGCACACGAAAGCCAGGTGGACGAACTGCAAGCTGGTGTTGAGCAGCCGCTCGCCGTTCTTCCACAGCCGCCTGTTTTTTCCAGCCAAGCGGAACTGCGCTCGACAATCCGGATCCAGCGGCCGGCATGTCAGTGTCGACGAGCAGGAGCAGGGCACCGTGCTGGCCTGCTGTATCCAGGCGCAGAGCGGCTTGAGTCTGAAGGTGCTGGGCAAGTTGAGGAAGTCGGTCTGCAAGGGGTCGCTTCCGCTGGCGCAGATGCCGTCGGGATCCCCGACGGGAGACAGGCACGCATGGAGCCGATTGGCGCAGGCGAGTGCCGGGCCGATCGGTTTCGAGAAGTGCAGTGCTGTGGTCTGCGGCCTAATGACCCGGCCGCATCTGTTCGATTCCCGGTATGCCGCCAATTTGCTCGGCGAGAAAGTCGACCAGTAGCCGGACTCGGGTAATGCCTGCACGCTCCGGGACAATCAGCATGCTCAGCGGGACGGCGGGCAACGCATAGTCCGGGAGGATTGCCTCAAGCCGCCCGGCCGCCAGCAGATCGTCGATAAGCCATTGATGGGCCGGTGCGATGCCTCGTCCTGCGGTCAGCGCCTCGCGCACGGCAAGCCCGTGGTCGACCCGAAATCGCCCTCCGAAGGGCACCGCATGGCGCACGCCGTCCGGCCCCTGCAAGGTGAGGATATCGCTTCCCGCCACGTTCGACATGCGGATGCCTTCATGGCCGGGCAGGTCCTGCGGGATCGTCGGCCTTCCTCGCGCTGCCAGATAATCTGGCGCCGCCACAAGTAGACGCCGGGACTGGCCGAGGCTTCGCAATTTCATGGAGCTATCGGTGAGCGGCCCCAGGCGAAGCGCGATATCGACGCCTTCCCGGACGAGGTCTACGCGCTCGTCGGTGAGGCTGAGATCGATCCCGATGTCGGGGTAGCGATCCTGAAACGCGAAGATCAACCGGCCGATGTGCAAGACCCCGATAGCCGCCGAGCAGGATATCCGAATGGAGCCGGCCGGCGCCCCGCGCGTGCCCCGAGCCTCGTCGCCAGCCTGCTCAACGAGGCGCAGAATCTGGACGCTGTTGACGTAGTAGCGACTTCCTTCGTCGGTCATCGTGACACGCCGCGTTGTCCTGCTGAGCAAAGGCACGCCGATGGCCTCCTCGAGCTCCTGCAGATGCCGCGTGATCGTCGATTGCCCTACCCCAAGCTCACGCGCGACGGCCGACAGACTTCCGCGCTCGGCTACACGGACGAAGGTGCGCATGCGCTCGAGGGTGATATCTGGCTTATCCATTATTCGGCATAGTCTTATGTATTACCAAGCTATAGAGGATAGCCTGTGCATTAGCTTACCTTTAAGTCAACGTCCCCTCTGAGGAGCTGACCATGAAGGTGCTGCTTGTTTTCGCCCATCCCGAACCGCGCTCGCTCAACGGCGCGCTCCGCGACATAGCCATCCAGGAGCTCAAGGCCCAAGGCCACGAGGTGCAGGTGTCGGATCTCTATGCTGACGGTTGGAAATCCATGGTCGACCGTGCCGACTTTCCGTCACTGGCGCCAGAGGTGCGTTTCAAGCCTGCCAAGGCCTCCGGTGAAGCGTTTGCCAACGATTCGCTCACCGCCGATGTCAAGGCCGAGCAGGCAAAGCTGTTGTGGGCCGATGTCTTGATTCTCCAGTTCCCTCTCTGGTGGTTCTCCATGCCGGCCATCCTCAAGGGGTGGGTCGACCGGGTGTATGCCTATGGGTTCGCGTACGGCGTCGGCGAACACAGCGACAAGCGATGGGGGAACCGCTACGGTGAAGGCACTTTGGTGGGGAAGCGTGCCATGCTGCTCGTGACCGCTGGTGGCTGGGAGGAGCATTACACCGCCCGCGGAATCAACGGGCCAATCGATGACCTGCTGTTCCCGATCAATCACGGCATTCTTCATTATCCGGGCTACGACGTTCTTCCGCCGTTCGTAGCCTACCGAGTCGATCGTCTCGATGAGACCGATTTCGAGCCCATTGCCGAGCGTCTGCGTGAGAGAATGCGGACGCTCGCAAGCACCCCGCCCATTCCTTATCGACGCCAGAATGGCGGCGACTATCTTATCCCGACCATGCAGCTTCGTTCCGAACTCGGCGATCCGGGCGCGACTGGCTTTGCGCTTCATCTGCAGTAGCATGTTCGCGGCGTGGTGCCGACTCCGACCGGCCAGGCGCTGCTGCGCCATGCCCGCCAGCTGATGCGCGACATGGAGCGCCTGCAGGGCGAGCTGAGCGAATACGCGGAAGGGGCGCGGGGCCACGTACGCATCCTGGCCAACGTGTCCTCGATCATGGAGTTCCTGCCCGAGGAGATCTCCGAGTTCCTGCTGGCCAACGAACATATCTAGGTGGACATCGAGGAGCGCTTCAGCCCGGATGTGGCACGCGGGGTGGCCGAGGGCAATGCCGATCTCGGCATCTGCCGCAAATCCATGGCCAGCGGCGATCTGGAGTTCAACCGCTCCGACCGTTCCGGCGACCGCAAGAGCTACCTGCTGGGCTGCATGCTGGCCGCGGCGGTGGGTTACGGGCTTGCCTGCTTCTTTTCCGACAACGCCCTACTTCCGCCTGTCCCTGGCATTCGAAACCTCGGCGCCTCGGCAATGCGCTGGCGTATGGCGCCTATCTGCTTGGCTGAGCATCCAGCGCGGGCGGCTCAGGGCCACCCGCCGTCTTGGGCAGATAGGCATGGGTATCGACGAGAATCCTTTCCGGAGCGTCGAGGCCCTGCGCCAGGCGCTTCATCATCCAGTAGGCCTGGCGGCCCATTTCACGGCTCTCGATGCTCAGACAGGCCTTGATCAGCCCCTCGTCGAGCAGAGCCTGCTGTGCCGCATCGAACTCGGGGGTGGTGACGATGAGGGCCGGGCGCATGCCCTTCGTATCGAGTTCGGCGAGCAGCGGGCCGAGTTGCCGGCGGAACTCGCCGGGGCGATGCACCGGCCAGCTGCCGAGACTGACGATGATGTCGGCTTGGGTGGAGTTCAGCAGGGTGGTGAGCTGGAACAGCACGCTCTGCTGATCATTGGCGCTATACAGCGGACAGCGGTCCAGTTCGTGCCAGCCGTTCTCGCCGGCAAGCCGTTCGACTTTGCCATCACCGCCCTCGATGCCGCGCAGCTGCTGACGGACGCCTTTGAGGCGCTCCTGGAGGTTGGGGTCCCGCGGGCTGGCGCTGAGGATGCACAGCCTTCCGCCGTGCGGCCGGAGGCGCTGGGCGAGCCGGCCGAGCTGCCGGCCGAAGGCCAGATTGTCGAGCCCGACATAACCCCGGCGCAGATGCCGTTCGCCGGGTCCCAGATCCGAGTCGAAGGTGATCAACGGTGTCTTGCCCAGCCGTTTCAGGGCATGTTCGGCCAGCCACTTCGAGTGGATCACCGACAGGGCGATGCCATCCAGATCCTGACCGAGCGCCTGCTCCAGGGCTTGGTTCTGCAGGCGGAAATGCGCCGGTCCCGCGGCGCCGAGCAGCCGGCAGGTGTCGCCTTGAGCCCGGGCGGCTTCGGCACAACCCTCGCCGACCAGACGAAAGAAGGGGTGGTCGATCCGTTTGGCGAGAATCGCGAACTGCAAGGGCTCGGCGGGAGAGGCGAGGGGCAGCCCGCAGAGCAGGACGGCAGCGCAAAGGAGACGAGAAAAGGGCTGATGCTTCACGACGAATCCTTGCAGAGTTCAGCAAAGCAGCCGAAATCATACGCTCAAATCCCCTCTTCATCAGGGCAAGGCAAGTGCCCTGGAGCCGCCTGCTGCCAGGGTGGTTCCCTGCGCCTCAACTGAAGCCGTTGTACCGCGAAGATTTGAAATTGAAGATCATCAGGAAGTTGGCCAGGAACGCACCCAGCAAGGAATGGAGCATTCTCGATGGGACGAAACAGGGCGCCGAAGTTGCCCTCGCCGAAACTCAGGTTGTTCTCGCGCTGGATGATCTCGACGAAGATCGGGCCGATGATGTTCCTGGTGAAGATCTGCAGCAGGTAGCCGTCCTGGTCGCCGTCGACCAGCACGTGGTATCAGGCTGTCGCCGATGCCGTAGATGGCCGGGTAGGGCAGGTCGCAGTTTCGATGCGGCGGCCCGCCAGTTCAGCGACCGTTGGGGGCCACGCCTGCTGCTGTTTTCGGTAATTTCAGTCTGGCGCACTGATGCCGTAAGGAGGGGGAGTCCATTTCATCGCTCTAGTTCCAGCCTTCCAGGCGCATTGTCGCCCGCACCAACCGCTGTTCCTCCTGTTCGATCTCCTTGAGGCTGTCGCGAATGCTGTGGATATGCTCACGGGCAGCCCGCTGTGCCTGGCTCGGCTGGCGCTCGCAGATTGCGTAGTAGAGACGCGCATGCTGCCGATCGATCTGCCGCTTCTGCACTGGCCGGTGATAGAGATTGTTCACCGAGGCGAATACCGTGCTCAGCATCAGTTCGCTGAGCGACTGCAGCGTGTGCACCAGGATCGGGTTGTGCGAAGCCTCGCTGATCGCCAGGTGGAACGCATGGTCCCGGCGCGCGTGCTCGCGCGGATCGGACGGCCGGGGCTCGTGGTCGAGGGCGAGCATTGCCTCGTAATGGCGCTTGAGCAGGATCAGGTCCGCGTCGGTCGCCCGTAGCGCGGCGAGCCGGGCCGACTCGCCTTCGAGCAGCGAGCGCACCTCCAGCAGGTCGTAGAGGGTGCGCGACTGGGAACTGAACAGGTGCATCAGCGGCGAGGCGTCGGCGACGCGGTTCAGGTCCGCCACGAACGAGCCGCGTCCATGCTCGGTGTCGATGATTCCCCGTCCGCGCAATATGCGCAGTCCCTCCCGCAGGGCCGAGCGCGAGCAGCCGAGCTTCTCCACCAGCCGCCGCTCCGAGGGCAATGCCTGCCCCTTCTTCAGCACACCGTCGACGATCAGGCGCTCGATGCGTTCCGCCACCTGGTCGGCGATCCGCTGCCCCTTCTGATTCCCGCCACTTCCACCGCTCATCGACCCGCTCCACAACTGGTAGGACCACAAACCGGACAGGCGAAAAATATAGGGCGCATCCTCCCACTAACCAAGTATTTACCGCCACTTCAGTCCGCGACACAGCAGAAAACTGGTATGACCAGTTTTGCGGCATATGGCGCAGCGCCGCAGCCTGAACCACTCTTGACGCGTCCATAGAGCAGCGAGTCCGACCTGGGATCTCCTTTCATCAAGGTCACGGCTTGGCTCCAACAATTACAAAAACACCACCGTGTGAATATCCATGAACATTCTCTATGACGAGCGCCTCGATGGCGCACTGCCCAGGGTGGACAAGGCCGCGCTGCTCGCCGAGCTGCGGGAAACCCTGCCCGACCTGAAAATCCTCCATGCAGAGGAGGATCTGCGGCCCTACGAGTGCGACGGCCTCTCCGCCTACCGGACCACGCCGCTGCTGGTGGTGCTGCCCGAGAGCGTGGCGCAGGTCGAAACCCTGCTGAAGCTCTGCCATTCCCGCCGGGTTCCGGTGGTCGCCCGCGGTGCCGGCACCGGCCTGTCCGGCGGGGCCCTGCCGCTGGAGCAGGGCATCCTGCTGGTGATGGCGCGCTTCAACCGCATCCTCGAAGTGAACCCCGAAGGCCGCTTCGCCCGGGTCCAGCCCGGCGTGCGCAACCTGGCCATCTCCCAGGCGGCAGCCCCTTATGCGCTCTACTACGCCCCCGACCCTTCGTCCCAGATCGCCTGTTCCATCGGCGGCAACGTGGCGGAAAACGCCGGCGGCGTGCATTGCCTGAAATACGGCCTGACCGTGCACAACCTGATCAAGGTCGAGATCCTGACGATGGCGGGCGAGCGCCTGACGCTGGGCTCCGACGCGCTGGACAGCCCCGGCTTCGATCTGCTGGCGCTGTTCACCGGTTCGGAGGGCCTGCTCGGCATCGTCACCGAGGTGACCGTCGAGCTGCTGCCCAAGCCGCGGGTGGCCAAGGTGCTGCTGGCCAGCTTCGACTCGGTGGAGAAGGCTGGCCGGGCGGTGGGCGATATCATCGCCGCCGGCATCATTCCCGGCGGTTTGGAGATGATGGACAACCTGTCGATCCGCGCCGTCGAGGACTTCATCCACGCCGGCTATCCGGTGGACGCCGAGGCCATCCTGCTCTGCGAGCTGGACGGCGTGGAGGAGGACGTCCACGACGACTGCCTGCGCGTCAGGACGGTACTCGAGAAGGCCGGCGCCACCGAAGTGCGCCAGGCTCGCGACGAGGCCGAGCGGGCCAGGTTCTGGGCCGGGCGCAAGAACGCCTTCCCGGCCGTCGGGCGTATTTCGCCGGACTACTACTGCATGGACGGCACCATTCCGCGCCGCGAGCTGCCGCGGGTCCTCAAGGGCATCGCCGAGCTCTCCGAGGCATACGGCCTGCGGGTGGCCAACGTGTTCCACGCCGGCGACGGCAACATGCACCCGCTGATCCTCTTCGATGCCAACCGACCCGGCGAGCTGGAGCGCGCCGAAGCGCTGGGCGGCAAGATCCTCGAACTCTGTGTCGAGGTGGGCGGCAGCATCACCGGCGAGCATGGCGTGGGCCGCGAGAAGATCAACCAGATGTGCGTCCAGTTCAACGCCGACGAGCTGACCCTGTTCCATGCGGTGAAGGCGGCCTTCGATCCGAGCGGCCTGCTCAATCCCGGCAAGAACATCCCGACCCTGCACCGCTGCGCCGAATTCGGCGCCATGCACGTGCACCACGGCAAGCTGCCTTTCCCCGAACTGGAGCGTTTCTGATGCAGCACGACTACGACGCCAGCGCGGCGCTGCTGGAGCAGGTCAACGACGCGCTCGATCAGGGGACTCCGCTGCGCATCCGGGGCGGCGGCACCAAGGATTTTCTCGGCCGCCCCGTGCCGGGCGCGGAACTCGACACCCGCCGGCACCGCGGCATCGTCAGCTACGACCCGACCGAACTGGTGCTGACCGCCCGTGCCGGTACGCCCCTGGATGAGATCGAGGCGGTGCTGGATGCGGCCGGGCAGATGCTGCCCTGCGAGCCGCCGCATCTGGGCGCCGGCGCCACCCTGGGCGGCATGGTCGCGGCCGGCCTGTCCGGCCCGCGCCGCCCCTGGGCCGGTTCGGTACGCGACTACGTACTGGGCACCCGGCTGATCACCGGCCACGGCAAGCACCTGCGCTTCGGCGGCGAGGTGATGAAGAACGTGGCGGGCTACGACCTGTCGCGGCTGATGGCCGGCAGCTTCGGCTGCCTGGGCCTGCTCACCGAAGTCTCCCTCAAGGTGCTGCCCAAGCCGCGGAGCTGCTTCAGCCTGCGTCTGGAAATGGGCGTCGACCGAGCCCTCGGCCAACTGGCCGAATGGGGCCAGCAGCCGCTCCCGATCAGCGCCGCGAGCCATGATGGCGAGGTGCTGCATCTGCGCCTGGAGGGCGGCGAAGGCTCGGTGCAGTCCGCCCGCCAGCGCCTTGGCGGCGAGGCGGTCGACAGCCGCCATTGGCAGGAACTGCGCGAGCAGCGCCTGTCCTTTTTCGCCGGCACGGACCCGCTGTGGCGCCTGTCGCTGCCGGTCAACACCGGCCCGCTGGCCCTGCCGGGTTCCCAGCTGATCGACTGGGGCGGGGCCCAGCGCTGGCTCAAGTCCGCTGCCGAGGCCGAACTGATCCGCAGCGTGGTCGCCGAGGCCGGCGGCCACGCGACGCGCTACGGCCAGGGCAACGACGCCTTTGCGCCGCTTGCCGCGCCCCTGCTGCGCTATCACCAGAGCCTGAAGAAGCAGCTCGACCCCAGGGGGATCTTCAATCCCGGGCGTATGTATGCGGAGGTCTGAGGCGCCATGCAAACCAATCTGAGCGAACAAGCCAAACGCCTGCCACGCGCCGCGGAAGCCGAACGCATCCTGCGTTCCTGTGTGCACTGCGGCTTCTGCACCGCGACCTGTCCGACCTATCAGCTGATGGGAGACGAGCTGGACGGTCCCCGCGGGCGCATCTACCTGATCAAGCAACTGCTGGAAGGCCACGAGGTCACCGCCAAGACGCAGCTGCACCTGGACCGCTGCCTGACCTGCCGCAACTGCGAAACCACCTGTCCGTCCGGCGTGCAGTATCACGATCTGCTGGACATCGGCCGGGCCGTGGTCGAGGCGAAGGTGGCGCGCCCCCTGGGCGAGCGCGTCCTGCGCGAGACCCTGCGCGCGGTGGTGCCGCGCCCGGCGCTGTTCCGGGCACTGGCCCAGGCCGGCCAGGCCTTTCGTCCGCTGCTGCCGCGCACGCTGCAAGCCGAGCTGCCGCGCCGGCCCCAGCCGGCCGGGCAGCGTCCGCAACCGCGCCATGCGCGCCGCGTGCTGATGCTGGAAGGCTGCGTGCAGCCCACGCTGTCGCCCAACACCAATGCCGCCGCGGCGCGGGTACTGGATCGCCTGGGGATCAGTGTCGTCCCCGTCCCCGCGCTGGCTGCTGCGGCGCGGTGGACTACCACCTCAATGCCCAGGAACAGGGGCTCGAGCGCGCCCGGCGCAACATCGACGCCTGGTGGCCGGCCATCGAGGCCGGCGCCGAAGCCATCGTGCAGACCGCCAGCGGCTGTGGTGCCTTCGTCAAGGACTACGGCCACCTGCTGGAAGGCGACCCGGCCTATGCGGCCAAGGCCGCACGGGTCAGCGCCCTGGCCCGCGACCTGGTCGAGGTGCTCGGCGGCGAACCGCTGGAGCGGCTCGGCATACGCGCCGGCAAACGCCTGGCCTTCCACTGCCCCTGTACGCTGCAGCACGCGCAGAAGCTCGGCGGCGCCGTCGAGGCCGTGCTCGTCCAGCTCGGCTTCGACCTCAGCGCCGTACCGGACAGCCACCTGTGCTGCGGCTCGGCCGGCACCTATTCGCTGACTCAGCCGGAGCTGTCGCGGCAACTGCGCGACAACAAGCTCGATGCCCTGGAAAGCGGCCATCCCGAACTGATCGCCACGGCCAACATCGGCTGCCAGAGCCACCTCGACGGGGCCGGACGCACCCCGGTCCGGCACTGGATCGAGCTGGTGGACGAAGCCCTCAATTAACCGGACAAGTTCTTCATCAACGAAGGGATAACAGCATGCAAAGCAAAGCCGTACTCGGCCGACAGGAGGTGGCCCGTATCCTCGCCGGCGCTCGTGAAGAGGCCCGGCACAACCAGTGGGCGGTGGCCATTGCCGTGGTCGACGACGGCGGCCACCCGCTCGCTCTCGAACGCCTCGACGGCTGCGCGCCGATCGGCGCCTACATCGCCCTGGAGAAGGCCCGCAGCGCGGCGCTCGGCCGTCGCGAGACCAAGGGCTACGAGGAGATGGTCAACGGCGGACGGACCGCCTTCGTCAGCGCGCCCCTGCTGACCTCGCTGGAAGGGGGCGTGCCTGTGGTGATCGACGGCCAGGTGGTCGGCTCGGTCGGCGTATCCGGCGTCAAGGCCGAGCAGGATGCCCAGGTGGCCAAGGCCGGCATCGCCGCGCTCTGAGCGCCAATCCCTATCCCCGTCCAAGGGGATGCCATCGAGCGACAGTGGAGAACGACATGACCGAGCGTGTGCAGTGCCGGCGCCTGCTGGTGGCCAGCCAGTACAAAAACTTCATCGAGCAGGAGGTGCTCCCTGGCACCGGCATCGACGCCGCGGCGTTCTGGAACGGCCTGGACGAGCTGGTGCACGACCTGGCGCCGCAGAACCGGGCGCTGCTGGCTGAACGCGACCGCCTGCAGGGCGAGCTGGACGCCTGGCACCGGGCCAACCCGGGTCCGATCGCCGATATGGCTGCCTACCGAGCCTTTCTTGAGGGCATCGGCTACCTGGTGCCTCAACCCGAGGCGGTGCGGATCGACACCGCCAACGTCGACGCCGAGATCGCCGTGCAGGCAGGGCCGCAGCTGGTGGTGCCGGTGATGAACGCGCGCTATGCGCTGAACGCCGCCAATGCCCGCTGGGGCTCGCTGTACGATGCCCTGTACGGCACCGACGCCATTGGCGAGGACGGCGGCGCCGAGAAGGGCGCGGGCTACAACCCGGTGCGCGGCGCCCGGGTGATCGCCTTCGCCCGCGCCTTCCTCGACCAGGCCGCCCCCCTGGCCCGCGGCAGCCATGCCGACGCCAGCGCCTATGCCATCAATGCTGGCACGCTGCAGGTCACCCTCAGGGACGGCAGCGTCACCGGCCTCGCCCGGCCGGAGCAGTTCGCCGGCTACCAGGGCGATGCCGCGGCGCCGAGCGTCGTGCTGCTGAAGAATCACGGCCTGCACATCGAGATCCAGATCGACCGCGCCAGCCTGATCGGCAAGAGCGACGCTGCGGGGGTCAAGGATCTGCTGCTGGAGTCCGCGCTGAGCACCATCATGGACTGCGAGGACTCGGTCGCTGCGGTAGATGCCGCCGACAAGGTGCTGGTCTACCGCAACTGGCTCGGCCTGATGAAGGGCGACCTGAGCGAGGAGCTGGACAAGGGGGGCCAGCGCATCGTCCGCCGCCTCAATCCGGACCGCCTGTACCGGGCCGCTGGCGGTGGCGAGCTGCGCCTGCACGGTCGCGCCCTGCTGTTCGTGCGCAATGTCGGCCACCTGATGACCAACCCGACGATTCTCGACGACGAGGGCCGGGAAATTCCCGAGGGCCTCCTCGATGCGGTGACCACCAGCCTGATCGCTCTGCACGATCTCGAGCGCCGCGGCAATTCGCGCACCGGCAGTGTCTACATCGTCAAGCCGAAGATGCACGGCCCGCTTGAGGTGGCCTTCGCCGACCGGCTGTTCGGCCGCGTCGAGGGCCTGCTCGGCCTGCCGCGCCATACCCTGAAGATGGGAATCATGGACGAGGAGCGGCGCACCAGCGTCAACCTCAAGGCCTGCATCGCCGCCGCCGGCTCGCGCGTGGCGTTCATCAATACCGGCTTTCTCGACCGCACCGGCGACGAGATGCATAGCGCCATGGAGGCCGGCGCCATGCTGCGCAAGGGCGACATGAAGTCGAGCGCCTGGATCCAGGCCTACGAGCGCAACAACGTGCTGGTCGGACTGAGTTGCGGCCTGCGCGGCCGTGCGCAGATCGGCAAGGGCATGTGGGCCATGCCCGACCTGATGGCCGCGATGCTCGAGCAGAAGATCGGCCACCCGAAGGCCGGTGCCAACACCGCCTGGGTTCCCTCGCCGACCGCCGCCACCTTGCACGTCCTGCACTACCACCAGGTCGACGTGCAGGCCATCCAGGCAGAGCTGGAACGCATCGACCTGGCCGCCGAGCGCGACGATCTGCTCGCCGGCCTGCTCAGCGTGCCGGTCAGCCCCGAGCGCGCCTGGAGCGCCGAGGCCATCCAGGAGGAGCTGGACAACAACTGCCAGGGCATCCTCGGTTACGTGGTTCGCTGGGTCGAACAGGGCGTCGGCTGCTCCAAGGTACCGGACATCCACAACGTCGGCCTGATGGAGGATCGCGCCACCCTGCGCATCTCCAGCCAGCATATCGCCAACTGGCTGCACCACGGCGTGGTCGGTGCGGAGCAGGTGCGCGAGACCCTGCAGCGCATGGCCCGGGTGGTCGATGCCCAGAACGCCGGCGACCCCGCCTACCGGCCCATGGCCCCCGACTTCGACAGGTCGCCCGCCTTCGGTGCCGCCAGCGATCTGGTGTTCAGGGGCTGCGAGCAGCCCAGCGGTTATACCGAACCGCTGCTGCACGCCTGGCGCCGGCGTTTCAAGCAGGAGGCCTGAGCGCCGAGCACCGCGGAGGCCCGTTTGCCGGAGCCTTCGCCAATGAGCGTTGAACGTCGGCAGCGGAGATCCCGCGCCGGCATACACGGGCCGTCAGGCTCCAGCACCGGCAGCGGCGATCCCGCTGCCGGTCTCCGCCCTCGTTGAACCTCGTGAATTATCCAGGGCTCCTGGAGGGCCGTGCTGGTCGCGCTGATGGCTCGTCAGGGCGCCACGTGCTTCAGCCGGCCAGGCTTTTCGGCGCGGCGGACTGGCCGTTCACCAGGTTGCGGATGCGCGGCAGCAGTTCCTGCCCGTACTCGACCGCATCGCGCAGCGGGTCGAAGCCACGGAACAGGAAGGTGGTCACGCCGACGTCGTAGTACTCCAAGGCGGCCTCGGCGACCTGATCGGGGGTTCCGACCAGGGAGGTCGAATTGCCCGCGGCGCCGGTCAGTGCGGCGATCTCGGTCCACAGGCGCTTGTCGTGCACGGGCTTCTGGCGCGAGAAGTCGACCAGGCGCTCGGCGCCCACGTTGCTCTTGCCGCCCTCCTTGAAGCGGCGCCAGCCGCCCTGCTGGCCCACTAGCCGGGTGGCACTTTCCAGGATGCGCCGGGAACGCGCCCAGGCTTCCTCTTCGGTCGCGCCGAGGATCGGGCGCAGCGACAGGCTGAAGCGGATGTGCTTGTCCCGGCCGTACTTGGCCGCCGCTTGGCGTACCTGGGCG
The DNA here is from genome assembly GCF_059739045.1 of Azotobacter tropicalis. Classification (NCBI taxonomy): domain Bacteria; kingdom Pseudomonadati; phylum Pseudomonadota; class Gammaproteobacteria; order Pseudomonadales; family Pseudomonadaceae; genus Azotobacter; species Azotobacter tropicalis. The sequence goes on from NZ_AP046059.1 coordinate 543,251, forward strand.
ATGCGCTCGCGGATGTTCTCCAGCGGTTCGCCCCACATCATGTAGACGTCCGCGTGCTTGGCCGCGACTTCCACGGCGGCATCGGAGGCGCCGGAGAAGAAGATCGGCAGGTGCGGCTTCTGCACGGGTTTCACCTGGGTCAGGTTGTCGGTGATCTGGTAGTGCTTTCCCTGATGGTCGAAAGGCTCGGTGCTCGTCCAGGTTTTCTTGAACACGTCGAGATATTCGTCGGTGCGCCGGTAGCGCTCGTCCTTGTCGGCGAGCAGTTCGCCGTCCCGCTGCAGGTCGCCGCTGTCGCCGCCGGTGATCACGTTGATCGCGGCGCGCCCGTTGCTCAACTGGTCCAGGGTGGCGAACTGGCGGGCCGCGAAGGTGGGGGTCTGGAAGCCGGGACGGTGGGCGACCAGCAGGCCCAGCCGTTCGGTATGGGCTGCGGCGTAGCTGGCCAGCACCAGGGAGTCGGGTGCGCTGGTGTTCACGGCCAGCAGGGCCTTGTCGAAGCCGCCGTATTCCTGGGCCTGGGCGAAGGCCTTGATGAATTCCCGGTCGACCTGGGGGCCGCGTGCGGCCAGGGCTTCGCTCGCTTCCTGCGGGCCGATGAAGCCGATGAATTCCAGACTCATTTCACGTGTTCTCCATTCTGAAAGGTGCTTGCCCGGTATATGGCAAGACGGATTTGCGCTGCCGTCGAGATGCTAGGAAAAGCTGCCTGTATATGCAAAAACATTATAGAAATATCTATATAATGATTTAATTTTATATAGCTGCGATGAGCGGCCACCTTCGCAGCGCAGGGCGTCGGCATGTGCGGGCTGGATTGCCTGGGGAGCCCGGACGTTCCGCTGTGCCGTGGCGGTAAGGAAGCGCGCGGGCAAGTTCCTGTCGTTCTTTTCGGTCGCGTACGGACGCAGTCAGGTCGCTCGAGGCCTACAGAAGGCATAGGCGCTATCCGTGAGGCCTCAAGTGTTTTTATTATAAAATTGCATAATAAATATATTATTTATCAGTATTTAGCAGTTTAAGCGCTGTGTCATAGGCTTGCCCGCCGTGCTTTCGAGGGGCTTCCCAGCGCCAGCCATGCCCTCTGATAGCGAGGCAGGTGGCGGCCTGGTGATGGAAGAGGCTGTTCCGATACCGCGGTGCACCTTGGGGGCGCGCCGGGTCCAGCGAGGCCGGCCAATCGTTTCGACTTTCGGGAGATTCGTCCATGACCGCGTTGACTGAAGGCGTTCGCCTTTCCTCTGGCCTTGACCGCTTGTCGGACGAGCGATCCCGATGACATATACCTCGCTGCATTGGGGGGCCTACCAGCCCCTGGTCGAGAACGGCCGGCTGGTGGAGATGCGTCCGGTGCCCTGGGATCGCGATCCGTCGCCGATCGGCGGCTCCTTGCCGGGGGCCATCGACTCGCCCAGCCGGATCCTGCGTCCGGCCGTGCGCCGGGGATTTCTGGAGCGACCGGGCCAGTCCGGCGAAGGCCGGGGGGGCGAACCCTTCGTGGAGGTCGACTGGGATACGGCGCTGGATCTGGTCGCCGCCGAGTTGCAGCGGGTCCGCCGGGAATACGGCAACCGGGCGATCTTCGGCGGCAGCTACGGCTGGAGCAGCGCGGGCCGCTTCCACCATGCGCAGAGCCAGCTGCATCGCTTTCTCAACGGCTTCGGCGGCTACGTCTCCAGCCGCGACAGCTACAGCCTGGGCGCCGGGCGCGTGCTGATGCCGCATATCGCCGGCGACATGGACTGGCTGCTGGCGCAGCACACCTCCTGGGACAACCTGGCCGAGCATTGCCAGCTGTTCGTCGCGTTCGGCGGCCTGCCGCTGAAGAACGCCCAGGTCAGCCCGGGCGGCGCCAGCGATCACCTGCTGCGCGAAGCCATCGGCAAGCTGTCGCGGGCCGGGGTTCGTTTCGTCAACCTCAGTCCGCTGCGCAGCGACCTGCAGGGGGCGGCCGACGGCGAGTGGTGGCCCCTGCGGCCGGGCAGCGACACCGCGCTGATGCTGGCGCTGGCCTATGTGCTGGTCGACGAAGGTTTGCACGACCAGGCCTTCCTGGCGCGCTACACCGTGGGTTTCGAGCGCTTTCGCGACTATCTGCTCGGAAGCGTCGACGGCCGACCGAAGGACCCGCTGTGGGCGGCGGCGCGTACCGACATTCCTGCGCCGCGCATCGTCGAGCTGGCCCGGCGCATGGCCGCCAGCCGCACCATGATCAACGTCGCCTACGCCCTGCAGCGCGCCGTGCACGGCGAGCAGCCGTTCTGGATGACCGTGGCGCTGGCGGCCTTGCTGGGCCAGATCGGCCTGCCCGGCGGCGGTTTCGGCCTGGGTTATGGCGCGATGAACAATACCGGGAGCGGGCGCAAGCCGTTTTCCGGTCCGCGCCTGGAGCAGGGCCGTAACCCGGTTCGCGATTTCATTCCCGTCGCGCGCATCGCCGACATGCTCCTGCAGCCGGGCGCGCCGTTCGACTACGACGGTCAGCGCCACCACTATCCGGACATCCGCCTGGTGTACTGGGCGGGCGGCAACGCCTTCCATCACCACCAGGACCTCAACCGTTTCGTCCGTGCCTGGCAGCGCCCGCAGACCATCGTGGTTCACGAGCAGTACTGGACGGCCCAGGCCAAGTACGCCGACATCGTGCTGCCGGCGACTACGGCCCTGGAGCGCGACGATATCGGCAGCGCCAGCTCGGACCGCTTCATGTTGGCGATGAAACAAGCCATCGCCCCCGTCGGCGAGGCGCGCCACGATTACCGCATCTTTCTCGAGCTTGCCCGGCGCTTGGGCTTTGCCGAGGCCTTTGGCGAAGGGCGCGACGAAATGGACTGGCTGCGCCACCTCTACGAGGGCTCGCGGCAACGCGCCGGGGCACAGGGCATCGAGTTGCCGGACTTCGACGGTTTCTGGACGGAGGGCCGTTTCGAGGTGCCCCGGCCGGCGGAACAGACCGTTCTGCTCAAGGCTTTCCGTGACGATCCGCAGGCCCACCCGCTGGGTACCCCCTCCGGCAGGCTGGAGCTCTACTCCGAGCGTATCGCCGGGTTCGGTTATGCCGATTGCCCCGGCCATCCGGTCTGGTTCGAGGCGCCGGAGCCCCGCTATCCGTTGCACCTGATCTCCAACCAGCCGAAGACCCGCCTGCACAGCCAGTACGATCACGGCGCCTACAGCCGGGGATCGAAGATCCGCGAGCGAGAGCCGCTGACGCTGAATCCGCAGGATGCCCTCGCACGCGGCATCGGCGACGGGGATATCGTGCGGGTGTTCAACGAGCGTGGTGCGCTGCTGGCGGGCGCGATCCTCAGCGACCAAGTACGGCCTGGAGTCGTACAGCTGGCCACGGGCGCCTGGTATGACCCCTTCGATCCGACCGAGCGGAACAGCCTGGAAAAGCACGGTAATTCCAACGTAGTGACCTGCGATGTCGGCGCATCCAGTCTCTCTCAAGGGTGTACCGCTCACACCGCGCATGTGGAGATCGAGCGCTGGGTGGGAGAGTTACCGCCGGTGACTGCGTTTCAGCCACCGCGTTTCGTCAGGCCCGGCTTATGAGGCGAGCCTGCACGCGTGGGTTTCGACAACTGACGGCCGCTCCGGTATGCGCCAGGCCATCGTTGCTTCTTTCTGTAAACAAACTTCTAACTCATACCCTCATAGTAGGCGGCCGAATGTCCCCGTGAAGACGATCACCTTTATGGGGTCTGTGTCATCCTTTTAATAACCATAATATTCTTGATACTATTTTGTCTTCTCACTGAGTATGACGAATGGATCAATCAGGGAAAGAGCAAGGGATGATGGCGCTCGCGCTTGGCGCAGACATTGCCCATCAAACGCTCGAAGCACATGGACTTCGAAATGCGATAACTCTTCGGCCTTCGGGGAGCGTAGTGGTTGGCTTACCGCCCGTAGGCCTAGGACATAAGTGGCATCCCCAGGGCGAGTCCGCCCTGTTCCAGATTTCGCCTGATATTGCCCAAATTTCTCTGAGTCTTGCTGGGCGGTTAGCGGCGCTGCAGGTGCGGGCTTCGGAGTTTTGCAGGGCCATATACAGAGCAGTGGTTCCCGGAAAGCTAATTGGCGGCGCTTTCATGCTCTCTGGATACGGGGCGGCATTTCAAGGCCGGAGCGTGTATCTATTTCAAGTTGCTCCTTACTGAAATGCCTGGGTGTTGCATTACAGGGGGGGCGGTCGCTTTAAGGTTTCTCTTCGAGAAAGATACATAAACATAATCCAGGGCTCTCGTTATCAAGGATGCCGGTGTCATGCCTTCAAGCGCCTTTATTAAAAGTAATATTTATACGAAGCGCATTGTTCCTTTTGTTGCAGGTGATGGTAGGCCGCTGAATCTCATCAATATAAGATCTTCCGAGAGAGTGCCTAGCAAAGGCCCCGTAATTTTGGTTCATGGGGCTGGTGTTCGGGCTTCTATATATCAGGCCCCCGTAGAAACGGACATCGTGGATGCACTGATAGCCAGCGGATACGATGTCTGGCTGGAGAACTGGCGTGCCAGCATCGATTTCGAGGCTAACCTCTGGACGCTTGACCAGGCTGCCTTGTTCGATCATCCGGCAGCAGTGAACACGATCATCGCCGAAACCGGGGCCCAGACAGTGAAGGCCATCATTCACTGCCAGGGATCGACCAGTTTCACCATGTCGGCTATCGCCGGGCTGCTGCCCCAGGTTTCAGTCATCATCAGCAACGCCGTCTCGCTGCATCCGGTAGTACCAGAGTGGTCATCCTTCAAGCTGAACCGGATGCTGCCCGTAGTCAAACTGATGACTCAATACCTCAACCCCCACTGGGGCGTGGAGGCTCCCACACTGGCGGCCAAGCTGATCACCTTGATGGTGAATCTGACCCATCACGAGTGTGACAACCCTGTCTGCAAGCAGGTCAGTTTCACGTATGGAAGCGGATTTCCGGCACTCTGGCGGCATGAGAATCTCAATGACGAGACCCATGAGTGGATTAAGTCCGAGTTCGGTGCTGTACCGCTGCGCTTCTTCGAGCAGATAGTTCGCTGCACCAGACGAGGCAACCTGGTATCGGTTGAGGGTTTTGCGGAGCTTCCCGAGGATTTCGCAGCCTTCGAGCCCAAGACTGAGGCCCGGTTTGCCTTTTTCGCCGGTGAAAAGAATCTCTGCTTCCTGCCGGAAAGCCAGGTCAGAAGTTATGAATATCTTTCCAAGTGGCGTCCGGCTTATCACGCATTACATTTATTGCCTGAATATGGCCACCTGGATGTATTCATGGGAAAAAACGCGGCCCGGGACATATTTCCATTGATGCTCGATGAACTTGAAAGGCAGTGACGGCACTTGCTCTAGCACTTCACGATCAAGAACTAAGGAGAGATTCGTTGTTCGACAAGATTCCGGAGCGTATAAGAAACTACGCTGGTCGCTTTTCGCTGGTTGATGGTGTGCCGTTCAAGTTGCCTGTGGCGGCCACCCACTCTCCGGCTTTGATGGCTATCTTCCCGATCAATGCGGAGAAGGCCAAGGCGTTCTTGCCCAAGGACATACATCCGTTGCGCCTATGGAAGAAGGCCCTGCTGATCGTGACGGTAATCGATTACCGGGAAACGCCCATCGGCAAGTATGTTGAGTATAGCATCGCCATTGCCTGTACCCATGGCAAGAAGCCCGCTCCCAGGTTGTTGCCGGCACTGTTCATGGATTTTTTCAAGGCCGGACAGTATGTGGTGGACCTTCCGGTTTCTTCGGAAATTTCCGTGAAGGGAGGGAAGGGGATATGGGGCATGCCGAAACACCAGGGGCATCTGAATTTCAATATCTCGGAAGAGCGCATCAGCAGCCAGTATGACCTGGACGGAAAGCTGGTCGCCTACGTCGAGATCGAGCCTCCGAAGAAAACCTGCATTCCGGTACGCACCAAGGCCTCCAACTACTGCTCGTTTCGCGGCATGTTGATGAAGTCGGACATCTTTCTCGATGCCCGCTGCGGCATTCGCCTGTTCCGCCATGCCAAGGCGGCCCGCTTTGTGATTGGCGATCACCCGCGTCTGCAGGCCATGAAGGAGCTGGAAATCGGCGATGCCATTGCCACCGTATTCTTGCCCTCGATCACCGGGACCCTGGATGATCACATCGAAAGCTGGTTTCTAGATTTCGATCAGCTGCCGGAGAAGGCTCCGGAAGGAATGGAGTCGGTTGTCGACCTGAGCCTGAGCGAGGACTGGCTGTCTCCGCCTTCCGCGCCGATTCCCCCCGTACGGATGGCAGGCACTAACCCATGTCCATGCCCGCCAATTCGTTGCCGCAGGGGGCAGCAACGTCACCCCCGATGGACCCCGAAGAGCCCTGATCCTGCCCGGAGGCGGATTGCGCCTTTCCTATGCCGCGGGTGCCTTGTCGGAGATCTTTGCGCGCGGACTCACCTTTCAGCACATGGATGCCACCTCGGGTGGGGCACTCAATCTGGCCATGCTGTTCTCGGGGCTCGGCATCGAGGAGATCTGTCAGCGCTGGCGAACCCTGCGTATGCGGGACACCTTCTCGCCGATGCCGCTGGCCAATTATCTCCTGCCTTCGAGATTCATGGCCGCCAGCGCTTCGAAGTCTTTTCGCGAGAAGGTTTATCCGCATCTGGGGATCGATTTCGAAAGACTCAGAGCTGTGGAGGGCATTCAGGGAACCTTCAACCTCTGCGATTTCTCGACCAAGACGAACCGGGTCATCCCTCATCAGGAGATGACCGAGGATTTTCTGGTCGCCAGTATGTCGCTACCGGCAACTTTGCCGCCCGTCGAGGTCGACGGTGTTCATTATCTGGACTCGGGGTTCATTCAGGACGCCAACCTGATGGAGGCCGTGCGGCGGGGAGCCAGCGAGCTCTGGCTCATCTGGGTGATGGGTAATGTCCCGCACTACCGTAGCGGCCCGCTGAACGCCTATGTGCAGATGCTGGAAATGAGCGCGAACAGCGCCCTCGTCCGGGAAATGCGGCACATCGGCGAGATAAACGAACGCATTGCTCGCGGAGAGCAGCCTTATGGTCACCGGCAGCCCATCCGGCTCCACCTGATCAAACCCAAACACCCTCTGCCTTTGGATCTGGCTCTTTATACCGGCGCCATCACCCATGGCGAGCTGATCGAAATGGGGCGGGCCGATGCGCGCGCTTATTTCGCCAGCATGGTCCCGGAAGGTGTTTCATTAGAACCTGAGACTTTAAAAATGACGGTACGGAATCCCGGTTTACAGTTCAAGGAAACCATGGCGGGCGGTTTTGTCCTGGGCGTTACCGAGGCAGCGCAAGGGCTGGCCCAAGGCACGCAGCAGAGCCAGCAGCTGGTCATGCATGCGGAAGTTGGCATCGATGACATGAGCGCCTTCGTCAACGACCCCGCGCACAGGGGGCAACTGACGGGAAGTATCGACTTCGCTCCGCTGGGAACGGGTATTAAGGCGAGTACAGGCGTATTTAACCTGTTCAAGCCCACCGATGACCCCGCCATGACTTTCATGGTCTATGAGCTGGGCTTCCGGCACGAAGGCAAGGATTACTATCTGGCCGGCCGCAAGGAAGTGCGCAACGGCCCGGTCTTCAGGTTGTGGCCGGAAACCACCACCCTCTATACCCGCCTCCATGAAGGCACGGACGCGAGCGGTCCGGTCATCGGTGCCGGGACACTGAGCCTTGGCATGACGGACCTGATGAGGCTGCTATCGACCGTCCGTGTTACCGGGGCAGATGGCCTGTCGGCACGCCTGAAAACCCTGTGCAGCTTTTTCACTTTCTTTGCCCGGTCGCTCTGGGATACCTATGTGAGGCACACCCGGAAATCGACAACGCCCGTGAATGGACTCTCCGAAAATCCTGTTCAAGGATCACAAGAATAAGATGAGCATCAAGTATGACTATGAAGCTGTCGTGATCGGCAGCGGTTTCGGCGGTTCGATCAATGCCTGTCGCCTGGCCAAGCGCTGGCCGGGAGCGGTCCTGCTGCTGGAGCGCGGCAGGCGCTATCCCATGGGCTCGTTTCCGCGTTCCCCCCACGATATAGCGAACAGCTTCTGGAATTTGCTTCCCGAGCAGAGGCAACGGCCGAAGGCCATTGCCACTCAAGAAGCTCGTGGACTGTTCGACATCAGGAATTTCGATCACATCGATGCAGTCGTCAGCGCCGGGCTGGGAGGTGGCTCGCTGATCTACGCCAACGTGTTCCTGGAGCCGCCCGAGGAGGTGTTCGACGACAACTGGCCCGCAGCTGCCAAGAAAGAAGCTCTGCAGCCCTACTATGCGATTAGCAAGGAAGTCTTGGGGGCGAGGCCGGTACCGCAGGACAGCGACCCGCGGCGCAAGGTCATTCGCACCGAGCTGTTTCAGGAGTTCGCGCAATCCGAGGGGCGCGAGTCGAAGCTGCTGGACATCAATGTATTCTTCGGCAACGACTTCGACAATCCGACCCCCATCGGTCTTCAGGAGAAGAACCGCTACGGTGCAGTGCAGACTTCCTGTGTGTACTGTGCGGAATGCGACCTGGGTTGCAATACGCACTCCAAGAACTCTCTGGATCTCAACTACCTGCATGTTGCCGAACAACGCTATGCGGCCCGCATAGAGACCGAAGCCCTCGGACAGAGGATCGTTCCCCTGAACGAACAGGGCGAGGAAGATCCGTCGGCGACCGGGGAGCATGGCTACCGGGTCTACTGGCTCGATCTCAAGAACGGGCATGCCCAGTGCAGTGCCCTGAGCCGTCGCGTGGTGGTGTCCGCCGGTACGCTGGGTTCCACCGAACTGCTGATGCGCTGCCGGGATCTCTACAAGACGCTGCCCGGTATCAGCCCGCAACTGGGGCAGCACTTCTCCGCCAATGGCGATTTTCTCTCCTTCGTGATCGATGGAAAGAAAGCGGCCAATCCGAACTATGGCCCGGTCATCACCCAGGGGACGGATTACAACCTGCTCAAGGATTTCGACCGCAAGCACGCCTTCATCCTCGAGGACGCCAGCTATCCGAACTTTGCCGCCTGGTATACCGAGGGCATCCGGCCGGGACTTTCGCACTTCCATGCCTTCGTGCGCACCGTGCGGCTGATGGCTTCTCGTTTCCTGCGGGGCCTCAGTACCGGGCATATCGGCTATGCCTTCAACGAGTTGCTCAAGGGTGGCCTGTCCTATACCAGCATCGTGCTGCTGTGCATGGGCATCGACAAGGGCAACGGCGTGATGAGCCTTTGCAAGGAAGGATTCATCCACGTGAAGTGGCCCTACAAGGAAAACATGGGCCTCTATGACGCCATCGAACGCATGGGCAAGCGCTTCCGGGACTGGACTGGCGCCAAGGTCTTCGTGCCTCTGCCGAACTGGCTATGGCCCATGAAGCGTAACGTGACCGTGCATGCGCTGGGCGGCTGCCGTCTGGCCGACAGCCCGCAGCGGGGCGTGACCAGCGCGGCGCCGGAGACCTTTGGCCAGGTGTTCGGCTATCAGGGGCTCTATGTGGCCGATGGCGCCTTGCTGCCCACCGCCGTGGGGGCCAATCCGGTGGCAACCATCAGCGCGCTTTCCGAGCGGGTGGCCGAGGGCATCACCGGTATTCGCCCCACGGCGGATCTCTGAAGAGAAGCGGCTTCTCACGGTATCCGGGCAGGGAAGACAGTTACCTGGCCGGCAGACGCGACGTCTGCCGGCACTCTGACCGGGCCTGGGGCAATCGAGCAACGTCTGCGCGCCGAGCATTGGCCGCATCAGGACTGGATTCTTATGGAATATTTTCCCGAGTTCGATGAAATCCATGTGATTTCGGACATTCACATGGGGGGCGACACCCCCGATTTCCAGATTCTCCGGGAAACGGAGCGACTCGCCGGCTATATCGGCTGGGTGGGCCAGCAATGTCCCGAGGGGCGGGTGGCGCTGGTATTCAATGGTGATGTGTTCGATACCCTCGCCGAGCGCTCCACCGGATACATCGCCATCGAGCGGGCCGTGGAAGTCGTCGGCCGCATCATGGGCGATCCTTCCTTCAAAGGCATCTGGGATGCGCTGGCGCGTTTTGTCGCGCTGGAAGGGCGAACACTGGTTTTCGTGATCGGCAACCATGACATCGAGATGTCGTTCACTGGCGTGCAGCGGCTGATCCTCAACCGGCTGGCGGGAGACGATCCGCTGAAGCGGGGCCGGATCGAGTTTTCCACCGTAGGGGCCGGCTACAGCTGCACGGTCGGCGGCGCCAGGGTCTATTGCACCCACGGCAACGAGGTGGATGCCTGGAACTACAACCATTACGAGAGTCTGGCCAGGGTCGGGCGGCGCCTGAATGCCGGCCTCGGTTTCGATCTGCGCGAGTGGCGGCCGAATGCCGGAACGCGGATGGTCAAGGAGGTCATGAATAGCGTCAAGGAGCGCTACAAATGGATCGATCTGCTGAAACCGGAAACCCAGGCTGCCGTCGGGACGCTGGTGGTGCTCGATCCCGCCCAGGCAAAGAAGATCGGCGATCTGTTCTCCATCCTGGGAGAGAAGGTGCTGAGCGAAAAGGACATGAACCAGCGCCTTTCCGCCGATGATCCAGTTTCCCGGTCGCCGGAGTCGGTCGGCACCGCCACGCCGGTGAAAGAGCCCTGGTTGGGGCCGAACCTGGGCGCGGCCTCGGTGCAGACGACCGCCGATGCGGACAGCCTGCTGCTTCAGGCCGAGATGAATCTCGGCAAGCCTCTGTCCCAGCTGGCAGAGCAGGATGGCCAGTTGGGAACCGGGCAGCTGATCGTGGATCGCCTGACCGGCTGGATGCGCAATATCACCAAGGACGAAGCCCTGCGCCGGGCCTTGAAGGATTGGCTGGCCGACGACAAGAGCTTCGACCTGCAGGATCGGGACGACACCTTCAAGGCGGTTACCGCCAATGTGGGACAGTCCGTCGACTTCATCGTGACGGGGCACACCCACCTGGAGCGGGCGATCGACATGGGGGGCGGTCGTTACTACTTCAACTGTGGCACCTGGATTCGCCTGCTGCGCTTCAGCCAGGCCATGCTCAAGGATCAGGCATCCTTCAAGCCCGTCTACGACGTATTGATGGACGGGCGTATGGATGCCATCGACAAGGCGAAATTCGGAGACGCTTCCTTCGTCATGAACCAGACCAGTGCCGTAGCCATCCGCCAGGAAGGGGGACAGGTGGTAGGTCGTCTCTACCATGTACTGGGCGACGGCACGGGGACTCCCGAAGAAGTCCGGAAATTCGCGAGGCCCTGAACATGCAGGAAGATTCCGCTATTGCCAGTGTCAAGCTGGAGCTGCTACGGAGCGGGCCGGCCCATAACCAGCTGCTGTCCCCGCTGACCACCTACATTGCGCTGTGCGGCTCCGATGGGCCGGTGACGCTGAACATGCCCTTCGAGCAGCGCCAACTGCTGAGCCGCCTGCAACGCCTGCGCTATCAGACGGACAAGACCCAGACCTCCGAGGATCAGCGCCAGTCGGAGCTGCGCGATCTGGGCGAAGTGATCGGCAAGGTGCTGGGACAGGTGCCTACGCTGCTGGCCGAGCTGGGTAGTGCCAGTTGCACCACCGGCCGGCTCGTCCACCTGCGCCTGGTGATGTCCGCCTTCGAACTGGGCATGGTGCCTTTCGAGACCGCCATCGCTGCGGAGGGCTTTCCGGGAGCCGGCTCCCCTCTGTTCCTGCAGACGCGCATGCCGATCTGCGTGACCCGCGAGTTCCGGCGTGGCCGCGCCCTGCCGCTCGAGTGGAACCGGGAGCCGCGCATACTCTTCGCCTTCGCGGCGCCGGATGGGCTGTATGTGCCGGCCCAGAGCCATCTACAGGCCCTGCGGGAAGCCATCGAGCCCTGGGTCAGAATCAAGGAAGATCCCATGGCTCGCGTCGAGGAAGTCAAAAAGCGGCTGGCGGTGCTGCCCAATGCTTCCCTCGAGCAAATCCGCATGCTCTGTGCCTCGGGCGAGTTCACCCATGTGCACATCCTGGCCCACGGCAAATCCTTCCGGCACTGCGGGGACGAGCGCTATGGCCTGGCCCTGTGTGCCGAAGGCGGTACGGCGACCGACGTCGTGGATGGGGAGCGGCTGGCCATCGCATTGATCGCTACCGATCCACTGGGCCATACTCGGCACCGTCCGACCCTGGTCAGCCTGGCCACGTGCGACTCCGGCAATGTCGGTTCGCTCCTGACGCCGGGGGGCAGCATCGCCCACGAACTGCATGCGGCGGGCATTCCCTGGGTCGTCGCTTCCCAGTTCCCGCTGTGGATGAAAGCCTCGGCCGTTGCGGTCAGGGAGCTGTATTCCGGGCTGCTGAAGGGAACGGACCCGCGCTGGGTGCTTTATGAACTGCGCCAGCGTCTGCGCACGGATGTTCCGGAAACCCACGACTGGGCCAGTATCGTGGCTTACTCGACCGTCTCCAAGGATTTCGAGCAGCAGGTCAGTCAGTTCCGTGATCAGCAGACGCGGCGGCGGATCGAGGTCAAGTTCGAGCGGATCGACGAGTTGGTCGGCGCTAACAACGAGGCTGGAGCCGAGCGTCCGACGCTGACGGAGGCCCAGAAGCAGGAACTGGCACCGCTCGCCGCGGCCATTCGCGCGGATCTGGAAAGCTGGCGGGCCGAATCGGGATGTGCGACGCCGGGCAATACGGAAATGGCCCACCGCTTTGGTATCAGTGGCGCCTGTGAAAAGCGTCTGGGCATCGCCTTCAACCAGATCGATGAATCGGCAGAGCAGCGGGCGTATGAAGCCTGCCGGGATTTTTACTTTCAAGCCTGGAGGCTCGATCCCTGCAACCACTGGCTCATCACCCAGTGTCTGGCGATACGGGCCATCTTGGCACTGCGGGATGAAGAGGGCCGCTCGCCGGACAGGATCGAGCAGGAGGCCAAGCAGCTGGCGGCCGACTACGGTGTGATCTGGCAGGCGGTTCGTCAGGTGGTCGACTGGCGCATACGCAACTTATCGGGACGTGAACAGGCTTATGCCTATAGCACGCAGGCAGAGCTGGATCTGCTGGGGACTGTCTATGCCGGCACTACGAATGGCAAGGCATTGAGAGAGCAGTTGATTTTGAACTGCAAGGCCCTGAAGGAATGCGGCGTGACCAACACCCAACCGCTGGTTTCGGCGCGTCGCCAGTTCCGGCGTTATCTGCAGGACTGGCCCAGCCCGCTGTGGAATGACCTAGCCAGAACTGCGGAGGAAAATCTGTCTTAAGACCTATCTGTTTAGTCCTGAGAAGAATGGTCGGGATTGTCTTTGAAGTACTGTTGTGGATCCTTCACTGTTCTAGATAAAACCAATGGGAGTAGCGATCCAGAGGGGCAGTAGCGTTTTTTATCGGAACACAAGGCAGCTGTAGCGGCGTCAGAGCCTGGTCAACGGCTCGGCGGGATACCGGATACTGCGGGTATGAGACACCGTTATCCCAGTGACATCAGCCGTGATCAGTTCGAGCAGATTCGTCCTCTGCTGGAAAGGGCACGCAAGAAGACCGCCCCACGGAAAGTGGACCTGTACGACGTGTTCTGCGCGGTGCTGTACCTGCTGCGTACAGGCTGCCAGTGGCGTGCCTTGCCAAGCGACTTACTCGTACTTCGCCATTTGGAGTGAGCCGCGCGACGACAGCAGCCTGCTGGCGCAGGCGCTCAAAAAATCGGGTTGGCGTGACCCGCGAGAGACGGGGGCGCAACGCCTGCAGCACGCTCTTGATCGTGGATCGCAGAGCGTGAAGAACACGGACACGGCGAGGCTGAAAGGCTATGACGCTGGGAAGAAGGCCGCGGGCATCAAGAGCCATATTGCAGTCGACACGCAGGGCCTGCCGCAAGCACTGACCACGGCAGAGGTGACGGATCGCAAGGGTGCACTGCAGGCCCTGTGCCGCTGCAAGCCTGGACTCGGACGAGTACAAAAAGCCTGCTGGCCGACAGCGGCTATGTGGGGAGGCTTTTCGCGCAGGGCGTAAGCGAAATCCTGGGCGGGTACGTCACGATACAGATAGCCAAGCGCTGGGTAGTGGAGCGCAGCTTCGCTTGGCTGGAAAAGAACCGGCGGCTGTGGAAGAACTGCGAGCGGCTGCTTAACACCAGCCTGCAGTTCATCCACTTGGCCTTCCTGAGCCTACTACTTAAAAGATTTTGAACAGGGTCTCAGGGAAGCCGAGCGCAGGGCGCTGGGCCCCATAAGCGCATCCTCGACCGTGTCGCGGCTACAGAAGCGGCAAGGCTAACCAGTTGCCGATCACACGGCTGTATCTTTTAAATCGGCATTTCAGACTCACAGGGAGACACTTTTCAGTCGGCATTGACAGGTATCAATGGTGTCAGGCTTGGCAACGTGCGAATTTCGTGATTGCTCAATGAGTTCCATGTCTTGGTCGATGGCAAAATCTCCTTGCCGATCAAACATTTTATCGATGGTCGATAAAACCGGCCGCTTTGATCGAACTTGATTGATGAGTAGGAGCAGGAAGAAACGAGATGAGCGAGCTTGCCGAAAAAGTTCAGCGAGAATTGATTGAGGCCATCGACAATGATGAGCTGATATTGCCTACATTGCCCGAGGCTGCCTTGGAAGTACGTGAGGCTGCACGTGATCCGGAGATCAGCATCGGCGCCCTCGCGAGAGTGATTGGGCATGACGCTGCACTGAGTGCGCGGCTCATCAAGGTGGCGAACAGCCCTCTGATGCGTGCCAATCGGGAAATCATCGATTTGCAGACAGCCATCGGTCGCCTAGGCATTAACTATACCTGCACGCTGGCTACCGGCTTAGCCATGGAGCAGATGTTCCAGGCGAACTCTCCTGTGGTGGACCGCAAGATGCGTGAAGCTTGGCGCAAGAGCAGCGAAGTTGCTGGTATCTGTTACATGCTGTGCCGCCACTACACCCGGCTGGTGCCTGAACAGGCGACCCTGGCCGGCCTGGTGAGCCGGATCGGCATCTTGCCTATCCTGACCTATGCGGAAACCCATGAAGAATTGCTGGCCGATCCTGAGGTCTTTGAGCAGATCATTGAGCAGGCCCATCCAGTACTCGGCGACAGAATCCTGCGCCGCTGGGAATTTCCCACTCCCATTGCCATCGTTCCCGGTGAATACCTGAATTTCGTCCGGGAGTCACCACAGGTAGATTATGTGGACATCGTCCAGATAGCGGAACTGTTGAGCTACGTCGGCACTGGACATCCGTTTACACAGCTCGACTGGAAGGGGATCTCGGCGTTTGCCAAGCTTGGCCTCGACCCCAGTCTGGACGTGCAGGCCGATGAGGACCTGAGTGCTTCGATGGATGCGGCGATGAGCATGCTTCAGTAAGGAGGCGATATTGGTGCTGAGAGGCAGCCGGCTCTACATAGGGCCTCGCCAGCTGCCAGGGACTTCAGAAGTGATCACCGGTCAGTTCTAGAAGCGGCGCGCTGCCGGCGCGGATGACAGTATCCAGGGATTGAATGCGCGGCAGCAGTTTGCTGAAGTAGAACTGCGCAGTGGATAGCTTGGCGCCGTAGAAGGCTTCGTCGCTGTCGCGACTGGCCTGAGCCACGGCTGCCATACGTGCCCACATATAGGCGTAGGCGACGTAGCCGAACAGATTCAGATAGTCCACTGCCGAGGCATTGACCAGTGCTGGATCTTTTCGCGACTGTTCGAGCAGCCAGGCGCTGACGCCTTCCAGACGCTCCACGGCGGCCAGCAGCTGGTCGGCGAACGGCCGGGAGGCGGCTGGCGCATCGGCGAAGGCGCGGATTTCTCGGGCGAACAAGCGCAATGCTTCACCTTCGTTGGCCACGACCTTGCGTCCCAGCAGATCGAGGGCCTGGATACCGTTGGTGCCTTCGTAGATCTGCGCGATGCGTACATCGCGTACCAACTGTTCCTGACCCCACTCGCGGATGTAGCCGTGTCCGCCGAACACCTGCTGTCCGTGAACGCAGCTTTCCAGGCCCGTATCGGTGAAGAAGGCCTTGGCGACGGGGGTGAGCAGTGCCACCAGCGCTTCGGCTCGACGGCGCTCGTCGTCTTCGGCGTGCTTGGCAAGATCCAGTTGCTGGGCGACATAGGTGGAGAAGGCTCGTCCACCCTCGGTCAGGGCCTTCATGGTCAGCAGCATGCGCCGCACGTCGGGATGGACGATGAGGGGATCGGCGCTTTTCTGCGGCGCCTGGGTGCCCCCCGGAGCGCGTCCTTGCAGGCGTTCGCGGGCATAGGCCAGCGCGTTCTGGTAGGAGGCCTCGGCACAGCCGATGCCCTGGATGCCGATGGACAGGCGCTCGTAGTTCATCATGGTGAACATGGTCGCCAGGCCCTTGTTCGGTTCGCCGACCAGATAGCCGGTGGCGCCGTCGAAGTTCATCACACAGGTGGCCGAGGCCTTGATGCCCATCTTGTGCTCCAGCGAGCCGCAGGACAGGCTGTTGCGCGCGCCAAGGGAGCCGTCGGACTCGACCAGGAATTTGGGTGCCAGGAACAGCGAGATGCCCTTCGAGCCGGCCGGCGCCTCGGGCAGGCGGGCCAGCACCAGATGAACGATGTTCGCCGTCAGGTCTTGTTCGCCGCCGGTGATGAAGATCTTGCTGCCGCTGATGGCGTAGCTGCCGTCGGCCTGTGGTTCGGCGCGGGTGCGTAGCAGGCCGAGGTCGGAACCGGCATGGGCTTCGGTCAGACACATGGTGCCCGCCCATTCGCCGCTGTACAGACGCGGCAGATAGCGCTGCTTGAGTTCCTCGCTGGCGTGGGCGTCCAGTGCCAGGCAGCAGCCGGAGGTCAGCGCCGAATACAGGGTAAAACTGGCATTGGCGGAATAGAGCATTTCCTCGAATTGGACGGCGAGCATCTTCGGCATGCCCAGGCCGCCGTAGGCGGGGTTGCCGGCCAGGCCGACCCAGCCGCCCTCGATATAGGTGGCGTAAGCCTCGCGGAAGCCGGCCGGGGTGGTGACCCGGCCGTTGTCCCACTGCGCACCTTCCTCGTCGCCGCTGCGGTTGAGTGGGGCGAGCAGTTCGCCGGTGACCTTGGCGGCCTCTTCGAGGATGGCGTCGGCAGTCTCGGCATCCACCGTCTCGGCCAGCGCCGGCAGGCGTGCCCAGATTTTGTCGGCAGCAAACACTTCGTGCAGTACAAAGCGCATGTCGCGCAGGGGGGCGTGGTACTCGGGCATGACGGACCTCGTTGCTTGTCATGGAGCGCTCGTCCGGTACGAAGCGGACGGCCGGTGTCGGAACTGCGGATCAGGCGTGGACGTGAAAGCCGCGGCCGCTCTTGCGGCCCAGGTAGCCGGCGGCGACCATTTCCTTGAGCAGGGTGGCCGGACGGTACTTGGGGTCGCCGAAATCGCGATAGAAGGTTTCGAGGATCGCCAGCAGCGTATCCAGGCCGATCAGGTCGGCCAGAGCCAAGGGGCCGATAGGATGGTTGCAGCCGAGCTGCATGCCGGTGTCGATGTCCTGGGCGCTGGCCAGCCCTTCTTGAAGGACGAAGATCGCCTCGTTGATCATGGGGCAGAGGATCCGGTTGACCACGAAACCCGGACTGTTGCGCACCGAGATGGCGGTCTTGCCGACATGCTCGGCGAACTCCAGCGCCCGGGCATGGGTTACTTCGGAAGTCTGCAGACCGCGTATGACCTCGACCAGGGTCATGACTGGCACCGGATTGAAGAAGTGCAGGCCGATGAAGCGTTCGGGGTTGCTCAGGGCGCTGCCCAGTTCGCTGATCGACAGCGAGGAGGTGTTGCTGGCGATAAGGGTGCCGGGCTCGATCACCTCCTCGATCGAGCCGAGGATCTGCCGCTTCAGGTCGAGATTCTCGGTAGCCGCCTCGATGACCAGATCGGATCCGGCCAGGGCGGCGTAGCTGGTGACCGGATGGATACGTGCCAGGGCGGCCTGTCGGTCCGCTTCAACGATGGTGCCCTTTTTCACCTGGCGTTCGAGGTTGGTGGACAGGGTGGCGAGACCGCGCTCCAGCGCGCGGTCGGAGATATCCACGAGGGTGACCGAAAGGCCGGCCAGTGCGCAGACCTGGGCGATGCCGTTGCCCATGGTGCCGGCACCGATGATCGCGATGCGTAGATCGCGGGCGTTCTTCAGATGATCGTTCATGCTCATGTTCCGTGTTGGCGGGATCGGCTGATTTCCTGATGGCTTCGGCCCGTAAGCCCAGGCCCCATGTTGCACACAGTAGGTGCTGGCAGCGCTGGTCGCCAGAGGCTGGAGACCGCACCCTGTCCCCGGCAGGGCACGGTCTGCTCAAGACCTCAGTGTGCGCTGGCCGCGGCAGCCCCCAGGCCGGTCTGAGCCCGGACGAACTGGTCGTCGAAGGCCGCCCGCTCTTTTTCGGCGCGAGCGCTGCGGTCGAGCTTGGAGACCACGACGATGACCAGGAAGGCCAGCGGCATGGAGAACAGCGCCGGATGATCGTAGGGGAAGATTGCCTTGGCATTGCCCAGCACCGTCACCCACACCGCCGGCGACAGGATCACCAGTAGGAGGGCGCTGGCCAGGCCGGCACAGCCGCCCCACAAGGCACCGCGGGTGGTCAGGTCCTTCCAGTACATGGCCATGATCAGCACCGGGAAGTTGGTGGAGGCAGCGACACCGAAGGTCAGACCGACCAGGAAGGCGACGTTCTGCTTCTCGAACACAATGCCGAGACCGATGGCCACCAGGCCCAGACAGATGGTGGCGATACGAGTCACGCGCATCTCGTCCTGCTCGCTGGCGCTGCCTTTCTTCAATACGGTGGCGTACAGGTCGTGGGAGATCGCCGAGGCGCCGGCCAGGGCCAGGCCGGCGACCACTGCGAGAATGGTGGCGAAGGCCGTGGCGGAGAG
The DNA here is from genome assembly GCF_059739045.1 of Azotobacter tropicalis. Lineage (NCBI taxonomy): Bacteria > Pseudomonadati > Pseudomonadota > Gammaproteobacteria > Pseudomonadales > Pseudomonadaceae > Azotobacter > Azotobacter tropicalis. The sequence continues at coordinate 562,082 of NZ_AP046059.1, forward strand.
GAAGCCGAGGAACAGGTTGCCGCCTACTGCCTTGGCCAGGTGCATGGCGACCATGTTGCCGCCGCCGATCAGCGCTCCCTTGAGGTCGCCGCCGACGAAGTACTGGGGGTCGGTACCGACGATGACGATGGCCGAGAAGCCGAGGGTGACCACCACCAGGAAGAAGAAGCCGATGAAACCGGTGGCGTAGAACACCGACTTGCGGGCCTCCTTGGCGTTCGGCACGGTGAAGAAGCGCATCAGGATGTGCGGCAAGCCGGCGATGCCGAAGGCCAGTCCCAGCGACATGGAGGCGGCATTGAGCGGGTCGGCGAGCATCGAACCGGGGCCCATGATCGCCTTGCCGATGGCATGGGTGTCGATGGCGCGGGCGGCCAGGGTCTCGTAGCTGAAGCCGAACTCGGCCATGGCCAGCAACGCCAGGACGGTGCCGCCGGCGAGCAGCAGCACTGCCTTGATGATCTGCACCCAGGTGGTGGCGATCATGCCGCCAAAGATCACGTAGACCAGCATCAGCAGGCCGACCACCATCACGGCTACGGGATAGTCGAGGCCGAACAGCAGCTTGATCAGCTGGCCGGCGCCGACCATCTGTACCACCAGGTAGCAGCACACCACGGTCAGCGAGCCGAAGGCGGCGAAGGTGCGGATGCGGGTCTGGTCGAGACGGTAGGAAACGATATCGGCGAAGGTGAAACGGCCGAGGTTGCGCAGCCGCTCGGCCATCAGGAAGGTGATCAGCGGCCAGCCGACGAAGAATGCCACGGTGTAGATGAAGCCATCGTAGCCCTTGGCGAACACCAGGCTGGACAGGCCGAGCAGGGTGGCAGCGGACATGTAGTCACCGGCGATCGCCAGGCCGTTCTGGAAGCCGCTGATGCCGCCGCCAGCGGTGTAGAAGTCTGACGTGGAGCGGGTCTGGCGGGCGGCCCACCAGGTGATCACCAGGGTGCCGAGGACGAAGACGAAGAACATGCCGATAGCGTGCAGGTTAAGCGGCTGTTTTTCCGCCACGATCACCGGGGCGGCGAAGGCGCCGGCGGAGAACAGGCTGAGGCCGGCAAGGCCGAGGGCGCGAAGCAGACTCATGGCTGGCTCTCCTCGAGGATCTGGGCACTGAGGGCGTCGAAACGGGTGTTGGCGCTGCGTACGTACCAACCGGTGAGCAGCCAGGAGAAAACGATGACCGCTGCGCCGACCGGAATGCCGACGGTCAGCAGGCTGGCTTCGCCGAGCGGTCGGTGCAGCCATTGAGGAGCGAAAGCCACTGTCAGCATGAACAGGCTGTAGGCGCCGAGCACCAGTGCGCTCAGCGACCAGGCCAGGCGTGAGCGGCTCTGCACCAGTTGACGGAACTTCGGGTTGTTGCGGATTTGGTCGTAGCTCTGGGCATGTTGTGAAACAGGTCGGTCCATGTTGGGCTCCGGATTGTTGTTGTTGTCGCCGTACCATTCGCGTTGCGCCTTTTCGGGCGCGTCGCGTTCCGTGGCGCCCAGCCGGGGCTGGACGCCAGAATCTGCTCGATCTGTTTTTTGGCGTCGCCGGAGGACGCTAGAGCGTCTTGGCTCTCTCTCGCAGGACGTATTTCTGGATCTTGCCGGTAGAGGTCTTTGGCAGTTCGCTGAAGACCACGCGTTTGGGGATCTTGAAGCCGGCCAGGTGCTCGCGGCAGAAGGAGATGATTTCCGCCTCGCTGGTTTGTTCGTGACCGGCCTTGAGGGTGACGAAGGCGCAGGGCGTTTCGCCCCATTTCTCGTCGGGTCGGGCCACCACGGCCGCCTCGAGGACGCCGTGATGGCGGTAGAGCACACCCTCGACCTCGATGGTGGAAATGTTTTCGCCGCCGGAAATCACGATGTCCTTCAGGCGGTCCTTGATCTCCACATAGCCGTCCGGATGCCAAACGCCCAGATCGCCGGTGTGGAACCAGCCGCCTTCGAAGGCCTCGGCGGTGGCCGTGGGGTTCTTCAGGTAGCCCTTCATCACGGTGTTGCCGCGCATGAAGATTTCGCCGACGGTCCCGCCATCGCGCGGCACCGGCTTCAGGGTCTGCGGATCGGCCACCATCACGCCTTCCAGGGTGGGGTAGCGCACGCCCTGGCGCGCCTTGATTCGTGCCCGGTCGTCCAGCGGCAACTCGTCCCATTCCTCGTGCCAGGCGCACACGGTGACCGGGCCGTAAACCTCGGTGAGGCCGTAGACATGGGTGACCTTGATGCCCATTTCCTCCACTGCGCCGATCACCTTGGCCGGCGGCGCGGCACCGGCGACCATGGCGTTGACCGGGTGGTCGATGGCGGCCTTGGCCGAGTCGGGCATGTTGACCAGCGCGTTGAGCACGATGGGCGCGCCGCACAGGTGGGTGACGCGGTGCTCGTGGATCAGGGTGAGGATCTTCTGCGGGTCGACGCGGCGCAGGAACACGTGTACGCCGGCCAGGGCGGTGACGGTCCAGGGGTAGCACCAGCCGTTGCAGTGGAACATCGGCAGGGTCCACAGGTACACGGGATGGTTGCCCATCGCCCAGACCATCTGGTTGCCCAGCGAATTCAGGTAGGCGCCGCGGTGATGGTAGACCACGCCCTTTGGATTGCCGGTGGTGCCGGAGGTGTAGTTGAGGCTGATCGCCTGCCACTCGTCGTCCGGCCACTGCCAGGCGAATTCGGGATCGCCCTCGGCGAGCAGCGCCTCGTATTCCAGATCGCTGACCGGCTGGCCCTCGCCGTATTCCGGATCGTCGACGTCGATCACCAAGGGCGGGTGGGCGAGCATGCCGATGGCGGCATGGATTACCTCATGATACTCGCGGTCGGCGATCAGCACCTTGGCCTCGCCATGCTGCAGCATGAAGGCAATCGCCTCGGCGTCCAGACGCACGTTGAGGGTGTTGAGCACGGCACCGATCATCGGCACGCCGAAGTGCGCTTCCAGCATTTGCGGAGTGTTGGGCAGCATCACCGCCACGGTGTCGCCCTTGCCGATGCCGCGACCGGCGAGAGCGGAGGCCAGGCGCCGGCAGCGCGAATAGGTTTCGGCCCAGTTACGGCGGAGCGAACCATGGATCACGGCGGGGCGGTGTGGATAGACAGAGGCGCTCCGCTCGATGAAGCTCAGCGGAGAAAGAGGGATATGGTTGACGGCAGAGCGCGACAGGCCCTGTTCGAAGATCGACATGTTTCTATCCTTCCGGCTGATTATTCTTATTGCCTTCCAGCCTTACCCTTTAGGTAGGCCTGGTACATCCTTCGCAGACCTATATAGCAACCTCTATTTGATATGTAAATACTACCGAATGAATATGGTTATTCTACTATATTGGCGCATTGAAAACTTCGCTCACCAACCGGAATAAGGCCATGCCCACGCACCCTATTCCTACCAGTACCTCGCCGCTGCTGGCGCTCGACCCGCAACCGAGTCTGCTGCTGGATGTCAGGGCGCGCCCCCTCGAGCTGAATGCAGCCCTGCTGGCGTTGCTCGGCGAGTCCGGCCCGAAGGCACTGGCCGGTTGCCTGCCGGCAAATCACGTGCAACTGGTGCGCGCTTGTCTGGAACAGCAACGAGCCATTGAGGAGGTCGAGGCGCAATTCGGCGAGCGAGTCCTGCTCTGGAGCTTCATTCCCGATCCGCAGGAGAGGAGGGTGCTGGCGCGCTGTCGGGAAGCCACCACGCAGATTCTCGGCGAGCGCGAGGCGGCCCGGGCACGGCGGTTGTATCGGCTGATCACCGAGAACACCACGGACCTGATCTCCCGCCACGATCCCAGCGGCCGCTTCCTGGACGCCTCGCCGGCTTCCTGGACGCTGCTCGGCTACTGGCCGGAGGACCTGCGTGGCAAGCCAGTACGCGCGCTCGTGCATGTCCGCGAGCGAAAGCAACTGTACTGTGCCCGGGAGGCGCTGGAGCAGCATGGCTATCACACCATGAGCTATCGGGTACGCCATCGCGCCGGGCACTACCTGTGGTTCGAGACGGCCAGCCGGGCGATCCGCGACACTTATACCGGGGCGGTGGTGGAGGTGATCAGTGTGTCGCGGGACATCACTGCCCGGGTCTTGGCCGAGGAGAACAACCGGCGGTTGGCCGATGTGGTGGAGGCCAACACCGACCTGGTGCTGTTCATCGATCCGGCCGGACAGATCACCTACCTCAACCCGGCTGCCCGACGCACCCTAGGGATCGGCGAGCACCAGCCGATGCCGCCGCTCGCCGGACTTTTTGCCCGCGAGGATCTGGCCCGCCTGCAGGCGGAAGGCTGGAGCACTGCTGAGCGACAGGGCGCCTGGAGCACCGACGCACGCCTGCAGCCCAGGGGAGGGGGGCCTTGGTGCCGGTTTCGCTGGTGTTGCTGGCGCACTCGGCGGTCGGTGGCGAACGCTATTACTCGCTGGTGGCACGCGACATGACCGAGCGAGAACTGCGCGAGGCGCAGCAGCACCGCCACCAGGACGAGCTGGCGCATACCGCGCGGCTGGTCAGCCTCGGCGAACTCGCTTCGGGGCTCGCCCATGAGATCAACCAGCCGCTGGCGGCGGTAGTCAACTACGCCAGCGCCAGCCAGCGCTACTTGCAGTCCCTGGAGCACAACCCCCAAGCGGCGCTGCGCGTAGCTCAGGGGTTGGAACGCATCACCGAACATGCTCAGCATGCCTCGGAAGTGATCAAGCGGCTGCGCGCCTTCCTGCGCAAAGGGCAACGCCGTATGCAGGCGCTCGATGTGGCTGAGGTGGCACGTGGCGCGGTGCGCCTGTGCGGTTGGGAGGCGAACGCCAGCCAGGTGACCATCGAAGCGCAGTTGCCGGACGACCTGCCGCCGGTCTACGCCGATCGGGTGCTGCTCGAGCAGGTGCTGCTCAATCTGCTGCGCAATGCCATCGACGCCAATCGTGAGGCACATCCCGGACAGCCGACCAGCATCGTGCTGACCGCCCATGCCGGCAACAATAGTCAGATGGCGATCGAAGTACGTGACTGCGGGCCGGGGCTGAACGATGCCGAGCTGGAGCGGGTATTCACGCCGTTCTATACCAGCAAGCCGGAAGGCCTTGGGTTGGGTCTGTCGATGAGCCGCGGCATCGTCGAGGGGTTCGGTGGCTCTCTCGATGCACAGCGCATAGAGGCGGGAGGGCTGTCGATGCGCTGTCTGCTGCCCATCCAGTGAGGTGCACGGAGCCTTTCGTAGCCGATCGCTATATAGGCCGGGCCCAAGCCGAGCAAGTTGAGTTGACACAAAGACCCAGGCTGCACTTGCAGGCAGCGATCCCGGCATAGGCAAGCCGAACCTGCTCTCACTGCCTTCATGGCAGATTTGTACCATGTCGAGTGGTGCTCTTTCGCAGAGCCGATTTCTCATTCTGCGTAACAGCTGACGACGGCCGATTCCCTTGGGACGTTGCCAAGATTTGCTTCGGCGCATTCTTGTCTCACTCCATACTCCATAAATCGGAAGTAAAAAGGCATTCAAAGTTTCCTTGTAATCGGAAATACAAGGAAACTTCACTTATTTATCTTCTCAGTCGATTTTTCCAAAATCGGAAATCAAAAGAGGGGCAAAACTTTCCCCAAAAACCATTTACAACAAACAAACCCGTAATCAGGAAAAAGCTCGATTACAGCAATTGCCCGCGAGCGGACTCTTCTCCATGCTTGTGGCCGGCTTTCCGGGGCAGGGCGTGGCTGGCAATTTCCCGGAAAGGCCGGCCCAAGAACCACAACCCAGGAGAATTTCGATGGAGCAGGTGGTGTATGTCGTGGACGACGACCAGGGCATGCTGGACTCGACCGTCTGGCTGCTCGAATCGGTAGGGCTCAAGGCCTTGCCGTTCATCAGCGGTCGCGAGTTTCTCGACGCCTGCGACCCTAGCCTCAACGCCTGCGTGCTGTTGGACGTGCGGATGCCCGGTATGGGGGGGCTGAATGTGCAGGAGGCGATGCGCACACGGGGCATCGACCTGCCGGTGATCTTCGTCAGCGGGCACGCCGACGTGCCCATCGTGGTGCGGGCCTTCAAGGCCGGGGCCTGCGACTTCATCGAGAAGCCCTACAATGAGCAACTGCTGCTCGACAGCGTGCAGCAGGCCCTCGGCAGTTTCGGCGAGCGCCGCTCCGGAAGCCGCGGTCAGGAGGCGGTACAGACGCGGTTGGAGGCGCTGACCCCGCGCGAGCGCGACGTGCTGCTGCCGCTGGTGCAGGGCTATACCAATCGGGAAATCGCCGAGCAACTGGCGATCAGCGTGAAGACCGTCGATCTCTACCGTATGCGGGTGATGAAGCGCATGCAGGCCGAACGGCATGCCGATCTGGTCGGCATGGCCATAGCGGCTGGTCTGGTCGATCCGTTGAACCTGCGAACGCCCGTACCGGCCCTGGCCGCTGCCGGCCAGGGGGGAGGGCGCGACCTTCGGCAGACGGGGAGCCTGGCCGCTAACGCGGTAGCCCGGCGAGAAAGCCTTCGAGAAAGATATCCAGCGGCGCGCCGTTGCGGACCAGCCGGGCGCGTAGCACGGCGCCTTCCCAGCCGATCCAGAAGAACGCCGCCAGCTCCTCGCAGGTAGCATCGGCAGCCAACTGACCATGCTCCTGGGCGAGTCGCAGACAGTCCGCCAAGCGACGCTGCCAGTCGCACAGAGTAGCCTCCAGCTGCGCGCGGAAGCTCTCCGGCAGGATGGCCACTTCCTGACCGAGGTTGCCAACCAGACAACCGCGTCGGAACTCGTATTTCGCCATGCCGGCCTTGGCGTCCTCGACGAAATCGCGCAGGCGCTGAAGCGGCGGCACCTCGTCCTGCAGCAGCCAGCGGTCCAGCTTGCGGGCGAAGTAGGCGCCATAGTTTTCCAGCACCGCCTGGCCGAAGGCTTCCTTGCTGTCGAAGTAGTGATAGAAGGAGCCCTTGGGCACGCCGATGCGCTTGAGCACGGCCTCGATGCCAGTGGACATGAAGCCTTGTTCGGTGAGGATTTCCATCCCGCACCGGATCAGCGCTTCGCGGGTGTCCGGGAAGTCCCTGGCGACCTTGGGCGGGCGACCGCGACGGGGTTTGGGAGTCATGATGTTCATGGGGCGATTCTGGAGGGCTCGTCGATGAAGTCAACCGTTCCCGCCTGTATTTCCCTGGTGAAGAGGTCTTGGGGAGGAGGGTGGGCAAGGCTCCCGTGGGGCCCTGCGTAGCTGTCGAAACGCTTTCACTTTCCCACTCCCTGAACTAGCTTTGTCAACGCTCCATATCCAGAAGTCGGGCCACAGGGGGCGTCCGCAGGGCGATCGGCTCTGGCGGGCCCGGTACAGACTGACGATGAAAGAGAAAGAGCTTCGATTGGCGGTCGTCCTGTTTGGCGGCGTGTCGCTTGCGATTTACCAGCACGGCATCACGCGGGAACTTCTCAATTTGGTCCGGGCCTCGAAGCTCTACCACGGCGACAGATCCGGCGAGAGCCGGGAAAAGACGTTCCGCCGCCTTCATGAGGTTTACCCGGACGAGCCGGAGAGCTCTACCGGCGACATCTATCGCGAATTTCTGGAAGCCGTGGGAAAGGACATCAGCCTGCGGGTGATCGTCGACGTCATCGCCGGCTCTTCGGCGGGCGGCATCAACGGCGTGACCCTGGCCTCGGCCCTGGCCCACGACCGCAGCCTGAGGCCGGTCACCAGCATGTGGCTTGAGGAGGCCGACATGCTGAGCCTGCTGGCTCCCGAGGCCAAGGCGCGCCTGTGGAGCAAGTGGTATTTCGGCCCCCTGGTGCGCCCCTTGCTCACCCGGCTCGACCGCGAGGGCCTGTTGCCGGGGAAGGCCGATGCCGAAATGGAAAAGCGGATTTCGGTCTTCCTGCGCTCCCGCTGGTTCAAGCCGCCCCTGGACGGTCGGCGCCTGACCGTGCTTATCCTCGATGCCCTGACGGCGATGAAAACCTCCAGCTCGCCGTGGGAGTCGCTGCTGCCCCAGGGGGCCAGGCTCGACCTGCTGGTCACCGTCACGGATTTTCGCGGCATCGACCGGCCGATCTTCATCCACGATCCGCCGGTGGCCTACGAACGAGAGCATCGCCATCTGCTGCGCTTCGGTCTGGAACATCGCAGAACAGGACATCTTCTCAGCGATTTCGACATCGACAACTTTCCCTCCCTAGCCTTTGCCGGACGGGCGACGGCCTCCTATCCGGGGGCTTTTCCGCCCGCGCGGATTCGCGAAATCGACGATATCCTCGCGGAACGTCACATCCCCTGGCCGGCCCGCGCGCATTTTCTGGAGCGGAATTTCCGCCATTACCGCGAGCGCGGCGAAAATCCCGAGGAGGCGATCCTGCTCGACGGCAGCGTGCTCGACAACAAGCCGATCACGGCTTGCGTCGAAGCCATCCGTACGCATTGTGCCTTTCGCGAAGTGGACCGCCGCCTGGTGTTCATCGATCCCCATCCAGGCATCGGCACGGCGGCTTCCGGCGCCGGTATCCCGGGTTTTTTCGCCACCCTGCGGGGCGCGCTCTCGGACCTTCCGCGGCATGACCCGGTGTACAACGAATTGTCGCTCATCAGCCGCTACAACGTGCAGGCCAGGCGCCTGAAGATGGCGATCTCCAATGCCCGGCCCCTGGTCGCCAGACTGATCGAGCAGGCGACGGCCGGGGGACTGCGGGGACGCTTCACGGCCAACGATCTTCGCCATTGGCGGCTCTCGTCGATCAGCTTGCTGGCCGGCACCACGGTCGTCTACGACGTGTGGATGCGTTCGCTGGTGCTCGAGGCCCTAGACTTCGTCGTGCAGATCATTGCCAGCGCCTGCCAGTACACCGCCCACTCGCCGGAGGCCTGCCGGGTACAGGAGCGCATCGAGAGCTGGGCCAGGCAGCAGGGGATCATCGCCGACTCCTACGTCATGCCCGACAATCTCTACCAGAATGTCGAACTGCCGCCATACGGAAAGATGATTCTGGATTTCGGCGTGATCTACAAAAGACGGCGGTTGAATTTCGTCCTGCACGAAATCAACGATCTCTATCCGGAGGTTTCCGGCGATCCGGACAGCATCGCTCATTCGGAGTCCCTCGATCTGTTGAAGATCAAGATCCACAAGTGCATCGATGAGTTGTCCATCTACGACAATATCGATTTCCTCAGTCGTCAGGCCGTCACCAACTGTCGGGAGATCTTTCTGGAGGAGGAGGGCGAAGGCGCGGCGCGCATGAGCGAGCCGGGCACTTTCGAGGAAATCTCCCGCCTGGTCGACCGCCTGGCGCAGGAGTGCGACCTTGCCAGAACGGCGGACAATGCCGACGCTGCACTGGCGTCGCCCCTGGTGCTGAACCTTGAAGAGGCGAGCCGCAACGCCATCCTTACCGGCTATCTGGGCTATTTCTTCTGGGACATCATCCTGCGCCCGACCGTGAGTGCGTTGTCGCTGGATACCGATGCGGGACCCATAGAGGAAATCCTGGTGGACCGCATCAGCCCCGAGGATGCGACCAGTCTGCGCCTGGAAGGCCAGAAGAGCGTGCTGCTCGGCCGTTCGTTCGCCAGTTTCGGCGGCTTTCTCGGCCGCTCGATTCGCGAGAACGACTACCTGTGGGGGCGTCTGCATGCCGTGGACCGGCTTTTCGATATCCTGCTCAGCACGGTTCCGGTGAACATTCGCGGCAAGTTCGATATCAATGCCCTGAAGAAGCGGGCCTTCGAGCTGGTGCTCGAGGAGGAGGAGCCGCAGCTGCACGCGGTTCAAGCCTTGATCGCCCAGCTCAGGGAGGCTGTCGAGCGGCTTTAGTCCGTAGTCCGTTTGCCGGAGCCTTGCCATGACCGCTAAGGGCGAAGCTGTTCTGTTTATGGCCTACATGTAATTTAACATAATATACATTATGCAAACTTTAGGTTTGGCTTTCCGAAAACACGGAACACGATGATATACGGGCTTGCCTCCGAAGCTGATGCGCTTCGCCGACACAGTCACTGATTGGCATCAGCTGCCAAAAGGCCACGGCAGATGCACAATTAAAGACTCGCTCGGATTGGCTGGGCGCTCGCCGCACCGGTTCAGTTCGTCTCCCAAGGCTCGCTCATCGAGGTATTTCACAGTGGAACATGAGTCGCGCCTCTTGCAGGCCAGTGTGGTGTGTCTGCTCGCCATGGTCGTGCTCGTACCACTGGCCAAGCGCATGCAGCTGGGGGCCGTGCTCGGCTACCTGATCGGCGGCGTGCTGATCGGTCCCGGCGTGCTCGGCCTGATCGACCAGCCCGGCAGCATCATGCGGATCTCCGAGCTGGGCGTAGTGATGCTGATGTTCATCATCGGCCTGGAGTTGTCGCCGAAGCGCCTCTGGCTGATGCGTCGCGCGGTGTTCGGTGCCGGGCTGGCGCAGGTGCTGCTCTGCGGTGCGGCCATCGGCGGTGTGGCCATGGCGCTCTTCCGGCAGTCCTGGACCAGCGCCCTTGTCCTCGGTCTCGGGTTGGCGCTGTCCTCCACCGCCTTCGTCCTGCAGTTGCTCGCCGAGCGCCGCGAACTGCACATGCCGCATGGACGCCTGGCGTTCTCGGTGCTGCTGTTCCAGGACATCGCAGCGATTCCGCTGATGGCGCTGGTCCCCCTGCTCAGCGGCGTCAGCCAGCCGGACAGCGGCGAAGATCCACTGGTCGAGCTGCTCACAGTGGTCGCCTGCGTGGGTGGGCTGGTCGTCGGCGGACGCTACCTGCTGCGCCCGGTGTTTCGCATCGTGGCCAAGGGCGACCTGCAGGACATCCTCACCGCCACCGCGCTGCTGGTGGTGATGGGCAGTGCCCTGCTGATGGAGTGGATCGGCGTTTCCATGGCCCTCGGCGCCTTCCTGGCCGGCGTGCTGCTGGCCGAATCCGAGTATCGTCATGCTCTGGAAGCGAAGATCGAGCCCTTCAAGGGCATGCTGCTCGGGCTGTTCTTCCTCGGCGTCGGCATGAACATGAATCTCGACCTGCTGGTCGGGTCGTTCTGGACGGTGCTCGGCCTGGCGCTGCTGCTGATCCTGCTCAAGTTGCCATTGGTCGCCTTCGTCGGCCGGTTCGCCGGAAACCTGCAGCCCGACTCCGCCCTGCGCCTGGGCGTGGTGCTCGCCGGCGGCGGCGAATTCGCCTTCGTGATCTTCTCGATCGCCCGCAGCCACGGTCTGTTCGACAAGGAGCTCTACGACCTGCTGGTCCTCACCATCACCCTGTCGATGGCCCTGACGCCGCTGGTGGTCATGCTGCTCTCGTGGCGGTCCGGACCGGCCCGCCAGCCGGCCGCGCAGCCCCAGGAGGAGCCCTATATCGACCACGAGCCGCGGGTCATCATCATGGGCATGGGCCGGGTCGGCCAGGTCGTCGCCCGCCTCCTCCATGCTCAGCGCGTGTCTTTCGTGGGCTTCGACACGGCGGTCGAAGCGGTGGAGTTCAACCGCAAGATCAGCAACCTGCCGATCTACTACGGCAATCCCCTACGCCTGGAGATCCTGCACGCCGCCAAGGCCGAGCATGCGCAGTTCTTCGTCATCGCCAGCGACGACGGCCAGGCGAACATCCAGACGGCTCGCCTGGTCCGCCAGCGCTATCCGCACATGAAAGTGATCACCCGCGCCCTGGACTGGACGCAGTTGCATACCCTCCTGGATCTGAATGCCGGCCCGGTGCGCGAGACCTTCTTCTCCAGCCTGGAGATGGGCCGCCAGGTGCTGCTCGGACTGGGCCTCAGCGAACAGCAGGCCACCGCGCGCATCGAACGCTTCCGCCGTCACGACGAGCACATGCTGCAGGAGCTGCACAAGGTGATCAGCGACGAGGCCGCCAGCCTCAAGGCCACCCATGCCTACTTCGACGATCTCGAAAGCCTGTTCGCCCGAGACGTTCTGGAAGACCCCGTCACGCCCCCGAAATACTCCGATCCGCTCTAGGAATCCTCGAATGAGTTTCACCCTGTTCAGCCGTTATGCCTGCTTCGCCGCCTGCGTACTGCTTACCCTGGTCACCCTGCCCCTCCTCCCCGGCTCGCCCGGCCTCTGGCCACTAACCCTGATCGCCGGGCTGCTCAGCCTCGTGGGCGTCAACGATCTGCGGCAAACGCAGCACGCGGTGCGGCGCAACTACCCGGTGCTCGGCAACATCCGCTATCTGATCGAGTACATCCGCCCGGAGATTCGCCAGTACCTGCTGGAAACCGACGAGGAATGCCTGCCGTTCTCGCGGAGCCAGCGCATGCTGGTCTACGCGCGGGCCAAGAACCAGAGTGCCGACAAGGCGTTCGGCACGCTGCACGACGTCTACCAGAGCGGCTTCGAGTTCATCACCCACTCGATGCGCCCGGCCGAGCTGGGCAAGCCCGAAGACTTTCGCGTCACGATCGGCGGGCCGCAGTGCGGCAAGCCCTATTCGGCCTCGATCTTCAACGTCTCGGCGATGAGCTTCGGCTCGCTCAGCGCCAATGCCGTCCGCTCGCTCAACCTGGGCGCCAGGCTCGGCGGCTTCGCCCACGACACCGGCGAAGGCAGCATCAGCCCCTATCACCGCGAGCACGGCGGCGACCTGATCTGGGAAATCGGCAGCGGCTACTTCGGCTGCCGCAGCGACGACGGCTGTTTCGACCCCGAGCGCTTCGCCAGCCAGGCGCAGAGCGACCAGGTGAAGATGATCGAGATCAAGCTGAGCCAGGGCGCCAAGCCCGGTCACGGCGGCATTCTGCCGAAGAACAAGATCACCCCGGAAATCGCCGCCACCCGCGACGTGCGCATGGACCGCGACTGTGTCTCGCCGGCCCGCCACAGCGCCTTCTCCACGCCGCGCGAGCTGCTCGGTTTCGTCGCCCGGCTGCGCGAGCTGTCCGGCGGCAAGCCGGTCGGCTTCAAGCTCTGCCTCGGCCATCCCTGGGAGTTCATGGGCATCGTCAAGGCCATGCTGGAAACCGGCATTCTCCCCGACTTCATCGTCGTCGACGGCAAGGAAGGCGGTACCGGCGCCGCCCCCCTGGAGTTCTCCGACCACATGGGCGTGCCCCTGCGCGAAGGCCTGCTGTTCGTCCACAACACCCTGGTCGGCGCCGGTCTGCGCGACGGCATCCGCCTGGGGGCCAGCGGCAAGATCATCAGTGCCTTCGACATCGCCAGCGTGCTGGCCATCGGCGCCGACTGGGCCAACTCGGCGCGCGGCTTCATGTTCGCCCTCGGCTGCATCCAGTCGCAGAACTGCCACACCAACCGCTGCCCGACCGGCGTGGCGACCCAGGATCCGCTGCGCCAGCGTGCCCTGGTGGTACCGGACAAGGCCGAACGGGTGCGCAACTTCCATCGCAACACCCTCAAGGCCCTGGCCGAGATCGTCGCCGCTGCCGGCCTCGAGCGCCCCGCGCAACTGGAGCCCCGCCACCTGCTGCGGCGCATGTCGGAAACCGATATCCGCCAGTACGCCCAGTTGCATGCCTTCCTCAAGCCGGGCGAATTGCTCGGCGACAGTATCGGCAGCGAGTTCTACGCACGCATGTGGCGGATGGCGCGGGCCGACGGCTTCGAGCCGGCGCCTTTCTGATCAGCGGCGCTTCAGCCGCCGCGGGCGTCCGGTGGGCGTCCGCTCCGGTGCGACGCTGTGGTAGTAGATGTCATGGGTGGTGCTCGCCTTGGCATGTCCCAAGTCGACCTGCAGGCTCCTGAGCGGCCGGAGCGGCGCGTCGTAGCTGGCGCTGGTGTGGCGCAGCCAGTAGGTGCTGGCGGCGCGTAGGCTGGCGATTTCCCGCTCGCCGCGACCCTCGGCCTGCATCCGTTTGACCGCGGTGTCGAAGCACTTCTGCACGATGTTGCGGATCTGCCGGTCGGTCAGTCCGCCGCGGCCGTCCAGCTTCAACAGCAGCGGCACGTTCTCGCCGGGCTGCGGCAGCGGCGTCAGGTTGCGCGACATGCGGTAGCGCTTGAGGTAACCGAGCAGCTCGCTGCCGACCGAGATCCGCCGCTCCTTGCCGCCCTTGCCGACGGTCACGTACCACCAGGCGCCGCCTTCGTCCTGCTGGAAGGCCTGCATGGTCGGATGCCAGTCGGGACGCCCGGCCAGCTCGGAGATGCGCAGGTACAGGGAGAACAGCACGGCGACCACGAACAGCGTGCGCTCGTGCCGCTCCGCGTCCTGGTGGGCCATCCACTCCGCCGTCTCGATGACGAACGCCCATTGCAGCGGATTGAGCACCTTGCCCTCGATCGAGGGCGCGCGCTTCTCGAAGAAGCGGCCCGGCTCCTCGATGGCGCGGAACGGGTTGTCGAGCAGCGTGTTCTGCCCGACCAGGAAGTCGTAGAAGGAACAGCAAATGGTGAAGGCCTGCTTCAGCGAACTCGCCGTGACCTTGTAATGCTCTGGCGCCTGGCGCGGCATGCCGGTCTCGTCGGCGAGCTTGCGCGCCGCCTTGCTGCCGAGGCTCTCGTAGGGACGCCACTGCGGATTGGGCACCAGCTCGCCCGGCTCCTCGCCGGCGATGAAACGCCGGCGTACCGCTTGGCCGACCCACTCCATGTCCGGCTCGCGGCAGAACTCGAGGAAGGCCTCGGCGTCCTCGCGGGTCAGCTTCAGCACCGAACTCCCCTTCTTCAGCCAGCCCCACAGCAGCAGCCGCTCCACCTGGATGCGGTAGGCCTTGTAGGTGGTTTCCCAGCCGGCATAGTCGCGCAGGAAATCCCGGGTATGCAGGTAGTCCGCCTTGGCCGGGATCTCCGGCTCGAGCTTGTTGAGAAAGCGCACGACGAAGCGGTTTTCGAACACCAGGCTGCTGGGAGACAGCGCCAGGAAGCGTGCATGGGTGTCGAACAGCGGCTGGGGAACGAGTTCGGTCATCGGGCAGGGAGTTTGTCGGGTGGCTGGGCGTCTAGGTACTTATTCCGATTATAGGCATAACCGGAGTCCGCCTGCCTGCAAGAGCCTTATGAAATGCGAAAGCCCGGCGCGAAACCGGGCCTTCGCATCCAATCCGTTCAGAAGAACGCCTGAATGCCGGTCTGCGCCCGTCCGAGGATCAGGGCGTGGATGTCGTGGGTGCCCTCGTAGGTGTTCACCACCTCCAGGTTGACCAGGTGGCGGGCGATGCCGAACTCGTCGCTGATGCCGTTGCCGCCCAGCATGTCGCGGGCCAGGCGGGCGATGTCCAGCGCCTTGCCGCAGCTGTTGCGCTTCATGAGCGAGGTGATCTCCAGCGCCGCAGTGCCCTCGTCTTTCATCCGTCCCAGACGCAGGCAGCCCTGCAGGCCCAGGGCAATCTCGGTCTGCATGTCGGCCAGCTTCTTCTGGATCAGCTGGTTGGCGGCTAGCGGGCGGCCGAACTGCTTGCGGTCGAGCACGTACTGCCGCGCGGTGTGCCAGCAGGCCTCGGCGGCGCCCAGGGCGCCCCAGGCGATGCCGTAGCGCGCCGAGTTCAGGCAGGTGAAAGGCCCCTTGAGGCCGCGCACCTCGGGGAAGGCGTTTTCCTCGGGGACGAACACCTCGTCCATGACGATCTCGCCGGTGATCGAGGCGCGCAGCCCGACCTTGCCGTGAATCGCCGGGGCGGACAGCCCGGCCCAGCCCTTCTCCAGCACGAAGCCGCGGATCTCGCCGGCCTCGTCCTTGGCCCAGACCACGAAGACGTCGGCAATCGGGCTGTTGGTGATCCACATCTTGCTGCCGGTCAGCCGGTAGCCGCCGTCGATCTTCTTCGCCCGGCAGGCCATCGAGCCCGGGTCGGAGCCGTGATCGGGTTCGGTCAGGCCGAAGCAGCCGATCCACTCGCCGCTGGCCAGCTTCGGCAGGTACTTCTGCCTCTGCGCCTCGCTGCCGAACTCGAAGATCGGCAGCATCACCAGCGAGGATTGCACGCTGAGCATCGAGCGGTAGCCGGAGTCGATGCGCTCGACCTCGCGGGCGATCAGCCCGTAGCACACGTAGTTCAGGCCGCTGCCGCCGTATTCGGCGGGAATGGTCGCGCCGAGCAGGCCGGTTTCGCCCATCTCGCGGAAGATCGCCGGGTCGGTGTGCTCCCGGCGGAAGGCTTCCAGCACCCGCGGAGCCAGTCGTTCGGCGGCGAACTTGCGGGCGCTATCCTGCACCATGCGCTCCTCGTCGCTCAGTTGCTGGTCGAGCAGCAGCGGATCTGCCCAGTTGAAGCTTGCGTGGTTGGCCATGTCGGTATTCCTCGATATCGGTCTTGTTGTGAGTATGGGTTCAGTCGAGCCGCTCGACGACGCAGGCGATCCCCTGCCCCAGGCCGATGCACAGGCTGACCAGCGCATGGCGCCCGCCGCTGCGTTCGAGCTGGCGCAGCGCGGTCAGCACCAGACGCGCGCCGGAGGCGCCCAGCGGATGGCCGATGGCGATGGCGCCGCCATTGGGGTTGAGGCGCGGGTCGTCGTCGGCCAGGCCAGTTCGCGGGCGCAGCCCAGCACCTGGGCGGCGAAGGCCTCGTTGATCTCGATCGTGTCCATGTCGGCCAGGCCCAGTCCGGTGCGCTGCAGCACCTTGCGGATCGCCGGCACCGGGCCGAGGCCCATCAGCCGCGGCTCCACCCCGGCGATGGCGCCGGCGAGAATGCGCGCCCGTGGCTTGCGGCCGTAGCGCACGCCGACCGCCCGCGAACCGAGCAGCAGGGCCGCAGCGCCGTCGTTCACCCCGGAGGCGTTGCCGGCGCTGACCACACCCCCGGCGAACAATGCCGGCAGCCGCGACAGCGACTCCAGGCGGGTGTCCGGGCGCGGGTGCTCGTCGCTCGCCACGACGTTCGGCGGCTGGCGGCGTCCCTGGGCGACCTCGATGGGCAGGATCTCGTCCGCGTAGAAGCCGGCCTCGGCGGCCGCGGCGTACAGCCGCTGGCTGCGCTCGGCGTAGCGGTCGGCCGCCGCGCGGTCGATGCCCAGGGCACGGGCCACGTTGTCGGCGGTTTCCGGCATCGAGTCGGCGCCGAACCCGGCCTCTACCCGCGGGTTGGGAAAGCGCGCACCGATGGTGCTGTCGAAGGCGCGGAACTCGCGGGCGAAGGGGCTTTCGCTCTTGGCCAGCACGAAGGGCGCGCGGCTCATGCTCTCCGCGCCGCCGGCGACGAACAGCTCGCCCTCCCCGACCCGTACGGCGCGCGCGGCGTCCAGCACTGCCGCCAGCCCCGAGCCGCACAGGCGGTTGACGGTCACTCCGCCGACTCCGATCGGCAGGCCGCTGAGCAGGCCGACATGCCGTGCCAGGTTGCGCGCGTCCTCGCCGGCCTGGTTGCTGCAGCCGGCGACGATGTCCTCGTAGGCCTCGCCGGGGAACGGATTGCGTGCCACCAGCGCGCGCACCACGCTGGCCAGCAGGTCGTCCGGGCGCACTGTGGCCAGGGCGCCGGCATAGCGGCCGAAGGGCGAGCGCAGGCCGTCGTAGATATAGGCTGTCATGCCGATTGCTCCTGTCGTTCCGGGGTGGTCAGTGGCAGGCCGAGCTGCACGCGGCGGCGCAGCCAGGGGCTGACCCGGTAGCGCGGCTCCTGATACTGCTCGTGCAGGGCGTGCAGGATCTGCGCGATCCGCGCCGCGCCGAAGCGCTCGCCGAAGCCCAGCGGACCGTGCGGATAGCCCAGGGCCAGCTGCACGGCGCGGTCGAGCACCGCCGGACTGGCGATACGCCGCTGGGCGATCTCGCAGCCGAGGTTGACGATGCAGGCCAGCACGCGCTGGGCGACGAAGCCCGGCGAGTCGTCGATCACCTCCACCGGCACGCCGTCGGCACCCAGCGCCTGGCGGGCCTGGGCCAGCAGCCCGGCATCCAGCCCCGGCTGGCGCATCAGCACCCGGCGTCGGTCGAAGCCGGCCAGGGTTTCCAGGGCCAGGCTGCGCGCTACCGGCAAGCCTTGGCGGGCGATCAGGCTGCTGGCGTCCTCGCCCAACGGCGTCACCAGGCAGATGGCCCGTGCCGAGGGCTGCTCGCCCTCCTCCAGTTCGGCGCCGGCCACCGCCAGCAGCGCCGCCACCTGCCGGCGAACCCCGGCATCACGGCTATCCAGCCAGAACGGCCGTGCGATGGCCACTGGCAAGGGCGCCGGCTCGGCCTCGACCTGCGCCTGGCCGTCGAGGTAGCGATAGAAGCCCTGCCCGCTCTTGCGTCCGAGCAGGCCGGCGGCCAGCCGCGGCGCGACCAGCCAGGACGGGGTGTAGCGCGGGTCCTGGTAGAACTGCCGGTACACCGAGTCCATCACCGCCTGGGTCACGTCCAGGCCGACCAGGTCGATCAGCTCGAACGGCCCCATGCGAAAACCCAGGCTGTCGCGCATGATGCGGTCGATCTGCGCCGGTGTGGCCACGCCTTCGGCCAGAATCCGCAGCGCCTCGGTGCCATAGGCGCGCCCGGCATGGTTGACCAGAAAACCGGGGCTGTCCGGCGTGCGTGCCGGGAAATGCCCCGCCCGCTCGGCCAGCGCCGCCAGGCGCTCGATCACCGGCGGATCGGTGCGCTCGCCGCGGATCACCTCGACGATCTTCATCAGCGGCACCGGGTTGAAGAAGTGAAAACCGGCGACCCGCTCGGGATGCCGGCAGGCGCCGGCGATCCGGGTCACCGACAGCGACGAGGTGTTGGTGGCCAGCACCGCGTCGGCGGCGACCAGATCCTCCAGATCGCGGAACAGCGCCTGCTTGGCCTCGAGGTCCTCGACGATGGCCTCGATCAAGAGATCGCAGTCGGCCAGCGCCGCGAGGCTCGCGGCCGGCTGCATCCGCGCCAGAGTCGCGTCGAGCTCCGCCCGGCTAAGCCGCCCCTTGGCGGCCGCCCGCTCCAGCGTTTCGCGGTTGTAGGCCAGCGCCTGGTCGATGGCCTCGCGCCGGCTGTCGTGCAGCAGCACCTGCACGCCGGCCGTGGCGAACAGCTGGGCGATGCCGCGTCCCATCGCGCCGCTGCCGATCACCCCTATTTGTTTGAACATCCTTGCCTCCTTCTCTGTGGCGAGCCTTTCATTCGCAAGCCGAACCGCACCGCTCTCTGTAGGAGCGGATTCATCCGCGACCGAGGCAACACCTGAAGCCTCCTGCCTCCCCCGGTCGCGAATGAGTTCGCTCCTACAGAGGTCTTGGTCATGGCCTCAGAGTTGGCGCTCCAGCTCGGGCACGATTTCGAACAGATCGCCCACCAGGCCGTAGTCGGCCACCTGGAAGATCGGCGCCTCCTCGTCCTTGTTGATCGCGACGATCACCTTCGAGTCCTTCATCCCGGCCAGATGCTGGATGGCGCCGGAGATGCCCACGGCGATGTACAGCTCCGGCGCGACGATCTTGCCGGTCTGCCCGACCTGCATGTCGTTGGCGACGAAGCCGGCGTCCACCGCTGCCCGCGAGGCGCCCACCGCCGCGCCGAGCTTGTCGGCGACCCGGTAGAGCAGCTGGAAGTTGTCGCCGCTCTGCATGCCGCGCCCGCCGGAGACGACGATCTTCGCGCCGGTCAGCTCGGGACGTTCGGACTTGGCGATTTCCTCGCCGACGAAGCGCGAGAGGCCGGCGTCGCTGCCGTCGCCCACCGCCTCGATGGAGGCGCTGCCGCCCTCGCCCGCCACGGCGTCGAAGCCGGTGGTGCGAACCGTGATCACCTTCACCGCGGCGCTGGACTGTACGGTGGCGATGGCGTTGCCGGCGTAGATCGGCCGCTGGAAGGTGTCCGGCGCGAGAACCCTGACGATCTCGGAGATCTGCTCGACGTCGAGCAGCGCGGCGACCCGCGGCAGCAGGTTCTTGCCGGCGCTGGTGGCGGCGGCCAGCACGTGCCCGTAGTCGCGGCCGAGTTCGGCGACCAGCGGGGCAAGGTTTTCCGGCAACTGATGGGCGTAGGCCGGCTGGTCGGCCAGCAGCACCTTTCTCACCCCGGCGATCTTGGCGGCGGCCTCGGCGACGGCACTGCAACCGCTGCCGGCCACCAGCAGGTGGATGTCCCCGCCGATGGCCTGGGCCGCGGCGACGGTGTTCAGGGTGACAGCCCCCAGGGTGGCGTTGTCGTGTTCGGCAATGACGAGAGTAGCCATCAGATCACCTTCGCTTCGTTCTTCAGTTTTTCCACCAGCTCGGCCACCGAGCCCACCTTGATGCCGGCCTGCCGCTCGGCCGGCGCCTCGACCTTGAGCACCTTGAGGGTCGAGGCGACCGACACGCCCAGATCCGCCGGCTTGAGCGTCTCCAGCGGCTTCTTCTTGGCCTTCATGATGTTCGGCAAGGAGGCGTAGCGCGGCTCGTTGAGGCGCAGGTCGGTGGTGACGATGGCCGGCAGGCTCAGCTCCAGGGTCTGCAGGCCGCCGTCGATCTCGCGGGTGACCATGGCCTTGT
This sequence comes from Azotobacter tropicalis, assembly GCF_059739045.1. Classification (NCBI taxonomy): domain Bacteria; kingdom Pseudomonadati; phylum Pseudomonadota; class Gammaproteobacteria; order Pseudomonadales; family Pseudomonadaceae; genus Azotobacter; species Azotobacter tropicalis. Next base: position 582,340 of record NZ_AP046059.1, read on the forward strand.
CGCCGGCAAGTTCGACCTTGGAGGCGAAGGTGCCCTGGGCGTAGCCGGTCAACGCGGCGAGCATCTGCCCGGTCTGGTTGTTGTCGCTGTCGATGGCCTGCTTGCCGGTGATGATCAGCTGCGGCTGTTCCTTGTCGACCACCGCCTTGAGCAGCTTGGCCACCGCCAGGGAACCCAGTTCCTCGTCGGTCTCGATCAGGATCGCGCGGTCGGCGCCGAGGGCCAGGGCGGTGCGCAGCTGCTCCTGGGCGGCAGCGGGACCGACCGAGACCGCCACGATCTCGCTGGCGATGCCCTTCTCCTTCAGGCGCACCGCTTCTTCCACGGCGATCTCGCAGAAGGGGTTCATGGCCATCTTGACGTTGGCCAGGTCGATGCCGCTCTGGTCGGGTTTCACCCGTACCTTGACGTTGTAGTCGACCACGCGCTTTACCGTGACCAGTATCTTCATCTTGTTGTCCTCGGGTCGTCGGGGTGGAATTCAGGCGGTCTTCAGCAGCCGGGCGTAGGCCGCCAGGTGATGGTCGTCGTCGCCCAGCTGGTGGCCGAGCATGACCAGGCGCTTGGCGTGGTGGGCCAGGCTGTATTCCCAGGTCATGCCGATGCCGCCGTGCAGCTGGATCGCCTGTTCGGCGACGAAGCGCGCGGCGCGGGTGACGACGAACTTGGCGGCGGAAAGGCGCCGCTCGCGCTCCTCGCCGTCGGCCTCGTCCGCCACGCAGGCGGCGAGGATGGCCATGGAGCTGGCCAGTTCGAGTTCGGTGCGCATGTCGACCATGCGGTGCTGCAGTGCCTGGAACTTGCCGATCGGCGTGCCGAACTGCTGGCGCGTCTTCAGGTAGTCGAGGGTCAGCCGGCAGGCCTCCTGCATGCTGCCGACGGCTTCGGCACACTGGGCGGCAATGGCCCGGCCCTGCTGGTAGCGCAGCGCCGCCAGCGCCTGGCCCGGCTCGCCGAGCAGGTCGCCGGCGCCGACCGGCACCCGGTCGAGAAACAGCTCGCAGGCCTTCGGCCCGTCGATGGTCGGATAGACCCGGCGGCTCAGGCCGCTGGCGCGGGCATCGACCAGGAACAGGGAAATCCCCTGCTCGTCCCGCCCTTCGCCGTGGGTGCGCGCGGAAACCAGCAGCAGCCCGGCGCTGTGTCCGCCGATCACCACCGCCTTGCGTCCGCTCAGCTCCCAGCCGCCCTCGACCCGCACCGCGCAGGTCTGCACGTCGTGCAGCCGGTAGCGGCTCTGCGGCTCCTCCAGGGCGACCGCCAGCTGCAGCTCGCCGGCGATCACCACCGGCAGCAGGCGCTCGCGCTGTTCGGCGCTGCCCAGTTGCTGCAGCAGGCCGCCGGCGTGGATCTGCGACTGCAGATAGGGCTCCAGGCACAGGCCGCGGCCCAGCTCGGTCATGATCAGCAGGTTGTCCACGCCGCTGCCGCCGAAACCGCCGTGGGCTTCGGCGAAGGGCACCCCGGTGAGGCCCAGCTCGCCCAATTGCTGCCAGAACGCGCGGCTGAAACCCGCCTCGCTGCGGTAGAAGTGCTCGCGCTGCTCGAAGCCGTAGTGCTCGCGCACCAGGCGGGCGACGGTGTCCTGCAGCATCTGCTGCTCTTCGCTCAATCGGAAATCCATGGGGTGTTCTCCTCTACAGATCCAGGATCGCCTTGGCGACGATGTTCTTCTGGATTTCATTGGAGCCGCCGTAGATCGACAGCTTGCGCAGGTTGAAGTACTGGCTGGCCGGTCCGGCGCTGTAGTCGGCGTGCAGCGGCTCGCCGGCGAAGGCCGGGCTCAGTTCGTCCTCGAGGAACGGCAGCGCGTAGGCGCCGACCACCTTGCGCAACAGGTGGCTGATCGCCTGGCGGATCTCCGAGCCCTTGATCTTGAGGATCGAGCTTTCCGCGCCGGGCACGCCGCCGGCCTGGGCCGCGGCGAGGATGCGCAGGGTGCTGACCTCGATGGCCAGCAGCTGCATTTCCACTTCGGCGATCTGCGCGCGCAGCAGCGGCTCGTCGAGCAGCCCTTCGCGGGCGGCGACCCGCTTGAGGTGGGCCAGCGCGGCCTTGGACGGGCCGATGCCGGCCTGGCCGGTGCGCTCGTGGGTCAGCAGGTACTTGGCGCAGGTCCAGCCCTGGTTCTCCTCGCCGACCCGGTCGGCCACCGGCACCCGCACGTTGTCGAAGAACACCTCGTTGACCTCGTGCTCGCCGTCCAGGGTGACGATCGGCCGCACGGCGATGCCGGGGCTGTCCATGTCGATCAGCAGGAAGGAGATGCCCTGCTGCTGGCGAGCCTCGGGGTCGGTGCGCACCAGACAGAAGATCCGGTTGGCGTGCTGGCCGAGGGTGGTCCAGGTCTTCTGGCCGTTGACGATGTAGTGATCGCCCTCGCGCACTGCGCGGGTCTTCAGTGAGGCCAGGTCGGAGCCGGCGCCCGGCTCGGAGTAGCCCTGGCACCACCAGTCGCGGCCGTCGAGGATGCGCGGCAGGTAACGGGCCTTCTGCTCCGGGGTGCCGAACCGGATGATCACCGGCGCGACCATGTTGACGCCGAAGGAGATCGGCCTGGGCGTGCCGAAGGCGGCGCACTCCTCCTCGAAGATGTGCTTCTGCACCACGCTCCAGCCGGTGCCGCCGAACTCCACCGGCCAGTTGGCGGCATACCAGCCGCGGGCGTTGAGGAGGCGCTGCCAGCGCAGGTGATCCTCCTTGCCCAGGTGCTTGCCGAGACGCACGCGCTCGGCGATGTCGGCCGGCAGCTCGGCGCGCAGGAAGGCGCGCACCTGGTCGCGGAAGGCGAGCTCCTCGGCGCTGTAGTTGATGTCCATGGGGATTCCTCGGGTGATCGGTGGGGAGATGGCATGCGGCTCAGCCGGCGGCCTGCTCGCGGCGCGCCTGGCGTTCGGCGAAGAAGGCCGCCACCAGCGCCTCGCGCTGCGGCGAGCGCAGGCATTCCTCGAACAGCACGCGCTCGCGTTTGAGCCCCTCGGCCAGCGGCAGCAGGGTCGCCGCCTCGACGGCAGCGATGGCGCGCGGCGGCGAGAACAGCCCGGGCTGGGTTTCTTCCACCTCGCGGCGCCTGGCGGCGAACAGCGCGGCGCAGTCGCCCGCCAGCAGCTTTCCGTTGCGCTCGCCGGTACGCCGCGGTCCGCAGCGGTCGGCCAGCAGGCGTTCGGCGAAGGCCAGTCCGGCGGCCTGCGGCTCGCCCTCGAACAGCTCGTCGACCAGCCCGCAGGCCTCGGCCTCGGCGGCGGCGATCGGCGTGCCGCTCAGGATCATGCGCAGCGCCCGGGCCACGCCGACCAGGCGCGGCAGACGCTGGGTTCCCCCGGCGCCGGGCAGCAGGCCGAGCCTGACCTCCGGCAGACCGAGCGCGGCATCGCAGCGGGCGATGCGGTAATGACAGGCCATGACGACCTCCAGGCCGCCGCCCAGGGCCGAGCCGTGGAGCGCCGCCACGCTGAGCTTGCTGCCGGCCTCGATCGCCTCGACCACCTCCGGCAGGCGCGGCGCTTGGGGCGGCTGGCCGAACTCCTTGATGTCGGCGCCGGCGATGAAGGTCCGGCCGCTGCAGGCCAGGACCACGGCCCGGACGTCTGGATCGGCCTCGGCGCGGCGGAAGGATTCCAGCAGGCCGGCGCGGACGGCCTGGCCGAGGGCATTGACGGGAGGGTTGTCGACCGCGATCAGGGCGATGGCGCCCCGCCGGGCGAAGTGCACGGGAGATGACATGGGGTAGCTCCTGCAGGCGTCGTCGCCTGCTTTGTTGTTCTTGTCGAAGCGAGTGTGCGGATCAGCGGTGCGTCCACTGCGGCGAGCGCTTTTCCGCGAACGCCTGCATGCCCTCCCGGCGATCCTCGGTGGCGAAGCTGGCATGCAGCAGCCGGCGCTCGAAGCGCACGCCCTCAGCCAGGGTGGTTTCGTGGGCGCGGTTGACCGCTTCCTTGTTGAGGCGCACCGCCATCGCCGAATGGCCGGCGATCTGCGCCGCGGCGCTCAGCGCCTCGTCGAGCAGGCGCTCGAGCGGCACCACCCGGCTGACCAGCCCGTAGCGCAGGGCCTCCTCGGCATCCAGGCTGCGCCCGGTCAGGCACATATCCATGGCCTTGGCCTTGCCGATGGCGCGGGTCAGCCGCTGGGTACCGCCGGCGCCGGGCAGCGTGCCGACCTTGACTTCCTGCTGGCCGAAGCGGGCGTTGTCGGCGGCGACGATGAAGTCGCACATCATCGCCAGTTCGCAGCCGCCGCCCAGCGCCAGCCCGGCGACCGCGGCGATCACCGGCTTGCGGCAGCGGGTGACCTCCTCCCAGCCGGCGGTCACGAAGTCCTCCAGGTAGACGTCGGAGAAGCTCTTGGCCTGCAGCTCGACGATGTCGGCGCCGGCGGCGAAGGCCTTGTCGTTGCCGGTGACGACCGTCGCCCGGATCGCCGCGTCGCGCTCGAAGCGGCGCAGCGCCTCTCCCAGCTCTTCCATCAGCGCGCCGTTCAGGGCGTTATGTACCTGCGGGCGGTTCAGGCGGATCAGCCCGACCGCACCCTGCACCTCCACGCGGATGTTCTCGAACTCCATGACTCCCTCCTTCCTGCCTGGGCAAGCCTCTCGAAGCGGGGGTGCTTGCCGTCCTGGAACCGAGCTTAGGTCGCCCGAAAATAAAAGACAACATGTTGACATAAAATTCTTCAACTCCTATCTTCAGCCTCCATCAGGGAAGCCGATGCAGTGCCCGCCAGAACAATAAAACCCGTAGAGGGAGGAAGGCATGAAAGTAGCGACGAACATGCACGAGGGACGGCGTGCGGAGATGTATGCGTGCGGTGCCTGGAATGACATGATCATTACAGACTACCTGGACAGGGTCGTGGCATCCGCGCCGGATCGGACGGCCCTGGTGGGCTATCGGGTCCCAGTCGGTGACCGCCGCGTCCTGAGCTACGCCGAGCTGGACCGGCATGTCGCGCGCATGGCCGCCGGGCTGGCCGCGCTGGGGGTCGAGCCGGGCGATGTGGTGTCCTGCCAGTTGCCCAACTGGTGGCAGATGAACGCCCTGTTCCTGGCCTGCGTGCGCATCGGCGCGGTGATCAATCCGCTGATGCCGATCTTCCGCGAGCACGAGCTGCGCTTCATGCTGGCGCATGCGCGCAGCCGGGTGCTGGTCATTCCGCAGAGCTTTCGCAACTTCGACCACCGACAGATGATCGAGGGCCTGCGCAGCGAGCTGCCGGACCTGGCCCATGTGCTGGTGGTCGAGGGCGACGGCGAGCAGTCGTTCGAGCGGGTGCTGCTGGAGCGCGCCTGGGAAGCCGAATGCGACACCGCCCGCCTGTTCGCCGAGCGCCGTCCGTCCCCCGACGACGTGGTCCAGGTGATCTACACCTCGGGCACCACCGGCAAGCCCAAGGGCGTCATGCACACCTGCAACACCCTGCTCAGCCACATCCGCCCGTTCTGCGAACGGCACGGGCTGAGCGAGGACGACCGCATCCTGATGCCCTCGCCGCTGGCCCACCAGCTCGGCTTTCTCTACGGGCTGATGACGCCGGTCTACCTGGGCGCCGGCGTCATCCTGCAGGACGTCTGGAACCCCCTGTTCGCGGTGCACGTCATCGCCCAGGAGCGCCCCGGCCTGACCCTTGGCTCCACGCCCTTCCTCGCCGATCTGGTGGAGGCCGCGACCGACTACCGGGAGCAGCTGTCCTCGCTGAGGACCTTCATCTCGGCCGGCGCGCCGATTCCCGGCGCGCTGGTGGAAAAGGCCGCCGGCCTGCTCGACACGCGCATCGTCTCGGCCTGGGGCATGACCGAGAACGGCGCGGTCACCAGCACCCGGCCGGAGGACCCGCCGCACATGGCGGTGGTTAGCGACGGCCTGGCCCTGCCCTGGATGGAGGTCAAGGTGGTCGGCGAGGACGGTCGGGAACTGCCGGCCAACCAAGAGGGCGACCTGCTGGTGCGCGGCTCCAGCCTGTTCGTCGGCTACCTCGGCGAGCCGGAGCTGTACAGCGTGGACGCCGAGGGCTGGTTCCCCAGCGGCGACATCGCGCGGATGAGCGTCGACGGCTACATCCGCATCACCGGGCGCAGCAAGGACATCGTCATCCGCGGCGGCGAGAACATCCCGGTCGCCGACATCGAGAACCTGCTCTACAAGCACCCGGCGATCCGTAGCGTCGCCCTCGTGGGCGCGCCCGACCCGCGTCTCGGCGAGCGCCTGTGCGCCTACGTCACCCTGCACGACGGCAAGGCGCAAACCCTGACCTTGAAGGACGTGACCGACTATCTGCTGGAGCAGCAACTGACGCGCCAGTACCTGCCGGAATACCTGGAGGTCATGGACGAACTGCCGCGCACCCCCTCCGGGAAGATCCAGAAATTCAGGCTGCGGGAAATGGCCAAGGGCCTGTTCCTCGACGACCAGAAGCTTCACGCCTGACCCCAGGCGGTTACCCCCATTCCATCAATAAAAAGAGAGAACACACCATGAAAGGTCTGGCTGGAAAAACAGTAATCGTCACCGGCGGCGGCGGCGGCATCGGCCGCGCGGTCTGCCGGCGCTTCGCCGAGGAAGGCGCCCTGGTCGCGGTGCTCGACCGCGACGCCGATGCCGCGCAAACCACCGTCTGGCTGATCGCCGAAGCCGGCGGCAAGGCCCGCGCCTACGCCGCCGACATCACCGACTACGCGGCCATCGTCGCCACCGTGGCGGCCATCGAGCAGGAGCTGGGGATGCCCACCGTGCTGGTCAACAACGCCGGCTACGACCGCTTCATGCCCTTCCTCAAGACCGAGCCGGCGATGTGGGAGCAGCTGATCGCCGTCAACCTGACCGGCGCGCTGAACATGCACCACGTGGTCCTGCCGAAGATGCTCGAGGCCGGCGGCGGCAAGGTGATCAACGTCGCCTCCGATGCAGCCCGCGTCGGCTCCTCCGGCGAGGCCGTGTACGCCGCCTGCAAGGCCGGTCTGGTCGGCCTGTCCAAGACCTTGGCCCGCGAAATGGCGACCAAGAACGTCACCTTCAACGTGGTCTGCCCCGGCCCGACCGACACCGCGCTGCTGAAAAGCGTGGCCGACACCTCGAGCAACCCGGAAAAACTCCTGGAAGCCTTCCGGAACGCCGTGCCCATGCGGCGCATCGGCCAGCCGGAGGACTATCCGGGGATCATCGCCCTGCTCGCCAGCGACGATGCCAACTTCATTACCGGACAGGTCATCAGCGTGTCCGGCGGCCTGACCATGGCCGGTTGATTAAGGAGATCGAATCCATGAACTACGAAGACATCCTCTACGAAGAGCGCAACGGCGTCGCCACCATCACCATCAACCGTCCGGAGCGCTACAACGCCTTCCGCGGCCAGACCTGCCTGGAGCTGATCGACGCCTTCAACCGCGCCGGCTGGAACAAGGCGATCGGCGTGATCGTCTTCACCGGCGCCGGCGACAAGGCGTTCTGCACCGGCGGCGACCAGGGCGCCCACGAAGGCCAGTACGACGGCCGCGGCCTGATCGGCCTGCCGGTCGAGGAATTGCAGGGCCTGATCCGCGAAGTGCCGAAACCGGTGATCGCGCGGGTCAACGGCTTCGCCATCGGCGGCGGTCATGTGCTGCATGTGCTCTGCGACCTGTCGATCGCCTCGGAAAAGGCCGTCTTCGGCCAGGTCGGGCCGAAGGTCGGCTCGGTCGACCCGGGCTTCGGCACCGCCTACCTGGCCCGGGTGATCGGCGAGAAGCGCGCCCGCGAGATCTGGTACCTGTGCCGCAAGTACAGCGCCCAGCAGGCGCTGGAATGGGGGCTGGTCAACGCCGTGGTGCCGCACGAGCAGCTCGACGAGGAAGTCCAGAAGTGGTGCGAGGAGATCCTCGAGAAGAGCCCCACCGCGCTGTCCATCGCCAAGCGCTCGTTCAACGCCGACAGCGAGAACATCGCCGGCATCGGCGGCCTCGGCATGCAGGCCCTGAGCCTGTACTACGACACCGAGGAATCCAAGGAAGGCGTCGCCGCCTTCAAGGAAAAGCGCAAGCCCGAGTTCCGCAAGTTCTACAAGTGATCCCTCGTGCGGGAGCGGATTCATTCCGCTCCTGCGACTTCGCCATCGGAGGCAACCATGGATTTCGCATTCACCGAACAACAACAAGCCATCCGTGAAAGCGTGGCGCGCCTGGCCGCCGACGTGCTGGCGCCGCGTTACCGGCAGCGCGAGCAGGAAGGCCGCATCGAGCGCGCTGTCATCCGCCAGTTGGGCGAACTCGGCTGCCTGGGCGGCGAGCTGCCGGAGGAATTCGGCGGCAGCGGCCTGGACTGCGTCACCGCCGGCATCATCATTGAGGAGATCGCCAGGGGCGACTTCAACGTCGGCTACCTGCCGCTGCTGGCCTCGCTGAACGGGCAGATCATCGCCAGCCACGCCGAGCCGGAGCTGGCGAAAGAGTGGCTGAGCGAGATCACCGCCGGGCGCAAGATCGTCTGCATCGCGCTGACCGAACCGCACGGCGGCTCGGATGCCGCCAGCTTGCGTCTGAAGGCCGAGCGCAAGGGCGACGTCTACCTGCTCAACGGCGAGAAAACCTCGATTTCCATGGCCGACCAGGCCGACGTCGCCGTGGTGTTCGCCCGCACCGGCACGCCCGAGCAGCGCGCCGCCGGCATCAGCGCCTTCCTCGTGCCGATGGACCTGCCGGGCATCTCCACCACCCGCTTCGAGGATTCCGGCCAGCGTGCCATCGGCCGCGGCTCGATCTTCTTCGACAACGTCGCGGTGCCGGCCAGCCACCGCCTCGGCGAGGAAGGCAAGGGCTTCAGGCAGGTGATGCAGGGCTTCGACTACAGCCGCGCGCTGATCGGCCTGCAGTGCCTGGCCGTCGCCCAGCAGTCGCTGGACGAGACCTGGCAGTGGCTCACCGAGCGCCAGGCCTTCGGCCAGCCGCTGGCCGCCTTCCAGGGGCTGACCCATCCGCTGGCCGAATACCAGACCTACGTCCAGGCGGCGCGCCTGCAGTGCTTCTACGCGCTGTGGCTGAAGGACAACAAGCTGCCGCACAACGCCGAGGCAGCCATGAACAAGTGGTGGGGCCCCAAGCTGGCCTTCGACGTGGTGAAGCAGTGCCTGCTGGCCCACGGGCACACCGGCTACGGCGAGGACCTGCCGCTGGCTCAGCGCCTGCGCGACGTTCTCGGCCTGCAAATTGGTGACGGCACGGCGCAGATCATGAAAAATATCATCGCTCGCGAGTCCATCCCCAAGTGACCGCCCTCTTCCGGTCTGTCCGGGAATGCCTGTGGCTAGCGAGCGCCGCCAGTGACCACTGTGGACGCACGATGACCGACAGCCAAGCCAGAGCCATTCCCAACCGACTGTTCTTCCGCCTGTTCCAGACCGGCAACGTGCTGCAGCGCCAGGTCCAGAAGGAAATGGGGGTCAGCACGGTGCAATGGGCGGTGCTGGGCGCCCTGTCCCGCCCGGGCTACGAGAACGGCATCTCGTTCAACGAGCTGACCGAGTACCTGATCGTCAGCCGGCAGAATCTGGACGGCGTGCTCAAGCGGCTCGAGCGCAACGATCACGTGGTCCGCGTCGCCCACCCCCAGGACGGGCGCGCGCGCCTGGTGCTGATGACCGCGCAGGGTCGCGCGTTCTGGGAAAGCCTGCAGCCGAAGATCGACGAGTTCTACCGGCAGGCCCTGGCGAGCTTCGGCTTCGACGACCAGGTGAGCCTGCTGCACTACCTGAACAAGCTGAACGTCGATCTCGCCAATGTCGAGATCGATCCGGCGAAGGCCACGACCGAACCCACCGTGGACTGAGTCCCGACTTCTCCCTCACGGTGCCCGCATCCCGCTGGCACCGCCGCACGCCCCCGACCCTCCCCCGCCCGCCACCTGATATTCGTCTTTCGAGTTATTGGGTAAACACATTGACATTAATACAGGTGAAACCTAGCCTGAAAGCGTGGCCATGAACAGGTATAAGCCACGACAAAGGCCGGCATCTGCCGATGCCTTGATACCCTGACAATAAGAACAAAAGTAAACATCATGCATAAATACCCGTTTCAGCATATCAAGGGACTGAATCTGCTGACGTTGTGCGGCTGCCTGCTTCCGCTGGCCGCACAGGGCGGTTTCGTCGAGGACAGCCATCTGAGCCTGGAGCTGCGCAACTTCTACATGAACCGCGACTACCGCGACGCCGGCCTGCCCGACACGCCACGGTTCAAGGGGCAAAGCAAGGCCAAGGCGGAAGACTGGGGACAGGGGTTCATGCTGCGCTTCGAGTCCGGCTTCAGCGACGGACCGGTCGGCTTCGGCCTCGATGCGCTCGGCCTGCTCGGCATCAAGCTGGATTCCGGGGGCGGCACCAGCGGGACCGGCGCCCTGGCGCGCAATCCGCGCAGCGGCGAAGCGGCGGACGAGTTCAGCTTCCTCGGCCTGACCGGCAAGGCGCGGATCGCCCAGACCCAGCTCACGGTCGGCACCCATTCCCCGCTGATGCCCGTATTGATCCGCAACGACACCCGTCTGCTGCCGCAGACCTTCCGGGGCGCGCAGCTGCAGTCGAAGGACATCGAGGGCCTGACCCTGACCGCCGGGCAATTCCGCCAGACCCGCCTGCGCGACTCGAGCGACTACCAGGACATGAGCATGTTCGCCGACGGCGCCACAGGCGGCGTGGAGAGCGACCGCTTCGACTTCGGCGGCATCGCCTATGCCGCATCGCCACAGCTGACCGGCACCTACTACTACGCCCGGCTCGAGGACAACTACCGCCAGCACTACCTCGGCCTGCTGCACACCCAGCCCCTGGGCGAAAGCCTGAAGCTGAGGTCCGAGCTGCGCTATTTCGACAGCGACGACGACGGCCGGACCACGGTCGACAACCGCAACCTGGGCGCCATGTTCACCCTGAGCTACCGGGGACACGCCCTCGCCGCGAGCTACCAGCGGCAGACCGGGAATACCGGCCAGCCCTTCATCGCCGGCGGGGCCGATCCCTTCGTCTTCAACACCCAGACCTACCACCACTTCCTGCGCGCCGACGAGGATTCTTGGCAGGCCCGTTACGACTACGACTTCGCGGCCCTCGGCATCCCCGGCCTGACCCTGATGGCGCGCTACGTGCGCGGCAGCGACTTCGAGATCCGCCAGCGCGACGCCCACGAATGGGAACGCGACGTCGACATCGCCTACGTGATCCAGAGCGGCCCGCTCAGGAACCTGAGCCTGCGCTGGCGCAACGTCGCCTACCGCGGCAGCCGCACCACCGACATCGACGAGAACCGCCTGATCGTCAATTACGTGCTGAAGTTCTGGTGAACCGAGTCGCCCGCCACAGCATCTGTCCAGAAAGGAGAACCGGCATGCATGTCGATGAAGCCATCCAGTCGCGCCGCTCGGTGCGCCGCTTCCTGCCCACCGAGGTCCCGCAGGAGATGATCCGCCACATCCTGAGCGTGGCCTCGCGCGCGCCCAGCGGCAACAACATCCAGCCCTGGCGCGTCCATGCGCTCTGCGGCGAACCGCTGCAGGCGCTGTGCCGGGACATCATGCAGGCGGCGAGCGAAGCCGCGGAGCAGCATCGGCCCGAGTACGAGTATTACCCCAGCCAATGGGTCGAGCCCTACTTGGAGCGCCGCCGGCAGAACGGCTTTGCCCTCTACGAAGTCCTAGGCATCGACCGCCACGACCTGCCGCGGCGCGAGCAGCAGATGCTGCGCAACTACTCGTTCTTCGATGCGCCGGTCGGCCTGCTGGTGACCCTCGACCGCCGCCTGAACACCGGCAGCTACATGGACCTCGGCATGTTCATCCAGAACATCCTCGTCGCCGCCCGCGGCCAGGGGCTGCATACCTGCGCCCAGGCCGCCTTCGCCCCTTTCCATGCCGTCGTGCGCCGGCATCTGCCGCTGTGCGAGGACGACCTCCTAGTCTGCGGCATCGCCCTGGGCCACGAGGACACCCGGGCCCCGGAAAATCGCCTGCTGACCGGGCGGCAGCCGGTCGAGGAATTCGCCAGTTTCCATGGCTTCGACGCAGCCACGGAAAGGATGTGCTGAGCGCTGCGCTCAGGACTCCTCCTGCCGCTCCAGCGCCGCCTCTGGCTCGGGCGCCCTCTCCTGCAGGCTCGCCACGGCCTGGCGCAGCAACTGCAGCTCCGTGTTGGCCGCCGCCAGGCCGATGTGCAGCGCCTGCGCCTCCTGGCGCTGCGTATCGAGAGTGGCCTTCAGCTCGCCCGCATCCGACTGCAGCAGACCCAGGCGCTCCTGCAGAACCTCTTTGGCGGCATGGGACTGGACCAGCTGGCCCTGTAGCGCGGCCAGCTCGCCCGTCTGCCGTTCCAGCCGGTCGCGCTGCTCGACCAGCTCCTGCGTCCTGTAGGCGTTCTCGCTGGCCAGGCGCTCGTTGGCGCGGTTCAGCTGGGTCACCTCGTCCTGCTTGAGAATCAGGGTCTGCTGCAGCTGGCGCAGCTCCATCTGCACCTGTTGCAGTTGGGCTTCGTGGCGACGCTGCTCCTGCTCGCGCTGTTCCTTGCTGGCCTGGCGGTAGTGCTCCAGCGCCTCGCGGCTGTGGCGATGCTTTTCCTCCAGCGAGCGCACCTGCTCGTCGCGATCCTTCAGGTGCGCGGCTTGATCCTGATTGGCCTGGCGCAGGCGTGCCTGTTCCACCTCGGCCAGCTGCAGCTGCTGGCGGCTGTGCTGGTGACGTTCCGTCTCGGCCTGCAACTGGCCTGAAAGACTATCGACCTGTGCCTGCAACTGGTCGATCCGCTCCTGGGCCTCAGCCAGGCGCGCCTCGAAATCCGCCCGTTCGGCGTCGCACTGCTGGCGCATCCGCGTGGCGGTTTCCTCGGCCTCGCCCTGCAGACGCGCGGCCAGCGGCGCGATCAGGGCGGCCAGCTCGTCGCTCAGGCCAACGGCCGTCTTCGCCTGCCCGGCTTCGCTTTCTTCCAGTTCCTTCAGATAGCGGTGAATGGTGGTCTTCGAACCGGTATTGCCCAGCTCGACGCGTACCGCATCGATGCTGGGATGTTCACCGCGGGCCAGCAGCGCCTGCCGCGCCTGCATGACCAGTGCCTTGTTGATGCCGCCGCGTGCCATGGGAGTCTGCTCTCCGGCTTATTTCGTACTGTTTTACATATTACGTAATTACATACTAATTTTCATCCAAATAAGCGATCAAAATTGCAATCTCTAAGATTTGATAATGAAGGATTATCCGCTGACAGCCACGCAGGCAGCTGCGAGAATGGCGCTTTTCGTACTGGAGACGGACGATGAGCGAGATCGAGCGTTACCTGCAGGCCGGCACCCGGGAAAACACCCGGCGCAGCTACCAGACGGCCATCGAGCACTTCGAGGTGAGCTGGGGGGGATTTCTGCCGGCGACCAGCGACAGCGTGGCGCGCTATCTGGTCGCTCATGCCGACAAGCTGTCGCTCAACACGCTGAAGCTGCGCCTCGCCGCCCTGGCCCAGTGGCACATCACCCAGGGCTTTCCTGATCCGACCAAGGCACCGGTGGTGCGCCAGGTGCTCAAGGGCATCCGCGCCCTGCATCCGGCGCGGGAAAAGCAGGCCGCGCCGTTGCCGCTGCAGCATCTGCAACAGGCCATCGGCTGGCTCGATGCCGAGGCCGACGAGACTGTCACCCGGAACGACAACGCCGCCCTGCTGCGCTGCCGACGGGATGCGGCGTTACTGCTGATCGGTTTCTGGCGCGGCTTTCGCAGCGACGAGCTGTGCCGTCTGGAGGTCGAGCGCATCCAGGCGGTGGCCGGCGTGGGCATGGAGATCCACCTACCGCGCAGCAAGGGCGACCGCGACTTTCTCGGCACTACCTACCGCGCCCCGGCGCTGAAACGGCTGTGTCCGGTACAGGCCTATCTGAAGTGGATCGAGCTGGCCGGCCTGACCCAGGGGCCGGTGTTCCGCCGGCTCGACCGCTGGGGCAACCTCGGCGCGGAAGGCCTCAACCCCAACAGCCTGATCGCCCTGCTGCGGCAGATCCTCGAACGTGCCGGGGTGCCCGCCGAGTCGTACAGCAGCCACTCGCTGCGCCGCGGCTTCGCGACTTGGGCTGCAGCCAATGGCTGGGACCTCAAGAGCCTGATGGGCTATGTCGGCTGGAAGGACGTGAAATCGGCCATGCGCTACATCGACCCCACCCTGTCCTTCGGCGGATTGGCCGTTCAGTCGCTTCCTGAGCACCAAACCGCTTCCCTGGCGAAGCTCGCCGATCCGCTTTAGCCGCTTTTCTGTTGATTACAGTTTTTAGATGAGAGTGTGTTTGAGATTAATTGGGTGAAGTTTTCACAGACCATTGATTTCCGATTTCAGTAAAATTCTCGAGAAATACCCCACGTGACCCGTGCGGCTTGGAGGCTATTTTCTTGGCCGCTTGCAGCGGTATACGCTGCCCCAACATGGCTGCCCGAAGCCGATCGGCTATGGTTTCAGGGAGCTGGCAATAAGTGCGGGGATGGTAATGAGCGGCGTCGAGCGGCAGCTGTGCATCTACACTGGCGTCGAACTGGAACAGGTGCTGCAACGCATGGCGCAACAGGCCGCACAGCTGTTCCAGCCGGGACGCCCGCTGCGCGTGGTAGGTCTGCTGCGGCGCGGCGAACCGCTCGCCCGGATGCTCGGCGAGCGGCTGCGCCCCTTGCTCGGACTGGCCGAGCTACCGGTCATCCCCTTACGGGTCAAACGCTATGCGGACGACCTGACCCTGCTGCACCCCACTACCCTGCTGGAGGAAAACCCGGCCCTCGCCGGCCTGGAGCTGGCCGGCACCCCACTGCTGCTGGTCGACGACGTGCTCTATGGCGGGCACTCGCTGCTACGCAGCTGCGCCTACCTGAGCCGGCTGGGAGCCGACGAGATACGTACGGCGGTGCTGGTCGACCGCTGCGCGAGCAGCCAGCCGGTGCATGCCGATATCTGCGGGGTTCGTTTACAGATCGCGCCGGGAGATATCATCGATTGCCACGTCCCGCCCTATGAGACGGAGTTTCGCATCGATCTGCGCCGCCGCTGCTGAGGTGTGCCGGGCGTTTCAATCCGCCAGGTGCTGGAGGAACCACTGGCCGGCCAGCCGCTCCACCTCCTCCAGGGTGCCCGGCTCCTCGAACAGATGGGTCGCGCCCGGCACCACCTCCAGCGCATGCTGGCACTGCAGCCGCTCGGCGGCCTTCCGGTTCAGGGCGAGAACTTCGTGGTCCAGTTCGCCGACGATGAACAGCGCGGGCGCGTGCACCTTGTCCAGCACATCGGCCGCCAGGTCGACGCGCCCGCCACGGGAAACCACGGCGGCGACGTCGGCCGGCCGCGCCGCCGCGGCGATCAACGCGGCAGCAGCGCCGGTGCTGGCGCCGAACAGGCCGATCTTCAGGTCGCGCAACTCGGCGTTGGCGCGCAACTGGTCGACCACCCCGCTCAGCCGCTCGCCGAGCAGCGGAATATCGAAACGGAACTGGCGGGTCACCTCGTCGATGGGCTGCTCCTCCTCCGTGAGCAGGTCGAACAGCAGGGTAGCCATCCCCAGTCCGTTGAAAAAGCGCGCGACGCTGCGGTTGCGCGGGCTATGCCGGCTGCTGCCGCTGCCATGTACGAACACCACAAGCCCCTGCGCCTCCTCCGGGGCAATCAGGTCGCCATGCAGCCTGACCTTGCCCAGGGGGAAACGCATCGGATGCGGCACAACAGGACTCTTCATGCTTGTCTTTCTCCATCGTTCTTTTGGTCTGACCATGCCTGTCGCAGCAACTCCTGTACTTCACGGTCGGAAGTCTGGCTGAAATCGCGATACCAGTAGCCGATCGCGCCGAGTTCCTGCGGCGTATACAGGCAGATTACCCGATCTGCCTGCCGGAGTAGCTGGGCAACCGTTTCCGGCGCACCGACCGGCACGGCAACGATCACCTGCATCGCCCCGAGGAGCTTCACCGCCTCGATGGCGGCACGCATGGTGGCACCGGTCGCCAGACCGTCGTCAATCAGGATCACCGGCCGCTCGCGCACCGATGGCAGCGGCCGCTCCCCGCGATAGGCGCGCTCGCGGCGCTGCAGCTCCTGGAGCTCCCGCTCGGCGACGACGTCGACGGTAGCCGGCGGCACATGGGCGTAGTGGACGATGTCTTCGTTCATCACTCGCACGCCACCGCTGGCAATAGCGCCCATCGCCAGCTCCTGATGACCCGGCAGGCCGAGCTTGCGTACCACCAGGATGTCCAGCTCCAGCCCCAGGCGGCTGGCCACCTCGTAGGCCACCGGCACGCCTCCGCGCGGCAGGGCCAGCACCAGGCCATTTTCCCAGCGGCCTTCCTTCGCCAGCCGCTCAGCCAGGGCCCGGCCGGCATACACCCGGTCGGGAAAGGGAATGTTCAGGTTCATTTGCGCGGCTCCGCTGCACTTCTATGCTTTGAGTCTGGACCAAGAAATCCGCGTCATGGATGGGCAGGCGGAAATCGCGACGGATAGCCGAACTCCCGATGCAGCGAGGTGCTGTCATGGACACGCGACATGATCAACTGTACCAGCCTGAAGTCCACGATCCCTATCTCCGCCACTGGCATGCCCACGGCAATGCGCTCTGTCCGGAGTGCGGGGTTTCCTACCAGGCGGGACGCTGGTCCTGGCAGGCACTGGACGACGCCGAGCATGCCGAGCGCTGCGTTTGCCCGGCCTGCCGGCGCATCGCCGACAAAGCCCCGGCCGGCAACCTGACCCTGTCCGGCCGCTTCGTCAAGGAACACACCGACGAGATCTGCAATCTGCTGCATAACACCGAAGCGCTGGAAAAGCGCGAACATCCCCTCGAGCGGCTGATGGGCATCGGCGACGAACCCGAAGGGCTGGTGGTGACGACCACCGGCATACACCTGGCGAATCGCCTGGGGCACGCGCTGGAGGCGGCCTTCAAGGGCCATGTCGACTACACCTACAGCGACGACCGGACGGCGCTGCGGGTCCGCTGGGAACGCAACTGAATACTGGACGGCCGCGCCAGCTCAGCAGGGCCGGCGCGCATCCTGCTCCTCGGCGAGCAGGTCGAGATAGCGGTCGTAGCGATAGACCGGTCCTTCCTGACAGCTCGAGCTGCGCCCGACATGACAACGGCCGCAGCGCCCCATGCCACACTCCAGACGCCGCTCGACCGACAGCCAGACGCCCGTCGGCGGCACCCCGTGCGCCAGGCAGAGTTCGGCGACCCCCTGCATCATCGGCTCCGGTCCGCAGCAGAGCACGGCCTCCGGAGGCTGGCTGGCGAGCAGGGCCCGCAACGGCTCCAGCGGACTGCAGCCGACGCGCCCGTCCTCGCGCCGCTCGAGAATCTCGATAAGCTCCAAATGGCTTCGCCACTGCGCGCGCTCCGCGGCCAACACCTGATGGCCGGGACTGCGCGCACCGTAGACCAGGGTCAAGGCGTCCTGACGGCCTCCGCGGATCAACGCCTCGACCATCCCGGCCAGCGCCGCCAGGCCGCTGCCGCCGGCGACCACCAGTACCCGCCGGATGCCCGACAGTTCGGGCCAGCCAATGCCGAAGGCACCGCGATAGCCCAACCGTGTGCCCGGCTCCAGCCCGAACAGGGCGGAACTCACCATGCCCTCCTTGCGGATCAGCGCCGAGAAGCGTCCCTGCCAGTCCGGCGGACGGACATAGGTGAAGGGCGCCTCGCCCACGCCCGGCACCGTCAACATGAAAAACTGCCCGGGCATGACCGCCTGATCGCCGGGACGCGGCGACTGGAGAGCGAAGCTGAAGCGCCTGGCCCCCTCGCCTTCGTCGTGGAACTCGAGCAACTGCATGGGCCGCGGAACCAGGCTGACCATGATGATTCGATCCTCTGCATAGGATGCACATGACAGGCGGGGGTGCCATTACCCTGAAACAAGCGGCGGGTATGGCGAGGGAATACTATCCTTTCCGTGCAGCGCACTGTCCGGTATTTCGTCGCCTGCCCGGGGCCGGACATAGAATTCGGCCGGGCATGTGCTTGACTGTTTTGCGCTCGCACTTCTTTCCATCACCCCTGTGGAGGAAACAGTCATGGCTCAAGCAGATCAAAACGTTCCCGTCAGCCGGGAACAGCAGCCCCAGCAACCCACGTCCCTCTCCGAGTCCGGTAACGACCCCTGGCGCCCGCTGAGCAACCTGCGCCGGCAGATCGACCATCTTTTCGAGGATTTCGATCGCTTCTCGCCGTTCGGATCGATGATGGGGCGCAACGCCTTCAACTTCGGCAACATGATGGAACCCTTCGGCCGGGGCGCCGCCGGCGGCATGAACATGCCTGCGGTGGACATCGTCGATCAGGAGCAGGCCATTCTCATCACGGCTGAACTGCCCGGCATGGACGAGCAGAACATCGAGCTCAAGCTGTGTAACGGTAACCTGATGCTCAAGGGCGAGAAGAAGAGCGAGCGTGAAGAGAGCGGCAAGGGCCGTTACCTCTCCGAGCGCAGCTACGGCTCCTTCCAGCGCAGTTTCGCCCTGCCGGACAGTGTCGATGCCGACAAGATCGAAGCCAGCTTCGACAGAGGCGTGCTGACCATCACCCTGCCGAAACGGCCGGAAGCGCAGCAACCGGAGAAGTCCATCGAGATCAAGCGCGGGGAAGCGGCTTCCCAGCAGAACCAGCAGGACGCCACGGGGCAGACCACCCACCACTGAAGGACTGGCCCACGATCGCCAAGCAGTCCGCATAACCCAGGTCTCTGGGGCGCGAAGATGAGCAGGCCGCAACCCGGCCACCCTCATCGGGGGCGCCCCAGCCAAAGAGTCCGAGGCTTCGGCCCTTCTCTCCCTGAACCACTTCCCTCCCCTCCGGGCCGGCGATGCCTGCCTCGCTGCGGATCGCCGCCCCCATACGGCGGCCCCTCACTCCGGCAGGCGCGGCTCCTCGGGCTTGGGTTCGGGCAGCTCGGTCATGGTCGCCTCGGTCAGCAGCAGGATGCTGGCGACCGACACCGCATTCTCCAGAGCCACCCGCACCACCTTGGTCGGGTCGATGATGCCGGCCTCGAACATGTCGACATAGCGGTTCTGTGCCGCGTCGAAACCGACGTTGCCCTCCTCGGCGAGCAGTCGGGCGACCACCACGCCGTCGTCCACCGCGGAGTTCTCGGCGATGGTCCGTACCGGCATTTCCAGGGCGCGACGCAGGATCTGCAGGCCGGTGCGCTCGTCGCCCTCGGCCTGCGCCTCCTCCGCGAGCAGCGCCGGCACCGCGCGCAGCAGCGCCAGACCGCCGCCGGGCACCATGCCTTCGGCGATCGCCGCCTTGGTCGCGGAAATCGCATCGTCCAGGGCATCCTTGCGGGCCTTCATCTCCGCCTCGGTCGGCGCTCCGGCGCGGATCACCGCCACGCCGCCGGCCAGCTTGGCCAGGCGCTCCTGCAGCTTCTCGCGGTCGTAGTCGCTGCCGGTCTTGTCGATCAGGGCGCGGATCTGCTTCATTCGTGCCTCGAGCGCCGCCGAGTCGCCGGCGCCGCCGATCAGGGTGGTGCTTTCCTTGTCGATCACCACCCGCTGGACGCGGCCGAGCTGGGCCAGGGTGGTGTCCGCCAGGCTGCGTCCCAGATCGCGGCTGATCACCTCGCCGCCGGTCAGGATGGCGATGTCCTCCAGCATGTCCTTGCGCCGGTCGCCGAACCCCGGCGCCTTGATCGCCACCGCATGCAGCACGCCGCGGATGTGGTTGAGGATCAGCGTGGCCAGGGCTTCGCCCTCGATGTCCTCGGCGATGAACAGGAGCGGCCGACCGGCCTTGGCAACCTCCTCCAGCAGGGGAATGAGGTCCTGCAGCAGGCTGACCTTCTGTTCGCAGAGCAGCACGAAGGCATCCTCCAGCACCGCCTGCATCTTCTCGGGGTCGGTGACGAAGTACGGCGACACGTAGCCGCGCTCGAACTGCATGCCCTCGACCACCTCGAGGATGGTCTCGGTGGTCTTCGACTCTTCCACCGTGATCACGCCCTCGCCGCCGACCTTCTCCATGGCCTCGGCCACCAGTTCGCCGATCTGCTCGTCGTTGTGCGCGGAGATGCTGGCGACCTGCGCCTTTTCCTTGCGCGCCACCACCGGCCGCGACTGCGCCTGCAGGGAGGCGACGGTCACCTGCAGGCCGCGGTCGAGGCCGCGCTTCAGGTCGATGCCGCTGGCGCCGGCGACCACGTTGCGCACGCCGTCGGCGAAGATCGCCTGGGCCAGCACCGTGGAGGTGCTGGTGCCGTCGCCGACCGCCTCGCCGGTGCGCTCGGCGGCCTGGCGCAGCATGGCCGCACCGAGGTTCTCCTCGGCGTCCTCCAGATCCAGTTGCTTGGCGATGGTCACCCCGTCGTTGCAGACCGTCGGCGAACCCCATTGGCGCTGGATCAGCACCGACTTGGACTTCGGTCCCAGAGTCACGCGCACCGCGTCGGCCAACTGGGTCGCCCCTTGCAGGACCTTCTCGCGTGCCGCATTGCGAAACAGAATACGGGTCTTGGCCATGCCTCACCTCCGGTGGTATTCGGGTTCGCAGACCCCTTCCGGGTGAACCACCAGCACGCTGCAGGGCAGCCGGTAAAGCAGCGCCTCGCTGGTGCTGCCGAGAATCTCGTATTCGAGAGACTTGCGCAGGCTGCTGCCCAGCACCACCACATCGATTTCGCTGCGGATGGCGTAATCGGTCAAGGTCGGCACCGGCGGCCCCAGCAGGAAATGCCGCTGCCGCTCCGGCACCCCGTGGCGGTCGGCGAGCAGGCGGAAAGACTCCTGGGCCGTGCTCTTCATTTTCGCTCCCAGCGTGCCGAGCCAGGGCAGGTTGAGCGTGGCGCTGCCAAACGGCTGGCCGCCCATGGCGTTGCAGGCATGCAGCAGGTGCAGCTCGGCGCTGCATTGCAGGGCCAGGTCGCCGGCCGCGCGGATGATCCGGTCGTTGAACTCGCTGGCCCCGTCGGTGTGCACGAAGGGATCGACCGCCGCCGCCACCTTGTGCGGCAGCGGATTGTGCGCATCGGTCACCAGATGCAGCGGCACCGGGCAGCGACGCAGCAGTTGCCAGTCCAGCGGGGTGACGAAGGCGCGCATCACCGCCGACTCCGGACGCACGTCCTTGATCACCAGGTCCACCGGCATTTCCCGCACATGGGTGATGACTTCCTCGGCTGGACGCTTGGTCCAGACCACTTCGGTGGTCACTTGCAGGCCCTGGTTGCGCAGGATCGAGGCCTCCTCCTCCAGCCATTCGCGATGTCCGGCCAGATAGTTGTCCACGGCCTGTTTCATCCCCTCCGGGTTGAACCGACCGACCGCCGCCAGGGTTTCCACATGGGTGAACAGCGCCATGTGCAGGGAAGCGCCACAGGCCCTGGCCAGGGCGACGGCACGCTCGAAGGCCGGCGTTCGGCACATGTCCGGGGTGACGACCAGCAACAGGTGTTGGAACTGGCTCATGGGCAAACCCTCCGGGTGACAGGCCACGCATTCATAGTAGTAGGCCTGCCGGGGAGCGGCTCGCAGCGCGCTACCCGGACGGAGAGTGCCGCTAGTGCCGCTGCACGGCCTGCAGCAGCTGTCCGAGCGCCATTTCCAACGCTCCGCTGTTGTCGATGACGATGGCGTCCGCCGGCCGCTGCACCGACAGCCGCCGGGCGCGCTCGACCCGTGCGGCGATCTCCTGCGGCGTCTCCCGGCCGCGGGCGCTCAGGCGCTGCTGCAGCAGCGCCGGGTCGACCTGCAGCAGCAGCGGCACCAGACGCCGGCCATAGCGCAGCCGGGCCTGCTCCAGATGGGCGCGCGAGCCGTTGACCAGCACGTCCAGCCCCCGCTCCAGCCAGCAATCGATCTCCAGGCCGACGCCGTAGCGGTAGCCGTTGGCACCCCAGTGCAGGGCGAAGGTGCCTAGCCTCAGGCGCTGCTCGAACTCGGCCTCGCTCAGCCACAGGTGGTTTTCCCCCTGCAGCTCGGGCGGCCGGGTGATGTAGCGCGAGGCGATCAGGCAGGAGCAGGCGCCGAGCCGTTCGCGGGCGCGGAGCAGCAGGGAGTCCTTGCCGGCTCCCGAGGGGCCCATCAGATAGAACAACCGACCCTGCATATTCATCTCTCCCCCACGCCATAGCGGCGAACCAATGTGCCGAAGCGTTCCGGTAAAAGCACAAGAATCATGCTGTCATTCGAACAGCAATTGAAAATTTCAGGGATTGCTTGTGCTTGGTTATGCAGGTTGTCCCTTGTGAAGATAATGATTGCCATCACTGAAGCCATTAGCTAGCATTTTGCCCGGTATGTGACCAGGTTCAATGATTTCAGCCGAGCGGCTTGAGAACAAGAGCATTCACTGCACGGGGGAGCGATGCCCCCGCAAGGAGGCGAACAATGACCCATCGCACCCCCTCTACACACCAGACAGCCGTCAAAGGCAGCCTGCTCTCCATGTTGCTGCTGCTGGGCAGCGGCCAGGCCCTCGCCGAGGAGATCGCCGGCCAGGTGATCGAGGTCATCGATGGCGACACCCTCAGCCTGCTTACCTCCGACGACTGGCAGATCCGCGTCCGTCTGGCCGGTATCGACGCCCCGAACGCCGACCAGCCCTACAGCGACAAGGCCAGGCAGACGCTCTCCGCCCTGGCCCTCGGCAAGCGCGCCACCCTGCAGGTGCAGGCCCGCGATCTGAGCGGGCGCAGCATCGCGCAGATGTTCATCGAGGGGCAGGACATCAATCGCGAACTGGTCCGGCGCGGCGCAGTCTGGGTAGCCCACGACCATGCCAGCCCGCCGGCCCACCTGCTGCCCGACGAGACCGAGGCCAAGCGGGCGCGCCGCGGACTCTGGGGCCAGCCGCAGAAGGACATAGTGGCGCCCTGGGTGTGGAGCAACAGCAAGCGCGAACCCCTGCAGACGGTGGTCTCGAGCTGCGCCGGCCGCTCCGGCACGCCGAACTGCCCCGTGCGCCGCCTGAACTGGGCGCCGCAGGAAGAACAGCAACCGCGGCACTGAGCCTCCCCTCACGCAGGCCGTGCTTCCGTGAAGGCCAGCGCGCTCGGCTCATCGACATCCCAGAGCACGCCACGATCCTCGACCGCCAACTCGTGCACCGGCCCCTCGCGCAGCAGACGCTTCGCTCCGCGCTCGCCATCCAGCGCCATGAGCGCCGCCTGATAAATGCGGCCGAAGCCGACCGGATGCCCGTAGCGCCCCTGCCAGGTGGGCACCACCAGCGGTTGCTCCTTCAATGCCGCCAGCACACGCCCGACCGTTGCCGGCAAGACGAACGGCATGTCGCCCAAGGCGATCAGCCAGCCCGCGCAGTCCGCCGTCCGCGCCACCGCCGCGGCGATGCTCTGGCCCATCCCGGCTGAGTCCAGGGTCAGGACTTCGCAGCCGTGCGCCTCACCCAAGGCGATCACCCCGCCATTATCGGGGCGGGTCACCAGCAGGATTCGCGCGAGATTCGCCCGCAGAGCCAGCAGCGCATGCTCCAGCACCGCCCGCTCGCGGCCGTCGCGACCGCAGCAGTGCGCCAGCAGCTTGTCCTGCCCTTCCCCTGCGGCCGCGCGATAGCGGCTGCCCTGCCCCGCCGCCAGCAGCACGGCGCAGATGCCGCTCATACCGGCTGTCCGTTCGCCTGCGGGGCCGACTGGGCGGCAGCGACCCTATCGTTGGCGCCCCCGTCTTTAGTGACCCCGTTCTTCAGCGCGACGATCTGGGCCAGCAGCGACAGGGCGATCTCCGCCGGCACCCGGCTGCCGATCGGCAGGCCGATCGGGCCGTGCAGACGTTCGATATCGCTTGCCGCCAGACCGAGGAAGGCCAGACGCTCGCGGCGCTTGGCGCTGTTGACCCGCGAGCCGAGGGCACCGACGTAGAAGGCGCGCGATTGCAGCGCGGTGAGCAGCGCCATGTCGTCGAGACGCGGATCGTGGGTCAGCGCGACGATGGCGGTGCGCTCGTCCGGCTCGATGGCCAGCACGGCGTCGTCCGGCATGCCGGGCACGAAGCGGGCGGTGCCGTCCTCCCAGCCGAAGGCGAACTCCTCGCGCGGATCGCAGATCAGCACCTCGAAGTCGAGCATCCGCGCCATCTCGCTGACATAGCGCGACAGCTGCCCCGCGCCGATCAGCAACAGGCGCCAGCGCGGTCCGTAGACCGCGCGCAGGCGCTGCCCGTCGAAACTCAGGGCATCGCCGCGGGAGGCCTCGTGCAGACTGACCGCGCCGCTGGAAAGATCCAGCTCGCGGGCAATCAGCTCGTGATTTTCGCAGCGCGCCAGCAGCGCCTCGACCCAGCCGGTCTCCAGTACCTCCTCCTCGGTCAGGCGCAGGGTGCCGCCGCACGGCAGGCCGAAGCGTGCCGCTTCCTCGCGGGTCACCCCGTAGGTCACCAGGGACACCGGCCGGCCCGGCGCGCTGCGCCCGTCGCGCAGCCGCTCGATCAGGTCGTCCTCGATGCAGCCGCCGGACACCGAGCCGATCAACATGCCGTCGCCGCGCAGGGCGAGCATGGCGCCGGGCGGCCGGGGCGCGCTGCCCCAGGTCTGCACCACCGTGTAGAGCAGCACGCGCTGGCCGGCCTGCCGCCAGGCCAGCACGCTGCGCAGAACATTCAGGTCGGCACTGTCCATCAGGCCTCCCACCAGCCTTTGAGCTGGTCGCGGATCGGCAGTTCGCGAATGCGCTTGCCGGTGGCGGCGAAGATCGCGTTGGCCAGCGCCGGGCCGACCGGCGGCACGCCCGGCTCGCCGACCCCGCCGAGCGGCACCTCGCCGGCCGGACGGACCGGATGCACGGCGATGGTCTTCGGCGCCAGCGGCAGGCGCGCCACCTCGTACTGGTGCAGGTTGCTCTGCTGCACCCGACCGTCCTTGAAGCTGATCTCGCTGACCACGGTGTTGCCGAGGCCCATCACGCAGGCGCCCTCCATCTGCGAGCGGATGCGCTCGGGGTTGATCTGCGGGCCGCAATCCACCGCCATGTCCGCCCGGTGCACGACCAAGGCGCCGTCGTCCCGGACCTCCACATCGAGCACCACGGCGACATAGGTGACGAAGCTGTAGTGCACCGCCAGTCCCAGGCCGCGGCCCTTGGGCAGCTCCTTACCCCAACCGGCCTGGCGGGTCGCCTCCTCGACCACCGCGCGCAGGCGGCCGGTGTCGATGGGATACAACGCGGGAGACTCGCCATGGTTCCAGGTGTCGCCCAGGCTGTGCGGATCGATCCGGCGCGCCGGCCCGAGCAGCTCCAACAGGAAGTCGCGGTGATCCCGGCCGGCGGCGGCAGCCAGCTCGGCGATGAAGCTCTGCACGGCGAAGGCATGGGGAATGTTCGACACCGAGCGGTACCAGCCGACCCGGGTGTGGGCCGCCGCCTCGGGGTTCTCCAGGCGCAGGTTGGGCAGCGCGTAGGGCATGCTGACGAAGCCCATGCCCAGCTCGATGGGGTTCTCGTGCCTGGGGTCCGGTCCGAACAGCGCGCCGATGCTCGGCGCCACGCTGCGGTGCAGCCAGGCGCTCGGCTTGCCGTCGGCGTCCAGCGCGCCGCGCAGGTACTCCACCGAGACGGTGTGGAAGTAGGAATGCTGCAGGTCGTCCTCGCGGGTCCACTGCACGCGCACATGGCGGCCGGGGAACTCCTTGGCCAGCAGCGCCGCCTCAAGGATGAAGTCCGGCTTGGACTTGCGGCCGAAGCCGCCGCCGAGCAGGGTCACGTTGACCTTCACCTTGTCGAAGGGAATGCCCAGGCGCTCGGCGATGCGCTCGCGGGTGACCTGCGGCGCCTGGCTGGGCGCCCAGACCTCGCAGGCGCCGTCGGCGAAGTAGGCGGTGGCCACTGGCGGCTCCATCGGCGCCTGGGCCAGGTGCGGAATGTAGTACTCGGCCTCGACCAGCCGCCCGCCCCTGGCGAACACCGCCTCCACGTCGCCGGCCTCGCGCACCACCTTGCCGGGCGCTCTCGCCGCCCGGCTCAGGGCCTGGTGGTAGGCGACCGAGTCGTAGGCGGCATTGGCGCCGTCCTCCCAGTCGAGCTTCATGGCCTGCCGGCCCTTGATCGCCGCCCAGGTGTTGGCGGCCACCACCGCCACGCCGCCCAGCGGCTGGAACTCCGAGGGCAGCGGCGAGCCGGCGATCTCCAGCACCTTGACCACGCCCGGCACCTGGAGCGCGCCGCTCGCCTCCAGCGTCTTCAGCGTGCCGCCGTAGACCGGCGGGCGGGCCAGCACCGCGTAGAGCATGTTCTCGAAGCGCGGGTCGAGGCCGTAGACGGCACGGCCGTTGACGATGTCGGCGCCGTCGATGGCGCGGGTCGACTCCTTGCCGATGTAGCGGAACTGCTCCGGCGCCTTCAGGCGCAGGCTGTCACGCGCCGGCACCGGCAGGGCCGCGGCGGCTTCGGCCAGCTCGCCGTAGCCGAGGCTGCGCCCGCTCGGGACGTGCACGACCTTGTGCAGCTCGGCCCGGCATTCGCCGACCGGCACCTGCCAGCGCTGGGCGGCGGCCTGCTCGAGCATCTGCCGCGCCGCCGCGCCGCAACGGCGCAGCGGCCCGAACCAGTGGCGCATGCTGCGCGAGCCGTCGGTGTCCTGGTTGCCGTAGCGCTGCTCGTCGCCCGGTGCCTGCGCCACCCGCATCATCGCCCAGTCGGCCTCCAGCTCGTCGGCGACCACCATGGCCAGGCTGGTGCGCACCCCCTGGCCCATCTCCGAGCGGCTGCAGACGAAGGTCACCAGCCCATCGGCGCCGAGGGCGAGGAACACCTTGGGATCGTCGACCCAGCCGTTGTCCATACCGTCGGCGCCGTACTTGCGCTCCGCGGCGACAGCTTGGCGCCAGCCCCAGCCGGCGGCGATCAGCAGCGCGCCGCCGGCCGCCACGCCCTTGAGAAAGCCGCGCCGGCTGAGGTTGGCGACGGCGAAGTCGTCCATGTCCGTCCTGCTCATGCCTTGCCCTCCCGCAGCTTCCGGGCGGCGACCTGGATGGCCGCGCGAATCCGGTTGTAGGTGCCGCAGCGGCAGACGTTGCCGGCCATCGCCGACTCGATCTGCGCCTCGTCGGGGTTCAGGTTGCCCTTGAGCAGTGCGGTGGCGGTCATCAGCTGACCGCCCTGGCAGTAGCCGCACTGCGCCACGCCGAGCTCCAGCCAGGCGTCCTGCAGCGCCTGCCCGACCGGGTCGGCGTGCAGCGCCTCGAGGGTGGTGACCTTCTTGCCGGCCGCCACGCCCACCGGCGTGATGCAGGCACGGGTGGCCTGGCCGTCGACATGCACGGTGCAGGCACCGCACAGGCCCATGCCGCAGCCGAACTTGGTACCGCTGTAGCCGGCGACGTCGCGGATGGCCCACAGCAGGGGCATGTCTTGCGGCACGTCGAGGGAGTGATCCTTGCCGTTCAGGTTGAGGGTGATCATGGAGGTGTCCGTGCGTGGTCCTGAGTCCGTGGGAGTGGGTCCGGGAAGGCCCCCGGGTGGAGAGCGTTAGCGAAAACTGTAGCGGTGCCCGCGAAACCCGGGGCGCATCAGGCCTGACGATGCGTATGAGATCCTCCGGGGCAAAGCGGGCTGCGGACAAGCGCCGCAAAAGACGGGTTAATCTATCTCATGTACCGTTGAATCAGGCTCAATAATTCATTGATTTCACGGCAAGCATGGGAGATTTCGGATGCCGGCCTTCACCCGCGCGGAACTCGCCGACCTCAACGTGTTCATGACCATCGTCCGGCGCCGCAGCTTCCGCCAGTCGGCCATCGAGCTGGGCGTCACCACCTCGGCGCTCAGCCACGCGATGAAGAACCTGGAGTCGCGCCTGGGCGTGAAGCTGCTCAACCGCACCAGCCGCTCGGTGGTCCCCACGCTGGCCGGCAGCGCCCTGGCCGAGCGCCTCGAACAGGGCTTCCAGACCATCGCCGAGGCCCTCGCCGAGCTGGACGCCCACCGCGACGCGCCGGTCGGCCGGCTGCGCCTGAACGTGCCCCGTGACGCCTCGCGCCTGCTGCTCGGCCCGGTCCTGCCGGGCTTCTTCGCCCGCTACCCGGAACTGCAACTGGAGGTGGCGGTCGAGGATCGCATGGTCGACATCGTCGCCGACGGCTTCGATGCCGGCATCCGCTACGGCGGCACCGTGCCCCGCGACATGATCGCCATGCCGCTGACCGGCGAGCTGCGCTGGATCGTGGTCGCCGCCCCCGACTACCTGAGCCGCCACGGCCGCCCGCAGGTGCCCGAGGACCTGCTGCGCCACCAGTGCATGCGCATCCGCCTGGGCGACAACACGTTGTACAAGTGGGAGTTGGGCGACGGTCCGCAGGCGGTCCATCTGGATGTGCCCGGCTCGCTCGGCGCCAACGAGACCGACATCCTGCTGCAGGCCACGCTCGACGGCCTGGGCCTGGCCTACTGCCTGGAGCTGCGGGTGGCCGAGGAACTGCGCAGCGGCCGGCTGGAGAGGGTGCTGCCGGAGTGGTCGTCGATGGGCCCGCCCCTCTGCATGTACTACCCCAGCCGCCGCCAGCCCCAGCCGGGGCTGCGCCAGTTGATCGAGAGCATACGGGAACTGGGACTTTGAGCCCATGGACTCAGCGCCACGGAGGAAAGCGCGGCCAGCGATGCGGCAGGGACGGAAAGCACCTGCCTGCAGCATCGACCGGCTGCTCGAGTCGCCATCCCTATTCGGCCTTGGCGATACGCTCCTCCTCCTTCTTGGCCTCGGACTCATCCCAGCCGCCCCCCAGTGCCTCGACCAACCACGCCGTGGCCAGCAGACCATCGGTTTGGCTGCGTACCCGCCTGCGGGTGAGCGACAGCGAGTCGTCCTTGGCGCTGGTGACCTCCAGGTAATTGTTCTGCCCCAGCGCGTAGCGGGCCTCGGCGACGGTCGTGCGACGCCGGGTGGCCTCCAGCGCCTCGCCGAGGATGCGCATCTGCTCTTCGGCCGCCTGGACCTGGGTCAGGGCGTCGTCCACCTGGCGCAGAGCGATCAGGACGGTGACCTTGTGCACGTTCGCCGCCTGGTGGTAGCGCAGGCGCGCCGCCTCCAGATTGGCCCGGTTGCGCCCGGCGTCGAAGATCGGCAGGTTCAGCGACAGGGGGACGAAGGAGAACTCCCGGGAGCTGTGTTTCATCAGGTCCTGCAGGTCCTGAGAAGCGAAACCGTAGCGACTGGTCAGGCTGATGCTGGGATAGAAGGCGGTCTCGGCGATCCGCTCCTGGGCGATGAGGCCGCGCAGCCGATGCGCCGAGTCGATCAGGTCCGGGCGGCGGGACAGGATGAGCGCCGGCAGGCCGGGGGTCACCCGGGGAATGGCCGGCAGGACATAGTCCGGGTTGGCCGGCACACGGAAATCCTTCACCGGCTCCACCATCAGGATCGCCAGCTCCTGCTCGTTCATGTCGCGCTTGATGGCGGCCGCCTGCATTTCGGCCTCCACTTTCGCCAGCTTGACCTTGGCGTCGATCAGGTCCTGCTCGGTGTTGAGACCGATATCCAGGCGCAGACCGATCAGCCGTACCGCTTCGGCCCGCTCGGCGCGGATCTGCCCCAGGAGGCTGTGATCGGCCTCGGCGGCGCGGAACTGCCAGTAGGCGACCGCCACCTCGCGGGCGAGGACCAGCGCCACGCTGCGCCGGGTGGCCTCGGCCACCCCCAGCTTGGCCTTGGCCAGCTCGACGGACTGGGCGATCCGCCCCCAGAGGTCGACCTGCCAGCTGCTGTTGGTGACCAGCCGGTTGCTCTGGCCGGCGATGGTCCCCTGCTGGAGCAACTCGCCCAGCGGGGTGTTGGTCGAGGTGTGGCTTTCGTCCCGGCTGGCGCCGAAGTTCAGATTGGGGAACAGGTCGGCCCGGGCGGCGAGCACGCTGGCCTGGCCTTCGGCCACATGCAGCTCGCCGAACTCGGTGTAGGGGTTGCGCTCCAGCACGCGCTCGACCAGGTAGTCGAGCACCGGATCCCCGTACATCCGCCACCATTGGACTTCCACATTGCTCGGCACGTCCGCCGACGCCTTGCGGTAGCTGGGCGGTGCCTCCGGCTCGGGGGCCGGGACGAAGGTGCCCAGGTTGCAGCCCTGCAGCAGGACGGTCAGCCCCAGCAGAAAAGGGAGTCTGTTGCCCATCAGTGGCCCTTCCCTTTGTTGCCGGGAGCCACGATGCGATCGGCCAGCCATACCAGGCCGACCGATGCCAGCAGCATGCTGCCCAGGATGAAGAAACTGTCGCTGTAGGCCATCACGAAGGCCTCGCGCTGCACCACGCCGTTCAGGGTGGCCATGGTCTGATGAGTGGCAAGGGCGATGTCGCCGCTGTTGTTCATATGCATCGTGGTAATCGCCGCGATCCGTTCGCGAGTGGCTGAGGAGAACAGGGAAACCGCTTCGACCAGGTGCTCGGAATGCAGGTGCTCGCGCATGGTGATGGCCGTGGACAGGATGGCCGTGCCGACCGCACCGCCCAGCACGCGGGTCATGTTGTACAGGCTGGAGGCCGAGGAAAGGTTGGCCAGCTCGATCCGGTGGATGGCCATGTTGGACAGGGTGATGAGGATCAGCGGCTGTCCGAGGGCACGGAATATCTGCGAGGCGATCAACTGGTCGTAGCCGGTGTCGGCTGTCATGTAGGCGTTCATGAAGCAGGAAACGGAGAACAGCAGCAGGCCGACCGAGCAGATGACGCGGTTGTCGATCTTCTTGGCCAGCACCGCCGCCACCGGGGTCATGAGGATCTGCGGCAGGCCCATCCACATGATGGTCTCGCCGATCTGCCGCGAGTTGTAGTCGGCGATGTGGGCGAGGAACAGCGGCAGGACGAAGGTCGAGCCGTACAGTCCCAGGCCCGCCACCGCGCCGACCCCGGACGACACCCAGAAGTTGCGCCGGCCGAACAGCCAGACGTTGACGAAGGGGTCGGGGCGCAGCAGCTGGCTGCCGATCCACAGGAGGATGCCGGCGAAGGCGACGAAGCTGGTGGTGCGGATGAACTCCGAGTCGAACCAGTCCTTGCGGTTGCCCTCTTCGAGAAAGACGATCAGCGCGCCCAGGCCGACGATCATCCCGGCGATGCCCAGCCAGTCCATCTTCAGCAGTAGCTCGAACTTCTTCGGCTGCGCATCCAGACCGATGGCGATGCCGGCCAGCATCAGGACGCCGGGAAGCCAGTTGATGTAGAAGATCCACGGCCAGCTGTAGAACTCGGTGAGGATGCCGCCGACCGTCGGTCCCAGGGTCGGCGCCAGGGTACTGGCCAGCATCAGCCAGGCGAGCGCCATCGGCCGCTTGCCCAGCGGCAGGCTGACGATGATCAGGGTCATCGCCGTCGGGATCAGCGCGCCGCCGAAGAAGCCCTGCAGCGTGCGGAACACGATCATCGACTCGAGGTTCCAGGCCATCCCGCAGAGGGTCGAGAACACCAGGAACAGCACCGTGTTGCCCAGGATGAACGCGCGCGGGCCGAAGACCCGCAGGAAGACGCCGGTCAGCGGAATGGCCACCACCTCCGCCGCGAGGTAGGTGGTGCTCATCCATGAGCCCTCCTCCATCGAAGCCGACAGCGAGCCGAGGATCTCCGGCAGCGAGGCGTTGGTGATCTGGGTGTCGAGCACCGCCATGAACACCCCGAGGACTGCCGCGCCGATGGCGATCCAGGTCCGCGAAGTCACCTGATCCGCGCCGGGTGTGGGCTGGCCGCTCATTGGGCAGCTACCCTGGGCGGTTCCTGGCGCAGATCGATCTCGATCAGCGCCGACATGCCCGGCACCACCCGCTCCATCAGCGCCTTCGGCGTTTGCGGAGCGAAGGTGATCTTCACCGGCACGCGCTGGACGATCTTGGTGAAGTTGCCGGTGGCGTTTTCCGGCGGCAGCAGGGCGAACTTGGCGCCCGAAGCCGGCGCGAAACTGTCCACCCGGCCCTCGATCGCCTGCCCGGGGAAGGTGTCGAGACGGATGTCGACCTTCTGCCCCGGGAGCAGATCGCGCAGCTGGGTTTCCTTGAAGTTCGCCGTCACCCAGACCCCGTCCTGGATGATCGCCACCAGACGCTGCCCCTTCGCCACATGGTCGCCGACCTCGACCGACTTGTTGCCGATCCGGCCGTCCACCGGCGCCTTGATGGTGGTGTACTCGAGTTGCAGCTCGGCATCGCGCAGCCTGGCGGCGAGCACCTCCTTGCGGGCGAGCTGGACGGCGCGCGACGAGCGGGTCGCCTCGACGCCGGCCTGGGCCGCGCGGATCTCCTCCTGCTGGGCGGTGTAGTCCGCCTGGGCGCCGTCGCGGGCGGCGATGGCCGCGTCCAGCTCCGTCCCGGTCACGGCCTTCATGTCCTGGTTGCGCAGAGCCAGCTGGCGCTCGGCATCCAGCCGGTAACGCCTGAGCTCGGCCTGGCGCCGGGCAGCCCCGGCGGTCAGGGCACGCACCTTGGCCTCGCCCTGCTCGATGCTGGCATCGAGCCTGAGCAGTTCGGCATCGAGCTCCAGGAACTGGGCCTTGATCTCCTCGACCCGTACCGCATAGTCGGCCGGATCGAGCTCGACCAGCACGTCGCCGGCGCGGACCTTCTGGTTGTCCTGGAACAGGACGCGGGTCACCACCCCATCGACCCGCGGAGCGATGGCGCTGATGTAGCCCTCCACGTAGGCGTTGTCGGTTTCCTCGAAATAGGTGCTGCGCCACCACATGCGCCCCACGACGGCGAGGCCGATGAGGGCGATCAGCGCGAGAATCACCTTGGCCTTGCGGGCGCTTCCCGGTGCCGGGCCTGGGGGTTGTGCGGCGTTCGCCGGTGCTCCTTCACTCACGACCTAGCCCTTCCCGTTGTCCCGTGCCTGGATGTGTCCGGCGATGTGCTCGGCGTCTTCGCCGACGCCGCTCAACAGCCCGGAGCGCTTGTTGTACAGCCAGGGCAGGCCGACGAAGTAGAGCCCCGGCTGGGCCGTGGCGCCGCGCTGCTGCAGCGGATAGCCGTCCTCGTCGAACACCGGGAACTTGACCAGATCGAAGCTGAAGCCGTAGCCGGTGGCCCAGATCAGCGTGGTGACGCCGGCCTCGGCCAGGTCGAGCCGCTCGGTCAGCGGTGCGGCGTAGCCGTCTTCGAGGCGCTCGGGCTGCTCCTCGGGCAGATTCAGCTTGCGCATGCTCACCAGCATGTCGATCTTGCCCAGCAGTTCGGCCTCGCGCTGGTCGGTGCCGGACAGGTTGTCGTGCAGGTCGGGGGCGATGTTCAGGCAGGTTCCGTCGATGTCCTGCAGCGTGCCGAGCAGCCGCACGCCATTGCGGGCCAGCCGGTGCACGTTGAGGCTGCCGCCTTCGCGGCGGCCGGCCATGATCGGATTCGGGGTGAACCTGAGCTTCGGCGACGGCAGGCTGTCGACGGTCTGGTCGGCCAGCCCGGACAGGCGCATCCACTCGAAGATGTCCTTGCCGCGATAGCGGCGCGGCGCCCGGTCGTGACGGCCGACGCACAGGTAGACGGTGCGCCCGGCCCGGTTCAGCTCGTCGGCGATCTGGCAGCCGGACTGCGAGCTGCCGACCACCAGCACCGCGCCGGGTGCCAGCGCCGCCGGATTGCGATAGGCGCCGGAGTGCATCTGCACGATCGACGGGGGCAGCCCGGCCGCCATCGCGTGCCGGCGCGGAAACTGGAACAGCCCGGTGGCGACCACCACGTTGCGCGCGGTGTAGGCGCCGTCGCGGGTGGAGACGCGGAATCCGGCCGGATCGGCGCAGATCTCGGTGACCTCGCAATTGAACTTCACCGGCAGCCGGTAGCGCTGGACGTAGTCGGCGAAGGTCCGGACGATCTGTTCGCGGGGCATGAAGCCGTCGGGATCATCGCCGGCGTAGGTGGCGCCGGGCAGGCGGAAGTCCCAGTTGGGCGTGACCAGGGTGAAGGCGTCCCAGCGGTCGTCGCGCCAGACGGGCGCGGGGATATCGCCGCGCTCCAGCACCAGGTGCGAGCGTTTCTGCTGGGTCAGGTAATAGCTCGTAGAGAGCCCGCCCTGGCCGCCGCCGACGATCAGGGTGTCGAAATGTCCACTCATTGAAGTTTCGATCCGTAACTGGAAAAGAAGACGACCGCCCGCTGCGGCTACGGCAGGGGCGGCGCGGTTATCCGGTTTCTACCAGCAGGCGACCTCGCTGGAATTCGCGAGGTGCGCCAGGATTTCGCGCAGGGAGTCCCGCCCGACCACCGAGAAGTGATCGCCCTCCCAGTCGACGACCTGGAGACTCGCGGCCTCCGCCAGGGCGAACGGCGCCAGCAGCGGGAAGTCCATGCTCCGGCTGGCCCGGTACAAGCGCGCAGGCGTGGCCGTCGGGCGCGGCGCATGGCCGACCAGCGCATCGTAGTTGGCCCGGTACTCGCCCAGGAGGGCGAGGAACTCCTCCCGGGACAGGTCGGAGCCGATGCCGCCGGCCTGCTTCAGGGCCTGCACGATGGCGGTCGGCCGCTCGGCCTCGTCCAGCCGCGACAGGCTGTCGAAGTCGATCGGCAGCGGCTCGCCGGACAGCAGGTCGCGGAGGAAGTTGAGCAGCAGAGCCTCCCCTTCCAGACGCCGGCCACCCTCGGGCTGCGGCGCGGCCATCCAGCTGTCGATCATGGTCACCCCGTTCGGCACGATGCCGCGCGCCTCCATCTGCCGGGCCATCTCCTGGGCGATCACCCCGCCCATGGACCAGCCCAGCAGGTGGATCGAGGCCGGCTCGGCAACCTGGGCGCAGAGGGCATCCACGTAGCTGGCGGCCAACGCCTCCAGCTGGCGCGGGGCACCGTCGCCGGGGGACTGCAGGCCGAGCACGCTCACCCCGGCGGGCAGCAGCTCGATCAGCTCCCGGTAGCAGAGAATGTTGCCGCCCACCGGGTGGACCAGAGCCACGGTGCTCTGCCCGCCCTCGCGCATCACCGCCAGCGGCGTGCGCTGCTGGCCGGCGTGCTCGGCCGCGTCGAGCATGCCGGCCTGGGCGGCGATGGTGCCGTGGCGCAGCAGCGACACCAGCGGCAGGGTCTGGCCGAACTCGCTGGTGATGGCGTTGATCAGGCGCACCGCCAGCAGCGAGGTACCGCCCAGCTCGAAGAACTCGTCGTCCACCCCCAGCTCCTCGAGGCCGAGCAGCTGGCGCCACAGACCGGCCAGCCGCTGCTCGGTCTCGCTGGTCGGACTGCGCCGGGGACGCTCTTCGGGGCCGATCGCATCGGCCATGATCGACAGCGCCTTGCGGTCGACCTTGCCGTTGGCGGTGACCGGCAGGCTGTACAAGGCCATGAACTGGGACGGGATCATGTAGGGCGGCAGGGCGCTCGCCAGATGGGCGCGGATCGCCTCGACCTCCAGCGGTTCGGCCGACGGCTGGTAGAAGGCCACCAGGCGGCTGTCGTCGCCGCTGCGTACCGCCACCGTGGTGACGGCGCGGATGCCCGGGCAGCGCGCGAGGTTGGCGTCGATCTCCTCCAGTTCGATGCGGAAGCCGCGGATCTTCACTTGGCCGTCGAGGCGGCCGAGGAACTCCAGGCAGCCGTCCTCGAAGTAGCGGCCGACGTCGCCAGTGCGATACAGGCGCTCGCCGCTCTGCGGATGGACGATGAAGCTCTCGGCGGTGCGTTGCGGGTCGCCGTAGTACTCCCGGGCCAGACCGATGCCACCGATGTACAGGTCGCCCGGCACCCAGTCGGGAGCCGGCTCGAGTTCCCGGGTCAGCACATGGAAACTCTGGTTGGACAGCGGCCAGCCGTAGGGAATGCTCCTCCAGCCCGGCGCGATCCGCTCAACCGGGAAGTAGTTGGACCAGATGGAGGCTTCGGTGGCGCCGCCGAGGCTGATCAGGGTGACGCCCGGCACCACCTTCTTCAGGCGCTCCGGCAGGGTGATCGGGATCCAGTCGCCGCTGAGCATCACCAGCCGCAGGCTGTGCATGTGGGCGGCGGCCTGCGGGCCGAGGAACTCGATCAGCATCTCCAGCGAGGCCGGCACGGTGTTCCACACCGTCACCCCATGGTCGCGCACGCAGGCGGCCCACTGGTCCGGCGCCGGCGTCTCGCTATGCGGCGGCAGCACCAGGGCGGCGCCTGCGGCCAGACCGCCGAAGATGTCGTGCACCGACAGGTCGAAGTTGAAGCTGGACAGGCCGATCAGCCGGTCCTCGCAGGTCAGGCCGAAACGGGCGATCACGTCCTGGATGGTGTTCACCGCGCCGCGATGGTCGATGGCCACGCCCTTGGGCTGGCCGGTCGAGCCGGAGGTGAAGATCACATAGGCCAGATCGCGGTCTCCCTGGGCCGGCTCCAGCGCCACCGCCGGCGGCGGCGCATCGGGCAGCGCATCCTCCAGCAGCAGCACGCGGACGTCCGGCGGCAGACTCAGGCCGGTGGCCAGCTCGCGCTCGATCAGCACGACCTTGACCCCCGGGCGGGCGATCAGCCATTCCTTGCGTGCCGTCGGCTGGTCGCTGGTGATCGGCAGATAGGCCGCGCCGGACTGGACCACCCCGAGCAGCGCGGTCACCTGGCGCCAGCCGCGCTTGGCCACCACGGCGACCAGATCGTCGCTACCCACACCGGCCTGACGCAGGCTGGCCGCGAGGTTGGTACTCCAGCCCCACAGGCCCTGGTAGTCGACGATGCGGTCGGCGGCGATGATCGCCGCCCGCTCGGGATAACGGGCACAGGCCTCGGCGACGAAGTGCTCCAGCCGGCCGCTCGGCAGCTCGCGCTCGGTCCGGTTGGCCGCCTGGCGCGCCAGCAGCGCCTGAGGCGGAACCCGGGGCAGCAGCGGCGCCTCCTGGGGCGCTTCGTGCTGCAGGATGGCCTCGATCTGCTGCGCGAAGGCCTCGAACATGCTCTCGATGACCCCGGGCAGGAACAGGCCTTCCACGTAGTCCCAGTTCAGCACCAGCTCATCGAGGTACATGTAGGCCTGGCAGTCCAGCCAGACCTGCGGGGTGTGCAGACCGCCGCCCATGTTCTTCAGGCCGAACTCGTTGGGCAGCAGCAGGCCTTCCGGCAGGTCGAGGCCGAGGGAGCTGGCGAACACTACCGGCATGACCGGCAGGCCGGTGCCGGTGCTGCCCATGGCGCGGATCACGTCGACGCCCTCGACGCGGGAATGGCGTATGTCCCGCGCCAGCTGCCGCTGCAGCACCTTGGCCCGCTCGACGAACAGCCCCGGGCTGTCGGCGCACTCCAGCAGCAGGGTACTGCCGAAATTGCCGAAGGCGCGCTGGAAGCGTGGATCGCCCGAGGGGCGGTGGCTCATCAGCATGTTGATGGTGAAGGCCCGATTGCGCGACCACAGGCGCAGCACATCGGTATAGGCGGTGCAGAACAGCATGCTGGTGCTGATCCCCAGCTTGCGCGCCTGCTCGTTGAGCCGGGCGGCCCGCTCGGGACCGAACACCAGGCGGATGCGCCGGAAACGCGACTCCTCTGGCATGCGCTCATGGTCGACCACCGGCAGCTCCGGAGCGTTGCGCAGCGTGGCGATCCGCTCCTGCCAGTACTGCATGGAGCGCTGGAAGACGCTGGTCTCCTTGAGCGCCTGGCGCTTGGCCATGAACTCGGCGAAGAAGGCGCGCGGCTCCTCGGGCAGGCCCATGCCGTTATAGACCCGCACCAGGGCGTTGTAGAACAGGCGAACCGAGAAGGCGTCGAAGGAGATCAAGCGGAAGCCGAAGTTGACGTAATAACCGTCGGCGACACGATCCAGGAACGCCGTCACCTGCACCCTGGCGCCGAGCAGCGCCAGCTTGCTCTCCATGTCCTTCTTGCGCAGCTCCTGCAGCTCTGCCGTGTCGATCGGCGGCTGACCGCGCCAGTCGGTCATCTCGAGGGAAATCTTTCCGATCGGCGCCTGTGCCGGACGCTGAGTGCCGTCGGGGAGAAACTCCATGGACAACTCGGGATAAGCCTCGAGTACCGTCTGGAGCGCCGCTTCGAACCGGGGAACATCGAGGTCCTCGGTGAAGTAGCAGAAATAAAGGAACGGAATAGTGTGAAACTTGTAAACCTTTTGCTCGCCAACCCAATAGGCGTGCTGCAATCCGGTCAACGGGTATGCCTCGGAGACGGACTCGCAGGCAGCCGGCCGATGTTCCAGTACGTCAAACATGCTCAATTCGCTTGAATAAAGAACTAAGGGGGAATTCGAAAAGGAAATGCACGGCATAGATGGCCATGCCGAAAGTTTGCACGTAAAAGAATGGCTGAAAACCGTCGCCAAAAAATCGACAGTATCGAGACCCGCTTTCGGCTATCCTGTCCGAATCAACTTGTTTTATAGAATTTCCGCGCTTCTATCCGGCACCTACGACATAAATGCCTTTAATTTCAAGTAATTACGTAGCAAAAAAACAAAGGACATGCTTCGGTTATCCTGTCCGAACCAATTAATTTTATAAACTTTCCGAATTCCGCCGGACAACTGCAGCACAACGCTCGTTATTGCGAAGCGCTTAATCCGGTAACAGGCGAAGAACACGCCCGACTGCTTTTTCTGGGCGCAGGAGAATAAACCATTTTTTTATAATGGTTAAGTATGGCGATTTCATGATTCGTGTGCAACACAGCGGCCGAATGCAAAATGACGCACTGTGACGCAACCACTCAAGTCACAAATTCAATTGAACATCCCCCTCGAACCACTTGCGCGAGCCAATATTCAGCACGCAGACAACCCCGCCCACTTGTATCCGGGAAAACTCCGAACTCCCCCGACGAATCTCCCGAAATAGACACTTCGCGCATCGCGAGTGGTGCACCGGATAGCGCCCCGGCATGAACGGCCGGCCAGGAGCGTCCCATCGATGCCGTACCCTGCCTCGGAGCCCATGCAACCCTCTCAACGTTTTCGAAGCAATCGAGCAGAGAACGGCTTCAGCGCCCCGACTCGCCACCGCTCGCTCCGGCGGTATTCTCCAGCAGACTGGCGGTCGCGGTTTGCAGGAAGGCGTTCAGCTCGCGCTCGAGCAGCGCCTCGTCGGCGGCCCCGGCGAGCGGCTGGCTGGCCGGATCGCTACCGAGACGGTAACGGTAGAGCTTCGCCGGCAGGCCACGCGGCTGCACCAGCACCCGGTCGCCGCTGACCAGGGCGACCGTCTGGTCGCCGCCCGAGGGCTTGATGACGCCGAATCCCGGGCTGTCCGCCGGCTGGGCGAGCAGATCGCGGCCCCAGCACTGGTGGCGGACTTCGCCGCCCAGGCGAGCCATGACGGTCGGCACTATGTCGACCTGGGTGCCGACGATGTCGCGACGGGCGCCGAACTTCTCCTGCATGCCCGGACCGATCAGCAGCAGCGGCACGTTGAAGCGCAGCAGGTCCATCTCGGTGAGCTGCTCCTTGCTGCCGAAGCCGTGATCGCCGACCACCACGAACAGGGTGTCCTTGAAATAGGGCGACCGACGCGCCTTGTCGAAGAAACGGCCGAGCGCCCAGTCGGCGTAGCGCATGGCCGTCAGGTGCCGGTCCTGCTCGCCGAAGCCGCTCACCGGGGCCACCGGCAGGTGTTCCGGCAGGGCGTAGGGCGTGTGGTTGGAGAGTGTCTGCAACAGGGCGTAGAACGGCCGCCCGTCCCGGCTGCGGCGCTCCAGTTCCTGGGCGGCGCGATCGAACATGTCCTGGTCGGAAACGCCCCAGGTCGGGTCGGAGAACACCGGGTCGGCGAAATCGTGGCGGCCGATGAAGGTCTTCATCCCCTGGCTGCCGAAGAAACCGGCCTGGTTGTCCCAGGCGAAATCGCCGTTGTAGACGTACAGACTGTCGTAGCCGCGCTCGCCGAGCAGTTGCGGCAGGCCGGAAAAACGATGGCCGCCCTCGGGCGTCTGCATCAGGTATTCGAAGCCCGGCAGGTTGGGGAAGCAGGCCATGGTGGCGAACATGCCCTGGTGGGTGTGGGTGCCGTTGGAGAAGAAGCGGGTGAACAGCAGCCCCTCCCCGGCCAGCCGGTCGAAGTTCGGCGTGATGTCGCCGGGCGCGCCCAGGGCGCCGACGTAGTGGCCGGCGAAGCTCTCCATGAGGATCACCACCACGTTGCGGACCGCCAGACTGCTCCCGGCCGACGGCAGGGAATCGCGGCGGACCGCCGCACTGGTCGCGTCCACCAGCCGGTCGTTGTCGTCCAGCAGCATCCGGCGCACGGTCTGGCGGGCCTCGCCGTCCGCCAGGCTGCGCTTCCAGACGTTGTCGCGCTGGTCGGAAAGCTGGCTGCGCGCGGCCTCTATCAGCGTCAGGGTGCCGTTGAGGCCGAGCCGGTTGGCGAACATCGAGTCGGTGGTGAAGGCATCGCCCCAGCGCAGCGGCGGCCCCTGGCGCAGGGTGCCGCGCACGGCGAGCACTGCCAGGACCAGGCAGACCGCGAAGGCCAGGGCGCGCACCTGCCAGCGGCACTCCTCGGCCTGCCGGCCGGCTTCGCGCGGCGAGCGGGTCAGCCGGTCCAGGCGCCCGAAGGCCCAGCCCAGCAGCAGCGTCGCCAGCAGCCAGGCGGCCAGGTAGCGGAGAACCGGAAAGCCATGCCAGAGCATGCTCAGTACGGTTGCCGGGTCTTCCTTCACATACTGGAAGACCAGGCCGTTCAGGCGCTGGTGGAACTCGCGGTAGAAGTCCAGTTCCAGCACGCCGAGAAACAGGGTCAGGCTGGCGCACAGGGTCAGCCAGGCGCGCAGCGGCGCCCTCGCCCGCATCGCCCGCCGGCTCGCCAGCGCCAGCAGCAGGGGCGCGCAGACATAGACGACCAGGCGCAGGTCGAAGCGCAGGCCGTTGAAGAAGGCTTCGGCGAGGGTCGCGGCGGACGCCGTGCCGATCTGCTCGCCGTTGTAGAGCAGCAGCGCCAGACGCAGCAGGGAGTACAGCAGCATCAGCAGGACGGCACAGGCCAGGGTGAAGGCCAGGTGCTGATCGAGAGAGACGGTATAGGACGTTCGAGCGACAGACTGCGGAATACTTGCCTCGTCCGGGGTCCATGGACGCGATTTCTGGAAGTGTCTTCGCAGAAAGGCGAGTCCGACAGGGCGGCTCGAGAACATGGTTACCAGGCTCCTTGAAAGAACAGTGGTAACCACTCTATTCACGGGGCCATGCAAGGCCCGTCAAAAGCGGGTGAACAAAGCGTCAACATGCTGCCCGTCCGCCACGTGGACGTCACGAGCGAGAGGAAGCCCGCCAGCCCCAGGGTATCGGCCATGCCCAGCCGCGTGAGCGTGCCGCCCTCGCGGTCGATGAGCGAATTGCCATCTTCGGACCCGCCCGCCTGGCCCGGAGGCCGGACAGTCAATGGACGTGCCGCTTCCCGTCGGCATGGATGTGCACCTTAGAGGCCGGCGCGGCGACCTCGGGATCGGCACCGCCCTGCGCCGCCCCCTGTCCGTGCAGCATGCTCTCGCCGCCACCGTGGCGATGGCCGGGGCTGCTCTCGACCAGGGCGCGGTAAGCCCCGGCATCCAGGCTCGGCAATCGCTCGAGGAAGGCCACCAGTTCCCAGATGTACGGATCGGCCATGCTCCGTCCCCAGGCCGGCATGCCCGAAGCCTTGATGCCGTGCTTGATGGCCCAGAAGGCGCGGGCCGGATTGCCGGCCACCGGACTGCCGGCGCGACTCAGATCCGGTGGCGTCGGGTAGAGCCCCTTGCTCAGTTCCGTTTCGGCCAGCCCAGGCGCCAGGTGGCAGCCGACGCACATGGCGTCATAGTTTCCGGCCCCGGCGCGGATCATCGCCTCGTCGGCGAGCCCCGGCACCCGGATGTCCCGGGCGCGCACGGCGATCGAGCGTTCCCGCACCGTCTCCAGCAAGGCATGGACCGGCACGGGATGCGGCGCATCGGCGCCCACGTCGATCAGCCCCGAATACACCACGCCGGCACCGCCCGCAGCCATCGCCAGGCCCGCCACAGCCAACGTCTTGAAAACTCCCATGGTTATCCTTGTCAGTACGTTTCCGCCAGCGGCAGCGCGAGCACGGACACCCCGCCGCCATCAGGAAGATCATTCTTCCGCGTCGTCGCCCTCGTAGTCCCCCTCCTCGTCATCGGGCGCATTCTGACCGCTGTGATCCATATCGCCGTTATCCATGTGCTGCTTGTGCATGTCCTCCATCATCTTCTCGTGCTCCTCCTTGTTCATCTTGTGCTCACCGCCCATGGTGCCGCTCTTGTGCTCCTGAGACTGCTTGGTGCTGCCGGAGGAGGACTCGCCCTCCTCGTGCTCGTGGTGCGCCGCCAGTGCGGGCAATTGCAGGGCGGCGCCCAGGAGCAGCGCCAGAGAACCGGCCAGCAGGGTCTTGCGTTTCGGAAGGGTGCTCATTTTTCGACTCCTTTTTATGGATGAGGCAAAACAACGGCGGTCGAGAAAGGCCGACCATGCCATCAAGAGAAAAATAGTTGCTCTATCGGCTTCCACTAATCTGCCATGCCGACAAGAAGGCTTTGATTACATTTATGCAAGGTTGGCAACAACCCGCCCGAACCGATGGCAAACTGCACCATGACTCGATAAACACGGGCCGAATTACATTCCTGTCAGCTGCGATCTTCCCGACCTGACAGCACTACACTGGATACAAACTCATGAACAGCAAACGAAAAACAATAAAAACTTGAGCAATATCACTATGGACCGGCTCGAGCGGTGGATAGCTATAAAGATCTACCAGCTTCTTCGGAAAATTCGTATGGAGGAATAATCATGAAGCATGAGCATGGAACCCACGAACCCCAGAGGACTTCTGGCACTCGCGCTATGCCCTCGGCCTGTTGGTGATCGGAGCGGTGGCGGGTTATTTCCTTCTTGCCGAACACGGCGCCCATGTTCTGAGCGCATTGCCGTACCTGCTGTTTCTCGCCTGTCCCTTGATGCACCTGTTCATGCATCACGGACACAGCCATGGCACAAAACGACAGGCAAGGAATAAAGCAATAAACAAGGAGTATCCTCATGAACCACGCTGAGCCGGCCTATGGATTATGGTCGCTGGTCATTCTGAATTCGGCTGTCTTCATCATGTTTGCCTTCAGTTTCTTCAAACCGGCGAGCGCACGGGACTGGCGGAGCTTCGGAGCGTTTTCCGCGTTCATTGTCGCGCTCTTTGTCGAGATGTATGGATTTCCGCTGACCATCTACCTGCTGTCCGGCTGGTTGCAGAGCAAACATCCGGAACTCGATCTCCTGTCCCATGATGCCGGACATCTCTGGTCGACCCTGGCTGGCGAAAAGGGCAATCCCCATTTCGGTATTTTCCATATCGCCAGTTATCTCTTTCTCGTTTTTGGTTTCTATCTGCTGGCCAACGCCTGGAATGTCCTCTATCAGGCGCAACGCAACCACAGCCTGGCGACTACCGGCCCCTACGCACGCATTCGCCACCCACAATACGTGGCATTCGTACTGATCCTTCTGGGATTCCTGTTGCAGTGGCCGACACTGCTGACCTTGATCATGTTTCCGATCCTGCTGTTGATGTACGGCCGCCTGGCGCTTACCGAAGAAGCGGAAATGCGCCAGCAGTTCGGCCAGGAGTTCGAGCAATACGCCCGGCACACGCCCCGGTTCTTCCCCCGTTGGAAACGGGAAGCCCGAAACCTCTGAAGCGGGTTGACGAATACCGGTCATTGGATGATCGAGGGCAGGAAACATCTTCCTCTTTAAATCAGGAGAAGCACCATGCTCCCTCGGATACAAGCCATCCAAAACGCTCCAGACCGGAGAATTGCAACCTGGTTGGCCACTGCGTTGATCCTGCCTTTTCTCTGGCTTTCGCCGTGGGAGGCCATGGCGCAATCGATGCAGGAGCGGGAAGGTGTGACGCTGTATTGGGGGCTCGTGCCAGGCGCCGTCTTTACCGACAAGCATGCGCTGGATGAAATGCATAGGCAGGATGGCCAGGGCGAACCCCACCACCTGGTCGTCGCCCTGTTCGACACGGCCACTGGAAAGCGCATCGGCACTGCTGCCGTGCGCGCCCAGCTCATCGAGGCCGGGATCGCCGAAACGCCCGCGAAGGCTCTGGCGCCCATGGAGATCAACGGCCTGATGTCCTACGGGCAGTTGTTCTCCATGGTCAAGAAAGGCCCTACCGGTTCCGGATATTCGTGAAGCTGTCCGACCGGGAAGATGAGATCGAGTACTCCATTTCCGCAGCATCGCCCCATCCGGGCCAGAACTGATACACATCCGGGCAGCATCGAATCATGTCCGATAAGGGTGAGGGACCTATGAATACCGTGGCAACCGAACGCTCCCCGGCAGTAGACCCCGTCTGCGGCATGCCGGTCGAGGAAACTCCGGCAGCGCCCCGCACGACTTACCAGGGCCAGTCCTACCTGTTCTGCTCGCCGCACTGCCTTGAGAAGTTCGAGGCGGCGCCCGGCAAGTATGTGCGGGCTCCCGCGGCCCGAATGCCATCGCCGGCCGGTCCCCACAGCGGGCACGATCTGCCGATGCAGGCCGCCACCGGCAAGGGTCGAGCGGGCCTGGCCAAGGACCCGGTCTGCGGGATGATGGTCGACAAGGCCTCCGCCCTGCACAGCGAGCGCGGCGGGCGGACCTACTACTTCTGCAGCGCCAGCTGCCAGCGTATCTTCGAGTCGCCGGAGGCCGAGCTGAAATCCATGCGCCGACGGGTGACCATCGCCCTGACCGGCGTACTCGCACTGGCCATCCTGCGCGCCGGGGCCTTCATCGGCCTGGCGGCCGGGGCGACGATTCTCACCTGGGCGCCGATTCCCGCCCTGCCCTGGTTTACCTGGGGCATGTGGCTGTTCCTGCTGGTCACCCCGGTGCAGTTCATCGGCGGCTGGAGCTTCTA
Source organism: Azotobacter tropicalis (assembly GCF_059739045.1). NCBI lineage: Bacteria > Pseudomonadati > Pseudomonadota > Gammaproteobacteria > Pseudomonadales > Pseudomonadaceae > Azotobacter > Azotobacter tropicalis. Next base: position 627,064 of record NZ_AP046059.1, read on the forward strand.
CAAGGGCGCCTTCAACGCCCTGCGCAACCTATCGATCAACATGGACCTGCTGATCGCCCTGGGCACCTCGGTGGCCTACTTCTACAGCGTGGCGGTGCTGTTCTTCCCCGAGGTGCTGCCGGTGAAGGTGGACGAGCGGGCGGTCTATTTCGAGGTATCCGCGGTGATCATCGCCTTCGTGCTGCTGGGCAAGTACATGGAGGAGATCATCAAGAAGCACTCCTCGGCGGCGGTGCGCAAGCTGCTCGACCTCAAGCCCGCCACCGCCCGGGTGATCCGCGACGGCGTGGAGACGGAAATCCCCGCCGACAGCGTGATGGTCGGCGAAACCGTCGTGGTTCGTCCCGGCGAGCGCATCGCCACCGACGGCCAGGTGACCGAGGGCAGCTCGGCCGTCGACGAGTCCATGTTGACCGGCGAGTCCATGCCGGTGGAGAAGCAGCCCGGCGCCCGGGTCATCGGCGGCACCCTCAACCGCACCGGCAGCTTCCGCTTCGAAGCCACGCGGATCGGCGCCGAGACGGCGCTGGCGCAGATCATCCGCATGGTCGAGGAGGCCCAGGCCAGCAGCGCGCCGATCCAGCGCATCGCCGACCAGGTGACCCGCTACTTCGTGCCGGCGGTGGTCGGCACCGCCGTGCTGGCCTTCGCCGGCTGGTGGCTGGCCGGCAACTTCCCGCAGGGCCTGCTGGCGTTCATCGCCGTGCTGATCATCGCCTGTCCCTGCGCCCTCGGCATCGCCACCCCGGCGGCGCTGATGGTCGGCGTCGGCCGTGGCGCCCAGGCCGGCGTGCTGATCCGCGGCGGCGAGATCCTCGAGAAGGCGCAGAAACTCGACACCGTGGTCTTCGACAAGACCGGCACCCTGACCCGCGGCGAACCGGCGCTCACAGACGTATTGCCGCTGGACGGCTTCGCTCGCGAGGACGCCCTGCGCCTGGCCGCCAGCCTGGAGGTCGGTTCCGAGCACCCGCTCGCCGAAGCCCTGCTCGAGGGCACCAGGGTTCAGGGCATCGCGCCGGCCCCGGTGCAGGGTTTCGATTCGATCCCCGGCCACGGCGTGCGCGGCGAGATCGATGGACAGCCGGTACTGCTCGGCAATCGCCGGCTGATGGAGCGCGAAGGCGTGGCGCTGGGCGACGCCGCGGCCGAGCTGGAGCGTCTGCAGGCCGACGGCAAGACCGCGATGCTGCTGGCCGCGGGCGGCCGCCTGGCGGCCGTCGTCGCGGTGGCCGACACCCTCAAGCCCGAGGCCCGGGAAGCCATCGCCGGACTGCGCGCCGAGCGCATCGAGGTGGTGATGCTCACCGGCGACAACGCCCGCACCGCCGCGGCGATCGGCCGGGCGCTGGGCATCGACCGGGTGATCGCCGACGTGCTGCCCTCCGACAAGGCCAGGGCGATCAAGGACTTGCAAGCCGCGGGCAAGGTCGTGGCGATGGTCGGCGACGGCGTCAACGATGCCCCGGCGCTGGCTACCGCCGACATCGGCATCGCCATCGGCTCGGGCTCGGACGTGGCCAAGGAAACCGGCGGGATCATCCTGGTGCGCAGCGACGTGCGCGACGTGGTGACCGGCATCCGCCTGTCGCGGGCGACGATGCGCACCATCAAGCGCAACCTGTTCTGGGCCTTCGTCTACAACAGCGTCGGCGTGCCGATCGCCGCCTTCGGCCTGCTCAATCCGATCCTCGCCGCCGCGGCCATGGCCCTGTCGTCACTATCGGTGATCCTCAACTCCGCCCTGCTCAAGCGGGCGCGTCTGGAACGCGCCTGAGGCGACGGTCGGCGCGCCCGGCAAGCCCAGGGAGATCAGCGCCGCCAGCAGCACGAAGAGGCTCGACACCCACAGGCAGGCCGTGAGCCCCCAGACCTGGAACACCCAGCCCGACAGCAGGGTGCCGAGCAGCCGGCCGAGGGCGTTGGACATGTAGTAGAAGCCCACGTCTAGCGACACGCCGTCCTCCCTGGCATAGCTGACGATCAGGTAGCTGTGCAGCGAGGAGTTGATGGCGAACAGCGCCCCGAACAGCAGGAGGCCGCCGATCAGCACCGTCTGCGCGGAAAGCGTGGTGCCGAGGCCAAGGGCGATGGCCGCCGGCAGCCCGGCCAGCGACAGCGCCCAGGCGAAGGCCGCGCTACCGTCCGGCAGCTGGCCGCGGCGCTTGCCGGTGAGATGCGGCGCGAAGGACTGGACGATGCCGTAGCCGATCACCCAGACGGCGAGAAAGCCGCCGACCTGCCAGAAGTCCCAGCCGAACTGGCTGGCCAGATACACCGGCAGCGCCACCACGAACCACACATCGCGGGCACCGAACAAAAACAAACGCGCGGCGGAGAGGATGTTGATCGCCCGGCTCTTCGACAGCAGTTCGCGGAACTTGGGCTTGATTTTGGCCTTGCCCAGATCCTTCTTCAGGGTCGCCAGGCTGGCCAGCCAGATCAGCGCCAGCACCGCGGCCATGCCCAGCACCGCGCCGGTGAAGCCGAGCAGTGCCAGCAGCGCGCCGCCGAGGAAGAAGCCGACGCCCTTGAGGGCATTCTTCGAGCCGGTCAGCAGCGCCACCCACTTATACAGCGTGCCCTGCTGGCCGTCCTTCACCAAGAGCTTGATCGAGCTCTTGGCGCTCATCTTGTTGAGGTCCTTGGCGATGCCGGACAGCGCCTGCGCCGCCATCACCCAGGGCACCGTGAGCATGGCGCTGGGCACGGTGAGCATCAGCAGCGCCAGCACCTGCAGGCCCAGGCCGAGGTTCATGGTGCGGTTGAGGCCCAGGTGCGCGCCGAGCCAGCCGCCGACCAGGTTGGTGACCACGCCGAAGAATTCGTAGAAGAGAAACAGCGCGGCGATCTCCAGCGGGCTGTAGCCGAGGCCGTGGAAATGCAGCACCACCAGCATGCGCAAAGCGCCGTCGGTGAGGGTGAAGGCCCAGTAGTTGCCGGTGACCAAGAGGTACTGGCGGACTTCCGGGGACAGATGGGACAGAGACAAGGCGTGCATGGGGGAATCCGGGCTATCTGGCGCAGGATGGAAATTGATCGTGGCCACGCTCCTGCGTGGATACGGCGTCCACAACAGGCTCCCACGCCGGAGCGTGGGAGCCATCACCCTACGGGGATCAGCCGGCCAGACCGACCTTGCGAGCCAGCTCCGCGGTACGGTTGGCGTAGCCCCACTCGTTGTCGTACCAGGCATAGAGCTTCACCTGGGTGCCGTTGACCACCATGGTCGACAGGGCGTCGACGATGGACGAGCGCGGGTCGGTGCGGTAGTCGATGGACACCAGCGGACGCTCCTCGTAGCCGAGGATACCCGCGAGAGACCCCTCGGCAGCGGTCTTGAGCAGGGCGTTGACCTCCTCCACCGTGGTCGCGCGCTCCACCTCGAACACGCAGTCGGTCAGCGAGGCGTTGGCCAGCGGTACGCGCACGGCATGGCCGTTCAGGCGGCCGCGCAGCTCGGGGAAGATCTCGGCGATGGCGGTGGCCGAACCGGTGGTGGTGGGAATCAGGCTCATGCCGCAGGCGCGGGCGCGGCGCAGGTCCTTGTGCGGCTGATCGAGAATGCTCTGGGTGTTGGTCAGGTCGTGGATGGTGGTGATCGAACCGTGGCGGATGCCGAGGTTCTCGTGGATCACCTTGACCAGCGGCGCCAGGCAGTTGGTGGTGCAGGACGCGGCGGTGACGATGCGGTGCTGCGCCGGATCGAACAGATGGTCGTTCACCCCATCACCACGTTGAGCGCACCGGGCTCCTTGACCGGCGCGCTGACCACCACGCGCCGGATGCCCTGCTCCAGATAGGCCTGCAGCAGGGCGACCTTGGTCATCTTGCCACTGGCCTCGATCACCAGGTCGCAATCCGACCAATCGGTGTCGGCGATGGCCTTGTTGGCGGTGACCGGAATGCGCTTGCCGTCGATCACCACGCAGTTGCCGTCGCTGCCGGCCTCGCGCTGCCAGCGGCCGTGCACCGAGTCGAAGTTGAGCAGGTGGGCGTGGGTGGCGGCGTCGGCGGCCGGGTCGTTGATCTGCACGAACTCCAGTTCCGGCCAGTCCCAGGCGGCGCGCAGCGCCAGCCGTCCGATGCGGCCGAAGCCGTTGATGCCTACCTTGATGGTCATGAAGGTTTCCTCGTTTCAACAATCGGGGGGTTCGGTCTCACAGGGCGCCCTGGTCGACGCGGCGGGACAGTTCCTCGGCCGACTCCTTGCGCTCGGAGTAACGGTCGACCAGGTAGTCGACACGACCGCGCAGCAGCAGGGTGAACTTGACCAGTTCCTCCATCACGTCCACCACCCGGTCGTAATAGGCCGAGGGCTTCATCCGTCCGACCTCGTCGAACTCCATAAATGCCTTGGGTACCGAGGACTGGTTGGGGATGGTGAACATGCGCATCCAGCGGCCGAGCACGCGCATCTGGCCGACCGCGTTGAACGACTGCGAGCCGCCGCAGACCTGCATCAGCGCCAGGGTCTTGCCCTGGGTCGGGCGGATCGCCCCCTGGGTCAGCGGGATCCAGTCGATCTGCGCCTTGAACACCGCGCTCATCGCGCCGTGGCGCTCCGGCGAGCACCACACCTGACCTTCCGACCAGAGCACCAGCTCGCGCAGCTCCTGCACCTTGGGATGGGTGTCCGGCACGTCGTCCGGCAGCGGCAGCCCGGCCGGCGAGAAGATCCGCGGCTCGGCGCCGAGCCGCTCGAGCAGGCGCGCCGCCTCCTCCACCAGCAGGCGGCTGTAGGAACGCTCGCGGTTGGAGCCGTAGAGCAGCAGGATGCGCAGCTTGTGCTCCGGCTGCGACGGCAGGCCGAGCTTGTCGAGGCTCGGCACGTCGAGCAGCGCGGGATCGAGGTTGGGCAGGTCGTCGGGCATGGGCTGTCTCCTTGTAGTCGCCGGCTCAGACGCAGAGGGGCGTGCGCCCCGAGCGATCGCGCATCGCCTCCAGGCGCTGCACCACGGGAGCGAGCCAGTTGCGGTTGGCGGCCAGGACGGTGCGCAGCGTTTCGTGCACCCAGTCCGGCAGGTGCGGATGCAGGCGGTAGTACACCCACTGGCCTTGGCGTCGGTCCGCCAGCACGCCATTGCCGCGCAGCAGCGCCAGGTGCCGGGAAATCTTCGGCTGGCTTTCCTCCAGCGCCGCGGTCAGCTCGCAGACGCACAGCTCGCCCTCGCGGGCGATCAGCAGGGCCAGCCGCGCCCGGGTCTCGTCGGCCAGGCATTTGAAGAGCGCGGTGGGAGTCAGGTGCTCGACCATGGCAACCCTCGGAGTGCTTGCTCGATGAATGGGAAGCGCAGAATATATGGATTGCCGTATATCAAGTAAAGCGGGCCCTCCGGCCCGTATCCTCCGCTTTTCCAACACGGCTTTCCATGCAGACAGACCGGGCCGGCCCCGTTCAGGCGACGCATATTCGGACAGCCAGATGAAGGAATCATGACCTTCGACGCGAACGGACCGGAAAAAGGAGATGTCCCCATGTCCAGCCCATGCGAAGCGGCAGCCGCCAGGGCCGCCGGCGCCCCGCTCGGCCTTTTCGAGCGCTACCTGACCCTCTGGGTGTTCCTCTGCATCGTCGCCGGCACCCTGCTCGGCCGCTTTGCGCCGGCGGCGGCGCAGGCCATCGGCGCGCTGGAGATCGCCCAGGTCAATCTCCCGGTCGGCGTGCTGATCTGGGTGATGATCGTCCCCATGCTGATGAAGATCGACTTCGGCGCACTGCATGAGATCTACCAGCAGAAGGCCAGCATGGGCGTCACCCTGTTCGTCAACTGGGCGGTCAAGCCGTTCTCCATGGCCCTGCTCGGCTGGCTGTTCCTCGAGCACGTGTTCGCGCCCTGGCTGCCGGCCGGCGAGATCGACAGCTACATGGCCGGGCTGATCCTGCTCGGCGCCGCGCCCTGCACGGCGATGGTGTTCGTGTGGAGCAACCTGTGCGGCGGCAACGCCAACTTCACCCTGACCCAGGTGGCCCTCAACGACCTGGTGATGGTGTTCGCCTTCGCGCCCATCGTCGCCCTGCTGCTCGGCGTGTCGTCGATCCCGGTGCCCTGGGACACCCTGCTGCTGTCGGTGGCGATGTACATCGTCATCCCGCTGGCCATCGCCCAGTTCCTGCGCAAGCGCCTGCTGGCCCGCGGCCCGGCAGCCTTCCAGGCGGCGCTGGCGAAGATCGCGCCCTTCACCATCGTCGCCCTGCTCGCCACCTTGGTGCTGCTGTTCTCCTTCCAGGGCGAGGCCATCGTCGAGCGGCCGCTGATCATCGCCATGCTGGCGGTGCCCATCTTCCTGCAGACGCTGTTCATCGCTGCCCTGGGCTACTGGCTCAACCACAGCCTCAAGGTGCGCCACGACATCGCCGGCCCCTCGGCGCTGATCGGCGCCTCGAACTTCTTCGAGCTAGCGGTGGCGGTGGCCATCGTGCTCTATGGTTTCGACTCGGGCGCCGCGCTGGCCACGGTGGTCGGCGTGCTGATCGAGGTGCCGGTGATGCTCGCCCTGGTGAAGCTGGTCAACGACAGCCGCGCCTGGTACGCGCGCGGCCTGCCGCACAACTGAGGAGACAACCCATGGAATTTCTCGAGCAGCCGCCGCGCTTTCTGTTCTTCACCGGCAAGGGCGGCGTCGGCAAGACCTCGATCGCCTGCGCCACCGCCATCCGCCTCGCCGAAAGCGGCAAGCGGGTACTGCTGGTCAGCACCGACCCGGCGTCCAACGTCGGCCAGGTGTTCGGCATCGCGATCGGCAACCGCATCACGCCCGTGCCGGCGGTGGCCAACCTGTCCGCACTGGAGATCGACCCGCAGGGTGCCGCCCAGGCCTACCGCGACCGCATCGTCGGCCCGGCCCGCGGCGTGCTGGCGGAAGACGTGGTCAAGGGCATGGAGGAGCAGCTGTCCGGCGCCTGCACCACCGAGATCGCCGCCTTCGACGAGTTCACCGAACTGCTGGTCGACTCCGAGCTGACTGCCGCTTACGAGCACATCCTCTTCGACACCGCGCCGACCGGCCATACCATCCGCCTGCTGCAGCTGCCCGGCGCCTGGAGCGGATTTCTCGAGGCCGGCCAGGGCGACGCCTCCTGTCTCGGCCCGCTGGCCGGGCTGGACAAGCAGCGCAGCCAGTACCGCGAAGCCGTGGAGGCGCTGGCCGACTCGCAGCGCACCCGCCTGGTGCTGGTAGCCCGCGCCCAGCAGGCGACCCTGCGCGAGGTGGCGCGCACCCATGAGGAGCTCGCCGCCATCGGCCTGCGCCAGCAGTACCTGGTGATCAACGGCGTGCTGCCGGCCAGCGAAGGCGAGCGGGACCCGCTGGCCGCCGCCGTCTGCGCCCGCGAGCGGGCGGCACTGGAGGCCATGCCCGAGGCGCTGCGCGCCCTGCCCTGCGACCGGATCGCCCTCAAGCCGTTCAACCTGGTCGGCCTCGAGGCCCTGCGCCAGCTGCTCGACGGCGCGAGCGGCGTGCTCCCCGAAGCGCCGGCCGCCATCCCCGCGCTGCAGGCACCGAGTCTCGCCGCGCTGGTCGACGAGATCGCCGCCGCCGGCCACGGCCTGGTGATGCTGATGGGCAAGGGCGGCGTCGGCAAGACCACCCTCGCCGCCGCGGTGGCGGTGGAGCTGGCGCACCGCGGCCTGCCCGTGCACCTGACCACCTCCGACCCGGCCGCCCATCTGGCGGAAACCCTCGACGGCTCGCTGGACAACCTCACCGTGAGCCGGATCGATCCGCACGCGGCGACCGAGGCCTACCGCCAGCATGTGATGGCGACCAAAGGCGCCAGCCTCGACGAGCAGGGCAAGGCGCTGCTGGCTGAGGACCTGCGCTCGCCCTGCACCGAGGAGATCGCCGTGTTCCAGGCCTTCTCGCGGGTCATCCGCGAGGCCGGCCGCCAGTTCGTGGTCATGGACACCGCGCCCACCGGCCACACCCTGCTGCTGCTCGACGCCACCGGCGCCTACCACCGCGAGATCCAGCGGCAGATGAGCGCCAGCGGCATGCGCTTCACCACGCCGATGATGCAGTTGCAGGACCCGCGGCAGACCAAGGTGCTGCTGGTCACCCTGGCGGAAACCACCCCGGTGCTGGAGGCCGCCAACCTGCAGGCCGACCTGCGCCGCGCCGGCATCGAGCCCTGGGCCTGGGTGATCAACAACAGCATCGCCGCCGCCCGCACCGACTCGCCCCTGCTGCGCCAGCGGGCGCGCAACGAACTCGCCGAGATCGACGCCGTGGCCCACACCCATGCGCGCCGCCACGCCGTGGTGCCGCTGCTCGCCGAGGAGCCGATCGGCGTGCAGCGCCTGCTGGCGCTGAGCCGGCGCACTTCGTGAAACCCGCGAGACCGGCGAAACCGGCGCCGGCCGTTTTCCGCGGCGGCGCCAGGCCGCATACTTGCGCGCTCTCTCGATAACCTGTTTCCTCATCCATGCGCATTCACGTCACCTTCATCGATCGCGTCGGCATCACCCAGGAAGTGCTCGCCCTGCTCGGCGGGCGCAATCTCAACCTGGACGCCGTGGAGATGGTCCCGCCGAACGTCTACATCGACGCGCCGACGCTCAGTGCCGAAGTGCTCGAGGAGCTGCGCGGCGCCCTGTTCAAGGTGCGCGGGGTGCAGGCGGTGGAGGTGGTCGACATCCTCCCCGGCCAGCGGCGCAGCCTGCAGCTGTACGCCCTGCTCGCCGCCATGCCCGACCCATTGCTGGCGGTGGACGGCAGCGGCCGGGTGCTGCTGGCCAACCCGGCGCTGATCGAGCTGGCCGGCCGCGACCCCGACGGCGAGACGCTCGGCGAGCTGTTCGCCGCTCCGGAACTGCACGAGGAGCTGCTGGCGCAAGGCCTGCGCCTGTCGATGCGCGAGGTCACCCTCGACGGCCGGACCCTGCTGCTGGATGCCATACCGATCGGCGAGAACGCCGGACTGGCCGGCGCCCTGCTCACCCTGTACGCGCCCAACCGCCTCGGCGAGCGCCTGGCCGCCCTGCATCACGAGCAGGCCGAGGGCTTCGATGCCCTGCTCGGCGACTCGCCGGCGCTGCGCACGCTCAAGGCCCGCGCCCAGCGCGTGGCGGTGCTCGACGCGCCGCTGCTGATCCAGGGCGAGACCGGCACCGGCAAGGAGCTGGTGGCGCGCGCCTGCCACGCGGTCAGCGCGCGGCGCAATGCGCCCTTCCTCGCTCTCAACTGTGCGGCCCTGCCGGAGAACCTCGCCGAGAGCGAGCTGTTCGGCTACGCCCCCGGCGCCTTCACCGGCGCCCAGCGCGGCGGCAAGCCCGGCCTGCTGGAGCTGGCCCACCAGGGCACGGTGTTTCTCGACGAGATCGGCGAGATGTCGCCCTACCTGCAGGCCAAGCTGCTGCGCTTTCTCAGCGACGGCAGCTTCCGGCGCATCGGCGGCGAGCGCGAGATCCGGGTCGATGTGCGCATCCTCAGCGCGACCCACCGCAACCTGGAGCAGATGGTCGGCGAGGGGCGCTTCCGCGAGGACCTGTTCTACCGGCTCAACGTGCTCAACCTGGCCGTGCCGCCGCTGCGCGAGCGCAGCGAGGACATCCTGCCGCTGGCCCGCCACTTCCTGCAGCAGGCCTGCGCGCAGATCCGCCGCCCGCCCTGCCGCCTGGCGCCGGACACCTACCCGGCGCTCTTGGCCAACCGCTGGCCGGGCAACGTGCGTCAGTTGCAGAACGTGATCTTCCGCGCCGCGGCGATCAGCGAGGGCAGTCTGGTGGAGATCGGCGACCTGGACATCGCCGGCACCGCCGTGGCGCCACAGGCCGATGAGATCGGCAGCCTCGGCGCGGCGGTGGAGAACTTCGAGCGCGGCATCCTGGAAAAGCTCTACGCCAGCTACCCCTCCAGCCGCCTGCTGGCCGCCCGCCTGCAGACCTCGCACACGGCCATCGCCAAGCGCCTGCGCAAGTACGGGATTCCCGCCAGGCCCTGATCGGCCGGGCGTCGTTCGAAGGGATAGGACGGGAGTGAGGTATGGGAAAGACCTGAAAACCAGCTCTTTCAAGGTCTCCGATCGAACGCCGGCTGGCAGCTTGTCAGCAAACCTGCAGGAGCAGGCTCATCTGCGGTTGTCGGCGAGAAAGGCAGAAGTCTCGCGAACGAATTCGCTTCTGCCGAAGCGAATACTGCCCCTCTAGCGTGGGTCCTCGATGCCGCCGGTCAAGGAAGGATTGCCGGCGAGCATCTCGCCATTGTTCAACTCGCCGCTATGAAAGAACGGCACCTTGCGTCCGAACAGGCGGCCGGTCTTGACCTCCCCGCTGACCCGATAAGGGATGGGGTCTTCGGCTTTCTTCAACAGCTTGACAAGGGGTTTCATGCGCCGCCAGAGGTTCGTCGTGACCGGCACCTCGAAGTCCTGGTAGCTACCGGCAGCCACGGTGAACGACTGGCTCGACTCACCGTCGGTCACCAGCTCGATATCGTCCAGATGCACCTTGTAGGCCAGACCACGGACCGCCAGCTTGCTTTCGTTGGGATTGCTGATCCGGAAATGCAGGACGAAATCCTGCTCCAGCAGGCCGGCCTTGGCGAGGTCGACTTGAGTCAATTCCAGGACGGGAGGCTTGAACCCTTCGCCCGCCCAGCTCGTGGAAACGGCCGTGCCGGCCAGGAGGGACATGAGCCAGAAGCCGAAAACTCTTGATGCAGGTGCCCGTGAACGCATGGGTTTGCTCTCTTGTATTGCGGATGCCAGTGTAGCAGTCCCTGTACTTCTCTTAAACACCAATAATAATTAATCGCATCTACTTGCTATCGCTATCGAATCAGTGTGGCAAGGGAGCATCAGCCGCTGAATGACCGGCGTCATACTTTGGTTGATTATTGCGACAAGCGTGTGACCGGTGGCCTCGCTCTGAAACGCTACGCCTGCCACGCACCTCGTAACGAAATCGCTACAACGGAATGCTTTCGTAACAGAAACGGCTGCCGCCCGTCAGATCAGGCATTGGCACTGAAGCGCCAGCTTTTCCGTAACGATTCCGTTCCAGAAAATTCCACTATCGCCTCTAAAATAAAACATAACTAATTGATTTATAATGAATTTATAAAAATTGGCATCTGCATTGCTCAAGAGCCGGCAACCGCTCGTCGCCCTGCACGAGCCCTCGATCCCTCGCCCGCCGAATGGCAGGCGAACCTTCAGGATTCACCGATGACCGATCGCCGCGCCCTCTGCACCACCAACGAATTCATCGCCCGCCATATCGGCCCGCGCGAGGCCGATATCGCCGCCATGCTCGGCCAGCTCGGCTACGCCTCGCTGGATGCTTTGGGCGAGCGGGTGATTCCCGACAGCATCAAGGACAGCAGTGTGCTGGATGCCGGCGACGGCCTGGGCGAGGCCGAGGCCCTGGCCCGGCTCAAGGCCATCGCCGCGCAGAACCGCCAGTTCACCAGCTTCATCGGCCAGGGCTACTACGGCACCCACACCCCGGCGCCGATCCTGCGCAACCTCTTGGAAAACCCGGCCTGGTACACCGCCTACACGCCCTACCAGCCGGAAATCTCCCAGGGCCGCCTGGAAGCCCTGCTGAACTTCCAGACCCTGATCGGCGACCTCACCGGCCTGCCGATCGCCAACGCCTCCCTGCTCGACGAGGGCAGCGCCGCCGCCGAGGCCATGACTTTCTGCAAGCGCTTGTCGAAGAACAAGGCCGCCCGCGCCTTCTTCGCCTCCCGCCACTGCCTGCCGCAGACCCTCGACGTGCTGCGCACCCGTGCCGAGCCGCTGGGCATCGAGGTGGTGGTCGGCGACGAGCATGAGCTCAGCGACGCCAGCCCCTACTTCGGCGCCCTGCTGCAGTACCCGGCCTGCGACGGCGAGCTGTTCGACTACCGCGCAACGGTCGAGCGCTTCCACGCCGCCGGCGCCCTGGTGGCGGTGGCCGCCGACCTGCTGGCGCTGACCCTGCTCACCCCGCCCGGCGAGTTCGGCGCCGACGTGGCCCTCGGCAACACCCAGCGCTTCGGCGTGCCGCTGGGCTTCGGCGGCCCGCACGCGGCCTACTTCGCCACCCGCGACGCCTTCAAGCGCGACATGCCCGGCCGCCTGGTCGGCCTGTCGGTCGACCGTCACGGTCAGCCGGCGCTGCGCCTAGCAATCCAGACCCGCGAGCAGCACATCCGCCGCGAGAAGGCCACCAGCAACATCTGCACCGCCCAGGTGCTGCTGGCCAACATCGCCAGCATGTTCGCCGTCTACCACGGCCCCGAGGGCCTCAAGGCCATCGCCCGGCGCGTGCACGGCCTGACCGCGATCCTCGCCCGCGGCCTGATCCAGCTGGGCCAGCGCATCGAGCAGGAATACTTCTTCGACACCCTGACCGTCGCCAGCGGCGCGCGCACCGCCGAACTGCACGAGCGGGCCCGCGCCCAAGGCATCAACCTGCGCGAGATCGACGCCGGCCGCCTCGGCCTGTCCCTCGACGAGACCACCACCGCAGAGCAGGTCGAGACGCTGTGGGCGATCTTCGCCGGCGAAGGCCAGGCCCTGCCGGACTTCGCCGCGCTGGCCGCCGGCGCCGGCGAGCGCCTGCCGCCGGCGCTGCTGCGCACCTCGGCATTCCTCCAGCAGCCGGTGTTCAACCGCTACCACTCGGAAACCGAGCTGATGCGCTACCTGCGCCGGCTGGCGGACAAGGACCTGGCGCTGGACCGCAGCATGATCCCGCTCGGCTCCTGCACCATGAAGCTCAACGCCGCCAGCGAGATGATCCCGATCACCTGGGCCGAGTTCGGCAACCTGCACCCCTTCGCCCCGGCCGAACAGAGCCAGGGCTACGCCCGGCTGACCGCCGACATCGAGCGCATGCTCTGCGCCGCCACCGGCTACGACGCCGTGTCGCTGCAGCCGAATGCCGGCTCCCAGGGCGAGTACGCGGGCCTGCTGGCGATCCGCGCCTGGCACGCCAGCCGCGGCGAAGGCCAGCGCGACGTCTGCCTGATTCCGGCCTCGGCCCACGGCACCAACCCGGCGACCGCCAGCATGGCCGGCCTGCGCGTGGTGGTGGTGGCCTGCGACGCCCAGGGCAACGTCGACATCGACGACCTGCGCGCCAAAGCCGAGCAGCACGGCGCGCAACTGGCCGCGCTGATGATCACCTACCCCTCGACCCACGGCGTGTTCGAGGCAGGCGTGCGCGAGATCTGCGAACTGGTCCACCAACACGGCGGCCAGGTGTACATCGACGGCGCCAACATGAACGCCATGGTCGGCCTGTGCGCGCCGGGCCGCTTCGGCGGCGACGTCTCGCACCTCAACCTGCACAAGACCTTCGCCATTCCCCACGGCGGTGGCGGCCCGGGCGTCGGCCCGATCGCGGTCAAGTCGCACCTGGCGCCGTTCCTGCCCGGCCACGGCCAGCTCGAGCGCCGCGAAGGCGCGGTCTGCTCGGCGCCGTTCGGCAGCGCCAGCATCCTGCCGATCACCTGGATGTACGTCAGCATGATGGGCGGCGCCGGCCTGCGCCTGGCCTCGCTCATGGCGATCCTCAATGCCAACTACATCGCCAGCCGCCTGAAGGAGCACTACCCGGTGCTCTACACCGGCGAAGGCGGCCTGGTCGCCCACGAGTGCATCCTCGACCTGCGCCCGCTCAAGGAAACCAGCGGCATCAGCGTCGACGACGTGGCCAAGCGCCTGATCGACTTCGGCTTCCACGCGCCGACCATGTCCTTCCCGGTGCCCGGCACGCTGATGATCGAGCCGACCGAGAGCGAATCGAAGGAGGAGCTGGACCGCTTCTGCGACGCCATGATCGCTATCCGCGAGGAGATCCGCGCCGTGGAAAGCGGCGCGCTGGACAAGGACGACAACCCGCTGAAGAACGCGCCGCACACCGCGGCCGAGCTGGTCGGCGAGTGGCGCCACCCGTACGGCCGCGAGCAGGCAGTGTACCCGCTCGCCAGCCTGGTCGAAGGCAAGTACTGGCCGCCGGTGGCGCGGGTCGACAACGTCTACGGCGACCGCAACCTGATCTGCACCTGTCCTGCGCCGGAGGCCTACCAGGACGTCTGACGGCACGCCGGCTCCCGGCCAGGAAAGATGCCGACCTTCGCGGCATTTTTCCGGTCTATATAAGGACAATAAGACCATCTTGCCGGGAGCCCGCCTGTCGAGTCCCGGCGCCGGAGTTTCAGCATGTCCCTCAGCGTTTTCGACCTGTTCAAGATCGGCATCGGCCCCTCCAGCTCGCACACCGTCGGCCCCATGCGCGCCGCGACGCGCTTCGTCGAGGAGTTGCGCCGCGACAACCTGCTGGCCGCCACCGCCCGCGTCAAGGTGGAGCTGCACGGCTCGCTCGGCGCCACCGGCAAGGGGCACGGCAGCGACAAGGCGGTGCTGCTCGGCCTGGAGGGCGAGCACCCGGAGCGGGTCGACACCGACCGTATCCCCGAGCGCCTGGCGACGATCCGTGCCAGCGGCGAGCTGCGCCTGCTCGGCGACAAGTCGATCCGCTTCGTCGAGAAGGACGACCTGGCGCTGATCCGCAAGGCGCTGCCCTACCATCCCAACGGTATGATCTTCCGCGCCTTCGATGCCGCCGGTCTGCAGCTCCGCAGCCGCGAATACTATTCGGTGGGCGGCGGCTTCGTGGTCGATGCCGACACCGCCGGCGCCGGCCGCCTCAAGGAAGACTGCCGGCCACTGCCCTACCCGTTCAGGAGCGCCGCTAAGCTGCTGGCGCTGTGCGCCGAGCAGGACCTGTCGATCAGCGAGCTGATGCGCGTCAACGAGATGGCCTGGCGTCCGGACAGCCAGACCCGCATCGCCCTGCGACGCGTCTGGCAAGTGATGCAGGAGTGCGTCGAGGCCGGCTGCCGCAGCGAGGGCGTGCTGCCCGGCGGGCTGCAGGTCAACCGCCGCGCCGCCGCGCTGTACCGCCAGCTGCGTCGCCAGCCGGAGTCCGGCCTGCGCGATCCGCTGCTGGTGCTCGACTGGGTCAACCTCTACGCCTTGGCGGTGAACGAGGAGAACGCCAGCGGCGGCCGCGTGGTGACCGCGCCGACCAACGGCGCCGCCGGGATCGTTCCGGCGGTGCTGCACTACTACATGCGCTTCGTCCCCGGCGCCAGCCTGGAAGGCGTCGAGCGCTTCCTGCTCACCGCCGGCGCCATCGGCATCCTCTACAAGGAGAACGCCTCGATCTCCGGCGCCGAGGTCGGCTGCCAGGGCGAGGTCGGCGTGGCCTGCTCGATGGCCGCCGGCGGGCTCTGCGAGGTGCTCGGCGGCACCCCGCAGCAAGTCGAGAACGCCGCCGAGATCGGCATGGAACACAACCTCGGCCTGACCTGCGACCCGGTCGGCGGGCTGGTCCAGATACCGTGCATCGAGCGCAACGCCATGGGCGCGGTGAAGGCGATCAACGCCGCGCGCATGGCCCTGCGCGGCGACGGCCGGCACTTCATCTCGCTGGACAAGGTGATCGCCACCATGCGCCAGACCGGCGCGGACATGAAGAGCAAGTACAAGGAAACCGCCCGCGGCGGACTGGCGGTGAACATCATCGAATGCTGAGCGGCGCCCCGCCGTCTCGGCCTGCCCCTACGGGAGCGAGCCTGCCCGCGATCCGGCGACACCCGCATCGCGCCCCAGCCCGCGCCTATCCCCAATCGACCTTCGGAGTTCCTGCATGACCACGGAAACCCTCGCCACAACCCCGCTGCACGCCCTGCACCTCGAACTGGGCGCGCGCATGGTGCCCTTCGCCGGCTACGACATGCCGGTGCAATACCCGCTGGGCGTGCTCAAGGAGCACCTGCACAGCCGCGACCAGGCCGGGCTGTTCGACGTCTCGCACATGGGCCAGATCCTTCTGCACGGCGCCGATGCCGCCGCGGCCCTGGAAACCCTGGTGCCGGTGGACATCGTCGACCTGCCGGTGGGCCTGCAGCGCTATGCGCTGTTCACCGACGACAACGGCGGCATCCTCGACGACCTGATGGTCGCCAACCTGGGCGGCGAGCGCCTGTTCCTGGTGGTCAACGCCGCCTGCAAGGAGCAGGACCTGGCCCACCTGCGCAAACACATCGGCGAGCGCTGCCGGATCGAATCGCTGTTCGACTCGCGCGCCCTGCTCGCCCTGCAGGGCCTCAAGGCGGTGGATGTGCTGGCCCGCCTGGCGCCCGAGGTGGCGAAGATGACCTTCATGCACATTGCCGAGGTCGAGCTGCTCGGCATCCCGTGCATCGTCAGCCGCTCCGGCTACACCGGCGAGGACGGCTTCGAGATCTCCGTGCCGGTCGAGCACGCCGAGAAGCTCGCCCGCGCCCTGCTCGCCGAACCGGAAGTCCAGCCGATCGGCCTCGGCGCCCGCGACTCGCTGCGCCTGGAAGCCGGCCTGTGCCTGTACGGCCACGACATGAGCACCGCCACCACCCCGGTCGAGGCCAGCCTGCTGTGGGCCGTCTCCAAGGCACGTCGCGCAGACGGCGCTCGGGCCGGCGGCTTCCCCGGCGCGGCGCGGATCTTCGCCCAGCAGCAGGAAGGCGTGGCCAGCAAGCGCGTCGGCCTGCTGCCGCAGGAGCGCACGCCGGTGCGCGAAGGCGCGGAAATCGTCGATGCCGAAGGCGCGCCGATCGGCAAGGTCACCAGCGGCGGCTTCGGCCCGAGCCTGGGTGCGCCGCTGGCCATGGGCTACGTCGCCAGCAGCCATGCCGCCGAGGGCAGCGAGGTCTGGGCCATCGTCCGCGGCAAGCGCGTGGCGATGAAGGTCGCCAGGACCCCGTTCGTGCCGCAGCGCTACTACCGCGGCTGAGCCCCCGCAGCCCCCTCTCCCGTCTCTGGAAAAGGGGGCGAGCAAGGGCCCGTCGGACGCTGCTGGACAAGTACTCGCGCCACTTCGGCGTACTCGACCTGGTGACGGAGAAAGCCGGCTGGACGAGTGCCCTATCGCCGCCAGGTGATCCGCCTCAACGAGATGCCGCAGGTCGAGATGCACATCGAGCCCTCAGAGCCGGCGGAGCCGGAATGAGGCGCCTGCAGAAGGCCGGCTCCGGGGCCGTCGCCAGCGCTCGCCTAATGGCGAATGCCCTGCCAGACCATGCCAGCCAGCGCCAGCACGGAAATCCCCAGCCAAAAATGAAATTCGATATCCATATCGCAGACCTCCGGGCAACGACACGCCCGACTTCAAAATCCAAGTCAGTCACTATTTCACGGCAGGGATTTCCGAGCGCCCCCTCGTTCGAGGGGGAAGCCGGCTCCCCCCTCAGTGCCCGCCCAGGTAGGCGCTGCGCACCTCCGGGTTGCCGAGCAGCTCCTCGCCCGTCCCCGACAGACGGATCTGCCCGTTGACCATCACGTAGCCGCGGTCGGAGAGCTTCAGCGCATGGTTGGCGTTCTGTTCCACCAGGAACAGGGTCATGCCGCCGGCCGCCAGCTCGCGGAGGATCTGGAAGATCTGCCGGACCACGATGGGCGCCAGGCCCAGCGACGGCTCGTCGAGCAGCAGCAGCTTCGGCCGGCTCATCAGCGCGCGGGCGATGGCGAGCATCTGCTGTTCGCCGCCGGAGAGGGTCATGGCCCGCTGGTTGCGCCGCTCCTCGAGGCGCGGGAACAGCTCGAACATCCGCCGCAGGTCCTCGTCGGCGTGCGCCATGCCGATGGGTATGGTGCCCATCAGCAGGTTCTCCTCCACGCTCATGTCGGGGAACACCCGGCGCCCCTCCGGCGACTGGGCCACGCCGCTGGAGGCGACATGGTGGGCCGACTTGCGGGTGATGTCCTCGCCACGATAGAGGATCTGCCCGGCGCTCGGCCGCGGCTGGCCGAAGATCGACATCAACAGGCTCGACTTGCCCGCACCGTTGGCGCCGATCAGGCTGACCGTCTCGCCCTCGTCGACGTGCAGGCTGACCTGGCGCAGCGCCTGGATCGGCCCGTAGTGCAGGTCGACAGCGCGGAATTCCAGCATGGGCACGCTCATGCCAGCTCCTCCTCGTCGGCGCCCAGGTAGGCGGCGATCACTCTGGGATCGTGGCGGATCGCCGCGGGCGGCCCCTCGGCGATCAACTCGCCCTGGTCGAGCACCAGGATGTGGTCGGAAATGCCCATCACCAGGCCCATGTCGTGCTCGATCAGCAGCACGGTGACCTCGTGCGCGTCGCGCAGGGTGCGGATGATGCGGCTGAGCGCGGCGGTTTCCGCCGGATTGAGGCCGGCAGCCGGCTCGTCCAGGCAGAGGAGCTGCGGCCGGGTGCACATGGCCCGGGCGATCTCCAGGCGGCGCTGCTGGCCGTAGGACAGCTCGCCGGCCAGGCGGTTGGCACAATCGGTCAGATCGACCACCTCCAGCCAGTAGAAGGCGTGCTCCAGCGCCTGCTCCTCGGCCCGACGAAAGCCGCGGGTGTTGAGGACGCCGGCCAGCAGGTTGCGGTTGACCCACAGGTGCTGGGCCACCAGCAGGTTCTCCAGCACCGACATCTCGCGGAACAGGCGGATGTTCTGGAAGGTGCGCGCCAGGCCGGCGCGGTTGACCAGGTGGGTGCCGCCGAACAGCTTGTAGCGCAAGCGGCTGGCGAAGCGCCGCGGGTTGAGGAAATCGCCCGCGCGGAACGGCCCGCCGAGCACCTGCAGCACGTCGGTGCTGCGGCCGCGGGCATTCAGGCGGATGCTGCCGCTGCTGGCCCGGTAGAAGCCGGTCAGGCAGTTGAACACCGTGGTCTTGCCGGCGCCGTTGGGGCCGATCAGCGCGGTGATGGAGTGGCGCTTCACGCCCAGGCTGACGTCGTGCAGCGCGCGGATGCCGCCGAACTGCATGGACAGTTGCTCGACGCGGAGAATCTCGTCGTCGCTCATGGTGCCACCCCCGGACGCTGCGCGAAGCCGCGGCGGCTGATGCGGATCAGTCCGCGCGGCCGCCAGATCATCATCAGCACCATCAGCACGCCGAACAGCAGCACCCGGTAGTCGGCGAAGCTCCTGAGCAGCTCCGGCGCCACCGTCAGCACGAAGGCGGCGATCACCACGCCCAGGGTCGAACCCATGCCGCCGAGCACCACGATGGCGAGGATCAAGGCCGACTCGAAGAAGGTGAACGAGGTCGGGTTGACGAAGCCCTGGTAGCTGGCGAAGAACACCCCGGCCAGCCCGGCGGTGGAGGCACCGAGCATGAACGCCGAGAGCTTGACCAGTACGTGGTTGAGGCCCATGGCGCGGCAGGCGATCTCGTCCTCGCGCAGCGCCTCCCAAGCCCGGCCGATCGGCATGCGCACCAGCCGGCCCTTGACGTAGAGCACCAGCAGCACGGTGAGCAGCAGCACGACGTAGATGAACAGGAACTTGAAGTTGGGATCGTAGGCGATGCCGAAGAACTCGTGGAACGGCACCCCGCCGTCCTTGGCCCGGCGGCCGAACTCCAGGCCGAGGAAGGTCGGCGCCGGCACCGACATGCCGTTCGGCCCGCCGGTGAAGGACAGCCAGTTGTTCAGCACCAGGCGGATGATCTCGCCGAAGCCCAGGGTGACGATGGCCAGGTAATCGCCGTGCATGCGCAGCACCGGGAAGCCGAGCAGCGCGCCGGCCAGCGCCGCCATCAGCGCGGCCAGCGGCAGCACGCTCCAGAAGCCGAGGCCGAGGTGCTCGTAGCCGAGCGCCAGGCCGTAGGCGCCGATCGCGTAGAAGGCCACGTAGCCCAGGTCGAGCAGCCCGGCGAGGCCGACCACGATGTTCAGGCCGAGGCCGAGCAGCACGTAGATCAGGCCGAGGATGACCACGGTGAGCAGGTACTTGGTGGCGAAGAACGGGAAGATCAGCGCGGCTAGCAGCACCAGCGGCAAAACCCAGCGCAGCCGCGAACGGTAGTCCGGCGCCAGCACCTGCACGCCGGCGCCGCCGCCTTCCAGGCGCTGCACCCAGCCGCGGCCGGTGGCGCTGTGCAGGAACAGGCTGAGGGCGAAGCGGCCGAGCATCACCGCGCCGACGATCCAGGCCACGCGCGCGGGCTGCAGGTCGAAGCCGTAGCCGTCGAGCACCACGCCGACGATGGGGCCGAACACCACCAGGGCGATCAGCCCGGCCAGCAGGCTGTCGAGCAGCGGCTGGCGGATATCCAGGGAAGAACGCTCTGCCATGCTCATACCTTCGTCACCTGGGGCCGACCCAGGAGTCCTTGCGGTCGGAAGATCAGGATCAGCACCAGCAGCGAGAAGCTGAACACGTCCTTGTAGTCGGTGTTGACCATGCCGGAGAACTGCGCCTCGGCGACGCCGAGGATCAGGCCGCCGAGCATGGCGCCGGGCAGCGAGCCGATGCCGCCGAGCACCGCGGCGGTGAACGCCTTGATGCCGATGACGAAGCCGGCGTAGAAGTCGAAGGTGCCGTAGTTCAGGGTGATCAGCAGGCCGGCCAGCGCGGCCATGGCGGCGCCGATGACGAACACCCAGGAGATCACCCGGTCGGTGTCGATGCCGAGGATCTGCGCCATCTTGCGGTCCTGCTGGGTGGCGCGGCACATGCGCCCGAGCCGGGTGCAGTGGATCACCCAGGTCAGCGCGGCCATGCCGGCGAAGGCGGCGACCAGGATGAACACCTTGGTGTAGCTGATCTGCAGGAAGCCCTCGCCGATATGGAAGCGGAAGGCGCCGTCGAGCAGGGTCGGGATGCCCTGCTGGCGCGCGCCCTGGCTGAGCTGCACGTAGTTCTGCAGGATCAGCGAGATGCCGATGGCGCTGATCAAAGGCGCCAGGCGCGTGGAGCTGCGCAGCGGCCGATAGGCGATGCGTTCGATCGTCCAGCCGTAGAGGCCGGTGACGCAGACGGTGAACAGCAGCGTGCCGAAGATCAGCAGCGGAAAGGATTCGAGGCCGAAGAACGTCAGCAGGGCCAGGCCGATGGCCGACAGGTAGGCGCTGATCATGTACACCTCGCCGTGGGCGAAATTGATCATGCCGATGATCCCGTAAACCATGGTGTAGCCGATGGCGATCAGGCCGTAGACCGACCCGAGGGTCAGCCCGTTGATCAGTTGTTGCAGGAAGATGCCGTCCATGCGTAAGTCTCGTCTATGGGCGGTTCATGAAGAATGCGGCTGCGCAGCGTCGTGGAGAGGAAAACCCGCGCAGCGGTTTTCCCCCGGACCGCACCGCCGGCAGGTGGAAAAGACCTGCGGTCGTTTTCCACCCTACTCGGCCTGGGCGGTCGTTACCGCTGGTGATACTTGCCCTGGCTGTCCCACTCGTAGATCACGTAGTCGCTGACCTTCAGGTCGCCCTTGGCATCCCACTCCTTGGTGCCCATCACGGTCGCTACCGGATGGCTCTTCAGCCACTGGGCGGCCTTTTCCGAGTCGCTCTTGCCGACCGCCTTGAAGGCCGCGGCCAGCGCCTGCAGCGAGGCGTAGGCGTACAGGGTGTAGCCCTCCGGCTCGTAGCCGCCGGCGCGCAGCTTCTCGACCAGCGCCTGGCCGTCGGGAATCTTGCGCGGATCGGCGCCGAAGGTCATGAAGGCACCCTTGACGTACTGCGGGCCGCCGGCGGTGGTGACCAGCTCGTCGGTGACGATGCCGTCGCCGGAGACGAAGGCGGCGGTCAGGCCCTGCTCGCGCATCTGCCGCAGCAGCGGTCCGGCCTCGGTGTGCAGGCCGCCGAAGTAGACCACGTCGACGTTGGCGCCGCGCAGCTTGGTGACCAGCGCGTTGAAGTCCTTCTCGCCGCGGGTCAGGCCCTCGTAGAGCACCGCGGTCACGCCGCGCTTGCCCAGCTGGGTGCGGGCGGAGTCGGCGATGCCCTGGCCGTAGGTGTCCTTGTCGTGAATGACCGCCACCCGCTTGCCCTTCAGGGTGTCGACGATGAAGTCGGCGGCGACCTGACCCTGCTGGTCGTCGCGGCCGCACATGCGGAACATGCCGGTCAGGCCGCGCTCGGTGACCTGCGGGTTGGTCGAGCCGGGGGTGATGGCGAGGATGCCCGCCTCGTCGTAGACCTCGGAGGCCGGAATGGTCGAGGAGGAACAGAAGTGGCCGATCACCGCGGCGACCTTGTCCTGGTCGACCAGCCGGTTGGCCACGGCCACGGCCTGCTTGGGCTCGCAGGCGTCGTCGCCCTTGACCAGCTTGACCGGTTCGCCGTTGATGCCGCCGGCGGCGTTGATGTCGGCCGCGGCCTGACTGGCCCCACGCCAGTATTGCTCGCCGAAGGCGGCATTCGGCCCGGTATGCGGACCGGCGACGCCGATCAGGATGTCGGCCCGGGCCAGGGAGGACAGGCCCAGCGCAGCCGAAACCGCGAAAGCCAGGATGCCTTTTCTCACCATCGTCATGAAGTGAAGCTCCTTGTTGTTGGAGGTATTGGGGAGTGACGTTTCGTTTTCAGCGAGACGTGCCGTCCGCTGCATCCAGGCCCCGACGGTTGTCCTGCGGGGAAGTCCGGAAATGGGCGCGCGAGGTGCAAAGGCACACTCGCATGAGGGGTATATAGTTCGCGGAATGAGTTTAAACAATGACTTACGAGCCGTCGACGGCGCGCCGTCGGAGCTGCCCGCCCTCGTCACGGATTGTACCGGTTCTGCTCCTGGCCCCAGGCCAGCATAGCCTCCAGCAGCGCGCGCAGCACCACGCGGGTCGGTGCGGCGAGATCCTCGCGGTAGCGGAAGGGCTCGTCCTCCTCCATGTAGCGGCACTGCACCAGCTCCAGCTGCACGGCGTGGATGCCCTCCTCCGGCCGCCCGTAGTGGCGGGTGATGTAGCCGCCGGTGAAGCGCCCGTCGAGCACCCGGCTGTAGCCCTCGGCCGCCGCGCATACCGCCATCAGCCGTTCGGCCAGGCGCGGATCGCAGCTGGCGCCGGAATGGGTGCCCAGGTTGAGGTCGGGCAGGCGCCCCTCGAACAGCCAGGGCACCACGGCGCGGATCGAATGGGCGTCAAACAGCAGCGCGTAGCCGAACTCCGCCTTCAGGCGCGCTAGCTCGGCCGCCAGGGTCTGGTGATAGGGCCGCCAGATGCGTTGCAGGTACTCGGCCCGCTGCTCGGCAGCGGGTTCCCGTCCGGCCTGAAACAGCGGCATGCCGTCGAAGAAGCTCGCGGGGAACAGGCCGGTAGTCGGCGTGGCGTACAGCGGGCTGTCGTCCGGCGGACGGTTGAGATCCACCACGTAGCGCGAATAACGCCCCACCAGCAGGCTCGCGCCCAGCCCGGCGGCGAAATCGTAGAGCCGCGGCAGGTGCCAGTCGGTGTCCGGCAGGCGGCGGGCAGCCGGCACCAGAGCGGCCTCGATCTCGGGCATCAAGCATGTGCCGGCGTGGGGAATGCTGATCAGCAGCGGCAGCCGGCCGCGGCTGAACTCCAGGACTTCATCCATGGCGGACCTCTTCTCCATGAAAGACCACGCGCCCGGGCAGCTCGCCGCCGAGCCAATAGGCCAGCTCGGCCGGACGGTGGATGTCCCAGGCGACGAAATCGGCGTACTTGCCGACCTCCAGGCTGCCGTGGTTCTCCACCAGACCGAGGGCGCGGGCCGCGTTCAGGGTGACCCCGGCCAGCGCCTCCTCCGCGGTCAGGCCGAACGAGGTACAGGCCATGGCCAGCATCAGGCGCAGCGACAGCACCGGCGCAGTGCCGGGGTTGAGGTCGCTGGCCAGGGCCATGGGCACGCCGTAGCGGCGCAGCGCCTCGACCGGCGGCAGACGACGCTCGCGCAGCAGGTAGAAGGCCGCCGGCAACAGCACGGCCACCGTGCCCGCCTCGGCCAGGGCGACGACATCCTCCTCCTCGGCGTACTCCAGGTGGTCGGCGGACAGCGCCCAGTAACGCGCCGCCAGCCGCGTGCCGCCCAGGGCGGAAAGCTGTTCGGCGTGCAGCTTGACCGGCAGGCCGAGCGCCTGGGCACGGCAGAACAGCTGCTCGACCTGCTCCGGCGAGAAGGCCAGCTGCTCGCAGTAGGCGTCCACCGCGTCCACCAGCCCTTCCTCGGCCAGCGCCGGCAGCAGTTCGTTGCAGATATGCGCGATGTAGTCGTCGGCGCGCCCGGCGTACTCCGGCGGTACGGCATGGGCGGCCAGGCAGGTGGTACGCACCGTCAGCGGCAGGCGCTCGCCGAGCCGGCGGGCGACGCGCAGCAGCTTGCGCTCGTTGGGCAGATCCAGGCCGTAGCCGGACTTCACCTCCAGACAGGTCACCCCGTCGCGCAGCAACTGCCGGGCGCGGCGCAGGGCACAGTCCAGCAGCTGCTCCTCGCTGGCTGCGCGGGTGGCACGCACCGTGCTGGCGATGCCGCCGCCGTGGGCGGCGATCTCGGCGTAGCTGGCGCCTTCCAGGCGCAGCTCGAACTCGGCGCTGCGCTCGCCGGCGAACACCAGATGGGTGTGGCAGTCGATCAGTCCCGGCGTGACCCAGGCGCCGCCCAGGTCGATGGCCTCGCAGTCGCCGGGCGGCAGGGCGTCGCGCGGGCCGATCCAGGCGATCCGTTCGCCGCGGGCGAGGATCGCGGCGTCCTCAATCACCGAATAGTGCCCGCCGGCCATGGTGGCGACGTGGCAGTGGAACCAGCAGCGGGTGTCGGTCATGGTCGGGCGGGCTCCCCTCGATCGCCGGCGCCGCTCCCGCAGGAGTCAGCTTGCCGGCGATGCTTTTTCGCTGTCATGGATCGCCAGCAAGCTGGCGCCTACCGCACCTGCAGCAGGCCGGCATCAGGAATCCCCGAGCATCGGCAAGTTCAAGCCCTGCTCGCGGGCACAGGCGATGGCTTCCGAGTAGCCGGCATCGGCGTGGCGCATCACGCCGCTGGCCGGATCGTTGTGCAGGACCCGGGCGATCCGCGCCGCGGCCTCGTCGCTGCCGTCGCAGACGATGGCCACCCCGGCATGCTGCGAGTAGCCCATGCCGACGCCGCCGCCGTGGTGCAGGGACACCCAGGTGGCGCCGCTCGCCGTGTTCAGCAGGGCGTTGAGCAGCGGCCAGTCGGACACCGCGTCCGAACCGTCGCGCATGGCCTCGGTCTCGCGGTTCGGACTGGCCACCGAGCCGGAGTCGAGATGGTCGCGGCCGATGACCACCGGCGCCTTGAGCTCGCCGCGCCGGACCATCTCGTTGAAGGCCAGACCGAGCCGGGCGCGCTGGCCGAGGCCGACCCAGCAGATCCGCGCCGGCAGCCCCTGGAAGCGGATGCGCTCGCGGGCCATGTCCAGCCAGCGGTGCAGATGCGGATCGTCGGGGATCAGCTCCTTGACCCTGGCGTCGGTACGGTGGATGTCCTCGGCCTCGCCGGACAGCGCCACCCAGCGGAACGGACCGATCCCCCGGCAGAACAGCGGGCGGATATAGGCCGGCACGAAGCCGGGAAAGTCGAAGGCGTTCTCCACCCCCTCGTCCCAGGCCATCTGGCGGATGTTGTTGCCGTAGTCGAACACCGGCACGCCCCGGGCGTGGAAAGCCAGCATGGCGCGCACCTGCTCGGCTATCGACTGCTTGGCCGCCTTGACGGTCGCGGCCGGCTCGCGGGCGGCACGCGCGCGGTACTCGGCCCAGCTCCAGCCCCTGGGCAGGTAGCCGTTGAGCGGGTCGTGGGCACTGGTCTGGTCGGTGACCAGGTCCGGACGCACCCCGCGGCGCACCAGCTCCGGCAGAATGTCCGCGGCATTGGCGCAGAGGCCAACCGAGACCGCCCGCCCCTCGCCGCTATAGCGGGCAATACGCGCCAGGGCGTCGTCCAGGTCGCGGGCCTGCTCGTCCAGGTAGCCGGTCTTCAGGCGGAAGTCGATGCGGCTCTGCTGGCACTCGACCAGCAGCGCGCAGGCCCCGGCCAGGGTCGCCGCCAGCGGCTGCGCGCCGCCCATGCCGCCGAGTCCCGCACTGAGTAGCCAACGCCCGCGCAGGTCGCCCTCATAGTGCTGGCGGCCGGCCTCGACGAAGGTCTCGAAGGTACCCTGGACGATGCCCTGGCTGCCGATGTAGATCCAGCTGCCGGCGGTCATCTGCCCGAACATGGCCAGGCCCCTGGCGTCCAGCTCGTGGAAGTGTTCCCAGGTGGCCCAGTGCGGCACCAGGTTGGAGTTGGCGAGCAGCACCCGCGGCGCGTCGCGATGGGTACGGAACACGCCCACCGGCTTGCCCGACTGGATCAGCAGGGTTTCGTCGTCCGCCAGGGCCTTCAGCGTCTCGACGATCCTGTCGAAGCACTCCCAGTTGCGCGCCGCCCGGCCGATGCCGCCGTAGACCACCAGCTCCCTGGGATTCTCGGCCACCTCGGGATCGAGGTTGTTCATCAACAGGCGCAGCGGCGCCT
Source organism: Azotobacter tropicalis (assembly GCF_059739045.1). Taxonomy (NCBI): domain Bacteria; kingdom Pseudomonadati; phylum Pseudomonadota; class Gammaproteobacteria; order Pseudomonadales; family Pseudomonadaceae; genus Azotobacter; species Azotobacter tropicalis. The sequence continues at coordinate 653,296 of NZ_AP046059.1, forward strand.
CGCAGAGCCAGCTCCTGGCGTTCAGCGTCGTGCCGCGCGGGGCGCGGATCTCGACGTCGCGGTACTTGTGGAAGGACTCGCCCATGGGGACACCTCGCACTGCGGCCTGCACCAAGCATAGCCGCCGGGGCCGGGCTCACCCGAACGGGAAACACGCAATGCAAGGCGGATGGCATCGGCCGCGCTTGCGGGCCACCAAATCCGCCGACCGGAGTCCAGCAGGGACGCCAAGGGCATCCCCGGACAATAGCGGGAGCCATGACGCTGTCGGTCGCCGGCCTTTCAAGGTTTCTGGCTGAAAACCGTCTGGCTGCTTGTCAGCGGAATGGCAGGAGCAGCCTTATCTGCGCTTGGCGGCGACAACAGAAACAGCGCCAATAAAGTTGCCCCTACAAAACGACATCGACTTCTCGTCCTTGGCTATTCGCCATGGAAAAGTACAAGGCCTCGCTCGGGCCCATTAATAATGGGCGACCGAAGAGTATTTCTCATGCAAATAGAGAAGTTCGCAATGCATCCGCTCGGCATCTCCCTTATCGACAAGTTTCCTGTCGGCCAGTGCTGCAATATAACCATACAGCCAGACGACGGAATCACGGTGCATTTGCCGAAGAAGGGCCGGCCGGTCTTCCTCGGGAATCTTCATTCTTTCCCAATCCAATATCGAGATGCCTTGCAGGCTATGCAAACGCATATTGAATCCTGCAGAGCGGGCAGCCAAGTCTTTAAGCATCATTGCTTTCTTACTCCCTGTTACTTAGACATTAGCGGAACGCCTTGAAGAAGGGTAGACGATACTCTGGAAAATGGACTGTCAAACCTTATGCGAACAAATCGAAGCGGTATCGAAAAGTATCCCTTTGCCAGTTTTTGGAAAGCGCTTTCAGGTCCGCCCCCTGTCTGGCCGATTCGGCACACTAGCACTTCGCACAGAATTCCAAAGGCGTTACCATTTCATTAATAAATAAAATACCTATATCTTTCAATTAGTTGTACAAACTAATGCGCCGCCGCCGAACTGAGTGGCGGACTCCACTGGTCGCCCTCGGCTCCGGATATTTTACTTTTTACCACTGATAAACCAACAGTTGATGCAAAACATTCGGTCATTCTTTCAGGATTCTCTATCCCATTGCAGGCGCGCCACTGGGTATCCTGCGTCAAGGCTTTGCTCAGCGCATCCGGGTCGAGCATGCGCTCTTCGCAGGCCAAATAACGGCGGATACCCTCCTCGCCAGGACGTCCGTCGAATTCCAGATCGCAAGTTCTGGCCATTTGCGTATTCCAGAGCAACCCATCGTGCCGAGCCACCATGCTGGCGGCGAATCGCTCGTGTAGTTCGTGACTTTCCTGGCGTGCTCGCTCCTGCATATAGAACCCGCCGGCGATAACACTGACTGTGACAAGAGTGCCAATGAAGTTTTTCACCAGATACCTCCCTGTTCATATCCGATATGGCTGGACGTGTACGTCAAACTTCCACAGGTGGATAGCGATCAAGGCGGTATATAAAGACTGTATGCCCTGACCCAACTTTCATTTTAGGTTCGGTTGCAAAAAGTCCAGTGCTGAAACTGGCTTTTCCGAACACGGACCTGAAAACATTCCGCGCGGCGCGCAGCCTCTCCACCATACAAGCCGTTTTCGTCCCGGCGTCGACGGCCAGCCACCGTGGTTCATGCACCCCAGACGCTCGAACGCCCGGGGCCTCGCGTCCTGTCCGGCGACTTGCGCAGCCCTGGGGAACGCATGGGGAACGCAGGCCTGATATCAAAGCGCTGCTTATTCATGGCAATGTGACCACCGAATCGGGCAATGTTTAATTTTGTTTTTAAAACAAATACTTAGAGTGCATATCAAGCAGAAGATGCACTTTGGCATACAGGTAGCGTTGAGAGGATGTTGACGTGAAAAAGATTCTCCTGGCGGAAAGCGAGCAAGGAGCTTGCGATAAAGTGGCCGGCTACTTGCGGGGAGCCGGATACGAAATCATCGAAGCCACCTCGTCGGACGAGTGCCTCCGTCTGTGCGACTGGCAGAAACCCGATGTCGCCATCATCGGGACTCCCTGCATGACCTCGACTGGTTGACCCTGACGGCGCGCTTGCGCGCCATGCAGCCCCAGCTCGGCATCATCCTGATCGCTTCCCGGAACGACGATCTCGACCATGTTTCCAGCCTGGATGCCGGTGCGGACAACTATTTCCCCAATACGCTGCATCCGCATGTGGTGCTGGCCGCCGTACGCAATGCCGTGCGCCGCGCACAGAGACAGGAGCACAAACCCTTGTTCGAAATGCGGCTCGGCCACTATAGGGTGAACCTGCTGACACGGCGGATCAGCGATGCCGAAGGCCGGGAAGTCACCCTGACGCCTGGCGAATACGCCTTGCTGACGGGCCTGATCAGGCAGCGCGGAGAGCCGGTCAGCCGCGGCGAGCTGTTCGCCAACCTGCGTCCCGTGGGCGACTCCTGCGAATTGGGCGATCTCCGAACGATCGACGTCCTGATCGGCCGGCTGAGGCGTAAACTGGATCGCAACCCGAACCGCCCGCTCCTGATTCAGACCGTGTATGGCAAAGGCTATCGGCTCGCCGGGGAGAATGAGCTGGATACGGCGTGGCCCGCGCCCGGCAAGCTGAATCGATGAGCAGAATGAATGCGCCCCTATGCCTGATGACGGCGACACACCCAGTCCATCGATCCGCGTCCACCTTTTGCGTGCCCTGCATATCGAGCGCGACGGGCTCGCCTGCACCCTGAAGTACCAGAAATCCCGCCTCCTTCTCGCCTGGCTGGTGCTGCATGCCGGGCAGCGCTACGAGCGGGACTGGCTGGCCGAATGGCTATGGTCGGAAGAAGCGCTCTCCGCCGGACGGCGCAAGCTCAAGCGCAGCCTTTTCGAACTGCGCGAACTCTTCGCAACGACCCTGGAAAGCGGGCGCAACCACGTCTGCCTGCAGCCCGGGAACCATCTCTGGGTGGATGCGCAGGTGTTCGCCGAGCGCCTGGCCATGCTGAATGCCGCCGGCGCTTGCCAGCCGGGAAACGACAGCCTCGAGTTGCTGGAGTGGCTGGAAAGCGCGGCCGGCCTGTATGGCGGCGGCTTCCTCGAAGGCCTCCAGGCGACCGCCAGGGACGCCTGCGGCATGTGGCTGCAGGATTGCCGCGACCACTACAGGCGGGAGGCCGCGCATCTCTACCGGCGACTCGCCGAGGGCTTCGCGGTGCACGGCGACCGGCTCCGGGCGCTGAGTTACGGCCGCCGGCTGACGCGCGAAGAGCCCTGGAACGAACGTGCCTGGCAATGGCTGATCGGCCTGCTGGTCGGCTACGGCCATCGCCCGGAGGCGCAGAAGGTGCTGGCTCAGTGCCGAGCCGCGCTTGCCGAGGAGCTGGATGCCGAGCCGAGCAGCGAAACCCTGGCACTGCTTCAGGCGCCGCAGCTCGCTCCCGCTCCGGAACAGCGCTGGATGACGGTCCTCTGCTGCCGGTTGCACGTCCCGGGCAGTACCGATCCCGACGACTGGCTGGCGCTGCAGGCGCCGACCAGCCGCTGCCTGCAGCTGCTCGGCGAAGCCGGCGCCCTGGTGCGCCGTGTGGCCACCGACGACCTGCTGGCGTTCTTCGGCTATCCCCAGGCCATGGAAGGCGCCGCTCAGCGGGCGCTGCTGGCGGCGCTCAAATGCCAGCAGGCGGTGGCCGCTCCCGTGAGCGTCGTCTGCGCGTTGCACAGCGGCCTGGCCCTGAGCCTTCCCGAAGAAGACCTGCCGGACATCGGCGGGCGCTTGTCGCGTCCGGCCCTAAGGCTGGCGGACCTCGGCGCCGCGGGGCAGATCCTGGTCACCCAGGCGACGGCCGACCTGCTTCCGGCCGATCAGTTCGAACTGCAGGCAGGCGATCCGGTCTGCCTGTCGGGCAGCAGCGAGCCGCTCCCGGTGTGGCGGGTGAGCGGCCATCACCGGCCGCCGCGGGACATCGAGGCCCCGTGGGACGCGACGACCTATGGCCGTTCCTGCAGGAACTCTGGCAGCGGGCCGCCTCGGGGGAAGGCGTCAGCGTGCTGGTCAGCGGCGAGGCCGGGATCGGCAAGTCCACGGTGCTGCGCTTCTTCTGCTTCAGCCAGGCCATCGCGGGCGTGCACCTGATCTGCAATCCGGAGTCGGCGGCGACCCCGCTGCACCCGCTCCTGCACTGGCTGCAGTCGCTGGAAACCCCGAAGGATCGGCCGGGGCATCAGGCCTTGACGGCCCTGCGCGAACTGCTCGCCCCGCACCGCCCCGCACCGGCCCTCGCGCAGGACATCCATGCGCAACTGCTCGCCCTGCTGCGCAGCCAGGTGCCGCCTGGCGGGGTGATTTGCGTCGACGACGCGCATTGGGCCGACCCCTCGACCCGCGAATTGCTGGGGAAGCTGATCCACAGTCCGCTGCCCGGCCGCCTGCTGCTGATCGGCAGCCGCGAAGCGCTGACTCCGGCCTGGGAGGCACCCGGCAAAGTCGAGCACCTGCATCTGCAAGCCCTCTCGGAGCCGGCCAGTCACGAGCTGATCGGCCGCCTGAGCGGGCCGAACCGCCTGAGCGGCCCGACGCTGCAGCAAGTCACCCGCCTTTGCGCCGGCGTGCCGCTGTTCATCGAAGAAATGACCCGGGCGCTGCTCGCCTCCGATAGCGCCGACGGTGCGACGGCGCCCCTGCCCCGCAGCCTGCAGGAGCTGCTGACGGCGCATATCGACAACCTCGGCCAGGCCAAGGCCGTGGCCCAGCTGGCTTCGGCCTTCGACGGCAGCTTCAGTCCCGCGCTGCTGGCGGAAGCGGCGGAGCTGCCGCTCGAAACGCTGATGCCACTATTGCTGCCCTTGCGCCAGCAACGCCTGCTCGTGCCCGTCGACAGCCGAAACCTGAGCTTCCGCCATGCACTGCTGCGCGAAGCGGCCTACCAGTCCATGCCGCGCAGTCGGCGGCAAGCGGTCCACGGGCGCATCCTGGCCAGCCTGCTGCGCCTGCAGCCGACGCTGGCCGTCGAGGACCCGGCCCGCCTGGCTTGGCACAGCGAGCATGCCGGGCAGTGGCGTGCCGCCCGCGGCCATCTGCTGGCGGCCGGGCGGCAGGCCGTGCTGCGCTCGGCCTATCGCGAGGCGCTGGAGCATTACCGTCATGGCCAGGAACTGCTCGATACGACGGCCGATGCGCAGGAGGAATTGCAGTTGCGCATGGCCATGGGCACGCCGCTGGCGATTCTGCAGGGCAACGGCGCCCACGCCTGCCGCGAGAACTTCGAGCGGGCCCTGGAGCTGGCCGAACCCCTGGGCGACGATCCGCAACTGTTCCCGGCCTATTGGCACCTCTGGCTCGGCTCCAGCTCCTGGCGGAGCTTCGTCGACAGCGAACGCATCGCGCGTCAGCTGATCCGCATGGCACAGCAGGCGGACGATACCGATCTGCTCGGCCACGGCTACTACGCGCTGGGCAACAGCCTCTATTCCAGGGGGCATTTCCAGGCGGCGACGGACGCTCTGCGCCAGGCCTGCGCCCTGCCCCTGGGAAGCATGAAACCCTTGCGCTTCGGCGAGGATGCACGGGCCAACAGCCTCTCGTTCCTGGCCTTGTCGCTGTGGTTCTGCGGGCATGCCGGGGAGGCCTTCCGGGTCAGCACGCAGGCCATACAGCGCGCCCGCAGCCTGGACGCGACCTACATGCTGTGCCAGACCCTGGCGCTGGCGGCGTTGCTCGGGCAGGTGAGCGGCAATGCGACCTACGCCGACGCATGCGCCCGGGAAGGGCTGGAGATCGCCCGGCAACACGGCATCGCGCTGTGGCAGTTGGCCTGTACGGTCTTGCTGGGCTGGGCGCAGGCGGCCCGCGGCCAGACGCAAGCGATCACCGCGATGCTCGCCAGCAGTGCCGCCGTCCCCCAGGTCATGGGCGGCAGCGATGTCTTCTTCCAAGCGATCATCGCCGACGCGGCCTGGCATGCCGGGCTGTCCGACCACGGGCTGGCAGCGATCGAGCGCGGACTGGCGCTGGCCGAACGGCACACCGGCAACTATGCCCTGGCCGAGTTGCAACGGCTCAAGGGCGAGTGGCTGTCGCGCACTCCGGCAACCGCCGACAGCGCCCTGCCCTGGCTGGAGCGCGCCCTGGAAACCGCCTGCCGACAGGACTGCCCGCCCCTGATAGTGCGCGCCGCCGAGAGCCTGCTGCGGCATCGACCGGGCGACCGCGTCCTGCAGGAGCTGCTGGCGGCCGCTCGGGAACGCATCGCCGGCTGAGTTCATCGACTGCGCCGGCCCGCTCCCGAGCATTCCGATCAGCCTCTGAAAACCGCGCAGATGATCCGCGACGCCATGGCCGGTCGCTTGTCCCCGGACTGGTGAAGATCGCCGAAAGATCCATACTTGGTCGAAATACCCAACCTGGATGTCTCCGGGAAAAGGGAAAAATAATTTGAACGATATCGAAGACCGCTATTGGTAACTCTTTATGACCGGACCGAATTGTCGAATGGTTCGACAAGTTCTATGGGGTGTCATGAACTTCGATAGTGCGGAACGCACATCCTGCTGGACTGTCTATCTGAATAGACATACTTTGAAAATATTCATACAAAAATTTATAAGTTGAGGAACAGGAAGAAAAATTTGCATCGGCAATAATATCCAGCGCCACGGATGGCCGCTTTCCCAAGGAGGTACTACTCCTATGTCCAACATGCCCAACCTCGAACACAGTGGCACTGCCCGTGTTCATGCCAGCGACCTCGTACGGCATGCCCGCGACAACAAACGTGTCGCCAGGGAACTCGATCAGCTCCATCTGCACGAGCTGGCCAATGACTTGCGGGGCTTCGCCGACAATCAACTACGCATGGCCAGGATGTGGCTGCCGCGCCGAAGGAACAGATACTTTGGCGGCTCCTGGCAACTTCGACCGATCAAGTTACGTCGGGAACATGGAAGTTGAGTATGTCCGATACGCCTGCTGTACAGACTGCACACTGGCGCAACTATGGATAGCCGCCCCGCAACTTTCCCGGCAACTTTTTCCCGTTTCGTAGTTCGCCAGCCCGAGGCATTCCGGCAATAAAGGCTTGAATGCCTCTTCGTCTTCCTGACTTGCGATAACCCGGTTTCCAGCAAGCCGGAAAGCGTTCGTTGTCGTCATATACCGGCGGCGATCCGGGCTGATGGCGAGACGGAAAATCGCGCCACGACCACCAGCACGACCGGGTCCGCTCTGGCTGTATTTCAAGGCTCCGCGGGCCTGTCCTGCTCCGCCTCGGGCAGGTAGGTGTCGAAGCTGTCGATAATGACCCGCTCGGGGACGGGCTCGCCCTGCACCAGACGCTTGAGCATCCAGTAACTCTGCCGGCCGAGCTCACGGCTGTTCATGTCCAGATAGGCCTGCACCAGACCCTCGTCGAGCAGGGCGCACTGCGCGGCATCGGGCGCCGAAGTGGCGATGACGATGGTCGGGCGTCGCCCTTCCCCACCCAGCCCGGCGAGCAGCGGAGCGAGCCGCTGGCGATAGGCGTCGGGCTGGTCGATCAGCCAACCGCCGATGTTGACGATGACATCGAATTGTCGGGTGTTCAGCAAGGTGGTGAGTTGGAGCAGCGCATGCTCCTGGTTTTCGGCGCGCTCCAGCGGGCAGCGGTTCGGCTCGCTCCAGCCGTTCTCACCGCGCAATCGGTCGATTCCCGCCTGGTCAGGAATGCCGGCAAGTTGCCGGCGAATGCCTTGCAGACGCTCGTTGTGGTGGGGCTCCTGCAGGTTGCCGGTCAACACGCACAGCTTCCCGCCTTGCGGCCTGAGGTGCTGCAAGAGCATGCCCAGACGTCGGCCGAGAGCGAGGTTGTCGAGCCCGACGTAGCCTTTGCGCAAATGCTGCTCCGCAGGCTCCAGATCCGAATTGAAGGTGATCAGCGGCGGCCGTCCTTGCTGTTTTTTCAGGGCATGTTCGGCCAGCCACTCGGAATGGGTCACGGCCAGGGCGATACCGTTCAGCCGCCTGTCGAAAGCCTGCTCCAGTGCCTGGTTCTGCCGGCGAAAATGCGGCGCCCCGGCCGACCCCAGCAAGACACAGCTATCGCCCTGCGCCCGGGCCGCCTCGGCACAGCCCTCGCCGGCCTGGATGAAAAAGCGCTGGTCGGTCTGTCTGGCGAGCAAGGCGAACTGCAACGGTTCGGCCTCGGCGGGAGCGACGAAGGGCAGCGCGCAGAGCAGGCCCGACGCGCATAACAAGCGTAAGAGTGGGCTTTTCACAACGATCCTTGTTGTTGTTCGTGCCAGACGGCATACGGCTGTTTGCAAAACCATTCTGAATCCGCCCTGGCTCTTGGTCGAGCTTTTGTAGTGGGGAAACGAACACTTCCCGTGGGTGCCTAGAGCAGCATAAAAGGAGACTTCGGAAAAGGGTTCTGAAACCGATGCGAGGTCGCGAGACCGACTTTCCGGACCCGGCGGGCCGGGCATTGGCCGGCGCTCGCCTGCCGTGCAGGTCCGGGCGAGTGCGGCAGCCTGTGCCCAGGAGCATTTCGGCGGAAAAATAGTCTGATGGCCTTCGGCGTCGATTGACGATCTGCGTCACAGATCGATTACTGTCAATGTGACAGCTGCTGCCCGCAGCGCCGCCCTTCTTGGATGGAATCTGATGAAGACTCGCCTGCTCCTCGCCCTGCTCCTGCTGCTCGCCTCGCTCCGTGGCATGCCGGCCTTTGCCGAGGACCGCCCTCTTCCGGCGAACGTCTCCCAGAGCGGTCCCATCGGTCTCCACGCCAGCTATCTGATGGAGACGAGCGGCACGCTGAGCCTGGAACAGGCCGTCGCCGCCTATGCCCACGGCACCTTCAGGGCTGTCGGCGCCCCGGTGCCGAATTTCGGCATCGGCTCGGCTCCCGTCTGGCTCCACCTTGTCGTGGACAACCCGACGGAGCAGCCGCTGGAGCGCCAGTTGCACATCAAGACACCCTGGCTCGACCGGGTGGAGGTGCATTTCCGTCACCTGGAAACGAGCCGGGCCAACCATCTGGTCGCCGACCGCAAGGCATTCGGACAGTCTCCGGGCGACAACCGCTTCTTCATGCTCGAGCATGCCTTCGCGCCCGGGCTCACCGAACTCTTCATCCGCGTGGAAAAACCCGACCCCATGGTCGTTCCGCTCTATCTGCTGACGGAGGACGAGGCGCACGCCCGGGAGCGCCTCCAGGACTACAGCTACGGCTTCTTCTACGGCTTCCTGTTCGCCCTGCTGGCCTACAACTTCATGCTCTACGCCGGTCTGCGGGATCCGAGCTACCTGCTCTACTCCGCGTATCTCGGCGCCTTCCTGCTGATGAACGGCGCCTATACCGGCCACGGCTTCCAGTGGCTCTGGCCCGACTCCAGGGTCTGGGCGCAATGGTCCAATCCGCTGCTGGTGCTGCTTTACGGGAGCAGCGGGCTGGTTTTCGCCCTGCGCTTTCTGGACATCCGCCGGCATTTCCCGCGTCTCTACCAGGCCATGCTCGGCTATCTGGGCGTATTTGCTTCTCTGATGCTGCTCGCCATCCTGGCCGGCAGCCGGAAATACGCCCTGCTGCTCGCCTTCGTATTCGTCCTCCTGTTCGCGGGCATCATGCTGGCACTTGGCGCGATTTCCATGCGTTCCGGGCAGAAGCCGGCGAGATACTTTCTGCTGGCCGCCATCGCGGCGATGCTCGGCGCGGCCATCAGTACACTGTCGGTTTGGGGCCGCATCCCGACCAATGAATGGACCTATCGCGCGGCCGATATCGGCATGATGCTGGACGCCACCCTGCTGGCCTTGGCGCTCACCTACCGCTTCCGCGTCACCCAGGCCGAGAAACTGCGCGCCGAGCAACTGGCGACGCTCGATCCCCTGACCGGCGTCGCCAACCGGCGGGCCTTCCACGACAAGGCGCTGCCGCTCTGGAACCGGGCCCATCAGGAGAATCTGGAACTGTCGCTCATCCTCCTCGACATCGATCATTTCAAGTCGATCAACGACACCCACGGCCACGCCTGCGGCGACAAAGTGCTGATCGCCACGGCCAGGATTCTCGAAGCCGCCATCCGGAAGCAGGACGTACTGGCCAGATGGGGCGGCGAGGAATTCATCCTGCTCCTGCCGGAGACCGGCCTGAGCGAGGCCGCCCGCCTGGCCGAGCGTCTGCGCGCCGCGCTGGAGGGCCTCCGCCTGCAGCATGACGGCAAGGACATCTCCCTCACCGCAAGCTTCGGCATCGCCCAGCGGAAAGCCGGCCAAGCCGATCTGGAGCGTCTTGTCTCGGAAGCGGACGAGCTTCTCTACCGTTCGAAGGAAATGGGCCGGAACCGGGTCAGCCTCGCCTGAGACGCCTCAGCTCGAGATCTCGCGCAGGTAGTCGAGCACTTCCTGCGAGCTGATCTTGAGAAACACGAACGAGACGGCGTGGAACACGATGATCGAGAAGATGACCCCGAGATAGACGCTCAGGGTGGTGCCGAACAGGAAGCCGATGCCCGCCAGCAGGCCGATGTGCGAGGCGACGAAGGCCGCACCGACCAGGGTGCCGAGGAAGGTGGCCGCTCCGTACGACAGCAGCACGGAGAGCAGCAGGCCGACGATCGCGACGATTCGCCGCCTGGGATCCCTCACCAGACAGGCAACCCGGACGATCAGCACCGGCGCCGCGATGAATGAAGCGAGCACCTTGACCGGGTGACTGGCGATGCGCCGGAACACCGTACCGAGTCGCCCCTTCTCGTTGGCGGCATTCCTGGCCAGTGCGGAAAGTCCGCTTCCCAATACCTCACCGGCAGCTTTTCCGAACATCGGCACTCCCCGTCGCAGCGCAAGACCCGATGGCCTCGGGTTTCATCGCCGCAATGGTAGCGCACTGGACGGGAGCAGGCCTGGCACTGTTCTCTTTGATACAAATATGGACTATATTTGCTTTAATATGCAAATCAGGACAGTCACGGAGCCTCCATGGAATCCCCTACCCGCACCGCCTCGGCCGGCCGCGCCGGTGTCGACACGCCGCAAGCCGGTCGCGTGGCGCTGACCTTCTTCTTCCGCCTCGCCGCACTCTGGGGGCTGAGCGCGGAGGAACAGATGGTGCTGCTCGGCGGCATCGGCCGCTCCACCTACTTCAACTACCGCAAGCTCCCCGAGGTTCGCCTGGGCCGCGACCTGCTGGAGCGCATCTCCCACCTGATGGGCATCCACAAGTCGCTGCGCATCCTGTTCGGCGACTCGCCCTCCGCCTACGACTGGGTCAAGCGCCCGAACAAGGCCGCGCCCTTCAACGGCGACACGGCACTGCAGCGGATGCTAGCCGGTTCGCTGGTCGACCTGTCGGACGTCAATCGCTATCTGGCGGCGCAGCGGGGCTAGGCAATGAACGAGGTCACCCCTGCCTGGCAGGCGCACCGGCTGGTCGCCAGCCACTTCCCGCCCATCGGCGTGTTCGAGGACACCCTGGACCCCGCCGACCTGGAAATCGCCTTCGAGATCGAGGCACTGACCAACGACCGGTTGCGCGAAGAGGCCGGCGAGATCCGCCTGGTCGTGCCCGAAGACCGGATTGCCGGACCCGGCTCCAGCCCGGTCATGGCGGCCTTCACCCATATCGGCAGTCCGAGCCGCTTCACCGACGGCAGCTATGGCGTCTACTACGCGGCCGACAGCCTCGAAGCGGCCATCGCGGAAACCCAGTTCCACCGCGCCCGCTTCCTTGCCGCCACGGAGCAGCCCAGCCTGGAGCTGACCATGCGCTGCTACCTGAGCCAGATCGTCCGGCCGCTGCTGGACATCCGCGCCGGCGACCCGGCCCTCTACGACCCCGATCCCGCCCACTACGGCCCGGCCCAGACCTTCGCCGCCCGCCTGCGCCTGGAAGGCGTCTGGGGCCTGCTCTACGCCAGCGTGCGCCGGCCGGGCGCCGAGTGCGCGGCGCTGTTCCGCCCGCCGGCGACCAGTATCCCGGTGCAGGGCAAGCACCTGCGCTACGTCTGGGACGGCCAGCAGCAGGCCTTCACCCACGTGCTGGAAGTGTCGGAAATCCGTTAGCCGACCTTGGCGCCCGTCCGTCGTCAGCGGCGGGCGCCCCCCTGTGCGGCCAGCACAAGCCCTCTGCCACCCTCTCGCTGCCTGTCCGCCGCTTTCCGGCGCGCGCCCTGGTCGAGCCTTGTTTGCCTGTAGGCGCTTTTTTGTGGGCTGGCAGAAATTCAACGATGAAATATTTACTCCAGCCACAGATTTCCGATTTAAGGAAACATACCGAGTGCAGCCAAGCAACTAGGCTTTTCCCTGAATGCCACTGATGGCATACATTGATTTCCGATTTAAGAAATATATCGAGCAAGCATCATGCGCTGGCGTTCGGTGCGGAAATCCCCATGCTTTTCTCCCGGCATGGCCGGCAAGCAGCCATGGCCACGAACGTCAGAAAGGGCGTCCCTGATCCCGGCTCTGCCGCCTCGGCCGCTGGCACGCTCGAACACCGCGGCCCGGCGGCCGGTCGCCATCGGCGCCGCCCTGGGAGCCACCGCAGAGACGCCGCCGCTCGAAGCGCCAGGCCTGCGCGCCCAGTACCCGAAACCATCCCTGCGGCAAAAGCACTTGGCCAGCCCCACCCCAGGAGCCACGCCAGCTGCAGACCAGTTCCTGCCGTTCGTCGGGACGCTCACCAGAACCGTCTTGGCAGGCTCTTTTTGATGAAACTTTCACACGCCATGGAGCACCATAACTGTGGCTGAAGGATCAGCCCCATCGTTTGACGGAGCCCATCGTTGTTTTGGTGGGCTTTTTCTTGCCCGCCTGTTTTTCGGTTTTCCAGCACGGCGCCGCCCCCCTCCCCCTGCGCCGTTTTTCGACCTCTCGACTGCCCCACCCGACGCTTCCGAAAACCCGCACCCACACTGACGGACAGGCAACAGTGGCCATCCCCGCCATAGATTTCCGATTTATGGAAAAGCGCCGAACGACGGCGCCAAGGCAGCCCCCTCCCCCGGCGAAACTCCGGCTTTTTGCCTATCTATATGGATACGACCTTCTCTGCAGGATGTCCCCATGACCTCCGCCCTGCTCCTTCGCCCCGGCCGGCTCGTTCTCGACGACCTGCGCGGCATCTACTGGAACCAGGCGCCGCTCGACCTCGATCCGGCCTGCCGGGCCGAGGTCGAGGCCGGCGCGCGCAGCGTCGCGGCGATCCTCGCCAGCCAGCGCACCGTGTACGGCATCAACACCGGCTTCGGCCTGCTGGCGCGCACCCCGATCCCGGCCGATTCCCTCGCCGCCCTGCAGCGCAACCTGGTGCTCTCCCACTGCACCGGCACCGGACCGCTGCTGGACGACGCCAGCGTCGGGCTGATCCTGGCACTGAAGGTCGCCTCCTTGGCGCGCGGCTACTCCGGGGTCGGCTGGGCGGTGATCGAGGCGCTGCTCAAACTCTACGCAGCCCGGGTCTATCCGTGCATCCCCTCCCAGGGCTCGGTGGGTGCCTCCGGCGACCTGGCGCCGCTGGCGCATCTGGCGGCGACGCTGCTCGGGGTCGGCCAGGTGCGCCACGAAGGCCGGCTGCTGGAGGCGAGCGAAGGACTGGCCCTCGCCGGCCTTAAGCCCCTGACGCTCGGCCCCAAGGAAGGCCTGGCGCTGCTCAACGGCACCCAGGTGTCCACCGCCCTGGCGCTGCGCGGGCTGTTCACCGCGGAGCGGCTGTTCGGCGCGGCGGTAGTCGCCGGCAGCCTGAGCGTCGAGGCGCTGAAGGGCTCCTTCGTGCCCTTCGATGCGCGCATTCAGACGGTGCGCGGCCAGCCGGGGCAGATCGCGGTGGCCGCGCTGTACCGCGAGCTGCTCCACGACAGCGCGATCAACCGCTCCCACGCGCGGTGCAAGCGGGTCCAGGACCCCTACTCGCTGCGCTGTCAGCCGCAGGTGATGGGCGCCTGCCTGGATCACCTGCGCTTCGCCGCCGGGGTGTTCCTGCGCGAGGCCAATGCGGTGTCGGACAACCCCCTGGTGTTCGCCGGCGATGCCGAGGTGCTGTCCGGCGGCAACTTCCACGCCGAGCCGGTGGCCATGGCCGCCGACGTGCTGGCCCTGGCCATCGCCGAGATCGGCGCGCTCTCCGAGCGGCGCATCGCCCTGCTGGTCGATCCGGCGCTGTCCGGCCTGCCGGCCTTCCTGGTCAAAGAAGGCGGGCTGAACTCCGGCTTCATGATCGCCCAGGTCACCGCGGCCTCGCTGGCTTCGGAGAACAAGAGCTTGGCCCACCCGGCCTCGGTGGACAGTCTGCCGACCTCGGCCGGCCAGGAGGATCATGTGTCCATGGCCACCTTCGCCGCCCGCCGCCTGCAGGACATGGCCGGCAACGCCGCCGCGGTAGTGGGCATCGAACTGCTGGCCGCCGCCCAGGGCGTGGATTTCCATGCGCCGCTGTCCAGCTCGCCGCAGCTTGGCGAAGTGATGGCGCTGATCCGCAGCCGGGTGGCGCATTACGAAGAGGACCGCTACTTCGCCCCGGACATCGCCACCGCGCGCGCCTGGGTCGAGGGCGGCGCCCTCGAACGCTGGGTGCCCTGCGCCCGTCTCTACTCCTGAACGCCGCGAGGCCGCCATGACGACCATCCTGTTCGCCGAACGCGCCCTGTTGCCGGGCGGCTGGGCGCGCGACGTGCGCCTGGAAATCGACGCCGCCGGCCAGCTCGGGCGGATCGAGCCCGATGCCCGCGCCGAGGGCGCCGAACGCCTGTGCGGGCCGCTGCTGCCCGGCATGCCGAACCTGCACGGCCACGCCTTCCAGCGCGCCATGGCCGGACTGACCGAGGTCGCCCTCGGCGCCGAGGACAGCTTCTGGAACTGGCGCGAGCGGATGTACCGGCTGGTCGCCCGGCTCGAGCCGGAGCAGTTCGAAACCATCGCCCGCCAGCTCTACATCGAGCTGCTCAAGGCCGGCTACAGCAGCGTCGCGGAGTTCCACTACCTGCACCTCGAGCGCGATGGCCGGCCCTACGCCGACCCCGCCGAGCTGTCCCTGCGCCTCTCCCGCGCCGCCCGCGAGGCCGGCATCGGCCTGACCCTGGTGCCCACGCTCTACAGCCACTCAGGCTTCGGCGGCCTGCCGCCGGGGGGGAGCAGCGACGCTTCATCCTCGACACGGACGGCTACCTCGACCTGCTGGCGCGCCTGCGCCCGGCGCTGGAGCAGGCCGGACAGTACCTGGGGCTGGGCTTCCACTCCCTGCGCGCGGTGACGCCCGGACAGCTCGCCCGGGTGCTGGCCGCCTCGCCCATCGCCGGTCCCATCCACATGCACATCGCCGAGCAGCAGAAGGAGGTCGACGACTGCCTGGACTGGAGCGGCCGGCGGCCCCTGCAGTGGCTGTTCGAGCACTGTCCGGTGGACGCGCGCTGGTGTCTGGTGCACGCCACCCAGGCACAGCCGGACGAGCTCGCCCTCCTCGCCGCCAGCGGCGCGGTCGTCTGCCTTTGCCCGACGACCGAGGCCAACCTCGGCGACGGCCTGTTCCCGGCCACGGACTACCTGGCCCGGGCGGGCGCTTCGGCATCGGCTCGGACAGCCAGGTCTCGGTCAGCGTGGTCGAGGAACTGCGCTGGCTGGAATACGGCCAGCGCCTGCGCGACCGGCGGCGCAACCGTCTGGTCCAGGCCGGCCGCCCGGCGGTCGGCGCCGCGCTCTACCAGGGCGCCCTGAGCGGCGGTGCCCAGGCCCTCGGCCAGCCGGTCGGGGCGCTGGAAAGCGGCCGGCGTGCCGATCTGCTGGTGCTGGACGGTGCCGATCCCTATCTGGCCAATGCCGAAGGCGACCAGATCCTCAACCGCTGGCTGTTCGCCGGCAGCGACCGCCAGGTCCGCGATGTGATGGTCGCCGGCCGCTGGGTGGTGCACGAAGGCCGCCACGCGGACGAGGAACACAGCGCCCGCGCCTTCGCCGCGGTGCTGGCGAACCTCTCCGCGACCCACTGAGCGCCGGCAGGCGGGCGATTTCGCCCCCGCCGGCGATCCGGCTTGCGAACCGACCCGGTATTCGGATTGGATAGCCGCGCAGGGCCGCTGGCCCGGCTCGTCATTTCATCCCTCAAGGAGCTTCACCCATGTCGTCGATGCAGGAAGCGCAGCACGCAATCCAACAGGACCTGTGGCTGGAAACGCCCGACGGGCGTGTCTTCGCCCGCATCTGGACGCCGGTCATGGCAACCCACGCAGAGCCGCCAAGCCCGATCGTGCTGTTCCACGACTCCCTCGGCTGCGTGGAGCTGTGGCGCGGCTTTCCCGCACGGCTGTGCGCCAGCACCGGCAGGCAGGTGATCGCCTACGACCGACTCGGCTTCGGCCGGTCCACTCCGCGCCGCGAACGACCGTCGTTCGCGTTCATCGCCGAAGAGGCCGAGCGCCATTTCCCGGCGGTTCGCGAGCAGCTCGCCGTCCGCCGCTTCGTCGCCTTCGGCCACAGCGTCGGCGGCGGCATGGCCGTCCACTGCGCGCACCGCTTCGCCGATGCGTGCGAGGCCCTGATCACCGAGTCCGCCCAGGCCTTCGTCGAGGACCGGACCATCGCGGGCCTCCTGGAAGCCAAGGCGCTGTTCGGGCAGGCCGAGCAGTTCGAGCGGCTCGAGAAATACCACGGCGACAAGGCCCGCTGGGTGCTCGATGCCTGGCTCGACACCTGGCTTTCGCCGGAATTCGCCGCCTGGTCCCTGGCCCCCGTCCTACCCGGCGTGGGATGCCCGCTGCTGGCCATTCACGGCCTCGACGACGAATACGGCTCGCCCCGCCATCCCCAGCTCATCGCGCAACTGGCCGGCGGCCCTGCGCGCGCCGAGGTGCTGGCCGACACCCGCCATGTCCCGCACCGCGAGCGGGAGCAGGCCGTCGTGGAACTGGTCGCCGGCTTCCTGCGTGCAGAGCGGCAGGCCGCTCGTTGATCCGCCCCGGCGTCCCCGCCGCAGCGGCCTGCCATTCCCCTCCCACGACAGACGGCCGGACCTGCGGAGTCTCGTCCGGCCGCTCTCCGGCGGTCAGATAGAAAAACGAAATCGACCCGACAAGTTCAATCGATTAGTCAAAATGCCCTCTGCATCGTAAGGTTGCACCCATCAAAAGTTCTTCACCCCCATCGAGGAGTCGAAACCCATGTTGGACGAGAGCCTTAAGACGCAGCTGCAGGCCTACCTGGAACGCGTCACCCTGCCCTTCGAGATCGTCGCCACCCTTGACGGGAGTGCCAAGTCGCAGGAGATGCTCGGCCTGCTGCAGGACATCCAGGGCCTGAGCGACAAGATCACCCTGCGCACCGACGGCAAGGACGCACGCGTCCCGTCCTTCGCCCTGGAGCGTCCGGGCGCGGACATCTCCCTGCGCTTCGCCGGCATCCCCATGGGCCACGAGTTCACCTCCCTGGTGCTGGCCCTGCTGCAGGTCGGCGGCTACCCGTCCAAGGCCAGCGAGGAGTCCATCGCCCAGATCAAGGCCCTCGACGGCGAATACCGCTTCGAGACCTACTTCTCGCTGTCCTGCCAGAACTGCCCGGACATCGTCCAGGCGCTGAACCTGATGGCGGTGCTCAACCCCCGGGTCAGCCATGTCGCCATCGACGGCGCGCTGTTCCAGGACGAGGTCGAGAAGCGCCAGATCATGGCGGTGCCGACCATCTACCTGAACGGCGAGCTGTTCGGCCAGGGCCGCATGGAGCTCGAGCAGATCCTCGCCAAGCTCGACACCGGCGCCAGCGCCCGCGAAGCCGAGAAGCTCAACGCCAAGGAAGCCTTCGACGTGCTGGTGGTCGGCGGCGGCCCGGCCGGCGCCTCGGCGGCCATCTACGCGGCGCGCAAGGGCATCCGCACCGGCGTGGTGGCCGAGCGCTTCGGCGGCCAGGTGCTGGACACCATGGACATCGAGAACTTCATCTCCGTGCCGGAGACCGAAGGTCCGAAACTCGCCCGCGCCCTGGAAGAGCACGTCCGCCAGTACGAGGTCGACATCATGAACCTGCAGCGCGCGGTCAAGCTGGTGCCGGCCGCCGCCAAGGGCGGTCTGCACGAGGTACAATTCGAGTCCGGCGCCTCGCTCAAGGCCAAGGCCGTGATCCTCGCCACCGGCGCCCGCTACCGCGCCCTCGGCGTGCCCGGCGAGCAGGAATACCGCACCAGGGGCGTGGCCTACTGCCCGCACTGCGACGGCCCGCTGTTCAAGGGCAAGCGCGTGGCAGTGATCGGCGGCGGCAACTCCGGCGTCGAGGCGGCCATCGACCTGGCCGGCATCGTCGCCCACGTGACCCTGCTGACCCACGGCGAGGCGCTGCGCGCCGACGCGGTGCTGCAGCGCAAGCTGCACAGCCTGCCGAACGTCACCGTGCTGCTCAACGCGCCGATCGCCGAAGTGGTCGGCGACGGCCAGAAGGTCAACGGCCTGGTCTACAAGGACCGCGCCAGCGGCGAAGCGCACCGCGTCGAGCTGGAGGGTGTGTTCGTGCAGATCGGCCTGTTGCCGAACAGCGAGTGGCTAAAAGGCAGCGTCGAGCTCAACGAGCGCGGCGAGATCATCACCGACGCCCACGGCGGCACCACGGTGCCCGGCGTGTTCGCCGCCGGCGACGTCACCACGGTGCCCTACAAGCAGATCGTCATCGCCGTGGGCGAAGGTGCGAAGGCTTCGCTGGGCGCCTTCGACCACCTGATCCGCACCTCGGCGCCGGCCTGACGGCTGCCCCCGCCCAGCGCAAACACGCAAACGCCGGCCCTGAGGCCGGCGTTTGCGTGCGCGGCGGCCGGGCGCATCCTGGCTTCTACTGCACGGCAATCCAGCGGGCGATCTCCGGCCAGTGCTCCGTGAGCGTCCTGGCGCCCATGAACAGGCCGATATGGCCGCCGGGCACCAGCTTGCGGACGATGCGTTCCGGCGGGGTTCCGAAACGATCCGCCGCGTCGAACACCTGCTCCGGCGTCGTGATGTCGTCGGTTTCGCCGGCCAGCAGGTAGGCGGGACAGGTGATGTTGCGCAGGTCCAGCCTCCGTCCCAGGCCGACGAACTCCCCCTTGGCGAGGCGGTTCTCCTTGAAGAGCTGGCCGATGACCTGGAGATACCAGCGCCCCGGCAGATCGATCGGATTCTCGTACCAGCTCTCGAAGACTTCCTTCTTGCGGAGGTACGCCGGATCATCGATATGCTCGTAGAGATCGATGTGCTCCAGGATGTAATGCTGCCCGGCGTGCATGTTCTTCCAGCCCTGCAGCATGAGCTCGCCCTTCATCAGGCCGCCGCCGAGCGCCACCAGCTCCTCATAGAAGGAGATCGGCGACGCGTGGGCCATATTCCTGATCGGGCCATTGCCGGCATCGGTGTCGATGGGCGCGCCGGCGAGTACCAGCGCATTCACCTTGTCCGGAAAGCGTGCAGCCACCATGGCCGCCACCCAACCGCCCTGGCACAGGCCGACGAGATTGACCCGGCCGCCGAGGTCGTCGATCGCCACGACGATGTCGGCGAGATAGTTGTCGATCTCCAGGTCCTTCATGTCTTCCGTCGCCGACTTCCAGTCGGTCAGGGCGACATGCCCGATGCCGTTGGCCAGAAGCGTTTCGACCAGGCTCTGTCCTGGGTGGTAGTCGGCGATCATCGCGGTATGGCCGGCATGTGGCGCGTCGATCAGCGTGGGCATCCCGCCCGGTGTGCCGTAGTCGCGCAGAAACATGCTCCGCAGATCGAGCCGTACCCGATTCGGGGTCGCCAGGCTCGGCCTGAGTTCGCCGTGGATCTTGATCTCCTCCTCGACGAAGCGAAGATTCCTCGCGTAAAGCGCCAATCCTTCCTCGGCCAGCGCGGCCGCCATCGCCATTGGCCAGAACGCCGGAACGCTGGTGCGCGACAGTTCGGAAGATCCGGAGGGATGTGCTTGCGTCATGGGGTTACCTTCCCTTGCAGTTGGCCGAGAACTCTCTCCATTGCAGCAGACGCGATGCTGCAGCGCTGCTGCCGGACAGCTGCCGCGTGATTCGTTGCGCCGCCGGCGTGCCGCTTCGCACGCGGCCAGCGTAAGATCGGAACGGATTGCCGGCCTTCGGCGGCCGCCTTCCCTTCATGCGGGAAGCGTTCGCCCCGGCGATCCCGGCGCAACGTTTGCCGTTTCGCCCGACCGATAGAGAAAATGCCCGCTGCGCACGACCGCGTTCGGCGCTCATCATTCTGATGCGAGCGGCCCTCCCCGGCCGTCGGCATCGTTCACAGGGGACCGAAAATGGACTCACGACACGTCATCAACGCTTCGGTAAGCCCCAAGGGCAGTCTGGAAACGCTGTCCCAGCGCGAAGTCCAGCAACTGAGCGAAGTCGGGGCAGGCAGCCTCTACACGCTGTTCCGCCAGTGCGCCCTGGCGATCCTCAACACCGGCGCGCGTACCGATAACGCCAAGACCATTCTCGAGTCCTACCAGGACTTTGAGGTGCGCATCCACCAGCAGGACCGCGGCGTCCGTCTGGAACTGCTCAACGCGCCGGCGGACGCCTTCGTCGACGGCGAGATGATCGCCAGCACCCGCGAGATGCTGTTCAGCGCCCTGCGCGACATCGTCTACACCCAGAGCGAGCTGGACAGCCTGCGCATCGACCTGAGCACCTCCCAGGGCATCACCGACTACCTCTTCCACCTGCTGCGCAACGCCCGCACCCTGCGCCCCGGCGTGGAACCGAAGATGGTGGTGTGCTGGGCGGCCACTCGATCAGCGTCGAGGAGTACAAGTACACCAAGAAGGTCGGTCATGAGCTGGGCCTGCGCAAACTGGACATCTGCACCGGCTGCGGGCCGGGCGTGATGAAGGGGCCGATGAAGGGCGCCACCATCGCCCACTCCAAGCAGCGGCTCGTCGGCGGCCGCTACCTGGGCCTGAGCGAGCCGGGGATCATCGCCGCCGAGACGCCCAACCCGATCGTCAACGAACTGGTGATCCTGCCGGACATCGAGAAGCGCCTGGAGGCCTTCGTGCGCGTCGGCCACGGCATCGTCATCTTCCCCGGCGGCGCCGGCACCGCCGAGGAATTCCTCTACCTGCTCGGCATCCTGATGCACCCGGACAATCGGGAGCTGCCGTTCCCGGTGATCCTCACCGGCCCGAGGAGTGCGGCGCCTTACCTGGAGCAGCTGCACGCCTTCGTCGGCGCCACGCTGGGGAAAGCCGCGCAGCACCATTACCGGATCATCATCGACGATCCGGTCGAGGTGGCCCGGCAGATGACCCACGGGCTGAAGGAGGTCAAGCAGTTCCGTCGCGAGCGCAACGACGCCTTCCATTTCAACTGGCTGCTGCGCATCGAGGAAGGCTTCCAGCGCCCCTTCGACCCCACCCACGCCAACATGGCCGGCCTGCAGCTGAGCCGCGACCTGCCGCCTCACCAATTGGCGGCCAACCTGCGCCGCGCCTTCTCCGGCATCGTCGCCGGCAACGTGAAAGACAAGGGCATCCGCCTGATCGAGCAGTACGGCCCCTACGAGATCCATGGCGAAGCGTCGGTGATGCAGCCGCTGGACGAACTGCTGCAGGCCTTCGTCGATCAGCACCGGATGAAGCTGCCGGGCGGCACGCCCTACGTGCCCTGCTATCGGCTGGTGACCTGACGGACGGAACCCGGCCTGCCTCGTCGCCCTCCAAGACGTCGAGAGCAGGCCGGAACCGCGGAGTCATCGTGGTATAGTTCGCGGCTTTTTCCGCACCACGTCGGCCTGCCGACCCCAACGCATAGGTATTCCCGTTTGGAGCACAAACCTCTCATCGAGCGTTTGTGGGGCATTGCTCGCACCCACAGTTTTGCCGCTTTCGAATCCTGCCTGCATGAAGCCTGTCCCGATGGCTCGCTCAAGGCGCTGACCTGCGCCCTGCGCCAGCTGAGCGACGTCGACCAGCACGCGCTTGCCCAGGAGCTGCTGAGCGAATCCCTCGAGAACCATGTCGCCTCGCCGCAAATTCTCTGGCGCCTGGACATGGTCCTGCTGCTCGGACAGCCGGGGACCGGCCAGGACGCGGGCGGCGCTCAGGATCTGGCCACGCTTGAAAAGCGGGTGAAGGAACTGGTCCAGGCCAACCGGCTGGACGACGCGATCGACCATGTCAGCAAGGCTGCCAAGGCCGGCGCGGCCCCCGAGCTGTACGAGCTGCTGGGGCGTCTGCACCTGCGCCGCAGCGCCGGCCAGACCGGCGCCGCCCCGGCGCCCGACGCCGCACGGCCCGAACCCGCCGCCCCCGTGGCGCAGCCGCTGCAAACCGCCGTTGCGCCGGCAAGCGCAGCACGTGCCGAAGAAAAGCCGGAGATTCCGACCCGGCCGCAGGCGACGGCCGTCCGTGTGGAAGCCCGTCCTCCGGTCGAGCGGCCGGCAGCCCCCCCGCATGCGACGCCTGCGCTCGCGGTGCCGGGCGCGAAAGTCGAGACGCCTCGCCCGCTCGCCCCATCCACCCCGTCCGTCAGCGCCGCGCCGCTTTCCGCCCGCGCCGCGGAGCCGCGGCCGTCCGCATCCACGCCGCCGGCAGAATCGGCGGCCAAGGCCCCGGCCGCAGAGCCGCCGCAGTGGGTGGCCGAGGAACTGCTCAAGGCGCGCGCCAGAGCGCAGGAAACCATGCAGAAGCGGGCCGAAGCCGCCCCCGTCGCCAAGCCGGCGATAACCGCCGTCGCCGCGCCCACCGCCAAACCCGAACCGGCGCCTGTCGAGGCACCGGCGCCGGACGAACCCAAGGAGCAGGTGTTCGCCCGCCTGCGCGAAGCCTTCGCCAGACTCGGCAAGATCGAGCGCAAGCTGCTGGCCTGGATCATGGCCAATCCCAACCAGAATGCCGCTCAGATCGCCAAGAACACCGAGCTGGGCAGCGCGGAAGTCGCCACCGCCCTCAAGGGCCTGACCGGACTCTGGCTCGACCCCTTCACCTTCGCCGGCTACACCGTGCGGGACTATGTGCTGGAGTGCATGTCCATGGGCAAGCAGGCGCCGAGCGGCGCCCGCCCGTCCACGCCGGCCAGCGCCAGCCGCGCATCGACGCCCGCCGCCGCGCGGGTCGCCGAAACGCCGCGCGCCTCCACGCCGGCCCCGCGGGCGGAAGCCGCGCCGGCCGCATCGAAACCGGCCCGCCCCGCTGCCAACTCGGCCGCACTGGCCGGGCTGAGCGGGCTGGACAGGCAGGTGCTGGAGTACATCTGCAACCACCCGGGCTGCACACCGGACGAGGTGATGGACGCCATGGGACCGGACGAGCCGGCCTCGGTCTCCCTGGTCACGCTGCGCCGGGAGTGGCTGGACCGCGACCCGGAGGGTCGCTACCGGATCAAGCCGGGAATGCTCGACCGGATACCGACCGGCGAGCAGCCGCCGGAGCCTCCTGCCCGTAAAGCCAAGGCGGAAGACGACGAAATCCTCGCAGAAGCTCGCCCGGCCAAGTCGCGCATCATGGAGACACTGGCGGCCTCGCCGCTCGCCGTCAGCGCCGCCAATCCACTGTCGAAGGAACAGGCCAAGCTGGCCAAACTGCCCAAGGGACAGCGCCAGATCCTGCAGTTCCTGTACGACAACGGCCAGGCACGCACCAAGGACATCGCACGCGCCCTCGACCAGGACGCCGCCAAGGTCAACAGCGCCCTCCTCGGCCCGCTTGCCGGCTTCGTGTCGGTGATGCACAGCTTCTGGCGGCTGAACGACGAGATCCGGCCGGCACTGGCACCGGACGAACTCGACGACGTGGCCGAAGGCTGAAGCCTGGCGCCTGACCGGCCCCCGAGACCTGGGCATCGCCCCGGACGCGGCGGCTGCTCGCCGTTCAATGGCGAAGCAGCCGCATGACGGGCTTGATCCACCCATGCCAGGCGCGGCGATCCATGCCGGAAAGCACGCTGCCGATGCGGTTCGATGGCTCGGCCAACCCACCGAAAGCTCTCCCACCACTACCGGTGCGAGGGCTTTTTCGCTTCCCGAAGCCCGCAAGAGCCGCGCTGGAAACGCACGCTTGACCCGCTCCGGCACCTCGCCCAACACCTGCCGGAAACCTCGCCGACCACTCTGGCGGTGGTGCTGATCCCCCTAGTTCTGCTGTTCGGCATGGAGCGCCTACGGCCCCACTCGCCGCCGCCCCGGACGGCAGGGGTAGGCAGCATCGCCGCATGCGTGGGTCGGGCACGCAGTAACTCAGCTTGCTGGTGGCCACTCCCATCTCCGCCCCTTGACGCCAGCCATTTTTTTGGCTTTACTGAAACCGGTTTCACGTTGATACAAACCAACCCATAACACCAAGAACAAGAGGTTCCAGGTCCGTGAACGGCCCTTCCCCGTCCGCCCGCAGCAGCCGCGTCACCATCAGCGAGGTGGCCGAGGCCGCCGGCGTTTCCAAGGCCAGCGTGTCGCGCTATATCGGCGGCGACCGCCAGTTGCTCGCCGATGCCACCGCCCTGCGCATCGAGCAGGCCATCGAGCGGCTCGGCTATCGCCCGAACCAGATGGCCCGCGGCCTGAAGCGCGGCCGGACCCGGCTGATCGGCATGCTGGTCGCCGACATCCTCAACCCTATTCGGTGGCCGTGATGCATGGCGTGGAAACCGCCTGCCGCCAGCACGGCTACACCCTGGTGGTGTGCAACACCGACCGCAGCACCGAGCAGGAGATCCAGCACTTGGCGGCCCTGCGCTCGTACAACGTCGAAGGGCTGATCGTGAACACCCTCGGCCACCACGCCGGCGAGCTCCTGTCCCTGCACAACGAGCTGCCGATGGTGCTGGTCGACCGCAAGGTCGAGGCGCTGGAGGTCGATCTGGTCGGCCTGGACAACCGCGATGCGGTGCAGCAGGCCCTGGAGCATCTGCAGCAGCGCGGCTACCGCGACCTGCTGCTGATCAGCGAGCCCCTGGACGGTACCAGCTCGCGCCAGGAGCGCGTCGAGGCCTTCAAGGCCGAGATCGCCCGGCGTCCCCTGCTCCAAGGCCAGGTGTTGCAGACCGGCGGGGCCTTCCGTGAATCCCTGCAGAATTTTCTCGTCGCTCCCGGCCCCGGCCCCAAGGCGCTGTTCGCCGCCAACGGCATGGCTGCCCTGGCCGCCACCCGGCAACTGCGCGAATTCGGCTACCGGCTGTTCGAGGAGATCGGCCTGATCGCCCTCGACGACCTCGACTGGTATCCCCTGGTGGGCAGCGGCATCACCGCCCTCGCCCAGCCGACCGAGCGGATCGGCGTGGCCGCCTTCGAGTGCCTGCTCGAGCGCTTGCGCGGCGACCGGGAGCCGGCCCGTCATTTCGATTTCAAGGCACACCTGATTATCCGAGGTTCCACCCACCCACGCGGCTGACAGTCCGCCGGCGACTAGCCGGCGGATCGTTCGGTCAAAAATGAAACCGGTTTCAGAGGAATAACGACAATGCCCCTCTACCCCGTCTCCGTGAGTCTTTCCAGCTATGGCGCCAGTCTGGTGCGCGAGCGCGGCCAGGCCAGTTTCCTGCCGCTGCTGGCCCAGGCCGGCGTCGCCCGCGCCGAGCTGCGCGAGGAGCTGTTCGCCGCCCCGCCGGACCCGCAGGCTCTGAGCAGCGCCGTCCATGCCCTGGGGCTCGACTGCCTGTATTCCGCCCCGCTCGAACTGTGGACCGAACAGGGCCGGCTCGACGCGGCCCTGGCTCCGACCCTGGCGCGTGCCCAGGCCTGCGGCGCACGCTGGCTGAAGGTCTCGCTCGGCCATTACCGCGCCGGCTATGACCTCGGCGAACTGGCGCAGCAACTGGCCGGCCAGCCCGTGCAGCTGCTGGTGGAGAACGACCAGACCGCCCAGGGCGGCCGTATCGAGGCGCTGCAGGCGTTCTTCGCCGACGCCGAGGCCCAGGATCTCGACGTCGGCATGACCTTCGACATCGGCAACTGGCTCTGGCAGACGCAGCCGGTCGACGAGGCGGCCCAGCGGCTCGGCCGTCACGTGCGCTACGTACATTGCAAGGCGGTCCGGCACAACGCCGACGGCAAGCTGGTGGCCCTGCCCCCCGACGACACCGACCTGCAGCAGTGGCAGCGCCTGTTCCGCCAGTTCCCGGCAGGCGTGCCGCGCGCCATCGAGTACCCCCTGCAGGGCGACGACCTGCTGGCCGTCACCCGCCGGCACGTCGACAGCCTCGCCCGCCTCGGTCAAGCGCAGGAGGAACGCCGGCATGCATGACATCGACGTACTCTGTTTCGGCGAAACCATGGCCATGTTCGTGGCCGAGGAATGCGGCGACCTGGCCCGCGTCGAGCGCTTCGGCAAGCGTATCGCCGGTGCCGACAGCAACGTGGCCATCGGCCTGTCGCGGCTGGGCTTCAAGGTCACCTGGCTGAGCCGGGTCGGCAACGACGCGCTGGGCCGCTTCGTGCTCGACAGCCTGACCCGCGAAGGTCTCGACTGCCGCCATGTGCAGGTCGACCCGGCGCATCCCACCGGCTTCCAGCTCAAGTCCCGGGAAACCGACGGCAGCGACCCGAAGGTCGAGTATTTCCGCCGCGGCTCGGCGGCCAGCCACCTGTCGATCGCCGACCTGGTGCCCGACCTGCTGCGGGCCCGTCACCTGCACGCCACCGGCATTCCGCCGGCGCTCTCGGAGAGCTGCCGCGCGCTGTCCCGCGAACTGATGGAGTGCATGCGCAGCGCCGGGCGCAGCCTGTCCTTCGACCCCAACCTGCGCCCGTCGCTGTGGCCGAGCCAGGCACGGATGGTCGCCGAGATCAACGAGCTGGCCGCCCTGGCCCACTGGGTGCTGCCGGGGCTCGAGGAAGGCCGCGTGCTGACCGGCTACGACAGCCCCGCCGACATCGCCGCCTTCTACCTGGAGCGCGGCGCCGAAGCGGTGGTGATCAAGCTCGGCCCGAAGGCGCCTACTACCGCACCGCCGATAGCGAGGGCCGCATCGACGGCGTGCCGGTCGCCCAGGTGGTGGACACCGTCGGCGCCGGCGACGCCTTCGCCGTCGGCGTGATCAGCGCCCTGCTCGAAGGGCGGAGCCTTGCGCAGGCCCTCAAGCGCGGCAACGCCTTCGGCAGCCGCGCCGTGCAGTGCATCGGCGACATGGAAGGCCTGCCCCATCGCCACGAACTGCCGGAGGAGCGACAGCCCGAGAACGCCTGACCAATGACCGCCGGCCCCGCCGGCACCTGCTGCGACAAAAACAACAAGCTCAGGAGACATCCATGCAAAGCTCCCGTCTCGCCAGCCGTCGCTGGTGGTACCTCATCCCGATCATCTTCATCACCTACAGCCTGGCCTACCTGGACCGAGCCAACTACGGTTTCGCCGCCGCCTCCGGGATGGCCGCCGACCTGAACATCACCCCCGGCCTGTCGTCGCTGCTGGGCGCGCTGTTCTTCCTCGGCTACTTCTTCTTCCAGGTGCCCGGCGCCATCTACGCGCAGCGGCGCAGCGTGAAGAAGCTGATCTTCGTCAGCCTGATCCTCTGGGGCAGCCTGGCGACCCTCACCGGGATCATCCCCAACGTCTACCTGCTGATCGTCATCCGCTTCCTGCTCGGCGTGGTCGAGGCCGCGGTGATGCCGGCGATGCTGATCTACCTCTGCCACTGGTTCACCCGTGCCGAACGCTCGCGGGCCAACACCTTCCTGATCCTCGGCAACCCGGTGACCATCCTCTGGATGTCGGTGGTGTCCGGCTACCTGATCGAGCAGTTCGACTGGCGCTGGATGTTCATCATCGAGGGCCTGCCGGCAGTGCTCTGGGCCTTCATCTGGTGGCGCCTGGCCGACGATCGCCCGGCCCAGGCCGACTGGCTCACCGAGCGCGAGAAGGAGGACCTGCAGCAGGCGCTGGCCGCCGAGCAGCAGGGCCTGAAGCCGGTGAAGAACTACCGCGAGGCGTTCCGCTCGCCCAAGGTGATCCTGCTCTCGGTGCAGTACTTCTGCTGGAGCATCGGCGTCTACGGCCTGGTCCTCTGGCTGCCGTCGATCCTCAAGGACGCGGCCAAGCTGGACATCGTCCAGGCCGGCTGGCTGTCCTCGCTGCCCTACCTGGCCGCGGTGATCGGCATGCTCGGGGTGTCCTGGGCCTCGGACCGCTTCCAGCAGCGCAAGCGCTTCGTCTGGCCGCCGCTCTTGATCGCCTCGCTGGCCTTCTACGGCTCCTACGCCCTGGGCAGCGAGCACTTCTGGCTGTCCTACGCCCTGCTGGTGGTGGCCGGCGGCTGCATGTACGCCCCCTACGGGCCGTTCTTCGCCATCGTCCCGGAAGTGCTGCCGGTCAACGTCGCCGGCGGCGCCATGGCACTGATCAACAGCATGGGCGCGCTCGGCTCGTTCGCCGGCTCCTGGCTGGTCGGCTACCTGAACGGCGCCACCGGCAATCCCGGCGCCTCCTTCCTGCTGATGAGCGGCTCGCTGCTGATCGCGGTGGTGCTGACCCTGCTGCTCAACCCCACCAGCGGCGACCGCCCGGCGCCGCTGTCCGGCCGCCCGCTGCAGCCGGCGACCAATCCCTGAGGAATCCGCGTCCATGAAGAACATCGTGCTCTACAAGAAGCTGTCCGCCGAGCTGATGACCCGCCTGCGCCAGCAGGCGCAGGTCACCTGCATCGACGACCTGTCGGCCGACGGCCTGGCCCGCCTGCGCGACGCCCTGCCCACCGCCCACGGCCTGCTCGGCGCCAGCCTCAAGCTGGATGCCGGACTGCTCGACCTCGCGCCACAGCTGGAGGCCGTCTCCAGCGTCTCGGTGGGTATCGACAACTACGACCTGGACTACCTGACCCGGCGCGGCATCCTGCTCACCAACACCCCCGACGTGCTCACCGAGACCACCGCCGACACCGGTTTCGCGCTGATCCTGGCGACCGCCCGGCGGGTGACGGAACTGGCCGCCTGGGTGCGCGCCGGACACTGGAAGAAGAGCATCGGCCCGGCGCACTTCGGCAGCGACGTGCACGGCAAGACCCTCGGCATCGTCGGCATGGGCCGCATCGGCGAGGCGCTGGCCCGCCGCGGGCACTTCGGCTTCGGCATGCCGATCCTCTACCACAGCACCTCGCCCAAGCCGGAGGTCGAGCAGCGCTACGGCGCCGGCTACCGCTCATTGGAAGCGCTGCTGGAAGAGTCCGACTTCGTCTGCCTGACGGTGCCGCTGAGCGCCGCCACCGAAGGCCTGATCGGCGCGCGGGAGCTGGCACGGATGCGCTCGGAGAGCATTCTGGTCAACATCTCGCGCGGCAAGGTGGTCGACGAGACAGCGCTACTCGAAGCCCTGCAGGCCGGCCGCCTGCGCGGCGCCGGGCTGGACGTGTTCGAGCGCGAGCCGCTGCCCGCCGACTCGCCGCTCCTGCGCCTGGACAACGTGGTGGCGACCCCGCACATCGGCTCGGCTACCCACGAAACCCGCGAGGCCATGGCCCGCTGCGCCGTCGACAACCTGCTGGCGGCGCTGGCCGGCCGGCGCCCGGCCAACCTGGTCAACCCGGCCGCCTTGGAGGTCGCCCGGACCATCGGCTGAGCCGACTGATCGGCAGCCCCTCTCCCTTGACCGGGCGAGGGCGCAATCCGTGACGACAACGACAACAACGAACGGGAAAACCGCATGAACACTCCGCTCCGCCCCCGCTCCAGCCCCTGACTCCCAGCCCGGCGCGCCGCCGGGCCTTGCCCCTTTCGCCAACGCATCCGCGCCCGCGGAGGGGCCTTTTTGCGCCTTTTCCACTGACTCTTCGCCGGTAACAACAACAATATGAAGAACAGCACCCCACGCTTTCCGCTCCGTCCGTCAACCACCCTCGCCTTCGCCCTGGCGCTCGCCGGCGGCGGTGCTCAGGCTGAATTTTTCGACGACGCCAAGGGCACCCTGACCCTGCGCAACTTCTACATCCACCGCAACTTCGTCGACGACAGCGCCACCCGCAGCAAGGCCGAGGAATGGACCCAGAGCTTCATCCTCGACCTGCAGTCCGGCTACACCGAAGGCCCCGTCGGCTTCGGCATCGACGTCCTCGGCCTCTGGTCGGTCAAGCTCGACGGCGGCAAGGGCACCGGCGGCACCCAACTGCTCCCCGTCGGCAAGGACGGCGACCCGGCCGACCAGTTCGGCCGCCTGGCAGTGGCCGGCAAGCTGCGCTTCTCGAAGACCGAGGTGAAGGCCGGCGAATGGTCGCCCATTCTGCCGATCCTGCGCTCCGACGACGGCCGCTCGCTGCCGCAGACCTTCCAGGGCGGCATGCTCACCTCGAAGGAGATCAGGAACCTGACGGTCTACGGCGGGCGCTTTCGCGGCAACAGCCCGCGCGACGACAGCAGCCTCAACGACATGAGCTGGGTCGGCAACGCCACGGTCACCTCCGACCGCTTCAGCTTCGCCGGCGCCGAATACGCCTTCAACGACAACCGCACCACCGTCGGCGCCTGGTTCGGCCAGCTGGAGGACATCTACAAGCAGCGCTACTTCCAGCTCGTGCACACCCAGCCGCTGGGCAAGGACTGGAGCCTCGGCGCCAATATCGGCTACTTCGACGGCGAGGAGGACGGCAGCGCCCAGGCCGGCGACCTGGACAACACGCTGCTCTCCGGGCTGTTCTCGCTCAAGCACGGCGCGCACGTCTTCTACCTGGGCCTGCAGCGGGTCACCGGCGACGACCGCTGGCTGCGGGTCAACGGCACCAGCGGCGGCACGGCGGCCAACGACAGCTACAACGGCAGCTTCGACAACGCCCGCGAACGCTCCTGGCAGGCGCGCTACGACTACGACTTCGCCACCCTGGGCGTCCCCGGCCTGACCCTGATGACCCGCTACATCAAGGGCACCAACGTGCATGCCGGCACGGTCGACGACGGCGAGGAGTGGAACCGCGAGACCCAGCTCAGCTACGTGGTGCAGAGCGGCCCGGCGAAGAACCTGACCCTGCGCTGGCGGAACTCGACGGTGCGCCGCGACTGGGGGGCGAACAACAAGTTCGACGACAACCGGCTGATCGTCCAGTACCCGCTCTCGCTGTTCTGAAAAGGATCGCCGGCAGGAAAGCCGGCGGGAGGGAAAGAGCTGGCTCCGGGCCGACAACGGCCCGGAGCCAGCGGGGCCTTACTTCGAGCCGGCGAGTCCGGCAGCGGGCTGCACCGTCTCGACCGGCCTGCGGCTACCGTGAAGCCTCCAGAGCAGGCCGACGCCCACCAGCCCGGTCAGCGACAGGCTGAGCATGCCGGCCTGGGGGCTGGCGAACCAGGCCTCCATATGGGCCTTGAGCATCGGCGCGAGGAAACCGCCCAGGTTGCCCAGCGAGCCGATCAGGGCGATGCCGCCGGCCGCCGCCACACCGCCCAGGTAACCGGTCGGCAGGGTCCAGAACAGCGGCTGCACGGTGACGAAGCCGGAGGCGGCAAAGCAGAAGGCCAGCAGCACCGGGGCGAAGCTGTTCACCAGCACCGAGGCGGCGATGCCCAGGGAAGCCATGGTCAGCATGCACATGGCCATGGGCAGGTGGGCGGCGTGCCGGTCGGCGAAATGGGTCACCAGGTACATGACCACCGCCGCGCACAGCCAGGGGATGGCGATGAACAGCCCGACCTCGAGACCGACCGTGGTGCCGAGCAGGCCGGCGATGCGGGTCGGCAGGTAGAAGATCACCCCGTAGACGCTCATCTGGACGCTGAAGTAGATCAGGATGAAGCTCAGCACGCGGCGGTTGCTCAACAGCCCCAGCAGGTTGCGCGGGCCGTGATCGAGCTTGTGCTGGTCCTCGAGCTGCAACTCATGGCCGAGCGCACTCTTTTCATCAGGGGTCAGCCATTTCGCCTCGTGCGGTTTGCTGTTGAGGTAGAACAGCGCCACGACCCCCACCACTACCGCGGCCAGGCCCTCGACCAGGAACATCCACTGCCAGTTGGTCAGGCCGAACATGCCATGCATGTCCAGCAGCCAGCCGGACAGCGGACTGCCCAGCAACAGGGCACCCGGCAGGCCGAAATAGTAGATGCCGATCGCCTGGCCGCGGCGCGCCGCCGGGAACCAGTAGGTCAGGTAAAGGATCACCCCCGGCGAGAAGCCCGCCTCGGCGACGCCGAGCAGAAAGCGCAGGCAGTAGAAGGTGGTCTCGTCGCGGGTGAACATCATGGCGGCCGAGACGAAGCCCCAGGTGATCATGATCCGGCTCAGCCAGACCCGGGCGCCGACACGGTGCAGCATGAGGTTGCTCGGCACCTCGAACAGCGCGTAGCCGATGAAGAAAATCCCCGCCCCCAGGGCGAAGGCGGCGTTGCTCAGGTTGAGGTCGGTCTGCAGGGCAGCCTTGGCGAAGCCCACGTTGGCGCGGTCGATCATGGCCAGCGCGAACATCAGCGCGAGGAACGGCAAGAGGCGCCAGCGGCACTTGGCAATGGCGCTGTCGATATGGGCAAGGTGGTCTGCACGGGTCGTGCTTCTTGTACTTATTGTCATGGTATCCCCAGCAGGGTCTGCGGAACGAAGAAATGGATGGCCGCCCATGAGATAATATGGCGGCCGGCAGTCTGTCACGCCCGGACGGCGCACGGTGTCGAGCGGACGGTTGGTCTAGTTCACATGTTCGGCCCTCCTCGGCCAGCGTGGTGGTGATGCAGGTGCGGGCCCGCGCACCTGCCGGATGGCCTCAGTCGCCGACCAGCTCGGCCGCCGGGGCCGGCGCCAGACGGCCATCAAGCAGGCCGCGCGCGGCGAGATTGCCGATCAGCGCACGCAGGCCGAAGGTCCAGGGCTTGGCCTGGCTGCTGTGGTTCACCCGGTTGTGCAGGCTGCCCAGCAGCGGACTGCCGATGCTCACCTTGTCGCCCAGCTTGTGGGTGAAGCCGCCGCCGGGCTGGTCACGGTCCTCGGTGGGCGCGAACAACGTACCCAGGAACAGCAGGAAGCCGTCCGGGTACTGGTGGTTGGCGCCGATGGTCTGGGCGACCAGTTCCAGCGGATCGCGACTGATCTGCTGCATCGAGCTGGTGCCTTCGAGCCGGTAGCCGTCGCGCCCCTCCACCCGCAGCTCGACCACGCACTGGCGCACGTCGTCCAGACCGAAGCGCTCGTCGAACAGGCGGATGAAGGGACCGACGGCACACGAGGCATTGTTGTCCTTGGCCTTGCCCAGCAGCAGCGCGCTGCGCCCCTCGAAGTCGCGCAGGTTGACGTCGTTGCCGAGCGTCGCGCCGAGCACCTGGCCGCGGCTGTTGACCGCCAGCACCACCTCCGGCTCGGGGTTGTTCCATTGCGAGCGCGGGTGGATGCCGATCTCGCTGCCGCTGCCCACCGCCGCCAGCACCGGCGACTTGGTGAACACCTCGGCGTCCGGGCCGATGCCGACCTCCAGGTACTGCGACCAGAGGCCCTGCTCGACCAGCAGCGCCTTGAGGCGGGCCGCCGCCTCGGAGCCGGGCTTGATGGCGCGCAGGTTGTCGCCGATCGCCGCGCGGACGATCTGCCGCACGCTCTCGGCCTTGCCGGCGTCGCCGCCGGCCTGCTCCTCGATCACCCGCTCGATCATGCTGGCAGCGAAGGTCACCCCGGCCGCCTTGATCACCTGCAGGTCGGCCGGTGGCAGCAGAAACGGCCGGGCGGGGTCGGGCGCGCAGCCGCTGTTGTCCAGCAGGCTTTCCAGGCTGCAAAGGCGCCGGCCCGGCAGGCTGCGCACCTGCTCGAGCGGCGTCAGGCTTTCCAGCAGGTCGCTGAGGGTGGCGAAATGCTCGGACAGGTCGAACACGTCCTCGCCGCGCAGCACGATCGGCGAAGGCCCAGCCACCTTGCCGGGCACCCAGGCGCGGCCGATCAGGGTGCCGGCGGTGCCGTCGACGGGCAAGGTGTTGGCCGGGTCAAGTCTCAAGGGAGTCATCGGAAGTACCTTGTGGGTCCAGGAAGGGAATGGACTCAAACTAGAGAACCCGCCCGATAAATCCCAATGACAAATCTTCAATATTTGATATCTTCTGGTTATCGCATTGCCCGAGTGTTCCGATGTCCGGCTCCGACATTTCCTTCTCCAGCCTGTGCAACTGGCTCAGGCTCAAGCATCTGGTTCTGATCGACACCCTCGCCCGCACCCGCAACATGCACGCGGCGGCCGAGCAGATGAACCTCAGCCAGCCGGCGGTCAGCAAGATGCTCCGCGACCTGGAGGAAGCGCTGGGCTTTCCCCTGTTCGAGCGCCTGCCGCGCAGCATGCCGCCCACCGAACTCGGCGAGTACGTGGCCCGCTACGCCCGCATGACCCTCAACGACACGCAGAAATTCGTCGAGCAGGTGAACCGGCTGAGCAAGGGCGGCCACGGCTACCTGAAGGTGGGCGCCATCTTCGCCGCGACTGCCGTCGTGCTGCCCGAAGCCATCGCTCGGATCAAGGCCGAGCGGCCTCTTTTGTCCATCGAGGTGATGGAGCAGACCAGCAACCAGCTTCTGGAGATGCTCGAACAGAAGAAGCTCGATCTGATCATCGGCCGCTTCACCGAGGAGCGTTACCAGCAGATCTTCGACTTCCGCGGGCTCGGCCCCGAGCCCTTCTGCCTGGTGGTCAACGGCCATCATCCTCTCGGCCAGCTCGAGGAAGTGCCTCTGGCCGAGCTGGAGCGCTGGCCCTGGATCCTCTACCCGGCGAGCACGCCGATCCGCCGCCGCATGGAGCAGGCCTTCGCCGAATTCGGCATCAGGACGCCGAGCAACACCGTGGAGACCATTTCCATGCAGACCTTCCTGCAGTTGCTGCAGTCCGATCCGATGATCGCCATGCTGCCCGAGTCCATGGTGCAGTCGCAGCTGCAGAGCGGCCAGTTGCGGATGCTGAACACCGCGTTCCACGTCGAGCCGCTGGAGTACGGCATCATCACCCGCAAGGACGAACCCCTGCCCGCAGCGGCGCAGGAGTTCGCCGAAATCCTGCTGGAGTTCGCCCGCCTGCGCCGGGAGGGCACGCCGGGCTAGGCGACTCCCTTCTGGCGGCATGACGAAAGGTTATCGGCCAATCCAAAGCTCTCATTGGGCAAGCCGCCGGGGTCTGATTACAGTGGCCCCAGCCTTGCCGTGCAGCGTCCCGGCCCGTCCAACGACAACACCCGCAGCGCCCAGGCGACGAGACATCGCATAGCGTCCCAGCGCAGGGCGATCGTCTTGGCGCCTGCTTGCAGTAGTGGAGATCCGCCCCATGCAACTGATTGCCAGAACCGGCGACAACGGCAGCGCCGTGATCCGCCTCAACGCCCAGGACGACGTCCTGATCGCCCGCCGTCCCCTGGAAGCGGGTCAGCTCCTTCCCGAAGAGAACCTGCAGGTGCGCCAGGCCATTCCCGCCGGGCACAAGGTCGCCGTTCGGGCCCTGGCCGCCGGCCAGCCGCTGCGCCGCTACGGGCAGATCATCGGTTTTGCCAGCGCCGCCATCGAAGCGGGCGAGCACGTCCACGTGCACAACCTGAGCATGGGCGAATTCAGCCGCGACTACGCCTTCGGCGCCGATGCCCGGCCCGCTGCCGCGGCGCTGGAAGGCCCCACCTTCATGGGCATCGTGCGCCCTGACGGGCGTGTCGCCACCCGCAACTACGTGGGCATCCTCACCTCGGTGAACTGTTCGGCCACGGTCGCCCGGGCCATCGCCGACTACTTTCGCCGCGACATCAACCCCGCCGCCCTCGCCGACCATCCCAACGTCGACGGCGTGGTCGCCTTGACCCACGGCTCCGGCTGCGCCATCGACGCCAGCGGCGAGGGCCTCGGCATGCTGCGCCGGACCCTCGGCGGCTATGCCGCGCATGCCAACTTCGCCGCCGTGCTGGTGGTCGGCCTGGGCTGCGAAACCAACCAGATCGACAGCCTGCTGGCCAGCCAGGGGCTCGGGCGCAGCGATGCGCTGCGTACCTTCACCATCCAGGACAGCGGCGGCACCGCCCGGGCCGTGGCCAGCGGCATCGCCCAGGTCAGGGAACTGCTGGCCGAGGCCAACCGCGTCGAGCGCCGGCCGGTCAGCGCCCGGCACCTGGTCGTCGGCCTGCAGTGCGGCGGCTCGGACGGCTATTCCGGCATCACCGCCAACCCGGCGCTGGGCAATGCGGTGGACCGCCTGGTGGCCTGTGGCGGCACCGCGATCCTCTCCGAAACCCCGGAAATCTACGGCGCCGAACACCTCCTGACCCGCCGTGCGGTCAGCCGCGCGGTCGGCGAGAAGCTGATCGCCCGCATCCGCTGGTGGGAGGCCTATTGCGAGCGGATGGGCGCCGAGCTGAACAACAATCCCTCGGCCGGCAACAAGGCGGGCGGCCTGACCACCATCCTCGAGAAGTCGCTGGGTGCCGTGGCCAAGGCCGGCTCCAGCAACCTGGTCGAGGTGTACGAATACGCCGAGCGGGTCCGCGCCCAGGGTCTGGTGTTCATGGATACCCCGGCTACGACCCGGTTTCGGCTACCGGCCAGGTCGCCGGCGGCGCCAACCTGATCGCCTTCACCACCGGCCGCGGCTCGGCCTACGGCTGCGCGCCATCGCCGTCGATCAAGCTCGCCACCAACACGGCGCTGTGGCAGCGCCAGGAAGAGGACATGGACATCAACTGCGGCGGCATCGCCGACGGCTCGACCGACATCGAGGTCTGCGGCGAGGCGGTGTTCGAACTGATGCTGCGCATCGCCTCGGGCGAGCGCAGCAAGAGCGAGCTGCACGGCTACGGCCAGAACGAGTTCGTGCCCTGGCAGATCGGCGCCGTCACCTGAAGCGCCTCGGCCGTCCTTCCCCAAGAAGGCCGCCGCCTCCCTTTTCCCTCGAAGCCTGTTTCCTTTCGCCGGTCGCGCCGGCGATGGCTTCCTATTTCCTCAGATCAAGGAGTTCCAGATGACTGCGATACTCGGATTGAATTTCATCGGCGGCGCCCGCAGCGGGAAAGGCGACGTCGTCGTCCACAGCGTCGAGGCGACCACGGGCGAAAAGTTATCCTATGACTTCTACCAGGCCACCCCTGAAGAAGTGAACGCCGCCGCCGAGGCCGCCGCCGCCGCCTACCCGGCCTTCCGCGCCCTGCCCGCCGCCCGCCGCGCCGCGTTCCTTGAGGCCATCGCCGCCGAACTCGACGCCCTCGGCGACGACTTCGTCGCCATCGTCTGCCGCGAGACCGCCCTGCCCGCCGCGCGCATCCAGGGCGAGCGCGGCCGCACCAGCGGCCAGATGCGCCTGTTCGCCCAGGTCCTGCGCCGCGGCGAGTTCCACGGCGCGCGCATCGACCGCGCCCTGCCCGACCGTCAGCCGCTGCCGCGCGTCGACCTGCGCCAGTGCCGCATCGGCGTCGGCCCGGTCGCGGTGTTCGGCGCCAGCAACTTCCCGCTGGCCTTCTCCACCGCCGGCGGCGACACCGCCGCGGCCCTGGCCGCCGGCTGCCCGGTGGTGTTCAAGGCGCACAGCGGCCACATGGCCACCGCCGAGTGCGTGGCCGACGCCATTCTCCGCGCCGCCGAGAAGACCGGCATGCCCGCCGGGGTGTTCAACATGATCTACGGCAACGGCGTCGGCGAGGCGCTGGTCAAGCACCCGGCGATCCAGGCGGTCGGCTTCACCGGCTCGCTCAAGGGCGGCCGCGCCCTCTGCGACATGGCCGCCGCCCGGCCGCAGCCGATCCCGGTGTTCGCCGAGATGTCCAGCATCAACCCGGTGCTGCTGCTGCCCGCGGCCCTGAAGCAGCGCGGCGAGCAGATCGCCAGGGAGCTGACCGCCTCGGTGACCCTGGGCTGCGGGCAGTTCTGCACCAACCCCGGGCTGATCGTCGGCCTGCGCTCGGCGGAGTTCTCCGCCTTCCTGGAAACCTTCGCCGCCGCCATGGCCGACCAGGGCCCGCAGACCATGCTCAACCCCGGCACCCTGAAGAGCTACGAGAAAGGCCTCGCCGCCCTGCACGCCCATCCCAAGGTCAAGCACCTGGCCGGCCAGCCGCAGGAAGGCAACCAGGCCCGCCCGCAGCTGTTCCAGGCCGACGTCGCCCTGCTGCTGGAAGGCGACGCGCTGCTCCAGGAAGAGGTCTTCGGCCCGACCACCGTGGTCGTCGAGGTGGCCGATGCCGCCGAGCTGATCCGCGCCCTGCACGGCCTGCACGGCCAGCTCACCGCCACCCTGATCGCCGAGCCGGCGGATCTGACCGCCTTCGCCGCCCTGGTGCCGGTGCTCGAGCAGAAGGCCGGGCGCCTCTTGGTCAACGGCTACCCGACCGGCGTGGAGGTCTGCGACGCGATGGTCCACGGCGGCCCCTACCCGGCCACCTCGGACGCCCGCGGCACCTCGGTGGGCAGCCTGGCGATCGACCGCTTCCTGCGCCCGGTGTGCTACCAGAACTACCCGGACGCGCTGCTGCCGGAGGCCCTGCAGAACGCCAACCCGCTGGGCATCCTGCGCCTGGTCGACGGCCAGCCGAGCCGCGAGGCGCTGTAAGGGCGCTCCCCCTCGCGGGAGACGCCCAGTTTCACCCGGGGGCGTCCGCCCCCGGCTTCCGTGACGACAACGACAACAACGAACGGGAATCCCGCATGACCACTTCGCTCCGCGCGCGCCGCCGTATTCCGCCGCATTCCCACACCTCCGGCACGCCGCCGGGAACGCCGCTCGCCTGATCTGCCAGACCCGGTCACCGTCGCCGGGCTTTCCCCCTTTCGCCCAACGCATCCGCGCCCGCGG
Organism: Azotobacter tropicalis; assembly: GCF_059739045.1. Lineage (NCBI taxonomy): Bacteria > Pseudomonadati > Pseudomonadota > Gammaproteobacteria > Pseudomonadales > Pseudomonadaceae > Azotobacter > Azotobacter tropicalis. The sequence goes on from NZ_AP046059.1 coordinate 691,897, forward strand.
AGGGGGGCCTTTTTGCGCCTTTTCCACCGATCTTCGCCGGTAACAACAACAATGAAGAACAGCCTCTCGCCTTTTTCGCTCCGCCAGTCCCCTGCCCTCGCCCTCGGCCTGCTCCTGGCCAGCAGCGGCGCCCAGGCCGAATTTTTCGACGACGCCAAGGGCAGCCTGACCCTGCGCAACTTCTACATCCACCGCAACTTCGTCGACGACGGCGCCACCCGCAGCAAGGCCGAGGAATGGACCCAGAACTTCATCCTCGACCTCAAGTCCGGCTACACCGAAGGCCCGGTCGGCTTCGGCGTCGACGTGCTCGGCCTCTATTCGCACAAGCTCGACGGCGGCAAGGGCACCGGCGGCACCCAGCTGCTGCCGCTCGACAAGGACGGCAAGCCGGCCGACCACTACGGCCGCATCGCCGTCTCCGGCAAGATGAAGTTCTCCGAAACCGAGCTGCGCGTCGGCGAGTGGTTCCTGGTCCTGCCGATCCTGCGCGCCGACGACGGCCGCTCGCTGCCGCAGACCTTCCAGGGCTCGATGCTCACCTCCAGGGAGGTCAAGAACCTGACCCTCTACGCCGGCCACATCACCGGCAACAGCCCGCGCGACGACGGCAGCATGGAGGACATGACCCTGAACGGCACCAACCCCTACACCAGCGACCGCCAGTCCGACGACTTCGACTTCGGCGGCGCCGAATACACCTTCAACGACAAGCGCACCACCGTCGGCGCCTGGTACGCGCGCCTGAAGGACATCTACAAGCAGCGCTATTTCCAGGTGCTGCATACCCAGCCGCTCGGCAAGGAATGGACCCTCGGCGCCAATATCGGCTACTTCGACGGCGAGGAGGACGGCGAGGCGCTGGAGGGCCATCTGGACAACAAGCTGCTCTCCGGGCTGTTCTCCCTGCGCTACAACGCGCACACCCTCTACCTGGGCCTGCAGCGGGTCAGCGGCGACGACCGCTGGCTGCGGGTCAACGGCACCAGCGGCGGCACGGCGGCCAACGACAGCTACAACGGCAGCTTCGACAACGCCCGCGAGCGCTCCTGGCAGGCGCGCTACGACTACGACTTCGCCTCCCTGGGCATGCCCGGCCTGACCCTGATGACCCGCTACATCAAGGGCACCCACGTGCACACCGGGAATATCGACGACGGCGAGGAGTGGAACCGCGAGACCCAGCTGAGCTACGTGGTGCAGAGCGGCCCGGCGAAGGACCTGATCCTGCGCTGGCGGAACTCGACGATCCGCCGCGACTGGGGCGCCAACAACAAGTTCGACGACAACCGGCTGATCGTCCAGTACCCGATCTCGCTGTTCTGAGGAGCAGCCCCGTCCAGGAGGCGGCACGGCCTGCCGCCTCCTCCCGGACACACCCGGCGCCCACGATCACTGGGTTTGCATGAAGCGCTGGTGAGCCTCGACGATGGCGTCGAAGTCGCGGTCGACGCCGAAGCCGAGCCGCAGCGGACGCCGGATATCGAAGTCGCCCGGCCAGCTGCAGACGATGCGTTCGATGCGCGGATCGGGCTCGTGGCCGACCAGCGCGCGCGCTTTGCTCCCGCCCAGTCGCGCGAGGCTGTCGAGCATCTGCCCGACCCGCACGCTGATGCCCGGCAGGTTGAGTGTGCGCCGCAGGCCCAGGACCGGACCGTCGAGGCGTGCGGCATGCAGCAGGTTGGCGATCACTGTGTCCGGCGACGACAGCCATAGGCGAGTGTCCGGAGGCACCGGGCAATTGCTCGACAGGCCGGCGAGCGGCTCGCGGATGATCCCGCTGGCGAACGAAGAAGCCGCCGCATTGGGCTTGCCGGGACGCACCGAAATGGTCGGCAGGCGGCAGACTCGACCGTCGATATACCCCTTGCGCGAATAGTCGCCGACCAGCAGCTCGGCCATCGCCTTCTGCGCGCCATAGGAAGACTGCGGCAGGGGCGCCAGATCCTCCGGCACTTTGTCCGGCAGCTCGCCTCCGAATACTGCCAGTGAACTGGCAAAGATCAGGGTGGGCGTTCTGGCGCGCTGCCGGCAGGCTTCCAGCAATACCCGGGTGGCATCCAGGTTGACCCGCATGCCCAGGTCGAAGTCCGCCTCGGCCTGGCCGCTGACGACCGCCGCCAGGTGGTAGACGACGGTGGTCTCGGCATCGACCAGCCTGGCGAGGCACGCCGGGTCGGCGATATCGCCGATCACCGATTCGACCCGCGGGTCCTCGTAGGGATAGGGTGCCAGGTCCAGCGAGACGATACGCCCATGGCTGGGCAGGAGATCGAGTGCTTCCGGTTGCAGCAGGGCTTGAATGAGGCGGCTCCCCAAGAAGCCGGCACCACCGGTGACCAGGATTTTCATGCTGTGGTTACCTTCGTGTGAGGGGGCGGGATGCCCCGATTTGTTTTTGGATGAAAGGCCGTGACAAGCATTTGTCATGTTGTATTATGAATTTCAGGTCAGCGCAATCGACCGTAAGCGAAAGCCCCCTCGCCGAGGACCCGCTCGTCACGAGCGATTGCCAGGAGAAGCCCCGTGGAAACATTGAACCAAGCCACTCCCAACCTCACCGAACGTCTGGCGCAGCGCCTGACCCAGGCGATTCAGGATGGGACTCTGCCGGCAGGCAGCCGCCTGCCCACCGAGCAGAGCCTGTGCGACCAGTACGGGGTCAGCCGCATGGTGGTTCGTGAAGCCATTTCGATGCTCAAGCGCGAGAAGCTGGTGGTCTCGCGCCAGGGCAGCGGCACCTATGTGAGCAGCACGCCGACGGTCGTCCTGCGCCTGGCTTCGCCCCAGGGCAACGTGCAATCGGTGACGGAGATTCTCGAACTGCGCAGCGCCCTGGAGACCAAGGCGGCCGAACTGGCGGCACGCCATCGCGACAAGGCGCAGCTGCGCGCCATGCGCAATGCCCTGGAAGCGCTGGAGGAAGCCGTCGAGCGCGGCGAGGACGGCGTGCGCGAGGATCTCGCCTTCCACCGCGCCATCGTCGTCGCCACCGGCAACCAGCACTTCCTGAGCACCATCGATTTCCTCCACCAACTGCTCTACCAGGCGATCAGCGTGACCCGCCGCAACGAGGCCCGCTATCCGCTCTACATGCGCCAGGTGGACGAGGAGCACCAGCGCCTCTTCGAGGCCATCGCCGCGGGCGATGCGGAAGCCGCGCGGCTGGCCGCCAGCCACCATCTGGAAAACGCCAAGGAGCGCCTGTGCCGGGCGCAGACCGCCATCGACGAATCCGACAATCCAACAATAAAGAGGTGATTCAATGAGTACTCCCTTGCCATCCTGCGGCGTCATCGGCCTGGGTTCCATGGGGCTGGGCATGGCCCGCTCGCTGCTGCGGGCCGGCCTTCCCGTCTGGGGCTACGACATCCGCGAAGAGGTTCGTGCGGCCTTCGCCAGCGAAGGCGGCCAGCCACTGAACGGCCCGACCGAGCATGCGGCGACGACCGACCTGCTGTTCATCGTGGTGGTCAACGCCGAACAGACCGAGCAGGTGCTGTTCGGCGAACAGGGCATCGCCGCACGTCTCAAGCCCGGCAGCGTGGTGCTGACCTGCGCGACGATTTCCGCCCAGGCGGCCCGGCGCATCGCCGGGCGCCTGACGGAGCACCGGCTGCTGATGGTCGACGCGCCGATCTCCGGAGGCGCACAGCGGGCGGCCAAGGGTGAACTCACGATCATGGCCTCGGGGCCGGAACAGGCCTTCCAGCGCGCCGAGGCGGCGCTCGCGGCCGTCGCGACCCAGGTCTACCGGCTCGGCAACGAGGCCGGCCAGGGCTCGCAGATCAAGCTGGTCAACCAGTTGCTGGCCGGGGTGCACATCGCCGCCGCGGCCGAGGCCATGGCTTACGGCATCCGCCAGGGCTGCGATCCGGCCACGCTCTACGAAGTCATCAGCCACAGCGCCGGCAACTCCTGGATGTTCGAGAACCGCGTGCCCCACCTGCTGGCCGGCGACTACCAGCCGCGCTCGGCGGTGAACATCTTCGTCAAGGATCTCGGTCTGGTGCTGGACAGTGCCCAGGACGCGGTCTTCCCACTGCCGCTGACGGCCAGCGCGCACCAGATGTTCAAGCAGGCCTCGGCCGCCGGCTTCGGTCGCGAGGACGACATCGCCGTGGCGAAGATCTTCCCCGGCATCCGCCTGCCCCACGACGGCACGGAGGGCTGAGCGATGCCGCTACTCGGATGTATCGCCGACGACTTCACCGGCGCCACCGACCTGGCCAGCATGCTGGTCCGGGGCGGCGCCCGCACCGTGCAGACCATCGGCGTACCGGACCGGCCCCTGCCGACCGGGGATGCCGACGCCCTGGTGGTCGCCCTGAAATCGCGCACCCTGCCCGCCGAGGAGGCCGTCGCCCAATCCCTGGCGGCGCTCGCCTGGCTGAAGAGCCAGGGTTGCCGGCAGTTCTACTTCAAATACTGCTCGACCTTCGACTCGACTGCCGACGGCAACATCGGCCCGGTCAGCGATGTCCTGCTCGATGCCCTCGGCAGCCGCTTCACCGTGGCTTGTCCGGCCTTTCCGGAAAACCGCCGCAGCGTGTTCAACGGCTACCTGTTCGCCAACGACGTGCTGCTGAACGAGAGCGGCATGCAGGACCATCCGCTGACCCCGATGCGCGATGCCAACCTGCTGCGCGTCCTGCAGCCGCAGACCCGCCGTCCGGTCGGCCTGATCGACTACCGCAGCCTGCGCGCCGGTGTCGAGGCCACCCGGGCGCGGATCGCCGAGCTGAGCGCCGCAGGCGTCGGCATCGCCATCTGCGACGCCATCGACAACGGCGATCTGGAAGTGCTGGGCAAGGCCTGCCTCGACCTGCCCCTGGTCACCGCCGGCTCGGGCCTGGCCCTGGGGCTGGCCAGCGCCTGGCGCGAGAGCGGCGTCCTGACCTCGGCCGCCACGGCCGACCGCCTCGAGTCCCCCCACGGCCGCCGGGCGATCCTCAGCGGCAGCTGCTCCAAGGCCACCCTCGCGCAGATCGCCGAGGCCAAGGTGCACTACCCGTCCTTCCGCCTCGAGGCCGGCGCGCTGATGGCGCGCGGCACCGCACTGGTCGAGGAGGCCGTCGCCTGGGCCGCCCGTCAGGATGCCGCGACTCCGGTGCTGATCTATGCCAGCAGTTCCCCCGAAGAGGTGCGCCGGGTTCAGGAGCAGTTCGGTACCCAGCAGGTCGGCGAGCGTGTCGAGCAGGCCCTGGCGAGCATCGCCCGCACCCTGGTGCAGGAGCAGGACGTCGGCCAGCTCCTGGTGGCCGGCGGAGAAACCTCGGGCGCGGTGGTCGGTGCCCTGGATATCGCGGGCCTGCGCATCGGTCCGAGCATCGATCCCGGCGTGCCCTGGACGCAGCCCCTGTCCGGCGGAGATCGTCCCCTGAGCCTGGCCCTGAAGTCCGGCAATTTCGGCAGCGTCGATTTCATGGTGAAAGCCTGGGAGGTGCTGGCATGAGCAAGGAAACCCGACTGCGCGAGGAGATCGTCGAGGTTGGCCGCTCCCTGCACATGCGCGGCCTGAGTCCGGGCTCCTCGGGCAACATCAGCGCGCGCCTCGACGACGGCTGGCTGCTCACCCCCACCAACGCCTGCCTGGGCGAGCTCGATCCGAACGACATCGCCAAGCTCGACTGGGAAGGCAACCATCTGGCGGGCAAGCCGGCCTCCAAGGAGGCCTTCCTGCACCATGCGGTCTATGCCGGGCGCGAGGACTCCGGGGCCATCGTCCACCTGCACTGCACCCACTCGGCGGCGGTGTCCTGCCTGGACTGCCTGGACCCCCACTCCGCCCTGCCGCCGCTGACGCCCTACTTCGTCATGCGCGTCGGCCGGCTGCCGCTGGTTCCCTATCACCGCCCGGGCGACCCGCGCCTCGGCGAGGCGATCAGCGGCCTGGTCGGCAAGCACAGCGCGGTGCTGCTGGCCAACCACGGCCCGCTGGTGTCCGGCAAGACCCTGGAGGCGGCCGGCTACGCCATCGAGGAGCTGGAAGAGACGGCCAAGCTGTTCCTGCTGCTGCGCCAGCAGCCGGTGCGCCTGCTCGACGAAGAACAAATCGAAGAACTGCGCCAGACCTTCGGCGCCCAATGGTGAGATGCCCATGCCCAGATTCGCCGCCAACCTCAGCATGCTGTTCAACGACGCGCCCTTCCTCGACCGCTTCGCCCGCGCCGCGGCGGCCGGGTTCAGGGGGGTCGAGTTCCTGTTTCCCTATGACTACCCGGCCGAGCAGATCGCCGAACAGCTCGACAGGCACGGCCTGACCCAGGTGCTGTTCAACATGCCGCCCGGCGACTTCGCCGCCGGCGAGCGCGGCCTGGCGGCGCTGCCCGGCCGCGCGGCGGAATTCCGCGAAGGCGTGGACCGCGCCATCGACTACGCCCGCGCGCTGGGCTGCACGCGCCTGCATGCCATGGCCGGCCTGGTAGCGGACGAGGCGATGCGCCCGCAGATGCGCGCGCAATACCTGGAAAACCTGCGCTATGCCGCACGCCGCCTGCACGAGCACGGCCTGACCCTGCTGATCGAGCCGATCAACTCGCGCAGCATTCCCGGCTATTTCATCAACCGTCAGGCCGAGGCCCACGCCATCCGCGCCGAGCTCGGCGAGCCCAACCTCAAGGTGCAGATGGACTTCTTCCATGCGCAGATCATGGAAGGCGACCTAGCCGCCACCTACCGGCGCTTCCAGGCCGGCGTGGGGCACGTGCAGATCGCCGGGGTTCCGGACCGGCACGAGCCGGATAGCGGCGAGGTCAACTATCCCTATCTCTTCCAGCTCCTCGACGACAGCGGCTACGACGGCTGGATCGGCTGCGAATACTCGCCACGGGGTCTCACCGAAGCGGGGCTCGGCTGGTATTCCCACTGGCGGTGACGGATCGATGCGCTGACCGGGTTTTGCCACTTCTCCTGAAGAACGGGAGGAGTCAGGAAAACTTCAAACAACCCCCAATGGAGGCTCGGCCATGAACAGGGACGGCTAAACAACTCTCACCATTTCACCCGGACTTATTGTTTTCTCGATCTTGCTCTACACGGTCGCCTTTATCGAGCGATCCGCAGTCGGCTTCGCCAAATTCGGCATGACCGCCAACTTCGGTAGCAACATAAACGCACTGTGCGATTGGCTACGTCCTCATACCGGGGACGGCCTATGAAAAACATCCATAACAACAACAATCGGAGGTTTTGCCATGAATCCGGAAAAACAGATAATTCGCACGATCACACTCCGGCTTATTCCCTTCCTGATTCTGCTCTACATGGTCGCGTTCATCGACCGCTCCGCCGTCGGCTTCGCCAAGTTGCACATGGCGGCCGATCTCGGGATCAGCGATATCGCCTACGGCTTCGGTGCCGGCCTGTTCTTCATCGGCTATTTTCTCTTCGAAGTCCCCAGCAACCTGATGCTCGAGCGCTTCGGCGCGCGACGCTGGTTCGCCCGCATCCTCATCACCTGGGGCGCGGTCACGGTGGGCATGGCGTTCATACAGGGGCCCTACGGCTTCTATGCGATGCGCTTTCTGCTGGGCGCCGCCGAGGCGGGCTTCTTCCCCGGCGTGCTCTACTACATCACCCGCTGGTATCCGGTTCGCCATCGCGGCAAGGTGCTCGGCCTGTTCATCCTGGCCCAGCCCATTGCACTGATGATCACCGGTCCCCTGTCCGGGGCGCTGCTGGGTCTGAACGGCATCTATGCTCTGGCCGGCTGGCAGTGGCTGATGCTCTCGATCGGTCTGCCGGCCATGCTGCTGGCCTGGCCGACCCTGCGCATCCTGCCGGATACGCCGGCCCAGGCACGCTGGCTTCCGGAAGCGGATCGCCAGTGGCTGAACAACCAGTTGGAAGCCGACCGCAAGGAGTACGGCCAGACCGAACACAGCAATCCCCTTAATGCCCTGAAAGATCCCCGCGTGCTGCTGCTGGCGCTGCTCTACCTGCCGGTCACCCTGACCAACTATGGCCTCAGCCTGTGGCTGCCGACCTTGGTGAACCAGTTCGGCAACAGCACTCTGGTCACGGGCTTCATCTCGGCGGTGCCCTATGTGTTCGGCATCATCGGCCTGCTGATCGTGCCGCGCAGTTCGGACCGCCTGAACGATCGCTACGGCCACCTTTCCGCGCTGTACTTCCTGGGAGCGCTGGGAATGTTTCTGGGCGCCTGGGCAACCCTGCCGGCGATGCAACTGATGGCGCTGAGCCTGACGGCCTTCACCATCTTCTCCGGCACCGCCCTCTTCTGGACACTGCCGGGACGTTTCCTCACCGGCGCCGGCGCCGCGGCCGGTATCGCCCTGATCAACTCGATCGGCAACCTGGGCGGTTACCTGGGACCCTTCGGCATCGGCGCCCTCAAGGAATATACCGGCAGCCTGGCGGCAGGGCTTTACTTCATTTCAGCGGTAGAGATTCTCGGTGTGCTGCTCACTGCGCTCATCTACTTCAAGCTCGAAAGGAAAACGCTGCCTCAGCCCACTCGCTTGGCCGGACAGAGATCGTGATCGCCGAGGTCGGCTAGTGGCACGATGCGCAAGTCCATCTCGGAAATGAGCTTGAACTTGCGCATCTAAAACGGTCCGCAAAAAAGCGGCAGCCCGTCGTCCCGGCAGCGCAATGCTCATCTGCATCGCGAAGTTATCGAAAAACGCTCGAACTTGCCTGCTTGGAACAGCTTGCGAAGTTATCTCCCCTTCCGCCGACGGTGCGGACCGCACGCCCATTACGACATTTTCGGCCAAGACGCGAACTTACCCAGAGAAAACTGGTGCGTGAACTTCCGAGCCGCTCCGCCGGACATTGCCGGCAAGGCAGGTTGCCAACTGCGCCATTTGGGTTTTTCCACGAATGACCTCCCTGAAGGAACGCAAGCCATGCTGCGAAGAAACAAGATCGCCGCCATCCTCTCCGGCACGGAGCGGATCGGCGGGAACAACCAGTGGCTACGCATCGAGAAGACGCCATGGAGGCTCCTGTGCTGCGGAGGTACGGCATGAGAGGCAAACGGGTCATCGGCAACTGGAAGATGAACGGCGACTTGGCCGCCAACCGGCGCCTGCTGAACGAACTGCTGCCGTCGCTGGCGGCGCTGCAGGGCGTCGAGCTGGCGGTCTGTCCGCCCTTCCCCTACCTGGCGCAGGTCGCCGCCCTGCTGGAAGGCTCCGGCGTGGTGCTGGGCGCGCAGAACCTCAACGCGGCGGAGAAAGGCGCCTTCACCGGCGAGGTCGGCGCTGGGATGCTCCGCGAGCTAGGCTGCCGCTTCGTGCTGGTCGGCCACTCGGAGCGGCGCAGCCTGTACGGCGAATGCGACGAGGGGGTGGCGGAGAAGTTCGCCGCGGCGCTCGCGGCAGGCCTACTGCCGGTGCTCTGCGTCGGTGAGACCCAGGCGCAGCGTCGCCAGGGCCAGACCGAGCAGGTGGTATCCGCCCAGCTGCAGGCGGTCCTGCGCCGCTCGGGCATCCAGGGCCTCGCCGCCGGGCTGATAGCCTACGAGCCGGTGTGGGCCATCGGCACCGGCGAAACCGCCACGCCGGAGCAGGCCCAGGCGGTGCACCGGCACATCCGGGCCTTGCTGTTCCAACACGATCCCGTGCAGGCCGAGACCACGCCGATCCTTTACGGCGGCAGCGTCAAGGCCGACAACGCCAGAGCGCTGTTCGCCCAGCCGGACATCGACGGCGGGCTGATCGGCGGTGCCTCGCTGGAGGCCGCCGCGTTCGCCGCGATCTGCCAAGCCGCCAGCCAACGACAAGGGAGACAGGAGCCATGAGCACCGAGAAGCGTCTGCCACTGATGGACTTGCCGTTATGTGGTGCAGGCGGCCCGGCGAAGGATCTGCCCCTGCGCCGGCGGAACTCAACTGTGCGCCGCGGCTGGGGGAACATCAGCGGGCGGGAACGCACAGGGTCAATGGGCAAGGGCGCGCCGGGGCAGACTGCTAGATAGTGAAGACCTCACGCCGGAGCAGCTCCCAGGAGGCCTTGTCCGGGGCGATCAGCAGGCCGCCGTCCAGGTGCCGCGGCAGATAGGAGGTTCCATCGAAGCGGGCGGCGTAGGCGCCGGCCTCCTGGCAGACCAGGGTGCCGGCCAGGTGATCCCAGGGCATCAGCTTGTAGTACATCAGGTAATGCACGTGGCCGGCGGCCATGGTCCGGTGCTCGTGCGCCGCACAGCGGTAGTTGGCGGCAAAGCGGACCTTGGACAGGTTCGCGAGGATTTGCGGCTGCTTGTCCTTCGGCAGATAGCCGGTCGAGGCCATGCCGACCATCTGCTCGAGGGCGACAGGGGCGGCCACGGAAAGCCGCTGCGCTTCGCCGTCCGGCCGCCGCAGCCAGGCGCCGCCGCCTTTTTCCGCCATCACCCAGTCGTCGCCCATCGGGTCGTAGATGATGCCGGCAACCGTCTCGCCGGCGACCACGACCGAGGCCATGACGCCGAACGCTGGGATACCCGAGGCGAAGTTGAAGGTGCCGTCGACCGGGTCGACGATGATGGCGAACTCGGCGTCTTTCAGCCCGCCCAGCAGCGCCGGGTCCGCCGCGACCGACTCCTCGCCGATGAACAAGGCGTCCGGCCAGAGCCTGGCGATCTCGGCTTTCATCATGCGTTCGGCCTGTTCGTCGGCCTCGGTCACCAGATCCGTCGCCTCCGTCTTGGCCCGCACGTCGGCGCTGCCCAGGCGCCGGAAACGCGGCACTATTTCGGCCTTCGCCGCCCGTCGCAGCAGATCGGCCAGTGCCGTTACATCGACTTTCGCAGTCATGGCATTTCCTGTGTGAAGACGTTGAATACGCTCAGATAACAGCCATCTGCCCGGAGTTCAATCCCCGTCCCGCCCTTCGCCGCCATCGGCGGATATCTTGCCGGGAATGGCAGTCCAAACACTCGCCTACTGGCTCGACCGTTGTCGCCGTACCCGGCCTCGCCGAGGCGTATTCGATCGAGGATGTCTTTCAGTGCCTTGCCCGGCTTGAACCCCGGCAGCCTGGCGGCAACGATAGGGAAATGGGCGAACAGGAGAATCCGAGATGGTGTTTTTTGCTCGACGTGCCGATGGGCTCAGGCGCGAACGCATGCAGGCCTCCAGGCAGTATGCCGGCGGCGGCTTCATGAACACCTACCCGGCCAGCGTGCAGCGCGTGCCCGAGGGGCGGCCGACGCTGACCGACTTCCTGTTCCGTGGCGAGGGCCGCACGCCGGCGCTGCCGCTTCCGGCCATCGACCCACGCGAGACCTGGGCGCGGCCCGTCGAAACCGGGCTGCGCGCCACCTGGCTCGGCCATTCGACCGTGCTGCTGGAAATCGACGGCCACCGGGTGCTGACCGATCCGGTCTGGGGGATGCGCGTCTCGCCGTTGCCCTTCCTCGGCCCCCGGCGCTTCCAGCCGGTGCCGGTCGACATCGCCAGCCTGCCGCCGCTCGATGCGGTGCTGATCTCCCACGACCACTACGACCATCTGGACTACCCGAGCATCCGGGCGCTGGCCAAGCGGCGGGTGCCCTTCGTCACCTCGCTCGGCGTCGGGTTGCATCTGGAGGCCTGGGGCGTGCCGGCCGAGCGCATCGTCGAGCTCGACTGGTGGGAGCACACCAGGCTGCCGGGCGGCCTGACGATCGGCGCCGCGCCGTCGCATCACTACTCCGGCCGCGGACTGCGCGACCGCAACCTGACCCTCTGGTCGTCGTTCGCCCTGCGCGGCGAGCGCCACGCGGTGTTCTTCAGCGGCGATACCGGGCTCTCGCCGGCCTTCGCCGAGATCGGCCGGCGGCTCGGTCCCTTCGACCTGGTGATGCTCGAGGTCGGCGCCTGCCATCCGGCCTGGGGGAATGTGCACCTGGGCCCGGACAACGCCCTGCAGGCCTGGGCACAGCTAGGCAGCGGGCATTTCCTGCCGGTGCACTGGGGCACTTTCAACCTGGCGATGCACTCATGGTCCCAGCCAGCGGACGTGCTGCTGGCGCACGCCTCGGAGGGGCTGGTCATGCCGCGCCTCGGCGAGCCGGTCGAGCCGGCCCGGGTCGACGCGGTACAGCCGTGGTGGCGGGGAGCAGCCGAAGCCGATTGGCAAAGCGTGCCGCAGGAGGCCGCAAGCCTGGTGCTGCCCGTGAAGGACTAGACAGTTCCCGGCCCGGCGGGAAAACGCCGGAAGAGGCGCCTGTCAGTAGGCGAAGGGATGCCCCAGCTCCGTCTGCATCCAGGCGAGGAAGCGCCGCACGCGCGGATAGTCGGCGTGCGTGTGCGGGAAGACCAGATGATGCGCGCTGACCGGGCTGCGCAGCTCGTTGCCGAACACCGGGACGAGTTTGCCCGTCTGGATGTAGTCATGGGCCAGCAGCGTGCTTTCCAGCGCGAAGCCGAGGCCGTGGACCGCCGCCTCCAGGCTCATGTAGGAGCGGTCGAAGCTGAGCGGGTAACGGCGCTCGGGCATCGACAGGCCCTGCTGCGCGAACCACTGCGGCCACTGCACCAGCGGCGCTTCGGAGAGGATCAGATCGGCATCGAGCAGATCGTCGGGACTGTCGACCTTCTTGGTCTGGAGCAGGGACGGTGCGGCGAACACGGCGATGCTTTCCTGGGGAACGGTGCGGATCTCCAGGTTCGGCCAGTTCGCCAGGCCATAGCGGATATCCACGTCCATCTTGTCCCGGCTGAAGTGCAGGGACTCGTAGGAGCACGACAGGTTGATCTCCAGGTCGGGGTTGCTGGCGCGCAGCTGCTCGAGGCGCGGCAACAGCCAGAGCAGGCCGAAGCTGGGGACCGAGTGCAGGCGCAGACATTCCTGGTTGGTATCGGTGGCGGCACGCTCGGTCGCCGTGCCCAGGCGCTGCAGCGCGCCCGAGATGTCGTGCAGGTACTGGCTGCCGACCGGCGTCAGCTCCAGCCCCTTGCTGCTGCGGTGGAAGAGCGGACGACCGATCGTCGCTTCGAGCTTGGCGATCTGGTGGCTCACGGCCGAGGGCGTCAGGTTCAGGTGTTCCGCCGCCCGGGCGATATTGCCGAAACGGGCCGCCTGTTCGAAGGCAAGGATGGCTTTGAGCGGCGGGATATGCAGCGGCGTCTTTTCCGGGCGGATCATTGTTCTGCTCTCTTGGCCGGGCTGGTTCGACAGAGCATGCCATCGGCTCCCGACATCGCGTCAACCCTGAAGCAAGCCCGGTAAGGCGCTGAATTTTTTTCAGCGATTGCTGAGCGATTCGGCCATCCAGATAGATGCCTTGCTAAGTATTTGCCTTATTCCGCCACATTTCCGTCAGTTTTCATGGGCGGCTTCGCTTGGGTGCTGAATTTTTTTCAGCATCGACTGAAGGATGCTGCGTTGTGAGCAAGGGCATAACAGCCGAACCTTCCGACACCCCGCCAACCACGGCGGTTCTTGAACAAGAACGATATCAGGAGTGTCCAGCATGCTGCTCGAAGGCAAGATCGCGATCATCACCGGTGCCGCCTCGCAACGCGGGATCGGCCGCGCCATGGCCCGTACCTTTGCCCGTCATGGCGCCCGGGTCGCCATCCTCGATCTGGAGGAAAAGGCAGCGCAGGAGGCAGCGGCCGAGCTCGGTCCCGACCATCTGGGCCTGGCGGCCAACGTCGCGGACGCCGCCCAGGTGACCCGTGCGGTCGAAGCAGTGATCGAGCGCTATGGGCGCATCGATGCGCTGGTGAACAACGCCGGCATCACCCAGCCGCTGAAAACCCTGGAGATTCGCGGCTCGGACTACGACAAGGTGCTGGACGTCAGTCTGCGCGGCACCCTGCTGATGTCCCAGGCGGTCATCCCGACCATGCGCGCGCAGAAGTCCGGCAGCATCGTCTGCCTGTCGTCGGTGTCGGCCCAGCGCGGCGGCGGCATCTTCGGCGGACCGCACTACAGCGCCGCCAAGGCCGGCGTGCTCGGCCTGGCCCGCGCCATGGCCCGCGAGCTGGGGGCGGACAATATCCGCGTCAACTCCATCACCCCCGGCCTGATTCATACCGACATCACCGGCGGCCTGCTCTCCGACGAGCGCCTGAACGGCATCCTCGCCGGTATTCCGCTGGGCCGTCTGGGCGAGGCGCAGGAAGTCGCCAACGCGGCGCTGTACCTGGCCAGCGACCTGTCGACCTACCTCACCGGCATCACCTTGGATGTGAACGGCGGCATGCTGATCCACTGACGGCACGCCGTGGCTGGCGGCCGAATTTCGTCCGCCGGCCTGCTTCACCCTCAACGCTCAACAACAATAAGAGAGCGAAAAATGTCCACCATGACTCTCGAAGCGGTGAATACCACCCGTTCCAGTGCCTATCGGAAGACCGCATGGCGGCTCATGCCGTTCCTCATGCTGTGCTACCTGTGCGCCTACCTGGATCGCGTCAACGTCGGTTTCGCCAAGCTGCAGATGATGCAGGATCTGAGCTTCAGCGATACCGTCTACGGCCTTGGCGCCGGTCTGTTCTTCATCGGCTACTTTCTCTGCGAAGTCCCCAGCAACCTGCTGCTCCACAAGATCGGCGCGCGGATCTGGATCGCCCGGATCATGATCACCTGGGGCATCCTCTCGGCCATGTTCGCCTTCGTCGAAACGGCCTGGCAGTTCTACCTGCTGCGCTTTCTGCTCGGCATGGCCGAAGCGGGGCTGGCGCCCGGCATCCTGCTCTACCTGACCTACTGGTTCCCGACCTACCGCCGCGCCCGGCTGACGGTCCTGTGGTTCGTCGCCATTCCCCTCTCCGGCATGCTCGGCGGCCCGCTCTCGGGCTGGATCATGAACCAGTTCGCCGGTGCCTATGGCTGGGCCGGCTGGCAATGGATGTTCGTCCTGGAGGCGATCCCCACCGTGGTGGTCGGCCTGTGGGTGCTGAGCTACCTCAAGGACCGGATCGAGGACGCCACCTGGCTCGACGACGAGGAAAAGCAGCTGATCCGGCGCGAGCTGGCCGAGGACAACCAGCAAAAGACCGAGCATGCGTCGGTGCGCGCCTTCGTCGGCGACCGCCGGCTGTGGCTGTTGGCCGCCATCTACTTCGCCGTGGTCATGGGCCAGTACGCCATCACCTTCTGGCTGCCGACCCTGGTGCGCAACGCGGGCGTCGCCGATCCGCTGTACATCGGCCTGCTCACCAGCGTGCCCTACCTCTGCGCGATCGTCGCCATGCTCCTGGCCGGGCGCAGCAGCGACAAGCACCGCGAGCGGCGCTGGCATGTGGTGCTGCCGATGTGGGCGGGCGGCGCCGGTCTCACCCTGGCGGCGATCTTCGGCCACGACGTCGGCCTGTCGATCCTCGGCCTGTCGCTGGCGGCCGCCGGCGTCCTCTCGGCCTCCTCGCTGTTCTGGATGCTGCCGACCTCGCTGCTCGGCGGGGTGAGCGCCGCCGCCGGCATCGCCGCGGTGAACAGCATCGCCAACCTGGCCGGTTTCTGTTCTCCCTACCTGATCGGCTGGCTCACCACCGCGACCGGTTCCAGCCAGGTGGGCATGTACCTGATCACCGCCGTACTGGCCTCGGGTGCGCTGCTGGTGCTCCGCCTGCCGGCCAACTTGACCAACCGTTAATCCTAGGAGCCTCTTCATCATGTCGACCCACGCCACAGCCCCTGCCGTCTCCCTGGCAGAACGGGCCTACCGGATTCGCCGCAACGCCCTGCTGATGGGCCAGGTACAGGGCCAGGGCTATATCGGCCAGGCCCTGGGCGCCGCCGATCTGCTCGCCGTCGCCTACTTCCATGCGATGGACTACCGGCCGCACGAGCCCGCCTGGGAAGGCCGCGACCGCTTCTACCTGTCGATCGGCCACTACGCGATCGCCCTCTACGCAGCGCTGATCGAGGCCGACATCGTCCCCGCCGAGGAACTGGAAACCTACGGCTGCGACGAGAGCCGCCTGCCGATGTCCGGCATGGCCTCCTACACCCCGGGCATGGAAATCACCGGCGGCTCCCTGGGCCACGGCCTGGGCATCGCGGTGGGCGCCTGCCTGGGCCTCAAGCGCAAGCGGTCCGCCTCGTTCGTCTACAACCTGCTGTCCGACGGCGAGCTGAACGAGGGCTCCACCTGGGAGGCGGCGATGTCCGCCTCGCACTGGAAGCTGGACAACCTGATCGCGGTGATCGACGTCAACAACCAGCAGGCCGACGGCCATTGCGCCGAGATCCTCGCCTTCGAGCCGATCGTCGAGCGTTGGCAGTCCTTCGGCTGGTTCGCCCAGCGGGTGAACGGCAACGACCTGGAGGCGCTGGTCGCCGCCTTCGACGCGGCCCGCAACCACCCCGTCGCCCAGCCGCGGGTGATCATCTGCGACACCCGCATGGGCAAGGGCGTGCCCTTCCTCGAAACCCGCGAAAAGACCCATTTCATCCGTGTCGACGAACACGAGTGGGAACAAGCCCTGACCGCCCTGGATGCCGGGAGACAGTAATGAAGAACACCACCGAACCGGCCGCACCGGCCAAGAAGCGCCTGACCACCTCGGCGATGATCGCCTCCATCGCCGCCGAAGGGCAGCCGACCCGCCCCGCCCCTTCGGCCACGCCCTGACCGCACTGGCCCGGGAGCGCCAGGATCTGGTCGGCCTGACTGCCGACCTGAGCAAGTACACCGACCTGCACATCTTCGCCAAGGAGCTCCCCGAGCGCTTCTTCCAGATGGGCATGGCCGAGCAGCTGCTGATGAGCGCGGCGGCGGGCATGGCGCGCGAAGGCTTCGTGCCCTTCGCCACCACCTATGCGGTGTTCGCCTCCCGGCGCGCCTACGACTTCATCTGCATGGCGATCGCCGAGGAAGACCTCAACGTGAAGATCGTCTGTGCGCTGCCGGGCCTCACCACCGGCTACGGCCCCAGCCACCAGGCGACCGACGACATCGCGATCTTCCGCGCGATGCCCAACCTGATGGTCATCGATCCCTGCGACGCCCATGAGCTGGAGCAGGCCGTGCCGGCCATCGCCGCGCACAAGGGGCCGGTCTACATGCGCCTGCTGCGCGGCAACGTACCGCTGGTGCTGGACCGCTACGACTACCGCTTCGAAATCGGCAAGGCCAAGACGCTCACCAGCGGCAACGAGGTGCTGGTCATCTCCACCGGCCTGATGACCATGCGTGCGCTAGAGGCGGCCGAGCAGCTCAGGGCGGACGGCGTGGAGGTCTCGGTGCTGCATGTACCGACCATCAAGCCGCTGGACGAGGCCGCCATCCTGGCCGAGGCGCGCAAGCCCGGCCGGCTGGTGGTGACCGCGGAGAACCATTCGCGGATCGGCGGCCTGGGCGAGGCCGTGGCCACCCTGCTGATGATCAACGGCGTCACCCCCACCTTCCGGCAGATCGCCCTGCCGGATGCCTTCCTCGACGCCGGCGCACTGCCGACCCTGCACGACCGCTACGGCATTTCCACCGAGGCGGTGTGCGCGCAGATCAAGGGCTGGCTGTAAGGCCGGCGGAGGCTGCGGCCTCCCCTTCATGACCCCGGGCAGACAGCCCGGGCCCTCGAAGCGACTCGACGACAGGCACGGGAGCCGGCCGGCTCCCGGGGTCTGCCGCGCCCAGGGGATGGGCGACCCTCCGCTGCCGGCCGGGCTCCGACCGCGCGGATAGCCGGCGCCCGGTGTCCTGCTCCGGCAGGCGCCGGACGTGTTCACCACCGATTTCGACTGAAAACAACAACAATGAAAAACAGTACTTCTCATCTCGCCAGTCAGCATTCTCTGGTCATCGCCCTCTCTTTCGCCGGCGTGTTTTCGAGCGCAGGCGCCCAGGCCGCCTTCGTCGACGACGCCAAGGGCACCCTGACCCTGCGCAACTACTACATGCAGCGCAACATGGTCGACCGCGCCACCCTGGGCAAGCGCGAGGAATGGGCCCAGGGCTTCATCCTCGACCTGGAGTCGGGCTACACCGAAGGTCCGGTCGGCTTCGGCATCGACGTGCGCGGCCTGTGGGCGATCAAGCTCGACGGCGGCAAGGGCACCGCCGGCACCGAACTGCTGCCGGTTCACGACGACGGCCGTCCGGCCGACGACTTCGGCCGCGTGGCGGTGGCCGGCAAGCTGCGCTTTTCCAGGACCGAACTGAAGATCGGCGAATGGAGCCCGGCCCTGCCGATCCTCAACTCCAACGACGGCCGCGTGCTGCCGCAGACCTTCCAGGGCGGCATGCTCACGGTGAAGGAAATCCCCCACTTCAGCTTCTACGGCGGCCAGATGCGCGCCAACAGCCCGCGCAACGACGCCAGCATGCAGAACATGTCGCTCAACGGCTCGCCCGAGGCCACCTCCGACCGCTACAACTTCGGCGGCGTCGAGTACAGCTTCAACGACAACCGGACCACCGTCGGCGCCTGGTTCGGCCAGCTCGAGGACATCTACAAGCAGCGCTACTTCGAGATCCGCCACCTCCAGCCGCTGGGCAAGGACTGGTCGCTGTCCTCGCGGGTGGGCCTGTTCGACGGCGAGGAGGACGGCCGGGCCGAGGCCGGCGCTCTGGACAACCGGACCCTGACCGGCCTGTTCGCCCTCAGGACCGGCGCCAACACCTTCACCTTCGCCTTCCAGCGCCTGACCGGCGACGACCGCTGGCTGCGCCTCAACGGCGCCATCGCCAGCATGCTGCCCAACGACACGTTCACCAGCAGCTTCGACAACGCCCGCGAGGAGTCCTGGCAGCTGCGCCACGACTACAACTTCGCCGCCTTCGGCCTGCCGGGACTGACCTTCATGAGCCGCTACATCAGCGGCAAGAACGTGCATACCGCGACGGTCAGCGACGGCGAGGAATGGTCGCGGGAGAACGAGGTGGCCTACGTGGTGCAGAGCGGAAAGCTGAAGAACCTGTCGATGCGCTGGCGAAACTCCAGCCGGCGCGCCGACTGGGGCAGCAACAACAGCTACGAGGAGAACCGGGTGATCGTCCAGTACCCGATGTCGCTGTTCTAGAAAGGGGTTCGCAACGGGCCGCCCATCGGTGGCGGCCCGCCGGCCTTTCCAGAGGCTCCGGAGACGCAACGATACGTGAGCAGGCATGCCCAGGCATTCGCCACGCGCCCATGGAAAGGGAAGCGTCTTGCCTGGCAGGGAGGGTCAAGCGTGCAGTACCGTCTGCGAATACCCTCCGCGCCTTTTTCCCCTGCCTATCCCGTCAAGGTGGTCCGCCGTGCTGCAGATCCTCTCCATCACCCTGCCCATCTTCATCCTGATCGGGCTGGGCTTCTTCGCCGTGCGCTTCGAGGTGATCAGCCGCGAGCAGATCCGCGGCCTGGGCAGCTTCGTCATCACCTTCGCCCTGCCGGCGCTGGTGCTCAAGGCCGTGTCGGACAGCCCCTTCCAGGAGGTGATGAACTGGCAATACCTGCTGGCCTACACCCTGGGCTCCTTGACGGTCTACCTGCTCGGCCTGCTGCTCGCCCTCAGGCTGCGCCGCGAGCCCCTGACCAGCGGCGCCATCACCGCGCTGGGCATGGCCGTGTCCAACAGCGGCTTCGTCGGCTACCCCATCGTCGCCATGCTGCTCGGCCCGGCGGCGGCCATCGGCCTGGCGCTGAACATGCTGGTGGAGCATCTGTTGATCATCCCGCTCAGCCTGACCCTCGCCGAGGCCGGCCGGCAGCAGGGCTCCGCCGCCAAGGTGCTGCGCGAGACGGCCAGGCGCCTGGCCCGGACCCCGCTGATCCTCGCCATGCTGACCGGCCTGCTGCTGTCCCTGCTGGAAGCGCGCCTGCCGGCGATTCCGGGCAAGGTGGTGGAGATGCTCGCCGCGGCCTCGGCGCCGGTGGCGCTGTTCGTGATCGGCGGCTCGCTCTACGGCCTGAAGCTGAAAGGCCTGTTCGCCGAGCTGCCGCTGATCGCCGCGGGCAAGCTGGTCCTCCATCCGCTGGCGGTCTTTTTGCTCTTTACGCTGCTGCCGGACGCGGACCCGGCGCTGAAGGTGGCCGGCGTACTGTTCGCCAGCTCGCCGATGCTGAGCGTCTACCCGATCTTCGGCCAGCGCTTCGGCATCGAGGGCCGCTGCGCCGCCGCCCTGCTGTTCACCACGCTGATGTCCTTCTTCACCATCAGCCTGCTGATCGGCATCCTGAAGCCCCACCTATAGCGGCGTCGACCACGGTCCCGCCGCCGGCATGTCTGATGAATTACGGGGCAGCCTCCGGTCGTTCGGCGGTGCTCACCGATGAATCCGTTCCACGACTCTGCCGCAACAATCGAGGGCCTGAAACAATGGAGTCTGCAGAGGCCCCGGAGAACGAGTCCTTCCGGCCTCGATGAAGCCGGAACCTTCCCCCTGCTCATTCAAAGGTCCGGGCGTTCCGTCGCAACCATGCCCATGAGCCTTGCCGGGAGCAACTCCCGGCAGGCTTTCATATCGACAGCGACCCGCCGGTTAAAAGCTGTCCGACATTCTCTCCATGCTCGCTTACATTCGTCGGATCAAGCCCGACTTGCCAGACGCAAAGCGCCATGCATAAGATAGCGCTACCTTTGAGAAAGCCGGCATGTGCGTGCCAATCAATCGATCCGGTTTCTCTCGACCACCCGTTTCGTTTCGACGCCAGCAGCCGAGCGAGAAGGGATAAGAACAACAAGATCAGGGAGACAGACAGGCTTTGCGAGGCACTCGCCGATCCGCAAAGACAGCGCTGCCTCAGTACCAGGGTGTTCCATGGGTATCTTCGACGACGCGCCCGCATCAGGCAGGCATTCGCCCCGTGTACGGCTTTCGCCCACAAGTGCGCGGCATCCCGCTCCCCCTTCCCCTTTCGAGACTTGCAAAGGCCGGTGTCGGCGATGCAACTGACGACCGCTCACCCCGCTCCGACGGCGACCCCGTACCGGTACGAAGACAGGCCGAAGCCAGACACGAGACGCGCCTGAACCGGCTTTCGCTCGCCCATGCCGCCAGGCGGCGACTCTTTCATAACGTCCACAAGAAAAAAGAGAAGGTCATATGCAACAGCCAGTAAGGTTCCGTAAAACTCTGCTGAGCGTCCTGATCGGCGCTCTGGGCATCGGTCAGGTCGCGATGGGCGCCGACCAGGTGGCGCCGGGTGCGCCGGGAGCGGCGCCGTTCTGGTCGTATTCGGGCAAGACCGGCATCGGCACTGCCTACGAGCAGTACAAGGACGGCCAGTACTCGCCGCAAGCGGCCACCGGCGAAGTCTCGAAGGTCTGGTTCTCGCTGGCTCAGGGGATCGTCACCGAAACCATGTTCGGGCTGATCCACGAAGCCCAGCTGCGCGAAATGCAACTGGTGATCCAGGGCCCCGACTTCCTGGACCTGGAAGCCCAGGACACCGACAGCGAAGTGCAGTATCTGTCGGTCGACGGCGAAGGCCGCCCCACCTCGCTGGCCTACAGGATCGTCAACCGCGACAAGCAGGGCCGCTACGAGATCGAGAAGCACGTCTTCACCGATCCGGAGGCCAACTCGCTGATGATGCGGGTCATCTTCCGCAGCAAGGAGCCGGGCATCCAGGCCTATGTGCACGTCGATCCGGCCCTCGGCAACGACGGCAGCGGCGACAGCGCCTTCGTCGACGGACAGGCTCTATACGCCCGGGACGGCGAGACGACCCTGGTGGTCAAGGCCAGCCGCCCCCTGGAACAGCCTACCGTCGGCTTCGCCGGCGTTTCCGACGGCCTGACCGACCTCAAGGACGGCAAGCTCGACAACCTGTACGCCAGCACCGGGGATGCACCTGGTAACGTCACCATGCTGGCACGCCTGCCCCAGACGGGCACCGAAACGACCCTCGACCTGGTGGTCGGCTTCGGCAACGACCGCCAGCAGGCCGACCGGGCGGCGGACGCGACACTGGCCCGCGGCTATGCCAAGGTGCTGGCCCACTACAACGGCGAGGGCGAGGCGATCGGCTGGCAGGACTACCTGGCCTCGCTCTCCGGCCTGCCGGCCATGTACGCGCAGAGCACCGACAACGGCAAGCTGCTCAACGTCAGCGCCCTGGTGCTCAAGGCGCAGGAAGACAAGAGCAACGCCGGGGCGCTGATCGCCTCCCTGTCCAACCCCTGGGGCGAGACAGTGCCGGCGGACAAAGGCACCACCGGCTACAAGGCGGTCTGGCCGCGCGACTTCTACCAGTGCGCGATGGCGCTGCTGGCGCTCGGCGACCGCGAAACGCCGAAGGTCGCCTTCGAATACCTGAAGAAGGTCCAGGTCAGCGAAGCCACCTCGCTCAAGCAGGGCGACACCTCGGCCTACATCCACGAACAGAAGCAGGACGGCAAGACCGAGAACGCCGGCCCCGGCGCCACCGGCTGGTTCCTGCAGAAGACCCACGTCGATGGCGAGATCGAATGGGTCGGGGTGCAGCTCGACCAGACCGCTATGCCCATCATGCTGGGTTGGAAGCTCTGGCAGGCCGGCGTGCTCGACGACGCCCAGATCAGGCACTGGTACCGGACCATGCTCAAGCCGGCGGCGGAGTTCCTGACCAAGGGCGGCCAGGTGAAGGTCGGCTGGAACGACTGGAAGGTGGTCCCGCCGCAGACCCAGCAGGAGCGTTGGGAAGAGCAATGGGGCTATTCGCCCTCGACCACCGCGGCGGTCATCGCCGGCCTGGTGGCCGCCTCCGAACTCGCCGGCCATGCCGGGGATGCCGAGGCGGCGCAGCGTTTCCTGGGCGCCGCGAAGGGCTATTCCGACAGGCTGGAAGCGACCATGTTCACCCAGAAGGGCAGCCTGGGCGACGGGCGCCATTACCTGCGCATCACCCAGAACGACGACCCCAACGACGGCGCCCCCCTGCTCGACAACAACAGCCGGCCCGGCCTGCCGGAGAGCCAGGTGCTCGACGCCGGCTTCCTGGAGCTGGTGCGCTACGGCGTGCGTCCCGCCAGCGACCCGCACATCGTCGGCAGCCTGGACGAGCTCGACAGCCAGAAGCTGCCCGAGAACCTGAAGGTCAAGTACCTGTTCAGCTATCCGGGGGTCGAGGGCGAATTCCCCGGCTGGCGCCGCTACGGCAACGACGGCTACGGCGAGAGCGAAATCTCCGCCATCAACTTCCCAGCCACCGAGGCGCCGGTGCTCAACTCCGGGCTGCGCGGCCGCGTCTGGCCGATCTTCACCGGCGAGCGCGGTCATTACGAGCTGGCGCGCAGCAAGGCCCAGTTGCCGGAAGGCGTCGAGGCGCTGAATGCCGAGCAGTTGGCGAAGCTGAAGAACACCTACGTCAAGGCCATGGAGCTGTTCGCCAACGAGGGCCTGATGCTGCCGGAGCAGGTATGGGACGGCGTGGGCAACAACAGCCGCCACGGCTACGTGAAGGGCGAAGGCACGGACACCGCCACCCCTCTGGCCTGGAGCCACGCCGAATACGTCAAGCTGGTCCGTTCGCTGACCGACCAGAGGGTTTGGGACCACTACCCCGTCGTCTCGGACAAGCTCGCCAAGTGACCTGAGCGTCCACCCGGCGCCAGGCAGCGCTAACGCGCTCGTCTGGCGCCATCCAGCTACGACAAGAGAGGTTTGCATGTCCAACCATGCCTCCGTCCCCCCCGGCCCAGTGCCCGTGCCTGCGTTCACCCTTTCCCGCCGCCGCCTGCTCGGCGCGGCCTGCGTCGGCGCCGCCACCGGCGCGCTGCTGCTGAGCCCGACCGCTCCGGTCTGGGCGGCAGCCGCCGCCGAAGCCGAACTGGCGACCTTCATGGAGCTGTCCAGGCGCCTCACCGGGCGCAACGACCTGGATGCCAAGGTCGGCCAGAGTCTCCACGAAACCCTGCTCAAGCGTGATGCCGGCTTCGCCGCACGCCTCGGCGAGCTGCAGGGCAAGCTCGGCAAGCCCCCGCAAGGCCTGAGCGAAAAGGCCCAGGACGCGGCCCGGCAGATCCTCTCCGCCTGGTATCTCGGCATGGTCGGCAGCGACTACACCGCCACGGTGGTCAGCTACCCGGATGCCCTGATGTTCAAGGCCGCGGGCGGCGTCATCAAGCCGCGGGCCTTCTGTTACGGCATGCCCGGTTCCTGGGCCGAGAAGCCTGCCGTCGGGAGGGCCTGAGCATGGCCACAGCACAAAAGGCCGATTTCGTCATCGTCGGCTCCGGCGTGGCCGGCGCCCTGGTCGCCCACCAGATGGCCCTGGCCGGTAAGGATGTACTGATCCTCGAGGCCGGTCCGCGCATGGCGCGCCACGAGATCGCCGAACGCTTCCGCAAACAGGCGGACAAGTACGACAACCAGGCGCCCTACCCGTCGCCCGCCCATGCCCCGCACCCGGAGTTCAATCCGAACAACCACTACCTGATCCAGAAGGGCGAACATCCCTACGACGTGCAGTACATCCGCGCTGTCGGCGGCACCACCTGGCACTGGGCGGCCTCGACCTGGCGCTTCCTGCCCAACGATTTCAAGCTCAAGACCCTCTACGGCATCGGCCTCGACTGGCCGATCGAATACGCCGACCTGGAGCCCTGGTACGGCCGCGCCGAGGTCGAACTGGGCGTCTGGGGCCCCGGCGACGAGGACCTCGGCTCGCCGCGCTCGACGCCCTATCCGATGGCGCCGCTGCCGCTGTCGTGGAACGAGGAGCGGGTCAAGAGCGTGCTCAACGCCAACGGCTATCGCGTGGTCACCGAGCCGGTGGCACGCAACAGCACGGTCTACGACCAGCGTCCGTCCTGCTGCGGCAACAACAACTGCATGCCGATCTGCCCGATCGGCGCCATGTACAACGGTATCGTCCACGTCGACAAGGCCGAGAAGGCCGGCGCCCGGCTGATCGAAAACGCCGTGGTGTTCAAGCTCGAGAAGGGCAAGGACGGGCGCATCGTCGCCGCCCACTACAAGGACCCGCAGGGCAACGACCACCGCGTCGAGGGCAGAACCTTCGTGCTCGCCGCCAACGGCGTCGAGACGCCCAAGCTGATGCTGATGTCCGACGTCGGCAACCGCTCGGACCTGGTCGGCCGCAACCTCATGGACCATCCCGGCACCGGCGTGACCTTCCTCGCCAACGAGGAGCTCTGGCCCGGCCGCGGGCCGCAGGAAATGACCTCGCTGATCGACTTCCGCGACGGCCCCTTCCGCCGCGACTACGCCTCGAAGAAGATCCACCTGTCGAACATGTCGCCGCTCGACCGGATCGCCGGCACGCTGATCCACAAGGGTCCGCTGCTCTTCGGTGCCGAGCTGGAGGCGAAGATCCGCGACCAGGCCGCCCGTTCGGTGCGCTTCGACAGCTTCCACGAGATCCTGCCCAACCCGAGGAACCGCATCGTGCCCAGCGCCAGCGAGCGCGTGGCCGGCATTCCCAAGCCGGAGTTCACCTATGCGCTGGACGACTACGTGCGCAAGAGCGCCGTGCACACCCGCGAGGTCTACGCCCACGCGGCGAAGCTGCTGGGCGGAACCGAGGTGGTCTTCGAGGATCACTTCGCCAACAACAACCACATCGCCGGCACCGCCCTGATGGGCAACGACCCGAAGACCTCGGTGGTGGACAGGGACTGCCGCAGCCACGACCACGCCAACCTCTACCTCGCCGGCGGCGCGGTGATGCCCAGCGTGGGCTCGGTCAACACCACCCTGACCATCGCCGCCCTCGCCCTGCGCCTGGCCGAACGCCTGAAACAGGCCTGATCTCCCGCACGCAGGGATGCGTGCTTTCCTCCCATCCGCAGCTCAAACCCTACCCGCAATCGCCGGGGTTCGGCCTGGCCGGCTCCGGGGCGGGCGGCCCGACTTGCCCGCCGGCTCGATCAGCCTGCTCCTCCCGGCTTGGCCGGACGCATCCTGGCAGTGGATGCCAGCGCTCTCCGCTAGGCGAAGCGACAGTGCCATCGACGCGGGAAGAAAAAGCATCCGACAAAACCTCGTCATGGCGAAACCAATGCCGTTCAGCGGTGCCTGAGTTCGGCAAAGCCATCCGGAGGAGCGCTCGGCCTGCTCTCCTCGACCGGGCCTGTGCACTCATCGCCCGGCGCCCGATCGAAGGCTTCGCTGACGCTCTCAACCACTCGCCAAGAACAATAACTCCAGACCCAAAAGGATCGTTGAATGACAAGCACAGGTAAGCTGCTCATCGATGTAGTCGGAGGGCACGACTACGGCTATGGCCTGGCCCTGCAATCCGATGGCCGGATTCTGATCGCCGGCCAAGGCTCGTCGAACTTCGGCGTGGTCCGACTGAACGCCGACGGCAGCCTCGACACCGGCTTCAGCGGCGATGGCAAGGCCACCTTCGATATCGCCGGCGACTACGATTACGGCCGCAGCCTGGTCCTGCAGCCCGACGGCAAGATCCTGCTGGCGGGATACAGCTTCAACCCTGCCAATGGTAATCACGATTCCAGCATGATCCGGCTGAACGCCAACGGCTCCCTCGATACCGGCTTCAGCGGCGACGGCAAGTTCTCCTTCGACGGCGGCGACGATTACGGTTACGACCTGACTGTGCAGTCCGATGGCAAGATCCTGCTGAGCGGCCGTACCAATAACGACTTCAGCCTGATCCGGCTGAACGCCGACGGCAGCCTCGATACCGGCTTCGGCAGCGACGGCAAGGCCGTCTTCGATCTCGCGGGAGACTACGACTCCGGCCAAAGCCTGGCCCTGCAGCCCGACGGCAAGATGCTGCTGGCGGGATTCAGCTTCAACTCCGCCAACGGCAATTACGATTTCAGCGTGATCCGCCTGAATGCCGACGGAACCCTCGATACCGGCTTCGGTGGCGATGGCAAGCTGACGTTTGATGGTGGGCACGACAGCGACGATTTTGGTTATGACCTGATCGTGCAGACCGATGGCAAGATCCTGCTGGGCGGCAGCACCAACGACGACTTCAGCGTGATCCGAATGAATGCCGACGGCACCTTCGATACCGGCTTCGGCAGCGGCGGCAAAGCCGCCCTCGATCTCACCGGCGACTCCGACGACGGCCGAAGCCTGGCCCTGCAGCCCGACGGCAAGATCCTGCTGGCGGGATTCAGCTTCAGCTCCGACAGCGGCAGTTATGATTTCAGCGTGATCCGGCTGAATGCCGACGGCAGCCTCGATCCCGGTTTCGGCAGCGGCGGCAAGGCCGTCTTCGATCTCGCGGGTAGCTACGACGAAGGCCAAAGCCTGGTTGTGCAACCCGACGGCAAGATCCTGATCTCGGGCTCCAGCTACAACCCCGACAGCCGCAAGTACGACATCAGTGCAATCCGGCTGAACGCGGACGGCTCGCTCGACAGGACCTTCGGAGCGCCTGACGAACAGGCCCCCAGCCTCGAAGGCACCGACGGCGACGACGTTCTGATCGGCAGCGACGGGCGCGACTCGATCCTCGGCAAGGGCGGCGACGACCTCCTCGACGGCGGCGCCGGACGCGACAGCCTGAGCGGCGGCACGGGTGCCGACCTGTTCCGCGTTTCGAGCCGCACGGACAGCTACCGCACCGCCAGCGAGAACTTCGCTGACCGGATCCGCGACTTCGATCCCGGCGAGGACCGCCTCGACCTCTCGACGCTCGGCTTCATCGGTCTGGGCGACGGCCACGATGGCACCCTGGCCGTGCAGACGAACGACGCCGGCACCCTCACCTACCTCAAGAGCTTCGAAGCGGATGCCGAAGGACAGCGCTTCGAACTCGTCCTGCAGGGTAACCTCGCCGGTCTGCTCGGCAGCGGCAGCCTGCTATTCGCGCCAGTCTCAGTTGAAGGCAGCGGGGACAGCGACAACCTGCAGGGCAGTCCGGTAGCCGAGATCCTCGCCGGCAAGGACGGCGACGACCGCCTGCATGGCGCCGGCGGCGACGACCTGCTCGACGGCGGCGCCGGGCGCGACCGGCTGATCGGCGGCAGCGGCGCCGACGTATTCCGCATCTCGGCCCGCGAGGACAGCTACCGCACCGCCAGCGGGAACTTCGCCGACCGGATCCGCGACTTCGATCCGGGCGAGGACCGCCTCGACCTTTCGGCGCTGGGCTTCAGCGGCCTGGGCGACGGCCACGACGGCACCCTGGCGGTGCGGGTGAACGAGGCCGGCACCCTGACCTATCTGAAAAGCTTCGAGGCGGATGCCGAAGGACGGCGCTTCGAGATCGCCCTGGAGGGCAACCTCGCCGACCGGCTCGACAGCAGCAATGTGCTTTTCGCTCCTGCGGCCGTCGAGGGAACCGAGGCGAGCGACACCCTGCTCGGCAGCGCGGCGGCGGAAAGCCTCGCCGGCGGGGCCGGCGACGACGACCTGCATGGCGGCGCCGGCGACGACCGCCTCGACGGCGGCCTCGGCCGCGACACCCTGATCGGCGGCGCAGGGACCGACACCTTCGTCTTTTCCGCCCGCGAGGCCAGCTACCGCACCGACGGCGAGGGCTTCGCCGACCGGATCCTCGACTTCGCGGCCGGCGAGGACCTGATCGACCTCTCGGCGCTCGGCTTCTCCGGCCTGGGCGACGGCCACGGCGGCACCCTGGCCGTGCAGCTGAACGACGCCGGCACCCTCACCTACCTCAAGAGCTTCGAGGCGGACGCCAAGGGGCGGCGTTTCGAGGTCGTTCTGGAGGGCAATCACGTCGATCAACTTTCCGCCGATGCGTTGGTCTTCGCCGCAGCGGTCGACCCGCTCCAGATCATAGGCTCCACGCAGATCGAGCAGGCCGGTTGAAAAGCGCGGGCCGCTGCCCGGCGGAGGCGGAAGCCCCCATGCGCCGCTGGACGGGGTATTGCCTTGAAGCGGTCCGCGCCTGTCGCTCGCAGGAAGTCCGGCAGTCGGGGCGAGGCAATCTTGTGGATCACCACAAAGTGCAGCCGGCCCGTCACAGGCAATCCATGCACTCTACCGGGACAGCCGGCGGCCCCCGTCACTCCTGCCGGGCCATGCCGGCCGACTCCTCGACCTCGTGCCAGCTGCTGTCCGGATCGAAGCGGGTCATCGCCAGGGCGATCTGCGTGCCGTCAGGTCCCATGTCCTTCTCGAACACCTGGCCGTCGTGGCTGATCATGAAGCTCATCACCCCGCTGTCGGCGTACTCGGCCGGCCAGGCGATCAGTGCGAAGCCACGGGTCATGTTGTCGCCGAGCTTGTAGCCGTAGGCGCCGCCCGGCGCGGAAGGGCCCTGGGCATCGAGGATGCGGTAGCGGTAGCCATGCCACTCGCCGTCCGGCAGCTCGTCGCCGAACAGCGGGCCGAGCGGGCTTTCCTCGACGCCCGGCTCCTCGGGCCAGTACAGGCCGTCGTACTGGCCGTCGCTGCTCAGGAACTTCTGCGCGTACTCGAGCACGCCGTCGCCGTCGCGGTCGACCTCGGCGTAGTCCATCTGCGCGTCGTGGTAGGCGCGCACCGCCTGGATGGCGTCCAGTTCGTTGCGGCCGATGCGCCGCGCGCGGATCTCCTCGCCGCCGGCCTTGGGATCGAAGCGCCAGCCGTCCTGACCGCGGACCAGCGGCAGCGGGAAGGTCCAGGGCGTGTTACCGACCACCAGGTGCGCCCGCTCCGGCCCTGCGGGCTGGATCGCGTGCTTCTCGCGGTAAAGGGCGAGAAAGGCATCGACGTCCTGGCGCTCGATACGGTCGGTGGGGATCCAGGTCTGCCAGTCGGCGCCGAGCAGCGCGGCCATGCGCCCGGGATCGGCGTGCTCGGTGCCCAGCGCGACGACCAGCGTCTCGACGGCGGCATCCGGCGTGGAAAAGGCCTGCTGGGCGCGCACCGCCGAAATCGGCAGGGCCAACAGTGCGGCAAGGAAGATACGGGATGCGGTGTTCATGGCGACTCTCCCTGTCAACGGCGACGGCCGCCGCCCCGTGGCAGCGAAGCCCGCTGCACCGGCCGGCTGCTGCGCTCCGCCTTGGGCCGGCTGGCGGAGGCGCGACTGGCTTCGCCACGGCTGGCGACAGCCCGCGACCGCGAGGGATCGCGCGCCCCGGCAAAGGCATTGTTGCTGCGCGTGTTCTGGCTGCCGGTGAACTTTTGCCGCGCCTGCTGGCGGGCCTGCACGCTGCTTTGCGTGCGCTGGCGCGGCTGGGCGCTGGCCTGTGCGCGCTGGCGTGCCTGCGGCTGGTCGCGCATCTCGCGGCCGGCGACCTGGGCCCGCTCGCGCGCCTCGCGGTTGCTGGTGGCCGGCGCCTCGATGCCGCGCTGGCTCAGGGTCTGGCGAGCGCGGGCGCGGTCGGCGGCACGCGTCGGCTCGCGGCCACGCAGGGCGGCGCGCTGCTCGCTGCCGGGCAGGCGCTGGCTATAGCGCTCGCGGCTGGCGCGGTCGCGATAGGGCACGCCGTCGCGATTGATCGCATTGTGCTGCCACTTGGTCTGGCTGGCGTCGAGCTGCCGGGTGCGGTTGAGGTTGTTGTAGCGGTCGACGTCGATGTCGATGTCGTCGTGGTCCCAGTCGCAGTCGCCCCAGATCGAGTCGATGACCGCCACGCCCGCGGCGAAGCCCAGGCCGGTGACCAGTGCGGAACCGAAGTAGTAGCCCGGCGGCGGCGGATAGTACGCCGGCGGGTAGGACGGATTGGGCCAGGTGCCGTAGACCACGCTGGGGTTGTAGCTGGGCACGTAGACGACCTGCGGGTCAGCCGGCTCGATGACGATGGTCTGCGTGGGGGCCGGCGCCTGCACCACGGTGGTGGTGCTGGCCGGCGGTGCCGGCTGCACGATGACCCGCTGCTGCTCGGTGGACTGGAGGTTGCCGGCGGCATGCGCCTGGCGGCGCAGGCGCTGCACCGAATCCATCACGTCGCCGGGCTGGGCGAGGAAGGCATCGCCGACGCGCTGCACCCAGGCCGGATCCTGGCCGAGGGTGGCCAGCACCGCCGGAAAGGCGACCAGCGACTGCACGCTCGGGTCCCAAGGCTCGTTGGCCACCTGGCCCACGGCGTCGTCGCCGCTGGCATCCGGATGCGCCCTGGACCAGGCCACGGCGTCGGCAACATCGCCCGGGTAGGTGCTCGCCATCAGCACCTGGGCCAACAGGGGGTCGGGATACAGGGCCAGCGGCGCCAACATCTGGTCGAGTTCCTCCTGGCGGAAGACGGCTGCGCCCTGGGCCGCCGCGGCGGGAGGATCGGCAGCCCGGGCGGCCTGCTCCGGCCAGCCTGCCAGGGCCAGCCAGGCAAGCAGAACTGCGCTGAAACGACGATCGATACGCATGGCGCTTCTCCTTGGACAGGCAAGCTGGCATAAGCCACGGGATGACGACGGCCATCGGCGACGGGCTGCGTCCCACGAAGCATAGGCGGCGTTTCCGGGGTCGCCCACGCACGCCTGTATTGCTCCGGTTTCGCGGACGCATCCGAGCCGTTCAGTAGGGTCGATGGGGGTCGGCTATCGTCGTGCACACCGTCCATGGGCAGCGCTGATCGCGGACCGCTATGATCGGTGCCATGACGTCCTCATTGCCGATCCGCCAGCCCTGCCCGCCCGGTGCCTGCACCTGCGGACACGAGCGCCTGCTGGAGACGCCCGGCGCCGACCTGCGCATCCTGCGCCTGACCCGCCAGGAGGAAAAACGCCTGCTCGAGCGCCTGGAAAATCTCGAAAGCCTGGCCGACCTCGAGCGCATGCAGCGGCGGATGTACGAGCAGTTGGGCATCCGCCTGGAAATCGCCCCCGGCTTCAACGAAGTACGCAGCATGCGCGGCATCGCCATTCACATCGACGAACTGCCCGGCCTGTGCCGCAAGACCCGCCAGTCGATTCCGGCAGCGATCCGTCGCGGCCTGGAGAA
The DNA here is from genome assembly GCF_059739045.1 of Azotobacter tropicalis. NCBI lineage: Bacteria > Pseudomonadati > Pseudomonadota > Gammaproteobacteria > Pseudomonadales > Pseudomonadaceae > Azotobacter > Azotobacter tropicalis. Next base: position 723,524 of record NZ_AP046059.1, read on the forward strand.
ACGCCCGGAGATCGCCTACCGGCTGCTCGATGCCCACGACCTCCTGCGCGATGCCTGAGGGGCCTCTCGAAAAGCCGGCAACGGACGGCCGGGAGCGCGCAAACTCGAAACGCTACTGTGCCGCATCGCCGCGAGGCTTGTAGAAGAGAAACTTGCCGGTCTGGGCGGTCCTGCGGTACTTCTTGGCCCAGTCGGGGGACACGGTCCTGTCGTGGAAATACAGGGCGCCACCGGTGCGGTCCCGCAGTTGCTGGTTGAGCGCTTTTCGCGCCACTTCCTTGGCTATGTCGTAGCGCTCGTCCTCCTTGACCTGATCCGCGCGACCGTCGCACCACCAGGAGAACTGACAGGAGCCCTGTTCGGAGCCTTGCTTGACGACCGCGCAAAGGGTGTCGGGAAAGCCTTCGTGGCCCAGCCGGTTCATGGCGACGTTGGCGACGGCCTCCATATCCGCCGACTTCCCGCCCTTGGCCTCCCAGTAGATGCTGCGTGCAAGGCAGGTGATCGCATCGTCGAGGGGCGCCTTGCCTGCCGGATCGACCGCCTGCGCTTCGGGCTTGGTGATGGCCTTGACCCGCGGCAGGTTTTTCGCGCCCTCCTCGGCCGCCGCCTTCTGCTCCAGCACCTCCGCCTTTTCCACTGCCGCTTCCGCGAGTTGCTGCCGTTCTGTCGCGATCGCCTGTGTCCCCATAAGGGTGGTCGCGAAACATATCCATACAAGACGCATGATCGATCCTTCCGAATGAACCCCAATTGGCCCCCGCCCACGCTCTGTCCGACCAGCCATTCCAAGACTCGCCAGGGGTGTCGACTTATTCACTTGCCCTCTTACTCAGCTGAAGGGGTTGCTCACCCGGCCGGGGCATCTCGCCCGACAGCCGTTCGGAGCGGCCCGACCGCGTAACGCCATTGGCCAGACTTCCCTCGACTTGTGCGGATATGTAATAGACCCCGGCCAGCACTCCCGTGTCGGAGTTGCGCATCAGATCGCGCCACTCCGCATCGAAGGTGGCTTTCAGGTTTTTCCGCAACTGTGCCTCCATCGCCGGCCGTTCGCTCTCGCGCAGCATGGCGCTGACCCCCATCGCCCCCAGGGAAATCACCATGCCTGCCGCCCGGCCGACCGCCGTCGAAACCGCGCTGGCGACGCTGCTGGTGGCGAGCTCTTTGGTCAGGCTTTCGCTGGTCCGTTTCACCACCAGCGAGATGCCCTCGTTCGACGACCAGTTCACCGGGCTGCCGGGGATATTGCGGATGCGCGAAACCAAGGCCACATAGGCCGGCAGCCTGCTGACCGGCTCGGCGTGAATGATCTGGTGGAGCGACGCGCTGTGGGTGGCCGGGGGAGCCAGCGCGATCGCCGGAATCCCCTTGAGCCGGCGATTGAACTGATCCGCGGGCACACCGTAGCGCTGCGGGATTCTCCCCAGCAGTTCGCCGAGGAGCCAGATGTAGAGTTTCGTCGCCTGCTCCATGACCCGGCTGGGATCGACCTCCCTGGCGACAGGCTTCAGCACGCGATAGCGGTATTGCTCCTGCAGATAGATGGCCAGGCGCTCCACGGTCTGCTCCTTATCCCCTCCTGCGTCCATCTTGTACCAGGTCACCTTCATGCTCAGCCATTTCCGGGTCCAGTAGCTGGAAAACCACGGAATGAACACCGCATCGGTGCGCTTGTAGACGAGGTTCATCCAGTCCCTCATGGAATCTTGTGCGAAATGCGTGGCCTGCGCCTTCGCATCCAGCGACACGGCGACGATCTCCCTGTCGATCTGCCGCCAGGTACTTTCCGGAACCACAACCGGCCGCGCCACGGGGGGACGCTGTGGCGTGGCGCAGCCCGCCAGCAGCACCAGCAAGACCACGATCAGGGAGCGCATGCTCGACATCACCGGCTCCTAAAACAGACTCAACCGCAGTAACTCCCTGCCATCGGATATGGCAGGGATTGCCGCCGCCACGCCCCCCATGCGTCGCCGACAGCCGGCGCAGGCTTCTCAGCCCGGCGCGCGCCTCAGGTCCACTCCCGTTCCGCGCGCGTGCCCTGTTCGCCCCAGAGCAGCCGGGCGGGAAGATCGTCCAGCGAATAGGCGCCGGCCTGCAGCTGCGGCAGCGCCCGCACGGCGGCCAGCATCATGCGCGCCGCCAGCTCCGTCTCGTTGAAGCGCGCCTCCAGCAGCAGGGCGGCATGGCCGGTGGCGCTCGCCGCCGCATGGCGCTCCAGCACCAGGCCCCGGTTGGCTTCCTCCAGCGTGGCGATGCTGTCGACCGGGAACACCAGGGTTTCCTCGTCCAGGTAGAGCGGGTCCTGGCGAATCGTCTGCTCCACGGCGGCGGCATCGGCGCCGGGTTCCAGTTCGACGTACACATAGCGCTGGAGCCTGCCGCCCTGGGCCTTCAGCTCGGTCGCCAGCGCCTTGCCGACACCCGCGATCCCCTCCGCGGCCAGCGTGTGGTGCAGGCTGGCGCCGACATGCAGGGTGCTATGGGTATGCCCGTGGGGGATCAGCAGCGCGAACTGGTTGCGAAACAGCGAGAGGATGCCCGGATCGCAGCCCGCGCCCACCACCGCGGGCGTCTTGCGCAGGCGCGCCAGCCGCTGCATTTCCGCCTTGTGGGCGAGGAAGGCGTCGCCGTGCAGCCGTGCGCACTCCACGAGCGGAAGTCCCCTTTGCAGCAGCTCGTTGGCCATGCCGAGAATCCTGTCCGGGGGGACGCAGAGCAGCGCGGCATCGACCTCGTTCAGCTCGGCGACATGGCCGACGACCGGGATGCCGCCCAGCCAGTCGAGCGGCGCCGGACTGCGCCGCACCACCCCGGCCAGCGCCAGGGCCGGATCGGCCAGCAGCGCCTCGGCACAGCTGCGCCCCAGCTTGCCCAGGCCGATGACTGCAATCCGTGGTTTTTTCATAGGGTTTCTCGCCTGTCTGGCCGGATCTCGCCGTGAAATCCTGCAAGCGAAACGGTTTGGAGAAGGACGCCGGCCCTGGGCACACTATAGACAAGCAGAGAGTCCGGGGCGGCGGAAGCGGACAAACGCGAGCCGCAAGGCGTGGCTCGCGCCGGGACCGTTACCGGTCAGTCCGCGACGACCGGCTTTCCGCTGCGCCGGCCGGTCGCCTTGCCGGAGGCGCTCTTGCGTGGGGCGGCCTTGCGCGAGGTGGCCGTCCGCTTCTTCTTCCAGGGCGCGGCGCCGCCCCGGCCGGGACCGGCGGGCCGCTGATGGTCAGACGCAGGCCGGCGCAGCGCTCCACCAGCTTGCTCATCCAGGCCGACTGCTTGGCGACGAACTCCTCCAGCGGCATCTCGCCGCTCTGCACCATGTCCAGCGCCTGCTCCCAGATCGCCGTGGTGCCGGGGTCGGCGATCGGCCGCGGCACCGCGTCGATCAGGCTGAAGGCGGCCGGCGTGGCGGCCAGCGCCTTGCCCTGCTTGAGCAGATAGCCGCGATCCAGCAGGCCCTGGATGATCCCGGCGCGGGTCGCCTCGGTGCCGATGCCGGTGGTGTCCTTGAGCTTCTGCTTGAGGCGCGGATCGTCGACCAGCTTGGCGACGTTCTTCATCGCCTTGATCAGGTCGCCCTCGGTGAACGGCTTGGGCGGCTGGGTCCAGAGGTCCTTGAGCGTCACCTCGCCCACCGCGCAGTCCTGCCCTTCGCGAAGCGCCGGCAGGGCCTGCGGTTCGGGCGCCTCGCGCCCTTTCGCCGCAGTCAGCGCCTCGGGCAACGCGCGCCGCCAGCCGGGCTCGACGATGCGTTTGCCCACCGCGCGCAGGGCGTGGCCGGCGCAGTCGAAGTCGGCCTGGGTGCGGTCGTACTCGTGGTTGGGCAGGAACTGCGCCAGGTAGCGGGCACGGATCAGGGTGAACACCGCACGCTGCTTGCCGACCAGACGGTCGAGGCTCTGCGCGGCGGCGGTGGGGATGATGCCGTGGTGGGCGCCGACCTTGGCGTCGTTCCAGGCCCGCGAGCGGCGCTGCGGATCGAGGTGCGGCATCAGCGCGGCCAGCGCCGGATCGGCACGGCCCAGCGCGGCGAGGATCGCCGCTGCCTCGCCGTGCTGGCTCAGCGGCAGGTAGCCGCAATCGCTGCGCGGATAGGTGATGACCTTGTGCGTCTCGTAGAGCGCCTGGGCGATGTCCAGGGTTTCTTGGGCGCCGAGGCCGAGCTTCTTCGAGCAGACCTCCTGCAAGGTGCCGAGGTCGAACGGCAGCGGCGGCGCCTCGCGCATCCGCTCGATCTTGAGCTCCACCAGCCGTGCGCTGCCGGCGCGGCGCATGGCCTCGGCTGCCTGCTGCGCCAGCTCCTGCTTGAGGCAGCGGCCCTGCTCGTCGCAGGCGTCTTCCGGCGCGCGCCACTGGGCGACGAAGGGCGTGCCCTCGGCGAGCAGCTGCACCTCGATGGCCCAGTAGGGCACCGGCACGAAGTCGGCGATGCTGCGGTCGCGGTCCACCACCAGGCGTAGGGTCGGCGTCTGCACGCGGCCGACCGAGAGCACGCCCTGGTAGCCGGACTGGCGCCCCAGCAGGGTGAACAGCCGGCTCATGTTCATGCCGATCAGCCAGTCGGCGCGCGAGCGGCCCAGCGCCGCATGGTAGAGATTGAAGGTCTCGGCACCGGGCTTGAGCGCCTTGAGCGCCTTGCGGATCGAGGCATCGTCCAGCGCCGACAGCCACAGCCGCTGGATCGGCCCGCGATAGCGGCAATGCTCCACCAGTTCGCGGGCGATCATCTCGCCCTCGCGGTCGGCGTCGGTGGCGATCACCAGCTCGCGGCATTCGCCGAGCAGGCGCTTGACCGCCTTGAACTGGCTGGCGGTCTTGGGCTTGACCAGCATCTTCCACTTGTCGGGAACGATGGGCAGGTCGGCCAGACTCCAGCGCTTGTAGCGTTCGTCGTAGGCATCCGGCGGCGCGGTTTCCAGCAGGTGGCCGATGCACCAGGTCACGGTCACGTCCGTGCCCAGCCAGCAGCCGTCGCCGCGCCGGGTGGCCTGGAGCACCTTGGCGATGTCCTTGGCCTGGGAAGGTTTTTCGCAGAGGAAGAGCCGCATGGTCGCCATCGTAGGTTGTCGCGATGGCGCAAGCATGTGCAGTAACGGGCGTTCAGGCAACCATTATCTGTATACCCATACAGATAACGGAGCCCGTGTTACCAAGAGCCATTAGGAGGCACGTTCGAGGCAACATTGTCGGCGCGGTGCCTCTCCCCGACAGGATTCAGGTTCTGCTTCTGCAGATCCTATCGAGAAACCAACAACAAAGGACACACCCGTGAAAACGCACGGGCGATGGCCTTGCCAAAAGGCTCTCAGAACGCTATGTTAACGTTAACAAAAGAACATATAAAAACAAGAGGCGTAGATGTCCGGTTCGACAAGGGCGGGCTTGTACAGCACCATCACACAGGCCTTGCGGACTCCTGGGGCGGAGTCGCGGCGCTCGCTCTCGAGCAGAGACAGGCAGAAAGGGAGCCTCGACTCCCCTTCCCTTCCGGCCATCGCCTGCCCGGATCCTGCTGCCCATCGGGCACGGGCCAGGGGCTTTCGTCTGCCACGCCGAAGCGGCCGGCCCCCGGTTTCACTTCCACCAGTATTCAACCTGCACGCCGAAGTTGCCGCCATGGCGGTCGGAACCGAAGGCGCCGGTCTCGGACAGCGCGGACTCGGGGTTCATCTCGGTGGCCGCGCGCTGCGCCGCCTCGTTCCAGGTGGCGTAGGTGTAGTAGACGCGCAGTTCCGGCCGCGCCCAGAAGCCCGGGCCGCCCGGCGACCAGGTCGGCGCGACGGTGAACTTGGTCAGCTTGCGGGTGCCGTCGGTCGCCTTGATCTGGTCGTGGCCAACCTCGGCGCTCACCTTGAACGTCTCGGTGAAGGCATAGACCGGCCGCACGCCGACCGACAGCCAGCGCATGTTGTCGCCATCGGGACGGACGTCCTTCTGGTAGACCAGCTGGAACTGGCCGCCGAAGCGCTCCGTGGTCTGCCAGTCAAAGTACTCGACCATGCGCCAGCTCTTGTTCTCCTTGTCCAGTTCGCTATCGCCGGTGTAGCCCAGCCTGGTGCCCGGCCCCTCGCCGTATTGCAGGGCGAAGGTGTTGTACTTGCCGCCGAGGAAGCCTTCCTGCTTGTGCTGCACGGCCACCGACCAGCCGCTGTGGCTATCATCGCCGCTCGGCTTTTGCAGATAGCTGAGGCCCACCTGCACTTCACCGCCGGGGTTGGTCTTGAAGCCGTTGACGTTGAAGTCGTGGCGGGTGACATAGGGGTTCTGCCAGTAATCGTCCTTGCGCGAGAAGACGTAGCTGTAGCGCAGGTCGCCGATCGGCACTTCGTCGAAACCGAAACCGGTGGCGCTCTGGTTCCAGTAGTAGTAGTCGGTCATGTGGATGTCGTTCCGCTTGTAGTAGCGGCGCCCGACCCAGAAGTTGCCGCCGTTGAGCACCGCGGCATTCTTCCACTCGACGAACATCTGCTGGATCCGCGAGGAGCCACCGCCATGTTCGTTGGAGTCCTTGAACTTCGGCTTGTGCCCGATGGGGTTGTAGAAGCCGCCCATGACCATGCCGGAGAGCGTCGACCCATCGGCAAGGGCGATATCGTGGTCCCAGGCCAGTTCGCTCCACAACTCGCACTCGTTGCCGAGCCGGTATTTCGAGGGCGCGCCGGGCAACTGGAAGCAGGATTGCGTACCGCCCTTGGTGTTGCCGCCGACCCCGAGGCGGTAATAACCGCTGAAGTTCAAGGCCTCGGCCGTCAAGGGCAACGCAAAAAAGGCGCACAGTGGAATAAGTGCCTTTTTCACCGACATTCTTTTCATATCCGCTCCGATTCTTATTGTTTTCTGGCCGGTAAGGAGCTGTACCCAGAACAGTCGCCGATTACCGTCAGGAATTCGCGATCAATGAGATAGCGCTATCCGTGCAGCTACCATTGCACGATGGACTCCATTACGCAGGGCTGGCTTTACCTTCGCCCTAGCGCCTTCTCAGGTCGTCAGGAGCCAGACGCGAGCAAGGGACTTCGCACCGCTCTACAGGAACGCATCCACAGGGGGCCGCTCGGCCGGACGCAGACAGTCGGAAAACGGATAAGGGAGAGGCAGCGTACGAATTCAGGAAGCAAAGATGGGCAATACAGCATGTTATTGAACCTTCTTATATTTATTCGAAGCCATGAGGAGCATTCCTCAGACTGAAACAACGCACCGAGCGTGCTGAAGCCTTTAGCTGAATCGTTTCAGCTTGATCTATGATAGAGCAACTTCGTTTCAAGGTATAGCCGGATCCGCTATCCGGATATGGTTTTCTCTGTCTGTATCCGCCCATTGGAGAAGCACGGACGGGACAAGGCCCGGATGGCTGCCGGACAGCCTGGAAAGCGCTGTCCGGCAGTGTCCGTCAGAAGATGTAGTCGGTGCTCAGGAAGCTCGACTCGCGATTGCGGATGATCGAGCTGATCAGCTGCTTGTTGTCTTCCTGGAACTTGGTCGCCACCAGGGTACGGATCGAGAACACCCGCAGCGCGTCGTACACCGACAGCGTCCCCTCCGCCGAGTTCTTCCGGCCGTTGAACGGGAAGCTGTCCGGACCGCGCTGGCACTGGGCGTTGATATTGATCCGCCCGACCTGGTTGGCGAAGGCGTCGACCAGCCGACCGACCTGCTTGGGATCGTTGCCGAAGATCGACAGCTGCTGGCCGAAGTCCGACTCGCGCACGTAGTCGATCACCGTCTGCAGGTCGCGGTAGGGCACCACCGGCACCAGCGGGCCGAACTGCTCCTCCTGGTAGACGCGCATCTCCGGGGTCACCGGGTAGAGCACCGCCGGGTAGAAGAAGGTTTCGCGCACCTCGCCGCCGCCCGGGTTGACCACCTTCGCGCCCTTGGCCCGGGCGTCGGCCACCAGGGTGGCGAGGAAGTCGGTCTTGCCCGGCTCCGGCAGCGGGGTCAGCGCCACCCCCGGCTCCCAGGGCATGCCCGGCTTGAGCGCGGCCAGCTTGGCGTTGAACTTCTCGAGGAACGCATCGACCACCTGCTCGTGGACGAAGAGGATCTTCAGCGCCGTGCAGCGCTGGCCGTTGAACGACAGGGCGCCGGTGATCGCCTCGCTGACCGCGTTGTCCAGGTCCACCTGCGGCAGGACGATGCCGGGGTTCTTGGCGTCCAGGCCCAGCGCGGCGCGCAGGCGGTGCGGGCGCGGGTGGAGTTTCTTCAGGTCGCTGGCGCCCTTGTTGGTGCCGATGAAGGCGAACACGTCGATCTTGCCGGTCTCCATCAGCGCGCTGACGGTCTCGCGGCCGCGCCCGTAGATGATGTTGATCACCCCGGCCGGGAAGCTGTCGCGGAACGCTTCCAGCAGCGGGCGGATCAGCAGCACGCCGAACTTGGCCGGCTTGAACACCACGGTGTTGCCCATGATCAGCGCCGGGATCAGGGTGGTGAAGGTCTCGTTCAGCGGGTAGTTGTAGGGTCCCATGCACAGCGCCACGCCCAGCGGCACGCGGCGGATCTGGCCGAGAGTGCCCTGCTCCAGCTCGAAGCGGCTGGAGCGGCGATCCAGCTCCTTGAGCTCCTGGATGGTGTCGACGATGTAGTCGCAGGTGCGGTCGAACTCCTTCTCGGAATCCTTGAGGTTCTTGCCGATCTCCCACATCAGCAGCCTGACCACCGCCTCGCGCTGCTCGCGCATGCGGGCCAGGAAGGTCTCGACGTGCTGGATGCGTTCGGCCACCGGCATGCTCGGCCACAGGCCCTGGCCGTTGTCGTAGGCCTTGACCGCGGCGTCCAGGGCGGTCAGCGCGGCCTCGGCATCCAGCAGCGGGGTGCTGCCGAGGATGACCTGCTCGTCACCCTTGTCGGTCTTCAGGTGGATGGGGCTGCGCACGGCGGCCAGCGGGCCGTCCCAGCGGCGCAGCGCGCCGTCGACCAGGTACTCGCGCTGCTCGAGGGGCGCGCCCGGACGGTATTGCTCGGGGATGTCGTTGGCAGAGGGGAAAAGGTTTTGCAGACGGCTCTCGGTGCTCATGGCTTGCGTCGTCCTCGTTGTGATTATGGAAATGCGCCCGGCTTGCCGTCGGGCGCATCGACCGTCCAAGTCAATGTTAGTGGCTGCAGCAGCGGCGCTTCAGCAGCGCTTCGGCGCTATAGGGCGCCTTGCCCTTCAGTTCTTCCTCGATGCGCAGCAGCTGGTTGTACTTGCCCACCCGGTCCGAGCGGCACAGCGAGCCGGTCTTGATCTGCCCGGCGCGGGTCGCCACCGCCAGGTCCGCGATGGTGGTGTCCTCGGTCTCCCCCGAACGGTGCGAGATCACCGCCGTGTAGCCGGCTTCCTGGGCCATGCGGATGGCATCCAGGGTCTCGCTCAGGCTGCCGATCTGGTTGAACTTGATCAGGATCGAGTTGCCGATGCCCTTCTCGATGCCTTCCTTGAGGATCTTGGTGTTGGTGACGAACAGGTCGTCGCCGACCAGTTGCACCTTGTCGCCCAGCTGCTCGGTCAGGTAGGCCCAGCCCGCCCAGTCGCTCTCGTCCAGGCCGTCCTCGATCGAGACGATCGGGTAGCGCGCGCAGAGGCTCGCCAGGTAGTCGACAAAACCTTTGCTGTCGAAGCTCTTGCCCTCGCCGGCCAAGGTGTACCGGCCGTCCTTGTAGAACTCCGAGGCGGCGCAGTCCAGGGCCAGGGTGATGTCCTTGCCCAGCACGTAGCCGGCGCGCTCGACCGCCGCCTGGATCACCACCAGCGCTTCCTCGTTGGAGGACAAGGACGGCGCGAAGCCGCCCTCGTCGCCCACCGCGGTGCTCAGGCCGCGCTCGGAGAGCACCGCTTTCAGGGTGTGGAACACCTCGGCGCCGATGCGCAGCGCTTCCTTGAAGCTGGCCGCGCCGACCGGCTGGATCATGAACTCCTGGATGTCGACGTTGTTGTCGGCATGCTCGCCGCCGTTGAGGATGTTCATCATCGGCACCGGCAGGCTGAACTCGCCGGGGGTGCCGTACAGCCCGGCCAGGTGCGCGTAGAGCGGCAGGCCGCGGGCCGCGGCGGCGGCCTTGGCGGTGGCCAGCGATACGGCGAGGACGGCGTTGGCGCCGAGGCTCGCCTTGTTGTCGGTGCCGTCCAGCGCGAGCATGGCGCCGTCCACCGCGCGCTGGTCGAGCGCGTCGAGGCCGAGCACCCGCTCGCGGATGGCGCCGTTGACATTGTCCACCGCCTTCATCACGCCCTTGCCCTTGTAGCGCAGTGCGCCGTCGCGCAACTCGAGGGCCTCGCGGCTGCCGGTGGAGGCCCGGAGGGCACGCTGGCGAGGCCCACGGCGCCGCCGGCCAGGGTGACCACCGCCTCGACGGTGGGGTTGCCGCGCGAATCGAGGATCTCGCGGGCGACGACCTGCTGGATCAGGGTGCTGGCATTACTCATCGTTGTTGTGGTCCTGTGCGGGAGTGGACGCGGCCTCGCCCTCGGCGAGCAGTTCCTGTTGTTCGGCATGGGAGGCGCGGATATCGAAATCGCGCGGCCAGTCCTGCTGTTCGTTCGCTTGCATCGAATCGCCCTCCCTTCAGTGGATCACGTCGCCGACGCGCACGATGCGCAGGGTGTCGGTGCCGCCCTGGGCCTGGCCGGCGCCCTTGGTGATCAGCACCAGGTCGCCCTCGAACACCAGGTTGCGCTGCATCAGCTCCTTGACCGCCCGGGCGTTCAGCTCGCTCTCGGGGATCCGGTCGGTGTCGAAGGGGATCGGGTTGACCCCGCGGAACAGCGCCACCCGGCTCTGCGTGCGCGGATGGCGGGAGAAGGCGTAGATCGGCAGGTGCGAGCGGATCCGCGACATCAGCCGCGGGGTGTCGCCGCTCTCGGTCAGGCAGACGATCGCCTTGACCCCTTCCAGGTGGTTGGCCGCGTACATCGCCGACAGGGCGATGGTCTCGTCGATGCGGTGGAACACCTGGTCCATCCGGTGCTTGGAGCGGTGCGCCAGCGGGTGCTTCTCGGCACCGAGGATGATCCGCCCCATGGCCTCCACGGTCTCCACCGGGTAGGAACCGGCGGCGGTCTCGGCCGAGAGCATCACCGCGTCGGTGCCGTCGAGCACCGCGTTGGCCACGTCGAACACCTCGGCGCGGGTCGGCAGCGACTGGGTGATCATGGTCTCCATCATCTGCGTGGCGGTGATCACCGCGCGGTTGAGCACCCGCGCCCGCTCGATGATGCGCTTCTGCACGCCGACCAGCTCGGCGTCGCCGATCTCCACGCCCAGGTCGCCGCGGGCGACCATCACCGCCTCGGAGGCGAGGATGATGCCGTCGAGCACCTGCGCATCGGCCACCGCCTCGGCGCGCTCGATCTTCGCCACCAGCCCGGCGTTGCCGCCGGCTTCCTGCATCAGCCGGCGGGCGTGCTGCATGTCGGCGGCATCGCGCGGGAAGGACACCGCCAGGTAGTCGACCTGCATGCTCGCGGCGGTCTTGATGTCCTCGCAGTCCTTGTCGGTCAGCGCCGAGGCGGACAGGCCGCCGCCCTGGCGGTTGATGCCCTTGTTGTTGGACAGCGGGCCGCCGACCTGTACCTCGCAAACCAGCTGGGTGGCCTCGACCTTGAGGGTCTTGAGCACCACGCGGCCGTCGTCGAGCAGCAGGATGTCGCCGGGCTTGCTGTCGGTGATCAGCGCCTCGTAGTCGATGCCGACACGGGTGGCGTCGCCGGCGTTCTTGTCCAGCGCGGCGTCGAGGATGAACTGCTGGCCCTTCTCCAGCAGCACCTTGCCGTCGGTGAAGCGCGAGATGCGGATCTTCGGCCCTTGCAGGTCGGCGAGGATGGCGACGAAGCGCCCGTGCTTGGCGGCCATCTCGCGCACCAGCTCGGCGCGGGCCTTATGTTCCTCGGCTTTGCCGTGGGAGAAGTTCAGGCGCACCACGTCGACCCCGGCCTTGACCAGGCCTTCGATGGCTTCGGGGGTTTCGGTGGCCGGGCCGAGGGTGGCGACGATCTTGGTTCTACGCAGCATCTTGTAGAGTCCTCCAGGGGAACTTTTTTATCGGTGCAACAGCGGGCAAACGGAAAACCTTCGGCTGATCGGTCAGCCCAGCAGCTGCAGGGCCTCGGCACTGGCCTGCTGAACGCGCTGCCAGTCGCCTGCGCGCGTCCAGGCGCTGTCCAGCATCCAGGAGCCGCCCACGCACATCACGTTGGGCTGGGCCATGTAGTTCTTGACGTTGCTCGGGTTGACGCCGCCGGTGGGGCAGAAACGGACGTTGCCGAACGGCCCGCCGAGCGCCTTCAGCGCCGGGATGCCGCCGACGATCTCGGCCGGGAACAGCTTGAAGCGGCGGTAACCCAGGGCGTAGCCGACCATGAGCTCGGAGGCGCTGCCGATGCCCGGCAGCAGCGGCACCGGGCAATCCACCCCGGCCTTCAGCAGTTCGGGGGTGCTGCCGGGGGTGACGATGAACTGCGCGCCCGCTGCCACGGCGTCGGCCAGCATGCTTTCGTCGAGCACGGTGCCGGCACCGACGCAGAGCTCCGGGCGTGCCTCGCGCAGCACGCGGATGGCGGTCAGGCCGTGCGCGGAGCGCAAGGTGACCTCCAGGGTGCGCAGGCCGCCGGCGGCCAGGGCATCGGCCATCGGCAGGATGTCCGCCTCGCGCTCGATGGTGATGACGGGAAGGATGCGCGCCTCGGCGCACAGCCGATCGATCAGGGCGACCTTGTCGGCCATGCTCGGCACGCTCTGGGAAGGGGTCGGCTTGTTGTTCTGGATGCTGCTCATATCGGTGGGTCCTTCGGGCTCACGAGCGCCGGTTGGAGTTCGGAAAAATGCGGAAAGGGGCACGAATCGCCGCCGCATGGACAGCGCTGTCCCCAGTGACGGAAAGGGGCTCAGAAATCGCCATACCAGCTGTTCCCGTCACGGGTGATCAGTGCAATCGACGACAAGGGTCCCCAGCTGCCCGCCGCGTAGGGCTTGGGCGCCTCGCCCTGCAGGCGCCAGCCGGCGATCAGCCGGTCGCACCACTGCCAGGCGTGCTCGATCTCGTCCTTGCGCACGAAGAGGTTCTGGTTGCCCTTCATCACCTCCAGCAGCAGCCGCTCGTAGGCGTCGGGGATCCGCGCCCGGCGGTAGGTGTCGGAGAAATTCAGCTGCAGGGGGCCGCTGCGCAGCTGCATGCCCTTGTCCAGGCCCTGCTCCTTGGTCATCACCTGCAGGGCGATGCTCTCGTTCGGCTGCAGGCGGATGATCAGCTTGTTGCCGATCAGGGGGCGCTGCTCCGCGGCGAAGATGTAGTGCGGCGGCGCCTTGAAGTGGATGACGATCTGCGACAGCTTCTCGGGCATGCGCTTGCCGGTGCGCAGGTAGAACGGCACCCCCGCCCAGCGCCAGTTACGGATCTCCGCGCGCAGGGCGACGAAGGTCTCGGTGCCGCTCTGCGCGTTGGCGTTGTCCTCCTCCAGATAGCCGGGCACCGGCTTGCCGAGGATGCTGCCGGCCACGTACTGGCCACGCACCACCTGCTGGCTGAGCTGGGCGGCGTCGATCGGCGCCAGCGCCTTGAGCACCTTGACCTTCTCGTCGCGGATGCTGTCGGCCGACAGGTCGCTCGGCGGGTCCATGGCGATCAGGCAGAGCAGCTGCAGCAGGTGGTTCTGGATCATGTCGCGCAGCTGGCCGGCCTTGTCGAAGTAGCCCCAGCGGCCCTCGATGCCGACCTGCTCGGCCACGGTGATCTCCACGTGGGAGATGTGGTTCTGGTTCCACTGGGTCTCGAACAGGCTGTTGGCGAAGCGCAGGGCGATCAGGTTCTGTACCGTCTCCTTGCCCAGGTAGTGGTCGATCCGGTAGGTGCGGTCCTCGGGGAAGTGCCGCGCCACCGCGTCGTTGACCTTGCGCGAGGAGGCCAGGTCGTGGCCGATCGGCTTCTCCAGCACCACGCGGGTGCGCTCGGCCAGCCCGGCCTCGGCCAGCCCGGCGCAGATCGGCTCGTAGAGCGCCGCCGGGGTGGCGAAGTAGGCGACCAGCCGCTCGGCATCGCCGACCCGGTCGGCCAGCGCGGCGTAGGCGCCGGGCTCGAGGAAGTCCATCGCCAGGTAGTCCAGGCGGCCGAGGAAGCGCTGCACAACGCCCTCCTCCAGCTCCGCGCCCGGCACGTGGCGGCGCAGGTGCTCGGCGATGGTCGCTAGGTGACGGCTCTCCTCGCCGGCATCGCGGGCCAGGGCCAGCAACCGCGTATCCGGGCACAGCAGGCCGGCGCGGTCCAGCTGGTAGAGGGCGGGGAACAGCTTGCGCAAGGCCAGGTCACCCAAGGCTCCGAACAAGGCAAAAGTGCAAGGCTCGACAGGAGTAACAGTCATGGTGTTTGTTCTTTTATCAAAGTCGCGATTTATGAAAGCATTCTTGAATCGTTTCATCAACAAAAATTACGTAATAAAACAACATTTCTCCATAACTGGGATTTTCAGTGGCTCCCTCCGGAAGCGCCCAGTTACGATAAGACCCTCAACGCATCGTCCGTCCCAGGAACCAACATGGATCGCACGCGCAATCTGCTGGAACAGATCCAGAGCCGTCTCGAAGAGCTGAACAAGGCCGAGCGCAAGGTCGCCGAAGTCATCTTGCAGGACCCGCAACAAGCCACCCGCTACAGCATCGCCTCGCTGGCCCAGGCCGCCCAGGTCAGCGAACCGACCGTCAACCGCTTCTGCCGCTCGTTCGGCGTCAGCGGCTACCCGGAACTGAAACTGCAACTGGCGCAGAGCCTGGCCAGCGGCGCCGCCTACGTGAGCCGTGCGGTGGAGGCCGACGACGGCCCCGAGGCCTACACCCGGAAGATCTTCGGCAGCACCATCGCCTCGCTGGACAGCGCCTGCCAGGCGCTCGACCCGCAGGCCATCGACCGGGCCGTCGACCTGCTGATCCAGGCCCGGCAGATCCACTTCTTCGGCCTCGGCGCCTCGGCCTCGGTGGCCCAGGACGCCGAGCACAAGTTCTTTCGCTTCAACCTCGCCGTGTCGGCGCAGAGCGACGTGCTGATGCAGCGCATGCTCGCCTCGGTAGCCCACACCGGCGACCTCTTCGTGATCATTTCCTACACCGGACGCACCCGCGAGCTGGTCGAGGTGGCGCACCTGGCCCGCGAGAACGGCGCCTCGGTGCTCGGCCTCACCGCCGCCGACTCGCCGCTGGCCAGGGCCTGCACCCTGAGCCTGGACATCCCGCTGCCGGAGGACACCGACATTTACATGCCGATGACCTCGCGGATCATCCAACTCACCGTGCTCGACGTGCTGGCCACCGGCATGACCCTGCGCCGCGGCATCGACTTTCAGCCGCATCTGCGCAAGATCAAGGAAAGCCTCAACCCCACCCGCTACCCCAGCGACGACGAGCTCCTCTAGCCAGCCTTACTTCAGCGCCTCCAGACCGGCGGTGAAGGCGCTCGCGCCCTGCTCCGCGGTGCTGAAGGACGCGCGCATGAAGGAGAACAGCTCGCGGCCGCAGCCGACGCCCGCACCCTGCGGGGCGCTCGCCGGTTCGCGGGCGGCCAGCTCGGCGGCCTCGACCAGCACCTCCAGGGTGCCGGCCCGGCCATCGACACGCACCACGTCGCCGTCGCGCAGCTTGGCCAGCGGGCCGCCGTCGATGGCCTCCGGACAAACGTGGATGGCCGCCGGCACCTTGCCGGAAGCGCCGGACATGCGCCCGTCGGTCACCAGCGCCACCTTGAAGCCGCGGTCCTGCAGCACGCCCAGGTAGGGGGTCATCTTGTGCAGCTCGGGCATGCCGTTGCTGCGCGGGCCCTGGAACAGCATCACCGCCACCAGGTCGCGCTCCAGCTCGCCGGCCTTGAAGGCATCGGCCAGCTCCTGCTGGTCGCGGAACACCCGCGCCGGCGCCTCCACCACCTGATGCTCGGGCGCCACCGCGGACACCTTCATCACACCCCGGCCGAGGTTGCCGACCATCACCCGCAGGCCGCCCTCGGCCGAGAAAGGCTGCGCCGCCGGGCGCAGGATGTTCTCGTCGAGGCTCTTCGCCGGACCGTCGCGCCAGACTAGCCGCTCCCCGTCGAGGAAAGGCTCCTGGGCGTAGCGACGCAGGCCGCGGCCGACCACGGTATTGACGTCCTCGTGGAGCAGCCCGGCGTCGAGCAGCTCGCGAACCAGGAAGGCCACGCCGCCGGCGGCCTGGAAGTGGTTGATGTCGGCCTTGCCGTTCGGATAGACCTTGGTCAGGGTCGGCACCACCTCGGAGAGGTCGGCCATGTCCTGCCAGGTCAGCTGGATGCCGGCAGCCTGGGCGATGGCCGGCAGGTGCAGGGTGTGGTTGGTGGAGCCGCCGGTGGCGTGCAACGCCACCACCGAGTTGACCAGCACGCGCTCGTCGACGATCTGGCCGAGCGGCATGAACTGCCCGCCCTGCTTGGTCAGGCGGGTGACCTGGCGGGCGGCCTCCTCGGTCAGCAGGTCGCGCAGCGGGGTGTCGGGATTGACGAAGGAGGAGCCCGGCAGGTGCAGCCCCATCACTTCCATCAGCATCTGGTTGGTGTTGGCGGTGCCGTAGAAGGTGCAGGTGCCGACGCCGTGATAGGCCTTCATCTCGGACTCGAGCAACTCGTCGCGGCTGGCCTTGCCTTCGGCGTAGCGCTGTCTCACGTCCGCCTTTTCTTTGTTCGACAGGCCCGAGACCATCGGCCCGCTGGGCATGAACAGCGCCGGCAGATGACCGAAGCGCAGGGCGCCCATCAGCAGGCCGGGGACGATCTTGTCGCAGATGCCGAGGTACAAGGCGGCGTCGAACATGTTGTGGGACAGCGCCACCGCCGTGGACAGCGCAATCACTTCGCGGCTGGCCAGGGCCAGCTCCATGCCCGGCTCGCCCTGGGTCACGCCGTCGCACATGGCCGGCACGCCACCGGCAACCTGGCCGACCGAGCCCATGTCGCGCAGGACGCGCTTGATCCGCTCGGGATAGTGCTCGTAGGGCTGGTGGGCGGAGAGCATGTCGTTGTAGGCGGTGACGATGGCCACGTTGACGGAGTCCATCAGCCGCAGGCGCTGCTTGTCGCTGCCGTCGCAGGCGGCCACGCCGTGGGCGAAGTTGGCGCACTGCAGCTTGCCGCGCTGCGGCCCCTCAGCGGCGGCCGCCTGGATCATGGCCAGATAGCGCTCGCGCGTGGCACGGCTGCGTTCGACCAGGCGTTCGGTTACCTCAAGGACGCGGGGATGCATGGGATAGACTCCAGGTAGCGGCTATGTTTGTTGTATAAAAACAACCATACCCTGTATTAACGGAAAAAACAGCCCTTAGCTTGTATATATTGATTTTGTTTTAACAACAAAAATAAACACCAAACGAAAGCCGCCCCGACCACCGAATCCAGGCGGGCAACGGCTGCGCAATCTGCCGGGCAGGCGCAGGCCTCCTCCCCTACCGGCGCGCAAACGCTCAGGTGCTCTCGCGCACCATCAGCTCGAAGCCGATGTCCTGCACCGGCTCGGCGATCGATTGGCCGGCCATCAGCGCGAGCAGCAGTTCGGCGGCACGGCGGCCGATGGCTTCGCGCGGCGTGCGGATGCTGCTGAGCCGCGGCACCGTGAAGGACGAGGCCGGCAGGTCGTTGAAGCCGAGCACCGCTACCTGCTCGGGAACCTTCACGCCGCGGCGCATGGCCTCCAGCAGGGCACCGTGGGCCAGGTCGTCGTTGCCGAAGAAGATCGCGTCGATCTGCGGATGGCTGGCCAGCAACTGGTTGAACAGCTCGCAGCCCAGGCCGACGGACGATGCCCGCGGGGTCAGCAGCTCCAGGGCCGGATCGTAGAGTCCGGCCTGCTGCAGGGCACGGCGGAAGCCCTCGCCGCGCAGCAGGGTGCGCTGGTCGAGCTGGGCGCCGACGAAGGCCATCCGCCGCCGGCCGCGGGCGATCAGGTGCTCGGCCGCCGCCGCGCCGGCGCGCAGCTGCGAGAAGCCGACGCAATGCAGGCCGGCGCCGGAGTCCAGATCCATCATGTAGACACAGGGGATGCCGCTGGAGTCAAGCATGCGCCGTGCGCTCTCGGTCCGCTCGAAGCCGG
Source organism: Azotobacter tropicalis (assembly GCF_059739045.1). Taxonomy (NCBI): domain Bacteria; kingdom Pseudomonadati; phylum Pseudomonadota; class Gammaproteobacteria; order Pseudomonadales; family Pseudomonadaceae; genus Azotobacter; species Azotobacter tropicalis. The sequence continues at coordinate 741,582 of NZ_AP046059.1, forward strand.
TGAGCAGCAGGCCGCGCGGCTGGTAGGCGAGGTAGTTGCGGATCAGGTCCTCTTCCTCGTCGCGCGAGTAGTGGGAGTTGCCGATCAGCACCTCCAGCCCCTTCGGCCGCATCACCGCATGGATGGCTTCGAGGGTTTCGACGAACAGCTGGTTGCCCAGCGAGGGCACCACCACCGCCACGGTCTGGCTGCGCGCGGAGGCCAGCGCCCGCGCCGCCGGATTGGCCACGTAGCCCAGCTCGCGGGCCGCGTCGCGGACCCGCTGCGCCAGCTCCTCGGCGACGCTGGGAATGCCGCGCAGGGCGCGGGAGGCGGTGATCGGACTGACGCCGGCGCTGCGCGCCACTTCGTTGAGCGTCGGACGTCCGGTGGTACGAGTATTCTTGTCGTTCTTAGGGGGGGTCATCAGGGCAGTCGCACCATATTGCAGCATCGGGGTCGAACGGCAGGCACCATCTGGGCCGCAGCGTCCGCAGGGCGGCTATTCTCGCCTCGCTCCGCTGCCGCTGTCTGCCCCGTATCGCGTCCGGCCTGCTTATCTAACAAGAGTGCTGACCCTAGGATAGCGCTGTCCATGTAGCACAGCAATCGTCCGGAGTGGATGCGATCCATCGCTCGCCATCGGCGCCGGGCAGCACTCGGATTCTCCTGCCCACCCCTGAAGGAGCGTCTGCGCAATGCCAGGACCTGGCTTCTCGTACCTCGAACAGCCCTTGGCCGTTGCCCGTCATGTCGCCCCGCGCATCGACCACTGAATGCCGGCGCGCCTGAGCGACCGCCCGCCTCAAAGACAGCGATATCTCACTGAAACGGAAGATAAGGGGAATCAATGGAGGTCGCCTTCGCCAACCCGGGCTTACCGTGGCGAATCCGCCACCTCAGGAGGCTGAGCCGGAACCATGAGCGTTTCCGGACCTATCGTCCGGGCTTGGCCGGATGGATAACCGCTTGATCCAGTCATTACCAGAACGATACCGACTTGTCCGGAGTTCTCCAGGGAAACTCCGGACAAGTCCGACCCTCGCTATTTACTCATAGAAGAACAGGCTGACCCAGTTCCTGAGCCTCGGTAAGCGCTTTGCGCCGACGCATCGCCCAATAGGCAGCCGCGAAATAAATCACGGTACAAGCGAACCCCACATCGTAGAAAGCACCGCGATTTGCTTCGTAAGTCGCCATGTCGGGGCTAAAGAACATCGTGTTGCCAGCCAGCAACAGGGCAATGGCCAAACTGGCGCGGGCCACTATGTGGAGCAATTTCGAAAAAGCGGTGTTGTCCTGGACCGGCATCTTGTAGGCCTTGGCCTGTTCTTCCTGGAAAGCCTCGACCTTCTTGTCAAAAGACAGTAACGCGGCCTCCTCCTCCGGATACTGCTCCCCAGCGCCGTATTTCTTGGCCATGAGCGTGTACACGATGATCGTAAAGATCCAGGTCGGAACGAACAGATAATAGAAGGAGATGATATCCAGGGCATTCAGGCCAAAGCCGAACACAAGGCCTGCGCCCCACGAGGCCACTGCCGGAGTGCTATGGCTGAGTTGCCGATAGGTTACCCAGTAGCGGGTCAAACCGAGCCGGGAAAACAGGAAGTGCTCGGCGAAGACAATCGCTCCGACCGGCACAACCAGCAGGCCCGCATAGGTCAGCAAAGGCAGCATTTTCGAAAAGACAAACGGGAAACAAGCCACGATCACTGTCACGACACCCACAACCAATGTTGTCTGCTTAAGCGAATACTTATGGAAGATCGCCTGTGCGGCGAGGCCAGCCCGGTAGAGATTGGCATTGGCAGTCGTCCAACCGGCGACGATCACCACCACGAACCCCGACAGACCTAGTGCATGGAAGGCCACGTCACCCGGATCCAGAGTGGTAATTGAAGTCTTTAGAATGACAGCGGTGCCCGCCCCCATGATCCCTGCAGCAATCCAGGCGATATAGTGGCCGAACAGCATTCCCGAACTCGTGCAGAGGCCATAGGACTTTTTCTTGGAATAGCGCAACAAGGCCATGTCAATCAAACCGAAGTGCGTAATCGTATTGGCCGCCCATGCGAAACCAATCACCTCGAGCAGCCCGATGCCCGGTTCTCCCTGAGCATTCACCCCTGTCCAGACCGACTGACTGCCAATCTGTATGAAGTCGCTCCAGCCACTCAAGGTGGTGTGCCCCAGGACCGACTCCGCTAAGGCGGGCATCAATACAAGTCCGCCACAGGGAAACATGATAAATAGCCATGGCGCGCAGATTCCCGAAAAGTCGGAAACGGCATTGAAACCATACATGGCCACAAAGACCACGATCATGCCGACGGTCAGCACAACCATGACGAACCAAGGATCTGTCGGATACCAGTTCAACTGTGCCGGTATGTCGAACAAGAACCGCACCGCTGTCGAAGATACGGTTATCATTGCCGCCGAAATCACGGTAAAGATAATGACATTTGCCCAGTTATAGAGCTTCGTCATATTTCCACCCGCAATCTTGTGCAGGTAGGTATACAGGCTCAACCGGGTTTCCACCGCAATCGGCGTGGTAATCAAGGTCCAACTCAGGATTGCCAGGATGTTGCCGATCAGCAGCCCCAGGAGGATATCCATGATTTGGGCGCCCATCGCCACAAAAGTTGCCCCGATGACAAACTCGGTTGCGGCAACATGCTCGCCGGCATACAACCCCATGAAGTGGGTCCAGCCGTGAAGTTTATGTTTCGGTATGGGCAATTGCTCTTCGCTCATGCCAGCGAAATCTCGATCATGCGTTTCTGCTTTCATGTCAGTGCTTCTTATAATTACACCGCTCAAAGAATTCCTGAAAAAGACTGGCCCAGCTCAAGCCCCTGCCTTTGCAGATTCCTTGGTTACGGGCTCTAGCCATCCGCTGGCGGAACGGAAGCAGTCTTTCTCAGACTCGGAAGATCATCTTGTTCGGGCGCTAGCCTACGGGAGGAGCGGAAGCAGATTCTTGCAGAGCCTTGTGAGATAGAAGCGCAACGGAGAGAGCAAGCACATGCGGGGTTACTGTAGGTTTCATTATTATTCACTCCTGCTGATCGCACGATCAGCCCTTTTATCTTTATTGTGACCCTCTCCCTGCGAAAGAGAATATTCAACGAGGAAGCCAGGGTGAAATGAATTACACCGAGCATTCACCAGCAAGACAAATTCATAAACAGCCAAAAACCTGTACTTTTTTGTACAAAAATAATGATCCGACCAAACACCCCCTCCCCTCAGAACAAAGATTCAAAAATCAACGAACCACAAAACATATACTTCCCCTGAAAAACCAACGAGGCCGCAAGGCTTATTGTCTTTTATATTTCACACGACGAATGCCGATCCGCTTCGTACAAAGCGATGAAACACACCATGAAATGGCCGACTCATGGCAGGGCGATATATATGTAAGACGAGCTTATCCGGCGCTCTCCGAACAAGCCCTCCCCGTTCAAGTCAAGGTTGCCAATTTCCTTTCGTCCACGCCAACCTCCTCTGCCATCGTCAACTCAAGCGTGGCACGCACGCCGAGTGCCTGCAGACGCTCGAGCTGCAGGCGGAAGGTCGCCACGAATGGCGCAGAAGCCGGAATCCTGTGCCCGAACACATCCTCGAGCCCCAGGAAATTCTCGACCAGACGCTCCTTGAGGCATGCGGCCGGCTGTAGCAAGGCGGCGCGCGGATCGACAATCGGATAGGTTTCCCCTCGCTCGTCGAGGCCGCGCAGGTAGTGGCACCAGGCGGCCAGGATCAGCGTCGTGCGCCGCATGTCGACGCCAGATTCAAGCTGACCAAGCAGGGTCGGCAGTACGAACTTCGGAAGCTTGGATGAGCCATCGGAGCAAAGCCGGCTGATCTGGTCACAGATTGCCGTGTTGGAAAAACGCTCGATCAACGTGTCCTTGTAGTGCTCCAGATCGATGCCGGGCACCTCGGCCAGCAGCGGCGTGACATCCCGGTCCATATAGGCGCGGACAAACTCCGACAGCTGCGCATCCTGCATCGCCTCGTGCGCATAGCGGTGACCGAGCAAGGCACCGAGGTAGGCCATCGCCATATGGCTGCCGTTGAGGAGACGAATCTTCATCTCCTCATAGGGCGTGACATCCTCGGTGAACTGTACGCCGACCTCTTCCCAGGCCGGACGGCCGTTGCAGAAATCGTCCTCCACCACCCACTGCAGGAAAGGCTCGGCCACCACCGGCCAGGCATCCTCGATGCCGGTTTCTTCGAGCAATTGGCAGCGATGCGCATCACTGGTCATCGGCGTGATCCGGTCGACCATGGCATTGGGAAAGCTGACGTTGCCGGCAATCCAGTCATGGAGCCCGAGGTCGCGCAATTTGGCGAAACTCAACAGGGCATTGCGAGCCACTTGGCCGTTATGCGGCAGGTTATCGCAGGACATCACGGTGAACGGCGTGACGCCGGCTGCACGACGGCGGGCCAGGGCTTCGGTCAGAAAGCCGAATACCGTCTTGGGCTGCCGTGGATTGGCCAGGTCATGGCGAATCTGCGGCAGATCGGCATTGAACTGGCCGCTACTGTCGTCGGTGCAATAGCCACCCTCGGTGATGGTCAACGATACGATCCGGGTTTGCGGATCGGCCAGCTTGCGAATCAGCGCTTCGGGGCCGTCCTCGGCGAGCAGGAAATCGCCGAGGGCGCCGACCACCTGAATCTGCGGGTTGTCGCTGTCGCCCAGCTCATAAAGGGTATAGAGATAGTCTTGGGACACCAGGGCCTCCTGCATGGCTCGATCTTCCGAGCGCAGCCCCACCCCGCAAATGCCCCACTCGCCGGCCTTGCCCCGGTTGAGCAGCATCTCGGTATAAATCGCCTGATGGGCGCGATGAAAGCCACCGACACCGATATGCACGATCCCCTGCTGGACCTGCTTGCGGTCGTATAGAGGCCGCTGAACACGCTCAGGAAGTTGAGACAGATTTTTGGTATTGAGTTTCACGTTTTTCTACCTCTAGACCGCTCGGATTTGTCAGGAACCAACGAAGCCCGGCCTTTCGTCAGGCAACAAGAATCCCGGCGCGCCGGAAGACGCGCATTAAAAAGAGTTCGAAGTAAAAGGCGAGGCTGGGGAAATCAGGCCGACCAGGCTGACGGGCTTGGTTTTCGCGAAACGTGGTGGAACCCTCGTTTGCCTTGACGAAGCTCTTCAAGATTAAGAAAGCCATTCCCGGCGTGACGGAGGCGGCGACAAATCGCCTTATGGGATAGTGATAAGTAACGAGCAGGCTGCACGGCCAGGCTTGATGGATAGCGCATGATTGCCAAGTCCTCTGCCGATCACTCGATCAGCTGTTTTTTATCTTTCTTGTCCATCTCCCTTCACCAATGAAGGATATTCGCCGGGAGACTCAGGATGAGATGGATTACACCGGGCATTCATTACCGAGACAAACTCATAACCTCCCAAAAACCTGTACTTTTTTGCACAAGTAACAGGCGCACCCAGCTAGGCCGGCGTCAAAATGAAAAATAAATCTATAAAAATCAATCCTTTAAATATGCCGAGCTTGCTTGCGAAGTTTTAAAATGTACAAGCTTTATTGATTTATATATGTTGTGCAGCACGTACGTCCCGACAAGATTCAAGCCCAAGGTGATGAACAAGCGAGCCACTACACGTCAGTCATCCCCCTCCTACGAGCTGATCCCCCCGAAGGAGCACAGCTCGATTCTTTATCGGAAGCACGGCTTTCCCGACCCTCTGGTCCGCTGGCACTATCACAAGGAATACGAGTTGCACCTGATCACCCACAGCAGCGGCAAGGTGTTCGTCGGGGATTACATTGGCAACTTCTATCCCGGTACTCTGTTCCTGATCGGCCCCAACCTTCCCCATAACTGGATCAGTCATACGGAAGAACAGGCGATCTATCCGGAGCGGGATCAGGTTGTCGTATTCATCGACGAAATGATTCAGGCGGCACGCAATGTCCTGCCGGAGTTCACCGAGCTGGATGGTTTATTGCAGCGGGCAAGCTTTGGCATCGAATTCCAGGACGCAGCGACCATCCGTGAAACACAGCGCTTGATGCAGAAAATAGCGACTTCCAATGGATTGGAATCCCTGGCCCACTTCTTGTCCGTCATGGGCCTTCTCGCCAAGACAGATCAGTACCAACTACTTTCCAGTGAACACTATCTGACCATCACCAGCGAGAAGAACCAACAGCGTGTCAATCAGGCGGTCAACTACATTTTCGATCATTACCACGAGAATATAAACCTGGAGGAAGTTGCCGAGGAACTCGGCATGCAACCCACCTATTTCTCGAAGTTCTTTCGCCAGGCGACCGGGCGGCGTTTTGTAGAATTCGTCAACAGCCTGCGCATCACCCGCGCCTGCGATCTGCTGGTCCACAGCGACCTACCGATTACAGATATCTGTTTCGAAGTGGGCTTTACCAATATATCCAATTTCAATCGCCATTTTATGGCTCTCAAGGACATGACCCCATCCAGCTATCGCAAGTTGGCGGGAGTTGCCTGCTTGCCTGACTTCCACGACGACACGTTGGCGAAATAGTTTGAGCCATACCAGGCTGCAGCCGGTCGCCGATGAAATCCGAACTCCCTCGGAACGAGAAGCCGCATCCTGAAAAAGTCGCCCGGACGCTCTTGCCAGGCCGCGCGGGATTGCCGGCCGCCGCAGGCCTTGGGGCACATCCGCACTCGTGAACCCCCGATGCACAGCACCGCGAAGTTAACGAACAAACACCTTTGAATTGGTAATAAAACGCACATAATCTTGACTTGGCAAAATCAAAAGCCGTAAATTTGCGTAAAATTACTACAAATCTACCAAATGCGCATGACGGCCCGCATTACTCGACCCCATACGAAACCTCAGCCGGACAGCGCTCGCTTGTCCACAAGCAGACGCATGCCGAGGCCCCGGCCATGTAACTGCGCATCCCTGCCGCCCCACCCCCTCTTCCAGCACGCCCGCCAGCCCAAAGCCGGGAGAGCGCCCATCGGCAACCGCCTTTACAGAATTCCAGGACGCCCGGCCTGCCGGGCCTTCTTCCCCAGCCTCAGCCTCCCCAGGAGGGTCGCAACATGACTGCTACGCCCAAACCGCTGGTCCTCGTCATCCTCGACGGCTTCGGTCACAGTGACAGCCCCGCCCACAACGCCATCCTCGCCGCCCGCACCCCGGTGCTCGACCGCCTGAACGCCAGCTGCCCGCACGGCCTGATCTCCGGCTCCGGCATGGACGTCGGCCTGCCCGACGGCCAGATGGGCAACTCCGAGGTCGGCCACATGAACCTCGGCGCCGGCCGCGTGCTCTACCAGGACTTCACCCGGGTGACCAAGGCCATCCAGGACGGCGAGTTCTTCGACAATCCGGCCATCTGCGCCGCCGTCGACCAGGCGGTCGCCGCCGGCAAGGCGGTGCACATCCTCGGCCTGCTTTCCGAAGGCGGCGTGCACAGCCACCAGGACCACATCGCCGCCATGGCCGAACTGGCCGTGCGCCGCGGCGCCGAGAAGATCTACCTGCACGCCTTCCTCGACGGCCGCGACACCCGCCGAAAAGCGCCCTGAGCCCCCTGCTGACCCTCGACGCCTGCTTCGCCCGCCTCGGCCAGGGCCGCATCGCCAGCCTGATCGGCCGCTACTTCGCCCTGGACCGCGACAACCGCTGGGACCGCGTCGAGCAGGCCTACCGGCTGATCGTCGACGGCACGGCCGAGTACGCCGCCGCCACCGCCGCCGCCGGCCTGGAGGCCGCCTACGCGCGCGGCGAGAGCGACGAGTTCGTCAAGGCCACCGCCGTCGGCGCGCCGGTGAAGGTGGAGGACGGCGACGCCGTGGTGTTCATGAACTTCCGCGCCGACCGCGCCCGCGAACTGACCCGTGCCTTCGTCGAGACCGACTTCCGGGAGTTCGAGCGCCCGCGCCTGCCGCAGCTGGCCGGCTTCGTCACCCTCACCCAGTACTCGGCGAGCATCCCGGCGCCCTGCGCCTTCCCGCCCACGGAGCTGAGCAACGTGCTCGGCGAGTACCTGGCGAAGCACGGCAAGACCCAGCTGCGCATCGCCGAGACCGAGAAGTACGCCCACGTCACCTTCTTCTTCTCCGGCGGCCGCGAGGAGCCGTTCGCCGGCGAGGAGCGCATCCTGATCCCCTCGCCGCCGGTCGCCACCTACGACCTCAAGCCGGAGATGAGCGCGCCGGAAGTCACCGACCGCATCGTCGAGGCGATCGAGAGCCGGCGTTTCGACGTGATCGTCGCCAACTACGCCAACGGCGACATGGTCGGGCATACCGGGGTGTTCGAGGCGGCGGTCAAGGCGGTCGAATGCCTGGACACCTGCCTCGGGCGCGTCGTCGCGGCGCTGGAGAAGGTCGGCGGCGAGGCGCTGATCACCGCCGACCACGGCAACGTCGAGCAGATGGAGGACGAGGCCACCGGCCAGGCGCACACCGCGCACACCTGCGAGCCGGTGCCCTTCCTCTACGTGGGCCCGCGCAAGCTGCGCATCCGCGCCGGCGGCGTGCTGGCCGACGTGGCGCCGACCATGCTGAAGCTGCTCGATCTGCCGCAGCCGCAGGAAATGACCGGCCAGCCGCTCATCGAGCCGGCCTGAGGCAGCGCCTCGCCGAAGGTGCTACTGCTTGATGGATAACCGGATGGCCTGCTCGGATCCAGGCCATTCGGGACGGGACCTCCCGTTCAGCCGCGGCCGGCAGGGGCCGTGGCAGCCGTGCGACCCGCTCACAACGACAAGTCCTGGAAGGCGAACTCCCCGATGACAAGAACAACAATGCAGCGCGCCGCTGCAATCTGCATGCTTGCCGCCCTCCCCCTCGCCAGCATGGCGGAGGAACAGACCTATCCGCTGTGGATCGGCAGTTATACCGCCGGTCCCAGCGAGGGCATCTACGTGCACCGCTTCGACAGCCGGAGCGGCACCCTCTCCAGCCAGCCGCTGCAGGTGGTGAAGACGGAAAACCCCAGCTGGCTGGCCTTCTCCCCCGACCGCCGATATCTGTTCGCGGTCAACGAGAACGGTCCGGGCCAATCGGACATCGTCGGCCGCGTCACTTCGTTCCGGGTCGACCCGGCCAAGGGCAGCCTGGAAAAGATCAACGAGGTGAAGTCGCTCGGCAGCGAACCAACGCATCTCAGCGTCAGCCGCGACGGCACGCACCTGTTCGTCTCCAACTATTCGGTGGCGGCCGATCCGGGAGGCACCCTGGTGGTGATCCCGGTGGACGCCGAGGGCCGGCTCCAGCCGGTCAGCCAGGTCAAGACCCATCGCGCCAGCCAGGCCCATCCCGAGCGCCAGCAATCGCCCCACGTGCATTCGGCGGTCGAGTCGCCGGACGGGCGCTATGTATTCGCCCAGGACCTCGGCGCCGACAAGATCTACGTCTACCGCTACGATCCGGCGACCCATCCCGAGCAGCCGCTCAGCGCCAGCCAGACGCAGCCCTTCGTCGAGCTGCCGGCAGGCTCCGGCCCTCGTCACCTGGTGTTCGGTCCGACCGGCAGGCAGGCCTACGCGACCCTGGAGATGCAGGGGAGCATCGCCGTCTTCGACTATGCCGACGGCCGGCTCACGCCCAAGCAGACCGTCCCGCTGGCCGCCGGGGACTTCCAGGGCCAGAACAAGGCTGCCGCCCTGCACGTCTCGCCGGACGGCCGCTTCCTCTACGCGACCAACCGCGGCACCGCCAACGAGCTGGTGGTCTTCCGGATCGATCCGGACGACGGGCGGCTCGGCCTCGTGTCGCGTCATTCGGTGCAGGGCGAAGAACCGCGCGAATTCACCTTCGATCCGACCGGCCGCTTCATTCTGATCGCCAACCAGAACAGCAACGCCATCGTCGTCATGGAGCGCGATCCGGACACCGGCAAGGCGGGCAGAATCACCCAGACCCTGGCGTTTCCCTCGCCGTCCGACGTGAAGTTCGCCACCAGCCCCTGAGGCATCACGGCCAGCTTGTATGACAGGCTGATTGCCTTCCGCTGCTCGATAAAAACCAGCAAAACCGCACCTCTTGAACAGGTGCGGGTCGGGAGCGCGCCAGCATTCCTCATAGTCATCATACAACAATAACGACAGCTCATCGTCTTCGCCACGCTCTGACACAGCAAATCGCCATTACTCAAGCCGGCTCGCAATCATCCGACAACTTGCCACCGACGCTGCCGAATCGAGCCATTTAGCGCCTGGATGCAGCGCCAGTAGCATCCCTGCCTCTATGCACTCTCATCACCAGCAAAGCCCTCGGCGGCGTTGACAAAGACGACGGAAGCTGTCGATAATTTTCCATGTCATACGACGACATATGACAAATCCAGACAACAATCAGACAGAACGGATCATCGCCATGTCTCAGCCTGCACCGAGCCCCACCCTCAATCGCCTCCTGCTCACCGGCGCGGCCGGCAACCTCGGAAGGTCCTGCGGGAAAGCCTGCGTCCCTATGCCCGCATCCTCCGTCTGTCCGATATCAGCCCGATGGCGCCGGCTGCCGGCGACCACGAGGAGGTGGTGACCTGCGACCTGGCGGACAAGGCCGCGGTCCATGCCCTGATCGAGGGCGTGGATGCCATCGTCCACTTCGGCGGCATCTCGGTGGAGCGGCGCTTCGAGGAGATCCTCGAGGCCAATATCCGCGGCACCTTCCACCTCTACGAGGCGGCACGCCGGCACGGCGTCCGTCGCGTGGTGTTCGCCAGTTCCAACCACGTCATCGGCTTCTACAAGCAGAGCGAGACGCTCGACGCCGGCGCCGCCCACCGGCCCGACGGCTACTACGGCCTGTCCAAGGCCTACGGCGAGGACATGGCCAGCTTCTACTTTGACCGCTACGGCATCGAGACGGTGAGCATCCGCATCGGTTCCTCCTTCGACGAGGCGCAGAATCGCCGGATGCTCAGCACCTGGCTGAGCTATCGCGACCTCACCGACCTCATCGGCCGTGCGCTGTTCACCCCCGCTGTCGGCCACACCATCGTCTACGGCGCCTCGAACAACCGCGACCTCTGGTGGGACAACCGCCTGGCCGCGCATCTGGGCTACGAACCGCAGGACAGCTCGGAAATCTTCCGCGCCAAGGTCGAGGCCCAGCCGGCTCCGGCAGCGGACGACCCGGTGGCGGTCTACCAGGGCGGCGCCTTCACCGCCGCCGGCCCGTTCGACGACTGATCCGCCCGCGCCCGATAACGACAAGAGACAGCGCTGCCATGCAAGCCGAACTCGTGCTCGACGCCCGCAACGGCACCGGCGAAAGCCCGGTGTGGAGCGTGGCCGAACAGGCCCTCTACTGGGTCGACATTCCCGCCCGCCGGCTGCACCGCTGGCGTCCGACGGACAACGCCACAGAAAGTTGGGAAGCCGCTGAGATGCTCGCCTGCATCGCCCGCCACCCGGCGGGAGGCTGGCTGGCCGGCATGGAGAGCGGCCTGTTCCACCTGCGCCCCGGCGACGACGGCCGCCTGGCCACCACCCGCCTGGCCGAGGTTCGCCATGCTATGCCCGCGATGCGCTGCAACGACGGCCGCTGCGACCGCCAGGGCCGCTTCTGGGTCGGCAGCATGCACCGGGACATGGCCGCCGGGCACCGTGCCGGCATGCTCTACCGCTTCGTCGGCGACGCCGACGGCGTAGCGCTGCTGCCCTGGCTGGACGACCTCATCGTCCCCAACGGCCTGGGGTTCAGCCCCGACGGGCGGACGATGTACCTGTCCGACTCGCACCCCTCGGTACAGGCCATCTGGGCCTTCGACTACGACCCGGACGACGGCATCCCGCACAACCGCCGGCTGTTCGTCGACATGCGCCAGCATCCCGGCCGTCCCGACGGCGCGGCGGTGGACGAAGACGGCGGCTACTGGATCTGCGGCAACGATGCCGGCCTGGTCCATCGCTTCAGCCCCGACGGCCGACTCGACCGCTCGCTGGCCGTGCCGGTGAAGAAGCCGGCGATGTGCGCCTTCGGCGGCCCCGGCCTCGACACGCTGTTCGTCACCTCAATCCGTCCGCAGGGCGTCGACCTCGCCGACCAGCCCCTGGCCGGCGCGGTGTTCGCCCTGCAACCCGGCGTTCGCGGCCTGGAGGAGCCCGCCTTCCAGGGCTGAGCCGGCCCCGGCAATTCCGCCACCGCTCCAACAAAAACAATCAGGAGACTCGCTTCATGATCGGCACACGCAACGAGCCATCGCTCGCCCTCCCGCTCGCCTTCCGCCTGTCCGGCTATCCCGCGAGCCCGCCCGACTAAGTATCCGAACGGAAAGCTTCCCGAACTCGTACTGCTCCGAACTGCGATCCCCGCATTTCGGCGGCCCGGATGGGCATGCGCAGAAAAGAAGGCGAATGCTTTTTCTGCGCGCCCCTATACCGGCAATACAACAAAAACCCACTGGGACAAAGCGATGACAGCTCAGATTGCTCCACCCCAAACAACCTTGATCGGCAAATACCGATGGGTGATTTGCGCACTTCTGTTCATTGGCATTGGTATCAACTATATCGACCGCCAGATGATCGGCATCCTCAAGCCGACCTTGCAGGCCGATCTGAAGTGGACCGAAACCGATTACGCCTCCATCGTTTTCTGGTTTCAATGCGCCTATGCCATTGGCTTTCTAACGTTCGGGCGAATCATCGACCGGCTTGGCGTGCGTGTCAGTTATGCAATTGCCTTCACCATCTGGACGCTTGCCACCATCGGTCACGGCCTCGTCCACACGGTCGTGCAATTCGCCATAGCCCGTTTTACGTTGGGCTTCGGTGAGTCCGGCAGTTTTCCGGCCAGCTTGAAAGCCGTTTCGGAATGGTTCCCGCAAAAAGAACGCGCCCAGGCTACCGGCATCTTCAATGCCGGCACCGCGTTGGGCCCCATCATCACGCCACTGCTTATTCCGGCCATCACCTTGGCCTGGGGCTGGCGTGCGGCATTCATCTCCATCGGAGTGATTACCTCCCTGTGGCTGGTCGCCTGGTTACTGGTCTATCGTCGCCCGCACGAGCATTCGAAAGTAGGTGCTGCGGAACTCGCGCATATCCGCTCCGACGACGCCCTCTCGATACCCTCGGAAGCCAGCGCTTCGGTGAAGGTATCCTGGCTCAAGCTGCTGACCTTCAAGGAAACCTGGGCCTACGCCCTGGGAAAATTCCTGACCGATCCGATCTGGTGGCTGTATCTGTTCTGGCTCCCGGATTTTCTCGGCAAGACTTACGGCCTCGATCTGAAAACCTTTGGTCCGGCACTGATTGCCATCTACATTCTGGCGGATGCCGGCTCGATCATTGGCGGCTGGGGCTCGTCAAGGCAAATGAAAGCCGGCCGCCCCGCGAACATGGCACGAAAAACCACCATGCTCGTCTGCGCTTGCATGGTTGTACCGATCATCACTGCTCAGTTCGTATCCAATGTGTGGCTTGCCGTTCTGATCATCGGCTGCGCCGCGGCAGCACACCAGGCCTGGTCGGCCAACCTGATGACCTTGCCGTCGGATCTTTTCCCCAAAGAGGCCGTGGCTTCCATTATCGGCATCGGGGGTACCGCCGGAGCCATCGGTGGAATGCTGATGTCGACTTACAACGGCTACATCCTGGAAGTGTTCAAGTCTTACCAGCCCATCTTCATCGTTGCCGGAACCACTTATCTGGTAGCGCTTCTTGCCATCCATACCCTGACTCCGCGGCTAAAACCTGTGCCGTTGGAAAAAATGCAAGCCAACTAGCGCAAGTATCCCCCGGCAAAGCCGAGGGACTTCATATTCCGGGCGGTCGCCGAATAAATAGGAATGCAGTATCCGGCACCGGGCTGCCCGGAGGAGTTCATCCGCAGTGGCCTGTCACCGGTCGACGCATTGGCCCCATCCCTCTTTGGCGTCATCTCCGCTTTCTCGGCAGCCACCTATATCCCGATCATCTTTCCCTGGCTGCCGGGCATGATGCCCCGGCCCTGCCCGATGCCCGCCTTCGGCGGGCACTCTCACGTTTCCGCTCTCGGAGGTTCCCATGCTGACTCTGCAAGACGGCCTGACCCGCCTGACCCTGGCCCCGGAAATCGGCGGCAGCCTGGTCGACTGGCGTGCGCTGGACTCGGGCCCTCCCCTGTTGCGCCCGTCGTCGGCCGACGACCTCGCCAGCAGCAGTCCGCGCCGGCTGGCCTGCTACCCCCTGGCGCCCTGGTCGAACCGCATCGACCGGGGCGGCTTCGCCAATCCCGACGGCTGGCTGGCGCTGGCGCCCAACAGTCCGGGCGAGCCCTATCCGATCCACGGCAGCGCCTGGCAACAGCCCTGGACGCTGGCCGAGTACAGTGCCCGCCACGCCCGCCTGGCGCTGGACAGCGCCAGCCCTTTCCCCTACCGCGCCGAGCAGCGTATCGGTCTCGACGAGGGGCGGCTGGAATTGGAACTGGAAGTGCAGCATCTGGGCGATACGCCGGCTTGGTACGGCCTCGGCCTGCACCCCTACCTGCCGCGCACTCCGGCCACCCGCCTGCAGGCGCTGGCGAGCGGCGTCTGGTACGAGGACGGCCGGCGGCTGCCCGAACGCTGCATCGACCTGCCGGCGGGCTGGGACTTCGGGGAGCCGCGCGCCCTGCCGCAGGCGACGGTCGATCATGCCTTCGACGGCTGGGACGGGCGCTGCCGCATCCTCCAGCCGGATGCCGGCTACGCGCTGGAGTGCCGGGCCGAGGGCGCCGGGCTGTTCCTGCTCTATACCCCGCAGGAGCGGGACTTCTTCTGTTTCGAGCCGGTCAGCCACCCGGTCAATGCCCACCACCTGCCGGGACGGCCGGGACTTCGCCTGCTGGAGCAGGGGCAACGGCTGCGCCTGGACTGGTCGATGCACTATCGCCCTTGGTGACTCACTTGCCAATCAGAATCAGCTTGCCGGTCTGCGGGTCGCGGTAGACCTGGCCGACGCTCTCCAGGCCCTGGCCGGCGGCGCCGTCGAGGCTGTCCGGCAGGCGCGGCAGCTCGCGACCGCGCTCCACCGCCAGCGGCTGGCGTTCGGCCTTGAGCTGGGTGAGCAGGTCGGTGCGCGCGGCCAGGGCCACCAGCAGGCCGCAGGCGAACACCAGCATCAGGTCGACCAGATTGGCCACCGAGCCGAGCGGGTCGGTGTCCACCTCGTCGAAACGGCTCGATCGCCAGCGGCTCATCGGGCGCCCTCCCGTTCGCGCTCCATGGCATCCAGCAGTTCGTCGTACCAGCGCCGGCGCAGGCGGCCGAGGACGAAGCCGGCCATGCCGCCGAGCAGGCCCATGACAGTGGCGTCGAAGGCCACCCGCATGGCCACGCCGAGCACCTTGAGGTCGCCGTCGCCGAGCGCCGCCAGGCCCGGGCCGAGCGGGATCAGGGTACCCATCAGGCCGAGGATCGGTCCCAGCCGGGCGATCAGGTCGGAGCGCTCCAGGCGCCGCCGGGCGCGCCGCTCGACCTCGGGCGCCGGCAGCCGGCGCCAGCGCGCCAGGCCGCCGAAGCGCTCGCCGCAGGCCACGCCGACGTCCCAGACCGCCAGCGCCAGCAGCGCCAGCATGGCGACGGTCACCGGCTCCAGCAGCCAGCCGACCAGGTGGTGAATCCAGGCGAAGATCGCACTGTCCAGCATCCTCACACTCCTTTCGCAACGCGCGGGCCGCGCCCGCGCCAGATTCCCAGACCGAGCAGCAGAACCAGACCGGCCAGTGCCAGCCAGAGATGTTCGTCCACCGCCTGAGCCAGGTTTTCCCCCCTGTCGGCCTGCGCCTGCGCGCCCTGTTCGGGCGTCTCGTCCTGCGCCGCCGGCTGCAGTTCGCTGAGCGTGCTCGGCGACTTGACCTCGGACGTCGGCAGCTGTGCAGCCTGCAGGCGGCTTTCGAGGCCGGCGCGCAGTTCGGCCGGCAGTTGCGGCAGCAGCCACTGCAGCATCGGATGATCCGGCCGGGTATGGCCGCTGCCCGGCAGGCCGTGGGCATCGACCAGCCGGGCGAACTGCTCGCCGAGCTGGCGGACGGTGGCCTCGTCGGCCTGCCAGAAGCCCTTGTGGATCGCCACCAGCATCAGCGCCAGCATGTTGCTCTTCACATGGACGTTCTGTCCCTGCTCGAGGAAGCCGGCCAGGCCGAGCCGGTAACGGTCGTCGAGGTACACCGCCTTGACCTCCTGCCAGACGCTATCGCCGATGATCTCCGGATTGGTCACCTGCCAGCCCCAGAGGTATTCGAGGAACTCGCTGCCCATGGTCCGCGCGCCGGCGTAGTCGTGGCGCATCAGCGCCTCGATCCAGGCCGGGTTGAGGAAGCGCCCGCGCAGCTCGGCCAGGAGCGCCTGCGCCAGCGGCTGCAGGCGCACTTGGGCCGGATCGTTGTGCCAGGCGACGAAGTTCTCCGGCACCTGCCCGGAAAGCTGCTCGACCGCCAGGCTCAGGCCACCGAGATAGTCGAAGGCGTCGTTGTTGTCCATCAGCCCGTAGAGGTTGCTGGAGCGGCCCAGGTAGGTGCGCCGCACCTGCCTGAGGTTGTCGGCGAAGGCCGCCTGCGCCGCCTCGCCCTGCCGGTCGAGGCCGTAGGCGTGGCCCATGCGGGTGACGTAGGCGCGGGCCAGCTCGCCGCGCTCCAGCCAGCTGCCGGAGCGCTCGACCAGGCGGTTGATGCCGGCCCCGTAGGTGCCGGGCGCCACGCCGAACAGGCGCAGCGCGGCCAGGCGTCCGGCCTCGCCGGCGGACAGGCCGGCCTTGAGCCGCCCGGCGGCGTCCTCCACCCAGTGCGCCGCCACCCGGTTGCCGTCCAGGTTCTCGCTACCGCCCTCGCCCGCGCCCTGCAATGGCTCCAGCGCCTCGGCCAGTGCCGGGCGCAGGGCCGGGTAGTCGCGACGGATGCGCTCGGCGGAGGCGTTCAGCGCCAGCAGCACGGCGCGCTCGAGCAGGGCCAGTTGGTCGGCATAGAGGTCGCGGAACAGCCCGGAGGTGGTGAACAGCAGGTCGCGGCGCTGCTCGTCCGGCGCCAGCTCGCGCAGGCGGATGCCTTCGACGATGCCGCGGCTGTTCCACTGCGGCTCGGCGCCGAGCAGCTCGAGGCCGAAGGCGATCATCGCGCCCTCGTCGCGCACCGTGTCCGAGGCCCAGAGGATCACCGCCTCGCGGCCGTCCGCCGGTAACGGGCGCGCCCGTGCCTTGGCGGCCATCTCGCTGCCGATGCGCCAGCCGATGCGGCTGGGCAGCAGGCTGCTGTCGAGGGCGTGAAAGTTGCGCCCGGTCGGCAGCGCCTCGGGGGTGCGGATCGGGTCGTTGCCCTTGCCGGGAGCGACGAAACGGCCGTCCAGCGCATTCAGCAATGCCGCCATCTCGGCCCGCGGCGAGTCGACCAGCGCCGGGCGGAAGGCCTCGCCGCCCTCGCCCATGGACCTGATCAGGGTATCCACCGCCTCCGGCTGCCAGGGCTTGCCGAACACGTGCAGGCCCATGGGCATGAAGCGCTCCTGGATGGCTGTCAGGTAGTGGCCGAGTTCGTGCACCAGCAGGTCGTCGTCGGCCTGCTCGAAAGCGATGCCGCGTGCCGCCAGCGGCTCGGCCATCGACTGGCGCAGTTCCGGCTCCAGCCCGGCGCTGCCGATCAGCCGGCGGATCTCGGCGATGGTCGCGCGCCGTGCCGGACCGTCGACCTGGCCGCTGCCGGCCTCGAAGCTCTCGATCAGCTGGCGCAGGCGCAGCAGGTCGTCATACAGCGGCGTGGCCACCAGCGGCGGGGTCAGGTGGTCGATCATCACCGCCAGACCGCGGCGCTTGGCCTGGATGCCCTCGCCGACGCCGTCGACGATGTAGGGATAGATGCTCGGCAAGTCGCCGACCACCTGCAGCGGGTAATCCTCGTCGCTCAGCCCGGCGCGCCGGCGCGGCAGGAACTCGTAGGTGGAATGCCGGCCGAGGTGGATCAGCGCATCGGCGCGGAAGCCGTCGCGCAGCCAGTGGTAGAAGCCCAGGTACTGGTGTGGCGGCGGGAACACCAGGTTGGCATGCAGCAGTTCCTGGTCGATCTCCCAGCCGCGCGGCGGCTGCGGGCCGACGAACACCTTGCCGAAGCGGATGCCCGGCAGCAGCAGGCGCTCGCCCTGCACCATCACCCGTCCCGGCACCTCGCCCCAGCCGCGCAGCCCCTCGATGCCGGTGGCGGCGAGCGCCTGCACCAGCGCCTCGGCCTGCGCCCAGTCGGCCTGTCCCGGCGCGTCCAGGGCGGCACGGTAGAGGGTTTCGAGCTGGGCCAGCAGGTCCAGAGCGCGCGAACGCGCCGGATGCGCCACGCCATCCAGCACATGATGCAGCTCGCCGGAGCCGTTCTCGAAGAGGCTGCGGGCGATCTCGCTGCGGCCGCTGTCCAGGGCGCGGCGCAGCTGGGCGTGCCAGTAGCCCAGCGGCCCCTGCACCATCTCCGCCTGCAGTGCCGCCGGCAGGGTTGCGAACCAGCGGCGGTAGTCCTCGGCGCTCAGGCTCTGCACCTTGCCCGCCATGGCCGCCAGGGCGTCGCCCTGCTCCGGCAGGTTGACGCCGCGCTCCTGCAGCAGATCGAGCAGCGCCGCCGGCGACTCGGGCAGCGGGCCGGTGTCGTAACCTTCGGTCTTGAGCCGGGTGAGGATCTCGAACAGCGACTCCGGCACGTCGAGGTTGTCCGCGCCGATGTTGTGCCGGCCCGGCGGGTGGTTGTAATAGATGATGGCCAGGCGCTTGTCCGCATTGGCCTTCTGCTGTAGTGCGCGCCAGCGCTGGATGCGCGCGGCGAAGGCATCGAGCTGGGCCGGCAGCGGCGCGGCGACGCCGAAGCGGATGCCCGACAGCGGATCCTCCTGGCGCTCGTGCCAGGCCGCCAGCACCGTGGCCTGACTGCTGCCCTGCAGCTCGGGCATGGCCAGTTGGTAGTGCACCTTGTCGCGCGCCAGGCCGTCGCCGGACAGCTGCCAGCCGGTCTCGTCGCGATCCTCCAGACGCAGGCCCTTGAGCACCGGTACGTTCAACTGCTCGAACAGCCCGGTGACCTCCTCGCGGCCCTCGCCGCCGCCGACCACGAAGTCCTGCAGCACGACGATGGCGCCCAGCGGCGGGTGTCGCCCCTCCTTCAGCCAGCGCACCGCCGCGAGTGAGCCCGGCCCCCAGTCGGCGAACAGGCTGACGCAGGAAAGGCCCCGGCTTTCCAGGCGCTGGCAGAGGGCGTCGTTCAGCTCGCGGTCGCCGGCGCGGTCGGCGCGCCCGTGGTCGATCACGGCGACCAGCGCGTCGCCGGAGTACGTCAGCTCGCCCTCGCTGCGCAACGCACCACGCTGCTGGAAGCGCAGCGACGGGCGCGCCTGCACAGCCGGGACCTTCACCTCCGGGTCATGGCGGGCCGCCAGCCAGGCCAAGAGGCCGGCGATGTTGTCGATGCCGCCGGCCTGCCAGTAGCTGCGCGCGGCGATCCACTCGGCCTGGCGCGGATGTTCGGCCTGCTGGCGGGCGATCCAGCCGGCCAGTTCGCCCTGCGGGCGCAGCCGGCCGAGGGTTTCGACCGTCTCGCGCGAATCGAACAGCGGCTGCCCGCGGCTGCGACTGAGCTGCACCAGGGCATGCTCGCTGTGCATGAGGAAGCTGTCCGCCGGCGCGACCTGGCCGAGCAACGGCCCCAGACGCTCCACCTCGGCGCCGAACAGGCCGACGCCGAGCAGCGCCCGGCCCTCGCCCAGCCAGGTGCGCAGTGCCGGCTCGTCGAGTTCGGCGAGCTGCTCCGGGGTGCGCGCACTGATTTGCCAATGCGGATTCTGGTGCTGGAACTGCTCGACCGCGCCGGCGAACTCGGCGGCGCTGTAGCGGGAAACGATGGCGTTGAGTTGCGCCGCCGAGGCCCAGGGAGCGAGCAGCCCGAGCAGCAGAACCAGGCCGAAGCGGCGAAGGAAAAGTAGAGATGGCATGCCCAATCCCGGATCGAAAGGCGGTGGGCACGTGAAACGGACGCAGCATCGGCGGCAAGGCACCGGAACGACCACAGCTGGCGACCGCACGGCCGCCCACCGCGACCTGCTTCGGGAGAACGGGCTGGTGTCGGGCTCGACCGTGGAACGGCCCTACCGTTGCGGGGGCAGCGTCAGCTTGGACTGACTTCCCATTTACCCCGGACCTCGATCCGGGCACCACAGTCTCCATGTCGCCGGCCGAGGCCGGCAGGGGCGCCACCTTACGCGGCAGGCCGCAATGGAGCAAGGCCAAGGACTCGGGGTACAGCCGCTGGCGACGGCCAGCTGCCGAGGCACTGGCGGAGCCGCCTCGCTGGCGGTTTTCCAAAGTCTTTGCTACGGATTATTGGCCGTCCTGCCAGTCCCTGCCTAATCTGACTTTGCTTGGGTGCATTGCCTCGACCGGTAGTGGACAGCTTTCGGGGTACCCCTCGGGACTGCTCTGCCAGAGCGAGGCAAGGATGGGACAACCATGAGCCGAGAATTCACCTTCAACGCCGGGTCCGGCTACCTTTCGCAGGACTCCGGGCTACACCGCCTGACGGTCGAGCTGTTGCAGCAGGCCGACATCCGCATCGACGGTGGCCGCCCCTGGGACATGCAGCTCAAGGCCGGCGGAGTGCCCGAGCGGGTCTTCGCCCAAGGCAATCTGGGCTTGGGCGAAGCCTACATGGAAGGCGCCTGGGAAGCGGAGCGGCTGGACGAATTCTTCTTCCGCCTGCTGCGTGCCGGCATCGACCAGCAGGTGAAGCCGACGCGGCTGATCCTCTATGTGCTGCGCGCGCGCCTGCTCAACCTGCAGAGTCGCCGGCGCGCCTGGCAGGTCGGCGAGGCCCACTACGATCTCGGCAACGACTTCTACGCGGCCATGCTCGACCCGCGCATGACCTACACCTGCGGCTACTGGCGGAGCGCCGGCAATCTGGCCGAAGCCCAGGAGGCCAAACTGGAACTGATCTGTCGCAAGCTCGGCCTGGAACGTGGCATGCGCGTGCTGGACATCGGCTGTGGCTGGGGCAGCTTCATGGGTTATGCCGCGGAGCGCTATGGCGTGCAGTGCGTCGGGGTGACCATTTCCCGGGAGCAGCAGGCCTGGGCCCGGGAGCGCTACGCCGGGCTGCCCGTGGAGTTCCGCCTGCAGGACTATCGCGAGATCCAGGGCCGCTTCGACCGCATCGTCAGCATCGGCATGTTCGAGCACGTGGGGCGCAAGAACCATCGCCGCTTCTTCGAGGTCGCCACGCGCTGCCTGACCGACGACGGCCTGTTCCTCCTGCACACCATCGGCAAGAACCAGCGCCACTCGACGTCGGATCCCTGGATCGATCGCTACATCTTCCCCAATGGCGATCTGCCTTCACTGGGCCAGATCGGCGATGGGCTGGATGGTCTGTTTCTCCTCGAGGATCTGCACAATTTCGGCGCCGACTACGACAGGACCCTGATGGCCTGGCATGCCAACTTCGAAGCAGCCTGGCCGCGCTTCGCCGCCGAACTGGGCGAAAGGTTCCGGCGCATGTGGCGCTACTACCTGCTGTCCTGTGCCGGCGCCTTCCGGGCCCGAAATCTCCAGCTTTGGCAGTATGTGCTGTCGAAGAACGGCGTACCGGGCGGCTACCGGCGCCCGCTGCTTTGAAGCGGAGGTCCCCCATGACCGATGAGCATGACGACGACAAGCCCCTGACCTTCCGGCAGATGCTGCACAGCGTGCTGGCCGCTGCCCTCGGCGTGCAAAGCGGCAAGAACCGGGCACGGGACTTCTCCCGGGGCAAACCCGGCCATTTCATCCTGCTAGGCGTGGGATTTACCGTCCTGTTCGTGCTGGTCCTGATCGGCGTGGTCAAGTTGATCCTGCATCTGGCGCAAGCCTGAACCAAATCCCTTCCTGTCTCGCCGCAGAGCCGCTTCGGGTCGAACCTCGGGCCATGAAGTACTCTCGTGCACCATGCAATAACTAAAAACTCTAGCGTTATAGATAAACATTACTTTTATGTATAACTCTGAGCTGTTATTGTGGCCAGCTCTCCGAAATGCGGTGCGCGGCCGTTCGCGCGAAAAAAGCAGTAAGCAGCCTGACCGACAGGACACTTCATGTACGTATACGACCAGTACGATCAACATATCATCGAGGACCGGGTCCGCCAGTTCCGCGACCAGACCCGCCGTTACCTGGCCGGCGAGCTGAGCGAAGAGGAATTCCGTCCGTTGCGCCTGCAGAACGGCCTGTACGTCCAGCGCTATGCTCCCATGCTGCGCGTGGCCGTGCCCTACGGGCTTCTGTCTTCCCGCCAGCTACGCAAGCTGGCCCAGATCGCCCGCGACTACGACAAGGGCTACGCCCACATCAGCACCCGGCAGAACGTGCAGTTCAACTGGCCCGAGCTGGAGGAGGTCCCGGAGATCCTTGCCGAGCTGGCAACGGTGCAGATGCATGCGATCCAGACTAGCGGCAACTGCATCCGCAACACCACCACCGACCAGTTCGCCGGGGTGGCCCGCGACGAGTTGGTGGACCCGCGCCCTTGGTGCGAGATCATCCGCCAGTGGTCCACCTTCCATCCGGAGTTCGCCTTCCTGCCGCGCAAGTTCAAGATTGCCGTCAACGGCGCCGTGAACGACCGTGCCGCCATCGAGGTGCACGACATCGGCCTGGAGGCCGTGCGCAACGGTGCCGGCGAGCTGGGCTTCCGGGTTTCCGTGGGCGGCGGCCTGGGCCGGACGCCGATCGTCGGCAGCTTCATCAACGAGTTCCTGCCCTGGCAGCACCTCCTGACTTATCTGGATGCCGTGCTGCGGGTCTACAACCGCTATGGTCGCCGTGACAACAAGTTCAAGGCGCGCATCAAGATCCTGGTCAAGGCGCTGACCCCGGAGGTATTCGCCGAGCGGGTCGATGCCGAATGGGCCCATCTCAAGGACGGTTCGAGCACCCTCACCGAGGCGGAAGTCGAGCGCATCAGCCGCTGCTTCGTCGATCCGGCCTACCAGACCCTCGAGGCTCAGGACGCCGCCCTCGCCCGTCTCGACGCCGAACATCCGGGCTTTGCCCGCTGGCGCACGCGCAACGTGTTCGCCCACAAGAAGCCGGGCTATGCCGCCGTGACCCTGTCGCTGAAGCCCACCGGCATCGCCCCGGGCGACATCACCGACAAGCAGCTGGACGCCCTCGCCGACCTGGCCGACCGCTACAGCTTCGGCGAGGTGCGCAACTCCCACGAGCAGAACATCATCCTGGCCGACGTCGAACAGGCCCGCCTGTTCGAACTGTGGAGCGAGCTGCGCGAGCTGGGTTTCGCCACCCCGAACGTCGGCCTGCTGACCGATATCATCTGCTGCCCGGGCGGCGACTACTGTTCCCTGGCCAACGCCAAGTCGATCCCGATCGCCGAGGCTATCCAGCGCCGCTTCGACGATCTCGACTATCTGTTTGACATCGGCGAACTCGACCTGAACATCTCCGGCTGCATGAACGCCTGCGGCCATCATCACGTCGGTCACATCGGCATCCTCGGCGTGGACAAGAAGGGCGCGGAGTTCTACCAGGTGTCTCTCGGCGGCAGCGCCAGCCGTGATGCCAGCCTGGGCCAGATTCTCGGCCCATCCTTCGCCCAAGAGGAAATGGCCGAGGTGATCGAGAAGATCATTACCGTCTATGTGGAAAAGCGCGTCGAAGACGAGCGTTTCATCGATACTTTCCGCCGCATCGGCATCGAACCGTTCAAGGAGCGCGTTTATGCAGCGAATCATTAAAAACGGCCAGGTGATCGACGAAACCTGGCATCTGCTGGACAAGGACGCCACGCTCGACGGCCTGTCCAACTCCGATGATCTGATCGTTCCTCTGGCGCTGTGGCGCGAGCATGCCCATGCCCTGAAAGTCCGCGATGGCGGTCTTGGCGTGTGGCTGGACAGCGACGAGGAAGTAGAGGAAATCGCCGATGACCTTGGCAATTTCCAGGTCATCGCCCTGAACTTCCCCAGCTTCGCCGATGGACGCCATTATTCGAGTGCCCGCCTGCTGCGCGAGCGCTATGGCTATCAGGGCGAGATCCGCGCTGTCGGCGACGTGCTCCGCGACCAGTTGTTCTTCATGCAACGCTGTGGCTTCGATGCCTTCGCCATTCGCCCGGATCGCGATCCCCACGACGCTCTGCAGAGCCTGCAGGACTTCTCGGTGTGCTATCAGGCTGCTGTCAACCAAGCACCTCTGTTTCGCCGCCGGCAAGGCTGAAGCTCAAGCCATCCTCAACGAAAAGCCCCGCTAAGCGGGGCTTTTCTTTTGAAAGCGCTCCATGAATCTTTCAACTAGGTTCTGTTGACGCAAGCCCAGTGCTAAAACTGGGCTTTTGCCATGACTGACAGAAGCCGTCTGAGCGATACCGACGGGTCCCGTATCCAAAGTCTGCTGAGCGCCACGAAGGGGATCCGGCTGACCCGTACTCTCGGCTGTCGCCGCTTTGTCGAGGCGGTGCTCTGGATACTACGCAGCGGCGCTCAATGGCGGATGCTGCCTCGTTGCCTCGGCTCCTGGAACAGCGTTTTCAAACGCTTCACCCGCTGGTGCCGGCTCGGCATCTGGGACCGGCTTCACTCGGTACTGGCTCGGGACGCCGACCTTCAGCGCGTCTGCATTGGCAGCTCCGTCGTGCGTGCCCATGCCTGTGCAGCCGGGGCGGCCAGCAGTACTGCGGCCCAGGAGGCACTGGGGCGTTTGCGAGGAGGCTTCAGCAGCAAGATCCATGTGTTGACCGATGCGCTGGGGTTACCGATTCGCTTCATCCTGACGGAAGGCCAAGCGGCCGATATCAGCCAGGCGATCCCACTCATGGCGGGGATCGCCACGTCGGCACTGCTGGCCGACAAGGGCTATGACGCCAACCCGCTTCTGGCCTGGCTGAAGGAGCGCCAGATCCAGGCCGTCATTCCCGCCAGGCGGAACCGCATCGAGCAACGCTCCTGCGACTGGCATCTCTACAAGGAGCGGCACGTGATCGAGTGCCTGTTCGGCAAGCTGAAGCACTACCGGCGGATCACCACTCGCTATGAGAAGAGGGCCAGCCATTTCAAGGGAATGCTGGCTTTTGCGGCTGTTTTGCTATGGCTGCGCTGATACGTCAACAGAACCTAGCCATAAGTAGTGCTCTCGGCCATGTAGTGGTCAATTAATTCTGGACACAGTTTTAGGAGCTCAGGCCGCCAGCGCCTCCATGGCCACCGGCGTCCTGTAGCCGTTGCTGCTGTGCAACCTGATCTGGTTGTAGTAGCAGGTCAGGTAGCGCAGTACATCGGACTCTGCTTCAGCCGGGCTGCCATAGCCGCTGGCAGGTATCCATTCGGTTTTCAGACTGCAAAAGAAGCGCTCCATCGGGGCGTTATCCCAGTAGTTGCCGCGCCGGCTCATGCTCTGGATGATGCCGTGTTTCTGCAGCGTCTGGCGGAACTGCCGGCTGCTGTAGTGACAGCCCTGATCGGAGTGAAACATCAGCTCTTTGGGTTTGTCGCGTGCCTCGAAGGCCATGTTCAGGGCGCGACTAGTCAGTGTTGAGTCCGGGCTGCTACCCAGGGCCCAGCCCACCAGACGTCTTGCGTGCAGATCCAACACTGCTGCCAGATAGATCCAGCGATTTCCACCCCAGATGTACGTCACATCACCACACCAGACCTGATTGGGGACTCTCACATCAAAGCAGCGCTGCAGATGATTGGGTGCAATCACGGACTCCTCCACAGCCAGCCGATAACGATGGCGACGCTGCTGCGTGCTGACCACACCGGCCTCTCGCATCAGGCGGGCCGCCTTGTAACGGCCAACAACCTGGCCTTCACTGCGTAGCGCGGCTGCCAGTGTGCGGGCTCCTGCCGAGCCCCGGCTACGCTCGTGCAGCACGACCAGCCTGGCCCGCAGGCGATCCCGACGGGGATTGCGCCGGGCCTACCGGCTGCGCTGCTGGTAATAGCTGCTACGTCCAACGCCGAAGGTCAGGCACTGCTCGATGACCGGGAATTGTGTGCTCAGCATGCCGATCAGGCTCACCGATCGAGCGAGTCGGACATCAAGAGCGCAGTAGCCTTTTTTAGGATTTCGTTCTCCCGCTCGACCCGGCGAATACGGGCTTCCAGCGCCTGAATGCGCTGCTGCTCCGGCGTCATCGCCTTTGATTTCGGCGTCTTCTTGCCGTCACGTTCGAGCCGGAGCTGTTTGACCCAGCGGCGCATGGCCGTCGGTTCGACACCCATCGCCGTGCAGGCCTCGGTCACGCTGTAGTGGCGATCAAGCACGAGGGCTGCTGCTTCGTGCCTGAACTCAGTGGAGAAAGATCGTTTAGCCATATTCTGTTACCTCGCTGTGTGGCGGTAGCGTACCGCCCTATCGGGGGTGTCCAGAATCATTAGGCCATTACACCTCACTATGGAACGATATTGCCAGGTGACGGACCCGAAAGACTCAACGCTTTTCCGAGCGGAGATAGGGGTGAGAGTGCCGATCTGTTCGGGATGCGCCTGCTTGCATAAGAATTGGGTCGTATCCTGAAGAAAGACCAGCCGGGGAGCATCGAATGCGCGTCGACTGGAAATGCCCGGGCAGAATCCGAGCCTCGCCTACTGCAGTGCCGGAAAGAGAGCGCTAAGCCGCTTTGATATTCGCCCAATCCTGGCATGCCAGCGGAATGGATTCTCCCACGGCACTCGCCATTTGCAGCAAGCGTCCAGCCCTCCGGCCCAGACGCTCGTCCTAGAACGTCGAGCCGGCGAGCTCCCGTTCAACCCAGGAGGCGTCAGCCAAGACAGAGCGATCCATGGGGCGTCTCGACTATGTGTTTCGATGCCACCCCATGAATCATGGGGGTGATCTCTTGTCACAAGCCCATATGGGCCGTCCGCAGATGAGGATAATTGAAAGGCTTATGGATCGATTACTGTCTTTTTTCGATTATTGGTAGCGACTCTGATTCAGACGCTCCCACCAACTCAGGAGAATGCGATCCACGGCAGAGGCAGCCCCTAGGCCGAAGCGCTCTTGCAAGCTTTTCTTCTCGGCATAGTGCAGTTGAAACAGCTCCGCACTATCGGCTTTTCCTGCCAGGTATTCATCGCTGGTTATCAACTCATCGACCAGCTGCTTCTCCAGAGCGCTCTGACCGAGCCAGATCTCGCCAGTGGCGATTTCATCGATAGACAACTGCGGCCGGTAACGGGCAACGAAGTTCTTAAAGAGCTCATGGGTGGTTTCCAGATCCTCCTGGAACTTTTCCCGGCCCTTCTCCGTATTCTCACCGAATACCGTCAAAGTGCGCTTGTACTCTCCAGCAGTAAGCACCTCGAAATCAATATCGTGCTTTTTCAGCAGCCGGTGCAGGTTTGGCAACTGAGCCACCACGCCGATGGAGCCGAGAATGGCAAAAGGTGCTGAGAGGATTCGCTCGCCAATACAGGCCATCATATAGCCACCACTGGCCGCCACCTTGTCGACGCACACCGTCAGCGGTACACCTGCCTGACGAATACGACCCAACTGAGAAGCAGCCAGGCCATAGCTATGCACCAAGCCCCCACCACTTTCCAAACGCAGCACGACTTCGTCTTCAGGCTTTGCCATGCTCAACACAGCGGTCACCTCATGACGCAACTTATCGGTAGCGGTAGCTCGAATGTCACCATCGAAATCCAGTACAAAGACTCTAGGCTTTACCTTGCCCGCCTTCCTGTCTTGCTTCCCAGCCTTGGCTTCCGTCTTGCGCTTGGCCTTGAGATGTTCTTTGTCCAGTACTACCTGTTCCAAGCTTTCCCGCAGGGCCTTATAAAAATCATTGAGCTTGTGCACTTCGAGATGCCCATCGCTCTTGTGACGGCTCCTGCTGCGCAATGTCGAAATGGTGATCAATATCACCACAACAGCCACCAACACTGTCAGGGTTCTGACCAGAAAGCCAACATAATCGAGAAGAAACTCCACAGCCATCCCCTTGATCCAATACACCAATAAAACACCCGGACACGAGCGTTGTCGAAGCTTTCGAGCATACCGAGTGGGTTATGCCCCGACCAGCATGATAAAAGGAAGTAAAGTCCCTATGGACGATACAGAACCAAGCATTGACAGCCTTCCGCCCGCCCTCCTAACCTCGGAAAAATAACAAGAACCACAAGGAAAGGGACGTGGGTAGCATCTACTTGATTCGACATGGGCAAGCCTCGTTCGGCGCCCTTGATTACGACGTGCTCTCGCCTTTGGGCAAGCGCCAGGCTGAGATACTTGGCGCTCACCTCGGTCGCCTAGGAGTTAGTTTTGATCGCTGTATCAGTGGTTCGCTCAGGCGTCAACAACATACTGCTAGCGCAACACTGGAACAATTGCACCTCGCCGGCATGAAAATCCCAGTAATCGAAACCGATCCAGCCTTCGATGAGATCAATATCGATGCAATGCTCCAGGCTCATTTGCCAGACCTGTTCCCTGCCCGTCAAGATATGCAGCAAGCCTTGCAGCAGGCAGCTGCACAACCGAGTAGTTTCCAGCGGCTGTTCGGTCAAGTCATTGGACAATGGATTTCCGGCAGGCACGAGAAAGCGACACTGGAGAGTTGGAACAGTTTTCGTGAACGAGTTCAAGGCGGTCTGAAGCGTCTGCTTGATGAGGCGCCCTCACAAGCACGGATCGCCGTGTTCACTTCCGGCGGGCCCATCATCGCTCTGCTTCATCTGACTGCTGGCGTATCCGCTCAAAGAGCGTTCGAATTTGCTTGGCAGATCGCCAATACCTCGTTCAGCCAGTTAAGCTTCCACGACAACGTGGTGACTCTGACGTCTTTCAATAGCCATGCACATCTGGAAATGATGCAGACTCCGGAGCTCATCACCTATCTATGAATTTTGAAGCTTTTTTACGACTACTACCTTAAGCCTACCCTTAAAAGGATCAAAAAATGACTTCTGTTGCCGACATCATCGAAACCATGAAATCCCGATTTGACTCCAGCGCTGCTTCCGGCCTGGATTTGATCTTCCAGTTCACAATCAAGGATGCCGATAATCATTATTTGATCGTCAAGGATGGTACCTGTGAAGTCCACCATGGTGATGCTGACGAGCCCAATGTCACTCTGATCATGGACAGCAAAACTTTCAAGGGTATTACTACTGGTGAAATCGGCGGTATGCAGGCTTTTATGTTTGGTAAGCTACGTGCAGAGGGCGATGTGAAATTAGCCATGAAGTTAAGCGAGCTGTTTCCGTTCTAATTCCGATCTAGAATTGCTCGTCCGAGATCCTTTCGGAGAATTGGATCCGCTAACTGAACCAAGTCTCCGAAAGCGCCGAACAAGCATGGATAAAAGCTTCAAAGTCCCTCTCATTGGACTTATCAATGTGTAGGAAGACATCCGCACCAAGAGCACTCTACTCAAACGAAAGCAACAGCTCAAGAGATTGAGTTAAGAGCCGCTATCAAAACCTCGCTAATTGTCTGATGCAAATTACGCAACACCCCAGACATAACAAGGCCAGATGAATATCCAGCCGCCGTTCGAAGCGCGTTCGTAGCTTGCCCATGGCCGCCAGCCAGGCGTGGGTCCGCTCGACGACCCAGCGGTGCCGACCGAGCCGTTCCTTGCTCTCGATACCTTTGCGCGCAATGCGGGACTTGATGCCCCGTTGGCGCAGGTGCTCGCGACAGCGTCGGCAGTCGTAAGCCTTATCAGCATGCAGCTTGGTCGGCCAGCGTAGCGGCCGGCCGCGCTTGCCCCGGATGGCAGGCAGGGCATCGACCAGTGACTCGAACACGATGGAGTCATGGCGGTTGGCTCCGGTGACACACAGCGCCAGCGGAGTATCGCTCCTGTCAGGGATCAGGTGGCGTTTGCTGCCGAGTTTGCCTCGATCTGTCGGGTTAGGGCCTGTTTCCGACCCCCCCGGGGGCTGGCGACGCAGGCACCATCAATACTGGCTCGGCTCAGGTCGAGCTTGTCCGCCTGTCGCAGCTCGTTCAGCAGCCATTGATGCAACTGCTGCCAGACGCCAGCCTCCTGCCAGTCCCGCAACCTGCGCCAGCAGGTCATGCCACTGCCACAGCCCATCTCCTGGGGCAGGTCTTCCCAGGGAATGCCCGTGCTCAGTACGAACACGATGCCGTTGAGAGCGCGCCGATCATCTAACCGTGGCCGCCCGCCCTTGGGAGATCGTTTCACTGCAGGCAGCAGTGGCTGGATGCGCGACCAGAGCTCTTCGCTGATTTGAATTCGATGCTTCATGCCCGGATTGTCTCACTCCGGGCCGGAGCTAAGGATGGTTTTGTCTGAAAAGTCGGTCCGGCTAAAATGCCGCCTCCGTTGTTCCGAGCACAGCCATGTCAGGCCGTTACGAGATTTCCGCCCAGCGCTGGGCGATGATCGAAGCCACCGTTTCTCCCCCTCAACGCATGGGCCGCCCTCGGCGAGATGACCGCCAGATGCTCAACGGCATCTTCTGGATTCTGTGCTCCGGGGCCAAGTGGCGCGATCTTCCCGAGCGTTATGGCCCCTGGAAGACGGTATATCAGCGCTTCAGGCTGTGGCGTGACAACGGCACCTTCGAGCAGGTGCTGCGGCATCTGCATCTGCGCCTGCGTGAGGATGGCTTTATCGACCTGGATACCTGGATGGTCGACTCAACGTCGATTCGAGCCACCAGAGCCGCCAGCGGTGCGAGAAAAAAAGGGGCCCGCAAGAGCCACAGCACCAATGTCTCGGCCGAAGCCGTGGTGGGCTGACCACCAAGCTTCATCTGGCCTGTGACAGCAACGGGTATCCGCTGGCCGTGATGCTTTCACCCGGGCAGGACGCCGACTCGCGCTATTTCATGCCCTTGCTTGAGCAGATCAGCCTGCCTGGCAGCCAGGGTCGTCCGCGCAAGCGTTGCCGGTATGTACTGGCCGACAAGGGCTATGACAGCGAAAGCCTGCGCCACTACTGCGACCGGTATGGCATGAAGCCCATCATTCCCTTACGCAAGATGCACCGTAAGCCTCGACCGGGCTTGCCTCGCCTGTTTGACAGACCGCAGTACCGAAAGCGCAACGCCATTGAACGACTGTTCAGTTGGCTCAAGGAAAAGCGCCGTCTTTGCACCCGTTATGACAAGCTGGCCAGCAGTTTCAAGGCCATGGTCACGCTGGCCTGCATTGAAAAATGCTTGCGTGCCGACTTTTCAGACAAACCCTAGTGTGGTGAATCACAACTACTCAGGATAAATCTTGTCTACCGCGGAGCTGACAGAGTTTTTCGGAGGGCATGCGATGAAAACAGGCCGCCCAGCCGTTCGGATCGAACTGACCGAACAAGAGCATGCCGAACTCACCCGCCGCCGAGCCAGGCACAAGGGGCCTGCCGATATGCAGCTGCGCGCCGAGATCATTCTGTCCTGCGCTCGAGGCGAGTCCGGCTCTTCCATTGCTCGACGGCTTGGCATTACGGCGCAAACCGTTTCGAGGTGGCGCCTTCGCTTCGCCCGTTTGGGCCTGCAAGGCCTCAATGACGAGCCGCGCTCAGGCCGCCCACGCAGCATCAGTGATGAAAAGGTCCAGGAAGTGGTCGACCGGGTGCGGCAGACCAGGCCCGACGATGCCAGTCATTGGAGCTCGCGCCGGATGAGCAAGGCCACCCATATTTCACCGGCGAGCGTACAGCGTATCTGGCGAGCCTTCGGGCTCAAGCCCCACCTGGAGCACACCTTCAAGCTGTCCACCGATCCTGCCTTTGTCGACAAGGTGCAGGATATCGTCGGGCTCTATCTAAATCCCCCTGATAAAGCGCTGGTACTGTGTGTCGATGAGAAAAGCCAGATCCAGGCGCTCAATCGAACACAGCCGGGGCTGCCGCTGGAGCCTGGGTATCCGGCGACCCGTACCCATGATTATCAGCGCCATGGCACGACGTCCTTGTTTGCCGCCCTGGATGTGGCCACCGGCGAGGTGATCGGACGTCTCAAGCGCCGTCACCGCAGCGCAGAATTCCTGGAGTTTCTCAGGGCCATCGAGGAATCGGTCGAGAGCGACAAGGCCATCCACCTGATCATGGATAACTATGCCGTGCACAAGACCGACAAGGTGCGTGCCTGGCTTGTCGCGCACCCGCGTTATCACGTGCACTTCACCCCGACGTCTGCGTCATGGCTGAATCGGGTGGAGCGCTTTTTCTCGATGCTCACCCAGAAGTGGATAAAGCGCCAGGCCCATACCAGCGTGAAGGATCTCGAGCAGTCCATCGAGTATTACCTGGCGACCTACAACCAGAATCCAAGGCCTTTCCGCTGGAGTAAGGGAGCAGGTGAAATCCTGGCCTCTGTCGGCAGGGCTGCTCGAGCCTTGCAAAGAAATAATAATGAAGCGAACTTGTGATTCACCACACTAGTAAAGGGGGATAAGCAAGCCCTGGACGCTGCGCGCGATAAAGCTCAATAAGAACGAGCTATCGAGTAAGTCGGGGCAATAACAGCAGGTCGGTCAGGCTAAACCAGCGGGCATCCTCGATCTTTTCAGTTTAGAGGAGATCTCACCTCCAGCGTAAGCAGCATGATGATCTTGCCCAGCCCTCGTGGACACAGGTTTAAGCACTCATCCAGGCCTCGAAGGCTTCCGGACTGATGTATCCCAGTGTGCTATGACGACGCTGGCGGTTGTAGTCGGTTTCGATGTACTCGAACACGGTTTGACGCATCTGGGCATGCGTACCGAAGCGTTCCCCATGGATGCACTCGACCTTCAGACTGTGAAAGAAGCTTTCGGCACAGGCGTTGTCGTAGCCATTGCCCTTCGCGCTCATGCTGCCGCGCAGCCGATGGGCACGAAGCAGTTCCCGATAGGCCGCCGAACAGGACTGGCTGCCTCGATCCGTATGCACGATCACGCCTTGAGGCTGCTTGCGCCGCCACAGGGCCATGCGCAGGGCATCGCAGACCAGCTCGGCCGTCATGCGCTCGCCCATGGCCCAGCCGATCACCCTGCGCGAGTACAGGTCGATGATCACGGCCAGATACAACCAGCCTTCTTCCGTGTGCAGGTACGTCATGTCGCCTACCCACTTCCGGTTTGGCGCCGCTGCCGTGAAGTCCTGCCGGAGCAGGTTGTCCGCCACCGGTAGTGAGTGCCTGGAATTCGTGGTGGCCTTGAACTTCCTGGCAGCCTTGGCCCGCAGTCCCTGGCGCCGCATCGAAGCAGCCACGGTCTTGCGATTGCAGGGCAGGCCCGACGCCTTCAGGTCGAGGCATAACCGCGGAGCCCCGCTGCGCCCCTTCCGCTTGTGGTCGGCCTGAGCTACCAGGCGGTCCAGTTGGGTCTGTTGCTGGCGGCGCTTCGAGAGCTTGCGCGAACACCAGGCGTAGTAGCCGCTGCGGGCAATGCCCAGCACACGGCACATGACCTTCAGTGGAAACTGCCGAGTATGGGCTTGCATGAAGGCGTACTTCACTTGAGGCTCCCGGCAAAGTACGCGGCGGCTTTTTTTACGATGGCCAACTCCTCGGACTGTTCGGCCAACAGCCGTTTGAGGCGGGCGTTTTCGTCGGCCAACAATTGCTCGCGCTCGCTGCTGGTCTGGGCCTGCTGTTTCCTGCTCCGCCAGCCATAGAGCTGGGAGGGGTGCAGCCCAAGCTGTTCGGCCGCTTTGCTGACGCCAATCCGTTCGGCCAAGGCCAGCGCTTCGTCCTTGTAGGCTTGGGAGTGGCGGATACGGGTTGGTTTCATCGGGCTTGCTTGCCTTGCCATGGATCACCTCGTTGCAGTGTATCGCTTAACGGGGTGTCCACTGAGGCTGGGCAAGATCATTCCATCGTGATGCCTTCAGCAGCGTGGCTGATCTGAGAGCGGCTATTCGTCGGTTCATTGAGGCTCATAACGAACATTCGGCCAAACCGTTCCGCTGGAACAAAACGGCTGAGTCGATTATCGGCTCGGTGCATCGAGCAAAGCTGGCAGTTATTCGGAATGAGTTATTGGATTAACCAGACAGGCCACTAGTCCGCCCCCCTGAAGGCCAAGTAGAAAATGATGCAGACAATACGCCAGCACCAAGCCATCTGATAAGAAATCGACATTTACTCTAAAACTCTAATAAGATTCATCCTTCGGAGAGATTTTCACATACAAACCGGCTAGAGATCATAAAAGCACTTGGCCTTATACTTACAAATCATACATATAAAATATTTTATAAGTTTTTGGCTATATAACTATCAGATCAGAACATTTACCGCGTCCATATCTTTTATGGCAAGCTCAGATACAGTCAGGGCACTTAAAGTTTCACCAGCAAGATCAAGAATATGCAATTGAGTATCAGGTGCACCACCCTCCAAATAATACTCTAAGCTAGTCAATGCATCAGCCAAGGTCTCAAGCATGTGTTCCGCAGGTATTTGCTGAGAGTCTAACATTCTGGACTGGATATATTCGGCACAAGCACCAATCAACGAAGATGCACGCTCCAAACCAAGAAACCAGAGTCCTCCGCGCACTGCATCTAAGCTGATTGGCAGGTTAGCCAAATGCATTCTGTCTCCTTGAGACTCCAAGTAAGCAATAATAGCTCGTTTAGCAAGCGCCAGGCTGGCTTTAGCCTCATCTAAAACGACAATCCGTGCCTCGCTTAATTGATGCCTAGTAAAACAGTCAGTCTCCTGCTCAGGCTGTAGGGAGCGCTCACCACATTCAAGGCCGGCAACAATACCCTCTACATGCAGTAAAGCCTCCGCTAGGCGAGCGAGGAATAGTGGATCAAGCGGTTGTATCAACCCCCAACTAGTTAAGGTCGGCAATAAGCCTTGCAAAAGATTACCTGCCGAGATCAAACCAACCATTACGAGCGTTTTGGCTAGCCTTCCCAACGAAATCCGCAAACCACTTAGACTCTCTTCTTGTCCACAACCACGCTCAATAAGATCTATGGAGTCTTTGATGCTAGCTAACTCCTCACGGATAGCCGAAGACAAGGAGCGCATAACTGCTCTGCCTGGGCCAGCCAAGCGCAAATATTCTTTCTCCAAGATTTGATCAGTAAAAGGCAGTGCCTGAAGCCCAAAAATCTTACGCAGCTCCTTGACGCGCGGGCCACAACTCTCCGTTAAAGCCACAAGATAAAGTAACTCTTTTAAGAGGCCCTGAGGAGCCTCATAATGAGAGTAGGCTAAAGATTGTTTGAGTTCACGCTCGACACGAGCAAACAAATATTTTCGCGATTTACGGGGCAAGAGCTGGCCATCCAGCTGAGCCTCAAGAGCCGCAGCGCAAATCCAAAAAAGGCGGCCTTGTGGTTGGCTGGCAAAAATCTTATCTAACCGTGACATTGCATGAGCCATAAGGCGTAAGCTAGCGGATAAGCTTTGCTCACGAATAAAACCAAGCAGCCCAATCTGATACATATGTCTTAATCGTGCTACTTCATCAGCCTGAATACTCGCCCCCTCTAGGTAGGAGTAGTAAACGGGACGGGGTGCATCTAGACAAACACTGAAGAACTGGCTGTCTGGCAGAGGGCTTAGCCCGACAAATTGACGTAACTCATTTATCGTTGGCAATAATAACTCTGGCAGACCTTGGTTGCCTGCTTCAACGTCCTCAAGATAACGCCGTAGTATATGCAAAGCACTGCTCAAAGCAGCCAGCCGACCATCTTGATCTTGGCCAACACCTACAGGTATATCAATTGTCTGCTGCAAAACTTCAAGGGCAAGCAACTCAGCTGCTGCCAGTTCAATCAAACTGAGGATGCCACGCACCTGTTGCAAATTAATAACAACCTGCTGCAAAAGGCTACCATTGTTGCGTTCGACTATAAATTGCTCGAGCCTCTGCTCAGCCTCCTCAATGGTGGCGAACAGCTCATCACGCACCAAATTGAGAGACATAGCATTGACCATGAACTTATTGCGCCTTCCATAATAAAAATTTTGTAGTTATCAGCTATCGAAGCTGTAACCTCACAACTCATCAAGAGCCTTCCTGGCAACTATAGCAATTAGCGCACCACCCACGATGCGACCCAGTACGCGGCTTAAAGCAACAACAGCACTACTGCAAGAACAGGATTATCCAAGCTCTTTCGCAAGTGTTTACCGTGGGCGTTGGACGCTTCAAACAAAAACCCCGAGCCGTCTGTTGCGGCTCGGGGGTTCGGGATAGGCGCTTGACGATGACCTACTCTCGCATGGGGAAACCCCACACTACCATCGGCGATGCGTCGTTTCACTGCTGAGTTCGGGATGGGATCAGGTGGTTCCAACGCTCTATGGTCGTCAAGCAATTCGGTGGGGACGTCGCGGTCAGGCGCCATCCCGTATCGGGCATGTGATACTGCAGTCTCGGTGGCTTTGCGGTTCAGCCAAATTTTCGGCTCAGTCGGCTTCGACCTCACCCCTGCACCGCCCTGTCGGGGGCCAGATTGTTTGGGTGTTATATGGTCAAGCCTCACGGGCAATTAGTATGGGTTAGCTCAACGCCTCACAACGCTTACACACCCCACCTATCAACGTCGTAGTCTTCGACGGCCCTTCAGGGAGCTCGAGGCTCCAGTGAGATCTCATCTTGAGGCAAGTTTCCCGCTTAGATGCTTTCAGCGGTTATCTTTTCCGAACATAGCTACCCGGCAGTGCCACTGGCGTGACAACCGGAACACCAGAGGTTCGTCCAACCCGGTCCTCTCGTACTAAGGTCAGCCCCTCTCAAATCTCAAACGTCCACGGCAGATAGGGACCGAACTGTCTCACGACGTTCTAAACCCAGCTCGCGTACCACTTTAAATGGCGAACAGCCATACCCTTGGGACCGGCTTCAGCCCCAGGATGTGATGAGCCGACATCGAGGTGCCAAACACCGCCGTCGATATGAACTCTTGGGCGGTATCAGCCTGTTATCCCCGGAGTACCTTTTATCCGTTGAGCGATGGCCCTTCCATACAGAACCACCGGATCACTAAGACCTACTTTCGTACCTGCTCGACGTGTCTGTCTCGCAGTCAAGCGCGCTTTTGCCTTTATACTCTGCGACCGATTTCCGACCGGTCTGAGCGCACCTTCGTACTCCTCCGTTACTCTTTGGGAGGAGACCGCCCCAGTCAAACTGCCCACCATACACTGTCCTCGATCCGGATAACGGACCAGAGTTAGAACCTCAAGCATGCCAGGGTGGTATTTCAAGGATGGCTCCATGGGAACTGGCGTCCCCACTTCAAAGCCTCCCACCTATCCTACACAAGCAGGCTCAAAGTCCAGTGCAAAGCTACAGTAAAGGTTCACGGGGTCTTTCCGTCTAGCCGCGGATACACTGCATCTTCACAGCGATTTCAATTTCAC
This sequence comes from Azotobacter tropicalis, assembly GCF_059739045.1. Lineage (NCBI taxonomy): Bacteria > Pseudomonadati > Pseudomonadota > Gammaproteobacteria > Pseudomonadales > Pseudomonadaceae > Azotobacter > Azotobacter tropicalis. The sequence goes on from NZ_AP046059.1 coordinate 778,858, forward strand.
TGAGTCTCGGGTGGAGACAGCGCCGCCATCGTTACGCCATTCGTGCAGGTCGGAACTTACCCGACAAGGAATTTCGCTACCTTAGGACCGTTATAGTTACGGCCGCCGTTTACCGGGGCTTCGATCAAGAGCTTCGCTTGCGCTAACCCCATCAATTAACCTTCCGGCACCGGGCAGGCGTCACACCCTATACGTCCACTTTCGTGTTTGCAGAGTGCTGTGTTTTTAATAAACAGTCGCAGCGGCCTGGTATCTTCGACCGGCATGGGCTTACGGAGTAAATCCATCACCCTCACCGGCGCACCTTCTCCCGAAGTTACGGTGCCATTTTGCCTAGTTCCTTCACCCGAGTTCTCTCAAGCGCCTTGGTATTCTCTACCCGACCACCTGTGTCGGTTTGGGGTACGGTTCCTAGTTACCTGAAGCTTAGAGGCTTTTCCTGGAAGCAGGGCATCAACCACTTCGCCTTCGTAAAAGAAGGCTCGTCATCAGCTCTCGGCCTTGAACACCCGGATTTGCCTAAGTGTTCGGCCTACCACCTTAAACTTGGACAACCAACGCCAAGCTGGCCTAGCCTTCTCCGTCCCCCCATCGCAGTAACTAGAAGTACGGGAATATTAACCCGTTTCCCATCGACTACGCTCTTCAGCCTCGCCTTAGGGACCGACTCACCCTGCGTCGATTAACGTTGCGCAGGAACCCTTGGTCTTTCGGCGTGGATGTTTTTCACACCCATTGTCGTTACTCATGTCAGCATTCGCACTTCTGATACCTCCAGCAAGCCTCTCGACTCACCTTCACAGGCTTACAGAACGCTCCTCTACCGCGCATCTTGCGATGCACCCGTAGCTTCGGTGCCTGGTTTGAGCCCCGTTACATCTTCCGCGCAGGCCGACTCGACTAGTGAGCTATTACGCTTTCTTTAAAGGGTGGCTGCTTCTAAGCCAACCTCCTAGCTGTCTAAGCCTTCCCACATCGTTTCCCACTTAACCAGGACTTTGGGACCTTAGCTGACGGTCTGGGTTGTTTCCCTTTTCACGACGGACGTTAGCACCCGCCGTGTGTCTCCCGTGCTGACACTTGCCGGTATTCGGAGTTTGCATCGGTTTGGTAAGTCGGGATGACCCCCTAGCCGAAACAGTG
>NZ_AP046059.1:785000-1542500 GCF_059739045.1 Azotobacter tropicalis
GCCAACGATGGCGAAAGCATCAGCATCAACCTGAAGGAAATCAACAAGACCACCCTGGGTCTGGCCTCCTTCGATGTTACCAATACCCTCAACACCGAGGATCTGGCAGCTACTGCGACGACTGAACTGGCTCCGTCTTCGCGCAATCTGGAAGACTTTAGCTTCACTGACACGGCAGGTGCTGCTACCTGGGCCGTCTATGTAGACGACGCTAACCCGGATCAGCTGTATGTTTCCTCCGATGGTGGTGCTACTGTTGCTGCAGCCACCTATAACACGACAACCAATGCCCTGGAGTTCGACTCCAGCACCGCAGCAGCCCCCGGCGGCACTGTAACTGCTGCTGCTGGCCAGGAAGTCCATGTAGGTAGCGGCGTGGTCATGCAGGCCGACGACATCACTGGCCGCTCCGACGCCAATGTCGCAACCCAGCCGACTCTGCATCTGATGTCCGATGGCAGCTATCACATCAAGCGCGGCGCCAACGACTATGTCACTGCAACCGTTGATTTCGCTGCCGGCACTGTGACCTACGATTCTTCCGCTGCTGCAAACGCCACTACTGATGCCGATGTGGGTTCTGCATTGGATCAGCTCAGCAACCCGGATCCAGCAGTTACCATCGACACCTCCGGCCTGGACACCAGCCTGGTCGGTGACAGCGCCCAAGTCTTCGCCATGGAAGACGGCAGCGGCTATGTGGTCAAGGGTACCGATGCCGACGGCAACGACGTCTACTACGAGGCCGAAGTCGACACCGCTACCGGTGCAGTGACCCTCGGCGACCAGTTGACCGCTGACCCCCTGGCAGCGCTGGACAACGCACTGAAAGAAGTTGACACCCTGCGCTCCGACCTCGGTGCCATCCAGAACCGTTTCGATTCGGCCATCACCAACCTGAAGACCAACGAAACCAACCTGTCCGCCGCCCGTTCGCGCATCGAAGATGCCGACTACGCAGTGGAAGTGGCCAACATGACCAAGGCGCAGATCCTGCAACAGGCCGGCACCTCGGTCCTGGCCCAGGCCAACCAGATCCCGCAGAGCGTTCTGTCCCTGCTGGGTTAATTGGCAATAGCGCCAAGGCGGGTTCTTCGGAACCCGTCCTCCGAAAAAACAACAAAGCGCCTTTTGGCGCTTTGTTGTTTTCAAACGAGTAGAAAAAGGAGGATGGATCTACACATCCGCCAAAGAGCAGCTTGTCGAGCCCCAGCCATGAACACTGCCGACCATCAGCGCCTCATCGACGAGTTGGACATCCTGCTTTCCCAGATAGCAGCTCTGCTACACCGCTTCGAAACCACCGGCTGCAGCGCGACCATGAAAGCCGACTACATCGCCCTGCACGAGTTGCAGGCGCGGGCAATGGAGCAGCGACAGGAACATACACATGCCATAGCCGACGTCCAAAGGCAGATTGCCTTGGCAATAACAAACGTCGAGATACATTGAGCGCTCAGGGGCAAGACCCGCCTCGCCAACAAATGAGGCGTCTTACTCGTCGAAAAGCTCCGCATGTGTGGCCATCCCGGACAAGGACGATCTAGCCGGTCGCACTACTCCGCACACCGCTCCTGCCGCGCCGTCCGGCCTCAAGTTTCCATACCCCCATCCGATAAAGGGTCATGGATCTGTCCGTCTTCCAAGGAGAACCCCCATGAGCTCGCCCCTGAACGATACCGCCCCCCTTTCCAGCTCGCCCCTGGCCAGCCTCACCCCGCGCCAGCGCCTGGAAAACGCCCTGGACGAGCTGCCGCCGGCCGCCGGCAGCGCCGCGGCGCAGGCCGAGGGTGCGCAGCCGGCGCTGGTCGCCCGCGAGGAGCTGGTCGAGCCGGTGCAGCGCATCAACGAGGTGCTGGGCAGCTACGGGGTAGAATTTCATCTGAAGGAACCCGGACCGCGAGTGGTCACCGAGATCGTCGACCGCGAGAGCGGCGAATTGATCCGGCAGATCCCCAGCGAGGAAGTGCTGCGGATCGCCGAAAGCCTTGAACAACTGCGCGGGGTTCTGCTGCGGGAACAAGCCTAGAGCCTGTTATTAACCACTGCTTTGGTTATCGTTTGCAGTTATGCAGACGACAACCCGAAAACCCTACCCCACCGATGTCAGCGATGAGGAGTGGGCCTTCGTGGCGCCCTATCTGGCGCTGATGCCCGAATCCTCCGCCCATCGCGTCCACAGCCTGCGCGAGGTCTTCAATGCCCTGCGCTACATCGTCCGCGGCGGCCTGCTCTGGCGGCAGATGCCGCATGATCTGCCGCCGTGGCAGGTGGTGTATCAGCAGACCCGACGCTGGATCGAGGCCGGCGTCTTCGAGGAACTGCTGCATGATGTGCGCGAGTTGATCCGGGTGGCGGACAAGCGCAAGGCTCAGCCCAGCGCCGTGATCCTCGACAGCCGCACCCTGCAGTCGACGCCGGAAAGCGGCGCACGGGCCGGCTATGACGGGGCCAAACGCCGCAAGGGCTCGAAGGTGCATATGGCCGTGGATACGCTGGGGCAGTTGCTCGCCCTGCGGGTGACGCCCGCCAACGAACAGGACCGCGCCCAGGTGGCCGCCCTCGCCGAGCAGGTGCAGCGGGTGACCGGTGAGGCGGTGGAGGTTGCCTTCGCCGACCAGGGCTACAGCGGCGAGTCGGCGGCCCGGCAGGCAGAGGCGCATGGCATCCAGCTGGAAGTGATCAAGCACACGGAAGCGAAGAAGGGCTTCATCCTGCTGCCCCGGCGCTGGGTGGTCGAGCGCAGCTTCGGCTGGATGGCCCGCTTTCGAAGACTGAGTCGGGATTACGAGCGCCTGGCCTCGACGCTGGCGGGCTTTCACTTCATAGCCTTTGTTTGCCTGATGTTGCCGACTGCTCTCAAGGCCTTGGCAACACTCGGCTGATCAAGAAACGAACGGGTTAATAACAGGCTCTAAGCGCAGTCCAGCCTGGGACTGCGCTTAGAGTTTCTCAGCAGCTCGCCTCAGGCAGGACGATGCCCTCAATGGCGCCCAGAGCGGCCAGCTCGCTCCCCGAAATAGGCGCACTGAGGGTCGCGCCACGCAGGGAGGGCTGATCGGTCAAGCGGACCTGGAGGATGGCACCCTTGCGGTCGAGGCGCTCGACCCAGCCCAGGCCGCCCTCTCTGAATCGCACCAGCGAACCGATCGGGACCAGCCCGAAATGCCGTGCGTAATACTGGCACCAGCGCTTGTCGAGTTGCCCCTCGCGGCCGATCAACTGACGATAGACGCTGCTGATGGTCTGCTCTGTGCGATCCGGGCGGGCCCGTCCCATGGCGTCGATCACATCGACGACGGCGGCGATCCGCGCCAGCTCGCCAAGTTGCTCGGCGCCCAGGCTCCGCGGGTACCCACTGCCGTCGAGACGCTCGTTGATCTCTTCGACGACGCCCCGGATCACCGCCTCGGCCAGCCACTTGCAGCGCACCAGCCGCTCGCGCAGCAGCGGCACATGCTGCGCGAAGGCCGCACGCTGCCCATCGTCGAAGGAGTCGCTGCGCATCAGCGAAGGCGGCAACAGTCCCTTTCCCAGATCGTGGACCAGAGCGCAGGCACAGATGCTCTTGACCAGATCGGGCGGCAGGCCACGACTGCGGGCCAAGTCGCTCAGGCGCGTGGCCACGGCGATGCAATGCTGAATCAGCGGCGGATCGTCCACCAGGCAATTCACCGCGAACAGCACGGCTTCGCGCTCCTCGTTCAGCAAGCCGAGCAGAAAGTCGCAATGCCAGGACAGCTGTGCCGGGTCGATCTCGCTCCCCTGCTGCAACTGCACCAGCAGACCGTTGAGGTACACCGCCAGACGCGCCAGACGCCGGGCCATCGGCGTCGCATAATCCAGCCCGTGCGGACGCTGGGCGCCGGGCGCCGCCTCGCTCGCAGGAACGAACAGCGACGAGGGCATGCGCGAAGGATCGCCCTCCGTGCCGCTGCGGGCGCTTTCCCGCTCGATCTCCCGCACATAGAACCAGAGCCGCCGCTCCTCCGCGGCCCCCAGAGCAGCGAAGGCACAGCCGAAGCGAAGCGTCTGCCAGCCGGCATTGAGCCGACGATGGCGAATCTGGCCACTCAGCTCCAGCTGCTGACCATTGGGAAAGCGCAAACCGAGCCGCTGCAGATCCTGTCCGACCTGCAGATCAGGGGCGGCGCTGGCCGGCAGCTCGACTTGGCAGCCCCCCAGCGACAGGTCCCGCAGGCGCCCGAGGTAGGGACGGTCGCCAGCCCCCATCTGCACCTCCACATCCACTACCATGTGGGCGTTGAGCTTGGCGCGAAAAGTGCTCCGCCGATGCCGAGTCTCCAGCCATTCCGGCCAGGTACAGGCCAGCTGAACGCGGCCCGCTACCGCCAGCCGCTGCCACATGCCCAGCGGCGCGCTGCGCAACTGGGTTCCAGCCACCCACCCGGCAAGCCGCCACGCCTGCCCCGCCTCCAGATGGGAGGCCACGGCGGGTACCGTGGTCAGGTCCAGGATCAGCCGCCTCCCGGCGGCGACCTCCATCAGCAGGACGGGCACGGACGGACTGTCCGGCGCGAGTCCCTCCAGCTGGGCGCCCCCCCGCTCGCACAACTGCTCGAGCAACGCACGACACTCGTCTGGATTGTCGATGCGTGCATAGGCATCGTCGGTCTGTGCCATTTTCATGATCTGCCCGGCGTCCTCCCCTGTCGGCGCCCTGTTCTGATGCTCTTGCGCCGACCGCGACAGGCCGGCATATGACGGCTATCCGGCCAGCCCCTTGCGCAGGCGGGCCACCGCCTGACTGTGTAACTGGCAGACACGCGACTCGCTGACGCCCAGCACGGCGCCAATTTCCTTGAGATTGAGGTCTTCTTGGTAATACAGGCCGAGCACCAGCTTCTCCCGTTCCGGAAGCGCCTCGATGGCCTGCACCAGCCGCTCCATGTCACGCCCCTCGGCCAGCTCGGCGAAGGGCGAGGCATAGTGTCCGACGCTCATCGCGTCCACCTCGTCCTCGCCCAGCTCGTCGATGGCCAGCAGTTGGCTGCCGTTGCTGTCCAGCAGCAACTGCCGGTACTCGGCCAGCTCCAGCCCCATGGCCGCGGCGATCTCGCGCTCCTCGGCGGGCCGGCCGAGGCGCTGCTCGAGCTGACGCAGGGCGTTCTCCAGGGCTCGGGCATTGCGTCGCACGCTGCGCGGCACCCAGTCGCGACTGCGCAGCTCGTCGAGCATCGCGCCGCGGATACGCTGGCTGGCAAAGGTGGCGAAGCTGGCGCCCTGACCGGCGTCGTAGCGCGACAAGGCGTCGAGCAGACCGACCGTGCCGGCCTGGATCAGGTCGTCCAGCTCGACGCTGGGCGGAAGCCTGGTCTGCAGGTTCAGAGCCTGCCGGCGCACCAGCGGCAGATGCTGCTCGAGCAGGTCGCGCTGTCTGATTTTGCCCTGTGCCGTATACATTCCACTGACCTGGAGCTGACGAAAGACGGCCTGTCCCATCCGACTCTGCCGGGGCCGGCCCTGGCCGAACGGAGGCTCTCCGCTCGGCATTCTCGCCTTGCGGAGGAACCCTGAAAGCCCCGAACAGTCGCCGGGGAAACGGGCTATTCCGGGCTTTGCGAACCGGCTGAGCCCCCGCTCAGCGATATTCGACGAGCAGTTCGATTTCCTCGACCTGCTGCGCTTCGGCATGCGGCGCCAGGCGAAAGCGGAACTGCAGCGGCTGCCCGGCATCCAGCCCGGCCAGCGCGGAACTGCGTCCCCGGCTGCGGGGCAGCTCGATGCAGCGCTCCGGATGGCAGAGCCAAGCCCGAACTGCCGCGCCAAGCGGAAGCTCGAAACTCCAGCGCACCCCGGCAAGGCGCCGCTGCCAAGCAAGATCCGGCGGCGGCAGGGGGACGGATGCGCTCTCCCGGCCAGGTACCGCGAGGCGCAAGCCGGGAATCCGTGCCTGCCAGCTGCCCGGCGCGGCCTCCGCAACGGATGCCGGCATGACTGGCAGCAGGCCGAGAAGCCCGCTCAGCACGAACGCCCCGAGTCGGTCGCGCCCGCTCATCCTCCGTGCCCCCTCGGCCGCTCGGCCAGCAGCAGCAACTCGATCTCGAGGAAGGCGCCCGCGGCCTGGCGCAGGTTGTCGAGCAGTCCCGCGTGCGAGGCGAACCCCGGATGCAGCACCAGCAACCGGCTCGGCCCACCGCCCTCGCGCAGGCGGCGCAGGCACTGATAGGCGCGGCGGAAGCTGTCCGGATCACCTTCGACCCAGAGGGCCCAGCGCGGCTGCTGGCAGGCCAAGGTGTGCAGGTGCGGGCTGTCCGCATCCAGGGCGACCAACTGCCAGCGGGCCGGATCGCCGATCCAGGCATGGCCGTTGGCCTGCCATCGCTGCAGGGTCCGGCGCACCCGTTCCAGCCGTTGGCGCTGCGCACCGCTCGGCAGGCCGACCACCATCAGGGTCGGGCGCGGCGCCTCGGGAGAGCCTGAGGACAGCGCGGCGGCGGATAGCTCCCCACCGCCCGCGCCCTGTTGCTCCGCCCAGCGGCGCAGCCCGGCGGCCTGGTCGAGCGGGCCGAAGCCGTCGCCATCCTCCGCAGCGGCCATCAGTGCCCGAACTCGCCGCCAAGTTGGCGAAAGGCATCGCCGGCGACCAATAGATGCAGCAGAGCATCGAGCTGCTGGGCGGGACCGCGCAGACGCCGCCCGCTGCCCAGTCCGGCCAGCCGGGCGCGCAGATCCATCGCCCAGTCCTCGGCGGACCGATCCAGACGGCAGGCGCCGGCAGCCAGCGCGGCGGCCAAGAACAGCCGCAGCTCCGTCTGCGGCGCTCCCTGGACCTCGCCGAGAGCCTGCCAGGCACGCTGGGTCAGCGCCGGCAGATCGTCGCAGGCCAGCAGCAGGCATACCCCGTCGGCCTGTTCGACGAGCGTCCGGCGGCCTGGCTCCGACGACCAAGCCAGCCAGTGCCGCTGGCCGAGCGACTGGCCGCTGTCGCCATCGCGCAGGGTGCCGAACCAGGCCTCGACCGGCCAGGACATCGCGTCTCCGGCGCGCTCGCCGGCAGCACGCAGACTGACCGGCAGATGCTGCAGCTCCAGCCACCGCGGCTGGCCGCGGTGGCGCAGCTGCAGACTGTCATGGGGCTCGGCGACGGCGGCCAGCCGGGCCAAGCTGTGACGCTCGCCCTGGAACTCGACCCGATTACCGGACCTGGCGGCGCCGATCCAGGGGCTGCGCAGCCGCGCCAGCGCGCGTAGGAGTCCACCCTCCGGCACCGCCGGCAGCAGATGGCGGCGCGCCCTGAGACGCTCGAAGGCCCAGTCCAGACGCTGCTCGTGCCCGCTCGGCAGCCGATGGGCCAGCCAGGGACGCATCTGCAGACGCCCCTCCGGGTCCAGGCTCAGCAGCGGCATGCTCCAGGTGGCGCCGGGCACCGGCTTGCCACCGCCCCAGAGCAGTTGCCGCGCGCCGTCCTCATCGGATTCGTCGTCGCACACCTCCAGCAGCCGGGCCAGCCGCTCCCCCTGCACGCTGGCCGGCAGGGCGGCCAGACGCCAGGCGCGTTCTAGCAGGGCGAAGCCGTCCAGCTCGCGGCGCAGCCCTTCGAGCGCGGCCGTCAGGCTGCGGCCACGGCCGACCAGGCCGCGGGACCAGCTGTCGAGGCGCCGCCCGGCGCCGTCAGCCCCGACCTCGGGAACGAACGGCGACGGCTGGCTGACCGCCAGCGCCTGCTGCAGCAACGGCCGGGCCTCGGCTGGCTGCAGGTCTTCCGGCACCTGCTGGCCGTTGGACAGGTAGTTCAGGCGCAGGCCGTGGCGCATCAGGATGTCCAACACCGGGCCGAGCCGCGCAGCCTCGTCGCACTTGCTGACGATGCAGTCGCGCAGCCGGGTGCCGGCGGCCAGGGCGGCACGCTGGTAGGTGCCGACCACCTCCTCCAGGGTGTCGCCATGGCAGGCGGCGTTGAGCAGTAGCATCAAGCTCACCGGCCGCCCGGCGGCGCCGAGCTGGTTGATCTGGGTGAGCAGGCGCCGGTCGCGCTGGCTCATGCCGACCGTGTCGATGATCACCAGACGCTTGCCGGCCAGGCCGGCGAGCAGCGGCTCCAGCGGCGCGACGGCGGCCAGCGTGTGCACCTCGACGTCGAGCAGGCGAGCGTAGATGCGCAGTTGCTCGTGGGCGCCGATGCGGAAGCTGTCGGTGCTGATCAACGCCACCTGGCTGGCACCGTGGCGCATCACGTAGCGCGCCGCGAGCTTGGCAGCAGTGGTGGTCTTGCCCACCCCGGTGGGACCGACCAGGGCGATCACCCCGCCTTCGTCGAGCAGACCAGCCTCGTCCTCGAGCACCGGCAGGCGCACCTCCAACTGGCGCTCCAGCCAGGCCTGCAGGGCGGGTGCCGCGGCGGAGCCGCTGGCCAGCTCGACCGGCAGGCCGGCGAGAACCTCGTCGCTCAGGCAGGGACCGAAACCGGCGCCCAGCAGACGCTGGCGCAGCGGCCCGCGACAGCCGCCGCTCGCCGCCGGAGCCTGTATCTGCCGGTCGAGCAAGGCGCGCATGTCCTGCATCTCGTCGAGCAGACGCTGGCCAAGAGCGGCGAAGTCGACGGCATCCGCTGCCGGCACGGACATGGCTGACCGCCCCGGCGGGGCGACACCGGCCGTCTGTCGATGGTCCACGGGAGCGGTCGGAGATGCGGCAGCGGCGGCCTGGACAGCCTGCTGCTCCTCCTCGGCCAGGGCGAGGATTTCCACGCCTTCGGCGACGGGACGGTTGGACAGGATCAGGGCGTCCTCGCCCAGAAGTTGGCGTACCTGGCGCATGGCCTCGCGGCTGCTGGCCGCGACGAAACGTCTGATGCTCATGGATCATTTCCCTCCGATCAGGCTGGTCACGCGCAGGGCGCGGTCGTCGGGCAACTCCACCAGGGACATCACCACCAGATGGCGCAGGCGCCGGCGCAGGAAGCGCGAGAGCAGCGCGCGCAGCCGGTGCGGCACCACCAGCACCGGCGGTTCGCCATTGGCTTCCTGGCGGGCCAGGGCACTTTCCGTCTGCTGCATCAGGTTGTCGGCCAGGCCCGGCTCCAGGGCACCGTTGTTCACCGCCTGCAGGAGTACCTGCTCCAACTGCAGGTCGAGACCGATGACGTGCAATTCGCTGCGGCTGCCGAACCACTGCTGGGTGATGGCCCGCCCCAGCGCCACGCGCACCAAGGCAGTCAATTCTTGGACATCGCCCGGATGAGCGGCGGCATGCTCGGCCAGAGCATCGAGGATGGTGCGCATGTCACGAATCGACACGTCCTCCTCCAGCAGGGCCTGGAGGATGCGCTGCAGGGTGCTGAGCGGGACCAGCTTGGGCACTACCTCCTCGATCAGAGCCTTGTTCTCCTCGCCGAGCTTATCCAGCAGGCGCTGCACCTCGCTGCGTCCGAGCAGGTCGCCGGCATGCCGGTGCAGCAGGTGGTTGAGGTGGGTGGCGGTGACCGTGCTGGCGTCGACCACCGTATAGCCGTAGATCTGCCCGTGCTCGCGCAGGCTCGTATCGATCCAGGTCGCCGGCAGGTTGAAGGCCGGATCGGTGGTGGCGACGCCCTCCAGGCGACCGCTGACCTGGCCAGGATCGATCGCCAGCCACTTGCCCGGATGGATCTCGCCACGACCAATCTCCACGCCCTTGAGAGTGATCACGTAGGCGTTCGGGCCCAGCTCCAGGTTGTCGCGGATGTGCACCACCGGCGGCAGGAAGCCGATGTCCTGGGCGAACTTCTTGCGCACGCTCTTGATCCGCGCCAGCAGCTCGCCCTGCTGGCGGTTGTCCACCAACGGAATTAGCCGGTGGCCGACTTCCAGGCCCAGGGTATCGACCAGTTGCACATCGTCCCAGCTGGCCTCCGGGGCCTCCATCCTGGCCACAGGCACCTCGTTGACCACTTGTTCGACCAGCCGCTCCTGCTCGCGCCTGCTCAGCCACCAGCCAAGGCCGGCGAGCAGCGCGGTGAACAGCAGGAAAACGAAGTTGGGCATCCCCGGCACCAGGCCGAGCAGGCCGATCACCGCGGCGGCCAGCATCAGCACCTGCGGCCGGCTGAACAGCTGGCCGAGCATCTGCTGGCCGACGTCCTGCTCGGTGTTCACCCGCGAGACGGTGACACCGGCGGCAATGGAGATGACCAGCGCCGGGATCTGCGCCACCAGGCCGTCGCCGATGGTCAGCATGACGTAGGTATGGGCTGCGTCGGCGAAGGCCATGTCGTGCTGCAGCATGCCGATCAGCAGGCCGCCGACGATGTTCACCGCCATGATCACCATGCCGGCCATGGCGTCGCCGCGGACGAACTTGCTGGCACCGTCCATCGAGCCGTAGAACTCGGCTTCCTGGGCCACCTCGCGGCGCCGCTGACGGGCCTCCGCCTCGCCGATCAGGCCGGCGTTCAGGTCGGCGTCGATGGCCATCTGCTTGCCGGGCATGGAGTCGAGGGTGAAGCGCGCGCCCACCTCGGCGATACGTCCGGCGCCCTTGGTGATGACCATGAAGTTGATGATCACCAGGATCAGGAACACCGCCAAGCCCACAGCGAAGTTGCCGCCGACCAGGAACTCGCCGAAGGCCTCGATCACCTTGCCGGCGGCGCCGGTGCCCTGGTGGCCATCCATCAGCACCACGCGGGTGGAGGCGACGTTCAGCGACAGACGCAGCAGGGTGGTGAACAGCAGGATCGCCGGGAAGGCGGCGAAGTCCAGCGGCTTCTCGGTGAGCATGCTTACCAGCAGGACCATGATCGCCAGGGCGATGTTGAAGGTGAAGAACAGGTCGAGGACGAAGGGCGGCAGCGGCAGGATCATCATCGACAGGATGAGGATGATCAGCACCGGCCCGGCCAGCAACTTGAAATCCGCCCGCCCCTGCCAGGAGCCTTGGCCCAGTAGATCGGTCAGTGCTTTCATCAGGTCTGCGATTCCTCGGATTCTTTGTCGCGCCGGATGCGCTCGTCCATGCCTGCCGGCACCGGCAGGTCGCGCGGGGTTTCCGGCATCTCGCCGCCCTCCTCGCGCACCCGCCGCAGGCGGTAGGCCCAGGCCAGCACCTCGGCCACGGCGGTATACAGCTCGACCGGGATTTCATGGTCGAGATCGACGTGGTAGTAGAGCGCCCGCGCCAGCGGCGCGGCCTCCAGCAGCGGCACGCCGTGCTCGCCGCCCAGCTCGCGGATGCGCGCGGCCACCGCGTCGGTGCCTTTGGCGACCACCCGCGGCGCCCCCATCTCTCCGTCCCGGTAGCTGAGCGCGACGGCGAAACGGGTAGGGTTGGTGACGATCACGTCGGCCGTCGGCACCTTGCTCATCATCCGCGAGCGTGCCATGGCCTGCTGCTGCGAGCGGATGCGCCCCTTGACGTGGGGATCGCCCTCCGACTCCTTGTGTTCCTGGCGCAGGTCCTCCTTGCTCATGCGCAGCTTCTTTGCGTGGCTCCACAGCTGGTAGGGCACGTCCAGGGCGATCACCAGGATCAGCGCCAGCACGATCATCCCGCAGGACAGGGCGATCAGACGCATAGCATCGGCCAGCGCCTGGTGGATCGGCATGCCGGACAGCGCCATCAGCTCGCCGCTGTATTTCCTCAGGAAAAACACCGCCACCCAGCCGACCAGGACGGTCTTGGCGATCGCCTTGCCGAGCTCGGCCAGTGCCTGGGTCGAGAAGATCCGCTTGAGGCCCTTGAGCGGATTGAGTCGCGCCAGCTGCGGCTGCAGCGCCTTGGCCGAAACCAGCAGACCGCCGAGCAGCGAGGGCGCGACCAAGGCCATCACCGCCATCAGCAGGAACAGCGGCAGCAGCGCGAACAACGTGCTCTCGCCGAGCTCCCAGAAACGCGCCAGCATGCGGGCCGTATCGAAGGCCTGGGTGCGCTCGAACAGCAGGGCCTGCTCCATGACCTGGGCCAGCCGCTCACGGAGCACCCCGCCCATCCCCCAAAGCGCCGCCACACCGCTCAGCAGCAGCAGAAAGGTGGTCAGCTCGCGCGAACGGGCGACCTGTCCCTCTTCCCGGGCTTTTTCCAGGCGTCGCGGACTCGCCGCTTCGGTCTTTTCCTGATCGCTGCTCTCGTCAGCCATGGCCCACCGGTGCGCCGCTGGCGACTCGTGCAGATGAACGGCGGCCATTCTGCATGGCCGTACCGAAAGGCCATCACCCGAACAGCACAACGAATTCCGTGCTTATGTCGCGATTGGCACAGGCAATCAAACCCATCGCCGAACCCACGCTGGTCGGTAAGCTGGGAAACGGCCGCCGAAGGCCTTTCCCACCGTGATCGCCGCGGTGGAAAATCGCTGCGCGAATTTTCCACGGGGTGGCCATCCATCCTACGGAACCGAAGCCAAGACATCGAGAACGAGCTCGCTCCTGCAAGGCGCGTCCGGCCTGTAGGAGCGAGGGGGAGCCCAGTCCCTGTTCGCGATGAGTCGAAGGTTGGAGGCAGCGCTCCTCAGAAGCCGAGCTGCGCGAGCAGATCGTCGACCTGATCCTGGTTGGCCACCGCATCGCCCGGAGTGGGCTTGATCTGCGGCCCGTTGAGCAGCTTCTTGTGATCGTCGACCGGCTCCCACTCGGCCTCGGCCAGGCGTTTCAGGACCGCCTGCTCGTCGCCGTCGGGCACGCTGTCGATCAGCACCTGGACCAGTTGGTGCTCGATCTCCTGGATCACTTCCATCATCTTCTTGATGACCTGGCCGGTCAGGTCCTGGAAGTCCTGGGCCATCAGGATTTCCAGCAGCTGGCTCTGGGTGGCCTGGGTCAGCTGCGGCACGGCAGCCAGATAGGCACGGGTGTCGGTGACCAGCGCCTTGGCCTGATCCAGCTCCAGCGGATCGGCGAACCAGGCCTGCCAGCGCTCGTCCAGCGCCTTCGCCCCCTCAGCCAGTTCGTCTTGGATCGGCTGGGCGCGATCGACGGCGTTGAGCGCCCGGTCGGCAGCCTGCTCGGTCATCGCGGCGATATAGCCGAGACGGTCGCGCGCATCCGGGATCGCCTGGGCCGCCTTCTCGATCTCCTTGTCCAGCCCCAGTTCGCGCATGCTGTCGCGCAACATCCGGGTCAGCTGACCGATACGTTGGATCAAATCCTCGGGGTTGGCGCTGCAACCCGCCCCGTTCAGCTCGTTGGCGCTCATGGACCTGCCTCCTCCCCCGAGTTCATTTACCCAGTTTTTCGAAGATCTTGTTCAGTTTTTCCTCCAGGGTCGCGGCGGTGAAAGGCTTGACCACATAGCCATTGGCGCCTGCCTGCGCCGCGGCGATGATGTTCTCCTTCTTCGCCTCGGCAGTCACCATCAGCACCGGCAGGTGCTTGAGCCCGTCGTCGGAGCGGATCTGCTTGAGCATCTCCAGACCGTCCAGATTGGGCATGTTCCAGTCCGACACCACGAACTCGAAACCGCCCCCGCGCAGCTTGTTCAGCGCGTCCTGGCCGTCCTCGGCCTCCTCCACGTTGTTGAAGCCCAGTTCCTTGAGCAGACTGCGGACGATCCGGCGCATGGTCGGAAAGTCGTCCACCACCAGGATGCTCATGTTCTTGTCGGTCATTTATGGTCCCCTCGCAATCAAGGGCGGGCAGTTCGTCGACACCCGCCGTGGCATGCAAAACGGGGCACGGAAAGCGCCCCTTCGTCATCGACCTGTCGGGCGGTCGCCCCACTCAAAACTCTTCCCACTGCTCCTCGGCGACGGCCGCAACCGGCCTGGCGCGCTCCTTCGCCGCTGCCGGCCTGTGCTGCTCCGCTCGGCGAGCCTGCACCGCCGGCGCCCCGGCACTCCGCTCCAGCCGGGTCTCCTGCGGCTGTGCACGCTGTTGCTCCGCGCTCAGCCGGAACACCGCCACCGCCTCCTCCAGATGCCGCGCCTGCTCGGCCAGCGAGGACGACGCCGCCGACGCCTCCTGCACCAGCGCCGCGTTCTGCTGCGTCACCTCGTCCATCTGCGCGATCGCCGTGTTCACCTGCCCGATCCCCTCGCTCTGCTCGTGCGAGGCCGCCGAGATCTCGTCGATGATGTCGGTCACCCGGTGCACCGCCTTCACCACCTCCTCCATGGTCCGGCCCGCCTGCTCGACCAGCTGCGAACCGTCGCCGACCCGCTTGGTCGAGGCCTCGATCAGCGCCTTGATCTCCCGCGCCGCCTCCGCCGAACGACCCGCCAGGTTGCGCACCTCGCCGGCCACCACCGCGAAGCCGCGGCCCTGCTCGCCGGCACGCGCCGCCTCCACCGAGGCGTTCAGGGCGAGAATGTTGGTCTGAAAGGCGATCGAGTCGATCACCCCGACGATCTGCGCGATCTGCTGCGAGCTGTCGCTGATCTCGCGCATCGTCTCCACCACCCGGCCGACCACTTCGCGGCCCTGCCCGGCGGTGCCCGACGCGTCGTTGGCCAGCGCGCTGGCCTGGCGGGCGTTGTCGGCGTTCTGCTTCACCGTCGCGGTCAACTGCTCCATGCTCGCCGCGGTTTCCTCCAGCGAGGCCGCCTGCTGCTCGGTGCGCGAGGACAGGTCGGCGTTGCCGCTGGCGATCTGCTGCGCGCCGACCAGGATCGAGCCGCTGCCGGCGCGCACGCTGCCGACGATCCGCACCAGGCTCTCCTGCATCTCGCGCATGGCCGCCTGCAGCTGGCCGATCTCGTTGCCCGAGGTCACCGGGATCGGCTGCGACAGGTCGGCCCGCGCCAGACGCTGCACGTATCCCACCGCCTCGGTCACCGGGCGGACCACGAAGCCCATCAGCATCGCCCGCAGGGCCAGCATCAGGAACAGGGCGAAGGCCAGGGAGATGCCGCCGATGACGGCGAAGGTCATCAGGCTGGAGTGATAGTCGGCCAACTGACGCTCACCATGGGCCTCGAGGTAGGCCATGGTGTCCGCTATGTCCTTAGCGATCTGCGGACCGCTCTTGAACATCATGTCGTTTTCGAGGTGGTCGTAAGCCGTGGTGTCGAGTTTTGCCCAGGCCTGCAGTTGCTGATCGAGGCTCTCCAGCGACTCGGCCAGGCTCACGGCAGCCTTCTCGAGCAGCTTGCGCCCGTCTTCCTTGGCGAACGACGGCATAGCCTGTAAGTCCGCCAGGGTCTTGCCGGCGTCGGTGATCAGCTCGTGGAGCTCGGCCTGCTGCTTCTGCCGCTCCGCAAGCGCGACCTGGGCGACCAGGTTCATCTTGCCGTAGGCCTCCAGACGCGCGAAGGCCTTCAGGCGCAGCATGTCGGCCTGACGCAACAGATCGATCCGGGTCGCGGTTCGGGTGCGGTCCACGAGGGCCTGGTCACCCAGCTTGGTCCCCCCGTACCCCAGTCCGGCGACTATGGCCAGCAACAATGCAAAACAGCCAAGGGTAGCGGTGACCACCGCCTTTATACTCAAACCACGCAAGAAACCCACCATCAATATCTCCTCATTGGCTGCCGGTACAGCCTTGCAATCGGGGCCGCTACGCCCGCCCGGGGCGACTGCCTTCTTAAAACTTAAAATTTTGCTTGCAAGCGACACATCTCATTGGCATCAGGATCATCTCCTGCGGCCCGGCTGACACCCGTGCGTACCAGCCTGCTAGAGCCGTGGCCGGAGCCTGTGCCCCGGCACGATTCGTTCATGCCCGGCCTGCCAGGCACCTCAATCAGAATTCCTCCCATTGCTCCTCGGCGACGGCCGCAACCGGCCTGGCGCGCTCCTTCGCCGCTGCCGGCCTGTGCTGCTCCGCTCGGCGAGCCTGCACCGCCGGCGCTCCGGCACTCCGCTCCAGCCGGCTCTCCTGCGGCTGCGCACGCTGCTGCTCCGCACTCAGCCGGAACACCGCCACCGCCTCCTCCAGATGCCGCGCCTGCTCGGCCAGCGAGGACGACGCCGCCGACGCCTCCTGCACCAGCGCCGCGTTCTGCTGCGTCACCTCGTCCATCTGCGCGATCGCCGTGTTCACCTGCCCGATCCCCTCGCTCTGCTCGTGCGAGGCCGCCGAGATCTCGTCGATGATGTCGGTCACCCGGTGCACCGCCTTCACCACCTCCTCCATGGTCCGGCCCGCCTGCTCGACCAGCTGCGAACCGTCGCCGACCCGCTTGGTCGAGGCCTCGATCAGCGCCTTGATCTCCCGCGCCGCCTCCGCCGAACGACCCGCCAGGTTGCGCACCTCGCCGGCCACCACCGCGAAGCCGCGGCCCTGCTCGCCGGCACGCGCCGCCTCCACCGAGGCGTTCAGGGCGAGAATGTTGGTCTGAAAGGCGATCGAGTCGATCACCCCGACGATCTGCGCGATCTGCTGCGAGCTGTCGCTGATCTCGCGCATCGTCTCCACCACCCGGCCGACCACTTCGCGGCCCTGCCCGGCGGTGCCCGACGCGTCGTTGGCCAGCGCGCTGGCCTGGCGGGCGTTGTCGGCGTTCTGCTTCACCGTCGCGGTCAACTGCTCCATGCTCGCCGCGGTTTCCTCCAGCGAGGCCGCCTGCTGCTCGGTGCGCGAGGACAGGTCGGCGTTGCCGCTGGCGATCTGCTGCGCGCCGACCAGGATCGAGCCGCTGCCGGCGCGCACGCTGCCGACGATCCGCACCAGGCTCTCCTGCATCTCGCGCATGGCCGCCTGCAGCTGGCCGATCTCGTTGCCCGAGGTCACCGGGATCGGCTGCGACAGGTCGGCCCGCGCCAGACGCTGCACGTATCCCACCGCCTCGGTCACCGGGCGGACCACGAAGCCCATCAGCATCGCCCGCAGGGCCAGCATCAGGAACAGGGCGACGATCAGCGCGAGCCCACCGAGGGTGGCGGAAATCACGATCTCGTCGCGACGTTCGGTCTTTTGCCGATCGTCCTCGATGGCAAGATAGGCCGTGATATCCGCCACGGCCTTGAAGGTCTTTGGCGCCAGCCGCTCCGTCATGTCTATTTCGAGCCGGTTGAAGGTCGCGCCATCCCCCGCGCTCCAGGCTTCCAGCAGCCGTTCGCTTCCCGCCAGAGACTCGTTGAGGCTCGCAATCGCCAGTCCGAACAGTTCGCGCCCCCTCTCCTCGGCGAACGGAGGCATGGCCTCGAGGTCCGCCAGCGTCTTGCGCCCCCCATCGATCCATTTCTGGGTCGCCGCCCGATACTGCTCCCTGACCGAATCGTCGATTTGCGCACTGGCGGCGAGCTTGCCGCCGAGCAGCAGGCGCGTGAAGGATTTCAGTCGAAACAGATCGGTCTGGAGCACCAGATTGAAACGTGTGGCGGTCAGCGCCCGCTCTTCGAACGCCTGGTTGGCACCATGGGTACTGAAGTAACCCAGCGCGGCGACGATACCGATCAGGAAGGCAAAACAGGCCAGCGTGGTGGTGACGATCGCCCTGATACTCAGGCTACGCAAGAAACCCAACATGCAATTCTCCTTGGCGACTACGAAACGGTCGAAAGATCAAACCCGCTGTGCCCGCCCGGAAGCGGCCACCTGCTTGAGAATCCGCTCGGCCATGTAGTCGAGCGATACCACCTCGCATGCTCCGCCGAGGGCGATACCCTCCCGCGGCATGCCGAACACGACGCAACTGGCCTCGTCCTGGGCGAAGGTGAAGGCGCCGGCCTGGCGCATCTCCAGGAGCCCACGCGCGCCGTCCTTGCCCATCCCGGTGAGGAGCACGCCAATGGCGTTGCGTCCGGCGTTCTCCGCCGCGGAGCGGAACAGTACGTCGACCGACGGGCGATGGCGGTTGACCGGCGGGCCGTCGTCCAGCCGCGCGACATAGTTAGCGCCGCTGCGTGCCAGCTTGAGGTGGGCGGTTCCCGGCGCGATGTAGGCGTGCCCGGGCAGAATGCGCTCGCCGTCCTCGGCCTCCTTGACGGCGATGTTGCAGAGGCGGTCCAGACGCTCGGCGAAGGAGCGGGTGAAGCCGCCCGGCATGTGCTGGGCGATGAGGATGGCCGGACTGTTGGCCGGCAGCGGCTCGAGCACGGCGCGGATCGCCTCGGTGCCGCCGGTGGAGGCGCCGATGATCACCAGCTTTTCACTGGAGAGGATCGGCGCCTGCAGCGCCTTCGGCCGCGGAGCGCCGGTCGAGGGTGCCTGGCGCGGACGCGAGCGGGCGGCAGCGCGGATCTTCTCGGCGATCAGCTCGCTGTAGTCGAGCATGCCGTGGCGGATGCCCATCTGCGGCTTGGCGATGAAGTCCAGGGCACCCAGTTCCAGAGCACGCAGGGTGACCTCCGAACCGGCCTGGGTCAGGGACGACACCATCAGCACCGGCATGGGCCGCAGACGCATCAGCCGCTCGAGAAAATCCAGACCGTCCATGCGCGGCATTTCGACGTCGAGGGTGAGTACGTCCGGATTGTGTAGCTTGATCAGGTCGCGGGCGGCCAGGGGATCGGCAGCGACGGCCACCACTTCCATGTCCGGTTGCGAATTGATGATTTCGCTCAAGAGGTCGCGTATCAGCGCCGAATCGTCGACGCACAACACTCGGATCTTGGGACTGCCCATGACGGATCTCCTTTTCAAAGGCCCAGCCAGTCGCCAGCCCAGCCCGGTAACGGGCTGGGCTGGCCGTTCGGCCTGCATGTTTTCGGTATATCGGTTGATTGACGTCAAACTTTAGGCTTGTGAGCGAGGGTGTAGACGGTGTGCCCGCGCAGCCTGAAGTCGTCGCAGAGGTAGGTGAAGTTTTCCGAATGACCGGTGAACAGCAGGCCATCGTCCTTGAGATAGGAAACGAAGCGCTTGAGGATGCGCGCCTGGCTCGGCTTGTCGAAGTAGATCATGATGTTCCGGCAGAAGATCGCATCGAACGGACCGCTCAGGTCCCAGCGCGGCGCATGCAGGTTGATCTGCCGGAAATCGACCATGCTCGTCAGTTCCGGGCGCACCCGGGCCAGCCCCTCCCGGCCGCCGCTGCCCTTGAGAAAGAAGCGCTTGACCCGCTGCTCGTCGAGTTCGAGGACCTGCTTGAGCGGATACACGCCGGTCCGCGCCTTGGCCAGCGCGTCGCTGTCGATATCGCTGGCGACGATCCGCGCCTGGCTGGCCAGCTGCGGACCGAGCGCCTCGATCAGGGTCATGGCGATCGAGTACGGCTCCTCGCCGGTGGAGGCCGCGGCGCACCAGATCCGCACCGGCTCGCGGCGGCCGGCCACATGCTCGGCGAGCAGCGGGAAATGGTGCGGCTCGCGGAAGAAGGCCGTCAGGTTGGTGGTCAGCGCATTGGTGAAGGCCTCCCATTCCCGCGCCGCGGGCTGTCGGGCCAGGCGCTCCAGGTACTCCGAGAAGTGGCTGATGCCGTGCAGCCGCAGGCGCTTGGCCAGACGGCCGTAGACCATCTCGCGCTTGTTGGCGGCCAGCACGATGCCCGCACGCTGATAGATCAACTGACAGATGCGCTCGAAATCGACATCGGTCAGTACAAGATCGCGCCCCAGCGGATCGCCCAAGGGCAGCGGCTCGGGGTTTTGTGGAACGCTCAAGATCTTTCCCGCTCCTGACCCCTGGCACGCCATTGGACGCCTTGCCGCTCCGCGCCACCATGCCCGCCTTCCGAAAGCCGCGGAGAAAGCTTTCCGCCATCGGAGAGCGAACCGACCCCAGCTACCCGGAACACGGAAATCGCACGCTGTACCTCGGTCGCCTGACGCTCCAGGTAAGCGGCTTGCTGAGCCACCGACTCCACCAGGCGAACGTTGTGCTGGGTCACCTCGTCCATCTGCGCGACGGCCTGGCTGGCCTGGCCGATGCCGCTGTTCTGCTCGGCGGAGGCGGCGGCGATCTCCTCCATGATGTCGTTGACCCGGGCGACCGCCGTCACCACGCCCTCGATGGTCTGCTCGGCATGCCGCACCAGATGCTCGCCCTCGGTGATCTGTCGCGACGAGTTGTCGATCAGGCTGCGGATTTCCTTGGCGGCCGCCGCCGAGCGACTGGCGAGGTTGCGCACCTCACCGGCCACCACTGCGAAGCCACGGCCCTGCTCGCCGGCGCGCGCCGCCTCCACCGAGGCGTTCAGCGCCAAGATGTTGGTCTGAAAGGCGATCGAATCGATCACGTTGATGATTTCGGTCATCTTCTGCGAGGTCGTGGTGATCACCCCCATGGTATTCACCATTTTCCCCATCACCTGGCCGCTCTCGCGCACAGCCCCGTGGCCTCCTGAGCCAATTGGCTGGCCTGGCGGGCGTTGGCGGAATTCTGCTCCACGGTGGCGGCAAGTTGCTCCATGCCGGCGGCGGTTTGCTGCAGGGAGGCCGCCTGCTGTTCGGTGCGGGCATGCAGCGCCAGGTTGTCCCTGGCGATCGTCTGGGCGGAATTGGTGAAGGTGTCGATGCTGCCGTTCACATCTGCCGAGATGCTCACCAGACTCTTGCGCATGGTTTCCAGCATCCGTGTCATCTGACCCATTTCGCCGTTGCCGTAGTCGGGCATGCGCACCATGAGATTGCCGGCGGCCAACTGGGCAATGAAGGCGATGGAGGCCTGTAGCGGGCGATCCAGGGTGCGGACGGTCGAGCGCGCCAGCACGATCAGCCAGATCATTCCCAAGGCGACCAGCCCCAGTTGGATCTGCAGCAGCAGTTCGGCCAGTTCCTTGTCTCCGCTCTGCAGGCCGAAATAGCCGAGCATGCCGCTGGCCAGCAGCAGCATCCCGCCGGTCGAGACGATCAGCTCCAGCTGCATGGACAGGGAGCCCAGTTGCAGACGCTCGAGAAAACCGCGCCAGCCACGCCGCACCAGTGTCCCGCGCAGCAGCCCCAGATGCTTGCCGCGCCCCTCGCAAATGCTCCGATAGGCCCGCTCGGCGGTGTCGATTTCCTTGCGCGAAACCTTGACACGCACCGAGGTATAGCCGACCAGCTGCTCGCCCTCGTAATAGGGCGTGACATTGGCGCGGACCCAGTAATAGTCACCGTTCTTACGGCGGTTCTTGACGATGCCGTTCCAGCCCACTCCCTTGCGGACGGTTTCCCAGAGATTGGCGAAGGCCACCGGCGGCATATCCGGATGGCGGACGAGATTGTGTGGAGCCCCCATCAGCTCCTCGTAGGTGAACCCGCTGATCTTGATGAACGCGGGATTGGCATAGGTGATCCGCCCCTCGAGATCGGTCCGCGAAATCAGGAAGTCGTCCTCCAGCAGCTCGTACTCGCGTTGGGTAACGGGCCGATTGTTGCGCATGCGAATTTTTCCTTCGTATCACGAAGTGGTGGGCGGTCCGTTGCCGCCCACTCATGGGTTGCGTTCAGAACGTCTGCCAGTCATCGCCGGCCTCGGAAGAGGTCCGACCTTGCTGCAAGGCGACCGGCAGTTCCCGCTGCGTCAATTCACGCGCGGCATTCTCGTATTGGCGTTGCGCCCAGGAGGCGTCGAGCTCCCGGGATGTGGAAAGATCCGTCTCACAGGCCGTGTTGATGAGAAATCCATTCACCGCCTCGCGCAGGCGACGGGCTTCGCCGACCAGCTCGTCGGCCGCCTGGTTGGTCTCCTTGACCAGATTGGCGTTCTGCTGGGTCACGGCATCCATCTCCAGCACCGCCTTGTCGACCAGGGCGATGCCGTTGCTCTGCTCGCGGGACGCGGCAGAGATCTCGTCCATAATATCGGCCACCTTCTGCACCGACTCGACGATCTCCTGCATGGCGGTGCCGGCCTGGGCGACCAGCTTGCTGCCGGCATCGACCTGATCGACCGAGGCGGTGATCAGGTCGCGGATTTCTTTCGAGGCCTGTGCGCTGCGACTGGCCAGGTTACGCACTTCGCCGGCCACCACCGCGAAGCCGCGGCCCTGCTCGCCGGCACGCGCCGCCTCCACCGAGGCGTTCAGCGCCAGGATGTTGGTCTGGAAGGCGATCGAGTCGATCAGCTTGATGATCTCCGCCACCTTGTGCGAGCTGTCGCTGATTCCGCCCATGGTGCTGACCACCTGGTCGACCAGGGCACCGCCGCGCCTGGCCACCTCGGCGGCGCTATCGGCCAAGGCGTTTGCCTGCTGGGCGTTGTCGGCGTTCTGGCTGACCGTGGAGGTCAACTGCTCCATGCTCGAGGCGGTGTTCTCCAGCGAAGCGGACTGCTGCACCGTGCGCGTCGAGAGGCTGCGGCTGCCTTCGGCGATCACCTGAGCGCCTTCGTGAATCAGGCGGCTGCTCTGGCGCACGGTGCCCACGGTCCGCGCCAGACGCTGCTGGATATCGGCCAAGGCCGCGAACAGCTTGCCGATCTCGTTGGTGCTGTGCACTTCGATGTGGCCGGCCAGGTCGCCGGAGGCGATCTGCTCGCAGTGCTCTACCACCCGCTGCAGTGGACGGAGCACGTTGGCGGTGACCCCCCAGAGCACGACGGCGACGGTCAGCACGGAGACGAACAGGGCCGCGTAGATGGCCCATTCGATCGCCGTCTCGACCCAGACGAACTCGCTCTGCGGGATGGGCCGGTCGCTGGCTAGCGCCTGCCCTAGCTTCTCCAGATCATGCAGGAAAGGCATGCTGTCCATCTTGACGGCGTTACCATGATGGGCCGCGATCGCCGGATTGCGCTTGACCAGCTCCTGCATCTGCGGACGCAGCCCGTTATCGAGCAGGCTGGCGAAGCGCTTGCGCACTGTCTGCACCTGTTCGGCATGCTCGGTAGCCCACGGCTGAGCGACGAAGCGCTCCAGGTCGGTCTGCAGGCTTTTCAATCCGCCTTCCAGAGCGGCCCTGTCCACCTGATAGGTCAGCGCCGCCACGGCCACGTCATTGCCGGACTGCGCCGCGCCGCTCGCCTGCTCGCGCTGCACAGCTTGGCCCAGCCGGGTCTGCTCGTCGCCCAGCCGCTGGAGCAGCTCTTGCAGGCGGAGGGCGATGCCCTGCAAGGCAACGATCTGCCGGAGATCCTCCTGCTGCTGACGGTTGAACTCGACCAATTGGCGCTGATTGTGCTCGGCATGATGGACCGCATAGAGGCCCAGCACGCCCAGACCCGCCACCACCACGCTGAAAAACGCCAGCACCAGCATCCAGCTGAGGCGTACCGTCATGTTGTCCAGTAGTTTCAACTCGTTCTTCCTTTGCGGTTGCCCGCTGCAAGTGTTTCGTCCAGACGATCGGTTACGCTCAGCCCCAGGCCTGCTCGGGTTGCGCCGGCTCGTGCTCATGGCGCTGGCGCCGGTCGGAGGCTTGCGCCTTGCCGCGAGCCCCGGCTTGCCGGCCGTCGAGGACGAAGCGCACCACGTGCCGGTTGAGCTGGACACTCTGGCGAGTCAGGCGCTGTGCGGCCTGGGTGCTGTCCTGAACCATGCCGGCATTGCGCTGGGTCATCTGGTCCATCTGCGCTACGGCCAGGTTGACCTGCTCGATGCCGTTGCTCTGCTCGGCGGAAGCCGAGGAAATCTCGCTGATCAGCGTATTGAGCTGGGTGATGTCGGTGACCATGCCGCGAATGAGTTCGCCGGTCTGGCGCACTTGCCGGTTGCCTGCCTGCACCTGGGTGTCGGCCCCATCGATCAGCCCCTTGATCTCGCGCGCCGCTTCGGCGCTGCGGCTGGCGAGATTGCGCACCTCGCCGGCCACCACCGCGAAGCCGCGGCCCTGCTCGCCAGCGCGCGCCGCTTCCACCGAAGCGTTCAGCGCCAGGATGTTGGTCTGGAAGGCGATCGAGTCGATGGTGTCGACGATCCCGGACATGCGGTTGGCGCTGACCTGGATAGCGGCCATGATTTCCACCACCGACTCCATGGCCGCACCGCCCTTGTGCGCACTCTCCGCGCAGTTCCCCGCCAGGCTGCTGGCCCGGCCGGCGTGCTCGGCGTTCTGGCGAACGGTGGCGGTCAGCTGCTCCATGGTCGAGGCCGTTTCGGCCAGGGCCGCCGCCTGCTGCTCGGTCCGCGCGGCCAGCTCGGCATTGCCGGCACCGATTGCCTCGGCCTCGTCCTCGATCTGGCGGGCGCTGTCGCCGATGTCGCCGATGATCCTGGCGAGCGCCTCGCGCATGCGGTTCATGCTGGCCAGCACGCTGTCGCTGTCGCCGGCGCGCAGCACCGGCGTCCTGCTGAGATCGCCGTCGGCAATGTGGCCCACGACCCGGACCGCATAGCGCGGATCGCCGCCGAGGCTGCGCATCAGGTCGCGGATGACCCAGCCCATCAGCAGCGAGACCGCGGCACCGGCGAACAGCAGGCCGAACACCGACTGGATCAGGCGCTGGACGAACATCTGGTTGATGTCGGCAATGTAGATTCCGCTTCCCACATACCAGCCCCAGGGCTCGAAGCTACGGATCAGCGAGCGCTTGCTCTCCAGCTCACCGGTACCGCCGTGGCGCCAGCGGTAGTCGAAGAACGCATGGCCCTGCCCCCGGTCTGCCGCCTCGGCGAACTCGACGAACAGGTTGCGCCCGTCGGCATCCTTGAACTCCGCCAGCGAGCTGCCTGCCTCGAGGGTCGGATGGGTGATGTTGCGCGAGTCGCCATCGAACACGAAGAAATAGCCGCGCCCATCGTCATAGCGCATGCTCTTGACCAGTCCGGCCGCACGGGCCTGGCCCTCATCGCGGCTCATGAGGCCACGGTCAACCTGCGCAGCGACATCCCCAAGCACCGACAGCGCGATCTCGAGCTGGCTTTCGACCTTGGCACTGCGCTCGTCGAACATCATGCCACGCATGATCCAGACCGCCAGGATCATCAGTGCCAGCATCGCCAGCCAGGCCGCGGCCAGGGTGCCCCAGAGCTTCTGACTCGTCGTCGGATTGCCCATTCATCTCTCCTTGTGCTGTTTTCTTATGATTATCGAGTTTCGAGATGCTGCCACTGGCCCCACTGCCAAGGGGCCTTTCCCACTCTATCGGCAAGCAGCAGTCGGACTTGAGATGAGGCCGGCATCGACTTGCACGACCGGCCTACGAACCGGAGAGGCCACGCGTCAGGCCACGGTCTTCTCCACCAAGGCCATTTCTTCGCTGGTCAGCAGCTTGTCGATGTCGACCAGCACCAGCATGCGCTCACCGATGCTCGCCAGCCCGCAGAGATAATCGGAGGACAACGACAAGCTGAACTCGGGCGCCGGCTTGATCTGCTCGGGCGGCAGGCTGATCACGTCCGAAACCCCGTCGACCACCACGCCGACGATACGCCCTTCGACGTTGACTACGATGACCACCGTCTGCCCGCCGTACTCGACGCGTTCGAGGTGGAACTTGATGCGCAGGTCGACGATGGGCACGATCACCCGCGCAGGTTGGTCACTCCTTTGATGAAGTCCGGGGTGTTGGCGATCCGCGTGACGTTCTCGTAACTGCGGATTTCCTGGGCCTTGAGAATGTCGATGGCATATTCCTCGCTACCCAGCGAGAAAACCAGGAATTCACGGGTATGGGTGTCGGCGATGGCCGCCGCCAGATCGGCTTGCTTGAAGGAAGTCATGACAGCATCAGCTCCTGTTCGATGGCGGCCGCACGTTCCTGACGGGCGGCGCTCTGTCTGCGGTTGAGGCGTTGCAAATCGGCGATGTCGAGAATCAGCGACACGCTGCCATCGCCGAGGATGGTCGCGGCGGAGACGCCCGGCACCTTGCGGTAGTTGGTTTCCAGGTTCTTCACCACCACCTGCTGCTGGCCGACCAGTTCGTCCACCAGCAGGGCGCAGCGGGCACCCTCGCCCTGGACGATCACGGCGATGCATTCGCTCGGCCGGGTGCGCGCGCCGGGAATGCCGAAGACCTGGTGCAGCGGCAGCAGCGGCAGGTACTCGTCGCGCACCTTGAGCAACTGGTCGGTGCCGGCCATCGCATAGATATCCTCGCAGCGCGGCTGCAGCGACTCGATCACGGCGTTCAGCGGCAGGATGAAGATTTCCCCACCGGCACGGATCGACATGCCATCGAGGATCGCCAGGGTCAGCGGCAGCACGATGCGGGTGGTGGTGCCCTGGCCTTGGCGCGAGAGGATCTGCACATGCCCGCCGAGCGACTGGATGTTGCGCTTGACCACGTCCATGCCGACGCCACGCCCGGAAACGTCGCTGACCACTTCGGCGGTGGAAAAACCAGGGGCGAAGATCAGTTGCCAGACCTCGTCGTCGCTCATGCTGTCGGAAACCGCCAGGCCGTTGCTGCGCGCCTTGGCCAGCAGCTTGTCGCGGTTGAGGCCGGCGCCGTCGTCGATGACGTCGATCAGGATATTGCCGCCCTGATGCTGGGCCGACAGGGTCAGGCGCCCGGTACGCGGCTTGCCCGCGGCCTCGCGTATCTCGGGCGACTCGATGCCGTGGTCGAGGCTGTTGCGCACCAGGTGGTTCAGCGGATCGACGATGCGCTCCACCAGGCTCTTGTCCAGCTCGGTGGACTTGCCCACGGTGAGCAGCTCGACTTCCTTGCCCAGCCTGGCCGCCAGGTCGTGCACCTGGCGCGGGAAACGGCTGAACACGAAATCCATCGGCACCATGCGGATGGACATCACCGCCTCCTGCAGGTCGCGGGCGTTGCGCTGCAGAAGGGCGATGCCGTTGACCAGCTCGCTGTGCATGGCGCCGTCCAGCTTGCCGAGCATCTGGTCGAGCATCGACTGGGTGATCACCAGTTCGCCCACCAGGTTGATGATCTGGTCGACCTTGGCCACCGGCACGCGCAGGGTGGTGGACTCGCCATTGTTATTGTTGTTGGCCGGCGCCTTGCCGGAGGTCGCCGGGCTGGACGGGGAGGCCGCAGGAGCCGGTACCGTCGGGGTCGCGACCTTCTTCTCTTGGACAGGCGGAGCCGGCGATGCGGGATCGAGCTGCGGAGGCTCGGCCTGGGGTGTCGCATCAGCCGCCTTCGACGGCGCTGCGGGAGCCGCGAGCGCCTGGATCTCCAGCTGCTCGGGCTCGACCACGAAGCAGAGCACGGCCTCGATGTCGTCGGCGCTCTCGCCGGTAGCCAGCTCCACCTCGTAGCGCTGGACGCCGCCGCTCTGGCCGAGGATGCTGCCGAAATGCTTGAGCTCCTCGATCAGCAGCTCGCGGTCCTTCTCGGCGACACCGAGCAGAATCACGCGCAGGCGCTCCGTGCCCTCCTCGTCCGCCGGCGCCTCTGCCGCTTCCGGCTCGGGCGACGGCACCGGTTCGGCGACCGGGATCGGGGCCGGGGCCTGCACGGCCACTTCCGCTCCCTGCCCGCCGAGCTCCTCCAAGGCCATCTGCTGCAGGGTTTGGCAGATACGCGCGAATGCCTCGGGGTCAGGTTCACTGCCGTTGCGATAGGCGGCTAGCTGGTCTTGCAGCATGTCCTTGGTTTCCAGGAAGGTGTCGACGATATCGCGCCGCAGCTTCAGCTCGCCGCGGCGCAGGTGGTCGAGGATGTTCTCGAAGATGTGGGTAGTCCGTTGCAGGACGTCGAAGCCGAAGGTGCCGGCTCCGCCCTTGATGGAGTGGGCGGCGCGGAAGATGGCGTTGAGCTGCTCGGGATCGGGGGACTCGATGTCCAGCTCGAGCAGATGACGTTCCATATCTTCCAGCAGTTCTGCGGCCTCCTCGAAGAAGGTGTCGTAGAAATCGGTGATATCCATGCAAGCACCCTGGCAGTGGTTGGTTAAGGCCGGACCTCGCGGCCGTCGGAGCGGTGGGCAGCATCCGGCGCCACGCCATCGGCGGGCTTTTCGGTTGCGGACGCAGGCGGCAGAGGGCCGTACTCCCGCTGATCGAGAATCGCATCGGCGACGCGGCTGTCGAGAACGATCACCGCGATGCGCCGGTTGGCGGCATCATTCGGTCCGGCCCCCTGGAAAGGAATGCGGTCGGACATCCCCGAGGCGCGCAGCAACTTCTCGGAAGCCAGGCCGCCGCTGACCAGCTCGCGCCGGGAAGCGTTGGCGCGCTCGGCGGACAGCTCCCAGTTGCTGTATCCCGCCTCGCCTCCGGCATAGGGACGACTGTCGGTATGCCCGGTGATCTGGATCCGATTGGGCAGCTCGCTGAGCATCGGCGCAAGGGTGCGCAGCAGGGTGCGCATGTAGGGAGCGACCCGGGCACTACCGATCTCGAACATGGGCCGCTGCTCGGTATCCACGAGCTGAATGCGCAGTCCTTCGGGCGTGAGGTCGATCAGGATCTGATCCTTGAGTTCTTTGAGGATCGGGTCGACCGTCAATGCCGCCTTGATGCGCCTTTCCAACTGCCGAAGACGTGCGCGCTCCTGCTCGTCGACCTGTCGCGACTCCAACTGCGGGTCGATGCGAAAGCGCTCGCCTTCGGCGAAGCTCGGGTCGGGGCCGCCACCGGGAATGACGTTCTTACTGGCCCCTTCGCGATCGCCACCTGTCAGGGCCACCGCGAGCGGGGTGCGAAAATATTCGGCGACCGCGGCCTTCTGGGCCTGACCGGCGTTGGCGAGCGTCCAGAGCACCAGGAACAAGGCCATCAGCGCCGTCATGAAATCGGCGAAGGCGATCTTCCAGGCGCCGCCATGATGGCTGTGGGCAGCCTTTTTGGTACGCCGGATGACGATGACGGGGCGGTCACTCATGCAGCGTCGGCTCCAGCACTCTTGCTGCTGCGCACATGTGCCTCAAGTTCAGCGGCGCTGGGACGCTCGGCGGTATGCAGCGCCTTGCGGCCGAACTCCACGGCCAGCTGCGGGGCATAGCCGTTGAGGCTGGCCAGCAGGGTGACGCGCATGCATTGCAACATCTTCACCGCCTCGCCCACCTGGCGGTCGACGCGGCTGGCCAGCGGGGCGACCATCCCGTATGCCATCAGAATGCCCAGGAAGGTGCCCACCAGCGCATGGGCGATCATCTGCCCCATCTCGTCCGGACCGGCATCCGCCATGCTCAGCGCCTTGACCACGCCCATGACGGCGGCCACGATGCCGAAGGCCGGCAGCGCGTCGCTGACCTTGTTCATGGCATCGACCGGCAGATGCGCCTCGTGCTCGAACTCCTCAATCTCGTGCACCATCAGTTCATCGATCTCATGGGGCGAGGTGTTGCCGCTGACCATCAACCGCAGGTAATCGGTGAGGAAACCGATGATCATCGGATCCTGCACGACCTTGGGATAGGGAGCGAACAGCGCGCTGTCGCCCGGACTGTCGATGTCTTTCTCAATGGCCAACATGCCCTCGCGCCGGGTCTTGCTCAGCAAGTTGAACAGCAGCGCCATCAGTTCCATGTAGAGTGCCTTGTCGTAGCCGCTGGCACGCTTGAGACGCGAAAAGCTTCCCAGCGTGGCCTTGATGGTCTTGCCGTTGTTGGCGGCGATGAACGCCCCCAGGCCGGCCCCGCCGATGATGAGCAGCTCGAAAGGCTGGAACAGCGGCCCCAGGCTACCGCCGGACAGCGCATAGCCGCCGAATACCGAGAGCATTACAACGATGAGTCCTAAAGCGATCAGCACGAGCGCGTCCTTCCAGAGAGCAGCGATATCAGGAATATCGGCACGACGGTACGATGCTTGAGGGTCTTCCGGAAAACTTTGCCGCCTTCGAGCAAACAGGGACAAGCAGAAGCCGATAGGCTTGCAGGGGCGGCGATAGCCGCCCGAAGTCAGCACTTGGTACGGAGTTCTGGCAATGCCGGCTCGTCGGCAGCCACCTGCAGCTCACTTTCCCGGCGCTTGCGCGTCTTGCCGGCACGCGAGGGCGGCTGGCAGATGCCGCAGACGAAGTTCCGGGCCGGAGCATGGGCATAGGCCACGAACGAACCGCCACAGCAGGTACACTGGATCATTTCCAGCATTTCGCTTTCGAAGAAGCGCACCAGTGTCCAGGCCCGAGTCAGGCCGAGCACGAACTCGGTCTCATCCAGATGGACCTGCTCGAGATAGAGACGAAACGCCTTGACGAATGCCTCCATCCGCTCGCAACCGCAATTGTCCAACAGCTGGCGATAGATCCCGTAGAACAGGGAGGAATGAATGTTCGGCAGCCAGGTGATGAACCAGTCGGTGGAAAAGGGCAGCATACCCTTCGGCGGCGACACGCCCCGCAACTCCTTGTACAAACGAATCAGCCGCCCCCGGCTGAGATCGGTTTCGGTCTCCAGCACCTGCAGGCGGGCCCCCAGCTCGATCAGCTCGATGGCCAACTGCACTTGGAGCATTTCATTGACCAGACTTTTTTCCGTCATCGTTCGGCGTTCCCCGCCCGCCCCGCCGGCTGATCGGCGGAAACCATGAGCAAGGACGCATGAAGCCGTGCCAGCCCTGGCTCGCGGGAATTGTTCAGAACCCTGGTCAACTGCCCGGCATCCTCGAAGCCCGGCCGACAGATCAGCTGATTGGTACGTGCCAGCTGCATCAGCTGCTTGCCCGATAATCCTGCCAGCAAGTTGGCCATCTCGTCGCTCAGCTTCAGACGAAAAATGGCAGTAGCGCGATCCTTGCGTAACAGCCGCTGCACCAGCAGCAGATAGGAAAGATTCAAATCCTGAATCTCGTCGATGAGGCTATCGGCAACCATTGACACCCTTGAAACTCCTAAACGACACGCACTCCTAAACCTGGAACGCCCGCCCCATCAAGATTCTCGAAAAAATCACCGTCCTAGAAATGCTTGGCGAGATAAGTGTGAACAGCGTCAAAAAATCAGACGAGCGAAGCGTAATTTTTTGAACTTAAGCAGCTAGTAGATGTATTCACCCTGACAATCTACACAAAAATCACATATGCGAGGCGGCCTTCCTGCCCCTCACTCGACAGGCTCGCCGCGATCCGCTTCGAGGCCATAGGCCCAGACCAGCAGTTCGGCCACGACCTGATAGAGCTGCGGCGGAATCTGCGCATCCAGCTCCACCTGCATGAGCAGACCGACCAGCTCCGGCGCGGCATGCACGGGAACGCCCTGGCGCTGCGCCTCGGCGACGATGCGCTCGGCCAGTTGCCCATACCCCTTGGCCACCACCCGCGGCGCGCCATCGCCCTCGCCATAGGCCAGCGCAAGCGCCTGGCGGCGCCCCCTAAAGCATCCCGGCCGCGTTGATCCTCACTCATCGGAACGCTCCGCAACCAGCCGCGCATCAAGGCAACGCAAGGCCAGCTCCCCCGGACAGCACTGCCCGATACGCTCCCGCAGGAGTCCCTGGGTACGCGAAAAATACTCGAGCAGCGCCGGCGAAGCGCTGAACATGCTCAGCGACAAGGACCCCGCACCCAGCCAGGCCTCCACGCGCAGCGTGCCGTGCACGGGCAGCTCCAGTTCCAGGCGTAGACACCATTGCGCCTCCTCCTGCACTGCCGCCTCCCTATCCCTGTCCGAGCGGGCCGAGTCCCCCCGCTCCGTTTCCGGCGCCTGTATCAGCAGGGACATGAACAAGCCCGGCCAGGCTTGACCCTCCCAGCGCAGGAGCGGATTGACCAGTAATTCCAGCTGATGACGAACGAGCCCCTGCAACTGCTCTCGGGAAGCGCTGCACCACTCTGCGGAGCCTCCTCGGTACGGACGGAAGACTCGATAGACAGCGACTCACCCTCCGCGGCTTCCGCCAGGACAGGCATCGCCGCGACGGGGACACGCTTCCGGCACGCAGCGAGGATGCCGCCTCCCCGGCCGAAGGCAACCAGCCGCTCATCTGCGGCTCGCGAAGCAGCGCCTGCAGAGGCAACTCGCCACGATACCAGCGGGCCAGATGCGCCTCGTAGAAGAGCCCACTTTCGCCAATGCTCCGCCCGAGCAGGCTGGCAAGCAGGCTGGCAACGGGCGGCGCGCCGACGGAGGACAGCAGCGGCGCGGCAGGCGTTATCGCCGAGGGACGCCCTGGATGTCCGACGAGCACATCGGCAATGGTGCGCGCCGCCGGACTGAGCCGGGTCGAGGTGGAAGCCAGGCTCGCCGCCCCCTCCGGAGACACAGGGCGGGAGGCCTCCCCATCGCCGCGCGGCGCGGCCTGCGGCAGCGGCGACAGAAGCTGCGGGCCGCGCGCATCTGGACGGGAATCGCCATGCAGCGCACGCGCCGCCCCGCCCGGAACGACCGGCTCCAGCGGCCGAGCGCCCTGCCTGGCCACCGGCAAATCGACCGATCTGCCCAACACCTGATGCAACAGGCTATCGAGCAGCGGCGTGATCCCGCTCACGGCAAGCCTTTGTCGAAGCGGTCAGCCGCCTGGTACACCAGCGCCGCGCCCACCGCGGGACGATAGGTGCGGTTCAGCTCGCGCTGGCGGCCCGAACTCACGATCAGCCGGCCGAGCTCATCGCGGCGCGCCAGCAGATGTGCACGGATCTCCGCATCCAGCGCCAGGATCTGCTCCAGCAACTCGAGTTTACGCTGTTGCTCCCGCTGCCCGAGGGAAATCCGGGCCTCCAGCTGCCGCAGGCTTTCGGCATCGACCAACCCACAGGATTTTTCCTGCAGCAGGGCCGCCCAGTCGCCACAGCGGGCCAGCTCCAGCATGCTTTTCGACTGCTGCAGAAGCAGCTCGTAGGACGCGATGAGTTGCTGCCCCCCGTCCATGCTCAATCCCCACCCGCCTGGGGGTTGATCTGTCGCCAGGCCGAACCGATCTGCTCCAGCAGGGCCGAGGCCTCGTCCAGGCAGCGCTCGTCGTTATGCAGGTTGGCCCGCAGCAGCAGCCGCGCCACATACTCGTAGAGCTGTTCCAGCCGTCCGGCCAGCTCTCCGCCGCGCTCGTGGTCCAGAGCGGCCAGCAGCCCCTGGTTGACGATATCGATCGCCTTGGAAACGGCCTTGCCCTTCTCCGCGACGTTGCCTGCCTGCATGTGGAGCCTGGCCGTCCGGATCGCCGCCTGAGCCCCATCGAACAGCATCACGATCAACTGATGGGGAGAGGCCGACATGACCCCGCTCTCAACCCCCACCCTGGCATAGGCGCCAGCCCCACGCATGACGGTCACGTCAAATCCCCTTGTTTTTGCTTACGAGTCGCCCAGCATCGCGCTCAGGGCATCGAACTGCTGGGTCAGATAGGTACTGGTCGAATTCATCTGGGCGATCAGCGTATCGAGCGCCGAGAACTGCACGCGGTAGCGCTCGATAGTGGTCGCGATACTGCTCTCCATCCGCGCATAGCGCTCGTCCAGGGCTTCGTTGCGCGACTCCAGCCCCTCGATGGCGCTGCCGATCGTCCCGCTTTCATCGAGGATGTCGTCCAGCGAATCGCTCAGCGTGGCGGCCAGGCCCGGCTTGTCATCGGTGCCGACGAATAGCGCCTGGATATCCGAGAGATCACCCTCGAGTGCCTCGGTCAGCTTGCTATCATCGACCTTCAAGGTGCCATCGAGCTGCAGGGAAATCCCCAGGTCCGACAGGTAGCGATAGGCGCCCTCGTCGAGGCCACCGGTAATCGCTTGGCGCAGCCGGCTCTGCACGCCGCGCAGCGTCGAGTCGCCGAGCAGGATGCCGGCTTCGCCGCTGTCGGCATCGTAGGACGTGAGGCTGTCAGTGGTGCTGTCCAGGGAGTTGAAGGCACTGACGAAGCTGGTGATCGCCGACTTTATCGACGCGGTGTCGCGCTCGACGGTCAGGGTCTGCGCATCGCCGGTAGCGGAGACGGTCAGGGTCACCCCCTGCAGAGCGCTTTCGATCGTATTGCTCTGGCTGGTGATGGCCAGGCCGTTGACGGTCAGCTGAGCATCCTTGGCCGCTGCGGTTTCCTTGTAGCCGTTCGAATTGGTAGCGGCATCGTAGGGATTGAGCAATGCGTTCAACTGATCGCCACCGCTCCCCCCATCGTCGAAGCTCATCGTTATGGCCGCCTCGGTGCCGGTCGCCTTGCTGGTCAGCGCCAGGCGCCAGGGCGTACCGCTGCCGTCGTTGACGATCGACGCGGTGACTCCGCCATTCTCGGCATTGATCGCATCGCGAATGTCCTCCAGAGAGTTGCTGCCGGCGACCACATCGATGCTCAGGGTCTCGTCGCCGCTCTGGATGGTCAGAGTTCCCGTGCCCAAGGCTGCCGTCTTGTCAGCCACCCCGGCGCTGGCCAGGCTGTGCGCCTGAGCGAGCTGGGTCACCTGCACCTGGTAGCTGCCCGGCACCGCATCGGCGGTTACCGCCACGCCCACGCCGCTGCCGCTGATGCGGCTGGTCTGGCCCTGGTAGGTGGAGGCCGTAGCGAGCTTCTCGACCGTGCCCTGCAGGCTGGTCAGGTAGCCCTGCAGGCGGCCAAAGGCGGAAATCTTGCTCTCGATGACACTCTGCTGGTCGGTGATGGGAGTGAGTTTCAGGCGCTCGGCAGACTCGAGCTGATCCAGCAGACCGGTGAGATCGAGACCCGAGCCAACGCCCAGTGACGAGATAGTAGCCATGTCAGTCCTTGTGAAGCAGCGCGGCGGCCCGCGGCGCGGACGGCTGCGCAATAGCCGATGTCGTTTGCTGCTTCAGGATATCGGCCCCGCCACGACAGACTTTAGCGACCATCCGCCGAACGCCCTCAGACCTGCATGTTCATCACGTCCTTGTAGGCGCTGACTAGGCGGTTGCGTACCTGCACACCCATCTGGAAGGCCACGCTGGCCTTCTGCATATCCACCATCACGTCGTTCAGAGCCACGCCCGGCTCGCCGGCCTGAAAGGCATCGGACCTGGCGCTGGCGGTCTGCTGCAGCTGGTTGATCCGATGGATCGCCGCCTGGAGCTCGCCGGCAAAGCTTCCCGACACGGCTCCGGCTGCCTGCGGACCCGAGGCGTGGGCACCGGCGGCCTGAGTGGCGAGAGCCTGCATCTGCTGCAGGGCGGACTGGATGACGGGCGAGCTCATGAGGAGGGGCCTGGACGAAAGAATGGACAACGGAAAAGTAGCGGCAAGCCTAGCAACCCCGCCCAGCCGGGGAAGCGGCCAATTGACCCTAAAAGCACCGGCTTTTTGAACCTTTACGTGCCGACACTCCCCGGATAATGACGCTCGTCCAGAATCGCCCCGCTTTCCTGGCCCGTGCTTACGCGACCAACGGCCGGCAGGCGTGCAACCCATCTCCAGAACCGGATTTTCCATGTTTGCCCTATCGCCCCAGCCCTCTGCCGGAGACACTCGTGAGTAACGCGGTCCTGGGGCAAGGCAGTGCGCTCGCCAGTCCAGCTCCGCTTGCCACCCGCCTGCTCGCACCGATGCGCAGCCAACCGCTGCTGCCGCTGCTGCTGGCCGGCGCGGCGGTACTGGCGGTGATCGTCGCACTGCTGCTCTGGGCCCGCGAGCCCGAGTACCGGGTACTGTTCGCCAACCTCGACGAGGCCGAAGGCGGGCGAATCATCGGCGAGCTGGAAAAGCGCGCCGTGCCCTATCGCCTGAGCGAGGGCGGCCAGGCCCTGCTGGTGCCGGCCGAGCAACTGCATACCCTGCGCCTGCAACTGGCCGAGCAGGGACTGCCGCAGGGCGGCAACGTCGGCTTCGAGCTGCTCGACAAGCAGGCCTTCGGGGTCAGCCAGTTCGCCGAACAGATCAACTTCCAGCGAGGCCTGGAGGGGAGCTGGCGCGCTCCATCGAATCGCTCGGCCCGGTAGCGAAGGCCCGCGTGCACCTGGCCATGGCCAAGCAGTCGGTGTTCGTCCGCGAGCGCGAACCGGCCCGCGCCTCGGTGGTGCTCAATCTGCAGCCGGGCCGCGAGCTGGGCGAGCGCCAGGTCAGCGCCATCGCCCATCTGGTTTCCTCCAGCGTACCGGGCCTGGCCGTCGACGCGGTGACTGTGGTCGACCAGAACGGCCGCCTGCTCTCCCAGCCGGGTGGTACCCGCGACCTCGACGGCAGCCAGCTGAACTACATCGACGAGGTGGAGCGCTCGTACCAGCGGCGCATCGAGAACATCCTCGCCCCCATCCTCGGCGCCCAGAACGTCCGCGCCCAGGTGGTCGCGCAAGTCGACTTCTCCACTCGCGAACAGACCGCCGAGCGCTATGCCCCCAACCAGCAGCCCGGCGAGGCGGCGGTGCGCAGCCAGCAGCTCTCCGAGAACCTGTCCGGCGGCACCGAGCCGGCCCGCGGGGTGCCCGGCGCACTGACCAACAGCCCGCCGAATGCGGCGCCGGCGCCCGCCGCAGCCGAGACGGCAGCAACCGGCGACACGGCCTCCGCCGACAAGGCCGACAAGCCGGCGGCCGCCGCGGAAAAGGCCCCCACCACCGCGCTGAGCCGCGACAACACGATCAATTACGAGATCGACCGCAACGTCGAGCACATACAACACCAGCGCGGCAACGTGCAGCGTCTGTCCGCCGCGGTGGTGGTCAACTACCGCGACCTGGTCAAGGACGGCGCTCGTGCCCGCGAGCCGCTGAGCCAGGAGGAGCTGGCCCGGATCGACCGCCTGGTCCGCCAAGCCATGGGCTTCACCGAGGGCCGCGGCGACCAGCTGGAAATCATGAACAGCCCCTTCGCGGACATCGAGGTCGTCGATCCGCCGGAGTGGTGGAAGACACCGGAGTTCTACAACCTGGCGGCCAGCCTGTCCCGCTACCTGTTGGTGCTCTTCATCGCCCTGCTGCTCTGGCTGATGGTGCTGCGCCCGCTGAAGCGCCGCCACCGGGAGAGGCTGGCCGCGGAAGCCGCCGCCCGTAGCGAGGCTGTCGAAGCCGCGCAGGCCGCCCTCGAGGCCTCCAGAGTGCCGATCATCGCCGCCGAGGAGCACCAAAAACGCGACCCGCGGCGCAAGTCGCCGGTCTATGAACACAACCTGCAGAGCCTGCGCGAAATGGCCCAGGAAGATCCCCGTCTGGTAGCCATGATCATTCGCGGCTGGATGAAGAAAAATGACTGAGATGAGTGGCGCGCGGCGCAGCGCGATTCTCCTGCTGTCCCTCGACGAGGACAGCGCGGCCGAGGTCTTCAAGTTCCTGTCCAATCAAGACGTGCAGGCGGTCGGTACGGAAATGGCGCGCCTGAGCCAGGTCTCCCACGAGGAAATGCGCCAGGTGCTCGAAGACTTCATGGACGAGACCGAGCAGTACGCGGCGATCAACATCCAGTCCAGCGAGCACATCCGTGCCGTGCTGACCAAGGCCCTCGGCAGTGAACGGGCGGCCAGCCTGATCGACGACATCCTGGAGACCAGCGATACCGGCACCGGCATCGATAAACTGAATCTGATGGAGGCCTCGACGGTCGCCGAGATGATCCGCGACGAGCATCCGCAGATTATCGCCACCATTTTGGTCCACCTGGATCGCCACCAGGCCGCCGACGTGCTGGAGCTGTTCGACGAGCGCCTGCGCAACGACATCATCCTGCGCATCGCCACCTTCAGCGGCGTGCAACCGATCGCCCTGCACGAGCTGACCGAAGTGCTCGGCGGCATGCTCGATGGCCAGAACCTCAAGCGCAGCAAGATGGGCGGCGTGAGGACCGCGGCGGAAATCCTCAACCTGATGAACTCGACCCTCGAGGAAGTCGCCATCCAGACGGTGCGCGCTCACAGCGAAGACCTGGCGCAGAAGATCCTCGACGAGATGTTCCTCTTCGAGAACCTGCTGGAGCTGGACGACCGCAGCATCCAGCTGATCCTCAACCAAGTGGAAAGCAACTCCCTGGTCGTCGCCCTCAAGGGTGCCCCGCCGGCGCTGCTCGACAAGTTTCTGGCGAACATGTCGAACCGTGCGGCCCAGCTGCTGCGCGAAGACATGGAAGCGCGCGGACCGATCCGCATCTCCCAGGTCGAGGCCGAACAGAAGACCATCCTGCAGATCGTCCGCCGCCTGGCCGACAGTGGCGAGATAGTGCTCGGCGGCGGGGACGACGCCTATGTCTGACCGGCCGTCCTGGTCGCGCGACGACGCCCCCTGGCGCCTCTGGCAGATGGACGAGCTGGGGCACCCTCGGGACGCCCGCCCCGACCCTGACAGCGCACGCCGCGAGGCCCAGCGCCAGCAGGCCTTCAAGCGCGACGCGGAACTCAAGGCGCTGCGTGAACAGGTGCGCGAGGAGGCCCGTCGCCAGGGCTATGAGGAAGGCTTCGCCGCCGGCAAGACGGACGGCTACGCGCAGGGCCTGGAAGAAGGCCGCCTGGCCGGCGAGCAGGCCCTGCAGGCGCAGATCCGCGAGGCCGTGGAACCGCTGCGCGTCCTCGCCCAGACCTTCGAGCAGGCGCTCGCCCAGCTCGACGGGCAGATCGCCGAGCAGCTGGTCGAACTGGCCCTGGCCGGCGCCCGTCAGCTGGCTGGCGAGGCGCTGAAGATCGATCCGGGGCACATCCTGCCGACCATCCGCGCCCTGCTGCACAGCGAACCGCCGCTCGGCGGTAAGCCGCGCCTGTGGCTGCATCCGGCCGATCTGCAACTGGTTCGCGAGCAGCTCGGCGTGGAGCTGCAGGCCGCCGGCTGGCAGCTCCAGCCGGACGCCCTGATCACCCGCGGCGGCTGCCGGGCGACCAGCCAGGGCGGCGATCTGGACGCCACCTGGGAAAGCCGCTGGGCGGCGATCGCCCGTCAGCTGCGCAAGCGCCCCGCCGCACTGCCGGTCGACGAGGCCCCCGCGACGTGACCGCCAATCCCCACCAGCAGCGCTGGTCGCAAGCCATCGACGGTCTGTGCCGGCGCATCGGCGACCTGCCGCCATACCGGCGCAGCGGGCGCATCGTGCGGGCCACCGGCATGGTCCTGGAGGCCGTCGGCTTGGGCATTCCTCTTGGTGGAGTGTGCCGCATCGAGCTGGCCGCCCAGCCCGGCAGCGCCGCGCGGCAGGCCGAGGCCGAAGTGGTCGGCTTCGCCGGGGAGCGCCTGTTCCTCATGCCGCTGGAAGAAATCGCCGGCCTGCAGCCGGGCGCCCGGGTATTCCCCCTCGGCGAGGGCAACGATGCGCTCAGCGCGCGACGCTTCCCGCTCGGCGAGCGCCTGCTCGGCCGGGTCGTCGACAGCAGCGGCCAGCCGCTCGACGGCCAGGGCCCGCTGGACGACGTGCGCCACGCCAGCCTGCACACCCCGCCGCTGAACCCCCTGCATCGGGCCCCCATCGACCGCCAGATCGACGTCGGCATCCGCGCCATCAACGGCCTGCTCAGCATCGGCCGCGGCCAGCGCATGGGCCTGTTCGCTGGCTCCGGGGTCGGCAAGTCGGTGCTGCTCGGCATGATGGCGCGTTACACCCGTGCCGACCTCATCGTGGTCGGGCTGATCGGCGAGCGCGGCCGCGAGGTGCAGGACTTCATCGACAACATCCTCGGCCCGGAAGGCCTGCGCCGCTCGGTGGTGGTCGCCGCCCCGGCCGACACCTCGCCGCTGCAGCGCCTGCAGGGCGCCGCCTATGCCACCCGGCTGGCCGAGGACTTTCGCGATGCCGGCCGCGACGTGCTGCTGATCATGGATTCGCTGACCCGCTACGCCATGGCCCAGCGCGAGATCGCCCTGGCCATCGGCGAGCCGCCGGCCACCAAGGGCTACCCGCCCTCGGTGTTCGCCAAGCTGCCCAGGCTGGTCGAGCGCACCGGTAACGGGCCGCGCGGCGGCGGCTCGATCACCGCCTTTTACACCGTGCTCAGTGAGGGCGACGACCAGCAGGACCCGATCGCCGACTCGGCGCGGGCGATCCTCGACGGCCACATCGTGCTGTCGCGGGCCTTGGCGGAAAGCGGCCACTACCCGGCCATCGACATCGAGGCCTCGATCAGCCGGGCGATGACCGCCATCGTCGATCCCACGCAGCAGCGCAAGGCCCAGCAGTTCAAACAGCTGCTCTCCAGGTACCAGCGTAACCGCGACCTGATCAGCGTTGGTGCCTACGTCCCGGGCCACGACCCGCAGCTGGACCGCGCGGTGAACCTCTATCCGCAGCTCGAGCGCTTCCTCCAGCAACGCATCGACGAGCGGGCCGGCGTCGAGGAGACGCTGAAAGCACTCAACGCACTGATTCCCACCCCATGACGCCATGTGAGCAAGGCAGGTAACCCGGCATGTCCACGACCAGCGCGCTTGACACTCTCATCGACCTGACCCGGGAGGCCATGGAGGCCGCCGGCCGCACCCTGGCCGACCAGCGCCGTACCCAGCAGCAGGCGCAGACGCAGATGAACACCCTCGAACACTATCGCCAGGAGTATCGCCAGCGCCTGCAGCAGGCCATGCAGGAAGGCATCGCGCCGGCCAGCCTGCACAATTACCGGGCCTTCCTGGCCTCCCTGGACAGCGCCATCCAGCGCGCCGTGCAGACCCTCGACGCACAGCGCCGACAGGTCGACCACAGCCAGCGGCACTGGCAGGAGCAACGCCGCAAGCTGAACGCCTACGACACCCTGGTCGAGCGTCGCGCCCTGCTCGGCCAGCTGCGCGAGAACCGTGCCGAACAGCGCCGTAGCGACGAGACCAGCGCCCAGTTGCGCCTGCGTTCCGGCTTTCCGAACGACAGCAATCTGTAGGAGGCCCCATGGATATCATCGCCCTGCCGGCCAGCCCCCTGTCCGGCGCTGCCCCCACTACGACGCCAGGCGCCTCGCCCGCACCCGTCAACGCTGGCGGTGGCTTCGCCCGCAGCCTCGAACAGGCGGCCAGCCGTCAGACGGCCGACGCTGCCGCCGCCCCGCAGGCCCGCTCCCTGCGCGCCGCCAGCGCGGAAACGCCGACTGCCGCGGCCGTTGCCGTACAGGCGCCCGGCCTGCTGGGGCTGTCCGTGACGCCTCCGGCGAGCGGGACGACGACCCAGAAAGAGGCCGCGCCGCCTGCGGACGAACGCCCGGAGGAAGCGCCAGCCGATCTGGCGGCCATGCTCCTGCAGGTGCCGCCCGTACCGGCGGCGCCGGCAGCCGGCGCTGCCGCCGACCTTCCGGAAACCGACATCCCCGACGAGCTGCAGCGCATCCGCTCGCGCCTGCTGGCGATCGAGAGCGCCGGACAACTGCCCTTCCCCGGCACCGTCGAGGCAGCTCTGGCCAGCCTGCCGGCACAGACTGCCCCCTCCCCGCTACCGGCCACCGCAAGCCTCCCGGCCGTCACGGTTACGCCGC
This sequence comes from Azotobacter tropicalis, assembly GCF_059739045.1. Taxonomy (NCBI): domain Bacteria; kingdom Pseudomonadati; phylum Pseudomonadota; class Gammaproteobacteria; order Pseudomonadales; family Pseudomonadaceae; genus Azotobacter; species Azotobacter tropicalis. The sequence continues at coordinate 825,766 of NZ_AP046059.1, forward strand.
TCTCACTCCAGACGACTGCCGCCAGCATCGAGCAAAGCCGGCCGGCGCTGTCCACGCCGCCACCCGATGCCGGACAGGCTGGATTCGCCGGCAGCGATCAGGCGGGCCAACCCCCCGCGCTCGCGGAAGGCACCCGGGCGGTCCATCCGGATGCCCTCCCGGAGAGCATCCAGGCAGGCCGTACGGAACCGCTCATGGAGGACACCCAGGCGAGCCGCCCGGAGCCGCTCACGGAAGGGGCCCAGGCGAGCCGTGCGGAACCGCTCCCAGAAGGCCCTCGGACGAGCCATGCGGCATCGCTCGCCGAAAACATCCGGGCGGGCGACAGCCTTCCGCCCGGCCTGGAAAGCACATCCGGCAGTGGCACCACCTACCCGCTCGCCAGCAACAGCCCGTCTACCGGCGGCCCGGCGACGGCGGGCAGCCCTGCCGGCGTCAGCCTGGCGGCGCCGCTGGCCAGCCCCGAATGGCAGCGCGGCCTCGGCCAGCACCTGCTCGGCCTGCAACAGCGCGGCGAGCAGGAGATCGAGCTGCACCTGCATCCGGCCGAACTCGGCCCGCTGTCGATCAGCCTCAAGCTGGGCGAGTCGGGGGCCCAGGCGCAGTTCCTTTCCTCCCACCCGCAGGTCCGTGCGGCGGTCGAGCAGGCCATCCCGCAGCTGCGCGAGGCCCTTGCCGAACAGGGCATCGCCCTCGGCGAAACCTCGGTGGGCGAACGCCAGCAACGATCCCGGGACGAACGCCCGGACAGCTCGGGGCGCGGCGCGGCCCTCGCGGGAGGCGCCGGCGAGGACCGCGTGCCCGGAGTGGCGGAAATCGCCGCACCGTTATCGGTGCGTCTCGAGGGTGTCGACCTGTACGCCTGAGGAGAGCGGCCGGACGGCCGCTTCGCAATCTAACCGACGACCAGTGCCACACGGCGGCAAAACAACAAGATACGCGCGATAGCGGGGTCTTATCGCCCCATCGGGATTGTGTGCCTGTCGGCATACTTTTTCCCTCGAACGAGTCGACCTCCCTCAAGGGCACACGCAATGAGCAAAACCCCTCCCGCACGCGGCAACGGCAAGGCCAGTTGGCTGTTGGTGATCCTCCTGGTGCTGGTCGCCGCCGGCGGCAGCGCCGCGGGCGTGTACCTCCTCATGGGCAAGGGCGCGCATGCCGCCGCCGACAGCACCGAGGCCGCTGCCGAACCCACGCTGGCGCCGATCTTCGTGCCGATCACCCCCTTCACCGTCAACCTGCGCAGCGCGGAGCACGAGGAGCGCCTGCTCTACGTCGGCCTGTCCCTGCAGGTGATGGACAAGGCCAGCGGGGAATTCCTCAAGCAGTACATGCCACAGTTGCGTAGCCGCCTGCTCAAGCTGTTCGCCGCGCAGACCGCCGCCGAGCTGATGACCCCCAGTGGCAAGGAGCAGCTCTCGGCGAAGATCCTCGAGATGCTCCAGCAGCCGATGGCCACGCCGCAGCCGGTCCTGCGGGTGACCGACGTCCTCTACACCGACTTCATCGTGCAGTAGCCGCCCATGGCCCAAGATGATCTGCTCTCGCAGGAAGAGATCGACGCGCTGCTCAAGGGGGTCAGCGGCGAGGAAGACACCTCGCCCAGCGAGCCCGCCGACAAACAGCGCATCCGCCCCTACAATCCGGCCACCCAGCACCGGGTGATCCGCGAACGCCTGCACGCGCTGGACATCATCAACGAGCGCTTCGCCCGTTATTTCCGCATGAGCCTGTTCAACCTGATCCGCCGCAGCGCCGACATCACCGTCGACAGCGTGCGCTATCAGAGCTACAGCGATTTCGCGCGCAACGTGCCGGTGCCGACCAACATCAACCTGCTGGCCATGAAACCGCTGCGCGGCACGGCACTGGTGGTCTTTCCGCCGAACCTGGTGTTCATGGTGGTGGACAACCTGTTCGGCGGCGACGGCCGCTTCCTCACCAAGTCCGAGGGGCGCGAGTTCACCCACACCGAGCAGCGCATCATCCGCCGCCTGCTGGGGCTGGCCCTGGAGGCCTACCAGAGCGCCTGGAAGTCGGTGTATCCATTGGAGATCGACTACCTGCGTTCGGAGATGCAGGCCAAGTTCGCCAACATCACCAGCTCGCCCAACGAAATCGTCATCAACAGCACCTTCCACCTGGAAGTCGGCAACCTGGCCAGCGACTTCAACATCGTCATGCCCTACCTGATGATCGAACCGCTGCGCAGCCTGCTCAACGGCCCTCTCAACGACAGCCATCCGGAAGAGGAGCGTCAGTGGGGCCAACGCATGGCCAGCGAACTCAAGCAGTCGCAGATCGAGCTGATCGCCGACTTCGCCGGCATCGACCTGTGCATCGGCCAGGTCATGGCGCTCAAAGTCGGCGACGTGCTGCCCATCGAGCTGCCGGAAACGGTCGTCGCTCGCGTCGACGGCGTGCCGGTGATGTGCTGCGAGTACGGCAGCCAGAACGGCCAGCGCGCCCTGCAGGTAAAGGAACTGATCGACCACTCATCCGCCAACTCCCGCGCGACGACCGACCGGTTCGTCAAGGGTAGCCTGCCCGCCGCCAAGGAACTCCACAATGACTGATTCGAACAAAACCGATCTCAACACCCTGGAGGACGACTGGGCCAGCGCCATGGCCGAACAGGCCGCCGCACCGGTCGAGGACGATCCTTGGGCGGCCGCCTTCGCCGAACAGGCTGCCACGGTCCCGGCACCGGCCGTGCAGAACGTCGGCAAGAGCGTATTCAAGCCGCTCGGCAAGAGCGCCACGGCGGATGGCATGCGTGACCTGGACATGATCATGGACATTCCGGTCAAGCTCAGCGTCGAGCTCGGCCGCACACGGATCACCATCAAGCAGCTGCTGGAGCTGGCGCAGGGCTCGGTGGTCGAGCTGGAGGGCCTGGCCGGCGAGCCGATGGACATCCTCATCAACGGCTACCTGATCGCCCAGGGCGAGGTGGTGGTGGTCGACGACAAGTACGGCATCCGCATCACCGAAATCATCACGCCCTCCGAACGGGTGCAGAAGCTCAACCGATGAGTACCGTCGCGACGAGCGCCGCCGGCCTGGAGAACGCCGGTGCCGACAGCCTGCTGGGCCTCGCCGCCCTGGGCAAGACCGCCTTGGCCCTGGCTCTGGTGGTCGGCCTGATATTCCTCTGCAGCTGGCTGCTGCGTCGCCTAGGCCCCGGCCGCCAATGGCCCGGTCAGCACCTGAGGGTGATCGGCAGCAGCTTGCTCGGTCCCCGCGAGCGCGTAGTGATCGTCGAGGTGCAGGGCACTTGGCTGGTGCTCGGCGTGACCGGCCAGCAGATCAGCAAGCTTCACGAACTGCCGGCACCGCCCGCCGAAGCAGGCGCCGTCCGTCCGGCCGGTGGATTTGCCGAACGCTTTGCCGGTGCCCTGTCCGGCCAATTTAAGCAACAGCCGCCCGGCCACAAGACAGCCACTCCGGAGCAACCATGAATCCGACCGTCCCGCGTCGCGGCCAGTGGTCGGCCGCCGGCGCCCTGGGCCTGGGCCTCGTCCTGTGCCTGCCGGCGCCCGCCCTGGCCGCCCTGCCCGCCTTCACCAGCCAGCCGCTGGCCGGCGGAGGCCAGCAGTGGTCGCTGAGCTTGCAGACTCTGCTGCTGCTCAGTTCGATGGCCTTCCTGCCGGCCCTGCTGCTGATGATGACCGGCTTCACCCGGATCATCATCGTCCTCGGCCTGCTGCGCACCGCCATCGGCACTCCGGCCGCGCCGCCCAACCAGGTCCTGCTCGGCTTGGCGCTGTTCCTCACTTTCTTCGTCATGGCACCGGTGTTCGACCGCGCCTACCAGAGCGCCTGGGCGCCTTTCTCCCGCGACGAGATCGGCTTCGAGCAGTTCCTCGAAACCGGCAGCCAGCCGTTCCGCGAATTCATGTTGGCGCAGACCCGCGACGGCGACCTGGCGCTGTTCGCCCGCCTGGCCAGGCTCGGCGAGCTGGAAGGTCCCGAGCAGGTGCCGTTGCGCGTGCTGATGCCGGCCTTCGTCACCAGCGAACTGAAGACCGCCTTCCAGATCGGCTTCACCATCTTCATCCCCTTCCTGATCATCGACCTGGTGGTGGCCAGCGTGCTGATGGCGTTGGGCATGATGATGGTCCCGCCGGCGACCATTTCCCTGCCCTTCAAGCTGATGCTCTTCGTGCTGGTCGACGGCTGGCAGCTGCTGGTCGGCTCGCTGGCGCAGAGCTTCTACCTGTAACCGAGAGGTAATCCGCGATGACGCCGGAAATGGTCATGGACCTGGCCCATCAGGGCATGCGTGTCACCCTGTTCCTCGCCGCACCGTTGCTGCTCACCGCGCTGCTGGTCGGCCTGCTGGTCAGCCTGTTCCAGGCCGCCACCCAGATCAACGAGATGACCCTGTCGTTCATCCCGAAGATCCTCGCGGTGTTCGCCGTGCTGGTGCTGGCCGGCCCCCTGATGATCCAGCTGATCGTCGATTTCACCCGGGAACTGTTCACCAACCTTCCCGGTATGCTCGGCTGACCCGTGGTCGAGGTCGACTACGCGCAACTGCAGCTGTGGCTGGTCAGCTTCTTCTGGCCTTTCTGCCGGATCGGCGCCTTCCTGCTGGTCGCCCCGCTGCTTGGCCACACCAGCGTCCCCGCGCGCGTGAAGATCGCCCTGGCGGTCCTGCTGAGCGTGCTGCTGGGTCCCGGCCTGCCACCGCTGCCGGCGGTGTCGCTGTTCTCCTGGCCCGGCCTCGGCATCATGGTCGAGCAGATGCTGATCGGCCTGGCCATCGGCATGGTCATGCGCGTCACCCTCGCCGCGACGCAGACCGCCGGCGACATCATCGGCCTGCAGATGGGCCTGGGCTTCGCCACCTTCTTCTCGCCGGACACCGGTACCAACAGCATGGTGCTCTCGCGCCTGCTGTATATGATCGCGCTGCTGATGTTCCTGGCCTTCGACGGCCATCTGCTGGAACTCGAACTGCTCGCCGGCACCTTCGTCAGCCTGCCGATCGGCCTGCTGCGCCTCGATCCGTCGGCCTGGGAGATGCTCGCCCGCTACGGCAGCACCGTCTTCGCCTCGGGCCTGCTGCTGGCCATGCCGCTGGTGGCCGCGCTGCTGATCATCAACCTGGCGATGGGCATCCTCAACCGCTCGGCGCCGCAGCTGACGGTGTTCTCGGTGGGCTTTCCGCTGTCACTGAGCGTCGGCCTGGCGCTGCTGACCATACTGATGGGCGATCTGGGAGGCTTTCTCGGCGGGCTGTTCCGTGCCGGCCTGGAATTCCTGGCGCAGCTGATCGCCGGCCTGGCGCCCCGGGAAGCTGAAGCGCGGCGCGAAGGCACCCCGCTTCCCGCGCGGGGGCCGCGTCAGAGCAGCTTGAACAGCGACAGCTGGTGGATATCGACGAAGGCCTTCTGCGCCGCCTGCAGCCCGACCTGGCGCAGGCTGTATTCGGAGATGGCCGCGTTGTAGTCGAGGTCGACCAGATCGGAGAGGGTCTGCTCGTAGTTCAACGCGCGGTTGCTGCCTACGGTGTCGAGCACGTCCAGCTCGTTCAGGCGGGCGCCCACCGACGCGCGGGTAGTCAGCACGTTGTCCAGCGCGTTGTCCAGCTCGCGGCTGGAGGTGGACAGGGTGTTCTGCAGACGGGCTTGGTCGGCGTCGCTCTGCACCGGCGCGTTCAACGCATCGAGCATGTTCTTGAGAGTGCGGAACAGGTCGGGATCGGCCTCGTCGGCGGCGCTCACGGCGATGGAATCGCCGTCCGCCGGGGTGCCCTCCAGGGTCAGGGAGAGGCCGTTGACGGCGATGCTCTGTCCCGACTCGTAGGGAACCTGGGTCGTACCGCCGTCGGTGCTGTAGGTGGTCGCACCGTCGGCCGCGACCGTGAAGACGACCGTGAAGCTCGTGCCGAAGCCGGCATCGCTGCTGTTCGTCACGCTGGGGCCGGTGAAGGTGACGCTGCCCGCATTAGCGGCATCGGCCCTGGCCAGGTAACTCGCTGAGTCGTGTACGGCCTGGAAGATCTGCTTGCCGTTGTCGCTGCTCGACATTTGCCGCGAGGCGTCCACCTGCTGGGCCACCACGCCCTCGTCGCCCTGATAGCTGACGATGTCGGTGAGCGCATCCTTGACGAACGGCGGGCTCTTGTCCTGGTAGCCGCCGAACAGGTAGCGCCCGTTGCCGTCGGTGGCATTGGCCTGGCCGAGCAGAGCCTCGTAGATGCCGTTGAGTTCGCTGGCCAGGGAGGAACGGTCGGCGTCGCTGAGCGTGCCGTTGCCGGCCTGGACCAGCAGGGTCTTGGCGCTGGCGATGGCGTCGGCGACGCTGTCCAGCACGCTCTCCTCCTGGGAGAGGGCATTGCGGGTGCTGATCCGGGCGTCGGCATACTGCTGGTTGACCGCCGCCGACTGGGCGACGCCGACCGCCTGCGACGCAGCCTGGGGATCGTCGGAGGGGTTGACCACCCGCTTGCCGCTGGCGATCTGCTGGCCAACCTTGAGGTACTCGCCCTGCTGGCGGACCAGCGAGCTCAGGCCCTGCTCGAACATGGTGACGGTGCTGATGCGCATGCTTGCTTATCCTCCGGGATCAGGCGTCGAGACCGAGCAGGGTGTCGAGCACGGTCGCGCCGACCTCGATGACCTTGGCGCTGGCCTGGTAGTACTGCTGGAAGCGAATCAGGTTGGCCGCCTCCTCATCCAGATTGACGCCGGACTCCGACAGCTGCAGCGCACGCAACTGCTGGGTCAGGCCCGCCTGGGCCTGGCGGTTGACCTGGACGACGTTGGTGCGGTTGCCGACGTCGCCGACCATCGAGGCATAGGCCTGGCTCAGGCTGGCCACGCCGCCGACCAGCGCCTCGTCCTGCAGCGCCTGCAGGGCCAGGGCGTTGCGGTTGTCGCCGCTGCCGGTGCCGCCCTCGGCCTGGCCGGCGGCGATCAGCGCGGTGTCCTGGATCAGGTTCTCCAGCTGGCCGGCGGCATGGCGGGTCGGCTGGACGAGGAAACGGTCGCCGTCGGCCGGCGTGCCGTTGATCGTCACGACCATGCCGCCGAATTCGAGGGTCGTGGCGTCGGCCGCGAAGGTTGTGGTTTCGCCGGTGTCGCGGCGAGTCACGCTGTAGCCGTCGGTCGTCGAGAACTTCACATCGTAGTCGCTGGCGGTCAGCCCGCTCAGGTCGTCGGAGAAGCTCGCCTCCAGATAGGCGGTGCTGTCGTTGCTGGCGTTGCTGTAGACGGTCGGCGCGCCGATCGAGAAGAAATCCCCTCCGGCGTCGCCATTGAGATCGACGCCCTCGGCGTGCTGGGTGTTGAAGCCCTGCGCCAGGGACACGGCGAGCTGGCCGAGCTGGTTCTGGGTCTTGTCGAGGGTCTCGCTGCGGAAGGTCATCAGACCGCCCAGTTCACCGCCGGTGAAGGTCGACTCGCTGAACTCGCGCAGGTTGCCGGCACCGTCGCGATAGCCGACCACGGTCCGCGACGGATCGGCGGAGGAAGCCATGGCCTCGAGGGCGAAGCTCTTGGTGCCGGAGACCAGGGACTGGCCGTTGCCGATGCTGATGTTGTAGGTGCCGCCGTCCTGGATGGTCAGCTCCACGTCGACCATGGCGCTCAGCTCAGCCACCAGCTGGTCGCGCTGATCCAGCAGGCTGTTGGGCGCCTCGCCGGTCTTGGCCTTGGCCAGGCTGATCTCGCGGTTGAGCATGGCGATCTGCTCGGCGGTATTGTTGATCTGGAAAACCACGTCCTCGATCTGCCCGTTGACGCCCTGCTGCATGTCTTCGAGGTAGCTGTCGAAGGCCCGGAACTGCGCGCTCAGGGTATCGGCCGTGCCGATCACCCCCTGGCGGGCGGCCGGGTCGGAAGGCGCCGAGGCGAGATCCTGCAGGGAGGAAAAGAAGCTCTGCAACAGCGGCGCCAGCCCCGCCTCGCTGTCCGCCAGCAGGTTGTCGATCTGGGCGATCTGGGTTTCGTAGGTATCCAGCGCACTGGAATTGCTGGTGGCTTGGTTGAGCTGGTTGGCGACGAACTGGCTGAACTGGCGCTGCACGCCTTCGACCTGCACCCCATTGCCCACGCCACTCTCGCTGAGCAGGGTGGTCTGGCGGTTGTAGCCATCCGTGTAGACGTTGGTGATGTTGTTGGAGGTGGTGCTCAAAGCCACCTGGGCGGCATTCAGGCCGCTGATGCCGATGGAGAAAATGCTCATGAAACCTTCCCTTTCGCAGCTTGCCTCAGGTTATCGGCAGCGCTGACCAAGACTTGAGGCGGCTCCTGGAGCCGCCTGTTCTCATTCCCGCGTGTCCGCCGCATCCAGATGGGCGACGTCCTGCCTTCGGCCAAGCGGACCGAGGCTGGCCATCACCGCGATCAGCTTGTCGGCATAGGCCGGGTCGGTGGCGTAGCCGGCCTGCTGCAGCGCCCGTGCGGCCTGGGCGGCATCCGGCGCGGCGACCACGCCGGCATAGCGCGGATTGCCGCCGATCAGCCGAGCGTAGTCGGTCACGGCGGCATCCAGTGACGGATAGGCGCGGAAGCGCTCCACCCGCTTCTGCGCCTGGCCGTCGACGTATTCGGTGGTCAGCACGTCGGCCGTCGCTCCGCGCCACTGGCTGCCGGCCTTGATGCCAAACAGGTTGTGGCTTTCGCCGCCGCTGGCCGTGGCGATCTGCCGCTGCCCCCAGCCGGTTTCCAGGGCCGCCTGGGCGAGGATCAGTTCGGCAGGTACGCCACTGGCGAGGCTGGCCCGGCGTGCCGGTGCCTGCAGGCGATCGAGGAAGTTCGTAACATGGGCCGGGCGTTCAACCACGCTGCCCAGCGAGGCCTGTGCCTCCGTCGCCCGTTCGGCTGCATCCGGCGCAGCGGACGGAAGCGCCACGCTGCCGTACAGAGGCCGCGGTGTGGCGCGCGGAATCCCGGCCAGCAGGTTCTCCTCCTTGGCGCTTTCCACGGGACCTGTTGCCTGGACAACGCCGCGCAACTGGTCGGCCAACTGCTCGGCCAGCCCCAGGCCTTGTCCGGCCAGATGCTGCGCCCACTGCTGATCGAGCAGCTCGGTGTACAGACGCGTCTGTGCGCTGTCGAACAGACCCGATTTCGGGCTGGCCTCGCGCATGCCTTTCAGCATCGCCTGCAGGAACAACGCCTCGAACTGCTTGCTCGCCTCGCGCAGCGCGGCCGGCGAATCCTCGCGGGCCGTATGCTTGAGACGCTGCAAGCCTTGCAAATCGAGGGCGAAACGCTCGCCGAGCGCAGCCGCAGCCATCAGATGATCTCCAGTTCGGCACGCAGGGAGCCGGCGGCCTTCAGCGCCTCAAGGATCGACATCAGGTCCTGGGGCGTGGCGCCCAAGGCGTTGAGCGCCTTGACCACGTCCATCAGGTCAGCGCTGCCCTCGATCAGATGCAGGGCGCCCCCTTGCTGCTCGATGGAGATATCGCTGTTCGGCGCCACTACCGTCTGCCCCCGCTGAAGGGTTCCGGCTGGGAGACGCGATTGTCGGTGTCGATGACGATCGACAGGTTGCCGTGCGCTACCGCGGCCCGGTGCAGCTTGACCGCACCGTTGAGCACCACGGCGCCGGTGCGCGAGTTGATGATCACCTTGGGCCGCTCCGACATCGGCGTGATTTGAACGCCTTCCACGCGCGCAATGAAGTTGACCCGCTCGTTCGGTGAGGACGGGCCCTGCAGGCGGATCAGGCCGCCATCCTGGGCGGAGGCCACGGTACGGCCGAATTCGTTGTTGATGGCGAGCACCACCCGCCGGGCGGTGGCGAAGTCGGGATAGCGCAGATAGAGATCGAGCTCGCCCCTGGGATTGCCCAGCTCGAGCGGCACCTCGCGCTCGACCAGCGCGCCACGGGCGATCCGCCCGCCGGCCTGCTGGTTGATCTGCACGCTACTGCCGTTGGCCTGGGCACCGACCCCGCCCACCAGCAGGTTGCCCTGGGCCAGGGCGTAGGTTTCGCCGTCCATGCCCTTGAGTGGCGTCATCAGCAAGGTGCCGCCGCGCAGGCTGCGAGCGTTGCCAATGGAGGAGACGACGACGTCGACCTGCTGCCCGGGACGGGCGAACGGCGGTAGGTTGGTGGTCACCATCACCGCGGCGACGTTGCGCATCTGCATGTTGCTGCCGGCCGGCACGGTGATCCCCAGCTGCGACAGCATGTTGGTCAGCCCCTGTTCGGTGAAGGGGGTCTGGGTGGTCTGGTCGCCGGTACCGTCCAGGCCGACCACCAGGCCGTAGCCGACCAGCACGTTGTTGCGCACGCCGGCGAAGTCGGCGATGTCGCGCACCTGCTCGGCCGGCGCCACGGCCGGGAGCAGCAGGCCGGCGAAGCAGAGCAGCAGGCACAGCGTCCGGCATGCCGCAGGGGCGAAGGATGTGGGGCGGGCACGCGAAACGGAATCGGGCATGGCAGGATGCATCAGAAGGGGGACACGTTGAGGAAGAAGCGCTGCAACCAGCCCATGTGCTGGGCCTCGTTGATGTAACCGTCGCCGACGTACTCGATGCGGGCCATGGACACCAGGGTCGAAGACACCGTGTTCTGCACGCTGATGGTGCGCGGGTTGACCAGACCGGAGAAGCGGATGTACTCGGTCCCCTGGTTGATGGCGATCTGCTTATCACCGACCACGCGCAGGTTGCCGTTGGGCATCACCTGCTGCACCGTCACGGTGATGGTACCGGTGAAGGAATTGTTGGCCCGCGATCCGCCGCTGCCGGTGAAATCATTGTCCCCCGTGGCGTCGGCGCCGAACTCGCCCACCTTCTCCGGCTTGTCCGACGTCGTCGAGAAGCCCACCGACATGTCCGCGGAACGGCTGGCATTGGAGGCCGAGTTCTTGCTGGCACTGACCTGTTCGTTGAGCACGATGGTCAGGATGTCGCCGACCATCCGCGGTCGGCGGTCCTCGAACAGCGGCTGGTAGATCTGCCCGCTCTGGAAGATGGAGCCGTTGGCCTGCCGGGGCGCCATCTGCGGCACCTCCAACGGCTCGTCGCGGACCACCGAGGTCCGCGGCAGCTGCGCGCAGCCCGCCGCGGACAGCAGCACAGCCAGCAGCCCGTGACGCAGGCGGAATCCCCAGGAGCGCGGCACTCGATTATTCCTCGTCATGCGCTTACAGCTGGGTCAGACGCGCGAGCATCTCGTCCGAGGTTTCCACGGCCTTGCTGTTGATCTCGTAGGCGCGCTGGGTCTGGATCATGCTGACCATCTCCTCCACCACGTTGACGTTGGAGGTCTCCACGTAGCCCTGGTAGAGGCGGCCGGCACCGTTGCTGCCCGGAATGTTCTCGTTGGGCGCGCCCGAGCTGGCGGTTTCCAGATAGAGGTTCTCGCCGATGCTCTGCAGACCGGCCGGATTGATGAACAGCGCCAAGTTGAGCTGGCCGACCTGATTGGGCTGAGCGTTGCCCGGCTGGGTCACCGAAACGATGCCGTCCTGGCTGACGGTCACCGACAGGGCGTTCTCGGGAATGGTGACGCCGCCCATCAGCAGGTAGCCGCTGGAGGTGACCATCTGGCCGTTCTCGTCGAGCTGGAAGCTGCCGTCGCGGGTGTAGGCGGTGGTGCCATCAGGCATCTCGACCTGGAAGAAGCCCTTGCCGTTGATCGCCAGGTCGTTCGAGTTCTCGGTCCCCTGCAGGTTGCCCTGGCTGTGCAGGCGCTCGGTGGCGACCGGGCGCACGCCGGTGCCGATTTGCAGGCCGGATGGCAGCTTGGTCTGGGTGGTATTGTCGGCGCCCGGCTGGCGCAGGTTCTGGTATAAAAGGTCCTCGAACACCGCCCGCGTGCGCTTGAAGCCATTGGTCGCGACGTTCGCCAGGTTGTTGGCGATCACGTCCATCTGCACCTGCTGGGACTCGAGGCCGGTCTTGGCCGTCCACAACGATCTGATCATCGGTGAATCTTCCTCCGTTCACGGCCATCGCGACGGCCGTGCCTGTCAGCCCTGCAGGGACAGCAGGGCGTTGGCGCGCTGGGCGTTGTCGTCGGCGCTGTCGATGGCCTTCATCTGCATCTCGTAGCGCCGCGCGTTATCGATCATCGCCACCATGGCCTCGGTGGCGCTGACATTGCTGCCCTCCAGGGCACCGGTGACCAGCCGTGCGGCATCGTCGGCCGCCAGCGGCTGGGAGGCTCCGGCGCCGTCCGACGGCGCGCGGAACAGGCCGCCCTCGCCGCGCTCAAGCCCGACATCGCCGGCCGACACCAGCTTCAGGCGTCCCACCGCGGCGCTGGTGTCGGGATCCTGCCCCTCCTCCACCACGCTCACGGTGCCGTCGGCGCCGATGGTCACCTCGCTGCCCAGCGGCACCATCAGGGGGCCGCCGTCGCCGATCACCGGATGGCCGGCGACCGTCATCATGCCGTTGCCGTCGATCTGAATGTCGCCGCGCCGGGTATAGGCCTCGTTGCCGTCGGAGGCCTGCACCGCCAGCCAGGCATCGCCGTCGAGCGCCACGTCCAGGCCGCGGCCGGTGCGGGTGACCGGTCCTTGGGTGAAGTCGGCGCTGGAGGTGGCAAGCCGTACCGAGGTGCGGGTCGGCAGGCCCTCGCCGTCGACCGTCACGGCCTGCAGCTCCATGAGCTGGGCGCGAAAGCCCGGCGTCACCGCGTTGGCCAGGTTGTGCGTGACCACCGCCTGCTGGTCGAGACTCTGCTTGGCGCCGCTCATGGCGGTGAATAGCATGCGATCCATGGATCAGGCTCCGTCAGCGGCCGAGGTTGACCGCCTGCTCGAGCACGTCGCTCTGCGTCTTGACCGACTGGGCGTTGGCCTGAAAGTTGCGTTGGGCGATGATCAGGTTGACCAGCTCCTTGGTCAGGTCGACGTTGGAGGTTTCCACCACGCCGCTTTCGACCGTCCCGAGCTGGCCAGCGCCAGCCACACCCACCAAGGCCTGCCCAGAGGCCGCCGTTTCGATCCAGACGTTGTCGCCCACCGGCTGCAGGCCCTCCGGGTTGCGGAAGCTGGCCAGTTGGATCTGGCCGAGAACCTGGGTCTGCTCGTTCGAATAGTTGCCGACGATGTTGCCGTTCTCATCCACGGTGAAACCCACCAGACTGCCGGCGGTATAGCCGTTCTGGGTCAGGCTGGACACCTCGAAGTCGTTGCCGAACTGGGTAGTGCCGGCCAGATCCAGCTCGAAACTGATGTCGGCGGCGCCGTTGGTCAGGGTGAAGCCGAAATTGCTTGATGCATAGGCATCGAGCACGCCGCTGGAAGTGAAATTGACGCTCTGCGAGTCTGCCGATACATCCCCATCAAGGGCGGCATGCACTTCCCAAGTATTGGTACCGGTCTTGGTGAAGTACAGGCTCAACTCATGGGCATTGCCCAGCGAGTCGTAGACCGTGGCGGTGTTGGCATAGGAATAGGTGGCCGGGTCGGTCGCATCGAAGGTCGCCGTCACCGCCTCGGCACCGGCATCCAGGTTCAAGGTCGCCGCGACCTCATCCGTGGGGCTGGCCTGCAAGCCATCGGAGGGGATCTGGATGACGCCATCAGCACCCACCAGACGCGCGCCCTGGGCATTCTCCAGATAACCGTCGGAGGTCAGGGTCAGTTGGCCGTTGCGCGAGTAGACCACCTGGCCGCCCTGCTCCAGGCGGAAGAAGCCCGAACCGCTGATGGCCAGGTCAAGACCGCGGTCGGTGGTTTCCAGGTTGCCTGAGTTGAAATTCTGCACGACATCCGAGACCCGGGTTCCCAGACCGACCTTGGCACCGGCATAGACGTCGGCGAACTGGGTGGTGGAACTCTTGAAACCGACGGTCTGCGAGTTGGCGATGTTATTGCTCACCACGTTGAGGTTGGTGGAGGCGGCGTTGAGACCACTCAGTGCCTGCGAAAAACCCATGTTCTGCTCCGTGAAGGTTATGACGGCCGGCTACCCGGCAAGCCGGGAGTCGTGGATCGGCGAAAAATGCGTTTAGAGAATCTGGCGGATATCGGCGAGAGCGACGCTTCCCTGCACTGCGCCCAGATCCAGCTGCAGCCCCTCGCTGCTGCGGGTGACGCCGCCGACCTCGGCGTAGTTCAGGGTCGTGTGGGAGAGTGTCTCGCCATCGGCGCTGGCCTCGATGCTCACGGTGTAGGCGCCGTCCGGAGCCGCGCTGCCGTCGTCCAGCGTGGCGTCCCAGACGAAGGACTGCACACCGGCATCCAGCGCTCCCAGGTCGAATTGGCGCACGACCTGGCCGTTGCCGTCGGTGATGGTTACCTTGACCTGATCGGCCGGCTGCTCCAGCTCGATGCCGAACGCCGTCGCCACCTGGTTGCCGACCAGTATCTGGTTGCCTGGCACCAGCACGCCATGCCCGACCAGCGCCGCGGCCTGCAAGGCTTGGCTCTCGTCGATCTGCCCGGTGATGCTCTCCAGCGTCGTGTTCAGTTCCTCGATGCCGTTCAGGGTGTTGATCTGCGCCAGCTGCGAGGTCAGCTCGGCATTCTCCATGGGCTTGAGCGGGTCCTGGTTCTGCAATTGCGTCACCAAGAGCGTCATGAAGTTTTCCCGCAGCTCTTCGGCGGTGCTCTTGCTCTGCGTCGTGCCGACATTGCCGTTGAGGGCGCTGACGACCGAAGTGTCGATGGTGCTCATGGAGGAGTTCAGCCTTCGCCAAGAGTCAGGGTTTTCAGCAGCAACTGCTTGCTGGTGTTCATCACTTCGACGTTGGCCTGATAGGAACGCGAAGCGGCGATCATGTTGACCATTTCGTGCACCGGCTCGACGTTCGGCAGGCTCACGTAACCCTCTCCGTCGGCCAGCGGGTGTTCGGGGCGATACTCCCGCCGCAACGGCGAAGGATCCTCCACAACCTGAGTCACGCGCACGCCGCCGATATCCGAACGCCCCAAGCTCCGGGTTTCGAAGACCACCTGCTTGGCACGATAGGCCTGGCCGTCCTCGCCCCCACGCTGTCCACGTTGGCCAGGTTGCTGGCGGTCACGTTCATCCGCTGCGACTGTGCGCTCAGCGCCGAGCCGGTGATATCGAAGATGCTGAACATCGACATGCTGCCGTACTCCCCGCTCATTCCGACTGCATGGCAGTCTTGAGTCCCTGAAGGCGACTGTTCAAAAAGGTCAGACTGGCCTGGTAGCGCACCGTGTTGTCGACGAACTGGGCCCGCTCGCGGTCCATGTCCACGGTATTGCCGTCCAGGCTGGGCTGGTCCGGAACCCGGTAGAGCAACTCGCGCACGGCGAGCGCTGCTATCGAGGAGCCCTGCACATGGCGCGTCGAGGTGGTCGTCAGGCGCATGGAGGAAGCGCCTCTCCCACCCTCGACGGCCTTGGCCAACTCGCGGGAAAAGTCGAAATCCCTTGCCCGGAACTCCGGCGTATCGGCGTTGGCGATGTTGGCGGCCAACACCTGTTGACGCTGGGTGCGCAGATTCAGGGCTTCCTGCTGAAAACGCAGCGAGGCATCGAGTTTGTCGAGCATGCCCGCGACTCCCTCCATAGGGATCATTTGGTTGATGGCAGAATAGCGGCACAACCTCCAGGGCAAAGGCAGAAACAGGCCCGCATTTATCAACCAATTCCGCCCTTGTCCCGGCGGCATTCTTCCTAGAATTTCCGCCTCACCGCCGACGGAACGACCGCATGTCGAGCCTCCCTCCGCTCCGCCTCCTTCTACAGGGAGTCCTGCCATGCCTCCTAGCCTGGCAGGCAGGCCAGCCAGCCGAAGCCGCGCCGGATCTGATGGAAACCAGGATCCGGGAATTGATCATGCAGCGCCTGCCGGTCAGCGACCGACAGGAACTGCGGATCGAGTTGGAACGCCCGGCCGCCAGCCTTCCGGGCTGCAACGATCCGCAGCCGTTTCTGCCGCAACCCAACCAGCGCCTGCCGGGACGAGTCGCAATAGGCGTCCACTGCGCCGGAAATGACCAACCAGCCCGTTATCTGCAGGCCTCCGTCGGCATCCTGGGGGAATATGCTGTTGCCCGACGTACCATCGAACCCGGCGAAATCATCGAGCCCGGCATGCTTGCGGTACGCCAGGGCCAACTGGAGCGCCTGCCGCGCAACGCAGCTATTTCCGCCGACGAGGTCCTCGGCATGCAGGCCGCTCGAGCCATCGCCGAGGGCAGCCCCCTCCAGCACAGCGCCCTGCGCACGCCCGGGCTGATCGAACGCAACGCCCAGGTCGTCCTCGAGGCCCGGGGACCCGGCTTCATCGTCAGCCGCAAAGCCACCGCACTCGACGGCGGCAGCCTGGACAGCGTGGTGCGGGTGCGCACCGAAGATGGGGAAATACTGCGCGGCAGGGTCGTCGGCCGCAATCGGCTGCAGGCGGGCCAGTGAGCATCGCTCGCAACCTTCGCATTTTGGTGAGGCGACTGTTCAAGTTTGCCCGCCCAGGGCCGATACTTCGCCTTGGGAACACCGCGAGAGAAATCCACCGTGAAAATCGACAACTCCACTCTGCCAGGCGCCGCACGACCGACCGACCACAGAGAGACCGGCCTCCGCATCCATCGTGGCGAAGCCCCGGCGCAAACGGAATCGCCCGCCGCCATCGCCCACCTCGGCCAGTCCACGGAAACGGATGCCACCCAGGACATCGACATGGCTCGCGTCATGGAAATTCGCCAGGCGATCGGTGAGGGCCGCCTGCAGATTCGCCCCGAACGCATCGCCGAAGGACTGCTCGAAAGCGTCCGCGAACTACTCGACGACGGGGCCTGAACCTTTTAGGACGGAAGGATTTCCATGAGTCTGAGCAAGCATCTCGCCACCCAGCAACAAACCTTGCAGCGCTTCGTCGAATTGATCGAAGAAGAGCAGCAAGCGCTGACCGAAGCCGATGTCGACGGCCGGCACCTGAGCAACCTGGCCGCCGCCAAGCAGACGCTGCTCGCCGAACTCGAACGCCTGGAAAGCCAGCGCAGCAACGCCCAGATCAAGCTTGGCTACGGCGCCGGGCGTCGCGGAGCCGAACAGGCCGCCAGGGATGCCGACTGCCTCCCCGCCTGGCAACGGCTGCTCGAACTGGCCAGCCATGCCCAACTGCTGAACCGCCTCAATGGCGATGCCATTCGCACCCGCCTGGGACACAACCAGCGCATCCTGAACTTTCTCCACGAAGCGGCCGGACACTCCCTTTACGGCCCGGATGGACGCGCTCGACGCAACGGCAGCCTCTCCGGCCTGTCCACCTAAAAGACAGGCCAGCTCGCGATCCAACGGACACCACAGCAGAGGGAACGAGAACCACCCTCATGGAAAGCTTGAAACTTTCAGGCAGGAAACGAAAAAGCCCCGAATTCTCGGGGCTTTTTCGTTCAGTATGGCGGTGGAGGTGGGATTCGAACCCACGATACGGTTTCCCGTATACACACTTTCCAGGCGTGCTCCTTCAACCGCTCGGACACCCCACCGGATATCTACGGACCTTCTTGCCCGTCGACGGCGCGCAATTTATCCGAACGACGATCAGAAAGCAAAGCTTTTTCAAAAAATTCATGCGTTTAGCCAGCTAGGCCTATCCGCAATCCACGTCCGCCATAGCGAAATGTTGCCATTGTGGGCCAAGCCAGAGCCAGGGAAACGAAGAGGCTGCTGAAGAACAACTGCGCCACCCCCCAAGGGTTATGGCTCAGCGGGGTCAGCGCCAAGCCTATTAAAGCCACAAGCGCCAATCCGGCCAAACAGGCAACGGTAGACGCACTGGAAAGATTGCACCGAGTCATCGGCATGACTCCTTTCGCCCAAGAATTCTTTACCGTACTGCGCGGGCGATGGCACAGCCAACCGCCTCTGTCAAAAACTTAATGCGCTGCACATTCATGAGCTGGGATCGAATTCTTTTGGGCAATGAATCACCTTATCTTTTCCCGATCCTGTGCTTTTCCACATATTCAGGCAAACGATAATGGCCAGGGACTCCCAATTTTTCTAACGCCTGTTATTAACCACTGCTTTGCTAATCGTTTGCAGCTATGCAGACGATAACCCGAAAACCCTATCCCACCGATGTCAGCGATGAGGAGTGGGCCTTTGTGGCGACCTACCTGGCGCTGATGCCCGAATCCTGCGCCCATCGCGTCCACAGCCTGCGCGAGGTCTTCAACGCCCTGCGCTACATCGCCCGCGGCGGCCAGCTCTGGCGGCAGACGCCGCATGATCTGCCGTCCTGGCAGGTGGTGTATCAGCAGACCCGGCGCTGTAGCGAGGCCGGCGTCTTCGAGGAACTGCTGCACGATTGGCGCGAGTCGATCCGGGTGGCCGACAAGCGCAAGGCCCAGCTTGGCGCCGTGATCCTCGACAGCCGTACCCTGCAGTCGATGCCGGAAAGCGGCACACGGGCCGGCTATGACGGGGCCAAACGCCGCAAGGGCTCGAAGGTGCAATGGCAGTGGATACGCTCGGACAGCTGTTCGCCCTGCGGGTGGCGCCCGTCAACGAACAGGACCGTGCCCAGGTGGCAGCCCTCGCCGAGCAGGTGTGCGGGTGACCGGTGAGGCCGGTGAAGGCTGCCTTCGTCGATCCGGGCTACAGCGGCGAGTCGGCGGCCGGACAGGTGGAGGCGCATGGCATCCGGTTGGGAGTCGGGACTACGGGCGCCTAGCCGCGCCGCCAGGACTTTGACCACCCCGCCAGCCGCCACGTAAACGAGCGGATCTACAACCTTTAGCGAGTGGTTCGCTGCAATGTGACAGTTGATTATCTCCCTAACAATCGGTTATCCATTGGCCATGGGAGCTGCGGCGAACAGCCGCAGCCCCACGAAAGGTTCGAGAAGAGCGTCTCCGGCGCCGATCCGCCGGAGCATCAGCGATCCGGGCGAACCCCGCCTGCCGGTTCAAGACCCGGCTCGGCAGGCGGCCAGCCCTTGAAGAGGAGGCTGCAGCATGAACGATTGGGGAGTTGTTTCGGCCAGAGAAGAGTCCCGCATGGACTCACAGCTTGCAGCCGAGCTGCTGAACAAGCGGGGCGCGATGGAGCGTACCGCTGTTGCCGATCTGCAATTCATTCCGCTGTACCGGGAAGTGCACGAGAAGGTAAGCCTACTCGCCCTACGTGCCGAAAGCTGTATCTGCGAGGGGCCAGAGCGGAGCTTTCATCTCAATGTCGCAAGGGCGATCGATTCGGTGATAGGTTTCGCCAGCGGCCACTCCGCCATCCTGACCAGCGAGCAGCGTCGGCTGCTTGCCGGCCTACAGTCCGAGTTCAGCGACACCTTGCGGCAGAGCCTGAACGCCGGTGAGCGGCATCGCCAAGCGGTGGAGAAAGCCAAGCGGGCCACCCTCGACTTCCTCGAACGTGCCGGTCGCCCCCTCACTATGGATCCCGTGGCTGCATAAGACTTGCCGCCAGCCCGCATGACCTCCGCCGAATCGTCGGCAGGAACGCCTGCTCGAGCAAGGACGCCTCCGAGCCTTGATTCACTTAGAGCCTGTTATTAACCCGTTCGTTTCTTGATCGGCCTGGTGCTGCCAAGGCCTTGAGAGCAGTCGGCAACATCAGGCAAACAAAGGCTATGAAGTGAAAGCCTGCCAGCGGCGGGGCAGCAGGATGAAGCCCTTCTTCGCTTCCGTGTGCTTGATCACTTCCAGCCGGATGCCATGCGCCTCCACCTGTCCGGCCGCCGACTCGCCGCTGTAGCCCGGATCGACGAAGGCAGCCTTCACCGGCCTCACCGGTCACCCGCACACCTGCTCGGCGAGGGCTGCCACCTGGGCACGGTCCTGTTCGTTGACGGGCGCCACCCGCAGGGCGAACAGCTGTCCGAGCGTATCCACTGCCATTGCACCTTCGAGCCCTTGCGGCGTTTGGCCCCGTCATAGCCGGCCCGTGTGCCGCTTTCCGGCATCGACTGCAGGGTACGGCTGTCGAGGATCACGGCGCCAAGCTGGGCCTTGCGCTTGTCGGCCACCCGGATCGACTCGCGCCAATCGTGCAGCAGTTCCTCGAAGACGCCGGCCTCGCTACAGCGCCGGGTCTGCTGATACACCACCTGCCAGGACGGCAGATCATGCGGCGTCTGCCGCCAGAGCTGGCCGCCGCGGGCGATGTAGCGCAGGGCGTTGAAGACCTCGCGCAGGCTGTGGACGCGATGGGCGCAGGATTCGGGCATCAGCGCCAGGTAGGTCGCCACAAAGGCCCACTCCTCATCGCTGACATCGGTGGGACAGGCTCTAGTGCCATGTGTCGTGACCATGTGGCTGCTGGGGTGCCCGACTCCGAGTTCCAAGACCATCGCTGACTTTCGACGGACAATGGCCGGCGCTCCAGGCCTGCTATCAGGCCCTCGTACAGCTCTACCGTCGGGTCGGACCGATCACCGGCGGGGGCACTGACCATCAATGGCAGCAAAGCACTTAAAGACTATACCCGCCCGAGCAGCCGACACCTTCAGCTGCCGAGCGAGCTGCTTGCCATCTGCCCCTCAGTCCTGCAGTACCCAGCCGGTACTGTAAAACCGGCACGCCGGTTGCTCCAATGGGGCGAATGTCAATGCGAGGAGCACTTGTCCGTCTTGAGGCAGCTGTTGATGGCCTCGGGCACCGGCATGGCCACATTCAGCAGCGCGTTCAGGCGCGGGATGTCGAAGCCGCAGACCAGGATCTCGCCCACTTCCAGCAGGGGCCGTTTGATCAACAGCGGTTCGGCGAGCATCTTCTCGATCAGTTCGTCCCGGCTCAGGGCGGCGACATCCACTTCGCCGGATTTGATCTTCGGCGCCGCGGTATTGACCATGGCGTCCTTCTCCAGTCCAGCGAAGAAGGATTCCAGACGCTCGCGGGTCCAAGGCGTGCTTAGCAGGTCCCGGACCTCCAGCGCGATGCCATGCTCCTGAAGCAAGGTCTTCTGCCTGCGGTTTCCACCACAGCCGGGTTTTTCGTAGAAGATGACGGTTTTTACAGCAGCTTGTGCAGTCATGGTGATCCTTCGAGCAATCAGGCGGATGAATGCCCGGATCTTAACCAAGGCCAAGCGCGAGGTCAGCCGGACCTCGCCCCTCCGACTGCGACACTGCGCCGCGGCGAAGGCGCCTCGCCCGACCGGCCAGGGCCTCAGCCGAGCGCCGTATCGAGGAACATCATCACCGCGAAACCGGCCATCAGGCCCAGTGTCGCCGGGGTCTGGTGGCCGTTGCGGTGGGTTTCCGGGATGATCTCGTGGGATACCACGAAGACCATGGCACCGGCGGCCAGGCCCATGCCGACCGGGTAGGCCAGGGCGAAGCCGCTGGAAATGCCGATGCCGACCAGGGCACCGAGGGGCTCCATGAGGCCGCTGGCCAGGGCCACCAGGACCGAACCGGTCATCGACAGCCCGGTGGTGCGCAGAGCCATGGCCACGGCCAGGCCTTCGGGGATGTCCTGGATGGCGATGGCACTGGCCAGCGGGATGCCCACGCCGAGATCGCCGCCGGCGAAGCTGACGCCGATGGCCATGCCCTCCGGCAGGTTGTGCAGGGTGATGGCCAGTACGAACAGCCAGACCCGGCCGATGCGCTCGCTGTCCGGGCCGCAGGGGCCGGTAGCGGCATGCGAGTGCGGGGTGAAGCGGTCGAGCCCGAGCATCAGCAGTACCCCGAGCGCCAGTCCGGAGACCACGCTGGCGGCAGCCTGCAGACCGCTGCCGGTGATCTCCCTGGCTGCCTCCAGGCCGGGCAGGATCAGCGAGAAGGAGCTGGCGGCGAGCATCATGCCGGCACCGAAGCCAAGCATGATGTCCTGAATGCGCACGCTGATCCGCCGCAGGACGACGGCTGCAAAGGCACCGAGGCCGGTGGCGGCGAAGCCGGCTCCGCCGCCGTACAGCGCGTGCCATAGGCTCTCCGGACGGGTGCCGGTGAAGGCGTTGTACAGGCTGCTGCCGAGCAGTACCAGGACGATCAGCAGGGCAAGCACCAGACCGGAGGCGAGCACTGGGCTGGCTTCGATCTGCGCCAGCAGGGCCACCCGAAAACTCGAGGCCGAAGTGGCCAGGGGATTGCTGCTTATGCCGTCACTCATGGTCGCGGCTCCACTGTCAGCGGCCGGGCTGCGCCGGCCTGGAAGCAGGCAATGCCCGAATCGCTACCTGGGCAAGGTAGCGACCGGGATGACCTGTCGGATGGCGGGAAGGAGGACTTTCCGCCGCCAAGCCTTTTGGACCACAGGGAACGGGCGCTCGTGCCCTTTTTCTAACTCTGCAGATGCAACGAACCTCGGAGAGCAGTATGTCCATGACCTCAACCTTCTCTTCCAGCGAACCGACCCGGGCCGCCATCGAGGCCCTGCGCGCGCCGACCGTCCTCGAGTTCGGCGCCTCCTGGTGCGGCCACTGCCAGGCGGCGCAACCCCTGATCGCCAAGGCCTTCGCCAGGCATCCGAAGGTTGGCCACATCAAGATCGCGGATGGCAAGGGCCGCCCGCTCGGACGCGCCTACCGGGTCACCCTGTGGCCGACCCTGATCTTCCTTGACCGCGGCCAGGAAGTCGCACGACTGGTCCGTCCCGACGACGTGCAGGCCATCGAGCGCGCCCTGGCGATGATCGACGCGGCTGCCTGACGCCGCCCGAGGCCGCCCGGGCACCGCCCTCCCCGGCGAATCCCCTCGGTCCGCTTCGCCGGTTACACTCGGCAGCGGTTCCGAAACAAGGAGGCGGTATGAAGCTCCACCTGTACGACCACTGCCCGTTCTGCGTACGCGCCGAGATGGTGGCGAACTACAAGGCGGTGGCCCACGAGAAGGTTTACCTGGCGAACGACGACGAGGCGACCTGCCACCGGCTGATCGGCGCCAAGCAGGTGCCCATCCTGCAATTCGACGACGGCCGGGCCATGGGCGAGAGCCTGGAAATCGCCCGCGTACTGGACGAGTTGGGCAACCCCAGGCGGATGATCCGCCCGCACGGCGACTTCGAAGCCATCCGTCAGCATATCGAGCAGGTACGCACCGCGATCAGCTGCCTGCTGTTTCCCCGCGACATCGCCCTCGGCCTGCCCGAATTCGCCACCCGGAGCGCCCGCGACTATTTCCAGGCCAAGAAGGAGCGGATCATCCAGCGCCCGTTCGTCCAGGCCCTGGCGGAAACGCCCGAGCACAAGGCCAGCGTGGAAGGAATACTCGCCAGCCTGCCACCGCTGCAGACACCCGTCGCCCACGGCAATCGCCTGGGCTGGGACGACGTGCTGCTCTACCCGCCCCTGCGCAACCTGAGCATGGTCCGGGATCTGGCCTTCCCGCCCTCGGTGCGTGCCTACGTCGAGGAAGTGGCACGCCTGATCGATACCGCCACCTATTTCGACCGGGCGATCTAAGCCCAAAAGGAGCATCTTGTGCCCATTCTTCTCGCCCGTGCCAGACTGGCCACAGCCATCCTGCTGCCGGCCTGGCTGCTGATCACCCTGCTGCTGAAGCTCTGGCGTCCGATCATCGCCGGCCTGCCGGAATGGCAGGTCGCCGCCATCATCGTGCCGCAGATGATCGTCGGCATGGTGTTCGTGATCATCCCGCTCACCCAGGGACTGCTCCTGAGGCTGGCGGCGAGGCGCCAGGGGTTGGCGGTCGGCCAAAAGGACTGAAGCACAGCTGGCGGACAGGAGCAGAGGACGGCCGGCTGCGGCCGCGCCTGCTAGACTGCGCGTCATTTTCGCTTTCCATCAGGCCTTCCCGTGACCTCCACCGCCTTCGCCACCCTGCCCCTTTCCGCCGCCACCCTGACCAACCTCGATGTCCTCGGTTACACGACGATGACACCGATCCAAGCGCAGAGCCTGCCGATCGTCCTGGGCGGCCATGACCTGATCGCCCAGGCCAAGACCGGCAGCGGCAAGACCGCGGCCTTCGGCATCGGCCTGCTGGAGCCCCTGAATCCGCGCTTCTTCGGCTGCCAGGCGCTGGTGCTCTGCCCGACCCGCGAGCTGGCCGACCAGGTCGCCCGGGAAATCCGCCGACTGGCCCGCGCCGCCGACAACATCAAGGTGCTGACCCTCTGCGGCGGCGTGCCCTTCGGCCCGCAGATCGGCTCGCTGGAACACGGCGCGCACGTCATCGTCGGCACCCCGGGGCGGGTACAGGAGCACCTGAAGAAAGGCACCCTCACGCTCTCCGGGCTGAATACCCTGGTGCTCGACGAGGCCGACCGCATGCTCGACATGGGCTTCTACGACAGCATCGCCGAGATCCTCGGCCAGACCCCGGCGCGGCGGCAGACCCTGCTGTTCTCCGCCACCTACCCGGCCGGCATCGAGCAGTTGGCGGCGGCCTTCATGAAGAGCCCGCAGCGCGTGGAGGTGGAATCGCTGCACGACGATGCCCAGATCGAGCAGCGCTTCTACGAGATCGACCCGCGCCAGCGTCTGGACGCCGTGGTGCGCCTGCTCGGCATTTCCGCCCGCAGTCCTGCGTCGCCTTCTGCCATACCCGCCAGCAGTGCCAGGAGCTGGTCGAGCGGCTCCAGGCCCAGGGCATCTGCGCCCTGGCGCTGCACGGCGACCTGGAGCAGCGCGAACGCGACCAGGTGCTGGCGATGTTCGCCAACCGCAGCCTGTCGGTGCTGGTGGCCACCGACGTGGCGGCGCGCGGCCTGGACATCGCCGGGCTGGAGGCGGTGGTCAACGTCGAGCTGGCGCGCGACCCCGAGGTGCACATCCATCGCATTGGCCGCAGCGGCCGGGCCGGCGAGAAAGGCCTGGCGCTGTCGCTGGTGGCACCGGCCGAGGCCGGCCGCGCCCAGGCCATCGAGGATCTGCAGCGCTCGCCGCTGAACTGGTGCGAGCTGGACAGCCTCGAGGCCCGGGGCGGCGGGCCGCTGCTGCCGCCGATGACCACCCTGTGCATCGCCGCCGGACGCAAGGACAAGCTGCGCCCCGGCGACATCCTCGGCGCGCTGACCGGCGCGGCCGGCATTCCGGGTACCCAGGTCGGCAAGATCGCCATCTTCGACTTCCAGGCCTTCGTCGCCGTCGAGCGCGGCCTCGCCAAACAGGCGCTGAAACGCCTCAACGAGGGCAAGATCAAGGGCCGGTCGCTCAAGGTGCGCATCCTGCAGGCTTGATGGCGCCTGCGTGACACACTGCCGACCTTCGGATCGCGCTGCGCAACCGGCCAACCTTATTCCTTGAGCGATTGGAAAGCGCCCATGAACGACAAGATCTTCTGGCTGTTCCTGCTGGCCGGCCTGAGCTGCGCACCGGGCGCGATGACGGCGCAGGCCGCCTGCCCCACCGAATCCGCAGCCGCCGAGCTGGTGGCGCACTATCTGCAGCGCCAGCCGCTGGAGAACCCGCCGGCCATGTCCCTCATGGATGCCGAATGCGGCCGTGATCGGGTGGTCGCTCTTCTCGGCCGGCAACTGGGCCGGGTCGTGGGCTACAAGGCCGGGCTCACCAATCCGGCGGTGCAGCGGCGCTTCAATCATGACCAGCCGGTGCGCGGCACCCTGCTCGCCGGCATGCTGCTGGAGGACGGCGCCAGCGTGCCGGCCCGCTTCGGTGCCCGGCCGCGGCTCGAGGCGGACCTGCTGGTGCGGGTCAAGGATTCGGAGGTCCATGCGGCGACCAGCCCCGAAGAGCTGCTGCAACACCTCGATGCGCTGATCCCTTTCATCGAGCTGCCCGACCTGCTGGTGCAAGACCCCGGCAAACTCAATGGCGCGGCCATCACCTATATCAACGTCGGCGCGCGTCTGGGCGTGATGGGCAAACCCCTGCCGGCCAGCCCGGCGCTGGCGGCGCAACTGGCCGGCATGACCGTGCGGGTGCTCGACGGCGAGGGGCGCGAGCTGGATCGCGGACGCGGCAGCGACGTGATGGGCCAGCCGCTGCAAGCGGTAATCTGGCTCGCCCAGGACCTGGCCCGCGCCGGCATCCGTCTGCAAGCCGGCGACCTGCTGAGCCTGGGCTCGTTCTCCAAACCGCTGACACCGCAGGCCGGCCAGCAGGTGCGGGTGGTATACGAGGGGCTGGACAGCACGCCAGCGGTGGGCGTGAATTTCCAGTGAGATCATCGCCGGCATAGCCAGCCGTATCAGCCGCGATCGATCGACAAGGCATTTCCGCGAGGACAGGATCATGCCCACCGCAGCTCGCCGCATCGCCCTGCTGGCCCTCGGATGCCTGCTCCTCTCCGGCTGTGGCGGATTTCGCGGCGGCTGGGAAAGTGTCGCCTATCTCGGCGACACGCCACCGACCGCGCGAAACGAACCCAGGTTTTTCGAGGAGACGGCGAATCCTCCTCCACTGGAGCTCCCCGGCCTGCGCCTGCAGGTGATGCTCGACAACCAGCTGCGCACCTACGACATCCAGCTGTACCTGTTCGTCCTCCCGCTCTACATCGACCCGCGCGACCGCTACTGGAAGAACCACAGCCCCGGCACGACCCGCGTCTACCTCACGGTGACGCCCGCGAAGTCGGGGCTCGTGTTCCGCCCGGCACAGGCGGTGCTTAGCATCGGCAACCAGCGCTTCGAGGGCATCGCCGGATTCGACTTCGACCGCTGGGACCGAGCAGGACGCCGCGTCGGGGAAGGTGGAACCTGGGAGCATCGCCCCGTGGCAACGGAGCTGCCTCTCGACGAGCCGGGGCGCAGTTATCATCTATCGATCGACTTCGACACTCCCGTGCCTTCGCCGGAGTCCCGCGAGATCCTGCTCGACCTGTCGCGGGCGCTCGGCTCGCCGCGCCATCCCGTGCTGCCGCCCATCCGCTTCGTGCCGATGCGCTGGCGGCGAAGCTATAGCTAGCGCTAGCCTGGTTGCCCACAGCTCGCCCGCCTCCGTGCCACTCTCCCCGTCGCCCCGGCTGCCACTCGCCTGCGCCAGGTGGTAGCATCCGCGCCCCATGAAAATCGCCGACTTCCACCAACGCCTCGCCGACCTCGGCGCCAAACCCCGCCATATCGGGCGGATCGACCGTGCCTGGCTGCACGGCTGGCCGCTGGACACCGGCACGCGCCACCAGCAGGCCCAGGACTTTCTGCCGCTCAGCGTGCGCGAAGCCATGCCGCAGCTGAGCGCGACGGTCGCCGGCCTCGCCCGGCTGCGCTCCGAGTACCCGGCTGCCGACGGCTCGGCGCGCCTTCTGGTCGAGCTGGGCGACGGACAGATGGTCGAGAGCGTACTGCTGCCGCGTGACGGGCTCTGCGTGTCGAGCCAGGTCGGCTGCGCAGTGGGCTGCGTGTTCTGCATGACTGGCAAGAGCGGCCTCTTGCGCCAGCTCGGCAGCGCCGAGATCGTCGCCCAGGTGGCGCTGGCCCGGCGCTTCCGCCCGGTGAAGAAGGTGGTGTTCATGGGCATGGGCGAGCCGGCGCACAACCTCGACAACGTGCTGGAGGCCATCGAGCTGCTCGGCACCGCCGGCGGCATCGGCCACAAGAACCTGGTGTTCTCCACGGTGGGCGATCCGCGGGTGTTCGAGCGCCTGCCGCAGGGGCGGGTCAAGCCGGCGCTGGCCCTGTCCCTGCACAGCACCGATGCCGAGCGGCGCCAGCGGCTGCTGCCGCGCGCCCCGCGCCTGGATCCGGAGGAACTGGTCGAACTGGCCGAGGCCTACGCGCGCCGGACCGGCTATCCGATCCAGTACCAGTGGACGCTGCTCGAAGGCATCAACGACAGCCAGGAGGAAATGGACGGCATCCTGCGTTTGCTCAAGGGCAAGTACGCGGTGATGAACCTGATCCCCTACAACAGCCTGGAGGCCGATGATTACCGGCGTCCCGGCGGCGAACGGATCGTCGAACTGGTGCGCTACCTGCACGGCCGCGGTGTGCTGACCAAGGTGCGCAACTCGGCGGGCCAGGATATCGACGGCGGCTGCGGACAGCTGCGCGCACGGGCGGAACAGGCGGCCAGGAGCCGGGCGCCGCGCACGCACTGACCCGCCATCCGTCTGGACAGCTCCGCCGCGCCGTCGATACTGTCGGCGAGATCGGCCATCACCTCTGGAGCCCGCCATGTTCCGCATCCTGGGAATCGACCATCTGGTGCTGCGCGTCGTCGATCTGGAGAAGATGCTGCGCTTCTACTGCGAGGCGCTCGGCTGCAGCGTCGAGCGTCGCCAGGACGACCTCGGCCTGGTCCAGCTGCGCGCCGGCAATGCGTTGATCGACCTGGTTCCCGTCGACGGCATGCTGGGCAGCGCCGGCGGCGCCGCACCGGGCAGGGAAGGACGCAATCTCGACCATTTCTGTCTGCGCATCGAGCCGTTCGACGAGGCGCTGATCCGCCAGCGCCTGACGGAACACGGCATCGCGGCCGGTGCCGTGGCATTGCGCTACGGCGCCGAAGGCACGGGCCCCTCCCTCTACGTCACCGACCCGGAGGGCACGGTCGTCGAACTCAAGGGACCGGCGGCCGCCTGATCCCATGACCAGCGACGCGGACATCCTCGCGCAGATCGATACGGCCTTCGCCGGTGTCGGCAAGCCCGAGCATTTCACCGACTACCGCCACTGCTGCGAATGCGCCGAGCATGACGAGACGCTGCGCAGCCACGACCGGGACAGCCTGGAACTGCACCACGTCGGCAATCCGGGCTGGGATCCGCTGTGCTTTGCGTCGGCCCAGGGCCTGGCCTATTACCTGCCGACGCTGGCCCGCTTCGCCCTCGACTCGCCGAGCGCCGAGCACGGCTGGTATGGCGATCAGTTGCTGTTCCATCTTTCCCATGGCGGCGCCTGGAACAGGCTGTACTGCTACTGCTCGCCGGAACAGCGCGGTGCCGTCGCCGCACTGCTGGCGCACTTGGTCGAAACCCGCGCCGAGGCGGTCGATGGCCTTCCCGAAGAGGACATGCTGCAGGGCTACGCGCTCTGGTCGGCAGAAGCCTGATCCTCTTCCACCGTCGGCACTTCGCCTGCTCCGACGGTTACACTGCGCAGCCTGCCCGGGGCCGAGAAAAGCCCCGGGCCTCTCCAGGCAGTACAGAGAGACAACCCAGCCATGATGGTTACCCAGAAACAGGTGGAGGCCGGCCAGGCCGTCTACACCCAGCGCACGCTCGCGCTCTACGACTTCGTGGTACTCGGCCTTTCCAATCCCTTCATCTGGAAATGCCCTACCCGGCGGCTCGAAGCCCACTACGAATACCACCTCAGCGCCAATCACCTGGATGTCGGGGTGGGCACGGGATATTTCCTCGACCGTTGCCGATTCCCTACGCAGGAGCCCCGGGTGGCGCTGATGGATCTGAACCCGGACACCCTGGCGTTCGCCGCCCGGCGCATCGATCAACACGCGCCCAGGAGCTACCGGCGCAACGTGCTGGAGCCGATCGCCTTCGCCGACGCGGGCTTCGATTCGGTCGGCATCAACTATCTGCTGCACTGCCTGCCGGGCGACATCGCTTCGAAGGCCGTGGTCTTCGATCACCTCAAGGCGTTGATGAACCCCGGCGCCGTCCTTTTCGGCGCCACCCTGCTGCAGGGCGGTGTCCCGCGCAGCTTTCTGGCACGGGGCCTGATGGCTGCCTACAACCGCAAGGGAATCTTCTGCAACCGGGAAGACGCTCTGGACGGCCTGAAAGACGAACTCGGCCGCCGCTTTCGCGAAGTTTCGGTCGAGGTGGCGGGCTGCGCTGCGCTGTTCTCCGCACGAGCCTAGGGCTGATCCACCCGGTACCAGGTGCGGTTCTCGCCGATCAGCGGAGTGCCGATGAAGCCCCGTACCCGCAGTTGCCGCCCGCCCTCCTGCAGGGTCAGGCGGCAGTCGTAGACCTTGCCGCTGTCCGGGTCGAGGATCTCCCCGTGCCCGTAGCCCTCGCCCTCCCGCTTGACGCCGCTGAGGATGGTCATGCCGAGCAGCGGCTTGCCACGGCGCTCCCCCTCGCACTTGTCGCAGTAGGGCGATTCGGCATTCGGCCCGCGCAGGCCCTTCTCGATGGTGCCCCGGTACTCGTCTCCCTGCCGGTCGATGCGGACCAGCGCGCGCGGCTCGCCGGTCTGCTGATCGCGGATCATCCACAGCCCGATCAGCGGATCGCCCGCCGCGGCGCTGGCGGCACCGCTGCTGGCAGCCAGCAGCATCACCAGGGCGCAGCAGATGCACAACCGCCGCACGGCCACTTGGGATCGCCCGTCCGGGGCCTTCATCTCAGCGTCCCCCGGCAGCGGCCCGGACAGCCGGGAGCCGGCGGTCCAGGCGCTCGCGCAGGGCAGCCAGCTCATGACGAATGGCATCGCCGCGATAGTGCAGGAAAGCGCCGGTCTCCCCGCCGACCAGGACCTCGAGATAGGGCTCGGCGGCCGCGATTCCCTCGTCGCAATAGGTCTTGAGGGTCAGCAGGCTGTCGTCGTCCTCCTCAATCTCGGTTTCCACTACTCGCCTGAGCCCCAGTTCCTGGACCAGCATGCCCAGCCCCACGCTGTCCTCGTCGGCGACCCCCTGGTGCAGGGGCAGGTGCAGCGAGAAGTGCCGCTCGTCCACCCAGACCGGCTCCACGGGAGAAGCGCTACGCAGCAGTTCCAGGGTATGCGCCGCCTGCTCCAGGCTCGCCAGGTTGATGGCCGGCATATACAGGCCGCGGCGCCCGGAGCCGGTGTAGGCCTTGCGCATGATGCCTTCGAGATTGGGTTTGCGGCTCGCCGGGGCGTGCACGCAGCCGGGGTGCTCGCGGCCGATGCCGCCGCCGAACTCGACGACCAGGTTCACCCCGTCGCCGATCGCCTGCTGCAAGCCGCTCATCCACTTCACCGGGTGGAACATCTGGAAGAACAGTGCGGCACGCAGCTGGTCGGGGTCGTTGCCATGATAGTCGCCGGTATAGTTGGAAAGGACCTTCACCGCCGGAGCCTTCATGGCAGTGGCATCGAGATGGGCACGATAGCGCTCCGCGGCATTGATCATCAGGTAGGTGTGGAAGGCGCCATCGGTCTTCAGGTAGCGTCCGGCCTTGGCCCGGCCGAAGCGCTCGACGACATCCGCCATGAGCGCCTCCAGGTCGTTCTCGAAGCCGCAGACCACGGTCTGATCGGGCAGGTTGCAGCCGCCGATGCCGCAGTAGTGCGCCTCGGCGAGCGGCTTGATCGATTCGAGATCCAGGCGGAAAGCGGCCATCTTCCCGCGCCCGAACTCCGACATCAGCCGGCCGCGCATGCGGATCAGCCTTAACGCATCCTCGAACGCCAGAGCGCCGGCGGCTACCAGCGCGGAATACTCGCCCAGGCTGTGACCGGCCAGCACGCTCGGCGTCCAGGCCCCGCCGGTGAGTTCGCGGAACGCCGCGAGGCAGGCCATGGAATGGGTGAGCAGCGCGATCTGGGTGAACTCGGTGCTGTTGAGCCGCTCTTCCGGCCCCTGGAAAGACAGTTCCGCCACGTCGAAGCCCATCGTCTGACTCGCTCGCTCGTACAGGTCGCGCACGCAGGAAAAGTGCCGGTGGATGTCGCTCCCCATGCCGACGTACTGCGAGCCTTGCCCGGGGAACACGAACATGATGTTGGGACTGGAAACCTGGCTCATGGAAAAACTCCCTGTATGGATCGAGCACCGGGCATCGCCGCCCGGACCGTCAAACACGCGGGGGCGCCCGCGCGCGTCATGCCACCTTGGGAATGCTGCCAGCCGCCGGACCACCCATCCGGTCGGCGATCCCCAGGTGCTCGAGCACACGGTCGGTCATGTGATCGGCCGTGAAACGCTCCGCCAGCGCGCGGGCATTCCCTGCCAGCTCGCGGTGAAGTGCCGTGTTCGTCAGCAGGCTCTCCAGCTGCCGGGCCAGGTCGCCGCTGTCCCAGACCCCGAAGGTCAGGCCGCCGGCCCGCTCGCCGTCGCGCATCACCTCGGTGACGCCGCCATAGTCTGGGACCAGCACCGGCGTGCCATGGCTCATCGCCTCGGCCACCACCAGGCCGAAGGCCTCCCGGTTCACCGAGGGATAGACCACGCAGTGACTATGGGCGAACAGGGTGTCGCGGATATCCTCGGAAACCGCCCCCGCCTGGTGTATCGGCAGACCGAGATGGTCGGCGAGATCGGCGATGACCTTCTTGCAGGACTCGCCCTTGGCGGTGGCGCCGCAGATCACCAGTTGCAGCGGAACACCGCGTGCCATCAGCAGTCGGGCGGCATAGAGCAGCAGGTCGATGCCCTTCTCGGCTTCCTGGCGGCCGAAGTAGGTGACGATGGGGATGTCCTCGCGCAGTCCGGGGAAGAGCTTCCTGAGCCTCGCCCGTGGCGGCCTGGCCGACGGGAGGGGTAGCTCGATGCCGTTGTGGACCGCCTTCATACACTGTCGCGGGACGTTCAGCTCGTCGGCGATCCGCTCGAGGTAGTCGTGGCTGACCACCATGGCCGGCCAGCGCGAACCGGCGACGGCCTCGTTGAGACGGCTTTGAAAGGCCTCGAAGATCCCGCCGCGTCGCGCGTAGTCGGCGAATTGCTCGTCGCCCTGGAAGGTCAGCGCGTAGTCGAAATCGGCTCCGCCCTGGCGCTTGGCCGCCAGGGCGAGCGTGCCGAGAGAGGCGAAGCTCATCATCAGATGGCTGACTTCGTCCCGGGCGATGAAGCGACGCAGGCGACGGGCCAGACCGGTATCCGAGTCCGGCGTCGCATGCAGCGCACAGATGAGATGGGTGAGCAGACGGTCGACGAAGCCGTTGAGGCTCTGGGTGACGCGTAGCCGGAACTGCAGAGGGAGCAGGAAGGCGGCCGAACCGACCACCTGGTCCATGAACGCCGAGGGCCGCCGGAACTGGTAGCGCGTGCCGTGGCAGAGCAGCCGATGCTCGATCCCCGGGTCGGCGAGTTCGGGATTCCACTCCATCATCCAGTAGACCAGCACCTTGTAACCGCGTCGGTGCAGCATATTGGCGAGAGTCAGGTCGCGAACCGTGGAGCCCAGGTAGGATCCACTGCCAATGGTGACGAACGCGAAAGTCGGCTTGCTCATGCGGCCTCCAGTCCATGGAGAGGGCTGCGGGCCGGATCGGGCTCGCCGCCTCCCCTGCTCAGTGAACGCTCAGAACGTGTAGCTAACTCCGGTAAACACCGAGTAGCGCAACAACGTCCCGAACTCGTCGTCGTCGCCCCCGGTAAAGATGTTGCCCGTGAAATAGGCCTGGACGTTGTCGGTCAGGTCGTATTCGAGGATGCCGGTGAAGCGCTGGGACTCGTCGTCGAGGTTCCTCAGGTAACGGATGTTGTATTCGAGATCCGGAATCGAGGTGTTGTCGGTGACCTGGACCATCGCGTAGCTCTGCCGGTAAAGAACGCTCCTGCTGTTCACCTGCCCGGTCAGGTAGCACTGGATCATGGGTTCGTCGTCGCAGCCGTTGTTGTCGCGCAGGTACTCGACGTTGACCGTCGGCCCGACTTCGAGAGTGTAGGAAGCGCCGAACTGGTAGCCGGCCTTTCCTCGTACTTGACATTGCCCTCGGCATAGAGCAGCAACGCATCCGAGGCGTTCCAGCCGGCGAAGAAGCCGGTCTGGTGCTGGTCGTTCTCGCGGTACGAGTGAATGATCGAGGCATAGCCCGAGGAGCCGGTGTAGTCGAGCTTGACCGCGTAGATCTTCTCGAACTCATCGTCGTCCGACAGCCGGCTGCCGGTCAGCGAGGGCTGCCCCGAGGTCAGGCTGTCGATGTTGTCCGAGTGACCCGGACCGGTATTGGCGATCGCCGACAGGGTCCAGGTTCCGTTGGGAATCCAGATCGCCCGGTAGTAATCCAGGCCGGGCACCTCGACGCGCGGGTTGTTGCGTCCGTTGTCGCGGGTGAAGGGGTTGGACAGCGAGAGGATCACCGATGGCCCCCACTGCAGGTTTTCCCGTCCGTAGGACAGGGTCAGCTCGTCGAAGGGGCGGTAACGCACCCAGCCCTCGTTGAGGTACACGTCCGAATCTTCGTCGTGCTCGCCGTCGCGCGGACCGTCCTTCCAGCTTTCCCAGAGCTTCTGGTAGCGCGGCTTGAGGGCGAACTCCCAGTTGCGGAAGTTCAGGCTCAGATCCGCCCGCGGGTTGAGCACCCACTGATAACGCGGAATCTCGGCAGCGTTGTCACGGTTGATCGTGGATTCTTCCGCCTCCTGCACGAGGGTATATGCCATGAGGTTGAAGCGTGAATAGAAGCCGCTGGCCAGTTCATCGGCCAGGCTCATCTGCTCCTCACCCAGTTCGGGAAGCTCGGCTGCCCCCGCCAGTCCTGCCTGGATTGCCATGCCCGCCAGGGGCAATACCAGTCCCAAACGATGAGCCGTCCTTGCCATCTCGTCCGTCCATGCCATGTCTGAAGTTGTCCATACTGCGTTGAATACCCTGACCGGGTTGTTGAGTCCTGATGAAAAACTAGTATGGAGCGCTCCGTATTGCAGAGGCAATGCCGAACCGGCCATCCATGGCGTTTTCGTCATGCCGGAGCGCTCCATAGCGGACTCACTTCATGAACAAGTTGAGGTTGAAGATGTAATCCGGCAACGGCGAAAGCTTGGGCTTGGTCATGCTCAGGGTGGTGACGTCGCCGCTCATCAACTCCTCGTAGATGGCGATCTCGGAAATGAAAGGCCGCGGCTCGCCATTGATCGTTACCGTGCTGCCGTATTCCATGTTGGCCGACTTGAAGCGCTTGCCCGACAGCGTGTAGTAGTCCGCCTTCACCCCCACCATGCGCTTCTTGTCCACCCAGTAGACGATCCGGTCGTAGGTGGTCTTCGAATTGCGCGCCTTGAGGTCGAAGACGTAGCACTCCACACCTTCCACGGTCTCGTCGGGCAGACGGGTCGCGTCGTAGTCCTCGGCGTAGTTGGTCGAGGCGACGTCGCCGTAGGAGGCCTGCCCCATCAGTTTCTGGCGCAGCGAGATGGGTATCGGCTTGCTCAGACCCGGCTTGTGGAACCACATGTTGTTGTCGAGCATGAGCAGCTTCTGCCCCTTGGATTTCGGCGGCGCGATGTTGAGTCCCGAGATGTTGAAGCCGCGCGCCTTGATGTCGTAGAGCATGCTGTCGACACGGCCCTTCTCGTTGGACTCGATCTCCACGTTCCAGGCGATGCCCTGCAGATTGCCGCGCGACTCGTCGGCTCGCTTGAGGATCTGGTAGGGATCTTCGCCGGAGCCGGCGAGCGGCGCAGGGATGCTGGCCTTGGCCACCGCCGGTACTGGTTTGACCTCGGGCGTCTTGCTCGCCGGCACGCTCGGCGCGGCGGGCTGGCTGGCGGCCTGGGGGCCGCGTCGGCCTGCGGCGCCACCGACGCCGGCTGGGAACTGCCGGGCCGCTCGGCGGGCCTGTCGTCCTCGTCGCTGCCGAACAGCCGGCTGAAGAAGCCCCGGCTATCCCCCGGTAGTCGGTGCGGAGGGTGCAGTGTTCTCCGCGACAGCCAGGGTACTGACCAACAGCGCCAGACCGAATGCGGAAATGCGGGAAAGTCCTTTCATCTCTCAAATCTCCGTCGGTTCGAAAACTCGTTCCTGCGGCTCACACATGCCCCAGCGCGCCGACGATCTCCATCCGCGCCGCCTTGCGTGCCGGAAGGCTCGCCGCGACCAGGGACAGCACCATCAGGGCCACGAGGCTCCAGAGCATTTCCTTGGGTACCAGGTAGACCTCCAGCGGGATGCGCCGGGTGATCTGCGGCGGAATCCAGGTCGGCTCGAGGGTGGCGATGCTCGACCACACGGCGAGGGTGAGCAGCACCCCGACCAGCGAGCCGAACAGGCCGAGCAGCATACTCTCCAGGGCGAACAGCCCGACGATGCCGCGCCGCTTCACGCCCAGGGCACGCAGCGTGCCGATTTCCCGGGTGCGCTCCATGATCGCCATGCCCACGGTGTTGATCACGCTCATCACCACGATGGTGAACACGATCAGGAAGGCGAACAGGAAGATCACGTCGAACATGTTCTTGACCTTGGTGTAGAAGGTCGACAGCTCGTTCCAGGTCTTGATCTCTACTTCAAGGCCGCGGGCGGCCAGTTCGTTCTGCAGGGTCGCGCGCATCGGCTGGGTGAGCAGGCCGTCCTTGAGCAGGACGTTGATCCGGTCGACGCTGGTGGTGTCGTAGAGGTTCTGGGCGAACTCCAGGTTGACCAGCATCAGCTTGTCCTCCAGCGCCTCGACCGGCGAGTTGAAGGTCTGCAGCATCTGGCCATCGAGGGCATTGATCTGCCCGCTCACGGTCGGCGCCATCACCACCACGGTGTCGCCCTGCTTGAACCTGAGCTGGTCGGCCAGCCCCTGGCTCATGCCCACGCCGTTGGGCTTGTCGTCGGTCATGGGCTCGCCGTCGAACAGGCGCATGCCGCCCACCTTGGTCCGCGACTGGCTGCGGATGACGTCGACCTTCGACGACACCCGGCCACTGGCGAGGAAGATGGTCGACACCTCGCCGTTGCTGACCAGACCGGAAATGTTCAGCTCGGGGGTCGAGATGCGGATCTCCGGATGGGCCGCGAGCACCTCGTCGATCGCCCGGACCTCCTCCTCGTTGAGCAGGTAACGCGTCGGGTCGAGCTTGCCCTCATTGAGGAAGCCCTTCTTGAAGATCGACATGTGGCCGTTGCCCTGGATGTGGATATAGGAGTCCTCCAGGCTGGTGAAGATATAGGCGGTGAAACCGCCCAGGGCGTTGACCGCAGCGAAGCCGAGCCCGATCGCCATCACGGTGAACAGCGAGCGGCGGCCGTTGCGGAACAGGTTGCGCGTGGCGAGCTTGAACCAGGTGATCATGGGCGGCTCCCTGCGACACGGGTCTGTACGGTCGGGCGTGCCGGCTGGCTGTCGCTGCCGATCTCGCCGTCCTGCATCAGCACGCGACGCTTGACGCTTTCCAGCAGGCGCTGGTCGTGGGTGGAAAAGACGAAAGCGGTGCCGTGGCTGGCGTTGATGCTCAGCATCAGCTCGATGATCCGCCGGGCGTTGCCCGAGTCGAGGTTGGCGGTGGGCTCGTCGGCGATCACCAGCGCCGGGTCGGTGACCAGCGCCCGGGCGATGGCGACCCGCTGCTGCTGGCCGCCGGAGAGCTTGGCCGGGCGGTGGGTGACGTGCTTCTCGAGGCCCACCTCGGTCAGCCGCGCCATCGCCCGCTCCCGGGCGACCGAGGACGAGGCACCGGCGATCTGCAGCGGCAGCATGACGTTCTCCAGCGCCGAGAGCACCGGCACCAGATTGAAGTTCTGGAAGACGAAACCGATGGTCCGGTTGCGCAGCTCGCTGCGGGCGTTGTCCGACAGATCGTTGACCTCCTGGCCGTTGATCAGCACGGTGCCCGAGGTGGGCGAGTCGAGCATGCCGATGAGGTTGCACAGGGTCGACTTGCCCGACCCGGAAGGCCCCCAGATCGCCACGAACTCGCGCGCCTGGATGGTGATGTCGATGCCCTTGAGGGCGATCACCGGCTTTTCGCCGATCTGGTAGTGCCTGGTGACTCGGCGCAGCTCGACGAGCGGGGCCGTTCCGATCGAAGTGATGGTGTTCATGTCGGGTTTCCTGATGCGTCCAATGCCTTGAAATCCCCTGCGATCCGCGAAGTCCGGGCGCGACCGGGCCGCGGCCTGCGCCGCAGGGCCCGGACGCCGCGCCGGTTATCGACCGGATGCGCCCGCTGTTTCGGTAGCCGTGTAGGCGATGATGAAATTCCCGTCGCGCACGCTGTGCACGCTGATCAACCGATCGCTGCCGTGGGCCTGAATGATGAAGTTCCCGGCGCCGTCGATGGCGATCGCCTCGAAGCGTTGCGGGGCGCCATCCACGCCGGTTCCCAGCAGCTTGCCAGCAGCCTCCTTGGCGGACCACAGACGGGTGATCCACTCGTCCCTCGCCTCGCCCTCCAGTGCCAGATCGTCCAGCAGCTCGCGCTCGCCGGCCGTGCTGAAGCTCTCCAGGAAGCCGGGGTCGCGCGGCCGGATCTGCTCGATGTCGATGCCCACCGGCTGCTCGCCGGCCAGCGCCACCGCCCGATCCGCGCTATGCGCAATGCTGATCTTCGGCAGTTGCGCGTGCCCCTCCAGCGCCGCCACCAGCGGCTGGCCGGCCGCCTCGCTGTCGATGGCGAAGGCCGCCGGGTGCAGCATCTCCGCCTGCTCGGTGCGCGCAGCGAGCCAAGCGCGCACCGCGTCCTTCGCCGCCACCCGGCCGAGCTGCCACTGCTGCTGACGCGGCGGGACGGCGGCCTTGGCCGTGAAGTCCGCCATCTCGTCCAGGTGCAGGTAGTGACGCGCCAGGAGCAGCGGGTCGAAGCCCTGGGTATCGGCTCTGCTGATCTGGAAGCCCTGCACGCCCTTGGCCAGCGACGGCAGCTCCAGGGGCCGGCTCAGCAGATACCGGG
Source organism: Azotobacter tropicalis (assembly GCF_059739045.1). NCBI lineage: Bacteria > Pseudomonadati > Pseudomonadota > Gammaproteobacteria > Pseudomonadales > Pseudomonadaceae > Azotobacter > Azotobacter tropicalis. The sequence goes on from NZ_AP046059.1 coordinate 863,972, forward strand.
TCGGCTGACGACGGAAATCGAGCACCTGCTGCGGATGGCGGAACTTAATGCTCCCCCACTCCCGCACGCGCAGCCAGACGCCGCCGGAACCGTCCTGGATCTCCACGTTGGCATACATGGTCATGGTCTCGTCGCGGATGATCTCGATGCGGATCGGCACCCGGGTGCCGGCCGGCGGCGTCGAGCGATACAGCTCGAGCTTGCCGAAACCGATCGGCAGCACGTAGCGGTCGTGCTGCATCGCCCACACGCCGATGAACTGGCCGATCCCGTCGAACAGGGCCGGATCGATCAGCAGCTGGGGCTGCTCGATCGAACGGAACAGCGCGGTCGGCGGCCGGGTCAGCAGATCCGTCACCGCCCCCTCGTCGGCGACGATGATTTCCCCGGTCAGGCAGTGGAAGCACGGCCCGTGGAACATATGGCGTTCCCGGTAGATGTCCTCGCCGGTCAGGGGCAGGCGATAGGGATTGCTGAAGCTGCCGAAGGCCAGGTCGAGATCGACTCGGTAGGCCGTGGAGAACAGCACCGTCGCGGTGGTCGAGGGCTGCTCCTGCCCCTCGAGCCGGATGGCCACGGCGATACGCCAGACCTGGGCGTCGGCATCGACCTCCTGCACCCGGGCGCTGATGTTCAGCAGCTCGCTATCGCGGTCGGACACCTCGATCCAGCGAGTGGCCTTGACGTCCTCGAAGCCGATCAGCCCCAGGCCGGGCGTCAGGCAGGCCGCCGCCTCGGCCATCACCTCCAGGCTCATGGTCAGCGGCAGCACCGGCATGCAGGCGGACACCGGCTTGACCCCCGGGGCATGGACGAAGGCGTGATCGGCGAGGTACAGGTCCTCGTCCAGGTGCAGCCGGCGCTGGATCAGCAGCGCCTCGCCGGGGCGTAGGCGAGCACCTGGCCGACGAAGGGCAGGCCGCCCTCCTCCAAGGGCTCGGCGGCGGGCCGGCCGGACGCTCGGCCGGCCGGACCTCCTCCTGCACGAGGGCGGTCTCGCGGGTCACCGCGGCGACGATCGCCGCCGCCTCCTCGGCCGGCTCCTCGGTCCGCAGCTCCTCGGCGGACTCCACCTCGTAGACGCGGGCGATCAGGGGCATGTCGTTGCTGGTATCGAATACCAGATGGGAAAGGCTTGCACTGCTCATATCTTCTCCAGAACCAATCCGGTGATGGTCAACCCCGGCCCGAAGCCGAGGCATACGATACGAGTGCCGACAGTGGCCTCCTCCAGATGCAGCATGAGAATGTGCGGAATCGTGGAGGAAGACATGTTGCCGTTTTCGAAGAAAACACTCTTGCTGATCGCCACCTGGTCTTCGGACAGACCCAGTTCATCCTGGACATGATCGACGATCTTCGGTCCGCCCGGGTGGATGGCGAAACCCAGGACGTCCTTCTCCCGCTCGAAGTCGATATTGGCGCGCTGCAGCAGGTCCACCACGAAGGCCTTCACATGCCGCTTGATGATCACCGGCACCAGGGGCGAGAGGGTCATGACGTACTGGTGCGAGCCGGGCACTCCAGTCATGGTGTCGGTCGAGTCCGGCAACAGATGCTCTTTCATCGCCAGAATGCGCAGGCCTCGCTGGCCTCGCCGGCGCAGCTCCTCCTCGGACAGCACCGAGTACTTGATCAGTCCGTCGGAGAACAGGGTCGCCGAAATGATGTTGTCCGCCCGCGACTCGTTGATGTTGTTGTGGGCGGACATCAGCTCGGTGTGCACGATGTCCACCCGGTCCTTGACCGGGGTGACGCCGCAGCGCGACGAGGCGAGCATGCCATGAGCCATCTTGATCGCCGGGAAGGCGCCGTAGCAGCCCATGGTGTAACAGTGGGTCACGGTGGTGTCGAACCATTTGCGTCTCGACACCACATGCTCGACCGGGCTCGGCGACAGGTAGCCCGTGCAGGTCACGTGGATCAGATCGTCGGGCGCCGACTCGTCGGCCGCATACATCCGCTCGACACCTTCCTCGACGACCTTGGCGAAGCTTTCATGGCGCGTCTTGAGGTCCGCACCGCGCGGGTCCCTCTTGATGTCGAACAGCCGCAGGTGAGCCTGATCGGGCTCCGGGTCGGCGACATCGAAGTTGCCGTCGCCGAAGCGGATGTCGGTCAGTTTCGGGAAGTAGACCAGTTGCCGCTGCTTGACCTGCGCAGCCGATACCGCGTACTTGTCGAACTTCTCCTTCACCGTCTTGTAGACATCGAGAAAGCCTTCTTCGTCGGTGATGCCGTTGTTCAGGCAGTGGGCCTTGGCGAAGGCGTAGGCCGTCAGTTCGAGGCTGATCCGCTGGGGAATCGGCTTGGCCACCTGGATCGGCATGAAGCCGGTCAGCACGGCACCATTGGGATAGACCATGTCGTTCATATCTTCTCCACCACCATTCCGGTGACAGTCAGTCCAGGACCGAAACCCAGGCACACGACGCGAGTGCCTATATCCACCTCCTCGAGCACCTGCTTGAGGATGTGGGGGACCGTGGCGGAGGACATGTTGCCGTTCTCCAGGAACACGCTCTTGCTGATCGCCACCTGCTCGTCGGCGAGCCCCAGATCCTCCTGGATGTGCTCGACGATCTTCGGTCCGCCCGGATGGATGGCGAAGGTCAGCTCGCGCTTCTCGTGCTCGAATTCGATGCCGGCACGCTGCAGCAGCTTCACCACGAAGTCGCGGACATGGCGCTTGATGACCACCGGCACCATGGGCGTGAGGGTCATCAGGAACTGGTGCGAGCCCGGGATCCAGGTCATGTCGTCGGCGGAGTCGGGCAGCAGGTGCTCGTTCATCGCCAGGACCCTGAGGCCGTGCCCTCCCTGGCGGTGCAGCTCTTCCTCGGAGAGCACCGAGTACTTGATCAGCCCGTCGGCGAACAGGGTCATGGTGATGATGTTTTCCGCCCGCGCATCGACGATGTTGTTGTGCGCCGAGAGCAGCTCGGTATGCACGATGTCCACCCGATGCTTGACCGGGGTGACGCCGAAGCGCGACGAGGAGAGCATGCCGTGGGCCATCTTGATCGCCGGGAAGGCGCCGTAGCAGCCCATGTGGTAGCTGTGGGTCACCGTGGTCTCGAACCAGCCGCGATTGGCCGCCATCCGCTCGACCGGACTCGGCGACAGATAGCCCGAGCAGGTCACGTGGATGAGGTCGTCGGGTGCCTCGGCGGTATTCTGGAACATCAGCTCCAGCCCCTGGTCGACGACCTTGGCGTAGCTCTCGTGGCGCACCTTGAGATCCGCACCGCGCGGGTCATCGATCATGTCGAACAGCCGCAGATAGGGGTGCTCGGGCGGCGCGATGTCGACGTGACCGTTGGCGAAGCGGATATCGGCGACCTTCGGGAAGAAGATCAGCTGGCGCCGTTTGATCTGCGAAGACGACAGGGCGTACTTGTCGAACTTCTCCTTGACCGTCTGGTAGACCTGGGCGAAGCCCGCCTCGTCGCCCTCAGCGATGCCGTTCTTGAGGCAGTAGGCACGGGCGAAGGCGTAGGCGGACAACTCCAGGGTCAGCGCCTGGGGAACGGGCTTGGCCAACTGTACGGGGGTGAAGCCGGTAAGGACTGCATTGTGGGGACTGCTCATGGTATTTCCTCCTTGACTGAGCGGGTGCCTCTACAGCGATCCCGCGCGCGAACGCGCGGGAAAAACTTCAACCTCGGGCCGTTCCTACCTAGGACTGGTGCCCCGAATCACGCTTCTTGCGTGCTTGCATCTGCTCGACGATCTGCTCGAGACTCGCCGTGATCACCAGCTCCGTCTCGCCGGTACTGCCCCGCCGGATCTGCTCGAGGCAGTGACGGGTGCCGATCTCCAGCGGAATGGGGTGAATGTTGCGTTCGGCATAGAACTTGAGCATCTGGTCCCCGACCATCCCGGACTTCCAGGGGCCCCAGTCGATGGCCAGCGCGTGCACGCCGGGCCAGGCATGGCCGAGGCTGTCGGCCAGCTTGTTGAGCACTTCGTTGGCTGCGCTGTAGTCGCTCTGCCCCGCATTGCCGAAACGGCCGGCGATGGAGGAGAAGAACAGCACGAACTTCAGGCCTTCCGGACGCAGCCGGCTGGCCAGCACCCGGGCGCCGGCGACCTTGGTGTCGTACACCGCGGCGAAGGACTCCAGGGTCTTGTCGCGGATCAGCTTGTCGTCGATGACCCCGGCGCCGTGCAGCACGCCGTCGAGCCGTCCCCACTTCGCGTAGATCCCGTCGATCACCCGGCCGAAGGCCTCGCCGTCGCGCACGTCCACGGCGTGGTACTCGACCTTCGCGCCGGTCGCCTCGAGCCGCGCCAGGTTGTCGCGGATCTCGCGATCCTTGAGCAGGCGCTTGAACACCCGGTCGACCTCGGCCGGCTTCAGCTTCGCGCCGCCCTCGCCGCGCAGCTTGCCGATCAGCACCTGCTTGAGCTGCGCCGGATCGGCGATGCCGCGGGTGTCCTCGGCCTCCTCCTCCGGCAGCGGGCTGCGTCCCACCAGCACCAGCTGCGGGCGGTACTCCTTGCCCAGGGCAGTGGCGATTTCCGCGGTGATGCCGCCGGCCCCGCCGGTGATCAGCACCACGGCGCCCTCTCCGAGAACCGGCAGCCCTGCGGCGGCACCGGCCGCCTGCCGGGTCAGCTCCAGCTGGCAGCGCCCTTCGGCACCGTAGCCGACTTCCAGCGCCGGCGTCTGCGCGGCCCATTCGCCCAGCACCCGCTCGACCATCTCGCCGACCTTGAGGGTCGGCGACAGGTCGACGCACTTGACGTGCGCCTCCTCGCCCCACTCCCGCGACGCCGACTTGGCGACGCCCAGGGTGCCGGCGGACTCGATCGGCAGCTCGCGCGAGTGCTCGAGGCCGAAGCGCCCGTCCAGCACGGTGAGGCTGAGCAGCCAGCCGGCGCCGGCACGCGCGGCGGCCTTGAGGTCCTGGTCGAAGACCTTGCAGAGCAGGAACAGGACCTTGGCCGGAGCGACGGAATCGCTCTCCCCGGCCGGCACGCCGAGCAGGCTGACCAGCGTTCCGATTCGTCCCTCGCCGAGCAGGTCGCGCAGCGCCTGCACCGACTCCAGCGAGGCAGGATCGAACTCGAAACGCTCATCGCCCAGCGCGCGGTTTTCCTTGCCCGGAACGATCTGCTTCACCGCGTGCCCGGCTTGGCCGAGGGCGACCCGGAAGGCGGTGGCCAGTTCCGAGTCGGCCCCCACCAGCAGGACCGGCAGGCCGGCTGCGGGCTGCGGGCCGGCGGCCGCGCCCAGGGGCGCGGCGACGGGCTTGACGCTGTAGCAGTGGACGATTTGTTCCGGCGCAACTTCGGTTGCGGACTCCGCCGTCTCAGCCGGCAATGCCGACGGCGGAGTCAGTGCTTTTTTTGAGGCTTGCGCTCCTTCCCCGGCAGCGCCGGAACCCTGCAGCTTGTCGTACCAGACGACGATCTCGTTGAGGGTCTTCAGGCCGGTGAGCTCCTCGAACACCGCCTCCTCGTCGCGTCCCTCCATCAGGTTGTGGCGGTCCTTGAGCTGGCTCAGGACCTCGATGCGCTTGATCGAATCGATGCCCAGGTCGGCCTCCATGTGGGCATCCAGGTCGAGCATGTCCTCCGGATAGCCGGTGCGCTCGGAAACCGCCTGCAGCAGATCGGCCTTGAACGCCTCGGTGGAAGCCGGACTAGCGGCAGCGGCGGACTTGGCGACAGGAGCAGCCGGAGCGGCGGCGGCGACCGCCAGCTTGGGCGCCTCGACACGCACCTCGCTGCGCTGGACCGAGCCCTCGATGGTCGCGACCTGCGGTTCGCGGCCGACCGGCAGACCGGCGGCATGCAGCGACAGCACCTGAGCCGGCAGCACCGGCGCCGGCGCCGGCACCGGTCCGGCCTGGGACACCACCTGCAGGCTGGGGCGCGACTCGCCGACGCTTGCCAGGTCAGCTCCCGCGAGGCTGCTCTGGAAATCGAGGAAGCGACGCAGGGTATCCTGCTGATCGCGTTGCAGCGCGATGAACTGCGCAATGACTTCCTGGACGTGTGCGACGTTTAACAGCGATGGAGCTTCCATCTCTGCCGGGAGATCCCCCGTACGCAGCGTGTTGTCGTTTGCCATGCTGAACCTCCGTTGTGGCGCGTGGCGGTTTACGTTGACCGGAGTGATGGCCGGTCGGGCGAAAGAGACGTGGGCGACGGTCGAGCTGCTCGCGACCGGCTGTGCCTGGGGCCTGAGCGCTGCCGCCGGCAGCGGGGCCGGCGCACTGGCCGGGACCTTGGGCGCGGCGGCGGCCGGGGCCTGGGCGATCGCCGGACGGGCCTTGGCCGGTGCGTTCCAGGGCACCGCGCGAGCGCCGTTAACGCGCCAGACCAGCGGACCGGGCACGGCCTTGGTCTTGGCACGGGCCAACACCTCCGCGACCGTCAACGCCTCGTAGCCGCGGCCCTTGAACCAGCGGCCGAACTCCAGCGGCAGACCGAGGACGAACACCTGGCCGAGCACATGGGCGAGCTGGATCCAGCCGCCGCGTCCGGGCGCCTCGATGCCCAGCGCGGTGTGCGGGCGGTCGCCGAGAATCCGGTCGACCAGCCCGGTCAGCACCAGGCCCGGTCCGGCTTCGACGAAGATCCGCGCGCCGGCCTCGTACAGCTGGTTGATCTCCTTGACGAAGTGCACCGGCTCGGTCATGTGCTCGACCAACAGGGCACGCATGGCCTCGGGGTCGTCCGGATAGGCCGTGCCGGTGGTGTTGCTGAACACTGGCACCCGGGCCGGCTTGAACTCGACTTTTGCCAGCTCGGCCGCCAGTCCCTCGCGGGCGCTGGCCATCGCCGGCGAGTGAAAGGCGGCGCTGACCGGCAGCACCTTGACCCGCAGCGACTCGTTGCCGAGCACCTTGGCCGCCGCCTCGATGGCCTCCATCGAACCGGCGACGATGGTCTGGTCGGCGGCATTGAGGTTGGCCAGGGTGACGTTCAGGCCATGCTGCTCGATCAGCGCGCGGACCCGAACCTCGTCGGCGTCGATCGCCGCCATCGCCCCCGGATTGCGCCGCCCGGCCTCGCCGGCGAGCCGGCCGCGGGCCTCGGACAGGCGGATGAAGTCGTCCAGGCCGATCACTCCGGCGGCATGCAGGGCGACATACTCGCCATAGCTGTGCCCGGCGACGAAGTCCGGCTCGAGGCCGTAGTCGCCCAGCACCCGGAGCGCGGCGCTGTCGACCACGCCGAGCGCCGGCTGGGCGACCTGGGTCGCGTTCAGCGCGGTCTGCTGGCGGGCGCGCTCCTCGTCGCTGAACACCGGCAGCGGATAGATGTAGCGCGACAGGGGCTGCTCCAGGCGGTCGGCGAGCAGCACGTCGGCGCGCTCGAACAGACCGTGCAGCTCGGGCAGGGAGGTCGTCAGGTCGGCCAGCATGTTGACCCGCTGCGAACCCTGGCCGGGAAACACGAAGCACACGCCGCCGTCGGTTGCCGGCCCTTCGCGGAAGAACACCCCCTGCGGATACTTCACTTCGCTCTCGCGGCCCTGCAAGGCTTTCAGGGCCAGTTCCAGCTTGGCCTTGAGATCCGTGCCGGAACTGGCGACCAGGGCCAGCCGGCAGTCGCCGGTGCGGACCGTCCCCTGCTCCAGCTGCACGGCGTAGGCGAGCTGGGCGACATCGACCTGCTCGGGATGCTCCAGGGCATCGAGCAGGCGCTGCACCTGCTCGCGCACCTGGGTGCGGTCCGCGCCCCGGAAGGCGAAGGGCTCGGCATCGCGCGGCTGCAGGTCGACGACGTCGCTGTCGCGGTAGGCGCCGGTGTACTCCTCCATCACCACATGGAAGTTGGTGCCGCCGAAGCCGAACGCGCTGACCCCGGCGCGGCGCGGGTGGTCCGAGGCGTTCAGCCAGGGGCGGGTCTCGGTGTTGATGAAGAACGGCGAGCGGCCGAAGTCGATCTTCGCGTTCGGCGTGTCGACGCCGATGGTCGGCGGCAGCACGCGCTGCTTGAGCGCCAGCGCGGTCTTCATCATCGCCGCCAGGCCGGCGGTGACCTTGGTATGGCCGATCATCGACTTGACCGAACCCACCGCACAGGACTGCCTGGCCATGTCGGTCTTGCCGAAGGCGAGGTTGAGCGACTCGATCTCCGACTTGTCGCCCAGCGCGGTGCCGGTGCCGTGCGCCTCGATCAGGCCGATGGTGGTCGGATCGACCGCAGCGTCCTCGTAGGCACGCTGCAGGGCGGTGACCTGACCTTGCGGATGCGGCGCGGTGAGGCTGCGGTTGCGGCCGTCGCTGGAGGCGCCGATGCCCTTGATCACCGAATAGATGCGGTCGCCGTCGCGCTCGGCGTCGCCCAGCCGCTTGAGCACCAGGGCCACTACGCCCTCGCCCAAGGCGATGCCGTCGGCGCCGTCGTCGAACGGACGGCTGCGCCCGCGCGGCGACAGGGCGTGGGTCTGGGCGAAGCAGAGGAAGCCGATCGGGTTGTTGGTGGCGTCCACCGAGCCGACCACGGCGACATCGGCATCGTGGCTGCGCAGCTGGCGGATGCCCACGTCGAGGGCCGCCAGCGACGAGGCGCAGGCCGCGTCGACGATGTAGTTGGTGCCGCGCAGATCGAAGCGGTTGGCGATCCGTCCGGCGATAACGTTCTCCAGGATGCCGGGGAAGGAATCCTCGGTCCACTTGGGCAGGTCCTGCTCGTAGAGCGCCTCCATCAGTTGCTTGGCGGCTTCCTCGGGCAGCCCGTCGATCCGCGGCAGGTAATGGCTGAGCAGGCCGCGGAAGATGTAGTCGCAGCCCAGCTCGTTCATCCCGCCGGCGGCGAAGATGGTCGCGGTGCGGTCCTTGGCGAACGAGCGGCGGTCGAATCCGGCATCGGCCAGCGCCTGGCGCACCACGTCGAGGGCCAGCAGCTGCACCGGCTCGATCGACTTCAGGCTGGCCGGCGGGATGCCGTACAGGGACGGGTCGAACGGGATGTCGTCCATGAAGCCGCCCCACTTCGAATACACCTTGTCCGGCGTGCCGCGCTTCGGATCGAAGAAGTCCTCGGGACGCCAGCGCTCCTCGCTCACCTCGCGGATCGCGTTGACCCGGTGGATGATGTTCTGCCAGTAGGTGCGCAGGTCGTTGGCCCCGGGCAGCAGACCGGCCATGCCGACGATGGCGATATCGCTTTCCGCCGCCACGCGCTTGGCCGCACGCTTGCGCGGCAGACGCTGCTCGACCTGGGCCAGCACCCCGCCGCAGCCCACCGATACCGCGCTGTGCAGCTCGGCGATGCTCAGCGCCTTGGAGCGCAGGCGGGCGACTTCGCCGAGCATGTACATGCCTTCGCGGCGCTGGTCCTCGATGGGAATCTGCACGTAGCGGGAGGCTGCCGAACGGTCGGGGTTCTGGCTGATGCCCTTGGAGGCCATGCGCAGGCGGCCGATGTTGAACAGCTCCAGCACCTTGAGGACCTTTTCCGGAGCCTCCAGGGCGAGCAGCATGTCGCGGCGGGTGCGGTTGAACTCGTCGCAGAAGGGTGTCACCGCGCAGCGGGTGTACATGCCCTTGCCCGACTGCAGCAGGGTGGTTTCCTTGCAGGCGATGGCCTGGGACTGGAACTCCGGCAGGATCGCGCCGCTGTTGACGATCTCGTGGGTGAACAGGTAGGCGGTACCCATGATCACGCCGATCTTCATGCCGCGCTCGACCAGCGGCGCCGCCAGGGCGGAAACCATCGCCGCCGACAGTTCGTCGTGGATGCCGCCGGCGAACAGGACCTGGACCGACTCGGGATCATTGATCTCGACCGAGGTCAGGGTGTCGATGGCCGACTCCCAGAGGATGAAGCTGCTCAGCGGACCGGTATGGCCGCCGCACTCGCCGCCCTCGAAGATGAACTTGCGCGCGCCGTCCTTGATGAAGCCCTTGAGCAGCCCGGGCGACGGTACGTGCAGGTAGGTGCTGATGCCGATGGCTTCCAGTTCCCGGGCCTGACCGGGACGTCCGCCGGCGATCAGTGCAAATGGCGGCTTGATCGCGCGAACCACCTCGAGCTGGGCCTGGCGCAGCTCCAGCGGCATGAAGCCGAGGATGCCGACCCCCCAGGGCTTGTCGCCGAGCAGTTCCTTGGTCTTGGTCAGCAGGCTCTGCACCTGCTCCTGGCGCATCACCGACAGCGCGATGAACGGCAAGCCGCCACCATCGGCCACGGCCTTGGCGAAGCCGTCGACGTCGCTGACCCGGGTCATCGGGCCCTGGACGATCGGATAGCGGGTACCGTGCAGCTGGGCCAGCGGCGCATCCGGCCCCAGCGCCTTCTGCTCGCGGGCTCCGCGCAGGGCTTGCTCGGTGCAGGTTGCGAGCGCGGCGAGGATGCGTCCGACGGTGCCGTGGCGGCGAGCCAGGGCGGCGGCCAGGGCAATGTCCTCGCCCATCGGCAGCAGCGGTGCGTCCGCCTGGGCGAGGGACTGCAGCAGCAGGCTCTCCCAGGGCTCGTTCTTGATCACCGCCTGCTCGAGCTCCTCGATCCGCTCGCGAGCACCGCGGCCGAACAGGCGGAACGAACGCTGTTCCGGGCCGATCAGCACAGTTTCGCTGCCATCCAGCGCAGCCCAGGCGCGGGCCTGCGGGGTACCGACGAAGGGGCTTTCGTCGGCCAGCCAGAGCTGCTCGCAGAGCACCACGCCGGAGGCGCCGGCGAGTACCGCGGCGGCCGCGGTGTGGGTGGCCATGCCGCCCTGTACCCAGTAGGGAATGTTGACCCGGCCGTGCAGCTCCTGGAGGAGGATGAAGCTCGAATGGCGGCTGACCCAGCCGCCGGACTCGTGTCCCTTGAGGATCAGGCCGTCGCAGCCGGAGGCCTCGGCGGCCAGTGCCGAGGGCAGGTCCCAGACCTCGACGAAGATCTTGCGGGCCAGGCGCTTGATCTTCTTCTTCAGCGCGGCCAGTTCCTTGGGCTGCATCCCGGTGAACACCAGGTCGTCCGGCTTGAGCCCGGCGAGCACCAGGATCGGTACGCGCTGCGGGATGAACTCGGCCAGTTGCTCCAGGCCGCGCTCGGCGGAGCCGAGGGTATCCCAGCGGATACCCCACTGGGCGTTCGGCCCGGCGCTGGCGGCCAGGCCTTCGATGGCCGCCCGGGTGGTTTCCGGAGCGTTGTGACAGCCCAGGTCGAGGATGCCAATCTCCCCGGCGCGGCAGGCAGCAATCGCAATCTTGGAGTCGAGATACCCTGCGGGTGTTATCGCAATATGACTAGCCATTTGATCATCCTGCTCTCAAAAAGATGCGTTTTTTCAGCGCAGCTTTTGTTCCTTGTTCGAGCGCTTCACACCGTGCTCGCGTTCGACTGGCATAGCCCCGATTACCCTGAAAGCGGGAAATGCCATTCAATTGACATCACTCAAGGCCTGCCGAGTTCTCAAGTGAAGAGGCGGAATCTGCATCGCATCCCTGCAAGAGAAATGGCTTACGGCCGTCTTTGGCTCGATATCAAAATGCTGGTTTTCACACTACCGACGAAACAAAGCCTACCCGGAATTTCCCGTAATTCATTACGGACCAATCGGGAAAGTGAATCCCGAATCCAAAGCAAATTTTCACAAATAAATGAAGGCAATTAGCCATCAAGACGATCGAGCAACAGCCAATGGGCTTACATACGTTTTTGCATGGTGCAAAACCACAGAAACGAAACGGAAATGGTAAGAATCATTGCACTGAGCAACAGAGAGACAAGTGACGAGGCAAGCGAAACAGCCAATTGTGTTTGAAAAACGACCTACCAAAATGGAAAACAGGTAAATCCCAATAAGAAAACAAATATCACATATATATTAAGGTACTGATTTTTTTAAAATTAAAATACAAAAATGCAACTGAAAAAATGACTCCCTATGCTTTGAAAGAACGACAAGGCCAATGCATTAAATCGCCTCGTGCAACTTTAACAATCGACCGAAATTATAACGAATAAGCCATATTAATAATGGCCACCTCCCGCCACAACATTAATTTTGCGACGCAATAACAAGCAAAAAATCTTGGCTGACGCTGTGCAACGCAGCAACGGCGCCAGCAAAACGATATCGAAAGAGCAAATCGCCATCATGGAAAACGACAAGCAACTTCAATATCAACTAAAAGGGAAATGCCGGCGATCACCACGGACCGACCTGAATACGGGAGAAAGTTTCTGGGCATATACGGCCAGACACTTCGCAGCACTTGGAAGCAAGATAAAATCAAAATGCCACCTGCATTGTTTCACAAGCATTTTTCCGACCGACCGGGAAACACTTGTGTGCTCGACTCCGGCCGCCTTGGCGCGCGCCTGCACGGAGGCATATTCAAAAAGACAGGGATCAAACTGATGGCGCCTCGCTTGTCTCGAAAGCTCGAACAAGTTCCGGGCAACGGCTGCATATAAGGCTGCCGGTAATCGAAAAGCATTGCCGCTGCAATAGCGCAAACTTGGCGCAAAGGCGCGCGTCAGGCACCTCGAAGCCATCCGCGGCAGTGCTGGCACGGATGGCTGGGGCTTGGATCAGCGCAGGCAGTCGACAGTGTAGATGCGCCCCTGGAGGCCATCCTCGTGCTGCAGGCCGTGCACATCCAGGTCGAACCCCGGGAATCGGGCCGCGAAAGAGCGGGTGGAGTGCAGGTAATCGACGATCGCCCGAGTGGTCGGGGTGAAGCGCTCGCCCGGCATGATCAGCGGAATGCCGGGCGGATAGGGCACCAGCATCACTGCCGCGATGCGTCCTTCGAGACGCTCGATGGGCACCGCCTCGACCTCGCCGCGCACCAGCTTGTCGTAGGCCTCCGCGGGCTTGAGAGCGAGCTCCGGCAACAGGCTGTACATGTGCTTGAGCGCCTTGGCCCGGGCGCTTTGCCGGTTGAAATCGTGCAATTGGTCGCACAGGTCGCGCAGGCCCATGCCGGCATAGCGGCTGCCGCCGGCCTGAGCGATGGAGGGCAGCGCCTGCCCCAGCGGCAGGTTGGCGTCGTAGCAGCGCTTGAACTCCAGCAACTCGGTCAGCAGGGTGCTCCACTTGCCCTTGGTGATGCCCATCGAGAACAGCACCAGGAAGGAGTACAGGCCGGTCTTTTCCACCACCAGGCCACGCTCCCAGAGGAAGCGGCTGACCACCACCGCCGGAATGCCTTGTCCGGCGGGCTGGCCGGCAGTATTCAGCCCTGGCGTCACCAGCGTGACCTTGATCGGGTCGAGCAGCACGTAGTCCTCGGGCAGGGCATCGAAACCGTGCCAGTCGGCCGTCGGGGTCAGTAGCCAGTCGCTGGGCGCGCCTTGCTCGCCGGCTGCACCGCGCGGCGGCTGCCAGATGTCGAACCACCAGTCGTCCGGCGCCAGGCTCTGGCGCAGGTTGGCCAGAGCACGGCGGAAGCTGAGCGCCTCGTCGAAGGTTTCCTGGATCAGCGAGCGCCCGGCCGGCCCTCCATCATCGCCGAAGCCACGTCCAGCGAGGCGAGAATGCCGTACTGGGGCGAGGTGGAGATGTGCATCATGAAGGCTTCGTTGAAGCGGTCGCGGTCCAGCTGGCGGCGGCCGCCATCCTGCACGTGGATCATCGAGGCCTGGCTGAAGGCTGCCAGCAGCTTGTGGGTGGAGTGAGTGCTGAACACCAGCGGGCTGTCAGACGAGCGGGTGGTGCCCATGCCATAGCGCCCGGCATAGAACTCATGGAAGGCGGCGTAGGCGAACCAGGCCTCGTCGAAGTGCAACACCTCGACGGTATCGCCCAGGGTCTGCTTGAGCAGCTCGGCGTTGTAGCAGAGACCGTCGTAGGTGGAATTGGTCACCACCGCGAGCTTCGCCCGGGGCTCGCGACCACGGGCCAAAGGGTTGGCGGCGATCTTTGCGGCGATCGACTCGCGGCTGAACTCGCTGAGCGGAATCGGTCCGATGATGCCCAGCTCGTTGCGCTCCGGCAGCAGATAGAGGGGAATCGCCCCGGTCATGATGATGGCGTGGACGATGGACTTGTGGCAGTTGCGGTCGACCAGCACCAGGTCGTCGCGGGCGACCATCGAGTGCCAGACGATCTTGTTGGCGGTCGACGTGCCGTTGATGACGAAAAAAGTGTGATCGGCGCCGAAATTGCGCGCTGCCCGGGCTTCGGCCTCGGCCAGCGGGCCGGTGTGGTCGAGCAGCGAGCCGAGCTCTGGCACCGACACCGAAAGATCGGAGCGCAGGGTGTTCTCGCCGAAGAACTGGTGAAAGGCCTGGCCCACCGGGCTCTTGCGGTAGGCCACGCCACCGCCGTGACCGGGCGTGTGCCAGGAGTAGTTGGACTGCAGGGTGTGCTCGACCAGCGCGCTGAAAAAGGGCGGCAGCAGGCCGGCCAGGTAGTTGCGGGCGGCGCGGGCGACCTGGCGGGCGAGGAAGGGCACGGTGTCCTCGAACAGATAGAGGATGCCGCGCAGCTGGTTGAGGTCGGCCATCGCCTCGGCCGGCGCGTTCTCGATGGTGACTCGCTCGCCGAGGGCGAAGATCGGCAGCTGCGGCGCGCGCGCGCGGGCAAGGCGGATCAGCTCGAGCATGTCCTGCAGCAGACGCTGGTTTTCCCCCGCCCCCTCGGCAGCGACCAGGACGCAGGCCAGGCCGTGATGGGTCGAAGCGACGATGCGCCCCTCGCTGGAGGTCGCGGTGGACAGGATGCTGAAGCCGCCCTGCTCCAGCTCCCGGGCGATCGCCCGTACGCGCTCGCCGGCCACGCTGTCGGCCTTGATGTCGCGGTGGACGATGAGAATCGGGAAATTGAGGTCTTTGTACACGACTCGTGTCCTGAGGGAGTTCGCCCTCAGGATAAGCCAGAGCGCCGAGCACAAGCTGCAGATATCGTGCGCCGAAAACCCCGGCTACTGCTGCTGCGCCTGCTCCATCTGCAGCCATAGCGCCGGGCCGCCGGCCGCCTTCTCGATCGCCGTCAGCCGCTCGGCATGGGCGGCCAGCTCCTGCTCGCTGGCGCGGATCACCCGGGTGCGTTGACGATCCTGCGGCAGCCGGCGGATCGCCGATGCCTGGGCCCGCCCGCCGTTCTCGCTCCCGTCGCCGGCCAGCGACAGGTGCGTCTGCCCACCGGTCATGGCCAGCCAGACGTCGGCGAGGATCTCGGCGTCGAGCAACGCGCCGTGCAGGTCGCGGTTGGAGTTGTCGACATCGTAGCGCTTGCACAGGGCGTCGAGGCTGTTGCGCTGGCCGGGATGGCGCTCGCGGGCCATCAGCAGGGTGTCGAGCACCGAGCAGTGGGCACCGATGTCGGCACGCTCGGTTTGGCCCAGCAGGGCGAATTCGTTGTCGATGAAGCCGATGTCGAACGCCGCGTTGTGGATGATCAGCTGGGCACCCTTGATGAATTCGAAGAATTCGTCGGCAATGTCGGCGAAACGCGGTTTGTCGGTAAGGAAATCATTGGTGATGCCGTGCACCGCGATGGCGCCTTCGTCCACCTCGCGGTCCGGCTGCAGATAGACATGGAAATGCCGGCCGGTGAGACGACGGCCCTGCAGTTCGACGCAACCGATCTCGATGATCCGGTGGCCTTCGGTCACCGGCATGCCGGTGGTTTCGGTATCCAGTACGACGCTGCGCATGCTCTGTCGATGCCTTTACAGGATATTTAGACGCGGTGTTTATTCTGCGCGCGGGCGGCGGCGACGCCGCGGTTGGCCAGCAGGTCGGCGCGCTCGTTGCCGGGATGGCCGGTATGCCCGCGCACCCAGCTCCAGGTGACCTGATGGCGAGCGACCTGCTCGTCGAGCTGCTGCCAGAGATCGGCGTTCTTCACCGGCTGGCGCGCGGCAGTCTTCCAGCCGCGCTTCTTCCAGTTCGGCAGCCATTCCTGAATACCGCGCATCACGTATTCGGAATCGGTGGTCAGCTGCACCTCGCAGGACCGCTTGAGCTCGGCCAGCGCACGGATGGCCGCGGTCAGTTCCATGCGGTTGTTGGTGGTTTCCGCCTCGCCGCCCCACAGCTCGCGCTCGACGCCGCGGCAGACCAGCAGGGCGCCCCAGCCTCCGGGACCGGGGTTACCCTTGCAGGCACCATCGGTATAGATTTCGACCTTGTCGCTCACTCAAGCCCCATGTTTCGACGCGCGCCGGCTGACCTTCGCCACCGGTAGCGGCAACAGCTTGCCGATGGGCTCCCGGCGGGTCTGCGGCAGTGGCCGCAGGCCGACCACCAGCTTGCGCACCACCAGCAGGTAGAAGCCGCCTCCCGGCATCTGCCAGGAATCGCCCCAGGACTCGAGGCGCGCGGTGCGGGATTGCCAGACGCTGGATGAAAGGGGCGGACGATAGCATCCGAAGCGGCGTTTCTCCAGCGCGAAGCCGAGCAGCGCCAGCCAGTCGCCGACTCGGCTGGCGCCGATGCAGCGGGCTTGGCGCAGGACGTCGCCGGCGAAATGGCGGCGCAGACCCCAGAGGCTGCGCGGATTGATGCCGACCACCAGAAGGTGACCGCCGGGACGCACGCTGCGCGCCGCCTCGCGCAGCAGCGCATGGGGCGACAGGCTGAAGTCCAGGGCATGCTGCAGCACCACCACGTCGGCGGCGTGCTCGGCCAGCGGCCAGGCCTGCTCCTCGCAGACGATCTGTACTCCCGGCAAGGGCGCGCCCAGGCGCACGCAGCAGCGGATCTGCCCCGCTCCCTCGAACTCGCCAGGCGGGCCGTAGTGCACCAGGTAGCCACCGAAGAAACGCGCCAGTTCCTCCTTGAGCAGACGCTGTTCCTCCTGCAGCATCTGCTGTCCGAGAGGCGTGGCGAACCAGTCGCGCGCGTCGCTCATCAGCGACAGCCACTGGGGATCGGCATGGACGAAAGCTCGGTCGGTCATGAAGGCTCCCTGCGTCGAATGCTCGGACTAAGATGAACGGACCCTTTTAAGTTTAGCGACCGCCAGCGTCAACATGCCCTCGGCGAACGCCGCCACCGGCCTGGAAGCGGCAAATTCCTTCTTGATGGACACCTTCGACAGGAGAATGCGGCAAACGCCCGAGTCACGTTACCGGGACGCCCGCGAACACAGCATGGTACGGATCGACGCCCTCCCCGCTTTCCAGGACAACTACATCTGGCTGCTACAGGAGCCGGCCAGCCGGCGCATCGCCGTGATCGACCCCGGCGATGCCGCCCCTGTACGCGCCTGGCTGGAGGCGAATCCCGGCTGGCAACTCGCCGATATCCTGATCACCCACCATCACGCCGACCACATCGGTGGCGTGGCGTCCCTCAAGCAGGCGACCGGGGCCCGAGTGCTGGGTCCCGACGACGAACGCATCCCGCTGCGCGATCTCACCCTGCACGACGGCGAGGAAGTCGACGTCCTCGGCTGCACCTTCAGGATTCTCGAGGTGCCGGGGCACACCCGCAGCCACATCGCCTATTTCCACGACGCCGCGCAGCCCTGGCTGTTCTGTGGCGATACCCTGTTCGCCGCCGGCTGCGGGCGCCTCTTCGAAGGCACAGCGGGTCAGATGCATCGGTCGCTACGCCGCCTGGCCGGGCTACCCGAAGCGACGCTGGTGTACTGCACCCACGAATACACCCTGAACAACCTGCGCTTCGCCCAGGCAGTGGAGCCGGACAACCCCGCCATCGCCCGGCGCCTGGCCGAGGTGAGCGCCTGGCGCGCCAAGGGGCTCGGCAGCCTGCCGTCGAACCTGGCCCTGGAGCGGAAAACCAACCCCTTTCTGCGCACTGGAGAAACATCCGTTAAAGAAAAGATGGCCCGCCGTAGCGGCCAGGCAACTCTTGATCCAGATCAAGTGTTCGCCGAATTGCGAGCCTGGAAGGACAATTTCTAGGCGGCCGCCTACAGTTTGAAAGTCCCCGATGGGTTGACCCTCCTTCGGGGTGCTTCCTAGAATCGGCCCACTTTTTTGCCCGGACCCCTTATCCGCCCATGTCAAACTCCCCCTTAAACAAGGATGTTGCCCCGGGCATATTGGCGCGGCGCACTCCATTTATCGTCATCCTCCTGGCCGCCGCCCTGGCGGGCTGTCAGAGCACCGGCGAGCGCAACAACGACGAATATGCGCGCCTGGCCGCCAAGCCCAAGCGCGAAACCCAATGGCTGAACCAGGGCGCCACCGCTCAGCCCCAGGACATCTGGGCACGCATGCGCGAAGGCTTCGCGCTGCAGGACGGGATCGAGATGGGCGTCAACCCGCGCATCGAGCGCCAGCGCCTGTGGTTCGTCAGCAACCCGGCACATATCGACAAGGTCAGCGAGCGCGGCGCGCTCTACATCCATTACATCGTCGAGCGCCTGGAAGAACGCGGTATGCCGTTGGAACTGGCCCTGCTGCCGGTCATCGAGAGCGCTTACAACCCCCTCGCCTATTCCCGTGCCCATGCCGTGGGCCTCTGGCAATTCGTTCCCGCCACCGGGCGCGACTACAACCTGCACCAGACCCAGTGGTACGACGGCCGCCGCGACATTACCGCCTCCACCCAGGCGGCGATCGAATACCTCTCCAAGCTCTACGACATGTTCAACGGTGACTGGCTGCTCGCCCTGGCGTCGTACAACGCCGGCGAGGGCACGGTCAGCCGGGCCATAGAGCGCAATCGCCGGCTCGGTCTGCCCACCGACTACTGGAACCTGCCCCTGCCCAAGGAAACCCAGGACTACGTGCCCAAGCTGCTGGCCCTGTCCCAGGTGATCAACACACCCGAGGCCTATGGCATCACCCTGAGCCCGATCGCCAACGAGCCCTATTTCGACCGGGTGGAGATCGGCGGCAGCATGGAGCTGTCGCGCCTCGCCGAGATGGCCGGCATCGACAAGGGCGACTTGCTCCGCCTGAACCCGGCCTACAAGCGCGGCATCACCCTGGACGGCCCGCAGTACCTGCTGGTGCCGACCGAGAATGCCGAGCGGCTACAGCTCAGCCTGGGACGCACGCCCGAGCAGTTGGCCGAATGGCGCAAGCAACGCACGACCGCCAGCCGGGGGCCCGTCTCCCCGAGAAGACCGGAATTGCACCGGACCTTCACCCTGCAGCAGGCCACCACGCCGCCCAGCGCGCGGCTGCTGGCCATGGAGGAAGCGGAAGAGGAGCCGCCACGCCGGATAGCAGCCAAGAAACAACGCAAGGCGGTGACCTATTACAAAGTACGCAAAGGCGACTCGCTGCATCGCATCGCCCAGCGTTTCCAAGTCGACGCCAAGACGCTGCAGCGCTGGAACTCCCTGAACGGCCGGACCATCCGCCCGGGACAGACTCTGACCCTCTTCCTGGCGAACTGACGGCAGCCGGCAGCGTCCGGCCGCAAAGACCCGCGGACCTTGCCGCCCGGCGGCTCCGCGAACGCGCGCAAGCCCCGGAGACACAAGCTTTTTCCAAGGCTGACAAGCTGTTACTGTAGCGGCCCGAATGTCCAGAAGTCGCCATGGATCGGACCCGCCCACCGATGCGCCCCCTTTGTCTGCTGCTGCTCAGTCTGCTCGCGAGTGCGCCGGCAGCTGCACGCATCACCGAAAGCCATGGCTACGCCCAGTTCGGCGCGCTCAAGTATCCGGCCCATTTCCGCCACCTCGACTGGGTCAATCCCAAGGCTCCCAAGGGGGGGCGCTGCGCCTGATGGCCCTCGGCACCTTCGATACCCTGAATCCCTACAGCTTCAAGGGCACCAGCCCGTCGGCGACGGCTGACTTTCTCCAGTACGGCATCAACGAGCTGAACGAACCGCTGATGGCCGGCGCGGGGGTATACGATCCGTCCGGCGACGAACCCGCCTCCAGCTACGGCCTGATCGCTGAAACCATCGAATACAACGAAAGCCGCAGCTGGGTGGTGTTCAACCTGCGCAAGGCAGCCCGCTTCCACGACGGCAAGCCGATCACCGCCGAAGACGTGGCCTTCTCCTACCGCCTGCTCAGCCAGGAGGGCCACCCCCAGTACCGCACCGAGCTGCGCGAAGTGCAGCGGGTCGACGTCCTCGGGCGCCACCGCATCCGCTTCGTCTTCAAGCGCTCTGGCAATCCGCTGCTGATCCTGCGTCTCGGCGAGCTGCCGGTGCTCCCCCGCCACTACTGGAAAACCCGCGACTTCAAGGCCACCACCTTCGAACCACCGCTGGGCAGCGGCCCTTACCGCATCGCCCAGGTGCTGCCGGGTCGGCGCCTGGTGTTCGAGCGGGTGAAGGACTGGTGGGGCGCCAAGCTGCCGATCAACCGCGGCAAGTACAACTTCGACCGGGTGGAGGTGGATTTCTACCGCGACAGCGGGGTCGCCTTCGAAGCCTTCAAGGCCGGACATTTCGACTTCTACATCGAGCACCAGGCGAAGAACTGGGCCAGGGGCTACCGCTTCCCGGCCGTGGAAACGGGCCAAGTCATTCGCGCCGCGATCCCGCACCGGATCCCGACCCAGACCCAGGCGCTGTTCATGAATACCCGGCGCAGCGTGTTCAGCGACCCCAGGGTGCGCGAAGCCCTGGGGCTGATGTTCGATTTCGAATGGACCAATCGCACCCTGTTCTACGGCGCCTACCGGCGTGCCGAAAGCTATTACCCGAACAGCGAGTTTTCCGCCACCGCCAAGCCCGAAGGCGAAGAATGGCTGCTGCTGTCCCAATATCGCCAGCAATTGCCGGAGCGCCTGTTCCGCGAGCCCTTTTCGCTGCCGAAGACCGACGGCCGCGGCATCCCGCGCGAGGCCCTGCGTCGTGCCCTCGCCCTGCTCGGCGAAGCCGGCTGGAAACCCTCCGGCCAGCAGTTGGTCGACGCCCGGGGCCAACCGCTGCGCTTCGAGATCCTGCTGGTCAATCCCAGCCTGGAGCGCATTCTCCAGCCCTACAGCGAGAACCTCGCCGGCATCGGCATCGAAGCGCAGTTGCGCACCGTCGATCGCGCCCAGTACAAGCACCGCTTGGATCACTTCGATTACGACATGATCCTGATGACCCTGCCGCAGACCCTCAGCCCCGGCCTCGAGCAATGGTTCTACTTCCACTCCAGCCAGGCCGGCGTGAAGGGCGGCAAGAACTACGCGGGCATCGCCAATCCGGTCGTCGACGGCCTGCTGGAGAACCTTCTGGCCGCGAAGACCCGGGAGCAACAGGTTGCCGCCACCCGAGCGCTGGATCGCGCCCTGCTCTGGCAGCACTACAGCATCCCGAACTGGTACATCAATCATCATCGCCTGGCGTACCGCAACCGGTTCGCCTTCGTCACCACGCCCCCTTACACCCTGGGCCTACGCGCCTGGTGGCTGAAGTCCACGGAGAACGACCGATGACGCGCCCACTGCGCTCCTTCCTGCTTGCTACCGGCGGCAGCCTGCTGCTCGGCCTGGCCGGCCTGGTCCAGGCCGCGCCGCAACATGCCCTGACCCTCTACGGCGAAGCGCCGAAATACCCCGCCGACTACCGGCATTTCGAGTACGTCAACCCGGATGCCCCCAAGGGCGGCACCTTGCGCCAGGCCGGGTTCGGCAGCTTCGACAGCCTCAACCCCTTCATCAACAAGGGCGTCGCCGCCGACGAGATCGGCCTGGTCTATGACACCCTGACCCGCCACAGCCTCGACGAACCCTTCACCGAATACGGCCTGCTCGCCGAGAAGATCGAGCGGGCGCCCGACAACAGCTGGGTGCGCTTCCACCTGCGCCCCGAGGCGCGCTTCCACGACGGCCATCCGGTGACCGCCGAAGATGTGGTGTTCAGCTTCGACATCCTGATGAAGGACGGTGCGCCTATGTATCGCGCCTACTACGCCGACGTCAGTCAGGCGGTCGCCGAGAGCGAGCGTCAGGTACGCTTCGATTTCAAGCATGCCGGCAACCGCGAATTGCCGCTGATCCTCGGCCAGTTGGCGGTACTGCCCAAGCACTGGTGGGCCGGCCGCGAATTCACCAAGTCCGGCCTCGAGCCGCCGCTGGGCAGCGGTCCGTACCGGGTCGCCGACGTCCAGCCAGGGCGCAGCGTCCGCTACGAGCGGGTCAAGGACTGGTGGGGCAAGGACCTGCCGGCGAACCGCGGCTTCTACAACTTCGACGCGGTGCAGATCGACTACTACCGCGACAACACCGTCGCCCTGGAAGCCCTGAAGGCCGGGCAGTTCGACTACTGGCTGGAAACCAGCGCGAAGAACTGGGCGACCGCCTACGACGTCCCGGCGATCAAGAACGGCCAGCTGATCAAGGAGGAGATCGCCAACAACAATCCGGCCGGCATGCAGGGCTTCGTCTTCAACATTCGTCGACCGCTGTTCCAGGACCGCCGGGTGCGCGAGGCCCTGGCCCTGCTGTTCGACTTCGAATGGACCAACCGCCAACTGTTCAACGGCGCCTACACCCGCACCCGCAGCTACTTCGACAACTCCGAGCTGGCCTCGCGCGGCCTGCCCGACGAGGCCGAGCGGAAAATCCTCGAGCCGCTGCGCGAGCAGATCCCGCCGGAAGTCCTCAGCAGCGAATTCCGCCTGCCGGTCAGCGACGGCAGCGGCATCATCCGCGACCAGCAGCGGCGCGCCTACCAGTTGCTGCAGGAGGCCGGCTGGCGGGTCGAGGGCGATCGCATGCTGGATGCCAAGGACCAGCCGGTGCGCATCGAGTTTCTCCTCGCCCAGGCCGATTTCGAACGCATCCTGCTGCCCTACAAGCGCAATCTCGCCGATCTCGGGATCAACCTGGAGATCCGCCGGGTCGATGTCTCCCAGTACATCAACCGCCTGCGCTCACGCGACTTCGACATGATGGTCGGCGGCTTCGCCCAGTCCAACTCGCCCGGCAACGAACAGCGCGAGTACTGGCATTCGGTCAGCGCCGACAATCCGGGTAGCCGCAATTTCATCGGCCTCAAGGACCCGGCCATCGACCGCCTGGTCGACGGTCTGATCCAGGCCGATACCCGCGACAGTCTGATCAGCCATACCCGGGCGCTGGACCGGACGCTGCTGTGGGGTCACTACGTGGTGCCGAACTGGCACATCAAGACCTGGCGGGTGGCCTACTGGAACCGCCTCGGCCACCCGGCGGTGACCCCGCGCTACGACATCGGCCTGTATACCTGGTGGAACAAGCCCGAGGCCGCGGCCGCCCCGAGCGCCCCGGCGGGCACGGAGCGCTGAGATGTTCGCCTATATCCTGCGCCGCCTGCTGCTGATCGTGCCGACCCTGTTCGGCATCCTGCTGCTCAACTTCGTCATCATCCAGGCCGCCCCCGGCGGCCCGGTGGAGCAGGCCATCGCCAAGCTGGAAGGCTTCGAATCCGCTGCCGGCGGTGCCACCGGACGCATTTCCGGCGGCGGCAGCGAGGTGTCCTCGGGCAGCTCCCGCTACCGCGGCGCCCAGGGGCTGGACCCCGAGCTGATCGCCGAGATCGAACGCATGTACGGCTTCGACAAGCCAGCCCACGAACGCTTCTGGCTGATGCTGACCAACTACCTGAGGCTGGACTTCGGCGAGAGCTTCTTCCGCGACGCCACGGTCGTCGACCTGATCATCGAGAAGATGCCGGTGTCGATTTCCCTGGGGCTGTGGAGCACCCTGATCATGTACCTGGTGTCCATTCCGCTGGGCATCGCCAAGGCGGTCCGCCACGGCAGCGCCTTCGACGTCTGGACCAGTTCGGCGATCATCGTCGGCTATGCGATCCCCGCCTTCCTGTTCGCCATCCTGCTGATCGTGCTGTTCGCCGGCGGCAGTTACTTCGATTGGTTTCCGCTGCGCGGGCTGACCTCGAACGACTTCGACCAGCTCAGCCTGGGCGGCAAGGTCCTCGACTACTTCTGGCACCTGGCTCTGCCGGTGACCGCTCTGGTGATCGGCAACTTCGCCACCCTCACGCTGCTGACCAAGAACAGCTTCCTCGACGAGATCAACAAACAGTACGTAGTGACCGCGCGCGCCAAGGGCCTGTCGAAGAACCGCGTGCTCTACGGACACGTGTTCCGCAATGCCATGCTGATCGTCATCGCCGGTTTCCCCTCGGCCTTCATCGGCCTGTTCTTCACCGGCTCGCTGCTGATCGAGGTGATCTTCTCCCTCGACGGCCTGGGCCTTTTGAGCTTCGAGGCGGCGATCAACCGCGACTATCCGGTGGTGTTCGGCACCCTCTTCATCTTTACCTTGCTGGGACTGGTCGTGAAACTGATCGGCGATCTCACCTATACCCTGGTCGATCCACGCATCGACTTCGAAAGCCGGGAGAGCTGACGATGAAGCTGTCCCCCCTCAACCGACGCCGGCTGGAACTCTTCAAGGCGCACAAGCGCGGCTGGTGGTCGCTCTGGCTGTTCCTCGCGCTGTTCGTCGCCAGTCTCGGCGCCGAGCTGATCGCCAACGACAGGCCACTGGTGGTGCATTACGACGGCGGCTGGTACTTCCCGGTGCTCAAGCGCTACCCGGAAACCACCTTCGGCGGCGAATTCCCGCTGACCACCAACTACAAGAGTCCGTATATCCAGAGCCTGATCGCCGAGAAGGACGGCTGGATGCTCTGGCCGCCGATCCCCTTCAGCTATTCGAGCATCAACTACGAGCTGACCGTCCCGGCGCCGGCGCCTCCTTCGCGGGTCAACTGGCTAGGTACCGACGACCAGGGCCGCGATGTGCTCGCCCGGGTGATCTACGGCTTCCGCATTTCGGTGCTGTTCGCCCTCATCCTGACCCTGCTCAGCTCGGTGATCGGCGTCGTCGTCGGCGCGCTGCAAGGCTTCCATGGCGGCTGGGTCGACCTGCTCGGCCAGCGCTTCCTGGAAATCTGGTCCGGCCTGCCGGTGCTCTACCTCTTGATCATCCTGGCCAGCTTCGTGCAGCCGAACTTCTGGTGGCTGTTGGGTATCATGCTGCTGTTCTCCTGGATGAGCCTGGTCGACGTGGTGCGCGCCGAGTTCCTGCGCGGCCGCAACCTGGAATACGTGCGCGCCGCCCGCGCCCTGGGGATGGGCAACGGCGCGATCATGTACCGGCACATCCTGCCCAACGCCATGGTCTCGACCATGACCTTCATGCCCTTCATCCTCACCGGCGCCATCGGCACCCTCACCGCCCTGGACTTCCTCGGCTTCGGCCTGCCGCCCGGCGCACCGTCCCTCGGCGAACTGGTCGCCCAGGGCAAGGCCAACCTGCAGGCACCCTGGCTGGGGATCACCGCCTTCGTGGTGCTGGCGCTAATGCTCAGCCTGCTGGTGTTCATCGGCGAGGCGGCGCGCGATGCCTTCGACCCGAGGAAGTGAGATGAACGATTCGCAAAACCTCATCGAGATCCGCGATCTCGCCGTCGAGTTCGTCGGCGGTGATCGGGTGCAGCGCGTCGTGGAGGGCGTCAGCTTCGACATCCGCTGCGGCGAGACCCTGGCCCTGGTCGGCGAGAGCGGCTCCGGCAAGTCGGTCACCGCCCACTCGATCCTGCGCCTTTTGCCCTATCCGCTCGCCCGCCACCCGGCCGGCAGCATCCGCTACGCCGGGCAGGATCTGCTCAAGCTCGACGAGCGCCAGCTGCGCGGCATCCGCGGCAACCGCATCGCCATGGTCTTCCAGGAACCGATGACCTCGCTGAACCCGCTGCACAGCATCGAGCAGCAGATCAACGAGGTTCTCGCCCTGCACAAGGGCCTGCGCGGCGCGGCCGCCACCGCGCGAACCCTGGAACTGCTCGAGCTGGTCGGCATCCCGAGCCGCACAAGCGTCTCAAGGCCTATCCCCACGAGCTTTCCGGCGGCCAGCGGCAGCGGGTGATGATCGCCATGGCGCTGGCCAACGAGCCGGAGCTTCTGATCGCCGACGAGCCGACCACGGCGCTGGACGTCACCGTACAGCTGAAGATCCTTGAACTGCTCAAGGACCTGCAGGCCCGCCTGGGCATGGCGCTGCTGCTGATCACCCACGACCTCAACCTGGTGCGGCGCACCGCCCACCGGGTTTGCGTCATGCGCGGCGGCACCATCGTCGAACAGGCCAGCTGCGAGGAAATCTTCCACGCCCCCAAGCACCCCTATACTCAGGAACTGCTCGGCGCGGAACCGCGCGGCGAGCCGGCGGACAACCCGGTCGGCGAGCCGCTGCTGGAAGTCGAGGACCTGCGTGTCTGGTTCCCGATCAGGAAGGGCCTGCTGCGCCGCACGGTCGACCACGTCAAGGCGGTGGACGGCATCGGCTTCACCCTGCACCGCGGGCAGACCCTGGGGATCGTCGGGGAAAGCGGTTCCGGCAAGTCCACTCTCGGCCTGGCGATTCTGCGCCTGCTGTCCAGCCAGGGTTCGATCCGCTTCCGCGGCCAGACGCTGAACGGCCTGTCACAGCACGAGATCCGCCCGCTGCGGCGCGAGATGCAGGTGGTTTTCCAGGACCCCTACGGCAGCCTCAGCCCGCGCATGTCGGTGGGCCAGATCGTCGGCGAGGGCCTGCAGATCCACCGCCTGGGCACACCGGCCGAGCAGGAGCAGGCGATCGTCGAGGCGCTGCGGGAAGTCGGCCTGGACCCGGAAACCCGGCACCGCTATCCGCACGAGTTCTCCGGCGGACAGCGCCAACGCATCGCCATCGCCCGGGCGCTGGTGCTGAAGCCGGCGCTGATCCTGCTCGACGAGCCCACCTCGGCGCTCGACCGCACGGTGCAGCGCCAGGTGGTGGAGCTGTTGCGTTCGCTGCAGCGCAAGTACGACCTGACTTACCTGTTCATCAGCCACGACCTGGCGGTGGTCAAGGCGCTCAGTCACCAGTTGATGGTGGTCAGGCAGGGACAGGTGGTCGAACAGGGGCCGGCGCAGAAGATCTTCGCCGCCCCGCAACACATTTACACACGGCAGTTGCTGGAAGCCGCCTTCCTGGCTCCCGGCAGCGCCGATTAACTAGAAGAGGAACTGATCCATGGGATTTCTCGCCGGTAAGCGCGTACTGATCGTCGGCGTCGCCAGCAAACTGTCCATCGCCTCCGGCATCGCCGCCGCGATGCATCGCGAAGGTGCCGAACTGGCCTTTACCTATCAGAACGACAAGCTCAAGGGCCGCGTCGAGGAGTTCGCCACCGGCTGGGGTTCCGGCCCCGAGCTGTGCTTCCCCTGCGACGTGGCCAACGACGAGGACATCGCCAAGGTCTTCGCAGAACTGGGCAAGAAGTGGGACGGCCTGGACTGCATCGTCCACTCGGTCGGCTTCGCCCCGGGCGACCAGCTGAACGGCGACTTCACCGAAGTCACCACCCGCGAGGGCTTCAAGATCGCCCACGACATCAGCGCCTACAGTTTCGTCGCCCTGGGCAAGGCCGGCCGCGAGATGATGAAGGGCCGCAACGGCAGCCTGCTGACCCTGTCCTACCTGGGTGCCGAGCGCACCATGCCCAACTACAACGTGATGGGCATGGCCAAGGCCAGCTTGGAGGCCGGCGTGCGCTACCTGGCCGCCAGCCTCGGCCCGGAAGGCACCCGCGTCAACTGCATCTCCGCCGGCCCGATCCGCACCCTGGCCGCCTCCGGCATCGCCAGCTTCCGCAAGATGCTCGCCGCCAACGAGCGCCAGACCCCCCTGCGCCGCAACGTGACCATCGAGGAGGTCGGCAACGCCGGCGCCTTCCTCTGCTCCGACCTGGCCTCGGGCATCAGTGGCGAGATCCTCTACGTCGACGGCGGCTTCAACACCACCGCCATGGGGCCGCTGGAAGACTGAGTCGCCCGCTCTTGCAGACTGGCGGTCCGGACGGCCGCCGATGACAATGCCCGCATCGCAGGATGCGGGCATTGTCGTTTCTATGCCCGTCTCGATGCTCCCCTTTGCCCGAGGTCGATGCCGTATGCAAGAGCAGTCCCCCGCCGAACTGATCTACGGTCTGGACGACCGCCCCGCCCCGCTTGCGGCGTTGTTCGCCGCACTGCAGCACATCCTCGCCAGCCTCGTCGGCATCGTCACCCCGCCGCTGGTGATCGGCACGGTGCTCGGTCTGGGCGAACAGCTGCCCTACCTGATCAGCATGGCGCTGCTGGTTTCCGGCATCGGCACCTTTCTGCAGGCCTGGCGGCCGCTGGGCATCGGTGCCGGGATGATCTGCCTGCAGGGCACCAGCTTCACCTTCCTCGGCGCGGTGCTCGCCGCCGGCCTGCTGGCCAGGAACCGCGGCGGCGGCCCCGAGGAGATCCTGGCGCTGATCTTCGGCGTGTGCTTTCTCGGCGCCTTCGTGCAGATCGTCCTCAGCCGTTTCATCGGCCAGTTGCGCCGAGTCATCAGTCCGCTGACCACCGGCATCGTCATCACCCTGATCGGCGTCAGCCTGATCAAGGTCGCCATCACCGATATCGGCGGCGGCTTCGGCGCCATGGACTTCGGCGCGCCGGGCAATCTCGCCCTGGGCGCGCTGGTGCTGCTGACCATCGTTCTGCTCAACCGCTCGCCACACCCCTGGGTACGCCTGTCGGCGATCGTCGTCGCCCTTGCCCTCGGCAGCCTGGCCGCCTGGCTATCCGGCCGGCTCGTCCCTCAGCCGCTGCCGGAACTGCCGGCGCTGAGCGTGCCGGAACTCTTCCGCTACGGTTTCGATTTCGCCTGGGCCGCCTTCGTGCCAGTGGCACTGGTCTACCTGATCAGCACCATCGAGACGGTCGGCGACCTCACCGCCAACTGCCTGCTGTCGCGCCAGCCGCTCTCCGGTCCGACCTACCTGGGCCGGCTCAAGGGCGGCGTGCTCGGCGACGGCGTCAGCTGCCTGATCGCCGCCAGCCTCGGCGCCTTTCCCAACACCACCTTCGCGCAGAACAACGGGGTGATCCAGATGACCGGCGTGGCCAGCCGCCATGTCGGCCTGTACATCGGCGCCATTCTCTTCGCCCTCGGCCTGTTCCCGGCACTCGGCGCGTTGCTGCAGCAGATTCCCAAGCCGGTGCTGGGCGGCGCCACCCTGATCATGTTTGGCAGTGTCGCCGCCGCCGGCACCCGCATCCTCGCCCGCGGCGCCTTGGGCCGCCGCGACATGCTGGTCATCGCCGCCTCCTTCGGTGTCGGCCTGGGCATCGCCGCACAGCCGCAATTGCTGCAGCAGATGCCCGAACTTGTGCGCAACCTGTTCGATTCGGCAATCACTACCGGTGGCCTAACGGCCATCTTCCTCGATCTGCTGCTGCCACGCGAGGCGCCGCTCGAAGAGGTCACGGAGTCCTGAGCAAGGTAATTGTCAGGGCCGCGGTTCGCCGGTGGGCAACGTCGCCCCCTGAACAGCTGCCGGACGGTACATGGTCAGTGCGATCCCGGTAAAAACCAAGGCGATGCCGCCCAGATGATAGAGGTGTGGCCGCTCGCCCAGCAGCAACGCCGAAAGGATGGTGCCGAACACCGGCATCAAGTGGATGAACAGCGAGCCTCGCGCCGGGCCGATGGCGGCAACGCCCGCGTTGTAGCAGAGAAAACCCAGGAAGGCCGCCACCACGCCCGCGTAGAGAATGCCGCCGATAGCGTGCATATTGACGACGATCGAGCGTCCTGCCGCGATTTCCCAAGCGTAGGCCGGCATCTGGGCCAGCAGGCCGACGGCGATGCAGGCCGCCAGCAGCAGCATCGGATGCACGCCCTGCGGCCGCCACTGCAGACCCACGGTATAGAGCCCCCAGGACACTACCGCCGCGAGCATCCACAGATCGCCGACATTCAGGCTGAGGGCCAGCAAGGTATCGAGACTGCCTTGGGCCACCAGAGTCAGCACCCCAATCAGCGAGACCGCCACGCCAAGAGCTTCGCGGCGGCTGAGGCGCTTGCCGAAGAGCAGGAAGGCTAGAGCGATGGTCGCCACCGGAATGAAGGAATTGAGCAGGATGGCGCTGGTCGCCGTGGTGTATTGCAGGGCGATATACGAGAAGGTGTTGTAGCAGCCGACGCCCAGCACGCCGAGCAGGAGCACCGCCCGCCAGCCCGCCCGCAGGGCCGGCCACTGGCTGCGCAGGTATGGCAGGGCGAGCGGCAGGACCAGGATGAAAGCGGTGGTCCAGCGCCAGAACGCCAGTCCCACCGGAGGCAGATCGCCGCGCAATCCGCGGCCCATGACCAGGTTTCCCGACCAGAACAGCGACGCCAGGGTGAGCAGCAGATAGGGATTGGCCAGCAGTCTTTTCATCGGGTCATCCGCTTGGGGAAAGAATCACTTTTCTTCTTTCAGGGGCAGCATCGGCGGGGTCGGTGTATACACCATCACCTCCAGCACCTCGGAATGGAACTCCCGGTGGTAGAGCACTATGACCACGCCTGCCGTGACCAGCATGAATACCCAGGGGTTGATGAACCAGGCCAGCATCGCCAGGCCGAAATAGTAAGCGCGCAGGCCGAAGTTGAACTGGTTGGCCGCCAGCGAGATGACCCGGGCTACACGCTCGGCGAAAGCCTTGCGCTCCTGCTCGGTGACATGCCGCTCGCCCACCATGGGCGCAGCACCGACCAGCACCGCCGCGAAGTTGTACTGGCGCATGCACCAGGTGAAGGTGAAGAAGGCATAGACGAACACCACGCTCAGGCAGAGCAGCTTGATTTCGGAGAGCTCACGGCTGGCAACCTGGACGAAGGGCAATTCGGCCAGCAGGGACACCGCGCGCTCGGACGAGCCCAGCACGGTGAGAATGCCGGCGAGAATGATCAGCGTGCTGGAGGCGAAGAAGGAAGCGCTGCGCTCCAGACTGCCGATCACGCTGGCATCGGCGATACGGCTGTCGCGCAACAGCAGACGGCGCATCCAGTCCTCGCGATAGAGGTGCATGATGCTGGCCAGACAGGGAGTATCGCGCCCCTTCCAGGTCGCATAGCGGGTATACCCTCCCCAGCAAAGGGCGAACCAGAGAACGGCGAAAAGGTGGGGCAGATAGCTGTCGGCGCTGAACATCAATGCTCCTTTTGTCGGAAGGCCGGAATGTGAGAAGCCCGTCACTTTACCCAGACAACGAAAAAATGCCAGCCGGCGGGACCGGCTGGCATTTTCCCGGAAAGCGGCTTCGACAGCTTCAGGAGCGCTTGATTTCCCAGCCGGTCAGCTCGGCCAGAGCCTTGCCGATATCAGCCAGAGAGCGAACGGTCTTCACACCGGCATCCTGCAGGACGGCGAACTTCTCGTCCGCAGTTCCCTTGCCGCCGGAGATGATCGCGCCGGCATGCCCCATGCGCTTGCCCGCCGGTGCGGTGACGCCGGCAATGTAGGAAACCACCGGCTTGCTGACGTTGGCTTTTATATAGGCCGCCGCCTCCTCCTCGGCGCTGCCGCCGATCTCGCCGATCATCACGATGGCCTCGGTCTGCGGATCGCCCTGGAACAGCTCGAGGATATCGATGAAGCTGGAACCCGGAATCGGATCACCGCCGATGCCTACGCAGGTGGATTGGCCGAAACCGGCATCGGTGGTCTGCTTCACGGCTTCGTAGGTCAGCGTGCCCGAACGGGAAACGATACCGACTTTGCCCGGCAGGTGGATATTGCCGGGTTGGATGCCGATCTTGCACTCGCCGGGAGTGATCACGCCCGGACAGTTGGGGCCGATCAACCGCACGCCCAGTTCGTCGCACTTGAGCTTGACCTGCAGCATATCGAGAGTCGGTATGCCCTCGGTGATGCAGACGATCAGGCGGATGCCGGCAAAAGCCGCCTCGAGAATCGAGTCCTTGCAGAACGGCGCAGGCACGTAGATCACCGAAGCATCGGCGCCCGTAGCTGCCACAGCTTCCCGGACTGTGTTGAATACCGGCAGCCCGAGATGGATAGCACCGCCCTTACCCGGGGTCACGCCTCCGACCATCCGGGTGCCATAGGCCATCGCCTGCTCGCTATGGAAGGTCCCCTGACTGCCGGTGAAGCCCTGACAGATGACCTTGGTGTCCTTGTTGACCAGGATGCTCATCGGTTGCCCTCCGCAGCCTTGACCACCTGCACTGCCGCGTCGGTCAGGCTGTTGGCCGGAATGATGTTCAGACCGCTCCGGGCCAGCGTCTCGGCCCCCAATTCGGCATTGTTCCCCTCCAGGCGAACGACGACCGGAACCTTGACCCCGACTTCCCGGACCGCACCGATGATGCCCTCAGCGATCATGTCGCAGCGCACGATGCCGCCGAAGATATTGACCAGCACGGCCTTCACGTTGGCGTCGGAGAGGATGATCTTGAACGCTTCGGTCACCCGTTCCTTGGTCGCGCCACCGCCGACGTCGAGGAAATTGGCCGGCTTGCCGCCATGCAGATTGACGATGTCCATGGTGCCCATGGCCAGACCGGCGCCGTTGACCATACAGCCGATGTTGCCCTCGAGCGCCACGTAGTTCAGCTCCCATTTCGCCGCATGCACTTCGCGGGGATCCTCTTGGGACGGATCGTGCATGGCGCGTAGCCTGGGTTGGCGAAACAGGGCGTTACTGTCGAGGTTGACCTTGGCATCTAGGCAGATGAGATTGCCGTCCTTCTGGACCACCAGCGGGTTCACCTCCACCAGGAACAGGTCGTGCTCTTGGAACAGCTTGGCCAGACCGATGAAGATATGGGTGAACTGCTTGAGCTGATCGCCCTGCAGACCCAGTTGGAAAGCCAGTTCGCGGGCCTGGAACGGCTGGGCGCCAATCAGGGGATCGATGGTGGCCTTGAGGATCTTCTCAGGAGTTTCATGGGCGACCTTTTCGATGTTGACCCCGCCCTCGGTCGAAGCCATGAAAACGATACGACGGCTGGAGCGGTCGACTACCGCGCCCAGGTAAAGCTCCCGCTCGATGTCGGTACACCCCTCGACCAGGATCTTGCTAACCGGTTGCCCCGAAGCGTCCGTCTGATAAGTCACCAAGCGCTTGCCCAGCCAGGTGAGCGCGAAGTCCTTCGCCTCTTCCCGGCTCTTGACCAGCCGGACACCGCCGGCCTTGCCGCGGCCACCGGCATGCACCTGGGCCTTCACAACCCAGCAGTTGCCACCAATCTTGTCACAAGCCTCTGCGGCGCCTTCGGGGGTATCGACGGCAAAGCCTCGGGACACGGGTAAACCATATTCGGCAAAAAGCTGCTTGCCTTGATATTCATGGAGATTCATATCTGTTTACCGCTCTGGTTTTTATAAGCTGTCCTTGCACAGCATGGTGCCTGACCCATGCTGCCACGGTAGCTATGACCATACCAGCGAAAACAGCGCGGCAGACGCTCCGCTGCAGCCGGAAAGGGCCGCAGCGGATTGTCTGCCGCAGTGGTGTTGCCGTGTAGCTTTAGTTACTTCTTGCGGTTGGCAATGTGAATTGCATGACCGCTGACCGCCAGGGCGGCTTCATGCAGCGCCTCGGACAGGGCCGGGTGCGCGAAGACCATCATGCCCAGGTCTTCGGCGCTGGTGCCGAATTCCATAGCGATAGCGCCTTGCTGAACCAGTTCGGCAGCGCTCGGGCCAATCACGTGAACGCCCAGCACGCGGTCGGTCTTGGCATCGGCGATGACCTTGACGAAGCCGGCGGTATCGTTGGCAGCCATGGCACGACCGCTGGCAGCGAACGGGAATACGCCGACATTGATGGCCACGCCTTCGGCCTTGAGGGCCTGCTCGGTCTTGCCCACACCGGCGATTTCCGGGTGGGTGTAGATGACCGCCGGAATCAGGTCGTAGTTCATCTGGGCCTTGTGACCGGCAATGCGCTCGGCAACCATCACGCCTTCTTCCGAAGCCTTATGGGCCAGCATCGCGCCGCGCACCAC
The DNA here is from genome assembly GCF_059739045.1 of Azotobacter tropicalis. Classification (NCBI taxonomy): domain Bacteria; kingdom Pseudomonadati; phylum Pseudomonadota; class Gammaproteobacteria; order Pseudomonadales; family Pseudomonadaceae; genus Azotobacter; species Azotobacter tropicalis. The sequence goes on from NZ_AP046059.1 coordinate 897,568, forward strand.
GTCGCCGATGGCGTAAACGCCCGGCACGCTGGTGGCACAGAAGTCATCGACATAGATGAAGCCGCGCTCATCCATGGTCACACCGCTATCGGCAGCCAGCAGATCGGTGGTCACCGGACGACGGCCGACCGCGACGATCAGCTTGTCGAAGGTCTGCGACTTCTCGCCTTCGGCATCGATAAACTTGACGGTGACCTGCTTGTCCTTGACCTCGGTGCCAGTGACGCGGGCTCCCAGCAGGATCTTCAGGCCTTGTTTGGTGAGGATCTTCTGGGCTTCCTTGGCCACTTGCTCGTCAACTGCCGGCAGGAACTTGTCCATGGCCTCGAGCACGGTGACTTCGGCACCCAGACGCGACCAGACCGAACCCAGCTCCAGACCGATCACGCCGGCGCCGATCACGCCGAGCTTGCCCGGAACGCTCTGGAAGTCCAGGGCACCGGTGGAGTCGACGATGACGTCCTGGTCAACCGGAGCCGGCGGGATTTCCACGGGCTTGGAACCGGAAGCGAGGATGACGTTCTCGGTGTCGAGCACCTGGGTGCTGCCATCGGCGGCGGTGACTTCGACCTTCTTGCCGGCCAGCAGCTTGCCGTGACCTTCGAACAGAGCGACACCGTTGGCCTTGATCAGCGAGGAAACCCCGCCGGTGAGGTTACGCACAATCTGGTCCTTGCGGGCGACCATGGTCGGCACGTCCATGGCAACTTCGCCGGTGCTGATACCGTGGAGCTTGAAGCTCTCATGGGCCTCGTGGAACTTGTAGGAGCTGTCCAGCAGGGCCTTGGAAGGAATGCAGCCCACGTTCAAGCAGGTGCCGCCCAGCGCAACCTTGCCTTCCTTGCCCTTGTACTTCTCGATCACGGCAGTCTTGAGGCCGAGCTGGGCCGCCTTGATGGCAGCCACATAGCCGCCCGGGCCGGCGCCAATCACAACCACGTCGAACTTCTGGCTCATAACAAATCCTCTTCTTTAAAGCGGCGTGAAGCCGCCAGCACGGGCTTCCTCAGAAGCCCGTGCGGCAGCTTGCGGTCTCAGATCAGATATCCAGCAGCAGGCGAGCCGGATCCTCCAGGAGATCCTTCATGGTTACCAGGAAGGTAACGGCCTCCTTGCCATCGATCAGACGGTGATCGTAGGACAGGGCGAGATACATCATCGGCAGGATGACCACCTGGCCGTTGACGGCCATCGGGCGCTCCTGGATCTTGTGCATGCCGAGGATGGCGGTTTGCGGCGGGTTGACGATCGGGGTAGACAGCAGGGAACCGAACACGCCACCGTTGGAGATGGTGAAGGTACCGCCGCTCATTTCCTCGATAGTCAGCTTGCCGGCCTTGGCCTTCTTGCCGAACTCGTTGATACCGCCTTCGATTTCCGCCAGGCTCATGAACTCGGCGTTGCGCAGGACCGGCACCACCAGACCACGATCGCTGGACACGGCCACGCCAATATCCTGGTAGCCGTGGTAGACGATGTCGTTACCGTCGATGGAAGCGTTGACGCCCGGCTGGCGTTTCAGAGCCTCAACGGCAGCCTTGACGAAGAAGGACATGAAGCCCAGACGTACGCCGTTGTGGGTCTTCTCGAACAGGTCCTTGTATTTGGCGCGCAGTTCCATGACCGGCTTCATGTTGACTTCGTTGAAAGTAGTCAGCATGGCCATGGAGGACTGGGCCTCGACCAGACGCTCGGCGACCTTGGCACGCAGGCGGGTCATCGGCACGCGCTTCTCGACACGGTCGCCGGCCGCGAACAGCGGAGCGGCAGTGGCGGCGGCCGGCTGACCGGCAGGAGCGGATTTCTTGGCCTCGACGGCAGCGACCGCGTCTTCCTTGGTCACACGACCGCCCTTGCCGGTGCCGGTAATGCTGTCGGCAGCGATGGCATTTTCTTCGGCAATCTTGCGGGCGGCCGGGGACAGGATCGGCGCTTCGGCAGCGGCCGGGGCGGCAGCAGCCGGAGCGGCAGCGGCCGGGGCCGGGGCGGCAGCCGGAGCAGCAGTGGCAGCGCCACCCTCAGTCAGCTTGCCGAGCAGCTCGCCGCTGAGCACGGTGTCGCCTTCGTTCTTGACGATCTCGGCAATCACGCCATCCGCTTCAGCCAGCACTTCCATCACGACCTTATCGGTCTCGATGTCGACGATCAGCTCGTCGCGCTTGACGGCTTCGCCGGGCTTCTTGTGCCAGGTAGCGACAGTGCCGTCCGCGATCGATTCTGGGAAAGTCGGGGCTTTGATATCGATAGCCATTATCTAAAGTTCCTATTGATTCGTTGCTTCTGCGAGAAAGCGTTAAACAGTGAAAGCATCCTGCAGCAGTTTTTCCTGCTGCTCGGCATGCATCGATGCATAACCGCAAGCCGGAGCTGCCGAGGCTTCGCGACCGGCGTACTGAAGGAACAGATCCTTCTTGTGCGCGCTGGCGACACGACGCATATGATGCTGGCTGCAGTACCAAGCGCCCTGGTTCATCGGCTCTTCCTGGCACCAGACCACGTGCTTGAGGTTGGTGTAGGGCGCCATGACCTCGGCCAGCTCCTCTTCCGGGAACGGATAGAGCTGCTCGATACGGACGACGGCGATATCCTCGCGGCCTTCAGCACGGCGCTTGTCCAGCAGGTCGTAGTAGACCTTGCCGCTGCACAGGACCAGACGCTCGACCTTCTTCGGATCGAGGCTGTCGACCTCCGGCAGGACCGGATGGAAGGAGCCATGGGCCAGTTCTTCCAGAGTCGAGATCGCCGCCTTGTGACGCAGCAGCGACTTCGGCGTCAGGGCCACCAGCGGCTTGCGCAGCGGGCGGATCACCTGGCGGCGCAGCATGTGGTAGACCTGCGCCGGGGTGGTCGGCACGCAGACTTGGATGTTCTGCTCGGCACAGAGTTGCAGATAACGCTCCAGGCGGGCGGAGGAGTGCTCCGGACCCTGGCCCTCATAGCCGTGCGGCAGCAGCATGGTCAGGCCGCACAGACGGCCCCACTTGGTCTCGCCGCTGCTGATGAACTGGTCGATCACCACCTGAGCGCCGTTGGCGAAGTCGCCGAACTGGGCTTCCCAGATCACCAGCGCGTTCGGCGTGGTGGTGGCGTAGCCGTATTCGAAGGCCAGAACCGCTTCCTCGGAGAGGAAAGAGTCATACAGGTCGAAGTTCGGCTGACCGTCGAACAGATGCTGCAGCGGGATGTAGCGGCTGGCGTCCTTCTGGCTGTGCAGCGCGGCATGGCGGTGCGAGAAGGTACCACGGCCGACGTCCTGGCCGGTGATGCGTACCGGATGGCCTTCCTTCAGCAGGGTGGCGTAGGCCAGGGTCTCGGCGCAGCCCCAGTTGATCGGCATGGCGCCGACGCCCATGCGGTCGCGATCCTCGAGGATCTTGCCGACCTGGCGCTGGACCACGAAGCCTTCCGGGATCTGCAGCAGCTTGGCGTTCAGCTCCTGCAGGGTCTTCAGGTCGTAGCTGGTGTCGTGACGGGCGGTCCAGGCATGGCCCAGATACGGGGTCCAGTCGACGAACAACTCGGTGTTCGGCTCCTTTACCAGGCTCTTGAGCACGTGCTGGCCGTTGTCCAACGCGGTACGGTATTCGTCGGCCTTGGCCTGGACCTCTTCCTGGTTCAGGCTACCTTCCTTGACCAAGGCGTCTGCGTACAATTCGCGGGTGGTGCGCTGCTTGGCGATCTGCTGGTACATCAGCGGCTGGGTGCCGCTCGGCTCGTCAGCCTCGTTGTGACCGCGACGACGGTAGCAAACCAGGTCGATGACCACATCGCGCTTGAATTGCATGCGGTAGTCGACGGCCAGCTGGGTCACGAACAGCACGGCTTCCGGATCGTCGCCATTGACGTGCAGAACCGGCGCCTGAATCATCTTAGCCGGATCGGTGCAGTACTCCGTAGAGCGGGTATCAGCCGGGTTGCTGGTGGTGAAGCCAACCTGGTTGTTGACTACGATGTGGATGGTACCACCCGTCTTGTAGCCGCGGATCTGCGACATCTGGAAGGTTTCCATCACCACGCCCTGACCAGCGAAGGCCGAGTCGCCGTGAATGGAGATCGGCACCACCTTTTCGCCGGTAGCGTCACCACGACGATCCTGACGGGCACGTACGGAACCCTCGACCACCGGAGAAACAATTTCCAGGTGCGACGGGTTGAACGCCATGGCCAGGTGAACTTCGCCCCCCGGAGTCATTACGTTGGAGGAGAACCCCTGGTGGTACTTCACGTCGCCGGAGCCCAGCTCGACCAGTTTCTTGCCTTCGAACTCGTCGAACAGGTCGCGCGGGTTCTTGCCCAGCGCGTTGACCAGCAGATTCAGACGGCCGCGGTGGGCCATACCGATGACGACTTCCTTAGTGCCGTAGGAGCCAGAGCGCTGGATGATCTCATCGACCACCGGAACCAGACTCTCGCCACCTTCCAGCCCGAAGCGCTTGGTGCCCGGATACTTGGTACCCAGATACTTCTCCAAGCCTTCCGCAGCGGTCAGGCGCTCGAGCAGGTGGCTCTTCACTTCGCGGGAGAACACGGGACGACCGCGTACGCTCTCCAGACGCTGAGCGAACCAGTTACGCTGTTCAGAATCGACGATATGAGTGAACTCGGCACCGATAGTGCGGCAATATGTCTCCTGCAACGCTTGCAGAATTTCGCGTAGGGTCGCCTCTTCCTTACCGATATAGAGTTCGCCGGTGCGGAAAGTGGTATCCAGATCGGCGTTGGTCAGCCCGTAATGGGTGATTGACAGATCGGAGGGCGCAGTGCGTTGCCACAAACCGAGCGGGTCCAGCTGCGAAGCCTGATGACCGCGCATGCGGTAGGCCTGGATGAGACGCAGGACTGCAACCTGCTTCTTCTCGTGTTCGGTGCTTACGCTGGAAGTTGCAACCGGTTGCGCGCGGCGCTGGTTTTTCGCCAGCAAAACGAATTGGTCACGAACCGGAGCGTGTGGAACGTCGGTAGAGGTACCGGCGCTGGTGGGTAGTTTCTCGAAGTAGGTGCGCCACTCTTCGGGCACAGCGTTGGGATCGTGCAGGTAAAGCTCATAGAGCTCTTCCACATAAGCAGCATTTCCACCCGAAAGGTGGGCACTGTTCCACATGCGCTGCATAACGCTATCTTGCATGCTTGGTCACCCTCTTGAGGGGATACCACCGGCGCGAGCCGCACATGGTCGTTCCAAAGTCATGGAGCAGCGACTTTGGTAAAGCCACTACGGATCCCACAGATAGTCCGGACGTCTTTGCCCGGATGCCCCTGCTAGTCAAATTCTTCATAGGAGCGCGGCTTCATGAGCTGCGGATCCAGCTTTGCCTGCGACGCCAGGAACTCCTGACGCCGCAGGTACACGGTATTGCCAAGAACCGATCAGGTACCGCTACGCAGCAGCATGTCGCGCACGTGACCGATGGCCTTGGTCGGATTCAGGCCTTTCGGACAGACATACACGCAGTTCATGATGCCGCGGCAACGGAATACGCTGAACGGGTCGTCCATGGCAGCCAGACGCTCTTGGGTCTTGGTGTCACGGCTGTCGGCCAGGAAACGATAGGCCTGCAGCAATGCAGCGGGACCGAGGAACTTGTCCGGGTTCCACCAGAAGGACGGACAGGAGGTCGAGCAGCAAGCACACAGGATGCACTCGTAGAGACCGTCCAGCTTCTCGCGCTCTTCCGGGCTCTGCAGACGCTCGATGGCCGGGGCGGGAGTATTGTTTTGCAGGTAGGGCTGCACCTTCTCGTACTGCTTGTAGAAGATGCTCATGTCCACGACCAAGTCGCGGATAACCGGCAGACCGGGCAACGGACGAATAACCAGCTTGCCGTCAGTCACCACGCTGGACAGCGGGGTGATGCAGGCCAGGCCATTCTTGCCATTCAGGTTCATGCCATCGGAACCGCAAACACCCTCACGGCAGGAGCGACGGTAGGAGAAGCTGCCGTCACGCTCCTTGATCAGGGCCAGGACATCGAGAACCATGAGGTCCTTGCCGTCGATGTCAATGTTCAGATTCTGCATGTAGGGAGCAGAATCCTGCTCCGGGTTGTAGCGATAAACGCTAACTTGCAATGTCTTGGGCAGCGACATATCGATAACCCTTAATAGGTACGCACTTTGGGTTCAAACGCCGGGACAGTCTTCGGCGCGAAGTTGACGGCACGCTTGGCCACGCGCTTGTCACCCGGGAAGTACAGGGTGTGGCACAGCCATTCCTTATCGTCACGCTCCTCGAAGTCCTCACGGGCATGGGCACCACGGGATTCCTTACGGGCCTCTGCAGCGATCGCGGTGGCTTCGGCCACTTCGAGCAGGTTCTGCAGCTCGAGCGCCTCGATGCGGGCGGTGTTGAACGCCTGGCTCTTGTCGTTGATCTTGACCTGAGCGATACGATCACGCAGCTCGGCCAGTTGGGCGATGCCCTTCTGCATGTATTCGCCGGTACGGAACACGCCGAAGTAGTTCTGCATGCAGTTCTGCAGCTCTTTGCGCAGAGGAGCGACCTCTTCACCACTGCTGCGCTCATTTACGCCAGACAGACGCTTGAGGGACTCATCGATGTCAGACTCGGAAGCACCGCGGTATTCGATGCCTTCCTTGAGCGCCTTCTCCAAGTGCAGACCGGCGGCACGACCGAACACAACCAGGTCAAGCAGCGAGTTGCCGCCCAGACGGTTGGCACCGTGTACGGATACGCATGCCACTTCGCCGACCGCGAACAGACCTTCGATGATCTTGTCGTTGCCATTGGCGTCCTGGGTAATGGCCTGACCATGGATGTTGGTGGCTACGCCGCCCATCATGTAGTGGCAGGTCGGTACAACCGGAACCGGAGCAGTCACCGGATCGACATGAGCGAAAGTCTTGGACAGTTCGCAAATGCCAGGCAGACGGCTGTGCAGAACTTCCTCGCCAAGGTGGTCGAGCTTCAGCAACACATGGTCGCCATCCGGACCACAGCCATTGCCAGCGATGATTTCCTTGACCATGGAGCGCGCAACCACATCGCGGCCCGCCAGGTCTTTGGCGTTCGGAGCATAACGCTCCATGAAACGCTCGCCGTGCTTGTTGATCAGGTAGCCACCCTCGCCGCGGCAACCTTCGGTCACCAGAACACCGGCACCGGCGATACCGGTCGGGTGGAACTGCCACATCTCGATGTCCTGCACCGGCACGCCGGCACGCAGAGCCATGCCTACGCCGTCACCGGTATTGATCAGCGCATTGGTGGTCGAGGCGTAGATGCGACCGGCACCGCCGGTAGCCAGAACTACAGCCTTGCAGCGAATATAGACAGTCTCACCAGTTTCAATGCAAATGGCGATGATGCCGACCACAGCGCCGTCCTGGTTCTTCACCAGATCGACCGCGTACCACTCGTTGAGGAAAGTGGTGTTGTTCTTCAGGTTGCCCTGATAGAGGGTATGCAGCAGCGCATGGCCGGTACGGTCAGCAGCCGCGCAAGTACGGGCAGCCTGACCACCGTTGCCATAGTCCTTGGACTGGCCACCGAACGGGCGCTGATAGATGCGGCCGGTTTCGGTACGGGAGAACGGCAGGCCCATATGCTCGAGCTCGAATACGGCCTCGGGGCCGACCGAGCACATATATTCGATGGCGTCCTGGTCACCGATGTAATCGGAGCCCTTGACGGTGTCGTACATGTGCCAGCGCCAATCATCGTTCGGGTCGGCCGAGGCGATGGCACAGGTAATACCACCCTGTGCAGAGACAGTATGCGAACGGGTCGGAAATACCTTGGTGACCACTGCAGTCTTATGACCGCCCTGAGCCAGTTGCAGGGCAGCACGCATGCCAGCACCACCACCGCCGACGATAATTGCGTCGAAGGAAAGCGTACGAATGTTAGCCATGAATCAGATACCCCAAAGAATCTGCACACCCCAGACGAAAAACGCGAACATAGCGATGCCACACGCGGCCTGGAAAAGGAAACGCACAACGGTCGCCAGCTTGCCCAGCGCCATCGGAGTCAGGTAATCGGTCGAGATGGTCCACATGCCGACCCAGGCATGCACGCTCAGCGCGACGAGAGCCAGCAGACTGAAGACGCGCATGCCGGTGGAGGAGTACAGGCCATGCCACTCGGCGTAGGTCAGATCCGAACTGAAGAACAGGTAACCCAGCAGGAAAAGAGTGTATGCCGCGAGAATGACCGCGGAAACACGCTGAGCCATCCAGTCATAAAGACCCGAGCGCGAGAAATTCGTGACATTAGTTACCATATCCAAACCCCGACAGCAGAATCAGCGCTGCCGAAACGCCGATAACGATTTTCGAGCCCTTGGTGCCGCCTTCCAGCGTTTCACCGATGCCCATATCCATGATCAGATGGCGCACGCCGGCCACCAGGTGGTACAGCAATGCAGACACCAGGCCCCATGCCACCAGTTTGACCAGCGGACTGGCCAGATACTCTTTCACCTGCTCGAAGCCTTCCTCCGACGACAGAGACTTGTCGAGCCAAGACAGCAGCACGACAATTCCCAAAAAGAGGATGACACCAGAGATACGGTGAAGAATGGACGTGTAAGCAGTGACAGGAAGTTTGATTGTCCTAAGGTCTAGGTTTACAGGTCGTTGGCTTTTCACGGCTTTCATTCACTGTGAGAGCCCTGGCGAGCAGGGCGAAGTTGTTGGGATGTGCACTGGTCAGGTACCCACCACCCAGAGAGCGGCAACCTCCAGAATACGCGGCCTCAAAGCCCCTGGCGGTCGGTTGCCGAGTATAGACAGTTAGGGTACTAATGACAACGCAAGCGCCCTCAACAAAGTAGTGATTGCATGATCGCTACTAATCACGTAAATAGTTTCTTTTTTTGCGTGCAATCTGTTCTGAAACGAGAGCTCCACTACTACTTTGGTGCAAATTGCTTTTAGAACCGACCACCCTATAGTGAGGCGGGCCCTGCGTGTGGGCCAGCTGATGATACCTAGCAGAAAGCTCAAAAAGGAGGCCATCCATGGCTGACAACAAAGCGCAGTTGCACATCGGGGATCAAACCGTTGAACTGCCCGTCTTGACCGGCACTGTCGGTCCCGATGTGATTGATGTACGGGGACTGACCTCAACGGGCCGTTTCACCTTCGATCCTGGCTTTATGTCTACCGCCTCCTGTGAGTCGAAGATTACTTATATCGACGGCGACAAAGGCATCTTGTTGCATCGCGGTTATCCGATCGAGCAACTTGCAGATAAATCCGATTATTTGGAAACTTGTTATTTGTTGTTGAACGGCGAACTGCCGAATGCCGATCAAAAGGCAAAGTTCGTCAGCAATATCAAGAACCACACTATGGTTCATGAGCAACTGAAGAACTTCTTCAACGGTTTCCGCCGCGATGCTCACCCGATGGCAGTTATGTGCGGCGTTGTCGGCGCCCTCTCCGCCTTCTATCACGACTCGCTGGACATCAACGATCCGCAGCACCGCGAAATCTCCGCAATTCGCCTGGTAGCCAAGATGCCGACTCTGGCAGCCATGGTCTACAAGTATTCCCTCGGCCAGCCGATGATGTATCCGCGTAACGATCTGGACTACGCGGAGAACTTCCTGCACATGATGTTCAACACCCCGTGTGAAGTGAAGCCGATCAGCCCGGTAGTCGCCAAGGCCATGGATCGCATCTTCATCTTGCATGCGGACCATGAGCAGAACGCCTCGACCTCCACCGTACGTCTGGCCGGCTCTTCTGGTGCGAACCCGTTCGCCTGTATCGCTGCCGGCATTGCCGCTCTCTGGGGGCCGGCGCATGGTGGTGCCAACGAAGCCGTGCTGACCATGCTCGACGAGATCGGCGATGTTTCCAACATCGAAAAGTTCGTGGCCAAGGCCAAGGACAAGAACGATCCGTTCAAGCTGATGGGCTTCGGCCACCGCGTTTACAAGAACTTCGACCCGCGTGCCAAGGTCATGAAGCAGACCTGCGACGAAGTGCTTTCCGAGCTGGGCATCAACGATCCCCAACTGGAACTGGCAATGCGCCTGGAAGAAATCGCCCGCAGCGATTCCTACTTCGTCGAGCGGAACCTGTATCCGAACGTCGACTTCTACTCCGGCATCATCCTCAAGGCTATCGGCATTCCGACCAGCATGTTTACCGTGATCTTCGCCTTGGCACGTACCGTGGGCTGGATCTCCCACTGGAAAGAAATGCTCTCCGGCCCGTACAAGATCGGCCGTCCGCGCCAGCTGTACACCGGTTACGAGAAGCGCGATTTCGTTCCGGTCGAGAAGCGCTAAGCGCTTTTCCCCCGACGGAAAAAGGCTGCGTTTTTACGCAGCCTTTTTTATTGCCGGAGACTTATTGAGCAAGCATCGCATCAGCCTCACACCGGTCTGCTTCAGCGCGTCTCTTTTTCCAGCCAGGCGATCAGTTGTAGCGCCTCTTCCCGGCTACCGCCGCAAACAGCTGCATCCGCCTCGAAGGCAGCACACACCGCGGGCCGCTCGGGCTTGTCAAACAAGACACACAGATTGTCCACGGAAAGGTGGGAGCAACGCTCGCCCGCCGGCTTGCCAAGCGGCATGCCCGGGAGCGGCGAACTAATAGAGGGTGCGATGCAGCAGGCACCACAGCCCGCGCGACATTTCATGATCGAACCTCTCAATGCGCACAACATCCTGGAAAAGGCGATTATCCTACCTTCGGACCTGATGAATCGCTAACCCATCCCAGCGAATACCTTCTTCCGTTTGCCCGCCTACCCCTTTCCCGGAACTACGTTTAATGCCCATCTGGCTACAAACTGCGCTGCTGCTCAGTCTTTCGAACATCTTCATGACTTTTGCCTGGTACGGCCATCTGCGCACCCTGAACAGCAAGCCCTGGGTCATTGCTGCCCTCATCAGTTGGGGAATCGCCCTGTTCGAATACCTGATCATGGTTCCGGCCAACCGCATCGGCTATACCGAGCTCTCCGTAGGCCAGCTGAAGATCATGCAGGAAGTGATCACCCTGATGATCTTCGTCCCCTTCAGCGTGTTGTTCATGCATCAGCCCCTCAAACTCGATTACCTCTGGGCCGGATTCTGCCTGCTCGGCGCAGTGTACTTTATCTTCCGCGGTTGACCGGCCTGACGACCAATGGCGCATATGATCCGCTCCACCGGCTATTGCCCGGTACAGGCTCAGGGAGGGTTTACACTGAAATACTACGGTCGCCGGCACGGCAGGCCACCTCGCACGGAGCCCAGGAGTTACCCATGGAAAAGTGGTTGGTGATCGATCTGGAAGCCACGACGGACGAAGGGGGCTGGCCGGTGGCAGATATGGAAATCGTCGAAATCGGTGCCACCCTGGTGGATAAGGATGGCCATGAGCAGGATTATTTCAGACGCTTCGTGCGTCCGCTGCGCCGCCCTTGCCTGACCGCTTTCTGTCGCGGACTCACGCACATCGCCCAGTCCGATATCGACGCCGCGGCTCCGCTACCCCTGGTCTGGGAGCAGTTCGAGCATTGGCTGGCCCCCCATCGCCCGCGCCTGGCGGGCTGGACCAGTTGGGGCGATTACGACCGTCGGCAACTGGAGCTGGAATGGCACCGTTATAGCCTGGCCAGCAGCCTGGCAACGACGCCGCATGTCAATCTGAAACAGCGCTTCGCCGATACTCGCCATCTGAAGCGCACGGTCGGCTTGAGGACCGCCCTGCAGCTCGCCGGCATGAGTTTTCAGGGCCAGCAGCACCGAGCCCTGGAAGACGCCCGCAATACCGCCCGCCTGCTGCCGCTGACCACTCTGCCCACCGCTCAAAGCGGGTGACGCAGCAAAACGCCTTATGCATACTTGCGGGCCTTTTTTCAGCCTTTCCTGAGGATTCAAGCATGTTCAAGGTCAACGAGTACTTCGACGGCACCGTCAAATCCATCGCCTTCGGCATGACCCAAGGCCCGGCCACCATTGGCGTGATGGCAGCCGGCGAATACGAGTTCGGCACCAGCCAGCTGGAAATCATGCACGTGATCGCCGGCGCCCTGACCGTCAAGCTGCCGGGCAGCGAAGCCTGGGAAACCTTCCAGGCCGGCAGCCAGTTCACCGTTCCGGCCAACAGCAAATTCCAGCTCAAGGTCGCCACCGATACGGCCTATCTCTGCGAATACCGGTGACCCATATATCCCTGGAGCACCTGCACCGGTGCTCCAGGGAGCGAGCGGAATTCCGGCAGCAACTCGCTTTTCTCCCGGCCACTCGATAGCCCCCCTTCTGCATCGGCCATGACACACAGCAGATGGCTCCCTCATGCCACGCCCACGGGCTAAACTGCAAAATGCAGCTCATCAGCGGAGAGGAGACCGATCATCATGAGCCCGCACAAGCACAGCCCCCGGCATCATTCCTCCTTGGTACGCTCCCGCCAGCCCAGCGGCGGCGCCATCATCGATACGCAAGGTCGGGAAATCCCGATCACCGAAGGCATGATCCAGAAAGCTTGCCGCCTTCTCGACAAGACCTGGGTCGCGGCCCCACGCCAGCCTCCCGCCGCCCGCAAGACGGATGACTGAAACCTAGACCGGCAAGGTTCCCAGCGCCCGCACCAATTGCCGCAACAGCGGCGCCTCGCCGTTCAGGCGCACGCGCAAGCCATCGATTTCCCGGCGCAGCGGATAATGCTTGCGCAAGGCATCGAAGGCGCTGCGCCGGGCCTGCTCGTCGCCGCCCAGGCTGCGGCGGAACTCGGCATCGTCGCGGCGTGGGTCGTACACGGCCCGGCACAGCATCGCCAGCACCCAAGCCGGGTCGGCTCCGCCATCCAGCGCCAGCTCGCAAAGCCAGGGCCGTGGCAGCAATTCGTCCAACTGCACACTCGGCAACATGCCCAGATGCTCGCAGAAAGCCCGATAGACTTGCGCCGTACCGCGCAGCTTGCCGTCCAGGCTGTAGCCGGCGATATGCGGCGTGGCGATATGACAGAGTCCAGCCAGAGCGACATCCACCTGCGGCTCGTCTTCCCAGACATCCAGCACTGCCTGCAGATCGGCACGGGCCGCAAGCACCTCGCGCAGCGCCCGGTTGTCCACCACCGCGCCGCGGCTGGCGTTGATCAGCCAGCTCCCTGGCCGTAGCTGCGCCAACTGTTCGCGGCCGAGCAGGTGCCAGGTCAAATGCGCTCCTGTGCGCGTCAACGGCGTGTGCAGACTCAGCACATCGCACTCGCGCAGCAAGGTCGGCAGATCGACGAATTCGCCCTCCTCGACCGCCTGGCGCAGCGGGTCGCACACCAGCACGCGCCAGCCCAACCCGCGCAGCACCTCGACCAGCCGCCCGCCCACCTGGCCGGCACCGATCACCCCATAGCAGCGGGAAGCCAGGTCGACGCCCTGCCGCTCGGCCAGGCTCAGCAGGCTGCCCAGCACGTAATCGACCACACCGCGGGCATTGCAGCCCGGCGCACTGGCCCAGGCGATCCCGCGCTGGCGAAGGTAGTCGAGATCCAGATGATCCGTACCTATGGTACAGGTACCGACGAAACGCACCCGGCTGCCCTCCAGCAACCGGGCGTCGACGCGGGTGACCGAGCGCACCAGCAGCACCTGCGCATCCTCCAGTGCATCACGCTCGATGGCACGACCGGGCAGTTGGCGGATCTCGCCGAAGGCAGAGAAAAAGGCATCGATCAGGGGAATGTTTTCGTCGGCGAGGATGTGCATGGCGGGCTCCTTTCAAGGCCGCACATTCTAGGCGCATCGTCAGGCAGAGAGCGACCGGCCGCGGACCGGCCCGTAGCGCCGTAGATTTCCCGCAGCCCCTGCAGGGCGTAGACTACCTGCCCCTCCGCTTCACCCAGCGAATACCGGACATGCCATTCGAACCGCGCCTGCAGCGGCTGCGCCGCGAACTGCGCGCGCTCGCCAGCCTCGCCCTGCCGATCATCGTCGCGCAACTGGCGCATATCGCCATGGGCTTCGTCGATACCCTGATGGCCGGCCAGGTCGGCCCCGCCGCTCTTGCCGCGGTCGCCCTCGGCAACTCGCTCTGGGTGCCCACTTACCTGTTGAGTACCGGCATCCTGTTGGCCACCACGCCCCAGGTCGCGCACCTGCATGGCGCCGGCCAGCCGGCACAGATCGGCCCGCTGGTTCGTCAGGCACTCTGGCTGGCTCTGGCCGTCGGCGGCGGCGCCGCCCTCCTGCTGTGGAATGCCGAGCCCGTGCTGCATTTGATGCAGGTCGAGCCCACGCTGATCGGGCCGACCACGGGCTATCTGCGCGCGGTCGCCTGCGGCATTCCGGCCGTGACCCTGTACCACGTGCTGCGCTGCTTCAGCGACGGCCTCGGCCGCACCCGGCCGAGCATGCTGATCGGCATCGCCAGCCTGCTGCTGAACATTCCCGCCAACTACGTCTTCATCTACGGCAAGCTCGGCCTGCCGGCCATGGGCGGAGTCGGCTGCGGCTGGGCGACGGCCCTGGTGATGGCCTTCATGCTGCTGGCCATGCTCTTCTGGGTGAAACGGGCCTCCTGCTACCAGCCAAGCCGGCTGTTCGAGCGCTTCGATCGACCGCACTGGCCGGTCGTCCGCCGCCTGCTGGGCACCGGCCTGCCGATCGGCGTGGCGGTGTTCGCCGAGGCCAGCATCTTCTCGGTGATCGCCCTGCTGATCGGCGGCCTGGGTGCCACGGTGGTCGCCGGGCACCAGATCGCCCTGAACTTCTCCGGCCTGGTATTCATGATCCCCTACTCTCTGGGCATGGCCGTCACCGTCCGCGTCGGCCACGCCCTCGGCCGCGGCGCCCCGCGCGACGCCCGCTTCAGCGCCGGCGCCGGCATGGCCGCCGCACTCGCCTTCGCCGCCTTCGCGGCCGGCAGCATGCTGCTGCTGCGCGAACACATCCCGCACATCTACAGCAACGATCCGGCGGTGATCGCCATTGCCGGCGGCCTGCTCCTCTATTCCGCGCTCTTCCAGTTCTCCGACGCCATCCAGGTGACCGCCGCCGGCGCCCTGCGCGGTTACCAGGACACCCGAGCGATCATGCTGATCACCCTGTTCGCCTACTGGGGCATCGGTCTGCCGATCGGCTATGGCCTGGGCCTGAACGGCTGGCTCGGCGCCCCCAGCGGTCCACGCGGGCTCTGGCAGGGCATGGTGATCGGCCTGAGCTGCGCCGCCCTGCTGCTGGGCACCCGCCTGGCTCGCAGTGCACGCCGGCATATCCAGACGTCCGCTGCGGATTGAATCCCCCCTGCATCTGCAGCCCTCCCAACGCTTCGGTTGCAGTTCTTC
The DNA here is from genome assembly GCF_059739045.1 of Azotobacter tropicalis. Lineage (NCBI taxonomy): Bacteria > Pseudomonadati > Pseudomonadota > Gammaproteobacteria > Pseudomonadales > Pseudomonadaceae > Azotobacter > Azotobacter tropicalis. The sequence goes on from NZ_AP046059.1 coordinate 912,814, forward strand.
TCGCACCCTCGTCGCACTCTGCGAACTTTCCATGTCCGATCAGGAATGCCATTGAAGCGCTGCGTCATTCTCCGAAGCGGCTCGCGAAGATAACTTGATCATTCAAGCGCAGCGCTTTTACAAGTACATCAGAAACAAGCGAAACCGCTCGTATCGATAAGACCGCGCTCAATGAATAATCCCAAGAAAGTTCCACCCGACTTAGCCAGGCAATATCGAAACGGCGCCGACTTTCTGCCTTTCTCTAAAAACGACCGCTTATCGGCTGATAGCGGTCGGAAGCAATTCGGCAAAAACCCTGAACTACACTTTGCAACTTCTGAATGGATATAAGCTGTGGTTTAGCAAGGTGACATTGGCTCGCTACTAAACATCGAACAGGAATAACCATAGCCACATTATAAATATAAAAGAATCCATGAAGTACCCTGCTGCTGTTTGCACGGTGGATGGAATGCCGAGCAAGAATTCCGGCGACAACTCCAATCGAAGTATCGAACGCAAGCCTGAGCGAGGCGGCGCGCCGTTGTCTGCACGTCTTGAAATGGCTTATTACTCGTCTTCAGGAGGCCGACGCCAAATCCTGGGGCGGTAGCGTACCTACCAAAAGCAGCCATATATTTAAAGATTGCAATTTCTTCGCCACTTCGGTCACACGAAGAAATTCAAGAAGTATTCGAACAACGAATCCGCCCTGGTTTCCATGGCAGAGCCATACTTGCTCACGCTCCCTTTCCAGACCTTAACGTCATAACTTTGGAAGCCCACAAAGTGCTCGAAAGGATATTGATCGTCTGCATCGGCAATATATGTCGAAGTCCTTGTGCCCAAGCATTGATGAACGAAGCGGTTTTCCAGCATAAACGGAACATGAAGATCGACTCCGCCGGTCTGGCGGCACAAGTCGGTCTGCCGATGGAGCCCACCACCCGCGCGGTACTCCTCGAACACCGTCATCGCCCTCCCCTGCACCGAGCCTGCCAACTGGAACGCAGCATGCTGCAACGGGCGGACCTGGTGCTGGCCATGGAAAGGCGCCATATCGACGGCATCTATCGGATCGCTCCCGAAGCGCGCGGCAAGACCTTCCTACTGGGCAAGTGGCAGGACGACCTGGAAATCCAGGACCCGTTCCGCCAAGACCGGACGGCCTTCGAACAGGCCTATCGACAGATCCGCGCGGCCGTCGAGGCATGGGCCGTGCGCCTGGGTCAGTGACTGCCGGAGCGCCTCCTCCAGGGAAACTCTCCATGTACCCCACTTCCATCGCCAATCAACAGGAACACGAAGACGCCGGCATCGACCTGCGCAAACTGCTCGGCGCCCTGCTCGACCACAAGTGGCCGATCCTCGGCGTGACCGCCCTGTTCTGCCTGGGCGGCGCGCTCTACGGCATGTTCGCCACGCCCATCTACCGAACCACCGCCCTGGTCCAGATCGAGAGAAAGAGCGGTACCGTACCCGGCCTGGGAATGGGGGCGAGTTCAACACCCCGGCCTCCAGTTCCAGAACGGAAATCGAACTGTTGCGCTCGCGCAGCGTGATCGGTCAGGCCGTCGACAACCTGCACCTCGATGTCCGGGCCACCCCCCAGCGCTTTCCGCTGATCGGCGACTATCTTGCCCGCCGCCATCATGGCCAGGGCCTGGCAGAGCCGTTCCTCGGCCTGGAGGAATACGCCTGGGGCGGCGAGAAGATCGACGTCTTCCGCTTCGACGTCGAGCCGCGGTGGGCGGGCAAGAGCCTGGTGCTGACAGCCGCGGAGAACGGCGCCTTCAGCCTGGCGGACAGCGAGGACAAGCCGCTGCTTCAGGGGCGGGTCGGCGAAGCCCTCGACCAGCAGGGCATCCGCCTGCAGATCCGCGAACTGCAGGCACGGCCGGGCACCCGCTTCACGCTGAGCAAGGCGAGCCGGCTGAGCACCATCCGCACCTATCGCGGGGCATTGCAACTCACCGAAGTGGGGGCGATACCGGCCTGATCAGCGTGGCCATGAACCACCCCGACCCCCAGCACGCCAGCCGGGTGGTGGACGAAATCAGCCGCCTGTTCGTCCACCAGAACGTCGAGCGCATGTCGGCCGAGGCCGACGGCAGCCTGGAATTCCTCCGCAAACAGATGCCGGAAGTGCGCCGCGAGCTGGACAAGGCCGAAGGCGCGCTGAACGACTACCGCAAGCGCCACGGCTCCGTCGACATCGGCATGGAAACCGGCACCGTGCTCAACCAGTCGGTGAGCCTGGAGAGCCGCATCTCCGAACTGCGGATGCAGCAGGCCGAGCTGGAGCGCCGGTTCACCCCCGAGCATCCGGCCTACAAGGCCCTGATGATGCAGATCCAGGGCCTGACCGCGCGCAAGAACGAACTCGCCCGGAAGATGCAGAGCCTGCCGGAAACCCAGCAGGAGCTCCTGCGCCTGTCGCGGGACGTCCAGGTCGGCACCGCGATCTACACCCAGCTGCTGAACAGGGCCCAGGAGCTCGACCTGGTTCGCGCCGGCACCGTCGGCAACGTGCGCATCGTCGACCAGGCGGTCCTCGAAGGCGGCCAGGTCGCCCCGGACAAAACCCTCATCATGCTGGTCGCCACACTGGTCGGAGCGCTGCTGGCGATCGGCTTCGTGCTGCTGCGCAAGCTGCTCAACCCGGGCCTGGAGACCCCGGAGGCCATCGAGCAGCTGGGACTGCCGGTGTATGCGGCAGTGCCCTTCAGCGAGCGCCAGGCGCACTTCAAGCCACGGCGCCGGGCAGCCGCCAGCCCCGTCCAGAGCTCCCCGCTGCTCGCCCTCAGCCAGCCGAACGATCCGGCGATGGAAGCCCTGCGCAGCCTGCGGACCAGCCTGCACTTCATCATGCTCGGCGCGCAGGACAACCGCCTGGCGATTTCCGGCCCCGGCCCGCAGGCGGGCAAGAGTTTCATCTGCGCCAACCTGGCCGCCGTCGTCGCCCAGACCGGCAAGCGCGTGCTGCTGGTCGACGTGGACATGCGCAAGGGCCACCTGCACTCGCTGCTCGGCATGCAGGCGGGCATGGGACTGTCCGACCTGCTGGCCGGACGCTGCGCCTTCGCCGACGTGGTCCACCCGACCCCGATCGAGGGCCTGTTCCTGCTGCCGCGGGGACAGATCCCGCCGAATCCTTCCGAACTGCTGATGCACCCCAGCTTCGCCGCCGCCCTCCAGCAGGCCAGCGCGAGCCACGATCTGGTCATCCTCGACACGCCGCCCCTGCTGGCCGTCACCGATGCCGCCATCGTCGGCCGGCAGGCGGCCACCACCCTGATCGTGGCCCGCTTCGGCCTGAGCTCCGCCCGCGAGATCGAACTGACCGTCAGGCGCTTCGCGCAGAACGGCATCGAGATCAAGGGCGCCATCTTCAACGGTCTGGAAAAGCGTGCCGCCACCTATGGCTACGGCCACGCCGCCTACTACCACTACGAGTACAAGTCGGACAACGCCTGAGCACAGCGCCGGCTCAGGCCGGTGCCGGATCGAGAACCCCTTCCATCCTGCCGATCGTCACGGGCAACGCCATGCACAACCTGGAAGACCTGAAACTCGCCATCATCGGACTCGGCTACGTCGGCCTGCCGCTCGCGGTCGAATTCGGCAAGCGCCGGCCGGTCGTCGGCTTCGATATCGACCACGCGCGCATCGCCGCCCTCGAGGCCGGTCACGACCGAACCCTGGAAGTCGACGACCACGAACTGCGGGAAGCGCGCCAGCTCCGCTACAGCGCCGACATCGCCAGCCTGGCCGACTGCAACTTCTACATCGTCACGGTGCCGACGCCGATCGACTCGCACAAGAAGCCCGATCTGACGCCCTTGATCCGCGCCTCGGAAACCATCGGCCAGGTGCTGAAGCCGGGCGACATCGTCGTCTACGAGTCCACCGTCTACCCCGGCGCCACCGAGGAAGGCTGCGTGCCGGTGCTGGAGCGGGTTTCCGGCCTGACCTTCAACCGCGACTTCTACGCCGGCTACAGCCCGGAACGGATCAACCCCGGCGACAAGGAACACCGCATCACCGGCATCCGCAAGATCACCTCCGGCTCCACCCCCGAGGTGGCCGAGCTGGTCGATGCGCTGTACCGGGAAATCATCACCGCCGGCACCTACAAGGCCGGCAGCATCCGCGTCGCCGAAGCCGCCAAGGTCATCGAGAACACCCAGCGCGACCTCAACATCGCGCTGATCAACGAACTGGCGGTGATCTTCAACCGCATGGGCATCGACACCGAAGCGGTGCTCCAGGCGGCCGGCACCAAATGGAATTTCCTGCCGTTCCGTCCCGGCCTGGTCGGCGGCCACTGCATCGGCGTCGACCCCTACTACCTGACCCACAAGGCCGAGGCCATCGGCTACCACCCGGAGATCATCCTCGCCGGCCGGCGCCTGAACGACGGCATGGGCAGCTACGTGGTGTCCCAGCTGATCAAGGCCATGCTCAAGCGGCGCATCCAGATCGACGGCGCGCGCGCCCTGGTCATGGGCCTGACCTTCAAGGAAAACTGCCCGGACCTGCGCAACACCCGCGTCCTCGACATCATCCAGGAACTACGCCAGTACAACATCTCGGTCGACGTCTACGACCCCTGGGTCGACGCCGACGAGGCGCAGCGGGCCTACGACCTCAGGCCGCTGGGCGCTCCGCCGGACAACGCCTACGACGGCATCATCCTCGCCGTCGCCCACCATCAGTTCCGCAGCATGGGCGCGCCGAACATCCGCCGCTTCGGCAAGCCCGACCACGTCCTCTACGACCTCAAGTACCTGCTCAAGCCCGACGAAGCGGACCTGCGCCTATGACACGCTACCAACGCCTGCTCCTCGAGTTGCCGCAAGCGCCCGGCACCTGGCTGGTCACCGGGGTGGCCGGCTTCATCGGCTCCAACCTGCTGGAAACCCTGCTCGGCCTCGACCAGTGGGTGGTGGGCCTGGACAACTTCGCCACCGGCCACCTGCACAACCTGGAGGAGGTCCGCAAAAGGACCTCCGCAGAACGCTGGGCCAGGTTCCAGCTCATTCGCGGCGACATCCGCAAGCTGCACGACTGCCGCCAGGCGATGACCTTCGCGGCGGTCGTGCCGGGCTGCCGGCCCCGTCCGGTCGCGCACGTTCTCCACCAGGCCGCCCTCGGCTCGGTGCCGCGCTCGCTGGAAGACCCCATCGCCACCAATGCCACCAACGTCGACGGCTTCCTCAACATGCTGGTGGCCGCCCGCGACGCCGGGGTCGAAAGCTTCACCTACGCCGCCAGCAGCGCCACCTACGGCGACCACCCCGGCCTGCCCAAGGTCGAGGAGCAGATCGGCCGGCCGCTCTCCCCTATGCCGTGAGCAAATACGTCAACGAGCTGTACGCCGACACCTTCGCCCGCAACTACGGGTTGCCCTGCATCGGCCTGCGCTACTTCAACGTCTTCGGCAAGCACCAGGACCCGGAGGGCGCCTATGCCGCGGTGATTCCGAAATGGATCGCGGCGATGCTGCGCGACGAGGAAGTGTTCATCAACGGCGACGGCAGCACCAGCCGCGACTTCTGCTACGTCGACAACGCCGTGCAGGCCAACCTGCTCGCCGCCTGCGCCGACGCCTGCGCGCACAACCAGGTCTACAACATCGCCGTCGGCGAGCGCACCGACCTCGAACAGTTGTTCCACAAGCTGAAGCAGAGCCTGGCGAAAAACGGCGTGCGCTACGCCAAGGCGCCGCGCTACCGCGACTTCCGCCCCGGAGACGTGCGCCACTCCCTGGCGGACATCGGCAAGGCGAGGCGCCTGCTGGGCTACGTCCCGTATCACGACCTAGAGGCCGGCATCGCCCAGGCCATGCCCTGGTACATCGCCCAGGAACTGGTGCCGGCATCCGCCTCGCTCCAACCGCACACACAACTTGCCGCGCGATAAAGAAGATGGATGCCACCACTCGTCAGCCAGCCATCCACCAGCCAAGCGAGCCCTTGCCCATGCGCGATACCGCCCCTTCGCTGCGTCAGACTCTCGAACGTCTCTACATCCATCTGTCGAAGCGCCGGCGTCTCCAGCTGCTCGGCCTGATCCTGCTCATGCTGGCCGGCACCCTGGCCGAACTGGCGACCTTCGGCGCCGTGCTGCCCTTCCTTTCGCTGCTGGCCGCCCCGGAGAAAGCGCAGGACTATCCCTTGCTACAGCAGCTGTTCAACCTGTTCGGCTGGCGCCACGAGAACATCCTGCTGCCGGCCACCCTACTGTTCGGGACGATGGCCGTGCTCGCCGCGCTCATCCGCGTCACGCTGACCTGGGCCAGCAGCAAGACCACCTACGGCATCGGCTTCGACCTGGGCGTCGAAGTCTACCGACGCACCCTGCTGCAACCGTACCGCTACCATGTGGCGCGCAATACCAGCCAGATCATCGCCGGCATGGGCAAGGTCCAGAGCGTGATCGGCGGCCTGCTCATGCCGCTGATCAACAGCTTGATCGCCAGCCTCATGACTACGGCGATCTTTACCGCCCTGATCCTGATCGATCCGATAATCGCCCTCGCCGCCGGCCTGCTGTTCAGCCTGCTGTATCTGCTGATCAGCCTGAGCACCCGGCGCAAACTGCGGAAAAACGGCCGGATCATCGCCCAGGCGCACCAAATCCGCCTGCAAGCCATCCAGGAGGGCCTCGGCGGCATCCGCGACATCCTGATCGATGGCTCCCAACCGCTCTATATCAAGCGCTTCCGCAAGGTCGACGCCGACTTGCGCAAAGCACAGGTAGCCAACGCCTTTCTCGGCAGTGCGCCTCGCTACCTGATCGAAGCCTTCGGCATGCTTGCCATCGCGATGCTCGCCTACGGCCTGAGCTGGCGCGAGGGCGGCCTCGCCGCCGCCCTGCCGATACTGGGCGCCCTGGCGATCGGCGCGCAGCGCCTGCTGCCGCAGATGCAGCAGCTCTACAACAGCTGGGCGTCCATCACGGGCAGCCGGGCCACCATCGAGGATGTGCTCGACCTGCTGGAACAACCCATTCCCGTCGAGTACCTGAGCCGGGAAGCGCCGCGTCCGATCCCCTTCGAGCGGAGCATCGAACTGCGCGACATCGGTTTCCGCTATGCCGCCGAGGGCCCGGAGGTACTCAGGCACCTGAATCTGGAAATCACCAAGGGCAGCCGCATCGGCTTCGTCGGCAAGACCGGCAGCGGCAAGAGCACCACCCTGGACCTGCTCATGGGCCTGCTGGAGCCCAGCAGCGGTCAGATCCTGATCGACGGCGTCCCCCTGACCCCGGCCAACCGGCGCGACTGGCAGGCCCATATCGCCCATGTGCCGCAAAGCATCTACCTGGCCGATACCTCAATCGCCGAGAACATCGCCTTCGGCATCGAACGGCGCGACGTGGACTGGAGCCGCCTGCGCGAAGCCGCCCGCAAGGCGCACATCGCCGACTTCGTCGAAGGACTGGCCGAGCAGTACGACACCCAGATCGGCGAACGCGGCGTGCGCCTGTCCGGCGGCCAGCGCCAGCGCATCGGCATCGCCCGCGCCCTCTACAAGCAGGCCGACGTGCTGATCTTCGACGAAGCCACCAGCGCCCTGGACCACGGTACCGAGAGCGCCGTGATGGAGGCCATCCGCGATCTCGGACCGGAGCTGACCGTACTCATCATCGCCCACCGCACCACGACCCTGAGCGATTGCGATTGCATCTACGAGCTGGCCAGCGGCCGCCTGTTGCGCGCAGGACACCAGACCAGATTCTCTGCCCACCGATCGGCAGTTCCTGACGGTCTTTCAACGGAAGTCTCCAAGGAAGGCCTGCCCGTTAAAAACGGATATTCATAGGAACCTTCATACCTTGTGCCGACTGCAGCATGAAAAGCATCGCATCCTCGCTCAAGAAAAGGCGCCTGCTCAAGGCCATGGGAGTCGATGGCCCGGCCAGGAAACTACTCGAACATATAATTCCGGAGTCCCTTTTCTATCAACGACGATATTTCATGCTGCATGAGAAATTATGCAACTTCAGAAAACCCAGGTGCTTTTCCGAAAAGATCTTCCATCGGATGCGCTATCCCGCACCGATATTCTCGATTTTGGCCGACAAGGTCCGCTCCCGCGAATACATAGAAAGGATCGTGGGCGCGCAGTATCTGGTGCCCTGCTATCTCATCTGCGACAAAGTCGAGAGGGAAACTTTCGAAAGGTTGCCCGACAGCTTCGTGATGAAAGCCAACCATAGCTCGCACCAGACCCGAATAATCGTCGACAAATCGCAAGAGGACCCTGAAGAGTTGATCCGCACTGCCGATGCCTGGCTGAAGAAGGACTTCTCCAAAATAGCGCGAGAAAAACACTATGGCCGCATCCGGCCGAAAATCCTTTTCGAAAAAGCCCTGCTGTCGAACGGCAAGCCTCCGGACGACTACAAGTTCAATGTGTTCAACGGCGCGTCAGACAGCCAGCCCTATGTATTCATCCAGGTCATGCAAGGCCGCTTCGAAAAGAAAATGACCCAGAACTTGTTTCTCGAAGACTGGTCCATCGCTCCCTTCAATCGCGCCAGAGCCCAAAAGGAACCCAGCCACGATCCGCCCTTATTCGCCGAACCAAAGGAACTGCCGGAAATGCTCGACATTGCCAAAAGGCTGTCGGCCCCGTTCGGCTATTTGCGCGTGGATTGTTATCGGCATGAGGGAAAAATATATGTCGGTGAACTGACCATTACCCCGGCAGCGGGCGACTACCGGTTTCTGCCCCCGAATGGGATCTGATATTGGGTAGCAAATTTGGCTGGCCGGAGCGTCCGCCACAGCCCGAGCAACTGGGCATCGCCAGCCTCTAGTGGCCTGTGCGGTTAGTTTGTTAACTCAAGTTCGGATGACCATGGTTCCGAGACAAGGCGCCGCGACGAGTCATAGCAGGGCTATGGCGAGGAGTGGCAACGCAGTATCGAAGCCATGGGCGCCGAAATTGACTAACTGAACTAACCAAACAGGCCACTAGACCGGCCATGAATACCGCGAAGCGGCGCGCGCCCGACACCGCCGACATCCATTTTACAGATCCCCGTGGTTCAGTTGCCGTAACTCAGCCCGCGTCGGAACAGGCGCAAGATCACAGAGACATCGGCCGTGAAAATTTCAATCGCCATGACCACCTACAATGGTGCTCGATACTTGCCGGAACAACTGGATAGTTTTCTTCGCCAGAAGCAAACACCCGACGAAATCGTCGTGTGTGACGATGGGTCCGACGACGCGACCCTGGCGATTCTGCGCAAGTTTCGAAGCGACGCTCCGTTCGAAGTAAGAATCGAGCAGAATCCGACCCGACTCGGCTACCGGAAGAACTTCGAAAGAGCCCTTTCGCTTTGTAGCGGCGACCTTATCTTTCTGAGCGATCAGGACGACTACTGGTTCGACACGAAACTCCTGGAAATGACCCAGGTATTCCTGGCCCGCCCGGATATCTTCGTCGTCCATACCGACATGGTCATCGCCGACGAAAATCTCGTCCCCTCTCGACAGACCCAACTGGGCAATATCCTCGCCCTCGGCTCCCGCGCGGAAACCTATGTTTCCGGCTGTGCCACGGCGCTACGCCGGGAGTGGCTCTCGGTCGTGCTGCCCATCCCCGCCGAAGCCGTCGGCCATGACAGCTGGATCCACAAACTGGCTTCGATCCTGGAGGTCCGGGCTCTTCACCTGCCGCCCCAGCAATATTATCGCCGCCATGGCAAAAACGTATCCCAGTGGCACGCCAGCAAAGCGGAAAAGATGAATCCACTCGACTCCATCAAGATGTACGGACTCGCCGATAAAACCGCCGCCTGGCGACGGGAGCTCAATAGAACGTGCTGGGCGAAACGGCGCCTGCAGGAAAGAACGGAAGTTCTGGAAACACTAGGCTTGCTGGCACGCCAAGAAATCGCCATACGGCGACTGGACAGAAGAATAAGCGCACTGGAATCCCGGATCCAAAACAACACTCAAAATCGACTCAAACGCTTTCCCAAAATAATGAAACTTTGGCTGCGTGGCGATTACAACGACTTCTCCGGCTGGAAGAGTGCTTTGAAAGACATCGTCCGTCATCAGTCGAACTATTCGTGATCGAGTTCTGCCCCGACGGCTCCCTGACAAGGAACATGGTTCGTAAAGCGGCACGGCATATATCTACTCGGCAAGCATAGGGATGGATAACCATGAAAGTCACCGTATTCGGAATCGGTTATGTCGGACTGGTACAAAGCGCCGTTCTGGCGGAAGTGGGTCACGACGTGCTGTGCGTCGATATCGACGAGGAAAAGATCGAGCGCCTGAGCCAAGGCCATATCCCCCTGTACGAGCCGGGACTGGAGACACTGGTCCGGGAAAACCATGCCGCCGGCCGCCTCAACTTCACCACCGACGCCGCCGAGGGCGTCAAGCGCGGCGAAGTGCAGTTCATCGCGGTCGGCACGCCCGCCGACGAAGATGGCTCCGCCGACCTGCGATACGTACTCGCCGTGGCGGAAACCATCGCCGAGCACATGGAGCGCCACCAGGTCATCGTCGACAAGTCCACCGTCCCGGTGGGCACCGCCGACCGGGTCGCCGCCCGGGTTGCCGAAGTTCTCGCCCGGCGGGGGCGCGAGGAGCTGACCTTCGAGGTGGTCTCCAACCCGGAATTTCTCAAGGAGGGCTCGGCCGTCGTCGACTGCATGCGCCCCGACCGCATCGTCATCGGCACCACCAGCCACGATGCCGAAGACGTGATGCGCGAACTGTACGCGCCCTTCAACCGCAACCACGAAAAGATCATCGTCATGGACGCGCACAGCGCCGAGCTGACCAAGTACGCCGCCAACTGCATGCTGGCGACCAAGATCAGCTTCATGAACGAAATGGCCAGCCTGGCCGAGATGCTCGGCGCCGACATCGAAATGGTCCGCCGCGGCATCGGCTCCGACCCGCGCATCGGCTACGACTTCATCTATGCCGGCGCCGGCTACGGCGGCTCCTGCTTTCCCAAGGACGTCCAGGCGCTGATCCGCACCGCCGAGAACATCGACTTCGACGCCAAGCTGCTGAAGGCGGTGGCGCAGCGCAACAAGGAACAGAAGACCAACCTGTACAAGAAGATCAGCCACCACTTCGAAGGCGCACTGCAGGGCCGCACCTTCGCCATCTGGGGGCTGAGCTTCAAGCCGAGGACCGACGACATGCGCGAAGCGCCCAGCCGCACCCTGATGGAGGCGCTCTGGAACGCCGGTGCCCGGGTGCAGGCCTACGACCCGGAGGCCATGGAGGAAGCCCAGCGCCTGTACGGCAACCGCACCGACCTGACCCTCTGCGGCACCAAGGAAGCCGCCCTGAAGGATGCCGACGCCCTGGTGATCGTCACCGACTGGCAGGCCTTCAAGGCACCGGACTTCGAGTTCATCAAGCAGCAGCTCAGACAGCCTGTGATCTTCGACGGGCGCAACCTGTTCGAACCGGGACGCCTGCAGAAAAAAGGCATCACTTATTACTCGATCGGCCGTTAAGTGGCAAAGACACCATTCAGCAAGGTACAAGGCATGCGCGCGAATCCTTTGGTCAGTGTTTATATTCCCACGCACAACAGGGCCGAAAAATTCGAACGTGCCTTGCGGTCGGCACTCAACCAGACCTACGAAAACTATGAAATTCTGGTATGCGACGACGGCTCCACGAAAGAAAACGCCGAGCGCATTTCGCAACTGATCCAAGACAATCCCAAGATCCGCTATTTGCGCAACGCCGTCCCGCATGGCGCCTGCAGTGCACGCAACCTGGGAATCTTCGCCGCCCGCGGCGACTTCATTACCGGACTGGACGACGACGACGAATTTCTCCCCGAGCGACTCGAGCGTCTGCTGAATATCTGGAACGACAAATACGCTTTTGTTTGCAGCAACTTCTGGAGCAAACGTCCCGATCAGGAAGCCAAACTCTATTATCCGCCGGAGAATTGCCTGCTCACGCTTCAGCAATTGCTCATCAAGAACGTGGCTTCCAATCAGGTACTGACCAGAACGAGCCGACTGCAGAGCATCGGCGGTTTCAAGGAGGACGTCAGGCGCCTGCAGGACTGGGATACCTGGCTGCGCCTGTGCAGCCGGTACGGCGGATACTTTTACCGGGAGCGAACGCCGCTTTACGTTCTGCATCACGACCATGAAGCCGGCGCACTACGCGTTTCCCGAAGCATCCCGCTGGACGTTGCCCTCGAAGAACTGCACGAAAGAAACAAGGATATCTACGACGAGAAATCCAGCTATATCCTGACCTCTTATGCGCGTCTGGTCAGAAAGGAGTTTTCCCTGAAGGACATGTGGAAAAACACGCTCTACAAGAAAAGCTCCACGCCCTTGCGTGCCTATCTACGCCAGCACATGAACAAGTGCCAAAACCGAGTGAAACCCCTGCTGCACCAGACCTTGAAAAACCTGGGATTGAAGACCGACTAGAAGACAATCGGGTCGTCGAATCCCGCATCGCCTATAACGCCAGAAACGCTTCATCGACGAAGCCAGTCGACAGTAACTCCGTGAGACACATCCAGATCGGCAAGACAATATCGCTGAGCGACAACATACCACTCAAGAATCACTCGATATGGACCAGACCAGCACAGCCACACGCAAGAAAATAGCCATATATACGGCCATAACGGCAGGCTATGATCATCTGGAAGAGCCGACCTACAAGTCCACAGAGGGAAACATCGACTATCTGGCGTTCACCGACTGCGATATCCAATCCCGGTTCTGGAAAATCATCCCTCTCGACGAAAAGTACGCGCATCTGGACAGCGTCAGAAAGTCGAGAAAACCCAAGATAGTCGGACACCCGGCCCTCGAACACTACGACTACACCATATGGATAGATGGAAACATCGACATCATAGGCGATGTGAACGAACTGATCGGGCTGCTTGACGAGCATGATCTGGTTACCTTCAAACACCCCTCGAGAAACTGCGTCTACGAAGAAGCCATGGCCTGTCTGTCCCGCAAGAAGGACTCTGTCGATGTGATAAAGGACCACATCGAATTCCTGAAAAGGCAGGGCTATCCGGAAAGAAACGGGCTGACCGAATGCAATGTCCTGCTCAGGAAAAAAACGGCAGCACTGGAACAGGCCATGAACGCCTGGTGGGAAATGGTGCTCCACCGAAGCCGGCGGGACCAGCTTTCCTTCAACTATATAGCGTTCAAGCACAACCTCAACTTCACCGTCATGGGTGACGACAACGCACACGGAAAAAGCAAATATTTCTCCCTGCGCGAAAAGCACCTGCGCCATCCACCCGCCGAGCACTATCTCTGCCATTACCGCTATTCGACTTATTTAACGCGGTTTTATATGCGCAAGGCATACAAGAAGATAATCAGGCACCTGACCAGCCTGACCTACCCCAGGCCCAACGGCGTGCAATCGAGATAAGCGGATTTCGCCCCGACACAGGATCTTCGAACCAGCCATGAAAATTTCCATTGCCATGGCCACCTACAATGGATCGCGCTATCTGCCGGAACAACTGGACAGTTTCCTCCGCCAGAGCCGGCAGCCCGACGAACTGGTGGTCTGCGACGACTGCTCCCACGACAGCACCATTGCCATCCTGACGGACTTTCGGAGCCGGGCTCCGTTTCCCGTGTTCATCCATCGGAACGAAAAGAACCTGGGCTTCATAAAGAATTTCGAGAAAGCGCTGTCGCTGTGCACGGGAGACATCCTCTTCCTCAGCGACCAGGACGACGTCTGGCTGGAAAACAAGCTGGAAACCATAGAAAAGGCCTTCATCGCCCACCCCGAGAAGATGCTCGTCACCAACAACCAGAAAATTGCCAGTCACGACCTGCAGCTTTCCAACGGCACCACCCTGGACAACATCCGCGCGCTCGGCCTCGAAAAGTCCTACATGAAAGCCGGTTGCTGCACGGCGCTGAGAAAACCCTGGCTCGACATCGTGCTGCCGATCCCCGTCGAGATCGGCACACACGATGCCTGGATCAGTCGCCTCGGCGATTTCTGCCAGCTCCGGCTGATCGTCGAGCAGCCGCTGCAAATCTACCGAAGGCATGGCAAGAACACCTCGCACAGCCTCACCAGCAGCGCCGGAAAGCTCTCCCGGCTGAGCAAGCTCACCCACTACGGCATCCGCGATGCCAGCGGCGGCTGGAAGCACCAGATCATCGCCACGAACCTGTACATAAGCAGGCTCAAAAAAAGGACTCGCCAACTGAAAGCCCTGGGCGCCGGCGAGCTCGTCGAGCAAACGATCGCCACCCTGCAAGGCAAGCTCCCGCCACTCGAAAAACGCCTCGAGATCGCCTCGCGCCCGCGCTGGCGCCGCCCTCCCGAGTTGCTGCGCTTCTGGCTGTCGGGCGGTTACCAGGGCTTCGCCGGCTGGAAAAGCGCGCTCAAGGACATGGTCCGGCCATGACGCCCGCCCCCCGGCAACCCTCGGTCATCCACCTGCTCACCTCGCTGAATTTCGGCGGCGTGGAAAAACGCATGGAGCTTCTGGCCGAACAGCCCACGGGCGACATGCAGCACCTGTTCTGCGCCATCGGCGACGGGGGCGCCGCAGAACGCGAGCTGAACCGGCTCGGCGCGCCGGTTCGCTGCCTGCACCAGCCGGCGAGGATTCCCAGCCCGGCGGCCATCCTCGCCCTGTTCCGGCTGTTCCGGCAGCTGCGCCCGACGGTGCTGCACGCCCACGGCGCCGAGGCCAACTTCCACGGCCTGATCGCCGCCCGGCTGGCCGGCGTGCCGGTGCGGATCGGCGAGGAGATCGGCATCCCGACCCACAGCGAGCGGGCCCGCCGGGTGTTCCGCCAGCTCTACCGCTGCGCCCACTGCGTCATCGGCATCTCCGATGCGGTGACCGGCTGGCTGGTCGCCAGCGGCGAGGTGCCGCCGGCCAAGGCGGTGCGGGTCTACAACCCGGTCAAGCTGCCGACCGGACGCAGCGCTCAGGCGGCGATGCCGGGAGCGCTGCGCGTCGGCTTCGTCGGCCGCCTGGAGGCCGTCAAGAACCCCATGGCGCTGGTCGAGGCCGCCGACCGGCTGCTGGCCCGCGGCATTCCCGTGGAGTTCTGGCTGATCGGCGAAGGCCGCGAGCGGGCGCCCCTCGAAGCCGCGATCCGCGCCCGGGAGCTGGAGGAATGCGTGCACCTGCTGGGCTACCGGGCGACGCCCGACGAGCACATCCGCCAGTGCCACGTCTACGTCCAGCCCTCGCGCTCCGAGGGCTTCGGCCTGGCTCTGGTCGAGGCCATGGGCTGCGGCGTTCCGGTCATCGCCACCGCGGTGGGCGGCGCGCCGGAAATCGTCGAGCCCGGCCTGACCGGCTGGCTGCTGCCGGAAGCGACGCCGGATGCCCTCGCCACGGCGCTCGAGGCGGCCTGGCGGCTCGGCCCGGAGCAACTGCTAGCCATGGGCCAGCAGGCGCGCAGCGCGGTCGAGGGGCGCTTCGAAGCCGCCCACTACAAGGCCCGGCTGGAAACCCTGTACCGGCAATTCGTCCCGCGAAAGGCCCGAGGCGAACATGGACAAGATACGGATTCTGCACTGTCTTGAAACGGTCGGCTCCGGCGGCGTCGAGCAGCGGCGCCTGACCCTGGCCCGGCGGCTGGACGGCGCGCGCTACGAGCAGGCGCTGGTCTGCACCAAGGCCGTGGGCGGGCTGCCGGCGCACTTCGCCGAGGCCGGCTGCCCGCTGCATGCCGTCGGCGTGTTCCGCGGCGTGCTGGACCGCGAGCCGTACCGGCGCGCCCTGCACGTGGTGCGCGAATTCCGCCCGCACATCATCCACGGCGCGGTGTTCGAGGGCGTGTCCCTGGCCACCGTCCTCGGCCGGCTCGCCGGGGTGCCGGTGATCATCGGCGAGGAAACCTCCGACCCGGTCAACCGCCGCTGGCGCGGGCACCTGCTGCTGCGCCTGCTCGGCGCGCTGAGCCACCAGATGGTGGCGGTGTCGCCCGCGGTCGAGCAGTACCTGCTCGGGCGCCTGCATCTCCCGCGCAGCAAGGTCACCCTGATCAACAACGGGGTGGCCGAGGCGGCCCCCCCGAGGCCGCGCAGATCCGCGCGCTGCGCGAGCGCTTCGAGCTGGCACCGGAACATTTCGTGATCGGCACCGTCGGCCGCCTGCTCGATCGCCACAAGCGCGTCAGCGACCTGCTCCGCGCGCTGGCCGTGCTGCTGCCGGCCTGCCCCGAGGCGCGCCTGCTGGTGGTCGGCAAGGGACCGGACGAAGGGGCGCTGCGCGAACTGGCCGAGAGGCTCGGGGTCGCCGCCCAGGTGCGTTTCGCCGGCTACCAGGCCGATCCGCAGCCCTGCTACGCGCTCATGGACGTCTTCGCCCTCGCCTCGGCCATGGAGGCCTTCGGCCTGGTGCTGGTCGAGGCGATGCAGGCCGCGCTGCCGGTGGTGGCGACCCGGGTCGGCGGCATCCCCGGCGTGGTCGACGAAGGCACGAGCGGCCTGCTGGTGCCGCCCGGCCAGCCGCAGGCGCTCGCCGAGGCCATCCTGAACCTGCGGCGCGACCCGGCCCGACGCCAGGCCATGGGCCGGGCCGGCCAGCGCCTGGCCGCGGCCAACTTCGGCGCGGAACGCTACGTCCGCGACGTCGACCATCTCTACCAGCGGCTCGCGGCAGAGCGCATCGGCCCATGAACATCCTCTTCGTCACCTGGGACGGCCCGCAGGTCACCTACCTGGAAAGCCTGTTCCTGCCGATCTTCCAGCGCCTGGCCGGAATTGGGCTGCACGTCCACGTCCTGCAGTTCACCTGGGGCGACGAGGCGCTCATCGAGCAGCGCAGCCAGGCCTGCCGGCAGGCCGGGCTCGCCTATCGGGCGCAACGGATCCGCCGCCGGCCCCGCGCCCTCGGCGCCCTGCTGACCGCACTCGAGGGCGCCCGGCTGATCCGCCGGGCGATCGACGAGCAGCAGATCGACGCGGTGATGCCGCGCAGCACGCTGCCGGCCCTGGCCACCCTGCTGGCACTGCGCGGCCGTCCGCTGCCGATGGTCTTCGATGCCGACGGTCTGCCGCTGGACGAGCGCGTCGAGTTCGCCGGCCAATCGCCGTCCGGCCTGATCCAGCGCCTGCTGCGCGACGTCGAGGCCCAGGCCGTGCGCCGGGCCGACCGCGTGCTGACCCGCTCGCGGCAGGCGGTGGAGATCCTCCTGGCGCGGGCCGGCGCCGGCACCGCCCCCGGCAAGTTCCAGGTAGTCGGCAACGGCCGCGACATCCGACGCTTCAGCCCGGGAGATGCCGGCTCGCGCCTGCGGATGCGCGAGCAGCTGGGCCTGGCCGCCGATACGCCGCTGCTGGTCTATGCCGGCTCGCTCGGCCCGCAGTACTGCCTGGAGGAAATGTTCCGCCTGTTCGGACAGGTCCGGCAGCTCCGCGCCGATGCCCGCCTGCTCATGCTAAGCGGCTCGCCGGAGCTGCTGCGGCCCGCCCTGGAGCGCTTCGCCGCGCTGGCCCCGGCGGTTTCGAGCCGCAGCGTGCCGGGCCAGGCGGTGCCGGCCTACCTGGCCTGCGCCGACCTGGGCCTGGCGCTGCGCCGGAGCAGCTTCTCGATGCGCGGCGTGGCGCCCATCAAGCTCGGCGAGTACCTGCTCTGCGGCCTGCCGGTGCTGGCCAGCCCCGGCATCGGCGACACCGACGCCATCGCCGCCGACGCCGGGCTCCTGCTGGGCGGGCCGGACGACGCCGAACTGGCCCGGGCGGCCCGCTGGTTCTGCGCCGAGGTCCTGCCGCAGCGGGAAGCCTGGCGCGAGCGCTGCCGGAACACCGGCCTGCGCCACTTTTCCCTGGAAGCCAGCGCCGACGCCTACGCGGCGGCCCTGACGCCCCTGCGAACGGCCGTGCCGGCAGCGCCTCTGCACGCCCCCCTGTCCGGCGGCCAGCCCCGCGGAGAACCGCGATGAAGATCCTCCTGCTCACCCGCTACCCGCGCACGGGCGCCAGCAGCCGGCTGCGCACCCTGCAGTACCTGCCCCACCTCGAGGCCGCCGGCCACGAGGTCCGGGTGCAGAGCCTGTTCGACGAGGCCTACCTGGAAAGCTTCTACCGCCGGGACAAGCGTTCGCCGCTGCGGATCGCCGCGCTTTACCTGCGCCGCCTGGCCGTGCTCGCCAAAGCCGGCGACCACGACCTGCTGTGGATCGAGAAGGAGCTCTTCCCCTACCTGCCGGCCTGGGCCGAGCGCCACCTGGATACGCCCTGGGTGGTCGACTACGACGATGCGGTGTTCCACAACTACGACCTGGCGAGAACCCCCCTGGTCCGCCGCCTGCTGGGCGGCAAGGTCGATGCGCTCATGCGCCGCGCCAGCGGAGTGATCGCCGGCAACCGCTACCTGGCCGAGCGTGCCCGCGCCGCCGGCGCGACGCGGGTGACGGTGATTCCCACGGTGGTCGAGCACGGCCGCTACCGGCCGCGGATCGCGGCCCCGACCACGCACCCGGTGATCGGCTGGATCGGCTCGCCGTCCACCCAGAAATACCTGCTGGACATCCGCGAGCCCCTGCAACAGGCCTGCCGCCAGCATGGCGCGCGCTTGCTGCTGGTCGGTGCGACCGCGGAGATCCGCAGCCGGCTGCCCGGCCTCGAGGTACAGATCGAGCCTTGGAGCGAGGAACGCGAGGCGGCGCTGATCCGGCGCATGGACATCGGCCTCATGCCGCTGGCCGACGGGCCCTGGGAGCGTGGCAAGTGCGGCTACAAGCTGATCCAGTACATGGCCTGCGGCGTGCCGCTGGTGGCCTCGCCGAGCGGCGCCAACCGGGAGATCGTCGAGTACGCCGGGGCCGGCCTGCTGGCCGACACCGGAGCAGACTGGAGCGACGCCCTGTCCCGCCTGCTGACCTCGGTCTCCGAGCGGGAACGCCTGGGCCGCGCCGGGCGCCAAGCCGTGGAGAACCGCTACTGCCTGCAGCGCCAGCTCCCGCTGCTGCTGGAAACCCTGGCCGCGGCGCTGCCTGCCGGCAGCAACGCGGCTCCCGCCAAAACCTCAACGACGCCGAGGTAATGCCCATGGCCCTGGTTTCCTCCGCCTGGCACGTGATCAGCGCCATCCTGGTGTTTTTCGCCGGCGCACTCCTGATCCCCTGGGTCGGCCGTCACTTCGGGACCGGCTCGCGCCGCAGCCTGGCCCTGTATTTCTGGCACACGCTGTTCTGCCTGGTCTATTGCTGGTACGTCCTGACCTATGGCGGCGATGCGATCGGCTACTACCGCAGGGCCATGGACGGTAGCGGATTCCAGGTCGGCACCTACGGGGTCGTCTACCTGACCCGCCTGCTGATCGAGGGGCTGGGGGTTTCCCTGCTCGGCGCCTTCCTGGTCTACAACCTCTTCGGCAGCCTCGGCCTGCTGGCCTTCGACGCCAGCCTGCGCGTCGTCACCCGCGACAAGTCGCGCACGCTGCGCCAGCTGGCCACCCTGATCGTGTTCCTGCCTTCGGTGAGCTTCTGGTCGGCGGGGATCGGCAAGGACGCCCTGTCCTTCCTCGCCACCGGTCTGGCCCTGTGGGCGGCGCTGGATCTGCAGCGACGCATCTCGCTGATCGCCATTGCCATCGCCATCATGCTGCTGGTCCGTCCGCACATGGCCGGCATGCTGATCATGGGGGTGAGCCTGGCTCTGCTGCTGCATCCCGGCACCTCCCTGGCCAGGCGGGTGCTGCTGGGCAGCGTCGCGCTCGCCGTGGCAGCGGCCCTGGTGCCCTTCGGGCTGGAGTACGCCGGGGTGAGCAGCCCCGACACCGAGGCGCTGATGAGTTATGTGGAAGGCCGCCAGGGACAGAACATGCAGGGCGGCGGCGCGGTGGACATCTCCTCGATGAGCCTGCCCATGCAGCTGTTCACCTACCTGTTCCGCCCGCTGCCGTTCGAGGCGACCAGCATCTTCGCCCTGGCCGCCGCGGTCGACAACATGATCCTGCTCTACCTGTTCGTCATGGGCGGGCGCGCCATGCTGCGCCACCCCGGTCGGCGCTACCAGGAAAACCGCCTGTTCCTCTGGAGCTATGCCCTGATCGCCTGGCTGATGCTGGCCATGACCACGGCCAACCTGGGCATCTCCCTACGCCAGAAGTGGATGTTCACCCCCATGCTGATCCTCCTGCTTCTCTCCGCGCTGGGCACGCCGCGCACGCAGCAGCTGCGCCCGGCCGGCCCGCCGCTGACGCCGGTCATGCGGATCTACCAGCGCTACGGCATCCGTCCCGGACAGCAGAGGCGCGAGCCATGATCTTCCTGCTCGTCGCCGGCTTCGCCGACTCGCTGCTGGCCTTCCGCGGCCCGCTGCTGGACGCCCTGCTCGAGCGCGGCCTGGAGGTGCACGTGGCGGCGCCGCAGCTGACGCCCGGCTGCCCCCTGCGCCGGCGCCTGGAGGAACGCGGCCTGCGCGTGCACGACCTGCCGCTGCGGCGCACCGGCATGAACCCCCTGCAGGACTGCGCCACCCTGCTGCACCTGTGGCGGCTGAAGCGGCGCATCCGTCCGACCCATGTCCTCGGCTACACCGCCAAGCCGGTGATCTACGGCTCGCTGGCCGCCGCGCTGGCCGGGGTGCCGCAGCGCTTCGCGCTGATCACCGGGCTGGGCTACGCCTTCATCGGCGAGGCCGAGGACGGCGGCGCCCGCGGCCTGCTGCACGCCCTGCTGCCGCGCCTCTACGCCCTGGCCCTGCGCCGGACCCACAAGGTGTTCTTCCAGAACCCCGACGACCAGGCACTGTTCCGCACCCAGGGCATCCTCGGTCCGGCGACGCCCTCCTGCGTGGTGAACGGCTCCGGCGTGGACCTGGCCGAATACCCGGCCGCCCCCGTGCCGGCGCGGCCGCACTTCCTGCTGATCGCCCGGCTGCTGGGCGACAAGGGCGTACGCGAATACGCCGCGGCGGCGCGCCAGGTGAAGAACCGCTGCCCGGCGGCGATCTTCACCCTGGTCGGCTGGATCGACGACAACCCCGATGCCATCGCCCAGCAGGAACTGGACGGCTGGGTGGCCGACGGCACGCTGCGCTATCTCGGCCGCCTGGACGACGTGCGCCCGGCGATCGCCGCCTGCAGCGTGTACGTCCTGCCCTCCTACCGCGAAGGCACCCCGCGCACCGTGCTGGAAGCCATGGCCATGGGCCGCGCGGTGATCACCACCGACGCGCCCGGCTGCCGGGAAACCGTGGTGGAGGGCGACAACGGCTTTCGCGTGCCGGTGAAGGTGGTGGACGAACTGGCCCGCGCCATGCAGCGCTTCATCGAGGAGCCGGCGCTGGCCGCGCGCATGGGCGCCCGCTCGCGGCAGCTGGCCGAGGAGAAATACGACGTGCAGCGGGTCAACGCCCTGCTCCTGCAGGAGATGGGCCTCTGATGCCCAAGCGCCTGTTCGACCTGTTCGTCGCCGCCGGCGCCCTGCTGCTGCTCGCGCCGCTGTTCCTGCTGCTGGCCTGGCTGGTGCGCCGGCGGCTCGGCGCGCCGGTGCTGTTCCGCCAGACACGCCCCGGCCTGCACGGGCGGCCGTTCGAGCTGCTCAAGTTCCGCAGCATGCGCGAGGCGCTGGACGCGCACGGCGTGCCGCTGCCCGACGCCGAGCGGCTGACGCCGTTCGGCCGCTTCCTGCGCGCCAGCAGCCTGGACGAACTGCCGGAGCTGTGGAACGTGCTGCGCGGCGACATGAGCCTGGTCGGCCCGCGCCCGCTGCTGATGGAGTACCTGCCGCTCTACACGCCGGAACAGGCCCGCCGTCACGCGGTCCGCCCCGGCATCACCGGCTGGGCCCAGGTCAACGGCCGCAATGCTCTAAGCTGGGAAGAGAAATTCCGACTGGACGTCTGGTACGTGGACCACCGCTCGTTTCGCCTCGATCTGCGCATCCTCCTGCTGACCCTGCAGCGGGTGCTGACGCGCGAAGGCATCCATGCCGAGGGCGAGGCGACCATGGCCCGCTTCACGGGGAGCAAGCCATGAAAAGACTGGCCATTCTCGGCGCCAGCGGCCACGGCAAGGTGGTGGCGGATGCCGCCGAGCGCTGCGGCTGGCGCTCGGTGGTGTTCTTCGACGACGCCTGGCCGAAGCGCCAGCACAACGGCCCCTGGGTGGTGATCGGCAACGGCGCGGTGCTGTTCGACACCCTGGCCGGGTTCGACGGGGTGCTGGTGGCGATCGGCGACAACCGCATCCGTCAGGACAAGCTGCGCCGCCTGCGCGACGCCGGGGCACCGCTGGTCACGCTGATCCACCCGGCGGCCACGGTCAGCCCCCATGCGCGGCTCGGTGCCGGCTCGGTGGTGTTCGCCGGCGCGGTGCTGAACGTCGATGCCCAGGTCGGGCCGGGCACCATTCTCAACACCGGCTGCAGCGTCGACCACGACTGCCGCCTGGGCGAGGCGGTGCACGTCAGCCCCGGCGCGCACCTGGCCGGCGGCGTGCAGGTGGGCGACCTGAGCTGGATCGGCATCGGCGCCAGCGTGCGCCAGTCGCTGCGCCTCGGCCGGCGGGTGATGGTCGGTGCCGGCGCGGCGGTGGTGACCGACGTGGCGGACGGCGCCACGGTGGTCGGCATCCCGGCGCGGCCGCTCTGAGCCGGGCCAAGGCATCGCAACGTTCGCGGAGCCTGATACCGGTGGGGTGACGGCAGGCAATCGCATGAAGGGTTGAAACTGGGCTGGAAAGATTGCGTGAGCCTTGGCATAGCTGCTTGCCGAAGACAACGCCGGCACTGCCAGCATCCCCCGCGAACCACCGTCGTCAATATCATCCTGGAGGTTCTTCCACGATGCTGGACAGCCCCTTCTCCCCCTGGCCCTGCTTCACCGAAGAAGAAGCCGACGCCGTGCGCACGGTGCTGCTCTCCAACCGGGTCAACTACTGGACCGGCGAGCAATGCCGCGAATTCGAGCGGGAATTCGCCGCCTGGAGCGGCTGTGCCCACGCCGTCGCCCTGGCCAACGGCACCGTGGCCCTGGATCTGGCGCTCAGGGCGCTGGGGATCGGCCCGGGCGACGAGGTGGTGGTGACGCCGCGCAGCTTCTTCGCTTCGGCCGCCAGCATCGTCAACGCCGGTGCCGCGCCGGTGTTCGCCGACATCGACCGAGACTCGCAGAACGTCACCGCCGAAACCATCCGTGCGGTGCTGACGCCGCGCACCCGGGCGCTGCTCTGCGTGCACCTGGCCGGCTGGCCCTGCGACATGGGTCCGATCATGGCGCTGGCCGAAGCCCACGGCCTCAAGGTGATCGAGGACTGCGCCCAGGCCCACGGTGCGCGCTACCGGGGCCGCTCGGTGGGCAGCATCGGGCATGTCGGCGCCTGGTCGTTCTGCCAGGACAAGATCGTCAGCACCGGCGGCGAAGGCGGCATGCTCACCACCGACGACCGGGCGCTGTGGTCGCGGATCTGGTCGCTCAAGGACCACGGCAAGAGCTGGGAGGCGGTCCACGCGCGCCAGCATCCGCCGGGCTTTCGCTGGCTGCACGAGAGCTTCGGCGGCAACGGGCGGCTGACCGAGATGCAGGCCGCACTCGGACGCATCCAGCTGCGCCGCTTGCCCGACTGGCATGCAAGACGGCTGGCCAACGCCGAACGCCTCTGGCAGTGCGCCCGACGCCTGCCGGGGCTGCGCGTGCCGGAGCTGCCGGCGGACATCGAGCACGCCGCCTACAAGTGCTACCTGTTCGTCGAAGCGCAGCGACTCAAGGACGGCTGGGACCGCGAGCGCATTCTCGGCGAGATCGTCGCCCGCGGCGTGCCATGCTTTTCCGGCAGCTGCCCCGAGCTGTACCTAGAGAAGGCCTTCGAGGGCACCCCCTGGCGCCCGGCCGAGCGCCTGCCGGTGGCCCGCGAGCTGGGCGAGACCAGCCTGATGTTCCTCGTCCACCCCACCCTCAGCGAGGCGGAGATCGAGCGGACCTGCGCGGTGCTGGGCGCCGTGATGAGCGAGGCGGCCCGCTGAACCTGCCGCCGTCTCCGCCTCCGCTCCGCAAGACCGACCGCCATCTCCGTCACGCATCCAGGAACGTGTCACGCCCCGGGAGCCGGACACCACCTTCCCTTCCAGCCCTTATCGGCGCAAACCAAGTCGCACGGGGGATCATCACCCGATGAAATCGCCGCTCGAGGAATCCTCTCAACCCTTTCGGCAGCGCCTGCTGGACCTGTCCCACGGCCAAAAACGGCTCATCCAGGTCAGCGTGGATGTCCTGCTCGTCTGGCTGGCGCTCTGGCTGGCCTTCTACATCCGCCTGGAAGACATGCGCCTGATCCGCCCCTTCGGCGGTCACGCCTGGCTGTTCCTTGCCGCGCCGGCCATCGCCCTGCCGATCTTCGTGCGCATGGGCATGTACCGCGCAGTCATGCGCTATCTGGGCAACGAGGCGCTGCTGACCATCGCCAAGGCGGTCACCCTGTCGGCGCTGCTGCTGGGCGTGCTGGTCCTTCTCCATGTCAGCACGGAACCGCCGACTCCCCGCTCGATGCTCTTTAACTACTGGGGTCTGAGCCTGCTGCTGATCGGCGGGCTGCGCATCGCCATGCGCCAGTATTTCACCGGCGACTGGTTCAACCTGCGCGAGCTGTCCTTCGGGCGTCAGGCGGACTGTCTGCCACGGGTGGCCATCTACGGCGCCGGCTCGGCCGGCAACCAGCTCGCCCATGCGCTGCTCATCGGCCATGCCCTGCGCCCGGTGGCCTTCATCGACGACGACACGCACCTCGCCGGACGGACGATCGTCGGCCTGCCGGTCTATGCGCCGGAGCAGTTGCCGCGCATGCTGAAGGAAACCGGCGCCGCGGAGATCGTCCTGGCGATCCCCTCCGCCAGCCGCAGCCGCCGCCGCGAAATCCTCGAAATGCTGCAGGCCCACCCGCTACCGGTGCGCTCGATGCCGAGCATCGCCAAGCTGGCCTGCGGCCGCCTCGCGGTGAACGATCTGCAGGAAGTGGACATCGCCGACCTGCTCGGCCGCGATGCGGTGCCGCCGCAAGCCGAACTGCAGGAGCGCTGCATCCGCGACCAGGTGGTGATGGTGACCGGCGCCGGCGGCTCGATCGGTGCGGAGCTGTGCCGGCAGATTCTCGCCAACGGGCCGGCCATACTGATTCTCTTCGAGCACGCGGAGTACAACCTGTACGGCATCCAGGGCGAACTGGAGCAGCGGATCCGCCAGGAAGGCCTGCCGGTGCGTCTGATACCGGTCCTCGGCTCGGTCCGCCACGGCAGCCGCCTGCTCGACACGCTGCGCCATTGGCGCGTGAATACCCTCTACCACGCCGCTGCCTACAAGCACGTGCCGCTGGTCGAGCTCAACATCAGCGAGGGCGTGCTCAACAACACCTTCGGCACCCTACGCACCGCCCAGGCGGCGCTGCGCGCCGGGGTGCGCAACTTCGTGCTGATCTCCACCGACAAGGCGGTACGCCCCACCAACGTGATGGGCGGCAGCAAGCGCCTGGCCGAGATGGTGCTGCAGGCCTTCTCGAAGGAGCGCGAAGTGGAGCTGTTCGACGAGCCGGGACTGCCGCCGCAGCTCAACCGTACCCGCTTCACCATGGTCCGCTTCGGCAACGTGCTGGGCTCGTCCGGCTCGGTGATCCCGCTGTTCCGCGAGCAGATCCATAACGGCGGACCGGTCACCGTCACCCACCCGGAGATCACCCGCTACTTCATGACCATCCCCGAAGCCGCGCAGTTGGTGATCCAGGCCGGCGCCATGGGCGAAGGCGGAGACGTCTTCGTGCTGGACATGGGCGAGCCGGTGAAGATTCTCGACCTGGCGGAGAAGATGGTGCGTCTGTCCGGACTTTCGGTGCGCAGCAAAAGCACCCCGGACGGTGACATCGAGATCCGCTTCGTCGGCCTGCGCCCGGGCGAAAAGCTCTACGAGGAACTGCTGATCGGCGACGGCGCGACACCGACCAGCCATAGCCGGATCCTGCGCGCCCACGAGGAACACCTGCCCTGGCACGAGCTGAAACCGCGCCTGGAGGCCTTGGTCGAGGCCCTGGAAGCCGACAACTTTCCGCGCATCCGCGAACTGCTGCAGAGCACCGTCAACGGTTATCGGCCCAGCGCGGAACTCTTCGGACGGCATCCCCAGGAGCAGCCGGCCAGTTGCCACGCCATCCCTGCCTGGATGCACCTCGTCGTGCCGCAGGAAGCACGGCCGAACAGCGAAAACCCGTGATGGAAGTCTTGCTCAAAAACTTATACCCCGAAGTACATTCGAAAAAGCTGAGAGTATAAATACCTTATCCACTCCATAGAAAAATCAATAGTATGCAGCGTCAATTACGAGCAACCTAAAAAGCAAAAACAATCAAACCCAGCATTAAACCAATACGCCCATCCAGAGAACTTATCACATCCGAAAGTATTCCCCATAGGCAAGCACTACCAGAAAACATTAAGCCAAATGAAAAAAATAGCCTATTTAATCTTGGCCCATGACGATCCCATTCATCTTGGAAAGCTTACAAGGGCTATCGACTACCACTCTGACACTTACGTGCACATCGATGCAAAAAGCGATGAAATACAGTTCAGAGCGGAATGCCCTGCCGGAGTCACATTTGCAAAACGGCGATACCCCGTCACCTGGGCCGGCATATCAATGGTAGACGCCTTATTGAGCCTTATCGAAGAGGCGCTTAGATTTAAAGACCGATATACTCATTTTGTTTTCATTACTGGCTCAGACTATCCCATCAAGAACCCGAAAGAAATATATACAAAACTAACCAACAACCCCCAGCACGAGTTTGTTCGCTACATCGACATGCGAGAATCCCCCGAACACTACATGAAGCTTATTTCCAGAAAATACTTTCTCGAACCCCTTGTTCAATCAGAAAAAAAATCGATCAAGACAATTGACACTAGACTCAGGAAGCACCTGCGCCGATTACGAATACCA
The DNA here is from genome assembly GCF_059739045.1 of Azotobacter tropicalis. NCBI lineage: Bacteria > Pseudomonadati > Pseudomonadota > Gammaproteobacteria > Pseudomonadales > Pseudomonadaceae > Azotobacter > Azotobacter tropicalis. Next base: position 939,725 of record NZ_AP046059.1, read on the forward strand.
AACAGGTGGCGCCATAAAGTCATACCCTATTGCGGACATACGTGGTGTGCATTAACACCCGAGTGCTGTTCATACATTCTGGAATTTCATAATCGAAACCCTTGGTTCTACAAGGCCAACAAATATACATTTGCACCAGACGAACATTATTTCCACACTATAATTGGAAACTCTCATTTTGCTGCAAATTCGGATGGACTACAAAAGTATCAAGGCCGCGGAATATGGCGACTCGTCAATTTTCATCTGATATGTCCAACTTTAAAAAAATGGTTTACCCTAGAAGACTGGGACCAAATATCTCGATCAGACAAATACTTTGTGCGAAAGGTAAATTCGGCCCAAGGTACAGAACTGGTTACCGCAATAGATAAAGAACTGCTCAACAAACCGCAATCCAATCGAGCTTAGAAAATTATTAAATCACCCACCTTACAACTACATATGATTACTCTCGCACGGGTCACTTTGCAACCAACTCCAAAAACTGTCCTGCCAGCAATTGAGTAAAGCTGGTAATTTGGCGTAAAAAATAAATACTGGTGGCGGCACCTCGGACCGACTTTAGTACCAACATATGCACGAACTTGCCCAGCCGTCTAGGGTTAAGCCCCAAGCTAATCTATCCAATCGCGCAATTTACTGATCATGGGACTGGAAAAATCCAAACTCATCCCGTTGCTTTATAACGCCAGACAACACCATGAGCTCAGAAAAAGTCAGCATAATCATACCTGTCTATAATGTCGAAAAATATCTTGCCGAATGCCTGAACTCGGCCATATCCCAAAATTATGGCAACATAGAAATCATCGCCGTCAACGACGGCTCCACCGATGCAAGCCTGTCCATACTCGAGGAGTTCCAAGTCAAGCACGATAGCATGATAGTCAGAAGCATAAGTAACCAAGGACTGTCAGTTGCTAGAAATACAGGACTGGAAATCGCAACCGGCGATTATATATTATTTTTGGACAGCGACGACTTCATAGAGAAGTACACCGTATCTACCTGCCTGAAGTACTTCAGGCAATATCAGACGGATATTGTATTCTTTTCATCAAACGTATTTTTCGATGAAGTCAGCGAAGATATAGGTCGTAAATTTAAAAGTGAAAGCGTTACACTCTTACAAAACGAATCCTGCCCAGCACACCTGTTTTTTACCCAATCGATAAACCTAAAAAAATACCAGGTCTCAGCGTGCTTATATATCTACAGAAAAAGCAAGCTTGGCAATATAAAATTTCATCCCCACATACTATACGAAGACTGCCTATTCACAACCAGGCTATTGCTTGAAAACAAGGAAACACGAGTTACTTGTATTCCTGACAAGCTTTACAATAGGCGTGTCCGACCAGAGTCGATCATGACTCAAAAAAAACAGGAAAAACATGTCTGGGGATACCTTATCGTTGCCGAAGAACTCCTAAAGCTCAAAGCAACCCAAGAAAAAAGCGAAACAGGGGATGCATTGAACCATTTTATTCAAGTCATGCTGAGCAACGCTTCAACCACATATAGAATGATTTACAACCGCAAGCTTTCTCGCCCCATAAGAAAAAGACTGATAATTCTGTACTCAAAAACAAGGCCAACACTGAAAAATTTAAAAAATATTGCACCTTATATCTTTCCAGAACTATTGAAAATAATAAATTTATTGAAAGCTTTTACAGCCAATAAATCTACCGGCGGCAGCAACATCTGAATCCACCACCTGACCGTTTCGGTAGGCCATGTAGCGTAGCTATGCCTTATCACGAACCCAGCGTTGCCGAATACGCCATGATTCAGCTTGGTTTACTAAACAGGCTCAGCTAGCACAGGATTGCCCACCTGTTGCACCGCATTTCCTCCAAGATTCGGCGCAACCGTACAGCTCATGGGCACTACGCCTGGTCTGCCGCCGCTACAGAAAGCAGGTGCCTAGCAATGAGCCAGCAGATCAAACTGCAAGCCTCGTTTCGGTGAGGTGAGCCGGCGCGACCAGACCTTCGACATGGTCAGCGTCAGCATCCACGTGCGGCTGCAGGAGATCAAGGGTCGTCTGATGTTCCCTGGTCGAGCGCATCAGCGGTTATCTGATGCTGATGAAGATGAACGATGCGACAGCGACTTCAGCCGTGGAGGCGCTACAAGAAAAATAAAACCCTGCTGGCGAGGCTCTTCGGCACCGAAACATCACAAACAGATTCGAAACCTAAAAACATAAATCATGAACAATATAAAACAAGGCTATCAACTGTTCGCCATAGGCGACAATAAGTACCTGCAACTGGCCATAAACTGCGCGGCCTCTATAAAGTACTGGGATAAAGATCGCCCCATACAACTAGTGACGGACAACCGAAACACACCCACCAGAAAAGCCCTGAAAAAACTGTTCGACACGATAACCATCATTCCTGCAGATTCTTTTTTCTGCGGCCCCTTAATCAAGCTGAAAATGTATGAACACTCGATCTACCCCGAAACAATGTTTGTCGACGCCGACTGCCTGCTATTGAAGAACGATATCGATCACTACTGGGACCTACTCTCGAACAACTATGATGTCACAACCCCTGGAAACTATCTTTCCACGGGAGAGTGGTATAAGATGCGTATTGAGAAAATCTGTAAAATTGCACAAACCTCTAGAATCCTGAAGATGAACAGCGGTGTTTTCTATTTCAAAAAAAACGAAATTTCAGAAAAATTCTTTGCCTCTGCAATATCTGCCGTTACCGAACTTGGAAACTTCACGGGCCATATCCATCGGGGAGCCGGACTCCCTGACGAGCCGTATTTTGGAATAGCCTTTGCCCGTGAAAACCTTACACCATTCCCCATAGCGGACGAAAACGGAAGCGGCCTGATGATTTCGACCATAAAATCCAGAGATCATCGATTCACTCCCATGCCCGGGACTTGCGAGTTCATCAAGGAAGGAAGAAAAGTTTCTCCAAGCCTATGCCATTTCGTGGGACTGAAGCCATCCCTCGAGTATCAGGAACTATCAAAAAAATATAGATATCTTCTAGGAGTGCCTCAGACTTCCGCAATAGAAGAATATCTTGGATGGCTCACTTCACGGCTAACGCCAAAGAGACTAAAGCGCTGGCTTTCCAGCAATGGAGTAAAGCTGGCAATCTGGCGTAAATGATAAGCCACCGCTGAGAGCGGCCCTGATAGGGTTTGTAGCTAGCAGACATAAGCATGAAAAAGCTCAACTTCGCCCCTTGCGCTAAAACGCCAGAAAACGCCATGAACGCAGAAAAAGTCAGCATAATCATACCTGTGTATGAAGTCGAAAAATACCTTGCCGAATGCCTGAACTCCGCCTTCCAGCAAGACTACGATAATATAGAGATCATCGCTATCAATGACGGCTCCACCGATGGCAGCCTGTCAATACTCGAGGAGTTCCGCAGCAAGCACGAAAACATGGTTGTCAAAAGCATTCCGAACCAGGGATTGTCGACTGCCAGGAACACGGGCCTTAAAATGGCGACCGGCGAATACATTTTATTCCTGGACAGCGACGACTTCATAGAAAAACATACCGTATCCACCTGCATGAGGCATCTCAAGCAACACAAGACAGACATAGTATTTTTTTCAACGACCGTATTCTTTGACGGAATCAGCGAAGACTTGGAGACTCAAGCCAAGAGCGAAAGAGCCGCAGTACTGCAGAACGAATCTTGCTCAGCACGCTCTTTCTTCACTCAGTCAATAAATCTCAGAAAATACCAGGTTTCGGCATGCTTCTACATCTACAGAAAAGACAAGCTGAACAACATAACATTCCAGCCAGGCATAGTGTATGAGGACAACTTGTTCACGACCAGACTACTGCTCGAGAACAACGATGTAAAAGTCACCTGCATCATCGACAAGCTTTATAATCGGCGTGTCCGACCAGAATCGATCATGACCCAGAAAAAACATGAAAAGCATATAGATGGATTCCTGATAGTCGCCGAAGAATTACTGAAACTCAATGTGATAAAAGAAAAAAACGAAACAGGAGCGGCATTGAATCAATTCGTCCAATCTATACTGAGAAGTGCATCGCTCACATACAGGGTAGTTTACGGAGGCAAACTCTCCTATGACATGAGAAAAAAATTGATCGTCCTATACTCTAGAACAAGACCGACTCCTGCAAAAATAAGAAAAATCGTGCCTCATATTTTCCCGGAGCTACTGACACTAAGAAAGCTGTTAATACCCTCGGCGCTCAGCAAGTCCGCATTTTCTGAAAGTCAAACCAAGCACCATAAGACGACAATCTCACAAGTGAGACCGGAAAATACGGCGAACAAAGCTGACCAGAAAGACGAAGTGGCTTGAATGCCGGACTCATCACGAAATTCATCGCCTTCACTGGCAGCAGTCGGCCGGCGGCCATGAACCGGGTCCGCGACCAACCCCACTGACAACCGCCTATCCGACTGTCCGACCAGTTTGCAGCCCTCTGCGCCACAGCCTAGCCTTTGATAGCCCACGTTGTGTGAAGGGCTCTCCTTTTCTGCGATGGAGCCTGAAGCATGAAAGCATTCCCGTCCGCCCTGTTGCTGGGCCTTCTCGGCCTGGCCATTGCCGACGAGGCGGCTGCACCCTCCGGCGCCGCTTCGGGCAGCTTGCCGGCGATCCTGCGCATACCGGTCCCCCTGCTCCTGACGGGCCGCCTGCCCATCCTGAACAGCGTACCGCGGGCCGGCTTCTCCGCTGCCGCCTTCGCAGTCGGCGCCGCAGCGCTCCTGGGCGGCCACGCCACGACGGGCACCGTGAGCGCCTATTAGCGCAGGCCGACCGGTGCGATACCCGCGGCTCCGACAGCGCCTGGCCATCCGGCTCATCCGGACCGCGCCGTCGTTTCATCGATCGCCCGAAAACGGATCTTCATCCAAGCAACCCACGGCCCATGGCCCATGGAGGGATTCGCCTTGTCCGTCCTGCATACCGGCAGCTCGCCGGCGCACCGCACGCTCGCTCTCATCCTGGCCGCGGCCCTCGGCCTCCAGGGCTGCATGTTCTCCCCGGGCAACACCTCGACACTTCCGACCTTGCGGACAAGGGCCCGCCGGACAGCCCCCGCTTCGAACTGGTGCCCATCACTCCGCGGCTGGTGGTCACCCAGGAGGCAGCCCGGGTCGTCGAGACACTCCCCCCGAACTGACCAGCTATGCCCCCGGCCCCTACGTGATCGGAGTCGGCGACGTGCTCAGCATCACCGTCTGGGAGCACCCGGAACTGACCAGCCCGGCCGGCGTTCAGCAGGCACCCGACGCCAACGGCCGTCTGGTGCGCCCCGACGGCCGGCTGTTCTATCCCTACATCGGCGAAATCGAGGCGGCCGGCCTGACCATCGAGGAACTGCGCAACAGCATCGCCGAGCGGCTGGCCCGCTATATCGAGAGCCCGCAGGTGGACGTCGCCGTGACCCGCTTCGGCGGCCGCCGGGTGATTCTCACCGGCGCCTTCGGCCGTACCGGCTCGCAGCCGCTGACCACCGTCCCCCTGTCGCTGCCGGAAGCCGTCGGCCAGGCCGGCATCGGCGGAGGCGCCGATATCGCCAGGATGATCCTCAAGCGCGACGGCCGGGAATACCGCCTCGATCTCGATGCCCTGAACCGCGGCGGCGCGGAACTGGATCGCATCTACCTGAAGGACGGCGACCAGTTGCACATGCCCAGCAACGACAGCCGGCGGGTCTTCGTCCTCGGCGAGGTCGTCTCGCCCGGACCGCTGTCCTTCAGGGGCCGCAACATGACCCTGACCGAGGTGATCGGCTCGGTCAGGGGGCTGCGCCAGGAAACCTCCGATCCGCAGGCCGTCTACGTGATCCGCGGCGTGCGGGATGTCGAACGGGATACGGCTCAGGTCTTCCAGCTGGACGCCGAATCACCGACCTCCATGGTGCTGGCCGCGCATTTCCAGGTGGAGCCTCAGGACGTGGTCTACGTCGGCGCCGCCGGGATCACCCGCTGGAACCGTTTCATCAGCCAGCTATTCCCCTCGGCTTCCTTCCTGAGCACCGGAAGAGGCGTAGAAGATGACATCGATGCGATAACACAATGAACCTGCCTGGCAAGCAGGAATGCAAGCCGGATACTGCCCTGCGCCTCAGGACCCACCCCATGCCAGCCATGCCTGGCTCCGAGTCGAGCACTACACCAAAGCGCTCTACCTGAGCCAGGCAGGATCGAAGCAGTCCTCCTGTTGTCCGTATAACTGCCCCTCCCGAACGGCATTCATCCCCCATCCTCTCCTCCAGCCCCACCTTCCAGCCGCAGGTCACCTCGACCTGTGCCGCACCAATCCGTTCGACCTGCATTTTTTCGTCGCGCGGCGCCATCGTCTGCCCAGACTCGCCGCCCCTCACGCAAAACCGCAACTAATTGATTTTATTTATTTTTCTTGAAGTTACGGCAAACATTGCCTCTCAAATATTGCCCTATTCGAAAAAAACAAGAGACATAAAGCACAAAAACCCTATTTTCCGGTGGAACTTTCTAGCTCTTGGCAAATCCGTATGCTCCGTCATGTTTTTTGACGCTTTTGGTAGTCACATACCAGTTACGCCAAAAAACCGACACACGAAAGCGCCAGGAGCTTCAAGAAAAGCGAAGGACCGCGTAGTTCGAAGTAGAGCCTGCCCGACAGGCCCATGAGCCCAGACTCCCCGACACGACTCACACACGCCTCCCTCTTGCAGCACCCGGATGCAGCTCCTCTGCGAGGAGCCACTGCAGGCCTGCGCCTGCGCGAAAAACAGGGTTTCCACGTCCTCGGGATCGAACGCCAAATCCTGGGGCGGTAGCGTGCCTGAAGGCCCGCATCCGGCGCGGATCGGGCGACTCCCGAAACGAAGACCGCCATTGCCGCAGGATGCGGAGAAAAAGCAGTGCCACCGGAGAGATCGCCTCTCCGTCCCATAGGGTCCCCATGAGTCACAAACACCATCTCCACGCGTTGGCAGTCGCCCTCTCGGCAGCGACCGGCACCGGTACCGCTTGGGCCATCGCCCCGCAAGGCATCGAACTGACGGACGAAGTCGAATTCACCCCCAGCCTGCAGGTGAACGAACGCTACGACGACAACTTCCGGGCCGTCGAAAAGCATGCGGCCTCCTCGTGGATCACCACCGTCAGCCCCACCTTCGTCCTGGGCGCGCGGGGCCATAAAAGCCGCTACGAAGTGAAGTACCGCACCGAGAGCGACGTCGTTCACTCCAGCCGCGACGACGACAACACCGATCACTACCTGACGGCCGAGGCGGTTCTCCAGTTCGACGTCCGCCATCGACTGAAACTGAATGCCGGCTACCAGCGGATCGAGCAGATCGACTCCGAGAACTCGGACAACTACGCGGACGACCGCTCGAACAACGGGAATGACGAAAACGACAAGTACAGCACCATCGATGCCGGTGCCCTGTACAGCTACGGCGCCCAGGGCGCGCGCGGGCAGATCGACCTGGGTGTCAAGCACGAGAAGCTGCGCTACCACAACCGCAATCACGTCAACGACGACCTGGAGCGCGAATCCACCACCCTGAACGGCATCTTCTACGTCCGGGTGGCACCGAAGACCCGCGCCCTGCTGGAAGCCCGCTACACGGACTACAACTACCTCTCCAACGACATGCGCAACAGCGAGAACCTCGCCCTGCTCGGCGGCCTGACCTGGGAGGCCACGGCCAAGACCACCGGCACCGTCAAGGTCGGCGGCGAGAAGAAACGCTTCGAGGAGCCCGGCGTCGACAACATGTCCACCTCCATGTGGGAGGTCGGCATCGACTGGAAACCGCGGACCCGCTCGATCTTCAGCCTGGTCACCCGTCAGGCCATCGACGAGAACTACGAGTCGGGCATCGGCGCCTCAGCCATCAAGAGCACCAGCACCACCCTGGAGTGGAAGCACGACTGGAGCGCACGCCTGTCCTCCAAGACCGGCTACACCCGCAGTGAACGCAAATACCAGGACTACGAGCGCGACGACGACTTCGACGCCTTCGAGCTTGGCTTGACCTACAAGCTGCGCCGCTGGCTGGACGTCGGCATCGGCTACAAGTACGCCAGCAACGACTCCAGCCGCGTGGGCGAAAGCTACGACCGCAACATTTACCTGTTCAGCATCAACGCCAGCCTGTGACGCCCCAGCGCATGGGCATGCAGCGACTGGCGGACTCCGTCGGCACAACCCAAGAGAAACCGAGCTTTATGGTCATTCGTCCCTTTTTCAGCCTGCTCCTGGCGCTCCTGCTGCTCTCTGGCGGCAACGCGTCGGCAGAAGGCAACTCCACCTATAAACTGGCCTCGGGCGATGTCATCCGCATCAACGTGTTCGGCGAGCAGGACCTCAGCATCGAGGAGATTCGCCTGACCGACGCCGGCTCCTTCTCCTATCCCTTCATCGGCGAGGTCCAGGCCAGGGGCAAGACCGCCACCGAACTTGAGCAACTGCTGACCGCCAGGCTCAAGGGCGACTACCTGATCGACCCGCGCGTCTCGGTCAGCGTCCTGAAATACCGCGAGTTCTACATCAGCGGCGAGGTCAAGCAGCCCGGCGGCTATCCCTACCAGCCCGGCCTCACCCTGCGCCGGGCGATCGCCCTGTCCGGCGGACTCACCGAACTGGCCTCGACCGGACGCATCACCATCATTCGCGACCAGGATCCGAACCGCATACCGGAGAAGGCCACACTGGACACCCCGGTCCATCCCGGCGACAGCATCAACATCGACCAGGGGTTCTTCTAGGCCGCCGCTTCCCAACCGGGAAAGCGACAGCCGCCGCCAGGGCGCACCTTCGAAAACGCTCCCGGCATGCCTACCATCCTCAAGAGTTTTCAAGCATGGACATGAATGCCCAGATTCCTGCGCGCCCCTGGCTTGCCCAGCCCCAGGGCGACGCCGATGACGATGACACTGATCTGCAGCAACTCTGGCGGACCCTCTGGCACCGCAAATGGGGCATCCTCGCACTGGTGGTAGCGGCCGTGGCGATCGCGATATTCGCCGTTCTGGGCATCACGCCCATCTACCGTGCCGGCGCCACCCTGCTGATCGAGGAGAAACAGGCCAACGTGGTCTCCATCGAACAGGTCTACGGCCTGGACGGCACCGGCAGCGGCTACTTGCAGACCCAGTTCGAGCTGCTCAAGTCGCGCGCCCTGGCCGAGCGCGTGGTACGGGAACTCGACCTGACCGCCCACCCGGAGTTCGATCCGCGCCAACGCCCCGAGCCGCTGCTCGATATCCGCGCTCTGCTCGCCGCCGTCCTTGACAAGATTGCTCCCGGAAGCCGGCCGAAAGCCCCGGAAGAAAGTCCCGAGTCGGCAGAAGCACGGATCTTCGACGAGGTCACCCGGGCCTTCATGGATCGCATCTTCATCGAGCCGATGGGCAAGAGCCAACTGGTCAGGGTCCAGGTCGACATGGCCGACGCCCACCTGGCCGCCCGCGCTGCCAACGCCCTGGCCACCGGCTTCATCGAGAGCCAGATGGAAGCGATCATGAACATGTCCGCGACGGCTAGCGCCTGGATGAACAGCCGTCTCGGCGAACTGAAGATCAAGCTCAAGGAGGCCGAGGATCGCCTGCAGGCCTTCCGCGAGCAGGAAAACCTGGTGGACGTGGGCGGTGTGGCCACCATTAGCGCCGCCGAACTCTCCGCCACCAGCGACCGCATGATCGACGCCCGCCGCCAGCGGGCCGAGGCCGAGAGCCTCTATCGCCAGGTCCAGGCCAGCCGCAGCGCCGGCTGGGAACGCCTGGCCACCATCCCGGCGGTCCTCGGCGATCCGCTGATCCAGCAGTTCAAGGCCAACGAGGCCATGGCCAGGGCCAAGGTCGAGGAACTGTCCAAGCGCTATGGCCCCCGCCATCCGGCCATGGAGGCGGCGCAGACCGAACTTTCTGCCGCCTCGGCCAGCCTGCGCGGCCAGGTGGAACAGGTGGTCGCCGGCATCGAGCGAAACTACCAGATGGCCACCGCCAACGAGGGCTCGCTGCGCGCCTCGGTGGAGAACAACAAGGCGCAGATCCAGACCATCTCGCGCAAGGAGTTCAGGCTGCGCGAACTGCAACGCGAAGTGGAAGCCAACCGCTCCCTCTACGAGACCTTCATGACCCGCCTGAAGGAAACCACCGCCACGGCGGACCTGGAAACGGCCAACGCCAGGGTGGTCGATACGGCCTCCGCCCCCAACTACCCGATCAAGCCGAAGAAACCCCTGATCGTCGCCCTGGCCGCCCTGCTCGCCCTGTTCGCCGGCATCGGCATCACCCTGCTGCTGGACGCGCTGAACAACACCTTCAAGTCCAGCGAGGACGTCGAGAACCAGCTCTACATGCCGGTGCTGGGCATCCTGCCGCTGGTCGAGAGCAAGCACCGCGGCCAGCTTGCCCACCTGTTCGGCGGCAACGAGGAAAAAACCTTTTCCGAATCGATCCGCACCATCCGCACCGGTGTGATCCTGTCGGGCATGAACCGGCCGCATCAGGTCCTGGTCATCACGTCCTCCCTGCCCAACGAAGGCAAGAGCACCGTGGCCAGCAACCTGGCCTTCGCCTTGGGCCAGATGGAAAAGATTCTGCTGATCGATGCCGACCTGCGGCGTCCGACGCTGGCGAAGAACTTCAGCCTTCCGGTCGGCACTCCCGGTCTGGCCAACCTGATCGCCGGCACCGCCCGGCTCGACGAATGCATCCGCCATGTGGACGGCATCGACATGCTCGCCGCCGGGGCCGTCCCGCCCAACCCGCTGGAGCTGCTCTCTGCGCCGCGCTTCGCCAAGATCATCGAGGTGCTGAAGAACAAGTACGAGCGCATCGTCATCGACTCGCCGCCGACCCAGGCCGTCAGCGACGCCGCCATCCTCGCCACCCAGGCCAACGCGCTGATCTACGTGATCAAGTCCGAAGCCACGCCGATCCCGCTGGCGCGCAAGGGCATCGGCCAGTTGCTGCAGAGCAACACGCCGATCACCGGCGTAGTACTCAACCAGGTGGATGTACGCAAGGCGAAGCGATACGGCTACAGCTACGACGGCTACTACGACCACTACGGCTACAGCAAGAGCCAACAAACCTGAAGCGGCCCATTCTCTCCGAACGATTGCCCCCCGTTCCTTCGTACGAGAACACGAGCCCATACCCGGTCCACCGCCATGATCGATCTGCACAATCACTTGCTTCCCGGCCTCGACGATGGCGCTGCCGACCTGGAAAGCGCCCTGCAACTGGCTCGTCTCGCCGTACGGGACGGTATCACCCACGTCGTCTGCACGCCGCACATCCATCCCGGCCGCTACGACAACAGCGTGATCGGCATCGAAACCGCACGGGCCGGACTGGTCGCGGCCCTGGAGCGGGCGGGCATCTCTCTGCAGTTGGGCGCTGCCGCCGAAGTCCGTTTCGGCCTGGAAGTGATGGACAGCTTCGGCCGCGGCACCCTGCCGTTCCTCGGCGAATGGCAGGGCAACAGGGTCCTGCTCCTCGAGTTTCCCCATGGCGAGTTTCCCTTCGCCGCCGAACGCCTCACCCAGTGGCTGCTGGAGCGCAAGGTCGTGCCCATGATCGCCCACCCGAACGCAACAAGGCCCTGATGCGCAACCCGGCCAAACTCAAGCCCCTGCTGCAGCAGGGCTGCCTGCTGCAGATCACGGCGGCGTCCGTCAGCGGACGCTTCGGCCCCGCGGTCCAGGCCTTCGCCCATGCCCTGCTGGAGCAGGACCTGGTCAGCGTCCTGGCCAGCGATGCCCACGACCCGCGGCACCGCCCGCCGCGGCTGGGCGAAGGCCTGGAGCACGCCGCCCGCCTCGTCGGAGAGGCCCGGGCCGAACGCCTGGTAAGACACACCCCTTGGCAGATCGCCCAGAGCCATTTCGCATGAGCAGCGGCGCAATTCGAGCAACGACCGGTACGGCCGCGCCCCTGCCGGCACGGGCCGCATAGAAAGCCCCCACATTCACAGATGACAGCGCTCCGTCGCGGACGGAGCGCCCCTCTCCTTATATAAAGGCAAGTTTCAGGATGACAGCCGACAACTTCACAGCTGCCCCCGTAGCCGGCGGGGCATCAGCCCACAGGACCATCTCCGGCGAACCCCATGCGCGCACTGCGGCCCGAGTATCGCTCCGCCCCACTCAAGGACGAGCCGGGGCTTCCCGGTTCGCGGGCGCTCTTCCGTTCGGCACCCGCCACATCGCCAGCCCTTCCGATCTCGCCCTGCCCGGCGGTCGCGGCCTGACCTTCTGGGGGCAATGGCTTGTGGCCGTTATGCTCACCACCTTGCTGCTGTGCGGCCTCGCCCAGTTCAAGAACGGCGAACTCGACACCCCGTACCGCATCCTCTCGGTCATCGCGGTACTGGCCTCGGTGCCGATCTACTCGCTGCTCGGCGTCTACCGCAAGCAGCACGGATACCTGAGCGGGCTCGCCCGCCTGTGTGCCGGCTGGTTGCTGCTGCTCGCCGCCCTCACCCTGCTCGCCTTCGTCACCAAGACCAGCGAACTCTATTCCCGCGAGGTCATCCTGACCTGGGCCCTGGCCGGCCTCGCGCTGCAGGCCGGCACCTTTCTGCCGCTGCATCGCTTCTCCCGCCGCTACCACCGCAGGTTGCAGGGCCGACGCACCTCGCTGATCGTCGGCACCAGCGAACTGGCTCTCGACCTGGCCGAACGGCTGCGGATCAAGAACGAGCCCCTGGTCGGCCTGGTCGCCCCGATCGGCAGCGAACGGCCGGGCCACAGCCTCCACCCGATCATCGGCGACACCCGCCAGCTGCGCACGCTGATCGCCGAGCACGACATCCGCCGCCTGTACATCGCCCTGCCGCTGGCCGAGGCCGAGCAGATCAAGGGCCTATACATCGACCTGCTCGACGCCAGCGTCGACGTGGTGTGGATACCCGACCTGGCCAGCCTGATGCTGCTCAACCACTCGGTCGGCGAGGTCGACGGCCTGCCGGCCATCCACCTCAACGAGAGCCCGCTCACCACCTACCCGAGCGCCGCCTTCACCAAGGCGGTGCTGGACCGCTCCCTGGCCCTGCTGGCGATCCTCGCCTTCAGCCCGCTGATGCTGGTCGTCGCCGTCCTGGTCAAGCGCTCCTCGCCGGGGCCGATCCTCTTCAAGCAGCAGCGCCATGGCTGGAACGGGCAGATCATCAAGGTCTACAAGTTCCGCTCGATGCGCCTGCACGCCGACGCACAGGTCAGGCAGGCGACCCGCGAGGACCCGCGCATCACCCCGATCGGCCGCTTCATCCGCCGTACCTCGATCGACGAGCTGCCGCAGTTCTTCAACGTGCTGCAGGGGCGCATGTCGCTGGTCGGCCCGCGCCCCCACGCGGTGGCGCACAACGACTACTACACCGGCAAGATCGACGCCTACATGGCCCGCCACCGGATCAAGCCGGGCATCACCGGGCTGGCGCAGATCAGCGGCTGCCGCGGCGAGACCGAGACCCTGGACAAGATGCAGCAGCGCGTCGAGCTGGACCTGGCCTACATCAACAACTGGTCGCTGTGGCTGGACCTCAAGATTCTGATCAAGACGCCCTTCACCCTGCTCTCCAAGGACATCTACTGAGCACGCCGCAGAGCGACAGCGGGCCAACCGCCGGCAACGACCGCAACACTCCGATCATCCGAAATCCACCCTAAAAGACTGCGAAGACATGGAAGCCATACCTATCGCGCTGTTCTGGGGGCTCGCGCTCCTGGGCCTGTTCGGCAAGCCCCATGTGCTGCTGTATCTGTTCTTCGGCACCATGCCGTTCGGTGCCTTTGCGGTCGTGCCGCCAACGCTGACCGGCGGCCTGACCCTGACGCCGACGCCCATGGTGGTGCTGCTCATCATCCTGCGCAGCCTGGGCAGCCGGGGCGGGGTGAAATTCTTCGTCGGCGCAGCACGCTCGCGAAAGCGCCTGTTGCTGCTGTTCCTCTTCTGGCTGGCGGCGATAGTGGCCACCCTCTTCATGCCGCGCTTTTTCGCGGGCGAGGTCACCATCATCCCGGTACGCCTGGAAATCATGACCTTCGGGGAACCACTCAGACCGACCACTCAGAACTTCTCGCAGCTCGCCTATCTGACGATTTCGATCTTCGCGGTCTTTGCCTTCAGCCACCTATTGCGCGATCCCGTACAGCGCCAGCACGCCCTGTCCGCCATGTGTTTCGGCGCAATACTGACCGTTTTCAGTGGTTTTCTGGATTATTTGTCTTTGTATATGTCGCTCGATGCCATTCTGGACCCCTTTCGCACGGCCACCTATGCCTTGATGACGGAGGTCGAGATCTTCGGCGGCAAACGGGTTGTCGGCCTCATGCCGGAAGCGTCCGCCTATGGCGGCCTTTGCATTTCCTTTTTATGCCTCATCCATTTTCTCCGGCATGCCATGAGCAAACGCTGGCTACGCGACATCCTCTCGCCGGCTCTCGTTTTTCTGCTGGTGCTTTTCATATGGCTATCGACCTCCTCAGCCGCCTATGTAGGCCTGTTCATCTTCGGCCTGGTCGCGGTGATGGACTGGCTGTGGCGAAAAAACGCCAGATCCGCGGGTACCCTATTGATCAGAAAACTCGGCTTCGAATTCTGGACGGCCTTTTCGGCAGCCTTGGGCGTGACGCTCGTCATTCTGCTGAATCCGTCCTTGCTGGACCCCATCGTCGAGAAGATCGACGAGATGGTGTTCAACAAGACGCAGAGCAGCTCCTATGAGGAGCGCAGCATGTGGACAGCCACAGGCTGGCAGGCGCTTGCCGATACCTGGGGCCTCGGCGTCGGGATCGGCAGTACCCGGACCTCGAACTTCGCAGCAGCGGTGTTCAGCAATAGCGGTGTGATCGGCGGCCTGCTGTATTTCGCCTTCGTAGTGCAGACGCTGCGGCACAGGCTGCCTTCGCAGGCCGACGGTGCCAGCCGCACGATGTTGAGGGGCGTGCACCTCGCCTACATCCCGGCCTTCGTCGTCGGGCTCCTGGCCGGCACCACCGCGGACTTCGGCAGCTACAACGCCTTTCTCTACGGCGTTTCCCTGGCGATCACCCTAAGCGCCGCCAAGCAAGGCAATCGATACAGCGCGAGCAGAATCGGCGCGACAGCCTTCAACCAGCCCTTCAACCTGCGCTACAGGCTACAGAAATGAGCACTTTGGAACTCACGGACAGCCGGCAGTCGCGTGCCGACTTCGTTTTCGTCTATCTCGCCTACGCGCTCCGCTATCTCTACCTGCTGCTGCTGATTCCGTTTTACGGGAGAGTGCTCGGTGTCGAAGGCTATGGGCTGGTGCTTGCCTCCATGTCGCTGATGAGCATGGTATGGCTCTTCGTCAATTGGGGATTCTCCACGACGGGCACGCGCTCCATCGCCATCGCGTCTCCCGAACGCTATGCGGAACTGTTCGGCCAGCACTTCATGGCGCGAACCATTCTGAGCTTTCTTGCCGTGATCGGCGGTGCAATTGCCATCTTTCTATCCCCAGTCTTGTCGGCACATCCGACGACTGCCTTCCTGGCAGTGGCGCAAGGAATAATTTCCGCATTCAATCTGGGATGGTACTTCACCGGCAGCGGCCGTCCGCGCAGCTCCGTAAAACTGGAGGTGCTGGGATTCGCCATCAGTCTTCTGCTGATACTGACGCTGGTACGCGAGCAGGACGATGCCGATCTGGTCCTCGCCTCGCTGCTGTGCTCCGGAATCGTGGCGCTTGCCACTGCGCACTGGTGGATAAGGCGCGAAATCGCACGGCCGCCGCTCGACCTGAAAGCAGGTCTTGAGCTGATCCGCTCCTCCGGCACGATTTTCCTCTACACCGGGAGCTCCGTGCTGCTGATCGCCTCGTCGACCTATCTGCTCAGCATCCTCTCGACCCAGGCGGAGGTCGGGGCTTTCGGTGCTGCGGAACGCCTGGTCGCGGTCGGTCTGAGCGTAATGGGTCCTGCCGGGCAGATTTTCGTCCCGCGCATCACGGCCCTGTTCCTTCGGGACGAGAAGGCGGCCTATGGCCTGGTCAGGAAGGCCATGTTCCTTCTGGTCGGCATAGGACTCTGCGGTCTGGCCTGCAGCCTCCTGCTCGGCCAGTGGATAGTGCCGCTGATCTTCGGGGCGGGCTTCGAGAGAAGCGTGCAGATACTCCAGTACCTGGCCTTCGTGTTCCCGCTGAACGCCATGACCCTGGTACTGGGCAGTTACGTACTGATCCCGCTCCACAAGGAAAACACGCTGGCCAGAGTCGCCCTTTTTGGCGCAGCCGTGAACTTGCTGTGCGCAATCCCACTGGGCATAGCCCATGGCGCCCAGGGTATGGCCATCGCTCGGATAGCCGGCGAACTGGTCGTCCTGATCGGCCTGATCTACTCATGCCGGGAAATGGGCATCCTCGCCCGCATCTTCGACTTCAAATAAATGGACGTTCCTCAATGAAAGCATTCGTCGTCGTCGCCACCAAAGGGCGCGCCAAGGAAACCTATGTCCTGCTCGACTATCTGGCACGCCAGACGCTCATGCCCTCGCATGTCATCGTGGTCGGCAGCGAACCCGCCGATATTCTGGGACTGGACAACCATCCGATGACCAACCGGGGGGACGCGACCCTCCTGTTGTCGCGTGCCAGTGCGACCATCCAGCGCAATGCCGGCCTGGATGCGCTGCTGCCCCATGTCGACACCCTGGCTCCGAGCGACTGGCTGGTGGCGTTTTTCGACGACGATTTCAGGCCCGCACCGAACTGGCTGGAAAATGCCGCGACGGCGATGCGGGACTGGAAGGAACTGGTCGGGCTCACCGGCCATGTGCTGGCCGACGGTATCAAGAGCGAGCACGGGATTCCGGAACAGGACGTGCCGCACTATCTCGATGGAACCAGACAGCCGGAGCCGCACTGGTCCAACGCCAGCGAAACCCAGGTTCTCCAGGGACTCTACGGCTGCAACATGGCATTCCGGGGCCTCGTGGCCGGCAGCACGAGATTCGACGAAAACCTTCCCCTCTATGGCTGGCAGGAAGACTACGACTTCGCCAACCGGACCCGGAAATATGGAGTGGTAGCCCTGATACCCGCCTGCAAGGGGGTTCACATGGGCACCAGCTCCGGCCGCACGAGCGGCGTGCGCTTCGGTTACTCGCAGATATCCAATCCGATCTATCTCGCCAAGAAAGGCACGATGTCCTGGCGTACGGCAATCACGCTAATGGCGAAGAACGTGCTCTCCAATCTGCTGAAAACTCTGACGGGGGTGCGCATCAAGGACTTCCCCGGACGTCTGCAGGGCAACCTGCATGCCTGCTCCCATCTCCTGTCAGGAAAACTCGATCCGCTGCGCGTGCTGGAGATATGAAAACTGCAGGCCCCGCAGCGAACCTGGGCCGTCGCACGGCCGATATGGAACGCCAATTCCGGGTTTCGCCCGCAATACATGGAGGACAAGCCAAGTGCACCAGCATCTGACCAGTGGCGGAGACCTATCTGCCCGCGCAGCGTCGCGTCGATCGCTGCCCCTGAGCAGAGTGGGAATCGATGGCGATGCCCTGCGCACACCACTCTCCGGAGTGGGCCAGTACGTGTTCAACCTGTGCCGCGAGTTGGACCGCCTACTGCCGGACGTGCAGTTCTTCGTCTATACGCGCCTTGCCCCGAGCAGATCGCCTTGCCTGCCGCACGCTGGATAGTGCGTCGCGAATCCTCGCCGCTCGCCCGCAAACTGCCCTCGTTCGCCTGGCTGAAAACCCGCGGGGCCGAAATGGCGCGCCGGGACCGGCTGGACGTGTTCTGGGCTGGCCGTACCATCCATCCAGGCCGGCAAGTCGCGCGCCGCGTGGTGGCGACCGTGCACGACCTCAATCACCGCCTCGTGCCGGAAACCATGGAATGGGCGACCCGCTGGTCGCACATGGCCTGGTTCGACCGTGACGTGCGCAGCGCCGATGCTATCCTGGCGAACTCCCAGGGCACGTCGAATCGCCTGCTGCGCTGGGTCGGCCGGGCAGCGGACGGCATCGTACGCCCGGGCGTCCGGCCGGAGTTCCGGCCGCTGGACACGGCCGAACGCCAGGCGGCGCAGATCGCGCTGGCGCCGCTGGGCATCGAACCCCCTTATGTGCTGGCGGTCTCGACACTGGAGCCGCGCAAGAATATCGGCGCGCTGGTGGATGCCTTCCTGCAGCTCAAGCAGCACGGCAGGCTAGCCAGCTACAAGCTGGTGCTGGTCGGCGCCCGCGGCTGGCAGAACCGGGAACTGGCCCGGCGGATCGCCGAAAATCCGGCAGGCGACATCGTTCTGCCGGGCTATGTACCGGACGAACTGATGCCTGGCGTGTTCGCCCTGGCCGACGTACTGGTCATGCCTTCCCTGTACGAAGGCTTCGGCATGCCGGTTCTCGAGGCGCGTGCCGTGGGCACACCGGTGATCGTATCCAACGTGCCCGAACTGAAGGAAGCCGCTGATGGCCAAGGCCAGGTAGTGGCCCCAAGTGCCCAAGAAATCGCCAGTGCGCTGCTGCGGATCCCGGAACTCCCGCTCCGTAACGCCCAGGAGTTTCCGAAGAACATTCAGAGCTGGCATACATCTGCTCAATATATGGCAAAACTACTGACGACGTGACATTCAGCCCAAACTTGAATCCGTCGCCATTGCTCAGAGAACATGCCGGGCCGGTGATTCGCAAGGCACACCCCCATAAAAAACTTCGAGTCAATGACTGCCCGTACTCGCGACACGACAACATCGACAAGTTCGCCACACTTGATTTTCACAAGTATCATTCAATTTACCCACAGGGAATACTATGCTGTACAAATCGATAAGATATCTATGGAGAAACTTCGGGGCCAGAGAAATATACTTGGATATTAAATTCAACTCTCTACTGCGGGAGTGGCGCAAGTTGCGGGATGGCCAACCATGGATACAAGATCCGACCGCCCCCGCAATACTGCTGATTCCTTCAGATCCGGCATTGCTGCTGGCCTCCAAGGGAGATGAGGCGATGCTGACAGCCATCCTTGCCTATTTCCGAAAAAAATGGCCACACGCTCGCTTTGTCATTGCAACGGCAGACAACGCAGCGGACGAATGTGCCCGTACGCTCGGCGCCGACTCCGTAAGAGCGCTTGACGGGAAGCTTTCCCTGCATCGGCGCATGGAATTGATCAAGCCGCACAATATCTGCGCAAGCATAACCGTAGGGCAGATGTACTGGATGGAAGTTATAGTCCGGAGTTCTCTGGAAGGCTTCTCATGCTGACGGACATGCTGGCGCGCCGGGGCGTAGCCTGTGCAGTGACCGGGTTCAGCTTCAATAAGGCGCCCTACAAGAGGATTCACATAGTTTTCGACGAGTTCTGCGACAGCGTCGTTTTCAATCTGAGAGATCCGCTTTCCTTTGAACGCTTCAAGAAAATAACGAGCGCCCCGGCAAATCTGGTTGCCGACATCGCATTCCTGCTCGAGCCCCGGACAGGAACCCAAACTGTCGAAGAGGCAAGGAGCTGGATCGACAAGCAGCGTGCTGTGGGAAGGAAAATCATAGGGTTGAACCTGCACCCTTTATTACTCGACCTGAAAGAGCAGCATAATATCAAGCGTGTCATTCAAAACTTCTCCGCTACTGTTGGCCACCTGATCAAGCACAGGAAAATAAGTACGGTACTTCTGGAGCACGACTTCAGAGGCTCCGCCTCCGATTACCATTGTCTGGATCCGGTCCAGGAATCGCTCAAGGCAGAGCTGGGAGATTTTGTTTTCAGGCCGAAATCCCAATTGACCGCAGCCGAGCTCAAAGGCGTAGTGGGATATATGGACGGAATAGTCAGCGGGCGGATGCATCTCATGATTGCCTCCTGTGGTGCCGGCACTCCAGTGTTCGGTATCGAGTACAAGGACAAGATGGAGGGCTTGATGAAACACTTCGGTTTCGACCAGCCCTATTTATCGAGCGCGCATGAAATAATAGACGCACCAGATGAGTTCGAAAGAAAGCTCACCAACTTCATAGAGAACACCAACTCCATCAAGCAGCAACTGGATCGAAAGATTCCGGAAATCAAAATGTTCTCCTCGAAGAATCTTTCCAGGTTCGATCCAAAGCCCGCTTTGCTCAATCAGATATGAGCTGAACCATGCGGGGCATGTAAATCTTCCATGCTTTACAACTCGATGAGTCAAAACCCGGAAATTGTTTTACCCGTTGAGCAAATCTCCAAAAACAAGAACTCACAGCCTTACTCCGGGTCGCTCCCATAAGGCCTACCGCAGCATCGGGAAGGGTGCCGCCCCAAGCGGGGGCGCCATATTTCCGGTCTCTCAAAATGCTCAAAGAAAAAACCGTACGAATCTCTACTGCCACATCTGCCACAAGCTCTCTCAAGAGAAAAAGGAAATTCCCATGAAAGTTGCAATCGTCCACTACTGGTGGCTCAGCAATCGCGGCGGCGAAGCAGTTTGCTCCGCACTTGTCGAACTTTTCCCGGATGCAGATCTTTTCATCCATGTCTGCAATGAAAAGGTAGTACGCCAGTCGCTTCCGGCAAACTTCCGGGGGCAGATCCACACCACCTTCATCTCGCGCCTGCCGGGTGCCAGGAAGCACTACCAGAAGTACCTGCCGCTGATGCCGCTTGCGTTGGAACAGCTTGACCTCAGCGAGTACGACCTGGTGCTCAGCAGCGAATCCGGCCCGGCCAAGGGCATCATTACCCGCCGGACGCCCTGCACATCTGCTATTGCCACTCGCCCATGCGTTATGTGTGGGACATGTACCACGAGTATCAAGCCGGCGCCGGGCGGATCGTTCGCATGCTCTTTCCGTGGATCGCCCACTGGCTGCGGGCCTGGGACAGGCTTTCGGCAGACCGCGTGGACCACTTCGTCGCCAACTCGGGATTCATTGCCTCGCGCATCAAGAAGTTCTACCACCGCGAGGCCGAGGTCATTTACCCGCCCGTCAATACCGCCGACTTCAGCCCGGACGCCCAACGCGGCGACTTCTACCTGTGCCTCGGGCAACTGGTCGCCTACAAGCGCGCGGACCTGGCGGTCGAGGCCTTCAACCGGCTCGGCCTGCCGCTGATCGTGATCGGCGAGGGCGAACTGTTCGACAAGCTGAAAGCCAAGGCCCAGCCCAATGTGCGACTGATGGGGCGCCAGCCCTTTCCGGTCATCAAGGACCTCCTGCAACGCTGCCGGGGCCTGGTTTTCCCAGGGATGGAAGACTTCGGGATCGTGCCCGTCGAGGCCATGGCGGCGGGTGCGCCGGTCATCGCCTACGCCAAGGGCGGTGCGCTGGAGACGGTCATCCACGGCAAGACCGGCATCCTGTTCAGGGAGCAGAGCGTGGAGGCCCTGATGCAGGCCGTGCAGCAACTGGAAAACGGCGAATACAAGTTCGCCCCGGCGCTTCTGCATGAGCACGCCGCCACGTTCGACAAGAGCGTTTTCCAGCAGCGGATCAAGCACTTCATCGCCTCTCACCTGGGCCACTTCCAGGCAGTGCCTCGGGATTTCCACCGACAAGGCAGCCGCGTGAAGGAGCTGAGCCCGGTATAGGAGCGGATTTTCCGTCATTGCCGGGTAAGGACGCGTCTCTATCCCTCCTCCGAGCGGCCAGGCCCGATGTTTGCCCGCCTCGGCTCCAGCTGTCCGTCCTGACCTTGTTGTCTCTCGTCTCGTTCCACACCCGGCCTTTTACCTGGCGCCATTTCTTCACTTTGCGCAGTCAGCCTCTCTGACTCACGAATACAGGATGTGTTCTCCATGCTTTTCCCCGTCATCATGGCCGGCGGCTCCGGCTCGCGCCTGTGGCCGCTGTCCCGCCAGCTCAACCCCAAGCAGTTCCTCGCCCTGGCCGACGCCCAGCTCTCCATGCTGCAGGCCACCCTCCAGCGCCTGCAGGGCCTGCAGGTCGCCCTGCCTCGCCTGATCTGCAACGAGCAGCACCGCTTTCTCGTCGCCGAGCAGTTGCAGCGTCTCGGTCTGGAGCAAGCCCCCCTCCTGCTCGAACCGGTCGGCCGCAACACCGCCCCGGCCATCGCCCTGGCCGCCCTGCAGTCCCTCGGCCAGGCGGACGACCCGATCCTCCTGGTGCTGGCCGCCGATCACCTGATCCAGGACGTGGAAGCCTTCCATGCCAGCATCCGCACCGCCCTGCCGCTGGCCGAGGCGGGCCGGCTGGTGACCTTCGGCATCGTCCCCAGCCACCCGGAAACCGGCTACGGCTACATCGAACGCGGCGCGGCGCTGACGCCGGGCGGCTTCGCCGTCGGCCGCTTCGTCGAGAAGCCCGACCTGTCCACCGCCCGCGACTACCTGGCCAGCGGCGACTACTTCTGGAACAGCGGCATGTTCCTGTTCCGCGCCAGCCGCTACCTCGAGGAGCTGGAGCGCTTCCGCCCGACATCCTGGCGGCCTGCCGCGCGGCGCTGGACGTTCCCCCTCAGGAGCCGGGCTTCTTCCGGGTCGATCCCGAAGCCTTCGCCGCCTGTCCGGCAGAGTCCATCGACTATGCGGTGATGGAGAAGACCGACGCCGCGGCCATGGTCCCGCTGGATGCCGGCTGGAGCGACATCGGCTCCTGGTCGGCGCTCTGGGAAGTCAGCGCCAAGGACGCCGCGGGCAACGTGTTCAAGGGCGACGTGCTCGCCCAGGACAGCCGCAACACCTACGTGCACGCCAACAGCCGCCTGGTGGCCACGCTCGGCGTCGAGGACCTGGTGATCGTCGAAACCAAGGACGCCCTGCTGGTGGCGCACAAGGACCGGGTCCAGGACGTGAAGCAGATCGTCGAGCGGATCAAGGGCGCCGGCCGCCAGGAACACCTCAACCACCGCGAGGTGTACCGGCCCTGGGGCGTCTACGACGCCATCGACAACGGCCAGCGCTACCAGGTCAAGCGCATCACCGTGCAGCCCGGCGCCAAGCTCTCGGTGCAGATGCACCACCACCGCGCCGAGCACTGGATCGTGGTCAGCGGCACCGCGAAGGTCACCAACGGCGAGAGCACCTACCTGGTGGCGGAAAACCAGTCCACCTACATCCCCATCGGCCAGATCCACGCCCTGGAAAACCCCGGCGTCATCCCCTGGAGCTGATCGAGGTGCAGTCCGGCGCCTACCTGGGCGAGGACGACATCGTGCGCTTCGAGGACGTCTACGGGCGGGCCTGACCTGCCGATTTGCAGGGCCTGAACGGCCATCGACCACGGAACCCGAGTCGCAAGACTCCTTTCATGCTTGAGGAACTTATCGGATGAGCTGCGCTGTCATTTTCGGAGGCTCCGGCTTCATTGGCGTCTTCTTCGCCAAACAACTGCTCGCCACCGGCGATTTCGCAAAGGTCTACCTGTTCGACAGGGAACAGGTGGCCGACAAGCCCTTCCCCTACCGTACCCGGCTGGTCCGCGAAGAGGCGGGCATCGTCGAGATCAAGGGCGACGTCCGTCAGGAAATCGCCTGGCAGCCCGAGGAGCCGGTGACGCTGATCGCCAACTTCGCCGCGGTGCATCGCGAGCCGGGCCACGAGGATTTCGAATACTACGAGACCAACCTGCTGGGCGCCGAGAATGTCTGCGCCTGGGCCGAGCGCGTGGACTGCCGCGACCTCGTCTTCACCAGCTCCATTTCGCCCTATGGCCCGAGCGAACAGCAGAAGGACGAGCGCTCCCTGCCGGTTCCGGTGACCGCCTACGGCGGTTCCAAGCTGGCCGCGGAGAAGATCCACCAGGCCTGGCTGGCCGCCGACCGGGCGCAGCGCCATCTGGTCATCGTCCGTCCCGGCGTGGTCTTCGGCCCGGGCGAAGGCGGCAACGTCTCGCGCCTGATCAAGGCGGTGCTCAAGCGCTACTTCTTCTACATGGGCAACCGCGACACCCGCAAGGCCGGCACCTATGTGAAGGAGCTGTGCGCGGCCATGTGGTGGACCCTGCAGCGCCAGAAGGAGCAGGGCGAGCATTTCACGCTGTTCAACATGTCGATGAACCCCGGCCCCTCGATCCAGGAATACGTGGAGGCCGTCTGCAAGGTGGCCGGCGTCCGCCGCCAGGTGCCGGCCATTCCCTACCCGCTGCTGCTGAGCGCGGCCTACGGCATCGAGCTGATCGCCCGGCCGCTCGGCATCAGGCACCCGTTCAGCCCGGTGCGGATCCGCAAGCTGGTGCGCTCGAACAACATTCACCCCGGCTTTCTGGTGGCGCACGGCTATCCGTACCAGTACCCGCTGGAGACGGCCTTCGCCGACTGGAAAGTCGACTGTCCGGACGAGTGGCGCTGACTTGGCGCCCTTTCCCCACCAGCCTCACAGGTCGTTTCGCGTTGGGCCACTCCCACTTCATCGAGCAAGAAGCAAACCATGCGACACACGGAAAGACTCCATGTGCTGGACAGTTTCAGAGGCCTATGCGCCCTGTCCGTTGTTCTCTACCACCTGCATGTTCCACAAAGCCCCACGGAACTCGCCTTCTTTCGCAACGCCGAGCTGTTCGTCGATTTCTTCTTCGTGCTCAGCGGCTTCGTCCTGGCGCACAGCTATGGAACCAGACAGGCTATCGATCTCCGAAAATTCCTCGTCGCGAGGACTTTCAGGATATTTCCTCTGCATATCGCGATGCTGCTGGTATTCATCCTGCTGGAGCTGGTAAAGCTGGTCGCCTACCGCAACGGAGTCTCCTTCGGGGAGGCTCCCTTCACGGAAAGCAGAGCCGTCTCGGAAATCCTGCCCAACTTTCTGCTCGTCCAATCCTGGACCGACGCGACGAACAAGCTGTCATTCAACTACCCGTCCTGGAGCATCAGCGTCGAGTACTACATGTACCTGCTCTTCGCGGCCCTGATCGTTTTCCGGGGAAAGTGGAGATATGTCGTCTGGACCCTCATATCCGCAGCGATGTTCCTTGCCCTGTATACCCATAGCGCGCTGTTCACCGAAGCCGTCATGCGGGGAATGTCCAGCTTCTTCGCAGGCGCCCTGGCTTATCTGCTATTTGCCTGGATCAACAACAACGCGCGCCCGGGTAGAACACTGACGGCCGCACTCGAGCCGCTCCTGCTGGCTGCCGTCTACTGGCTGGTCACCTCGGACCTCGAACACAAGTCGATCTATACCAGCCTGCTGTTCTGCGGGGTCACGATCCTGTTCGCCTTCGAGCAGGGAAAACTATCCGACCTGCTGAAAACCTCCCCGCTGACCACACTGGGCAAACTGTCCTACTCCATCTACCTGACGCATATCGCCGTCATATTCTGCGCCATCGCAATCAGCATGGTGTTGCAGAAGAGTTTGGGGAAAAACTTTTCCTTTATGGTAGGCGAAGCACGCTACCTGGATTTTGGCCATGTCCTCCTCAACAACCTTTTCGTCTTCGCCATCGTGCTGGCCGTGATTCTCTGCTCGGCCTTCACCTATAAACACATAGAAACCACCGGGCAGGAGTTCGGAAAACGCCTTGTAAAAACTCTGCACGCCCCAGAAAGAAACCTCGCCGTATAAGACCTGGCCAGCGGGCTCCCGCATCCAAGGCCGTCATACGCCCCGAAGATTGAAAGCATCTCGGACCTTTCCCTCGTCGATCACGAAAGGACTTCAAGATTGATATATGTAAATGCCCGCTTCCTGACCCAGCCCATAACCGGCGTACAACGTTATGCCTTGGAGATCAGTCGACAGCTGAACGAGCTGCGGCCAGACATCAGGTTCGTGGCCCCGCGGAACATCGTCCACCGTGACATCGCCGACGCGCTGGGAGTCGAGGTGATCGGCAGCCGCAGCGGACATGCGTGGGAACAGATCGACCTTCCGGCCTTCCTGAAAACCCGGAATTCGCCCCTGCTCATAAACCTGGCCAACACCGCCCCGCTCCTGTACCCCAACAAGGTTTCGACGCTTCACGACGTGGCCTTCGAAAAATTTCCGGAGAATTTTTCCTGGAGATTTCGGACCGCCTATCGACTGGCCACGCCCTGGATGCTGAAAACCTCGCTGAAAATCCTGACCGTCAGCGAGTTCTCCAAAAAAGAAATCTGCGCGGTTTACCGGGTTTCTTCGCAAAAGATTTCCGTCGTCCCCAACGCCGTATCCAGCGCCTTTCAGGAGGTTCCCTCATCGGCTACCGAGCGCTACATACTGGCAGTCTCCTCGCTGAACCGGCAGAAGAACTTTCATGGCCTGATCGATGCTTTCGGCCTGCTCAAGCAAGACACCCACAAGCTCTACATCGCCGGAGCGCTGAACAAGAACTTCGCGGACCCCGATCTGGTTAAAAAGATCGAAGCGGACCCGCGGATAAAACTGCTCGGCCGGGTTTCCGACGAGGAACTGATCGATCTCTACAGCGGGGCCGAAGCCTTCATATTTCCGTCCTTCTACGAAGGCTTCGGCATTCCACCGCTGGAGGCGCAAGCCTGCGGATGCCCGGTGCTCGTGGCGGATACGGCAAGCCTTCCGGAAGTATGCGAAGACTCGGCCCTGTATTGCTCGCCGCATGACATAAAGGATATTGCCGAAAAAATGGACCTTCTTCTGTCGACGCCGGCTCTGGCCGAAACACTCAAGGAAAAGGGCCGCCTCAATATCGGGCGCTACAACTGGAACACCTCGGCCACGCGCCTGCTGGAGACGATAAGAGAACTTCACTGAAAGCCATAACGATCGCTCGCCGCGATGCCTCTGCATCACGCCATCGACACTCAAAAGTGTGCTGAAAAAACTCAGCCTCCCCATTCCCGGGCAGGCAGGAACTCGGGCTGACCTTCCGCTCCCTGAAAAGGAGATTCTTGCCAGTATTTCTCTAAAAAACCCTGAACAAGCCCATCCTCACCAAGGAGGTATCTGACCGCCACGTCATGCCCGACTTCTTTCTTTTCATGAAAGCAAAGAAAAATTTTTCCATCACCGCCCCAAACCGGTTCGCCTTTGAAATTCGGGTAGTTGCCCTCTGCAGGAATACTGAAAGTGGAAACTTACAGGGTAGATAAACTGAGCCCATGGCCTTCATACACGCCTGCGAACAGTACGCAGCAGGCCGAATACCTGGACAGCATTCAAGTACTGCGCTTCATAGCCGCCACGGCTGTCACCATGCACCATGCCGAGATATTCGGCCCTCAAGACTGGGGAGTGGACATATTCTTCGTGGTAAGCGGCTTCATCACAGGACTCATATCGTCGAAATCCCAAGATCATTTCTTCAGCAAAAGGCTGATCCGGATAGTCCCGCTTTATTGGCTGGCAACGCTCAGCATTTTTGCGGGAGCGCTATTGCTTCCGCAGATCATCAAGAGCACCGCACCCGGCCTCGAACCCTTGCTGAAGTCGCTGTTTTTCATCCCGTTCCAGAAGGCCAACGGTGTATATCCCGTACTGGGCGTGGGATGGACACTGAATTACGAGATCTTTTTCTATCTGCTGTTTGCCTTGTGCATGCGGACAAGCTTCGCCTACAGGACGCTGCTGTGCTCGGGCCTGCTTCTACTGCTCACCCTGGCCGGCGAATATTTCGAACCGGAAAGCGTAATCGCCCGGTTCTACACCTCAGGCATTCTGCTCGAATTTGCCTACGGGATGCTGGCCTACGAGCTGTACAACAAGCTCAAGAAGACCGGCAGCACGGACTTCGCTCCTGCCACGAGAAGACTCATCCTTGCAGCGGGGATTGCCTTGCTGGCGGTCATGCCCGGTATTGCTCAGGTTTTCCCCGACGCGGATCGTGCCGTGGCTTATGGCATTCCGGCCTTTCTGGCCTTCGTCTGCCTGGTATTCGGGCTATCAGACGGCAAAGTGCCCCAGCCACTGATCCAGCTGGGTAATGCCAGCTTTTCCTTGTACCTGATTCATACCTATATCCTGGTCTTGTTCAGAAAGCTCTTCCCCATCGCCGAGCATCTGACATTGAGTATCTATTTACTCGTCATCGCCGAAGTGGCGGCCTGCTATCTGGTCGCACTGATTGTTTATCGCTTCGTCGAAGTTCCCCTGACCAGAACCCTGAGAGCGCTATTAATCAAATAGCGGAGTCGGCTTACCTCTCCTGACCCCATTCTCTCTCGCGGCCTGACTTCGGCGCTCGCCGCACCTCGCTAACACCTGATTACCCATTAAACATTCGGACAGCCCACGGCTAGCCGGCCGCCAAGGCCTGCCCCGCGGCTCTGGATAAGGATTTCCTGTGACCGAGAAAATTCTGGTGACCGGCGGTGCCGGCTACATAGGCTCGCATACCACGCTTGCTCTGCTCGAGGCCGGCTTCGAAGTGCTGGTGCTCGACAATCTATGCAACAGCGTTTCCGCGTCGCTGCAGCGGATCGAGGCCATTTGCGGAAAGCTGCCGCCGTTCGTCGAGGGCGACATCCGCGACCGCGACCTGCTGGACGAGCTTTTCCAAAAACACCGCATCTTTGCGGTACTGCATTTCGCCGGTCTCAAGGCCGTGGGCGAGAGCGTGAAGAAGCCGCTGGACTACTACGAGAACAACGTCGCCGGCAGCCTTGCGCTGTGCCAGGCCATGGCCCGTGCCAGCGTGTTCCGCCTGGTGTTCAGCTCTTCCGCCACGGTCTACGGCGAACCGGCGCAGATGCCGATCCGCGAGGATTTTCCGACCGGCACGCCGACCAATCCCTATGGCCGCTCGAAGCTGATCGTCGAGCAGATCCTGCACGATCTGGCCGCTTCCGACCCGCGCTGGAGCATCGCCCTGCTGCGCTACTTCAACCCGGTGGGCGCCCACGAAAGCGGGCTGATCGGCGAAGACCCCAACGGCACGCCCAACAACCTGCTGCCCTATATCAGCCAGGTGGCCATCGGCAAGTTGCGCGAGCTGTCGATATTCGGCGGCGACTACCCGACCCGCGACGGCACCGGCGTGCGCGACTACATTCATGTCGTCGATCTGGCCAGGGGGCATCTCAAGGCGCTGGACGTCATCGCCCGCCGGCATGGCGTGCACGTCTGGAACCTCGGCACCGGCTGCGGCTACAGCGTGCTGGAGATGGTGCGGGCCTTCGAGAAGGTCTCCGGCCGGCCGCTTCCCTATCGCATCGCTCCCCGCCGTCCCGGCGACGTCGCCGAATGCTGGGCCGACCCGGCCAAGGCCGTCCGCGAACTGGGCTGGAAGGCCGAGCGCGGCCTGCAGGCGATGATGCGCGACACCTGGCACTGGCAGTCGAAGAATCCGCAAGGCTATGCGGAGTAAGGCGACAGCCCGTTTCATCCTGCGGGCCAGCAGCCCGTGTTCCACCCACCGCGCTCGTTTTCCAGAGCGAGAAGCCTCAACTCACCTGATCTACTTGCAAGGACATCCATGATCCGCAAATGCCTGTTCCCCGCCGCCGGCTACGGCACCCGTTTTCTCCCGGCCACCAAGGCGATGCCCAAGGAGATGCTGCCCATCGTCAACAAGCCGCTGATCCAGTACGGCGTCGAGGAGGCCCGCGATGCCGGGCTGCAGCACATGGCCATCGTCACCGGCCGCGGCAAGCGCGCGCTGGAGGACCATTTCGATATCAGTTACGAGCTAGAGCACCAGATCCGCGGCACCGACAAGGAGAAGTACCTGGCCGGCACGCGCGAGCTGATCGACCAGTGCACCTTCTCCTACATCCGCCAGGTGGAAATGAAGGGTCTGGGCCACGCTATCCTCACCGGTCGGCCGCTGATCGGCGACGAGCCCTTCGCGGTGGTCCTGGCCGACGACCTGTGCCTGAATCTGGACGGTGACGGAGTTCTGGAGCAGATGGTCAAGCTGTACCGCCAGTTCCGCTGCTCGATCGTCGCCATCCAGGAAGTGCCGCGCGACCAGACCAACAAGTATGGGGTGATCGCCGGCGAGATGATCCGCGACGACATCTACCGGGTCACCACCATGGTCGAGAAGCCCAAGCCGGAGGACGCGCCTTCCAATCTGGCGATCATCGGCCGCTACATCCTGACCCCGGACATCTTCGACCTGATCGCCGATACCGAGCCGGGCAAGGGAGGAGAGATCCAGATCACCGATGCGCTGATGAAGCAGGCCCAGAGCGGCTGCGTGCTGGCCTACCGGTTCAAGGGCCGGCGCTTCGACTGCGGCAGCGCCGAAGGCTTCGTCGAGGCGACCAACTTCTGCTTCGAACACCTGTACCAGCAGAGGCTGTGAGCCGTCCCAGGGGGAATGCCGGGCAAGGAATGCCCGGCGCCAGCCCCCAGGGCCATTTCGCTATTGGAATGGCTGGGTGCTGACCTCGACCTTGCCCAGGACGAACGGGACCGACTGTTCCGGGCGGATGCTGAAGTCGTAGCCCCACATCTTGGAGAAGGACGCATCGGTGACGTGCCAGGTGTAGGTCTGCCAGCCGCTGTCCTGCGAGGCACCGAACCATTTCCCCCGGTTTACGTAGGGCGTACCCCCCTGACTGTCGGCCACCTCGTAGAGCAGGTTCATGCCGACATTGCCCGAGCCCAGGCGGCGGACTGCGACGCGGATGTAGTAGTCCCGGGTCTGCGGCGAGGCGAACGAGGGATGGACGTAGAAGTTCGCCGGATGCGAGATATCGCCCTCCATCCGGATGCCCGACGAGCCGTCCGCGAAATCGAACCGGCTTCGCTCGCCCTCGCCGAGCAGGAAGATCCCCTTGTTCGCATCCGCCGTTCCGGGCTGGATGCTCACCGTACTGGCGTCGGCATGGTCGCCGCCCCAGGGAAAACGCTTGCCGGCATTGAGCCTGGCCTGATCGCGCAGCTCGGTCGGCAGGCCGGCCACCAGGACGGGAGCCTCGCTCAACTCCAGCGCCTGGTTGGCCTTGAGCGTTCTGCTCGTGCCGTTCGACGGATCGATCACCTTCACATCGGCGGTGAACGAGAGCGACTTGTCGGTCAGCCCTTTCGGCATCCAGGCGACCAGCACGGGATAGCTGTGCCCCTGGAAGACGAACCCGTAGCCCCGGCCATTGCGGCCCAGGGTCAGCCAGCCCTGGTACGCCGGCTTCGCGCCGAGCGCTTTCTTCAGCAAGGCCAGCGCCCGATAGGTGTCGCGGGCCGTGCCGTCCTGCTCCAGCAGGCCGAATCCCTGATCCTCCTCCTGCGGAGCCTGCGCCTCGAACCACTGGACGCGCGCGATCCCCTGGGCGATGGACATCGTGTAGATCTTGACGAGTGCCTTCGCGGCATCCGCCTCGGTGACGGTGCGCTCGTTGCGCGTGCCGATCCAGCGGCCCACCTCGGTGATCCAGAGCTCGGCGTCGCCGCGTTCCGGTGCGCTGTCGTTCAGCATGTCGCGCAGCAGATGGCTCATCCACAGGAAGGGAATCTCGCCGTCGACGTCGTTGGAGATGCCGTCCGCTATCTCGTAGGGATGGATGCACAGGTAGTCGAAGCTGTCCGGCTTGCCCGCCTTGGCCATGGCCAGGATCGCCTGGTTGAGATAGGGAAGGTCGAAGCTGGCGACCGTCAGGCCGACCTGCGCCTGCGCATTGGCCCGTTTGGCCGCCTCGTAGCTGGCGATGGCGAGCCTGGCGTAGTCGGACGTGGTGTTGTCGCCGTCGTTGAAGGAGCCGTTGCCCTCGTTCCAGACCTCCCAGTAGCGGATCTGCTCGCGGTAGCGGCCGGCGACCGCCGAGACATACTCGGACCAGTCGTCCAGATCGTTCATCGGGAAGGCATGGCTGGCCTCCGTTCCCGGCGCGGAGCCCAGCAAGAGTCCGCTGATCTTGAGACCGTTCTGGGTGGCGGTGGCGACCAGCGAGTCGGCAGCATCCCATTTCCAGGTTCCGTCCTCCGGCTCTATCGCCTGCCACTCGGGGAACAGGCGAACCGTGGCGACACCCGCTTCGGCCATTTTCGGGAACCACTGCGCGTGGCTCCGGAACGAGCTCCCCGACGAACTGACGCCCCAGGGGCTGGCGGGCGCATCTGCCGCCCGGGCCGTGGCGGAATGGACGCCGGCGGCGGCCATGCCCGCCAAGCATAGGGTGGTGCAGAACAGGATCCGGACTCTGTCCATGAAGCGTCTCCCGAATGGAAATGGTCGGTGCGATTGCAGGGAGACTTCCTGCTGGCGCAGGAGACGCCCGGGCGAAATGTCTTTTCCTGGACCAGACAGCCGGACTGGTATGTGGCGCAACCTGTGCATCGACCGTCGGGAGGCACAGAGGTTCCGCGCTGGCGAGCCGGGCGGCAGGCGCATCCTGCGCCCCGCCGCAGCAGCTCAGGAGCCGGCCCGCTCCAGGCTGGCCGTCTTGCCCAGCTCCTGGTCGCGCAGTTCGCGGCGCAGGATCTTGCCGACGTTGGTGGTCGGCAGGCGGTCGCGGAACTCGATGTACTTCGGACGCTTGTAGCCGGTGAGGTTGTCGTGCATGTGGCGCATCACCTGTTCCTCGCTCAGGGTCGCGCCGGGCTTGACCACCACGAAGAGCTTGATGGCCTCGCCGGTGCGCTCGTCGGGCACGCCGATCGCGGCGCACTGCAGCACGCCCGGCAGGCTGGCGAGGACCTCCTCCAGTTCGTTCGGATAGACGTTGAAGCCGGACACCAGAATCATGTCCTTCTGCCGGTCGACGATGCGCAGGTAGCCGTCGGGCTCGATCAGCGCGATGTCGCCGGTGCGCAGCCAACCGTCGGCGTCGAACACCGCGGCGGTGGCCTCGGGGTTCTGCCAGTAGCCCTTCATCACCTGCGGGCCCTTCACCCAGAGTTCGCCGCGGCTGCCGGGCGGCAGCTCATGGCCCTGTTCGTCGCGCACCTGGCAGAGGGTCGAGGCCAGCGGCAAACCGATGGTGCCGGGACGGATGCGTCCGTAGGGATTGCCGGTCACCACCGGGCTGGTCTCGGTGAGGCCGTAGCCTTCGAGGATCTCGCAGCCGGTGGTGGCCTTCCAGCAATCGGCGACGGCCTGCTGCAACGCCATGCCGCCGGAGAGGGTCAGCTTCAGCGCGGAGAAGTCCAGGTGGCGGAACCCTTCGTCGTGGCACAGGGCCGCGAACAGGGTGTTGAGACCGACGAAGCCGGTGAACTTCCGCTTCGCCAGTTCCCGGACCATGCCGCGCAGGTCGCGCGGATCGCTGATCAGCAGGTTGTGGTTGCCGATGAGCATCATCGCCATGCAGTGCAGGGTGAAGGCATAGATGTGGTAGAGCGGCAGCGGCGCGACCAGGGTCTCGCAGCCCTCGCCGAGGACATTGGCGACCAGCGCCCGGCACTGCAGCATGTTGGCCACCAGGTTGCGGTGGGTGAGCATGGCGCCCTTGGGCGTGCCGGTGGTGCCGCCGGTGTACTGCAGCACGGCGACGTCCCCGGGCGCCGCTTCGAACTCGCGCAGCGGCCGGTCGCGGCCGGCGGCCAGGGCTGCGGTGAACTTCAGCGCCTGCGGCAGGCGGTAGGCCGGCACCATGCGCTTGACGTAGCGCACCACGCCGTTGACCAGCACGCGCCTGAGCGGCGGCAGCAGGTCGCCGACCTCGGTGACCACCACGTGGCGGATGCCGGTCCGCGGCAGCACCTCTTCGACCAGATGGGCCTTGTTGGCCAGGCAGACCAGGGCCTTGGCCCCGAATCCTCGAACTGCTGGAGCATCTCCCGGGCGGTGTACAGCGGGTTGGTGTTGACCACGATCAGTCCGGCACGCAGGGCGCCGAACACCACCACCGGGTATTGCAGGAGGTTGGGCAGCTGCACGGCGATGCGATCGCCCGGCTGCAGGCCCTCGAGCCCCTGCAGAAAGGCGGCGAAGGCGCCGGACAGGGCGTACAGCTCGCCATAGTCGAGGGTATGGCCGAGGTTGCTGAACGCCGGCCGGTCGGCGAAGCGCTGGCAGGAGGCCTTCAGCACGGCGGGGATGTTCGGGTACAGATCGGGATCGATGTCGCGGACGAAACCGGCGGGATACTGATCCTTCCAGGAATTCTCGGTCATGCAATGCCACTCCACTTCGTGCGTCGGCGCAGGTTGAATTCTTGTTGTCTGCGACCAGGCAGGCGGCCCGAGAGTAGCAGGCAGGCCCGGCGCCCGGAAGGCCCGCACGCCGCGGGCTGCGCCCTGCCGGGCGGGCGCCGGCGGGGCGGAGAGATCCTCCGTGCACGAATCGGCCGTGCTTTCCGTGAAAAGCGCGCCGCCCGACACTACAATGCGATCTTTGCGCAAAAGACCCGAGTCGTCCCGCTCCCATCGTCCGATGGGGACTCCCTCCCTTACAGACAGAACACCAAGGAAACTGCATGAGCCAGGTTACCAACGTCCCCTACGGCGATCTCGAAGTCGGCCAGCAAGCCAGCTACACCAAGACCGTAGGGGAAAAGGACATCCAGCTGTTCGCCGCCCTCTCCGGCGACCACAACCCGGTACACCTGGATGCCGAGTTCGCCGCTCGCAGCCCGTACAAGGAGCGCATCGCCCACGGCATGTTCAGCGGCGCGCTGATCAGCGCCGCGGTGGCCTGCACCATGCCCGGCCCGGGCACCATCTACCTCGGCCAGACCATGCAGTTCACCCGCGCGGTGAAGCTCGGCGACACCCTCACCGTGCGCCTGGAAATCCTCGAGAAGCTGCCGAAGTTCCGCGTGCGCATCGCCACTCGCGTCTACAACCAGCACGACGAGCTGGTGGTCGACGGCGAGGCGGAAATCCTCGCCCCGCGCCGGCAGCAGAGCGTCGAACTGACCCAACTGCCGCCGATCAGCATCGGCTGATCGCCTCTTCGCGGTCCTGCCGACCTGGCCGGGCCGCTTCCCCGGCAGCCCCCACTGCCCCCTCGCCAGATACGCTGCCAGCTGCTTGAATGGTCCGGCCCGCCGGACCGGCGGTTTCATCCGCACCAGCAGAAGGAAGCTTCGCCATGAAGATCGTCAACGCCCGCCTGCGCGGCCGCGAAGGCCTCCACCGCATCGAACTGGACGGCGCGCGCATCGCCGCGATCGCTTCCCAGCCGGCGCCCGCCGACGCCGGCGGCGACGCGCTGGACGCCGCCGGCAACCTGGTGGTGCCGCCCTTCGTCGAGCCGCATATCCACCTGGATGCCACCCTCACCGCCGGCGAACCGGCGTGGAACATGAGCGGCACCCTGTTCGAGGGCATCGAGCGCTGGGCCGAACGCAAGGCGCTGGTCACCCACGAGGACACCAAGACCCGGGCGAAGAAAGCCATCGACATGCTGGTCGAGCACGGCATCCAGCACGTGCGCACCCACGTCGACGTCACCGACCCGACGCTCGCCGCGCTCAAGGCGATGCTCGAGGTGCGCGAGGAAACCCGCCGGCTGATCGACCTGCAGATCGTCGCCTTCCCCCAGGAAGGCATCGAGTCCTACCAGGGCGGCCGCGAACTGATGGCCGAGGCCATCGCCCTGGGCGCCGACGTGGTCGGCGGCATCCCGCACTTCGAGAACACCCGCGAACAGGGCGTCAGCTCGATCAGGTTCATCATGGACCTGGCCGAGCGCACCGGCTGCCTGGTCGACGTGCACTGCGACGAGACCGACGACCCGCAGTCGCGCTTTCTCGAGGTGCTCGCCGAGGAGGCACGAGTGCGCGACATGGGCGAGCGGGTCACCGCCAGCCACACCACGGCCATGGGCTCCTGGGACAACGCCTACTGCTCCAAGCTGTTCCGCCTGCTCAAGCTGTCGCGGATCAACTTCGTCTCCTGCCCCACCGAGAGCATCCACCTGCAGGGGCGCTTCGACACCTTTCCCAAGCGCCGCGGCCTGACCCGGGTCGCCGAACTGGACCGCGCCGGGCTGAACGTCTGCTTCGGCCAGGACTCCATCGTCGATCCCTGGTATCCGCTGGGCAACGGCAACATCCTGCGCATCCTCGAGGCCGGCCTGCACATCTGCCACATGCTCGGCTACGCCGACCTGCAGCGCGCCCTCGACCTGATCACCGAGCACAGCGCCAAAACCCTGCAGCTGGGCGAGCGCTACGGTCTGGAGGTCGGGCGGCCGGCCAACCTGCTGATCCTCTCGGCGGCCAGCGACTACGAGATGCTGCGCAGCCAGGGCCACGCGCTGGTTTCCATCCGCCATGGGGAAATCCTGATGCGCCGTACCCCAGCGCGGATCGAGCGCCATTGCTGAACCGGCACGCCGGCGATCATCCCGGCACCGGGCTGGAAATGCGCACCGGGATGCGCCGGGCCGGACGGGTCCTGGCGCGACCATCTCCGCTAGCAACTGCCGATCCGGCGCACTGCCAGGCTCCGATTCCCGACTGGCCGAGCTGCACCTCGTCACTGTCACATGGCAAATTGCCATACATTCCGCTATAAAGCCGCCCGCAGCTTATCGATATTTTCTTTAATAGCTCTTGTCTTCGTGCCAGCCCCTCCATGACAGCAGGACTGACTCCCTCGAGAAAACTTGCTTGCAAGGAAACAATCCTGTCCTTAATAGCCATTGGCTACTATCAAGGCACCACAGGAAGTACCGGGCGATTTTCATGATGATTGCATGCTCCCCCATCCCACACCTGCTGTGGTTCGACCTCACGCAGGAAACCTCCACCGAGGGCACTCTCGCCCAGTTCGCCGACAGCTGCCGGATCAGCAGGGCGCCGAGCGCCAGCCTGGCCGGACTGGACCTTCGGCTTCGCCCCGACATGATCTGCCTGCACTACGACCGCCCCGATGCCCTCGGCCTGAACCTGCTGCTGGCGATCAAGCGGGAGGCGCCGTCCATTCCCATCACCATGCTGACCGTGCAGCACTCCGAGGAGCTGGCGATCTGGGCCTTCCGCTCCGGTGCCTGGGACTACCTGGTGCTGCCGCTGGCCAACGCGGAACGCCAGCGTTATCTGCAGGCCCTGCGCCGGCTCTGCGAGCTACGCCGCAATCCGCCGAGCGGCCGGCAGAAGCGCCCGCTGCAACGTGCCCAGGAATTGCCGGAAAGCGTGCGCCTGACCCCCAGGGCGCAGAAGCAGCAGCCGCTGCAGCGGGTCATGCAGCACATCCAGCGGCATTTCCGCGAGCCGCTCGACCAGAAGTCGATGGCCGACCTCTGCAACATGACGCCGATCCGCTTCAGCCGCGCGTTCAAGGACGTCTACGGGGTCGGCTTTCTCGAGTTCGTCCAGGCCAGACGCATGGAGCACGCCCACGAGTTGCTGCTGAACAGCCAGATGCCGATCTCCAGCATCGCCTATGCCAGCGGCTTCAAGGACCCTTCCTACTTCACCCGCGCCTTCCGGCAACACTACGGCCTGAGCCCCAGCGAGTTCCGCAGCCGGAACTCGATCGCCGGCTTGCAGCTGCCGGTGCTGCCCAAGACCCGGGAAGTGGCAGGGGGCTGGAGCGAGCGGCTGGCCCTCCCGCTCCTGGACAAGACCGGGCTTGCACTGCCGATCGAATAGCCCCTCTCCGGCGGGGCGCCTGTCGCCGCCCCGCACCCTGGCCTCGCGACTTACCGATAATCGCCGGCCCGCCAGCGCGCCAGCCAGGTAAGACTGTCGCAGGTCGCGCCGGACGGACGGTACTCGGCGCCGAGCCAGCCCCGATAGCCGCTCGCCTGCAGGGCGGCCAGCGCCGCCGCGAAATCCACCGCGCCGCTGCCCGGTGCGCCCCGCCCCGGACAGTCGGCGAACTGCACGTGGCCGATGCGCCCGGCCAGCCGGGCGATGCAGGCCGGAAGGTCCAGCCCCTGGCGGGCCATGTGGTAGAGATCCAGCTGCGCCAGGCAGTTGGGGTGATCCACACGGCGCAGCAGCGCGTCCAGCTGTTCGGCGTCGTTGATCAGAAAGCCCGGCATGTCCAGCGGGTTGATCGCCTCGCAGACCACGGCGATCCCGAGCACTGCGAACGCCTCGGCAGCTTTGGCCAGGTTGGCCTCCAGGGTCGCCAGCGCCTGCTCCCGGCTCACGCCCTCGGCGAGGCGCCCCGGCAGGACGTTGACGCAGTCCGGCCGGACCATCGCGGCATAGCTCAGCGCCAGCTGCAGTGCGGCATCGAATTCGGCCTGGCGCTGCGGCACCGCCGCCAGTCCGGGGCCGCCCTGCAGAAAATCGGCGGCCGGCAGGTTGATCAGCGCCAGCGGCAGCCCGGCGCGTTCCAGCTCCTCCTTGAGGCGGATGGCCGGGACCTCGTAGGGAAACTGGATCTCCACGCCGTCGAAACCCGCCGCGGCGGCGGCGACGATGCGCTCGAGCAGCGGCTTTTCGCTGAACAGCAGGGAGAGATTGGCGGCGATCTGCATGGGTCGGCTCCTTGGGTCGAGGTCCGAAGACTAGCACCAGCGTTTTTTCGAATTGAAACAATTGATGACGCCCTCCGTGGAACTACGCTTTTTTCATTCCATTCTGAGTACTATCGTCCACCAGAACGGTCGTGCCGCGCTCCCTCCATTCGCCACAGAGACATCCCCATGACATCCAATCTGCTTGACAGCCGAGCCCTGAAGGGTCAGCGAGGACTCCGCCGGATTCTCAATGCCACCAGCTATTCCCTCGCCGGCCTCAAGGCCGCCTTCGTCGGCGAGGCTGCCTTCCGCCAGTTGGTCATGTTGAACCTGCTGCTGATTCCCGTCGCCTGCCTGCTCGACGTGAGCCGG
This sequence comes from Azotobacter tropicalis, assembly GCF_059739045.1. NCBI lineage: Bacteria > Pseudomonadati > Pseudomonadota > Gammaproteobacteria > Pseudomonadales > Pseudomonadaceae > Azotobacter > Azotobacter tropicalis. Next base: position 978,217 of record NZ_AP046059.1, read on the forward strand.
GTCGAACGCGCCCTGCTGATCGCCGTAGTGCTGCTGGCGCCAATCGTCGAGCTGCTCAATTCGGCCATCGAAGCCACCGTCGACCGCATCTCGCTGGAGCTGCACCCCCTCTCCAAGCGGGCCAAGGACATGGGCAGCGCCGCCCAGCTGCTCGCCCTGGTGCTGATCGCCGCGGTCTGGGCGACGATCCTGCTGTAACACGCCCGCCCCTCCATCCTCTCCCGGCCGCGGGAGAGGAGTTCCGCTCTCGCGCCTCCGATTCGCTATCACGCCCCTTCGCAGCCGGCGTGCTTCCTCTATAATCCGCCCGCCTTTTTTCCGCTATTGAACCGGAGAACCCCATGCTCAAGCGTACCCTGGCGCTCGCCGCCGGCTTTGCCCTGTCCCTGTCCAGCGCTCTTTCCCAGGCTGCCGACGTGCTCAACGTCTCGGCGATTCCCGACGAGGCGCCCACCGAGCTGCTGCGCAAGTTCAAGCCGCTCGGCGCCTACCTGGAAAAAGAGTTGGGCATGCCGGTGAAATTCGTGCGGTGGCCGACTATGCCGCGGTGGTCGAGGCGCTGGCCGCCGACCGCGTGGACCTGGCCTGGCTGGGCGGCTTCACCTTCGTGCAGACCCGGCTGAAAACCGGCAACGCCATCCCGCTGGTGCAGCGCGAGCAGGACGAGAAGTTCACCAGCAAGTTCATCAGCGCCGACCCGGCGGTGAAATCCCTGCAGGACCTCAAGGGCAAGACCTTCGCCTTCGGCTCGGTGTCCTCCACCTCCGGCAGCCTGATGCCGCGCTACTTCATGCTCAAGGACGGCATCAAGCCGGAAGAATTCTTCAGCCGCGTGGCCTACTCCGGCGCCCACGACGCCACCGTCGCCTGGGTACAGTCCGGCAAGGTCGACGCCGGCGTGCTCAACGCCTCGGTGTGGGACAAGCTGGTCACCGCCGGCAAGGTCGACACCGACAAGGTCAAGGTGTTCGCCACCACCCCGACCTACTACGACTACAACTGGACGGTGCGCGGCAACCTCGATCCGGCGCTGACCGCGAAGATCAAGAAGGCCTTCCTCGCCCTCGACCCGGCCAAGCCGGAGCACAAGGCGATCCTCGACCTGCAGGCGGCCAGCCGCTTCATCGAGACCAAGCCGGAGAACTACCAGGGCATCGAGGAAGCGGCGCGCGCCGCCGGCCTGCTGAAGTGACCCTGAACCTGTCCGGCGTGGGCCTGACCCACGCCAACGGCCAGGTTGCGCTGAGCGATATCGACCTCAAGGTCGCCCCCGGCGAACGGGTGGCGATCATCGGGCCGTCCGGCGCCGGCAAGACCAGCCTGCTGCGCCTGCTCGCCACCGCCCAGCAACCCTCCGCCGGCCGGCTCGAAGTGCTCGGCGCCGAGCCCTGGCGCCTGTCCGCCGCGGCCCGCCAGCGGCTGCGCGCGCGCATCGGCCTGATCCACCAGGCGCCGCCCCTGCCACCGCGCCAGCGGGTGGTCACCGCGGTGCTGGCCGGCAGGCTCGGCCAGTGGTCCCTGGGCAGGAGCCTGCTCAACCTGCTGCACCCGCTGGACACCGCCGGGGCGGCCGCCGCCCTGGCGCGCCTGGACCTGACCGAGAAGCTGTTCGAACACTGCGACCAGCTTTCCGGCGGCCAACTGCAGCGGGTCGGCATCGCCCGCGTGCTCTACCAGGCGCCGGAGCTGATCCTCGCCGACGAGCCGGTGTCGGCCATGGACCCGGTGCTCGCCGGGCACACCCTCGGTGTGCTGAGCGAGGAAGCCGGGCGCCGCGGCATCGCCCTGCTCGCCAGCCTGCATGCGGTGGACCTGGCGCTGGCGCATTTCCCGCGCATCCTCGGCGTGCGCGCCGGGCGCCTGGTCTTCGACCGCCCGGCCGCAGCCCTGACCCGGGCCGAGCTGGACGCGCTCTACGCCAACGAACAGCTGCAGCCGCCGGCCATGCCGTCGGCCCCGTCCCACGTACTGCACATACCCCGATGCTGACCCGCGCCGTCCCCCGCGATCCCGCCGCCCTGCCGCGCCTGGCGCTCACGATCCTCGCGCTGGCCCTGCTCTGGCCTGGGCTGTCGCTCAGCGAGCTGGACCTGGGCGTGCTGCTGCACGGCGACAGCGCCGCGACCATGGGCAATTTCGTCGCCGCCTTCTGGCCCCCGGAACACGGCCGCGAGTTTCTCGACCTGCTCGGCCGGGCGACCTTGGAAACCCTGGCGATCGCCACCGCCGGCATGAGCCTGGCGCTGCTGATCGCCCTGCCCGCCGCGCTGCTTGCCAGCCGCGCTCTGTCGCTCTCCGCGCTGCACCGTGGCGGCCGGCCGGCCTGGTGGGGCGCCCTGCTGCGCTGGCCGGTGCGCGGCCTTTTGATCGTCCTGCGCAGCGTGCCGGAGATCGTCTGGGCGCTGCTCTTCGTGCGCGCCGTGGGCCTCGGCCCGAGCGCCGGGGTGCTGGCCATCGCCATCACCTACGCCGGCATGCTCGGCAAGGTCTACGCGGAGATCTTCGAGTCGGTCGACCCGCGCCCGGCGCGCGCCCTGCTCGGCAGCGGCAGCCCGCGGCTGGTCGCCTTCTTCTACGGCATCCTGCCCAACGCTGCGGCGGAGATGCTCTCCTACACCGTCTACCGCTGGGAATGCGCGATCCGCGCCTCGGTGGTGATGGGCTTTGTCGGCGCCGGCGGGCTGGGCCAGCAGATCGACCTGTCGATGCGCATGTTCGCCGGCGGCGAGGTGGCCAGCATGCTGCTGACCTTCTTCCTGCTGGTGCTGCTGGCCGACCAGCTGAGCCGCCTGCTGCGCGGGAGGCTGACATGAGACGCCCGGGCAATGCCCTGCTCCTGCTGGGCCTGCTGGCGGCCGTCGCGGCCTCCTTCATCTGGCTGGAGATCGACCTCGGCGCGCTGTTCGGCGCGGACAGCCTGCGGCAGATGGGCGACTACGCCGGCGGCTTCCTCAGCCCCGACCTCTCCGCCGCGCACCTGCAGGCCACCGGCCGCGGCGCCCTGGAGACCCTGGCCATGTCGGCCATCGGCACCCTGCTCGCCGCCGGCCTCGGCCTGCTGCTGGCGCTGCCCGCCAGCGGCCGTTGCGGGCTGCTGGCGACCAGCGTCGCACGCCTGCTGCTCAATGCCCTGCGGGCGATTCCGGAACTGGTCTGGGCTGCGCTGATGGTGCTGGCCGCCGGCCTCGGCCCGAACGCCGGCAGCCTGGCGCTGGCCCTGCACACCGCCGGGGTGCTCGGCCGGCTGTTCGCCGAGGCGCTGGAAAACACCCCCGGCGAGCCGGCCGAGGCCGTGCGCCTGGCCGGCGGCGGGCGGATCGCGGCGTTCTGCTACGGCACCCTGCCGGGGGTCTGGCCGCAGCTGCTGGCCTACACCCTGTACCGCTGGGAGAACAACATCCGCATGGCCAGCGTGCTGGGCTTCGTCGGCGCCGGCGGGCTGGGACAGATGCTCTACCTGAGCCTCAGCCTGTTCCAGCAGGCCCAGGCCGCCACGGTGATCCTCGCCATGCTGCTGCTGGTGCTGGGCGTCGACGCGCTGAGCGGCTGGGGGCGCCAGCGCTGGGTAAGCGCCTAGCGCGGGACGTTTGGGTAGGAGCGAATTCATTCGCGATAGCAGTGCCTGGCCATACGCCGCGGCCAATCGCAGATGAATCTGCTCCCACACGGGCGTTGCCGGTCAGTGCAACGGCGACCCCTCGGCACGCTCCTGCACCAGCACCCAGGGCGCCACCACCACCGCCCAGAGCTCCGGATCGCGGGCCAGCAGGTCCTCGGCGCGGCTCTCGTCCAGCTTGACCAGCTGGCCGCCGGTCAGCCAGGCGGCCACACTGGCCTGATCGTCCTCGGCGACGGCCAGCGCCACCGCCACCAGATCCACCTCGGCGGCGACCCAGAGCAGGGCGCCGCGGGCGAAGAACGGCTGCAGCTCTTCCCAGGTGATCCGTGCCGTTTCGCCGAGCAGTTTGACGTAGAGGGGGTTGGTCGTGTCTGTCATGGAGGCTTCACCGGATGAAAAGGTCGCCATCATAACGGCGCGACGGGGCCAGGCAAGTGCCGGCCGGCAAGGTTCCCAAGCGGCGAAGGGGCCCCTTAAACTGTAGCGAAACGCCCTGCGCGGCAGAGGGGCGCCAGAGCAGCCCCGCAACCACAGAACAACGAGGGACAACATGCACAAGGCTACCCGACCCCTTTCCCGGCTGTGCGCCGCCCTGGCGCTGGCCGGCGCCGCGCTCCATGCGGCCGCCGCCGAACCGATCCGCATCGCCCTGGCCGGCCCGGTCACCGGCCCCGTGGCGCAGTACGGCGACATGCAGTTCGTCGGCGCCAAGCTGGCCATCGAACGGATCAACCAGGCCGGCGGCGTGAACGGCCAGCGCCTCGAAGGCACCGTCTACGACGATGCCTGCGATCCCAAGCAGGCCGTCGCGGTGGCCAACAAGATCGTCAACGACGGCATCGCCTTCGTCGTCGGCCACCTCTGCTCCAGCTCGACCCAGCCCGCCGCGGACATCTACGAGGACGAGGGCGTGCTGATGATCACTCCCGCCGCGACCAGCCCGCAGATCACCGCCCAGGGCCACCGACTGATCTTCCGCACCATCGGCCTGGACAGCCTGCAGGGACCGACCGCCGGCAAGTTCATCGCCGAGCGGATCAAGCCCAAGCGCGTCGCGGTGCTGCACGACAAGCAGCAGTACGGCGAGGGCATCGCCACCGCGGTCAGGAAGACCCTGCAGGAGCGCGGCGTCGAGGTGGCGCTGTTCGAGGGCATCAACGCCGGCGACAAGGACTTCTCGGCGATGATCGCCAAGCTCAAGCAGGCCGGCGTCGATTTCGTCTACTACGGCGGCTACCACCCGGAACTCGGCCTGCTGCTGCGCCAGTCCGCGGAGAAGGGCCTGAAGGTGCGCTTCATGGGCCCGGAAGGGGTCGGCAACAAGGAGCTGTCCGCCATCGCTGGCGCGGCCTCCGAGGGCCTGCTGCTCACCCTGCCGCATGCCTTCGACCAGGACCCGGAGAACCAGCCGCTGGTCGAGGCCCTCAAGGCCAAGAACCTGGACCCCAGCGGCCCCTTCGTGTTCCCCGCCTACGCCGCCGTGCAGCTGATCGCCCAGGGCATCGCCAAGGCCGGCAGCAGCGATGCCGAGGCGGTCGCCGAGGCCCTGCACGCCAACGCCTTCGACACGGCGACCGGCACGCTGGCCTTCGACGCCAAGGGCGACCTGAAGGACTTCGGCTTCGAGGTCTACGAGTGGCACCGGGACGCGAGCAAGACCCGCGTCGAGTAGATCGGGCCCAGCCCGTCCGCGAAAACGGCACCTGCGATGCCGTCGGTGGGTTACGGCCGTTGGCCTGACCCACCCTGCGACGACTCCAACCCACCATGCCCATTGCCGGCCCTGCGCGGGCTTCGAGGAGTCAGGCAATGCCCGAGCTCTACCACTACCTGCAACAGCTGGTGAACGGCCTGACGGTCGGCAGCACCTACGCGCTGATCGCCATCGGCTACACCATGGTCTACGGCATCATCGGCATGATCAACTTCGCCCACGGCGAGGTGTACATGATCGCCTCCTACGTGGCCTTCATCGCCATCGCCGGGCTGTCCATGCTCGGCCTGGACCAGCTGCCGCTGCTGATGGCCGCCGCCTTTGCCGCCAGCATCGTGGTCGCCAGCGCCTACGGCTACTCCATCGAACGCCTCGCCTACCGTCCGCTGCGCGGCGGCAACCGGCTGATCCCGTTGATCTCGGCGATCGGCATGTCGATCTTCCTGCAGAACGAGGTGCTGCTCGCCCAGGACAGCCGCGACAAGGCGATCCCCAACCTGCTGCCGGCAACCTGGTGATCGGCGAAAACGCCATGCACGGCGTGGTGATCTCCTGGACGCAGATGCTGATCTTCGCCGTCACCCTGCTGGTCATGCTCGGCCTGAGCCTGTTCATCTCCCGCTCGCGCCTCGGCCGCGCCTGCCGCGCCTGTGCCGAGGACCTGAAGATGGCCGGCCTGCTGGGCATCGACACCCACCGGATCATCGCCCTGACCTTCGTCATCGGCGCCGTGCTGGCCGCGGTGGCCGCGGTGCTGCTGGGCCTGCAGTACGGGGTGATCAACCCGCAGCTGGGCTTTCTCGCCGGGATCAAGGCGTTCACCGCCGCGGTGCTCGGCGGCATCGGCAGCATTCCCGGGGCCATGCTCGGCGGTCTGCTGCTGGGCGTCGCCGAGGCCTTCGGCGCCGACCTGTTCGGCGATCCGTACAAGGACGTGGTGGCCTTCGGCCTGCTAGTGCTGGTGCTGCTGTTCCGTCCCACCGGCATTCTCGGCCGTCCGGAGGTGGAGAAGGTATGAGCGCCCGATTGAAGACCGCCCTGTTCAGCGCCCTGCTGGTGCTCGCCGTGGCCTGGCCGGTGCTCGGCCTCAAGCTGACCACCGTGGGCATCCGCCTGGAGGTGCACAACGCCAGCCCGGCGCTGCTCTGGAGCATCGCCGCCGCGGCGCTCGGCATGTTCTGCTGGCAGCTTTGCCGCGACCGCCTCACCGCCCTCTGCAGCGGAGTGCCGTCACTGCCCACCGTGCCGGGCCGGCTGAAGGACGTTCTCACCCGCCCCGCGACCCAGCGCTGGGGCCTGCTCGCCCTGCTGCTGCCGGCCCTGGTCTGGCCGTTCTTCGCCTCACGCGGCGCGGTGGACCTGGCCACCCTGATCCTCATCTACGCCATGCTGGGGCTCGGCCTGAACATCGTGGTTGGCCTCGCCGGCCTGCTCGACCTCGGCTACGTCGGCTTCTACGCGGTCGGCGCCTACACCTACGCCCTGCTCTCGCAGTACTTCGGCCTGGGCTTCTGGACCTGCCTGCCGATCGCCGGGGCGATGGCCGCGCTGTTCGGCTTGCTGCTCGGCTTTCCGGTGCTGCGCCTGCGCGGCGACTACCTGGCCATCGTCACCCTGGGCTTCGGCGAGATCATCCGCCTCCTGCTGCGCAACCTCACGGAGTTCACCGGCGGCCCCAACGGCATCGGCGGCCTCGACAAGCCGACCCTCTTCGGCCTGACCTTCGAGCGCCGCGCCGCGGAGGGCCAGCAGACCTTCCACGGCTTCTTCGGCCTGCCCTACGATGCGGCGGACAAGGTGGTCTTCCTCTACCTGATCGCCCTCGCGCTGGTGCTGCTCACCCTGTTCGTCATCAACCGCCTGCTGCGCATGCCGATCGGCCGCGCCTGGGAGGCCCTGCGCGAGGACGAGATCGCCTGCCGCGCCCTGGGCCTCAACCCCACGGTCATCAAGCTCTCGGCCTTCACCCTGGGCGCCTGCTTCGCCGGGTTCGCCGGCAGCTTCTTCGCCGCCCGCCAGGGGCTGGTGACGCCGGAATCCTTCAGCTTCATCGAGTCGGCGGTGATCCTCGCCATCGTCGTGCTCGGCGGCATGGGCTCGCAGCTGGGGGTGATCCTCGCCGCGGTGGTGATGATCCTGCTCCCCGAGTTGATGCGCGAGTTCAGCGAGTACCGCATGCTGCTGTTCGGCGCCCTGCTGGTGCTGATGATGGTCTGGCGGCCGCAGGGCCTGCTGCCCATGCAGCGCCCGCACCTGGAGCTGAAACCATGAGCCGCCCGCTGCTGGAAGTGCGCGAGCTGGCCATGCGCTTCGGCGGCCTGCTGGCGGTCGACGGGGTGAGCCTGAATCTCGGCGCGCGGCAGGTGCTGTCGATGATCGGCCCCAACGGCGCCGGCAAGACCACGGTGTTCAACTGCCTGACCGGCTTCTACAAGCCCAGCGCCGGCGAGATCCTCCTCGACGGCGAGCCGATCCAGGGCCTGCCGGGGCACCGGATCGCCCGCCGGGGCGTGGTGCGCACCTTCCAGAACGTCCGCCTGTTCAGGGAGATGACCGCGCTGGAGAACCTGCTGGTGGCCCAGCACCGCCACCTGAACACCAATTTCTTCGCCGGCCTGCTGAAGACCCCGGCCTTCCGCCGCAGCGAACGCCAGGCCCTGGAGTTCGCCCACCTCTGGCTGGAACGGGTCGGGCTGGCGGACGGCGCCAACCGCCTGGCCGGCACCCTCGCCTACGGCCAGCAGCGCCGCCTGGAAATCGCCCGCTGCATGATGACCCGCCCGCGCCTGCTGATGCTCGACGAGCCGGCCGCCGGCCTCAACCCGCGGGAAACCGGGGAGCTCAAGGCGCTGATCGGCCTGTTGCGCGACGAGCACGGCCTCGGTGTGCTGCTGATCGAGCACGATATGCCGCTGGTGATGGGCATTTCCGACCGGATCGTGGTCATCAACCAGGGCCGCCCGCTGGCCGAGGGCACGCCGGCGCAGATCCGCTGCCATCCCGAGGTGATCAAGGCCTATCTGGGGGAAGCCTGATGCTGACTTTCGACAACGTCTCCACCTGCTACGGCAAGATCCAGGCGCTCCACGGGGTGAGCCTGGAGGTCCGCGAGGGCGAGATCGTCACCCTGATCGGCGCCAACGGCGCCGGCAAGTCGACCCTGCTGATGACCCTCTGCGGCACGCCGCGGGCCAGCGCCGGGAGCATCCGCTACCGCGGCGAGGAACTGGTCGGCCAGGACACCGCCGCGATCATGCGCAAGGGCATCGCCGTGGTGCCGGAGGGCCGGCGCATCTTCGCCCGCCTGACGGTCGAGGAGAACCTCGCCATGGGCGGCTTCTTCGCCAGCCGCGAAGAGGTCGGGGAGCGCCTGGAGCGGGTGCTGGCACTCTTCCCGCGGCTCAAGGAGCGCTACGCCCAGCGCGGCGGCACCCTGTCCGGCGGCGAGCAGCAGATACTCGCCATCGGCCGCGCGCTGATGAGCAAGCCCGACCTGCTGCTGCTCGACGAACCCTCGCTGGGCCTGGCGCCGCTGGTCATCCGGCAGATCTTCGCGATCCTCGAGCAGCTGCGCGCGGAAGGCGTCACGGTCTTTCTCGTCGAGCAGAACGCCAACCAGGCGCTGAAGCTGGCCGACCGTGGCTACGTGCTGGAGAACGGGCGGATCGTCATGCACGGCACGGGCGAGGAACTGCTCGGCGATGCGCGGGTGTGCGCGGCCTACCTGGGCGGCTGAGCCAGCCCGCTAGCGGCCGGCAGATGACCGAGGTCGACCGGCTCGCCCGGCTGCAGCTCCAGCTTGTGGCGGATGTCCTCGAACATCGCGTCGTATTCGTCGTGCGCGCGCAGGATCGGCCCGAAGCGCGGCTGCAGGCCATGGCGCACGGCGATCCGGGTCAGCGCGTTCATGAAGTCGAAGGCCAGGTCGCGGGGCAGCTCGCAGTCCTCCGCGAAGGACTGGCCGTCGATTTCGCCGTCCATGTGCAGGTGCAGGACCCGGCTCTTTTCCGGTGCCTCGCGCACCTCGTAATGCACGTCGTAGACGAAGGTCTGCGGGTTGGACTGGTCCGGCAACTGCTCGCGATGCAGGTGGCCCGGCTTGAACATGGGAACCTCCTCCGGGGGCAAGACCGAACGACGCAGCCCCCGGACTCTCCACCCTGCTCAGTGTAGACAGCACGCGGCGGCGCCCGCCCGGCGAGTCGTCGCCGGACTTGTGATCGGCCGCCCCGCTGGTTAACGTGGACGCCCCTTCCAGGAGACCGCCGATGCGCCTTGCCCGCCCCCTCTTGTACTGCCTTCTGCCGCTGTTCGCCGCCAGCCTGTCGTTCGCCGCCAGCAAGGGCGCGTCCACGGTCGAACCGGTCCGTCTGCAGGGCGAGCTGAGCGTGCGCGACGGCGAGCTGCTGCTGCGCCCATGCGACGAGCAGCGCCGTTTCGTCCTGGTCGATGCCGGCGATCTCGGCCTGGCCGAAGAAGTCCGCGGCCTGCAGGGCGGCGGCAACGACCCGCTGTTCGCCGACCTGCGCGGCACCCTGGGCTCCAGCGACAAGCCCGGCGTCGACGGGCGCTTCGAGGCGAGCCGGATCTATCGCCTGGAACTCGGCGGGCGCAGTTGCAAGGACCCGGATTTCAGCCAGATGCTGCTGCGCGCGGCGGGCAACGAGCCGTCCTGGAGCGTCAGCGTCGGCACCAAGGGCCTGCTGCTGCAGCGCCCCGGCCAGCCGCCGCTGGCCCTGCCCTATCTGGAAGAGCAGCTGCCCGGCGGCAGCCTGAACCTGACCAGCGAGGCCGACGGCCGGCGTCTGGAGCTCTGGGTGGCGCCGCAGCACTGCATCGACTCGATGAGCGGCGCGATCCGCCATCTGAGCGCCGAGCTGCGCCTCGACGGTCAGGTGCAGCGCGGCTGCGCCTATTTCGGCGGCGGCCGGGAAGAAAACTGACGATTCCGCCAGGACGCCAGCCGATCCGCCCGCGGGCGAAAGGTGCCGGCGTGGAGGGCGTGCCGTGACAACCGCAGGGGGCAGGAGTTAAATATTCGCCATGACTTCTGCGGAGTAACTGCAATGCGCAAACCCCTTCTGTTGATCGCCTCTTTCACTGCGGTGGCGCTGGCCCTGGGTGGCTGCGTCTCCAGCCTGACCGGCGACACCTATTCGCGCGGGGAGGCGCGTACCGTCCAGACCGTGCGCATGGGCAGCATCGTGTCGCTGCGCCCGGTGCGCATCGAGGGCACCAAGACGCCGATCGGCGCCGGCGCCGGCAGCATCGTCGGCGGCGTGGCCGGCAGCGGCGTGGGCGAAGGGCGTGGCAGCGCCGTGGCGGCGGTGGTCGGCGCGGTGGCCGGCGGCCTGCTCGGCGCCGCGGCGGAAGAAGGCGTCACCCGTACCCAGGGCGTGGAAATCACCGTGCGCGAGGAGGATGGCAGCATGCGCGCCTACGTGCAGGAAGTGCAGCCGAACGAGGTGTTCCGGGTCGGCGAGCGGGTGCGCATCCTGACCGTCAACGGCACCAGCCGCGTTTCCCACTGACCAGGGGGGCGGCGCGGGGATCGCCATGGACTATTTCATCGTCTTCATCACCACCGTGACCGGGCTGTATTTCCACTGGTGGCTGTACGTGCGCATCAAGCGCTGGATGGACCGCGACCTGGCCCTGTCGCTGGCCGGCCCCGACGATGCCCGGCGCACCTACATGCTGGAGCGCCTGGCCGAAGCCGGGCGCCAGGGCGTCCGGCGCCGCGACCTGGCGCAGTGGCTGGAACGGGCGGCAGCGGAGTATCCCGCGCCCTGAGGCTCAGCTCCCCTCGGCACCCTGGGCTTCCTCGAAGAAGTAGTCCTTCCAGGAAGCCGCCTTGTTCTTCAGCACGCCCAGCTCGTGGAGCTTCTCGGCATAGATGAAGGTGCGCTGCGGGACGATGGTGAAGTCGTTTTCCGGGTCCTCGACGATCTTCTCCACCAGCGCCGGCGCCAGCTTGGAGTTCTCCACACGGATGTAGGTCTGCGCCGCGGCGCGCTTGTCGGCCTTGACGATGCGCTCGGCCTCGGCCAGGGCGGCGTAGAAGGCGCGGTAGGTCTTCGGATTGTCCTTGTGGAACTTCTCGGTGGTGTAGAGCACGTTGAAGGTCGCCGGCCCGCCGAGGATGTCGTAGGAGCTGATCAGCTTGCGCACCTTCGGATTCTCCAGGGCCTGGTAATAGAAAGGCGCGCTGGAGAAATGCGCGCTGATCTCCGAGACGCCGGAGGTCAGCGCCGCGGTGGCGTCGGGATGCGGCAGGCTGACGCTGATGCCGTCGAAGCGCTGGAACTGCTCCTTGCCGAAACGCTTGGCCGCCTCGATCTGCAGGGTCCGCGACTGGAAGCCGACCCCGGCGGCGGGCACCGCGATGCGGTCCTTCTCGCCCAGATCCTCCAGCGACTTCACCGCCGGGTTGCTGGTCAACAGGTAGTTGGGCTGCGAGCCCAGCGCGGCGATGGCCTTGACGTTCTGCCGGCCGCGGGTGCGGTCCCACATGGTCAGCATCGGCGGCACGCCGGCCGACACCACATCGAGGGCGCCGGCCAGCAGCGCCTCGTTCATCGCCGTGGCGCCGGAGATGCTGCGCCACTCCACCTGGATGTCGATGCCCTGCTCCTTGCCGTGCTTCTCGATCAGCTTCTGGTCACGGACCACGTCGAGCAGCAGGTAGGCGATGCCGAACTGCTGGGCGATGCTGATGCTGCCCTCGGCCTGGGCCAGCAATGGGCCGGTCAACAGCCCGGCGAGCACGCCAGCGGCCAGCCGGGCGGGACGGAAAAACGGTTTTTTCTGCATGGGAAACCTCGGTCGAACCCGCGCGGCTCGCGCGGGCGAAAACGGAAACGGCGCGGGGATCAGTCGCGGTCCACGGCGAACGGCAGCCAGGCCTGGCGGGTCGGCATGACCTCCAGGCGGTTGATGTTGATGTGCGCGGGCAGGCTGGCCACGTAGAAGATCTGCTCGGCGATGTCCTCGGCGGTCAGCGGCGTGGTGCCGTTGTACAGCCGGTCGGAAGCGGCCTGGTCGCCCTTGGTGCGGACCAGGGTGAATTCGGTCTCGGCCATGCCGGGCGCGATGTCGGTGACCCGCACGCCGGTGCCGAGCAGGTCGCAGCGCAGGTTGTAGGAAAACTGCTGGACGAAGGCCTTGGTCGCGCCGTAGACGTGGCTGCCCGGATAGGGCCACTGGCCGGCGACCGAGCCGAGGTTGACGATGCTCGCCCCGCACCGCTGGCGATCAGGGTCGGCAGCAGCGCATGGGTGACGTTGACCAGCCCGGTGACGTTAGTGTCGATCATGGTGTGCCAGTCGGCCAGCGCGACCTGCTGCGCCGCCTGCGGCGCCAGGGCCAGGCCGGCGTTGTTGATCAGCGCCCGAACCTGGCGGAAGCCCTCGGGCAGCGCCGCGACCGCCTGGCGCACCGCCTCGGCGTCGCGCACGTCGAGGGCGGCGACATGCACCGGCACCTGGCCGCCGAGTTCGTCCTGTAGCGCTTGCAGGCGCTCCAGACGCCGGCCGGTGAGGATCAGGGACCAGCCGGCAGCGGCGAAACGGCGCGCCGCGGCGCGGCCGAAACCGGAGGTGGCGCCGGTGATGAAGACGATGTTGCTCATCTGCAATGCTCTCGTTGCGACTACATGAAAGGGAAAAGGGAGGAAGGATTCAGCGCTGCATGCCCCAGCGCTTCACGGTGGCGCGCTCCAGCAGGGCGAAGACCAGGCTCTCCACCAGCAGGCCGATGAGGATCACCACCGCGAGGCCGGCGAACACCTTGTCGGTGTACAGCTCGTTGCGGTTCTGGAAGATGTACCAGCCGAGCCCGCCCTTGCCGGACGAGGCGCCGAACACCAGCTCGGCGGCGACCAGGGTGCGCCAGGCGAAGGCCCAGCCGATCTTCAGGCCGGAGAGGATCGACGGCAGTGCGGCGGGCACCAGGATCAGGGCGACGAAGCGCAGCCCGCGCAGGCCGTAGTTGCGCCCGACCATGCGCTGGGTTTCCGGAACGCCGAGAAAGCCGGCGTAGGTGTTCAGCGCCAGCGACCAGAGCACCGAATGCACCAGCACGAAGATCAGGCTGCCCTCGCCCAGGCCGAACCAGAGCAGCGCCACCGGCAGCAGGGCGATGGCCGGCAGCGGGTTGAACATCGCGGTCAGGGTCGACAGCAGGTCGCGGCCGAGCTGGCTGGAGACCGCCAGGCTGGTCAGGACGAAGGCCAGCAGGATGCCGATCAGGTAGCCCTGGACCAGCACCGACAGGGAGATCGCCACCTTCTCCAAAAGCTCGCCGCTGGCCAGACCCTCGGCCAGGGCGCGGGCGACCTGCAGGAAGCTCGGCAGCAGCAGGTCGTTGCCCTGGATACGGGCGGCCACCTCCCAGAGCAGCGCCAGCGCGGCGAGGATCAGCGACTTGCGCAGCCAGCCCTGCTGCCACAGGCGCTGGGCCAGCGACAGCTCGCGCTCGAGCGGCAGATCGGTCAAGGGTTGCAGGGCGATTTCGTATTCCGGTCGCAATGGAGGCGTGGTCTGGCTCATGGTGTGTTTTCCGTAGAGTCTTGATAAAAACGTGAGTCCCGCTCCCGTAGGAGCAACCGCCGGAGCGGCGGATTCCTGCCGCTCCCTTGTAGGAGCGAATTCATTCGCGACCTGGGTGAGCACGAGGCTTCGGGTGTTACTCAGGTCGCGGCGTTTCCGGCTGCCTCCGGCAAGTCGCGGATAAATCCGCTCCTACATAAAAGCCATGGCCGCTCCCGCACCCTCTTCCTTCCCTTACGCGGCATGCACGGCAGCGGGGCTTTCCCCTTCCTCGAAGAGCAGCCGGTGGATGCGCCGGGCGGCGTGCTGGAAGTCGGCGCTGCCGCTGCTGTGCAGGTCGAAGGCATGGCTGGCGACCTCGGCGCGGACCCGTCCCGGATGCGGCGAGAGCAGCAGGATGCGGTTGCCGACCACCAGCGCCTCCTCGATCGAATGGGTGACGAACAGCAGGGTGAACTTCACCTCCTGCCACAGTTCGAGCAGCTCCTCCTGCATGCGCCGCCGAGTCAGCGCGTCCAGCGCGGCGAAGGGCTCGTCCATCAGCAGGATCTTCGGCTGCATGGCCAGGGCGCGGGCGATGGCCACGCGCGCCTTCATGCCGCCGGACAGGGTGTGCGGGTAGGCGTCGGCGAACCTGGCCAGGCCGACCTTGTCCAGGTAATGCAGGGCGCGCTCTTCGGCTTCGCGGCGGCTCAGGGTGCGCGTGGCCAGCAGCGGAAACATCACGTTCTGCTTGACCGTCTTCCACGGCGGCAGCTGGTCGAACTCCTGAAACACGGCGATGCGGTCGGGCCCAGGCTCGCGGACCTCGCGGCCGTCCAGGCGGATCGCGCCGTCGCGCGGGCGGATGAAGCCGGCCACCGCCTTGAGCAGGGTCGACTTGCCGCAGCCGGAAGGCCCGAGCAGGACGAAACGGTCGCCCGGATCGACCTCGAAGCTGACTTCGTGGGTGGCGCGCACCACTCGCTCGGCGGTGCGGTATTCGAGGCTGACGCCCTCGACCTGCAGCAGCGGCTGGAAGGCCGCCGCCACGGCGGGCGCGGAATTCTGGAGAAAGGCGTTCATCGTCTCAGCTCCCCTCGGCCAGCCTGGGATCGGGGAAGAAGTAGTCCTGCCAGGAGGCCGGCTTGTGCTTCAGCGCGCCGACCCGGTGGAGGAACTCGGCTAGCGGATAGGTGTTCTTCGGCGTCACGCTGAACTCGAACTTCTCGTTGTCGATGATCTTCAGCAGCGCGTCCTTGTCGATCTTCGCCTTGGTCACGCGGATGTAGGTGTCCGCCGCGGCGGCCTTGTCCTTCTGGGCGAAATCGGCCGCCTCGGCCAGCGCGTCGACGAAGGCCCGGTAGGTCTTCGGGTTTTCCTGGCGGAATTTCTCGGTGGTGTACAGCACGGTCGGCGAGTTCGGCCCGAGCAGCTCGTAGGTGTCGAGCACCACGTGCACGTTGGGATTTTCCAGCGCCTGGTTCTGGAACGGCGGGTTGGAGAAGTGGCCGGTCAGCTCGGTGGCGCCGCTGGTCAGGGCCGCGGTGGCCTCCGGGTGGGGCAGCGCGACCGTGTACTTGTCCAGCCGGTCGTAACCCTTGTCGCCCCACTGCTTGGCGGCGGCGTACTGCAGGAAGCGCGACTGGATGGAGACGCCCACCGCCGGCACGGCGATGCGGTCCTTCTCGCCGAAATCGGCGATGGTCTTGACCTTGGGGTTGTTGCTCAACAGGTAGTACGGGAAGTTGCCCAGCGAGGCCACGCCCTTGACGTTCTGCTTGCCCTGGGTGCGGTCCCAGACGGTCAGCAGCGGGCCGATGCCGGCCCGGCGATGTCGATGGTGCCGGCCAGCAGCGCGTCGTTGACCGCCGAGCCGCCGGACAGCTGGTTCCAGTCGACCTTGATGTCGAGGCCCTGCTCCTTGCCGTGCTTCTCGATCAGTTGCTGGTCGCGCACCACGTTGAGCAGCAGATAGACGATGCCGAACTGCTCGGCGATGCGGATCTGGCCTTCGGCATGGGCCGCCGCCGGGGTCAGCAGGCTGCCGGCGAGGCCGAGGCCCAGGGCGATGCCGCCGGCGAGGCGGCGAATCGCGGGAAAGCGTTTGCCTGGAAACATAGGAAGCTCCCTGGAAAATGGGTGATGAAAGGGTTGCCGGAAGTCGTTCGGCCAGCGGCGCGATCGGGGATATGCGGACGCCGGGAGCTGCCGCGGCAGCTCCCGGCAAGATCAGAACGGCGCGTCGCCCTGGATGGTGGTGCGATGCATCCGCCGCGGCAGGTGGTTCGGGCAGCCGGTGGCCAGGTGGATCAGTGCGCGGTTGTCCCAGAACAGCAGGTCGTTTTCCTGCCAGCGGTGGCGGTAGGTGAATTCGGGCCGGATGCTGTGGGCGAACAGCTCGGCGAGCAGCTGGCGACTCTCGTCTTCCGGCAGGTCGAGGATGCGGGTGGTGAAGTTCTCGTTGACGAACAGGCCCTTGCGCCCGGTTTCCGGGTGGGTGCGCACCACCGGATGGACGACCTCCTTCACCTCTTCCAGTTGGGCCTGGGTCAGCGTCGGCCGCTGGATGCCCTTGAACACCTCGTCGGCATAGTGCGCGGTGTAGGAATGCACCGCGCGGCGTCCCTCGACGGCCTTGCGCAGCGCCTCCGGCAGGGTCTCGTAGGCGAGCTGCTGGTCGGCGAACAGGGTGTCGCCGCCCTCGGCCGGCAGTTGCTGGGCGTGCAGCATGGCGCCGAGACTCGGCAGCTCCTTGTAGGACAGGTCGGAGTGCCAGAGCTTGCCGGCATCGCCCAGACCGATGGGCCTGCCGTTCTCGAGGATGTTGGAGATGATGAAGATCTCCGGATGACCGGCCAGCAGGAACTGCTTGAGCACATGGATCTGCAGCGCGCCGAAGCGGCGGCTGAAGGCGATCTGCTGCTCGGGGTGATGTGCTGCTCGCGGAACACCAGCACCCGGTGGTCCAGGAAGGCCTGATGGATACGGGCGAAATCCTCCGGATTGACCGGATGGGACAGATCGAGACCGAGGATTTCGGCACCCAGTACGCCGTCGAAAGGACGGACGTCGAACGACTGGGCAGGAGCAGACAACAAGGATTCAACCGCTGACATGGGGATCTCCAAACGCATGATCGGGCATGGCCCGAAGGAAAACGGCGTGGACGCGAATAGCGCATCCATTTCTCTTCATGCGGCTCGGCGGTTGACCGACAAGTACGCGACAAGTGCAATTTAATGGAATATATACTTTTGTTTAAATAACTTTTCTGCCTAAGTTAATGACCGCTTCTTGAGGCGCGCGGATGCTTTGGCAAGGGCGTCGGCCAGGCGGGGGACCGACGCCCGGCAGCCGTCTCCCGGCGGGAGGCGGCTGCGCTACGGGCGGGGTCAGTCCTTCTCGAGCGGCGCCCCCATCGGCTCCGGGGTCAGCATCAGCTTGCCGCCCATGTCGCGGCAGATGCCGGCCATGGTCCGGCCGTTCGGGGCGGTGAAGGAGCCGGTGTCGCCGGCCTTCTTGCCTTCGCAGGCCTTGGCGGAACCCGCCGCCGAAGGCGGCGGCCCCTTCCGCTCGTGCTCCGGCATCACGGCGAGCTTGCCGTGCATGTCGCGGCAGATGCCGGTCATGGTCTTGCCGCCGGGACCGGCGAAGGAGGCCGTGTCGCCGGCCTTCTTGCCCTCGCAGGCGGTGACGGCGGCCGCCGGCGGCCCCATGTGCTCACCGGGCGGATGGCCGGCAGTCCCTTCTCCGGCGGCCATCGCCAGGGGCGAGGCCAGGCAGGCCAGCAGCGCGATGTGACGGATGTACAGCATGTTTCACCTCTCTGGGGGTAGTGCGGAGTGGTCATCACAGCATAGTTACCCGTCGAGCGGTGATTCTTTACCCTTTACTCACAAAGCGAACCGCAGGCGCCACGCCCGGCCGTTCAGATCACGAAGAAGCCGTGGGTGCCGTCGCGGCCCAACTGCTCGACCAGACCGAACTCCCAGTCCAGATAGGCCTGCATGGCCTCGCGGGGATTGTCGGTGCCCTCGTAGGGACGCCGGTAGCGGTCGCTGCGCGGCACCGCCAGGGCGGTTTCGCCCTCCTCCAGCGGCAGGCCGGCGGCGATCCAGGCCGCCGTGCCGCCGGCCAGGACGAACACCGGCTTGCCGGTCAGCGCCTGCAGCTCGTCCAGCGCGTAGCGCGCCAGCAGGCTGCTGCCGCAGGTGACCACGTAGCGAGCGGCCGGCGGCAGCTTCTCCAGGGCCTGCGGCAGCTGCGCGCGCAGCGCCCACCAGGCGCCGGGGATATGCCGCTTGACGTAGTTGGCGCTGGTGGTGAAGTCCAGCACCAGGGTGTCGCCCTCGGCCAGCCAGGCCTGCAGGGTTTCGGGCGCGATGTCTTCGCTCTGCGGCGCCGGCGGCACCGGCGCCGACCAGCCGCCCCGCTCGGCGAACTCCGCGGCGCCCAGGCCGTCCAGCACATGCACCTCCCAGCCCATCTGCGCCAGCCAGGAAGCGCTCATGTTGGCGCGCACGCCGTCGTCGTCGGCCAGCACCAGGCGCGCGCCGCGCACGCTGGCGAAGTGGTCGGTTTCCTGGACCAGCTGGCCGCCCGGCGTGGAGCGCGCGCCCGGCAGGTGGCCGGCCTCGTACTCCTCCGGCGTGCGCACGTCGAACAGATAGGTGGTGCGGTCGGCTTCCTCCCGCCAGCGTGCCAGGTCGGCCAGGCTGGCGCGGCCGACGCCGGCCCTGTCGGCCACCGCGCGGGCGGACTGCGCGGCGATGGCGCGGTTTCCGGCGGAAACCTCGGGGAATCTGCGGCTCTGCCCCTGCTCCAGCTGCTGACCGGCCAGGGTCCAGCCGATGGTGCCGTTGCGCAGCGCCGCCACTTTGTTGGGAATCCCGGCGTTGACCAGCGACTGGGTGCCGATGATGCTGCGGGTGCGCCCGGCGCAATTGACGATCACCCGGGTCTGCGGGTTCGGCGCCAGCTCGCGCACGCGCAGCACCAGCTCGGCGCCGGGCACGCTGGTGCCGCCGGGGATGCTCATGGTCTGGTATTCGTCGAAGCGCCGGGCGTCCAGCACCACCACGTCGGCCTTGGCGTCCAGCAGCGCCTTGACCTCCTCGGCGGCCAGCGACGGCGTATGGCGCTCGGCCTCGACCAGCTCGCCGAAGGACTTGCTCGGCACGTTGACGTCGATGAACAGCTCGCCGCCGGCGGCGCGCCAGCCGGCGAGGCCGCCCTCCAGCAGGGCGACGTCGCGGTAGCCCAGCGCCAGCAGGCGCTCGGCGGCCCGCTCGGCCAGGCCCTCGCCATCGTCGTAGACGGTCACCGGCGTGCTGCGCCGCGGGACGCGGGCATAGACCTCGATCTCCAGGCGCGACAGCGGAATGTTGGCGGCGAACAGCGGGTGGCCCTCGGCGAA
The DNA here is from genome assembly GCF_059739045.1 of Azotobacter tropicalis. NCBI lineage: Bacteria > Pseudomonadati > Pseudomonadota > Gammaproteobacteria > Pseudomonadales > Pseudomonadaceae > Azotobacter > Azotobacter tropicalis. Next base: position 997,497 of record NZ_AP046059.1, read on the forward strand.
CGGCGCTTCCTCGCGCACATCCAGCAGGGCCACTTCCTCGCGCGCCAGCAGGGCGGCGCGGATATCGGCGAAGGAACGGGTGGCGATACGGCTCATGCGGGCACACTCTCCCTGGACAGATCCCAGATATTGGGCAGGACTTGGTTGGAATAACCGGAGATGAACGGCTTCTCGCTGCCGTCCGGCAGGTAGACGGCACGCCGCACGGCGCCGATGTTGGCGCCGTAGACGTGGATGCTGATCGACGGCTGGTCGGCGCTGGCGTTGAACACCCGGTGGATGTCGCCGATGCGCGGCGACACCGCCTCGACCTGACCGGGCGACAGGCGCTGCGGATCGCCGAGCGGGCGCAGGCCCTCGGCGGTCACTTCGAAGTGCTGAGCGTCCTCGGCGCCGCGCAGCATGCCGATCAGGCCCCAGACCCGGTGGTCGTGCACCGGGGTGGTCTGCCCCGGTCCCCAGACGAAGCTGACCACCGAGAAGCGCTGGCGGGAATCGGCGTGCAACAGGTACTGCTGGTAGCGCTCCGGGTCGGGCCGGGCGAAGGCCTCCGGCAGCCAGTCGTCGTGGAGGACCAGTTCGCGCAGCAGCAGCCGGCCTTCGCGCAGTACGCTCTCCTCGTCGTCGTGCCGGTCGAGCAGTTCGCCCAGGGCACCGACGAAATTGCGCAGGCGGTCCAGGCGCAGGGGGGATTGACTCATCGTCGCTCATCCATTGTGTGACAAGATGGCGGCACGTTACCAAGCGCCATATCATTATCAAAATGCACTTTATTCATAAGCTAATATGCTGATAACGCATGAAGACAGATGACATCGAAGCCTTCGTCGCCGTCGTCCGCTGCCAGTCGCTGAGCCTGGCCGCCGACAGCCTGCAACTGACCCAGTCGGCGATCACCCGCCGCGTGCAGAATTTCGAGGACGACCTCGGCACCCTGCTGCTCGACCGCAACACCAAGCCCCTCAAGCCGACGGCCATGGGCCTGCGGGTCTACGAGCAGTGCCGCGAGGTGCTGCGCAGCATGGACGTGCTGCGCGAGATCGTCGCCCGCGACGCCCCGCCCAGCGGCACCCTGCGCCTGGGCGTGCCGCAGACCATCGGCGACGTGGTGCTGCTCGACACCCTGGAGCAGCTGAAGAACACCTATCCCGACCTGCAGACCCAGGTCTCCAGCGGCTGGGGCAGCACCCTGCTGGAGCGCCTGGAAAACCTCGAACTGGATGCCGTGGCGGCGCTGTTTCCCGCCAGCAAGAGCTTTCCCGAGGGCATCGCCGCCACCTCCCTCGGGCGCCTGCGGCTTCTGGTGGTGGCCGCCCGCGGCAGCTCGGAAAGGCGCGGCGGCAAACTCGCCGACTGCTGCGAACGCGGCTGGGTGCTGAACCCGGACGGCTGCGGCTTTCGCGCCGGCCTGCAGCACGCCCTGGCCGAGCAGGGCCTGAAACTGCGGATCAACCTGGAAACCTTCGGCAGCGAACTGCAACTCGGCCTGGTGGCGAAGAACCTCGGCCTCGGCCTGGTTCCCGAGCCGCTGCTCTTGGCCAGCCGCTACCGCGAGCAACTGGAAGTCGTCGCCCTCGCCGACTTCAAGCCGACGGTCGACCTCTGGCTGCTGCAGCCGCGCTTCGTCGGCAACTTGCACGGCGCCATCGAACTGTTCGGCAACCTGGCGGCCCGCCACCTGGCCTCGCCGCCGGCGGCGGGTGGCGTCTGAACGGGGGCGGACTCATTCACGGCGGGTGAGGCCCTGTAGGGTGGAAAACGACCGCAGGTCTTTTCCACTGGGTGCGTTATGAGAAGAAGGCCAGCCATTTCAAGGGAATGCTGGCCTTTGCGGCTGCTCTGCTGTGGTTACGCTGATATGTCAACAGAACCTAGCGAATAAACATTGAACACAAGATGGCGTTGGCGTTGGCGTCGATTTGACGCAAACGCGAAAACTAATAAGTGACAGGCGAACTCAGGCTCTACAGAAAAATTTGATGAAAAGCGCTTTTGGTGGCAAGGGATTGATATGTACAGGTTGGGCTGAGCTTTAGCTGGGCCGTCATCGCCTCAAGACCAGCAAAGCACATTAATGTATGTATCGAAAACACTAAATTATGCGTTGCACACATCTTAAAATGTGTGCAATAATGCCTTCAGGCTTAGATGAGACTTTCGGGAATGACATACGAAGAATTCCGTAGGCAGCTTGGGAAGGCCGGTATATCGGTAAAAGGGTTCGCGAATTTGCTTAAGCAGAATCCAAACTCAATTTCCAACCATGCGATTCAGGGTGAGGTTCCGCCGCACATTGCTGTTATAGCGGCGTTGATGGCGGAGCTAGCTGAGCATGGGATTGATTACAAAGCTGTACTGAACCGCATCGACTTCGCCGCCAGCAGGCCCCGAGGGGCTAAATCCAAAAATGCATTTGGTTTGACCCGTGATGATAAGTCTGCCACCTCAAACGATTTTCAAGGGCATAGTTGATGAATTTTATTGAGCTCGAAACAGCCCAGAAGCTACGTGGCGGCTACTACACTCCACCGGACCTCGCTTTATTCCTCACTCGATGGGTGAGTGAAATCTCTCCTCGTAAATTGCTTGAGCCGAGCTGTGGAGATGGTGTTTTCCTGAGTGCTTTGGGTAAGGTTCCTACTGTGGAAACGGCCCAGTTGATGGCGTTCGAACTAGAGCCCTTGGAAGCAGCTAAGGCCCACCATCAGGGACATACAGCAGAGCTTAAGTCTTTTGAAGTCATTAATGACGACTTTCTAGGATGGGCTGTGCCTCGAATGGGGCGGCAGGCTGTGACATTTGACGCAGTTCTGGGAAATCCGCCATTTATACGGTACCAGTACCTTCCCGCCCCATTTCAGGAGAACGCCGAGCGGATATTCAAGTCTCTGAATCTACCTTTCACAAAACATACTAATGCGTGGGTTCCTTTTATTCTCGCTGCATTCAGTATGTTACGTCCAGGCGGGCGGTTGGCTATGGTGGTGCCAGCAGAGATCATCCATGTAACACATGCTCAGTCCTTGAGGTCGTATCTAGGCCATCAGTGTCGTCGCATTGTTATTGTAGACCCAGAAGAATTATGGTTCGAAGGTACATTGCAAGGCGCTGTGATCCTTATGGCGGAGAAGAAGTTTAGGGTCGATGAACCGTCAGAGGGGCTAGGTATCTATCCTGTCAAGGGTCGCGACTTTGTTAAGCTTGATCCTCACCAAGTATTCTGCGCTCCCAAGGCCATTAATGGCGAAACAGTGGTAGGGAAATGGACTAGGGCTCTGCTAGATGCTAGCACTAGAACTCTGTTTAACGATATTTGTACTCACAAAGATGTTCATAAATTCAAAGACATAGCCAAAGTCGAGGTAGGTATCGTAACAGGTGCCAACAAGTTTTTCTTAGTGACAGACGAAACAGTTTCCTCTTATGGGCTCCACAAATGGGCTCATCCGATGTTTGGACGGAGCGAACATTGCCCTGGTATAATATATGATAAGCGCCAGCATCAGGAAAATGCTAGTAAGGGTTCGCCCACGAATTTTATATGGTTCAAGGATGGTTACGAAGGGCTGGACTTCAATGCGCGCTCGTATATAGCGAAAGGCGAAGCGGACAATCTACACACACGTTATAAGTGTAGAATTCGATTTCCATGGTTTACTGTTCCATCAGTGCACTCTACTGAGATTGGAATGCTGAAACGGTCGCATAATACGCCACGACTGATTCTGAACAAAATAGGCGCATACACTACCGACACGGCTTATCGCATAAGATCATATGGAATTCCGGCAGAAAGGTTAGTTGCTTGCTTTGTAAATCCGCTGACGGCATTGAGTGCAGAACTGGAAAGCCGGCATTATGGCGGCGGAGTATTAGAGCTAATACCATCAGAGATTAATAAATTAGTGGTTGCAACTCCTGATGTAAAAATAGATATTATGGCTCTTGATGAGGATATACGTCAGCGCCACACGCACGACGTGTTAGCGCGGCAAGGTAAAATTGTTTTAGGCTCACTCGGGGTTTCAGCGGGCGACCAAGAGCGCATTTTGGATGGATGGCGAATGTTACGTGATCGCAGACATAGATCAACTAGTGAGCCGGAAATTGACTCCGCGTAACATTCGCCTGGCGCATCGTTATGTAATATCCATGAGGAAGCGTACTTCTTGGCTAGAAGTTTCGTAAAGTGATAGTGTGGTTCCCTGCAGGTGGAGGCCAGGTATTATTTCCATAAAATATCTGCCCCACCTAATTATGGTGGTGTAGTTATTTTGGTCAGCTTCACCATCAGGCTTATGGCTTACTTCGAATTGATGCACGCCGTAGTCTTGCTCTCGAATGAAGACCCTCATCGGTACGACTGCCACTTCCTGAGTGCTGTTGCGATTCCTTCCTCGCTCCTGTTCCCATGGGTAATCAGCGAAGAGATTACGAAAGTACCTTGTTTGGTCTATTCTTCCGTGGACTGTCTCAAAGCGCGCTTGGGTAAGTCTTATGCCACCTACAGGGTTAGTGCTTTCATTTGATATTTGGAGCGCTTCGCTAGGTGATAACACCTTACGCCAGACTAATGCGCCGGTTGGTTTGGGAGCCATCGGAATTAGGGGGGGAGTGTAGTTGTTTTGCACTTGAAAAGGCGCAATCTGTTGCTCATTATTCAGGATTGATGAAGACAGGTCCGGCGGCAGTATAGGCGCAACTGGGTAGAAGGGGTTGGGAGGTAGACCTATTTCATCCTGAGGTATAGCAGATTGATTTCGGCGGCGTCTGGCTTCGGTTTCACTTACGATAGAACCTCTCGCGCTTAGAATCTGTATCAAGTCGCTTGTTAGAACAGCTGCATTTGGCCCCAACGGATTAAGGTATGGTTGTAGTGGCGCCAATATGTTCGCTAGATGATGATTGTCGTCCGGCAGGATAAAATCATAGCGAGTGCATAGCTCGTAGTTAGTATAAAGGCCTCCCTCAGTCCAATTGTTCGATCCGATGAACAAAACTGCGCGACCAAAAGACTTGAAATAATAAAATTTAGGATGGAAGGTGACTCTTGGAATTGGATTGTGCACCACATAAGTTTGTGCATTCCAGTGCAGAAGCTCGTCTAAAACATCTCTACTTGTCCCTCCAAGATCAATTCCTACGGTTATGCGAATGTTAGCAAAGCTATCACTCTGATATTGGAACCTCTGTTTAAATCTCAGCACCGATCTCAATCCGACAAACGCCGAAACAAAGCTTATTTCTTGAAAAACCGCCGAGTCTAGCAACTCTGTTATTTGATTGCCAAGCTGGGTCCATGGTTGAGCAATTGTCGTTACTTGCACATCTGATTCCTTGTGAGAGGTGAGAAAGATTTTTGCACCGCTCTGGCAAATATAACGACCGCCTAATTATCACTGAAGCGGGATTTGAATCATTTGGGTGTTTTGCTATACAACATGAAGCAAGCCCACCCTATCCAGGGTCGCAATCATGGGGTTGCCGACACAGCTGGCGGATCGCGCCGCCGAAGCTCAGGGTGCCGTCGGCCAGTTGCTGGCGGATTTCGTCGAGTACCGCGCCGCGGTCTTCTTCCCGCTTTTTCATAGCAGTCCCCAGCGGCGCAAGGGGGCCTCCAGACGGCCCAGCGGGATCGTCGGCGCCCTCCAAGTCTATTCGGGCAGGTCCGGCAGCAGCAGACCAATGGCGAAGCCGAACGAAGGTGGATGGCTTCGGCCATCCACCCTACCCACTCAGAACCCGCGCAGCACGCATGAAAGCCACGCACAAAATGCAAATAAAGCAAATTAATGACTATGCAAGTTAAAACTGAGGAATATTAATTTATAATAAAATCGAATTTCAGATTGCCCTCTTATGCATGCAGTATTGGGCCACCACTTCCTGCAGGCCCATGAACCGGCGCTACAGATGGCTGGCCCACCGGACCACCGGACGACTCGGCATCGTGACAGTCGCCCCAGGTGCATTCCGATGAGCATCACTCCACTTCGCAACCCCTCCCGGGCAGCCGCGGGCTCGCCCGTCCGCCCCGGCAGCCCGGGCTTCTCCGCGCTGCTCGAACGTCTCGGCGAGGAATTCGCCGGGCGTGCCGCCGACTACGACCGCAGCGGCGAGTTTCCCCAGGAAAACTTCCGCCGCCTGCATCAGGAAGGCCTGCTGGCCCTGACCATTCCCCTGTCCCAGGGCGGTCTGGGCGGCGGACTGGCCGAGGCCGTCGAGGCCATCGGCGCGGTGGCCAAGGGCGATCCCTCCACCGCGCTGATCCTGGCGATGCAGTACCTCCACCACAACCGCCTGCAGGACAACCCGCAGTGGCCGGAAGCGCTGCGCCAGCGGGTGGTCCGCGAGGCCGTCGAGGACGGTGCGCTGATCAACGCGCTGCGCGTCGAGCCGGCGCTCGGCTCGCCCTCGCGCGGCGGCCTGCCGGCCACCGTCGCCCGGCGCACGCCCGAGGGCTGGCGGATCAGCGGCAGCAAGCTCTACTCCACCGGCAGCCACGGGCTGACCTGGTGCAACGTGTTCGCCCGCAGCGACGACCCCGACCCGCTGGTCGGCGTCTGGCTGGTGCGCAAGGACAGCCCCGGCATCCGCATCGTCGAGGACTGGGACCACCTGGGCATGCGCGCCACCTGCAGCCACCGCATCGACTTCGACGAGGTGCTGGTGCCGCTGGAGCAGGCGATCAACGTGGCGCCGGCCAGCCACCGGAGCACCGATACCGAACTCGACGCCGAGGGCCTGTTGTGGATGGGCGCCCTGCTCGGCGCCCTCTACGACGGCGTCGCCCGTGCCGCCCGCGACTGGCTGGTCGACTGGCTGAAGCAGCGCACGCCGAGCGCGCTCGGCGCGCCGCTCGCCAGCCTGCCGCGCCTGCAGCAGCTGGTCGGCGAGATCGACAGCCTGCTCTTGGTCAACCGCAGCCTGCTGGAGGCCGCCGCCGGCCGGCGCCTGCCGGAAGGCGCCAGCGGCCAGCTCAAGCACCTGGTCACCGACAACGCCATCCGCGCGGTGGAACTGGCCCTGCAGGCCACCGGCAACCACGGCCTGAGCCGGAACAACCCGCTGGAGCGGCACTACCGCGACGTGCTGTGCGGACGCATCCACACGCCGCAGAGCGACGTCGTGCTGGTCAAGGCCGGCCAGGCCGCGCTGGGCCTCTAGCACATCCACTGCCCCGAACCCATTACCCGACTCTCACGGAAGCGATTCGCATGACCTTCAACTCCAGCCTCTCCCGCCGTCGCCTGCTCGGTCTGGCCGGCACCGCCGCCGCGGCGGCCGCCGTCGGCCGCTTCGCCTGGGCCGCCGATCCGCATGCCCACGCCGGCCACGCCGCGCCGGCGCAAAGCTTCGCACTCGACGCCAAGGGCTGGGCGCTGCCGGCGCCGCGCAAGCTCAAGCTGGCGACCAACCTCAACGCCATCTGCCTGGCCCCGGTCGCGGTGGCCGACAGCCAGGGCTTCTTCCGCAACCACAACCTGGAAGTCGAGTTCGTCAACTTCGGCCACTCCACCGAGGTGCTGCTCGAATCCCTGGCCACCGGCAAGGCCGACGCCGCCACCGGCATGGCGCTGCGCTGGCTGAAGGCGCTGGAACAGGGCTTCGACGTCAAGCTGACCGCCGGCACCCACGGCGGCTGCCTGCGCCTGATCGCCCAGGAGAACGGCCCGCGCCGCTTCGAGGACCTCAAGGGCAAGACCATCGGCGTCACCGACATGGCCAGCCCGGACAAGAACTTCTTCTCGCTGATGCTCAAGCGCCACGGCGTCGACCCGGTCCGCGACGTGAACTGGCGGACCTACCCGGTCGACCTGCTCGGCACCGCCCTGGAGAAGGGCGAGATCCAGGCGGCCAGCGGCTCCGACCCGATGATGTACCGCCTGCGCAACCAGCCGGGCAAGCGCGAGCTGTCCAACAACCTGGTCGAGGAATACGCCAAGCTGAGCTGCTGCGTGGTCGGCGTCGGCGGCAACCTGGTGCGCAAGGAAAAGCCGGTCGCCGCCGCCGTCACCCACGCCATCCTGCAGGCCCACGCCTGGGCGGCGCAGCACCCGGAAACCGTCGCCCAGGACTTCCTCAAGTTCGCGGTCAACACCAGCTCCGAGGAGATCCACGCCATCCTCAACGAGCACACCCACGCCCACTACTCGGTGGGCAAGGCCTTCGTCGACGAGATCGCCGTCTACGCCCGCGATCTGAAGGCCGTGGAAGTGCTGCGCGCCAGCACCGAGCCCCGGAAATTCGCGGAGAGCATCCATGCCGACGTATTCAGCTGAATTGCCGCGCCGGGCCGCCGCCCGGCCCTTCACCGTGTGGAAGACCGGCCTGCTGGCGGCCGCCGGCTGGCTGGCCTTCGCCCTATACAGCGGCGAGGCGCCCAACGCCATCCGCGACTGGCCCTACACCCGCGAACTGGTCAACCTCTCGCTGCTCATCGCCGCCCTCCTGGCGTTGGTCGCCCTGCTCCCCGGCCCGACCACCCGGCTCGCCGAGCGCCTGCGTCCGGCCGGCCCCTGGCTGATCGCCCTGCCGCTGCTGCTCGGCTTCTGGCAGCTGGCGACCGCCAAGCTGGCGCTGCTGCCGGTGCCCTTCTTCGCCCCGCCGCAGGCGCTGCTGGAGGTCTACGCCGAGGACTGGCCGCGCCTCGCCGAGAGCCTGCTGCACTCCTTCTGGCTGCTCGCCAACGGCGTGCTGCTCGGCTCGCTGTGCGGCTTCGTCGCCGGGGTGTCGATCGGCTGGTCGCAGCGCATCGGCTACTGGCTGCACCCGGTGCTGCGCATCCTCGGCCCGGTGCCGTCCACCGCGCTGCTGCCGATCTGCTTCTTCATCTTCCCCAGCAGCTGGGGCGCCAGCGTGTTCCTGATCGCCCTGGCCACCTGGTTCCCGGTCACCGTGCTGACCTGGTCGGGGGTCGCCAGCGTCGACCGCGCCTACTACGACGTGGCCCGCACCCTGGGCGCCAGCGAGCGCTTCCTGATCTTCCGCGTGGCGATCCCGGCGGCCCTGCCGCACATCTTCGTCGGCCTGTTCATGGGTCTGGGCGCATCCTTCTCGGTGCTGGTGGTGGCCGAGATGATGGGCGTCAAGGCCGGCCTCGGCTGGTATCTGCAATGGGCCCAGGGCTGGGCGGCCTACGCCAACATGTACGCCGCGCTGCTGGTGATGGCGCTGCTCTGCTCGGGGCTGATCACCGCGCTGTTCCTGGTCCGCGACCGCGTCCTGTCCTGGCAGAAAGGAGCCGTGAAATGGTGAGTGCCAGCCTGAAGACCGCAGCCCCGGCACGGGGCCTGCACCTGGAAGTGAAGAACCTCAGCCATGCCTTCGACCTGGGCAAGACCAGCCTGCCGGTGCTCAACCAGGTCGACCTGAGCCTGCAGCCGGGCGAGAGCGTCGCCCTGCTCGGCCCCTCGGGCTGCGGCAAGTCGACCCTGCTGCGCCTGGTCGCCGGGCTGGAGGCGCCGCTGTCCGGGCAGATCCTGGTCGACGGCCAGCCGGTCGGCGCGCCCGATCCATCGCGCATCCTGGTGTTCCAGGACCCGACCCTCTACCCCTGGCGCACCGTGTGGGACAACGTCGCCCTCGGCCTGCAGGCCCGCGGCCTGATCAGGGACCAGCGCGAACGGGTCGACGCGGTGCTGGCCAAGGTCGGCCTGAGCGAATTCCGCGACGCCTATCCGCGCCAGCTGTCCGGCGGCATGGCCCAGCGCGCCGCGCTGGCCCGCGCGCTGGTCAACGAACCGCGCCTGCTGCTGCTCGACGAGCCCTTGGGCAAGCTCGACTCGCTGACCCGCATCGCCATGCAGGGCGAGCTGATCCGCCTGTGGCAGCAGCAGCGCTACAGCTCGCTGCTGGTCACCCACGACGTGGAGGAAGCCCTGCTGCTCTGCGACCGGGTGCTGGTGTTCAGCAACCGGCCGGCGCGCATCCTCGCCGAGCTGAAGGTCGACCGCCTCTACCCGCGCCACCGCGACGACCCGCACCTGGTCGAGCTGCGCCAGCAGGCGCTGGAGCTGCTCGGGCTGGGCAGCAGTTGGTGAGGAGCAAAGAGGACGGCCCGCATGGCTGCGGGCCGGACGACGCTGCGCTGCGGGCAGGGCGAACCCCTTGCTCAACCGGGGAAGAAGGGGAAGAAGATCAGCAGCAGAGGAATCGAAACCGCTCCGGCAACCAGTGGCGCGAGTTCGGTTTGGCCGGTGATTGCCGCAGCCAGGCCAGCCAGGCCGATATCGCGGCGTTTCAATAGATCGTCGAGGCGATGCCGGTGCCCGTTCGGCAACGGCTCGGACAGGGCTTCGTAGATGCGCCGGTTGGCGCAGGTGATGGCCTCGGCACTGGCGCGTTCGAGTTTCTTGAAACACCATTCTCGATAACCTAGCATCTTAACGAGTTTCGATAACGGAAAGATGCCCATGCGCCCCTCGCTCGTGCTTGAGCTCAAGCGAAGTGCCATCCGCGAAGCGGCGAGCCGCTTCCGGGTGGCCAACCCGCGCGTCTTCGGTTCGGTGCTGCATGGCACCGACCGGGACGGCAGCGACCTCGACCTGCTGGTCGATGCGCTGCCCGGCGCGACGCTGTTCGACCTGGGCGGCCTGCAAGACGAGCTGGAATCGCTGCTCGGCGTCCACGTCGATCTGCTCACTCCCGCCGACCTGCCAGCGAAGTTCCGGGCCAAGGTACTCGCGGAGGCTCGGCCGGTATGAGCGAGAACCGTCTGCCTGACTACCTTGAACACATGCAGCAGGCCGCAACCGATGCGTGCAGTTTCGTGGAGGGCTTGGCCAAGGAGGAGTTCCTCGAGGACAAGCGCACCCAGCAGGCTGTCATCATGAGCCTCATCATCATCGGCGAAGCCGCGACAAAGGTGATGGACGGCTACGCCGAGTTTGTGCAGGCCCACTCCGAAGTGCCATGGCGCAACATGCGTGGCATGCGCAACCGCATCGCCCACGGCTATTTCGACATCAACCTCGATGTGGTGTGGGAGACGGTGCAGACGGCGCTGCCGGAGTTGCTGAAACGACTGCCAGCCGTGCGTCAGGATGCCGGCGGTGAAGACCGCAACGACTATGGGATGGAACCATGATCGGCTGGCGGATCGTCAATCAGGTGCACACCATCGAGGCATGGGGTCAGTCATGACAACGCGCCTGATCTACACCGCCAAACAGAGGGTACGCACCATAAAGCGCGACGTGCACGCGGTATGGCTTGCTGCCCGCGATTCCCGCACGCCTTGGCTCGCCAAGGTACTCGCGTTGGCGGTTGCCGCCTACGCCGTCTCGCCCATCGACTTGATTCCTGACTTCATCCCGGTCCTTGGCTACCTCGACGATCTTGTCATCGTGCCGCTCGGCATCCTTCTGGTCGTTCGCCTTATCCCGCCCGAGCTGATGGCCGAGCATCGAGAAGCCGCAGCCAAGGCGACCGAGCGCCCCGTCAGCCGTTTCGCTGCGGGCCTCATCATTGCTCTCTGGATTGCCTGCGCCGTCCTTCTGGCGAGAGCGTTCCTATGAACCGTCGCCGTCGCGAAACTCAAACGCATCACGAACCGGCGGTAGACAAACCATGTTGATCGGCTATGCGCGCGTTTCGACGCAGGATCAGAACCTTGAGTTACAACGGGAAACCTTGACCAAGGCCGGGTGCCAGAAGGTCTTTGAGGACAAGGTGAGCGGCACGCGAGCCGACCGCCCCGGCTTGGCCAAGGCGCTGGAAATGCTCCGCGAAGGCGACACCCTTGTGGTCTGGAAGCTGGATCGCTTGGGACGTGGCGTCAAGCAACTGGTCGATCTGGTCGGGGAGCTGCACAAGCAAGGCGTCCAGTTCAAGAGCCTGACCGACGCCATCGACACCGGCACGCCATCTGGCCGGTTCTTCTTCCACGTCATGGCCAGCCTCGCCGAAATGGAGCGCGAGCTGATCGTCGAGCGCACCCGCGCTGGGTTGGATGTAGCGCGGCAGCTTGGCCGCAAGGGCGGTCGCAAGCCCAAGATGACCGACAGCAAAATCGAGTCGGCGAAGAAGCTGCTGGCCAGCGGTGTTCCGCCCAAGGACGTGGCCAAGAACCTCGGCGTGTCTGTTCCTACGCTGTACCGCTGGGTGCCAGCCTCTGCGCACGCTTAGCGTGCTTTATTTTCCGTTCTGAGACGCCCCCTATGTGGTGCGCGAGAATACCGAGGGCGAGTATTCGAGCATCGGCGGCAAGATGTTCGCCGGCGCCGAGTGCCATCTGACCTCGGCGACCAAATCCAACGGCATCGCCATCACCCTGCCCTACCGGGACGAACGGGTCGCCGAGATGGGCCGGCAGTATCCGGACGTGAAGGTCGTAAACCGATCTGGATCGTGGCGCGTTCGGCAACGCTGAGTTCGTGATAAGGCATGGCAACACCCTACCGAAACGGTCAGGTGTTGCACCCAGCGCTTGCCACCGCAGGGAAATCAGAACAGCGACAGGCTATAGCTGAGGATCAGGCGGTTCTCGTCCTGGTCGCGGGTGTCGTTGCCGCGCAGCGCGGCGTTGCGCCAGGACAGCCCGACGCCCTTGAACAGGCCGTCCTGCACCGTGTAGTCGAGGCGGACGTTGCGCTCCCACTCTTTATTGTCGCTGCCGGCGGCGTCGATGTCGTCGCCGCTGACGTAGGACAGGCTGGCCTTCAGCCCCGGCACGCCGATTTTGGCGAAGTCGTAGGCGTACCGGGCCACCCAGGCATTCTCGCCGGCGCTGGCGAACTTGCCGATCTGCGAGTCGGTGATCAGGTACAGGGTACGGCCCTGGCCCTGGAAGATGTGCGGGAAGTCGCTGTTGCCGGTGACCTTCTGGTAGCCGGCGCCCAGCTCGTGGCCGGCCAGGCTGTAGGTGAACAGCGCGCTCCACAGGTTGTTGTCGACCTCGCCGCTGCTGCCGTTGGCGCCGCTGCTGACGTAGCCCTCGGCGCGTCCGGAGGCGCTCTCGTTCTTGCCGTCGGAGTCGCTGGCGAAGTAGCGCAGGTCGGTCTTCAGCGCGCCGACCGGCAGTTGCCAGGTGTGCAGCAGACCGAAGAAGTGCTGTTTGTAGAAGTCGCGCAGGTTGCCGTAGTAGTACTGCAGCGTCAGGTCCCTGGTGGCCTTGTAGTCGGCGCCGGCGAAGTAGAACTCGTTGCTGAACCGGGCCTTGCTGCCGCTGTTGGCGCCGGAGATCGACAGGCCGTGGCTGTCGCTGGAGTTGCGCTCGGTGGAGTGCTCGATCTTGCCGGCGGTCAGGCTCAGGTCCTCGATCTCGTTGGAGGTGATCTGCGCGCCGTGGAACAACTGCGGCAGCAGGCGGCCGTCGTTGTAGGTCAAGACCGGCATCTTCGGCAGCAGGGTGCCGAGGCGCGCCTCGGTCTTGGAGAGACGCAGTTTGCCGGTCACGCCGACCCGGCCGAAGTCGGTCTTGGCCTTGCCGTTGCTCTCCAGCGGGAACATGGTGCCGGGGGTGCGCTCGATGTCCGCCTTGCCGGCGCGGCCGCCGCCGTCCAGACGGATGGCGTGCATGGCCAGCACGTCGAGGCCGAAACCGACCGGGCCTTCGGTGAAGCCGGACTTGAAGTCGAGGAAGAAGCCCTGGCCCCACTCCTCCGAGCGCGGCGCTTCCTGGTTGCGGACATCCTGGTTGATGTAGAAGTTCTTGAAGCTCAGCGTGGCCTTGCTGTCCTCGATGAAACCGGCCGCACTGGCCTGGCCGACGGGCAAAAGGCCCAGGCAGGAAAGCGTCAAACCGCCGCGCAGGCGTTTGTTCATGGAAAAGCCCCTTCTTGTTGTTGTGTGGGTGTGTCGTGAAGCGCGAGGGAACGCGGAAGGCGCCCGCCTCCCATGGCCGGCGGCGCGCCGGGCGGGAGGGCGCGCGCAGGCATTCGAGCGGCATCCCTGCCGCGGCGGGCGTCGGCCGGTTACTTGATGAAGCGGACCTGGCTGCAGATCTTCTCGATCACCGGGCCCTTCTTGTCGTTGAAGCGGGCCTTGTTCTGCTCGAACAGGTTGTTGCCCTTGGTATCGATGGAGATGATCAAGGGGCCGAACTCGCGGACCCGGTTGACCCACAGGGTTTCCGGCATGCCGAGATCCTGCCACTCGGCGCGCTCGATCTCCTCCACCTTGGTCGCGGCGAGCACCGCGCAGCCGCCGGGGAAGACCGCGTGGACCGCCTTGTTCTCCAGGCAGCCGGCGGTGGTTTCCGGGCCCATGCCGCCCTTGCCGACGATCAGCTTGACGCCGGTCTCCTCGATGAACTGCTTCTCGAACTTTTCCATGCGCATGCTGGTGGTCGGGCCGATGGAGACCATCTCGAAGCTGCCGTCGTCCTTCTTGCGGACGATCGGGCCGGCGTGGAAGATCGCCCCGCCGCGCAGATCGACCGGCAATTCCCGCTTCAGCTCGATCAGCCGGCGGTGCGCCACGTCGCGGCAGGTCACCAGCTGGCCGGTCAGGTAGACCACGTCGCCGACGTTCAGGCCCGCGAGATCTTCGTCCTTGATCGGGGTGGTGAGGATCTTTTTCACAGTACTACTCCTTCATGGGACAGGATGTCGTAGGACAGGTCGGCGTTGATGCGGATCTTGCCGCGACGGTGGGCCCAGCAGCCGGTGGAGACGGCCACGCCGATGGTGGAAGGGTGGCGCGCCGAGGACTCGATGTTGACGCCCATCACGCTGCTGTTGCCGGTCAGCCCCTGCGGACCGATACCGATCTCGTTGAGCCCCTCCTCGAGGAGCTTTTCCATCTTCGCCGCGTTCTCGTTGGGGTGGCAGGAGTCCACCGGACGCAGGATCGCCCGCTTGGACAGACGCGCCGCGGTTTCCACCGAGGTCGACACGCCGACCCCGACCAGCAGCGGCGGACAGGCGTTCACGCCACGCGAGGTGATCACGTCGAAGACGAACTCGGTGACGCCTTCGTAGCCCTGCCCCGGCATCAGCACCTTGGCCGAACCGGGCAGCGTGCAGCCGCCGCCGGCCATGTAGACGTCGATCAGCGCGTAGTCGGCGTCGGGGATGATTTCCCAGTCCAGCCACGGGATCTTCGAGCCGGTGTTGGTGCCGGTGTTCTTCTCGTCGAAGGTTTCCACGGCGTTGTGGCGCAGCGGGCCCTTCCTGGTCGCCTCCAGGGTGGCGTTCTGCAGGATGTCTTCCAGCTCGCCCAGGAGCGGGAACCTGGCGCCGGCAGAGATGAAGTACTGAATCACTCCGGTGTCCTGGCAGCTGGGTCGGTCCAGCTTGTCCGCGGCGTCCTGGTTCTCGGCCATCGAGTCGTAGATGGCGATGGCCAGCGGATTGGTTTCCGCGGCGCGCAACTTTTCCATCTTGCTCTTGACGTCGGTCGGCAGGCGCTTGCCGATATAGGCAGTGAACTTGGCCATGACATCGGTGAGCGACTGTACGGCTAATTCTTTATCCACGTTGTTTATCCTCAGCAGGTCGATGCATATCCAACTTCCGAAGCCGTTCTTAATTGGCCCGGAAAGTTCGGCGCGTTACATCAGGTGAACTTGACTTGAACTTCCGGCTCTTCCGCCTTTACCGGCCGAAGTGCTTGCGAGTTGTCCGCCCGCCCCTCGAGCACCAGGTCCATCCGCTCCTTGTCGAGCGCCCCCACCCACTTGGCGATGGCCATGGTGCCGACCGCGTTGCCGATGGTGTTGGTGATCGAGCGCGCCTCGGACATGAAGCGGTCGACGCCGAGCAGCAGCACCATGCCGGCGACCGGAATGTTGCCCAGCGAGGCCAGGGTGGCGGCCAGGGTGATGAAACCCGAGCCGGTGACGCCGGCCGAGCCCTTCGAGGTCAGCAGCAGGACGCCGAGCACGATCAGCTGATCGGTCAGCGTCAGCGGCGTGTTGGTCGCCTGGGCGATGAAGATCGCCGCCATGGTGTAGTAGATGCACTGGCCATCGGGGTTGAAGGTCAGTCCGGAGGGGATCACCAGCCCCACCACCGGCTTGGAGACGCCGACGTTCTCCAGCTTGGTCATCAACTGCGGCACCACCGACTCCGAGGAACTGGTACCCAGCACGGTGAACAGCTCGTCCTTGAGGTACTTGAGGAACTTCCACAGGCTGAAGCCGGACAGCCGGGCGATGCTGCCGAGGACGATCACCACGAACAGGAAGCAGGTCAGGTACATGGTGCCCATCAGCTTGCCGAGCGAGACGATCGAGCCGAGGCCGTACTTGCCGACCGTGAAGGCCATCGCCCCGCAGGCGGCGAGCGGCGCCACGCGCATGATCATGCCGACGATGTGGAACATGCCGTGGGAAAACGCCTCCAGCACGTCGACCACCGGCCTGGCACGCGGCCCCATGTGCGACAGCGCGATGCCGAACAGGGTCGAGAACAGCAGGATCGGCAGGATCTCGTTCTTGGCGAAGGCGTCGACGATGCTGGAGGGAATGATGTGCAGCAGGAAGTCGGTGAAGCTGCCCGAGCCGTTCGCCGCGGCAGCCGTGTAGGTGGCGATGCTCTTGGTGTCGAGCGTGGCCGGATCGATGTTCATGCCCTGGCCGGGCTGGACGAGGTTAACGACCACCAGGCCCAGGACCAGCGCGAAGGTCGACAGGACCTCGAAGTAGATCAGCGCGCGCGCGCCGACCCGTCCGAGTTCCTTCATGTTCTCCATCTTGGCGATGCCGAGCACCACGGTGGCGAAGATGATGGGCGCGAAGACCATCTTGATCAGTTTGATGAAGGCGTCGCCGAGCGGCTTCAGGTCGGCAGCGAAGTGCGGCGAATAAATACCGAGCAATATCCCGATAGTTACGCCGATCAAGACCTGAACATATAGTTTGCCTATAAGTCGCTTGATCATTTCTCCTCCGAATTATTCTTGTGAGGCGGTTTTTTATGGCGACCGGAACCGTTCTTATCGTCCTTGGCGAGAGTCGGTTTGAACGGCCGATGAATTGCCTCGAGTTCGAGCGAGGCAATGGGCAGAGAAAGGGTACTGATTTTTTAAAGTGATATAATCCAATGAAAGTTAATTCATTGTTTTCTACAGGTTAATGATGAACCAGGTATCGGAACTGGCTTTTTTCATCCAGCTGATCAGGTCGGGCAGCCTCGCGGCCACCGCGCGCGAGCTGAACCTGACGCCGCCGGCGGTTTCGAAGCGGCTGGCGCACCTGGAGCAGCGGCTCGGCGTGCGTCTGCTCAACAGGACCACGCGCAGCATCAGCCTCACCGGCGAAGGCGAGCTCTATCTGCTCAACGCCCAGCGGATTCTCGGCGAGATCGAGGAAATGGAGCGCCAGGTGTCGAGCAGCCGGGCCGCCCCCAAGGGCCTGCTGCGCGTCAATGCCCCGCTCGGCTTCGGCCGCGCCTACGTCGGCCCGGCGATCTCCTCGTTCGTCAAGCGCTACCCGGACGTGGAGGTGCAGCTGCAGCTGACGGATCGCCCGATCAACCTGCCGAACGATGCGATCGACGTCGCCATCCGCTTCGGCGAGCTGCCCGACTCGCGCCTGATTGCCCGCAAGATCGCCGCGAACCGCCGCCTGCTGTGCGCCTCCCCCGTCTATCTGCAGGCCTGCGGCCGCCCGGAAACCCCCAAGGACCTGATGCGCCACAACTGCATCGTGCTGCGCCAGAACGATGCGGCCTTCGGCGTCTGGCGGCTGAGCCGCGGCAAGCAGAGCGAATCGATCAAGGTGCGCGGCAGCCTCAGCACCAACGAAGGGGAAGTCGCGCTGAACTGGGCGCTGGAGGGCCACGGCATCCTCATGCGCGCCGAGTGGGACCTCGCCAAGTACCTGCGCAGCGGGCGGCTGGAGGAAGTGCTGGCGGACTACGAAACCCCGCCGGCGGACATCTACGCCGTCTATCTCGAACGCCTCAACCTGTCCGCCAAGGTGTCCTTCTTCGTCGATCACCTGCGCGAGGTCTTCCAGCGCGGCGTCGACGGGCAGAGCGACAGTCGCGCGCCCTGGCAGTGAGCGGCGGCCCGCCCGGCCTCAGACGTCCGGGAAGCGCTCGGCCAGTGCCGCGGCGAGGCTGACCGCCATCGAGAAGGTGCAGGCCCAGGGACTGCAGCAGGCGCCGCTGACCCGCGACCTCGGCGGCACGGGCAGCACCAAGGCGCTCGGCAAGGCCATCGCCGTGGCGCTGAGCGAGGAGCGGACGTCTGCCCCGGCGACAGCCGTCCCGCGATCTGTCACCTTGGCAATCGGCAGACCGGGCGCCGGGAACCAGGCCCGGCGCCTGCGCGCATTCCAATACTCCAGGACAAGAACAGAAGGTTCGCCATGAAGATCGTCATCGCTCCCGATTCGTTCAAGGAAAGCCTGTCGGCCGCCGAAGTGGCTGCGGCCATCGCCGCCGGGCTCGGCGAGGTCTGGCCGCAGGCCGAGCTGCTCTGCCGGCCGATGGCCGACGGCGGCGAGGGCACGGTGGAGGCGGTGATCGCCGCGGTCGGCGGCGAGCGGCGCGAAACCCTGGTGCGCGGCCCGCTCGGCGAGCCGGTGACGGCGCACTGGGGCTGGATCGCCGAGAGCCGCAGCGCGGTGATCGAGATGGCCGCGGCCAGCGGCTTGCACTTGGTGCCGGCAAACCGCCGCGATGCCCTGCGCAGCTGTACCTACGGCACCGGCGAGCTGATTCTCGCGGCGCTGGAGGCCGGCGCCGGGCGGATCGTCCTGGGCTTCGGCGGCAGCGCCACCAACGACGCCGGCAGCGGCATGCTGCGTGCCCTCGGCGCGCGCTTCGAGGATGCCGAGGGTTGCCCGCTGCCGCCCGGCGGCGCGGCGCTGGCGCAGCTGCAGCGGATCGACCTGACGGGCCTCGATGCGCGCCTGGCGCAGGTGGATTTCGAGGTCGCCTGCGACGTCGACAACCCGCTGTGCGGGCCGCGCGGCGCCTCTCATGTGTTCGGTCCGCAAAAGGGCGCGACGCCGGAGCAGGTGCGCCAGCTCGACGCCGCCCTCGCCCGCTTCGCCGATGTCTGCGCGGCGACCCTGGGCCGCGATGCGCGGGAGGCCCCGGCAGCGGTGCGGCCGGCGGCATCGGCTTCGCGGCGCGGACCTTCCTCGGCGCGGCCTTCCGTCCGGGCATCGAGCTGGTCGCCGAGGTCGGCGGCCTGGAGCAGGCCGTAATCGGCGCCGACCTGGTGATCACCGGCGAGGGCCGGCTCGACGAGCAGACCCTGCACGGCAAGACGCCGATGGGCGTGGCGGGCATCGCCAAGCGCCACGGCGTGCCGGTCGTCGCCCTGGCCGGCACGCTCGGCGAGGGCTACGAGCGCCTCTACGGCCACGGTATCGACGCCGCCTTCAGCCTGGCGCCGGGACCGATCAGCCTGGCCGCCGCCCTCGCCGACGCCCCGGTCCTGCTGCGCCGGCGCGCCGCCGACATCGCCCGGCTCTGGCGCCTGGCGCGCGGCTGAGGCCACGCCGGCCCCCGCAGATTCCGAAGACGTGTCCGGACGGATGACGGTACAGTTTCGAAGACGGCGGCCACCCCGGCCGCTCCGAGCAGCCTCGGCCCCGGTCGGTCGACGCCTTCGCGGGCCGGGACGCTCACCCCTTTTCGAAACGGGAGAAAAAAGCAAATGCCTGTAACGGCCGGAATTCTCAGCGTTCTTGCACTGGTGCTGGCGCTGGCCACCATCGCGGGCGTGGTCGCCCCGTCGCTATTGCGCAACCGCAAGACCGGCGCAGTTCCCAAGCGCCTGTCGGTGCTGGTCTGGGGCTGCATCGCCGTGCTGGTGACCATGATCCTCGCCGGCAGCCTCGTACCGCCGCCGGCGACGGCACCGGCTGGAGCCGGGACGAACGAGGCCGAGTCGGGAAGCGCGCCCCGCTGAGGGGGAACTCCGGCTCGGCTGGCGTCGTCGTCGCGGCAACGGTCGGGCCTGCACCCGCTCCAACTCGGACAGACCACACCCCAATCCCAACGGTGGATGCTGAAAACGACCTCATCCTGCCCGCCGATAAATTCACTTTTAGCATATTAGAATATGCAAAAAATGAATTTCCATCATTTAAACACGCTCTGTAGCCTTCTAAGCAACCAGCCGGACAAGATCCTTTTCTTATAAGAGACGAACAGGCCCTTGTCCCTTCCAACCCTCGCACAGGCAGGAGCCCGGCACATGAGTGTTCAGATTCTCGGCATGATCGGCCATCGACTTTCCTCGGAAACCATCGCCCCGGTGGGGCCGGTGTTCGACAAGAACTACATCCGCAACTTCGCCCAGGCGCACGAGAACGCCGGCTTCGACCGCATCCTGGTCGGCTACTGGTCCGATCAGCCCGACGGCTTCCTGGTCACCGCCCTGGCCGGCCTGTCCACCAGCCGCATCGGCCTCTTGCTCGCGCACCGTCCGGGCTTCGTCGCGCCGACCCTGGCCGCGCGCAAGCTGGCCACCCTCGATCAGCTGCTCGACGGCCGCCTGGCGCTGAACGTGATCAGCGGCGGCAGCGACACCGAGCAGCGCAAGGACGGCGACTTCCTCGGCCACGACCAGCGCTATGCGCGCACCGACGAGTTCCTCGAGGTGGTGCGCAAGACCTGGACTGCCGAGCAGCCGTTCGACCACCAGGGCGAGTTCTATCAGGTCGAGCAGGCCTTCTCGGCGGTCAAGAGCGAGCAGAAGCCGCACCTGCCGGTGTATTTCAGCGGCGCCTCGGAGGCGGCGATCCGCGTCGCCGGCAAGCACGCCGACGTCTACATGCTGTGGGGCGAATCCCTGCAGCAGACCCGCGAGCTGGTCGAGCGGGTGCGCGCCGAAGCCGCCAAACACGGCCGCCACATCGAGTTCAGCGTGTCCTTCCGGCCGATCGTCGCCGCCACCGAGGACGCCGCCTGGGCCAAGGCCGAGGTCATCCTGAGCCGTGCCCGCGCGCGCCACGAAGTGGCCCGCCCGGAGCTCTCCCTCAAGCCGGAAAGCATCGGCGCCCAGCGCCTGCGCGCCACCGTGGCCCAGGGCGAGCGGGTCGACAAGCGCCTGTGGACCGGCATCGCCGGGCTGGTCGGCGGCGGCCACAACTCCACCGCGCTGGTCGGCACCCCCGAGCAGGTCGCCGACGCCCTGATCGACTACTACGACCTGGGCATCCGCAACATCCTGATCCGCGGCTTCGACCCGCTCAACGACGCCGTCGACTACGGCCGCGAGCTGATCCCGCTGATCCGCGCCAAGGCGGCCGAACGCGACCTGCAAAACAGCGCCCGCCGCGCCTGAGCCCCCTTCCCGCCGCACCCTCCGGCGCGACCGCACCAGCGGAGCGCTCCACACCCTTTCGTGGAGACCGCTTCATGACCGACCCGCTGCTCGCCCCGGCGAGCCTCCCTCCCCAGCCCCAGCCCCAACCCCTGCCCGACCGCGAGACCGACCGATGAGCCGCCAGATCCACCTGGCCGGCTTCCTGCTCGCCGGCCCCGTCGTCCACAGCCATGCCGTCTGGCGCCACCCGGACACCCTCGGCGATTACCTCGACCCGGAGTACTACGCGCGCAGCGCCCGGGTGCTGGAGGAAGGCCTGTTCGACCTGCTGTTCTTCGCCGACCGCTTCGCCATCGGCGACCAGCTGGGCGGCTCCCGCGAGCTGGCGCTGCGCTACGGCGCCCAGGACGCCACCCGCCTCGACCCGCTGCCAATCCTCTCCTACTTAGTCGGCCAGACGCGCCGGCTCGGCCTCGGCGTCACCCGCTCCACCACCTACTACGAGCCGGCCCACGTGGCGCGCTCGCTGGCCACCCTCGACCACCTGTCGCGCGGACGCGCCGCCTGGAACATCGTCACCTCGATGAACGACAGCGAGGGCCGGCTGTTCGGCAAGGACCGCCATCTGGAGCACGACCTGCGCTACGACCGCGCCGACGAGTTCGTCGAGGTCGCTCTGAAGCTGTGGAGCAGCTGGGCGCCGGGCGCGCTCAAGCTCGACCGCGAACGGGGCATCCTCGCCGACCCGGCCGGAGTCCGCGACGTCGCCCACCAGGGCGAATGGTTCAAGGTCGAAGGCCCGCTGAACATCCCGCGCAGCCCGCAGGGCCGCCCGCTGCTGATCCAGGCCGGCTCCAGCGGCCGCGGCCGGCGTTTCGGCGCGCGCTGGGCCGAGGCGATCTTCAGCATCCATGGCAACCTGCCAGCCATGCGCGCCTTCCGCGACGACGTGCGCCGGCAGGTGATCGCCCAGGGCCGGGCGGCGGACCAGTGCAAGGTACTCACCGCGGTGATGCCCTTCATCGGCGGCAGCGAGGCCGAGGCGCGCGCCAAACGCGACCGCCACAACGCCCTGGCGCGTCCGGAGATCGGACTGGCGACCCTGGCTGCGCAGCTCAACTTCGATTTCTCCACCTTCCCCCTGGATACCCGCCTGGAAGCGATCGCCGCACAGCCCGGGACGCCGCCGGCGGTGGCCGAGAAGCTGCGCTCGCTGGGCGCCGCGCTGAGTCTCGGCGAACTCGCGCAAAGCTTCGCCAGCAGCGTGCGCGTGCCGCAGCTGGTCGGCACCGGCGTGCAGATCGCCGAGCAGTTGGCGGAGATCTTCAACGCCGGCGGCTGCGACGGCTTCGTGATCTCCCCCGGCTACCTGCCGGGCTCCTTCGCCGAATTCGCCGAGAGCGTGGTGCCGCACCTGCAGCGCCTGGGTCTCTACCGCCGCGCCTACGAGGGCGCGACCCTGCGCGAACACCTTGGCCTCGGCCCCCTGGAGGACTGAATGGGCACCCCATCCACTCCCGAAGACTGGCTGGCGCTGGCCCGCGAGATCGGCGAGGAATTCACCCGCGACATCGCCCGCCGCACCCGCACCCGCGAACGCCCCGACGCCCAGCTGCGGCGCCTCAAGGACAGCGGCCTGACCAACCTGGCGATCCCCCGCGAGCTGGGCGGCGCCGGCCAGCGCTGGTCGCTGATCGTCCGTACCATCCGCGAACTGGCCGCCGGCGACGGTTCGGTCGGCATGCTCTACGGCTACCACCAGCTCAACCTGGTCAACCTGCGCCGCGAGCCGCAGCCGCGCCGCGACCGGCTGCTGGCGGAGATCGCCGAACGCCGGCTGTGGCTGGCCGGGGTGGTCAACCCGCGCGACGACGATATCCTCGCCACCCCGGACGGCGAGGGTTTCCGCCTAGACGGCCGCAAGGGCTTCTGCAGCGGCGCGGCCTTCGCCGACCTGCTCAGCGTCAGCGCGCGGCATGCCCGCGACGGCCGGCGGCTGATGGCGCTGATCCCCGCCGACCGTCCCGGCCTGCACTACGCCGACGACTGGGACCACTTCGGCGTGGAGCGCAGCGACAGCGGCAGTTTCGTCTTGAGCGAGGTGCGCGCCGAGCCCGGCGAAGTCATCGCCAACGACCTGGAGGACGGCGACGACTTCTCCGCGGTGATCCGCACCCCGGTCAACCAGTCCGCCTTCACCCAGTTCTACCTCGGCAGCGCCCTCGGCGCGCTGCGTGCGGCGCGTGCCTACGTGCACCGCGAAGGCCGCGCCTGGCTGCACGCCGGGGTCGCCAAGGCCCATCAGGACCCGCTGCTGGTCAGCCAGTTCGGCGAGCTGTGGATCGCCTTGCAGGGCGCCATCGCCCTGGCCGACCGCGCCGCGCTCAAGGTCGACGAACTGCTCGCCGCGGACGAGGCCTTCACCGCCGAGCTGCGCGGCGAGGCCGCCGTCGAGGTGGCCGGCGCCAAGGTGCTCGCCGCGCGCACCGCGCTCGACGTCACCAGCCGGGTGTTCGAGGTGATGGGCGCGCGCGCCACCCACAACCGCTACGCCTTCGACCGCTTCTGGCGCGACACGCGCACCCACAGCCTGCACGACCCGCTCGCCCACAAGCTGCTGGAAGTCGGCGAATACGCCCTGAACGGCCAGTACCCGCCGGTGCGGGCCTACACCTGAGGAACGGACCATGACTGGAAAAGGACTCAAGCGCCTGCTCGGCGCCGCGCTGCTCGGCAGCTCCCTGCTCGCCGGCGCCCAGGCCCTCGCCGCCACCCTGGTGGTCGGCGACCAGAGCTTCAACAACCGCACGGTCATGGAGGCCGCCGGGGTGCTCGCCGACCTGCCCTACAGCCTGGAGTGGAAGCAGTTCACCGCCGGCTCGCCAGTGGCCGAGGCGCTGAACACCGGCAGCCTCGACGTGGGCCTGTTGGGCGACGCGCCGCCGCTGTTCCTCGGTGCGCTGGGCGCGCCGATCAAGGTGATCGGCGTCAGCACCCAGAATCTCGACGGGGTGGCCGTGCTGGTCCGCAAGGACTCGCCGATCCGCAGCCTGACGGACCTGCGCGGCAAGAACGCGGCGATCTGGAAGGGCTCCTGGAGCCAGCAGCTGCTGTTCACCGCCCTGGAGCAGGCCGGGGTCTCCCCCGACGAGGTGCAGCTGCGCTACCTCGGCGCCCTGGACGCCTCCCACGCCCTGGAGGGCGGCGCGGTGGACGTGATCGCCACCTGGGAGCCCTACGTCACCCAGCAGCTGCGCAACGGCGCGCGCGTCCTGACCACCGCCGAGGGCCTGATCCCGGCGCAGAGCTTCGTTGTCGCCACCGACAAGTCCATCGCTGAAAAGCGCGAATTGCTCGGCGACTTCCTGCGCCGCCTGCAGCAGGCCCGCGAGTGGGTCCGCCAGGACCCGGCCAACAGCGAGAAATACGCCGACACTTGGGCCGAACTGACCCGCGCCGAGCGCGACATCGCCCGCCGCTGGTTCTCCGCCGCGGCCATCCGCGTGCGGCCGATCGACGACCGGGCGGTCGCCGAGGCCCAGAGGACCGTGGACTTCTTCAGCCGGATCGGCCTGATCAAGAACTACCCGGCCGGCAGCCTGTTCGACGCCTCTTTCAACCGTTACCTGCAGTCGCCGACCGCCCAGGCGGCCCGTTAAGGAGATTTCCCCTCATGAACGCCATCACCCAGATCGTCCCGGTCAAGGAGCGCGTCAGCGCCGCCGAATGGGAGGCCCGCGTCAAGCTGGCCGCCGCCTACCGCCTGGCCGCCCGGCTGCGCTGGACCGACCACATCTACACCCATTTCTCGGTGCGGGTGCCGGGGCCGGACCGGCACTTCCTGATCAACCCCTACGGCCTGGCCTTCGACGAGATCACCGCCTCCAGCCTGGTCAAGGTGGACATCGACGGCACCCTGCTCGACGACCCCACGGGCCTTGGCATCAACCGCGCTGGCTACGTGATCCACAGCGCCATCCACGGCGCCCGCGAGCACACCCATGCGGTGCTGCACACCCACACCACGGCCGGCATCGGCGTGTCGGCGCAGCGGGACGGCCTGCTGATGATTTCCCAGCACGCCATGCGCTTCTACAAGCGCCTGGCCTACCACGAGTACGAAGGCATCGCCCTGGACCTGGACGAGCAGCAGCGGCTGATCGCCGACCTCGGCGAGCACGACGCGCTGATCCTGCGCAACCACGGCCTGCTCACCAGCGGCCGGACCATCGAGGAAGCCTTCTACAACCTCTATTTCCTGGAGCGCGCCTGCGCCGCCCAGCTGGCCGCACAGTCCGGCGGCGCGGCGCTGCGCGTCCCCTCCGAGGCGGTGGCGGAAAAGGCCGCGCGCGGGTTCGACCTCGCCATCGCCCAGAACCGCCCGCAATCCCACTGGGACGCCTACCTGCGCCAGCTGGAACGCGACGATCCGGGCTTCCGGCAATGACGGGGGCAGCGCAGCGATGATCCCGAACAAGCCTTTTCGCGGAGCGCTGGCCGCAGCGGCCCTGCTGTTCTTCGGCCATGCCGCGCAAGCCGCCGAACCCGTCGACCTCAGCCAGGTGACCCTGGTGCTCGGCGACCAGGTGCGCAACCTGCGCTCCCTGGTCGAGGCCGCCGGCGTGCTCGAGGATGCGCCCTATGCCTACCGCTGGGCCAACTTCCAGGGCGCCGCGCCGCTGTTCGAGGCCCAGCGTGCCGGCGCGGTCGACACCTCCTACGCCGGCGACCTGCCGGTGCTGGCCGCGGCGGCCGGCGGCGTGCCCCTGAAGATCGTCGCCACCAACGTCGGCCACGGCGCTTCCAACGGCCTGCTGGTCCAGGCCGACTCGCCGCTGCAGCGGGTGGCCGACCTGAAGGGCCGCAGCGTGGTGGTGTCCTCCGCGCGGGGCAGCATCTCCCAGCACCTGCTCTATGCGGCGCTGGAGGAAGCCGGCCTCAAACGGGACGACGTGACCATCAAGTTCGTGCTGCCGACCGACGCCAGCGCGGCCTTCGACAGCGGGCAGATCGAGTCCTGGGCGGTCTTCGACCCCTACCTGGGCACCGCCGAGCGCCACGGCGCCCGCCTGCTGCGCAACGGCGAGGGTCTGACCACGGCGCTGTCGTTCGTCACCGCCACCGAGTCGTCCCTCGCCGACCCGGCCAAGCGCGCGGCGATCGCGGACGTGGTGCGGCGCTTCGCCAAGGCCCGGCAGTGGGCCATCGACCATCCGCAGGAATACGCCAGGGTCTACGCCGAACTCACCCGCCTGCCCCCGGAAACCGCCGCCCTGATCGCCGGCCGCAGCTCGAAGGGCCTGCGTCCGGTCAGCGCCGCGGATCTCGATACCGTGCAGAAGGTGGCCGACCTGTTCCACGAGGAGAAGGTCCTGCCCAAGCCCGTCGATGTCCGCGCCCTCGCCGACACCAGTCTGTTCACCGAGGAAGTTCGCCCATGAAACGTCCCGTTCTGCTCGCCGCGCTGGCGGCCCTCCTCCTGCACGGCACCCTGGCCCGGGCCGCCGAACCGCTGACCCTGCGCATCGCCGACCAGAAGGGCAACATGCGCGCCCAGCTGGAGGCGGCCGACGCGCTGAAGGATCTGCCCTACGTCATCCAGTGGTCGGAGTTCCCCGCCGCCGCGCCACTGGCCGAAGCCCTCAACGCCGGCGCGGTGGACGCCGGGATCATCGGCGACGCGCCGCTGCTGTTCAGCCTGGCCGCCGGCGCCCAGGTCAAGGCCATCGCGGTGAACAAGTCCAACCCCTACGGCACCGCGCTGCTGGTGCCCCAGGACAGTCCGCTGAAAACCGCCGCCGACCTGAAGGGCAAGCGCATCGCCACCGGGCGCGGCTCGATCGGCCACTTCGTCGCCCTCAAGGCGCTGGAAAAGGCCGGGCTCGGCGAACGGGACGTGGAGTTCCGCTTCCTCGGCCCGGTGGACGCGAAGATCGCCCTGGCCAACGGCTCGGTGGACGTCTGGGCGACCTGGGAGCCCTACACCGCCCTGGCCGAAAGCAGCGGCCAGGGCCGGGTGCTGGTCGACGGCCGCGGCCTGTGGGCCGGCAACAGCTACCTCGCCGCCACCGACCGGGCGCTGGCCGATCCGGCCCGCCGCGAGGCCCTGCAGGACTATCTGCAGCGCCTGAACGGCGCCCAGCAATGGGCCTACGCGCACCTCGACGACTACGCCAGGACCCTGGCACGGATCATCGGCTTCCCCGAGGACGCGGCCCGCCTGTCCTTCGCCCGCCGCGAGCTGCGCTGGCAGGCGCTGGACGCGGCGACCGTCGCCCAGCAGCAGGCGACCGCCGACTTCTACCAGGCCCATGCCCTGCTGCCCAAGCGCCTGGACGTGGCACCGACCTTCGACCACGGCTTCCGGATCGGCCCGCCCGCGCAGGCGGCGAGCCTGGCGCCGCAGCCGGCCAGACCCTAAGGAGTACCCATGAAGTTTTCGCGATTCCTGCGTAACGGCCTCGCCACCCTGCTGCTGGCCGCGCCGCTGAGCCAGGCCGCCGACAGCGTGCTGCGCATCGGCGACCAGAACTACTACAACGTGCGCGCCTCGCTGGAGGCCTCCGGCGCGCTGGAGGGCGCGCCCTATCGGGTCGAGTGGAAACACTTCCAGTCCGCCGCGCCGCTGGCCGAAGGCCTGGACGCCGGGGCGCTGGACCTCGGCTTTCTCGGCGATTCGGGATTCATCTTCCTCGCCGCCAAGGGCGCACCGGTCAGGCTGATCGGCGTTTCCCGGCAGAACCCGGACACCATCGCCCTGCTGGTGCCCAAGGACTCGCCGGCCAAGACCATCGAGGACCTCAAGGGCAAAAAGGTCGCCTACTGGCCCGGTGCCTGGAGCCAGCAACTGACTCTGCGCGCCCTGCAGAAGGCCGGCCTGCCCGGCGACTACGTGGAGTTCGTCAAGCTGATGCCGATCGACGCCGCCGCCGCGCTGCCGCAGGGCAGCATCGACGCCTTCCCGGTGTGGGAGCCGTACATTTCCCAGCAGATCCTCTTCTCCGGCGCGCGGCCGCTGCTCACCGCCAAGGGCCTGATGCCGGGGCTGTCCAGCATCGCCGCCAACGCCGCCTCTATCGAACCCAAGCGCGCTGCCATCGCCGACTTCCTCGGCCGCCTCAAGCGGGCGCGCGCCTGGGTCGAGGCGCACAAGAGCGATTACGCCGAGCTCTGGGCGCAGAAGGCCAATCTCGACCCGGCGGTATCCCGCCACTGGATCGGCCAGGCCAACATGAGCGTCGCCCCGGTGGACGCGCAGGCCGCCCGCGACTACCAGGAGACCGCCGACTTCCTCAAGGAGACCGGCGCCCTGCCCAAAGCCTTCAAGGTCGACGAGGTGATCGACGGGTCCTTCGCCGAGGCGTTGCAACCCTGAATCACCGCCTGCCCCCGGCAGGTCCTCTCCGAATGCAGACAGCCATGCGGGAGCGCCCCTTGTCGGGACGCTCCCGCATTCGTCATGACTACACTGCTGTGCGCCCGGCGCGGCCTGTGCCAACACGGCGACAGACCCCGGCGGATTTCAGTTGTGGTAGCGCTCCAGCCAGTGGGCATAGGACGCCGGCAGCGTCCAGGACGGACGCTCGACGCCCAGCTCGCGGGCCGCGGCATACGGCCAGTGCGGATCGGCCAGGTGGGCGCGGCCGATCATGGCGAGGTCCAGCTGGCCTTCCTTGACGGCCCGCTCGGCGACCTGCGGGGTGCCGAAGCCCCAGGCCGACGCCACCGGGATGCCCGCCTCGCGGCGCACCCGCTCGGCGATCGGCCCCATGAAGCCGGACGCCCAGGGAATGTCGGTGTCCGCGACGGTGAAGCCGATGCTGACGCTCAGCAGGTCCAGGCCGGTCTGCTTGAAGCGCCGGGCCAGTTCGATGGATTCGGCGAAGGTCTGCTCGTCCCGGCCGTCGAACTCGATCACCCCGAAGCGCGCGGTCAGCGGCAGATGGTCCGGCCAGACCTCGCGGACCGCCGCCAGGGTTTCCAGCAGGAAGCGGCAGCGCTTGTCGAAGCTGCCGCCGTAGGCATCGGTACGCTGATTGGAATGCTCGGAGAAGAAGCTCTGGGCCAGGTAGCCATGGGCGAAATGCAGCTCCAGCCACTCGAAGCCGGCATCGCGTGCCCGGCAGGCCGCGGCGACGAAATCGTCCCGCACCCGGGCGATGTCCTCCAGGGTCATGGCCTTGGGCACTTTCGGCAGGTGGTGGCCGAAGGGAATGGCCGAGGGGGCGATGGTCTGCCAGCCGCGGGCATCGCCCTCGGCGATGTGGTCGTCGCCTTCCCAGGGGCGGTTGGCGCTGGCCTTGCGGCCGGCGTGGGCGATCTGGATGCCGGGCACGGCCCCCTCGGCCTTGATGGCCCGGACCACCGGCACGAAGGCCTGGGCCAGCTGGTCGTTCCAGATCCCGGGACAGTTGGGGCTGATGCGGCCTTCCGGCGAGACGGCGGTGGCCTCGACGATCACCAGCCCCGCCCCGCCTCTGGCAATGCTGGCGTAATGCACCTTGTGCCAGTCGTTGATCAGGCCGTCGTTGGCCATGTACACGCACATGGGCGGAACGGCGATGCGGTTGCGCAGGGTGACATCCTTCAGCGTGTACGGCTGGAACAGAGCGGACATGGAGCTTCCTCGTGCGGTGAGATTCAATTCCGTATTTCGATAATATTCGAACAATGGATGACGGACAATCCCTCCGGTATGATCCCGCCATGCGACCCTTCAAGCACCCCGCCGCCAGCGAATTCGTCCTCGAGCGCGTTCTTTATGCCCTGAGCGATCCGGTGCGCCTGGAGATCGTCCGGCGCCTCGCCGCCCTGGGCGAGGCCAGTTGCAGCGAACTCGACGGCGGCCGGCCGAAGTCGAGCGTTTCCCACCATTTCCGGGTGCTGCGCGATGCGGGCCTGGTCTGCACCCGCAGCGTCGGAACCACCCACATCAACTCGCTGCGCAGCGAGGAGATGAACGCGCGCTTCCCGGGTTTGCTCGAAGCGATCCTGTCGCAGCGCGAGTGAAGCGCGCCCTGCGGGCAAGCCGTATGAAAGCCGCCCGCCCAAGAGACACGTCTCCCGGCTAATCGGCCCGGCACAGCCCGCGCTTCGCGCCCGGCGCGATCTCGGCCCGGACGAAGGCGAACAGCGCGACCAGCGACAGGGCGCTGCCGAATACCGCGATCCCCAACCATCCCGCGTGTTCGTAGAGTGCGCTGGCCACCGAGGAGCCGGTGGCGCCGCCGACGAAGATGCTGGTCATGTACAGCGCGTTGAGGCGCCCGCGGCTGGCCGGATCGAGGCTGTAGACCGCGCGCTGGCCGAGCACCATGTTCATCTGCACGGCGAAGTCGAGGACGACCCCGGTGATCGCCAGCCCGACCACCCCGAGCGGCAGCGGAACGACGCCGGGCAGGAAACTGAAGATACCGAGCGCCATGGCCAGCGCGGACATCGACCGGGTATGGCCGGCGTCCGCCAGCCGCCCGGCGATGGGCGCGGCGACCGCCCCGACCGCGCCGACCAGGGCGAAGAGCGCGATCTGCGACTGGGACAGGCCGTACTCGCGCGACAGCGCCAGCGGAGCCGCCGTCCAGAACAGGCTGAACGCGGCGAACATCAGCCCCTGGTACAGGGCGCGCTGGCGCAGCACCGGCTCGCGCCGGAACAGTTGCCCGAGTGAGCGGAGCAACTGGGCGTAACTCGCCCGGTGCTCGGGCCGGCGACCGGGCAGCGTGGTGGCGACGACCAGGGCGATGAGCAGCATCGCCGCCGCCGCGCCGAAGAACACCGCCCGCCAATGGAAGTGGTCGGCGATCAGGCTGGAGACCGGGCGGGCCAGCAGGATGCCCAGCAACAGCCCGCCCATGATCGCGCCGACCACCCGGCCGCGGGTTTCCTCGGGCGCCAGGTGCGCGGCCAGGGGAATCAGCATCTGCACCGACACCGAGCCGACACCGATCAGCAGCGAGGTCGCCAGCAGGACGCCCGGCCCTTCGCTCAGCCCCGCACCGATCAGGCCGACGACGGTGAGCGCGAGGGTGGCCAGCATCAGCCGGCGGTTCTCGAGCAGGTCGGCGAGCGGCACCAGGAAGAACAGCCCCAGCGCGTAGCCGACCTGGGTCAGCGAGACGATGAGGCTCGCGCCGCCGGCGGAAAGGTCGATGTCGGGAGCGATCAGCTCGATGATCGGCTGGGCGTAGTAGATGTTCGCCACGATGACACCGCAGCAGAAGGCGAACAGCAGGACCAGGCCCCTGCCCATGATCCCGGCGCCCTGCGCGGGGACGGTCATTGCCGGGCGGCTCATGTGCGCGACTCCTGCCGGGCGAGGCACGGCTCGAGGGGGAAAGGGACAGGCGGGATGGCAGGAAAGACTGGCTGGGGCATGACGGTTCTCCACGGTAGGTTGTCTGGCCGCCACCTTAGGCGCTGCCGGCAACCGCGAGAATCCGCCGGCGGCGCAACGCGGCGTTGCGTCCGGCGCAATGGCCCGCGCCTCAGAGGATCTGCGCCATGAATGCCAGGAAGGCGTCGATCCGCGTCGAGCCGCGATGGTTGGGCAGATACAGTGCGCTGATCAGCGGATGGGCGTTGTCGGGATCGACCGAGAAGGCGTCGAACAGGCTGGTCAGCCGGCCGCCCGCCAGGTCCTCGTCGACGATCCAGTCCGGCAGCAGCGCCACGCCGAGGCCGGCGCGCGCCACCGCGTGCAGGGCTTCGACGTTGTCGCTCCTGAACCGCCCGTGGACCGGCACGCGGACGACGTCGTCCTGCGCCTGGAAGGTCCACACCTGCCGGGCGCTGCCGTAATTGAAACGCAGGCAGTCGTGCGCGAGCAGATCCATCGGCTGCTCCGGCACGCCCCGGTCCCGCAGGTAATCCGCACTGGCCACCACGCGCCGACGGAACCGCCCGAGCGGGCGACTGACCACGCCGTCCATGGGCGCCGCCGCGCCGAGCCGGATCGACAGATCCACCCGCTCGGCCAGCAGATCGACGATTTCGTCGCTCAGGGAGACGTCCAGTTCCAGTCGGGGATAGCGGCGCAGCAGCTCCCCCAGGTGCGGGCAGATGCGCGCACGGCCGAAGGCCATTGGCAGCGAGACGCGCAGGGGACCGGCCGGCTCGTCGCCGCGGTCGCGGATCGACGCGTCGGCCTCCTCCAGCGCCTCCAGGATGCGCCGTGCGCTCAGGTAGTAGGTGGCCCCGGCCTCGGACACCGTGACCTGGCGGGTCGAGCGGTTGAGCAGGACGCTGCCGAGCTCCTGCTCCAGCGCATCGACCATCCGCGTGACCGTGGAGGTCGCGACTTCCAGCCGGCGGGCGGCCGCGGAAAATCCCCCGGCGTCCACCGTGGCGACGAACATCTTCAGAGCGAGCAGCTTGTCCACGCGATCTCCCGCACTCCATGCAGCCATACAGGCCGGGCGGGCCCTATGGTCTCACGACTTCGCCCGGAGAAGACCGGCGCCGGGATCAGCCCTGGCCGGCGGCGTAGCTCTGCATCAGGTTGGCGTAGGCCGGCAGGTGGCTGCTGAGCAGCCCGCCGAACCCCTCGACGTCGTTGCGCCAGTCGCGGTGCAGCTCGCAGCCCACGGCGAACCAGTTCATCAGCTGCGCGCCGGCCTGGCTCATGCGGTTCAGCGCGGCCTCGCGCACCACCGGGTTGAAGGTGCCGGACGCGTCGGTCACGACGAACACCTCGAAGCCCTCCTCCAGCGCGGACAGGGTCGGAAAGGCCACGCACACGTCGGTCACCACCCCGGCGATGATCAGCTGCCGGCGCCCGGTGGCCTTGATCGCGTCGACGAAATCGGCGTTGTCCCAGGCGTTGATCTGCCCCGGCCGCGGAATGTACGGCGCCTCCGGGAACATGGCCTTGAGTTCGGGCACCAGGGGGCCGTTGGGGCCTTTCTCGAAGCTGGTGGTGAGGATGGTCGGCAGTTGGAAGAACCGGGCGATGTCGGCCAGCGCCAGCACGTTGTTCTTGAACTCGTCGGGCGTGAAGTCGCGCACCAGCGACAGAAGGCCGGCCTGATGATCCACGAGCAGCACTACGGCGTTGTCCTTGTCCAGTCGGTTGTATGGGCGAGCCATGGCAGTTCCTCTCGGGTAGATGAGTAACGGTGCGGCTACGGTCCCGGCAGGTGTCCAGGCGAACGGAAGGGCGCGCTGCCGCCTCGCTACGCCGTGCGGCGCGGGCTCTCGCTGTCCTGAACCGGAATTGGGGAGAGGACCCCTTGCGCCGGTCCGTGGCACGCCCATCGAGCATAGCCCGCGGGGAGGCCGCGCCCTTCGCAGAGGCGATCAGGGGTATGGACGGTACGAGGCGGAAACGGCAGGGAACGGCGAAAGCGCCGCGGGCGGGGTCCGGAAACGAAAGGCCCGGCGCAAGGGCCGGGCCTGGGAACGCGGTGCCGTGCACGGGATCAGTCGCGGTAGCTGTAGGCGCCGCCGTAGGTGCGGTCGTCGGCCAGGGCGGCGGCGTCGTACAGGCGGTTGCCGCGGGTCTCGACCTTGTCGCCGACGGCGAACGCGTTGTTCGGCGAGCGCAGCACTTTCTCGTCGCCCTCGGCGGTGCGCACCTTGTAGGCGCGGTCGCTGAGACCGGCGGCATCCTGGGCCTCGCCGCCGAACAGGGCGCCGATGCCGGCACCGATCAGGGCGCCGACCGGGCCGCCGACGGCGCCGATCATCATGCCGGTCATGCCGCCGGTGGCCTTGCCGGAAGTCTGATCCTTGGTTTCCTCGAGAACTTCGGCGGCGTTTACGCTACCGGCGGCCAGCAGGGTGAGGGTCAGGGCCAGGGTGCCGAGCTTTTTCATGGCAGTTCTCCGAGAAAACATTCCAGCGATTTTGATCGAATCGGTCGTACGGAACGGGCGCTGTGCTTTTGGCAGGTTTTCGTCTCCGTTGAGGCAGAAATTACCCACTCAATTGATATGAATCAAGAAATGAATGGCCTTCTTATGCTTAAGGAGGGGGTGTGTCTGGCTGCCCAATAGCCAGGCTGCTAGCCACTTGTCCCACAGGCCGCAGCCAACTTATTGATTTCCAAGGCGCTGTCGATTTCCGAGGGCGCCAGCCCGCATCACGCGCTTACACCCCCTGCCAAAGCCCGCGGGCCGGCGATCCAGACGCCGCCCGCGTCCTGCCGGATATCTATTTATATATTCCAAACAGCTATTTATTTTTTTTAATTTCTTCAATCAAGATATAAGTACCGGACCACCGGAGTATCGCTTTCCCGCGCCGATCTCCTGTGCCTCCTCTTCCGGGGCCCCGTGCGGCGCCCCCACGACGAGGTAAGGCAATGACCAGTCCGTTACTTTCCCAATCCCGGCGCCCCGAGCAGCCGGAGTTCGAGGCCACATCCAGCGATCTGGACAGCCGCCCCCCGCTCACCCCTGCCCGCCTGCTGCAGAGCGACGGCGAAGCCCTCGAAGCGGCCCGTGCCGTGGCGCGCCAGGCGCTGGCCGGCGCCGCGCAGCGCGACCGCCTGCGCCAGCTGCCCTGGGACGAAGTCGACCTGTTCAGCGCCAGCGGCCTGGGCGGCATCGGCATTCCCCGCGCCTACGGCGGACCGGGCCTGTCCTTCGTCACCGTCGCCGAAGTGTTCCGCCTGGTTTCCGCCGCCGATCCTTCGGTCGGGCAGATCCCGCAGAACCAGTTCGGCATCCTCGGCCTGCTCGAAGGCAGCGCCACCCGCGAGCAGAAGGAGCGCTTCTACAAGGCCGTGCTGCGCGGCGAGCGCATCGCCAACTCCGGCCCCGAGCGCGACACCCGGCACACCCTCGACGTCCGGGCGCGGATCGTCCGCGAGGGCGACGGCTACCGGCTGAGCGGCGAGAAGTTCTATTCCACCGGCGCGCTGTTCGCCCACTGGATCACCGCCAAGGCCGTCGACGACAAGGGCCGCCTGGTGATGGCGCTGATTCCCCGCGGCGCACCGGGGCTGCGCATCCTCAACGACTGGTCGGGCTTCGGCCAGCGCACCACCGCCAGCGGCAGCGTGCTGCTCGACCGGGTGCCGGTGGCCGCCGAGAACCTGGTGGACGTCTGGCGCCTTTCGGAAAAGCCCAATATCCAGGGCGCCGCCTCGCAGCTGATCCAGGCCGCCATCGATGCCGGCATCGCCCGCGCCGCGCTGGACGACGCCATCGCCTTCGTGCGCCAGCGCGCCCGGCCGTGGATCGACGCCAACGTCGAGCGCGCCGCCGACGACCCCTACGTGATCGCCGATATCGGCCGCCTGCAGATCGACCTGCACGCCGCCGAGGCGCTGCTGCGCCGCGCCGGCCGGGTGCTCGACCAGGTCAACGCCGCGCCGGTCGATGCCGAGTCCGCCGCCCGCGCCTCGATCGCCGTGGCCGAAGCCAAGGTGCTGACCACCGAAATCTCCGTGCTGGCCGGCGAGAAGCTGCTGGAGCTGGCCGGCAGCCGCGCCACCCTGGCCGAGTTCAACCTCGACCGCCACTGGCGCAACGCGCGCACCCACACCCTGCACGACCCGGCGCGCTGGAAGTACCACGCGATCGGCAACTACCACCTGAACGGCGCCAAGCCGGCGCGCCACTCCTGGATCTGAGGTCGCCATGTCCGTCCACCAAGGTTTCCCGCGCAACCACGCCGCGCTGATCGAAAACGACGCCCAGGCCCTGCAGGTCGCCGACGAGCTGGCCGCCCAGTTCGTCCGCGAGTCCTCCCTGCGCGACCGCGAGCGGCGCCTGCCGCATGCCGAACTGGAGCTGTTCTCCCGCGCCGGCCTGGGCGGCATCACCGTGCCGCGCGCCTACGGCGGCGCCGGGGTGTCCAGCGTCACCCTGGCCCAGGTGATCGCGCGCATCGCCCGCGCCGACGCCTCCCTCGGGCACATCCCGCAGAACCATTTCTACGCCCTGGAGGTGCTGCGGGTGAACGGCAGCCCCGACCAGCGCCGCCGCCTCTACGGCGAAGTGCTGGCCGGCGCGCGCTTCGGCAACGCGCTGGCCGAGATCGGCACCCGCACTGCCCAGGAGCGCAGCACGCGGCTGCGCCGCGAAGGCGACGGCTACCGCATCCACGGGCGCAAGTTCTACGCCACCGGCGCGCTCTACGCCCAGCGCGTGCCGACCCTGGCGATCGACGACGACGGCGTCCAGCAGCTGGCCTTCGTCGACCACCGCGCGCCGGGGCTGGAGATCGTCGACGACTGGGACGGCTTCGGCCAGCGCACCTCGGCCAGCGGCACGGTGAACTTCGACGGCGTGCCGGTCGCCGCCGAGGACGTGGTGCCCTTCCAGAGCGCCTTCGCCCGGCCGACCACCGTCGGCCCGCTGGCCCAGCTGCTGCACGCCGCCATCGACGCCGGCATCGCCCGTGCCGCCTACGAGGACACCCTGAGCTTCGTCGCCCGCCGCGCCCGCCCCTGGATCGACGCGGGAGTGAACCGCGCCGCCGACGACCCGCTGACCCTGCAGAGCATCGGCCGCCTGACCAGCCGCCTGCACGGCGCCGAGGCGCTGCTCGAACGCGCCGGCGAGTTCGTCGACCGCGCCCAGGCCGCGCCGGACGCGGAAAGCGTGGCGGCGGCCTCGATCGCCGTCGCCGAGGCCCGCGCGGCGACCACCGAGGTTGCCCTGGACGCCGCCAACCGCCTGCTCGAACTGGGCGGCAGCCGCGCCAGCCTGGCCGAGTACAACCTCGACCGCCACTGGCGCAACGCGCGCACCCACACCCTACACGACCCGGTGCGCTGGAAGTACCACGCGGTGGGCAACTACTACCTGAACGACGCCCTGCCGCCGCGCCGGGGACCATCTGATGAGCCGCAAGCAGATCCTGCTCAACGCCTTCAACATGAACTGCGTGGGGCACATCAACCACGGCCTGTGGACCCACCCGCGCGACCGCTCGACCGAGTTCAACACTCTGGAGTACTGGACCGAGCTGGCCCGGCTGCTCGAGCGCGGGCTGTTCGACGGGCTGTTCATCGCCGACATCGCCGGGGTCTACGACGTCTACCGCCAGTCGGTCGACCTGACCCTGCGCGAGGCCATCCAGCTGCCGGTCCACGACCCGCTGATGCTGGTTTCGGCGATGGCCGGGGCGACCCGCCACCTGGGCTTCGGCGTCACCGCCAGCCTCAGCTACGAGCCGCCCTACCTGCTCGCCCGGCGCCTGTCGACCCTCGACCACCTGAGCCGCGGGCGGGTCGGCTGGAACATCGTCACCGGCTACCTGGAAAGCGCCGCCCGCGCCCTGGGCCTGGAACATCAGGTGGAACACGACCGCCGCTACGACCAGGCCGACGAGTACCTGGAAGTGCTCTACAAGCTCTTCGAAGGCAGCTGGGAGGATGGCGCCGTGCTCGAGGACCGCGCCGGCCGCCGCTATGCCGACCCGGCACGGGTGCACAAGGTCGAGCACCACGGCGAGTTCTACCGGGTCGAGGGCTACCACCTGTGCTCGCCCTCGCCGCAGCGCACCCCGCTGCTGTTCCAGGCCGGCACCTCGGAGCGCGGCCGGCGCTTCGCCGGGCGCCACGCCGAGGGCGTGTTCATCACCGGGCAGAACCCGCAGGGCGTCGCCGAACAGGTGCGCCAGGTCCGCGCCGAGGCCGTCGCCGCCGGCCGCCCGGCGGAGGCCGTCAAGCTGTTCATGGGCCTCACCGTGATCGTCGCGCCGAGCGAGGCCGAGGCCCGCGACAAGCACGCAGAATACCTGCGCTATGCCAGCCCCGAGGCGGGCCTGGCGCACCTGTCCAGCTCGATCGGCATCGACCTGGCCGCCTACGGCCTCGACGAGCCGATCCGCTACCAGAAGACCAACGCCATCGAATCGGTGGCCAAGACCTTCACCGCCGCCGGCAGCGGCTGGACCAAGCGCAAGCTGCTGGAGCAGCACGCCCTGGGCGGCCGCTACCCGACGATCGTCGGCTCGCCGCAGCAGGTCGCCGACGCCCTGGCCAACTGGATCGAGCAGACCGACCTGGACGGCTTCAACCTGACCCGCACGGTGACCCCGGAAAGCTACGCCGACTTCATCGACCTGGTGGTGCCCGAGCTGCAGAGCCGCGGCCTGTACAAGACCGCCTACGCCGCCGGCAGCCTGCGGGAAAAGCTCTTCGCCGCCGGTCCGCGCCTGCCCGCCAGCCACCCCGGCGCGGCCTGGCGCGACCTGGCGCGCGCCGCCGAACGCGCCCTGCGCGCCTGAATCCACATCCCATCCAGCACAAGGAAACCCTTCATGTCGTTCCCCTCCCTCTCCCGTCGCCGCTGGCTCAAGACCTTCGCCGGCGCCGCCCTGCTCGGCTTCTCCGGCCTGACCCTGGCCGCCAGCGACGCCCTGAAGATCGGCACCACCGCGGCCTTCGCCCCGCCGCTGGAAGTGGCCGCCGCCGAAGCCGCCAAGGAAGGCCTCAAGGTCGATCTGGTCGAGTTCAGCGACTGGATCTCGCCGAACACCACCCTGGCCCACGGCGACATAGACGCCAACTACTTCCAGCACATCCCCTTCCTGGAGAACGCCAAGAAGGAAGGCGGCTACGACCTGGTGCCGGTGGCGCCCGGCGTGCTGAACAACGTCGGCCTCTATTCGAAGAAGTACAAAAGCTTCGCCGAGCTGCCCGAGGGCGCCAAGGTCGCCATCGCCAACGACCCGGTCAACGGCGGGCGCGGCCTGCAACTGCTGGAGAAGGCCAAGCTGATCAGCCTCAAGCCGGGCGTCGGCTACAAGGCCACCCTGGCCGACATCACCGCCAACCCGAAGAACCTGAAGATCATCGAACTGGAGGCGGTGCAGCTGGTGCGCGCCCTGGACGACGTCGACCTGGCCCAGGGCTATCCCCTCTACATCCGCCTGTCCAACGCCGTCGATCCGCATTCGGCGCTGCTGTTCGACGGCCTGGACCACCCGGAATACGTGATCCAGTTCGTCACCCGCCCGCAGGGCAAGGACGACCCGCGCCTGCGCCGCTTCATCGACATCTACCAGCATTCGACCGCGGTGCGCGCCGCCCTCGACAAGGCCCTCAGCGGCCTCTACGTGCCCGGCTGGGAGAAATGAGCATGAGCAGCCTGACCTCGGAATACCGCTACTTCGACGACGACTCGCCCGGCCAGGGCGCCGAAGCCGCCGCCCCTGCCGCACGCGGCAGCGATGCGCTGCACGGCCACCTGCGCTTCGCCGGCCTCGGCAAGCACTACGACGGCGCCCAGGGCCAGGTGCGCGCCCTGCAGGGCATCGACCTGACGGTCCGCCGCGGCGAGATCTTCGGCATCATCGGCCGCAGCGGCGCCGGCAAGTCGTCCCTGCTGCGCACCATCAACCGTCTGGAGCAGCCCAGCGAGGGCCGCGTGTTGATCGACGGCGAGGACATCGCCGGCTACGACACGGACCGCCTGGTCGCCCTGCGCCGGCGCATCGGGATGATCTTCCAGCACTTCAACCTGCTGGCCGCGAAGACCGTCGGCGAGAACGTCGAGCTGCCGCTGCGGGTCGCCGGAGTGCCGCGCGAGCGGCGCCAGCGCAAGGTCGAGGAGGTGCTGCGCCTGGTCGGCCTGGAGGGCAAGCGCGACGCCTACCCGGCGCAGCTCTCCGGCGGCCAGAAGCAGCGCGTGGGCATCGCCCGCGCGCTGGTCCACGATCCGGAGATCCTGCTCTGCGACGAGGCCACCTCGGCGCTCGATCCGGAAACCACCCAGTCGATCCTCGCCCTGCTGCGCGAGATCAACCGGCGGCTGCGGCTGACCGTCGTACTCATCACCCACGAGATGGAGGTGATCCGCGAGATCTGCGACCGCGTGGCGGTGCTGGAACGCGGCGAGCTGGTGGAACAGGGGCCGGTCTGGCAGGTGTTCGGCGCACCCCGCCATCCGGCCACCCGCACGCTGTTGGCGCCGCTGCAGCAGAAACTGCCCGAGGACCTGCTGGCGCAGCTGCAGGACGGCCGCCGGCAACCCAACGACCGCCTGCTCATGGAGCTGCGCTACACCGGGGCGAGCGAACACGAGCCGGATCTGGCCGGTTTCGGCATGCGTTTCGGCGGCCGGGTGACCCTTCTGCAGGGCGGCGTCGAACGCATCCAGGGCCGCACCCTGGGGCATCTGCTGCTGGCCGTGACGGATTCGCCGCTGGCCGCGGAAGCATTGCGCCGGCAGGCGCTGGAACTGGCCGATGGCGTGGAGGTGCTGGGTTATGTCGCCGCTGCTTGATCGCCTCTGGCAGGCCCTGCTCGACACCCTGCTGATGGTCGGGGCCTCCGCCCTGCTCGCCCTGCTGCTGGGCATCCCGCTGGCGGTGCTGCTGGTGACCACCTCGCGCGGCGGCCTGTTCGAGGCGCCGCATCTGAACCGGGTAGTCGGCTGGCTGGTCAACCTGTTCCGCTCGGTGCCCTTCCTGATCCTGATGGTCGCGCTGATCCCCTTCACCCGCCTCTTGGTCGGCACCAGCTACGGCGTCTGGGCCGCGGTGGTGCCCTTGACCATCGCCGCCACGCCGTTCTTCGCGCGGATCGCCGAGGTCAGCCTGCGCGAGGTCGATCCCGGGCTGATCGAGGCCGCCCAGGCGATGGGCTGCCGGCGCCGGCACATCGTCTGGCACGTGCTGCTGGCCGAAGCCCGTCCGGGGCTGGTCGGCGGCTTCACCATCACCCTGGTGACGCTGATCAACGCCTCGGCGATGGCCGGCGCGATCGGCGCCGGCGGCCTGGGCGATCTGGCCTACCGCTACGGCTACCAGCGCTTCGACAGCCAGACCATGCTCACCGTGATCGTCGTGCTGGTCGCCCTGGTCTGCCTGCTGCAGTACGGCGGCGACCGCCTGGCGAAAGGACTGAACCGGCGCTAGCCAGCGCCGCTCCGGCAAGCCTCACCGCAATCCCCCTGGGCCGCGCCCGGCTCGTCCGAACCGGGTCGCCCCGCCTCGCGGCGTCCGCCGCCGCTCGACAGACGAGACCCCCGTATGAAAACCATCCCGCGTCATCTCTGCGGCCTGCTGCTGGCCGCCGGCTTCTGCCTGGGCGCCGCCCAGGCCGAAACCCTGGACATCAGCTACCAGCGCTCCTCGACGCTGCTGATCCTGCTGAAACGAAACGGCGTGCTCGAAGAGCGCCTGAAGCCCCTGGGCTTCGATATCGAGTGGCACGAGTTCTCCGCCGGGCTGCTCAGCGCGCTGAACGCCGGCAGCGTCGACCTGCACGCCGACGTGGCTGACGCCTTCGCGCTGTTCACCCAGGCAGCCGATGCGCCGCTGACTTACTACGCCAAGGAAGACAGTTCGCCGTCGGCCCAGGCGATCCTGGTCGCCAGGGACTCGCCGATCCAGAGCGTCGCCGACCTCAAGGGGCGCAAGGTGGCGGTGACCAAGGGCTCGGGCAGCCACTACCTGCTGCTCTCGGCGCTCCAGAAGGCCGGCCTCGGCATCGGCGACATCCGGCCGCACTACCTGGACGGACCGGATGCCCTGGCGGCCTTCGTCAACGGCACGGTCGACGCCCTGTCGATCTGGGACCCCTTCCTGTCCAGCCAGGAGCGCGGCGGCAAGGTGCGGGTGCTGGCCGACGGCCGCGACGGCGTCGCCGCCTACTACCGCTTCTATATGGCGACCACCCGCTTCGCCGAGCAACATCCGCGCGTGCTCGAAATCGTCTTCGACGAGTTGCGCAAGACCGGCCAGTGGGTCAAGGCCCATCCCCGCGAAGCCGCCGAGATCCTCGCGCCGCTGTGGGGCAACCTGCCGCCGGAAACCGTCGAGCAGGCCAACGGCCACCGCAGCTACGCGGTCGTGCCGGTACGCCGCGACGAGCTGGCCGAGCAGCAGCGGATCGCCGACCTGTACCGGGATGCCGGCATCATTCCCAAGGCCCTGGACGTCCGCGATATCCGCATCTGGTCGGCGGACGGGCAGTGAGAGCCTGCGGCTCCCGCTCCGCGACGGGAGACGGGAGCCGCAGCGCCGGAATAAAAAAGGCCGGCCCTTGCGGAGCCGGCCAAGAGGTCGAATGACCCAGCCTTTTGGTATTCGGGTTACGCCGCCGTCAGAGCAGCGGCACGCTGTAGGTGACGTAGAAGCGGTTTTCGTCGAGGCTGCGCTGGCTGGCCACGTCGCTGCGCAGCGAGGCGTGCCGGTAGGAGAAGCCGACGCCCTTGAACAGGCCGCCCTGCACGGCGTAGTCCAGGCGCAGGTTGCGCTCCCACTCGCTGGCGTCGCTGCCGTTGGTGTCGATGTTGTCGCCGTGCAGGTAGACCGCCGAGGCCTTCAGGCCCGGCACGCCGAGCTTGGCGAAGTCGTAGGCGTAACTGGCCCGCCAGGTGCGCTCGCCGGCGCGCAGGAACTTGTTGATCTGGCTGTCGGTGATCAGGTAGGCGGTGTAGCCGTCGCCCTGGTTGAGCACCGGGAAATCGCTGTTGCCGGACAGCCGCTGCACGCCGAAGCTCAGCTCGTGGGCGTCCAGCAGGTAGGTGAGCTTGGCGCTCCAGGTGCGGTTGTCGACCTCGCCGCGGTCGCGGTCGCCGGCCGACCAGTAGCCGTTGCTGCGATAGCCTTCGGCGCGCCCGGAGGCGCTGGCGTTCTTGCCGTCGGAGTCGCTGTTGAAATAGCGCAGGTCGGTCTTCAGCAGGCCCACCGGCAGCTTCCAGTCGTGCTGCAGGCCGACGAAGTGCTGCACGTAGAAGTCCTCCAGGTTGCCGTAGTAGTACTGCAGCAGGAGGTTCTTGCCGAGCTTGTAGTCGGCGCCGGCGAAGTAGAACTGGTTGCTGAACTGGCCGGTCTGCGCGTTGTTGGCGCCGGCGATGGACAGCGGGCCGCTGTTGGTCGAACTACGCCCCTTGGCGCGTTCGAACTTGCCGCCGGTCAGGGTCAGGTTGGAGATCTCGTTGCTGGTCAGCTGCGCGCCCTCGAAGGTCTGCGGCAGCAGGCGGCCGTCGTTGTGGGTCACCACCGGCAGCTTGGGCAGGAAGGTGCCCAGGCGCGCCTCGGTCTTGGAGATGCGCACCTTGGCGGTCAGCCCCACGCTGCCGTATTCGTGCACGGCCCGGCCGTC
Organism: Azotobacter tropicalis; assembly: GCF_059739045.1. Lineage (NCBI taxonomy): Bacteria > Pseudomonadati > Pseudomonadota > Gammaproteobacteria > Pseudomonadales > Pseudomonadaceae > Azotobacter > Azotobacter tropicalis. The sequence goes on from NZ_AP046059.1 coordinate 1,040,683, forward strand.
GCCCTTGGTGGGGAACAACTGGCCGCTGTTGTTGGCGCTGGTCGGGTTGTAGTGGGTGCCCTTGCCGGAATCGAGACGGACGCCCCACAGGCCGAGGGCGTCGACGCCGAAGCCGACCGGCCCCGGGGTGTAGCCGGACTTGTAGTCGAGGATGAAGCCCTGGCCCCACTCCTCCTGCTTGGATGGAGGGGCCGCGCCGTCGCGGTTGTCCTGGTTGAAGTAGAAATTGCGCAGCCCCAGGGTGGCCTTGCTGTCCTCGAAGAACCCGGCAGCGCCCGCTTGCTGCGCAGCCCCGCCGAGGACGACCGCCAGGGCCAGGTAAGACTTGTTCATGCTCGATGCTCCAGATGCCTGTTCGAAATTCTTGGAATGCAGGGCGGGGGCTCGGGCCGGCGAACGCTACGGAGAGGTTGCAGGTGAAAGGGAGAGCCCCACGATCGGGCTCGGTGCGGTGATCCGCTGTCGGCTGGGGGTGCAATCTAAGGGAAATCTTTTATCCCTAAAAAGAATTATTTTTCACTTTATTATAACAAAAAATACAGTTCCATTCCCCCGGCACGTCACCCGCAGGCAATCCACCCGTCTGCAACGGGCCAAATGCCACCAGGGGAACGCAGCCAGGGGAGACCGGCAATCCCTGGCACCTCTGCGGGAAGCCGCGGGCCAGACGCCTGACGGCTTCGCTGGCGCAGCCGGACATAACCTTATTGCCTGAAAGTATTTGATTGGCTGTTTTTAGATAATCTAGTTTGCAACGACCGGACCACCGGACTTCCCGCATTTCTTTTCTTTCGAAGTTCCGTCGTTCCGGTCACTCACGGTGGTCGGGACCGCACCCACGAGGTCTGTCATGCCCCCGTTCGTCTCCCTCAGCCGCCGCGCCCTGCTCGGTCTCGGCCTCGCCCTGGGGCTGTGCGCCGCCCTGCCCGCCCAGGCGGAAACCCAGCTGCGCATCGGCTACCAGAAGTCCTCCACCCTGATCGCCCTGTTGAAGGCCCGCGGTACCCTGGAGAAAGCCCTGGCCGCCCAGGACATCCGCCTCAGCTGGCACGAGTTCGCCAGCGGCCAGCCGTTGCTCGAAGCGCTCAACGTCGGCAACCTCGACCTGTCCGCCGACGTCGCCGACACCGTGCCGGTGTTCGCCCAGGCCGCCGGCGCCCATCTCGCCTACTTCGCCCAGGAGGCGCCGTCGCCGGCCGCCCAGGCGATCCTGGTGCGCGCCGACGCGCCGCTGCGCGGGCTGGCCGATCTCAAGGGCAAGAAGGTGGCGGTGACCAAGGCCGCCGGCAGCCACTATCTGCTGCTCGCCGCGTTGGCCAAGGCCGGCCTGAAGTTCTCCGACATCCAGCCGGCCTACCTGACCCCGGCCGACGGCCGCGCCGCCTTCGAGAACGGCAAGGTCGACGCCTGGGTGACCTGGGAGCCGTTCCTCAGCGGCGCCCAGCGCCAGTTGCCGACCCGTACCTTGGCCGACGGCGAGAAGCTGGCCGCCTACCAGCGCTACTACCTGACCAGCGAGCACTTCGCCAAAGAGCACCCGCAGGTGCTGGAAGTGGTGTTCGCCGAACTGGTCAAGGCCGGCGACTGGCTGCGCGCCAATCCCCAGGAGGCGGCACGGATTCTCGCGCCGCTGTGGGGCAACCTGGACCTGGCGATCGTCGAGCAGGCCAATGGCCGGCGCAGCTACCGGGTGCGCCCGGTTCAGCGGGAGAGCCTGGCCGAGCAGCAGAAGATCGCCGATGCCTTCTTCGCCGAGGGGCTGCTGCCCAAGCGGGTCGATGCCCGCGAGGTGTCCATCTGGCAGCCGCAGACGGCCGCCCGCTGAGCCCGCTTTCCCGGCGCATCCGCTGCGCCGGGATTGCCTTGGTTACTCGCCCGTCCGGGTCAGCAGCGCTTGCAGTTGCGCCCGTTCCCCGGCGTCGAGCCGGGCCAGTTGCGCCTCGATGATGGTCAGCGGCGCAGTGCCGCTCGGCAGGTTGAGGTGTTCCGGCAGGATCTCATCGCCGCTGCAGACCAGCAGGGCGAAATGGATGACGCTCTCCAGCTCGCGGGTGTTGCCCGGCCAGGCATGGCGCTCCAGGGCGAGCTGGGCGTCCGCGCCGAGCTGCGGCAAGGCCAGGCCCAGGCGCTGGGCGTAGACGCCGAGAAAGTACTCGGCGAGCGGCAGGATATCTCCCGGCCGCTCGCGCAGCGCCGGCAGTTCCAGGCGCCCCTCGTCCAGGTAGCGGTAGAGCCGCTCGCTGAACTTGCCGGCGGCCACCGCCTGGGCCAGGTCGACGCTGCTGGCCGCCACCAGGCGCACGTCCACCGGCGTCGGCTGCTGCATGCCGACACGCTGCACCTCGCGGGTTTCCAGGGCAGTGAGCAGCTTGCCCTGCAGGCCGAGCGACAGATCGCCGATCTCGTCCAAGTAGAGGGTGCCGCCGCTGGCCGAGCCGAACCAGCCGGCGCGGCTGCAGGCCGAGCCGGCATAGGCGCCGACGGCGTGGCCGAACAGCTCGGCTTCGGCCCAGGTCGGGCTGAGCGCGCCGCAGTTGACCGCGACGAACAGGCCGCCTCGCCCGCTTTCGCGGTGGATCTGCCGGGCCAGCAGCTCCTTGCCGGTGCCGCTCTCGCCGCGGATCAGCACCGGCAGCCCGGCCGGGGCAAGGCGCTCGACCTCGCCGCGCAGCCGGCGCGAGCGGGGGTCGACGAACACCATCGCCTTGGCGCGGATGCTCAGCGGGCTCTTGTCGGCGTCGGGGAAGGTCAGCAGCGGCTGACCGGAGGGAAGGTGGCGGTTCATGGGGAACTCTCCTGACCGGGCCTCCGGGCCGGCCAGGCCCGGGACTATCGGCGATTGTCGGGTGGGATAAGGCTGCGCCCCGGCATGCGCCGGCTGTTCCTGGCGCACGGACGCGTCATACGCAGCGCCGCTCCAGGCGTTCGATCTGCTGCTGCAGGCGGTAGAGATGGGCGAAGCCCTGCTCCCAGCGCCGGTGTCCGGAGTCGACATTGATATGGCCGGCGCCGGGCAGGATGGTCGGCAGCGAGCCCCAGTCGCGGGCCAGTTCCAGGGCGCGGGCCGGGGTGGCGGTGGGGTCGCTGTCCGAACCGACCAGCTGGCTGGGAAAGGGCAGGCGCTCGCGGGCGATCGGGGCGAAACCGCGCAGCGGCTCGTGACAGGTCGGCCGCTCGACATCCGCCGGCGCCACCAGCAGCGCCCCGCGCACCCGCTGCAGCGAGGCGGGCGCGGCCTGGGCGGCCCAGCGCGCCACGGTGACGCAGCCCAGGCTGTGGGCGATCAGGATCGCCGGGGTGCGCTCGGCAACGACCGCACGCTCCAGCGTAGCGACCCAGCTGAACGGATCGGGATTGTCCCAGTCGGCCTGCTCGACCCGCACGGCGTTCGGCAGCGTGCGCTGCCAGTGGCTTTGCCAGTGCTCGTCGGGCGAGCCGTGCCAACCGGGCAGGATCAGATAGCGAAGTGTCTGGCGGGGCATTGCGGGCCTCCTCGTGTGGGCAACGGAGACCAGTCTAGGGCAACCCTTTAAATGCTAAAAAAGAATAAAAAATTATTTATTTATTCTATTTTTCTTATGCAGTAGAGCAGCAATAAATAACCATAAAATATATAAAAATCACTAAATAGTATTTTTAAGAATATTCGCTTCCCCCCTAATATCCGCTCCACGCCGCCGAGCCATGGAACTCGTCGGCACCTTATATCCAAGGAGAGCACAGCCATGAGCGCCCCCCTCAGAAGCCTCGAAGTCCAGGACGAAAACAACATCCTCCGCGAGATCCACAGCGCCCTGAAGAACCTGCGTTTCGGCGCAGTGGAGATCACCGTGCACAACGGTCAGGTGGTGCAGATCGAGCGCAAGGAGAAGTTCCGCCTGCAGGCCCAGCACACCAGCAAGACCCCCTGATTTCCCCTAGAGCGAACGACCCGACTGGACAACCGGAGGGTGCGAATGAATGAAGAAGAAGAAAAAAACGCCGGGCACCCAGCCCTTCTGGACAGACGAGGCTCCAGCCACCTGTACCAGCGCACGCCAACGCCAACCATACCCGCACAACCAGAACGCATCCCCGATACATTCAGGAGTCGTATCCATGTCCATCCGTCGTTTCGCTCTCGCCGCTCTGGCCGGCCTGAGCCTGAGCGCCGCCGCCCAGGCGCAGACCCTGCTGCTCAACGTGTCCTACGATCCGACCCGCGAGCTGTACAAGGAGTACAACGCCGCCTTCAACAAGCACTGGCAGGCCGAGGGCAATGACCCCGTGACCATCCAGCAGTCCCATGGCGGCTCGGGCAAGCAGGCCCGCGCGGTGATCGACGGACTCAAGGCCGACGTGGTGACCCTGGCCCTGGCCGGCGACATCGACGAGCTGTACAAGCTCGGCAAGCTGATTCCCGAGGACTGGCAGAGCCGTCTGCCGCAGTCCAGCACGCCCTATACCTCGACCATCGTCTTCCTGGTGCGCAAGGGCAACCCGAAAGGCATCAAGGACTGGGCCGACCTGGTCAAGCCGGGCGTGGAAGTGATCACCCCGAACCCGAAGACCTCCGGCGGCGCACGCTGGAACTTCCTCGCCGCCTGGGCCTGGGCGCAGAAGCAATATGGCAGCGAGGACAAGGCCCGCGCCTACGTCGAGCAGCTCTACAAGCAGGTGCCGGTGCTGGATACCGGGGCACGCGGCTCGACCATCACCTTCGTCAACAATAATATTGGCGACGTGCTGCTGGCCTGGGAGAACGAGGCCTTCCTGGCACTGAAGGAACAGGGCGGCGAGAACTTCGAAATCGTCGTGCCTTCGGTCTCGATCCTCGCCGAGCCGCCGGTGGCGGTGGTCGACAAGAACGTTGACAAGAAGGGTACCCGCGAGGTGGCCACCGCCTATCTCAACTACCTGTACAGCGAGGAAGGTCAGCGCATCGCCGCGAAGAACTTCTACCGGCCGCGCAACGAGAAGGTCGCCGGCGAATTCTCCAAGCAGTTTCCCAGCCTCAAGCTGGTGACCATCGACAAGGATTTCGGTGGCTGGAAAACCGCCCAGCCGAAGTTCTTCAACGACGGCGGAGTGTTCGACCAGATCTACAAAGTGCGCTGAGCACCTAACCGAGCAGACAAGGCCACAAGCCGGAAGCCCTGGATTCCGCTTGTGGCTTGCCGCTTTCCGTCATTCGAGAGATGTCCATGTCCCGCCGCATATCCCCCGTCATACCCGGCTTCGGGCTGACGCTGGGCTACACCCTGGTGTATCTCAGCCTGTTGGTGCTGATTCCCCTGGGTGCCATGTTCGTCCACGCCGCCCAGCTCAGCTGGGCAGAGTTCTGGGAAGTAGTTTCCGCACCGCGGGTGCTGGCCGCGCTCAAGCTCAGCTTCGGCACCGCACTGGCCGCCGCGCTGCTCAACGGCGTGATCGGCACCCTGCTGGCCTGGGTGCTGGTGCGCTACCAGTTCCCCGGCCGCAAGGTCATCGACGCCATGATCGACCTGCCGTTCGCTCTGCCCACCGCGGTGGCCGGCATCGCCCTGACCGCGCTCTATGCGCCGGCCGGGGCGGTCGGCCAGCTCGCCGGCGAGCTGGGCCTGAAGATCGCCTACACCCCGCTGGGCATCGCCCTGGCGCTGACCTTCGTCACCCTGCCCTTCGTGGTGCGTACCCTGCAGCCGGTGCTGGCGGACATTCCCCGCGAGGTCGAGGAGGCCGCCGCCTGCCTCGGCGCCAGCCCCTGGCAGACCTTCCGCCACGTGCTGCTGCCGGCGTTGCTGCCGGCCTGGCTGACCGGCTTCGCGCTGGCCTTCGCCCGCGGCATCGGCGAGTACGGCTCGGTGATCTTCATCGCCGGCAACATGCCGGGCAAGACCGAGATCCTGCCGCTGCTGATCATGGTCAAGCTGGACCAGTACGATTACACCGGCGCCACCTCCATCGGCGTGCTGATGCTGGTCGTGTCCTTCGCCCTGCTGCTGCCGCTCAACCTGCTGCAGCGGCGCATCGCCACGCCGTAAGGAGGCCGCCATGACATCCACAACCTCGAGCGCGGCCGCCCTCGCCAACGCCGCCCGCCGCGGCAACGCACTCGGCCGCCGCCTGCTGATCGCCACCGCTTGGCTGGCGTTCGCCGTGTTCCTTTTGCTACCGCTCTACGTGGTGCTGAGCGAGGCGCTGAAGCTCGGCTTCGGGACCTTCTTCGACGCACTGCTGGAACCCGACGCCCTCTCGGCCCTCAAGCTGACCCTGATCGCCGTGGGCATCTCGGTGCCGCTCAACCTGGTGTTCGGCCTGGCCGCCGCCTGGTGCGTGAGCAAATACGAGTTTCCCGGCAAGACCCTGCTGGTGACCCTGATCGACCTGCCGTTCTCGGTCTCGCCGGTGATCGCCGGCCTGATCTACGTGCTGCTGTTCGGCGCCCAGGGCCTGTTCGGCGAATGGCTGAGCGAGCGCGACATTCAGATCATCTTCGCCCTGCCCGGCATCGTCCTGGCGACCATCTTCGTCACCCTGCCCTTCGTCGCCCGCGAGCTGATCCCGCTGATGCAGGAACAGGGCACCCAGGAGGAGGAAGCCGCGCGCCTACTCGGCGCCAACGGCTGGCAGATGTTCTGGCACGTCACCCTGCCCAACATCAAGTGGGGCCTGATCTACGGCGTGGTGCTCTGCACCGCCCGCGCCATGGGCGAATTCGGCGCGGTGTCGGTGGTTTCCGGACACATCCGCGGCTTCACCAACACCCTGCCGCTGCACGTCGAGATTCTCTACAACGAGTACAACCACGTCGCCGCTTTCAGCGTCGCCAGCCTGCTGCTGGTCCTGGCGCTGATCATCCTGCTGCTCAAGCAGTGGAGCGAAGCCCGTCTGTCCCGCCTCAAGTCCAATGCTGCCGAGGAGTAAGCCATGTCCATCGAAATCCGCAACGTCAGCAAACGCTTCGGCGCCTTCCAGGCCCTCAACGACATCAATCTGGACATCCACAGCGGCGAGCTGGTCGCCCTGCTCGGCCCCTCCGGCTGCGGCAAGACCACCCTGCTGCGGATCATCGCCGGCCTGGAGACCCCGGACAGCGGCAGCATCGCCTTCCACGGCGAGGACGTTTCCGGCCACGACGTGCGCGACCGCAACGTCGGCTTCGTGTTCCAGCATTACGCGCTGTTCCGCCACATGACAGTGTTCGACAACGTCGCCTTCGGCCTGCGCATGAAACCCAAGCGCGAGCGGCCGAGCGAGCAGGTCATCGCCGGGAAGGTCCACGAGCTGCTTGCCATGGTGCAGCTCGACTGGCTCGCCGACCGCTATCCCGAACAGCTCTCCGGCGGCCAGCGCCAGCGCATCGCCCTGGCCCGCGCGCTGGCGGTGGAGCCGAAGATCCTGCTGCTCGACGAACCCTTCGGCGCACTGGATGCCAAGGTACGCAAGGAGCTGCGCCGCTGGCTGGCACGCCTGCACGAGGAGATCAACCTGACTTCGGTGTTCGTCACCCACGACCAGGAAGAGGCCATGGAGGTGGCCGACCGCATCGTGGTGATGAACAAGGGGGTGATCGAGCAGGTCGGTGCGCCGGGCGAGGTCTACGAGCAGCCGGCCAGCGACTTCGTCTACCATTTCCTCGGCGACTCCAACCGCCTGCATCTAGGCGAGGAACATATTCTGTTCCGCCCCCACGAGGTGTTGCTGTCCCGCGAGGCGGTGGCCGAGTACCACGGCGCCGAAGTGCGCGACATCCGCCCGCTCGGCGCCATCACCCGGGTGACCCTCAAGGTCGACGGCCAGAACGAGCTGGTCGAGGCGGAAGTGGTCAAGGATCACGACAGCCTGGTCGGCCTGACGCGCGGGGAGCGACTGTTCATCAAGCCCAAGGCGAGCGCCTGAAGCGTCCCGTCCGGCCCGAGAACATGCGGGCCGGGCGGGCTCTCTCCGGACGCTGGAAACACGACGGGCGGGGTAAACCCCGCCCGTTGTTTTTCAGGCCGCAGCGAACTGCCCTGCTTGGGCGGCTGTCAGAGGCGCTTCATCTCGCCGCCCACCGGCACCAGTTCGGGCGAGCGCTCCGCAGTGGCATCGCGCAGCATCGACTCCAGATTGCGCTCGATGTTCTGGCACAGGGCTTCGGTCTGGATGCGGTGCTCGCTGTTGCGGAAGGGGCTCTGCAGATCGGTGCCGACCCGCTCGATGGCCAGCAGCATGAAGCCCGCCACCGTTGACACCAGCGGCGTGTACCAGCCCAGGGTTTCCACCAGGCCGATCGGCATGATCAGGCAGAACAGGGTGATGAACAGCCGCGGGAAGTACACGTAGGGATACGGCAGCGGCGTGTTGGCGATCCGCTCCATGCCGCCCTGGCAGTCGGACAGCACCACCATGGTGGACTCCAGGCGGGACAGACGCATGCTGTCGAGGCGACCGGCCTTGTATTCCTTGGCCAGCAGGGCCGCCGAGCCGTTGAGGATGTCGTTGGGGAAATTGTTGGTGTGATGCCGGCGGTCGAACTCCTCCGGCGGAATCAACGCCTGGACCTCCTCGCCGCAGGGTGCGCCCTTGAGGTGCGCCGACAGCGCCTTCACATAGGCCACATGGCGGCGCAGCAGCACGGCCTTGACCGGGTTCATGCCGTAGGCGTCGTCGATCAGGGTGAGCACCTGGCGCGCGAAGCTGCGCGAGTTGTTGGTCATGGTGCCCCACAGGGTCCGCGCCTCCCACCAGCGGTTATAGGCGCTGGAATTGCGGAAACTGGTCAATACCACCAATGCAGAACCGAGCAGCGTCAGCGGCATGGAAGGAAGATCCATACGCGGACTCAGCAGGAGCATGTAATCCACAGTGATGAAGATATCCCAGAGCAACAGCCAGAACAGCGACCAGCCAACATAGGTGAGAGTTTTGATCAGGTATTGGCTTTTTCGGCTAAAGGCGTTCGACACGGGCGCATCTCGATTAAAGGAGTAACGGGGATTCGACCATCGAACGGTTGTTCGATATCACGGCAACCCCATGAGTCTCGGGTTATCCGATGAGTGGAGCTATTAATGATTAACCGACTGATGCACGTCAAGGACAGTATCCGCAACCTATGAAACAACTCGCGAGTCAAGCCTTTGCCAATCGGTAAGCGGGCAACTCCTTTTGATTGCTTCGATCTCGACACCCCTCATCTGAAAACCTTTCGAAACCCACTAACTACAAGATTATCGAGAGCTTTTCGATACTATAGAGCTCCCTTCAGGCCAAGCCCACATTGATCGATACTACAAAAAGCTGGGGTCATTCTTTCTCAATAGACACATCTTTAAACAATTTTTGACTCTGCGGAACCGGTAGTTCAAGACGCGACTGAAAGATGTCCGGGAATGACAGGATACGAGGCCATCCGATGACATCATCAAACGGGACGGCTGAGCGATCTTCATCAAAAGCCGAATAACAAAACCGTAAAAAATCGAAACATTCCCCTAGATAGACGAGCTATCTCGCTTGCTCTGTTCACTAAACAGCCATGCTCGCCACCTCACTCGAATAGTGAACACTGGATGAGAAAATAATAGTGCAAACATAACGAGACAGAAACAATGAGTGTCATTACGTAAGCGGTACTTATTCTGGCCATAATGAACTTATTCATATACTCAGCTAATAAGTTTGGGCACCATAGATAGCAGCCTCTACCAGCCCACGTGAGTCGACCTAACTTCATTCGCCGATGAACTTGTCGTAATCAGGATAACCCGCTGTGACATACATGGAGCGCACGTAATTATAGTCGCTGTCATCGAGGCGGGTGATGAAACGCATGCCACGGTATTTCTTATTGCCACGACCACTGAGAATGGCGGCGATAAATTCATCGGAATGCGCCGAGATGGCATTACGGACCTTCTCGACCTCCTTGCCATCCACGTGTGCTCCCGCCACCAGCACGTCGCTCGGCAAAATGGGCCCGCGGGCAATCACGCGGAAGGCGTCGGGCTGCAAACCACCCATTTTCTTTTCCAACTTGCGCGCGGTGATGAAATTGGCGTTGTTCATGCCAATAGCGGAGACTTCCCTTCGCTTCAATGCGTCCCAGAGTGCCCGTGTATCGAGGTTGACGATCTTGGTGTCCTTCAGCGGATCCAGACCGGCATCGGCCAAGGCCTGGAGCGGTCCCAGGTGCTTGGAGGTGGAACCTGCGTCGCCCAAGCCGACCTTGCTGCCCTTCAGGTCCTGAACGCTATGATAAGAGCTGTTGGTGAGCGTTACGATAGTCGCGAAGTAATCGGGACGCGAAAGTCCTACGACAATGCGGGCCTTGGTTTGCTTGTGGATCACCACATATTCGGCCGGTCCGGTGAGCACAAAATCGACTTTCTTGGCACGCAGGGCTTCCAGCGCCATCGTATGGGTTTCCACCGGCAGGAATTCGATCTCCTGCCCGATCGCCTTCGACAACGCCTCCTTGAACGCACCGAATGCTCCCTGCAATTTCTTCATGCCCCCTACATCGGTAACCGCCAGCGTGATGCTTTCCGCCCATGCAGTTGGAATCAGGCACGCGAACAACGCGGCGGCCAATCCGATTCTTTTCAAGAACTCCATCGACTTGAACTCCCAGCCGTGAGCAATACAAAACCACAATTATGACATGCGCCCTAATCAGGGCCTGTTCGGCAAGCTGAAGTACCCCGACGAAAAAGGCGCGGGCTCGAAAACGTGTTACCCATGACAGGAAAGAGAAATGGAAGAGTGGGATGCAGCAATCACCGCTGTGGTGATATCGCTGGGAGAGTCGTTCGACTCACACGAAATCATACAGACGCTGGCTCACAGGAACCAACGACGTTACGTCCAAGCTTTGATGGCAATTGACAATGACACACCGTTCAGTGCGCTGCACTCGGCCTTGGGTCGAAGAATAAAAGTTGTGTGCGAGGGACTCGGCTTTAGAGGAAAAAACAGCAGAAGCCTCGATATGTTCGGACAACACAGCAGTTGCCTGAAATGGACTCGATAAGCCCAGCGAGTCGCTGCAATCAACCCGCTTGAAGCGGGCTGCCGAACTTCATCCTCATGCAGTCACGCGCAGACTCTGAACTACCAGAGTGCCAGCCAGACATCCCAAGCGTTGTCCACTCCTCAGGCCGACGTCATCAACCGTTATAGGGAAAGGACTCGGCGGTTTCGGGGGTCCAGCCAAGCGGGCGCGGGCGGTTGCCGTAGATCACGACCCTGTCACCAGGAGTGAAGACGTAGTTCGGCGAGCGATACGTCTTCAGTTCGCCGCTGTCGGTGCGCACAACATAGGCGCGGTCGCTACCGCCGACTGCCTTCTGACCGGCACCACCAAACAGTGCGCCAAGACCTGCACCGACCACAGCCCCGATCGGACCGCCCACGGAACCGGCCATCATGCCAGTCATGCCGCCCGTAGCCTGCCCGGAGGTCTCGTCGCCTACTTCGCTGACGATTTCAGCGGCATAAGCATTGCTGACGGTGAGCATGCCGATGGTCAGAGCCAGAATGCCGAATTTTTTCATGGCGGTTCCCCGAGGACGATATCTGAAGTCGTTGCTAGTCGATTCCTGTTACTGGAGCGCTGTCTGCGCCGTTTCGCTTCCCTTGGTGCAAAAACTACCGTTTCGATTGACATAGATCAATAAAACAATTGACTCCTTATGCTTAAGGAGGGGGCCTTCCTGATTACCGGCCAGACAACGCCTCCAGCTGCATCCTGTGCAGAAGGCTGCCAATCAACTGATTAATAAGGAGAAATAGAACAGACTGAAACTTGAGTCCGCTCACCGCAGTGCCGAGAAATACCGGCTCGGCGGGTGCACCACCCCCGCCTACTCGTAGACGGCATCGCCCGCGACTTCCTCTTCGGAGGGAATGACATCGACTCCGCGTCTTGCCGGATATCTGCTCGTGAGGTTGACCATTCGGCGCTGGTAGCCTGGGCGGCGAGGCTATGGGGATCGCCGCTTGCGCCGCCGGCCAGGAGGAGTCACTCAGGCCATCAGCTTCTGGCCAGATGCCTGTCGATCAGCGGCGCAACTTCAGCGGCGAGGATTTTGGCCAAGCGGTGGTCGCCGCCGGAGATTACGTGCAGTTCGGCGCGGGGCAGCAGCACGGCGAGGCGCTGACCGACACTGACAGGACTGATCGGGTCATCATCGCCCCATAGCAGCAACGTCGGCGTCCACAGCTCCGCCAGCCGTGGCGTCAGATCTTCGCGATAGTCGATGAACCACTGCGGCACGACCAGGTTCGACTCCGCGAATAAGGGACGCCAGTCCTGTGCGCCCAGGCTCTCCATATCTACGCCGCCCGAGGTCGCGGTCAGTACCAGATGGGTGACCAGCTCGGGCCGCTCGAGTGCTGCCAGCATGGCAATCACCCCGCCCATCGACTGCGCCACCAGCGCCGTGGGCTGGTCGATCTCGGCCACGACGCGCGCCACCAGATCGGCAAAGCTGGTCACGTCCGGATCGGCCGGGGTCGAGCCCAAGCCGGGCCAGCCGATATGAACTTTCTGCGCTGGGTGAACGAGCAGATCGGCAGCCGGCCGCCAGTACCGCGTGCTACCGGAAGCACCAGGGAGGAACAGAAGTTTGGAGGGAAAGGAATGCACGTGGTCAGCCCTTGAAAGTGTTGTTAGAGGGGAGCGACGCCATAGTAATGCGGGACAGGCGGGACGTTGTCTACCCTACCAATTCCAGATAGTCATACACCGGGCTGAAGACGTCGGCTGGAACGCGGAAACCGTATAACAGCAGGACTGACCGCCGGATGGAGCCGGGGCAAGACATAGCGGCTGGTCAGTGCAGGAGCCGTCGGTAGCAAGGGATCAAGCCGAATCACGGTTTGCTGCTGAAAGAGAAGACATGCAGTCCAGCAGTCGCCAAGAGCTGCCATGGGGCTCGATGAGGATGGGAACTGCTCCAGGAATTCCAGAGCAACTCATACGGCACCCTCTACCCAACATGGCTCTCGCCGCACGTGCTCCTTGCTCACATTGCATTGCCCACCTGGAGCAAATGTTGGCTTGCATCAAAGATTCCGCCGCTCCAGTGCCGTAGGGTTCCGGGCCGGGCGGCCTTTCCTGAATGTGGCTGACTCTTGCAGGCGTGGTAGCGCAATGAAACGCAGTATCAGCCGCCCTCCTTGCTCTCCATGCCATCCTATCAAGCCGGGTTTGAGGCACATGACCAATGGACTTTTGATACTCGCGATCTCTGCTCTGGCCTACTTGATCCTGTCCGCCATGCTGATGGACCTCCTCATGGAGCTGATAGCCCATGCTCTGCAAAGCCGGGCCAGCTCCGAACTGAAAGACGATCCAAACAACCTCCACCCTATCTCGCCACAAGACGAGCAGGCACAGGAAATCCCCTCCGCGCGCGTACCCAACACGCAACAGAACGACAGTCCTCGTCCCCCGCCAGTCTGCGGGCCTCCAGGTCCAGTCCCCATGTCCGTCTGGCTATTTCCTCCCTCCGACTACGTTCGCGGCGTAATGGCGGTCACCCGCTTCCAGCGTCCGGCCATCCGGCCTGTCCGCCCCGGTTCGTTTCTGTAACCGATTTCTCGCCAGCCTTCTATAAAAAACCCATGAACAGATGGAGTAATCTGTAGCCAACTATCAAATAGAAGGTTTTGTCGATGCTGGATCTTGCGGCGACGTTCATCGCGCTGACGACGCTTTTCACCTATCTCAATTACCGGCTGATCCGCCTTCCTCCAGCAATCGGGGTGATGGTCGGAGCCCTTCTCCTCTCGCTGCTCGCGTATGGCCTGTCGGCGCTGGGTTACCCGGTGCTCGAGCTGGAAATCCAGGAAATGATCCGTCGGATCGATTTTTCCGACATTCTGATGACCTGGTTCTTGCCCGCGCTGCTGTTCGCCGGCGCCTTACATGTCAATCTGGACGACCTGCGCAGCTACAAGTGGCCAATCACCTTTCTTGCCACGGGCGGCGTGTTGATCGCCACTGTCGTGGTTGCCGGCCTGGCCTATTACACATTTGCCCTGTTCGGCTGGCAGGTCAGTTTCATCTACTGCCTGCTGTTCGGTGCCCTTATCTCGCCGACCGACCCCATTGCGGTCATGGGCATCCTCAAGAGCAGTGGCGCTCCCAAGCCGCTGCAGACCACCATCGTCGGCGAATCGCTGTTCAACGACGGAACTGCCGTGGTGATGTTCAGCATTCTGCTGGGCATCCTCATGATCGGTCACACCCCGACGATTGGCGAAGTGAGCCTGCTGTTTCTCAAGGAGGCCGTCGGCGGGATCGCCTTCGGTCTGCTGCTGGGCTATGTCGTCTACCTGCTGCTGTCCAGGGTTAACGAATTCCAGCCATCGGTCATGCTGACCTTGGCCCTGGTCTTCGGCGGTGCGTCGCTGGCGGCGAAGCTGCACGTTTCGGCACCGATCGTGATGGTGGTTGCCGGTCTGATCATCGGCAACCACGGCCGCTACCATGCCATGTCCGAAGAAACGCGCCGCTACGTGGACAACTTCTGGATTCTGATCGACGAGATCCTCAATGCCCTGCTGTTTGCTTTGATCGGTCTCGAACTGCTAGTGCTGCCTTTCACTTGGCTGCATGTGGCTGCAGCCATCCTGCTCGGCGGGGCCGTCCTGGTAGCCCGAGTACTGACCGTTGGCCCCGGAATCGTTCTGATCCGCCAGATGAAATCCGCTCAGCTTCAAGTGGCCCCTGGCACCGTCCGTATTCTCTCGTGGGGTGGATTGCGTGGCGGGGTTTCGGTGGCGCTGGCCCTGGCGCTGCCCTTAGGCCCGGAGCGCGACCTACTATTGGCCCTCACCTATATCGTGGTGCTGGTCTCGATCCTGGTGCAGGGATTGACCATCGGACCGCTGGTCAGGTCGCTGTATGGCAGCAATCCCGTCGAAGCTGAGGAGGCCCACTGAGCACCATCACTGAAAACGCCCCAGGGATGGGGCATTTACCTCTCGCCTGAAAGCCATCCGGCAGCTCTCTCCCCCCGGACATGGACAAACCTTTCTGGGTCTTGCCGATAGGGTTCTTGCCTTTCCGCCTGCTGCGCTACTTGAGATGCCCCTGCCATCCTGTCGCTGTGCGTCATGCTCAACGCATGGAAGGTCGCCTTCCCGGCCCCTGCCCCACCGATCTCCTGCTGGCTGTACATGCCCGCTTTGGCGTACCACCTGTCGCTCCGGTACGAAGCCACGTCGAATTGATATTTCCTGACTTCGCCGTTGACCATGACGGTCAGTTCTCCGTCGCTGGTCACTGCCGCCGAATAGGCCAGCCTATTGCCGAGCTTGTAGCCCGTGAAGATGGGGTCTTTCTTTTCCTCGCCATTGTATTGCGGCCGATATTGCACGTAGATAGTGCTGCCGCTGATCTGCAATTTGAACGGAGGCTTTGTACTGGCGCCATGAAACTGGCCGATGATCGCCTTTTTGCTGGCTGCCAGAGAGTCGATCGTAAGCGCTGCACTCAAGCGGTGGACCTTGGCGCTGCCGAGACGCCAGTTTGCTTCCTTGTCGGCGCCGTTGGGTAGCGTTTCTCTGAGCTCAGAACGTGGGTAAGGACTGTTCGCCGTGCTTCTGATGCCGGCGCCGGAAGATGGCGCATAAAATGTGATGGAGCCATCGGTGTTGCGCACGAACCACTCCGACTCATACGTCTGAAGTTGTCTGGTCTGAATGATCGCGGCCCCAACAGGAATGGTGAGATTCCAATGTAAAAGATCGATCACTTCATGGCTCCTAGCATGACGGCTTTTTGAGTGCCGGCATTTTGGCGCCATTTTGGCATCATCCATGTGCTACAGTGCTCATCCTCTTCCACCGATCCGCCGTTCGCAGCATGCCGAGGCCGTGCATCCCGTACGCCAGCTCGAACAGCACCTCGTCGAGCAACGGTAACAGCGGGAGATCGGCCACGCCGACCAGGGCAGCTACGGCAGAACTCCTAGGCCAGGCCCGCGACGCAGACATAGTCCGCCCGTGACCGCTCCAGCCGGCATGGCTCGCTGCCTCCACCTCGTGGATCTTCGTTTGGATCAAGCTGATTTGTAGCCGGGCTCCAGCTTCCTGAAGGCGCTCTCCTGCTGCAGCCTGAGCAGTTCGAGTTGGGCCGCGGTCCTCTGCTCGAGACCAAGGATCAGTTTGTCGAGCAGGCCGCCCGCCGGCAGGAGGGCCCAGAGGTTGCGCACCTTGGCGATGGCTTGCTTGATGCGAGCGGCTTTGATGCCGTCGAGCGCCTTGCGCTCGCGGATCAGTTGGATGGCCCCGCATCCTGACTCAAGGGACCAAAATCCGGCAGACGCAACTGGTCACGATAGACGGCCATGCGCTGGGAACGCCCAGCAGCGCCGGAGCACAGCATACCGCGGACATGCTTGGGCTTGCGCCCGCCGGCGAACGAGTGCTGCCGGTGGTCGGCGCAGGATTGCCGGCCTACCATCCGAGCCAGTCACGCTCACGTCATAGCCGTCGTCGCGGCTGAACGGTGAGCTGTGCTGGTTCCCTCGCCCCAGGCGCAGGATCAGCGAACTGTGGCGCGCACCGTAGATGGCCCCGACCGGCTGGGCGCGGGCCACCAGGGTGCCGCCGTACTGCTCCTGCAGGCGTAATGGTGCTGACCTCCTTCTCATACCGCGTAGCGATCCGCCGGTAATGCTTCAACTTGCTGAACAGGCACTCAATGACGTAGCGCACCCTATAGAGATACCGATCTAAGGAGCAGCCCTTTCAAGGTGTTTGCGTAAACTCTCCCGAGGATCAAGTGGGAGGGTAAGACGATGTGGAATGCAGTTCTGGCGCGCTTCGAGAAGCAGGCACCGGCCAGCGTCATGGCACGTCTGGCGCTGGAGCGGGCGATGCCGGCCGCCTGGGTCGACGACGTGTTCGAGGCCAACCGGCAACGCCAGTATCCACGCGAGCTGCTGTTTTCCACGGTGGTCGAGCTGATGTCGCTGGTTTCCCTGGGATTGCGCTCTTCGCTGCATGCCGCCGCGCGCCAGATGGACCACCTGCCCGTATCGCTGGCGGCGCTGTACGACAAGGTCAGGCGTACCGAGCCGCCCTTGTTGCGGGCCTTGGTCCAGGGCAGCGCCCGGCGCCTGGAGCCGATCGTCTCTGCCCTGGGCACAGCCCCCTGCCTGCCCGGCTGGCAGATGCGCATCATCGACGGCAATCATCTGACAGCCTCGGAGAAGCGCCTGACGCCGCTGCGCAACCAGCGCGCCGCCGCTCTGCCGGGACATTCGCTAGTGGTCTACGACCCCGACCTCGACTTGGTGATCGATCTGGCGGCCTGCGAGGACGCCTATGAAAGCGAACGCACCGGCGTCCTGCCGCTACTGGCCAGTGCCCGGCCGGGACAGCTGTGGATGGCCGACCGGCATTTCTGCACCCGCACGATTCTCCAGTCGCTCCAGCAGGCCCGGGCCGATTTCATCGTGCGCCAGGATGCCAGGCATCCGCGCATTGTTCACGAGGGACCCTGGCACGACCGAGGCAGGGTGGAAACCGGGCAGGTGCTCGAGCAGGACATCCGGCTGGACGAGGGCCAGGCGCCTTGGCGGCGCATCGAGTTGCGCCTGGATCGGCCGACGGAGTCGGGCGAGTCCGTCCTTTGGGTGTGGAGCAACCTGCCCGCGACGATCGACGTCCGTAAGCGGCCGGGCATCACACCTTGCAGGAAGGTTTCCAGTTGTGTGGCAGCAGCTGGGTGATCTCGCTGGCCTTCTGCGTCGGCAGCCGGGTCAGCACATCTTTCAGATAGGCATACGGATCATGCCCGTTCAGGCGTGCCGATTGAATCAGCGTCATCAGGGCGGCCGCACGCTTGCCGCTGCGCAGTGAGCCGGCGAACAGCCAATTTGCGCGGCCGATGGCCCACGGGCGTATCTGGTTTTCGCACCAGTTGTTATCTATCGCCACCATCCCGTCATCGAGATAGCGCACGAGGGCCGTCCAGCGCTTGAGGCAGTAGTCGAGTGCCTTGGCGATGGCCGTGCCTTCATGCACCAACCGGCGCTGGGTGAGCATCCAGCCGTGCAGGGCATCGGCGATGGGCTTGGCTTTTTCCTGGCGTATTCGCCATCGCTCGTCGGGCGGCAGGTCGCGCACCTCGCGCTCGATGTCGTACAGCTGACCGATGTAACGCAGAGCCTGCTCGGCCAGTTGACTCTGGTTGGCGACATGCAGGTCGTAGAACTTGCGCCGGGCATGGGCCAGGCAGCCGATCTCGGTCACGCCCCGCTCGAAGCAGGCCTTGTAACCGGCGAAGTCGTCGCAGACCAGCTTGCCTTTCCAGTCGCCCAGGAAGGTGCGGGCATGCTCGCCGGCACGGCTGGGGCTGAAGTCGTAGACCGTCGCACGCAGCCCGGCGAACGGGCTGGGAACGTAGGCCCAGACGTAGGCGCGCTGGGTCTTCTTCATGCCCGGCGCGAGCATCTGCACCGGGCTCTCGTCGGCATGGACGACGTTCTGCTCCAGGACTATGTCCCGCAGCGCATCGACCAGTGGTTGCAGTTGCACGCCGCAACGGCCGACCCACTGCGCCAGGGTCGAGCGCGGGAGGGCGAAACCGGCCCGGCCGAAGATCTTTTCCTGCCGGTACAGGGGCAGATGGTCGGCGAACTTGGCCACCATGACCTGGGCCAGCAGCCCGGCAGTCGGGATGCCCTTGTCGATCACCTGGGCCGGAACCGGCGCCTGGATCAGCGTTTCGCATCGTTCGCAGACCCATTTGCCGCGGATATGTTGCTCCACCGTGAAGACGCCCGGGGTGTAGTCGAGCTTTTCGCTGACATCTTCACCGATGCGTTTGAGCTGGCAGCCGCAGGAGCACTGCGTGGTGTCCGGCTCGTGATGGATCAGCGTGCGGGGGAACTGCGGCGGCAAGGCCGTGCGCTTGGGCTGCCGGCGTGGCTCGGTAGCGGCGGGAGCTGGAGCCAGTTCCTCGAGCTCGGCTTCGATGGCCGCGATATCGGTATCGAGCAGATCGTCCAGCAGGCTGAGCTGGGCAGCCTTGAGCTGCTCGCTGCGCCGGGCAAACCGATGCCGCTTGAGGACGGCAATTTCGTGAGCCAGCTGCTCGCCGCGGGTTTTGTAGTAATGGACCTGCTGCGTCAACTGCGCCGCCAGTTCGCGCAGTTGCTCGGGAGTCAGATGGTCGAAGCAAGCAGAAGTCATGGCGCCGAGTGTGCCTGCCTTGATCGCCATCGACGATAGACCGTTCGGTCAATTGCGCGGCATGGGGCACCTGACGGCCAACTATAAAAGGCGGATTTCGGCCCCCGATCCGACCCGCTGCCAAGGCAGCCCGACCACCAGTGCCTGAAGCTGCTCGGCGCTCAGTTCAAACTGGGCACCCTGCCAGCTGCCCGGCCAGACGAAGCGACCTCGGTTCAGCTGGCGCGAGGCCAGCCAGACACCGAAACCATCGTGAACCAGTACTTTCATGCGGTTGGCCCGCTTGTTGGCGAACAGGTAGGCGTTGTGTGGCTTCGCCGCACCGAAGACCTCCACCACCCTGGCCAGCGCCGTTTCCGTTCCGGCCCGCATATCCAGCGGTTCGGTGGCGAGCCAGATGGCATCGATACGGATCATTGCAGGATCTCGCGCACGAACCGGGCACAGCCCTGCGCATCGCCCGCAGGCCAGTGAACGGTCAAGGTCGTACGGCGATGAGGAATTTCGATACGGATGTCCGCGCTGGATGAGCACTCCGCTCGCGCCGGCGATTCAAGCGCAAGCGGGATGAACGCCGGCAGGGTTTCAACCGCCTGGCTGCGAGCCGTGCGTATCCATTTATGGACAACGTTGCTGTTGATGCCATGGCTCAGCGCCACGCTGGCGACGGAGGCGCCGGGCTGGCCACACTCCTGCACGATTTGAGCCTTGAAGGCCGTGGAATAGGAACGACGCTGCATGATTTCCCGCTTGAAAGCCTGGAGATGGTGTCCACGATAAATAGGTGGACACCATCTCTTAGCCTGGCGGGCTCAAACCAGATGACTTGGCCGGACGCTTACCGACGTCCGGCGGATTGCCGACCTGTACCGTCGGCGCTGGCGTATCGAGGGGATGTTCCAGCGCCTGGAGTCGGTCCTGCAGAGCGAGATCCGCAGCCTGGGCCATCCTCGGGCGGCGCTGCTGGGGTTTGCCGTGGCGGTGCTGGCCTGCAACCTCCTGGCCGTGCTCAAGCGCAGTGTCGAACAGGCCCATCGCGCACAGCTTCCCGAGGGCTGGGAGGCGTCCCCCTACCACCTGGCGGTGCAGGTCAGAAGCCGTTACGAGGGGATGCTCGTCGCATTGCCGGTGGAGCACTGGCCGACCTGGGTTGACGGTTCGGCCAGCACAGTGGCGCAGCGCCTGCTGGAGTTGGCACGGCATATCAAGCCCGGCCAGGTGGCCACGAGCAGGCGTGGCCCCAAGAAGAAGACCCGGGAGTGGGTCGACGGTGCCACAGCCCGCGCCCATGTCTCTACGGCCCGTGTAATCGAGGCCTTGAAAGGTAAAAGACCTTGAAAGGGCTGGATCTAAGGTGCGCTAACTTGCGGTGACGCCTTGGCCGAATCCGCCTGAATCTGACCCCCCTCCAGCCATGCCAGAAGCTTGTTGTCGTCATAGCTTGTCGGCCAGCAGCGCCGACGGACTGATTCCCTTCAGGAGCGGGACCGCCCGAGTGATATCGGCCGCCTGACCTGCCGTCGCCATGAAGCGAGTCGGCAGAGCCAACGTATCGGTCAGCGCATGAAACTTGCTGCCAAAGCCGCCGCGCGAGCACTCCAATGCCTCCTCAGAAGCCGAGTTATAGGCCGCTTCCGCTGCGCAGGCATAGGCGCGGATGATGAAACTGTCGATGCAGATAGGTTAGAAGTTGGCGCTCAAGACTGAGCGCCGAGTGGAGCTTGCCCCAGAGCCGAGCGCTTGAAGAAGCTGTTCCAAGCCCTGAGGTGGCTGTCACCATTGGGCACCGGTGCACAACCACCAAGGCACTGCCGCGACAAGCCGCCGGCAGCCAGAGCTTTCAGCCGTTGAACGGTGCTCAGCAGAGCCTGTATCTTGCCCAGGCATATCGCTCAGCTGACTTCTGTAGGACGTGGCAAAAGCCAAATTTCAATGCTTGGTCAGCTTGTCGATGAGAATACGGCAATGCTGGAACCCGGCCTCACGCGCCGCATCGAGGCCACAGCAGCAATAATCGACATCGGTCCTTCGAGAGGTAAACACTTCTTTATCGCGGCGCACGCTGGCTCGGATAACCCACTTCCTGCCTAGCTCGGAGCGGTACGGCTCAACAGCCATATCGAATCCTTTGTACTTCTGCACATATATAGCAACATCGGCACCTTTATTATTCATATTCTCTCCGTGATAGTGATGTTGACCTGTAGAAACAGGTTGCTCGGCACTTACAGCAGCAAAATCCTGCCCCAAGTAGCATTGCGTGGCAAGTGCACCGTAAGGATGCTCAGTGCCACCAATCTCCCGACCTTGACCTACCGGCAATAGAAAATCATAGGCGAACGCGTCGACGATCTGGCCACCGAGAAGGAAAAGCCCTTGAGCCTGCATTCCTGCTGATGCCCCTCAGGGATCATTCCCTTTGGAAAAAGTATGCAAGAACTATTTCTGATACTTTAAATTTCTTAGAAAGGTCATGAGAGGCGAGATCAACTTGCCGATCATGAGGATGGAGAGCGACAGCGAAAAATAACAAGCTACAGCTGAAGAGAGAGTCGAAGAGCCGGTTGAAACAAGGAGCTATTATGGTTCCTTTCGTTACTTGGCTTATACACCTCACGAACGCATACTTAGCCACGCATCCAGCACAACTGGCGCCAAGACGATCCCCTCAAATCAAGCCAACTCTGTATAGGGATACCCCACCCATAGAGGTGGATATAGCGCCTCAACGAGCTCCAGCATAGTGCCTCCTCTACCGGCCCGCCCGATTGCGCCAGGCTCAGACAACTTCATCTCTCACCTGTTTGCCCCCACCTGCATTGCCTGCTTGCGGGCGAAGGTCTGGCTCTCCTGATAGACTGGGACTCCATTTTTCTTGATACGGATCTGAGTGGTATAGCTCACCGAGCCGTCTCTGAGTTTTCGAACACAGATGGTTGCCATTGGGGATGGTACACAGTATCACCAAGTAAAATAAACGAACGAAAACACCAGAAAACGCACAGGAAACACGCAAGCAGAAATGCTAGAGCCTGTTATTAACCACTGCTTTGGTTATCGTTTGCAGTTATGCAGACGACAACCCGAAAACCCTACCCCACCGATGTCAGCGATGAGGAGTGGGCCTTCGTGGCGCCCTATCTGGCGCTGATGCCCGAATCCTCCGCCCATCGCGTCCACAGCCTGCGCGAGGTCTTCAATGCCCTGCGCTACATCGTCCGCGGCGGCCTGCTCTGGCGGCAGATGCCGCATGATCTGCCGCCGTGGCAGGTGGTGTATCAGCAGACCCGACGCTGGATCGAGGCCGGCGTCTTCGAGGAACTGCTGCATGATGTGCGCGAGTTGATCCGGGTGGCGGACAAGCGCAAGGCTCAGCCCAGCGCCGTGATCCTCGACAGCCGCACCCTGCAGTCGACGCCGGAAAGCGGCGCACGGGCCGGCTATGACGGGGCCAAACGCCGCAAGGGCTCGAAGGTGCATATGGCCGTGGATACGCTGGGGCAGTTGCTCGCCCTGCGGGTGACGCCCGCCAACGAACAGGACCGCGCCCAGGTGGCCGCCCTCGCCGAGCAGGTGCAGCGGGTGACCGGTGAGGCGGTGGAGGTTGCCTTCGCCGACCAGGGCTACAGCGGCGAGTCGGCGGCCCGACAGGCAGAGGCGCATGGCATCCAGCTGGAAGTGATCAAGCACACGGAAGCGAAGAAGGGCTTCATCCTGCTGCCCCGGCGCTGGGTGGTCGAGCGCAGCTTCGGCTGGATGGCCCGCTTTCGAAGACTGAGTCGGGACTACGAGCGTCTGGCCTCGACGCTGGCGGGCTTTCACTTCATAGCCTTTGTTTGCCTGATGTTGCCGACTGCTCTCAAGGCCTTGGCAGCACCAGGCTGATCAAGAAACGAACGGGTTAATAACAGGCTCTAGGTTCTGTTGACGTATCAGCGCAGCCATAGCAAAACAGCCGCAAAAGCCAGCATTCCCTTGAAATGGCTGGCCCTCTTCTCATAGCGAGTGGTGATCCGCCGGTAGTGCTTCAGCTTGCCGAACAGGCACTCGATCACGTGCCGCTCCTTGTAGAGATGCCAGTCGCAGGAGCGTTGCTCGATGCGGTTCCGCCTGGCGGGAATGACGGCCTGGATCTGGCGCTCCTTCAGCCAGGCCAGAAGCGGGTTGGCGTCATAGCCCTTGTCGGCCAGCAGTGCCGACGTGGCGATCCCCGCCATGAGTGGGATCGCCTGGCTGATATCGGCCGCTTGGCCTTCCGTCAGGATGAAGCGAATCGGTAACCCCAGCGCATCGGTCAACACATGGATCTTGCTGCTGAAGCCTCCTCGCAAACGCCCCAGTGCCTCCTGGGCCGCAGTACTGCTGGCCGCCCCGGCTGCACAGGCATGGGCACGCACGACGGAGCTGCCGATGCAGACGCGCTGAAGGTCGGCGTCCCGAGCCAGTACCGAGTGAAGCCGGTCCCAGATGCCGAGCCGGCACCAGCGGGTGAAGCGTTTGAAAACGCTGTTCCAGGAGCCGAGGCAACGAGGCAGCATCCGCCATTGAGCGCCGCTGCGTAGTATCCAGAGCACCGCCTCGACAAAGCGGCGACAGCCGAGAGTGCGGGTCAGCCGGATCCCCTTCGTGGCGCTCAGCAGACTTTGGATACGGGACCCGTCGGTATCGCTCAGACGGCTTCTGTCAGTCATGGCAAAAGCCCAGTTTTAGCACTGGGCTTGCGTCAACAGAACCTAGTGTGGTGAATCACAAGTTCGCTTCATTATTATTTCTTTGCAAGGCTCGAGCAGCCCTGCCGACAGAGGCCAGGATTTCACCTGCTCCCTTACTCCAGCGGAAAGGCCTTGGATTCTGGTTGTAGGTCGCCAGGTAATACTCGATGGACTGCTCGAGATCCTTCACGCTGGTATGGGCCTGGCACTTTATCCACTTCTGGGTGAGCATCGAGAAAAAGCGCTCCACCCGATTCAGCCATGACGCAGACGTCGGGGTGAAATGCACGTGATAACGCGGGTGCGCGACAAGCCAGGCACGCACCTTGTCGGTCTTGTGCACGGCATAGTTATCCATGATCAGGTGGATGGCCTTGTCGCTCTCGACCGATTCCTCGATGGCCCTGAGAAACTCCAGGAATTCTGCGCTGCGGTGACGGCGCTTGAGACGTCCGATCACCTCGCCGGTGGCCACATCCAGGGCGGCAAACAAGGACGTCGTGCCATGGCGCTGATAATCATGGGTACGGGTCGCCGGATACCCAGGCTCCAGCGGCAGCCCCGGCTGTGTTCGATTGAGCGCCTGGATCTGGCTTTTCTCATCGACACACAGTACCAGCGCTTTATCAGGGGGATTTAGATAGAGCCCGACGATATCCTGCACTTTGTCGACAAAGGCAGGATCGGTGGACAGCTTGAAGGTGTGCTCCAGGTGGGGCTTGAGCCCGAAGGCTCGCCAGATACGCTGTACGCTCGCCGGTGAAATATGGGTGGCCTTGCTCATCCGGCGCGAGCTCCAATGACTGGCATCGTCGGGCCTGGTCTGCCGCACCCGGTCGACCACTTCCTGGACCTTTTCATCACTGATGCTGCGTGGGCGGCCTGAGCGCGGCTCGTCATTGAGGCCTTGCAGGCCCAAACGGGCGAAGCGAAGGCGCCATCTCGAAACGGTTTGCGCCGTAATGCCAAGCCGTCGAGCAATGGAAGAGCCGGACTCGCCTCGAGCGCAGGACAGAATGATCTCGGCGCGCAGCTGCATATCGGCAGGCCCCTTGTGCCTGGCTCGGCGGCGGGTGAGTTCGGCATGCTCTTGTTCGGTCAGTTCGATCCGAACGGCTGGGCGGCCTGTTTTCATCGCATGCCCTCCGAAAAACTCTGTCAGCTCCGCGGTAGACAAGATTTATCCTGAGTAGTTGTGATTCACCACACTAGAGCCTGTTATTAACCCGTTCGTTTCTTGATCAGCCGGGTGTTGCCAAGGCCTTGAGAGCAGTCGGCAACATCAGGCAAACAAAGGCTATGAAGTGAAAGCCCGCCAGCGTCGAGGCCAGGCGCTCGTAATCCCGACTCAGTCTTCGAAAGCGGGCCATCCAGCCGAAGCTGCGCTCGACCACCCAGCGCCGGGGCAGCAGGATGAAGCCCTTCTTCGCTTCCGTGTGCTTGATCACTTCCAGCTGGATGCCATGCGCCTCTGCCTGCCGGGCCGCCGACTCGCCGCTGTAGCCCTGGTCGGCGAAGGCAACCTCCACCGCCTCACCGGTCACCCGCTGCACCTGCTCGGCGAGGGCGGCCACCTGGGCGCGGTCCTGTTCGTTGGCGGGCGTCACCCGCAGGGCGAGCAACTGCCCCAGCGTATCCACGGCCATATGCACCTTCGAGCCCTTGCGGCGTTTGGCCCCGTCATAGCCGGCCCGTGCGCCGCTTTCCGGCGTCGACTGCAGGGTGCGGCTGTCGAGGATCACGGCGCTGGGCTGAGCCTTGCGCTTGTCCGCCACCCGGATCAACTCGCGCACATCATGCAGCAGTTCCTCGAAGACGCCGGCCTCGATCCAGCGTCGGGTCTGCTGATACACCACCTGCCACGGCGGCAGATCATGCGGCATCTGCCGCCAGAGCAGGCCGCCGCGGACGATGTAGCGCAGGGCATTGAAGACCTCGCGCAGGCTGTGGACGCGATGGGCGGAGGATTCGGGCATCAGCGCCAGATAGGGCGCCACGAAGGCCCACTCCTCATCGCTGACATCGGTGGGGTAGGGTTTTCGGGTTAACTGCAGACGATAACCAAAGCAGTGGTTAATAACAGGCTCTAGATATATCGAGCTCAAACCCAGCAACCACGCGCCCTGGGCCGTCCCGCCGCTTCTGCGTGGCGCCGATGATGGATTGGACGCACTTTCATTGAAAGCCCCTATATTCAAGGGCTCCAGAGTATTTTCACAAACTGCTTACCACTTTTTTACCACCAAGCTTTTCTAAGTCAGCGCGAAAGTAACGGCGAGCGAGTTCATCGCCCTGCGCAGATGGGAATAGGGCAAGGCCAAGCCGAACGCCCAGGCCGCCGTTCTCATCAAGTTGGTCGAGCAGTATCCCGACATGGCCGAACGACTGGCCGCGATCTGAGGCGCAATCCGGTAGGGTGACAACTCACGCAGCGATTGCCCACCGTTTGCATCGATAGACAAGGCTGCACCGTTGTCTACCCTACGCGCTCGCTCTCTTGATACACCGGCAACCGGTGGTGAATAGTGGCCGCCCTCTTACACTCGACGAAGACATACCCATGCAATTGATCAGAAGCATTCCCCTGCTGTTGTTCGTTTTTCTGGCTTACAACGCGGTCATCTTGACCGGCACCGGCAACCTTGATGGCGTGCTGTTTCAAGGGACTTTGCTGTCCGGCGCACAATGGCTTTTCACCACATCGGACTTGTTGTTGACGCTAGCCTTGGTCGCTCTGGGCGGCGAAGTAGTCAAGTCCACCCGCTCCAGCAATGCTTCGGTCATAGACCATGCCCTGTCCATGCTGCTGTTCGTGGCCTTCCTGGTGGAGTTCATAGCCTATAGCGCGGCGGGGACTTCGACGTTCTTCCTCATGACCCTCATGTCCTTCATCGACGTGCTGGCCGGATTCACCGTCACCATCTCCTCCGCCCGGCGCGACGTAGGGTACAACTAACGGAAACCCGCTCCTGCCAGCACTACCTTCCCCCGCTGCCGCCAGGTCGGCAGCCTGGGGAGGTTCCGAGGCGAACTCGCGCAACGAAAAGCCTGAACCAGTGGATTGTCGATGCGCTGGACAGGGAGGCGCATGCCTGAGTCAAGCAGCGGCATGTTAATTACGTAGAGCGCCCTTCTTTCGTTAAATCAACACCGCCAACTCCGTATAAGCCGCCACCTTGCTATCCGCCGTGAGTAGCTTCATGGGTTCGGCCTTGGCCACGGCTACCAACAGCCGATCAAAGGGGTCTTTGTGCAGGGGTTCAAGGCCCAGTAAGGCAAGGGTGTGTTCTGCGGTCACGGGTAATTCCTGGATGCCCAGGTTTTGGCATTCTTCAATGACCTGTTCGAGCTGAAGATCCAGTTTGCCGAGATTCTGCTTGATGGCCATCTCCCAGAAGGAGGCGGTGCTGATGTAAATCTCGCTGGCTTTGCCCAGTAGCTTACGGGCTTTGGGGGTCAGCCTGGGGTCGTCGATCAGTATCCAGATCAGGATATGGGTGTCGATTAACAGCCTCATGCCGAACCCTTGCCTTCAAAACCGGCCAAGGCTTCGCTGGGCAGTTCGGCATCGAAGTCATCGGCTACGCGAATCTGGCCTTTCAGGGTGCCGTAGCGCAGCCGGACAGGCTTGCCAGCGGCCACAAGGCGGGCCATAGGGCGACCGTGCTTGGCAATGATGATTTCTTGTCCATCACTGGCGGCATCCACAAGGCGGGACAGGTTGTTTTTGGCATCGGCCAGCGGGATGATTTCCATCATGCGCCCTATATTTGGCTAGATTTAGCCAAATATCATAGGAAGTCAGCGGATGGTTCGCAAGGCTCTGTTGCTGTGCAACGATTGGCGAAGGCCGATTCGAATTCGGGGCGCAGATCGGCGGTGTCGAGCAGAGCTACGTAGCCGTAAGGTAGGTAACTCGTACAGCGACTACCCACCGTTTGCATCGGTAGACAAGGCTGCGCCGTTGTCTACTCTACTTGCTAACTTGCTTCTTCCATACGATAGCTAAATCCGCTCTCTATTGAATCACCTTTAAATGAAACCACTCTATACAACCAAGGCAAAAGCATTGCTTTTGTGGACTTATTAGGCGCTTTACTGTAACGACTATTACGCGTAAGTAAAACCCTTACCAAATCGCCTTTTTCGTATGCATGCCTGGCCAATAAAAATACTTCTTTAGCATGGCGCCTTGAATTTGCATGCAAATCTTTACCCAATGCGCTTATGTTTCTTTGGATATAGCGATCCTTAAGCCTTACTATGCTGCCATCTTTATCTGCATGATCTGCCTCAGTAATGAAAATCGCAAGCCCATTTTCATCACGCGCATACCAACTAAACTTCTCAGGCAAGTTTGCACCATTTTTTTTGAGGGTATCTTCAATTCCCCCACTCCATTGCGGTAGTGTTTTCGTCATTTATGCACCACTAACAAAGCATTGGTCAATTTGAATATCAGTATATGACTTGGATAGCGCCGTCATTATACTCATGCTTACGTGCCGACTTTTCAGACAAACCCTAGTGTGGTGAATCACAAGTTCGCTTCATTATTATTTCTTTGCAAGGCTCGAGCAGCCCTGCCGACAGAGGCCAGGATTTCACCTGCTCCCTTACTCCAGCGGAAAGGCCTTGGATTCTGGTTGTAGGTCGCCAGGTAATACTCGATGGACTGCTCGAGATCCTTCACGCTGGTATGGGCCTGGCGCTTTATCCACTTCTGGGTGAGCATCGAGAAAAAGCGCTCCACCCGATTCAGCCATGACGCAGACGTCGGGGTGAAGTGCACGTGATAACGCGGGTGCGCGACAAGCCAGGCACGCACCTTGTCGGTCTTGTGCACGGCATAGTTATCCATGATCAGGTGGATGGCCTTGTCGCTCTCGACCGATTCCTCGATGGCCCTGAGAAACTCCAGGAATTCTGCGCTGCGGTGACGGCGCTTGAGACGTCCGATCACCTCGCCGGTGGCCACATCCAGGGCGGCAAACAAGGACGTCGTGCCATGGCGCTGATAATCATGGGTACGGGTCGCCGGATACCCAGGCTCCAGCGGCAGCCCCGGCTGTGTTCGATTGAGCGCCTGGATCTGGCTTTTCTCATCGACACACAGTACCAGCGCTTTATCAGGGGGATTTAGATAGAGCCCGACGATATCCTGCACCTTGTCGACAAAGGCAGGATCGGTGGACAGCTTGAAGGTGTGCTCCAGGTGGGGCTTGAGCCCGAAGGCTCGCCAGATACGCTGTACGCTCGCCGGTGAAATATGGGTGGCCTTGCTCATCCGGCGCGAGCTCCAATGACTGGCATCGTCGGGCCTGGTCTGCCGCACCCGGTCGACCACTTCCTGGACCTTTTCATCACTGATGCTGCGTGGGCGGCCTGAGCGCGGCTCGTCATTGAGGCCTTGCAGGCCCAAACGGGCGAAGCGAAGGCGCCACCTCGAAACGGTTTGCGCCGTAATGCCAAGCCGTCGAGCAATGGAAGAGCCGGACTCGCCTCGAGCGCAGGACAGAATGATCTCGGCGCGCAGCTGCATATCGGCAGGCCCCTTGTGCCTGGCTCGGCGGCGGGTGAGTTCGGCATGCTCTTGTTCGGTCAGTTCGATCCGAACGGCTGGGCGGCCTGTTTTCATCGCATGCCCTCCGAAAAACTCTGTCAGCTCCGCGGTAGACAAGATTTATCCTGAGTAGTTGTGATTCACCACACTAGCCCCCACGCGGGAGCGTAGGAACCATCAGATAAAAATTAGAAAACTAATAATAGGAAACATCAGCGGCAACATCATCACTGATTTGCTGCAATCTTATGCGACCATTTGTTTTTCGATCAGTAAAATAATAGCCTGATAACTCTAGAAACTAGGAGTTAGAGTCGCTGGAAATTATCCGCACATCAAAAATTGTTGACCCTGCGTAGGGACTCCAATTCGGATCCTTAGGCAAGGACCTATAGAGGTAATACAGTTTACATTGACCGCTATCGACCGCTGGCGTTGTTTCTAAAGTGAGTGATTTCGATGTCTCCGTGTGTATATCAAGCTGAGTTTGCAAAAGAGTCTGTCTTATCAAGGCTCTAGCGGGTATTACTAAGCCACTCTCAGTTACTATCTCCCCTCCCATGTTCCATTGAGGTCTGGAAACAGGGATTTATCTACCTTCTTGAGCCCTTTCCAGATCTGCCGAGCAATTGCATTTGTGGTTATTAAAAAAATGACTAAAATAGCAACCCAAGGAGTTATGCTAATTATTCTTACAACAGGCAAGTCTTGAGCCCAATACTTGTGAATCATTTCGTAAACAAAAAGGCTAATAATTGTTGTGAGCACTGCAACGTAGCGCAGCAGCACAGCGAAATTCACCACCCTAAACATTTTATTTCATACTCTCAAAATTATGCAGGCATGCCTTACCACTACTTTTTGCGGAAAGCAAAGCAATATAAGCCTCTCGCAAATTTGATCCGACTCCCGCTGAAAACGTCAATTCACTGCCTGCCAAGCTTTCTATCGAACTAAAAATAAATTCATCGCTTGCACTTGATGAGATTGAATAAGCAGTCACTCCATCTGCCGCGCAAAATACTACAGTAAATCTTTGCGAGCGCAAAAAATCAGCTATCAGCTTAGTCTTCATTTGTACCAAGTCGTTTATTTTGGAAAGACCTTTTAGGTCATTTCTCAAATAACAAGATGATATCTTTTGCCCGATGTCATCACCGTCAACCGCAATATACTTCGCTTTCATATAATTCAATGGATCTGAGTTAAAGGCCTAACTATAAATAGACATCAAGCAATGCATAACCCCTGACAGGGTTGACAGAAATAATTCAGCATCATTTCCGTGCTCACTGTCTACACTGCGAATTTCACGACCATGATGACCGCTTTACGACGTTATACACTATGTTCTGCAAGCCAAGGCAAGTCGCCCAATTGACGGCCCTATTGCCCCCATCGATTGACACCCCCACCCCACTACCGCTACCGTTCCCCCGTCGCTGTAAATCCAGCGACCTGGGCTTGGCGGCCCGGTCAGCAAAGGCGGTCACGAAGCCGCTATAAGCGGTTTTTTTATGCCCGCAAAACATGGCTGCACCCGTTATGGGCGGGCCGTGTGTGGGGGCCTCACGGCCCGCCGGTTCCTTTGCCCGGTCCGCCAACCCGCACGGTTCCGCTCACCCCTCTTGGCGGAGGGAAAGCGGTCAACGGACTGCAAAGGGAAAAACACCATGTCGGCCATCAGCAGCCAGCTCGGCACCGTCAGCTTTCAAGATCACGATCTCACCGTCATCACCACCCCCACAGGCGAACGCCTCGTGGCAATGAAGCCCATCAGCGAAGCAATTGGCCTTGACTGGAAATCCCAGCACGCACGCCTCCAGCGTCACCCTGTTCTAAAAACAACCATGGTCATCACGACCACGGTTGCCGAAGACGGCAAGAGCCGCGAACTCGTCTGCCTCCCCCTCGACTACCTCAACGGCTGGCTGTTCGGCGTGGATGCCTCTCGCGTCAAACCCGAAATCCGCGAGCGGCTGGTGCAGTACCAGCGCGAATGCTTCGCCGCCCTCGCCGCCTACTGGCAGCAGGGCGAGGCCGTCCGGCCGCGTGCGGCCCTGCCGGATGGCGGCACCGCCGCGCCCCTGCGGCTGACCTACAACGATCGCCACTTCCGCATCGTGCCGGTCGGCACCGAGGTCTGGTTCGTCGCCGCTGACGTGGCCAGCGCCGTCGGCCTGCGCGACTCTCACGTCGCCACCCGCCACCTGCGGCCCGAACACAAGGCCGCCCTGCCGGTCGGCCGGCAGACGCTCAACGTCATCAGCCGGGCCGGGCTGGAAGTCGCCCTGCTGCACGCCAACCCGAGCGGGTGGCGCCCTTTCGCGCCTGGCTGGCCGAGGCGCTGAACCTGCTGCCCACCACCACCGCTGCACCCGAACCCGAGCGCCCGCCCTTGGCCAGCCTGAGCCAGGAAGTGCGCAACTTCACCTTTGACTATCTGGACCGCTGCCGCCAGGCCGTGCTCGATACCGGCGGCACCCTGCCGGAATGGGACCGCGAGGCCGACCAGCGCATCTCCGACAACATGGCCGCCCTGCTCATCCGCGACAAACGCTGGGTACTGACCTTCGACGACAGGGGCGAGCCGCAGCTCCGGGCCATCCCCAGCGGTGCCGACGTCTTCACCCCCGAGTCGCTGCTGAACTGGATCCGCAACCCCTTCGGCGCCCACCGCGATTTCCTGCCGACCATGCTGCAGGCCATCGGCGAACGCCTCTCCAGCTCCCACCGCTGAGTCGCAGTCCTGTAGGGCGGGCGCTGCCCGCCCCCGTTCACAGGTCAGCGCTGCCGCCGGCTCTCCCGGCGGCAGGCATTGCTGGGTCTTGGGCGGTATCACAAACTGATACCATGAACAGCGAGCAACGCAGCACACTCGAAGCCATCTTCTCGAAGCGGACTCCGGCTTCCCTGGAGTGGGTGCGGATCGAGCCCCTATTCGTGGCGGCTGGTGCCAAGGTCGTCGAAGGGAACGGATCGCGAGTCCGCTTCGAGCTGAATGGTGTGATCGCCACCTTCCATCGACCGCACCCGGACAAGGAGGCCAAGCCATACCAGGTGCGCGACGCAAGAGCCTTCCTCGAGAAAGCAGGGATAACGCCATGAACGTGATGAACTACAAGGGCTATTCGGCCCGCATCGAATACAGCGACGAAGATAAACTGCTCGTCGGACATATCGTCGGGATCAACGACGTCGTCGGCTTTCACGGCGAGTCTATCCCGGAGCTTCGCGACGCATTCGAGGAGGCGGTGGACGACTACCTTGAAACCTGTGCCAAGCTGGGTCGTGCCCCGCAAAAGCCATACTCCGGCAAATTAAGCCTGCGCATGGCCCCGAGCTGCATGCCTCCATCTCGGCCAAAGCCATGCTCTCGAACAAAAGCATCAACCAGTGGGTTGTAGACGTATTGGATCGAGAGGCGCACGCGTGAATACCAGCCATCGAGGGGCCGACGTCTTCACCCCGAATCGCTGCTGAACTGGATCCGCAACCCCTTCGGCGCCCACCGCGATTTCCTGCCGACCATGCTGCAGGCCATCGGCGAACGCCTCTCCACCTCCCACCGCTGAATCGCGGGCACAAAAAAAGAGCCCCCGCCGGGATGGCAGGGGCTCCAGTTCCCGAAGCTGGACGTTGAATCCGGCCGCAGGGCAATTGCACTCAAACGGATCAGGCAGGGTATTGCGCCCTACTGGCCACAAGCAGCGAAAGCGTTATCGAGATGTCCCGACCAGCTTCGGTGCTTGCCGCTGTGTCCGGCTTGAAAAAACAATGCTTGAGTGCCGACAAGAAGGGCGCTCAACGAGCGAAGAAAGCAGGCAAGCATAAGGAGCGCCATGCATTATTCGAGGATTTTCAAAATCTTATCCTTTCTTCCAACTTTGAATGCCTGCCAGCCGCATAGGGCATCCAAATAATATTGGACTCTAACGTATTAACCCTGACAGGCACGACATCAATGCTTTTTCTTACTACATGCAAATCCGTATCCAAGGCACTGGATATATTTTGCGCCTTAATCTTCACATCTCGAAAAAAGCCATCGAAATACAATGTCGTTATTAATAGCAAAATATAATAAATCCATCCTTGATTCATGACACCCCCACCAATTAATACTGAATTTGTATAAATCAGCCCGTCATATTCTCCATACTTTTTTATTCTTGTTTTGTCGTGACTCTCCAGAAAAGCACTGGGCCAGCCGGTGAACCCACCCCTCAGGTGGCTGGCTACAAATTATTCAATCAAGACAAAATGTTGTCAATATAATATCATTTCATGCTGCAAACGATATTACTTTGCCATTAAATTGACATCCATTATCGCACCAACACCGTCACAACCTCTGATCGAACGGGTCTCCAATCAAATAGGTATAGAGCTTATACATGCTCCATATAGGCGCTTTACCAAGCATTTCTGTATCTCCCTGCCTGCAGCGATAGAGCAACGCCCCGCTCAACCACTACTGCACACTGCCACTGGCAGGATTTCCTGCAATCGACCGTTAAGCATTGGCTTATATCAAAAATTCTGTCGATCTGATGTCGTAAGGTGCCGGCTCGGAAGCGCCCTGTGACTAAGTTGACGATCCGTGGTATAGAAAATTAAGTATCGGCCACCCTCCTGGCTTGCATGCCACCCAATTGGCCATGTTTGAAGGCTCACACATGATGAATGGGATTCTGATACTCACGATCGCTGTTCTGCTCTACCAGATCCTGTCCGCCGCGGTGATGCTCCTTCTTGTAGGACTGATATCCCACGTACTACAAGGCCGGGCCGACTATGAAATGAAAGACGATCCGAACAGCCTTCAGGCTGTCTCTCCGCAAGACGGAGCAGGCGCGAACAATCCCTTCCGTGCCCGCCCCCGGCACGCAATAGGACGGGAATCCTTGTCCCCCTCCACCTTCCGGGCCTCCCTCCCCAATCCCTCTATCTCCTTGGCTATTCATCCTCCCGTCCAGGCACTGGATGTAACTGCACTCACCCGCTTCCACCGATCCGCCGTCCGTAGAGCACCGAGGCCGAGCATTCCGAACACCAGCTCGAACAGCACGTCGTCGAGCGACGGCAGCGGCGGGACATCGGCAGCGCCGGCCACTGTCAGCAGCCACGGCAGCAGCGGCCTGATCAGAAACTCGTAGGCAAGGCCCGCCACACAGACATAACCCGCCAGCGGCCGCCAGCCGGCCTGGAAGCCGGACTGGCTCGCCGCCTCGACCTCGTTGATCTTCGCCTGGGCCAGGTTGACCTGCAGGGCCGCGTCCAGCTCCTTGAAGGCGCCCTCCTGCTGCAGCCTGAGCAGCTCGAGCTGGGCCTTGGCCTTCTGCTCGGGATCGGGGATCAGCCGGTCGAGCAGGCTGGCGACGGTCGGCAGCAGGGCTGTGGCAGCAGTGATCAGGCTCATGCCAGCACCCCGCCGGCGGCGATGAACTGGGCGAGCAGGTCATCGAGGTCATGCTCGGGCTGGGCATAGCCGGCCCCCGGCAGGCTGGCCCAGAGGTTGCGCACCTTGGCGATCGCCTGCTCGATACGGCCGGCTTTAATGTCGTCGAGCGCCTTGCGCTCCTTGATCAACTGGATCGCCCAGCGGTCCTGGCTGAGCGGGCCGAAGTCCGGCAGGCGCAACTGGTCGCTGTAGTGCGGCCAGTGCGTGCGCATGTGCTGGTAACGCCCGGCAGCGCTGGAGTACAGCGCGCCGCGGACGTGCTTGGGCTTGCGTCCGCCGGCGAACGGGTGCTGCCGGTAGTCGGTGAAGATTTCCGGCTTGCCATCCGAACCGGTCACGATTACGTCATAGCCATCGTTGCGAGTGATCGGCGACGTGCAGGTCCCCTCGCTCCAAGCGATCAGATCCAGAAAGGCACACACGTTGACGCCGCCGGCGACGGCGGCAGAGAGTCGGGCCATAAGGTTTTCTCCAGGCAAAAAGAAGCCCGCACGCGGCGGGCTCGGGGTGAGATGGGTTGGCGCTCAGACTTCGATGTCGTACTGCGGCAGCTCCGGCGCCGGGCCGGCGAGCTGGCCGTCGACGACGAAGGCTTTGCTGCCCACCGCCACGCCGGTGCCGCGGGCGGCGATCGGCACGCCGTTGCGCAGCTCGACGGTGCTGGTGCCGCTGGCGATGTCGATGGCAATCACGGTGCCGACGGCGCGCACACCGCCGGGCAGCAGGCCGATGAATTTCTTCCAGGGATTGACGGTGGCCATCAGTGGTGTCGCTCCAGGCGCACGGTCTGGGTGACGCGGGCCGCGCCCACACCTTCGGCGCCGATCTCGGTGGCCAGGCACAGGCCGCGCCAGGTGCCGTCGATGTCGCGCACCTCGCAGAGCATGGCCGGCTCGATCAGGCCGGGGGCGGTGGCCGCGGGGAACAGCGGCAGGGCGAGGGTGACGATCTCCTGATTGCCGCCCTTGGCCAGTTCGGCGATGCCGCGGGCGCGGGCCGCCTCGGTGCCGGTGATCAGCTCGTCGTAGACGTCCGGCGCCGGCGCATCCCCGGCGGTCCCGGTGCGGCGCACGTCCACCGCTACGCCGTGGGTGGTGCCGCTGACGTAGCAGCTGTTCCACGCCGGCTGAGGGCTCCATTCGCTGCCCCACTCGCCGACGATCTCGGCCGGGATGATCCGCTCCATCACTGCCGTGGCCCAGGCCCAGGGTGCGGCCCGGTAGCGCGGGATCACGCTCAGGGCGTCGCTGTCGCGGGCCGGCTTGACCACCGCGCCGATGGCCTCGGCGACGCGGGCGATCACCTGCAGGGCGGTCCGCTCCTGATAGCTGAAGGCGCCCGCCGGAATCGTCCAGTCCGGCGGGTACTGGTTGGCGACATCCCAAGTCAGGCTGAAGCCGGTGTCGGTCAGCTGGTCGGCGGCGACCTGCTGGGCGTTGATGTCCACGGCATTGACCGCCGAGCGCTTGGGCGCGTAGGGCTCGGCCAGCAGCTGGGTGCGGGACACGCCGCCGATGGTGAAGCGTTCGCCGGGGAACTTGCCCTGGCTGCTGTAGCGCTCGATCAGGAACACCCAGACATGGTCGTTGATGGTCAGCTCGACGGTCTTCGGGCCGCCGGCGTCCGGGCGCACGAGGTTGAGCGAGGTGCGGCCGAGCAGCTGGGCGCTGAACTGCCAGGCGAAGGCGTCGATGTCGCGGCCGACGCTCAGGCCGGTGGCCTCCAGCGGCGTGCGCTCGGGCAGCACCACCAGGCTGACGCTGTTGGCGATCATGTAGGTCTCCAGGATGTCGGGCTCGACGGCCCGGTCGATGGCGATCACGGGACCGCCGTAGTCGGGATAGGAAATTCCGGTGGTCGGGTCCTGCGGCCGGCCCGGCCCCCAGCGCAGGGCGCGGCGCAGGTCCAGGCGGCGGGCCGACTGCCAGCGCGGGGCGCTGCCGCTGTCCACCGGCTGGATGGCCCGCGTCGGCGCGACGTAGACGAAGTCGAAGAACACCTCGGGCGTGGTGCCCGGACTGTAGCGCGCGCCGGCGAAGTCGAAGGCCAGCGGCAACGTGCCGGGCAGGTAGACGCTGCGGCGCAGCGCCTCGGCGGCGTCGTAGCGCGGGCCGAACTCGTCGCAGCGCTGGAAGGCCTGCGCCGCGCCCAGATCCTTGCGGGCCGGCTGCGGGTTGTAGAGCAGGCGCAGGCGCACCTCGCGCGGGCGGAGGCTCCTGTCCCAGCCGCCGGCGGCGGCGTGGTCGCGCGGCGGTACGGCACTCCAGGCGCTGGCCGATGGGTTCTCGGCCGGCGGCGCCCCGCTCCAGACCAGCCGCCCGGACGGATCGCGGGCCGGGATGGCGCTCCAGGGCGCGGCGCTGATCCGCTCGCGGGGCTGGCCGGGTTGCCAGGCGCCAGTCAGCGCCCGATTGCACGCCGGCGTTCGGTTCCAGGGTGTTTCGGTCACGGGATCGCCGGACGCGCGGGCGCTGCGCCATCCGGCGCCGATATCGGCGGTCAGCATCAGGTCATCTCGACGGCGATGGGGCCATGGGCCAGGGGACGGTGGTAGCGCACCACCTCGGCACGGGCGCTGCCCAGATCCTGCGGGCCGGCGGTGTTGCCGTCCCACCAGACCGGCTCGGTCGCCGGCAGGCTGCCGGCCTGGGTGATGCGGTAGAGCCAGCCCGTGAACAGGGTCGGGCGGATCACGTCGCCCACCGCCACGGCGAGGTTCGGCTGGTAGAGGGTGCCGTAGTCGTCGATGGCCAGGGCGTAGACGGCGCCGCCGGTGACGCGCAGATCCAGCGCGCCCTCGGCGGTGCGCAGGTTGCCGGCGATACGCCAGACGCCGTCGGTCTGCCGCTCGACGGCGAGGACTTCGCGGGCGACGTCGACCCCATCGACCCGCACGCGGGCCTGTAACGTTGCCGGCCCCCGGCTGCGCCACCGCTGCCATCGTTGATGTCCATCGTGTAGGTGGCATCCTCGCTGATCGTCGCGTAGCGGGCGGAGGCGCGCTTTGGGGCTCCTCGTCGATGGCGAACAGGTATCGGTCGCCGTCAATAGCCGAGGCGAGAAACGTCTGGACGCTCTGATAGGCAGTCCCGAACACCGCCAGCAGGATCATGTCCATATTTAGCAGCCGGCAGACTTTCACGTTGGCGGTCTGCTCGCCGTCACGGGTGAGCCTTACCGTCAGGGTGCGCCGCGCCGCTACCTGCGGTAATGAAATCAGGACTTGGGGAGCGACGATCATCGGTTACTCCCAATCCGCAGGGTCCAGAGAGATGAAGGTCCCCAGATCGGCAGCCGCGCAGTACGCAGGCACCCACTGCTTGCCGTTCGGCAAGGTGAGCGGCCTGAGCCTGTCCTGCCAGACCGGGCTACCGATGCCCAACACCGGCAGTACTTTGGACAGCAAGTTATCGGACAGACTAGGCTCGGAGATCACCCCGCGCAGTAGACCACACTGCGCGTCAAGGCTGGCTGCGGTACTGCCGCTTAGGCCCGTCCCCCGCCCCATAAGGGAGGCCCGCACCGGGCGCAGCACCGCCGGGGAGAGGCGGGTCCGTGCCACTATGGTGGCGTTTGTGGACTCGACAACAGCACCGCCCCGGTATCCCGGCGAAGCCCCCTGCACCACGGTGCCATCGAAGGGGTTACGCAGGGAAGTGCCCGGCGCGGCAGCGTTCGGGGGAACAACTGAACGGTGCCACCGCTGCCCGTGCTTCCGCCGATGGTGCAGAAACCGCTCCCGCCAAAGGCCGGCAGGTAGGCGCCGAAGTACAGCAGGCCGCCAAAGCCCGTGCCCATGTCCACGTTCAGCTGACTACCGAACCACTGGAAAATGACCGTGCGGTTGTCGGCCACCAGACACCAGTGCTTGTTGCCGGTCGTCGAGGTGAAATAGGAGCTGGAGTGATAGTGCCGCCCCGTGTCGGACTGCCCCTCGTACCACGGCCCCGAGCGCCGGTTGTCGCCCTCTGCCAAGGCGGCGCTGCCGCTGGTGAGGGTTTCCATCAGGTAGATGGCAACCGCGTTGGCTGTCACGTTGACGAAGTTGATGTATCCCTCGCCGTTGCTCAGGCTGAAACCGTCGGCATGGTCGTGCCCGACCGTCCAGCCCGCTGCCGGCTTGCTGCCGTAGCCATCGACCAGGCAGGCCCGGAGGATCAGCTTCAAATTGTCGATGAAGCGCTGGCCGGCGGTACTCGGAAGCGCCGGGGCGCCGGTGTCCAGACTCGAATAAACCGTGATCGCCATCAGTCCGCGTCCCCCCTGATCTGAATCCGAAATTGGTCGTCCTCGACCGTGCCCTGCCCGCTCAGCACGGTGCGCACGATCCACAGCGGCCCCAGGCAGCTGTCGGTGTTGAAGCGCACGGCGTTGCCGCTGGCCCAGCCCGAACCCCAGCCGGCGGCGAGGATGGTGAAATACGGCACCCCGGTGGCCGGGTTGGTCGGCGCGCAGTCGCTGCCGGTGCTGCCGGTGGTGATCACCCCGAGCTTTTCCTCGACCACCTGAAAGGTATTGGTGCCGGTAAAAACCAGCGCCCACTTGCCGGCGATGGCGCCCTTGTTGGTCACCACTGGCGGGTAGTTGAGGCTGTTGTAGTTGCTGGTGGTGCTGTCGCCGCTGGGGCTGTCGGTCCAGTTGGGCGCCCCGCTGTTCCAGGTCTTCTGGGTGTACCAGGTGTGCAGGCGGGCCTGCAGGTCGCCCCAGGCCACCGCGCTGGACACCTGCGTCTCGCCGGCCGGCAGGTCCCAGGGCAGCGGCGCGCCGATGCCGAGGGCGCCGGAAATCTGCACCTCGCTGCACACCGCCATGTGCTCGACCCGGTCGCGGACGGTCAGCGGCAGGGCGAGCGGGTTGCCGCCGGCATCCTGCACCACCAGCGGGTTGGCCCAGGTCACCGTGCCCAGCTCGCGGTCGGCCGTGTACTGCGCCGGATCCAGGGCGAGGCCGGCGGCATCCACCACCTCGATGGCGGCCTGCTGGGCGCGGGCCAAGGTTTCCGTGGTGCCGGCCAGCGGGCTGGCGATCACCGTCTCGGCCGTGTGGTGGATCACCAGCACGTCGCCCTCGCGGTAGATCGGCACCCGGCCGTCGGCCGGCAGGCGCACCGGGTCCAGGCCGATCAGCTCGGCATTCAGCGGCAGGCTGCTGTAGAGCACGGCGTTGTAGCGCAAGAGCGCCGGGATCACCGGAATGTCGCTCGCCCCGCTGGTGTCGTCCGGGTCGCTGGTGAACTTCAGGCGGACGATGCCGGTTTCCACGTCCACCGAGCCCCAGATCACCGGGCCGGCGAAAGTGCCGTTGGTGTCCGCCGTGGCGCTGACCACCGCGGCGGTGTCGGTGCGCACCGCGGTCAGCTGCAGGCTGGCCGGGCGCAGCGGCGCGCCGGGGGTGCGGAAGGTGGCGTCGACCACGGCAAAGCCGCTGTTGCTGGTCAGGCAGCCCTGCACGTCGATTGAAGCCGTCTTGCCGCTCGGGTAGCTGCTCAGGGTGGCGGTGCCGCCGGCGTAGTCGACGCTGCCGACCGCACTGCCGGCGTTGGTGCTGCTGCTGATGCCCTTGTAGAGCACGCCGTCGCGGTCGACGTAGGTGTCGCCGCCCCAGGCCAGGATCAGCGAGCCCGGCACGATGGGCTCGGCGATCTCGGGCAGCAGGTCGAAGGCCAGTTGCGGCGCGGTCTGGCTGTCGGTCTGCGCGCCGTAGCCGACCCCGGCCGGCTGGGCGCGGGCGACCAGGGTGCCGCCGTACTGCTCCTGCAGGCTGGTGGTGGTGCTGGACTTCTCGGTCTGGGTGAGGGGCCAGATGCCGGTCTGCTTGTAGGTGTACTCCTTGTAGTCGTAGCTCTCCTCGACGCGCAGGGTGAAGGCCCCGGTGGCGTAGTCGAGGGTGCCGCTGACGCCGACCCAGCCGCCGCTGCCGTTGTCGGCCACCGAGCGGTCGAGGACCAGGGTTTCCTCGTAGGTCGTCTGGGTTTCCGAGGCGGGCACCGCCTGACGCTGCAGCACCGACCAGCTCATCTGCACGCTGCCCGGCTGCAGCGGTGCGCCGGGAATGGTGCCGGACACAGTGCCGGCACTATCCGGCGACACGCTCAGCACCTGATCGGCGACGCTGCCCTGCTGGTAGCTGTAGGTGATCGAGGAGCCGCTGTCCGGGGTGGCGGCCAGCTCCATGTCCAGCTCGCCGGTGGCGTAGACGATGGTGCCGCTGGCCTGGCCGCCCAGGGTGCCGGCGCCGGTGTCGGTGATGGTTTTGGTCACCCCGCCGACCAGGTAGGTGGCGGTCAGGCTGCCCGGCTGGATGCCGTCGTGGGGCAGGCGGTAGCGGATACGGGCCTTGGCCGCCACGCTGGCCCCGGTGCGCTGGGTGTAGGCCTCGGCGTTGTCGCCGACGTAGCTGTAGAGGACCGACGAGCCGACATCCGGCAGCGCCGCCAGGGTGATCGACACGCTGCCGCTGGCGAAGTCGATGCTGCCGCTGCCCTGCCCGCTCAGCTCGCCGTTGCCGGCGTCGCTCAGCTCCTGCCAGTTGCCGAGGGCCAGGAAGCTGACGGTCAGGGTGCCGGGCTTGGGCTTGGCATTGGCCAGGTCCAGGGTGTAGACGTAGCCGCGGCTGGACAGGTCGACGGGGATCTCGCCGGTGACGGTTTCGCCGGTCACCGCGGCGGCCGGGGTGTAGGCGACGCTGGCCGCGCCGGTGAAGGCGGTCGACTTGTAGGCGTCGATCTGCCCGGTGACGTAGTCGACGGTGAGCTTGCTGAAAGTGTTGCTGCCGCTGACGAAGGCGAAGCCGCCTTTCTTGTCGTCGGCATAGACCCCGCCATTGATCGTCAGGGTGATCGAGCCGGGCAGCGCGCCGGTGCCGAGGAAGGACCGCGACTGGCCGCTGACCACCTGGGCGAAGGTCAGCGACGGCGAACGGGCGACGCCGCAGGCCAGGTACTGGCGGCGGCTGTAGCCGGCCAGTTGGTCGAGCAGCGCGGTTTCCTTGTTGGTGCTGGGCACCAGGGCGGCGTAGACCGACTCGACCGTGAGGGTCAGGTCGCCCTGGGCCACGGCCTCGGCCAGCGGGCTGATGCCGTAGTACTTCGCCGCATCGGCCACCTGGGTGGACAGCACCGTGGCCTTGGCCTGGTTGGCGGCGTTGGTGGCGGTGGTGCCGGCCGGGTTGACGCTGCCGCCCGGGTAGGTGGCCAGCAGCGCGGAACCGATGCCCAACTGCAGGCGGCGGCGCGGCAGGGTCAGGAACTGGCCGGAGGCGTACTCGTAGATGAAGTTCTCCAGCGTGGCCTCGACGCTGGTGATGCGCACGTACTGGCTGGTGGTGCCGTTGACCAGCTGGTAGACCTCGCCGATTTCCGGCAGGCGGTGCTCCTCGCGCTGCACGCCGGCGATCGAGCGCTGGCCGGCCAGTTGGTTGCCGAGCAGCTCGAAGGACGCGGCGGTGGCCGGCACCACGTAGTTCTCGATGGCGCTCCGGGCGTCGTCGCGCTCGTCGGTCTGGCTGCCGGAATTGAACAGCAGCACCGAGACGCGCGGATCGGCCGGGGCCTGGGTGAGGATGCAGTGGGCGCCCAGGTAGGCGTCGGCGTTGTCGGTCAGCACGCCGGCGAAGCCCTTGCGCAGGTTGATGCGGCCCAGGGTGCGGTCGAGGCGGCTGATGTCGGGAAACAGGTTGTTGACCTCGCCGTCGACCACGGGGGTGCCGGTGGCGCGCCCGCCGCCGTCGGCCTCGTCGGTCAGGCGCTGGGATTTGAGCAACTTCACGTCGCTGGCATTGATGGTCATGAAAGCTCCGGGCATGAAAAAGCCCGCGCGGAGCGGGCTTGGGAATGGGCGTTATCCTCGGGCCACCGGCTTGAGCAAACCGCCCAGTTCCGTGGCCGCCTTACGCAGCTCGTCCAGCAGCGATTCTTTCCAGCGCAGGACCCGCACCGGCGCGCCGTCGTTGTGCTGCCGGCCGGTATCCTCGTAGGCGCAATGCGGCTCGCCCTTCGGCGTGGGCCGCCAGGCCGGGCTTTCCCCCGCCGGGGCCTTGAACTGGAAGCCGCAGCGCATCAGCAGACTGTTGAAGGTTCGCGCCGACATGTTGAAGCGGGCGCCCAGTTGCTGTGGGGAGAGGGTCAGGTCGACCTCCGCCGCCGGCAGCGAGGGCAGCCCCAGCAACTCGATCGGGCCGATACCGATCTGGCGCTTGACCAGCTTGTCTGCGTAGAAGCGGCCCTGGTTGTCCCGCAGGCCCAGCAGGTTGGCCAGCCGCAGGGACTGCTCGGTCATGTCCGCAACGGTCTTGACCAGCTCCAGGCGGGTGAACTGGAACTCCCTGAAAGCGCC
Source organism: Azotobacter tropicalis (assembly GCF_059739045.1). NCBI lineage: Bacteria > Pseudomonadati > Pseudomonadota > Gammaproteobacteria > Pseudomonadales > Pseudomonadaceae > Azotobacter > Azotobacter tropicalis. The sequence continues at coordinate 1,083,913 of NZ_AP046059.1, forward strand.
CTGGCTGAACTCGCCGCCGGCCGCCTGTTTGTGGCCGGTGACCACGGCGTCGAAGGTGCGGATGACCTTGATGTGGAACGCGGGGGCGATCCACATGGCATAGGCGTAGACCAGCTCCTTGCAGACGTAGGTGCCGCCGTTACGCCCCTCCAGGGTAACTACCGGATTCCCGGTAGTTACCAGTTCGGAAACCAGCTCTCGGGTCTGCTGGCTTGCCAGCCAGTAGCTTGGGCCGTGGCGCTTTTCCCCGCCGCTCGCCCGGTGCAAGTCGTTCAGGCAGTAACGGCCTTCGGCATCCTGACGGATGGTGGTGTTGGCGATTACCAGATCGTTCATTTCGCATACTCCTTAAAAGTGATGGGGTATAGCTGCCCGTGCCGCTGGGGTTACCCAGCAGCAGGGTCGATTCGGAACAGGCGATGTCGAGGATGCCCGAGAGGCGTCCCGCTCAGGGGATGGCGCGGGCCGGGCCGGGCGTCATGCCCGGTGGCCCTTCACGCCAACGAATTTCTGGAGGCGCCGACGATCCTGCTCGAAGCCTTCTATTACCTGGCGCGCATTGCCGACCATCAGCCGGATGGCCATGTCCATCTGGAGCATCAGGTTCTGATAGGAGCGCAGCTCGTAGAAGGCGCCATCGACGCGGTAACCGGCGTTGTGCAGCTTGTCCAGCAGGTCGCAGCAGGGGGAATAGTCGCTCGACAGCAGATCTCCATAGCCGACCACCAGATCCGGGCTGTTCGGGTTGTCGTGGCGGAACTGCTGCGGGTTGCGGGCCTTCCAGTCCTCGATGGGGTAATCGATGTCGAGGCGGCCCACCACCTTCGGCGCCTCCGGCTCCAGCAGCTCGCCCTCCAGCACGATGCGCGCCACCAGACTCACCGCCTCGGTGAACCGCTCCGGGGCGATCTCCTTGTAGCCGCAGCCGAACCTGGACTTGAGCGCCGACCAGCAGCGCGTCGCCGCCCTGCCCCGCTCCACCTCGGGCAGTGCCTCGATGCGCGCCGCCACCAGCGCCTTGAGCGCGCCCTGCTGCTCGCCGGACAGCCCATTGGACAACGCATGCGCCGCCGGCGCGCCGGTCACGAACTGCTCCAGCGCCACCTCCAGCCACAACCGCAACGGTTCGGCCCGCGCCGGGCTGGCGTGACGCAGGGCCAGCTCCAGTCCGGGCCGGTCGATCAGGCCGAGGCGACGGTGGCCGACCTGCCGCTGCGCCTTGTGCTCGCTGCGCAGATGGCGGGTGAGGCAATGGCCGTCGCGCATGTCCAGGGCGCGGGCCACATCGACGGCGACGAACCACAGCGCCGCGCCCTCGGGGACGATGCGGAACGGGCGGTCGTTGTAGGTGAGGTGGATGGGTTCGGCAGGGGCCGGGCCGACCGGGACAGACTCAGGCGCGCTCAAGCCGTCCAGCACATCGAGCACCCAGCGGCGGAACTCCTTGGCGACCTCGGTGCGGGCGAACATCGCCAGCAAATGGGCGCCGCGGAGGGAGAAGATGCGGACTTCGCGCATCTGACCTGCACCTCCGTTTTGGAGGTTCAGATCGGGCAGCTTGAGCAGCGCCGTCATGTTATCGGTGAACTCGTCAGCATGCGCCTCGTACAGTTTCCAAATCGCATGGTCTGGCTTGGCATAACCCAAGGCACCTCCAATCTGGAGGCCCCTCAGCCACGGCTGGCCGTTGCGATCAACGATTTCGAGCTGGGTGTCGCGGAAGACGAGTGCTTGCATGACTAGATACCTTGTGTGCGGAAACTGATCCGCTACCCGAGGCCAATCGGGTGAGCGGAGCCGTGCGGGTTGGCCTACCGGGCACAAGGAACCCAGCCACCCTCGCGGGTGCCGCACACGACCCCGCCCATAACAGGCGCGCAGCCATGCTGCGGGCACAAAAAAACCGCTCAAAAGCGGTGGTAGTGTGCCCACCTTGTGTTTGCCGGGAGGCCAATCCCAGGTCGCTGGATTTACAACGACGGGGGAAACCTTAGAGATAAGAGCGCGGGCCGTCAATCACGGGATCGTTGGAGTAGTGGCACATTGGGCTTGCCTGAGCCTGCAGCCCATAGCTATAACGCTCCGCCAGAATCACCATGACCGTGAAACCCACGAGCTAGAGTGGGAGAGCTGGAGTGGTCCGCCCGTTTGGGTAGTTAGGCATCAGGAAGATTTATGCCAAGTAGATACATAATCGATACAAATGTTTTATTCCAGCACCCACAGATATTGTCTAGGGCTGGGAATCGGAAGCTTGTTATTCCAAGAGCCGTAATGGAGGAACTCTCCCACAGGGGTAAAGGGAGCAAATGGGCAGATATCGCTGAGCTAGTCGCATCCTCTATTCATGCAGGCGTAAAAATAGCTGGCACACCTGAAAAATTAAAAAATGATCCTATACAATTCGATAGAAATGCCCAACGTTTAAGCGGAGCGGATTTTGATATCGCCCGAATAGCTATAGCCTATGCTGAAGAGCAAGGGATTGACGCCCCTTGCGTAGTGACAAACGATAAAGCCTTGGCTTACTTCTTATCAGGTCTAAATATTAAATCCATCACTGGCGCTGAATTTATTGACACAAGCAAGAGTGATTCAATAAATAAAGAAATCGAAGAAGAAGCTGAGAAAGTTATTTCATCTCAGAAACGCTACCTCATATTCAGCTTTATTCTTGGCATATCTTCCTCCGCAGTCGGGAAACTTATTTACTCGAATATAGACCTTTTGGCATCCACAATCACCACTTGGGGAACGATGGTCGGACTACCTATTTTAGGCTTGGCGTTATTCTGGTACAGAGAAAATTTCCGCCTTTCATATGGAGCCTTCGAATTCTGCGTCGGCATAATCATGTCTTATTACGTCCTCTTCCCAGCATTTAGCTATTCCGGACTTGGAATAACCGAGGGAATTCAAATATTAGGCGGATTATATGTGATGGTTCGTGGACTAGATAATATTGGCAAAGGTGTAATGGGTACGAGGCTTGAACCCCTTTGGAAAAAGGTGTTCTAGCAAGTAGGTTAGACAACGGCGCAGCCTTGTCTACCGATGCCAACGGCGAGCAATCGCTGCGCGAGTTGCCCGCCCTACCGGACTAATTACAGGAAACACCTGATGAGCAAAGATCTATTCAATATTCCCAAACGCAGAATCGCAAAGGCTCGAAAAAATATTGCCGAGCTAGGCCAGCACATTCAGAGCTACTTTGCACAAAAACCGTTTGCTCGAGTTACAGAACCAGACGAAACGGGCGCATACCAAATCCACAAGATAAAAGTACTTCAACCTGTTCACGACGATCTCATTGATGAGGCTGTTAGTGCCGCAGAAGAGCTTCGATCTGCTCTAGATCAAGCGGTTTACGCTACCGTTGCAGCCAAGGGAATTGAAAGCCGGAGCGTCTACTTTCCAATTGCGAAATCAGAACATCACCTTGACGAAGTGATCAAGCGCGGGAGGGACATCCCACCTGAGATTTCCGATCTATGCAGGAGCTTTCGCCCCTATAAAGGAGGGCATGAACTCTTGTGGGGTCTAAGTGAGCTACGAAACGGAACTACCCACAGGCTACTTGTTCCCATCGGCACCACAATTGGCCAGGCTCACATAAAACACATGCAGTGCACGGGCTTTATGAAGGAAATGACGTTTCCGCCACGCTGGAATACAGAGAAAAGTGAACTCATTATCGCAATCATCGGACAAGACACTCACATTGAGTTCGACCTAGAACTTTCCTTCTATATTGCTTTAAACGGTGTAGAAACACTTGAAGGACGCCCCGCTCCGGAAACACTCTCGGCCATGGCAGATGATGTTGAGAAGATTGTTCTTGCGATCGAGGGAAGATGCGTCTGATGGCTCCCACGCGGGAACTGTCCTCAGCAACTATTGGCAAACAAATAAATAGGGCAACAGCATACCCTCGCCCACCAACACAAAGCTCCACCCCACCGTAGTCGGAGAATCTGAAATTGGATTTCACACCCATTATCGCCCAGGTCTGGAAAGTGGCCATCTGGCTCGTGCCGCTGATGTTCCTGCTCGGCCTTCTGAAGTCGCCCTGGGCAAAGGGGTATATCGGCGAACTCTGGGTTCGCCTGTTCGCGCACTGGCGACTGGACAAGCAGACCTATCGCCGCCTGCACAACGTGACGCTGCCGACCCCGGACGGCACGACGCAGATCGACCATGTGTTCATCTCGCGCTTCGGCGTATTCGTGCTGGAAACCAAGAACATGGGCGGCTGGATCTTCGGCGGCGAGCACCAGGCGCAGTGGACGCAGAAGTTCTACAGGAAGAGCTTCAAGTTCCAGAACCCGCTGCGGCAGAACTACAAGCACCTCAAGGCGCTGGAGGCCACGCTCGGCATTGCGCCGGAGCACCTGCACTCGGTCATCACCTTCGTCGGCGGCAGCACCTTCAAAACCGAGATGCCGGCCAACGTGACCGAGGGCGCCGGGTTCATCCGTTACATCAAGTCGTTCCGCCAGCCGGTATTCAGCGAGGCCGAGGTGGATGCGCTGCTGCGCGCCCTGCAGGAAGGCCGCCGGGCGCCGACGCTGGCCACCCACCGCGAGCACGTGCAAAACCTCAAACGCCGCCACGACCCCACCGCCGAGCGCCAATGCCCCAAGTGCGGCAGCCTGCTGGTGATTCGCACGGTGAAGTCCGGCGCGAAGGCCGGGCAGCAGTTCTGGGGCTGCTCTGGCTTTCCCAAGTGCCGGACGGTGCAGCCCCTGATGGCCGAGCGTGTAGGGTAGACACCTCGTCTGCCCTACCGGACTGATCGCCCAGCCTGCAAGTACGATACAGGGCGGCGAGCCAAGCTGGCGGGTGCCGTTCGGCTGGCTAACCTTGCTCGTTAGTAACGCGCGACGTTACCATGCCTGCCATGGCGATCAATTCATTCAAGTGCCGCGATACCGAGAGCCTGTTCGACGGTGATCGCGTGCGGCGTTTCGTGAACATCGAGGCCGTCGCCATGCGCAAGCTGGCGATGCTGAACCGCGCAGGGCGTCTGGACGATCTGCGAGTGCCGCCCGGCAACCGGCTGGAGGCGCTCAAGGGCGACCGGCTCGGGCAGTACAGCATCCGCATCAACGACCAGTGGCGGGTGTGCTTCCGCTGGTCGGATGCCGGCGCGGACGATGTTGAAATCGTGGACTACCACTGAGGAGGAAAGCATGCGCGAAGTAGCCTACCCACATCCGGGCGAGATTCTGCTCGAAGAGTTCCTCAAGCCCATGGGGATCACCCAGTACCGGCTGGCCAAGGAGATCGGCGTGCCGCAGCGGCGTATCGGCGAGATCGTCGCCGGCAAGCGCGCCGTGACGGCCGACACGGGCCTGCGCCTGGCGCGGTTCTTCGGCATGTCGGAAGACTTCTGGATCGGCCTGCAGTCGGACTACGACCGGGAGATGACCAAGGACGCGATTGCCGAGACGCTGGCGAAAATCCGCCCATGGGCCGAGACGCATCCGGCGCACGCATGAAGCTGTAGCGCGTAGGGTAGACAACGGCGCAGCCTTGTCTACCTATGCCAACGGTGGGTAATCGCTGCGCGCGTTACCCACCCTACCAGCTGGAAAACGCACTGGCCTCCGGCAAGCATTCCCCCAGCCTGGATACGCTGCGCAAGTACGCGGCGGCGCTGGGCAAGCGGGTGGAAGTGCATCTGGTCTGAGCGGGCGATTGCGACGAAACCTGCTGGATCACGCCGCCGGCGCAACGGTGATCAGGCGCAGGTTGACCTCGTAGAGCCAGTCCTCGGACGGGGCTACCGCCGTTCGAGCGGCACGGCTTCCAGCGGGGCGCCGTCCAGTCGGTTTGATCTCGCTGTCCTGCAGACAGTAACTCGTGCGCCATGTGCTATCTTTTTTTGATAGCATTTCCCCATACAGAGCAGACATCGTAAAACCCTTGAAGCCATCTTCCGCACGCCGACCAGTGCGACATTGGTCTTTTCCGATATCGAGGCGCTGGTTCTCCACCTGGGAGGGCAGGTGCTAGAGCGCGAGGGATCGCGGGTCAAGCTCGTGTTGGGAGGTGTGCAGTGGCGTTGTCACCGCCCCCATCCCGGCAAGGAGGCGAAAAGGTATCAAGTCGAAGAGGCCCGCGAGTTCTTGCGACGGGCAGGAGTCGAGCCATGAACAGCATGAGTTACAAGGGCTACGCCGCCCGCATCGAGTTTGACGAGCGAGACGATATCTTCGTCGGTCGTGTGCTGGGCGTGAGGGACATCATCAGCTTCCAGGGCGCCTCGGTTGCGGAACTGCGCACCGAGTTTCACCTGGCCGTGGACGACTACCTGGCCGACTGCGCCGAGCAGGGCATCAGCCCGGACAAGCCGGCGTCCGGCAAGATCATGCTGCGCATCCGCCCGGAGGTGCATGCCGCCGCGGCCATCGCGGCACAAGCAGCCGGCAAGAGCCTGAACCAGTGGGCAGATGAGGTATTCGAACGCGCGGCTCACTCGTAGCCATGGCTGCGGCGGCTTTACAGCCACCCGGCCCCAAGAGGATCACACCGCCGGCGGCGCAACGGTAATCAGGCGCAGGTTGACGTCGTAAAGCCAGTCGTCCGGCGGAGCGACCCGCCGTTCGAGTGGCACGGCTTCCAGCGCGGCGCCGTCGGCGCGGTTGAAGATCACGTTGAAAGTTCGGCCGTCCGGCAGGGTCAGGGCCATGACCTTGTTCGGAATGTCGCGCAGTACTTCCAGCGAGCGCACCACCGACAGCGGGGTCCAGACCCCGCCGTTGCTGCGCAGGGTGATCGGCCGGCCGTACAGCTTGACGCCCTCCTGAATCAGCAGCGCGCCGCTGACCGAGCGCTCCTGCTCCTGGGCCACGGCATCCCATTCGAACTCGTCCACCCATTCGAACTGGTCGTCGAGTTCCACCGAGTCGAGCATCATTCATAGCGTCCTCAGGCCGGCATCGGCCAGTATGTCGAGCAGTTGGGTCTGCTGGCCCGCCGGCACCTGCACGTCGACCCGCCGCCCGCGGGGGCTTTCCAGGCGGATGACGGTGGCGGGCTGGGCCTCGGTCGTGGCCGGCACCGGCGCGGCGGCCTGCTGCCGGGCCTCGGCCTGCTGGCGGTCGATCAGGCGCTGGCGGGCGGTTTCCGTCTCGATCTGCCCCAGGGTAGTGAGCGCACGGCTGAGGTCGGACACCGCCTGGCCGTTGCCGGCGGCACGGGCCTCGGCGCGCTGCGCCTCCAGCTCGCGGCGGCGGCTGGCGAAGTTGCGGGCGTCCACCGCTTCCTGATCGCCGCGCAGCTGGTCCAGCTCGCTTTGCAGGCTGTCCAGGGTGTTGCGGCTGGATTCGCCGAGCGCCTGCATCTGCTGCCGGGCGCTTTCCAGGGCACTTTCCAGACTGGAGAGGTCGGCGGCGTCGAGCAGGCCCATACCCTCCCGAGCGCGCTCGGCGCGGCGGATGAAGGATTCCAGGCTGATCGAGCCGTCCTCGTAGCCTTCCATCAGCGACTGCAGGGCGGCCTTCTGGGAGAGGAACTGCACCTGCACCCGCTTGCTGTCGAGCATGGTCTGGGTCTGCCACTTGCCGAGGGGCGACAGGCCGACGGTATTGGCGGCCTGCTCCCACTGGCTCATCGCCTCGGTCACGCGGAGCAGGGACTCGCGGGTGGACTCCAGATCGCTGGTGTCGATGGCCATATCCACGCTGGACAGGCCGCGCAGCCGGTTGAAGGCCTCCAGCGCCGCCTCGCTCATCGCCGCCAGCGGCTCGCGGGCGTTGCTCAGGGTCCTGCCGTAGAAATCGGCGAAGGCCGACATGTCGCGTTCGGAGGCCTCGCGGCCCTCGCGCTGCCGCTCCATCGCCTCGCCGCTGGCCCGGCGCTCGTCCTCCATGCGCTGGCCGCTGACCCGGCGCAGCTCCTCGTTGGTGAGGATGCTGTCTGCCAGTGCCTCGTTGTAGAGCCGCTGGGAGCGGGTCAGCTGCTCGCCGGCCTGGGTGGCGGCGCGGGTGGTTTTCTCGACTTCGCCCTTTAGCTCGCGCTGCCGCTCGCTGAGGTTCTGCAGTTCCTCGTTGTATTGCGCGGCGCTGAGCTTGCCGTCCTCGTACAGCTTGCGCAGGGCGGCGCGGATCTTGTTGACGTCGACGTCGGTCTCGGCCGAGGCGATGGCCTGTTGCACTTCGGCGAGATTTTCCAGCTCCTCGTCGAGCCCCTTGAAGGAACCGGCCGCGCCGGCGGCGCCGGCCTTGAGCTTGGTCAGCCGCTCGTTGAGCAGGCCGGTAGCCTGCTGGTACTCCTCGAGGCCGAGCTTGCCGTCCTGGTAGGCTTCGCGCAGGGCATCGCGCAGGCCTTCGAGTTGAGCGGTCGAGCTGCTGGCGTCGATCAGCTTGAGCGCTTCGGCCATGCTGCCGATGGCCGCCGTGCCCTCGGCTGCGGCGGCCACGGCGGCATCCTTGGCCTTCTTCTGGTTGGCGATCAGCTCGTCGGCGTAGGCCTGGTCGAGCATGCGCTGCTGCTCGACCTTGGACTTGACGGCGGCGGTCTGCTCGGCGGCGCTTTCGGCCACGCTCCGGCTGGCGACCTCCCAGGCGGCGGCGATGTCCTTGCCGTCCTGCTCGATCTGGGCGGCGAAACCCTCAGTCAGCCCGTCGAGCATGCCGCGAGCCTCGGCGATCTGGGTGCGCAGCTTGTCGCCGCCGAGCATGTCCGGCACGAAGTCGGCGACCTGCCCGAGGCTGCGCAGCACCAGGTCGGCGAAGCCGGTGACCGCCAGCCCGGCCAGCGACAGCCCGGAGGTGACGCCGTTGAACAGGGTGCGGAACGGCGCGACGAACAGCTGGACGCTGGTCGTGGTCTGGTCGAGTTTGGTGCCGAAGTCGTTCAGCCATTTCGTGCTGTCGTCGGACAGTTTCTTGAAGTCGGTCCCGAGCAGCTGCTTGCCGAACGCCTCGACCCGCTTGGCGCCGTCGATGAACGCCGTGCTGAGCGACTTGGCCAGCTTGTCCAGCCGGCCGTTCTTGTCCATTTCGTCGAGGGTAGCGAGCAGCACCTGCAGCCGGCCCTTGACGTAGTCGAGCGCACCGGCCCCAGCGATCTCCTCGTAGAAGGCCTTGGCTGCATCGCCCAACTGGCTGAGCTGGCCGGACAGGCGCGACATGCCGGCTTCGGCCGCGCCTTCGGCGGTCTTGCCCAGCTCGGCGACCAGCGCGGCGATCACGTCGCGGCCGAGCTTGCCCGCAGTGGCAAGTTCCTCGAGCTGGCCGGCGTTCTTGCCGGTGATTTTGGCGAGCATGTCCCAGGCCGGCACGCCGCGCTCGACCAGCTGCAGGATCTCCTCGGTCTGCAGCTTGCTCTTGGCCCAGGCCTGGCCGACGGCCATGACGATGCCTTCGAGGCGTTCCATGCCGCCGCCCAGTTGCTCGTTCTTGTCCATCAGCGACTGCAGGGTGCCGTTCATGGGATCGAGGCCGTAGGCCTTGAGCAGCATGAAGGCATTGGCGACCTCGTCGGCTGCCATGGGGGTGCGCTTGGCGAAATCGCCGATCCAGTCGACCGCCTCCTTACCGGCCTCCACCGAGCCCATCAGCGAACTCATGCGCTGCTCCAGGCCTTCGGCAGAGTCGCCGGCCTTGAGCATGTTGCCGATGCCCGTTTTGAGGGCAGCACTCAGGCTGCCGATCAGAGAGACAGCCGCATCGACTCCGACGAAGGCGCCGACAAAAGCCAGCACCTGGCGAGTCGCGCCGTCCAGCGCTTCGCGCACGGCGGCCAGACGGGAGGCGTGCTCGGCGGCGCCGCGGGCCGCCTCGGCCTCCTGCCGCTCCAGTTCGCGCAGCTGCCGGGTGTGTTGATTCAGGGCTTGCCGGCTGTCGTCCACCGCACGGGCGAGACGGCCCTGCTCGACGGCCAGGTCGTTTGTGTCGATGCCGGCAGTCCGGGCAGCCTGCTCCAGCTCGCCCAGCTGGGCGGTGGTCCGGTTCAGCTCGCGAGTGGCGCGGGCCGCCTCACGCTCGGCCTCCTGCAGGGCGACGGCCAGGCCTTCGCTCTCTGGGTCCTTGTCCAGCGCTTTGCGTAGGTTATCCGCACGCTGCTCGGCGCGTTCCAGACCGCTACGGGCCTGATCGGCAGCACGGCCGGCGGCGGCGAGACTGGCGGCCAGGCCGCGCGCCTCCTTGGCTTGGTCCAGCGCCGCGCCAAGGCGCTCGCCTTCCCGGCGCAGCGCTTCCAGAGCGTCGGCGCCCTGCTCCGCCGCGGGCGAGAGCTCGTCACGCCCGCGCAGGACGAACTGGATCAGGCGTTCCTTGATGCCAGCCATCGGGTTTTCTCCAGGCAATAAAAAACCCCGCCGGGGCGAGGTTCCAGTGTTCGGGATGCTGTCATCCGATCGGTAGTGAAGCCTTCAAGCCAAGCCGTATCGGTTCATTTTTGGTTGCGAGGCTCAGCGAAATGGGTCTTCCATTAACTCTTATTTGCTCTCGTTGACTCCCCCTGGAAGACCACGAAGAGGCGCTTGCCGGTAGCCTCCATCCAGAAGTGGCTGGCTCGCCCCCAAGGCTTGGCAGGCTTTCTGTCCGGCGGTCATCAAGTGATGGCCGACTTCCTCGGCTTGCGCCGGGCTCAGGCGAACCTCGAGCGGTCCTAACCAGAAAACGACCATATTCTCCTCGACACAGACTCGGACACTGTAGTCGGCAACCATACCGCCACTGAACAACCCAGCTGCTTGATAGTTATCCGTTCCAGTCAGCAGGTACAGCTTGTTCATGGTTCCTCTCCTCGAACTGTTTCAACGTCTCGTCACAAACCATAACGGAAGTAAGGCCTATAAGGCACGGCAATCGTTCACCTTTGCGACTATCGGTTGAATAGCTGCCGTTCGATGCAAAAAGCCGACGTTATATCGGCTTTTGCTTATGGAGCCTCCACTCGCTGGAGTAGCCTTGGCGGTTCGCTGCACCACCTACAGCTCGCGAATCGAATCCGCGCTATCCCTGGCCTCCCCCATCACGCCACCTTCTTCACCAGCTGCATCTCGCAGAATTTGGAAATGCCGGTCGCGGTGATCAGATCGTCGGCCAGCAGCTCGGCCGGTGCCTCCAGGCGCAGGTATTCGGTGCCGAACACCGGCAGTTCGCTGGCAATGCCGAACTTCACCCGGCGCGGGCGCAGGGCGAATGGCTCGCTGGACTGGGCGTCGTTGAGGCCGGCGATGAACAGTTCCAACTCGACCTGGGACTGGCGCGACAACCCGCAGAACGGCATCCCCGGCGCCCGCAAACGTCCGCTCTCCGTGCAGGAGCTGAACCTGGCCGACCGCATCCGCGCCTGCGTCTCCCTCGGCATGACCGAACGCCAGATCCGCGCCAAGACCGGCGTCAACAGCGCCACCTTGTGCAAGATCGCCAAGCGGCACCGGATCGTCCTGCCCAAAGGCAGGGAGGCGGCATGAGGCGGGACGAAAACAAGGGAGGGAAGCGCCGGTGAACACCGCATTCCTGCTGATGGCCCAGTACAACGGCCAGGCGATCATTCCTCTTGAATGGGTCTGCCGCGACTACTTCAACCTGACCGCCGATCAATTCCAGCGCAAGGCGCTGGCCGGTCAGATCACCCTGCCGATCGTGCGCATGGAGGGAGGGCAGAAAGCTGCGAAAGGGGTCCACCTGACCGACCTGGCGCAGTACATCGACGCCAGGCGCGCCGACGCCGTTCGTGAGTGCGAAACGCTAAACCGCCGCCGTGCCTGACCGCTTGCGCCGATCAACCCACTCTCCGAAGGTCACCGGCATGGCGATGACCTTCGGCAACCACTCCCAGCCAGCGTACTTGTCGCCCTGCTCGTGCAGGTGCGTGTATCGCCTCAGGGACGTCCAGTTACGGTGCCCGCTCACGCTCGCGGCTCTCGGAATATCCCAGCCCATCTCGAACAGCCGGCTGACGCCTTCGTGGCGAAGATCATGGAAATGCAAATCCTCGACGCCACAGATCTTGCAGGCCCGGCTCCACGCGCCCTGAATGGCATCCGCCGTGTACGGGAAAATCTCCGGGTAGGTGCGTGGCATGCTCTGCACGATTGCCCAGGCTTCGTCCGGCAGCGAGCACCACACGTCGTTTTCCCACTTGTCGCCAGGGTTCTTCATGTCGCGCACCAACACCCGCTGCCGTGCTTCGTCCAAGTCATCCCAGCGAATCCTGGTGATCTCTTCCTGACGCCGCGTCGAGAACAGCGCGAATACCACCACCTTGGCCATGGCTAGACTGGTGGGGCGCGACGCTTGCACCGCCACGAACTGCTGCAGCAAGGAGCCCAGCTCGCCGATCGTCGGGCGGCGATCGCGTTCGCGCGACTTGGTGTTGTAGCCAAGCTTCTTGATCACCCGCCGCGCATCGGCCATCGCACCCGCGTCAACCTCATAGCCCCAGGCCGGCCGCGCGATGGTCAGCACAGCGCCTATGTGCGACAAGTCGTTTCCAGCGGTCTGCGGCTTCACACTGCCGCCTCCCGGACTCATGCGCCACAGCGCATAGTCGACCAAGGCCTGGCTTGTGAGCTCGCACTCAAGCAGACCTCCCAGGTGGCTAGCAGCCACGGCACGCAAAGTAGCCTCCTTGGTCTTGCCGAGCGGATTGGCAGGATCGCGCTCACCGATATAGCGGTCGATCATCTCCGCCAGAGTGACCCTGCCACCGCGCTGCTCGCGCTCCAATGCGCCAGGCTCGCTCAGTTCGGTCTCCCGTCGCTTCGCCCAAGCCTCGGCCGCCTTCCGGCGACTGAAGCTCGCGCTCTCCTGATAGACTTGGACGCCATCGCGCTTGATCCTGATCTGCGCGGTGTACATCACGGAGCCGTCCTTGTTCTTCCGGGTACGGATGGTGGCCATGGTGGAAAACTCTTCAAGGTCGGTGGTAAATCTGATTTATCGGGTGGTAAATTTTACCACCGACCTTTTAGAAACACCCGAAAACACCAGAAAATGCACGTAAATGCACACTGCCGAAAGCTCGACGAAAACTAGCTCAAACCCAGCAACCACGCGCCTTGGGCCGTTCCGCCGCTTCTGCGTGGCGCCGATGATGGATTGGACTGATCGACATTGCCGCTTTTTTCTCCGACAGTTGTCACAACATGCTCTTCTTTATACCGAGATGGTCACTACTGGCGCCCTGCTGCACGGAGATAAGCAGCGCTTTCTGCGTCATGACCAAGCAGAGCATCCTCTGGCACTGCAGTTAGGCGGCAGCGTGCCTGTCGAACTGGCAGCTTGTGCAAGATTGGCCGAACAAGCCGGTTACGACGAAGTCAACCTGAATGTCGGCTGCCCGAGCGACCGCGTGCAGAATAACTTGATCGGCGCCTGCCTGATGGGCAACCCGGCACTGGTGGCCGATTGCGTAAAGGCGATGCGTGATGTCGTGGCCATTCCGGTTACGGTCAAACATCGCATCGGCATTGATGATCATGATTCTTATGCCGAACTCTGCGATTTCGTCGGCCAGGTACGTGAAGCCGGCTGTCAAAGCTTCATTGTGCATGCCCGCATCGCCATCCTCGCCGGGCTGTCACCCAAGAAGAATCGCGAGATTCCACCGCTGCGCTACGAAGTGGCCGCACAGCTCAAGCGGGACTTTCCCGATCTGGAGATCATCCTCAATGGGGGGATCAAGAGCCTCGAGGAATGCCGCCAACATCTACGGACCTTCGACGGTGTGATGCTAGGGCGTGAGGCCTACTACAATCCCCACTTGCTCGCCCAGGTCGATCAGGAATTGTTCCACAGCCCTCGCCCGCCGATCAGTCGGCACGAAGCACTGGAGCGTCTACGGCCCCATATCCAGCAACATCTACACGAAGGCGGTGCCCTGCACCATATTACTCGCCATGTGCTCGGCCTTGGCCAGGGCTTTCCCGGAGCGCGTCGCTTTCGCCAGTTGCTGTCGGTAGATATTCACAAGGCCAGCGATCCGCTGGAACCGTTCGAGCAGGCGATAGCTCTGCTCGAAGGGCGCTAAAGACTCGTGTAGGGAACATTGCCCCCTGACAAGCATCGAATCGCTGGCTGCTCCGCGACCTTCCTGAGCAGGCTAGCGACTTGCCCGTTGAGAGTGGTCCAGTGCTCGGGTAAGGTCAGGCAATCGTAAAAGGACAGAACCCCATGACATCCAAGCTGGAGCAACTCAAGCAATACACCACAGTAGTCGCCGACACCGGCGATCTGGACGCTATCGCCCACCTGAAACCGGTCGATGCCACCACAAACCCCTCCTTGCTGCTCAAGGCCGCCACCTTGCCCCGCCATGCAGGACTGCTGAAACAGGCGGTAGCAGACTGTAATAGCAACCTAGGACTAGCCTGCGACCGCTTCGCTGTTGCTGTGGGTCAGGAGATTCTCAAGGTAATTCCCGGACGCATCTCCACAGAAGTGGACGCACGCCTATCCTTTGACAGCCAGGCCACCATAAATCGAGCCGAACGCCTGATTGGACTCTATGAACAGGCCGGCATCGCTCGTCAACGCGTACTGATTAAAATTGCCGCTACCTGGGAGGGCATCCGCGCGGCCGAGCAATTGGAGCGAGCCGGCATCCATACCAATCTGACCCTCCTGTTCTCATTCGCCCAAGCTGCCGCCTGCGCCGATGCAGGGGCGTTTTTGATTTCCCCCTTCGTCGGGCGCATCTACGACTGGTACAAAAAAGCGGAGGGGCGCGACTTCGCTGGAGCGGAAGATCCCGGCGTGCAGTCGGTCACACGCATCTACAACTATTACAAGGCCAATGGCTATGAAACTGTGGTAATGGGGGCAAGCTTCCGCAATTTGGGGCAGATCGAACAACTGGCTGGTTGCGACCGCCTGACCATCAGCCCCGAACTACTGCAGCAACTGGCCGGAGAACAAGGTCTACTGGAGCGCAAACTAGCCCCGGCACTAGTGGGGAAGCTCGCCAAGCGCTGGATGAACAGGCCTTCCGCTGGGCGCTCAACGAAGATGCGATGGCTACCGAGAAACTGGCCGAAGGCATCCGCCTTTTTGCCCGCGATCAACTCAAACTAGAAGCGCTGCTAGGTGAGAAAGTCTGATATATAAGATGAAGGTAGGGGCGCTACCGGATAGCCGCCCTGCCACCCTGGGAGATCAACGCCTACTGGCGCTCAAGAGCGCTGACCAGATCGTGAAAAGCTTCCCGATTGGACTCATTGAGCCCCATCAGAATACGGTGCGCTTCCAGCACTTTGGCTTTGACCACCTCTTCCGATTGATCTTGGGAGGGTAGCTCGGAAAGACATTCCGGACAAGGAACCGGACGGTCGACAATATTGAATACTTGATCGAAGCCCATCGACTGCAATAACCGGGTGATATCCGGATGGGTTGTCACCACCGTCGGCAACATGCCAACCTTCTGCCGGGAGAGGATCGAGAGCTTGGCCAGCAACCCCAGCGTAGTGCTATCGATGCTCTGAGTCTCGGTCAGATCGATGACAATGGCGGAGAAGTTGAGGGCAGCAAAGATGCGTTCAATCGTGTCATCCAAAGCCGAGCACAGGGTCAGCCGGATCTCTCCGATGAACTTGAGAACGAAGGTGCCACTTTGCTCGGCGAACTGGATTTTCCCGATACTCATGCAAGATTCCTGTTCAACACCAGCAAGGCGATATCATCCGGCATTTCACCCAACTGGGCCAATCCCAATACCTGACGCAATCCATCCAGACTGCCACCTGCAGCTCGTACACGTTCCGGCAGTACTGCTTCCTTTTCTTTGAGCGTCTCCCCCGGCAAAAGATCCAGAACTCCGTCCGACACCAACGTCAGACTGAAAGATGCAGGCAATTGCAGCTCATAATTCTCATAGCTGGCATCCTGAAACAGGCCAACCGGTAACCCGCGCCCTTCAGGTAGGTGGCTTCGCCATTGCTGTAAAATACAGGCAAAGGCAGGTGCCCCCCCACACAATAGGTCAGACGATCGGCAGTCAGATCGATCAGCCCGCCCAGCATGGTTACATGCTTGCCCAGCTTGCAGTTGATCAGGCCACGGTTGATGTGGGCGAGTACATCGGATGGCTTGAAATCAGGGAAGGCACCATTGCGACGGAACTCATAAAGCAGGCGCGTGGTCATGAACTTGAGAAGCACGGTAACAAAAGCGGAAGAAGCTCCATGACCGGAGACATCAGCCAAGTAAAAGCCCAAGCGGCGCTCGTCAATACGAAAGTAGTCGACAAAATCCCCTGAAAGATATAATGATGGAATAATCTTGTGAGCAAAGCACAATCCATCCACTTCCCAAGGCGTTTCCGGCAGCATGTTTAACTGCACTTGGCGCCCGGCATTCTGGTCCTCCTGAAGCAGGCTCAGGCTGGCCTGCAACTCGCGGTTGGCCACCTCTAGCTTTTCCCGATAGCGGCGATTTTCCAGACGAAGGCGAGCCCGGTCCAGCGCTCGACGCACCGAATGCTCAAGCACGGCAAGATCTTCCAGCGGCTTGATCAGATAGTCGGCCGCACCGAGGCGCAGGGCTTCGACCACGTCGCTCATGACGCCAGCACCAGACATGACGATAACGGGGGTTTCGCTTTGCTGCTCACCCATTCGCCGAATCAATTCCAGGCCATCAATCTGCGGCATGCGAAGGTCGCAGATAACCAGATCGGGCTCTTCACTCTCGAAGACCTCAAGCCCATGCAGGGCATTACCCGCCTGCAGGACCTGGAAGCCGCTGTCCTCCAGATAGGCTGCAAGACTGGCACGGACGACTTTATCGTCATCGATTATCAGCAGCTTGGCACTGGAATTGTGCATGGAGTATCCGGGCTGGCTGCGCCAAGGATTGGGTCGCGTATACCCCGCCCCTTTATCAAAGCGCTAGTAGTGAGTTCGCTTCACGGCGCAGACGGTACTCCCATCGGCCCGGTGATTCAAGCATGCACTGGTAAGCATATTTGCTATCACTAGAAATACAGATTGCATAAAGACACGGCTTGCCGCACCCCACTGAACGAAATTAGGAGAACGGCAAAAGCAAAAATGCCAGCCGGAAGAGACTGGCATCGAATGAGGCCTTCCCGGTAAAGCCCTTAAAAATCGTCCTCTACCTCGCCATCCTGCACCTTGAATTCGCGGTTCTGCAGGTAGGCATTGCGTATAAATACATATTTGTCGCCCGTAATAAGCTTCTCGCCGACAACAAGGCTGCGCGAGTATCAACCACCTCACCGGCGAACAAGGCATATTGGGCAGTGGTGTCATTCATGTACACATACGGCTTCGTAAAAGCGTCCCCGACCTTCCCGCCAGTATCACGCACCGTGCTCGGCCCAAAGAAAGGCAGGACTACGTAGGGACCACTCGGAACCCCCCAAACGCCGAGGGTTTGGCCAAAGTCCTCATCGTTACGATCAAGCCCCATCTTGGTCGCCACGTCGACAACCCCCAACACACCAATGGTACTGTTGATCAGCAATCTGCTGCTATCGACACCTGCATCATGGAACTTAGCCTGCAGCAGGTCGTTGGCCAAGTTGCCGACATCGCCAATGTTGCGATAGGCGTTATGCACGCCATCCTCGACGAACTGCGGGGCGACCGCCTGATACCCTTGGGCAACAGGCTTCAGGAAATAGGTATCCAACGTATCGTTGAAACGAAATATCGCCCGATTGAACTCCTCCCAAGGATCCTCTTCAGCGGCAACCACTGTCATTACAGGCAACAGGGCCAGTCCGGCACAGACTAGCGAACGGCCCAATCGTTTGGTCCGGTCGGCGGCAATCACACGCATTGCAGGTACCTCCTCCACGAAGAATTATTCAATAGTGGCCGAGTATATAGCCTGCTATGCACCTAGGCAGCAGCAGAATCTCAGTTACTAAAACCAAAGTCATAGTCGGCCACAGGTTTTTGTAATCAGGCTAGCGCTGAATCAACGCCGGTCATCTATATGTCACACATCGTTATTATCGTGGCCACGCTGAAGCCAGCCCCGCGCATTCGGATTTTCTGGCTGCCGATAGGACATCGGCTCAGCACAAGGACTCTCGGCCTTGTAGCAGCTCAGCCAGGATGCGGGGGAAACGGCGCACCCAGCCGCACACGAAAGCCTTGGCACACACCACTGGACAACTCCGTGTCGGCAAAGGACAGAAAAGCCAAAACCCTTCCCCCTTTTGATCAGGATCAAGCAGGCACTTCCTGCCTGAACTATTCTTTGCAAAGAAATTTCACAACCGGGGGATTTGCCATGCCCGAAAATCTGCAGCGACACTTACAAGAACTGCGTGATCAACTGGCACAGAATCCACTGATGAGCACCGAAGAACGCACTAGATTGGCCTCCCTGATTCAGGATCTCGAGTTGCAGTTGGCTCGCGATGCAAGCAGCGCGCCAGACGATAGCTTGGTGGACGGCATCAACCTAGCCGTGGAACGCTTTGAGACCGAGCATCCAACACTCGCCGTAACCCTACGCAACATCTTGCAAAGCTTGGCCAGCATGGGCATCTGATCCCACGCACCACCTCTAAAACACGCCTCCCCGTGTGTGCCTGATCGTGCCCGAAAGTCTCATGCCTATCTTTCAGCGCATGATTGTAACCATTGCAGCTAAAGCATAAGCTCCTGCCCCCATAACAAGCATAAGCTCCAGCAGTAGCAGCAAGGAAGGCTCCCCATGAAATACGTAAGTAGTTGCCAAGACGGACTGCCCACCTCCTCGTACTCAGTGCGCCAATACTACTCGCGCATGCTGGCCTATATTTCCGCCGCCGCAAGCATCGCCGCTGGCACCTATGTACACTATTTCAGTTATGACATTCTCTGGCTAGTGCCCTACGCCCTGCTCTACCCTCCGTTTGCCTATTACCTCAGCCAAAGCTATCGTCTGGACTATCCGCAACAGACCAGCCAAGTCTTGCTGTTCATCGATGCAATACATGTCGGGCTGGGAACAGTGCTCCTGGGCTTTTCGATCGTCCCCAGTCTGATGCTTTTGCTGACCTTATGTTTCAGCGCATTGATGACAGGCGGTACACGCAATCTGACACTTGCTGTACTCGTAGCCTTAAGCACAACGCTATTGAGCAACATGCTGCTCACCCCCTCCTATCGAGGCGCCACACCTGATCTGGTCTCCTTGGTAAGCATTGCCTTCAGCATGTTGTACGTCTGCATCACCGCCTGCTTTGTCCACCGCCAGAGCCAGAGGCTGATTCAGATGCGTGGTGAAATCAAGCGAGAACAGGAAAAATCTGCCCAGCTGGCCAGCAGCTTGGCTAAATATTTGTCTCCTCAAGTCTGGGAGTCGATCTTCACCGGCCGAAAAAGTGTGCGCTTGGAAACCCAGCGTAAGAAGCTCACCGTGTTCTTTTCTGATATCAAAGGCTTTACAGAGCTATCCGAAGAGCTCGAGGCCGAAGCGCTAACTGACCTACTCAACACCTATCTGAACGAGATGTCGAAAATTGCCTTGAAATATGGCGGGACTATCGACAAATTTGTTGGTGACTCTGTCATGGTGTTTTTTGGTGACCCTACCACTGAAGGCGCTAAAAATGACGCAGTTGCCGCAGTCTCCATGGCCATTGCCATGCGCAAGCACATGAAGGTGCTACGCCAACAATGGCGCGCCCAAGGCATCACTAAGCCGCTGGAAATTCGCATGGGCATCAATACCGGCTACTGCACGGTCGGCAATTTCGGTGCCGATACACGGATGGACTACACCATCATTGGTCGCGAGGTAAATCTTGCTAGTCGCCTGGAAAGCGCGTCTGAGGCCGGAGAGATTCTTATCTCCCATGAAACCTATTCTTTGGTAAAGGACGTGATCATGTGCCGCGATAAAGGCCAAATTACAGTCAAAGGCTTCAGCCGGCCTGTGCAAATCTATCAAATCGTCGACTTCCGGCGCGACCTCGGAGCGGTATCCAGCTTCATCGAGCACGAAATGCCAGGCTTCTCCATGTATCTGGATACCAACGACATCCAGAATTTCGACAAGGAACGAGTCATCCTGGCATTGCGCCAAGCTGCCGAAAAACTCCGGGACAAGGTAACTGTCTAGTCACGTCACGCGACGATACAAGTCAGCGGACTTGCCTCTGCCAAAAATGGCTAAGGAAGGCCAACAGAGCAAATAGGCCTAGCTAGCTCATGGCATAACACAGCAATTACTCCCTCCCCAGCACCGTCAAGGAAACTCCAAGCGAATCAAGCGCTTCAGTCAGCGAAAACACCCTCCCATTTAGCTGCTTAAAGTGCATCGAAATTCGCATTGAAATCTGGCCCATCAAAAGCACTATCACTCTGCAGCCACCTAATCGGCCAAGAAATCTGCTCGAAATCCAGCGTGCTCTTGCATCCGGGCGCATGGCTCACCATCCACCAGCACTTGATGAGCCAAAAACTCGATTGCCGAGACTCGCCATGACTGTCGACCCGCCAGTTCGGCACAATGCGCACGGTCTAGCACCAACGCATCCAGACAGGCTTTGCCTAGATCCTCGTCGAGCACACCGCTCAAACCCGCCACTACCACGTCCAACGGTCCCGGCACTGGAAATGCTGCCACCGGAGTACCACAAGCCAATGCCTCCAACATCACCAGACCATAGGTATCGGTACGCGAGGGGAATACCAGCACGCTGGCCTCGGTATAAGCCGCAGCCAGTTCCCGACCATGGCGATAGCCGAGAAAAAGAGCGTCGGGATAACGTGCTTCCAGTTCTACGCGCTGCGGCCCGTCGCCAACCACCCGCTTTTCACCCGGCAAGTCGAGCGCCAAAAATGCCTCCAGATTCTTCTCCGGAGCAATGCGCCCGACATACAAAAAAATTGGCCATTTCGGTGCGGACCGCCCCGGCTGCGGAAAGAACAGACGCGTGTCCACTCCCTTGCGCCAGATGACCAGACGCGGCAGACGCCAATACCCGAACTCCTCGCGCAGACGCGTGGTGCTCACCAGTACCGCATGGCTTGGTCGGTGGAAAGCACGCAGCAGAGCATAGCCCCAGCTCAGCGGTAACCATGGCCAGCGGGTATGGACATACTCCGGAAAACGGGTGTGAATAGCTGTGGAAAACGCCATCTTACGCTTAATGAGCCAGTGCCGGGCAGCCCACCCAAGAGGCCCTTCGGTGGCCAGGTGCACACAATCCGGCCGAAATGTGCGAATTGCCGGTCCCACCCTCCAGAAATCCCAAACCAGTGAAATTTCTGGATAGGTCGGACAGGGCCGAGAGCGAAAGTCGCCGGGCGAAAGCAAACGCACCTCATGGCCGAGTTCACGCAATTCGTCGATCAAAGACTGCAAACTGGTGACTACCCCATTGACCTGCGGCAGCCAGGCATCGCTGACAATCAGAATTCTCATGCAGCCGTCTCGACCGCACTTGCCAATTCGTCCTCCTGGTGCAGCGGGAGCGTTTGCTCCTCGGCCAGACGATAAAGCTCAATGGTACCGTCCCAATGCTCGATCAGAGCCGTACAAGACTCCACCCAATCGCCGCAATTAAGATATTCCACCTCTCCCATGCGGCGGATCTCCGCATGATGAATATGACCGCAGACCACACCACTGAAGCCACGACGCTGACACTCATGCGCGATGGCCTCCTCGAAATCGCTGATGAAGTTCACCGCCGTCTTCACTTTGTGTTTGAGAAAAGCCGACAGCGACCAGTAGCCGTAGCCCCAGCGCTCGCGCCAGTGGTTGAGCCAGCGGTTGAGAATCAGGGTAACGCCGTAGGCGGAGTCGCCGAGGAAGGCCAGCCACCTGTGGCAGCGGGTGACCACGTCGAACTGGTCACCATGAACCACCAGCAGCCGACGGCCATCGGCCGTGACGTGCTCGGCCTCGTCGACCAAATGAATATTGCCCAGCACCAGTGCCGAATAGCGACGCAGAAACTCATCATGGTTGCCGGTGACATAGATCACCGTTGTGCCTCGCTTGCTCATGGTCAGCAGGCGCCGAATGACATTGGTATGCGTCTGTGGCCAGTAGATACCACTGCGCAATCGCCAACCGTCGATGATGTCGCCTACCAGATAAAGGGTATCGGCGTGATAGCGCTTGAGAAAACACGCCAGATGTTCGGCCTTGCAATCCCGCGTTCCCAGATGCACATCGGAAATCCAGAGCGTACGGACAGATTGCTTGTCGATCGGCTGAAAGAAGTGGGCGCTGCTCATCGGCGATCTCCGGCAGGGTTTCACCGATCTTCCGCAGCGAGGATGAAGGCACCGTGACGATGCCGGGTCGATTCAGTGACAATCTATCCAGACGCCACCGCACCAATCAGGGACGGTCGTTGTGGCCGAGATTGCGGTCCGGCGCAATCAGATCGCGCACGCGCTGCTTGAGCACCTTGGCTTCGGGAAAGCCGCCATCGGCCTTGCGCTCCCAGACCTGCACGCCATCACAGGTGATGCGAAATACCCCGCCGCGGCCAGGCTCCAAGCTGACCTTGGCGAGTTCCTCGCCGAAGGTACTGAGCAGTTCCTGAGCCAGCCAGGCGGCACGCAGCAGCCATTGACACTGGGTGCAATAGGTAATGAGGATTTCGGGCTTGGCCGTAGCCATGACGTCTCCGGGAAACTGTGACAGGCTAGCTATCATGATAGCGCTGCAACATGGGCACATACCCTCGTCGGTCTGGGCCTTGCTGGAGCCAGCACCCAGAGCCTCAACGCTTTTCCAGATTGGCGAGAATTCGCGCATGCACCTGCTGACAGAGGCGCAATTCTTCCGGATCGATCCCGGCAAAAAGCTCTTGGCGCAACTCAGAGGAAATAGCCTCGATCTTCTCGATCAGCGGCACTGCCACCGGGTTCAGCACGATCCGCTTGGCCCGCCGATCTTCGGCCACCGCCTGACGACTGACCAGCCCCTGCGCCTCCAGGGTATCCAGCAGCCGGGCTAGGGTCGGCCCCTCGACCGCCACGCTCTCGGCCAGCTCGCGCTGCGTTGGCCACTTGCCGACACGGGCTTCGAAACGTGCCAGATGCAGCAGCACCAGCCAGCGCGCCTGCGATAGGCCCATTCCGGACAGCCGGCGGTCCAGTTCGGCACGCCAGGCACGCGACAACTGGGCAAGTTGCATCGCAAAACGATGCTGATTCAAGTAGGACATGAAAAAAAGCTCGCACTAGTACTTGGACTAATTATTAGTGAGCTAACCGTAACCGCAAGCCGAACAATATGCCACGCGACTTTTAGTCAGAAGATGTAAACAAGCATATCCAATGCGAGTCGTCGGTCAGAGGTCGAATTCGGCCTGCAGGGCCGCACGCACACAATGCAGTACCTCCTGCGGCACTCGCCCAGCGAACTGCTCGGTAAGCGCCGCGACCGGCGGCAACTCGCCATCACCATCGAGAAAGGCATCGTGAATTTCGCCCAGCAATTCCTCGGGCAGATCCAGCGCCTGCTCGAGGGTGAGCTGACGACGGCCGATGGCCTCTGCCAGCAGGCTATAAACGTTCTTTTCGGTACAGTCCAGCTGACGGGCGATCTGCGCCGGCGTCATGCCGGCCCGAGCCAAGCTGGCCAACTCGTGGCGCAGGTCGGTCGCCGGCTTTGGCGCCTCGCCGAGGCTCTTGTTGAGTACCCCGAGGAAAGCCTCGCCATAACGCTCCAGCTTGCGCGCGCCGACGCCACTGACCCGTGCCATCTCGGACAGCGAGCGCGGCCGGCTGCGCAGCATTTCCAGCAGCGTTGCATCGGGGAAGATCACATAGGGCGGAACCGAGTGCTCCTCTGCCAGCTTGCGGCGCAGCGTGCGAAGCGCCTCCCACTGCTCGCGCTCGTCGTGACGGACCAGCTGGCTGGCGGCGCTGGCCGCAGGCTTCGGTGCCTGCGGCTTAAGATCGCGGCGCAGTTCCAGACTCACCTCGCCACGCAGCAACGCCCGGCAACTCTGGTTCAGGCGCAGGCCGCCGTAGCCGTCCAGATCCACATCGGCCAGGCCGCGAGCAACCAACTGGCGGAACAGCGTGCGCCACTCTCCCTCGCTGTGCGCCCTGCCGACACCGAATACCGACAGGTGCTGATGACCCAGACCGCGCACCTTGTCGTTGTCGCGGCCGAGCAGGATGTCAACCAGGTGGCCGATGCCATAGCGCTGGCCGCTGCGGTAGATGGTCGACAGTGCCTGACGGGCAGCCTCGGTGGCATCCCAGGTCTGCACGCCGTCGACGCAGTTGTCGCAGTGGCCGCAGGGCTTGGCCAGCTCCTCGTCGAAATAGGCCAGCAGCGCCTGGCGACGGCAGCGGGTTTCCTCGCATAGCGCCAGCATGGCATCGAGCTTGTGCTGTTCGATGCGCTTGTGCCGCTCGTCGCCCTCGGAGTTATTGAGCATCTGCTTGAGGAAGATCACGTCCTGCAGACCGTAGGCCATCCAGGCGTCCGCCGGCAGGCCGTCGCGCCCGGCCCGGCCGGTTTCCTGATAGTAGGCCTCCAGCGATTTGGGCAGGTCGAGGTGGGCGACGAAGCGCACGTTGGGCTTGTCGATGCCCATGCCGAAGGCGATGGTCGCCACCATGATCAGCCCCTCCTCGTTGAGGAAGCGTTTCTGGTGGAGGGCGCGCAGCTCGTTGGACAGTCCGGCGTGGTACGGCAGCGCCGGAAAACCCTGCTCGGAGAGGAAGGCCGCGGTTTCCTCGACTTTCTTGCGCGACATGCAGTAGACGATCCCGGCATCGCCACGACGCTCGGCGAGAAAGCCGAGCAGCTGCTTGCGCGGCTGATCCTTGGCGACGATGCGATAGAAGATGTTCGGCCGGTCGAAACTGGAGAGAAAGCGCTCGGCGTTTTCCAGGTGCAAGCGCTGGACGATTTCCTCGCGGGTACGCTTATCCGCCGTGGCGGTCAGGGCGATGCGCGGCACCTGCGGGAACAGCTCGGCGAGCTGGCCCAGCTGCAGGTATTCGGGACGAAAATCGTGTCCCCACTGGGACACGCAATGCGCCTCGTCGATGGCGAACAGGCCGACCGGCAGGCGCTGCAGGAAGACCAGCATGCGCGGCTGCACCAGACGCTCCGGAGCCAGATAGAGCAATTTGATCTCACCCAGACGGATCCGCTCGGCGATCTCGCGCTGCTCGTCGGCGCTCAGCGTGGAATTCAGCGCTACCGCCGGTACGCCCAGCTCGTCGAGGGTGGCGACCTGATCTTCCATCAGCGCGATCAGGGGCGAAACCACCACTGCCAGCCCCTCGCGCAGCAATGCCGGTACCTGGTAGCAGAGCGACTTGCCGCCGCCGGTCGGCATCAGCACAAGGGCATCGCCACCACGGGCGACGCGCTCGATGATCGCCGCCTGATTGCCACGGAACGCATCGTAGCCAAAGACGTCCTTGAGAATGCGCTGGGCCTGTTCGAGCATGGATACTCCAAGCGGAGCAACGAGGCCGGATGGCCTGTCGGGTTGAATCGAGCGCACGACCCCGGGCAGGGCCGTCATGAAGCGGCACATTATACGTGACTACCCGGCTGTCGGCCGCCACTCGGGCGGCAGCTGGATACCAGCCATGCGCCTGGCCACGAAAAAAAACCTGCAACAGCACGCCGCCAGACCTTATCCGGGCTAAAATCCAGCCTCCCGAACCCTCAAGGTAGTCGTGCCATGTCCTTCGCCGAGCAATTGTCCCGCCTGCAAGCCTTTCTCGACGCCGACGATCTGCATGAAGAAGCGTTGGACTACGTCGCTGCCCACGGCTACCTGACGGCCCTGTCGATCTGCCCGGACACAGTGCCCGAACACGAATGGATCGATGCCCTGTTCGCCGAGCCGCCGCACTACCGCAGCGACATCGAACGGGAGGAAATCGAATCCACGCTGCTCCAGCTCAAGGCCCATATCGGCCGCCAGTTGGCCAGCGACGAGGAGCCCGAGCTGCCCTGCGAGCTCGACTTGGGCGATGACCCCGATGACTCCGACCTGCGCGGCTGGTGCATCGGCTTCATGGAAGGGGTCTTCCTGCGCGAGGAGGCCTGGTTCGAAGACGCCGAGGAGGAAGTCAGCGAACTGCTGCTGCCGATCATGATCGCCTCCGGGCTGTTCGAAGATCAGCCGGACTTCGCGGAAATCGCCCATGACCGCAAGCTGGTCAATGAAATGATCCAGCAGATTCCGGACCTGCTTACCACGCTGTTCCTGCTCTGTCACGCCCCGAGGAAAAACCCGCGCTGCTCAAGCCACGCAATCACTGAGGAAGGCGGCGGGTGTCACGCACCGTCCGCGAAAGCCGCTCCCCCGTGGTGCGCCATGCCCTGCAAGCCGTCGGCCTGCTCAGCCTGGCGCTGGGGGTGATCGGCATCTTCCTGCCGCTGCTGCCGACTACGCCCTTCCTGCTGCTGGCCGCCGCCTGCTTCATGCGCAGCTCGCGGCGCTTCTACCTCTGGCTGGTCGGCCACCCCTGGCTGGGCCCCTGGATCCGCGACTACCTGGACGGCGAAGGCATTCCCCTCAAGGGCAAGGTCTACGCCATCGGCCTGATGTGGATGAGCATCCTGCTGTCCTGCTATCTGGTTTCGCTGCTTCCTGCCCGCCTGCTCATGCTGGCCAGTGCCGTGTTGGTCACGCTCTACATCCTCAGGCAAAAGACCCGGCCAATACGGGCCGACTGATCTATCTCGCCGGATCGCCGCCATGATTGCGCCGGTAGACCGCCGCCCCCATCGCCGCGATCTGCCCCTCGATCAGGGCCTCGAAGGGCCGCAGCATGGCATCGAAGCGACCAGGCCCCTCGAGAATGTTCAATGCGCAGACGATCGCCTCGAGGGTCGACAGCGCTCCGGCCATCGGCGCCTTGCGCAGCCGATAGCGAGACGACAGACCTTCCGGCAAGGCAACCCGCGGCAAGGCGGCCAGTTGTGGATTCAGATGGAGCATCCGACGGGCCTTGCGCCAAGTGCCGTCCGGCACGATCAGCTGCAGGGGCGGCCCGTCCTGAGCCAGCTCGGCCAGTGGCATAGCCTGCTCGCCGGGAAACAGCAGGCAGTTGCGGTAGGTACCGTGCGCCAGCTCCGCCGCCAGCTCAGGAAAGGTTTCGCCGACCCGCAACTCGCCATGGTCCAGAGCCAAGGCGGCCAAGCGGGCGGTATTCAGGGCATGGGAAGCCTCGGCAGGATGCTGCAGGATCAGCACCTGGGTACGGCTCGACAAGCGGGGAACGAGAGCACAGAGGCAATGGCTCAGCGGACGCGCACAACGGGAACAGCGGGGACGTGACATGAACTCTCCTCGGCGGAGCAGTCTGCCACAGCGTGGACGGG
The DNA here is from genome assembly GCF_059739045.1 of Azotobacter tropicalis. NCBI lineage: Bacteria > Pseudomonadati > Pseudomonadota > Gammaproteobacteria > Pseudomonadales > Pseudomonadaceae > Azotobacter > Azotobacter tropicalis. Next base: position 1,111,173 of record NZ_AP046059.1, read on the forward strand.
ACGAAAAACGAAACAAGGCGCCCGCAGGCGCCTTGCCAGAACAGCGATCAGCGACGGCGTGCGCGCTCCTCGGCCAGACGACGGCGTTCGTCGCTTTCCAGAGGAATCGGCTGCAGGCGCCCGGCGGCATCCAGACCGAACAAGGTAGCGAGATCGGCGAGCAAACGATTGAGCCAAGCGTTCATGACCAGTTCCTCCGGTTACGACCAAGTGGGGCATTCAGGCAGCAGTTGCACGGGCAATCTGCGCCATCCTTAATTTCAGGATAGCCCCTGTTTTCGCCTGACGGCCTGACTCGCATCAAAAAGCATGGAGCGAGCTGCCCGCAAGCACGCGGCAACAGGCCGCCGCGCTCCACCGGCTACTGGACCAGCTCCTGCTCGCTGAACAATCCATCGAACAGCATGCTCGACAGGTAGCGCTCGCCGGAGTCCGGCAGGATCACCACAAGGGTCTTGCCCTGCAGCGAGGGCTCGTGCTCGGCCAGACGCACCGCGGCGGCCATGGCCGCGCCGCTGGAAATCCCGCAGAGAATGCCCTCCTCGCGCATCAGGCGCAGGGCCATGCTCTTGGCCTCGTCGTCGGTGATCCGCTCGACCCGGTCGACCAGCGTCAGGTCCAGGTTCTTCGGCACGAAGCCGGCGCCGATGCCCTGGATCTTGTGCGGCGACGGCTTGACCTCCTCGCCGGCCAGGGTCTGGCTGATCACCGGCGAGCCGGCCGGCTCGACGGCCACCGAGAGCAACGGCTTGCCGCAGGTCTGCTTGATGTAACGGGACACGCCGGTGATGGTGCCGCCGGTGCCGACCCCGGCGACCAGCACATCCACAGCACCGTCGGTGTCGTTCCAGATCTCCGGGCCGGTGGTCTTCTCATGGATCTCCGGGTTGGCCGGATTGTCGAACTGCTGCGGCATGAAGTACAGCTCGGGATTCGAGGCGGCGATCTCGGTGGCCTTCTCGATGGCGCCCTTCATACCCTTGGCCGCCTCGGTGAGCACCAGCTCGGCGCCCAGGGCCTTGAGCACCTTGCGCCGCTCCAGGCTCATCGACGCCGGCATGGTGAGGATCAGCTTGTAGCCGCGTGCCGCAGCGACGAAGGCCAGGCCGATGCCGGTATTGCCCGAGGTCGGCTCGACCAGGGTCATGCCGGGCTTCAGGCGCCCACTGGCCTCGGCGTCCCAGACCAGATTGGCGCCGATCCGGCACTTGACCGAATAGGAGGGGTTACGTCCTTCGATCTTGGCCAGGATGGTCACCCCCTGGGGAGCCAGGCGGTTGATCTTGACCAACGGCGTGTTGCCGATGGATTGTGCATTGTCGGCATAGATGCGGCTCATGGCGCGCTCCTTGTTGGTGTATGCGCGAAAGATGGGCAAGCCTAAGTCGCCGCGCAAACGCCGTCCAGATCCCGGCGTTCCTGCCCCGCCGCCTGCACGTTATAGTCGGGCCCCGGTCCAACCACGAAAGGCCGACGCACCCGGCACCACCCCATGCGAGGATTCACGATGAAGTTCCAGGGCACCTCCACCTACGTGGCCAGCGACAGCCTCAAGCTTGCCGTCAACGCCGCCATCACCCTGCAGCGCCCGCTGCTGGTCAAGGGCGAGCCGGGCACCGGCAAGACCCTGCTCGCCGAGCAACTGGCGGAGTCTCTCGGCACCCGGCTGATCGCCTGGCACATCAAGTCCACCACCAAGGCCCAGCAGGGCCTCTACGAATACGATGCGGTGAGCCGCCTGCGCGACTCGCAGCTGGGCGTGGACAAGGTCCACGACGTGCGCAACTACCTCCGCAAGGGCAAGCTGTGGGAGGCCTTCGAGGCCGAGGAGCGGGTGGTCCTCTTGATCGACGAGATCGACAAGGCCGACATCGAGTTCCCCAACGACCTGTTGCAGGAGCTCGACCGCATGGAGTTCTTCGTCTACGAGACCGGCGAAACCGTCAAGGCCCGTCAGCGGCCGATCGTGGTCATCACCTCGAACAACGAGAAGGAGCTGCCCGACGCCTTCCTGCGCCGCTGCTTCTTCCACTACATCGCCTTCCCCGACCGCGAGACGCTGCAGAGAATCGTCGACGTGCACTTTCCCGGCATCAAGGGCGAACTGGTGGCCGAGGCGCTGGATGTGTTCTTCGAGGTGCGGGAGATCCCCGGACTGAAGAAGAAGCCCTCCACTTCCGAGCTGGTCGACTGGCTGAAGCTGCTGCTGGCCGACGACATCGACCTCGCGGCGCTGCGCGAGCGCGATCCGACCAAGGCCATCCCGCCGCTGGCCGGCGCCCTGGTGAAGAACGAGCAGGACACGCAGCTGCTCGAGCGCCTGGCCTTCATGACCCGCCGCACCGGGCGCTAGGGGAAAACCCGCCGTGCGACTTTCCAGCACAGGCGGGTAACGCTTCGCGGTTACCCGCCCCACGCAATGTCTGACCGGAGCATCCCCATGCTGCTCAACCTGTTCAACGAAATGCGCGCGGCCAAGGTGCCGGTCACGCTGCGCGAGCTGCTCGACCTGATCGAGGCGCTCGAACAGCGGCTGGTATTCGCCGACATGGACGCCTTCTACTTCCTCGCCCGCACCGTCCTGGTCAAGGACGAGCGGCACTTCGACAAGTTCGACCGGGCCTTCACCGCCTACTTCCAGGGCCTGGAGAACCTCGACGTCCTACTCGAGGCGCTGATCCCCGAGGAATGGCTGCGCAAGGAATTCGAGCGCCTGCTGAGCGACGAGGAGAAGGCGCAGATCCAGTCCCTGGGCGGCCTCGAGCAGCTGCTCGAAACCTTCAAAAAGCGTCTCGAGGAGCAGAAGGAGCGGCACGCCGGCGGCAGCAAGTGGATCGGCACCGGCGGCACCAGTCCCTTCGGCTCGGGCGGCTACCATCCCGAGGGCATCCGCGTCGGCGAGGCCGGCGAGCGCCAGGGCAAGGCGGTCAAGGTCTGGGAACAGCGCGAGTACCGCAACCTCGACGACCAGGTCGAGCTGGGCACGCGCAATCTGAAGATCGCGCTGCGCCGCCTGCGCAGCTTTGCGCGCGAAGGCGCGGCCGAAGAACTCGATCTCGACGCCACCATCGCCCACACCGCGCGCGACGCCGGTCTGCTCAACATCCAGCTGCGCCCGGAGCGGCACAACAAGGTGAAGCTGCTCCTGCTGCTGGACATCGGCGGCTCGATGGACGCCCACGTGAAGGTCTGCGAGGAGCTGTTCTCCGCCTGCCGCAGCGAGTTCAAGCACCTGGAGCACTACTATTTCCACAACTTCGTCTACGAGACCCTGTGGACGGACAACCGCCGGCGCCACTCCGAACGTATCGCGACCCACGACCTGCTGCACAAGTACGGGCCGGACTACAAGGTGGTGTTCGTCGGCGACGCCTCCATGTCGCCCTACGAGATCCTCCAGCCCGGCGGCAGCGTCGAGCACTGGAACGAGGAGCCCGGTCTGGCGTGGATGCAGCGTTTCACGGAAACCTACCGCAAGCTCATCTGGATCAATCCGTCCCCCGAGCGCGTCTGGAACTACGGCAGCTCGATCCAGATCGTCCGCGAACTGGTCGGACAGCACATGTACCCGCTGACCCTGAGCGGCCTCGAGGAAGGCATGCGCTATCTGGCCAAGTGAAGCCGGCCTGGGTGGGGAAAACACCGGTGGCTCAGGCCGGCGCGACCTCGCCGCGGGCAACGCATTCGCCCAGCCGCCAGAGGGTCCACTCGCCCGGCTGGTGGGCGATCCAGGTCTCGTTGGCGGTCAACGGCTCGGTGGCCAGTACCGTCACCACGTCGTTCGGCGTGGTCTCGGCCTGGAAGTCCACCGTCAGATCGGCATCCTTCAGCCGCGCCGGGCCGAAGGGCGAGCGGCGGGTGATCTCCGCCAGCTTGGTACTGCAGAAGCTGAACAGCCAGTCGCCGTTGCCCAGCAGGCAGTTGAACACGCCCCTGGCGCGGTATTCGTTGCAGGCCGCCACCAGGATCGGCAACAGCTCCTGCGCGGCCACCGGCTCGGGGAAGGCCCGGCGCACCCGGTTGAGCAGGTCGCAGAAGGCCCGCTCGCTGTCGGTGTCGCCCACCGGCCGGTAGAACCCCGCCGCCGGCTGGAAATCCGCCAGTTGGCCGTTGTGGGCGAAGCACCAGTTGTGACCCCAGAGTTCGCGCACGAAGGGATGGGTATTGGCTAGGCAAATCCGCCCGACGTTGGCCTGGCGGATGTGGCCGATGACCAGCTCGCTCTTGATCGGATAGCGTTGCACCAGCCGGGCCACTTCGGAGTCGGCGCTCGCCGCCGGGTCCTGGAACAGCCGCAGGCCGCGGCCCTCGTAGAAGGCGATGCCCCAGCCGTCACGGTGCGGCCCGGTGCGTCCGCCGCGCTGCATCAGGCCGGTGAAGCTGAAGACGATGTCGGTCGGGACATTGGCGCTCATGCCGAGCAGTTCGCACATTGCGGGCCCCTCGCAGACGGCCAGTCAGAAACGCGGGCCGCTACGCAGGCCCTGCGGCTTGCCGACCTCGCCGCGGGCCATCAGCTCGCGCAGGGTCGGCTCGTCCCCGTCGCTCGCCGGCGCCGTGTCGAGCACGCCGGCGCGACGGCGCCAGAGCAGCCAGCGCACTCCGGCCGCCAGCAGGTACACGACCATGGCGATCATCCCGTAGAGCGCCAGGTCGGCCACCGCACGCCAGGCGTTGTTGCCGACACCGAACAGCAAGTCGAGGACGGTGATGGCGATGGCCGGCGCGAACAGCTCCTTGCCCGGGTCGACGATGGTCGGGGTCAGCAGCAGCACCGCCACGATCAGCCGCAGCGGCTCGCGCAACCAGCGCCACATCCAGCGGGTCAGCCGGAACCAGACCAGCAGGCAACCCAGCACGGCGACGCCGTAGGCGACCCAGGCAAGCAGATAGTCGTTATCGATCATGGCGGTGTGAGACTGGCGGAAGGGTGCTTATGATAACGACATTTCCCCACCGCGGCGCCACTGCCGGAAGTCGCGCCGTCGGACGCCAGCCGCCGCCAGGAGCCCCCATGCTGCAAGCCCCCATCGCCCGTGTCGAAAGCCGTTGTGCCGATCCCTACCGCTGGCTGGAGCAGCGCGACGACCCGCAGGTACTCGCCTATCTGGAGGCGGAGAACGCCTATCTGGAGGCCGAACTCGCGGATGTCGGCGCGCTGCGCGAGAGCCTGTTCCAGGAGGTCAAGGGCCGCATCCGCGAAACCGACCTGTCCCTGCCGGTGCCCTGGGGACCCTGGCTCTACTACCAGCGCACCACGGCCGGCGACGAATACCCGCGCCACTACCGCTGCCCGCGCCCGGCGGACGGCTCGCTGCAGACCGACGAGCGCCGCGAGGAGTTGCTGCTCGACCCCAACGCCCTGGCCGACGGCGGCTACCTGTCGCTCGGCGCCTTCGAGATCAGCCCCGACCACCGGCGCCTGGCCTACAGCCTGGATACCAGCGGCGACGAGATCTACCGCTTGTTCGTCAGGGAGCTGGACAGCGGCGCGTTGCACGAACTGCCCTTCGAGGACTGCGACGGCAGCATGACCTGGGCCAACGACAGCCGGACGCTGTTCTTCGCCGAACTCGACGATACCCAGCGCCCGCACAAGCTGTACCGCTACCGGCTCGGCGCCGACGAGGCCGAGCTGGTGTTCAACGAGCCGGACGGACGCTTCTTCATCCACTGCTACCGCGCCAGCTCCGAGCGCCAGTTGATCCTTCTCAGCAGCAGCAAGACCACCTGCGAGGCCTGGGTACTGGATGCCGAGCATCCGCAGGAGGCTTTCGTCTGCATGGCGCCGCGCCAGGAGGGCCACGAGTACTACCCCGATCACGGGCGCCTCGACGGCGACTGGGCCTGGCTGATCCGCACCAACCAGGACGGCATCAACTTCGCCATCTATCAGGCGACCGAGGGCGCGCCGAGCCGCGAACACTGGCGCCCGCGGATCGGCCACGACGACGCGCGGATGATCGAGGACCTCAGCCTGAATGCCGGCGGCTTCGCCCTCAGCCTGCGCGAACAGGGCCTGCCGATCGTCGAGGTGCACCCGGCCGGGACCACGCCCTACCGCGTCGAGCTGCCGGACGCCGCCTACAGCCTGGACGTGCAGGACATCCTGGAATTCGATAGCCCGGTGATCCGCCTGCGCTACGAGGCGCTCAACCGGCCGGCGCAGATCCGCCAGCTGGATCTCGCCGGCGGCGCCCAGCGGGTACTCAAGGAAACCCCGGTGGAAGGCCCGTTCGATGCCGACGACTACCTCAGCCTGCGGCTCTGGGCCGTGGCCGCGGACGGGGCGCGCATCCCGGTCAGCCTGGTCGCCCGCCGCGACAGCCTGGGCGCTCCCGCCCCGCTCTATCTCTATGGCTACGGTGCCTACGGCGAAAGTCTCGATCCCTGGTTCTCGCATGCCCGGCTGAGCCTCCTGGAGCGTGGCTTCGTGTTCGCCATCGCCCACGTGCGCGGCGGTGGCGAGCTGGGCGAGGCCTGGTATCGCGCCGGCAAGCTGACCCGCAAGGAAAACTCCTTCGGCGACTTCATCGCCGTGGCCGAGCACCTGATCGCCCAGGGCTTCACCGCCGCCGACCGCCTGGCGATCAGCGGCGGCAGCGCCGGCGGCCTGCTGATCGGCGCCGTGCTCAACCGGCGTCCGGAGCTGTTCGCCGCGGCGATCGCCGAGGTGCCCTTCGTCGACGTGCTGAACACCATGCACAACCCCGAGCTGCCACTGACCGTCACCGAATACGACGAGTGGGGCGACCCGAACGATCCCGAAGTCCATGCGCAGATCAAGGCCTACGCGCCCTACGAGAACGTGCGCGCCCAGGCCTACCCGGCGATCCTCGCGGTGGCCGGCTACCACGACAGCCGGGTGCAGTACTGGGAGGCGGCGAAATGGGTGGCCAGGCTGCGCGCCAGCAAGACCGACGACCGCCTGCTGCTGCTGAAGACCGAGTTCGGCGCCGGCCACGGCGGCATGAGCGGGCGCTACCAGGCACTCAAGGACGTGGCCCTGGAATATGCCTTCCTGCTCAAGGTGCTCGGCCGCAGCTGATCACAATTGCTTCTCGCCGGGAGCCTTGCCTTCGGGGTGGTGATGCTCGATCACCGCGTTCATCTCCGCGCCGAACAGCAGCACCGCCGAAGAGATGAAGAAATACAGCAGCATGACGATGATTGCCCCGACGCTGCCATAGGTGGCGTCGTAATGGCCGAAGTTGCGCACGTAGAAACCGAAGCCGAGCGAGGCCGCGATCCACACCAGCACCGCCAGCACCGAGCCGGGGGTGATGAAGCGGAAGCGCTGCTCGACGTCCGGCGCCACGTAATAGATCAAGGCCACCGCCAGGATCAGCAGCAGGACCGCCACCGGCCAGCGCAGCCAGGTCCAGAGGGTGACGATCAGTTGCTCCAGGCCCACCCAGCCGGCCAGCCAGCTCATCACCTCCGGGCCGACGAGCATCAGGGCGGCCGCGCTCAGCAGCATCAGGGCGATGCCGACGGTGTAGAGCACCGACAGGGGAATGCGCTTCCAGGCCGGGCGGCCCTCTTCGACATCGTAGGCCTTGTTCATGGCCTGCATGGTCGAGCGCACCCCGGCCGACGCCGTCCACAGGGCGACGATTATCCCCACCGAGAACAGCCCGGCCCGCTCGGTCTGGAACTGGACAATGACGGTGTTGACCGTGTCCATGGCCTGCGCCGGCAGCAGCAGGGCCGCCTGCTGCTGCAGCCAGTCGAAGAAGCGCTGCAGGTCGAGAAAGCCGATCAGGGCGATCAGGAACAGCAGGAAGGGAAACAGGGAAAAGAGCATCTGGAAGGCCAGCGCCGAAGCATAGGTCGGCATCTCGTCGGCCATGAAGTCCTTCACCGTGCACTTGAGGACCTCGACCAGCCCCATCCCCCGCAGATCCAGCAAATGCATGCCGCTCCCTCCTGCTTCGCGCCTCTAGGGGATAGACGTGCCGGATCGGTATCGGTGCCGGCCGGCCGACCGGCGGCACCGCAGGAGAGCGGCATGCGCGGATGCGCGGTCAGTTGAAGAACTTGGCCAGCATGCGCGAGACGAAGCCGCCTTCGAGGCTTTTCTTCACGTCGCTCACGTAGTGCTTGTCGTCGCGCTTGATGTGGTTGGTCAGCCACAGCCCGATGTCGCTGCGCACCTCCCGCGCCAGGCGGATCGGGTCCTCGCCCTTCTCGAAACGCGCACCGTAGGCATAGGCGCGTTCCTTGAAGCGCTCGTGCACCTGGTGATGGGCCTCGAGCAGCGGATAGCCGGCCTTTTCCATCAGGCTTTCCTCGAAGGTGTTGTGGGAAATGGAGTAGTCGATGATCGCCTTGATGACCCGCTCGATCTCCGGGACCGACCGTTGGGCAATCGCCTGATCGATCTCTTGCAGGTAGTCGAAGATACGCTTGTGCTGATCGTCGATGATGTCGATCCCGGTTTCGAACTCGGCTGACCAGTTGATGTTGTAAGCCATTTTTGCACGCACCTCGGCAAGACAGAAAAGCAGTCAGTAACGCCTCCCGGAGTCCTGCAATTCACATGCCGAATGATGTCATTTTAATGTCACGCGAATAATGGCAGGTCTGGAAAGATTTCTTGACGACCAAGCGATCATTCCGCGCCCACGACTGATGCAAAGATCACAAAAGCGTTCACTTTTGTAACGAACCGCACAAAATCGAACTTTTTCTCGGTATCCCGTTTACGCTCCGGGAAACCAGACTCGAGCCAAGCGAAATCGGCTGCAGGAAGCGGCATTCACGAGCGTCAAAGGCGCATGAGGCGCCTCGCCCGCCCCTTCGGCACCGTGCCGGGCGCATCAAGCGCCAGCGGCTTGCGACGCCGCATGAGCGGCGCGCGGCGGAGCATGAACAGGCGGTTTTCAGCGTTCGGCCCGGGCTGCCAGCAAGGGCGTATCCAGCACCTGCGACTTGCCGCCCATGAGGTTTTCGGTGATGGCGACGAAGTCGCCGGTATTGACCCGTTCCATGCGGACCACCCCCCGCACCACATCGTCCAGCGAATGGCGATTCTCGCTGCGCGCGCGGATCTCGGCGTCGAGCGCCTGCAGCAGGAGCACGGCACGGGCGGTCGCCGCCCCGCTGACCCGCTCGCCGCGCAAGGTCTCGACCTGGCGGCTCCAGCGGGTCAGCTGCTGGCGAATGCGCTCGTAGCGATCCTCGCTGAGGCCGCCGGCACGCCGCAGCAGCTCGATGGCGTAGTACTCGGCCAGTCCCTCGCTGATCCAGTCGCTTTCGTCGGTATCGCGAATCCGGGCGAACACGTGCACCAGTTCGTGCAGCAGGGAGCTGGTGCCGTTCTCGCTGACCAAGGGACGGTCGGCGTGCAGGTACAGGGAGTTGGGCGCCGACAGGCCGCCGCGCCACATCGGGTTGCCGGCGCCGACCACCAGCAGCTTGTCCGGCTCGCGGAGGAACACGGCCTGGTATTCGTCCCAGACGAAGGTCAACAGGGTCAGGATGTCCATCCGCCGCATCCTCTCGCCGAGCGGCGCCGCCACGCTGACCTCGCTGTCGCCCAGGGTCGCCCGCCGGGTCCCGAGCTTGCCGGCGAGCAGCCAGCCGGTCGGCCGATCGAAGCGGCGCGCCGGGTTGTCGATGCGGAAACGGTTCTTGCCGATCCGCGGCCAGCCGCTCTCGACGCTCTGCCAGCCTTCGGGCAGCTCGAACTCCAGGCGCGCGACCAACTGCACGCCGTCCTGCTGGACCAGATGGGCGCTGGGCACCAGGTCATCGCCGCGCAGCAAGGCCCAGTCGTCGGTCATCCGCGCATCGAAGCGCCCGGAGGCGCGCGCATGGCTGACCCGCATCCGGTAGCTCAGGCTGCTCCTGCCTTCCGCGGGTAGCCAGGTGCCGCTGCCGGGCTCCTGCTGCTGCCATTGCCCGTCGGTCTGGAAATCGCTGTAGCGGCCCTGCTCGCCCAGATCGAAGCGCAGGCTGCGGACCGCACTGCCCTGCTCCAGGGTCAGGCGTACCTCGGCCTGGTCGCGCTCCGGCACAAAGCGCACGTGGTAATCCAGAGCGACCTTGTCGGCCGCCCAGGACGGGACGGTCGTGACCAGCAGGACAGCGCAGAACGGCAGCTTCGGGCAGGCAGGCATGGGCGGACTCCTTGGCGGAACGGACAGCACCAGTGTGCCGGCAAGCCGGGTGCGAAGAAAGCTGCTGAACATCCTGCCAGGCTCGGCCTGGAGCCGCCGGCAGGTATCAGCCGGCGCGGAAGATCAGGTAGTCCTCCCAGTCGTCCTCGGCCACCGAGGTTTCGCTGAGCATGCGTCCGGCCTGGGAAATCCGCTCGCGGTGCACCGCCTGGGGATCGCCGCAGACCAGCGGGTGCCAAAGCGGCAGGTCCTTGCCTTCGGCGAGCAGGCGATAGGCGCAGGTCGGCGGCAGCCACTGGAATTCGCCCGCTTGGGCCGCGGTGAGCTGGATGCAGTCGGGAACCGACTGGCGACGGTTGGCGTAGTCGCGGCAGCGACAGGTCTCCAGATCGAGCAGGCGGCAGGCGATGCGCGTGTAGTAGACGCCGCCGTCTTCCTCGTCCTCGAGCTTTTGCAGGCAGCATAGGCCGCAGCCGTCGCACAAAGACTCCCACTCCCCGGCGTCGAGCCGGTCGAGGGTCTTGCGCTTCCAGAAGGGTTCGACTTTCGCCGCCATGGGAACTACCGCCACCTGTGCCGAAAAGGCCGGCAGTCTAGCCACTGGCGGGCTTCCGGCCAAGAGCGGCGCGGCGGGCGGTCGCCGCGCATGCGGCGGCCGCCCGCTCCGGCATCGGCGGATGCCGGTCCCGATCGGTCAGCGGACCAGACAGGGCTTCTTGTTATCGAAGCGCCAGCCGGGGATCAGGTACTGCATGGCGACGGAGTCGTCGCGCGCGCCGAGGCCCATGCCCTTGTACAGCTCGTGGGCCTTGTTCAGCTGGTCCATGTCGATTTCCAGGCCCAGGCCCGGCTTCTGCGGCACCTTGACCTTGCCGCCGACGATCTGCAGCGGCTCCCTGGTCAGGCACTGGCCGTCCTGCCAGATCCAATGGGTGTCGATGGCGGTGATCTTGCCCGGCGCCGCGGCGGCGACGTGGGTGAACATGGCCAGCGAGATGTCGAAGTGGTTGTTCGAATGCGAACCCCAGGTCAGGCCCCACTCGTGGCACAGCTGCGCCACCCGCACCGAGCCCTGCATGGTCCAGAAGTGCGGGTCGGCCAGCGGGATGTCCACCGACTGCAGCTGGATGGCATGACCCATCTGCCGCCAGTCGGTGGCGATCATGTTGGTCGCGGTGGGCAGGCCGGTGGCGCGGCGGAACTCGGCCATCACCTCGCGGCCGGAGTAGCCGTCCTCGGCGCCGCAGGGATCCTCGGCGTAGGCCAGCACGCCGTGCATGTCGCGGCACAGGCGGATGGCGTCCTTGAGCAGCCAGCCGCCGTTGGGGTCGAGAGTGACGCGCGCCTCGGGGAAGCGCTCGGCCAGCGCGGTGACCGCCTCGATCTCCTCCTCGCCGCGCAGCACGCCGCCCTTGAGCTTGAAGTCCTGGAAGCCGTAGCGCGCATGCGCCGCCTCGGCCAGGCGGACCACCGCCTCCGGGGTCAGGGCTTCCTCGTTGCGCACCCGGAACCAGTCGTTGTCGGCCTCGGGCTCGCCGCGGTAAGGCAGATCGGTCTTCCGGCGGTCACCGACGTAGAACAGGTAGCCGAGCATCTCCACCTCGTCGCGCTGCTGACCTTCGCCGAGCAGGGCCGCCACCGGCACCTCGAGGAACTGGCCGAGCAGATCGAGCAGCGCCGCTTCCAGGGCGGTCACCGCGTGGATGGTGATGCGCAGGTCGAAGGTCTGCAGGCCGCGGCCGCCGGCATCGCGCGAGGCGAAGGCCTGGCGCACCTGGTTGAGGATCTTCTGGTACTGGCCGATCGGCTGGCCGATCAGCAGGCTGCGGGCGTCCTCCAGGGTCTGGCGGATGCCTTCGCCGCCGGGGACCTCGCCGACCCCGGTGTGGCCGGCGTTGTCCTGGAGGATGACGATGTTGCGGGTGAAGTACGGGCCGTGGGCGCCGCTCAGGTTGAACAGCATGGAATCGTGGCCGGCCACCGGGATGACCTGCATGCCGGTGATGACGGGGGCCTTGCCGGCTACGTGGGAAGTCGAAACGGTCATGTTGGATTCCTGTAAAGGCTGTGGGGTCTGGATTCCGTCCCGTGCCGCGCCGGAGACGGCGGGCACGGGCGGGGTCTGGTCTCAGGCGTGGGACCGGCTCAGCCGCATCCCGGGCAGCCCGGAGTCGTCGCGGGGGCCGGGCTGGGTGCGCGCGAAAAACACCACGATGGCCGCCAGCACCGAGGTCGCGGCCAGTCCGTAGAGGCCGCCCTGGATGGAGCCGGTGTAGTGTTCGAGCAGGCCGAAGGTGGTCGGCGCGACGAAGCCGCCGAGGTTGCCCACCGAGTTGATCAGGGCGATCACGCCGGCGGCGATGCGCGCGTCCAGATAGCCCTGGGGAATCGGCCAGAACAGCGAGGAGGCCGCCTTGAAGCCGATGGCCGCGAAGCACACGGAGACGAAGGCGAAGACCGGCCCGCCGGTGGTGGAGGCGAACATTCCCAGGGCGGCGATCAGCAGCGCCGTGGCGACCCAGGCCTGCTGGAACCGCCAGCGGGCGGCCAGCCGGGCGAAGGCGTACATGGCGACGATCGAGATCAGCCAGGGAATCGAGTTGAAGAAGCCGACCTCGACGCTGTTCAGGTCGCCCATCCGCTTGATGATCGTGGGCAGCCAGAAGGTGGCGGCGTAAATGGTCAGCTGGACGCAGAAGAAGATCAGGCAGAACAGGAAGATCTGGACATCCTTGAGCAGCGTCCAGATCGACGGCTTGCTGCCGGTCGCGGCGCCGGTCGCCGCCTCGCGGGCGCGCTGTTCCTCGTCGATGGCCGCGACCAGGGCATCCTGCTCGGCACGCTCCAGCCACTTGGCGTCGTGCGGCCTGGAGTCCAGCCAGAACCAGACGAAACCGCAGAGCAGCACCGAGGCCATGCCTTCGATGAAGAACATCCACCGCCAGCTCTGCCAACCGAACGCGTCGATCTGCAGCAGCAGGCCGGCCAGCGGGCCGGAGATCACGGAAGCCAGCGCCGAACCGCTGAGGAAGATGGCGATGGCCTTGCCGCGCTCGGCGCCCGGCAGCCAGAGGGTGAAGTAGTAGATCACCCCGGGGAAGAAGCCCGCTTCGGCGATGCCCAGCAAGAAGCGCAGGATGTAGAAGTGGGTTTCGTTCTGGATGAAGGCCATCGCCGTGGCGACCAGGCCCCAGCTGATCATGATGCGGGTCAGGCAGGCACGCGCGCCGATCCTTTGCAGCAACAGGTTGGAAGGCACTTCGAAAAGGGCGTAGGCGATGAAGAACAGGCCGGCGCCGAAGCCGAAGGCCGCGGCGCCGATGCCCAGGTCGGTCTCCATCTGGGTACGGACGAAGCCGATGTTCACCCGATCGATGTAGTTGACGATGAACATGACGACGAACAGCGGCAGGATATGGCGCTTGACCTTGGCGACGGCCGATTGCAGCGTCGGATCGGCGACGGGGCCGGCGCCGGCATTGGAGGCGTGGTTCACGAGTGAGTCTCCCACTGATTGTTTTTATGCGGGGGTGCAGACGACAGCCCGGCCTGCCGGAGGCGGCCGGGCTGTCGCATCACTGCGGGCCGAGCTTCCTGATCAGCGCGGCGAGGCGCTCGTACTCGTCGGGCAGCAGGTCGGTCAGCGGCGCGCGCACGGGACCTGCATCGTGGCCGACGATCTTCACCCCGGCCTTGACCATGCTCACCGCGTAACCGGCGCGGCGGTTGCGGATCTCCAGCAGCGGCAGGAAGAAGTCGTCGATGATCTTGCCCACGGTGACGTGGTCGTCGGCGGCGACGGCCTTGTAGAACTCCATCGCGGTACGCGGAATGAAGTTGAACACCGCCGAGGAATACACCGGCACGCCCAGCGCCTTGTAGGCCGCGGCGAAGACCTCGGCGGTCGGCAGGCCGCCCAGGTAGGTGAAGCGCTCGCCCAGGCGGCGGCGGATCGACACCATCAGCTCGATGTCGCCCAGACCGTCCTTGTAGCCGATCAGGTTCGGGCAGCGCTCGGCCAGCTGCTCGAGCAGCGTCGGGGTCAGCCGGCAGACGTTGCGGTTGTAGACCACCACGCCGATCTTCACCGCCTTGCAGACCGCCTCGACGTGGGCGGCGACGCCTTCCTGGCTGGCTTCGGTCAGGTAGTGCGGCAGCAGCAGCAGGCCCTTGGCGCCCAGGCGCTCGGCCTCCTGGGCCATGTGGATGGCCTGGCGGGTCGGGCCACCGACGCCGGCGAGGATCGGCACGCTGCCGGCGCAGGTGTCGACCGCGGTCTTGATGATCTGCGGGTACTCGTCGAGGTCCAGCGAGAAGAACTCGCCGGTGCCGCCGGCGGCGAACAGCGCGCTGGCGCCGTAGGGCGCCAGCCACTCCAGGCGGCGGGCGTAGGATTCGGCGTTGAAGTTGCCGGCGGCATCGAAATCGGTGACCGGGAAGGACAGCAGCCCGGAGGAGAGGATGGACTTGAGTTCCTGGGGAGTCATGGCGGATCGTCCTGCGTTGGGGGTTATTGTTGATGAGCACGACAAGCTGCAGCTGCTTGACAGTCATCATACAAGCAGTCTTCAAAATACCGCAAGATGTCCGACAAGCTTTTCGTCCGCCCACCCGCAGCCCTGCAGAACGCAACGCCCGCACAATGCGCCGCAAGCCATGGATGACCGCAGCCTAGCTCGAACCGGCTAGAGGGTTTGCCACGGGCCGCCGCCCGTTCGGAGCAAGGCTCTCGGCCAGTGCAGCGACCTATATGTCGTCATACATGTATGACATGTTCGGAGTGCCAGCGGCACGCGTTCTGGCGTACCCTCGGCGCAGTTGGCCGCCAAGGTCAGGTCTTTGCCGATGGAAAACACTCATTTGGACCGCACGAACACACCCGACACCGCCCCTGTCGCCGCGCCGCGCAAGCGCTCGCGCAGCCTCGCCCACGATCTGGTCACGGAACTCACCCAGCGCATCCTGCTGGGCAAACTCGGCCCGGGCGACAAGCTGCCCTCGGAAAGCGAGATCGTCCGCGAACAGGGCGTCAGCCGCACGGTCGTGCGCGAGGCCCTCTCGAAACTGCAGGCCTCGGGGCTGGTCGAGACCCGTCACGGCATCGGCACCTTCGTGCTGGAGCGCAAGCCGCAGACGGCACTGGGCCTGAACGTCGAAACGGCGCTCGGCATGCATAACATTCTGGAACTGCGCCTCGGCCTGGAAAGCCAGGCGGTCGCCCTGGCCGCCCGGCGGCGCACGGAGGAACAGCTGACGGCGATGCGCCAGGCGCTGGACGACTATCAGGATGCGCTGGCCGGCGCCCGGAGCTGTGTGGAAGCGGACCGGCGCTTCCACCTGCTGATCGCCGAAGCCACCGGCAATCCCTATTTCGGCGAGATCATGCGCCACCTGGGCGAGGCCCTGATTCCACGCAACCGGATCGACTCCGGCGCGCAGGGCGGCAAGGAGCTGGCCCGTCTCGGCTATCTGGCCAACCTGGAGCACGAAGCCATCTTGCTGGCCATCCGCCGGCAGGATCCGGACGCGGCCAGAGCCGCCATGTGGACCCACCTGAGCAACAGCCGCGAGCGCTTCGCGCCGGACGAGTGACGGCGAAGCGCGGCCACCCGGCTCACACCGGGTCGTTCATCCGCAGCAGCTCCTCCGGCAGGTGCTCGATGTACTCCTCCTCGGGCGGCGGCATCTGCAGGTGGTAGCCCTGCTTCCCGAGGTTCTCCAGCACCTTGTGGATGTCCTCGCGGCCAGCGTGCGCTCGGGCGAGAGCACCAGGTCGAAGGCGTGCTGCGGCGTACCGAAGGCCGCCAGCAGGGCTTCGGGCACCCGCGCCAGGGCGTCCTTCTTCTCCACGTAGAGATACATCTCCCGGCGCCGCGGGCTCTTGTAGATGGAACAGATGCGTTTCATGGTCGTTCTCCGCCGAGGCAGTCGAGCAGGGTCTGGCCCATCCGCTCACGGCGCCAACCGCGCAGCGTGTCGGGCAAGCGATAGGGGCCGTTGGGGAAGCCGCTTTTCAGCAGGGCTTCGAGAATCTTCTTGCGCAGCGCCAGCTCCGGGGCGATCTGCAGGCGCGCGGCCTCGGCCTGACCGACCGCCCGCAGCTTCTTGAGCAGCCCCGCGGCCTCCATCGGCAGCGGCTCGGGCAACGGCTCGGGCCAGCTCTCCGACGGCGTCGCACCGCTTTCGCGGATCAAGCGGAGCAGGAACTCGCCGTCCTGGCGCACCGTGCGCGGGTGCATGTCCTCGATGCGCCCGAGGCCGACCAGGTCGGTCGGCTGGAAACGCGCCAGCGGCCACAGGCTGTGCTCGCGCAGGATGCGGTTGCGCGGCTGGTCGCGCCGGCGCGCCTCGCGCTCGCGCCAGGCGTACAGCTCGCGCAGCACGGCGAGCTGCTGGCGGCTCAGCTTCCAGGCCAGGCGCCCCTCGCGGTAGAGCTCCTCGGGTGCCACCTCGCGGCGCAGGCCAGCGACCAGTTCGGCGCCGTCCTCCAGGGTCCAGGCGCGCTTGTCCTCGGGCAGCCGCGCGGAAAGTGCGACGTAGAGCTCCGCCAAGTGCACGGCGTCCTCGGCGGCGTAGCGGATCTGCAGCTCGCTCAGTGGGCGCTGCAGCCAGTCGGAGCGGGTCTCGCCCTTGGGCAGTTCGATGCCCAGCACCGCCTGGACCAGCCGGGAATAGCCCATGGAAAAGCCGAGGTTCAGGTAGGCGGCGGCCAGCTGGGTGTCGAACAGCGGCTGCGGCAGGCTGCCGGTCAGGCGCAGCAGCACCTCCAGATCTTCGCTGCAGGCGTGCAGCACCTTGACTACCGCCGGGTCCTCCAGCAGCTCGGCCAGCGGCCGCCAGTCGCCGATGGTCAGCGGGTCGATCAGGTAGGCGCTGCGACCGTCGCCGACCTGCACCAGGCCGGTCTGCGGATAGAAGGTGTCGACCCGCACGAATTCGGTATCGAGGGCGACGAAGGGCAACTGCCGCCAGCGCGCGCAGTGGCTGGCGAGGCTGGCGTCGTCGCGGATCCAGTGAATGTCGATGGCCACGAAGGCTCCTTGTTGAGGCCGCGGCAAGCGCGCCGCATCGGGGCGGGCCCGACGCCGGACACGGCTGGCACGGCAGCATCCGTCCTGCGAAATGCGGCGCAGGGCCGCTAGAGGGCATGCAGTATATCCAGCGCCCCCGGCCCCGGCCAAACGGCATCGGCCGCCAAGCCGGACGGCTTGGCGTTTGCCGCGGCAGGCCGCAGACTCGCCAGCTCTGGAAATTCCTTCACCGAACGACAAGGAGCCCCCATGTCCCATGCCCAACTGCTCAGTCCCGCCCAGCTGGCGGAGCGTCTCGACCAGCCCGAGCTGCGCATCCTCGACTGCCGCTTCGCCCTCGAGGACCCGACCTACGGCGCGCGCAGCTACGCCGAGGCGCACATCCCCGGCGCCCGCTTCGCCGACCTCGAACGCGACCTCTCCGGCCCGGTGCAGAAAGGCGTGACCGGCCGCCATCCGCTGCCCGATCCGGCCCTGCTGGTCGAGCGCCTGCGCGCCTGGGGCATCGACGACGCCAGCCCGGTGGTGCTCTACGACGACGGTCCCGGTGCCTTCGCCGCCCGCGCCTGGTGGCTGCTCGCCTGGCTCGGCAAGCGCGACGGGGTGTTCCTCCTCGACGGCGGCCTGAACGCCTGGCGCGCCGCCGGCCTGCCGCTGAGCGCCGAACTGCCCGCCCCGCTGGCCGGCACCTTCCGCGGCCAGCCCGACGCCGGCCTGCTGGTCGATGCGCAGAGCCTGCTGGAGCGCCTCGGCGATGCGCGCCTGACCCTGCTCGACGCCCGCGCCCTGCCTCGTTTCCGCGGCGAGGTGGAGCCCCTCGACCCGGTCGCCGGCCACATCCCGGCGCCCGCTGCGCGCCCTTCACCGAGAATCTCGGCGCCGACGGCCGCTTCCTGCCGGCCGAGCAACTGCGCGAGCGCTTCGCCGCCTTTCTCGGCGAGCGCCCCGTCGAACAGTTGGTGGCCTACTGCGGCTCGGGCGTCACCGCCTGCCACAACCTGTTCGCCCTGAGCCTCGCCGGCTATCCGCTGGCGCCGCTCTACGCCGGCTCCTGGAGCGAATGGCTGACCGATCGCTCCAGGCCGGTCGCCACGGGGGATTGAGCCGCTTCGCCGAGGGTCTTTCAGCGGCCGGTCTAAGCACCGGTCGCTATATAGCTGCGAGCGCCTCAATGGAAATAATTTAAAAACAGCAGTTTACAGACCAAAGGTCGCACTACACTTCAACTCGAGCGGTCAGCGGAGCGCCACAAGACTCCGCATTCCCGCTCCCGGCGAGGCCCTTTACGGACCGATGACGCCCTGCCGGACACCTTTCCTTGCGAGATGCACCATGGGCATTGCAGCCAGCGAACTGAGCCAGCACGTGATCCGGCCGACCCTGCTCTACCTGGGACGCTCCTCCGCCGCCGCCGAAGCCCTGCTGCTGGGCACCGCGGCCACCCAGTCGGCGCTCGGCGCGGCCTTGCACCAGCACTCCGGCCACGGCCTCTACGGCATCCGCGAGGCCAGCCACCTGCAGCTCTGGGACCGTTACCTGGCGCTGAATCCGGATCTGGCCAGCCATGTCCGCGGCCTGGCCAGCCAGCACGCCTTCCTGATCGCCCCGCACCTGGAGCTGACCGTCAACCTGCGCTACGCCACCGCCATCGCCTGGCTGCTGGTGGAGGCGCAGCAGTTGCCGCTGCCCGGCGCCGACGACCTGCCCGGACTGGCGCGGATCTGGTGCGACGTGTTCCAGCCGAACAGCCAGCCGCAACAGTTCCTCGATGCCTGGCGGCGCTGCATCGGCGGCACATCCAGGGCGTCCGGTGCCGGTCAGGACGGCAACCTCGAACAGCCCCTTCGGCCATCCGTCACTTGCCAGTGAACCTCACTCCCCTGCCCGGGTCGACCGAGGGTAGCCGTTACATCCAACAATAGCGCCATGATCGGCATGGCGCATGCGACCGGTATCCGGGCTGCCGTGCCTGCACGTCGCCTTCGAGCCCCATGCCCAGCCGCGGTCGGTGGAGCGCCAGCCGGCGCCCCTCCCCCATCGGCGGCGAAGCCGGCTCGACCTGGCGGCCGAGGCTGGCGTCCTGTGCGGTTGACCAGGCGACGGGCGAGCGACGTCCGAAGCGATGCGCTAGCGGGCTCCAACCCCTGAAGGGGAGCGGCAACGCATCGGCAAGGACTCGGGCAGCGCAACCGGCCGGTCACCCGGAGCACACAGGCCACCGAAGGCTCGCCGTTCGCCTTTTCCCATGCGAGGTCCATATGGGCATTGCAGCCAGCGAACTGAGCCAGCACGTGATCCGCCCGACCCTGCTCTATCTCGGGCGCCCCTCCGCCGCCGCCGAGGCCCTGCTGCTGGGCACCGCGGCCACCGAGTCGGCGCTCGGCGCGGCCCTGCACCAGCCGCACGGCCACGGTCTCTACGGCATCCGCGCCGTCAGCCACCTGAGGCTCTGGGACCGTTACCTGGCGCTGAATCCCGAGCTGGCCAGCCATGTCCGCGGGCTGGCCAGCCAGCACGCCTTCCTGATCGCCCCGCACCTGGAGCTGACCGTCAACCTGCGCTATGCCACCGCCATCGCCTGGCTGCTGGTGGAGTCGCAGATCCCGTCGCTGCCCGACGCCGACGACCTGCCCGGGCTGGCGCGGATCTGGTGCGACGTGTTCCAGCCGAACAGCAAGCCCCAGGAATTCCTCAATGCCTGGCAGCGCTGCATCGGCGGCTTCAGCCAGGCGGCCTGAAAGCAGCCGGCCGCGCCGCTGTGCTTGAGTCGACTCTAACGCCTGGGAAGAACCAGCGTGGTATGCCACCGGTATCCCATGACCGGACTCACCGGTCACCTCCTCATGCGAGGTCCTTATGGGCATTGCAACCAGCGAACCTGTCCTAGGCCTGTTCCGGCCCTGCCTGAGGCGGGCGGCATGCCAACCGGCCGTCCGGCTGATCCGGCTGATCCGGCTGATCCGACGTCAAGCGTTCGGCTCCAAGGACAACCAGCCAAGCGCTTCTCGTCATCGGGGAGCCTTGCCTCGGCGCCATCGCTCGGGAGTCCGCCCAGTCAAGTCCCTGTGCGGAACGGCCCTTGCCGTCGCCGTCTGCGCAGCCCCCACCGCCACCCTGGCCAGCGGCTACGCCCTCAACGAACAGAGCGTGAGCGGCATGGGGACCGCCTTCGCCGGCCGTTCCTCGGCGGCCGAGGATGCCACCATCCTGTTCGGCAACCCGGCAGGCATGTCCCACCTGCAACGCGAACAGGTCGCCGGCGGCTTCGCCCTGATCGACGCCCACAGCGACATCGAGCATGCCAGCGGTTCCTTCCCCGGCAGCAACGAGGGCGACATGGTTCCGTTCAGCGTCGTGCCGCTGGGCTACTACATCAAGCCGCTGGGCGAGCGCTGGAGCTTCGGCGTGGGTGCCTATGCCCCCTTCGGCCTGATCACCGATTACGAGGGCGACTTCCAGGGTCGCTATTACGCCAATCGCAGCGAGGTCAAGGTATATACGCTGCAGCCGACGCTGAGCTATCGGCTGAACGACCAGCTCTCCATCGGCTTTGGTCCGACCTTCAATCACGTCAACGGCGAGCTGAGCTCCGCGCTGCTCAATCCGCTCTCGCCCGGACGCAACGACGGCCGGATCAGGATCGAAGGCGACGATGTCGCCCTGGGCTACAACCTCGGCGTGCTCTACGCGATTACGCCCCAGACCCGCGTCGGGCTGACCTATCACTCCAAAGTCGTCTACCACCTGGAAGGCCATACCCGGGTTTCCGGCCCCGGCCGGGTGCTGGGCTCCTCGGCCGGGAAGTATCGCGCCAAGCTGGATCTGACCACCCCGGAAATGCTCGAACTGTCGCTCACCCAGCAACTGGGCGAGCGCTGGACGCTGTATGCCGGCTCCACCTGGACCCGCTGGAGCCGGCAGGACGACATCACCGTGGAAAACCGCGGCGTAGGTGGCCTGCTCGCCTCGAACCTGGACACGGTCACCGAAGAGCAGGACTGGCACAACGCCTGGCTCCACGCCATTGGCGCCGCCTACCGGTCGAGTCCGCAGTGGACGCTTCGCGCCGGCTTCGCCCTCGACCAGACACCGATCCGCAACGCGAACCGCTCGCTGCGCATCCCCAACGACGACCGGCAGCTCTTCAGCCTCGGCCTGGCCTGGACCCCGCATCCCGACCTGACCCTGGATCTGGCCTATATGTTTGTGCATGAAAAGGATGCCAGGGCCACCCATAGCGTTCGCGATCATCCGGCCCAGGGCAGCTACAACGCCGTTTACGAAAACTCCGTGAACATCTTCGGCGCGCAGCTGAATTACCGACTTTGAGCGGCTGGCAGGGCGTATTTCGCCATCCATCGCTTGCCGCGAACCTCGCCGAGGCGTTTGGGTCAACCGGTGGCATTCATCCCTTCGGAAAACACCATGGCCTTTGTCGACTATGCGACCTGCATCCGCGCCTGCAGCGCCTGCGCCGTGGCCTGCGACACCTGCGCCGAAGCCTGCCGGCAGGCCGCCGACCCACACCTGCACCGCTGCATCGAACTCAACCGCGACTGCGCCGATCTCTGCCGCCTGACCGCCCGGCTGATGGCCCGGGAAAGCGAGTGGGCTACCGCCCTGTGCGGCCTCTGCGCGCGCCTCTGTCTCGCCTGCGCCGAGGAGTGCGCCGTGCATCGCCTGCCGCAATGCCAGGAGTGCGCGCAGACCTGCCAGCACTGCGCCGACGAGTGCGAGGCGCTGGGCGAGGCGGCGTAGGCCTACAGCGCCAGCCCGACCACCACCGCGCACTCCAGCAGTTCGAGCAGCGCCCCGGCGGTGTCGCCGGTGGTGCCGCCGAGGCGCGCCAGCAGGCACTGGCGCAGCCAGAGGAACAGCGCTGTGGCCAGCAGCAGCGCGAGCAGCCCGGCGCCGCCGAACAGCAGCGGGCAGGCCGCCGCCACGCCCAGCAGCACCCAACGGGCCGCCTGTCGCGGCAGGTGCTCGGCGAGAGCCTGGCCGAGGCCGCCGGGACGCACGTAGGGCGTCGAGAGAAACAGCGCCAGCAGCGCACTACGGCCGAGCAGCGGCGCCAGCAGCAGCGCCGCGCCGGCGCCCTCGTCCAGCAGCGCCAAGAGCGCGGCGAACTTCAGCAGCAGCACGACGAGCAGCACCACCACGGCGATCGGCCCGCTGCGCGGGTCCTTCATGATCGCCAGGGTGCGTTCGCGGTCGCCGAAGCCGCCGACCCAGGCGTCGGCGCTGTCGGCCAGGCCGTCCAGGTGCAGCGCCCCGCTCAGCCCGACCCAGGCGGCGAGCAGCAGCGCCGCGTGCAGCGGCGCCGGCGCACCGTCCAACAGCCCGTGCAGGAGCAGCAGCAACGCGCCGAGCAGCAGCCCGACCGGCGGATACCAGAGCAGCGAGCGGCCCAGCTGCTGCGGCGCCGGCATGCCGGGCAGATGGGCCGGCAGACGGGTGAGGAACTGCAGGGCGATCAGCAGCGGCATCCTCACAGCTCCCGCCAGTCCGGCCCGTCCAGGCGCAGGCGGTGCAGCGCGCCGTGGGCCACCGTCACCTGCAGCAACGCGCGGCGCGGCAAGCCGCGGGCGCGGGCCAGCAGCAGGCGCATCACCCCGCCGTGGGTGACCAGCAGCAGGCGGCGGCCGGCGCAGTCGCGGCGCAGCCGCTCGACGGCGTCCAGTACCCGCGCCTCGAAATCTGCCAGCGGCTCGCCGTCCGGCGGGGTGAAGGCGTAGGGATCGTCCCAGAAGCGCCCCAGTCCCTCGGCGTCGCTACGCATCAGCTCGCTGGCGTTGCGGCCCTCCCAGGCGCCGAAGTGCAGCTCGCGCAAGTCCGCCTCATGGCGCAGCGGCAGGCTCTGCGCGGCGGCCAGCTCGCTGGCGAAAGCGGCGCAGCGGCGCAGCGGCGAGCTGACCAGCAGATCCCAGGGACCGGCTTCGGCAGCCGCCGCGCGCATCTGCGCCCAGCCCGCATCCGTCAGCGCATCGTCCAGGCTGCCGCGAAAGCCGCCGCCGCATTCGGTTTCGCCATGGCGCAGCAGATCGAGATGCAGGGTCATCGGCCGGCATCCGCCACAGCCGCCTCGGCGAAGGTGGCCATCTCGCCGTGCAGCCGGCAGGCCAGCTGCAGCAGCGGCACCGCCAGCGCCGCGCCGCTGCCCTCGCCCAGGCGCAGGCCGAGCTCCAGCAGCGGTTCGGCAGCCAGCGCCTCGAGCACCCGGCGGTGGCCCGGCTCGGCGCCGCAGTGGGCGAACAGCAGCCAGTCGCGGCAGGCTGGATTCAGGCGCACGGCGAGCAGCGCTGCCACGCTGCAGATGAAGCCGTCCACCAGCGCCGGCAGGCCCTCCTGGGCGCAGGCCAGGTAGGCGCCGGCCAGCGCGGCGATCTCGAAGCCGCCGAGACGTCGGAGGATCTCCAGCGGCTCGCCGGCCTGCGCGCCATGCAGCATCAGGGCGCGCTCGATGACCGCGATCTTGCGCGCCACTCCGGCGGCGTCCAGCCCGGTGCCCGGCCCGACCAGCGCCGTCGCCGGACGCTCCAGCAGGGCGCAGGCCAGGGCGCTGGCCGAACTGGTGTTGCCGATGCCCATCTCGCCGCCGATGTACAGCTGCGCACCGGCCGCCATCGCGCGCCGCACGCTGTCGCGCCCGGCGGCGAGTGCGTCGCGGCCCTGTTGGGCGCTCATCGCCGGCCCCTGGAGGAAATTCGCCGTGCCGCGCCCCAGGTGCAGGCGGCACACGCCGGCCGGCGGTGGCTCCAAGGGCTCGGCGGTGCCGAGGTCGATCAACTCCAGCTCGGCCTCGAGCTGGCGGGCCAGCACGCTGATCGCTGCGCCGCCGGCGGCGAAGTTGCGCAGCATCTGCCCGGTCACCGCCTGCGGATAGGGCGACACGCCCTCCTCCGCCACGCCATGGTCGCCGGCGAAGATGGCGATCCACAGGCGCTCGACGACCGGCCGCTCGCGGCCCTGCAGGGCAGCCAGGTGGATCGCCAGCTGCTCCAGGCGGCCCAGCGAACCGCGCGGCTTGGTCAGTTGCTGCTGGCGGACGCCGGCCAGGGCGCGGGCCGTCTCGTCCAATGGGCGGGCGGCAGCTTGCCACCAGTCGTGATTCATAGAGGATCTCCCTTGAGGGTCATGGGCAGGCCGGCGACGCAGAACAGCACCCGCCCGCAGCGTTCGGCCAGGGCCTGGTGCAGCCAGCCGGCCTCGTCCACGTAGCGCCGGCTCAGCTCGCCCAGCGGCACCACGCCAAGGCCGGTCTCGTTGCTGACCAGGATGAGCCGTCCGGGCAGTTGCGGCAGGCACTCGAGCAGCGCATCACGCTCGCGCGCCAGGCATGCCGGGTCGTCGGCCAGCAGCAGGTTGGTCAGCCAGAGGGTCAGGCAGTCGACCAGCAGGCAACGCCCCTCCCCGGCCTGCTCGCGCAGCACCCGGGCCAGCGCCAGCGGCTCCTCGACCAGCGCCCAGCCGGCCGGCCGCCGCTGGCGGTGATGGGCGATGCGCGCGGCCATCTCGCCGTCCAGTGCTCGGGCGGTGGCGACATAGGTCACCTCCAATCCGGACTCCGCAGCCAAGCGCTCGGCCAGGCGGCTCTTGCCGGAGCGGGCGCCGCCGAGGATCAGTTCATGCATCGTGATGCCTCTCGATTCGTTGCGTGTTGCGTAGGCTGGGAAACTGCCGCAGGCATTTCCCACCATGGGCGCAGTGCGGCCCCGTGGTCATCCGGGCAGCCCGCACAGCTCGCGCAGCCGCACTGTATCCAGATGCGCCTCGACCAGATCGGCCAGGCGCTCGATGTCGCGCTCGCGCAGGGCGTGGTAGTCGGGAGTGACCACCTCGCCCAGGCCGGCCCAGCGCAGCAGCGCGCTGCACGCCGCGGGCGACTCGAACAGGCCGTGCAGGTAGGTGCCGAGCACCTGGCCGTCCGCGCTCAGCGCGCCGTCGCTGCGTCCGTCGTCGAGCCCGACCGCCGGCCGTTCGAGGCCGGCGCCGCGGCTGACCCCGGCGTGGATCTCGTAGCCCGCGACCGCTGCGCCCTCCAGGGCCAGATGGCCGCGCACGTTGCGCAGCTGCTTCTCGGCCTCCAGCACGGTGTCCAGCGCCAGCAGGCCGAGGCCCCGGCTTTCCCCCGGCGCGCCCTCCAGGCCCAGCGGGTCGGCGATCTCGCCACCGAGCATCTGCATCCCGCCGCAGATGCCGAGGACCTTGCCGCCGTAGCGCAGATGGCGGCGGATCGACTCTTCCCAGCCCTGCGCGCGCAGGAAGGCCAGGTCGCTGCGCACGCTCTTCGAGCCGGGCAGCACGATCAGGTCTGAAGGCGGCAACGGCTGGCCGGGGCCGACGAAAGTCAGCTCCACCTGCGGGTGCAGGCGCAGCGGATCGAAGTCGGTGTGGTTGCTGATCCGCGGCAGCACCGGCACCGCCACCTTCAGGCGCTCGCCGGCCTTGGCCACCTGGCGATCGTCGATGGCGTCCTCGGCCTCCAGGTGCAGGTCGTGCAGGTAGGGCAACACGCCCAGTACCGGCTTGCCGGTGCGCGCCTCCAGCCAATCGAGACCCGGCTGCAGCAGCGCCAGATCGCCGCGGAAGCGGTTGATCACGAAGCCCTGCACGCGCGCCTGCTCGGTCTCGGAGAGCAGCGCTAGGGTGCCGACCAGATGGGCGAACACCCCGCCCCGGTCGATGTCGGCGACGAGAATCACCGGACAGTCGACCGCTTCGGCGAAGCCCATGTTGGCGATGTCGTTGGCGCGCAGGTTGATCTCCGCCGGCGAGCCGGCGCCCTCGACCATCACCACGGCGTACTGCGCGGCGAGGCGCCGATGCGAGACCAGCACCGCCTCGCGGGCCACGCGCTTGTAGTCGTGGTAGGCGGCGGCGTCCATGCAGGTGATGGCGCGGCCATGGACGATCACCTGGGCGCCGGTGTCGGTATTGGGCTTGAGCAGCACCGGGTTCATGTCGGTGTGCGGGGCGAGGCCGCAGGCCTGGGCCTGCACCGCCTGGGCGCGGCCGATCTCGCCGCCGTCCAAGGTGACGGCGCTGTTCAGCGCCATGTTCTGCGGCTTGAACGGCGCCACCGCCACGCCCTGGCGCGCCAGCCAGCGGCACAGCGCGGTCACCAGGGTGCTCTTGCCGGCGTCGGAGGTGGTGCCCTGCACCATCAGGGTGGTCATGTCGTTTCCTTCTGGTAGTCGGCCAGCGCCCGGGTCAGGCGCTGCCAGCCGGCATCGTCCGCCGGCAGGCCAAAGCGCAGGCTGGCGGGCGTCTCGAACAGGCGCACGAGGATGCCGCGGCGGGCGAGAAAGTCGTGCAGCCGCATGGCTTCGGGCGTGCGCACCCACTGGAACAGCGCGGTGCCGCCGTCCGGCGCCAGCCCCTGCGCGCTCAGCAGCCCGGCCAGCCGCTGCCCTGCCGCCTGCAGCTGGCCGGCACGCTGTGCGCGCGCCGCACTGCTGGCCGGTCCCAGCGCCTGCCGGCCCAGCGCCCGCGCCGGGCCGCCGACCGTCCAGGGGCCGAGGCGCTCGTGCAGCCGCGCCAGCAGCGTCGCCTCGGCCAGCACGAAACCCAGGCGGATGCCGGCCAGGCCAAAGAACTTGCCGAACGAGCGCAGCACGACCAGCCCGGCCGCCGGCTGTAGGCCGCCAGGCTGTCTTCGGGCGTGCAGTCCATGAACGCCTCGTCGACCAGCAGGCAGCCGCCACGGCGGGCCAGCCGGGCCTGCCAGTCGAGCAGCCGGGACGGCTCGAAGCGCTCGCCGGTGGGGTTGTTGGGATTGGCCAGCACCAGCATATCGAGTTCGTCGAGGCGCGCCTCGATCTCCCCGCCAGCCAGATGGATCAGCCGGTGACCGGCGCGTTGCCAGGCCTGGGCATGCTCGGCGTAGCTCGGCGCCAGCACGCCGACCCGCGCTGGCGCGAACAGCGCCGGCAGCGCCTGGATCGCCGCCTGGCTGCCGGCCACCGGCAAGGCATGGGCGGCGCCGTAACAGGCGCCGGCGGCCTCGGCCAGGCCGTCGTCCTCCTCCGGCAGGCGCGCCCAGGCATCGAGCGGGATGGCCGGCACGGGCCAGGGCTCGGGGGCGATGCCGGTGGACAGGTCGAGCCAGTCGCCCGGCGGGATGCCGTAGCGCTGCGCCGCGGCGCGCAGACGGCCGCCGTGCTCAAGCATGCAGCCAGTCTCCGAGCAGGACGAGCGCCAGCCAGAGCAGCACGCCGTGCTGGAGCAGGCGCCAGGCCGCGGCGATGGTCCCGGCATCAGCCGGGCCGCCGGCACCGAGGGTCGGGCGCTCGTGCCGCGCGCCGTGGTAGACCGCCGCGCCGCCCAGCTCGACGCCCAGCGCGCCGGCGCCGGCGGCCATCACCGGGCCGGCGTTGGGGCTGTCCCACAGCGGCGCCTGACGGCGCCAGCAGGCCAGGGCGAGGCGCGTCCTGCCGAGCAGCGCGTAGGTCAGCGCGGCGAGGCGCGCCGGGACATAGTTGAGGAGATCGTCGATCCGCGCCGCGGCCCAGCCGAAGCGCTCGAAGCGCGGCGTACGGTAGCCCCACATGGCGTCCAGGGTATTGGCCAGGCGGTGCAGCACCACCCCCGGCGCGCCGGCCACGACGAACCAGAACAGCGTGGCGAACACCGCGTCGCTGCCGTTCTCCAGCAGCGACTCGCTGGCCGCGCGGGCCACGCCGCCGGCATCCAGCGCCGAGGTGTCGCGGCTGACCACCCGGCCCACGCCGCGGCGCGCCGCCGCCAGGTCGCTGCGCTGCAGCGCCTCCAGCACCGGCCGGGCGTGTTCGCCCAGGCTGCGCAGGCCGAGCGCGGCGTAGAGGGCGAGGATCGCCAGCAGCTCGCCGACCAGCGGCAATTGCGTCAGCAGGCCGGCGAGCAGGGTCGGCGGCAGCACTGCCAGGGCCCAGGCGAGCAGACCGTCGAGGCGACGTCCGTGCCCCGCCGCATTGAAGCGCGCCTCCAGGGTAGCGGCCAGCCGGCCGAAGCCGACCAGCGGATGGAAACGCCGCGGCTCGCCGAGGACCGCATCCAGCGCCACGCCGGCGAGCAGGCTCAATCCCAGGCTCATGGACGCGCCCCCCAGCGGTTCTCGAAGACCAGTTCGGCCAAAGGCTTCTCCTTGGCCCAGCCCTGCTCGACCAGCATCGGCCGCGGGTAGAAGCCCGCCACCGGACCGAGGCAGAGCAGCGCCACCGGCTCGGCGCCGGGCGGCAGGCCGAGCAGTTCGCCGAGCGCCCGCGGCTCGAACAGCGACACCCAGCCCATGCCCAGGCCTTCGGCGCGGGCGGCCAGCCAGAGGTTCTGGATGGCGCAGGACAGCGAGGCGAGGTCCATCTGCGGCAGGGTGCGGCGGCCGAAGACGTGCGCCTCGCGGCCATCCATCAATGCGCCGACCAAGAGTTCGGCGCAGTCGCCGATGCCCTCGACCTTCAACCGCATGAACTCATCGGCACGCTCGCCGAGGGCTTCGGCGGTGCGCAGCCGCTCGGCCTCCACCAGCGCCTGGATGCGCCGGCGCAGCTGCGGATCGGTGATGCGGATGAAGCGCCAGGGCTGCATCAGGCCGACGCTGGGCGCCTGGTGCGCGGCATTGAGCAGCCGCGCCAGGAGTTCCGGCGCCACGCTGCCGGTACTGAAGTGGCGCATATCGCGGCGTTCGGCGATGGCGCGGTAGACCGCGGCACGCTCGGTTTCGCTGAAGGCGTGTGGATTCATCGCAAGTCCTGTGGATTCGCCCGCGCCTCAGGGTCGCAGCAGCGCGGCGGCCGCCTGCGGTGCCGAGGGCAGGTAGAAATGGATGTAGCTGGCGGTCAGCCGGCCGCGGCGGTAGACCGCCTCGGCGGTGCGCCGGTAGTTGGGGCATTCGCCGTGGGCGACGGGCGTCAGCGCGCAGGCCAGGGTGGAATGGTGGTAGCTGTGCCCGCGCAGGCACGCGCCGTCCAGCTCGACCTCCTGCAGCGCCAGGGCAGCCAGCTTCGGCTGCATCCGGGCTTCGCCGGGCAGCAGGCCGAGCATGGGCGCGCGCCGGCCGTCCAGATCGGTCAGGCCGTCGAGCAGGTAGAGCATGCCGCCGCATTCGGCGAGGATCGGCTTGCCGGCCTCGTGGTGGGCGCGGATCGCCGCGCGCAACGGCGCATTGCCGGCCAGCCGGTCCAGATGCAGCTCCGGATAGCCGCCCGGCAGGTACAGGCTGTCGACCGCCGGCAACGCGGCATCGTCCAGCGGCGAGAAGAACGCCAGCTCGGCGCCGAGCCGTTCGAGCAGCTGCAGGTTGGCCTGATAGAGGAAGGCGAAGGCGGCGTCGCGCGCCACGCCGATGCGTACCCCGGCGAGCAGCGGCTCGGGCGCCGCCGGCGCGGGCACGGCGAAAGCCACCGGCGGCGGCAGGTCGGTGCCGGCGCTGGCGGCCAGGGCCTCGGCGGCGGCGTCCAGGCGGGCGTCGAGATCGGCCAGCTCGCCGGCCTGGACCAGCCCCAGGTGGCGGCTCGGCAGCTCGATCCCGGCGCTGCGCGGCAGCGCGCCGTACCAGGGGAGGTGCGCCGGCAGGCTGCCCTGGAGGATCTCGCCGTGGCGGGCGCTGCCGACCCGGTTGGCCAGCACCCCGGCGAACGGCAAGTCGGGCTGGAACGTGGCCAGGCCGTGGGCGATGGCGGCGAAGGTCTGGGCCATGGCCGCGGCGTCGATCACCGCCAGCACCGGCACGCCGAAGCGCCGCGCCAGATCGGCGGCGGACGGCGCGCCGTCGAACAGGCCCATCACCCCCTCGATCAGGATCAGGTCGGCCTCCCCGGCCGCCTCCCAGAGCAGGCGCCGCGACTCGGCCTCGCCGACCATCCACAGGTCGAGCTGGTGCACCGGCGCGCCGCAGGCGCGGGCGAGGATCATCGGATCGAGGAAATCCGGGCCGCACTTGAACACCCGCACGCGCCGGCCGCGGTTGGCGTGATGGCGGGCCAGAGCAGCGGTGACGGTGGTCTTGCCCTGGCCGGAGGCCGGGGCGGCGATCAGCAGGGCCGGGCAGCGGCGCTCGTTCATCGATGCACCCCGCCGCGCCCACGGCAGGACGCCAACGAGACGGCCACGCCTTCCGTCATCGCGAATCCACTCGCGCCGACAACAGTGCCGAGCGGCCGTAGGGTGGATGGCCACCCCGTGGAAAACCGCGCAGCGTTTTCCACCATTGACCTTACGGTGGGTAAGGCTGCGCCGTTACCCACCCTACAGACGCCGCTCACATCCACTCGCCGCATCAGAACTCGATCCCCTTCTGCGCCTTCACCCCGGCCTGGAAGGCGTGCTTGACCAGGCTCATCTCGGTCACGGTGTCGGCCGCCTCGATCAGACCGGGCGGCGCGCCGCGGCCGGTCACTATCACATGCTGGTGCAGCGGCCGCGCCTGGATGTCGGCGAGCAGCGGCTCGAGCTCCAGGTAGCCGTACTTCAGGGCGATGTTCAGCTCGTCGAGCAGCACCAGGTCGATCGACGGATCGCCGAGCAGTTCGCGGGCCACCACCCAGGCCTCGCAGGCCTTGTCGATGTCGCGCTGGCGGTCCTGGGTCTCCCAGGTGAAGCCCTCGCCCATCACGTAGTAGCGCACCTGCTCGGGAAAGCGCCGGAAGAAGGCCTCCTCGCCGGTGGTGGCAGCGCCCTTGATGAACTGCACCACGCCGACCCGCAGGCCGTGGCCGAGGGCGCGGGCGGCCATGCCGAAGGCGGCGCTGCTCTTGCCCTTGCCGTTGCCGGTGTGCACCAGCAACAGGCCGTGCTCGTCGGTGGCCTGGGCGATCTTCCCGTCGACCAGCGCCTTCTTGCGCTGCATGCGCGCCTTGTGGCGCGCATCCCGCTCCGGCGATTCGCTCATCTGCGAGCTTCCTGCGCGTGCCGGGCCTTCAGGCGGGCGGCAAAGCCGGCGTAGAGCGCCGCGGCGAGGCCCACGTAGAGCGCCAGGCTGGCCAGGTTGCGCGGGTAGTAATCCAGCACGCGCTGCACGAACCCGACGAACGTCGGCTCCGGATAGCGGCCGGAGAAGAAGTAGAAGCCGCCGCCGGAGAACAGGTAGGCGACGAAGGCGCTGACGATCACCGCCAGGCCGAGCACGGCCAGACTGTCGAGCCGGTCCAGGCTGTCGCGCTGCAGAACGGCGAAGATCCGTCCGCCCAGCCACAGCGAACCGTAGGCCGGAACCAGCAGCCAGTAGGCCGGCGACAGACACCAGTCGCTCGCGCCCATCCAGCCGATGGCGACGAAATCGAGCAGCGAGGCCTCGAGGAACAGCGCCGGAAACGCCCAGCGCGGGCGCAGCAGGGCGCCGGCGAGGAAGAACACCGCCCAGGAGGCGCTCGGCAGGTTGAGGGTGGCGAAGTGATGACCACGGGTCACGGCCATCAGCAGGGCCAGCGCCACGCCGACGATCAGCTGGCTGCGGGGAGACAGGTTGAGCATGCTGCGTTCTCCTTCTGGGTGGTTCCGGCCCGCCGGCCGGCGGCGCGTCACAGCGCCTGGTAACGGACGGTGAGGTACACCGCCTGCCCCGGCTGGTTGTAGTCCAGGGCGGTTTCGTAATCGGCGTTCAGCAGGTTGGCGACGCGCGCCTGCAGACGCCATTCGGGGGTGATGCGATATTCGCCGCGCAAGTCCACGGTGGCATAGCCGGACAGCTCGTTGTCGTTGGCCACATCGTCGTAGCGCCGGCCTTCGGCATGCAGCGTGGCGCCAACGGCGAAATCGCCGAGGCGCCGGTCCAGCTCCAGGTTGAACATCTGCGAGGCGCGGCGCGGCAGTTCGTTGCCGTCGTTGGCGCCCGAGCCGCTGTTCTCCGGCTCCAGCAAACTGTAGTTGGCGCCCCAGTCCCAGCCAAACGAGCGGCCGCCGACCTCCAGCTCGAGACCGCGGATGCGCGCCTCGTCGAGGTTCGCCGGACCCTGGATGGAGGAGTCGTAGACGATCAGGTCCTTCACCTTGGTGCGGTAGGCATTCAGCGACCAGTGCCCCCAGCCGTGCGTGCCGGCCAGACCGACCTCCAGGCTGCGCGAAGTCTCCTCGTCGAGGTCGGCGATGCCGTAGAAGGGGTAGTACAGCTCGTTGAAGGTCGGCGCCTTGAAGGCGCTGCCGTAGCTGACGGTGGCGCGCAGGGCGTCGGTCAGGGCGTAGCCGTAGGCGACATTGCCGGTCTCGTGCTGGCCGAACTGCTCGTTGTTGTCGCGGCGCAGGGACACCTGCCAGTCGTGGCGGCCGTATTCGCCGAGGTACTGGATGAAACCGCCATTGTTTTCCCGCGAATCCTCGTCGTAGTCGGTGCTGCCGTTGACCTCCTCGCGCTGGTAGTCGACGCCCAGGGTGAGGATGTGGCCCTCGGCCAGGGTCAGGTCGTTCTGCCAGCTGGCACTGTCGCGGCGGCTGTCGAAGCGCGAATAGAAGCTGCCGTCCTGGTAGGTATCGGACTTGTCCTCGTTGCGTCCGGCCTGCAGGGTGACCTGCCAGAACGCCAGCGGGCTGAAGCGCGCGCGGCCGCTGACCACGTTCTGCTCGCCGTCGGCGTTGGCCGAGAAGCCGGCGGTGCCGCGGCGGTTCACCTGGTCGTAGTCGTTGTGCGACTTGGCGCGCAGGAAGGTGCCCTCCAGTTCCAGGCCGTTGTCGAAGCGCCAGCCGGCGCGCAGCGCGGCGGAGTGGTTGCGGTAGCCGTCGGCGTCGCTCTCGTAGCCGCTGGCTCCGGGACGCTTGACGTTGATGCCGTCGGTGTCCTCGCTGCTCAGGGCCAGGCTGTACCAGCCGTGGGCGTTGCCGCCGGAAACCCCGGCGCTGCCGGTGTAGGCGTCGTGGGTGCCGTAGCCGGCGGAGAAGAACGGCTTGGGCGCGCCGTCGCCGCCCTTGCGGGTGAAGATCTGGATCACCCCGCCGATAGCCTCCGAGCCGTACAGGCTGGAGCGCGGCCCGCGGACCACCTCGATGCGCTCGATCATCTCCACCGGCAGATCCTGCCAGGCGGCGGTGCCGGTGGTCACCGAGCCGACCCGCACGCCGTCGATCAGCACCAGCACGTGGTCGGACTCGGTGCCGCGCAGGTAGACGGAGGTGTTCTTGCCGTGGCCGCCGTTGTTGGCGATGGACACCCCCGGCACCTGCCTGAGCAGCTCGGGCACCGACTGCGCCTGGCTGCGCTCGATGTCGTCGCGCTCGATCAGGCTCACCGCGGCGAGGCTGTCGCGCAGGGTCTGGGCGCCGCGCGCGGCGGTCACCACCGTGGCGTCGAGGGTCAGGGGCTCGTCGGCCGCCTGGGCCGGGGAAAGGGAAAAGAGGCCCAGCAGCGCGGACGCCACCGGCCCGAAACTGGGCTTGCGTATCAAGATGGTTCTCCGCCGCGCCACCCGCACGGCCTGAAGGCTGCGAAAGCGGGCGGAAGACGCGAACAGGCGGCGAACCGGCCTGCAGCGCCCTCGGCGCCGCCAGAAATCGCCACAGGCCGGTCTCCGGGCTCACGAGCGAAGCGCCATGCGGCGGCCTCCGAAACCACGCCTTCCCGTGTCTCCTGGACACAGTGGCCTTACGGCGGTTTCGCGACTCGTCTACCGTTGCGGGGGCAGCGCCGGCCTTGCGCCGCGAATCGTCGCGGCACGCACCGGCTTCCCTGTTTCACCCTTCGTGCGAAGGGCACCTGAAGCGAGGCGCGCAGGGTAGTGGAAACACCGGCCGGGCACAATGAGACGGATCGTCCGGCATCATGAGATCCGCTCATGTTGCGATGGCCGACGCTCAGTTATCCAGCGCGGCCAGCAACTGCGGCAGGACGCTGCCGGCCGGGCCGTGCAGGCAGAGGTCGGCGTGCCGGCTGAGCGGGGTCGGCTGCGGGTTGATCTCGACCACGAAGGCGCCGCGGCGCTTGGCCGAGAACGGCAGTTCGGCGGCCGGATAGACCAGGCTGGAGGTGCCGACGCTGAAGAACAGCTCGGCCTGCAGGCCGGCTTCGCTGGCCCGGGCCAGCACTTCGCCCGGCAGGTTCTCGCCGAACCAGACCACCGCCGGACGCAACAGCCCGCCGCAGGCGCAGTGCGGCAGGCTGTCGAGGGTTTCCGGCCAGGCGCCGCCGTCGGCCTCGCAGCGGAAGCACTTCAGCCGGTGGAGGTTGCCGTGCAGCTCCAGCGGCGCCGCGCTGCCGGCGCGCTGGTGCAGGCCGTCGACGTTCTGGGTGATCAGCGTGACCCCGGGCAGCCGCCGCTCCAGCGCGGCGATGGCCAGGTGCGCCGGGTTCGGATCGGCGGCCAGGCACTTCTCGCGGCGCCAGGCGTACCACGCCCAGACGGTGCGCGGATCGGCGCGAAAGCCCTCGGGGCTGGCCAGCTCTTCCGGGCTGTAGCGCGCCCAGAGCCCGGTCTGGGCGTCGCGGAAGGTCGGAATGCCGCTCTCGGCGGACACCCCGGCGCCGGTGAAGAACACCACGCGGCGGGCGTCGCGCAGGCGGCGGGCGAGATCGGAAAGGGCATCGTGCATGCTGGAACTCCTCAAGGGTCGTTGGCGGCCCGCCGCTCTCGACAACCGGCCAGCCCTTCGCATAGGTTGCCTTCTTACACCCACAACATGGAGCCGGTACAGGCATGAAAACCGCCATCGCCATTCGCCACGTCGCCTTCGAGGATCTCGGCGTCTTCGCGCCCGTGCTGGAAGAACGGGGCTACCAGATCCGCTATGCCGATCCCGGCATCCTGGATGCCGGCGAGCTGGCCGCGCTGGACGTGGAGGCGGCCGACCTTCTGGTGGTCCTCGGCGCGCCCATCGGCGCCTACGACGAGGCCACCTATCCGTTCCTGCTGGCGGAGCTGGAACTGCTCGCCCGGCGCCTGCGCAGCGGCAAGCCGCTGCTCGGCATCTGCCTGGGCGCCCAGCTGATCGCCCGCGTCCTGGGGGCGAAGGTCGCACCGATGGGCGTCAAGGAAATCGGCTTCGGTGCTCTCCAGCTGACCACGGAAGGCACCGCCGGCTGCCTCGGCGCGCTGGGCGATGGCGGCACCGTGCTGCACTGGCACGGCGACATGTTCGAGCTGCCGCCGGGCGCCACCCTCCTCGCCCGCACCGAGACCTGCCCGAACCAGGCGTTCAGCCTCGGCAATGCCGTGCTGGGCCTGCAGTTCCACCTCGAGGCCGATCCCGCACGGATCGAGCAGTGGCTGATCGGCCATGCGGCGGAACTGTCCGCCAGCGGGATCGATCCGGCGACGATCCGCCGGCAGGCGAAGGAAGTGGGAGAGGAACTCCGCCGGCGCGGGCAGCAGGTGCTGCGCGACTGGCTCGCCGGACTGGCCTGACGGCCCGCCCGTCAGGGCTGGCGCGCCACCGGCATGGCGCGGAGCACGCGCCGGGCGCCCAGGTAGCGGCCCTGCCAGTAGCCGTCGGCCAGGCGGTCCAGGCGCACCGTGCCGCCGCTGGAGGGGGCGTGCACGAAGCGCCCCTCGCCCACGTAGATGCCGGCGTGGCTGACCCGGCCGCTGCCGTCGGTGGCGAAGAACAGCAAGTCGCCGCTGTGCAGGGCCTCGGGCCGCACGCCGGGCGCGCGCATGGCGAGCATCTCGCGGGTCGAGCGCGGCAGGCGCAGGCCCGCCTCCTCGCGGTAGACATAGCCGATCAGCCCGCTGCAGTCGAACCCGGAGTCCGGGGTATTGCCCCCCAGCGGTAGGGCGTGCCGACCAGCCCGAGGGCGCGGACCAGCACGTCCTCCGCCGCCGGCGAGGGGGGGCCGAGGTCGGACGATCCGTGGGGCGAGGGAGAGCGAGCGGAACAGGCCGCGAGCAGTGCGGCGAGAAGCATCAGAGCGAGGCGGGCCTGATGGGGCATGGGCGACAGTCCGATTGTCGAATCGCTCTACTCTGCCGGCCCGGCGCAGCCCGTGCAAGCCGCCAGCGCTGTCGGCCGAATGGCGCCCATATGAAAAGGCCCGATCACGTTGCCGGGATCGGGCCTGGTCGAAGCCGGAAACTCACTCGTCGTGGGAGGCCAGCACCAGGGCGCGCTTGGCCTGCAGATAGCTGGCGCTCCAGTAGTCGTCCTTCAGGCTGTCCACCCGCACGCCGCCGCCGCGACGGCTGGCCGAGTGGAGGAACTGACCGTCGCCGATGTAGACGCCGACATGGCTGACATTGCCGCGGCCACGGTTGTTGAAGAAGATCAGGTCGCCGGGGGCCAGTTCGTTGCGGGCAACCCGCGGGGCGTCGAGGGAGATCATCTCGCGGGTCGAGCGCGGCAGCTTGATGCCCGCCTCTTCGCGGAACAGGTAACCGATGAAGCCGCTGCAGTCGAAGCCGGAGGTTTCCGAGCTGCCGCCGTAACGATAGGGCGTGCCGAGCAGACCGAAACCGCGCACCAGAATGCTGTCGGCCAGCGCCGGGAAACGGTAGCCGTCGTTCAACGCGGCCAGATCCTTTTGGCTGGGCTCCTGGAGCAGGGATACCCGCTTGGGCGCGGTGAAATCCTGCTGCGGAGCCTGCCCCGCGCAGCCGGTCAGGAGAACGGTGAGCGCCACGGGCACGAAGGTTGCGAGACGATTCAGCATGGGCAAACGCTTATCTAAAGGTCCAATGGCCGGCGAATATGCCTGTGACGAGAACGATTTACAAATTTCCCCTGTGCGGATTGTGACAAAAGAGGCGTTTTCGCCCCGGAGATGGAGCGGCAATGTCGTATTCCCGACACATCGGCGCGACACCACGACAATCGCCACAATCCCAGCAATTACGCGGGCTCCAGCCTGGATGAACGGGTTTTTCGAGGGGAATTTCGGGACTGTCGGCGCGTGTCGCCCCTGCGACAACCCGTCGCAAAATCATTTTGCCAGCACCGCTGCGTTTTCGCGGTCGTCGCGGCCTGACTTCGCCCATCCCCCCAGGCGGTGGAAAAGGGTCAGTCGCGGGAAAGACGCTCGACCAGGGCCGGCAGGACCTGGGATGCCCGCCGCGGCAGATGGACATCTACGATGTCGCTGAAATCGGTGCGTTGCGGATTGATTTCCGCGGTGAAGCCGCCCGTCTGCCAGGCGCATAACACCGGTTCGACGATATAGGGAAAGCTCGCCGTGGTGCCCACCGCCAGCACCGCGTCGAAACCGCGGGCGAGCTGCTCGGCGAGGATCTGGCAGGCGTGCGCGGGGAGCATTTCCTCGAACAGCACCACCGGCGGACGGAGCACCCCGCCGCACTGCGTGCAGCGCGGCGGCAGGGGCCGCTGCAGGTGCGCGAGCAGGTCGTCGCTGCGCCTTCCGCAGTTCTGGCAATACAGGGGGGCCAGCTCGCCGTGGATCTCGATCAGCCGCTCCGCCGGCGAACCGGCCGCGCGGTGGTAGCCGTCGATGTTCTGGGTCAGCACCCAGCAGCCGGGCTTGCGCCGCTGCAGCTCGGCGATGGCTTCATGGCCGGCGTTGGGCCGGGCCGCCAGGCAGGCCCGGCCCAGCTCGGCGAGGTATTTCCAGCACAGCGCCGGGTCGCGCTGCAGCATGCTGGCGGACAGCGCCGCCTCGATCGGCAGGCCCTCTGCCGTGCAGCCGTTGTAGAGGCCGCCGAGGCCGCGATAGGTGGGCAGGCCGGAGTCGGCGGAAAGCCCCGCCCCGCTGATGACCAGGATGCGCTCGGCGCGCCGCAGCGCCCCGGCGATCCGCTCGATGCCGTCTTCCATGCAACCTCCTTGCGGCGGCCCCTTCCCTGTCCGCCCGTGCCCGAATCAATGCCCGCCTCAGTGAAGCCCAGGAAGCGCCGGAAGGAAAAGGCCTCCGGTCGCCTTCCCGCAGCCGGCGTGTCCTCAGTGATTCACCGTGTGGGCGAGCAGCACCGACAGCTGGCACAGCGGCCGACCGCTTTCCGCCTGCCAGCGGTTGAAGGCGGCCTGTACCGCGGCCAGGTCCTTCTGGCTGCTCGGCGCCTTGTCGACGATGCCCTGGGCCTTGAGCGCGGCGACCACATCCTCGGTGGGAATGAAGGTGTCCTTGCCGACCATGCGCAGCAGGCGCGGCGCCGACAATCCACCGAGCTGGTTGCCGTGCCTGGCCAGGTATTTCCACAGACCGACGATGTCGGAAGCCGGCCAGTCGGCGATCAGTGCGCCGAAGCGGCCCTTCTCCTGGACCACGTCCAGCACGAAACGGGCGTTGCGCGGCACGCTCCCGAGCTTGGCCAGGTGGCGGATCAGCCGCTCGTCGTGCATCAGCCGCTCCAGATGCTCGTCGCCCATCAGCACTACCTTGTGCGGATCGAAGCCGAAGAAAGCCTCCTCGAAGGCCGGCCACTTGGCGTCCACCAGGCTGTGCTTGAGGCCGGCGCGAAAGACCCGCAGGGCGATCAGCGACAGGTAGCGGTCATCGGGAATCGCACGCAGCTCGTCGGCGCTCTTGGGCTGAGGCAGCCGCGCCTCCAGCGCCGCCGCCGAGCCGAAGCGGTTGAGACAGTATTCGTGCAGCCAGTGGTAGTCGCGCATCCTGTAGGTCCGGTCCGGGAAAAGCGGCGGCACAGGTTGCCCTCAGGCGGTGCCGCCCCGCAAGTGCGCCTCGCTGCGGGACGGCCGCGACTCAAACGCGCAGGCGCCGGGCCGCCTCCCGCAGCGCCCGTTCGGTGGCGCTCCAGCCGAGGCAGCCGTCGGTGATCGAAACGCCGTAGCGCAGTTCGCCGGACAGCGGCTGGCAGCCGTCGAACAGATGGCTTTCCAGCATCACCCCGCGCAGGCTCGCATCGCCGGCCAGGCGCTGCGCGAGCACGCTGTCCAGCACGGCCGGCTGACGCAGCGGATCCTTGCCGCTGTTGGCGTGGCTGCAATCGACCATGATCCGCGCGGCGATGCCCTGGCGCTCCAAGGCGTGGCGGGCGCCGGCGACGCTGGCCGCATCGTGGTTCGGCCCGCCGTGGCCGCCGCGCAGCACCAGATGGGTGTCCGGGTTGCCGCGGGTCTGCAACAGGGCCGGATGGCCCAGCTCATTGATGCCAAAATGCCGATGGGCATGGGCGGCCGAGCGCATGGCGTCGCAGGCGATGCCCAGGCTGCCGTCGGTGCCGTTCTTGAAGCCCACCGGCAGATCCAGGCCGCTGACCAGCTCGCGGTGGATCTGCGACTCGCTGGTGCGCGCGCCGATCGCCGCCCAGCCCAGCAGGTCGTCGAAGTAGTTGGCCGCCAGAGGCTGCAGCAGCTCGCTGGCCAGCGGCAGGCCCAGCTCCAGCATGTCCAGCATCAGCCGGCGCGACAGCCGCAGGCCTTCGGCCATGTCACCGCTGCCGTCCAGGTGCGGGTCGTAGACCAGCCCTTTCCAGCCGACGGTGGTGCGCGGCTTCTCGACGTAGGCGCGCATCACCAGCAGCAGCTGGTCGTCGACCTGCGGCGCCAGTTCGGCCAGGCGCGCGGCGTACTCCAGGGCGGACTCGGGATCGTGCAGCGAACAGGGGCCGACCACCACCAGAAGGCGCGGGTCATGGCCGTCGAGCACCGCGCGGATGGCGGCGCGGTCGGCCTGGACGCGTGCGGCGAGCGCGCAGTTCAGCGGCAGGCGCTGGCGCAGCACGGCGGGGCTGGGCAGCGGCTGGGCGCTGCGGCGGGCAGGAATGGACTCGGCGGTGGCGAGCGAGGGGGTAGCAAGCTGGGCGGAA
This sequence comes from Azotobacter tropicalis, assembly GCF_059739045.1. Lineage (NCBI taxonomy): Bacteria > Pseudomonadati > Pseudomonadota > Gammaproteobacteria > Pseudomonadales > Pseudomonadaceae > Azotobacter > Azotobacter tropicalis. Next base: position 1,150,935 of record NZ_AP046059.1, read on the forward strand.
ACGGATGCATTCATGATCTGGCGGTCCTTGGCCGGCGCGGGCGATCCCGCGGCGGCACTAGTCGGTCGTTCGTTGCAGGGCTGTCGGGACGGCGGTGGGGCGGCTAAATCGCCAGTCATGGCGGCAAGGGCGGTAAGTGCAGCGATAAACGATCATCGGTGACTCCTCGTGATGCAGGCCTTCTGGCGGCCGGAAAAACAAAACCCCGGTCGGGTTGCCGACCGGGGGTTTGCGAAAACGTCTGGTGGCGACCCTGTTTGCCGGGGCGCCTGCGGGGTATCAGGCGCGCCTGTGGCTAAACCAATACCCGAAGTAATAACCGGCAGCCGCGACCTGCCGCGCACGACCCGGCGCAGTGCGCGCGGCACCGGCGTGGACGAGGGACGGAAGATCGAGGCTGAGCGGCATGCTGTTCTCCATGAGATGCCCGAACCTTACTCCAGCGGCCCGGCGGTTTTCAACCGGGCCGTGCGGCTGAGGCTCACAGGCTCATCACATCGACGAAGCGCGGCGCGGCGTTATCGTCGATGCGCAGATTGACGAAATCGAACAGCTTGCGGTCGGCCAGCTGCGAGGGATGCACGTTCTGCAGGGCGCGGAACATGATCTCGGTGCGCCCCGGCGACTGGCGCTCCCAGTCGCGCAGCATCTCCTTGACCACCTGGCGCTGCAGGTTCTCCTGGGAGCCGCAGAGGTTGCAGGGGATGATCGGGAACTCCTTCAGCCTGGCGTAGGCCTCGATGTCCGTCTCGCTGCAGTAGGCCAGCGGGCGGATCACCACGTTGCGCCCGTCGTCGGAGAGCAGCTTGGGCGGCATGGCCTTCAGGGTGCCGCCGTAGAACAGATTGAGGAAGAAGGTCTCGACGATATCGTCGCGATGATGACCGAGGGCCATCTTGGTCGCGCCGATCTGGTCGGCGAAGGTGTAGAGGGTGCCGCGGCGCAGGCGCGAGCACAGCGAGCAGGTGGTCTTGCCTTCGGGAATCTTCTCCTTGACCACCGAGTAGGTATCCTTCTCGATGATGTGGTACTCGACGCTGATCGACTTCAGGTAGGCGGGCAGCACGTCCTCGGGAAAGCCCGGCTGCTTCTGGTCCATGTTCACCGCGACGATCTCGAACCTGATCGGCGCCACCTTCTGCAGGTAGAGCAGCACGTCGAGCATGGTGTAGCTGTCCTTGCCGCCGGACAGGCAGACCATCACCTTGTCGCCCTCCTCGATCATGTTGAAGTCGGTGACCGCTTCGCCGGCCAGGCGGCGCAGGCGCTTCTGCAGCTTGTTCTGATTGACCGAAAGGGTGCCCATGGTGCTGTGAATCCGCGAAGGTACGAAAAGCCGGGCATTTTACGCGCAAATGATGCGCAACGGGCGCCGCGGCCCGACCCAACGCGAGTTGTCTCGCCGCCCTGTAATACTGCTGCGTTATCACCCCTCTTCCCAAGAGAGCAAATCACTCTAAAGCCGCGATCTGCGCGGCTTTCAGACCACTTCTATACTGCGATTGCAAGGTCGCGAGGCCGTGGGCGGAGCCTGTCGCAGGCGTGGCGGGCAATCGGAGCGGCCATTAAAAAAAAGAAGAGGAGAGCTGGCATGATCAACCACGTCTGGGGGCTGTTCACCCATCCCGGTCAGGAGTGGCAGGAAATCCGTGGCGAAGAGGAAAGCATCAGCCACATGTATCTCACCCATGTTCTGTTCCTGGCGGCGATCCCCGCCGTCTCGGCCTTCATCGGCACGACCCAGGTCGGCTGGAGCGTGGCCGGCGGCGAACCGGTCAAGCTGACGGCGGCGAGCGCGCTGCAGATGAGCATCATGACCTACCTGGCGATGCTCGCCGGGGTGGCGGTGATGGGCGGCTTCATCCACTGGATGGCACGCACCTACGACGCCAGCCCGAGCCTGACGCAGTGCATCGTGTTCGCCGCCTACAACGCGACGCCGCTGTTCGTCGGCGGCCTGGCGGCGCTCTTTCCCAGCCTCTGGCTGGCCATGATCGTCGGCACCCTGGCGGTCTGCTACACGACCTATCTGCTCTACGTCGGCCTGCCGACCTTCATGAACATCCCCCGCGAGGAAGGCTTCCTGTTCTCCAGTTCGGTGCTCGCCGTCGGCCTGGTCGTGCTGGTGGCGATGATCGCCATCTCGGTGATCCTCTGGGGCTTCGGCGTAGGCCCGACCTACATCAGCTGACCGCTCGGTCTACTTTTATCCGCAACCGCGAGGCCGCCCCAGGGGCGGCCTCGGTGTTTCTGCACCCAGGAAAGGAGCCGGAGAACGAGCCTGACAAACGGAGCGTCGAACCGCCCAGACCGCCGTCCGGCTTTCGGCATAATGGCGCACACAGGAGGTATCGCCCCATGCCCGAATCCATTCTTGCCCGTGTCGAGGCCTGCTTCTGTCTGGCCGAGGCTTTTTTCGAACGCGACTTCGCACGTCCGCAAGTCAGTCTGCGGCTGCGCGGACAGAAGGCGGGCATCGCCTATCCGCGGGAGAACCTGCTGCGTTTCAATGCCCAGTTGTACGAGGAGAACCGCGAGGACTTCCTGCGCCAGACGGTGGCCCACGAAGTGGCACACCTGGTCGCCTATCAGAAGTTCGGGATGGGGATCAGGCCCCATGGAGAGGAGTGGCAGCGGATCATGCAGGAGGTCTACGGCTTGCCGGCCAAGCGCTGCCACGACTATGCCGTGCAGCGCCGCCGGGCGACCCACTACCTGTACCGCTGCCAGTGCCCGAACGGCGAGTTCCCGTTCACTGCGCAGCGCCATTCGCTGGTGCTGCGCGGTCGCCGGTACCTGTGCCGCCGTTGCCGGGCGGTGCTGGAGTTCAGCGGCGAGCGGCGTCTTCAGTGACCAGCACCGGCTCGGCGGCAGCCTCGACGGCAGCCTCCTTGCCCTGGCTGGCCAGTTCGCGCTGCATCTGCTCACTGTCCAGCTGACCGACCCACTTGGCCACCACCACGCTGGCCACGCCGTTGCCGATCAGGTTGGTCAGGGCGCGGGCCTCGGACATGAAGCGGTCGATGCCGAGGATCAGCGCCAGACCGGCCACCGGCACGTGGCCGACTGCCGACAGGGTGGCCGCCAGCACGATGAAGCCGCTGCCGGTGACGCCGGCGGCGCCCTTGGAAGCGACCAGCAGCACGGCCAGCAGGGTCAGCTGCTGCATCATGTCCATCGGCGTGTCGGTGGCCTGGGCGATGAACACCGCAGCCATGGTCAGGTAGATCGAGGTGCCGTCGAGGTTGAAGGAATAGCCGGTCGGGATCACCAGGCCGACCACCGACTTGTGGCAGCCGAGCTTCTCCATCTTCTTCAGCATGCGCGGCAGCACCGACTCGGAGGACGAGGTGCCGAGCACGATCAACAGCTCCTCGCGGATGTAGCGGATGAAGCGCAGGATGCTGAAGCCGTTGGCGCGGGCGATGCCGCCCAGCACCACCAGGATGAAGAACACGCAGGTGACGTAGAAGCACAGCATCAGCTGGCCCAGCTGCACCAGCGAACCGACGCCGTACTTGCCGATGGTGAAGGCCATGGCGCCGAAGGCACCGATGGGCGCGACCTTCATGATCATGTTGATGATGCCGAACATCACGTGGGCGATGCGGTCGATGAACTCCAGCACCGGACGGCCGAAGTCGCCCATGCGCTGCAGGGCGAAGGCGAAGATCACCGAGAAGAACAGCACCTGCAGGATGTCGCCGTTGGCGAAGGCGCCGACTACGGTGCTGGGGATCACGTTGAGCAGGAAGCCGATGGTGCTCTGCTCGCCGCCGGCCTTGGCATAGGCCGCGATGCTGCTGGCGTCCAGGCTGGAGACGTCGACGTGCATGCCGACGCCCGGCTGTACCAGGTTGATCACCACCAGGCCGATGATCAGCGCCACGGTGGAGACGATCTCGAAGTACAGCAGCGCGATGCCGCCGGTCTTGCCGACCGCCTTCATGTCCTGCATGCCGGCGATGCCGCTGACCACGGTACAGAAGATGATGGGGGCGATGGCCATCTTGATCAGCTTGACGAAGCCGTCACCCAGCGGCTTCATCGCCGCCCCGGTTTCGGGATAGAAATGCCCCAGCGCGATACCGACGGCGATAGCCACCAGCACCTGGACGTACAGACTCTTGTAGAAAGGTTGTTGTTGATTGGACATTGGCAAGGTCCTCGCGGGCGACGTCTGAACTCCCTCCATGGACACCGACGCCACCGGACTGGGTATCTCCCTCCTCCGGGGAGGTTCTTGTATCCCCGCAGACGGGGCTGTCCGATCTATGAGGCAATGCATATGCCAGCATCCGAAACCCATTCTTATATGCTTTTAAATCAATGACTTAAACAAACAAGACCGAGCCGGACGGCCCTCGAAAGGCGGATATCCGCCACCCCGCAGGCGAGATTCCGCCAGAGGCCGGCTAGGCTAGGAGCAACCATCGCCATGCCCAACGGAAAGAACGAAAAGGGAGAAACCCGCATGCGTCATTACCTGCCCGGCCTGCTGCTACTGGCCTTCAGCTCCGCCAGCCTGGCGGAGATCCAGACCCGCGAGCTGACCTACCGGAGCGCCGATGGCACGCCGCTGGTGGGCTACTACGCCTACGACGACGCCATCGAAGGCCCGCGCCCCGGCGTCGTGGTCGTGCACGAATGGTGGGGGCTGAACGACTACGCCAAGCGCCGCGCCCGCGACCTCGCCGGCCTCGGCTACAGCGCCCTGGCCATCGACATGTACGGCCAGGGCAAGAACACCCAGCACCCGGCCGACGCCCAGGCCTTCATGCAGGCCGCCACGGCCAACGCCGAGAATGCCAAGGGCCGCTTCCTCGCCGGCCTGGAGCTGCTCAAGGCCCAGCCGCAGACCGACAGCCGGAAGATCGCCGCGATCGGCTACTGCTTCGGCGGCAAGGTGGTGCTGGACATAGCCCGCCAGGGCGTGCCGCTGGCCGGCGTGGTCAGCTTCCACGGCAACCTGGTGCCCCAGAAGCCCGCCAGTCCCGGCAGCGTCAAGGCGCGGATCCTGGTCGCCCACGGCGAGGCCGACAGCTTCGTCAGCGACCAGGACATCGCCAACTTCAAGCATGAGATGGAGCAGGCCGGCGCCGACTACCGCTTCAACCGCTACCCCGGCGCCAAGCACGGCTTCACCAACCCGGATGCCGACGCCCACGCCGGCCACGGCCTGGACATCGGCTACCAGAAGGAAGCCGACGAGCGCTCCTGGGCGGACATGCAGGCGTTCCTCAAGGAAGTGTTCAAGTAACCGGCCGCACTACGGACGGTGGAAGGCGCGGCACGGCTTTCCACCCCGCGAAAACCCCTACCCGTCCGCCGCCGCTCACGGCAAAATGCCGCGATGACCGTCTCCAGCCCCTGCCCCCCTGCCTGAGCGAGCCGAGCGAACGCTGGCCGCTGCCCCTGGCGCTGCCCGGCACCGCGCTCTGCAGCGCCCGCTTCGATCCGGTCCTGCTACGGACCGCCGACTTCGCCGCCTGCGGCATCGCGCCGGTGCGCGGCGTGGCCAAGCGCCAGGCCGAATACCTGGCCGGGCGCCTCTGCGCGCGTCAAGCCCTGCAGCGGCTGACCGGCGTTCCCGGCGTGCCGGCGGTCGGCGAGGACCGCGCACCGCAGTGGCCCGCCGGAGTGGTCGGCTCGATCACCCACGGCGACGGCTGGGCCGCCGCCCTGGTCGGACAGGCGGCTGCCTGGCGCGGCCTCGGACTGGACACCGAACTGCTGATCCCGGCCGAGCGCGCCGGGCGCCTGGCCGAGCAGATCCTCACCTCCGCCGAACTCGGGCGCCTGACCGGCACGCCCGAGGCGCAGGCCTGGCTGACCAGCCTGACCTTCTCCCTCAAGGAAAGCCTGTTCAAGGCCCTCTACCCGCTGGTCCGCCGGCGCTTCTACTTCGAGCACGCCGAACTGCTCGACTGGAGCCCCGCCGGAACGGCCCGCCTGCGTCTGCTCGAAGGCCTAAGCCCTGCCTGGCCGGCCGGCAGCCTGCTGGAAGGCCAGTTCGTCTGCGAAGGCGAGCGCCTGCTGACCCTGATCGCCATTCCCGCCTGAGGCCCCAGGCTGGAAAGCCGCGCAGCGCTTTCCAGCCTCGGCATCGCAGCGCCATCCTGTCGCCGACGAGGCTTGACAACACGCGCCCTTTCAACCCCATGACGGAAAAATGAAAAACACAAGATATTGTGTTTTCTCTCACAAGCTGGAAATCCCTTTCGAGGAAGCCGATTTTCTTGATCGTGATGACCAGCGGTGCAGGGCAGGCAGGCTGCGGCCTGCGCCGAAATACCCTCCTGCCGCCCACAGAAGACTCACACTTTATCCACAGCTTACCCCTGCCGCTTCGCCTTGCATAACCCCCTCTCACGCATTATCTTGTATCCCCATTCAGCCAGACCCCTACATATAGGGATATAGACCGGGAGCCGGCTCCTTTCGCAAGACCTCTGGAAGTCCCAGTCCGCGGACCTTTCCATCCGGTTCCCCGCGTCCGAAAACTCGTGTTCAGCCAGCCGCCGTTGCGGCCGGAATCGCTTTCGGCGCCGGATAAGCGCCGGATCGAAGGGTATGCCGCCAACGGCGCATACCACTAGATGTTGTGGTCCAGGCGCGAGTCGTGGCACCGCATTCGACAGACCAGAAGGACGTCTGCCGCAGCCATCCATCCGCCACCCCGCATCGGGTTTTCCGGCGGGCGGATCGCTGCGTCAGCCGTCCGAGCAGACACCTTTCACACTGGAGGACCTTATGCATACCGACGCCACTCGCGAGACCCAGTCGCCCGGCGCACCGCGGACCGCCGAGTCGGCCCCGGACCTGGCCACCACCGCGCCCGGCCAGCTGCGGGTGATCAAGCGCAACGGCACCGTCGTTGCCTACACCGACGACAAGATCACCGTGGCCATCACCAAGGCGTTCCTCGCAGTGGAAGGCGGCACCGCCGCCGCCTCGTCGCGTATCCATGAAACCGTCGCCCGCCTGACCGAGCAGGTCAGCACCACCTTCAAGCGCCGCATGCCCTCCGGCGGCACCATCCACATCGAGGAAATCCAGGACCAGGTGGAACTGGCGCTGATGCGTGCCGGCGAGCACAAGGTCGCCCGCGACTACGTGATCTACCGCGAAGCCCGCGCCCAGGAGCGCAAGCGCGCCGCCGCCGTCCAGGAAGTCGCCCAGCCGCACCCGAGCATCCGCGTCGCCCGCGCCGACGGCGTCCTCGTGCCGCTGGACATGGGCCGCCTGGACACCATCATCCGCGAGGCCTGCGAAGGCCTGGCCGAGGTGGATGCCGCGCTGATCCAGAAGGAAACCTGAAGAACCTCTACGACGGCGTGGCCGAGAAGGACGTCAACACCGCCCTGGTGATGACCGCGCGCACCCTGGTCGAGCGCGAGCCGAACTACTCCTACGTCACCGCACGCCTGCTGATGGACACCCTGCGCGCCGAAGCCCTGGGCTTCCTCGGCGTCGCCGAGTCCGCCACCCACCATGAGATGGCCGACCTCTACGCCAGGGCCCTGGCGGTGTACGTCGAGAAGGGCATCGAGTTCGAACTGCTCGACCCGAAACTGCAGGGCTACGACCTGCCCCGACTGGGCGCCGCGATCGATCACGAGCGCGACCAGCAGTTCACCTACCTCGGCCTGCAGACCCTCTACGACCGCTACTTCCTGCACAAGGGCGGCATCCGCTTCGAGCTGCCACAGGTGTTCTTCATGCGCGTCGCCATGGGCCTGGCCATCGAGGAGCCGCAGAAGGAAGAACGCGCCATCGAGTTCTACAACCTGCTGTCGTCCTTCGACTACATGGCCTCCACGCCGACCCTGTTCAACGCCGGCACCCTGCGTCCGCAGCTCTCGTCCTGCTACCTGACCACCGTGCCGGACGACCTCTCGGGCATCTACAACGCCATCCACGACAACGCCATGCTGTCCAAATTCGCCGGCGGCCTGGGCAACGACTGGACCCCGGTGCGCGCCCTCGGCTCCTACATCAAGGGCACCAACGGCAAGTCCCAGGGCGTCGTGCCCTTCCTCAAGGTGGTCAACGACACGGCCGTAGCGGTCAATCAAGGGGGTAAAAGGAAGGGCGCGGTCTGCGCTTATCTTGAGACCTGGCACCTGGACATCGAGGAATTCCTCGAGCTGCGCAAGAACACCGGCGACGACCGCCGCCGCACCCACGACATGAACACCGCCAACTGGATTCCGGACCTGTTCATGAAGCGCGTGTTCGAGGACGGCCAGTGGACCCTGTTCTCGCCGTCCGACGTCCGCGACCTGCACGACCTCACCGGCAAGGCCTTCGAGGAGCGCTACGAGTACTACGAGGCGCTGACCCAGTACGGCAAGCTCAAGCTGTTCAAGACCGTCGCCGCCAAGGACCTGTGGCGCAAGATGCTCTCCATGCTGTTCGAGACCGGCCACCCCTGGCTGACCTTCAAGGACCCGTGCAACCTGCGCAGCCCGCAGCAGCATGTGGGCGTGGTGCACAGCTCCAACCTGTGCACCGAGATCACCCTCAACACCAGCAGCGATGAAATCGCCGTGTGCAACCTGGGCTCGATCAACCTGGTCAACCACATCAATGGCGGCAAGCTGGATACCGCCAAGCTCGCGCGCACCGTGAAGACCGCCGTGCGCATGCTGGATAACGTCATCGACATCAACTACTACAGCGTCGACACCGCGCGGAACGCCAACTTCCGCCACCGCCCGGTCGGCCTGGGCATCATGGGCTTCCAGGACGCGCTGTACCTGCAGCACATCGCCTACGGCTCGGAGGCGGCCATCGCCTTCGCCGACCAGTCGATGGAGGCCATCAGCTACTACGCCATCCAGGCCTCCTGCGACCTGGCCGAGGAGCGCGGCGCCTACTCCAGCTTCGCGGGTTCGCTGTGGAGCCAGGGCATCCTGCCGCTGGACTCGCTGGACATCCTCGCCGAGCAGCGCGGCCAGAAGTACATCGAGGTGGACCGCTCCAGCACCCTGGACTGGGCGCCGCTGCGCGAGCGCGTGAAGAAGGGCATGCGCAACTCCAACATCATGGCCATCGCGCCGACCGCGACCATCTCCAACATCGTCGGCGTGTCGCAGTCCATCGAGCCGACCTACCAGAACCTCTACGTGAAGTCGAACCTCTCCGGCGAATTCACCGTGATCAACCCCTACCTGGTCCACGACCTCAAGGCCCGCGACCTGTGGGACGGGGTGATGGTCAACGACCTCAAGTACTACGACGGTTCGGTGCAGCAGATCGAGCGCATCCCGGCCGACCTCAAGGCCCTCTACGCCACCGCCTTCGAAGTGGAGACCAAGTGGATCGTCGAGGCCGCCAGCCGCCGGCAGAAGTGGATCGACCAGGCCCAGTCGCTGAACCTGTACATCGCCGGCGCCTCGGGCAAGAAGCTCGACGTGACCTACCGTATGGCCTGGTTCCGCGGCCTGAAGACCACCTACTACCTCCGCGCCCTGGCCGCTACCAGCGCCGAGAAGTCGACCATCAACACCGGCAAGCTCAACGCCGTGTCCTCGGTGATCGACGAGAGCCTGTCCGCCGCCGAACCCAAGCCGGCGCCGGTGCCGCAGGCGTGCAGCATCGACAACCCCGACTGCGAAGCCTGTCAGTGAGTAGGTAATCCGCGGTCCCCGGAGCGGACCCCGCGTCGTTGCGCGGCGGTCCGGCCCCCATCACGTACTTCAGTACGCTCAGGGGCTCCGAACCGCCGCGCGCCTCGCGCTGCCTCGCTCTGGAAACCGCTCGCTCCGTAGGGGCCTGCTTTCCATTCCCTCCCCCTCCGGGGAGAGGGTCAGGGAGAGGGGAACAGCTCCCCCCTCCCTACAGATTCCACGCCTCCCGCGCCGCAGGAGGCCATCCGACTTGCACCGACCGGCCCGCCCGGTCCCGACCAGGAGAACCCGCCATGCTCAGCTGGGACGAATTCGATCAACCCGAAGAAGGCGTCGCCGCCAAGCCCGCCGCCGCCGCGCAACCGCAGGCCGCCATGAGCCTGGAGCGTCTGGACAGCGTCGGCGACGCCGCCGCCCACGAGGCCCGCGCCGTCACCGCCGACGACTCCGACGCGGTGGCCCGCGCCAAGGCCGCGCTCAACGAGCTGGATATCCGCGAAGGCCTGGAAGACCTCGAAGGCGCGAGCGCCCGCGTGCGCGTCGACGAGAAGCGCATGATCAACTGCCGCGCCGACCTCAACCAGCTCGTCCCCTTCAAGTACGACTGGGCCTGGCAGAAGTACCTCGACGGCTGCGCCAACCACTGGATGCCGCAGGAAGTCAACATGAACGCCGACATCGCCCTGTGGAAGAGCCAGGACGGCCTCACCGAGGACGAGCGGCGCATCGTCATGCGCAACCTCGGCTTCTTCTCCACCGCCGACTCGCTGGTCGCCAACAACCTGGCGCTGGCCGTGTACCGCCTGATCACCAACCCCGAGTGCCGCCAGTACATCCTGCGCCAGGCCTTCGAGGAAGCGATCCACACCCACGCCTACCAGTACTGCATCGAGTCCCTCGGCATGGACGAGGGCGAGATCTTCAACATGTACCACGAGATCCCGAGCGTCGCGAAGAAGGCCTCCTGGGGCCTCAAGTACACCCGCTCGATCTCCGACCCGACCTTCGACACCGGCACCCCGGAAACCGACCGCCAGCTGCTGCGCAACCTGATCGCCTACTACTGCGTGCTGGAAGGCATCTTCTTCTACTGCGGCTTCACCCAGATCCTCTCCATGGGCCGCCGCAACAAGATGACCGGCACCGCCGAGCAGTTCCAGTACATCCTGCGCGACGAATCCATGCACCTGAACTTCGGCATCGACATGATCAACCAGATCAAGATCGAGAATCCGCACCTGTGGGACGCCGAGATGAAGGACGAAGCGACCCAGATGATCCTCCAGGGCACCCAGCTGGAAATCGAATACGCCCGCGACACCATGCCCCGCGGTGTGCTCGGCATGAACGCGACGATGATGGAGGACTACCTCAAATTCATCGCCAACCGTCGCCTGAGCCAGCTCGGCCTGCCGGAACAGTACCCGGGCACCACCAACCCCTTCCGTGGATGAGCGAGATCATGGATTTGAAGAAGGAGAAGAATTTCTTCGAGACGCGGGTGATTGAGTATCAGACGGGAGGGGCGTTGAGCTGGGATTGAGCCAAAATCAAGAAAAGGAGAAAAGCCTCGTTTAAGCGGGGCTTTTTATTACGAATGAAACAGATATTTGTTTGCTTGAACACAACCGGCTCCCCTGTTTTCGATGGCCACCGTATTATTGAAATTGGTGCCGTAAAAATTGAAAACCGATCCTTGACAGGTAAATATTTCCATTGCTACCTCAATCCCTATCGCCAAGTTGAGGAGGCGGCAATTGTGGAGCATGGGATCACCAACGAGTTCTTGGCAGACAAGCCATCTTTTAGTCAGATTTCCGAAGAGCTCGATGATTTTTTCGGCACATCCGAGATATTAACCATCGACGAAAGCAGCATTCTTTTCCTGCAAAATGAGTTCACCCTTTTGCGCATCACTCCTCGCAACCCGCAGCTAGCCAGAACAGCACTAGTAGCAAGGACCGTAAAAGAACAACTTACAGCTAGAGCTTACAGAACATTCATCGAGGCAGAAAAAACTTACCGCAAAGAATCCAGAGATCTATATGGCTCCATTCTGGATGCTGAAATATGCGCAGACGCCTATCTAACCGCGACAAAAAATGAAGTTATCATCACCAGCATGAGCAACTTCCTAGAGCAGACAAGTAGCTCCGACCCAAACGACCTATTTAGAGGCGTTCCAGACCGTAGCTTTAAGCTGCTACCATCGCTTTTTAGACACAAGCAATTAGATCAACACGAAGAAAGAGAAAAAAGGATGATGTGGGTATTTAAAGCCCACTCGCGCCCTTTTTTAGACAAAGCTCCGGAAAATGAAATTCAATGGCTAACACTGGCTCAGCATCATGGCCTTCCAACTAGACTCCTCGACTGGACATTTAGCCCGCTAGTAGCTTGTTTTTTCGCTGTAAGAGAGCTTCCCGATAGGGACGGCGCGATTTATCTTTATAGGGCTAGAGCATACCAGCGCGAAGATCGCATTCAGCTTTCTAAGCTACGTAAGCCGATTGAATTCTTGCCATCCCATGGCTCTAAAAGAATTACTGCCCAATCTGGTGCATTTACCATTCACCCTGATTGCTGCCCTGAGATAGACGAACCTGCCATAGTTAAATTCATACTACCAAAAGACCTGAAACCATCGTTTCTCAGAGCACTATCGAAATACGGAATTAATAGCTCTACAATTTTCCCTGATCTTGACGGACTTTGTGGCCACATTAAGCAGCAGCAAGGATATTGATCGCTCTCACCTCGTCCGTGACGCAAAGCGTCACCCGCCCTGCTACCACGCAGGAGCGCTCGCCGTTATACACAAGTCCAGTCACCCTCTCGGTTTTCCCGAGGGAGTGCAGGGATGTCATCCGCGAGCTGAGGAAGAAATGCGTACGGCAGCGAGTAGCCCGGACATCCTTGGTGGAAAATCGCTTCGCGAGTTTTCCACCCTACGGACTGTTGGAGATTGCGGGCTGGAGCTGAGGGGAAATGTGCGTTCCCACGCGGGAGCGTGGGAACGATCAGCTGTGATTACCGAACCGGACCTTCCGCACTTTCTTACCTGTACGGTGGTTGATCGATCCCACTTCGCCCCGTGACGCAGAGCATCACCCGCCCTGCTCCCACGCAGGAGCGTGGGAGCCATCGGGGATTGGGAGTCGGGGATCGGCTTCTGCACGGCGAACCGATCGAATGATCGTTCCCACGCTCCCGCGTGGGAACGCCCGCCCGGACGCTCCGGCGTCCATGCATGGGGTACAAGGAGGCACCCATGGGCCGCAGCCGCTATGTGATTACCGAACCGGATCTTCCGCACTTTCTCACCTGCACGGTGGTGGACTGGCTGCCGCTGTTCAGCCGCCCCGCACTGGTCGACATCCTGCTCGACTGCTGGCGTTACCAGCAGGCCCACCAGGGGCTCAGGCTCTACGGCTACGTGGTGATGGAGAACCACCTGCACTATCTGGCGCAGGCCGGGGACCTGCCCCGCTGCGTGGCCGGCTTCAAGTCCTTCACCGCCCGCCGGATCGTCGAGCACCTGCAGAGCATCGGCGCAGCACAAGCGCTGGATCGGCTGCGCGCGGGCAAGAAGACGCACAAGCACGACCGCGACTTCCAGTTCTGGCAGGAAGGCAGCCATGCCGAGCTGGTATGCAGCGAGGCGGTGATGCGCCAGAAGCTGGACTACATCCACCACAATCCGGTACGGCGCGGCTATGTGGATCGGCCGGAGCACTGGCGCTACTCCAGTGCGAGGAACTATGCGGGAGAACCGGGGCTGCTGGAAATTGCAGGCTGGAACTGAGAAGAAGTATGCGTTCCCACGCGGGAACGTGGGAACGATCAGCGGAGCGAAACAGCGACTCAGCGGCAGTTGCCGGCGCAGTTTCCTCGGGCGCAGGCCGGGGGTTCCGGGTTCTTCAGTGCCCGGCTGCTGACCACGCCGGCGGCGCTCATCAGCTTGGTCACCGGCGCGTCGTCCGGGATCGAGGGGTCTTCCGCCAGCGTGCTGGCGGCGCGCAGTTCGCCCCAGGTTTTCGGACTCAGGGCCATCGGATGCTGGACTTCATACACCTGACCGTTGGCTTCGCAACGGTAATCGTAGGTCGGCATGGGTATTTCTCTCGAGGTTGAGGCGTGCATCGGCAATCTGCGGCAGCCCGCATAAACCATAAGAGCCGGCCGCCGCCATGCCCCTTCCCGTGCAGGAGAGGGACGGGACAGGTCAGGATTGTACGCCGCACAGCGAGTAGCCTGGATATCGGTGGTGGAAAATTGCTGTTTTTCACCCTACGAAGAAGTACTCGATCCGCCAGCGGCCAACTCCGTCAAACCGGCTTCAGTTCCAGCAACGCGAACCCGCACACGATACCGGCCAGGGCAATCAGGTAACCGATCCGATAGGCACGATTCTTCTGCGCCTGGCGAACGGGGTCCAACGGCTTCTTCTTTCTCACAAATCCACCTGCATCTCGACAAAACCAAAACGAATGCGCGGCGACCGGCGGCTTTCGCGAGCCGGTGACAGCGACTTCGCAGCAGGCGGGCCCGCCCTGCGCGACGCGGTCCTTTGTAGGGCGGAGAAGCCGGCTTGTCCAGCCGAACGAGCCCCGTCCGTCTCCCCGCCGGAAAACCGCTGCGGGTTTTCCACCCGTCCCCGTTTCCCGCATCTGCAAACGAAAAGCCCCGGCACCTGGCCGGGGCTTCCCAAAACGTTCGCACCTTCTACGCGACGCCGATCTGCTTCGCGAACGCCTCGATATCCACATGGTGGTCGAGCACCTCGCCGGAAGCCATCTCGATCAGATACAGGCCTCCCAACTCCCCGTACCTGTCGCTGTCGGGCTGGCAGCGCTTGATCTGCCGTTCCCCTTTCGCCGCCAGAAAATGATTGACCTTGGCCAACAAGGCCAGGTTTACCCCTGCCGTGCCCATGCTCATCCCCAATGCCGAACTGATGTGGGGCGCTAGGATGGGCGAAAGCGCTATAGCATTCAAGCTATAAAGAATATTCGGCGAGTTCGATCACTCCCGCGCCGCATGCTGACACATGGCGCCTTGGCCATTCCGCCCGCACGCCCATGCGCGGCGTGCCCAGACGGTCGTCGCTACATCAGCGAGTCGATCAGCAGGGCGTTGCTGTAGATCAGGCTGCCGTCGCTGGCCCGATGGCCGACCAAGTGGAACTGCCCGCGCTGGTCATCCGGGCGCAGATAGACCCGCAAGTGGCAGTCGGACAGCGGCCCGCATCCGGGCGGAGTGACCAGCTCCAGGGTCCTCCGGTCGACATCGACGAGTACCTCGGATTCGCCGGTGTTCTGCAGACGCTCCTCGGCCTGCTCCAGCTTCACGCGGTCGTCGCCGCTGATATAGAAGTGGATCAACCCCTGGGGAACCGATTTCTCGGTAGGGCTGGCCTTGCACCAGCTCTCGATCTCGAAGCTGCTCATCGCGCTCTCCCGAATCGACTGAAAAGACAGGCCTCATGCCCGCCCTTCAGCATAGCCAATGCGGACGCCATCCCTGCGGCCACTCATCCTGCCTGTCCTCCCGGCATCCGGGGGCGGGCAGCCCCGACTCCGCCGCTCAACCTGTTCCCTTCCGGGCACTCAGGGCGCCCCGAACAGCGCCGTCCAGTAGATCCCCGCGTCGCTCTTCGGATCGGCCGCATAGGCCGCGCCCAGTTCGCGGAACTGCGGGTTCATCAGGTTGGCGCAGTGGCCGGGACTGGCCAGCCAGCCGTCGACCACCTTGTCCGCGTTGTCCAGCGCGGCGGCGATGTTTTCGCCGATCTGCCCGCCGGCGTAGCCGGCCAGTTCCGCCCGGTCGCTCGGGGTGCGGCCGTCGCGGTCCTTGTGATCGAGGAAGTTGCCGTTGGCCATGGTCCGGCTGTGACTTTCGGCCGCCGTGCCCAGCACGGCGTTCCAGGCCAGCGGCGGCGCGGCGGCGAAGGACTGGCCGCCGCACTGGCGAGGCTGCGCGCGGGCGGCATTGATCCGTTCGAGCAACTTCTGCCCTTCCACCTGCCAGTCGCCCATGCGCCCGGCCAGCAGCGGTCGCGCCAGCACGATGCGCCAGTCGCGCTCCACACGGCTGATCCCGATATCGACGAACTGCGGATCCAGCAATATCTGGCAGAAACTCTGTTGCAACGCCGTCAGGGCAGTCTGCGCGTCGCGCGGTCCGGACAGGTTGATCGCCTGGGCGTTGACCAGCGGATAGGCCGCGAGGCTCAGGGCCTCCCGCAAATCCCCGACGACCCCGGCCGGCAGAACCAGCCGCGAGTCCTCGGTCAGCGGCGGCAGCTCCCCGGACGCCTGGCCGGCACAGCTCTGCACCTGTGCCCGATACGCGTTGATCGACTCCACCAGCCGCGCCTCTTCGTCGGCCCCGGCAGCGGCGGCGAACAGCAATCCAAGGACACGGCGGCGAGCCGCACCACGAATGAAGCAATGCGCATGGAAACCTCCTTGATCTGAGTGCGTCCATGATGCGCGATTGCGGGCCGTTCGATCACGCCCGGGATTGCGAGCGCTCCCACGCTGCACCGTGACGCAGAGCGAGCGATCGGGTTCGTAACGCCTTGCCATGCAGGCCTCCAGCCACTTACGGCGGCGATGCTATCCATTCGGACTTTTCGTACTGGACTCATTTGGCCGTTCGTAGAATTCCATTGCTCATGCGCCACTTTGTGCTTTCGTTGATGTGTGTAGAGAAAAAGCCCGTAGTAGCAAATGCATAACAATGGAATATCAAAGCCAGTTCAGCGAGGGCTCCACACAACTATCGAGACGGCACTAAGGAGACAGCCATGGAAAACATCAACCAATGTTTGAAGGGATTTCAGGAGCAACTGGAGCACCTGCAGAACAATGCAGCCCTGAAAACGCTCCAGGAGCAGATGGAGAACTTCCAGAAGCATGGCGCACTGAAAGCGATCCAGGAGCAAATGGAGCACTTACAGACCAATTCGATGCTGAAAACGCTTCAGGAGCAGATAGAGCAACTTCAAAACAACGCGGCACTGAAGGGCTTTCAGGAGCAGATGGAAAAATTCCAGAACAATCCGCTGCTCAAGGAGTTTCAAGAGCAGATGGAGCGTTTTCAGAACGATCCGGAGCTGAAAGCGCTTCAGGAGCAGATGGAGCAACTTCGCAACAACCCGGTAATGAAGGGATATCAGGAGCAGATGGAGTATTTCCAGAACAACATGGAGTTGAAAACGATCCGCGAAGAAATGGAAAAACTGCAAAACAATCCCGTGCTGAAAGCGCTCCAGGAAGAGATGGAACACCTGCAGAACAATCCGGCGCTGAAAGCGATCCAGGAAGAAATAGAGCAATTTCAGAATACGGCGGCATTGCAAGCGATCCAGGAGGAAATGGAGCACTTTCAGAACAACCCGGCGCTGAGAACGTTCCGGGAGCAGATAGAGCACCTGCAGAACAATCCGGCGCTGAAAACGATTCAGGAAGAGATGGAACACTTTCAGAACCATCCGGCGCTGAGGGCGATTCAGGAGCAGATGGAGCAAATCCAGCAAAAACCGGCCTGAGCCCCAGGCGGGGCGCTAGCCCACCGCTTGCACAAAGGCATACCGCCGTCCCGCTCCCACGCCGTGTAGTGTGATGTGAGCGATCATTCGAACGGGCAATAAAAAACCGCCGGCAGGTCCGGCCTGCCGGCGGTTTTTTCTCCCGTGGACTCAGGCGATGCGCAGTTGCTCCTCGGCGAGGAAGTCTTCCTCCAGCAGGCGGTCGCGGCTGGCCGCGCTGCCGGCAGCTTCGAGGCCAGTGCCGACGCGCTTGTTGCGCTGCTTGCCGAGCCGGTGGGCCAGGGCGTGACCGAGCTTTTCCATGGCGCCGTCCAGGGCGAATTCCAGGGACTCGGCGTTGTGGCTCACCGACAGCGGCTGACGCCCCTTGGCGCGGGCCTCGATCAGGCAGCGCTTGTCGTTGGCGCCGGCCTTGTTGCCTTTCTCGTCGTTCAGATGGACGACAACGCGGGTCAACTCCTCGTCGTAACGCTCGAACTTGCTGGCGACAGTGGCACGGACCCAGCCGGCCAGGCGGGCACTGCCTTCGATATGGTTATCGCTGTGAACCTGGAGTTGCATACGCCATTCCTTCTTCAACCGATCAGCAAGGGTGCCGCGTACTTAGTAGTAGCATCGCGACACCTCCAGATTACTCCGAACCAGGGCGCCTGGAAGCCCCTGCAGCAGGAAAAATACGCATTGCTGACCTTTGTCAGAAGTTCGTAACAATGGCGGTGATGGGGGATGGACATGCAATCCGAGACAGGCCTAGGATCGATTTCTCGGTCGCTCCCGGACCGCAGCGTTCCCCCGGTGGTCACCTGTCCTGCCTTTACGCAGGAGCATGGAGTCGACCGGCGAAAGACGCCCCTGTCGGGGATCGTTCCCACGCAAAAGCATGGGAACGACCGGGCAGGCTATTTGCGATCCTTCTCTTTCCTTTCCCTCACGGTCGCGCGCCCGCCCATGCTGGGCTCGCCGGTCGTGGACGGCCAGTTCTTGGGCGGCAATCCCTCTCCACCGCCCTTCTCGTGGGTGGGCTCGCCCTTGTGTCCACCCTTGGATCCGCTGGTCTTCGGCATGACGATCACCTCGCTGGGTACTGCGCGGAATGCACCCTGTCAGTCTAGACGACGCACCGCCCGCCCCCGACCCACAGGGCGACGCAAGGCCCACCGCCCGGCTCCGACCCGGACGCGGGAACGATCAAAAATCGCACAAGGCGGGTACAATGGCCGCCCTGTTTCGCACCGGTTGCCACGCCATGTCATTACCCAAGCACCATCTGGAACTGCTCAGCCCGGCACGGGATGTGTCCATCGCCAGGGAGGCGATCCTGCATGGCGCCGATGCCGTGTATATCGGCGGCCCCAGCTTCGGTGCGCGGCACAACGCCGGTAACAGCGTGGCGGAGATCGCCGGTCTGGTGGAGTTCGCCCACCTGTTCCATGCCCGGGTGTTCGTCACCCTCAACACCATCCTGCACGATGACGAGCTGGAGCCGGCCCGCCGGCTGATCCGGGAGCTGTACGACGCCGGCATCGACGCGCTGATCGTGCAGGACATGGGCATCCTGGAGCTGGACATTCCGCCCATCGAGCTGCATGCCAGCACCCAGTGCGACATCCGCACCCTGGAAAAGGCGAAATTCCTGGCCGATGCCGGCTTCTCCCAACTGGTGCTGGCGCGCGAGCTCAGCCTGCAGGAGGTCCGCGCCATCGGTACACAGGTGGACTCGACCATCGAATACTTCATCCATGGCGCGCTGTGCGTGGCGTTTTCCGGGCAGTGCTACATCTCCCATGCGCAGACCGGGCGCAGCGCCAATCGCGGCGACTGCTCGCAGGCCTGCCGGCTGCCCTACACCCTGAAGGACGACCAGGGCCGCGTGGTGGCCTACGACAAGCACCTGCTGTCGATGAAGGACAACAACCAGAGCGCCAACCTGCGGGCGCTGATCGATGCCGGCGTGCGCTCCTTCAAGATCGAGGGCCGCTACAAGGACATGGGCTACGTGAAGAACATCACCGCCTATTACCGGCAGTTGCTGGACGAGGTCCTTGCCGAGCGTCCCGAGCTGGCCCGCGCCTCCAGCGGCATCACCGAGCATTTCTTCGTGCCGAGCCCGGACAAGACCTTCCACCGGGGCAGCACGGACTACTTCGCCAACGAGCGCCAGATCGACATCGGCGCCTTCGATTCGCCGACCTTCACCGGCCTGCCGGTGGGCGAGATCCTCAAGGTCGGCAAGAAGGACCTGATCGCCAGGACCCATGAGCCGCTGTCCAATGGCGACGGCCTGAACGTGCTGGCCAAGCGCGAGGTGCTGGGCTTTCGCGCCAGCGTCGTCGAACAGCTCGAGCAATCCGAGCAGGACGGCAAGTCCCACTGGCAGTACCGCATCGAACCCAACGAGATGCCGGCCGCCTTGAAGCAGTTGCGCCCCCATCATCCGCTGAACCGCAACCTGGACCACAACTGGCAGCAGGCATTGCTGAAAACCTCCGCCGAGCGCCGCGTGGCGGTCCGCTGGCACGTCCAGCTGAGCGAAGAACGGCTCGTCCTGACGGTGACCAGCGAGGAAGGCATCGGCGCCCAGGCCCGCCTGGCCGGGCCGTTCGGTCTGGCGAAGAAGCCGGAGCAGGCGCTCGAGCAGCTGCGCGACCTGCTCGGTCAGCTGGGCACCACCCTCTACCATGCCGAGGGCGTGGAGATCGACGCACCGCAGGCGTTCTTCGTCCCCAACTCCCAGCTCAAGGCCCTGCGCCGCGACGCCATCGACGCGCTGAACGCCGTGCGCCTGGCCGCCCACCCGCGCGGCGGTCGCAAGCCGGTCAGCGTGCCGCCGCCGGTGTATCCGGAATCGCACCTGACCTTCCTGGCCAACGTGTACAACGAGAAGGCCCGTGCCTTCTACCACCGCTACGGCGTGCAGCTGATCGACGCGGCCTACGAGGCCCACGAGGAGACCGGTGAGGTGCCGGTGATGATCACCAAGCACTGCCTGCGCTTCTCCTTCAACCTGTGCCCGAAACAGGCCAAGGGCGTCACCGGCGTGCGCACCAGGGTCGCGCCGATGCAATTGGTGCATCAGGACGAGGTGCTGACCCTGACCTTCGACTGCAAGGCCTGCGAGATGCACGTCATGGGCAAGCTCAAGGGCCACATCCTCAACCTGCCCCAGCCCGGCAGCACGGCCAGCGTCGTCGGCCAGATCAGTCCCGAGGATCTGCTCAAGACCATCAGGAACAGGCCGCAGCATTGATCCCGGTGCCCCCTCGTCGCGAAGGGGCCGATCGATCGCTCTCCGTTCGTCGGAGAGCGGTCGATCAAGGACGATCCGACGGCACCTTCCGGTAAACGCTGGCGTGCCAGTAGCCCCGCATCAGCAGATGCAACGGCCCCGCCCAGCCTCGTCTGCGCAATTGCCGCGCGATGAGGATGTTCATGATGCCGTGTCCCATCAGCAGCACGCTGCCATGCGTCTCGGCCAGCTGGATGAGTCGCTCCGCCGCCGCGCCGGCCCGCCGGTTCGACTCGCCGATCGGCTCGGTGTGCCGGGCGAAACCGCAGAACCAGGCGCTGCGGAACAGCAAGCGCCACAGGGACGCCGGCAGGCGCGGGAAAGGCCAGTCTGGGTAGGGCAGATGGGCCTCGGCGAACAGCGGATCGGGCTGCCGACAGCAGTCCGTTCCCAGCAAAGCCCTGGACTGCACGCAGCGCGCAACGGAACTGCATACCACCACCCCCGCTTCTGCGGCGAGCGCAACGAGCCGGTCGGGCAGCTCATGGCCGGCCACGTCCGCCTCGTTGTAGCGCGCGATCCACTCCTTCATCTGCGCCGGGCTGCACCAGCGCGCCGCGGAATGATCGGGCCGGCCATGACGCACCAGAATAATCCGCATGGATACTCCTCCCTGTAGTGCATTAAAAAAAACACTACAAAACCATTGACACCAGCCTGTCTGTCCTTGGATGATGGAGACGCTTCCCTAACAGGGAGCCCTGGTAAGGGTGTTCGCAGATTGCCCGGCCCACTCGCCGAGCTAACCTCGCGACTGTACTGCCCACAAGGCAGACTGATGAAGTTGACTGGCAGTAATCGTCATTTGGCGGCGAGAAGTGCTGGCGAGACATTCTGATGATGCTTGTGGCTGGCCGTACAACCCCTCACGGTCCGCTATTCGAAGTCATCGGGTGCTCGCCACCTTCCCTCCCCTCCGATTCCGTCATGGCTTCCCCAGGCTCTGCCTCGTGTAGCAAGCCAAAACCGGCGCTACATAAGGCTCATGTTGTGATCTGAACCCGGCTGGCACGGCATGCAGGCCAGCGTCCCGACCCTTTTGGCGACGGATGACTGGCCTGACTCCGAACGACAGCACACGTTTTTCGCACAACGTTCGATCCATAGAGGACCTTGAACATGAACCTGAACAACACACTCTCCCCCGAAGAACTGGCTCAACTGTTCGCCCAACGCCTGGACAAGAACGAAAGCCATATCCTCTGGGTCAGCGAATCTGGCGACGTCCATCTCGACTGTCTTCCGGCCGGCATGGCGGAAGAAGAGTTCGAGAAGCGCATCCCCAACATGCGCGTCCGGCTCAGGACCTATCGCCGGGGGAAAGGCTACGTCGGGAAAAAGGCTGCGGCAGACAGGGACTTCATCGGCCGCGTTCATCAGACCCTGACCGAAAACTGGCGCGTCGCCCGGAGCAATCCCGGCGTCCACTACCTCGACAGGTACTGCTGATCGCCCCGGCAGGCTCCCCTCTTTCCAATCCCCTCGACCGTTCCCACGCCCTTGCGTGGGAACGCCTCTCCGGCGGCCCTCGCCGGCTCGCACGGGCACCTCGCCCAGCGGCAAGTCAACGCCGCCTCGCCTCCGTACTAGGTCTAGACTGAAACCAACTCCACAACCAAGGCCCACGCCAGGGAGGTGACGGTGCACGAATCGCGCATCCCCCACTGATCCACTTCCCCCTTTTCCCTGGAGATCGACGCCATGAGCAAAAGCCATGAAGCCCACAAGGCCACCAAGAAGAAACCGCTGAAGAACGCCCAGGAAAAACGTCAGGCCAAGCGCACCAAGAAGTCCGAGCACAGCCTGCTGGGCAGCCACGCCGCCACATCCTGAGCCGCGGCCTGACCCGGCGCCGCGCGCCGGGTCGTCGGGCCCGAGCCGGACATTGTCCCCTGGCAACTTGCATGACGGCCGGATCAAGGTAGGCTGAACACCCTCATCGAACAGGAGTATCCCCATGGCCCGTGCCACCGCCCGTCACATTCTGGTTCCCACCGAAGCCAAGTGCCTCGAACTGAAAGCCGCCATCGAAGCCGGCGCCGACTTCGCCCAGGTCGCCCGCGACAACTCCACCTGCCCGTCCGGCCGCGACGGCGGCAACCTCGGCTCGTTCGGCCCCGGCCAGATGGTGAGGGAGTTCGACACCGTGGTGTTCAGCGCCCCGCTGAATGTCGTGCAAGGTCCGGTCAAGACCCAGTTCGGCTACCACCTGCTCGAAGTCACCAGCCGCCAGGATTGAGCCGGCCGTCGCCACGGCCTTCGACCTGACTGTCCCCGCCCGGCGCCGCCGGGCCTCTTCGGCACACCGCTAACCGGCAGCGAGTCCCCTGCCGCCGTTCATCAAGGCGAACCAGCGCGGCGCCCTTCGCGCCAGCAGCAGCGCGGCGGAAAAAGCAATCGCCAGGGTGACGAGAACGCTGGCCAGGTAGTGCGCCACCATCCAGCCATCCGTTGGGGTCGGAACCAAGCGCCACAGCTGGATCTTCACCTCGGCGATGAGGGGGAAATGCGTGGCATACAGGAAGAAGGCCAACCCGCCGTAGCGCGCGACGACGGCGCCCGCCGGAGTCGCCGCCAGATGCAGGACGATCCCCCAGCACGCCAGTACCCCGAGCAGGCGCATGGCACGAGTCGCCGTTGCCAGCCACTCGGAACGCTGCTCGTCACCGTCCAGAAAGAGCGGGGCCGCGGTCCGCAGCGCGACGAGTGCGACGTAGGCCGCCAACAGCCTCAGCGTCGCGCGCCGACCCATTTCCAGCGATACGTCGCGGACCTGGAGCCAACCGCCGAGATAGAAGAAGAACACCACGTCGCTGCGAAAGAAGATCAGCAGGTCGTGGCCGGCAATCCACGCCAGCCCCAGCAGCGCCAGGCCCAGGCCAGGCGCATGGCGCAGCGCCAGCCACAATAGCGGGCTGACCAGGACGCTCACGAACAGATCGCGCACGAACCAGAACTGGAAGCCCACGGGGTGCCCGGTGAAACCGAACAGGGCGTTGAGGTAGTCGATCCAGCCGGCGCGCTCGAAGCGGATATTGAGCACATTGAATAACGGGGCATCTGGGCGCCAGTTGAACAGGAGCAGCAGCATCGCCAGGAAGGCGGCGTTCCAGAACACCAGCGGGAGGTACAGGGAGATCAGCCGGCGGCGGATGCGCCGCAGCAGTTCGCCGCGAACGGTGTGCGGACGTCCAGTGAAGGAAAAGAACAACCAGCCGGAGATCAGGCTGAGCAGGGGAACCGCGCTGAAGAAGAAGAACAGCACGAAGCTGTTGACGAAGGTCGCCAGCGGATGATGCACCACGTCCATGCCGTCGAACGGCGAAGCCTGCGAGTTCGGATACTCCAAGTAATGCAGGAACACCAGGCCGACGATCAGCGCGATGCGCGCAAAGCCGATGGCTTGCGACAAGTCCCGTTCGGTCAGCGGCCGGGCGTCGCGGCGCAACCATCGCACAAGGCCATCGCCGACTTTCACTGCCTGGAGTGTCACAGGCGTGCCCTCCATGGGGATGATCGAAACGCACTCTTCGTTCGGAACGAGGGGTGATCCGCGGATGGCCCGGCATTACCGCTCGCTCGCCCACTCCCGGTCCCCGGGTCGCATCCGCCCAAGGCGACGCTCCGCGCCCTGTCGTGGCGAGCGCCGGGACGGCCTGACGAATTTCTGGACAGTTTGCGGGGAAGAACGGTTGCACGGGTTATGTGCCCGACAGCGGGAAACTGTCGACCACGCCCGGTGCTCTATGCCTGCAACTGGCAGGCGATTCGCTCGATGCAGGCGGCGAGGCGCTGTTCGGCTTCGCGCAGTTGCTGGCCCTGCTGGAGCAGCGGGACGCACAGATTGAGAGCCGTCAGCACCAGCAACTCGTCCTTGCTGGCGTTGGGAAAGCGCTGCCGGCTCTCCGCCAGACGCTCCTGGAGCAAGTCGGCGGCTTCCTGCAGGGCGCGCTCCTCGTCGGCAGTGGCCCTGATCGGGTAATCGCGCCCGAGGATTTTCAGGACACGGACGCCGTTTTCCTTCATGCGACGCTACTGGCGCCGGCATGCTCGATCAGCGCCCGCAGGCGGGAGAGCGTGGTGGCCTGCCGCTCCTCCTGCTCCATGGCGGCCAGCTGAAGGTTGTCGTTTTCCTCCCTGGCCTGGCGCAGCGCCTGTTCAAGCTGGCTGCAGTTTTCGGCCAGCGTCCGGTTCTGTTGCAGCAGGTCGGCTACAACGCGTTCGAGTTGCGCAAGGGTCGTTTCAAGCATGGCAAGTATCTGAATCCGAGAAGGAGCGGGAAAGGTTAGCTAAGAACACCGGCAACGGGGAAAGTTTTTGCTTCGGGCATTTCTATGCTGTGACGCAGCACATCGCTCCGGCACCGGGGCACAGCGGGCGATCCTCAGGCATGGCCGAACCAGTGCTGCCAGACCAGACGCGCGGTCAGGGCCAGCACCACGCAGATGAACACCGGACGGATGAAGCGGGCACCGCCACCGATGGCGGTGCGAGCGCCCAGCCATGCGCCGGTCATCAGGGCGCCGCCCATGCACAGTCCCAGCGCCCAGGCCACATGGCCGGTGCCGATGAAGACGCCCAGGGCCATGGCATTGCTGACGAAGTTCATGGTCCGCGCCACGCCGCTGGCTCGCACCAGGTCGAGCGGATAGAGCAGCAGGGTGCTGACCGTCCAGAAGGCGCCGGTACCGGGACCTATGGCGCCGTCATAGGCGCCCAGGACCAGGCCCTGCGGCCACTGGCGCCGCTTCGCGATCGGAACGTCGGGGGCGTGGGCGCTATTCGGCGTGCGGTTGAACAGCAGGTACAACCCGCAGGCAAAGACGACGACCGGCAGCATCTGGTTGAGCCAGCGGGCCGGCAGGTAATGGGCTATCGCCGCCCCGAGCAGCGCGCCGAGGGCGGTGGCGACCAGGGCGCCCCACCATTGCCGGGGCTGGAACAGGCCACGGCGCATGAAGGTCAGGCTGGCGATGGCCGCGCCGAAGGTGGAGCTGAGCTTGTTGGTGCCCAGCACCAGGTGCGGCGGCAGACCGGCGGTCAGCAGCGCGGGAACCGTGATCAGTCCGCCCCCGCCGGCGATGGCATCGATGAAGCCGGCGATGAACGCCACGCCCGCCAGGACGGCAAGCGTGACAGGGTCCATGGCAATTTCGAAGGCAAAGGGCATGGGCTGGCGCGACCTCGGGGAAGAAGGCCGCGGATGGTAGCGCGCCGTGCCTGCTGCCGTGAATGCAGACGGGCAGCTCTTCGGGCCTTCCCGGCCGCCCCGCGCTCCCTTAGGGCCTGGCCGTGCGCCACAGCTCCGGCCAGTCGTCGGGCGTGCTGCCGGTACAGCGCTGCATCATCTGCGCGGACTGCAACTGGAAGCGCTCGCCGTCGAACAGCCAGCTGCCCGCATCCCCGCAATCGCCGACACCCCTGCCCTTCATGAAGTAGCCGAGCGCTCCGCTCCCCTCGTCGTAGTCGACCCAGCCACCGAGGCCTTCGCCACCGAGCGGCAGGGGCTCGATGCGCAGCGGCTGCTGCGGATAGGGTGCCTCCCGGCCAACCCGGTAGAGAACGAAGTTGCAGTTGTAGGCCGCGCAGGACGTCTGGATCAGCACCAGCGCCTCTCGTGCGTTGAGCGCATAGGCCTCCGCCTCGGGCTCCTGGCCGTCCGCGTCCTCCTCCTGCCATTCGCTGCGGGTGGCGGCCAGCACCGCCTGGGCGATGCGCCGGCGCTCGTCGTCGGCCAGCGGCACGACGCCGGGAAACGGGCGCAGCAGCGGTGCCGGCGGCGCCTCCGGCACCTCGCGGTCGTCACGCTCGCCGGCGCGGTACAGCGCGCCGCGGGTATCCAGCCGCTCCTGCACCGAGTCCATCAGCAACAGCGCCGCGGACAGGCCGGCCAGGGAAACCGCGGCCTGCTCGTCTGCCGTCGCCTCCAGGCGCAGGGTCTCGCCGTTGCGCCACTCGGCCAGCAGGCGGCGCGCCGTGTCGCCTTCCGCGCTGAGCGTCAGCATGTCCTCGCTCGTCTCGCGCTGCAGGGCGTCCACCAGCTCATCCGGCAGCGGGCGGTCGTCGGTCGACAGCGGGAAGCGCCCGGCCTGTCCGGCGTAGGTCAGACGAACCCGCGGTTGCGCCTTGGGACCGGCATCGCGGCTGACCACCAGGCGCAGCGGGCTGAAATCGAAGGGTGCGGCACTGATGGCCTGGCAGCTGCGCAGGTTGTCGCAGGCCACCACCCAGTCCTTGATCTCGCGGTACAGGGGCACCGGCTCCGGCGCCGCCTGGGCGGCGCTTCCGAACAGGAACAGGATCAGGGGCGACAGGCGCGGCATGCGAACTCCATTCTTCGGGGACAATTTTGCCGCGCATCTTGCGCGCCGGAGTACGGCACCACAAGCACGGCCGGCAAGCGCTGCAGACTGCCGCCCACGGCGCCCTCTCCCTCGCCACGAGCTTGATAACGGTGTTTTTGCGGCAGATTGCCATTATTTTCCCGCAGCTACCGCCAGGATGAACAACGGCACCCTGATCTATGCTCCCTTCGCCACAACCACAAACCGGAGGGAGCCTCCATGGGTCTGTTCAGCAAGATTCTCAATTCGCTCGGTTTCGGCTCCAAAGCACACGCGCAAGAAACAACGCCCGCCGGCACGCCGACGACACCTGCCCCCTCGGCGCCAGCCGCTCCGGCGGCGTCCAGCGTGGATGTGGTGGGCAAGCTCGAAGGTCTGGCGGCCAGGCATCCGGAACAACTCAACTGGCGGACCTCCATCGTCGACCTGCTCAAGCTGCTCGACCTGGACAGCAGCCTGCAGGCGCGCAAGGAGCTGGCCGGCGAGCTGGGCTGCCCGCCGGAGAAGATGGGTGATTCGGCACAGATGAACATGTGGCTGCACAAGACCGTGCTGCAGAAGCTGGCGGAAAACGGCGGCAACGTGCCGCCCGAGCTGCTGCACTGAAGCCCCTGCGCCCCCGGCCGGCATCCGCATCCGGCCGGGCAGGTGCCGGTCTGCCCGCGAGGCGCTAGAATCGTCCCCTTTCGTTCCCGGGCCGGCCGGGAGTCAACCGTCGCAGCGAGAGAATCGATATGGGCGCCCAGTGGAAAGCCAGACCCAAGGAAATTGCCGCCAACGCCAAGGGCAAGATCTTCGGCAAACTGGTCAAGGAAATCATGATTGCTGCGCGTAATGGCGCGGACCCGGACATGAACCCCAAGCTGCGCCTGGCGGTGCATCAGGCCAAGAAGGCGTCGATGCCCAAGGACACCCTGGAGCGCGCGATCAAGAAGGGCGCGGGCCTTACCGGCGAGGTGGTCAACTACGAGCGCACCCTCTATGAGGGCTTCGCCCCGCATCGCGTGCCAGTGATCGTCGAGTGCCTGACCGACAATCTCAACCGTACCGTGGCGGAAATCCGCGTGCTGTTCCGCAAGGGCCAGCTCGGCACCTCCGGCTCGGTGAGCTGGGACTTCGACCATCTGGGCATGATCGAAGCCACTCCCGAGAGCGGCGCCGATCCGGAACTGGCGGCCATCGAGGCCGGCGCCCAGGACTTCGAGCCCGCCGAGGACGGTGCCACCCTGTTCTACACCGACCCGACCGATCTGGATGCGGTGTGCAAGGCACTGCCGGAGTTCGGCTTCACCGTGCAGTCGGCCAACCTCGGCTACAAGGCGAAGAACCCGGTGAGCCTGTCCGGCGCCGAACTCGAGGAAGTCGAGGCCTTCCTCGAAGCGCTCGACAACCACGACGACGTGCAGAACGTCTACGTCGGCCTGAGCGTCTGAGTCCCTCCGCCCCCGGCTTGCTCCCGCCGCCATGCGGGAGCCGGCTCACGAAGGCCTTCGCCGGGGTCGCGGCTCCGTCGCCAGGCTAGCGCTGCCCGACGCCTCACACCGCATTGGGCTCCCAGATCAGCTCGCCGTCGTCGCGGATCTCGAGCACCTTGGTCAGCGCGGCCTCGGCCGCCGCATCGGCCTCGGAGGCCAGGTCGTAGCGCTGGCCGTTGGCTACCTGATGCACGCGGGCGTGCTCGTCGACACCGCGGCGCTTGACGGCTATGACGGCTTCGAAGGCTTCATCGGCGGGAATGGCCGAGGAAATGGCGTCGAACTTGGCAAAATGCTTGCGGGCCATACGACTCTCTCCTGGTGGTCGCTGTGCAGTAATGGACAACGCAAGCCAGGGAAAGCTTCACCCAGCGGCACACCCCGGATTGCGCGGGCGGACGCTGCGACGTGCAACCGTTTACTTGCAAATCCGTGCCACGTATAAACGGCACGAACTTCCTTCAACCCTCAATGCCACAGGATCCGAACATGTCCAACAACCCGGTAAACATGGAAATCTTCGACATGGCCGATGAGTTCATCGCCGTCGCCAACCGCCTGCTCGAAGAGGAACAGAAGGATCTGGGGCAGATCAGCGCGGCCATCCGCTACGCCGCGGCGCGCTTCAGCGCCCATGAGGCGGCCTGCCGCTCCGGCGATCTGTCGGTCGACAAGGAAAAGGCTTTCAACTGGTACACCGAGCAGTTCAGCAAGATGCTGGACGAGAACCTCGACCAGCACATCGAGATGGCGAAACAGCGCTGAACAGACGCCCGGCAGGCGAGGCTCCCAAGCCCGCCCGCCGACGCTCCTCCCCGCCGACAGGCAACTACAGCGGCCGCCGGAACACGACCAGCTTGGCCAGCAACCGCTGTACCACCTCGCCGCGCTGATTCAGCGTCAGGCTTTCCAGGACAACGATGCCGCGATCCGGCTTGGAGCGCGACGGCGTGATCGCCTGGATGCAGCTCTCCACACGCAGGATGTCCCCCGCCCGTGTCGGCCTGGGCCAGTCGATCTCGCCGCCGGCTCCGATCAGCCCGTCGGCCAGCGGCATGCCGCTGGTGACCAGGAGGCGCATGGTGATGGCCGCGGTATGCCAGCCGCTGGCCGCCAGCCCGCCGAACAGGGTCTGCCGGGCCGCCGCGTCGTCCAGATGGAAGGGCTGCGGGTCGAATTGCGCGGCGAAGGCCTTGAGAGCGGCCTCGTCCAGCACGAACTCGTCGCTGCGAAAGCGCGCGCCCACCGCCAGGTCGTCCAGATAAAGGGGCGCTTTCCGTTGCATCTCGTTCATGGTGCCTTCCTCTTGTCCCATTGCAGACATCCTCCCGTGCCGTTCGCCCGGGAGCAAGAGGAAGGTGCGATAACGTCCGACGCCGGGAATCCGGCAGGAACGCCGGTCACGGGCGGAAGACGCCTGGCGGGGTTACCCGGCAGAAGCGGTGGGTGGAAAAGCGCCTGACGGCTTTTCCACCCGCTCACGCAGCGGTAATCCCGACCGCTCAGGCGGCCTGCGGGGGAAAGAGCGGTTTGCCGTGGTCGAGACACTGGTCGACCAGCCACTTGCCGTGGGCGATAGAAGCGTGCTGGGCCTGTTCCAGCTCGGCCATGAGGGCATATCCGACCGGCAAAGGCATCCGCCGGGTGGTGCGCCCCTCGGGCGTGGTGATCTGGCAGCCGCCGGCCCAGGGCGTCGGGCCGCCCTCATGCTGCAGAACGTCGGCGGTGATGGTGTGGTCGCGGTAGGTGCATTGCATCAGGGTCATGATCGGAACCTCGCTGTCTGCAGCAGGCCGCCCGCCGGTCGGCCGCGGATATCCGCTGCACAGGCACAACCGCCGATGCGGCCCGGATGGCGTCGCCGGCTTCCTCCGGCGGCCCGAGCGCCGGCAGAAAGCGCAATCCCAGCCCTCTCGTCCGGCCCTGAGAGGGTATAGCACAGCCGTCAGTCGGCCGCCGTCCTGGCGATCTATAGTTGCTGGAGAGCCAGGCAGTGCCCCGGCCCCTCCCATCCAGACCACGGAGCCGGCGCTCCCTGCGCCCAGACAATCTCGACTCAAGCGTGGGAGAACACTCATGTCCGACATGGAGCATCGACCGGGAGTCCGCGAAGCCTATCTGGTGAAACGTCGTCTCAAGCTCGAAGCGCTGGATGCGACCCGGGCTGCAGCCATCGCCCAGGAAATCGACCGACTGGTCGGCGTGGACAACGTGGCGCTCGACAAGACCCGTGGCCAACTGGATGTCGCCTACGATGCCGCGCATTTGCGCATCGAGCAGCTCGAGGCGATCGTGCGCAAGCACGGCGGCGATCTCGACCCCGGCTGGTGGACGCACTTCAAGGAGGGCTGGTACCGCTTCACCGACCAGAACGTGCGGAACAACGCCCGGCACGAACCCTGGTCCCACCACCGGATAATGCCCAGAAGGTAGACGGCCTGCGGAACGCGGAGCGGCAGCACGATGCGGCTCGCGGCACAAAACGGGCGCAGGCGACCGGGCTACGGCCTGGCGAATCGGCAAAACCGCTGCTGCGCCCCGGCAAAAGCCTTACAATCCCCGCCCTTTTCATCCCTGTCTGTAGCCGAGGATACCTCATGAGCACCCTGCCGCCCTGCCCCAAATGCGCATCCGAATACACCTACGAGGACGGCACACAACTGGTCTGTCCGGAATGCGCCCATGAATGGTCTGCCAACGGCGCGGCCGAGACGGCGGCCGAAGGCGACAAGGTAATCAAGGACTCGGTCGGCAACGTCCTGCAGGACGGCGATACCATCACCGTGATCAAGGACTTGAAGGTCAAGGGATCGTCCCTGGTGGTGAAGGTCGGCACCAAGGTGAAGAACATCCGTCTGTGCGACGGCGATCATGACATCGACTGCAAGATCGACGGGATCGGGGCGATGAAGCTGAAGTCGGAATTCGTGAAGAAGGCCTGACACCTGCCAAGGCGGCGCCCCGGGCTCGAGGCGCCGCCTGCAGCGGCAGCGTGGTCAGCCACGCTGCCGGAGGGCCGGTCAGACGAAGTCTTCGTCGTCGCCGAAGAAGTCGCCGCCCTCGCCGCTGTCGGCGAAGTAGTCCTCTTCCGGCGCCGGGCTCTCTGCGACCTGAGGCTCCGGCTCCGCTGCCGGCTCGTGCGCGGCCGCGGTTGCCGCGGCAGCCGCCTGCTCCTCGTCACCGTTGAACATGTCCATCAGCACGTTGCCCAGCACCATACCGCCGGCCACGCCGGCCGCGGTCTGCAAGGCTCCGGAGAGGAAGCCGCCACCACCGCCGGCCGGGGCGCCGAAAGCGCCGCGCTGCTGAAAGCCCGGCTGCTGACCGAAGCCGCCCTGATTGCCGTAGCCAGGCTCGCTCCAGCCAGAGCTCGCCGGACGGGCCACCGGCTGCGGACGGGCAACGGGCTGCGGTTCGCTGCGGCCACTGCCGAACAGGCCGGACAGGAAGCCGCCGCTGCTCTGACGGGGAGCGCTCTGGGCCTGCTGCTGGAGCTGCTCGACCTGCGCCTCCAACTCCTTCACGCGGCTGTCGAGCCGCTGGATGGCGCTCTCCTGGACGATGATCGCCTGGGCCATGTAGTAGGGAGCGGCCGGCTGACGGGCGACGTGCTCCCTGATCACGTTGTCGGCCTGCGGATCGCGCGGCGCGGACTGGGCTTCGGCATCGCGAAGGCGGGAAAACAGGCCATCGATCAGATTCTTCTCTTCAGACTGCATGGTTTTCTCTTGACTGGGTTGCCGATAGAGGAACGCATACCGGAAAGCATGCGTGCATTACATATATGAGGACAGAGACGGAAAAATCAAACGCACTTTGTATCCAATCTTTCCGACACTTCGGAATGCTCCGCCCAAAGCCGTGAAAAAACAGTGAAATACACGTGGAAGCAGTAAAGCTCATATGTATTTTTTCACTGGGAAAACATGATTTGATACTGCGGTTGCGCCCCCGGAATGTCAAAGTCCGTCCATTACAAAATTGTCTTTCGAATTATTACTCCTTGTTATATTCAATATTTCGCAACCGCCCATTAATAAAAGCCGCCGGAAATCCCAATCGAACAACCGGCCCAGATTAAAACGTGCGGTTCCTCTATCCGCCCTATTGCCGCGCCGTCCCGGCCGGCGAAGGGCTGCGGCGCTTTGTTCCCTACCCCACACAGGAACGCCAACCCGCTATGTAGAGAAACGCACAGAAAACACAAACATCTTAATAAAATCAATAAGTTAAAGCATGGCATAGGGCTTGCTTGGAAGCTTTCTCCGTGATTACCAAGGCTGGTCCGGCATGAAACTTCTCATCGATCGACCCTACGTCGAGGCGTTGGTCAGCGCATTCCCCGAGCTGTCGGCGCTGGCCCATCAACTGAAATTCGGCAACCGGGCCGAAGTGGTCTTCGAGCAGCTGACGCTGGCGCAGCTCGACCACCTGCACCGGCTGTACCTCGCCGCAGGTCCCGGCATGGAGCTGCGCGCGGCGCAGATCGCCACCCTGCGCCGCGCGGTCAGCGACGGCGGCGAGCGCTACGGCGAGCGCGACCTGGAGCGGATGGTCCCGGCGGTCGCCGAGTTCCTGATCCGCGGCGCGCTCCGCGGCTGGCTGTTCAAGATCAACATGGCCGGCAAACCGCTCGCCTACCTGGTGTCGCGCATCGACTTCACCCCGCCGGGCGAAGAGGAAAGCGGGCGCATCCTGATCGAGCTGAAGGCCAACTCCATGGCCCGGGTCGCCTCGCAGACCCTGACCATCCTCGAACGCGACATCCTCGGCCGGACCATCGCCGAGATCCTCATCGCCAAGGGCTTCCTCAAGGAGACCCCGGAGCTGATCGCCGCCTACGACCACTCCACGGCGCGCTTCTTCGAGCACCGTGCCGACTACGGCCGGCAGTTCGCGGCGAGCGGCACCGGCATCTTCGCCGAGGATCCGACCGCCACCCACCGCAGCAACGACTGGACGCGCAAGGAGCGCGTGGTGCTCTCCTCCAGCGGCGGCAGCGCGCGGCTGGTCAACGACGAGGAAATCCTCAAGGACCGCGACCTGGCGCTCGACGCCAGCGGCGACGTGCTCGGCAAGTACCTGCGCAAGGCCGGACGCAGCGTGAAGTACGACGAGCGCGTGGAGAAGGCCGCCGAGGCGGTGCGTGCCGACATCCCCGAAGGGGTGTTTTCCGAACTGCCGGTGCACGGCTACATCCTGATGTTCCACCTCGACCTGCACCACCACCTGTGGGTGCATGTCGACGACATGCAGCCCTACGTCTACCAGCCGGAACTCAAGGACAAGCTGATCCTGCCGCCGGAGCAGACCGACCTGATCGACATCCTCACCGCCGAGATGGACGTGCTGATGGACGACATCGTCGAGGGCAAGTCCGGCGGCACCACGGTGCTCTGCGCCGGCCCGCCCGGGGTGGGCAAGACGCTGACCGCCGAGGTCTACTCGGAGATCATCAAGCGTCCGCTGTACCGCGTGCATTCCGGCCAGCTCGGCCTGAACGTCGGCGAGATGGAGAAGACCCTCAAGGCCACCCTGACCCGCGCCCAGCGCTGGGGCGCGGTGATGCTGATCGACGAGGCCGACGTGTACATCAAACGGCGCGACGACAACATCACCGCCAACGCGGTGGTCGGCGTGTTCCTGCGCGTGCTGGAGTACTTCAACGGGTTGCTGTTCCTCACCACCAACCGGGTCGACGACATCGACGAGGCGGTGGTGTCGCGCTGCATCGCGCTGATCAAGTACCACCCGCCCGGCCTGGAGGATCGCCGGCGGATCTGGCAAGTGATGACCGAGCAGTTCGGCCTGGCCGTCGGCCCCGAACTCTGCGAGCGCCTGGCCGCCCTCTTCCCCGACGCCAGCGGCCGCGACATCAAGGGCCTGGCCAAGCTGGTGGCCAAGTACTGCCACCACAAGTCGGTGGCGCCGACCCTCGCGGTGTTCGAACGTTGCAGCATCTTCCGCGGCATGGACATGGGCGGGCACGCTTGAGGGACATCCATCCGACCGGGCGCAGGCCACGGCGACGCTATCGTCGCCGCCCTGCCGCTGCGACAGAACCGCCCGCCCGACGCACCGTCCTATCGATTAGGGCAGTCGGGCAGGTCCATGCGATGAGACTCAGGTTCGTCTCGGCCAGCGAGGAAGACTTACGCGAGGTGCGCGAGGCGCTGGCCCCTTGCGGCGTGGAGGTGTTGCCCTGCCTCGCCCCGATCGACGAGCTGCAGCTCCTCGACATGCAGCGCCAGGTCAGCGACAAGCTGCTCAGCGCCTTCAAGCGGATCGGCAAACCGCTGTTCGTCGAGAGCACCGGCCTGCTGATCCGCAGCCTGAACGGCTTTCCCGGCGGCCTGACGCAAATCTTCCTCGACCAGCTCCTGGCCGAACGCTTCAGCGAGCTGGTCGGCCGCCTGGACGACCCCAGCGCCGAGATGAAGACCCTGATCGGCTACTGCGACGGGCGCAAGAAGTACTTTTTCGAGAGCACCCAGCCCGGGCGCATCGCCGCGCAGCCGGCCGGCGACAGCGAGCTGACCTGGGAGCGGGTGTTCATCCCCGAGGGACAGGAACAGACCTACGCCGAGCTGGAGGCGGACCGGCGCCTGTCGGTGCGCCGCCAGGCACTGGAGACCTTCGCGGCCTTTCTGCAGGAGCGCCAGCCATGGAAAACCTGAAGGAAGCCTATCAGCAGAACCGTCTGATCCTGTTCATCGGCTCCGGGGTTTCGGCCAATATCGGCCTGCCGCCCTGGGACCGGCTGATCGAGGAGATCGCCCTGCAGCTCGACTACGACCCGGACGTGCTCGACACCTACGGCAACTTCCTCGCCCTCGCCGAGTACTACCGCATCCGCAAGGGCAGCCTGGGCGCGCTGCGCAGCTGGATGGACCGCGAGTGGCACAAGAGCATCGAGATCCGCGACTCGGAGATCCACCGGCTGATCGTCCACGGCCAGTTCCCGGCCATCTACACCACCAACTACGACCGCTGGCTGGAGAGCGCCCACGACGCCTACCAGGTGGACTACGTGAAGATCGCCAACGCCAGCGACCTGGCCAAGGCCCGCGAAGGCGTGCGCCAGATCGTCAAGTTCCATGGCGACTTCGACGACGACGCCTCGCTGGTGCTGGACGAGACCAGCTACTACGAGCGTCTGCAGTTCGAGACGCCGCTGGACATCAAGCTGCGCGCCGACACCCTGAGCAAGGCGGTGCTGTTCATCGGCTACAGCCTCTCGGACACCAATATCCGCCTGCTCTTCTACAAGCTCTCGAAGATCTGGCGCCGCCACGAGACCCTCGGCGTGCGGCCGATCTCCTACGTCTTCACCCACAAGCCCAACCCGGTACAGGAGGAGATCCTCAGCCAGTGGGGCATCCGCATGCTCTCCTCGGAGGACGACGATCCGGGGCAGGCGCTGGAGAACTTCCTCCGGGAACTGGTGGAAGAAGGCTAGTCCTCTCCTCCCGACCCGGCACAAGGCCGCCCTGGCAGCGGCCAACGGCATTCGAAAGACCAATGGAGTGTTTCTGCATGATCAACGTCCTCACCCCCTACCAGCTGCTCGGCGGCGCGGAAGGCGTGCGCCGGCTGTGCAACGCCTTCTACGACAACATGGAGCGCCTGCCCGAGGCGGAGACCATCCGCCGCATGCACGGCGCGGACACGGGTCCCGTGCGCGAGAAGCTCTTCGAATACCTCTCCGGCTGGCTCGGCGGCCCCAAGCTGTACCTGGAGAAATATGGCACCGTGGCCATGGGTCAGCCGCACCGGCCCTTCGCCATCGGCCCGAAGGAGCGCGACCAGTGGATGCTGTGCCTGAACAAGGCGCTGGACGACATCGGCGCCAGCGAGACGGCCAAGGGGCTGATCAAGGCGCCGATCTACGCCTTCGCCGACCACCTGCGCAATCGCGCGACTTCGGATTGAGGACGCGTAATCCATCGATATTCGAAGGCCTGCCGTAGGGTGGAAAACCGCGGAGCGTTTTCCACCGAAGCCCGCATCGGAGGGTAAGGCTGCGCCGTTACCCACCCTGCGGAAGCCGGCTCCTTGAAGGTTTCCACCGCCTGCCCCGGTGACGCTCAGGTCACGGCGCGCAGCCCCACAGCTCGACTGCCGGCCGCTCCGCCCGCGGCGGGCCGAGCCATTCGCTCAGCGGATGGCAGGCGCCGTCGAAGCACAGCTGGTAGTCGCCCGCCTCGGGCGTGCGCCCCAGGCGCAGGGGCTGCAGGGGCGGCAGCTGGCGACGGTAATGCCAGCTGCCGCCCTGCAGCACGGCGTCGGCCGGGATCTCCATGCCGGCGCCGCTGCCCTTGACCCGCGCCTCGCCGAGCAGCAAGCCCTGTGGCGTGACGCGGTAGTCCTCCTCCCAGCGGACCTTCTCGATCGTGTGGGTCCAGGCCAGGGTGAAGGCCGGCACGGGCAGTTGCGCCCACACCGTGCCGGCCAGCCCCAGGCACAGACCGATCACGCCGCCGCCACCACAGCGCGACGGGCACGCCAGACGTGCTGGGCGAGGAACAGCGCGCCGAGGGCGAAGCCGAGTTCGTCGGTCACCGGCATGGCCAGCACCATCGACAGCCCGGCGGCGAAGGCCAACAGGCGCTCCCACCAGGCCAGGTCGCGCTGCAGGTGGCCGGTGAACCCGCGCCCCACAGGGCGATGGCGAAGGCCGCCTTGAACGCCATGTAGAGGATCGCCAGCCAGCTGTCGCTCTGCAGCATCAGCGCCGGATCGTAGACCGCCATGAACGGCACCACGAAGCCGGCCACGGCGATGCGCACCGCCCACAGGCCGATCTTCAGTCCGCTCTCGCGGGCGATCGGCGCCGCGGCGAAGGCGGCCAGGGCCACCGGCGGCGTCAGGTCGGCCATGATGCCGAAGTAGAAGACGAACATGTGCGAGACGATCAGCGGCACGCCGAGGTCGAGCAGCGCGGGCGCGGCGATCGAGCTGGTGATGATGTAGTTGGGGATGGTCGGAATGCCCATGCCCAGCACCAGGCAGGTGAGCATGGTCAGCACCAGCGAGAGGAACAGGTTGTCCTGGCCGATGGCGAGGATGTAGCCGGCGAAGGTCGAGGCCACCCCGGTCAGCGACACCACGCCGATGATCACCCCGACCAGGGCGCAGGCGATGCCTACCGGCACCGCATGGCGCGCGCCCTCGACCAGCGCGTGCAGGCACACGGTGAGGGTGTCGCGGCCGCCCTTGACGAACCAGCAGATCGCCACCAGCACGCCGATGACCGCGAACACCACGCCGATGCCGAGCTGGAAGAAGCCGGCGCAGAGGATGCCGAGGGCGATCCAGAAGGTGACGCGCAGGGCATTGGACGACACCTTGAGGATGATCGCCGAGCCGAGGATGACCATGGCGGTCAGCGCCAGGCCCACGGTGCCGGAGAACATCGGCGTGCGCCCGGAGAACAGCAGGTAGACCAGCACGCCCAGCGGGATCAGCAGATACCAGCTTTGCTTCACCGCGGCCCAGGCGTCCGGGCACTGCTCCTTGGGCAGGCCCTTGAGCCCGGCGCGCTTGGCCTCCAGATGGACCATCCAGAAGGTCGAGCCGAAGTACAAGAGCGCCGGCAGCAGGGCGGCCTTGGCCACCTCGGCGTAGGGCACGTTGATGGTCTCGGCCATGATGAAGGCCACTGCGCCCATCACCGGCGGCATGATCTGGCTGCCCATGCTGGCGGTGGCCTCCACGGCGCCGGCGAAGGCCGCCTTGTAGCCGAAGCGCTTCATCAGCGGAATGGTGAACTGGCCGGTGGTGACCACGTTGGCGACCCCCGAGCCGGTGATGGTGCCCATCAGCGCCGAGGAGACCACCGACACCTTGGCCGGACCGCCCAGCTTGTGGCCGAACAGGCCCATGGAGAAGTCGGTGAACAGCTTGATCATCCCGGCCTGTTCGAGGAAGGAGCCGAACAGGATGAACAGGAAGATGTAGGTGGCCGAGACGTAGGTCGGCGTGCCGTACAGGCCCTCGGTGCCGAAGGCCAGCTGGTTGACGATCTGGTCGAAGCCGTAGCCGCGGTGCGCCAGGTCGCCCGGCAGGTATTCGCCGAACAGGCCGTAGCCGAGGAACAGCGCGCAGATCAGCGGCAGGGCGATGCCCATCACTCGCCGCGCCGCCTCGAACACCAGCACGATCAGCAGGACGCCGATGGCCATGTCGGCCTCGGTCAGCTCGCCGGAGCGCTGGATCAGGTCGGCCT
The DNA here is from genome assembly GCF_059739045.1 of Azotobacter tropicalis. Classification (NCBI taxonomy): domain Bacteria; kingdom Pseudomonadati; phylum Pseudomonadota; class Gammaproteobacteria; order Pseudomonadales; family Pseudomonadaceae; genus Azotobacter; species Azotobacter tropicalis. Next base: position 1,189,458 of record NZ_AP046059.1, read on the forward strand.
CGAACACCCACTGATAGGCGAAGGTGCTCATGCCGGCCAGTCCCAGCAGCCAGGCCAGCGGCTGGAACGGGCGGTCGGTGCCGCGCGCCGGATAGCAGATGAACACCAGCAGCAGCAGGAAGCCGACGTGGCCGGCGCGCAGGATCTGGGTGCTCACCGGGTGGAAGGCGGCGGTGACGATCTGGTAGACGGAGAACAGCAGGGCGACGGCGAACAGCGCCTTCGGCCACTGGCTGGGACTGGCGTTCATGCCTTGGCTTTCGCTCATGGAAGATACCCCTGGACAGCGAACTCGGGCTGTCCGCAATAACGGCGCCCCGGCCGGCCAGGGAAAACGCCGGCATGGGCATGGCGGGAAAGAACCGGAAAGAGTCGTGGGCCGGACGCCGCCGGCCGGCAACGAGGCGGCGGCGTGACAGACGGCTTACTGGAGCACGCCGGCTTCCCTGTAGAAGCGCTCGGCACCCGGGTGCAGCGGGATCGGCAGGTTCCGGGTGGCGTTTTCCAGCTTGATGTCCTTGGCCGCGGAGTGGGCATTGCCCAGGGCCGGCAGGTTGTCGAACATCAGCTTGGTCATCTGGTAGGCGACCTCGTCGGAGACCTTGGCGTGGCTGACCAGGATGTTGGTGATGGCCACGGTGGGTACGTCGGCGCTCTGCCCCTCGTAGGTGCCGGCCGGGATCACGCCGGCCTGGTAGGCCGGGCTGCCGATCTTCGCCACCACGTCGGCGGGAATGGCGACGAAGGTCACCGGCATGGTGGTCGCCAGGTCGCGGATCGCCGCCATGCCCAGGCCCGAAGACTGCAGGGTGGCGTCGAGCTGGCGGTTCTTGATCAGCTCCACCGACTCGGCATAGGGCAGGAACTCCACCTTGCCCAGGTCCTCGTAGGTCATCCCGGCGGCCTTGAAGATGGCCCGGGCGTTCAGCTCGGTGCCCGACTTCGGCGCGCCGACCGAAATGCGCTTGCCCTTGAGATCGGCCAGGGTCTTGATGCCGGAATCGGCGCTGGCGACCACCTGGATGTAGTTGTGGTAGGTGCCGGCGATGGCCCGCAGGCTCTTCAGCGGCGCCTTGAAGCCGGCATCCTCCACGCCGTTCCAGGCGTCGGCCACCGAATCGCCGAGGGCGAAAGCCAGCTCGCCGCGGCCGGCCTGCAGCAGGTTGAGGTTCTCCACCGAAGCCTTGGTCGCCTGCACCGAGGTCTTGGCGCCCTCGATGTTCTTGCCGTACAGCTGCGACAGGGCGACGCCGACCGGGTAGTAGACCCCGCTGGTGCCCCCGGTGAGGATGTTGATGAAGGTGGGTGCGGCCAGGACCGCGGTGCTGGCAGTGAAGGCCGCGGCAGCGGCGAACAGGCCAAAACGCTTGCTCAGTTTCATTTTTTATTCTCCAGACTTCTTCCATGGATATTGCGTTCGCCGCCTGCAGGCGGCGAGAGGCAGGAGCTATACGGCTGACGGAGAAACAACGGGCATGCGGAGGATGGGAACCCCCTTGACGCTGTTTTCGGGCTCGGCCGGCATAACCTCATCAGCATACCGCAACCATAGTGCCATCAGTATCCGATAGCTCTGGAATGCGGGTTTGCGCCGAAAGGCCGGAGGATGGTAAGCGGATTTTGCCGGGCGGGAACAGCTTGTCGGCAAAAATCCGCCGATCTGCGCCAGGAGGTCCCGGGAGGCGGGACTGGAGGGGTAGCGGGAACGCCCGCCGGGAGCGGCGGGCGTGAGGACGACTCAGCGGTCGTGGTGCAGGTAGGCCGCCTGCTTCGGCAGGCGCAGGCTGAAGCAGAAGGCGATCGCCAGCATGCCCGTCACGTACCAGTAGAAGGCTTCCTCATGGCCGATCGACTTCAGGCCAAGCGCCACGTATTCGGCGGTGCCGCCGAACATGGCGTTGGCGATGGCATAGGACAGGCCGACGCCCAGCGCACGCACCTCCGGCGGGAACATCTCGGCCTTCACGATGCCGCCGATCGAGGTGTAGAAGCTGATCACGGCCATGCCCAGGATGATCAGCAGACAGGCCAGCACCGGGCTGCCGGCGGTCTTGAGGGTCATCAGGATCGGCAGGGTGCACAGCGTCCCCAGGGAGGCGAAGCAGAGCATCGAGGCGCGCCGGCCGATGCGGTCGGACAGGGCGCCGAACAGCGGCTGCATCAGCATGTAGCAGAACAGCGCGAAGGTCATGATGCCGCTGGCGGTCTTGGCGTCCATGCCCGCCGAGTTGACCAGATACTTCTGCATGTAGGTGGTGAAGGTGTAGAACATCAGCGAGCCGCCGGCGGTGTAGCCGAGCACGGTGATGAAGGCGGCCTTGTGGTGCTTGAAGAGGCTGGCCATGCTGCCCGCTTCCTTGTTGGCACGGCTTTCCGCAGTGGTGGTTTCCTCCAGGGAACGGCGCAGCAACAAGGCGATCACCGCGGCGATGGCGCCGATCACGAACGGAATGCGCCAGCCCCAGGCCTTCAGCTCATCGGTGCTGAGCAGCTGCTGCAGGATCACCACCACCAGCACCGCCAGCAACTGGCCGCCGATCAGGGTGACGTACTGGAACGAGGAGTAGAAGCCGCGCTTGCCCTTGAGCGCCACCTCGCTCATGTAGGTCGCGGTGGTGCCGTATTCGCCGCCGACCGACAGGCCCTGGAACAGGCGGCAGAGCAGCAGCAGGGCCGGCGCGGCCACGCCGATGCTCTCGTAGGTCGGCAGGAAGGCGATCACCAGCGAGCCGGCGCACATCATCAGCACCGAGATCAGCATCGAGGTCTTGCGACCGTGCTTGTCGGCGATCCGGCCGAACAGCCAGCCGCCGATCGGGCGCATCAAAAAGCCCGCCGCGAACACCCCGGCAGTGTTGAGCAGCTGGACGGTGGGATTGGCTGTGGGGAAAAAGGCCGGGGCGAAGTAGATGGCACAGAAGGCGTAGACGTAGAAGTCGAACCATTCCACCAGGTTGCCGGAAGACGCGCCGACGATGGCGAAGATTCGCTGGCGACGCTCGGCGGCCGTGTACACGGGCTCCTGAGCGGTCGCGGTTTCGTCGGGACGGTCGGCGGCAAGGTCCGCTGTGGCGCACAGGTCGGGACTGCTGGGGATTGTCATTGTATTTCTCCGTTTCTTGTGGGAGTTCGTGCTGTGCGGCAGCGGCAGCCGCCGCCGGCAGAGGGCCGCTGGGCGCCGGAGCGGACAGTCGTCACGCCGGAAGCCAGGGCAACGGAGAGTGCTTTAGCAGGAACCAGGCCAAGGCCCGAGAGGCCTCTGGATCGGGCCTTTGCGACAGAATAGCAGGCTGCCATCGGCGGATTCCTGCCGATGCCGGAAAGCCGATCGGCAAGAATCCGCCGACGCCCTCCCCGTCAGTCCTGCGCGTCGGCGGGCAGGAATTCGCTGCGGTTCAGGCCGTGGCGCTGCATCTTCTCGTTGAGGGTGCGCCGGGGCAGTTGCAGCAGGGCCATGGCCTCGGCGATGTTGCCGCGGCACTGCTGCAGGGCCTGGCGCAGGCACTGCGCCTCGAAGGCTTCCAGCTGCGCCGCCAGCGACTGGGGCGCCGCCACCGCGGCCCCGGTCCTGCCGCCCAGGCCGAGCACGTGGCGTTCGGCGGCGTTGGCCAACTCGCGCACGTTGCCCGGCCAGTCGTGGGCCTGCAGCCGGGCCAGTTCGGCGGCCGTCAGCGGAGGCGACTCGCGGCCGTGGCGCTCGGCCGCGGCCAGCGCGAAATGCTCGAACAGCAGCGGAATATCTTCGCGCCGCTCGCGCAGCGGCGGGATGTGCAGCTCGGCGACATTGAGGCGGTACAGCAGGTCCTCGCGGAAACGCCCGGCGCGCACCTCGGCGGCAAGGTCCGGCTTGACGGCACCGATCACCCGCAGGTCGACGGCGATGCTGCGGTTGGAACCGAGCCGCTCCAGGCTCTTCTCCTGCAGCACGCGCAGCAGCTTGGCCTGTTGCGCCAGCGGCAGGCTCTCCACCTCGTCGAGAAACAGGGTGCCGCCGTCGGCGTGCTCGATGCGGCCGATGCGCTTGCCCTGGGCGCCGGTGAAAGCGCCGCTCTCGTGGCCGAACAGCTCGCTCTCGAACAGCTGCTCGGGAATCGCCGCGCAGTTGAGCGCGACGAAAGCCTTGCCGGCACGCGGACCGAAGGCGTGCAGGCAGCGCGCCACGCACTCCTTGCCGCTGCCGGTCTCGCCGCGGATCAGCACGTTGACCGCAGTCGGCGCCAGTTCGAGGATCTGCCGGCGCAATTCCTCCATCGCCGGCGACACGCCGAGCAGGCGGCCCTCGATACGGTCGCGCTGCGCCACCTGACGGCGCAGCGCGCGGTTCTCGCAGACCAGCCGGCGCATCTCCAGGGCACGCTGCAGGCTGCCGAGCAGGCGCTCGGGGGTGAACGGCTTCTCGATGAAGTCGTAGGCGCCCTGCTGCATCGCCGTCACCGCCATGGGCACGTCGCCATGCCCGGTGACCATGATCACCGGCAGCTCGGCGTCCAGCGCCTTGAGGCGCTCGAGCAGGGCCAGGCCGTCCATGCCGGGCATGCGCACGTCGCTGACCACCACGCCGGGGAAGTCGGCGTCGAGCAGCGCCAGCGCCTCCTCGGCGCGGGCGCAGGTGCGCACGGCCAGGCCCGACAGCTCCAGCCACTGCTGCACCGCCTCGCGGATCGGCGCTTCGTCGTCGATGAAGAGAATCTGCTGCATTTCACTGCTCCTGCGCTCAGGGCTGCAGTGTATCCGGCGGCGCCGCAGCCGGCAGCCGGATGACGAACTGCGCGCCGTCGCCGGCATTGCGCACCGCCAGCTGGCCGCCCGACTCGCGGACGATGCCGTAGGACACCGCCAGGCCGAGACCGAGCCCCTCGCCCACCGGCTTGGTGGTGAAGAATGGCTCGAAGACCCGCGGCAGGTGCTCGGCGGCGATGCCGCCGCCGCTGTCGGCGACGCTCAGCAGCCAGTCGCCGCCGTCGCGGCGCAGCGCGATGCGCAGCACGCGGCGCTCGCGCCCGGCCATGGCGTCCAGGGCGTTGTGCAGGAGGTTGACCAGCACCTGCTCGAGGCGGATCGCGTTGCCCTCGACCCAGGCCTGCGGCGCGCGCCGGCGCAGCACCTGCACGGCATCCTGGCGGATGCGCGCCTCGAGCAGGAGCAGCGCATGATCGACCACGGTATCCGGCTGCAGGCGCTCGCGCAGGCCGCCCGGGGTGTCGCGGGCGAAGGTCTTGAGGTGCCCGGTGAGCGCCGCCATGCGGGTGAGCAGGCCGTCGATGCGCTCCAGGCAGGTGCGCATCGCCGCCGAGTCGTTCTTCGCCAGCAGCAGCTGGAGGCTGCCGAGCTGCATGCGCATGGCGGTCAAGGGCTGGTTGATCTCATGGGCCAGGGCCGCCGACATCTGCCCCAGGGCGGCCATCTTCGCCGCCTGCACCAGTTCGTCCTGGGCCTTGCGCAGCGCCGCGGTGCGCTCCTCGACCAGCCGCTCCAGCTCGGCCCGGCGGCGCTGGCTGAGGCGCAGGATCTTGCGGCGCTGGGCCAGGAACAGGAACAGAAAGGCCAGCGCCAGCCAGATGCCGGCCGCCGCCAGGCGATAGCTGCGCATCATCCCGCCCGCCACCTGGGCCTCGCGCAGCAGCAGCAGGGTCCAGCCCTCGGTAGCCAGGGGCTGCTGCAAACGCAGGTAGTCGCGTCGACCGTCCGGTCCCTCGATGCGCAGCAGCTCGCCGCCACCGTCGAGCTGCGCCAGGGACTCTTCGAGGAGCGGCCGGGGAGGATGCCCGGCGAACTGGCGGGCATCGGACAGCGGGGCGACAGAAGCCGCCGGCGCATCCTGCAGGTAGCGGAAACGCCAGGCCGGACGACTGGAAAGGATCGCGATGCCGTGCCGGTCGGTGACCAGCAGGATACCCGGCTGCCCGGCCCAGTCGCGCTGCAGATCCTCCATCACCAGCTTGAGCGCCAGCACGCCGAGCAGGCGCCCTTCGGCGTCGCGCACCGCCTGGGACAGGAAGTAGCCGGGTACCCCGGTGGTCACGCCGACGCTGAAGTAGCGGGCGCTGCCCTCGCGCAGGGCGCCCTGGAAATACGGACGGAAGGCATAGTTGCCGCCGACGAAGTTGCCCGGCTCCTGCCAGTTGCTGGCGGCGATGGCCTTGCCCTGCGGGTCGAGCAGGAAGATCACCCCCGCCCCCGCCTCCCGGTTGAGGCGCTGCAGGCGCCGGTTGAGCCGCTCGCGGGCGAGCGGATCGGCAGGCTCCTGGAGCAGCGCTTGGATCTCGGTGTCCAGGGCGAGGATCGCCGGCAACGCGCGGAAACGCTCGACCAGGATGCGCAGCGACTGGGCGTACAGCTCCAGCTGGCCGCGGGCCTCGACGACGGTCTCGCTCCAGTGGCGCCGCTCGGCATAGCGCCCGGCCAGCCAGACGCTGGCCAAGAGTCCGGCAAGGATCGCCAGCAGCGCGAGCAGCAGGCGCCGGCGGGCGGCGAGCGACGGCACGGCCTAGCCGCCGCGCAGCAGGCGCAGCAGCGCCTCGGCATCGAGCTTGGCGCTGACCTCGCCGCCCTCCAGCAGGCTGTCGGCCAGGTCGCGCTTCTGCCCGTGCAGGGCGAGGATGCGCTCCTCGATGGTGTTTTCCGCGACCAGCCGGTAGATGGTCACCGGACGCTGCTGGCCCATGCGGTGCGCGCGGTCGCTGGCTTGGTCCTCGACCGCCGGGTTCCACCAGGGATCGAGGTGGATCACGTAGTCGGCGGCGGTCAGGTTGAGGCCGGTGCCGCCGGCCTTGAGACTGATCAGGAAGATGTCGCCGTCGCCGCCCTGGAAGGCCTCCACTCGTGCCATGCGCTCCTTGGCCGGAGTCGCGCCGTCGAGGTACTGGTAGCGGATGCCGCGCTCCTCCAGCCACGTGCGGACGATGCTCAGGTGGTCGACGAACTGGCTGAACACCAGCGCCTTGTGGCGACTGTCGAGCAGCTCCTCGACGATCTCGGCGAAAGCCGCCAGCTTGCTGCCGGGCAGGTCGCTGTCGGGCAGCACCAGGCTCGGGTGGCAGCAGAAGCGCCGCAGCCGGGTGATCTCGGTGAGCACCCGCAGCGGCGACTGGCTCCCCTCCTCGCCGCCCTGGCTGAGGGAGTCCAGCGCCTGCTGGCGCATGGCCTCGTAGAGGTGCAGTTCGGCGTCGGAGAGCGGCACCCGGTAGACCACCTCGGTGCGCGCCGGCAGCTCGTCGAGCACCTGGCTCTTCAGGCGGCGCAGGATGAACGGCTGGATCAGCGCCTTGAGCGCCTTGCGCGCGCCCTGGTCGCCGCGCTCGATGGGCCCGGCGAAGCGCTGGGCGAAATGCTCGCGGCTGCCGAGCAGGCCGGGATTGATGAAGCGGAACAGGTTCCACAGCTCGCCCAGGTGGTTCTCCAGCGGCGTGCCGGTGGCGACTAGGCGGAAATCCGCCTGCAGCGCCATGGCCGCCTGGGAGCGCTTGCTGGCGGCGTTCTTGATCGCCTGCGCCTCGTCGAGCACCACGGTGGTCCAGTGCTGCGCGGCGAAGGCCTCGGCGTCCTGCTGCAGCAGGCCATAGCTGGCCACCACCAGGTCGCGCGGCCCCAGCCCGTCCAGGCTGCGGCTCTCGCGGTAGGCATGCAGACGCAGGGTCGGCGCGAAGCGGGTGGTCTCGGCCAGCCAGTTGGGCGTCACCGAGGTCGGCGCCACCACCAGCTGCGGGCCCTCGGCGGAGCGGTGCAGCAGCAGGGTCAGGGTCTGCAGAGTCTTGCCCAGGCCCATGTCGTCGGCCAGGCAGGCGCCGACGCCCCACTTGGCCAGCCGCGCCATCCAGTCGAAGCCTTCCAGCTGGTAGTCGCGCAGCTCGGCCTGCAGGGTGCTGGGCACCCGCGGGCGGTAGTCGCGCAGCGACTCGAGGCGGGCCAGATGCTCCTTCCAGGCGGCATCGGCCTCGAAGCCGCCCACCTCCTCGGCCAGCTCGGCGAGCAGCGGCGCGGTCAGCGGATTGAGGCGCAGGCCCGCCTCGCCATTGCGCTCGGCCAGCCGGCTCAACTCCTCCAGGCGCCGGCGCAGGTTGCTGCCGAGCGCCAGCCAGTCCTGCTCGCCGAGCCTGACGAAACGCCCGGGACTGCTCTGCAGGAGTTCGAGCAGCTGGCGCAGATGCAGCACGCGGCCGTCTTCCACCACTACTTCGCCGTCCAGCTCGAACCAGTCGCCGCTCTGGCGCAGGCGCAGCTGCAACTGGCGCAGGCCGGGCCGGGCCCGGATGCGCATGCGCTCGCCCTCCGGCCAGATGCACTCGAGCAGCCCGGCGTCCAGCGCCTGCAGCTCGCTCAGCACCTGCAGCGCGGCCTGCGGCTCGGCGAGCTGCCATTCGTGGCCGTCGCTGTCGGCCTCGGCCAGCGCCGGACAGGCCTGCAGCACCTGCTCGAGCCGCTGGCGCTCGGCGGGCAGGTCGCGGACCGCCTGCAGCGGCTTGCCGTCCTGCTCGCCGAGCACGCCCTCCGCGCCCTGCCCGGGACGGAACCAGTTGCCGCCGGCCAGCGGCCGCACCAGCAGTTGCAGGCGCAGGCCGTCCTGCAGCGGCAGCAGGTGGGCGTACAGCTTGTCGTCAGCGGCCACCTTGTCGATGTTCACCGCCAGTTCCGGCAGGTCCGAGTGAATCGGCAACAGCGGCGCGATGCTGCCGATGGTTTCCATCAGCTGCGCCTTGGCCGCCTGCGGCACGCTCAGCCCGCCGCCGACGATCTCGGCGATCTGCCGAGCCTCGCGGCCGAGCGGGTAGATCACCAGGCGGGTCGGGGTCTCCCGCTCGACGAACAGCCCGCCGCACGCCGCGATCCCTTCGGGGGTCAGCGCCAGGTGGATCTGCGCGCCGCGCTGCTGCAGCTGCAGGGCCACGTTGCCGGCCAGCAGGTCGATGCGCACCTCCGGCGCGTCGCTCCAGAACAGTGCCGGATGGCCGACCAGATGCGGCAGGGCGCGCTCGCCGTCGAGCTGGTAGCGGATGCCGTAGAAATCGCTGTGCATCTGGATCTGCTGGATGACCCGACGATCCTGTTCGAGCAGGTAGTCGAAGCTGTCGGTCTCCTCGAGCAGGCGCTTGAGCGACACCGGCCGGCCCTTGCTCCACTGGCCCTTGGCGCCGAGCTTCTGCTCGCGCGGCTCGACGCTCGGCGCCTCGGAAAGGGCGCTGCCGATCATCCAGGCCAGGCGCTGGCTGTTCTGCGGCTGAACCGCGGCGGCGCCGCGCGAGCCGGGGCGCAGCGCGGCCAGCGCGGCGAGGGCGTGCTCCCAGAGTTCCTGGCGGCGATACAACTTGACCAGCGGGCGCAGCCCGTGGCGCCGGTGCCAGTCCGCCTCGGCCGGGGGTGTGCCGAACTGCAGTTCGAGCAGCACGTCCAGCTCGGCCACCAGCCAGGCGTAGCCCTCCTCGGCCAGCTCGGTACGAAACTGCTGCAGGCGCCGCAGCCAGGCCGAGGAGGCCGGGGCATCCATCCAGTACAGGAGGATCGCCGTCAGCAAGCCGTCGAAGCCGCTCGGCTGACCCACCTGATAGGCCGGATCGGGGCAGCGCCCGCCCTTGCCCTGGAACTGCTCGAAGAGTCTCTCGAACATCTCGTAGGCACTGCCCAGGCCCTTCTTCAGGCCCAGCCCGAGCGCCTGGCGCAGCGCCGCATGTTGCTGGCTGTCGCCGTCGAGCAGCAGCAGCAGGCAATAGCAGGCGTTGAGGATGGTCGGCAGCTCGACGCGGCGTTTGCGGCTACCGCGCTGGATGCGGATGTACTCCTGAACCAGCTCCAGGGCCTCGGTCGACTCCCCGCGCAGCAGGCTCCGGAAGATCCCGCCGAACGGCACCCGCTCGTCCTGGCCCAGGGCTTCGAAACGCGGCCAGTCGCCGCGCCAGAGCGCCTGCAGGAACAGCTGGAAAGTCAGCTCGGCAGACTTCGCCTGCGCACCGTCGAGCAGCGCCAGGCCCTGCCGGTAGGCCTCGCCGGCCGCCAGCGATTCGCTGTTGGCGCGGGTCAGGTAGTCCTCCAGCAACACCTCGCGCACCCCCGGAGCGAGCCGGGCGAACAGCTGCCGGCCGGTGTCGTCGGCCAGCAGCAGGCCGCAGGGGTGCAGCAGCTCGCCGCGGTTCTGCTCCATGCTCAGCAGCAGTTGCGTCAGCTCCGGCACCTCGCCCGCCAGCAGGGCCAGCCAGAGGCCGCGCCACAGGCTCAGCGGCAGGCTGCCCGGCGCGGCGGCGACATGCTCGATCAGCCCGCCGCGCAGTTTCGGCCACCACTGCGGCTCGCTCTGCAGCAGCAGCAATACCTGGTTGCAGGCCGCCGGGTTCAGCTGGAAGAAGCTGCGCTCGTCGCTGCGCTCCAGCCACTTCAGGCGCTGCAGGGTTTCCAGCATCTCGCCCAGCACCACACCGTCCATGGCGCGGCTGGTGGTGGCGCGCACGCCGAGACGCTTGAGCTGTTCGAGCAGCGCGGTCTTGCTCCGCGGCGTGGCCAGGAACAGGACGTAAAGCAGCGCCTTGTAGGCATCGGGCAGGCTGGCGAGGGTCGAGCGGACGGCTGAGCTGGACATGGGCACCCCGAAAGCGGCACGGCAAAGGACGGGCAGGATCTTAGCAAGCTAACTCATTTTGCTGGCGACAGGCCAACAGCGGCATGATGAAGCACCCGAAATTCCTGCGGACAATCGCACGGTTGCCCTGCAGGCCCCGTACCCGTAGTCTCGGGGCACCCATTCCTTCATTCACCCCACGAGCGGAAGCAGCAATCAGGCAGGCCCATCATGAGCACGAACAACAAGAGCAACGTCCCCTATGCCCAGCGCGAACAGGGTTACCGGGAAAAGGCCCTGAAAATGTATCCCTGGATCTGCGGTCGTTGCGGCCGGGAGTTCTCCGGCAAGCGCCTCAGCGAGTTGACGGTCCACCACAAGGACCACAACCACGACAACAACCCCGAGGACGGCTCGAACTGGGAACTGCTCTGTTTGTATTGCCACGATAACGAGCATTCGCGCTACACCGATAGCCAGTACCAGACCGCGCCCCGTGCCGGCGCCGACCTGGGTCCGAAGACCACCTTCAAGGCCTTTGCCAACCTGGGCGACCTGCTCAAGGGCAAACAGGACTGAAACCTCTGCAACCGCCGTGCCTACGGCCATCGCGGACACGGCGGCCACTGCCCGGCCAACCTCTCGTCCGCCGCCGGCGCACGCTCGGCGCCCGCCGGCAACCCGCAAAAGTCCCGCTGCTAGACTCAAGAGGGGGTAAGCCCCCAGCCCCGGCGCCTCTGCCGCGGGTCCTCGATCGACCATTCGCCGGAACGTTTCTGCCATGCAGCGGGAGGTGAACATGAACCGGCACTACTACTTCAGCGACGACCTGGACGATCTGGAACAGGTCGAACAGGAACTGGAAGCCAAGGGCATCGATACCGAGCAGATCCATGTGCTGAGCGAACAGGATGCCGAGCTCGAACGGCATCGCCTGCACAGCGTGCCCTCGATGATGAAGACCAACGTGGTCAACGCCGGCACGCGCGGCCTGTACATCGGCCTGCTGCTGGCCGCCCTGGTGCTGGTCGTCGCCTATTTCAGCGACTGGACGAACACGGTCTTCGGCTGGGCGCCCTTCATCTTCCTGGCCATCGTGCTGTTCGGCTTCAGTATCTGGGAAGGCGGCTTCCTCGGTTTCCAGAAGGGCAACCGCTCCTTCCGCCCCCTGCAGGACAAGCTGGGTCAAGGCAAGCACGTGTTCTTCGTGGATGTGGAGCCGGCCCAGGAATCGGTGCTCGAGCAGGTCGTCAGCCATCACCCGAAGCTGGAAGTCGCCGGAACCGGCACCGCCATGCCCCACTGGATCATGAGCGGGGAGAAGAAATGGCACCACTTCAAGAACAGGCTCTGACGACAGCGGGCAGCCGGGGAAAGGAAATCCCCTCCCCTGCCCCCGACGCCGTCCGGCCTGGCGTGCCCCGACCTACTTGACGAGCAGCACCGGCACCGTCACCTCGTGCACCACGCGGGTGGCGACCGAGCCCATGACCAGGTTGGAGAAGTTGCTCATGCCGCGGGTGCCCATCACCACGGTGTCGCAGCCGAGCACGGCAACCGCCTTGGCGATCTCGCCCACCGTCTCGCCCAGCTCCTCGTGGGCGGTCGCCGCCACGCCGTGTCCCTGGAGCAGCTCCAGGCCCTTCGCATTGATCTTGCGCCCGTGCTCCCGGGCCGCGTTGACCAGACTTTCCAGCATGGGACCGGCGATGTAGTCGCCGTACATGATCGGGTGCCCCTGCACGTTCAGCAGATGCACCTCCAGGTCCGGCAGCTGCTTCGCCATCTCCACGAGATAGAGCAAGGCGCGCCTGGCGCTTTCGGAACCGTCGAACGGGACAAGTACTTTCTTCATGGCCTGCACACTCGCTGTGCCTGGTGGACGAAAGGCCCCGGAGGGCCCGGCGAAGCGACGAGACCCGCTCAGTGCCTGGGATGCAGGCGCTCGTTGAGCTCATCGACGATCGGCGCCCAGTCGGCGTCGTCGAGCATTTCCTCCTTCAGCAAGGCCGCCTGGGCGGGCGTCCAGAAGGGAGCCTCCGATACCTTGACCTCGTCGGGCAGCATATGGCTACCGATGAAGGCATCGATGCTGGCCGGATCGGAGTTCAGACCCAGTTGCTCGAACAGCGTGGACAGATTCCGGATGGGCAGTTCCATCGTTCCTTCCTCCTCCGTTGTGTGTGGAGAGTGCGTACCGCTTCTTCTAACCATAGCGGAAAATCCGCCGACGACCGCTCGCCCCAGGCAGTGGCCACCTTGTATCGGCGATATCCGTCGCGCCCACCCATCGAACGGAGGAGAAAAAACTAGGTGTTCCACCGGCAAGGGAGTAAAGTGTCTCCACTGTGCTGCATGCGTCACCGCGAAACGATCTGCTTGAAGCTGTTCCGATCCTTTTTCGATTGCTCTTTGCACTCAGTCAACGCCCGGGCCACAGGGTCCGGCTTTCAACTTTGTCCAAGGAGACAACTCATGTCCAATCGTCAAACCGGCACCGTCAAGTGGTTCAACGATGAAAAAGGCTTCGGCTTCATCACCCCGGAAAGCGGCCCCGATCTGTTCGTTCACTACCGCTCCATCCAGACCAACGGCTTCAAGAGCCTCAAGGAAGGCCAGCAGGTCTCCTTCGTCGCGGTGAAAGGCCAGAAAGGCATGCAGGCGGACGAAGTGCAGATCGTCTGATCTGCCTACATCGTCCGAAAAACCGGCCTTCGGGCCGGTTTTTTCATTTTGGGCATCATCCGCCCCGACAGAGCAGAGGAGAAACCAGCATGAGCACGCGGATCGCAGCCTCGCACGGCAAGTCCAAGCCGGAACCGGCCCGGGAAACCCATGAATCCCTCGACGCCCTGGTGTCCGCCTTTCTCCGCGAGGGCGGCGAGATTCGGCAGATCGCCATTGGCGTCAGCGGCCAGGCCGCTACGCCCAGCCGGCACATCAAGCTCGGCAAGAAATAGTAGTCCCAGCGACTTCAGGACTGCCGATAGCGCACCAGCCGCCGCAGCAGCGGCCGTCCCGCCAGGTGCAGAAACACCGGTGCGCCGGCGACCAGATAGAAGTAGTAGGTGACGGCACGCCAGATCAGGATCGCCGCCGCGCTGGTCGACTTGCCGACCAGCGGCGCGAGCAGCGCCGCCGAGGCCAACTCCGCCCCACCGGCGCCGCCCGGCAGCAGGCTGGCCTGCCCGGCGCTGAGCGCCAGCATTTGCACCAGAAAGGTCCAGGCCCAGGACAGTTCGCTGCCCAGGCCGCGCAGGGTCAGGTAGAGCACGCTGTAGCGCAACACCCAGTGGGCGACGCTGAGCAGGAATACCCCGAGCAGTACCGACCGCGGCAGACTCAGGCTCTGGCGCAGGGCATTGCGAAAGCGCATCACCTTGCGCGCGTATTTCAGCCGGCGGCGTGCGCTCACCCCCAGGCGCTGCAGCAGCCGGCCGTTGAGGCGGAACATCTCGCGGTGGAAACGGCCGAGCAGAAACAGCAGGACGAACACCCCGAGCAGCAGGCCGGCGCTGACGCCGAGCAGCCAGGCGAGATGTGGGCTCAGGGCATGGGACAGGGCATAGACCAGGATGCCGAGCAGCGCGCAGGCGAACACCAGCAGGTCGGTGAGCTGGTCCACCGCGTAGGTGGCAGTGCCCTGCGCCGCCGAAACCCCGCGGCGCATCAGCAGCGCCATCAGGGTCAGCGGGCCGCCGGCGCCGCCCGGCGTCGCGCAGATGGCGAACTCGGTGGCCATGACGATGCCCAGCGCATCGCGCTGGCCGAGCCGGTAGCCGGGCAGCAGCAGACGCAGACGCAGCGCGTTGAGATTCCAGCAGACCACGATGATGCCGAGCATGGCCACCAGCAGGTTGGCCGGAAAGCCCTGCACCTGCCGCCACAGCCCGCTGCCGCCGAGCAGCAGGGGAATCAGCAGTGCCGCCAGCAGGCCGCCCAGCAGCAGCCACAGGCCACGACTCATGCGCCGGCACCCGGCAAGCGCAGCGGTTGCCGATCCAGCCAGCCGATCTTGGTCAACGGCTGGCGGCCCTCCTTGAGCAGGCGCACGAGCAGTTCGATCCAGTAGCGGCGCGACGAATTGTGGCGCATGTCCACCGGGTGCAGCCCCAGGCGCAGCAGCGGCGCCTGTCGATAACAGGCGGCGAGACTCGCGCAGACCAGCCGGGACAGCCCGCGGCGCCAGCGGCTACGGGCGCTCCAGGTCAGGCCGGGGGCATCCATGGCCTGGAAGTCCGGCAGCCGGTAGAGATGGCGCAGGTCGCTGGTATAGCGCAACGGCGTTTCCCGCAGCGCCTGGCGGGTGCCCTCGCTCATCAGCCAAGCGGGCGCGACGAAGCCGTGCAGCGGCCAATCGCAGCGGCGGAACACGTCCATGCCCTGCTCCAGACGCTGTCGGGCCTGCGCCTGGTCGAGCCGGTAGAACTCGCCCTCGTGGGTGTAGACGCGGCGCATCAGCCAGTCGTGCGGCATGCGCGGCGGCGGCGCGTCGTCGTGGTGATAGTAGCCGTGCAGGGCCAGCTCGTCGCCGCGCGCCAGCCGTGCATCGAGATACCGGCGCAGCTCGAGATGCCGCACCAGCGGCTGGCGGCGATGGAAATCCGGCACCACCAGCCAGGTGACGGGCACCTTGCCCAGGGTATCCACCGCCGCGATGAAATCCTCGTAATCGGCCCACGTCTGCGGGGCGACATCGTGCATGACCAGCAATAGATGGCGTTCAGACATTCACGGCGACCGGCAGCTCGGCCGTGCCCAGCACGGCATGGTAATGGGCCAGCAGGCCGGCGACCACGGCATCCCAGGCATGGTGGGCCTCGACGTGCTGACGCGCCTGACGCCCCAACTGGCGGACATCGCCCTCGAACAGCTCGCGCACGGTCGCGGCCATCGCCCGCGCGTCGTTGGGCCGGCACAGGCGGCCGGCGCTGAACGGCACGATCTCGGCCAGCGCCCCGGCGCGCGCGGCGACCACCGGAATGCCGCAGGCCATGGCCTCCAGCACCACCAGACCGAAGGTCTCCTGGTCGCCGGCATGCAGCAGCAGGTCGCTGCTGGCCATCAGCCGGGCCACTGCGGCGGCCGGCTGGAACTGGTTGATCACCGTGACGTTGTCCGGCACCCGGGTCGGCATGTCGGCGCCGATCAGCAGCAGATGATAGGGAGCGCCGAGACGCCGGGCGGTCTCCAGCAGGATGTGCAGGTTTTTCTCGCGCGACCCGCGGCCGGCGAAGACCAGCAGCCGGGTTTCCTCGGTCAGCCCCAGGTCGCGCTTGAGCGCCGGATCGCGCCGCGCCGGCTGGAAGACCTCCAGGTCGACGCCCAGGGGCTGCACGAACACGTCCCGCACGCCCAGGCGCAGCAGCTTCTCCGCCATGATCCGACTGGGCGCCAGCACCCGGTCGAACTGGCCGTAGAGATGCGCCACGTAATCGCTGACCCGCCCGCCGCACCAGGCGCCGACGCGCTTGGTGGCCAGCCGCGGCAGGTCCGAGTGGTAGAAGCCGATCACCGGGATGTCCAGACGCCGGCCGGCGTCGAGCGCCGCCCAGGCGGTCAGGTAGGGATCGCCGACCTCGATCAGGTCGGGCTGCAGGCGCTGCAACTGCTGTCGCCAGGGCCCCGGCGCAGCGGAAAGCGATAGCCCTTGCCGAACGGCAGCAAGGGCGAGGGAACCTCATAGATGCCGGCCTGCTCGCGGAAGCCGGCGCCGGGCACCAGCACGCTGTGGCGCACTCCGGAGTACAGCCGCAGACGACGATGCTTGGCCTCCAGATAGGTCCGCACGCCGCCGCTGGCAGGCGCATAGAACATGGTCATATCGGCGATGTGCACGAGCTTCCTCCGTCCGAAGGCCTTCGGAGCGGCCCGCCGCCGCGGCGGGACGTCCCGCCGGCAGACAAGCGGTCCCGCCATGAAAACCGCAGTGCTGTAGCAAAAAGATAGTCTCTGCCGGTTTCAGCGTCGGAAAAATCGACTCCGGCCGACAGTTCCCGGCGCCGAAGCGAACCGGGGAGCTTCCGGATAGACCGACCGAAACGCCCGGGAGTTTCCTCGAGCGGTACAGGAAGGCCTGTTCAGTGCAGGGATATGGCGATGCCGGGAAGGAACGGCGATGCCCGGCGTCGCGCCGGGACATAGCCGAAAGATGGCCGTCCCTGGCCTTTGAGCGGCTGCCGCTGCCGGTCGGTGCGCGGCGAGCCGCACCGACCGGCAGCGGGCGCGATCAGGCCAGCTGGACGTTGCCGGGCAGGCGCTTGCGGGCCGCCAGCGGATGGTCCGAGAACGGTTTGAAGCGCTCGAAGCCGGTGACGACCAGCACGCCGCCGGCATGCTCGAACTCCTCCTGGAGGTGACTCAGGAACTCCATGAAGGTGTGGTCCACCAGATGGGCCCCGGAGAAGTCGATGGTCACCGTGGCGCTGCGCTCGAGCTGGCCGAACAGCTTCTTGAAGCCCAGCAGGTTGGAGAAGATCGCCGCCCCGCCGACCGCGATCCGCTCCTCGCCGTCCTGCAGGGTGCGCTCGTAGCGGGCCTTGAAGAAGTTGCCGAACGGCACCCGATGCACCAGGTTGAACACCAGCTCCGTGGCGATGCCGGCGCCGACGCCGACCAGCAGGTCGGTGGACAGCGTCACCAGCACGGTCACCACGAAGATCACCAACTGCTCGGTGCCGATGCGGTAGACCTTGAAGAACTCGTGGGGCGAGGCCAGCCGGTAGCCCACGGCGATCAGCAGCGCCGCCAGCGCCGCATTGGGAATCATCTCGATGACCGGGATGAACAGCAGCATGGCGACGAACAGGAACAGGCCGTGGAAGAAGTTGCTCCAGCGGCTGCGGGCGCCGAAGGTGACGTTCGCCGAGCTGCGCGCCACCTCGGAGATCATCGGCAGGCCGCCGAGCAGTCCGGACAGCGCGTTGCCCGCGCCCACCGCGACCAGGTCCTTGTTGAAGTCCGAGGCGCGTTTCCAGGGGTCCAGCCCGTCGACGGCCTTGACCGTCAGCAGGGACTCCAGGCTGCCGATGAACAGGAACATCAGCACGTACTTCCAGAACACCGCGGTGCCGATCAGGGAAAAGTCCACGTTCAGCCCGACGTTGGCCCAGAAGCTGCCGATGGTCACCATGTCGAACACCGGCTCGGTGTGCTCGAAGTCCATGATCAGGGCCATGGGCACGGCGACCAGCAGCACCAGCATCGGCGCCGGCACCTTCTTCAGGCCGGGGATCTTCAGGAAGGGCATGCCGAAAATGATCGCCAGGCTGACCAGGCCGACCAGGGCCACATGGGAGTCGGCGTGCATGATCGAGGCAGGAATCCGCTCGAACAGCTGGACCAGCTCGAGCCCCTTGAGGGTGGCCGGATCGATGCCGAGCAGCACGTGGATCTGCTTGGCGAAGATGATCAGGCCGATCGCCGCCAGCATGCCGTGCACCACCGAATGCGGGAAGAAATCGCTCAGCGAGCCGAAGCGCAGGAAGCCGAACAGCATCTGCAGCACGGCCGCGACGAAGATCGCGCCGAGCGCCAGGTGCCAGCCCTGGGCGCCGCCGCCGAACTCGACGACGGCACCGGCGCAGATGGTGATCAGGCCGGCGGCCGGGCCCTTGATGGTGAGCCGCGAGCCGGCGAACAGGCTGACGAACAGGCCACCGATCATGGCGGTCAGCACGCCCATGGCCGGCGGGAATTCGCTGGCCTTGGCGATGCCGAGACTCAATGGAAGCGCCAGCAGGAATACCAGAAACCCCGATACCACATCGCTGCGCCAGTTTTGCTTGAGGCCTTTGAGGCCATCTTCCGGAATTGCACACACTTTCATAAGGCAATGACTCCCTCGATATTTACATGCACTTTCGAATGCTCGGTATGAATATCTCTAGGCAAACTTTTCAATGAATCGGAAACTCTCTTTCAACGCTTCGGCCCCATGCCGGAAAACTCGCAGGAGCGAACGCGTTCGCGATGTTTTATCCGCCACCACCGATCGCGAGCGAGTCCGCTCCTGCCGGGCCCTCTTGGAATCGCTCCCCGACAAGTTGGATCAGGAAGACTTGTAGGCCACCTCATAAACCGACTTGGCATGCGGCCCGAGGAATACCCGCGCATAAATACGAATGATCGACAGACCGACCAGGACGAAACTGAAACTGGTCAAAAAGGCCAGGCCGACCTGCCCTTCCTTGATATGCGCGAACATCAGGTCTTCGCCGATGAACGTGGGACTGATCGGAAAACCGGTGGCGCACAGGCAACACAGCAGGAATACGAAGGCGATCTTCGGATGCTGCCGGGAATGCCCGTGGAAACGGTCGAGATCGATATCGCCTTCGAGATGCTTGAGCCGCCGCAGACATAGGAAGCCGATGATTCCCGCCAGGGCGACACCGCTCAGGTAGATATAACTTTCGCTGAAGTCGAAGTCGGCGTTGAAGGAGGTCGCCAAGGCGATCCAGAAGTGCGTCAGGATCGCCAGGAGCCAGGTCATCCGCGCGCGCCGGCGTTCGGTGAAGGACTTGAGCACCAATATCGCCGCCATCGACGCGAAGATCACCGGCAACACTTCCGTGACCGCGCCAGGCAGTGCATCGCGGCGGTAGGCCAGGAACAGCCCCAGCAGATAGACCGGCACGAAGATGCCGACGACCCGCCAGAAGGTCAGGAAGTCCAGATGCCGACCCAGGCTTTTCATGGGGTTCCACAGCCTGCGGTACATGAAGGCGTCCAGATCGAACTCCCGCACCGAAAGCATGTAGAGGGAATACACGAACTTCTTCGGCAGCACCCAGCGGGCCTGGTGCTGGCGCGGCACGAAGTTGTAGAACTGCTCGCGGATCAGGTAAGCCACCACCGACGGCGAAACCAGCAGCTGATAGGTGCGCAGGAAGGCGTTGCCGGCGAAGTGCACCAGGGCCAGGGTATCGAAGCCGGCGGCGATCTCGATGAAGATCAGGCCGATCTGGGCGATGGAGGCATAGGCGATCTGGCTCTTGATCGCCGACTGCGAGCGGGCGATCACCGTGGCGACGATGCTGGTGGCCAATCCCAGCAGGCCGATGACGACGCAGACGAACAACTGGTCGCGCCAGAGCGGCGCGGTGCGCAGCAGCAGGAACACTCCGATGTGCACCGACAGCGAGCCGTAGAAGATCGCGCTCGACGGCGTCGGCCCCTCCATGGCCCGCGGCAGCCAGCTGGAGAACGGCAGCTGCGCCGACTTGGCGGCGGCGGCGACCAGGATCGCCAGCGCCATGAGCACGCCGGCGAAGGCGTGCGGCTGCAAATGCTCGAGCACGAAGGCCCGGTCCTCGAGCATGTGGAAGCTGACGTTGGCGTGGAACAGGTGGTGCATCATCCACATCGCCAGCAGCAGGCCGACATCGCCGATCCGGTAGATGGAGAACACCTTGACCGCGTTCTTCACCGGCAGGTAGCGATCCCGGTAGAAGGCGATCAGCAGGAACGAAGTGATCCCCAGCACCTCCCAGCCGGTGAACATGGTTTCCATGTTCCCGGAGAACACCACCATGTCGTAGCCGGCGTAGAAGAACAGCACCGTGCTGAAGAAGCGCTTGTAGCCCGCCTCGCGGTGCATGTAGTGGCGGCTGTAGAGCAGCACCATGAAGGTCAGGAAGGCGCCGACGAACACGTAGGTCGCGGTGATCCGGTCGAACAGGAAGTCGATGTAGAACTCGTAGCTGTCCGTGCGGAACAGCACGAAATCCTTCAGCTCCAGCGTGGGAAAGCCGCGGAAGGCCCAATACAGCAGGAACAGGCCGAAGCCGGCGAGGTTGGCGCCGACCGTGACCAGGGCGGTGC
This sequence comes from Azotobacter tropicalis, assembly GCF_059739045.1. Taxonomy (NCBI): domain Bacteria; kingdom Pseudomonadati; phylum Pseudomonadota; class Gammaproteobacteria; order Pseudomonadales; family Pseudomonadaceae; genus Azotobacter; species Azotobacter tropicalis. The sequence continues at coordinate 1,209,826 of NZ_AP046059.1, forward strand.
GCGAGATCCGCGTCTCGTCCCGTTCCGGATGGGTCAGGCTGATCAGAAAGCCGATCAGCGGTAGAAAGATGAAGATCTGCAGTACGGAGGCCATGGCAGCTCCCTAGCTCAACGCGAGGACAGGCAGGTTGTCCGCCTGGGTTTCGAAGAGTTTCTCGAGGTCCGCGGCGACCGCGATCCGCTCGGTCAGCGGGCGATACGCCTCGAAGGCGCCGTCCCTGAAGCGGAACAGCTCATGGCTCTCGGGATGGACGACCGCGAGGTTCAGCCATTCGTTGGCGAACCATTCCCAGGTGGCCGGCTGCTGGCGGAGGGTGTTCAGCACCACCTCGGGGAACTGCTCGACGACGATCATCATCCGCACCGGGTGGTGCACCTCGATCATCTGGCTCGGCAGGCCGGGACGCAGGTCGCCGTCGTTGCCGTTGGCCACGCCGATCAGGCCCATCACGTTGTGCGGCAGCTTGCTGCCCGCCCCCAGCTTCTGGTTGTCCACGTGGGAGAAGAAGTACTCCAGGTTGATCCCGCCGCAGACCGGCGCCGCGGCACGCAGGATGCCGAGCAGGAAGGTTCCGTCCGGATCGACCCGGTAGTCGTAGGAATTGAGGAACGAGCGGCGGTCGAGGAACAGCTGGCGGCTCAGGAAACGGCGCCCGACGATGCACAGGGCGTTGGTGGCGTGGTTCAGCTCGGGACGCGGCTCGAACAGCGACACGGCGCGCGCCTTGACCGCCTCGTGGACCCGCTCCGGCGGCTGCCGACTGTCGGTCAGCGCGAAGCGCCGCGAGCGCTCCTTGGCGTTGAGCGCCAGGGCCTTGTCGAACACCGCCGCGTTGGCCTGGTGCCGGGCGCGGTTGTCGGGGCTGAGCGAGGCCTCGTCGTAGAAGGCGATCTCGTCGCGGGTGGTATCGTGCAGCGCGCCGACGAACTGGGTCGCCGCGGGGATCTCGATGCCCCTGCCGGCGAGGATCCTGCGCACCTCGGGATGGTTGAGCATGAAGCAGATCACCCGCGCGTTCACCGACCCCGGCCGGCCCGAGCAGGCGCCGCAGTCGTAGGCGGCATAGTGCGGGTTGTTGGTGTTGCTCGCCCCGTGCCCGACCACGTAGACGACGGGCGCGAAGTCGCGGGTCAGACCGATGCTGCTCAGCAGGTTCTCCGCGCGCTGGGCCATCTCCTCGAGGGTGAAGCCGATCTGCAGGCCGTCCTCGCGGTCGTCCGGCGAACGGTTCAGGATGGTCAGGCTGGAGGTACGGTCCATGTGCCGGAAGGACGAGGCGCCGAGGGGGCTCGCCGAGGGCTTGAAGATGTTGTCGAAGAGCTTGACCGCCGACCAGAAACCGAGGGTCTGGGAGATCACCCAGCCGCCGAGCAGGTCGTGGGAGTGCTTGCTGAAGTGCGGCTCGGCCTCGCGCCTGTCCTGGCTGCCGGTTTCCTTGATCAGGTATTTGGGCTCGATCGGTCCCGGACATACCTTGGTGTAGGACTTGGCATTCTCCGGCTTGAAGTAGAACTCCACCCCGAAGAAGCCCGGCGTCCCGTAGGTTTCGCAGTGCGGATCGAGGCTTTCGATGTGCCGGCGGAACGAGCAGATGCGGTCGTCGATGCAGAACAGGCCCTGGAAGCTCTTCGCCGGCAGCGCCGGACTTTCCGCGGGCTGGCGCTGGATGGCGCTCAGCACCGGATCGTAGAAGCTCCACTCCAGCGCTTCCTGCCAGATCGCCAGGACCTCGTGCAGCTCGGTCTTCGGCACGTCCGCGAGAATATCCGCCGGCTCGCCGGCCAGCTCCGCCGTCAGCGGGCTCCAAGCTTCGTCGAAATGCTCGTCGAGCGCGTCGATCTCGAGGAGCAGCTCGAAGACGATCAGCTCGCGCAGGCTGATCCGCCGGCTGTCGATCAGGGTGCCGGGCTGCGCCTCGATCACCGTGACCATGCCCGACCAGCCCGGATGGGCGAACTGCTGGTCGAACAGGTAATGCGCGAACAGCGCCTCGTCGCGCACCAGGAGTGTCAGCAGGTCGGCGATGGAGCAGTCCTGCTCGAGCAGCAGCCGGCGCGCACGGTCGCGGCGGAAGAAGCTGGTGAAGCTGTGGCGCTCCAGCTCGCGGATGGCGCTCAGGAAACCCTCGCCGTCGGACGGGAAGGTCCAGATCGAGATGCCCTGGTCGAGATAGCTGCAGAGGATGCGGAACAGCAGCGGATGCACCAGCGAATCCAGGTCGATCCGGTGGCTCCTCTTCCAGTTCGCCCGCACCGTACCGATGCGCGGCAACGCCGGCGCGGCGAAGCTTTCCTCGATCACCTTGTTTTTCCAGTGTTCGAACTGCTCGCCCTGGCGGGTGCGGATCACCCAGTCCAGTACGGCCGGCGTTATCTCGCCCTGCCGATAAAGACTGCGGTATTTATCCAAGTTGAGAGACAGGTTGTATCCGAAGATACCCGAGGCTTTTCTCGTCGCGTCGTGGAACTTCGAATCCTGGAAGGCATGCAGGGTATTGTGGTGAACGAAATCCTTCAGTGGAGCCTGTTTCGGAAGATAATGTTCAAGCTCGTGCAATACGGCTGTCTCGTCGAAACTACCGAACTGCGCTGGATTTTCTGATCTAGCGGTCATCTATATATCTCCAGAGGCCATCGACATGATGCGAATGGTCTGCAGAAAGACTGAACGAAGCCGGACTTCGCGGGTCATTCGGCAATAGGAATCCCGAACGACATGTCCGCTCGAGACAGGCCATTTCTATACCCGATCAAATACGATGCCGTTGCCGGCGAAACTTCCTCCGGGAAAGTTTCTAGATGGATGACATGCTTTTACTGGTCTCGACCGGAAAACGACGTCGCGCACTCCGAAGAGCACGCACGGCATTCCCGATGAATCCGGCTTCACCTCGCTTGTGAAAAAGTCGTTTTCTCCCGGCTCTTCTAACAGGCATGTCAAAGCCTCTCAAAAAAGTATTTCAAGATATTACAAGAGGTATTAACAATTCTTCAACAGGGGGGCATGCCATATATCGACCGGCGGCCCGGAGGGCATGTTCAAAGTTTATTCGCCGATAAATTAATAATTCATCATGTGAAAAAAGCGTTAATCAAACACGAGCATTTACCATGAATTTCGGCAACCCCATAACGAGGAGGGAACCCGCAATAAGCCACTAACTAATTGATGCCTCTCACGCTCCTGCGCCGAAGCGTCCCCTGCCGCGTGGCAGACCGGGCAGCGGGCAGGCGCCAGGGCCGGCCCGTGCAGGGCATGCCGACATTTTTTTCACCGACCGCCTACTATGGTTGGCCGATCTTTCCCCAGGAGCCTTTCCCCGATGCGTTTGCCCAAGACCTTCCCTCTGGCGCTGCTGCTGTGCGCCATTGCCTTCCCTGCCGCCGCCGAGACGCCCGACCGGGTGTTCGGCTGGATCGAGAAGGGGCTGATCCAGCCGGAGAACATTCCGGTGAAGATCAAGCTGGATACCGGCGCCCTGACCTCCTCCCTGGATGCCAAGGACCTGGAGCGCTTCGAGCGCAACGGCGACGAATGGGTGCGCTTCAACGTCGAGGTGACCGACAAGGACACCGGCAAGCTGATCGACTCGTCGTTCGAGCGCCGGGTGCTGCGCAACGTGAAGGTCCGCGGTGCCGGCGGCGCGGAGCGCCGGCCGGTGGTGAAGATGCAGATCTGCATCGGCAAGCGGCTCTACGACGAGGAGTTCTCCCTGAAGAACCGCAGCAAGATGAACTACCCCGTGCTGATCGGCCGGCGGACCCTGGGCCGTCTCGGCCTGGTGGACGTGTCGCGGACCTTCACCGTCGACCCCGAGTGCGCGCACGGCACCGCGGACAAGGCCGATTAAGCCGCCAGCCAGCGGCCGGCGAAATAAATCCCCACCGCCCAGAGCAGCAGGATCAGGCCGGCCGCCGGCCAGTTGACCGGTCTCGGCACCTGCCGAAGCTCCCAGGCCTCGGCCTGCTGCCGACCCTCGGCGAGCACCGCCGGCGGCAGCAGGCGCAGCGCCAGGAAGATGCCCAGCGGCAACAGGATCACATCGTCCAGATAGCCGAGCAGCGGGATGAAGTCGGGGATCAGGTCGATGGGGCTCAGCGCATAGGCGACCACGCAGACGACCAGAAGGCGCGCCGGCCAGGGCGTTTCCGGGTTCCGCGCGCAGAACCAGAGGGTCATGATCTGCCGCTTCAGACTGCGCGCCCAGCCCTTCAGGCGATTCTTGAGATTGGCGAGGGTCACCCTGTAGATCCCGTGTCGATGACGATGCGCCATCAATAGCAGAAGCCCGGCGCCCGGGAAACGGCGCCCTCTGCGCCAGAGCAGAGTAGTCCGTCGGCTACCGCCGACATGCCCGGAAATGTCTTAAGAAAAAACTAAGCTTTCACGGCGAACATACCGCCTGCCGGGGTTTCGCCACGGCCGCGATCGCCCGTGGCGAAGCCCCATTCCCATGGACAGGAAGAAGAGCACGACATGGAAGATCCTTACGTATCCGTCCTGATTCCGGCCAAGGACGAAGCCGGCAATCTGACCCCGCTGCTGGAAGAGATCCGCCGGGCGCTCGTCGGCGAGGCCTACGAAATCATCGTGGTGGACGACGGCAGTCGCGACGGCAGCAGTGCCGAGCTGCACGCCCTGAAAAGCGCCGGCTTCGCCGAGCTGCGCCTCCTCCGCCATGCCCGCTCGCTCGGGCAGAGCACGGCCCTGCACCGCGCGGCGCTCGCCGCCCGCGGCCACTGGCTGGCCACCCTGGACGGCGACGGCCAGAACGATCCGGCGGACATCCCCGGCATGCTCGCCCTGGTGCGCGGCAGCGAGGGCCGGGCCGACGGCCTCAAGCTGGTGGCCGGGCACCGGGTCGAACGCCAGGACAGACTCGCCAAGCGCTGGGCCTCGCGCTTCGCCAACGGCCTGCGCAGCCGCATTCTGCAGGACGGCACGCCGGATACCGGCTGCGGCCTGAAGCTCATCGAGCGGGAAGCCTTCCTGCGCCTGCCCTATTTCGACCACATGCACCGCTTCATCCCCGCGCTGATCCGCCGCCACGGCGGCCGGATGCAGGTCCATCCCGTCCACCACCGCCCGCGCCGGGCCGGCGTCTCCAAGTACGGCAACCTCGACCGCGCGCTGGTCGGCATCCTCGACCTGTTCGGCGTCTGGTGGCTGATCCGGCGCACGCGCCTGGACGTGCCGGCGCAGGAAATCGGAGGCTGAGGCATGGAAAAACAGACGCTCTGGCTGGCGATCGGCTTCGCCGGCCAGATGGCCTTCACCGGCCGCTTCCTCCTGCAGTGGCTGTACAGCGAATACCAGAAGCGCAGCCTGATCCCGGTGGGCTTCTGGTACCTGAGCCTGGTCGGCAGCGCGCTGCTGCTGGCCTACGCGCTCTATCGCCAGGATCCGGTGTTCATCCTCGGCCAGTCGTTCGGCTTCGTCGTCTACCTGCGCAACCTGCAACTGATCGCCCGGCAGCGCGAGCGGAGGGACTGAATGACCGGTTTCAAGCTATCGGCAGCCGTCTCGCGGCGCGCCGAACTGGGCGGCCTGCTGCTCCTGGCGCTGCTGCTGCTCGGCGCCGGCCTGGGCCTGCGCCAGCCGCTCAACGTCGACGAGGAGCGTTTTCTCGGCGTGTCCCTGGAAATGCTGCAGAACGGCTCCTGGTTCATCCCCCACCGGGCCGGGGAGATCTATCCGGACAAGCCGCCGCTGTTCATGTGGGCGGTCGCGCTGTTCGTCCGCCTGACCGGCAGCCCCGGACTCGCCCTGTTCCTGCCGGCCCTGCTCGCCGGCCTGGTGGCGACGGCCTGCCTCCACGACCTGGGCAGCCGCCTGTGGAGCCGCCGCGCCGGGCTCTGCGCCGCGCTGCTGTTCCTCGCCACCTACCAGACCTTCAGCATCCTGCGGGCGGGCCAGATCGACGGCTTTCTCTGCCTGTGGATCGTCCTCGCCCTCTACGGCCTGCTCCGCCACCTGCTGCTCGGCCCGGCCTGGGGCTGGTATTACCTGGCCTGTGCGGCCATGGGCCTGGGCATCATCAGCAAGGGGGTCGGCTTCCTCCCGGTGCTGATGCTGCTGCCGTACGGCTATGCGGTGCGCCAAGGCTGGCCGGGGGTGGTGCCGATGCCGGGACAGGCGCGCGCCTGGCTGCTCGGCCTGCCGGTCGCCCTGGCGGCCATCGGCGTCTGGCTGCTGCCCCTGCTGGTCGGCGTCGCCCTGCACGGCGATGCCGACAGCCTGGCCTACGTCCGGGAGATCCTGCTGCGCCAGACGGCCGAGCGCTACGCGAATGCCTGGGCCCACCGGGAACCGTTCTGGTACTTCTTCGTCGAGGTGATTCCCAAGTACTGGCTGCCGCTGGTCCTCGCCCTGCCCTGGCTGGTCCCGGCCTGGTGGCGCCGGCTCGCCAGGCGCGACGGGCGCCTGCTGGTGCTGCTCGGCTGGGTGGTGCTGGTACTGCTGTTCTTCTGCCTGAGCAGCGGCAAGCGCAAGCTCTACATCTACCCGGCCCTGCCGGCGCTGGCCCTGGCGGCCGCGCCGCTGCTGCCCTGGCTGCTGCACCGCTGGCTCGCCGGCCGGCCGCGCCGGCGCCGGCTGCTCCTCGGCCTGAGCCTGTTCTGGTTCGTCGCCTGGTTCGCCCGCGGCTTCATCGAGCCGGCCAGGACGGGAGCCAATCCCCATGAAGGCATCATGCGCCAGGCAGCCGAACTGACCGGCGGCGCGGAGCTGGTGCTGACCGAATGGCGCGAAGGCCACTGGCTGTTCGCCCGCCAGCCCATCGTGCATTTCGGCTTCCGCGCGCCGGCCACGGTCGAGCAGGCCGCCGCATGGCTGCGCGGCCATCCGCAAGCTTTCGCCCTGGTGCCGGCCCGCGACCTGGCCCGCTGCTTCCGGCCGGAGCGGGCGCACCGGCTCGGCGGCACCTCCCGGGCGACCTGGCTGCTGGTCGGCGCCGAGGCGGACAACGGCGCCTGCCGCAGCGATCCGCCGGCGCGCGTCTACCGTTTCGCCTGGCAGACGGCCGGGGCGGCGCTCGCCGCCGGCCGCTAGCTAGCGCGGCGTACGGGATATCACCGCTGCAGCTCCTCCCAGTCGGGCAATATCCCCATGTCGCGCGCCCACATGGCCAGATCGATGTGCTTCGCCATGACCACATCCTGCGCGGTGTCCATCGCATAGAAATCGCCCAGCTCCTCATAGGCCTGGGAGTCTTCCCGGCAGCGATACAGCTGCTGGTTGTCCTTTCTAAGCGCCCGGTTGATCCTGGCCAGCAAGGCCCGCTCGGTCACCATCACTTTCATGGGAACGACCTCCTTCTCGGAAGGGAGAGGTTTATCTACCAGTGTGCAGCAGCAGAGCGCGGACAGGCCCCGATGCGACGAGCGGACGTCGGGGGGGGCGGCCAGAGGGAGCCTGGCTAGCGCTTCGCCCGACAGACGGCCGGGACGGCACCCGCCGCCGGCCGGTAGAGGATCTGCCGGTAACCCAGCGTGCAGATCGTCCAGTCGAGCAGCAGCGTCCAGAGGTTGTGGGACAGGAAGTGCGCGCCCTGCATCACCCGGCCGAGGGAGAACGCCGTGCCCAGCCCCAGCGCCGTCCACAGCGCGGCCCGCGCCAGCCGCGGACGGCGGTCGCGCAGGGCGAAGAACAGCGCCAGCAGGGAGAAACCGGCCGAGGCGTGTCCGCCCGGCCAGCAGCGCCCGGCCTTGAGCACCGGCGGCGCGCGCTCGGCGAGCAGCGCGGTATGGATTTCCTTGCCGCCGAACTCCTCAAGGCTCCACGGGCAGTGCATGCCGGTCAGGGTCTTCAGCGGGTTGACCAGGCTGGTCGACAGCCCCATCGCCAGCACCAGGTAGCCAAACACCCGGCGCCAGCGGCTGAGGGCCGTCGGCAGCAGGCTGAGCAGGAAGCCGGCGATGGCCAGCACGCCGACGACGATGACCAGCTGCTTGGCCCGGTCGTGCAGGAAATTCTCCAGGAAAGAACCGTAGTGGCGACCGATGAAACCCTCGCCGGGCACGTAGAACAGCCGGCTGATGGCGAAGTCCAGGCGGCTCGGATCGAACAGCAGCAGGAATGCCATCGCGGCCAGCGGCAGACCCAGGGCGAGGCGGAAGTCGAACGGTCGCGACGGCGCCGGCAGCGGCTCGGTCGGGGCCAGCGCCGGCAGGCTCGGCTCAGTCGCCGACATGCGCGACCTCCCGCGGCGCAGCGGGTGCCTGGACGCCGAGCAGCCCGTGGCTGAACTCGTAGCTGGCGCCCTGGTAGTAGCCGATCACCCGCCGCACCAGGGGATCGTCGGCCGAGGACGGTGTTTCGCGGCTGGCGCCCAGGGCGTCGTCGTGCCGGCGGATGCCGCGGCGCGGGCTGAGGATCGCCAGATCCTTGCCGTCGAACAGCCCGAGGTGCTGGTAGTTGCCGATCAGCGCGCGGCCGGGCGCCGGCTCGTGCAGCAGGTCGTGGCCGAAGAAGGCCGAGGTGTAGTCCAGGTTGAGCAGGCCGAGCAGGGTCGGCGCCAGGTCGATCTGGCTGGCCACGCCGCGGTACTCGCCGGGCGCGACCAGACCGGGCGCATAGACGAACAGCGGAATGTGGTAGCTGGCCACCGGCAGGTCCTCGCGCCCGGCGCTGCCGGCGGTGTGGTCGGCGACGAAGACGAACAGGGTCTGTCCGAACCAGGGTTTCTGCCGCGCCTCGGCGAGGAAGCGGCCGATGGCGTAGTCGGTGTACTTCACCGCGCCCTCGCGGCCGCTGCCCGAGGGGATGTCGATGCGCCCCTGCGGATAGGTGTAGGGACGGTGGTTGGAGGTGGTCATCAGTTGCAGGAAGAACGGCCGGCCGGCGGCGTGGTCGGCGTCCGCCAGCTTCAGGGTCTGTGCGTAGAGATCCTCGTCGGCCATGCCCCAGGCGTTCTCGAAGTGGATGTCCTGCGCGTCGACGCTGGCCTGATCGACGACCCGATAGCCGTTGCCGGCGAAGAAGGCGTTCATGTTGTCGAAATAGCCGCGCCCGCCGTAGACGAACACGCTGTCGTAGCCCTGCTCGCGCAGCTGCTCGCCGAGGCTGGCGTAACCCGTCTCGCGGCCAATGCGCTTGACGATCGAGCGCCCCGGGGTCGGCGGCACCGACAGGGTGATGGCCTCCAGGCCGCGATCGGTGCGCGTGCCGGTGGCGTAGAAGTCGGTGAAGAACAGGCTCTCCCGGCGCAGCCGGTCGAGGTTGGGGGTGAGCCCGCGGCCGTCGCCGAAGCTGCCCAGGTACTTGGCGCTCAGGCTCTCGACGGTCACCAGCACCACGTTGAGCCGGCGCGGCTGGCCGGGGTTGTCGATGGCGCGGCGCAGGTCCAGCGGGTCGCGGCCGACGAAGCGCGCCTGCGGCTCGTCCAGCTCGCGGTGCAGTTGCCGGGCGACCTGCGCCTTCGGCAGGGTGGCGTAGAATTGCGGGTAGTCCAGCTCGTTGTTGCGGAAGGCGGCGAAGAACTGGTACGGGCCGTTGCCGGCCAGCTCGCGCTGGTAGGGGTTGCCGCCGCTGCCGCGGGGGAACTCCTGGTCCAGGCCGAGGACGCTCAGGCCGCTCAGCGACAGCCCGGCGAGCACTGCCGAGAAACGCCCGCGCCAGGCCAGCAGCGGCGCCTCCAGGGCGGCGCGCACCGCCCGGCGCAGCAGCACGGCGCCGGCCACGGCCAGCAGCGCCAGGCCCGCCAGCAGCGCATTGACCGGGTACGACTCGCGGATGTTGGCGATCACCTCGTCCGAGTAGACCAGGTAATCCACCGCGATGAAGTTGAAGCGCACGCCGAATTCGTCCCAGAACAGCCACTCCGCCAGCGCGGTGAACAGCATGACGAACAGGCTGAAGGCGACCAGGGCGTGCAGCAGCCGGCGGTGCCAGCGCTGCCGCCAGAGTCCCGCGGGACACAGCAGCAGGTAGATCGTCAGCGGCAGCGCGGCATAGAACAGAAAGCCCAGGTCGTAGACCAGGCCGATGGCGTAGAGGCCGAGCAGTTGCAGCGGGCCGGCCTGGGCGTCGCCCAGGTGGGAGAGCAGCAGCACGCAGCGGGTCAGGAAGAACACCGCCAGCCAGGCACAGAGAATGATGGAAAGGTAGCGGAGTTGGGCATAGCGCAGCCAAGGCATCCCGATGATCCTTGCAGTGGAACGATGGCGCGCAGTCTGCTCCGCCGGACGGTGAGCGACCCGTAAAAAGCCGGTAAAGAACTGGTGAAAGTCCCAGATGCACGACCTTTCGCCATACCGCCACAACATGCCGCGCCGCCTAGCGGCTTGCTACAGTAGCGGCCCCTTTTCCCGCCGAGAGCGCGACCATGCGTATTCTGGTCATCGAAGACAACCGCGACATCCTCGCCAACGTGCTCGACTACCTGGAGCTCAAGGGTTACACGGTCGACTGCGCCCAGGACGGCCTGAGCGGGCTGCACCTGGCGGCCACCGGCCAGTACGACCTGATCGTGCTGGACATCATGCTGCCGGGCATCGACGGCTATCAGGTCTGCGCACGCCTGCGCCACGACGCCGGCAGCGAGACGCCGATCATCATGCTGACCGCCCGCGACGCCCTGGACGACCGCCTGCAGGGCCTCAACAGCGGCGCCGACGACTACCTGATCAAGCCCTTCGCCCTCTCCGAGCTGGTGGCGCGCATCGAAGCGGTGCTGCGCCGCACCCAGGGCAGCCGCAAGCGCCAGCTGAAGGTCGGCGACCTGAGCTACGACCTGGACACCCTGAACGTCAGCCGCGCCGGCAAGGCGCTGCGCCTGAACCCGATCGGCTACAAGCTGCTCGCCATCCTGATGCAGAAGAGCCCGGCCGTGGTGCGCCGCGAGTTCCTGGAAAACGCCCTGTGGGGCGACGACCTGCCGGAGAGCGACAGCCTGCGCAGCCATATCCACCAGTTGCGCCAGGCGCTCGACAAGCCCTTCGACAAGCCCCTGCTGCACACCATCCACGGCGTCGGCTACCGTCTGGCGGAGAGTCCGAATGCGCATTAAGCAGCCCTTCGCCCGGCGCATCGTCATCGCCTTCACCCTGATGACCATGCTGGTCAGCGGGTTCTTCTCCCTGAGCATCGTCGCCATCGTCCACTTCATCGAGAAGCATCTGGTCACCCAGGACCTCAAGCGCGAACTCGACATCGTGCTGGACAACGACATCAAGGAGGGGGGTGTCCCCCGCCTGAGCGCCAACACCAGCTTCTTCGCCTCGAACCTGCCGCAATATCCGATTCCCGAGGACATAAAGCCCCTGGAGAAAGGCTTCAGCGAGCTGGCGGAAAACGACCGCACCTATTACGTGTACGTGAAGGAGGTCGGCGACGAGCGCTATGTCCTGCGCGAGGACCAGAGCGAATTCGAGGCGCGCGAGCGGCTGCTCTTCAAGGTGATACTCGGCTGTTTCGTGCTGAGCGTGGTGGGCGCCTGGCTGCTCGGCCTGCTGCTGGCGCGCAAGGTGATGGCCCCCCTGACCCGCCTGGCCCGCCAGGTCCGCCATCGCGACCAGCTGCTGACGCTGGCGCCGCCCCTGGCGCCGGAATATCCCGACGACGAGGTCGGCCACCTGGCGGCGGCCTTCGACAGCACCCTCGGCCAGCTGCGCCAGAGCCTGGAGCGCGAGCGCCTGTTCACCAGCGACGTCAGCCACGAGCTGCGCACCCCGCTGATGGTCATCCAGGGCGCCTGCGAGCTGCTCAACGAAACGCCCCTGCCGGCGCAGTCCAGCGGCCAGGTGGCGCGCATCGGCCGCGCCGCCCAGGAGATGCGCGAGCTGGTGCAGACCTTCCTGATCCTCGCCCGCGCCCGCCGGGAAGAGGCCGCCATCGGCGGCAGCGCCACCCTGGCCAACGTGGCCGAGGAGCAGAGCCAGCGCTGGGGGCCGCTGATCCGCGCCAAGGGCCTGGACTTCGAGCTGGTCACCGAGGGCGGCGACGGCGCCAGCTACAACCTCACCTTCCTGCGCACGGTCCTCTCCAACCTGCTGCGCAACGCCCTGCACTACACCGAGCAGGGCAAGGTGCGGCTGGTCCTGGAGAACGGCGGCTTCCGCGTCGAGGACAGCGGCATGGGCATTCCCGAGGAGCAGCGCGAGCGCATCTTCCAGCCTTTCGTGCGCGGCGAGCAGGCCCGTGGCGAGGGCCTGGGCCTCGGGCTTTCGCTGGTCAAGCGGATCTGCGCGCACCAGGGCTGGCAGGTCCGGGTGAGCAGTCTGGAGTCGGGCGGCAGCTGCTTCCAGGTCCGCCTGACATAACCGCAACGGCCGACGACGCGCCGACGAACGGAACGCCGGCGCCGGCACTTTTGACTTTTTATCTACATCTTTTTGCCACCCAGTCGATACATTTCAGTACCATTACTCCATCCCCAGCCCAACGAACTCCTTGCTATGTCGTCGAGAACACGCATCAGCGGACTGGAACTACCGCGCCAATTCGGCCAGACTCGGGCCGCGCAATCCCTGGCCAGACAGTGCGACCGTCTGGTCCGGCAAGTCTCCCACTGGCGTGACGGGCAACTGGCCCGACGCGCGCTGCAACAGGCCGGCGATCCCAACCTGGTCCTGGATCTGCCGTGCGGCGCCGGCCGCTTCTGGCCGCTGCTGACCGAACAGCCCAACCGGGTGGTCCTGGCCGCCGACAGCTCGGAAGAAATCCTGTCGATGGTCAAGGCCGACCACGCCGACGACGTGCTGGCGCGGGTGCGAACCTTCCAGACCTCCCCCGTCGCCATCGACCTGCCCGACAACGCGGTCGACAGCATCTTTTGCATGCGCCTGCTGCACCACGTCGCCGACCGCGAAAGCCGCCTGGCCATCCTCCGCGAGTTCCACCGGGTCAGCCGCGACAGCCTGATCGTCTCCCTGTGGGTGGACGGCAACTTCAAGGCCTGGCGCCGCCGCTACCTGGCACGCCTGCGCGCGGAGCAGGAAGGCTACGAAGAAAGACGCAACCGCTTCGTCGTCGACCGCGCGACGATCGAGGCGGAATTCCGCGAAGTCGGCTTCGACATCGTCGGCCACCACGACGCCCTGCCCGGCTATGCCATGCGGCGCATCTATGTGTTGTACAAGAGGACCTCTGCGTGAACGAATCTGTTGCCGTACAGCCGTTGGAGTCTTTCGCCGGAACCTTCCAGAACTGGTGGAGCCGCCAGGGAGAATGGGTCGAGGAGCCGAATGTCCGCCGCGCCGGCGAAAGCGGCGTGCAGCGTCTGACCACCCATGTCGTGCCGCTCTACAGCAAGCGCCAGACCGGGCACCTCTACTATACGCTGCGCCATCCCCTCGGCCGGCCCACCGTGCTGCGCGAGCAGGATGCCATCGAGGCCATCGAGCGGCTCGGCGTGCGCGTGCCGAAGATCGTCTTCTGCTCGGCGCGTAAGACCGCCGGCAAGTGGCAGGCCCTGCTGGTGACCGAGTCGCTGGAAGGCTTCGTCAGCCTGGATGCCTGGTATGCCGGCGAGGAGCGCCAGCGCTGGGGCGAAGCGGTCCACCGCCAGGTGCTCGAACAGCTCGCCCTGAGCCTCGCCCGCCTGCACCGGGGCCACTGGCAGCACGGCTGCTGCTATCCAAGCACCTGTTCGTCAAGGTCGAGGAAAAGGCCGGCCGTCCGGTGGCGGAAATCGCCCTGATCGACCTGGAGAAGAGCCGCCGGCGCCTGCGCATCGCCAGCGCCTCGCGCCGCGACCTGGACCAGCTGCGCCGCCACTGCCCGGAGATGTCGCCGGCAGAGTGGGACCACTTCAAGAGCGTCTACGACCAGGCCCTGGCCGCCCCGGCCGACAGCGCCTGACCTCCCCGGAGAGGGCGCCGGCCCTCTCCTCCTCTCTGCCGCGCCCTTACGCCCCACCCGGCCCCGTCCGGAAGCCTCCGTGCGCCCGGGCGTTCGACGCTCGCCGTCCCGAAGGCCGGCATATCCCTAAGCCATCCGTATCCTTCGCATGACCGTCCAGCCCCCCGTGCAAGCACCCGCGCTCCGGCTTCGCCGAGATAGAACAATGCACGCCGCTGTTTTCGAATAGCGCGGCAAATGTAATTAAATATGTAAGTGTAAGAATTTGTTCGACGAAAAATAAGCGCAGCAGGCGTTGTTTCTATATAGTCCGGCAATCGACAGGCAAAGAGATATCATGCCTGTTGCATTCAGTTTCATTTGCCCGGTGGAATCCAGACCTTAAATTCCTTAAGTTTCAGTTTCGTTACTTATGGCGTAATTCGCTATTGGCCGCCCATGGATTTATGCCCTGCCAACTCCCGCAACTTCAGGAGGCACGACATGAATGACCGGCTCGCACGAAGCATCTGGAATACTTGCACTGGAACAACCCCACATGCAGTCGGGAAGTACTGCACCGGCACTCGAACAGTGAAACAATTTGTTATTCGCCCCGACCAATCGATGAGCCTTTTCAGCCGCAGACACAGGCCCGCCGCCAAAGCGACGCCGGCCCCGCAGCGCCCGCCAGCCAAGGCGCGGCGGCACTTCGCCCCGCTAGCGCTATAGCAAGGCGCCAGCTGGCCGAAGCGGTCCGCCTGGAAGACGCTGCGCTTCCTGCATAGATCCCAAGAGCCGATGCCGAGCCGACACTCCGCATCCCGGGCTCCCTATTTCCATTTCTCCACTAAATATACGGGACGTCACCACTATGAAACTTTTGAAGTTCGCCATTGCCATTACCACGCTCGCCATAGCCTCCGTCTCGATGGCCGGAGAAACCTCGAAAGAGTCCGGCTCCAAGACACATCCCGAGCCACACCCTTATCGGTACGGCATGGACATGGATATTTCGGAACTTATAAAGTTCGAATACCTGCGCCCCGTGCCCGGCTCTTGCGGACCCATCCCGGCGCATATGGTCTACAAGGACTCCAACGGCGCGATCAAGGTCGTCGAATACCTGTATCCCGATACCAGCGGCTGTACGGACTGAATATCGCGCAGAACTTGCAACAGTCCTGAGAAGGATATGTTCGCCAGGCGAAATACCGCCTGAGCGCGTGCGGAGAGGGCGCCGGCCCTCTCCTCTTCCCGAGTCCCTGATCGCCCTCCCGCCGCAGGCGCCATCCCTCCTGCGATGCCGTTATGCCCCGGCCAATCCGGCTCAGTCGCCAAATTCACCAGCAGAACGCCGTCCGCCGGCTTCAATAGGAAATACCGGCTCGAAGTGCTGACGGAAATCATGGCGTCGGCAGAGCCGAGCGCATCAACTTCCTGCTTCGCCGACGCGCGGCAGCCGTTCGAGCTTCACAGGCCGCCGGCATTCTCCATACGAGGCAAACCGACTTTTGAAACGCAAGCATGAGGGACGCATGACTTCTTTCGAACCAATGCCCGTACCGCACATCCAGCCGGTGGTATTCGAGGCCCGCGAGGGGGCGTCCGAGGCGCCGGCGGTGCGCATCTTCCTCGGCACCCAGCCCGAGCAGTACCGCGCCGAGCGCGTCTTCTTCCATTCGCTGGAGAAGGTCCGCCACCCCGACCGGCGCTACGAGGTGTATCGCATGACCGGCCTGCCGGGCTTCGATACCCAGGGCTGGCGCACCGGCTTCACCAATTACCGCTTCGCCATTCCCGACCTCGCAGGACGCCACGGCCGGGCCATCTACAACGATGTGGACCAGATCTTCCTGGCCGACCCCGCCGAGCTCTTCGACGCGCCGCTGGGCCGGCACGGCTATCTGGCGCTCTCCCCCGACGACAGCGCCGTCATGCTGATCGACTGCGCGCGCATGGCCGGCTGCTGGAACTTCGAGAGCGCGCGCCGCCAGAGCAAGAAGAAGCTGCATGCCCTGGCGGCCGCCGAGCCGGAGCGCTGGGGGCCGCTCGATCCCGCCTGGCATGCGCGGGACCTGGAGTACCGGCACGGCGAATCGAAGCTCCTGCACTACACGACCCTGCACCTGCAGCCCTGGCGGCCGACGCCGGACCAGTACTCCTACCAGATCAACCCCTACGCCGAATATTTCCTCAGCCTCGAACAGGAAGCCGACGCGCAGGGCTACGAGGTCTATACGGCCGCCCGGCCCAGTCCCGGCTTCGCCCAGGCCTGCCTGGCCCCGCCGCAGGCTGCCGCGGCGCTGCCCGAGGACCTCCTCGCCTTCGCCCGCGCCACGGGCGGCGCCAGTCTCGGCCTGGCCGGCGCCTGGCAGGAGCCGGCCGGCAGCGGATTGGCGACCGGGCGCTGGCGCTTCGAGCAGTTGCGACATGCCGACCTGCCGGTGCAGGACGTCGTGGCGGCCCGCGGTCTGGAGTCGCTGCCGGCGGAGGATCTGCCCTGGCTGGTCGACCGCCTGTTCGGCCTGAGCCGCAAGCTGGTCTACATCCAGGCCGGCCTCGCCGCGGACGGCTCCCAGATCGGCACGCTGAACGGCTGGCGGGCGCTGCTGCGGCGCATCGCGCGGCGCTATCCGGAGCGCTGCTGGCAACTGGACTGCCGCGACCGCGACGGCCGCCTGCAGCGCCTGCGCGCGGATTTCCCGCTGCGGGCCGACCAGCCGAAAGTCTGGGTGCTTCTCGGCCAGCACGGCAGCGACAACGCGCAGCTGGTCGCCATCGCCAAGGCGCTGGGCTGGCCCTACGAGTGCAAGCAGACGCACTTCACCCCCATCAAGCACATTCCCCACCTCCTGCAGCAAGGGCGCCTGGCGAAGGCGGCGCCGGGGCTGAACGCGCCCTGGCCGGACCTGGTGCTGAGCGCCGGCTGGCTCAGCTCGCGGATCGCCCAGTGGATCAAGCGCCGCTCGGCAGGCCGGACGCGCCTGGCGACCATCGGCCGGCCGCGCACGGCCCTGGCCGGATTCGACCTGATCCTGACCACGCCCCAGTACTGCCTGCCGCTGCGCGACAACGTGGTCGACCTGCCCGCCCCGTACATGGAGCCGCGCACCCCGGACGACGGACAGCTGGAGGCCTGGCGGCAGCGCTTCGCCGATCTGCCCCGCCCATGGATCGCCTTGCTGGTGGGCGGCGACAGCTACCCCTACTTCCTCGATGCCGCAACCGCCAGGGCGCTGGGCGCCCAGGCCAGCGCGGCGGCGCGGGAGCGCGGCGGCTCGCTGCTGGTCTCGACCAGTCCGCGCACCTCGGGCGCGGCGGCCGACGCCCTGCTGCAAGCGATCGACGCGCCGCACTTCGACTACCGTTTCGGCCAGAGCCAGGACAACCCCTACCCGGCGATCCTGGCGCTCGCCGATGCCTTCATCGTCAGCGGCGACAGCGCCTCCATGCTCACCGAAGCGCTGATGAGCGGCCGGCCGGTGGCGGTGTTCCCCTGCCGCTGCACCGCCGTCTCAAGGCCCGTCTGCGCCATGCCCTCGAACGGCGGCTGGGGATCATCGACCGGGCCCTGGGCACCCGGGGCACGCCGCGCCAGCAGGACAAGATAGGACGCCTGTACGACGCCGGCATCGTCGCCGGGGTCCTCAAGCGCGGACGCCGGCTGGAGGACCTGCACACCGCCCTGGACGTGTCGCCCCTGCCGCACGGCCTGGACAAGACCCCGGGGCTGACGCCGGAGCTGCTCGCCACCTCGCGGGCCCGCGCCATCGAGGCCGTCCGCGCGCTGGTCGTCGCGGAACGCCCGCTGCCATGAACGAACCGACCAGGAGCGATATGGAACATCGTCTCGAACGGGCGCCGAGCGCCACGCCGATAGCAACCGCCTCCCCACCCTGCCCCGGCGTCCTGCACAAGGCACCTGCGGCCGGGTTTTCAGCCGTGCCGTTTCCCCATCTGGCCATCGACCAGGCGCTGAACGAGGCCGCTTACGCCAAGCTGGCGGCGACCTTCCCGCCGTTGGAGCGCTTCCGGGCGGACGCCGCCTCGCTCGACAACCGCGTGCTGCGCATTCCAGCTTGTCGGGTGATCGCCGAAGAAGGGTTTTTTTTCGCCCGAGTGGAAGCACTTCATGGCCTACCACACCTCGGCGGCGTTCTGGCAGGAGGTCCTCGGGGTCTTCGGAGACGAGGTGCGGCGCCGCTATCCGCACCTCGACAGGCTGCACGACAAGCCCCTGGAAGAGTGGAGCGTCGTCCGCCGCGGCGAGGAACGGTGCGGCGATGTCGCCCTCGACGCCCTGCTGGTGGTCAACACGCCGGTACGGAAACGCCCTTCGCACGTGAAGGGCCCGCACGTCGACCACCACACCAAACTGTGGACGGGGCTGCTGTACATGCGCGCCGAAGACGACTTCACGCCTGGCGGAGACCTGGAGCTGTTTTCCGCGCCCCCTTCGCTCAAGTTCGACCGGCACGGCGTTTCCCGCCGGGATGTCGAATGCGCGGTGCTGGTGGGCTATGAAACGAACCGCTTCGCCGGGTTCGTCAACGGCCCCGACGCGCTGCACGCCCCGAACAGCCGGCCACCGACCCCCTATGTACGCCGCTACGTCGACTTCGTGATCGAACTGGCCGAACCGCTTTACCACCTGCCGCAGATGGGCCCGCTGCGCCGCTGGTTCTTCCGCAGCTTCCAGAGGGAGGAAACCCGCTGATCGATCTCGCCCGGCGAGACCTTGCCAGCAACGCCGGGCGCCTAGGGGATCCTCGATCGGGTCCAGGGGACAGCCGGTTACAGCGGCTTTCCGGCCGGGTACCGGGACGAGAGGGCGGGCAAGGAAAACCGGGTATCGCAGGCAATCGGGCCCGGCCCAAGCGACCGACCCCGCTGTATACGGGCAAGCCGGTGGCAGAGCGGGCGGTGAAGGAGTTGAAGCGGCTGCAGTTATCGATACGAACAAGCGGAATACAGAGACATTGCATTCGACAACTCTCGAAGAGCCATCCTCGCCTGCCTATGGCACCAATTCACCAGTTATTCTAAATTCAAAAAACGATAAGCTCGAACTATCAAGAAAAGATCTGAATACCGCCTATCAGATAATTCGCCGCGCAGGAACTCGCTTTATTTATGCACCTCTTAACTCATGAGGCAGTTGTTGGTCTCTATCAATTCCTAATTGGCATTAAAGTCTCCTATGTATGTGATTTTTTACATTCATAGTCTAAAAAGCAGATTGGGAGGAAATGATCATGACTGAAAAAGATAAAGGCAGCATGAGCGTAGAGGAAGCCGGGCGTAAGGGTGGAGAGGCAACCTCGAAGAGCCATGACAAAGAGTTTTATCAAGACATTGGCCATAAAGGTGGCGAAGCAACATCCGAGAGTCACGATAAAGAGTTTTATCAAGAAATAGGCCATAAGGGTGGCGAGGCAACGTCCGAGCGCCATGGCAAAGAGTTCTACCAGGAAATAGGTCATAAAGGTGGCGAAGCAACATCGGAAAGCCACGGTAAAGAGTTCTACCAAGAGATAGGCCATAAAGGTGGCCAAAGTAGCGGTGGAAACTTTGCCAATGACCGGGAACGAGCGTCAGAGGCAGGCCGCAAGGGTGGACAGAGCCGTGACAAGGGCTCTGCGAGTGATCGGGAGGAAGAGTACGAATAGGATCAATAGCCAGGGTGGCCTTGATAGCGGATGTGAAAAGCGGGAGCGACGGCTCCCGCACTTACTTAGTCAGCCGTACGCTTTTCCAAGCGCGGCTGTATATGAAATTGGAGGTTAGTCATGACCAGAGGCCTGGGTGGTCAGTCTCCCGCTAACGTCGCTTATTATTTGAAGGGCATCGATTTTCCGGCCAACCGGGAGCAGATTTTAAAGCATGCGGAAGGCAACGGGGCCGAATCTGCGGTGCTGGACAAGATCAAGCAGTTGCCGGATACAGATTATGAAGATATGGCCGATGTCATGAAGGGTTATGGAGAAGAATCTCAAGATGAGAAATGACACTTTTATATATGCTCGGAGATTATATATATGGCTATGAGTATCGATGAGCAACGCATTCGCGAGAAGGCCTATGCGATCTGGCAAGCCGAAGGCTGCCCGACAGGAGAAGAGAGACGCCATTGGGAGATGGCTTGCAAACAGGCCGAAGCCGAAGTTGAAGCAGAGGCCGGAACCAACGCCGCTGCCAAAGTTGAAGCGTCAGAGTTCGTACCAACGCCTACAACTTCTCCTGCCGAACAGAGCAGCGCTTCCGTCGAGCAGGATAATCGGGCAGTTTAAGCCAATAAGAATCTTCGCTACGCCTATACCGGACCAAGCCTCCTTGTCGTTCGCGCCAAGTGAAACCGCCTACAACTCGGCGCGGCGACGCTCAGCGATACCCCGGCCAGGGGCTGGCCGGACCTGATCCCCGAACTGATCGGCCAGCAGGCTGCAGGCCTGCACAAACAGCCCGCATACAAGGCTCTAGGCCGGCAGCGGATGCCGGCCGGGCAGTTGCCACTGCTGCCAGTACTTCCTGAACAGCGCGGACGGCTCGATGCGGCGCGTCAGCGGCGAGCGCCAGGCGCGTCGGAAGGGCTGCAGATCGCGCCGGCGCCGCGCGCGCCAGCACAGCTCCAGCCAGCGCTCGACGACGACCCGGCCGAAGGCGTTGCGGGCAAAGCGCCCGCTGTGGCGGTTGGCGGCCTCCAGACGCAGCAGCCACTGCTCGGCCCAGTCCATGTAGTCCGCGTCGAAGCGCTCGCCCAGTTGCTTGAGGCGCGTCAGCGCGTAATGCCGCGCCAGCTCCCCGTCGTCGGCCTCCACGCCCAGTTCGGCGAGCGCGCGCCGGCAAATGGCGATCTTGCACTCGCGCAGCAACTGCTGGGCGTTGCGCGTGATGCGCCCGTCGTGCTCGCGCCCGCAGACCAGGATATCGGCCAGATTGGCCATGCGCCGGCTGCGCGAGAGGCGCTGATGCAGATCGTAGTCCTCGCTGCAGGGGAACACCGCCCGGTAACCGAACTCCCGCAGGATCGCCGTGCGCGCCATGATCGTGCGGTTGGTCATCGCGCAATGGAACGGCAGGCTGGCGGCGACCTCGTCGGCCGCCAGCGGCTGCCGGCGCACGCGCTTGAGCGGCCGCCCTTGGGCATCCATGAAGTTGCAGGCGCTGCCGACCTGGGCGATGTCCGCATGCCGGTCGAGAAAGGCGACCTGCCGGGCGAGGCGGTCGGGATAGCACAGATCGTCGCTGTCGAGCAGGGCGATGTACTCGCCGCGCGCCAGTTCGAGACCGCGATTGCGGGTCGCCGGTATGCCCAGGTTGGCCGGGTTGCATTCGATCCGCAGACGCGGGTCGCGGTACTCGGCCAGCCGGGCGAGCGTGCCGTCGGTCGAGCCGTCGTCGAGGACCAGTACCTCGAAATCGCCGAAGGTCTGCGCCAGTACGCTGTCGAGCGCCGGGCCGATGTAGCGCTCGCGGTTGTAGACAGGAATAAACACCGTGACCTTAGGCGTGTTCATGGGACTTCGCTCTCCACTCTCTGCGCTTCTCGCATACGTCTTGCCGCGGCTGCACCGCGGCGAACCTGCCGGCGCGGCGGCATCCCAGCATAGCGCGTTCCGGAGAGCGGCTGGCGAAGTATCGGCCCCTGCGCAGACGGCGGGCAGCGCGGCGCGCACGTTGCCCGAGCGCTTTGCGTTCGTCGCTCGGCTCGTGTTTGATAGAAAATAATTTCCACAATCACAATAAACGGAAAAAATAATCCATGAATCTAGAGCATGATCTCGCCCGCATCGCCCTCCAGGAAGCGCGCCTGCAATTCCAGCGTTTCGACGCCGACAGCGCTTGGGGCCCTCGGCACGCGCCTGCGGACCCTCGCCGAGCGCCGCCAGGCGGCCGTCGCGATCGAAATCCACGTCAACGGGCATCCCCTGTTCCTCTGCGCGATGCCGGGCACCACGCCCGACAATCTCGATTGGGCGCGGCGCAAGCGGAACGTGGTGCTGCACTTTCGGCGCAGCTCGTACGCCATCGGCCTGCAACTGCAGAGGGACCGCACGACGCTGAGCGAGCTGGCCGGAATGGAGGTACGCGAATACGCGCCGCACGGCGGCTGCTTTCCGATCATCCTGCGCGGAACCGGCTGCATCGGCACCGTCGTGGTGTCCGGGCTGCCGCAGCGCGACGACCATGCCCTGATCGTGGAGGCCCTGGCCGAGCTGCTGGAGGAGCGGCACGCCGACCTGGCGCTCGACGAGGCGCGCTGAGGCGCCCGGCGCGGGGTCAGTCCCCGTGCAGATCGACCAGCGGCGTCTCGCGCACCTCGGTCGGCCGCCCGGCCTGGATCTCCTCGACCCGCTGCAGGGCCTGCTCCACTGCCGCCCGGTCGGCAAGCAGCGCGAAGCCGAGCTGGAAGCGGCGCTGCTCCCGCGGGCCGATGGTCGGCACCAGGCCCAGCGAGCGCTGATGGCGGCGGTTGTAGGAGAAGCTGGTGCCCGGCTCCAGGCCGGTGACGTAGCCCTGGCGCTCGGTGTCGGTGTTCTTCCACAGGGAGAACACCGGCAGCTGGCCGATATCGAAGGCGACCGCCACGCCGCGGTCGCCGGCGCGGTTGTGCAGCACCGCCAGGCTCTCGCCCAGGGCGTCGCCGTAGGGGATCAGGTTGTAGACGGTCTCGTCGTAGCCCTCGGTCGGCCCGCGGTAGCTCTGCCATTCGTCCAGTTCGCCTCGCGCCCGCTCGTTGAACGGCGAGACCTGCTTGACCGGAGCGACGAAGCGCGCGCCCTGCTCCAAGAGCGGCGTGCCGAAGTTGTTGTGGTAGAGCGCCTGGTATTCCTTGGGGTAGTCGCCGCGGTTGGTCAGGCAGTCGTCGAGGCTGAAGCTCTGCGCGCCCGGCTCGGTGCTCAGCTCGCTGACGATGGCGAAGTCGACCTTCTTGAACGCCTGCTCCTTCAGCTCGCCGCGCAGGCGGATGGTGTACGGCGGCTTCGCGTCGATGCTCAGCACCACGCGCGACGCCGGAATGTTCGATATCCGCCCGTGCAGGCTGAGCAGCTCGCCGTTGTCCACGCCGGGATGGCCCATCCACTCGTAGCCGCAGCGGGTGACCAGCTCGTTGAAGCCTTCCAGCCAGCCGAGGCCGCCGCGGGCGTTCTGTTCGACGAACGCCGGGTTGACCACTTCGCCGACCGGCGAGTCCCAGCCCAGGCGGACGTCGCCGGCCACCGCGCGCAACACGTTCATGCCGCGGGTCGGCACCACGGTGAGGGTCATCGCGCCGGTGTCGATGTCGACCAGGCTGACGCCTTCCTGGCGACCGCCGTGCAGGGTGCGCAGGCGGACCGAGAACGGCCGGTCGGTCTCGATGCCCAGCTGGCGGCTGTCGATGCTCCAGTTCTGCGGGGCCTTGTCGCTGTCGAGCAGGACGAATTCATGGACCGGCGCGGGCGTGGCGCTGGCGACGGCGCCCGGGCCGTCGAGACCGGAATGCTTCTTCATGATGGATTCCTGTGCGTTCGATCGGGTGGTCGGCCGGGCCGGAGACGAAAAGGAAACGGAAGATTTTCCCTCGTCCCGGCCCTGCGGAGTCGGCGCGGACCGATCCGGGCCGCGCTGAATACAGGCTAGACGACCGGCTCCGGCTGGCCGGCCGCGGCCGCCAGCTCGTGGCGGCGCGGCAGGTCCGGCCCGCGGCGCTGGCAGGTCAGCGCCGCCGCCGCCTGGGCGAAGGCGAGCATCTGCTCGAGGTGGGCCTTTTCCAGGCCATCGAGCGCAGCCGGGCGGTCGAAGCCCTGCTCGGCCAGGTAGGTGATCAGCGCCGCCTGGAAGGTGTCGCCGGCGCCCACGGTATCCACCGTGGTGATCTTGTGGGCCGGGCGCGACCAGCTGCCGTGGGCGCGGCTGAACACGGTCACGCCGTTCTCGCCGCGGGTGAGGAACACCAGACGGCACTGGTGCTGCAGGAAACGCTCGGCCATCGCCGCCGGGTCCTCGCCCGGATAGAGCAGCGCCAGGTCCTCCTCGCTGACCTTGACCAGATGGGCGTGCCGGGCGAAAGCGCCGATCCGCTCGCGCCAGACGTCGAGATCGGGCTCGACGTTGAGGCGCACGTTGGGGTCGAGGGTGATCAGCAGCTCCTGGGAAGAGCGCTCCACCAGCCCGTAGAGGGTGTCCGCGGTCGGCTGCACGACCAGCGAATAGGAGCCGACATGGATACCGCGCACCTCGCCGCCCAGCGCCGGCACCTGCTCCGGGCGCAACTGGCGATCCGCCCCGGCATGCCCGTAGAAGCTGTAGTGGGGCACGCCCTGCGCGTCCACGGCGACCAGGCTCAGGGTCGTGGTGGCCGCTTCGAGGGGCACCAGGTAACGGGTCGACACCCCCTCGTCCTCCAGCACCTGACGCAGCTGCAGGCCGAGAAAATCGGTGGAGATCCCGGTCAGCAGGGCGGAGTCCACCCCAGCCGGCTGAGCCCCACCGCCACGTTGAAGGGAGAGCCGCCGGCAATCGCCTTGAAGCCCACCTGCCGTGGCAACTCACTGCGCGCCGGCTCGACGAACAGGTCGAACAGCGCTTCTCCGCATACTAAGAACATCGCGCACCTCTTGATCGCAGACCGCGACAGCGGCCGGGAAACGACTTCACCGGCTCACTCGCTGGCCAGAGTGGAACTGGAAACGCAGGCCTCGGCCGGCTTCTGGGAAAGTCCGTACAGCGCCACCACCACGTAGCAGAAGAACGGAACGATGAACGAGGTCGCCATGCCGAAACTATCGGCAATCGCGCCCATGACCAGCGGCAGGAGCGCGGCGCCGACCAGGGTCATCACCAGGATCGAGCCGCCCCGGTTGGTCTGCCGGCCCAGGCCCTGTACGCCCATGCCGAAGATGGTCGGATACATGATCGACATGAAGAAGTACATGCCGATCACCGCGACGACCGAAACCTTCTCCACCGCCAGCATGGCGACCACGGTCAGGAAGGCGCAGGCGATGGCGTTGAACACCAGCAGGTTGCGCGCCGGGAGGCGGCGCATCAGCCAGGTGCCGGAGAAGCGGCCGATCATGTAGCCGATCATGGCGATCGACAGCAGGAAGGAACAGAACTGGGGCGTGCTGCCCTGCCAGTGATCCAGGGCGAAATTGATGAAATAGGCGCCGACGCCGACATAGGCGCCGATGTTGCAGAACTGCGCCAGCAGGGCGAAGGTGAAGTTCCTGCGGCGCCACAGCGAGACGCCCTCCTCGGCCGGCGCCTCGGCAGCTTCGGCGTTCTCGACTTCGCTACCGACTTCGGGGAAGGCGGTGCGGGCGAAGACCACCATCAGCCCCACCACCAGCACGGCGAGCGACACGTAGATCAGCGAGGTCGGCGCGATGATGCTGCCGGCCAGCTCGACGGGGGGCGCATAGAGCACCGCGCCGCCGATCATCGGGCCGAGGAATACCCCCAGGCCGTTGAAGGACTGGGCGAAGTTCAGGCGCTGCACGGTCTTGTCCGGATTGCCCAGCGCGGCGGCGTAGAGATTGGCCGACACTTCCAGGCAGGCCAGGCCGCAGGCGAGCACGAACAGCGCGAGCAGGAAGGCGTTGAAGGTCGCCGCCAGGGAAGCCGGCACGAACAGCAGCGCGCCGATCGCGAACAGGGCCAGGCCGAGTAGGATGCCGGCCTTGTAGCCGCAGCGCTCCATGAACAGGCCGACCGGCAGCGCCATGATGAAGTAGGCGCCGAAGTAGGCGGTCTGGATCAGGCCGGACCGGGCCCGGGAGATGTTCAGGGTTTCCTGGAAATGGTGATTCAGGACGTCCAGCAGGCCATGGGACAGCCCCCACATGAAGAACAGCGCCGTCACCAGGGCAAAGGCGAAGGTCGTGGAGATGGGGGCGCTCTTCCCGGCCGTACCTTGCGACCGCTCTTGCACACTGAGTTCGACGTTCATCGTAACCGTTCCTTTTGGAGTTATTGTTCAGGTGCAGGCAGGACCGCGCCCCGCGGCGCGGTCCTGCCAAGTTCATACGTGCGTTCGGATCAGCCGCGGTGACGGCCGCGGAAGTAGTCGATCAGGCCCTGGGTCGAGGAGTCCTCGGCCGGCGGCGCCTCGTAGCCGGTCAGCCGGCCGTAGACGTTCTTGCCCAGTTCCTTGCCCAGCTCGACGCCCCACTGGTCGAAGGAGTTGATCCCCCAGATCACCCCCTGGACGAACACCTTGTGCTCGTACAGGGCGATCAGCGCGCCGAGGCGGCTGGGGTTGAGGGTCTCCACCACCAGGGTGTTGCTCGGCCGGTTGCCGGGGATCACCTTGTGCGGCGCCAGGCGCTTCACCTCCGCCTCGGGCAGGCCCTTGGCGCGCAGCTCGGCCTCGGCCTCCTCGCGGCTCTTGCCGCACATCAGCGCCTGGCTCTGCGACAGGCAGTTGGCGTACAGCCACTGGTGGTGGTCGGCCACCGGGTTGTGGCTGACCACCGGCACGATGAAGTCCGCCGGAATCAGCGGGGTGCCCTGGTGCAGCAGCTGGTGGTAGGCGTGCTGGCCGTTGCAGCCGACGCCGCCCCAGATCACCGGGCCGGTGCCGCAGGACACCGGGCTGCCGTCCTGGCGCACGCTCTTGCCGTTGGATTCCATGTCCATCTGCTGCAGATGCTTGACGAAGTTGCGCAGGTAGTGGTCGTAGGGCAGGAAGGCATGGGTCTGCGCGCCCCAGAAGTTGTGATACCAGACGCCGAGCATGGCCAGCAGCACCGGCATGTTGTTCTCGAACGGCTCGCTGCGGAAGTGGCAGTCCATGGCGTAGGCGCCGGACAGCAGGTCCTTGAAGTTGGCCATGCCGATGGCCAGGGCGATCGGCAGGCCGATGGCCGACCACAGCGAATAGCGCCCGCCGACCCAGTCCCACATCGGGAAGATGTTCTTCTCGCGGATGCCGAACTCGACCGCCGCCTGGCGGTTGCTGGTCACCGCGATGAAGTGGCGATAGAGCTTTTCCTCGGTGCCGCCCTTGGCCAGGTACCAGGCGCGCGCGGCCTGGGCGTTCTTCAGGGTTTCCAGGGTGCCGAAGGTCTTGCTGGAGATGATGAACAGGGTGGTCTCGGCGTTCAGCCGGGCGGTCAGCTCGCGGAACTCGCTGCCGTCGATGTTCGCCAGGTAGTGGCAGCGCACGCCGGACTGCTGGGTGTAGGGCAGCAGCGCCTCGGAGACCAGCTCCGGTCCCAGGTAGGAGCCGCCGATGCCGATGTTCACCACGTCGGTGATGGCCTTGTCGTTGTAGCCGCGCCACAGCTTGTTGTGGATGCGCCCGACGATGTCGGTCATCTGCGCCAGGGCGGCGTGCACGTCGCGCATGATGTTGTGGCCGTCGACGACCAGGCTGTCGCCCATCGGGCGGCGCAGCGCGGTGTGCAGGACCGGGCGGCCTTCCGAGTCATTGATTCGCTCGCCGTCGAACATCGCCCGGGCGGCCTGCTCGACGCCGGCCTCGCGGGCCAGGTTGACCAGCAGGTCGCGGGTTTCCCGGGTGATCAGGTTCTTCGAGTAGTCGAGAAAGAGCCCGCAGCTGGCAGTGGAGAACTCGTCGAAACGGCCGGGATTGCCCAGGAACGCCTCGCGCATGTGGAAGTTCTGCATGGCCTGGCGGTGTTCCTGCAGGGCCCGCCAGGAGGCCAGAGCGGTGACGTCGAACGCGTGCGGGTAGTAGCTCATGGAGTACGGCTTCCTTCAATCTGTCTTGGACTTGTAAGGGATGCGTCTGGTACGGCCATCCTGACTGGCTGCGAAGCGGCGCGTTCCCTCGCGCTCTGCGGTTTCACGGGCTCCAGTGGATTTCCAGTCCGTCGCCGAGGAAGGCGCGGATCGGCATGCGCAAGGGATCGGCACGCAGGGCCTGGCGCAGGGTCTCCAGCTTGGCCGGGCCCTGGACGGCCAGGCAGCGCAGCCGCGCCCGGGCCAGCAGCGGCCAGGTCAGGGTGATGCGCGGGTGCGGCGCGACCGGCGCGCGCATCGCCATGCACGGCTCGGCGCAGGTGCCGGCCAGGGCCTGGGCGAGGTTCGGGCTGCCGGGGAACAGCGAGGCGGTATGGCCGTCCTCGCCCATGCCCAGCACCACCACGTCGACCGGCCGCTTGAGTTCGGCCAGCGCCCGGCCGGCCAGGCGGGCCGCCTCCTCCAGGCTGGCCGCCGGCTGGTAGAGGCCGAAAAAGCCCGCTGCGGCGGCCGGCCCCTGCAGCAGATGACGGCGCACCAGCGCCTCGTTGCTGCCCTCCTGGTCCGGCGCCACCCAGCGCTCGTCGACCAGGCCGACCTGCACCCGGCTCCAGTCCAGCTCGCGCCTGGCCAGCGCCTCGAAGAAGGGC
Organism: Azotobacter tropicalis; assembly: GCF_059739045.1. Taxonomy (NCBI): domain Bacteria; kingdom Pseudomonadati; phylum Pseudomonadota; class Gammaproteobacteria; order Pseudomonadales; family Pseudomonadaceae; genus Azotobacter; species Azotobacter tropicalis. The sequence goes on from NZ_AP046059.1 coordinate 1,237,951, forward strand.
ACCGGGCTGCGCCCGCCCGAGACCAGCAGGCTGGCCCGGCCGTCGGCGTCGAGGGCCTGGCGCAACGCCTCGGCCACGCGGTCGGCCAGGCCCTCGGCCAGGTCGGCGCCGTCGGCCCGGGAGCAAACCCTTACCCCGGCGGGCAGTTCCAGTTCAGAAATCCCCATACCAGCTCCTCCCGTCACGGGTGATCAGTGCAATCGACGACAGGGGTCCCCAGCTGCCCGCCGCGTACGGCTTGGGCGCCTCGCCCAGCAGGCGCCAGCCGGCGATCAGCCGGTCGCACCACTGCCAGGCATGCTCGATCTCGTCCTTGCGCACGAACAGGTTCTGGTTGCCCTTCATCACCTCCAGCAGCAGCCGCTCGTAGGCGTCGGGGATCCGCGCCCGGCGGTAGGTGTCGGAGAAATTCAGCTGCAACGGACCGCTGCGCAGCTGCATGCCCTTGTCCAGGCCCTGCTCCTTGGTCATCACCTGCAGGGCGATGCTCTCGTTCGGCTGCAGGCGGATGATCAGCTTGTTGCCGATCAGGGGGCGCTGCTCCGCGGCGAAGATGTAGTGCGGCGGCGCCTTGAAGTGGATGACGATCTGCGACAGCTTCTCGGGCATGCGCTTGCCGGTGCGCAGGTAGAACGGCACCCCCGCCCAGCGCCAGTTGCGGATCTCCGCGCGCAGGGCGACGAAGGTCTCGGTGCCGCTTTGCGCGTTGGCGTTGTCCTCTTCCAGGTAGCCGGGCACCGGCTTGCCGAGGATGCTGCCGGCCACGTACTGGCCGCGCACCACCTGCTGGCTGAGCTGGGCGGCGTCGATCGGCGCCAGCGCCTTGAGCACCTTGACCTTCTCGTCGCGGATGCTGTCGGCCGACAGGTCGCTCGGCGGGTCCATGGCGATCAGGCAGAGCAGCTGCAGCAGGTGGTTCTGGATCATGTCGCGCAGTTGGCCGGCCTTGTCGAAGTAGCCCCAGCGGCCCTCGATGCCGACCTGCTCGGCCACGGTGATCTCCACGTGGGAGATGTGGTTCTGGTTCCACTGGGTCTCGAACAGGCTGTTGGCGAAGCGCAGGGCGATCAGGTTCTGCACCGTCTCCTTGCCCAGGTAGTGGTCGATCCGGTAGGTGCGGTCCTCGGGGAAGTGCCGGGCCACCGCGTCGTTGACCTTGCGCGAGGAGGCCAGGTCGTGGCCGATCGGCTTCTCCAGCACCACGCGGGTGCGCTCGGCCAGCCCGGCCTCGGCCAGCCCGGCGCAGATCGGCTCGTAGAGCGCCGCCGGGGTGGCGAAGTAGGCGACCAGCCGCTCGGCATCGCCGACCCGGTCGGCCAGCGCGGCGTAGGCGCCGGGCTCGAGGAAGTCCATCGCCAGGTAGTCCAGGCGGCCGAGGAAGCGCTGCACAACGCTTTCCTCCAGCTCCGCGCCCGGCACGTGGCGGCGCAGGTGCTCGGCGACGATATCCCGGGTCCCTTCGCCGGCGTCGAGGGCCAGGGCCAGCAGCCGGGTGTCGGCGAGCAGGCCGGCGCGGTCCAGCTGGTAGAGGGCGGGGAACAGCTTGCGCAAGGCCAGGTCACCCAGCGCGCCGAACAGGGCGAAGGTGCAAGGCTCGATAGTATGGGTAGCAGCCATGATGCTTGTTCTTTTTGTAAAAGAAGATGCAATAAAACCACTAATGAATCGTTTCATCAACGATCAATGTTGTTATAAAAACAAATTTTATAGTAGAAAGTCAGCTTCGGATCGGGCCTGCCGGCTGCCAGGGCCCATTCTCAGAGGAGTTCAGCGGGATGCCCCACGCCATCGACAAGGACACCCGGATCTGCATGTCCCTCGCCGGACGCCCCGGCAACACCGGCACGCGCTTCCACAACCACCTCTACGAGGCGCTCGGCCTGAACTACGCCTACAAGGCCTTCACCACCCAGGACCTGCCGGCCGCCATCGGCGGCATCCGCGCCCTCGGCATCCGCGGCTGCGCCATCTCGATGCCGTTCAAGGAAGCCTGCATCCCGCTGCTCGACGCGCTCGATCCATCGGCGGCGACCATCGACTCGGTGAACACCATCGTCAACGACAATGGCCGGCTGACCGGCTACAACACCGACTTCCTGGCCATCGCCCAGCTGCTCGACAGCCACCGGGTATCGCCCCGCCTGAGCTTCGCCCTGCGCGGCAGCGGCGGCATGGCCAAGGCGGTGGCCTTCGCCCTGCGCCAGGCCGGCTTTTGCCACGGGCACATCGTCGCCCGCAACCCGGCCAGCGGGCAGGCGCTGGCCACGGCCAGCGGCTTCGAGTGGACGGCGGAGCTGGGCGCGCTGCGCCCGCAGCTGTTGATCAACGTGACCCCGATCGGCATGGCCGGCGGCCCCGAGGCAGAGGACCTGGCCTTCCCGGAGGAGGCCATCGAACGGGCGCAGGTGGTCTTCGACGTGGTGGCGCTGCCGGCGGAAACGCCGCTGATCCGCCGCGCCCGCGCGCTCGGCAAGGCGCTCATCAGCGGCGCGGAGGTCGCCACCCTGCAGGCGCTCGAACAGTTCGTGCTCTACACCGGCCGGCGCCCGACGGCGGAGCAGATCGCCGCCGCCGCGGCCTATTCGCGCCAGGGCTGAACGCCGCCGGACTGCGAGACGAAGCGGTCGCAGGTTTTTCCTTCCAGTATCGGCGTAGTGGGTCGCCGTGCGGGCTTTCCAGCCGCACCCTCGGCACCAGCCCCTCGCCAGAAACCGCTCGCGGCAGGTCCGCTTGCGCTTGCCGGCGCACTCGGCGCCGAAGAAGCCCAGCGGGTCATGCGGCGAGGCTCGGAGCGAACCAAGGAAGGGCTATTTCAACAGATTGGGCGGGGCTTTCCTTCGTACTCTCTGGATCGGCCAGCCAGCGCTCCGTGCGGGGTCACACCTTCAGGGCGACGTCCCCGCGATCTCGTTTTGCCGGGTCGCTGCTGACCGACTGGGCTACCGCGCGCCCTCCTCCAGGCGCTTTCGCCAAAAACGGAACACCGGCCTCGCCAGGAACAGCACCAGCAGCAGGCGCAGCACCTGCATCGCGGTGACCAGCGGCACCACCAGGCCCAGCGCTTCGGCGGTGAGGCTCATCTCGGCGATGCCACCGGGCACCATGCCGAGCACCAGCGTCCGCGCGTCCAGGCCCGAACCCCAGCTCATCAGCAGCGCGATGGGCACGGCGAGCAGGACTGCCGCGACCGTCGCCAGCAGGGTGCGCAGCATGAACGCCGGGGCACGACGGAAGAACGAGCGCTCGAAATGGCAGCCCAGGCTGCTGCCCAGCAGCCACTGGCCGACTTCGCCGGCGCCGTCCGGCAGGCCGATGTGCAGGTCGAAGACGACGCTGAACAGGCCGCTGACCAGGAGGGCGCCGAGTTGCCAGGCGTTGGGGAAACGCCAGCGCTGGAAGACCAGCGCGATCAGACCGCCGAGGGCGAACAGCAGAGCCAGCCAGCCGGCATCGGGGCCGGGATGGGTGACCGTAGCCGTCTGCTCGCCGGCGAACAGCCAGGTGTAGATGGCCGGAATACCGACCAATACCAGCATCATGCGCAGACTGTGGCTGGCAGCCACGTGCTGCAGTTCGGCGCCATACGGCCTGCCCAGGTTGACCATCTCGCTGGCGCCGCCGGGCATGCTGGCGAAGTAGGCGGTGGCGAAGCCTTCCCCGTGACGCCGGTGCAGAACGATGCCAATGACGCAGGTGAGCACGGTCAACAGGGTGCCGACCAGCACCAGGGCGAGGTGGGCAAGGATCTGCTCCAGCACCGCCTGGTTGAAGTGCAGGCCGATCCCGGTGGCGATGATCCACTGGCCAACCTTGATGCCATGAGGCATGGCGACAGTCAGACAGCCGAGGCAGCGCAGCGCCGCGACGCCGAGCAGCGCGCCGATCATCCAGGGCAGCGGCCAGCCGAGCAGGTGGGCGAGGCCACCACCGAGGGCGCCGGCCAACGGGCTGAGGATCCAGGGTTTGCAGCGGGCAAGCAGGCCTGCCAGGGCAGGAGGGAGTTTGATGGTCACATGACGGCCTTGAGCAAGAAGCGGATCGCATCCGTCACGGTGGATGCGATCCGCAGGTCGAAAGACCAGGCAGGTCTGTATTGCCGGGGCAACATCGGTGTGTCCGCCCCAACGGCAGCAGCAACCTTACCATTGTCGGGAAAGGCCTCTGTCTCCTCCTTTCAAAGCAGAGGAATGCTGTAGTTGACGATCAGGCGGTTCTCGTCCTGGTCCCGCTGCCCCACGTCGTTGCCGCGCCACATGGCGTTGCGCCAGGTGAGGCCGACGCCCTTGAACAGGCCCGACTGCACCGTGTAGTCGATCCGCATGTCGCGCTCCCACTCGCGGCGGTCGCTGCCGACGGCGTCGATGTCGTCGCCGCTGTAGTACATCAGGCTGGCCTTCAGCCCCGGAATGCCGGCCTTGGAGAAGTCGTAGGCGTAGCCGGCCACCCAGGTGTTCTCCCCGGCGCTGGTGAACTTGCCCATCTGCGCATTGGTGATCAAGTAGGGAACGCGCCCATTGCCCTGGTTGATATGGGGAAAGTCGCTGTTGCCGGTGATCTTCTGGTAGCCAAGGCTCAGCGCATGGCCATCCAGGCTGTAGGTGAACAGGGCGCTCCACAGACGGTTGTCGACCTCGCCTTGGCTGGACGAGCCGGTGCCCCAGTAGCCGCTGCTGACGTAGCCCTCGGTCCGACCGGAAGCACTGGAATTTTCGCCGTCGGAATCGCTGTCGAAGTAGCGCAGGTCGGTCTTCAGCGAACCGACCGGCAGTGCCCAGTTGTGCACCAGGCCGAGGAAGTGCTGTTTGTAGAAGTCACGCAGGTTGCCGTAGTAGTACTGCAGCAGCAGGTCCTTGTTGACCTTGTAGTCGGCACCGCCGTAGTAGAACTCGTTGCTGAACTGGGCCTTGCTGCCGCTGTTGGCGCCGGCGATGGACAGGCTGTCGCTGTTGCTGGAGTTGCGGTCCGTGGAGTGCTCCAACTTGCCGGCGATCAGGGTCAGGTCCTTGATCTCGTTGGAGGTGACCTGCGCGCCCTCGAAGGTCTGCGGCAACAGGCGCCCGTCGCTGTAACTCACCACCGGCAGCTTGGGCAGCAGAGTGCCGACCTGCGCCACGGTCTTGGAGAAGCGCAGCTTGGCGGTCACCCCGAGCCGGCCGAAGTCGCGCCTCGCCTTGCCGTTGCTTTCCAGCGGGAAGACCGAGCCCGGGCGGCGGTTGACCTCGCCGATCGGCTTGTCCGCATCGCCGCCGGCGTCCAGGCGGAGCGCGTACTGGCCCAGCAGATCGAGGCCGAAGCCGACCGGCCCCTCGGTGAAGCCGGACTTGTAGTCGAGGACGAAGGCCTGGCCCCACTCCTCCACCCGGCCACGGTCCTCGTTGCGGACGTCCTGGTTGATATAGAAGTTGCGCAGATTGAGCGAAGCCTTGCTGTCCTCGAAGAAACCTTGCGAGCTGGCATAGCCGGCGGGCAACAGACTCAGACAGGACAGGGTCAGGCCGCAGGTGAAACGCTTGTGCATGGGACTACCTATTGTTCTTGTGCGGTAGGTACGGGTTGCCGTGCGCTCCGACTGTCGGGCGCACGGATGGATCGGGCAACGATGGGGCCGGGAGGGCGGCCTACTGGCCGGGGATGTCCCGGCTCAGGTGCACCGGCTCGGCGCGCGGGCGGCGCATGCGGATGTTCAGCGCCTCCACCGCCAGCGAGAAGGCCATGGCGAAGTAGACGTAGCCCTTGGGCACGTGCACCCCGAGGCTCTCGGCGATCAGCACGGTGCCGACCACGATGAGGAACGACAGGGCCAGCAGCTTGAGGCTCGGGTGCTTGTCGATGAACTCGCTGATGGTGCCGGAGGCGGCCATCATCACCAGCACGGCGACGACGATCGCGGCGATCATCACCGGCACGTGGGAGACCATGCCGACCGCGGTGATCACCGAGTCCAGGGAGAACACGATGTCGATGATGGCGATCTGGACGATGGTGCCGATGAACTGACCGTTGCCCTTGGGCGCCGCGTTGGTCTCGTCCTCGCCCTCCAGGCCGTGGTAGATCTCGGTGCTGCTCTTCCACAAAAGGAACAGGCCGCCGAAGAACAGGATCAGGTCGCGCCCGGAAATGCCCTGGCCGAAGACGTGGAAGAGGTCCACGGTCAGGCCCATCACCCAGGAGATCGACAGCAGCAGAAGAATCCGCGTGACCATCGCCAGCGCCAGGCCGAATAGGCGGGTGCGCGGCTGTATCTCCTTCGGCATGCGGCCGACGAGGATGGAGATCATGATGATGTTGTCGATGCCGAGCACGATCTCCAGCGCGGTCAGGGTAAAGAAGGCAACCCAGATCTCCGGGTTGATCAGCCAGTCCATAAGGGAATCCTTGCGTTGCAGGTTGAGCGGCCGGGGGCATCCGGCCGCTTAGGGTCAGGCGATGAAGGTCATGGCTCCGGTGAGCAGGGCCAGGGCGGTGATCACCAGCGAGGTGAGCACTGCCCACTTGAAGGCGGCTTTCTGGAACTCGCCGATGTCGCGGTCGACCATGCCCACCAGCAGCAGGGTCGAGGCCACCAGCGGGCTCATCAGGTGCACCGGCTGGCCGAGCACCGAAGCGCGGGCGATCTCCAGCGAGTCGATGCCATAGGCCGCCGCGGCATTGGCGAGGATCGGCACCACGCCGAAGTAGTAGGCGTCGTTGGAGAGCACGAAGGTCAGCGGCATGCTGGTGATCGCCACCACCAGCGGGAACAGCGTCCCCCACTCCGGCGGAATCATGTCCACCAGCCCCTGGGCCAGGGCATCGACCATCTTGGTGCCGGAGAAGATGCCGGCGAACACCCCGGCGGAGAACACCAGCAGCACCACGGTCATGGCGTTGCCGGCATGGGCGAGGACCCGTTCCTTCTGCTGTTCCAGATGGGGATAGTTGATCATCAGCGCGACCACGAAACCGATCAGGAACAGCACGGCCGAGTGCATCACGCCCATCACCAGAGCCACCATCACCGCAGCCACCAGCAGCAGGTTCAACCAGGCCAGGCGGGGCCGCTTGTGGGTGCTGTCGCCGAGAATCTCTTCGATGTAGCAGTTGCTGCCGCCGGACTGCAGGACGACGCTGCCGACCCGCTTGCGTTCGCCGCGGCCAAGCATCCAGGCGGTGAACACCACCCAGGCGGCCCCGCCGATGACGGTTGGCAGCAGCGGCACGAAGAACTCGCCGGCGTCCAGGCCGAGCACGGCGATGGCCCGGGTGGCCGGACCGCCCCAGGGCGACATGCCGCTCATGATGCTCAGGGACAGCATGGCGAGGATCGCCAGAACCATCGGGTTCATGCCGATACGCTTGTACAGCGGCAGCATGGCGGCGCAGGTGATCATGTAGGTGGTGGTGCCGTCGCCATCCAGGGCGACCAGCAGCGAGAGCAGCGCGGTACCCATGGCGATCTTCACCGGATCGCCGTTGACCACCTTGAGGATGCGGCGGATCAGCGGGTCGAACAGCCCGGCATCGATGAGGATGCCGAAAAACAGGATGGCGAACAGCAACAGGGCGGCCGAGGGCGCCACCATCTTGAGGCCGTCCAGCATCATCTTGCCGAGGCCGCCGCCGAAACCGCCGATCAGGGCGAAGACGATGGGCACCACGGTCAGGGCAACGATGGGGGACAAACGTTTGGTCATGATCAGGACGGTGAAGACGATCACCATCGCGAGACCGAGCAGGGCGAGCATAAACAGACTCTCTTGTAGTTATTGATCGAATCGTGTGGGGCAAGGTTTGCCCAATGCGCAGGCAGAGCTTCCCCTACCCGCCGGGCGGCACATCTATCGTGTGCCGTCCGGCGGTCGGGAACGGTTCAGGGAAAAGGCCGGCGAGGCCTCAGGTACGCTCGGCTTCCCGAGCGGCGGGCTGCCAGTTTTCGTCGGACGCCTTAGCGACCGGCGCCTCGCCGTTCAAAGTCCGCAACAGGAGCGTGCGGTCGCAGGCGTTTTCCGACAGCGCAATCAGCACGGTCGCCACCGCGTTGCTGGCCAGGCTGGTGAGGGCACGAGCCTCAGACATGAAGCGGTCGATGCCGATCAGGAGCGCCAGACCGGCCAGCGGGATGTCGTGGATCACGGTCAGGGTCGAGGCCAAGGCGACGAAACCGCTGCCGGTGACGCCCGCCGCGCCCTTGGAAGACAGCAGCATCACCGCCAGCATGGTCAGGGTCTGGGTCATCGACAGCTCGATGTTGCAGGCCTGAGCGATGAAGACGGCGGCCAGCGACAGGTAGATGGCGGTGCCGTCCAGGTTGAAGGAGTAGCCAGTGGGCAGCACCAGCCCCACCAGGCTCTTGCGGCAGCCCAGTGCCTGCAACTTCTCCAGCATGCGCGGCAACACCGGCTCGGTGGACGAGGTGCCCAGCACCACCAAGAACTCCTCGCGGAAGTAGCGCAGCAACTTCCACAGGCTGAAGCCGTTCCAGCGGCAAAGCCCCCCAGCACAACGAGGACGAAGAAGGCGCAGGCGATGTACAGGGTCAGGATCAGCTTGGCCAGCGAGCCCAGCGAGCCGATGCCGTAATGGCCGACGGTGAAGGCCAGTGCGCCGAAGGCGCCCACCGGGGCGAAGCGCATCAGGTAAGAGAAGATCTTGAAGACCATGTGCGAAGCGCTTTCGAGCACGTTCAGCACCGGCTTTCCATGCTCGCCCAGCGCGGACAGCGCGAAGCCCGACAGCACCGCGATGAACAGCACCGGCAGCACTTCGCCCTTATTGAAGGCGCCGACGAAGGTCTCCGGGATGATGTGCATGAAGAACTCGACGACACCGAGCTTGGCCGCGGACTCGGCGTACTTGCCCAGCCCGTCGGTGCTCAGCTGGCTCGGGTCGATGTTCATGCCGGCACCGGGCTGGAGCAGGTGGACTGCGGCCAGACCGATGACCAGGCTGACGACCGTCAGGCCGAGGAACAGCAGCAGCGTCTTGCTCATCAGCCGGCCCAGCGACTGCTTGTCGCTCATGCCGGCGATGCCGGTGACGATGGTGCAGAACACCACCGGGGCGATCATCATCTTGACCAGCTTGATGAAGGCATCGCCCAGGGGCTTCAGCGCGGCGGCCTGCTCGCCCCAGAGGTATCCAACCAGCACGCCGAGGATGACGGCACAGATGATCTGGAAGTACAGCGATTTAACCAACTTCATGATGCATCACCGATTGTTAGAGTTGTTTTGATGTGCAGGCTGACCGCCTGCATGGTTTAAGGCGGTCTCGTCAACTGGCGAGGCGCTGTGCAGCGGGCACATAGACCTCGCCGGAGAACAGCCGGCGCGCGGTACGGATCACCGCGGCGCGGATGGTCTTGCCATCGGCGCCGGTACGCGCCAGCGCGACCTCGATGGCGCCGCTCGGGTGTTCCAGGCGCACCTGCTCCAGATCACGCGGCAAACGCTCGCCGAACATCCGGGCGATCACGCTGCCCTCGCTGACGCAGGCGGTCGCCAAGCCGATCGAGCCGGTGATGGCCAGCGAGCGGTGGCAGTTGCTCGGCATGAAATAGCGGACCTGCAGGGTGCCACCGGCCCTGGGCGTCGAAACCAGCACCGGCTTGGGAATCACCTTGTCGCTCACATCGCCCAGCCCCATGGCCATGCCGGCGCGCAGGCGCAGGGCCTCCAGACGGCGCAGGAAATCCTGGTCGGCATCCAGTTCGGCGGGGCTTTCGTCGCCGCGCTTGCCCAGCCGGCTGGCCTCGACGATCAGCATGGGCATGGCCATGTCGATGCAAGTCACCGGGATGTCGTCGAACCAGTCGAGCACCTGCCCGGTAGGGAACAGCTTGCCGGTCTTGCTGCCCGCGGCGTCGAGGAAGGTCAGCTTGATCGGCGCCGCGGTGCCGGGCACGCCGTCGATGGCGGTGTCACCTTCGTAGCGGACCTTGCCGTCGGGCGTCTGCACTTCCGAATCGACGAAGGTATTGGTGTTCAGGTTGCGAATGCGCACCCGGGTCACCGCGCCACTGACCGGGACGAGCCCCTGCTCGATGGCGAAGGGGCCGACGGCGCAGAGCATGTTGCCGCAGTTGGGTGCGGTATCCACGCGGCGCTGGGACACCATCACCTGGACGAACAGGTAATCCACGTCGGCGTCGGGATGCGCGGAGGGACTGACGATGGCGACCTTGCTGGTCTGCGGACTGCCGCCGCCGATACCGTCGATTTCCAGCTCATGGCCGGAGCCCATGATCGCCAGCAGCAGTTCGTCGCGCTCCTGGGTCGAGCCGGGCAGGTCGCTGGCCAGAAACACCGGACCTTTGGAAGTGCCGCCACGCATCAGCACGCAAGGGATACGCTGCATAATTACTAACTCCTGTTTATCAATCTCAGTCATTGATGCTTTTGGCAGGAGATTCACACGGAAACAAAAATGTTTCCAATGCAAATATCAGAGTTATTATTCCGCTTTAGTTATCTAAACTGGCAGCAGGCCACAACGGCACCAGCGCCGCAGGAGTACCGGAAAACCATGGAATACGATCTCCAAGACATTAAATCTTTCGTGAAAATCGCCGAATTAGGCAGTTTTCACGAAGCCGCCGAAACCCTTCATCTGTCCCAGCCAGCACTGACGCGACGGATCAAGAAACTCGAGCAGGGGCTGGGCACTCCGCTGCTCGATCGCACCACCCGGCGGGTCAGCCTGACCAGCGTGGGACGCGACTTCCTACCCAAGGCGAGGCGCGTGCTGGACGATCTCGAGGACTCGATCATGAGCATCCGCGAACTCGCCGAGCGCCAGACCGGCCAGGTCACCCTGGCCTGCATTCCCACCGCGGCGTTCTACTTCCTGCCTTCGGTCATCCGCCTGTACAACGAGCAGTACCCGAAGATCCGCATCCGGCTGCTCGACCTCAGCGCCAACGAGGGGCTCGAAGCCGTCCTGCGCGGCGAGGCCGACTTCGGCATCAACATGATGAGCGGGCAGCATCCCGACATCGAATTCCTCTCCCTGGTCAACGAGCCCTTCGTTCTGGCCTGCCGCCGCGATCACCCGTTGGCGAGCCGCGAAGCGGTGCGCTGGGCCGAGCTGGCCGACTACCGCCTGATCGGCGTAGGCCGCCTGAGCGGCAACCGCATGCTGCTCGACCATGCCCTGGCCGGCTTGAGCTGGCGGCCCAAGTGGTTTTACGAGGTCCAGCACCTGTCGACCTCGCTCGGCATGGTCGAGGCCGGACTGGGTGTTTCCGCCGTCCCCAGCCTGGCCATGCCCGCCGCGGATCACCCGACGCTGGTCAGCGTCCCGCTGATCGAGCCGGTGGTGAACCGCAGCCTGGGCCTGGTTCGCCGCCGCGGCGCCTCGCTGTCGCCGGCGGCGGACAAGTTCGTCTCCATCCTGTTGCAGCAGTGGCCGCAATGACGCCATCCCCGTATCCCCCGGCCTGCCGCTCTCACTCGCCGCCCATCCGCAACCGGTCGGGCTGGCGCTTCTCGATGGCGAACTTCAGCAAGGCGGCGCTGCGGAAGATTCCATGGGCGAACTTGCCGTACGGCATGGTCAGGAAAAACGCCATGACCGCGCCCAGGTGCAGCGCCAGCAGCAGCGCCATGGCCCCGCTGTCCCGCCCGGCCAGCAGCGCCAGGCCGCTGAGGCTGACCAGCAGCAGCAGCGCGATGAAGCCGCGGTCCATGGGACGCTGCGCGCTGTCGCCGTGCTCCGGATGGCGGCGCCGGTTCAGCCACAAGAGGCCGGCGGGACCGACCAGCAGCCCGAGGCCGCCGGCCGTCCCCAGCAGAACCGGCAGGCTCGTCAGCGGATAGGGCGCCTCCAGGCCCAGCACGAAGTGGTACAGCGTGGCGACGGAGGTGGCGGCGAAGCACAGCAGGAAGCCGTAGAAGGTGCAGTGATGGAAGCGCCGCCGCCAGAGGGTGAAGCGGTCGCTCTCCTCGTTGCAGCCCTCGCCATGTCCACCGTCGAGATACTTCAGCCGTAACACGGCACCCGAGGCCTCGAACGCCGCCGCTCCCTTCGGCACCGGCTCTTCCGAAGGCGGCGAAACCTCCCGCCAGAAGCGCCGCACGGCCATGCCGAGGGCCAGGGTGGCGAAGGCGAAGACCAGGCCGAACATCAGCGCCAGCGCGTCGTGAGGAAAGACTGCGTAGAAGTCGCCCGCCAGCGGTCCGGGAAACAGGGTGCCCTTGACGGCCAGCGTCAACGCCAGGAAGAACCCCAGTCCGGCAGCAGTGGCCAGAGACAGCGTCAGCCCGTTGCGCCGGTAGAGCCGACCCAATGCCGGCGGCCAGGCATATTCGGCATAGGTGTCCAAGCGCACCCTGGCCATCGCCCGCGGGACGTTCACGGCGAACTCATGGGGTTCGGCGTATTGGCAGGCATGCAGGCAGGCGCCGCAGTTGTGGCAGAGGTTGGCCAGGTAATGGATATCCGCCTGGGCGAAGTCGAGGCGCCGAGTCATGGCCGGGAACACGGCGCAGAAGCCCTCGCAGTAGCGGCAGGCATTGCAGATGTGCAGTTGCCGGTCGACTTCCGCCGCGGCGACGTTGAGCACCGGGATCGGCTGGAGGGCACTGCCGGCACTGGAGATGGGCAGTCGTGCCCCGGAATCAAGCGATTGCATGGTCTTGTCCTGCAGTCATGGAAGCTGGGTGATGACCGGCCGCGGCGGCGGCCTGGCTGCCGGCGATCCGGCCGAACGCCGTGCCGATGCTCATGCCGACCCCGGCGGTATAGCCCTTGCCGAGTACGTTGCCGGCCATCATTTCCCCGGCAACGAAGAGGTTCGGGCTGGGCCTACCGGAGAAGTGCACGGCGGCCGTCTCGTCGGTCCTGAGCCCCAGGTAGGTGAAGGTGACGCCCGGACGCAGCGGATAGCCGTAGAAGGGCGGCGTGTCGATCGGCCGGGCCCAGTGGGTCTTGGCCGGCGAGAGGCCTTCGGTGCGGCAGTCGTCGAGCGCGGTATGGTCGAAGGTGCCGACCCGGCAGGCCTGGTTGTAGGCCTCGATGGTCTCCACGAACGCAGCTTCGGGCAGGCTCAACTGACGGGCCAGTTCGCCAAGGGTGCTCGCGGCAGTGCCGGGAAACACCGGCGGCATGAAGCGGCCGACGGCTTTGCGGTCGATGATGGAGTAGCCGACCTGGCCGGGCTGCTGCGCCACCAGGCGCCCCCAGATCGCGTAGCGCTTGGGCCAGAAATCTTCGCCCTCGTCGTAGAAGCGGCGGCCGTCACGGTTGACCACCACGCCCAGCGACACACAGTCGATGCGGGTGCAAATCCCACCGTCGTAGAGCGGTGCGCGGGCGTCGATGGCGACCATGTGGGCCTGGGTCGGGTCGCCGACAGGATCGGCACCGGCGTCGATCAGGGCGCGCAGCAGCGTGCCCGTGTTGAAGCGGGTTCCGCGGATCAGGAAATTGTCCGCCGCCCAGTCGCCGTTCTCGTTCTGTCCCCAGGCCTCGCGCAACCAGTCGCGGTTGGATTCGAAACCGCCGGCGGCCAGGACGCAGCTGCGCGCCTCGATGCGCTCGGCCGGCCGGCGCACGCCATCGATCTCCCGGGCGGCCAGGTGCACGGCGACGAAGCGGCCGCCCTGCAGTTCGATCCCCGTCACCGGGCTGTCGTAGCGAATCTGCACGCCCAGTGCCTCGGCGCTGCGGTAGTAGGCGTTGATCAAGGCCTTGCCGCCGCCAGTGAAAAAGGCATTGGTGCGCGCCAGTTGCAGCGTGCCCGACAGGGACGGCTGGAAACGCACGCCATGGCGACGCATCCAATCCCGGCAACGGGACGAGTCGCGGATGACGCGCCGGGCGAGACGCTCGTCGGTCATGCCGCCGGTAACCTTCAGCAAGTCCTGCCAGAACTCCTCTTCGGTATAGGCATCGACCAGCACGTCCTGCGGGGCCTCGTGCATGCAGCGCAGATTCCGGGTGTGCTGGGAATTGCCGCCGCGCCAGCGACGCGGCGCGGCCTCCAGCAAGAGCACCTGGGCACCGGCCTCGCGTGCCATGAGGGCGGCGCACAGCGCGGCGTTCCCGCCGCCGACCACCAGTACATCGATCATCTCGTCTCCTCCTCGGTGGGGAGGCGAAACGAAGGGGCTCCCCACCCGTGGAAGGCACGATAGTTAGACGGAGCTGACCCCGACAGGCTGCTTTGCGCGGGAGGTGTTCAGTAAAACTGAAGACCCCAGGATCACTCGCCCAGCAGGGTGGCGCCGGGCCAATGCCCCGCGCGGACCAGTTCGCGGGCGACGCCGGCAACCGTCACCCGGGTGGCCAGGGCCGCAGGTGACAGCTCGTCGTCCGACAGGCTGGCGAGCAGGTTGCGCCGGCTCACATGGGCATCGACGATCGGCACGACGCGCAGCCCAACCTCGCCGGAATGCGCCGCCGCGGCGCCCGGCTGGATGGTCGCTGCATGCCCGGCGCGCACGGCGTCCATGAGGGTCGCCAGGCCGTCGATTTCCATGATCACGTTGGGGACGACCCCGACGCTTTCGAAGGCGGCCATCAGGCGGGTGCGCAGGCCATGTTGTGCGCTGGGCAGAAGCAGCGGCAGGTCGCCGAGATCGGCCAGCCTCAGGCTCTCGCCCGGCGGGGCGGGACACGCGGAGGAATGGATGACGAACAGTCGCTCGTCGAGCAGCGGCATCACGCTCCAGCGCTTGGCCATGTCGGTCTGGAACAGCACCGCGAGATCCAGTTGGCGGGCATTGAGCTGGCCGGCCAGGTAGCCCGAGAGCATTTCCACCAGGTGCAGCTGGATATCCGGGTAGCGCGTGCGCATGGCCTCGATCAGCGGCAGGGCCAGCACGCTGGCGGTGGTCGGTGCCAACCCCAGGCTGACATAGCCGCTCATGCGGTCGCGGCGGGCGGCCTGCACGGCATTCTCGGCCTGGCGCAGGGTCAGCTGGGCATGGTGCAGGAAGGCGAGGCCCGCGCTGGTCGGCATCACGCCAGTAGAGCTGCGATTCAGCAGCCGGGCGCACAGCTCGCTTTCCAGCTTGGCGATCTGCTGGCTCAGCGCCGAAGTGCCGACGCCCAGCTCCAGTGCAGCCCGCCCCAGACTGCCCAGTTCGACGACCTTGACGAAATAGCGCAACTGCCTGAGTTCCATCGGCTGTCCTGGAAAATAATTCGTTCGAGAAGGGATCGAGAGGGGATCGGCGGCAACAGAGCGGGCAACCGGCTGTAGGGGCCACCCCAATTGATAACATCAAAGAAATAATATTGACAATATTTGCATTGGAAACATTTCTTTTTCCGTGCAAACCTCCCGCCAAAAGCATCAATGACTTATGGCCAATAAATAGAAACTCCTAATGATGCAGCTTATCGCTTGCGTGCAGATGCATGGCGACACCTCCAAAAGTCCGATGTCTTGGCCAGTTACCTTTTGGCACCCCTGTCCAGTCGAAGCTGTTTTCAAAGCGTCACGAGCACAGTCGACCCGAATGGAACGGCGCCGGCACCCCGCCAGGGGGTGCCGAACGCCTCCCCTCCTCGGCGTAAAACTTTGAAAACAGCTTCTGGAGGGGATCGCCGTCACCTTGGCCGTGCCGCCCATAAAGCGGCGAAGGCGCTTGCGTGCGGAGATTCCCAGGATGCGTGTCCCGGAAACCCCTGGGACCACTGATGAGGGTAAAACTGTGCTTGAAGCCTATCGCAAACACGTAGAAGAGCGTGCCGCCCAGGGCGTCGTGCCCCAGCCGCTGAACGCCGAGCAGACCGCAGGCCTGGTCGAACTGCTGAAGAACCCGCCGGCCGGCGAAGAAGCCTTTCTGGTTGACCTGATCACCAACCGCGTTCCGCCGGGCGTGGACGAGGCCGCCTACGTCAAGGCCGGTTTCCTCTCCGCCATCGCCAAGGGCGAAGCCGCTTCCCCGCTGATCAGCAAGGCCCGCGCCGTCGAGCTGCTGGGCACCATGCAGGGCGGCTACAACATCGCCACCCTGGTCGAGCTGCTGGACAACGCCGAGCTGGCCACCGTGGCCGCCGAGCAACTCAAGCACACCCTGCTGATGTTCGACGCCTTCCACGACGTCGCCGAGCGCGCCAAGAAGGGCAACGCCGCCGCCAAGGCCGTGCTGCAGTCCTGGGCCGACGGCGAGTGGTTCCTGGCCAAGCCGGCCGTTCCGGAAAAAGTCACCCTGACCGTGTTCAAGGTCCCGGGCGAAACCAACACCGACGACCTGTCCCCCGCTCCGGACGCCTGGTCGCGCCCCGACATCCCGCTGCACGCCCTGGCCATGCTGAAGATGGCCCGCGACGGCATCGAGCCGGTCCAGCCGGGCTCCGTCGGTCCGCTGAAGCAGATCGAAGCGGTCAAGGCCAAGGGCTTCCCGGTCGCCTACGTCGGCGACGTGGTCGGTACCGGTTCCTCGCGCAAGTCCGCCACCAACTCGGTGCTGTGGTTCTTCGGCGACGACATCCCCTTTGTTCCGAACAAGCGCGCCGGTGGCTTCTGCTTCGGCACCAAGATCGCCCCGATCTTCTACAACACCATGGAAGACGCCGGCGCCCTGCCGATCGAGTTCGACTGCACCAACCTGGCCATGGGCGACGTGATCGACGTCTACCCGGTCAAGGGCGAAGTGCGCCGCAACGGCAGCGACGAGCTGGTCACCAGCTTCGCGCTGAAGACCGACGTGCTGCTCGACGAAGTCCGCGCCGGCGGCCGTATCCCGCTGATCATCGGCCGCGGCCTGACTGAGAAGGCCCGCGCCGAGCTGGGCCTGGCGCCGTCCACCCTGTTCAAGAAGCCGGAAGCGCCGGCCGACAGCGGCAAGGGCTTCACCCTCGCTCAGAAGATGGTCGGCCGCGCCTGCGGTCTGCCGGAAGGCCAGGGCGTGCGTCCGGGCACCTACTGCGAGCCGAAGATGACCACCGTCGGCTCCCAGGACACCACCGGCCCGATGACCCGCGACGAGCTGAAGGACCTGGCCTGCCTGGGCTTCTCCGCCGACCTGGTGATGCAGTCCTTCTGCCACACCGCCGCCTATCCGAAGCCCATCGACGTCAAGACCCACCACACCCTGCCGGACTTCATCATGACCCGCGGCGGCGTGTCCCTGCGTCCGGGCGACGGCATCATCCACAGCTGGCTGAACCGCATGCTGCTGCCGGATACCGTGGGTACCGGCGGCGATTCGCACACCCGCTTCCCGATCGGCATCTCCTTCCCGGCCGGTTCCGGCCTGGTGGCCTTCGCCGCCGCCACCGGCGTGATGCCGCTGGACATGCCCGAATCCGTGCTGGTGCGCTTCAAGGGCAAGCTGCAGCCCGGCATCACCCTGCGTGACCTGGTGCATGCCATCCCCTACTACGCCATCCAGGCCGGCCTCCTGACCGTCGAGAAGAAGGGCAAGAAGAACATCTTCTCCGGCCGCATCCTCGAGATCGAAGGTCTGAACGAGCTGACCGTCGAGCAGGCGTTCGAGCTGTCCGACGCCTCCGCCGAGCGTTCGGCTGCCGGCTGCACCATCAAGCTGCCGGAAAAGGCCATCGCCGAGTACCTGAAGTCCAACATCACCATGCTGCGCTGGATGATCGGCGAAGGCTACGGCGATCCGCGCACCCTGGAGCGTCGTGCCCAGGCCATGGAAGCCTGGCTGGCCAAGCCGCAACTGCTGGAAGCCGACAAGGACGTCGAGTACGCCGCCGTGATCGAAATCGATCTGGCCGACGTCAAGGAGCCGGTCCTCTGCGCGCCGAACGACCCGGACGACGCCCGCCTGCTGTCCACCGTCGCCGGCCAGAAGATCGACGAGGTGTTCATCGGTTCCTGCATGACCAACATCGGTCACTTCCGCGCCGCCGGCAAGCTGCTCGACAAGGTCAAGGGCGGCATCCCGACCCGTCTGTGGCTGGCTCCGCCGACCAAGATGGACGCCCACCAGCTGACCGAGGAAGGCTACTACGGCATCTACGGCAAGGCCGGTGCGCGCATGGAAATGCCGGGCTGCTCGCTGTGCATGGGCAACCAGGCGCGCGTACAGACCGGTTCGACCGTGGTCTCCACCTCGACCCGCAACTTCCCGAACCGTCTGGGCGACGCGACCAACGTGTTCCTGGCGTCCGCCGAGCTGGCCTCGGTCGCCTCGATCCTCGGCAAGCTGCCGACCGTCGCGGAGTACATGGAATACGCGAAGAGCATCGACACCATGGCTGCCGATATCTATCGCTACCTGTCCTTCGACCAGATCGCCGAGTACAAGGAAGCCGCGGCCAAGGCCGAACTCCCGGTCCTGCAGGTCTAAGCGTCACTCGCGCCGAATGGAGAAGCCCCGCCCCGTGCGGGGGTTCCCCTTTAGCAACGCAGGCTGCCGGCTCGTTCTGAGCCGCGGCACGAGCGGTGCAAAAAGGCATGGGTGTTGAGAGGCGAGACGAGCGTGTCGCTCGCTAAAAGCGGTAGATACGAAAACGATCAGCGCCCGCTCAAGGGAGTCGAGGGAGAACAACTCTTCTCGGAACAAGAACAAAGTGCGCGGTCCATGCCGTTCTTCTCCCATGAGAACAAGACACGCCGTAACGCTCCGCTCCAGGCAACTTGTTCAATGTGTTTACTCGCCGTACTCTTTCCTTGGGAGTGTCATTGTGCTCAAGCCCTACCCAATCTCGGACAGCATAGCGCAAAGGCTTAAGTCGATTGTCGATATCAATACGCGCTTCAAACTGGACTTGCTGCCAGAGTTAGCCAATATGGGGTTTCTCACCGGACCTCTCGCAACAGAACCTCGCAGTAATGGGTATGTGCTGTCGGTAACCGGCCATAGTTGCCTGCACGCCTATCCAAACGGGCATCCACCAGTAGAGGTTTCGGCTATGGCTCTCGGCCTGCTGATTGGCAGTGCAGAGCAAAAGCCAACCCGCCCGCACTTGGCCACCGACCTGGAAATGGCAGCAACTCGAGAACTCAGAGAGTTAGGCCTGGCCTATCACAATGAAAGTGCCGCCTCCCATGTGATCTATCCCAGCCTAATTGGTCGCTATTTTGTGAAATGTGTTCGGGAGCAGATCGTCGGCACACCGCTAAACATGCAAGCCATGAAAATGCTGTATCGGGTGTTCGGCTCGACCTATAGCATGAGCTGCCCGACCTTTGATTGGGAACGGCAACCCAGCAATCTTCTGCTGGAAGCCGGCTATTTGAAATCGGCCGCCCCAAACAAACTATTTATCACTTCAAGCGGTGTCGACTATCTCAACAAGCCACTCGCGGTAGAGCATGGCAAGATTTTCAATCTCCAATTGATTGCCTGAAGCGGGAGGAGGCACAGGAGAAAGTTGAAATGATTTTTCCGCCTCGTCAAAGAGGAAACCTCCATACAGAAGCACACGCAGAAACAACTTGCCCAGGAGTTAGACCACAAAAGAACTCCGAATGAAACACAACCAATAACTCCCCGCATATGAGAAGGCGAGCGCTGCAGCCTTTCGTCGAGGCCGAGACGAGCCAGAAGCCCAATTAAAACAAGCTGCCGCTCATATGTTCTCCGATCAAGCAAACACCAGACCGCCTGGCAACCAAGTATATATTCGAAGCGCCCGCCGGAAGGATCGACCAAGCGAAAGGGATGCTCCTTGAAGCGTAAACCGTTGGATGAATATTTCTGCCGCGAATTCAGAGCGTTTCGTCAATAACAGGCATGACTCCCAGATCGCCCAGGTATCCTCAATACCAGCGCAAAGGATTCTCCCCTGCTTCGCTTCGAGCAACTCCACTACTTTGTTTGCCCGACGCAACCTCGGAACAGCCGTATGCGGCTCCTCGGGTTACCCGGGGCCCCTGCGACGCCGGAGCGCCCGGCCCCGGGCTTACCACGCAGGAGCGTGGGAGCCATCAACCTTGAAAGTTGAAAGGGCTGGCTCTCAGCGCCCCTCGAAGCGCGGCGGGCGCTTTTCCCCGAGGGCGCGCAACCCTTCCTGGAAGTCCGCCGAGGCCGAGCAGCGCCGCACGTCCGCCTCCACCGCCGCCGGGTCCAGGGCGCCGCGGGCGGCCGCATTGAGGTGGCGCTTCATGCCGGCCACCGCCAGCGGCGCCAGCCCGGCCAGCTCCGCGGCCAGCGTCTCGGTCGCCTCGGCCAGGCGTTCGGGGCTGTCGTACAGGTGGGTGAGCAGGCCGGTCTCCAGCATGCCCCGTGCATCGAGTTTTTCGCAGGCGAGGATCAGCCGCTTGGCGGCGTTCAGCCCGAGGCGCGACACGTAGCGCTCGAACAGCCCGGCATAAAGGTGCAGGCCGAAGCGCGCCGCCGGCATCAGCATCTGCGCGGCCGGGCCGCCGAGGCGGAAGTCGCAGGCCAGCAGGATGTCGGTGGCGCCGCCGAACACCCCGCCCTGCACCTCGGCGATGGTCAGCGGGCGCAGGTTCTCCAGGGCGTCGGCCACCGCCTCGAAGCGCCCGCCGTCGCCGGCCGCGGCCAGGTCGTCGAAGCTGTAGCCGGCGCAGAAATGCCTGCCGGCAGCGCGCAGCAGCACCACCCGCACCTGCGGCGCCGCCTCGATGCGCGCCAGGCAGTCCAGCAGCGCCGTCAGGTCCGCCTCCTCCAGGCGGTTAGCCTTGTCCGGCCGCTGCAGGCGCAGGGTCGCCAGGGCGCCGGAAATCTCCAGGGAAGGGATGTTGCCACTCATGAAGTCACTCCTGACCGAACCGATCGATCGCTCATTTTCGAGCCGCCCCGCGTCCTCCTCAAGCCGTCGATGGTCGCCCCTGCTGCCCGCTGCGGCTTGCCGCCACGCCGTTCTTGAGCGAACGTCCGCAGCCAGGATCACAGCACGCACCGGAGCGCCCATGAATTCCGCCGCCAGCCTCAAGGACTACCAGGTCACCCGCCTGCAAGCGATGCGCTCGCTGTTCAAGATCGTCGAGCAGTCCAGCGAAGGCACGGTGATCGTCGACCGCGAGGCGCGCATCGTCTGGATCAACGAGCGCTACGCCCGGCGCTTCGGCCTCGCCGACCCGGCCGAGGCCCTCGGCCAGCCGGTGGAGAGCGTCATCCCCGGCAGCCTGCTGCGCGAGGTGGTGCACAGCGGCCAGCCGATCCTCCTGGACATGCTCGACACACCGAAGGACCCGCTGGTGGTCATGCGCCTGCCGATCCGCGACGAGCACGGCCAGTTGATCGGCGCCATCGGCTTCGCCCTGTTCGACGAGCTCAAGCGCCTCTCGCCGCTGATCGGCCACTACCTGAACCTGCAGGAGGAGCTGGCCTCGACCCGCTCGCTCTTGCAGGCGCGCCAGGCCCGCTACGGCTTCGCCCAGTTCATCGGCACCAGCGCCCCGGCCCTGGAGGTCAAGCGCCGCGCCCGCCGCGGCGCGGCCAGCGAGGCGCCGGTGCTGCTGCTCGGCGAGACCGGCACCGGCAAGGAGCTGCTGGCCCACGCCATCCACGCCGCCTCGCCGCGCGCCCACAAGCCCTTCGTCAGCCTGAACATGGCGGCCATCCCGGAAAGCCTGCTGGAGGCGGAGTTCTTCGGCACCGCGCCGGGCGCCTTCACCGGCGCCAGCCGCAAGGCGCGGCCCGGCAAGTTCCAGATCGCCCAGGGCGGCACCCTGTTCCTCGACGAGATCGGCGACATGCCCCTGCACCTGCAGGGCAAGCTGCTGCGCGTGCTGCAGGAGAAGGAGTTCGAGCCGGTCGGCTCCAACCAGATCCTGTTCAGCGACGTGCGGCTGATCGCCGCCACCTCCTGCGACCTGGAAGCGGCGGTGCGCCAGGGCCGCTTCCGCGCCGACCTCTACTACCGCCTGAACGTGCTGCCGATCCGCCTGCCGCCGCTGCGCGAGCGCCCGGACGACCTGCCGGCGCTGTGCGAGGCGATCCTCGGCCAGCTCGGCAGCGCGCACGAACTCGGCCCCGCCGCCCTCGCCCTGCTCGCCCGTCACGACTGGCCGGGCAATATCCGCGAGCTGCGCAACCTGCTGGAGCGCGCCATCCTGCTCAACGGCGACACGCAACTGGACGAGACCATGCTCGCCGACGCCCTGGGCATGCAGCCGGCCTGCGTCCCGCCGCCGGCCCCAGGCGCGCCCGCCGCCGGCGAAAGCTACCGGCAGGCCATGCAGCGCTTCGAGCGCGAACTGCTGGAGAGCACCCTGGCGAGCACCGGCAACGCCCTGGAGGCCGCACGGCGCCTGGGCCTCAGCCGCTCCACCCTGTACCGCCGGCTGGCTGCGCTGGGCATTCCGTCCCGCTAATGGGACGAATCCCAAAAATGGGAATCCACCTTCTTCACCTCTAATCGGCCCTCCAGCCGCTTCGGCCGCCGCCGCTTTCCCGAATCTGGGAAAGCAGCGGCGCACCCCCTGGAAAAACCCTTATAAATCAACGAGCAATACTCCTGGCACGGAATTCGCCATAAGGAATTCCGCGGACTTCCGCGCCCAATAACAACAATACCCCTGCCGTGACCGTTCTCAGCGCACGCCATCGACGGCTTCGCGCTCGCCACCGGCAGGCTCAAGGAGAAACTTAATGAGCGTCATCGTCGCCCTCGCGGCCCTGGCTCTGCTCATGCTGGCGGCCTACCGCGGCTACAGCGTGATCCTCTTCGCCCCCATCGCCGCCCTCGGCGCCGTGCTGCTGACCGACCCCGTGCGGTGGCCCCGGCCTTCAGCGGGGTGTTCATGGAAAAGATGGTCGGCTTCATCAAACTGTACTTCCCGGTGTTCCTGCTCGGTGCGGTGTTCGGCAAGCTGATCGAGCTGTCCGGCTTCTCGCGCTCGATCGTCAGCGCGGCGATCCGCCTGCTCGGCACCCGCCAGGCCATGCTGGTGATCGTGCTGGTCTGCGCCCTGCTCACCTACGGCGGGGTATCGCTGTTCGTGGTGGTGTTCGCGGTCTATCCGTTCGCCGCCGAGATGTTCCGCCAGAGCGACATCCCCAAGCGGCTGATTCCGGCGACCATCGCCCTCGGCGCCTTCAGCTTCACCATGGATGCGCTGCCCGGCACGCCGCAGATCCAGAACATCATCCCCAGCTCCTTCTTCGGCACCAACGCCTGGGCCGCGCCCTGGCTGGGGCTGATCGGCGCGCTGTTCGTCCTCGCCGTCGGCCTGCTCTACCTGCAGCGCCAGCGGCGCAAGGCCCACGCCGCCGGCGAGGGCTACGGCAGCAATCTGCGCAACGAGCCGGAAACCGCCGCGGACATCGCCCTGCCCAATCCCTGGCTGGCGCTCTCCCCGCTATTGCTGGTGGGGATCGCCAACCTGTTCTTCACCCGCTGGATTCCCGAGCTGTACGGCAAGACCCACAGCCTGCAACTGGCCGGCATGGCCGCACCGGTACAGACCGACGTGGGCAAGATCACCGCCATCTGGGCGGTGGAGGCGGCGCTGCTGCTGGGCATCCTGCTGGTGCTGGTCAGCAGCTTCGGCACGGTGCGCAGCAAGCTGGCCGAGGGCAGCAAGACCGCCGTCGGCGGCTCGCTGCTGGCGGCGATGAACACCGCCTCGGAATACGGCTTCGGCGCGGTGATCGCCGCGCTGCCGGGCTTCCTGGTGCTGGCCGACACGCTGAAGAGCATCCCCAACCCGCTGGTCAACGAGGCGATCACCGTCACCCTGCTGGCCGGCATCACCGGTTCCGCGTCGGGCGGCATGAGCATCGCCCTGGCGGCCATGTCCGATACTTTCATCGCCGCCGCCAACGCCGCGCAGATTCCCCTGGAGGTGCTGCACCGGGTCGCCGCCATGGCCAGCGGCGGCATGGACACCCTGCCGCACAACGGCGCGGTGATCACCCTGCTGGCGGTCACCGGCCTGACCCACCGGGAAGCCTACAAGGACATCTTCGGCATCACCCTGATCAAGACCCTGGCGGTGTTCGTGGTGATCGGCACCTTCTACCTCACCGGCCTGGTCTGACAACAACGGAGACAACCCCATGACGATCCTCAACGGCAAGACGGCGCTGGTCACCGGCTCCACCAGCGGCATCGGCCTCGGCATCGCCCACTGCCTGGCCGCCGCCGGCGCCAACCTGGTGCTCAACGGCTTCGGCGATGCGGAGCAGGCACTGGAAGCGGTACGCCAGCACGGCGGCCAGGTGCGCCACCACCCGGCGGACATGAGCAAACCGGACGAGATCGCCGCGCTGATCGCCTTCGCCGAAGGCGAGTTCGGCGCCGTCGACATCCTGGTCAACAATGCCGGCATCCAGCACGTGGCGCCGGTCGAGGAGTTCCCGCCGGAGCGCTGGGACAGCGTCCTCGCCATCAACCTGTCCTCGGCCTTCCACACCACCCGCCTGGCCCTGCCGGGCATGCGCCGGCGCGACTGGGGGCGGATCGTCAACATCGCCTCGGTGCACGGCCTGGTCGCCTCGGCGCAGAAATCCGCCTACGTCGCCGCCAAGCACGGCCTGCTCGGCCTGACCAAGGTGGTCGCCCTGGAAACCGCGCAGACGCCCATCACCTGCAACGCGATCTGCCCCGGCTGGGTGCTGACGCCGCTGGTGCAGCAGCAGATCGACGCCCGTGCCCTGGCCAGCGGCGACCCCGTCGCCGCCCGCCACGACCTGCTGGCCGAGAAGCAGCCGTCGCTGGAGTTCGTCACCCCGAGCAGCTCGGCGCGCTGGTGCTGTTCCTCTGCAGCGACGCGGCCAGCCAGGTGCGCGGCGCGGCTTGGAACATGGACGGCGGCTGGGCGGCGCAGTGAACGGCTAGGCTTGCTAAGGATCGGACGCGGCGGCGCATTCCCGCGCCGCCGCGCAACCGCGAAAACGAGCAGAGAGGAATCCATGAACAAGCTCTATCCCAGCGCTCAGGCCGCCCTCGACGGGCTGGTCGAAGACGGCATGACCCTCGCCGTCGGCGGCTTCGGCCTGTGCGGCATCCCCGAGGCGC
Source organism: Azotobacter tropicalis (assembly GCF_059739045.1). Taxonomy (NCBI): domain Bacteria; kingdom Pseudomonadati; phylum Pseudomonadota; class Gammaproteobacteria; order Pseudomonadales; family Pseudomonadaceae; genus Azotobacter; species Azotobacter tropicalis. The sequence continues at coordinate 1,262,785 of NZ_AP046059.1, forward strand.
TGATCGCCGCCCTGCGCGAGTCCGGCAAGAAGAACCTCACCGCGATCAGCAACAACGCCGGCGTCGACGGCTTCGGCCTCGGCCTGCTGCTGGAGACCCGGCAGATCCGCAAGATGATTTCTTCCTACGTCGGCGAGAACAAGGAGTTCGAGCGCCAGTACCTGGCCGGCGAACTCGAGCTGGAGTTCACTCCGCAAGGCACCCTGGCCGAGAAGCTGCGCGCCGGCGGCGCCGGCATCCCCGCCTTCTACACGAAAACCGGCTACGGCACCCTGGTCGCCGAGGGCAAGGAAACCCGCCAGTTCGACGGCGAGTGGTACGTGATGGAGAAGTCGCTGACCGCCGATATCGCCCTGGTCAAGGCCTGGAAGGCCGACAAGGCCGGCAACCTGCTGTTCAGGAAGACCGCGCGCAACTTCAACCCGCTGGCGGCGATGGCCGGGCGGGTCTGCGTGGTCGAGGTCGAGGAACTCGTCGAGACCGGCGCGCTGGACCCCGACCAGATCCACCTGCCGGGGGTCTACGTGCAGCGCATCGTGCTCAACCCCAGCCCGGAAAAACGCATCGAACAACGTACCCTGCGGAGTGCCTGAGCATGGCCTGGACTCGTGAACAGATGGCGCAGCGCGCCGCCCGGGAGCTGCAGGACGGCTTCTACGTCAACCTCGGCATCGGCCTGCCGACCCTGGTCGCCAACTACATTCCCGACGGCATGGAGGTCTGGCTGCAGAGCGAGAACGGCCTGCTCGGCATCGGTCCCTTCCCCACCGAGGAAGAGGTCGACCCGGACCTGATCAACGCCGGCAAGCAGACCGTCACCACCCTGCCCGGCAGCAGCTTCTTCGACAGCGCCGCCTCCTTCGCCATGATCCGCGGCGGGCACATCGACCTGTCGATCCTCGGCGCCATGCAGGTGTCCGAACACGGCGACCTGGCCAACTGGATGATCCCCGGCAAGATGGTCAAGGGCATGGGCGGCGCCATGGACCTGGTCGCCGGGGTGCGCCGCGTGGTGGTGCTGATGGAGCACTGCGCCAAGGGCGGCGCGCACAAGCTCCTCGAGCGCTGCGACCTGCCCCTGACCGGCGTCGGGGTGGTCGACCGGATCATCACCGACCTGGGCGTGCTCGACGTCACCGAGCAGGGCCTGACGCTGGTCGAGCTGGCCGAGGGCGTGACCTTCGAGCAACTGCAGGAGGCCACCGGCTGCCCGGTCCGGCGCTGACGGCCTGCCTGTCCCGTTCCCTTCCGGCATGGCCGTAGCGAATCCCGCCCCATGCCCCTTGCGCGGCTGCCTGTAGGCGCCGCGCTTTTTTATTCCGAGCGGGCATCCCCTGTGCAGCGACACGGCCCAGGGGTTAGCCTTGGCCACACCATCACAACAACAAGGAAGGATCCATCCCATGCGAACCCTGACCACCCTGCCCGGCAACAGCCAGAAGCTCGACGGCGGCGCCATGTTCGGCAACGCCCCGCGCGCCCTGTGGGAGCGCTGGATGCCGGCCGACGAACTGCACCGCATCGACCTCGGCTGCCGCGCCCTGCTGGTGCGCGAGGACGGTCGCAACGTCCTGGTGGAAACCGGTATCGGCGCCTTCTTCAGCCCGAGCTGAAGGAGCGCTACGGCGTGCAGGAAAGCCGCCACGTGCTGCTCGACAACCTCGCCGCGCAGGGCCTGTCCGACGCCGACATCGACGTGGTGGTGCTCACCCACCTGCACTTCGACCACGCCGGCGGCCTGCTCGCCGCCTGGGAAGAAGGCCGGCCGCCGCGCCTGCTGTTCCCCAACGCGCGCTTCGTCACCGGCCGCCGCCAGTGGCAGCGCGCCTGCCAGCCGCACGCCCGCGACCGCGCCTCCTACATTCCCGAACTGCTCGAACTGCTCGAAGCCAGCGGCCGCCTGGAACTGCTCGACGACGGCCAGACCTCCGAAGCGCTCGGCCCGGACTGGCGCTTCCACGTCAGCGACGGCCACACCCCGGCCAACTGCTGCCCGAGGTGGCGATGCCCGGCGGCCCGGTGCTGTTCGCCGGCGATCTGGTTCCCGGCGCGCCCTGGGTGCACCTGCCGATCACCATGGGCTACGACCGCTTCCCGGAAGGCCTGATCGAGGAAAAGAGCGCCCTGCTCGAAGACCTGCTGGCCCGCGGCGGCCGCCTGGTCTTCACCCACGACCCCAAGGTCGCCATGGGCCGCCTGAGCCGCGATGCCAAGGGCCGCTTCGGCCTCGGCGAGAGCAGCGGCGAGGTGGTGCAACTGGCCGAGTGAGGCCCACCGGATGGAAAAGGGCCTGCGGGCCCTTTTTCATGCCATAGCCCGTCCGTCTGTGCGCCTGTCCTGCACCGGATGTCGATTCCCCGGAACCAGGCGCGGCCTTCCCCTCTCACTAGAGCCTGTTATTAACCACTGCTTTGGTTATCGTTTGCAGTTATGCAGACGACAACCCGAAAACCCTACCCCACCGATGTCAGCGATGAGGAGTGGGCCTTCGTGGCGCCCTATCTGGCGCTGATGCCCGAATCCTCCGCCCATCGCGTCCACAGCCTGCGCGAGGTCTTCAATGCCCTGCGCTACATCGTCCGCGGCGGCCTGCTCTGGCGGCAGATGCCGCATGATCTGCCGCCGTGGCAGGTGGTGTATCAGCAGACCCGACGCTGGATCGAGGCCGGCGTCTTCGAGGAACTGCTGCATGATGTGCGCGAGTTGATCCGGGTGGCGGACAAGCGCAAGGCTCAGCCCAGCGCCGTGATCCTCGACAGCCGCACCCTGCAGTCGACGCCGGAAAGCGGCGCACGGGCCGGCTATGACGGGGCCAAACGCCGCAAGGGCTCGAAGGTGCATATGGCCGTGGATACGCTGGGGCAGTTGCTCGCCCTGCGGGTGACGCCCGCCAACGAACAGGACCGCGCCCAGGTGGCCGCCCTCGCCGAGCAGGTGCAGCGGGTGACCGGTGAGGCGGTGGAGGTTGCCTTCGCCGACCAGGGCTACAGCGGCGAGTCGGCGGCCCGACAGGCAGAGGCGCATGGCATCCAGCTGGAAGTGATCAAGCACACGGAAGCGAAGAAGGGCTTCATCCTGCTGCCCCGGCGCTGGGTGGTCGAGCGCAGCTTCGGCTGGATGGCCCGCTTTCGAAGACTGAGTCGGGACTACGAGCGTCTGGCCTCGACGCTGGCGGGCTTTCACTTCATAGCCTTTGTTTGCCTGATGTTGCCGACTGCTCTCAAGGCCTTGGCAGCACCAGGCTGATCAAGAAACGAACGGGTTAATAACAGGCTCTAGGGACGTCGAGGAGCGAAAACGAAGGAGGGAAGGCGATGACCGTCCAGGTGCAGAGCGACATGCGCAAATCCATGCTTGCCACGGCGTTGATCGGCATCGGCCTGATGGCCGGCGTGGATGAAATCATCTTTCACCAGCTGCTCGGCTGGCATCATTTCTACGATCTGGCCACGCCGCAGATCGCGCTGTTCTCCGACGGCCTGCTGCACTCCGCCGAACTGATCGTGCTGGTCGCCGGCTTCTTCCTGCTGAGCGACCTGCGCGGCAGGCAGATTCTCGACCCGACTGCCGCCTGGGCCGGCCTCCTCATCGGCCTCGGCGGCTTTCAGCTGTTCGACGGCATCGTCGACCACAAGGTGCTGCGGCTGCACCAGATCCGCTACGGCATCGACAACCTGCTGACCTACGACCTCCTCTGGAACGCCTCGGGCGCAGTGCTGCTGCTGATCGGATTGCTGCTGCTCAGGCGCCTGCGTGCCCGCATCCGGATGGCCTGATCGCGCATGGAGCACGCCGCCCATGCCCAGCCCCACGCCGGCAGCGTCCTGGCCTTCCTGCTCCTCGCCCTGCTGCTCGGCGCCTATGCACTGGCCACCCGCACAGGACGCGCCGGACGGCGCCCGAGCCTCTGGCGCACGCTGAGCTTCTTTGCCGGCATCGCCCTGCTCGGCCTGGCCTTGGCGCCGCCCGTGGTCGCCTTCGCCCATGCCGACCTGCGCGGGCACATGCTTCAGCACCTGCTGCTGGGCATGTTCGCGCCCCTCGCCCTGGTCCTGGGCGCGCCCGGCACCTTGCTGCTGCGCAGCCTGCCGCCGCAGGCGGCGCGCGCGCTGGTGGCCTTCCTGGCCACCCGCCCGGTGCGGACGCTGATCCATCCGCTCACGGCGCTGGTGCTGGATATCGGCGGCATGTACCTGCTCTACCTGACGCCCCTGTATGCCTTCAGCATCGGCAACCCTGCCGTGCACTTCCTGGTGCACCTGCACTTTGTGCTGTCGGGCTACCTGTTCACCTGGGCCATCGCCGGCCCCGACCCCGCGCCGCAGCGCCCCGGCCTGAAGCTGCGCCTCGGCGTGCTGTTTCTCGGCACCGCCCTGCATGCCACCCTCGGCAAGCTCATGTACGCCTATGGCTTTCCGCAGGGCACGGCGCACGACTTGCGCGAGATCCAGGCCGCCGCGCAACTCATGTACTACGGCGGGGACGTGGCGGAGCTGTTGCTGGCGATCGCCTTCTTCGCGCGCTGGTTTCGCCGCGCACACGCCGAACCATTCGGCGCCCTCTCCCCGCCGGAAAAAGGACAGACAGCGGCGCCTGCCGTCACCTGCCGGCCCGACAGGTGAGTCCGGGAACACGAAAGCAGATCAGCCCCCGCCTTCCTGCAGACGCTGCAGCTCCCGCCGCACCATACTGGCGTACTGCGGCGGGCTCAGCGCATACAGCTCCCCCGCCACCCAGCCCAGCCAGCGCGCGCCGAGGCGCTCGCGCTCGGCCAGCAGCCGCTCGGCCTCGGCCAGCGCCCGCGCCTGATGGGTGCGGTGGTAATCGGCGCGGGAGGGCTTGTCGTGGTCGTGGTCGTGGTCGTGGTCGTGGTCGTGCATGGATTCTCCCGAAAGATCGACGGCACCCGGCAGCCGCTCAGACCAGTTCCTCGTCGTCGCGGACCAGCACGCAGCGCCGGCCCTGCTCGTCCTCGCTGCAGTCGTAGACGTAGAACATCACCACCTCGCCCGTTTCCAGGGTGGCCGCCACGTAGTCGCCGGGCTCGACCGTGAAGAAGCCGCGCGACGCCGGCGCGGCCTCGCACTCGATCAAGGCGGTGACGAACAGCGCCGGATCGTTCTCGTCGAAGTAGTCGGCGCGCATCTGCTCGTCCCAGTCCTCCGGCGCCTGGAACGGCCCGGTGAACAAGATCCTGGCATCTCCCAGATCCTCCTCCTCGGCCTCCGGGTCGCGCTCGTCCGGCCGGTAGACGCTGCAGTCCTGCACCGCCTCGTCGCCGAGGATCGCCTGCCGCGCCGCCAGCCGCCGCTGCGGGTCCAGCCCGGCGGCTTGGCACATCTGCGTCCATACCGCATCCGCCTGTTCGTTCTGTTTCATGGGAGTCTCCGTTGTCGTGGGGCTGCCGGCCGGTCGGCCCGCTGCGCCCTATTGTCCCGCATTCGGGAAGATCGGATCAGCCCCGGCATCGCTCCGCCAGCGCAGCCGGACGAGCAAGCGGACCCGCACCGCGGCTACACTGGCCGCCCCCACAAACGGCGGGGAGATCGATCACCGGGAGAGCGCACATGCTCAGCATATTTCAGGGGCTTTTGGGGCTGGCCGTGATGATCCTGCTGGCCTGGGCGATCGGCGAACGGCGCTCGCGGGTGCGGCCGCGGGTGATCGTCGCCGGGCTTTTGTGCCAGTTCGCCTTGGCGGCCGTGCTGCTGAAGTTTCCCGGCGCCAGCCGGCTGTTCGACCCCCTGAACGCGCTGGTGCAGGCCCTGCAACAGGCCAGCGCCGCCGGCAGCGCCTTCGTCTTCGGCTTTATCGGCGGCGGCGCGGCGCCCTATGCCGTCACCAGCCCGGCCAACGGTTTCGTGCTGGCCTTTCAGGCGCTGCCACTGGTGCTGGTGATCAGCGCCCTGTCGGCGCTGCTGTTCCACTGGCGGATCCTGCCGCTGGTGGTCCGGGGCTTCTCCTGGCTGCTGCAGAAGACCTTCGGCATCGGCGGCCCCGTGGGCTTCGCCAGCGCCGCCAATGTCTTCGTCGGCATGACCGAGGCCCCTCTGCTGATCCGCCCCTATCTGGCGGGCATGTCGCGCAGCGAGCTGTTCGCCGTGATGGTCACCGGCATGGCCACCATCGCCGGAACCGTGATGGTGCTCTACGCCACCCTGCTCGAAGGCAGCATTCCCGATCCGGCCCGGCACCTGCTCATCGCCTCGCTGATCAGCGCGCCGGCGTCGCTCCTGATAGCCCATGTGATGATCCCGCCCGGGCAGGACCCGGCGGAACCGCAAGGCCCGTCCCTGCCACCGGTGGAGCAGCTCCGCTACCACAGCGCCATGGATGCCGTGACCCGCGGCACCCTGGACGGCCTGCAGCTCTGGCTCAACATCATCGCCATGCTGCTGGTGCTGGTCGCGCTGGTGCATCTGGTCAATCTGGGCCTGGCCTGGCTGCCGGCGGTCGCCGGCGCGCCGCTGACCCTGGAGCGCCTGCTCGGCTGGGCGATGGCCCCCATCGTCTGGCTGACCGGCATTCCCTGGGCCGAGGCCATGACCGCCGGGGCGCTGATGGGCGTCAAGACGGTGCTGAACGAGTTCATCGCCTATATCCAGCTCGCCGGCCTGCCGGAAGGCGCGCTGAGCGAACGCAGCCGGCTGATCATGACCTACTCGCTGTGCGGCTTCGCCAACATCGGCAGCCTGGGCATCCTGATCGGCGGCCTGGGCGCGCTGGCGCCGGAACGCCGCGGCGAAATCGTCGAACTCGGGCCGCGCACCCTCTACGCCGGCACGCTGGCGACCCTGATGACGGGGGCGGTGGTCGGGTTGATCGTTTGAGGGTTATCTGAGGGTTCCCACGTTCCTGCGTGGGAGCCCGGCACCAGACGCTGCCGTGTCCACCAGGACGCAGAGCGTCCCGGGCTGCGTATCCACGCGGGAGCGTGGGCACGATCAATGACTCAGTCTTCGCTGAAGTAGTCGCTATCGAGGTGTTTGACCTCGTAGACCTGCTTCACGCTGCAGCCGAGGTTGTTCTCCACCATCAGCCGGGCCAACTCGCTGCCGTCGATCAGCACCACCTTGATATCCAGGCCCAGCGCCGCCTCGCGGGCGCCGGCGGAGAACTCCGAGGTGGTGATGAACACGCCCTTGCGGGCGCGCTGGCGGGTCAGCGCGCCGATGAACTTGTCGATCTCCGGGCGGTGCACGGTGTTGGCCCAGCGCTTGGCCTGCAGGTAGATCACGTCCAGACCGAGCTTGTCCTCCTTGATGATGCCGTCGATGCCATCGTCGCCGGTCGCCTGGGTGGCACGACCGGCCTCCTTGCGGGAACCGCCGTAGCCCATGGCGATCATCAGATCCACCACCAGTTGCTCGAAGAAGGCCGGCGAAGCGGCGCGCACCTGCGCCAGCAGCTCGTCGGCCAGCGACTGCATCAGCGCCTGGTGCGCATCGGCCAGTTGCTCGTCGGGGGTGGTCTCCTCGACCGGCTCGGCCTGTATGGCGGGGCCACGCTATCGGCAGGGCGTGCGGTGTGGAAGTCGGCGAACTCCGGGTAGCGCTTGAGCCAACCCACGGTGATGCGCGCCGGGCCGTTGTCCAGCGCCTCGCGACCCCGTTCGGTGATCTGTACCAGCCCCTTGGCCGGAATGCTCAGCAGCCCCGCCTTGTTCAGGTAGGTACGTGCCCAGCCGACCCGGTTGTTGATCACCGTCTGCTTGCCGGAAGGCAAGCGCTCGCTGCGCTCCTCCTCGCTGAGCTGGAACTCGCTGGCAATGCGCTCGCGCAACGCGCTCAGCGCCAGCGGGGCGCCATCGGCGACGGCGGCCAGCACCGGCCGCATCACGCTCTGAAAATCCGGAATGGGCATAAATGACTTCCTGTGGTGGAGGCCCCGGCACCTGCGCCGGGTGATCAAAAGAAACATCTTGGTAGGGTGGAAAACGCCGCAGGCTTTTCCACCGTGGCAGCGACGAAGGGGTGTGGTGGAAAATCGCTACGCGAGTTTTCCACGGGGTGGCCATCCACTCTACGTCACTGGCCGGTTCGTCGCCGGGACCTGCGGCTGTAGGAGCGAATTCATTCGCGACCCGCGCCAACGGCGCGGCAAACCGGCGGCTGGCGACCCGCCGGGCGGGTCGGTCGCGGATCAATCCGCTCCTACACGGCGCTTGCGCCTGGCCTTGGGTGCGATGGCGCGCCGGGCCTTGATGCGCTCCACCAGTCGGCTCGCCGGTTCGTCGTTGGGGGCCTGCGGCTGTAGGAGCGAATTCATTCGCGACCCGTGCCAACGGCGCGGCAAACCAGCGGCCGGCGATCCGGCGCGACCCGCTGGGCGGGTCGGTCGCGGATCAATCCGCTCCTACACGGCGCTTGCGTCTGGCCTTGGGTGCGATGGCGCGCCGGGCCTTGATGCGCTCCACCAGTCGGCTCGCCGGTTCGTCGCTGGGGTCCTGCGGCTGTAGGAGCGAATTCATTCGCGACCCGTGCCAACGGCACGGCAAACCGGCGGCCGGCGACCCGCTGGGCGGGTCGGTCGCGGATCAATCCGCTCCTGCGCGGCGCTTGCGTTTGGCCTTGGGCGCAGCGGCGCGCCGGGCCTTGATGCGCTCCAGCAGTTGGCTGGCCGGTTCGTCGTTGGGGCCTGCGGCTGTAGGAGCGAATTCATTCGCGACCCGCGCCAACGGCGCGGCAAACCGGCGGCCGGCGATTCAGCGACACGCTGGGCGGGTCGGTCGCGGATCAATCCGCTCCTACACGGCGCTTGCGTTTGGCCTTGGGCGCAGCGGCGCGCTGGGCCTTGATCCGCTCCAGCAGTTGGCTGGCCGGTTCGTCGTTCGGGTCTTGGGGCACCAACTCGCCGCGGAAGGCCTTGGCGAGGATGCTCTGGGTCAGGCGGTCGATGCGCGTTTTCGCCTCGTTGACCTTGGCTTCCAGCTGGTCGGCGAAGGCGAACAGTTGCTCGACACGGCGGACGATTTCGGTTTGTTCTTCCAGCGAAGGCAGGCGAATGGAAATTTCCTGCACTTTGTTCAAATTGAGATTGGGCTGAGCACCACCTACGGCCTGCTTCCTGATCTCTTCGTAGTTCTCCTGCAGACGAATTTTTACAAACGCTTTTTTAGCGAACGCCTCATCGACCGTTATCGCAGCGCATGCCTGATTACAGGCTGCGGCAATCTTCAACTCAGTAACTTGCCCTCGGGTTTTCCCTTCCCCATACATAGCCATCAGCAACGTACCTGGCTGGAATATCTTGAGCGCACAGTCCTTGACTGCAAATTCGGTAACAAACTGCTCAGCTTCTGAACACAAATCAACACCAGTCGCGGCACTGGTGAGCCACGGGACTTCACCGCCGACCCAATAATCTGGAGTGTCTCGTTTGGGCGTTTTCCCTGTAGCGATAGAGCAAATCGCGCCAACAGTGGTTTCTCGCCATTCATAAGCACCTCCCCGCCACTCCTCCGTCAACCGCCCGGAAACGGCAGCGGCGAGGACGGACTGGCGGAAGCGCTTGAGCAGCGCGGGGATGCCGTCGATGCGGGCTTTCAGGGTATCGACTTGGGACAGCAGTTCGTCGAGCTTGGCGGCGATGCGGGTTTGTTCGGCGAGCGGTGGCAGCGGAAACGTAAAGGCTTCGAGCTTTTCCGAGTCGATGCTCTGTACGGTCGTACCATCCTTGGAGCACGCCGAAAGGATTTCGCCCCCGAAGCTCTTGAGCAGGTAAAACGCAAATTGTGAAGTTATGCCCTCGACTGGGCGCAAAACCTTGATGTCCTGATTGACGGTCAACTCGGCACCGGCCAAAGCAACCGGGAAGGTGTGCTGCAGAATCCCACTGCGCGTGACCATCAGCACAGAGCCAGCCGGATAGAGCGTCATCCCGGCCTCGTCCACGGCAACCTGCGAAATCCGGTCCTCGGCGTCTTCCAGCAAATTCCTCTTCATGTCCTTGGGCGACACCCAAAGCACATCGGGACTCGACCAGAATGCGGGATTTGCCTTTGACGGAGTCTTGCCGCCCGATAAGCCTCCGATGTCATTCAGCGCAAAACTCGCCCAGCCAGCAGGTAACTCACTCATCCCCAGCCCCTTCGGCAGCCACTTCCAACCCCATCACCTCCGCCAGCATCCTTTTCTGCTGCTCGGCCTCATCCCCCGCGCCCAGCGCCCGCATCAGCGCATCCAGCTCGCGCAGCGCTTCGGTCAGCTCGGCCATGGCTTCGCCGGCCAGCACTTCCGGAGCGGGCAGCTCGCTGGCGTCGAGGCTGTCGGCGTCCTTCAGCCAGCCGATGTCCAGCGAGTCGCCGCGTTCGGCGATCTCCTTGCGGGTGAAGCAGCGGAAACGGCTGGCCTCGCCGATGCCCTCGACGTTCTCGGCGCGCGGGCTGTTGCCGTTGGGGTCCTCGCCGTAGGCGTCCTCGAAGGGCTTGAGATGCGCGGCGCCGAACGGGGTGCGCTTGCCGAAGCTGGGCATGTTGCTGCGCAGATCAAAAATCCACACGCGCTTGGTGCAGCCCTCTTCCTGCCGGGGATCGTCCGCCGTGCCCTTCTGGAAGAACAGCACGTTGGTCTTCACCCCCTGGGCGTAGAAGATGCCGGTGGGCAGGCGCAGGATGGTGTGCAGGTTGCACTTGTCCATCAGGTCGCGGCGCACTTCGGTGCCGACCCCGGCCTCGAACAGCACGTTGTCCGGCAGCACCACGGCGGCGCGTCCGCCGGGCTTGAGGCCGCGGTAGATGTGCTGGAGGAAGGCCAGCTGCTTGTTGCTGGTGCGGTAGGTGAGGTCGTCGCGGGTCGGCCCGCCGCCGCCCTTGGCGGTGCCGAACGGCGGGTTGGAGAGGATCACGTCGACCTTCGGCAGCCCGGCGCCGGTCTGGCCGAGGGCGTTGCCCAGGTGCACCACGCCCTCGGCGTCGCCTTCCATGCCGTGCAGCAGGCAGTTCATCAGCGCCAGCCGGCGGGTGCCGGGCACCAGTTCGACGCCGACGTAGGCCTGGGTGCGCTGGAAGCGGCGGGCCTTGTCGTCGAGGTCGTAGAGGTCGTCGGTGTGCTGCTTGATGTAGGCGTCGGCGGCGATCAGAAAGCCCGCGGTGCCGGCGGCCGGGTCCTGGATGGTCTCGCCCGGCTGCGGGCGGATGCAGCAGATGATGCTGTCGATCAAGGGGCGCGGGGTGAAGTACTGGCCGGCGCCGGACTTGGTCTCGCTGGCGTTCTTCTCCAGCAGGCCTTCGTAGAGATCGCCCAGGCCGTCCTCGCGGGCGCTGAACCAGTCGATGCCGTCGAGGCTTTTGATCAGCTGTTCGAGGTGGCGCGGCTCCTTGAGGCGGGTCTGCGCGTCGGCGTAGATGGCGGCGATCAGCGGGTCTTCGTTCTTGCCCAGATCGAGCAGCATCTGCCGGTAGTGGCCGAGCAGGTTGAGCCCGGACCTGCCGGCCAGATCCGGCCAGCGCGCGCCCTCAGGCAGCTTGTGGGCGAAGTCGTCGTTGTTCTGCACCTGCTCGTATTCCATCTTGATGAACAGGAGCAGCACCAGCTCGGTGACGTAGTCGCTGTAGTTGATGCCGTCGTCGCGCAGGACGTCGCAGAGGTTCCAGAGTTTCTGGACGATGTCGGAGTTGGTCATGGGGCTTCCGGGCATATGACTCAGGGCCGGCGATTCTGCCCGATAACGCTTGCCTGTAGGAGCGGATTCATCCGCGACCGCCCCGCCTGCGGGGCGTAGAAATACAGCAATTTGCCGCGCCGATGGCGCGAGGCGCGAATCCATTCGCGACCACGATGGCCGTGAACCATGGCGCTGCCGGCGAGCATGGCGGGTCGCGGATGAATCCGCTCCTACAACAGCCAAGCGGCATCCCAGAGCGGGTAATCACCGACAGTCCCGACGATTCCGGCACGCACGGGGTTGGCGATGATGTAGCGCGCCATGGCGCGCAGGTCATCATCACTTCGGGCTGCGCGGTCGTGGTAGCCGGGCTGCCACAGCCTGCCAGCCAGCCCGAGGTGCTGATTGATGCGCCGAGAGCTGCGCGCCTTGATCTGCTTCATCAGGCTCGAAAGGCTGCCTTGCTGCAGCATCAGCAACCAATGCAGATGATCCGGCATCACCACCCAGGCCAGACTTTCTATCAATCCAGCGGTACAGGCCTCCCGCATTTCTTCGACCAGCAGACGAGCTGTATGGAAGTCGGCCAGCAATGGGCGACGATCGGCAATGACCGTGTGACGAGATAGGCATATCCCGGATGAGAGATGCGACCATGGCGCAGACTACCCGCATGGGCATTGTGATTGTCAGGCATCCCATGCCTCCTGCTGGATTGTGCATCCATGCACTTCAGGGCGGATACGAAATCAAGCGCCCATAAAAAACCCGCTCAATTTGTGCGTAGCTGCCGAAGCAGCCATAGGCATGGCGGGTGTATTGGCGGCGATGGTTATCGGCGCAGGGCAAATTGGCAAGGGGAAACATTCACTGGGTGTGCCTTTGTAGGAGCGAATTCATTCGCGGCCGGGTTGGCTCCGAATCACATTACTGCCTGTTGGCAGGGCCGGTCGCGGATGAATCCGCTCCTACAGGGCGGTGGCCCACAGGTTGTCGTTCAGCGCCTCCAGCACCACGGCGAGGTTGCCGTCGAGCAGCTTGTCCAGGCGCTTGCTGCCGCCGTCGTTGCGGAACGCCTCGTTGATCTGCCGCTCGTCGATCACCACCTCGTGGACCAGTTGCCTGGCCAGGCGGTCGAGGAACTTGCGCTGTACCGGCGTCCAGGGGTGGAGGTCGTGGATCTTCCGCATGGCCCCGGCCACGCGCTGTTCGAAGGGCAGCAGGGCCTCGCCGAGGGCGGCCTGGCGGATGTAGCCGACGATGCCGGCGGCGATCTCCTGGTTGGTCCGGTTGCGCCAGGCGCTTTTCAGGTTCACCTCGCTGAAGCCGTGCCCATCCAGCAGCAGGCGCACCTCGCGCAGCTGCTCGCGGGTCAGGTCCTTCGGCCGGTTGACCACCACGCCGAGGGCCACCGACTGGTTGAGCTGGTTGCGGACGAAGTCGTGGAAGCTTTCCAGGTAGTCCTGCGGCTGCTGGTTCGCGCCGTAGTTCTGCTCGCGCACCACGAGCTGGTCGTCGTGGGTGGAGATGACCGGATAGTTTTCCGAACCGAGCAGGGCCTTGACCGCGGCGAGCTGGTCGAGCAGTTGGGCGTGCTGGCGAATGAACTGCGCGGCCTGCTGCGGGCCGAGCTGGTGCAGGTGCTGATGCAGCTTGTCGGGGGCCACGCCCCAGACTTCCTCCAGCTCGTCGAGCTTGTGCCTGAGCGTCGGCTTGGTCTCCGCCTTGTGGCTGGCCTTGCGCAGGATGCGCATGACCCGCTGACTCAGCTGGTCGAGCACGTCTTGGGCGTGGCTAGTGTCCGGCTGGCTGCCGGGGGCGTCGAGGCTGGCCGGGTTGGTCAGCTCGCCGACCAGTTGCGCAAGGCTGACGTTGGGGTCCTTGACCAGCGGCTTCATGGTGTCCACCGGCTCGAGGCTGGCGTAGAGGTCGACCGGGTCGTAGATGCGGAACACGGTCTTGCCGATCTCGTCGCAGCGGCGGGTGGCGCGGCCCTTCATCTGTTCGTAGAGGATGCGCGAGCGCACGCGGCGCATGAACACCAGATGGCAGATGCGCGGCACGTCGATGCCGGTGGTGAGCAGGTCGACAGTGATGGCGATGCTCGGGTAGCGCTCGTTCTTGTACTGGCGGATCAGTTGTTCGACCTTGTCGCTCTGCCCGGTGACGACCTGCACGGCGGCCTGGTTGTACTGCTCGCCGTGAACGTCCCTGAAGGCCTCGTCGAGCCGGTTCTTGACCCGCTCGGCATGGGCCTGGTTGACGCAGAAGATCATCGCCTTCTCGTCGCCCAGCGGATCGAGCTCCTGGGCCAGCTGCGCGCAGATGACCTTGTCGAAGCCCGGCGTGATGACGCGGCGGTTGAAGGACTCGATCTCGAAGTCGAGCTCGTCCTCCAGCTCGGCGACGTCCACCTCGCCGGTCGCGGTGTTGATGACGCTGACGCTTTCGCCCTTGGCGAAGTGGATGCCGTTCTGGCTCAGCAGCGTTTCGTAGCGGATCGGCGGTTCGTGGTCGATCAGCCAGTCGTCGGCCACCGCCTCGCGGTAGCTGTAGGTGAACACCGGCGCGCCGAAGATCTCGCTGGTGTGCTTGGCCGGGGTGGCGGTGAGGCCAATGCGGCAGGCATCGAACCAGTCGAGCACGCGGCGGTACTGCGACAGGTACTGGCTGTAGTCGCGTACCGCTAGCTCGCCTTCGGTCATCTCCTGGTCGAGGGTGTAACCGCGGTGCGCCTCGTCGACGAGGATGCAGTCGAAGGCGTCGATGGGCGGCGGATTGTCCGACTGGAAGATGCGCCGCACCATGGCCTGCACGGTGGCGACCTGGATGCGCGTCTCGGCCTCGGCGGCCATGTCGCCGAGCGCCTTGATGTCGTAGATCTGCGCCAGGGTGTGGTTCTGCTCCAGAGGCGCCTCGTTGAAGGCGTCGATGGCCTGCTGGCCGAGGGCACTGCGGTCGACCAGGAACAGAATGCGCCGGAAGCGCTCGACCTTCAGCAGGCGGTACATCAGGCCGATGATGGTGCGCGTCTTGCCGGTGCCGGTGGCCATCGCCAGCAGACAGTGGCGGCGGCCGGCGGCCAGCGCCTGCTCCACCGCCCAGATGGCCTTTTCCTGGTAGTCACGCAGCCTGAGGTAGGCGAAGCCTTCCTGTTCGAGTCTGGCCTCGGCCTCCTCGCGGCTGCGCTTGAGCAGGTCGAACAGGCCGTCCGGGGTGTGGAAGCTCTGCAAGGGACGGCGCAGGTTGGCCGGGCTGCGCAGGTCGCGGAACCAGGTGCCGGACTGCTCGGCCAGCTGCTTGACGTAGGGGCGGCCGTTGCAGGCGAAGGCGAAGGGCACCTGGAAATGGCCGCCCTGCCCGTCCGCCCAGGCGACGCCCTGCCAGGCCGGCTGCAGGTCGCCCTCGAGGACGAGCTGGCGGGCATAGCGCTCGGCCTGCGGGATGCGGTCGGCGATGTTGATGCGCTGGCGCTTGGCCTCGACGATAGCCACCGGGACCAGGCCGGCGAACAGCACGTAGTCGGCATTTTCCCCGGGCTTGCGGGTCGGCCACTCGGCGATGGCCTTGTTCCGGCCCTTCTCCGGGCGTGCCCCCTTGCTCCAGCTCAGTTCCAGGGAGTCGGCCTCCCAGCCAGCCTCGCCCAGCTGCTGGTCGATGAGGATGCGGGTCAGGTCCTCGCTGAGATCGAAGCGCTGGCTGGCCTGCTGGGTCTTGTGCATGACCTGCCGGGCGGCCTGTGGCTGGTTGTCCAGCTGCCGCTGCAGCGCCTGCAGGCGCTGCTCGAACTCGACGCGGGCCCTGGCCAGCGCTGACTCATGTTCGCGGGCGATCTGCTCGTAAGTGCGCGCCTCCTCGCCCATCCGCTCGGCCAGGGCGGCGTACTCGGCCTTTTCGCGAACCAGCAGCTCGGCTAGTTGCTGGTTGTTCTCCAGCTGCTGGTGGCTGGCACCGAGCTCGGCGCGCAATTGCTCGATCCGTTCCTGCAGTTCGCGCAGCGGCGCGCTGGGATCGGTCGGAGTGACGAAGGGGCCGGGCTTGAAAGCATTGCCGGCCTTGCCGAACGACTGGTGATACCAGATGGCCAGGGCGCGGGCGACCTTGAGCCCGTCCATGGCCTCGCGGTGCTGGGTACGGAAGCCGTGGGTGGCCTTGTTGCCCTCGATGCGCAAGGTGTGGAACAGGCTGCGGATGCTGCCGTCGAGCTGGATCTCGCGGCCGAGGCGGTGCAGCAGGTCGGCTTGCGAGGTGGCGGCGTCGACCTCGAGGCCGGCGTGCACGGCCAGGTCCTGGGCCAGCGCCTCGCCAAGCTGGCGCAGCTTGATCAGCGTGGTGTTGGGATCGCCGGCGAATGCCCGCTCGGCACTGACGGCGAGCTGGAGAAAAACCGGGTCGTGCTCCTTGAGGAAGGCGAAATTACTGCTTTCGGCCATGGGCGTTCCTTCGGCTGTGCGCTCCGACTAGGCGCGCAATCGGATGATAGGCGCGCAGTCTACGGGAGACTGACCGAGGCTTGCAGTAGCACTACGCCATGACGGCAGGCCGGCGGTGCACCCGACCGTTGGGCCGCTGCCTGCTTCGGCAACACGCCGACTGACGTAAAACGACCATACTGATTCTGAATTCCGCCGGAACGCGGAGTCTGTCCAGAAGAGCACGTCTTCTTCACTCGGCATGGAGCGGCCAGATCCAAACGAGTCCAGGAGATTGCCGCGATTGAAGATTGCCCAGATCGTTCCGCTCTATGAGGCCGTACCGCCACGCTTGTACGGCGGTACGGAACGGGTGGTCGCCCATCTGAGCGAGGCACTGGTCACGCTGGGCCATGAGGTGACCCTGTTCGCTTCGGCTGGCTCGCGCACCCGCGCCCGGCTGGTCGCGATGCGCAGGCAAGCGCTGCGGCTGGACCCGGCGCCGCTCAAGTCGGACCTGGCGAGCCACCTGGTTCTGCTCGAGGAAGTCCGCCGCCACGCCGGCGAGTTCGACGTCCTGCACTTTCACACCGATCTGCTGCATTTCCCCTTCTTCGAGGACATGGCCGGGCGGACGCTGACCACCGTGCACGGACGGCTCGACATGAAGGACCTGCCCGAGGCCTACCGGCGCTGGAGCGCCTTTCCGCTCGCCTCGATCTCGGAGGATCAGCGCAAGCCCCTGCCGTTCGCTCACTGGCACGGGACCGTCCATCACGGCATCGACGAGACCGCCTTTCACTACCACGCCGCTCCCGACGAGGGTTACCTCGCCTTTCTCGGGCGCATCTCGCCGGAAAAGCGTCCCGACCGGGCCATCGCCATCGCCATCCGCGCCGGCATGCCGCTCAGGATCGCCGCCAAGGTCGATGCGGCAGACCGCGAGTATTTCGAGCAGCGCATCCGCCCGTTGCTGGATCATCCGCTGGTCGAGTTCCTGGGCGAGATCAGTGATGCCGACAAGGCGGAGTTTCTCGGCAATGCGAGCGCGCTGCTGTTCCCCATCGACTGGCCGGAGCCCTTCGGGCTGGTGATGATCGAGGCGATGGCCTGCGGCACGCCGGTCGTCGCCTGGCGCTGCGGGTCCGTGCCGGAGGTGGTCGAACAGCAGGTGACCGGGCTGATCGTCGACAGCGACGAGCAGGCCGTGGCGGCGGTCCACGAAGCGCTGCAGCTCGACCGCCGGCAGGTGCGCGCCGCCTTCGAGCGGCGTTTTACCGCGAAGATCATGGCGAACGCCTACGTCGATCTCTACCGGCGCCTGCCCGCCTTCGGCGCCGACGGCGCGGCGCCCGCCCCTGTCCAGCCAGGAGGCCCGACCCCATGACCCAGGGGATGACCCGGGAGCCGGCACTCGCCGAGCTCGACATCGAGGAGGTGCTCGAACGCACGCCACAGCGCCTGCTGGTGCTCAAGGAGGGCGATACCTTTCTGGTGGCCGACATCTATGGCGATGTGACCGGAGACACTGACGGCCTGTTCCATGACGACACCCGGCTCCTGTCGATCTTCCAGTTGCGCTTCGCCGGCCAGAAGCCCTCGCTGCTGTCGGGCATGGTGAGCCAGGACAACGTGTTCTTCACCGCCCACATGACCAATCATCCGCAGTCGCCACTGGAAAGCGCGGCTACCCCCAAGGGCGTCATCTACATCGAGCGCAAGCGCTTCCTGTGGGACGGGCGGATCTTTGAGCGCATCTGCCTGTTCAACTATGGCGATCAGCCGCTGCAGGCGCCGCTGACGCTGCAGTTCGCGGCCGACTTCCACGATATGTTCGAGGTGCGCGGGGAAAAGCGGCGACGGCGGGGCCAGCAGCATCCGCCCCAGCTCGGCGAGCGGAGCGTGCAGCTGTCCTACACGGGCCTGGACCAGGTGCGGCGCAGCGCCTGCATCGCATTTTCCGAAGCGCCCGGAGAGCTGGACGCGAACCATGCCGAGTTTCTGGTCGACGTCCGGGAGCGCTCGTCCTGGACGCTGCATGTGGAGATCGGCAGCGGCCCGGCGGCGGAGCCCGACACTGCCCGCTACCGGACGGCGGCGGCGGCGGCGCGGCGCAGCATGCGCGCACGGCAGCGCCGCGGCGCGCGGCTGCAGTCCTCGGCGCGCCTGTTCCAGGCCTGGCTGGACAAGTCGCGGGCCGATCTGGCGCTGCTGACCACCGACCTGCCCACCGGCCCCTATCCCTATGCCGGCATCCCCTGGTTCTCGACCCCCTTCGGGCGCGACGCCATCGTCACCGCCCTGCAGACCCTGTGGCTCGACCCCTCCTTGGCCCAGGGCGTGCTGGCCTTCCTGGCCCGCCATCAGGCCCACCAGGCCTCGACCTTCCGCGACTCCGAGCCGGGCAAGATCATGCACGAGATGCGCAAGGGCGAAATGGCCGCGGTCAACGAGTTGCCCTTCGCCCAGTACTACGGCGGCGTCGACACCACGCCCCTGTTCATCGTCCTGGCCGGGGCCTACGCCGAGCGGCTGGGCGACGTCCAGGCGATCGATCCCTTCTGGCCGGCCCTGGAAGCCGCCGTCCGGTGGATAGAACGCAGTGCCGCCGATCATGCCGGCTTCCTCAGCTATGCGCGCGGCGAGGCCAGCGGCCTGGCCAACCAAGGCTGGAAGGACAGCCACGATTCGGTGTTCCACCAGAACGGCAGCACGCCGGAAGGGCCGATCGCTCTCATCGAGGTCCAGGGCTACGCCTACCGGGCCTATCTGACCATGGCCGAACTCGCCGAATGGCGCGGCAATCCCGAGGCGGCCGCACATTGGTGGCGGTGCGCGGACGAGTTGCGCGCGGCGGTCGAGCAGCACTTCTGGCAGGACGATTTGCGCTTTTACGCCCTCGCCCTGGACGGCACCGGCCGGCCGTGCCGCGTGCGCGCCTCGAATGCCGGCCATCTGTTGTACATGGGACTGCCATGCCCGGAGCGCGGCCAGACGCTGGTGCGCCAGTTGCTGTCGCGCGGATTCAATTCCGGCTGGGGCATCCGCACCCTGCCGCCCGAGGCCGTGCGTTTCAATCCCATGTCCTATCACAACGGCTCGATCTGGCCGCACGATGTCGTCCTGTGCGCCGCCGGAATGGCGCGCTATGGAGAGCGCGAGGGTATCGTCAATCTGATGAGCGGCCTGTTCGAGGCCGCCACGCAGTTCGGCATGCGCCTGCCAGAACTGTTCTGCGGCTTCGAACGCATCTCCGGCGAGGCGCCGATCGCCTACCCGGTCGCCTGCCTGCCGCAGGCCTGGGCCGCCGGCTCGGTATTCATGCTGCTGCAGGCCTGCCTCGGCCTGCGCATCGACGCCCGCCGCTTGACCATCCAGGTGGAACAGCCGCGCCTGCCGGCCGAAATCGACTGCCTGCAGGTCCGCCACCTGCACGTCGGCAAGCAGCACGTCGACCTGAACTTCCAGCGGCTGGGCCAGCGCGTAGTGGCCTTCATCGAACAGCAGCACGGCCCGGAGCCGGTGCGGCTGTCGGTGCAGTTCTGAGCAAGCGGGATATACGAGAGCGGCTGTCACCGGTACTTCCCGGGCGGGACCGGAACGCCACGGCGAGCGCCTGCCGAACCGCTTTTCGCCGGCACAAACAAAAAGCGACAAGGGGTTGCCTTGTCGCTTCAGTTTCTTCCTTCGTCCGTGGGGTCATCATCCTGATGAGGCCGCTATCCTGCGACTTTCCCTGGCCGCCATCCTTGGTCAGCCTGCGTCGATCCTTCGACGTCTTTGTGGGATTCAATCTACCGGCACAGCCGCTTCGAGCAAATTGGGAAAGCTCCCGATTTTCTGTAGGTCATGGCTTACATGAGAGGCGCCTGGCAGCCCGGCGTGCCAGCTCGACCGGGCGTATGCGTTATGTACGCTAGGCACAAAAACCGGCACAAGGGCCGGTTTCTATGGAGTTCCCGCCTTGCTGGTCGGAGTAAGGCTGTCCGAACAGGTTTTGTCAGGTCGGCCAGTCGCTCATCAGCATAGTGCAAGAAGTGGTGCAGGACCGGCCCCATGCGTGTGCTCAGGCGGCTCGTTCGACAGTTAGCGAGAAACGGCAGGGTGGGGACGGTCCTATCATCGTCGGTCGCGGGTAATCTTTTGGAAGGCAAATTTTGCGAAAGCAGAAAAGGAGCGAGGGACGCAGTCCAGGGCGGCATGGGCTTGGCGTTTTTGCCTACCCCCTCCCAACGGCCACCAGCGCCGGACGTTGCCCGGATTGCTGGCGCGCGCCGTGTGGCCTTCCTCGCGCATTGCTGGTGATCTACTCGGGCCTCCTTTAGATGCCCTCCAAAGACTTGACGGCGGCCATTCATGGTTTTTTCGCAAAACCGGCCATGACTGTAAACGCGCTTTACAGGTGGCTTGCATGGGGTGTTTTCGCAAACCGGCCAGGGGCGAACCAGATATCCGCCCCTGATTGGTCAGCGCCAAGGCGGCCAGCTGCCTTTCTTCGGCACAAACAAAAACGGCGAGGGGTTAGCCTCGCCGTTCCTGTGCGTGTGTACATCCTTGGGTTCATCATCCCGATGATGCCGCGATCCTTGCGGCTGTTCCCTTAGCTTCAATCCCTAGCAGCCTTCATCGATCCTTCGATGTCGGTGTGGAAGTAAAGCTACTTGGGTGGCCGCCTTGAGCAAAGTGGGAAAGCTCTCGATCTTTTGTAGGTCTTAGCTTACTTACAGGGACTCGCCTAGCGTGCTGGTGCTGCTCCAGATTGAGGCGGGTCCCCCTCCCCAAGGAGAGAAGATGAAGCAAGTAGTTCGAGGCCCGCGGATCCGCTTGGCAAAACCCACACAAGACAGAAGTGCAAAACCAGTAGGAAAAGCCCCTGCCCATTGAACAGCTTGTAATCCTCGTCGCGTGGCTTGGCGGCCTCGGATTTGGAGTCTGTGAGCGGGGTAACGGTGCGCGCCCTAGGGGGTACGTTTACAAATCGAACCGATGCCCCCCTAAACATACCCCTAAAACTTGGGGTATCCAGGCGAAGGCGGGAGAATGCAGGCACAAAAAAACCAGCTTTAGGGCCGGTTTCTCTGGGTTTCCCGCCTTGTTCGGGAGAACTCGGACGAAGGCAGGATAATGTTTGTGGTGCCGGTGAAAGGAATCGAACCCTCGACCTTCTCATTACGAATGAGCTGCTCTACCGACTGAGCTACACCGGCGGAAAACGCCGCACATTATTCAAATTTGGCCGCGTCAGCTCAAGCCCCGCAACGGCGAATCCGGCAACTTTTTTCCGCGTTTCAGGCAGTTGCGGGCGCCTGGCGGTCAACGGCGTTCGATGCGCTCGTCGTGGATGGCGATCAGGCCCTGCTTGTAGAGGCCGCCGATGGCTTTCTTGAAACTGCCCTTGCTGACGCCGAACAGCCGGGCGATCAGTTCCGGCGGGCTCTTGTCGCCGAGGGGCAGCGTGCCGCCCTCCTCATCCAGCCGCGCGAGGATGCGCTCGGCCAGCTCGTCGCGGGCGGCCTGGCCGACCGGCTGCAGCGTCAGGCTGATCTTGCCGTCGGTGCGCACCTCCTTGATGTAGCCCTGCTCGCGCATGCCGCCGCGCAGGAACTTGAACACCTCGTTCTTGTGAATCAGCCCCCAGTGCTGGCCGTCGACGATGGCCTTGAAGCCCAGCGGAGTCGGCTCGACCACCAGCAGGTCCACCTCCTGGCCGGGCTGGTAGCGGGGCGGGGTCTTGTCCAGGTAGCGGTCGAGCCGCGCAGTGGCGACGATGCGCCGGGTGCGCGGGTCGAGGTAGGCGTGGACCACGCAATAGTCGCCGACCTGCAGTGGGCGTTTCTCTTCGGAATGGGGCAGCAGCAGGTCCTTGGGCAGCCCCCAGTCGAGGAACAGGCCGACGCGGTTGATCTGTACCACCTTGAGGCTGGCGAAGCCGCCGACCTGGATCTTCGGTCGCAGGGTGGTGGCGATCAGCCGGTCGTCGCTGTCTAGGTAAACGAAGACGTTCAGCCAGTCGCCGACCTCGCTCGGCACATCCTTGGGCACATAGCGCCGGGGCAGGAGAATCTCGCCGTCCGCGCCGTCGTCGAGATAGAGGCCGAAGTCGGTGTGCTTGACCACCTGCAGGGAATTGAACCGCCCAATGAGTGCCATCTTGAGTACCTTGCTTGCCAGGGGCGGCATTCTACTCGCGAGGCGCCAGGCCGAGGCGCAACAATTTGCCGTCGGTCTCGTCGGTCAGCAGGTAGAGGTAGCCGTCCGGTCCCTGGCGAACGTCGCGGATACGGGTGTCCAGGTCTTCCAGCAGCCGCTCCTCGTGAACGACACGGTCACCGTCCAGTTCCAGGCGAATCAGGCAACGATCGACCAGGGCGCCGACGAACAGGCTGTGCCGCCAGGCCGGGAAGCGCTCGCCGTCGTAGAAGGCCATGCTGCTGATCGCCGGCGACTTCTCCCAGACGTAATGGGGCGGCTCGGTGCCCGCGACGGTCTTGCCGCGGGCCTCGGGGATCGGCAGGAAGCTGTAGTTGATGCCATGGGTAGCCAGCGGCCAGCCGTAGTTCCTGCCGGGCTCGGGGATGTTGATCTCGTCGCCGCCGCGCGGGCCGTGCTCGTGGGTCCAGAGCCGACCGGTCCAGGGATTGAGGGCGGCACCCTGCGGGTTGCGGTGGCCGTAGGACCAGATCTCCGCCCGCGCGCCCTGGCGGTCGACGAAAGGGTTGTCCTCGGGCACGCGGCCGTCCGGATACAGGCGCACCACCTTGCCCTGCAGCTTGTCGAGATCCTGGGCGGTCGGCCGCTGGTTGTTCTCGCCGAGGGTGACGAACAGATGGCCATCACGGTCGAACGCCAGCCGCGAACCGAAGTGGATGCCACTGGAGAGTTTCGGCTGCTGGCGGAAGATCGTCCGGAAATCCTCCAGCCGGCGCAGGTCCGCGGACAGCCGGCCGCGCCCCACGGCGGTGCCGGCCCGGCCGTCGCCCCCGGCCTCGGCATAGGACAGGTAGACGAGCCGGTCCGCGACGAACTGCGGCGACAGCGCCACGTCGAGCAGCCCGCCCTGCCCCTCGGCATAAACCTTCGGCACCCCGCCCAGCGGCTCGGATAATTGCCCATCGGCGAACAGCCGCAGGCGGCCGAGGCGCTCGGTGATCAGCACGCCCTGCCCGTCCGGCAGGAAGGCCAGCGCCCAGGGATGCTCCAGGCCGGTGGCCAGCGGATCGACTTGCACCGTCCCCTTTTCGCTGGGATATCGGGCCGCCTGGACGGCCGGAGCCAGCAGGACGGTGCAGAACAGGGCAAGCAGGCAGAGAGGACGCATGGTCGAGTTCCTTTCGTGAAAGAGAATCGCAGCCACTACAACTGTAGGAGCCAGACTCCGCGGCCACGCCGGCGAGTACAATACCCGCCCGATTCCGAGTGCCTTCATCATGACCGATCCCATCCGCCTGTCCAAACGCCTGGTCGAGCTGGTCCACTGCTCGCGCCGGGAAGCCGAGTTGTATATCGAGGGCGGCTGGGTCAGCGTCGACGGGCGGGTCGTCGACGAGCCGCAGTTCAAGGTCGGCGACGAGGCGGTGGTCCTGCATGCGGATGCGGTGGCCGCGCCGGTCGAGCCGGTGACCCTGCTGCTGCACAAGCCGGCCGGCGAGAGCATCGAGCAGGCATTGCAGTGCCTCGGCCCGGCGAGCCGTGCGGAAAGCGACCACGCCCCGCAGCGCCCGCTCTCCCGGCATTTCCGCAAGCTCACCGCGCTGCTGCCGCTGGAGCCCGCCGCCAGCGGCCTGCAGGTGTTCAGCCAACAGCGCGGCGTGCTGCGCAAGCTGGGCGAACAGGCCGACACGCTGGAACAGGAATTCGTCGTCGAGGTCGCCGGCGAACTGATCGCCGGCGGCCTGGCCCGGCTCGGCCACGGCCTCGACTACCGGGGCCGGGCTCTGCCGCCGTGCAAGGTCAGCTGGCAGAGCGAAAGGCACCTGCGCTTCGCTCTCAAGGCGCCGCAGAACGGGCAGATCGCGTACATGTGCCGGAGCGTCGGGCTCGAGGTATTGGGCCTCAGGCGCATCCGCATCGGCCGCCTGGCGATGGCCAGGCTGCCGGCGGGACAGTGGCGCTACCTGGACGAGCGCGAGCGCTTCTGAAGCATGGCGCCACGGCCTCTCACTGCGGATCGCGGTCGATGGCGAAGGGCGACCACGCCTGGCGCACCGGCATGACTTCCAGACGATTGATGTTGATGTGCGCCGGCAGGCTGGCGACGTAGAAGATCTGCTCGGCGATGTCCTCGGCGACCAGCGGCGTGGTGCCGCGATACAGCCGGTCGGAGGCCGCCTGGTCGCCCTTGGTGCGGACCAGGGTGAACTCGGTCTCCGCCAGCCCCGGGGCGATGTCGGTGACCCGCACGCCGGTGCCGAGCAGGTCGCAGCGCAGGTTGTAGGAGAACTGCTGGACGAAGGCCTTGGTCGCGCCGTAGACGTGGCCCCCCGGATAGGGCCAGTGGCCGGCTACCGAGCCGATGTTGACGATGCTGGCTCCCGTGCCGGTGGCGATCAGGGTCGGCAGCAGCGCGTGGGTGACGTTGACCAGGCCGGTGATATTGGTGTCGATCATGGTGTGCCAGTCTTCCAGCGCCACCTTCTGCGCCGCCTCCGGGGCCAGGGCCAGGCCGGCGTTGTTGAGCAGCGCCTTGACCTGACGGAAGCCCTCGGGCAGCGCCGCGACCGCCTGGCGCACCGCCTCGGCATCGCGCACGTCGAGGGCGGCGATGTGCACCGGAACCTTGTCCTTCAGCTCCTCCTGCAGGACCTGCAAACGCTCCAGGCGCCGGCCCGTCAGCACCAGCGACCAGCCGGCCTGGGCGAAACGGCGGGCGGCGGCATGGCCGAAGCCGGAAGTCGCCCCTGTGATGAAGACAATATCGCTCATTCCTGAACCTCTTCGTTCTCGTGGGAAGCACCGGCGCAGCCGGCATCGGCAAGGCTCCGGGCGGAGCCGCTCGCGCAGTCATATTACCTCTTGGCGATCCGATCCGCTTGCCGGCGGATCCGCGCCCGGTGCCGGCCCGGCTGCCATACTGTCGGCATGGTCAGCGCCACTTTCCGCTTCTACGAGGAGCTCAACGATTTCCTGCCGCTCGAACGGCGACGGCAGGCGTTCACCTGCAGCTGCGCGCGGGCGGCGACGGTCAAGCACATGATCGAAGCGCTCGGCGTGCCGCACACCGAGGTGGAGCTGGTGCTGCTCAATGGCGAGTCGGTGGATTTCGCCCAGCCGATCCGGGACGGCGACCGGCTGGCGGTCTACCCCCGCTTCGAGGCGCTGGACATCACTCCGCTGCTCAAGGTGCGCACCCAGCCCCTGCGCCGGCTGCACTTCGTCGCCGACGCCCACCTCGGCGGTCTGGCCCGCCTGCTGCGCATGTGCGGTTTCGACACCCTGTACGACAACCACTACGAGGACGGCCAGATCGCTGCCATCGCCGCCGAGCAGCAGCGCATCGTGCTGACCCGCGACCGCGAGCTGCTCAAGCGGCGGATCGTCACTCACGGCTGCTACCTGCATGCCCTGAAGCCAGCGCTGCAGTTGCGCGAGCTGTTCGACCGGCTGGATCTGGCGCGCAGCGCCCGGCCGTTCAGTCTGTGCATCCACTGCAATCTGCCGCTGCACGAGGTCGACCCCGAGCAGGCCAGGCCGCATCTGCCTCCGCGGATCGGCGCGCTCTACTCGCGCTTTCTCGGCTGCGATGCCTGTCAGCGGCTGTACTGGGAAGGCTCCCATTGGCGCAGCATGCGCGCGCTGCTGGCGCCCCTGCTGGACACGCCGCCGGCATGAAATACGCTGTTGGTCTGCTGCCGGGTGAAAGAGGCGCGTTTCGCCTGTCTGAAGCGGATACCCTTTTCAAGCGCAGGGAGGCTTCCATGTTCTTTCGTTCGCGCAACAACCGCCCAGCCGTGAGTCTCGCCCTGCAGGGCGGCGGTGCCCACGGCGCCTTCACCTGGGGTGTACTGGATGCACTGCTGGAGGACGGCCGGCTCGACTTCGCGGGCGTCAGCGGTACCAGCGCCGGCGCGATGAACGCGACCGTGCTGGCCCACGGTCTGCTGCAGGGCGGGCGCGACGGTGCACGGGAGGCGCTGGCCGGCTTCTGGCAGGCGGTGGCCAGCAGTGCACCCCTGCTCAACGCCGATGCCAACATCCGCAGCGGCTATCCGGCGACCAGCCTCAAGCTGATGCTCTACTGGACGCAGATGCTCGCGCCGCGCCAGCTCAACCCGCTCAACCTCAATCCGCTGCGCGACATCCTCGTTTCGCTGGTCGACTTCGAGCGCCTGCGCGCGGACTGTCCGCTCAAGCTGTTCATCGCCGCGACCAATGCCAACACCGGCCGCCTGCGGCTGTTCCGCAGCCACGAACTGAACGAGGATTGCGTGCTCGCCTCGGCCTGCCTGCCGACCTTCCATCACACCGTGGAAATCGACGGTGAGCCGTACTGGGACGGCGCCTTCTCGGCGAATCCGGCGGTGTTTCCGCTGGTCTACGAATGCGATGCGAACGACATCCTGCTCGTCCTGCTCAGCCCGATGGCCCACGGCAGGACGCCGCAGAGCGCCGAGGAGATCCGCCGCCGCACGCAGGAACTGGCGTTCAAGTCCACCTTCCTGCGCGAGATGCACAGCTTCGCCCACGCCCGCGAGCATGCCGCCCGCACACTGCTGCCCCTAGGCCGGCTGGAGCGGCGGCTGGCCCAGACCAACCTGCACATGATCGCCGACGATGCGCTGATGGGCCGGCTCGCCGCGGAGTCGAAGATGACCACCAGCCAGCCCTTTCTGGAAATGCTCCGCGACCAGGGCCGCTTACAGGCCATGGCCTGGTTGGAGAGCCATTACCGAGCAGTGGGACGACGCTCCTCGGTGGACATCGCCACCGTGTTCCTCTGAAGTCTCGTAGCGCCTGCACGGCTCCTGCGGCATGGCGCTTCCCTTGCGGACGGCATTGCGTGCGGAAGCGGCCAGCTCCAGCTGGTAGCGCTGGAAAATGGCGGAGATCGTGCCGTCGGCGATCAGTTCTGCGAGGCCCCGCTCGAAAGCCTGGAACTTTTCCTCGGAAACCCGCGCGCGGGAGAAGGCGATGGCATAGCCCACCTCCTTGAACAGGCCGACCTCGCAGATGTTGCGCAATTCGTGCTGCTCGATCAGACGACGGGCGATGTTGGGGTTCATGACCACCATGCCATCGCCGAAGCGCCCCGCATCGAGCTTGCGCATCAGACGCAGGTTGTCGGCTTCCAGGTAAATATGCGCCGAAGGGATGCCCTGCAGGGTCTGCCTGACCACGTTGGCCGTGCCCGAGGGGCCCAGCGTGTAGAAATCGCGTCGCTCGCCGTGCTCCGGGCGCCAGCTCTTCACGGGGTTGGAGCGATGAGCATAGAGATTGAGGCTGGAGTCGATCAGCACCGGACTGAAGCGGAAATCGATCGCCCTTTCGTGGCTGGCGATGACGGCGAAGACGGCATCGGTCTGCCCCTGCTCGAGCATCGCCAAAGAGCGGCGCCAGGGCACCAAACCGATCGGGCAGTCGAAATGGATACGAGCGCAGACCGCCTGGACCGTCTCGACGAAAGGACCGCGGGGAACCGGAGCCTTCGTGCCGTCGGCTAACTCCTTGGCGGAAAAGTCGAAAGACAGGAATTCGCCGGTAACGAAGCGCAGCTCCATGGCTTTGGCCGGCCAGGACAGCAACAGCGCCCAGATCATCAGGAATACACGTATCGACATCGACTGCTTACCCAACCACGCGCCGGAAATGGAGAGTCTACTTTTTTGCGCGCAAAAAAAGAGGCGAGGATAACCTCGCCTACTCTTCATTCCTTTTTTCCCTTTTTTCCTGACTCATCGTCCTGATGATTCGCCATCCAGCGAAGCCCCTGACCATCCTCCGTGGCAGCCTGTGTCAGTCCATCGACACGGGGCTGATCTTAACGCGCAGCCCCGACCGGACAAGGGGGCAAACCTCTGCCCTTGATTCGCGGAGGCTCCGGACGCGACGAGAAAATTCTTTTTTTTCAAGAGATTATTCATCACCCTGCTGCCAGCCTGTCTGTCGGCCGGCCACGGACTTACAAAGCTTGTAGGCAATGACTTACACGCTAGAGCGTAATCGGGACGACTTCTGCGGCCGGCTGGGTGGCCGCGCCGGAAAAGTCCTGCAGACAGACGAACGGCAGCCGGCCCCACGGGCAAGACCGCCGGTCGGAAAAAGAGCACGCGAGGCGCCGCAGCATCAGTCCATGGAAGGGCGAGCCCTCAGAACGTCATTCGGCGCGGCTCGGGTTCGGCTTTCGCCTCGGTTGCATGCGGTCGCGTTAGACGCTCCACATAGAGACCGGCTGCGAACAGGAAGCAGCCGGCAAGCGCGAGCAGATACATGCTGTCGATCGACATATGACGCCCTCCGTGGCGACATGAGGAACAGCTCTACCAGGCGGGCCTGAAACAGACGGCAGGCGCAGGCGGCCTGGATGGAGCCGATTTTCCTGTAGCGTCCCGCATCGCCGCCGGGCGATCCGGGACAGGCTTTCAAAAAAGCAATCCCAGAAAAGCAGTGCCGTACATCAGAAGCATCCCCACTTCGAGACAGCGGGTGAAGATAACCTCCCAACGGCTGCGTCTATCCCCTTCGCTCTCTTGCTTTGCCTCGATGCAGGAATCGCATTCGTTGACGTGCTGCATATGCAAGACCCTCTTTTTTCGGCTTCTCCGCCAGCGGCCTGCCGTGCTGCAGAGGCCTCACCAGTTCTTCTTGCGAAGCGCTGGACAAAAGAGGAACGACCATCGGCCTGCCCTACCCCACCGGTAAGTAAGGTGAGGCATTCCGCAACGGTCAAGGTCCGCAGGCAAAAACAGCCCGCGCCCCGACGGCGCGCCCGCCTACCCGATTGGATGGGGCCTGCACTAACCTCCAGCATTTAGACTGCCCGGCGACAATACGGCCCGCCAAGGCAGTGTGCCATCCCCATCCAGCCCGAGAGGAAAGACATGAGTATCCGCACCCTTCGTGTACAGGCCGGCGGCGGCTTCGAGCGTGTCGCCCTGGAAACCAGCGAGCCGGTCGAACCGCAGGCCGGCGAGATCGTCGTGCGCGTCCGCGCCAGCTCGCTCAACTATCACGACTACCTGGTGGTCAGCGGCGCCTGGGGCCGAGCGAGCCGCGCATTCCCCTGTCGGACGGCGCCGGCGAAGTCCTGGCAGTCGGCACAGGCGTCCGCGAATTCAAGCCGGGCGACCGGGTGGTCAGCACCTTCTTCCCCACCTGGCTGGACGGCGAGCCCGAGGTCGAGGGCTTCGCCACGGTGCCAGGCGATGGCATCGACGGCTTCGCCCGCGAGCAGGTGACCCTGCCGGCGAGCGCCTTCACCCATGCCCCGAAGGGCTGGAGCCACGCCGAGGCGGCGACCCTGACCACCGCCGGCCTGACCGCCTGGCGCGCGCTGATGGTCGACGGCAACCTCAAGCCCGGCGAGAGCGTGCTGGTACAGGGCAGCGGCGGGGTTTCGGTGTTCGCCCTGCAGTTCGCCAAGCTGGCCGGGGCGACGGTCATCGCCACCTCCTCCAGCGACGACAAGCTCGCCCGCCTCAAGGCCCTGGGCGCGGATCACCTGATCAACTACCGCCAGGACCCGCAGTGGGGCGACACGGTGCGCCGCCTGACCGACGGACGCGGCGTCGATCACGTCATCGAAGTGGGCGGACCGGCTACGCTGGAACAATCGATGACGGCCACGCGCATCGGCGGGCACATCGCGGTGATCGGCATCCTGTCCGGGCTCGCAGCTCACCTGCCGCTGGCCACGGCACTGACCCGCCAGTTGCGCCTGCAGGGCTTGATCGTCGGCAACCGCCGCCAGCAGCAGGAGATGATCCGGGCCATCGAGGCGACGGGCATGCGCCCCATCATCGATCGCCACTTTTCCCTGACGGAGATGGTCGAAGCCTTCCGGCACGAGGAAAGCGGGCAGCATTTCGGAAAGATCTGCCTGGACATCTGAGGCCTGAACAGGACGTACCACTGACTCCGGGAGCTGCACCTTGAACCTGACCACCACCTATCTGGGCCTGTCCCTACGCAACCCGCTGATCGCCTCGGCGTCACCGCAGAACGCCGACCTCGATCACCTGCGCCGGCTGGACGATGCCGGGATCGGTGCGGTCGTGCTGCCCTCAGTGTTCCAGGAACAGCTGGAGGCCGGTGCCAACGACTACGCCAGCATCGGCACCGCCTGTCGCGACGTACCGGCGTTCCTCCCGCCGGTCGACGGCGGTCCCTACGGGATGATTCCGGAAAGCCATCTGGCGTTGATCATGCGCGCCAAGGCCGAGCTGTCGGTGCCGGTCATCGCCAGCCTCAACGGCGCCTCGGCCAGCCACTGGACCCGTTACGCCGCCCTGCTGGAAGAGGCCGGCGCCGATGCCCTGGAGCTCAACCTGTACTTCGTGCCGGTCGACCCGCTGGAATCCGGCACGGCGGTGGAACAGCGCTACCTCGACGTCCTGAACGCGGTGCGCCAGGCGGTGAAGATCCCGCTGGCGGTGAAGATGCCGCCCTATTTCAGCTCCATCGGCAACATGGCCAGCCGCCTGGTGGAAAACGGCGCCGACGGCCTGGTGATCTTCAACCGCTACCTGCAGCCGGACATCGACCTGCAGCGCCTGGAGCTGTTCAGCACCCTCGAGTTGAGCAGCCCCGGGGAAATGCGCCTGCCGCTCTTGTGGATCGCCCTGCTGGCCGGGCGGATCAAGGGCTCGCTGGCTGCCTCCGGCGGCGTGGAGGACGTCGAGCAGGTGGTGAAATACCTGCTGGCCGGCGCCGATGCGGTGATGACCACCGCCGCCATCCTGCGCCACGGCCCCGGTCACGTGCGCACCCTGCTCGCCGGCCTGGAGGTCTGGCTGCAGAGCCAGCGCAGCCAGTCGCTGGAGCAAATCCGCGGACGGATGAGCTGGACACGGCTGCAAAAGCACGACAACTACGTGCGCGCCAACTACATGCACCTGCTGGAGACCTACTGCGCTCCACAGCCGGACTGAAACCGGCGGCATAGAGCGGCCCAGCGCCGACGCAGGTCAATTGGGGGCGAACCGACCGGTCGCTATACTCGCGGCAGGCACGCACGTCCGCCGACCAGCCCCCCGGGCGCCTCCCATGTAGTCAGGAATGCACCTTCATGAAACAGCAAGGCAAGAAACGCCTCGTCCGGAGCCTGCTGGCCGCCATTCTGCTGGCCGGCATCGCCGGCCTGGCCTGGCTGGAACTGCGCCCGACGGGCCTCGGCGAGGGCTTCGCCAGCGGCAACGGACGCATCGAGGCGACCGAAATCGACGTGGCGACCAAGCTGTCCGGGCGCATCGCGGAAATCACCGTGGACGAGGGCGACTTCGTCCAGCCGGGCCAGATCCTGGCGCGCATGGACACCCAGGTGCTGGAGGCCCAGCTGAGCGAAGCCCGGGCCCAGGTGAACAAGGCCGAGAACGCGATCCTGACCGCCCGCGCGCGGGTCGCCCAACGCCAGAGCGAACACGCTGCCAGCGCATCCGTCGTGCTGCAGAGACAGGCCGAGCTGGTCGCGGCGGAAAAGCACTTCCAGCGCACCGATGCGCTGGTCAAGCGCAACGCCGTGTCGCGCCAGCAGCTCGACGACGACCGCGCCAACATGCTGAGCGCCCAGGCGGCGGTGGCCACGGCACGCGCCCAGGTGCTGTCGGCCGACGCGGCGGTCAAGGCCGCCGAATCCGAGGTGATCGAGGCCGAATCCACCCTGGAGGCCGCCAGAGCGACGGTCAGGCGCCTGCAGGCGGACATCGACGACAGCCAGTTGAAGACCGACCGCCTGGCCCGCGTGCAGTACCGCGTGGCCGAGCCGGGCGAGGTGCTCGCCGCCGGCGGCAAGGTGCTCAACCTGATCGACCTGACCGACGTCTACATGACCTTCTTCCTGCCCACCCGCGAGGCCGGCCGGGTGGCCCTGGGCAGCGATGCCCACCTGGTGGTGGACGCCGCGCCGGACTATGTGATCCCGGCGCGGATCAGCTACGTTGCCAGCGTCGCCCAGTTCACCCCCAAGACCGTGGAAACCGAGAGCGAGCGGGAGAAGCTGATGTTCCGCATCAAGGCGCGGATCGACCCGCAGCTTCTGGAAAGGCATCTCGAGCACGTCAAGACCGGCCTGCCGGGCCGCGCCTACGTGAAGCTCGACCCGGCGCGCGAATGGCCCGCCCACCTGCAGGTCAACGTGAACCCATGAGCGCCGTCGCGCAGCTTGCCGGGGTCGGCCTGCGCTACGGCCGGACCCGTGCCCTCGACGCACTCGACCTGGAGATCCCGGCCGGCGGCATGGCCGGGCTGATCGGCCCGGACGGCGTCGGCAAGTCCAGCCTGCTGGCGCTGCTCGCCGGCGCCCGGCAGATCCAGGACGGCAGCGTGCGGGTGCTGGGCGGCGACATGGCCAATGCCGCCCACCGCCGCATGGTCTGCCCGCGCATCGCCTACATGCCCCAGGGCCTGGGCAAGAACCTCTACCCGACGCTGACCGTGTTCGAGAACCTGGAGTTCTTCGGCCGCCTGTTCGGCCAGGCGGCCGCCGGGCGCCGCTCGCGCATCGCCGACCTGGTGCACAGCACCGGCCTCGCCCCCTTCGTCGAGCGCCCGGCGGGCAAGCTCTCCGGCGGCATGAAGCAGAAGCTCGGGCTGTGCTGTGCGCTGCTCCACGATCCCGACCTGTTGATCCTCGACGAGCCGACCACCGGCGTCGACCCGCTGTCGCGCAACCAGTTCTGGGAGCTGATCGAGCGTATCCGCCGCCACCGCCCGGGGATGAGCGTGCTGGTCGCCACCGCCTACATGGACGAGGCGCAGCGCTTCGACTGGCTGGCGGCGATGGACGGCGGCCGGGTGCTGGCCAGCGGCGCGCCGGCCGAGCTGCTGGCGCGCACCGGGAGTGCCAGCCTGGAAGAGGCCTTCATCGCCCTGCTGCCGGAAGAGCGGCGCCGCGGCCACCGCGCGCTGGTCATCCCGCCGCGTAGCCCCAGCGCCGAGGTGGCCATCGAGGCCCACGGGCTGACCATGCGCTTCGGCGATTTCGTCGCGGTCGACCAGGTGAGCTTTCGCATCGAGCGCGGGGAAATCTTCGGCTTCCTCGGCTCCAACGGCTGCGGCAAGACCACCACCATGAAGATGCTCACCGGCCTCTTGCCGGCCAGCGAGGGCGAGGCGCTGCTGTTCGGCCGGCCGGTGGACGCCAAGGATCTGCAGGTGCGCCAGCGGGTCGGCTACATGTCGCAGGCCTTCTCCCTCTACAACGAGCTCTCCGTGCGGCAGAACCTCGACCTGCACGCCCGGCTGTTCCACGTCCCGGCCGCCGAACGGGAGGCGCGCATCGCCGCGATGGTCGAGCGCTTCGCCCTCGCCGGCGAACTCGACAACCTGCCGGGCGACCTGCCGATGGGCATCCGCCAGCGCCTGTCGCTGGCCGTGGCGGTGATTCACCGTCCCGAACTGCTGATCCTCGACGAGCCCACCTCGGGGGTCGATCCCATCGCCCGCGACGGCATCTGGGAACTCCTGATCCAGCTGTCCCGCGAGGAAGGGGTGACCATCTTCATCTCCACCCACTTCATGAACGAGGCGCTGCGCTGCGACCGCATCTCGCTGATGCACGCCGGCAAGGTGCTGGACAGCGACAGGCCGCAGGCGCTAATGGAGAAACGCGGCCTGCCGAGCCTCGAGGAAACCTTCATCGCCTACCTCGAGGAGGCCGGCGACGCCACCGCTCCGGCAGCACCGCCCGCGCCCGCCCCGGCGGAGACGCCCGCCCGCAACGGCGCCGCCCCGCCGCGCTTCAGCCTGCGCCGCCTGCTCAGCTACAGCCGGCGCGAGACCATGGAGCTGCGCCGCGACCCGATCCGCGCCACCCTCGCCTTCCTCGGCACGGCGTTCCTGATGTTCATCATGGGCTACGGCATCAACATGGACGTGGAGCACCTGACCTTCGCCGTGCTCGACCACGACCAGACCACCACCAGCCAGAGCTACGTGCTGGACGTGTCCGGCTCGCGCTATTTCATCGAGAAGCCGCCGCTGAGCGACTACGGCGAGCTCGAGCGGCGCATGCGCAGCGGCGAGGTCAGCCTGGCGATCGAGATCCCGCCGAACTTCGCCCGTGACCTCAAGCGCGGCGCCCGGCCGCAGGTGGCCTTCTGGGTCGACGGCGCCATGCCGACCCGCGCCGACACCATCAAGGGCTACGTGCAGGGCATCCACGGCAATTTCCTGCAGCGCCTGGCCCGCGAGTCGCCCCAGGGCGTCGACGGTGCCCTGGCGGAGGTCGCCGTGCGCTACCGCTACAACCCCGACGTGCAGAGCCTGCCGGCCATGGTGCCGACGATGATCCCGATCCTCCTGATGATGATCCCGGCGATGCTCACCGCCCTCGGCGTGGTGCGCGAGAAGGAGCTGGGCTCGATCACCAACTTCTACGTCACGCCGGTGACCCGCCTGGAATTCCTGCTCGGCAAGCAGCTGCCCTACATCGGCCTCGGCATGCTCAATTTCGCCATGCTGGTGGCGCTCGCCACCCTGTTCTTCGGCGTGCCGCTCACCGGCAGCCTGCCGGCCCTGGCCATCGGCGCGCTGCTCTACGTGATCTGCTCGACCGGCCTGGGCCTGTTGATGTCCTCGGTGCTGAGGAGCCAGATCGCCGCCGTCTTCGGCACCACCATCGCCACCCTGCTGCCGGCCATCCAGTTCTCCGGGCTGTTCCAGCCGGTGTCGTCCATGGAGGGACCGGGTGCACTGATCGGCCAGCTCTATCCGACCACCCACTTCATCACCATCAGCCGCGGCGTGTTCAACAAGGCCCTGGGCCTGACGGACCTCTGGCCCTACTTCGTTCCCCTGCTGCTGGCCATTCCGCTGCTGACCCTGGTCAGCGTCGCGGGCCTGCGCAAACAGGAGAAGTGACGTGCGCAAGCTCTCCAACATCCTGCAGCTCGGCATCAAGGAACTGCGCAGCCTGTACCGCGACCCGGCGCTGCTGCTGCTGATCCTCTACTCCTTCACCCTGGGCGTGTACTCCAGCGCCACCAGCCTGCCGGAGCCCCTCTATCGCGCCACCCTGGCGGTGGTCGACGAGGACCGCTCGCAGGCTTCCCACCGCATCGTCGACGCCTTCCGGGAACCCTACTTCCTGCCGCCGCAGTACATCGACAGCGCCGCGATGGACAGCGGCATGGACGCCGGGCGCTACACCTTCACCCTGAACATCCCGCCGAACTTCCAGCAGGATCTGCTGGCCGGGCACAGCCCGACCATCCAGCTCAACGTCGACGCCACCCAGGTCAGCCAGGCCTTCACCGGCGCCGGGCACATCCAGCAGATCGTCGCCGAGGAGGTCGGCGAATTCGTCCGCCGCTACCGCCGCGTCGAGACTCCGCCGATCGACGCGGTGGTGCGCACGGAATACAACCCCAACCTGGTGAGCGCCTGGTTCGGCGCGCTGAACGAGGTGGCCAACCAGATCACCATGCTGGCGATCATCCTCACCGGCGCGGCGCTGATCCGCGAGCGCGAGCACGGCACCATCGAACACCTGCTGGCGATGCCGGTCACCCCGCTGGAGATCATGCTGGCCAAGGTCTGGTCCATGGGCGCGGTGGTGCTGGTCGCCTCGATCCTCTCCCTGCAGCTGGTCGTCCGCCGCTGGCTGGAGGTGCCGCTGCAGGGCTCGATGGCGCTGTTTCTCGCCGCCACCGTGCTGCATCTGTTTGCCGTCACCTCGATGGGCATCTTCTTCGGCACCCTGGCCCGCTCCATGCCGCAACTGGGGCTGCTGATCATCCTCACGCTGATCCCGCTGCAGATCCTCTCCGGCGGCCGGACCCCGCGCGAGAGCATGCCCGAGGCAGTGCAGGACATCATGCTGGTCGCCCCCACCACCCACTTCCTCAAGCTGGTCCAGGCCGTGTTCTTCCGCGGCGCGGAGCTGGCCATCGTCTGGCCGTCGCTGCTGGCGATCCTGGTGATCGGCGGCCTGTTCTTCGCCGCCGCCCTGGCGCGCCTGCGCAAGTCGCTGCAATAGCGGACAACAGCCTCCCACGCCGGCGGACGGTGCATTCGCGGATAGACTGGAAGCAGGACAGCAACCCACCGGGGCGCATCGCCCCCTTCATACGTCACTGCCCAAGGTGCATCGTCATGAAAACACGCAACGTCCTCGGCGCCGCCCTGCTGTTGTCCGCCATCGGGCTGGTCGGCTGCTCCGGCCCGGCCATCGTCACCCTCAAGGACGGGCGCCAGCTCAAGACCACGGATACGCCGGCATACGACGAGGCAGCCGGCTTCTACGAATTCGAGCGCTACGGCAGGCGGATGCGGGTCAGCGAAACCGTCATCCTGAGCATCCGCGACGCCGATTGAATCCGCTCAGCCGAAGGTGACGTACATCTTGTAGGCCACGGTCGACAGCATGCACAGCCAGCCGAGGGCGATCAGCGCGACGCCCCAGCCCTCGGCGCGGTTGGCGAAGCCGACACCGAGCAGCAGGAAGCCGGCTGCGATCAGAAGCACCATGGTTTCGAGCGAAGTCATCGGCTCTTCCCGCTCCGTTGAGTGAAGGCTCCGGCGACGCGGCCAGGCCATCCAGCGCCCATCCCGGCGCCGTCGGCGTGGCAGTCACGCCTGACTCCCAGCATAGCCAGCGGCTGGCTGGCCGGCTGGCCGCCGAGCGCGCCGGGGTTCGGCCACGAACCTTCCCGACAGGCCCCAGAAGATACGGCCGTTCCATGTTCGGCTGTCGGCGGCCCGTACCGCCCGCTATGATCAACGCACCGGCACGCCAGGCCATTCGTACCGCCGCCAGGCTGCAGGGATGCCGCCCAGCGCTGCATGATCCTCGTCCACGTAAAAGGAACCGAAAGACATGATCGAAATAAGCGTCTCCGTAAGCATCGCCCGCCCGGCCGAAGAAGTCTGGTCGATCCTCGGCGGCTTCGACTTCCTGCCGCGCTGGGTAGGAGCGATCGCCAGCAGCCGGCTCGAGGACGGCGGTCGCGTGCGTCGCCTGGAGACGGTCGACGGCGAGGTCATCGTCGAGCGCCTGCTGGAGTTCAGCGACAGCGAGCGCCAGTACAGCTACGCACTGCTCGAAAGCCCCTTCCCGGTGTCCGAGTACGTCGGGCAGGTGGCGGTGCGCGACGACGGCACTGGCGGTGTACAGGCGGTCTGGTCCAGCCGCTTCCGCAGCCACGGTGTCGACGCAGTGGCGATCGCCGCGGACTTCGAGGGCTTCTATCACGCCGGGCTGGAGCGGCTGAAGGCGCTGGTCGAGGGGCGCTGACCCACCCGTTACGGGCGCTTCATGAACGCCTGCAGGCGCGGGACCATGAAATCGAGGAACGCCCGCACCCGTTGGGGCACATGCCGCCCGCCCGGATAGAGCGCATGGACCTCCTCGCAGTCGTGGCCGCTCTCGGCGAGCACCTCGACCAGCCGGCCGGCGGCGATATCGCGGTCGACGTGGAAGTCGGCCAAGCGGGCGATGCCGGCCCCGGCGATGGCCAGGCGGCGCACCGTTTCGCCGTTGTTGGCCAGCAGATTGCCGCGCACCATGCGGTCGACGATACGCCCGCCCTGGCGCAGCGGCCAGACCGGGCGGGCGCGGCGAAAGTTGAAACCCAGGCAGTTGTGCCGGTCGAGATCCTCGATGCGCTCGGGCACGCCATGCCGCTCCAGATAGGCCGGGGCGGCGACCATCCGGCGCCGGGCGACACCGATCTTGCGGGCGCGCAGGGTCGAATCGCCCAGCACGCCGATGCGAAAGGCGATATCGGTGCGTTCCAGGTAGAGATCGACGAGATCGTCGGACAGCGACAGGTCCACCAGGATGTCCGGGTGGGCTTCCCAAAAGGCCGGCAGCAGCGGCTCGATGGCCCAGGTGCCGAAGCCCACCGAGGCGTTGACCCGCACGGTGCCGCGGGCATGGCGCGCGCCCCCGGCGAGCGCCTGCTCGATGTCGTCCAGTTCGGCGAGCAGCGCCTGGCTGCGCTCGTAGTAGAGGCGTCCCTCGTCGGTCAGCGCCAGCCGGCGGGTGGAGCGCTCGAACAGGCGCACGCCGAGGCGCTGCTCGATGCGCAGGACCAGCTTGCTGATGGTCGAAGGGCTGGCCAGCAACTGGCGGGCGGCCTCGGAAAAGCTGCCGGTCTCCACCACGCGGACGAATATCTGCATCTCGCCGGCCCGGTTGTCCATGACGCCTCGCGTTCGACGGTTCGAAAGCGCGCAACGGTAGCACAGATCGCCCGGCGATCCGGGCTGGAGGCCACGACGGCCTCCAGCCCCGCCCCTCAGCCGGCCGCCAGCATGTGGCCGCGCCGCTCCTGGTTGATGTGCCAGGACAGGGCTTCCTCCAGCACGTGCGGAGTCTGCCCGCCGCGCTCGCAGGCGCGCACGAAGTAGTCCTCCAGCGCCGCGCGGTACTCGGGGTGCACGCAGTTGTCGATGATCGCCCGCGCCCGCTCGCGCGGCGCCAGGCCGCGCAGGTCGGCCAGGCCCTGCTCGGTGACCAGGATGTCGACGTCGTGCTCGGTATGGTCGACGTGGCTGACCATCGGCACCACGCTGGAGATGGCCCCGTCCTTGGCGATGGACTTGGTGACGAAGATCGCCAGCTGGGCGTTGCGGGCGAAGTCGCCGGAACCGCCGATGCCGTTCATCATCCGCGTGCCGCTCACATGGGTGGAGTTGACGTTGCCGTAGATGTCGAACTCCAGGGCGGTGTTGATGCCGATGATGCCGAGCCGGCGGGCCACTTCCGGATGGTTGGAGATCTCCTGCGGGCGCAGCACCAGGCGCTCCTTGTAGCGCTCGAAATCGCCGAACACCTGGGCGCCGCGGGCCGCCGAGAGGACGATCGAGCTGCC
Organism: Azotobacter tropicalis; assembly: GCF_059739045.1. Lineage (NCBI taxonomy): Bacteria > Pseudomonadati > Pseudomonadota > Gammaproteobacteria > Pseudomonadales > Pseudomonadaceae > Azotobacter > Azotobacter tropicalis. The sequence goes on from NZ_AP046059.1 coordinate 1,301,768, forward strand.
CGAGGCGAAATCCAGCTTGCCGGCGTCGAACAGTTCGAAGGTGGAGTCCTGCAGCACCTCGGAGTACATGCTGAGGTGCTCGAAGGGCGCGTCGACCAGGCCGGCCATCACCGCGTTGGCGATGGAGCCGACACCGACCTGCAGCGGACCCAGGTTGCACGGCAGGCGCCCCTGCTCTACCTCGTTGACGAAGAAGCCGATCAGGTGGTCGGCGATCGCCTGGGTCTCGCAGTCCGGCGGCAGTACGTTGGACGGCGAATCGCTGTAGTCGCTGATGACGATGGCGGCGATGCGGTCCGGATCGACCGGGATCGCCGTGCAGCCGATGCGCTCGTCCGAACGCGTCAGCGGAATCGGCGCGCGCGCCGGGCGGTCGGCGGGGATGTAGATGTCGTGCAGGCCTTCCAGATTGGCGCCGTAGCGCAGGCTGATCTCGACGATCACCCGGTCGGCGAACAGCGCCAGGCTGGCCGAATTGCCCACCGAAGCGGTCGGCACGATATGCCCTTCCTCGGTGATCGCCACCGCCTCGACCACGGTGACGTCCGGCCGCTTGAGCTGATGGCTGCGCATCTGCTCGACGGTCTCGGAGAGGTGCTGGTCGATGAACATCACCTTGCCGTCGTTGATCGCCTTGCGCAGGGCCGCGTCGGCCTGGAACGGCATGCGCCGGGCCACTACGCCGGACTCGGCCATCAGCCGGTCGAGGCCGTTGCCGATGCTGGCGCCGGTGACCAGGCTGATGCTGAACGGCTCGCGGCCGGCGCGCTCGACCAGGGCGAAGGGCACGGCCTTGGCGTCGCCGGCGCAGGCGAAACCGCTCATGCCGACAGTCATGCCATTCTGAATCAGGGAAGCGGCTTCGGCTGCGCTCACGATCTTGTCATGCAGGGAAGCCAAGCGGATACGCTCGGAATACATGGGAGGAAACCTCGAAGATTGTAGTTATTAGAAAGAGGAATTACGGGGATATTACTTACCGTCGCTGGGGCTTATACAAAGTTTCACCAGCCCTCCCCACTAGACCAAAGCATGAAAGCCTCACCGGCCAGTCAGGAACGCGCCTGCCCGCCTGTCCGCCCGGCGCCATGTTGCGGCAGACGTCGATGCTGTCACGCCTCTTGCACGGCGAGCCTGCGCAATGGACGACGGCAATGAAAAAAGCCGGACCGGGAAAACTCCCGATCCGGCCAAGACACCGACGCCGACCGCAGCCTGGAGGGATCCACGGGCCGCGGTCGGATCGGTGGAGCGTAAAGGGCGTCGCTCAGCGAGCTGCCAGCATGTGGCCACGCTCTTCCAGGTTGAGGTGCCAGGACAGCGCCTCGCCCAAGAGGTGCGGGGTCTGCCCACCCTTGGCGCAGGCGCGCGCGAAGTAGTCCTCCAGCGCCGCGCGGTACTCGGGGTGCACGCAGTTGTCGATGATCGCCCGCGCCCGCTCGCGCGGCGCCAGGCCGCGCAGGTCGGCCAGGCCCTGCTCGGTGACCAGGATGTCGACGTCGTGCTCGGTGTGGTCGACGTGGCCGACCATCGGCACCACGCTGGAGATGGCCCCGTCCTTGGCGATCGACTTGGTGACGAAGATCGAGGTGTGGGCGCTGCGGGCGAAGTCGCCGGAGCCGCCGATGCCGTTCATCATCCGCGTGCCGCCGACGTGGGTGGAGTTGACGTTGCCGTAGATATCGAACTCCAGGGCGGTGTTGATGCCGATGATGCCGAGCCGGCGCGATACCTCGGGGTGGTTGGAGATCTCCTGCGGGCGCAGCACCAGACGCTCCTTGTAGCGCTCGAAGTCGCCGAACACCTGGGCACCGCGGGCCGCCGAGAGCACGATGGCGCTACCGGAGGCGAAGTCCAGCTTGCCGGCGTCGAACAGTTCGAAGGTCGAGTCCTGCAGCACCTCGGAGTACATGCAGAGGTTCTCGAAGGGCGCGTCGATCAGGCCGGCCATCACCGCATTGGCGATGGAGCCGACGCCGACCTGCAGCGGGCCCAGGTTGCGCGGCAGGCGCCCCTCCTCCACTTCCCGGGCGAAGAAGTCGATCAGGTGGTCGGCGATCGCCTGGGTCTCCGCGTCCGCCGGCTGCACGGCGGACGGCGAGTCGCTGTAGTCGCTGACGACGATGGCGGCGATCCGCGCCGGGTCGACCGGAATGGCCGTGACGCCGATGCGCTGGTCCGGGCTGACCAAGGGAATCGGCTGGCGCCCCGGCCGGTCGGCGGGGATGTAGATGTCGTGCAGGCCTTCCAGGTTGGCGCCGTAGCGCAGGCTGATCTCGACGATCACCCGGTCGGCGAACAGCGCCAGGCTGGCCGAGTTGCCCACCGAGGCGGTCGGCACGATGTGGCCCTGCTCGGTAATGGCGACCGCCTCGATGATCGCGACGTCCGGCCGCTTGAGCTGATGGCTGCGCATCTGCTCGACGGTCTCGGACAGGTGCTGGTCGACGAACATCACCTTGCCGTCGTTGATCGCCTTGCGCAGGGCCGCGTCGGCCTGGAACGGCATGCGCCGGACCAGCGCACCGGACTCGGCCAGCACCCGGTCGAGGCCGTTGCCGATGCTGGCGCCGGTGACCAGGCTGATGCGCACCGGCTCGCGCTGGGCGCGCTCGGCCAGGGCGAAGGGCACGGCCTTGGCGTCGCCGGCACAGCCGAAACCGCTGATGCCGACGGTCATGCCGTCCTCGATCAATGCCGCCGCTTCGGCCGCGCTCAGGACTCGGTCATGCAGGGAAGCCAGGCGAATACGCTCGGAATACATGGGAAACCTCGGAGGATTGTAATTATTCGAAGAGAGGGCCTCGGCCTCCCGGCAGGCCTGCCGGGAAGCATCGAGGTCTTGCGAAAACGGCCATGCGCGGCGCCGATGCGCCCTACATGTTCGGGTAATTGGGTCCGCCGCCGCCCTCGGGCGCCACCCAGACGATGTTCTGCGACGGGTCCTTGATGTCGCAGGTCTTGCAGTGCAGGCAGTTCTGCGCATTGATCTGCAGGCGCGGCTCGCCCTGCTCCGCCTCCAGCACCTCGTACACCCCGGCCGGGCAGTAGCGCTGCGCCGGCTCGGCGTAGCGCGGCAGGTTCTCGCGCAGCGGCAGCGCCCGGTCCTTGAGGACCAGATGGCAGGGCTGGTTCTCGGCATGGTTGGTGTTGGAGAGGAACACCGAGGCGGGCTTGTCGAAGCTCAGCACGCCGTCCGGCCTCGGATAGACGATGGGCGCGCAGTCCGCTGCCGGACGCAGGCGGGCGTGGTCGGCCTCGCGGTCGTGCAGGGTGATCGGCAGCCGGCCGGCGAAGACATTCTGCTCGACGAAGTTGAAGGCGCCGCCGGCCAGCGGCCCGAGCCGGTGCAGTGCCGGGCCGAAGTTGCGCGAGCGCTGCAGCTCCTCGTGCAGCCAGGACGCCTCGAAGGCCGCCTTCCAGCGCGGCGCCCAGGCGCTGTCGGGCAGTTCCTCGGCCAGTGCGGCGAACACCGTCTCCGCCGCCAGCAGCCCCGACTTCATCGCCGTGTGGCTGCCCTTGATCTTGGAAACGTTCAGGGTGCCGGCGTCGCAACCGAGCAGCAGGCCGCCGGGGAAGGCCATCTCCGGCAGGGCGTTGAAGCCGCCCTTGGCGATGGCCCGCGCGCCGTAGGACACCCGCTTGCCGCCCTCCAGGTACTGCTTCAGCACGGGGTGGTGCTTGAGCCGCTGGAACTCGTCGAAGGGGCTGAGCCAGGGGTTGGCGTAGTTCAGGTCGACGATCAGGCCGACCACGACCTGCTGGTTCTCCGCGTGGTAGAGGAAGAAGCCGCCGCCGCTGTCCTTGTCCAGCGGCCAGCCAGCGCCGTGGATCACCAACCCGGGCCGGTGGCGGGCCGGGTCGATGTCCCACAGTTCCTTGATGCCGAGGCCATAGTGCTGCGGGTCGGCGTCACGGGCCAGGTCGAAGCGCTCGCTCAGTTGCTTGCCCAGGTGTCCCCGGCAGCCTTCGGCGAACAGGGTGTAGCGGGCGTGCAGTTCCATGCCCGGCATGAAGCCGTCCTTGGGCGAGCCGTCGGCGGCCACGCCCATGTCGCCGGTGGCCACGCCCCTGACCCGGCCGTTCTCGTCGTAGAGCACTTCCGCGGCGGCGAAGCCGGGGAACACCTGCACGCCGAGGGCCTCGGCCTGCTCGCCCAGCCAGCGCACCAGGTTGCCGAGGCTGACGATGTGGTTGCCGGCGTTGTGCAGGCTTTTCGGCAGCAGCGCGTCGGGCAGCTTCACGGCTCGCTCGGCGTCCTTCAGCAGGTAGACCTCGTCGCCGGTCACCGGGGTGTTGAGCGGGGCGCCAAGGGCCTGCCAGTCGGGGAACAGCTCGTCCAGGGCGCGCGACTCGAACACCGCGCCGGAGAGGATGTGCGCCCCGACCTCGGAGCCCTTCTCCACCACGCAGACCTCCAGCGGCCGTTCCCGCTCGGCGGCCAGCTGCATCAGCCGGCAGGCGGCGGACAGGCCCGCCGGGCCGGCGCCGACGATGACCACGTCGAATTCCATGGCTTCGCGCATGGCGCGTTCCTCCACATCAAAGGCCAAAAGGCTTGTTGTTGTCGTAGGGTGGATGGCCACCCCGTGGGAAACGCGCGCAGCGATTTCCCACCTTGGCCAGGCTGTTGGTGGGAAAGGCCTGCGGCCGTTTCCCACCCTACGGAAATCGTCTCAAAGCGCCCGTTCCAGCTCGGGTACCGCCTCGAACAGGTCCGCCACCAGGCCGTAGTCGGCCACCTGGAAGATCGGCGCCTCGGCATCCTTGTTGATCGCCACGATCACCTTGGAATCCTTCATCCCAGCCAGATGCTGGATGGCGCCGGAGATGCCCACGGCGATGTACAGCTCCGGCGCGACGATCTTGCCGGTCTGCCCGACCTGCATGTCGTTGGCGACGAAGCCGGCGTCCACCGCCGCCCGCGAGGCGCCGACCGCGGCGCCCAGCTTGTCGGCGAGCGTCTCCAGCAGGGCGAAGTTCTCGCCGCTGCCCAGCCCGCGGCCGCCCGATACCACGATGCGCGCGCTGCCCAGTTCCGGGCGGTCGGACTTGGCCAGCTCCTCGCCGACGAAGCGCGAGGTGCCGGCCTCATGCACGGCATCGAGGCGCTCGACGACGGCGCTGCCGCCCTCGGCCGGCAGCGGGTCGAAGGCGCTGGCGCGTACCGTGGCGACCACCACCGGGTCGAGCGACTGCACGGTGGCGATGGCGTTGCCGGCGTAGATCGGCCGGAGGAAGGTGTTCGGCGAAACGACGCCGACGATGTCGGAGAGCTGGGCCACATCGAGCAGCGCGGCGACCCGCGGCATCAGGTTCTTGCCGGCCGAGCCGGCCGGCGCGAGCAGATGCGAATAGGTCTTGCCCAGCGCGGCGACCAGCCGGGAGAGGTTTTCCGCCAGCTGGTGCTCGTAGGCGGCGGCATCGGCGACCAGCACCTTGCTCACCCCGGGAATGGCGGCGGCCTGGGCGACGACGGCCGCGCAGGAGAAGCCGGCGACCAGCAGATGCAGCTCCTCGCCCAGCAGCGCCGCGGCGCCCAGGGTGTTCAGGGTGGCGCCCTTGAGGGTGCGGTTGTCGTGTTCGGCAATGACAAGAATGGCCATCAGATCACCTTCGCTTCGGTCTTCAGTTTTTCCACCAGCTCGCTCACGCTGCCGACCTTGATGCCGCCCTGGCGCTCGGCCGGCGCCTCGACCTTGAGCAGGCGGGTGTGGGCCTTGAGCGCCACGCCGAGTTCGGCGGGGGTCTTGACCTCCAGGGGTTTCTTCTTGGCCTTCATGATGTTCGGCAAGGAGGCGTAGCGCGGCTCGTTGAGGCGCAGGTCGGTGGTGACGATGGCCGGCAGGGCCAGCGACAGGGTCTGCAGGCCACCGTCGATCTCGCGGGTGACCTCGAGGCGGCCCTCCTGCAGGGCGAGCGCCGAGGCGAAGGTGGCCTGCGGCCAGTCCAGCAGGGCGGCGAGCATCTGCCCGGTCTGGTTGTTGTCGGCATCGATGGACTGCTTGCCGAGGATCACCAGGTCGGGCTGCTCCGCCGCGACCACCGCGGCGAGTAGCTTGGCCACCACCAGGGATTCGGGTAGCTCGGCGGTGTCGACCTGGATGCCGCGGTCGGCCCCCAGGGCCAGGGCGGTGCGGATCTGCTCCTGGCAGGCGGTGGGGCCTACCGAGACGGCGACGATCTCGCTGGCGAGGCCGGCCTCCTTGAGGCGCACGGCCGCTTCCACGGCGATCTCGCAGAAGGGGTTCATGGCCATCTTGACGTTGGCCAGATCGACGTCGCTCTGGTCGGCCTTCACCCGCACCTTGACGTTGTAGTCGATCACCCGCTTGACGGTTACCAGTATTTTCATTGCGCAAGTCCCCGCTGGGGCGGCCTTCGGCCGCCCTCTGTCTTGTTGTCGCGTTCAGCGGCGCCCGGACGGAACACCGCTCCCGTGGCGCGGAATCAGAACTGCTCGTCGCTCAGCGCCATGATGCTGGCGCTGCCGGCACGGATCGCCGCCAGCAGGGCCTGGGTGCGCGGCAGCAGCTGCTCGGCGTAGAAGCGCGCGGTGACCAGCTTGGCCTCAAGGAAGGCGCGGTCGCCGCCGGCCTCCAGCAACGCCTGGGCGCGCAGCGCCGAACGGGCCATCAGCCAGCCGCCGCACAGGTAGCCGAACAGCATCAGGAAGTTCACGCTGACGCTGCCGGCCAGGGCCGCATCGGCCTCTGCGCCGTCCAACAGCAGGCGGCGCGCCTCGCGGCCAGCAGCCAGCGCCTCGCCGAGCGCCCGGGCCTGGGCGGCGAAGGGGCCGGCACTCTCCAGCCGGGCGACAGTTTCGCCGATCTCGTCGAGCAGGCTGCCGAGCAGTTCGCCCTTGTTCAGCAGGGTCTTGCGCCCCACCAGGTCGAGCGCCTGGATGCCGGTGGTGCCCTCGTAGATGGTCAGGATGCGCGCATCGCGGTAGTGGCGGGCGGCGCCGGTCTCCTCAATGAAGCCCATGCCGCCGTGGATCTGCACGCCGAGGGAGGTCACCTCCTGGGCCAGCTCGGTCAGCCAGCCCTTGACGATCGGCGTCAGTAGGTCCACGCGACCCTGGTGACGTGCGGCAGCGGCCGGGTCCGGCGCATGGGCGGTGCGGTCGACCTCGGCGGCGGCGACCAGCGCCAGGGCGCGCATCGCCTCGATGGAGGCCTTCATCTGCAGCAGCATGCGGCGCACATCGGGGAACTCGATGATCGGGAAGCGGCTGCCGTCCTTGCGGGTGCCCTGCAGACGTTCTTTGGCGTACTGGCGGGCCTGCTGGTAGGCGCGCTCGGAAATCGACAGGCCCTGCAGACCGACGCTCTGGCGGGCATGGTTCATCATGGTGAACATGCAGGCCAGGCCCTTGTGCGGCTCGCCGACCAGGTAGCCGACCGCACCCTCCTTCTCGCCGAAGCTCATCACGCAGGTCGGGCTGCCGTGGATGCCCAGCTTGTGCTCCAGGGAGACGCACTGGGCGTCGTTGCGCGCGCCCGGCCGGCCCTGCGCGTCGAGCAGGAACTTGGGCACGACGAACAGGGAGATGCCCTTGACCCCGGCGGGGGCGTCCGGCAGCCGCGCCAGCACCAGATGGACGACGTTGTCGGTCATCTGGTGGTCGCCCCAGGTGATGAAGATCTTCTGCCCGCTGATCAGGTAGTGGTCGCCGTTGGGCACGGCCCTGGCCTTGATCGCCGCCAGGTCTGAGCCGGCGTCCGGCTCGGTGAGGTTCATGGTGCCGGTCCACTCGCCGCTGACCAGCTTCGGCAGGTAGGCCGCCTGCAGCTCGGCCGAGGCATGGTGGGCGAGGGCCTCGATGGCGCCCTGGGTGAGCATCGGGCAGAGGGCGAAGGCCATGTTCGCCGAGTGCCAGATCTCGTTGACGGCGGTGCCCACCACGTTCGGCAGGTTCTGCCCGCCCCAGGCCTCGTCGGCGGTCAGCGACGGCCAGCCGCTCTCCACGAACTGGCCGTAGGCGCCGGCGAAGCCGGGGGTCTCCTCGACGCCCCGCTCGCCCAGGCGTGCGCCCTGGGTATCGCCGACGGCATTCAGCGGTGCCAGCACCTCGGAACCGAGCCGGCCGGCCTCGGCCAGGATGGCGGAAACCAGCTCGCCGTTGACGTCGCTCAGCCCGGCCTCGGCGCAGAAGCGCTCCAGCTCGACCAGCTCGCCCAGGACGAATTCCGTGTCGCGGTAGGGATGGACATAGTCACTCATTGATTCTTTCCTCTTGTTGTTCGGTGAGCGCCGCCTTCGGCACACAGGCTCAGAAGTAGCTCCGCCCCGCCGCGAGACGGGCGCGGAAATCCTCGGTCAGGCAGTAGAGTCCGCCATGGCGGGCATGGGCCTCGGCCTTGCGGGCGAAGACCGCCAGGCCCTGGGTGTCGATGTAGCGCAGGGCGCCGCCGCGAAAGCGCGGGAAGCCGATGCCGAGCAGCAGCCCCATATCGATTTCCTCGGGCGTCTCGACGATGCCGTCCTCCAGGCAGCGCACCGCCTCCAGGCACAGCGGGATCATCAGCCGGTCGACGATCTCCTCGTCGGAGACCTCGACCCGCTCGAGCACCCGCTCGGCAATCAGCGCGCGGGCGGCCGCCGCGGGCTGCCGGCTGCGCCGTCCGGAAGCATCCTGGGTGTACTCGTAGAAGCCCCTGCCGTTCTTCTGACCGAGCGCGCCGCTGGCCAGCAGCGCCTCCATGATCGGCTCGCCGTCGTGGCCCATGCGCTCGGGGAAACCTTCCTGCAGCACCTGGTCGGCATGGACCATGGTGTCGATGCCGATCACGTCGGCCAGGTAGGCCGGTCCCATCGGCCAGCCGAAGGCCTCCATGACCCGGTCGATCCGCTCGAAATCGACGCCGTCCTTGAGCAGGCGGTTGAAGCCGTTGAAATAGGGGAAGAGCACGCGGTTGACCAGAAAGCCCGGGCAGTCGCCGACTACGATGGGGGTCTTGCCCATGGCGCTGGCGTAGGCCACGGTGCGGGCGATGGTCGCCTCGGAGCTGCGGCTGCCGCGGATCACCTCGACCAGCTGCATCAGCTGCACCGGGTTGAAGAAGTGCATGCCGCAGAAGGCTTCCGGCCGCTTGAGGCTCTGCGCCAGCAGGTCGATGGAGATGGTCGAGGTATTGGAGGTCAGCACCGTGTCCATCGACACCCGGTCTTCCACCTCGGCCAGCACGGCGGCCTTGATCCTGGGATTCTCGACCACCGCCTCGACCACCAGGTCGACCCCGGCGAAGTCCTCGTAGTCCAGCGCCGGCTGGATGTTCTCCAGCACCCGCTGCTTGCCGGCCGCATCCAGCCGGCCCTTGTCGATCTGCCGGTCGAGCAGCTGGCCGGCGGTCTTCAGGCCCAGCTCGAGCGCCTCGCCGCGGATGTCCTTCATGACGATGGGAACCCCCGAGGACGCCGACTGGAAGGCCACCCCGCCGCCCATGATACCGGCGCCGAGCACGGCGCTGCGGCGCACCGGCGCGGCCTTGCCGCTCCAGGCCTTGGCTTTCTTCTTGACCAACTGGTCGCCGAGGAACAGGCCGATCAGGGCGCGGGCGACATCGGACTTGGCCAGGACCGCGAAAGTGCACGCCTCGATCTCCAGCGCCTCGTCCAGCGGCAGCGTGGCGTGCCGGACGAGCGAAGTGAGGATCGCCGCCGGCGCCGGATAGTGACGATCGAGCTTGCCGCCCAACTGCTGCTGGAGAGCGGCCAGCCGCTCGCGCGTCTCGGCGGTGTCGGCCAGGGGCTGCTGCTTGCGGACGCGGTGGGCGCTGAGCGACAGCTCGCCGCTCGCCGCCAGATGCAGCAGGTTCAGCGCGGCATCGCGCAGTTCCCCGGCGGCGACCACCCGGTCGACGGCGCCCAGCTCCAGCGCCCGGGCCGCGGCCTGCGGCTTGCCGGCGAGCATCCAGTCGAGCGCCGCCTCGGCGCCGATCAGCCGGCTCAGGCGCACGGTGCCGCCCCAGCCCGGGCAGAGGCCCAGGGTCACTTCCGGCAGGCCGATCCGGGCATCCGCGGCCAAGACCCGGAAGTCGGCGGCCAGCGCCAGCTCGCAGCCGCCGCCCAGCGCCAGGCCGTTCACCGCGGCCACGGTCGGGAACGGCAGCGCCTCCAGAGCGCCGAACAGCCGCTGTCCCTGGCGGATCCACTCCACCACCTCACCCTCGCTGCGGGCAAAGGCCGCGGTGAATTCGGTGATGTCGGCGCCGACCACGAACGCCGGCTTGGCGCTAGCGATCAACAGGCCCTTGATCTCGTGACCGTGGCGCTCGAGCAGCCGGACGACCTCGGCCAGCTCACCCAGGGTCAGGCCGTCCAGCTTGTTGACCGAGGAGCCCTGCAGGTCGAGGGTCAGCTCGACCAGTCCCGCCTCCAGTGCCGTGAGGCGCATCGCCTTGCCGTTGTACATGCCGTGAACTCCTTGTTGTTCTCGATCGGCCACGCAGGCCGCACGCATCCGGACCGTCACCGCGGAGCAACAGTCGGGTCGAAAAAGTCGGAAAGTGGGCGCGGCCACGCCGGACCGCGCCCGGCCGGTCAGTCGCGCTGCAGCAGCACCGCGATGCCCTGGCCGCCACCGATGCACAGGCTGACGATGGCGTAACGGCCCTGGAGGCGGGCCAGCTCGTAGAGCGCCTTCACCGTGACGATGGCGCCGGTGGCGCCGATCGGATGGCCCAGGGAGATGCCGCTGCCGTTGGGGTTGAGGCGCTCGCCCGGCAGTTCCAGCTGCTGGGCGACGGCCAGCGCCTGGGCGGCGAAGGCCTCGTTGACTTCGTAGACGTCGATGTCGCCGACGCCCAGGCCGTTGCGCTCGAGCAACTGGCGGATGGCTGGGACCGGGCCGATGCCCATGAGGCTGGGGTCGACGCCGACCACCGCGTAATCGACCAATCGGGCCAGAACCTGACGGCCCTCGGCTTCGGCCTTGCTGCGCGCCATCAGCACCAGGGCGGCGGCGCCGTCGTTGAGTCCGGAAGCGTTGCCGGCGGTGACCGTGCCGCCCTCCTTCTTGAAGACCGGCTTCAGCCCCTCGAGGTCGCCGAGGGTGCAGTCGTGACGGATGTGCTCGTCGGTGTCGAACAGGGTCGTGCCTTTGCGGCTCTTCAGCTCGAGGGGCAGGATCTGCTCCCGGAACCGGCCCTGCTCGACGGCGCGCTGGGCGCGGTTGTGGCTCTCGACGGCCAGCGCATCCTGCTGCGCGCGGGTGATGCCGTACTTCTCGGCGACGTTTTCCGCGGTCACGCCCATGTGATAGCGGTTGATCGGGCAGGTCAGGGCGCCGACCATGGGATCGACGGTCACCCCGTCGCCCATCCGCTGGCCGAAGCGTGCCGCGGGCAGGTGGTAGGGCGCGAGGCTCATCGATTCGGCGCCGCCGGCCACTGCAGTATCACAGAGGCCGAGCTGGATCTGCTGGGCCGCGCCGATCACCGCCTGCAGGCCGCTGCCACACAGGCGGTTGACGGTCAGCGCCGGAGTCTGCTCGGACAGGCCGCCGCGCAGCGCCGCCACCCGGCTCAGGTACATGTCCAGCGGCTCGGTATGGATGACGTTGCCGAACACGCAGTGGCCGACGCTGGCCGCCTCGATCCCCGCCCGGCGCACCGCCTCAGCGACCATCAGGCCGGCCAGTTCGCTGGGACGGTGGCTCTTCAGGCTGCCGCCGAAATCGCCGATGGCCGTGCGTACCCCGCTGACGATGACCACTTCTTGTACTTGTGCGCGCATGGATGGTTTTCCTTGGAGAGTGCCGAGAGCGGACCGCCTTCCGGGCGAATCGGACGGGAGTCCGCGAATGACCGTTAGCTTCCATCCACGGGCAGGGCGCCGGCAATAACGAAACCAGCCTCAAAATTGACATTAACGGACAGCACCGATCCGGCCGTTCCGATAGACTTCCGGCGCAGGGATACGCCTCTTCAGGACAGGCCATGAGCATCGAGCGCTACTCCATCTCCATGCATTTCCCGCGGGTGCTGATGAATGCCGCGCGCCGGCGCGGCCTCGACGAGGACGTGCTGCTCGCCGAGGCCGGCATCAGCCGCCGGCTGCTCGACAACCCCCACCTGCGCATCACCCCCGACCAGTTCAGCCGGCTGATGCGCGGGGTCTGGCGCCTGGGCGACGACGAGTTCCTCGGCATGGGCGCGCAGCGCTGCCGGCAGGGCATCTTCGCGCTGATGGCCAAGCAGGTGGTCCGTTCGCGCAGCCTGCACTCGGTCTATTACAAGCTCGGCCACTTCTACAACCTGGTGAACGACTCGTTGCGTCTGGACCTGCGGGTCGAGGGCGACGAGGCCATCTTCTCGATGGCGCTGGCCGATCCTTCCCAGGACCCGGACTACCTGCTGCGGGAGTTCCTGCTGCTGCTCTGGCACCGCTTTCCCAGCTGGCTGATCGGCCAGCGGATTCCGCTGAAGTACGTCGCCTTCGACCATGCGGCGCCCGAACACCTGGCCGAATACCGGCTGATGTTCCCCTGCCCGGCGAGGTTCGAGCAGCCGACCACCTGCCTGGTGTTCGAGGCGCGGATGCTCGAAGCCCCGGTGGTGCAGACCCCCGAGGCTCTGGCCAACCACCTGCGGCGGGCGCCGATCGACTGGTTCACCCGGCCGGCCTATTACCCCGTATACACCCGGCGGGTGCGCGATCACCTGGAAAGATCCGGCGACCTGGCCGGCGCGACCATCCAGAGCACCGCCGCCGCCCTGCTCCTGACCGAGCGCACCCTGCGCCGCCGGCTCAGCGCCGAGGGCAGCAGCTTCCAGGGCATCAAGGACGGCATGCGCCGCGACATGGCCATCCACTACCTGACCCAGCCCTCCCTGCCGATCAGCCAGGTCGCCCGGCAGCTGGGCTTCTCCGAGCCGTCCGCGTTCACCCGGGCGTTCAAGCAGTGGACCGGGGAGCTGCCGAAGACCTACCGGGATGCGGCGCGGAAGATGTGATTCGGCCTGGAAACTGGCACTCCGCGAAACCGCCCATTCCTCTGAAAGCGCATCCTTGAGCGGCTACACGGTTTTCTCGGGCCGTCGATAGGGGAATAATGGGGACGCTTTTCCCCTCCCTTGCCTTGCGATCCTACTTATTACCTATTCGAGGTTCACCATGACCGAGCACGCTCCAGCGGGCACGCCGCCGCTTTCCGCTCGCGCTGTCTTATTGATCGAACTGGCCCTGGCGATGGGCGGTTTCGGCATCGGCACCGGCGAATTCGCCATCATGGGCCTGATGCCGAACGTGGCCCAGGACCTGAACGTCAGCGAACCCCAGGTCGGGCACGTGATCAGTGCCTACGCCCTCGGCGTGGTGGTCGGCGCACCGCTGCTGGCCATCCTCGGCGCCCGCCTGCCGCGGCGCATCCTGCTGATGCTGCTGATGCTGTTCTTCGCCGCCGGCAACTTCGCCAGCGCCCTGGCGACGGATTATCACGCCCTGATGCTTAATCGTTTCATCGCCGGCCTGCCCCACGGCGCCTACTTCGGCGTCGCCTCGCTGGTGGCCGCCTCCATGGTCGCGCCGGACAAGCGCGCCAATGCGGTCAGCCGGGTGATGCTGGGCCTGACCGTCGCCATCCTGATCGGCAATCCGCTGGCCACCTGGCTCGGCCAGTGGCTGAGCTGGCGCAGCGCTTTCGCCCTGGTCGGCGCCATCGCCCTGCTCACCGTGGCCCTGGTGTTCATCCACCTGCCGGCGAGCCGCCATGAGGAAACCAGCAACCCGATGCGCGAGATCCGCGCCTTCAACCAACCCCAGGTGTGGCTGTCGCTGGCCATCAGCGCGATCGGTTTCGCCGGCATGTTCTGCGTGTTCAGCTACCTGGCGCCGACCCTGCTGGAAGTGACCCGGGTACATGAGGCCTGGATTCCCTTCGCCCTGGCCGCCTTCGGCCTCGGCACCATCGTCGGCAACCTGGTGGGCGGCTGGCTGTTCGACCGGCTGAAATTCAAGTCCGTCGCCCTGGTGCTGGTATGGAGCACTGCCGTGCTGCTGCTCTTCCCGCTGTCGGTCCATTCGATCTGGAGCGTCCTGCCGGCGGTTTTCGCGGTGGGCACCATGGTCGCGCTGGCACCGCCGCTGCAGACGCACCTGATGGACGTGGCCGCCGAGGCGCAGACCCTGGCCGCCGCCTCCAACCACGCCGCCTTCAACATCGCCAACGCCCTCGGCCCGTGGCTCGGCGGCCTGGCGATCAGCGCCGGCCTCGGCTGGACCGTCACCGGCTATGTCGGCGCGCTCACCGCGGTCCTCGGCCTGCTGATCTTCTTCCAGGCCTGGAAGCTGCAGAACGGCTCGGCGCAAGCTGCACCGGCCGGCCAGGCAGTGGCGGAAAACTGAGGCGCCCGTGCGGCAGGCGCCGGTGAGTCCGCGTCTGCCGCCGGTCAGTCCAGCGTGTACTCGAAAGTGCTGACCACCCGCAGGCGCTTGCCGATGGTGCGGCCGCTGTCCTCTTCGCCACCGCCGCTGTCGAGCACGCGGATCACGCCCTGGTTGGCGCTCTTCAGCCGGCCGAGGGTCGCCCCGGCATCCGCGGCGAATTTCTCCGCCTGCGCTCGGGCATTGCGGGTGGCATCCTCCAGCAGTTTCGGCTTCACCTCGTTGAAGCCGCGCAACTGGTAGCGCAGGCCGGCCTGGCCCTGCTCCTCGGACTCGAGCTGGATACCCGCCTGAATCAGCGGATCGACCCGGTTGACCGCCTGCGCCAGCGCATCGACCCGCGTCGACTTCACCAGCACCCGCCCTTGGCCGTTGAAGCGCAAGCCGACATCCCGCGGCGACCATTCGCGGGCCAGCAGATCCTGGACCTGCAGCGGATGGACCTCGATCTCCGCCGCCTCGAAACCCTGCTCGCGGAGAAAGGCCAGGATCCGCTCGCGGTCCTCGCTCAGCAGCCGCTGCACGCCGCCGAATTCGTCGCCGCCGCGGCGAAAGGCCAGCGTCCAGATCGCGAAGTCGCTCTTCACGTCCAGTTCGGCCAGGCCCTTCACCGTCACCGCACGGTCGCCCATGCGAAAGCGCTCCACGCCCCGCCCCACCGACCAGCCGGCGAAGGCCAGGGCCACGCCGATGATCAGGGCGGGAATCCATCCGATACGCAGCGTATTTTCCATCGTCATCCTCCCGGGAATCCCCGAACAGGCTAGCCCATGCCACAGCGGCCGTCGGACCGGCCGACGGCCAGGACCAGCGCTTGTCGCCGGCTCTGTCGCTGGATTATGGTGCCGCCACCCCGTCTCCCTGCAGGCAGCCCCTCGCATGTCCACCCCCTCCCCGCGGCTCGGCCACTACGCCCTCGGCGGCATCCTGGCGAGCATTCTGCTCAATCTGCTGCTGCGCACCTTCGTCAAGGTCGGCGGCCTGTTCGCCACCTTGCTGATCGCCGGTCTGGTCGCCGCCGGCCTGGCCCTGGTCTTCGCTTGGCGGAACCGCCGCGCGCCCTGGCCCGAGGAGCGTCGCGGCATCGTCCTGCGCTATGGCCTGGGCCTCGGCGTGCTCTATCTCGGCCTGCTGGCGATGATGGAACACGAGTACGCCCACGGTCCGGTCGGGCTGATGCTGTTCGGCCTGCACTACGCCTGCTATCCGGCGCTGGCCTGGGTGACGCTGGGCTGGAAGGGGTTCAGGAGCTGACAGCGGGCGGACCAGCGATAACTGGCCTATCGTGAATCCCGCCCGGCGCGTTGCCGGCGACTCAGGCCGCCTGCCGCCCCACTCCTGCCAGCAGACGGATACCGCGAATGCCCTGACGCGCCTCGGCACCGGCGCAATGGCTGGCGACCTTGGTTAGGACCCGGCGATGGGCGTAGTCCAGGCTGTCGAGGATGAGGGCGCCCTGCTCGAGGAACTCCAGCGGATCGCTGCCCTGGTCGCCCAGCACCGGACAGCGCAGGCGCAGGTAGCCGCCCAGGGTCTCGCCATCGAGCAGCCGCTGGGGAATGCCGTCGGCCTTGGCCAGCAGGGCCAGCGCCTCGCCCCGGAAGCGGCGCAGGGCATCGCGGGCCAACCGTTCGGTCTGCACGTCCGCCGACTGCTCGCGCAGCGCCCGGAAGCGCCCGGCCAGCACCCAGGCCTCCCTCAGGCTGGCGTAGTCGCCATACAGGCGACTCAATTGCAGCAGCAGGCGCGCCGCATCGCGCAAGCGGGCATCGGCGCCGACCAGGCCGAACTCCAGGCGCCGCCGGTACAGCGAGGCGGCCAGGTGCAGCTGCCAGTGGGCCGGCGTATGCCCATCGGCGATCTGCGCGTGCAGCGCCGTGTGCTGCTGCGCATCGAAGGCCTCCCGCTCGCTGACCCGCGCCTCGATACCCTCCTTGTGCAGGCGGATACACCAGGCCAGGGCCACGCGCCGCTCCTCTTCCGTCTCGGCCTGCTCCCAGGCCCGGCCGATCTCCGGCGACAGGCGCCGCAACTCGTCCACCACGCCCTGCCAGTCCAGCTTGCGATGCGCCTCCTGCGGCGCCAGGTGCAGCGCCAGCCAGGGCAGCGGCCGCCACTGCCGCCCGGTCCATTCGTGCAGTTGCTCGAACGCCTGGTCGCGGCGGACATTGCGCTGCAGCAGCGTCCGGCTGTCGAGCAGCTGTTCGTCGCGGCAATCGAGCCCCCGCTCGGCGTACCAGGCCTGGGTCACGCAGCGACAAAGCCCGGCAAAATCGGCGAACAGCAGCGCCGCCGGACGCGCGTCGTGCAGATGCCCAGCGGCCTTGAGCGCCGCGCTGTGGCGGATGCGCTCGAGGTCGGCGGGATGGCTGTGCCAGTAACGGGTGGCCGACTCCGCCAGGCGCAGCTCCAACTGGCGCAGGGTTTCGCCCTCCAGGTGCGCCGCCTGCAGCACGGTCGCCTCGGGGATGTCGCGCAGCAGACGGCGCTCGCGCCAGGCCTGGACGTTCTGCCGCTCCACTTCGGCCAGCGCCTCGCCCAGAACGCGCAGGCGCAGAGCGGTCTCGCGGAAGGCGGCACTACCGGCGATCAGGGTTTCGTAGCGGTCGGCATCGAACTCCATCTGCCGCGACAGGGCCCGCGAGACACGAAAGCTCAGCCAGAAACCGGCACGCAGCAGCCGGCGGGCCAGCGCGATCCCCTGCTGCGCGATACGGATCGCCATCTGCAGGCCCCACCACAGATCCAGCGCCTGCCAGGCCTGCAGCCGGTCGTCCCAGGGATCGCGCGCGTTGGCCTGGGTTTCCAGCCAGGCGTTGACCCGGTTGATCAGGAAATGGCAGCGCATGCCGAGACGCTGGCCGAAGTGGCCGAACTCGTGGGCCAGCACGCCGACGAACTGCTGCACGCTCAATCCCGCCACCAGCGGCATGCCGATGGTCAGCACCTTGCGGCCACTGAAGAAGCCGCTCCAGCCCTGCTCGAAATGCACGCTGGCATTCACCTCGTTGCCGAGCAGCACGGCCACCGGCGGGTTCAGACCGATGGCCCGGCAGAGCTGGCGGATCACCGCCGCGAGGCGCGGCTCGGCGGCCAGATCGAGCTCCAGCGGCTCGGCCTCGGCCTCCGCGCCGAGGAACAGAGGACGCGCCAGGAACAGCAGCAGGATGCCGCCGCTCAACGTCGGCACGCCGTAGATGAACAGCTGCAGCCAGAGGCTGTCCAGCGCACCGAGATACTCGTGGACATGACCGAGATACCAGACCAGTCCCGCCCCCAGCCCGACCACCAGGGCCGCGTACAGCGCCGGTACCAGCAGGCAGCAGAGGGTCACCAGCAGCAGGTGGCGGATATAGGCCCGGCTGGGTGGCGGGCACTTCAGGCCGGTGTGGGCCAGCGCCTGCAGGACCTGCAGGGGATCGGCAACGGTAGCGGGCCGTTCCGCCGCGGCCTCCGCCGGACGCGCCGCCGTGCGGAACGCCGGCGCCGCTTCGAGGGCCTCCAGCCGTGCCCCAAGTCCGACCTGGCGCAGCACCGCCAGCCAGCGTTCGGCCTCGCGGCGCTCGAGCCCGCTCTTGACCACTCGCACGGCAGGCGGCAATAGCGCCTCGACTTGCTCGGGGGGCAGTTTCAGGCGGGTCTGCAACCCCTCGCGGATACTCTGCGGCGTATGCCCGGGCAATGCGTCCCCGGTCAGCACCAGGCGGAAAGACATGGCGACTCCTCACGTTCCTGTGACAAGGAGCCGCACCCTAGCAAAGGCCGACAGAAGCCGAGCGGCGCACCATCACAGGGATGGCAAAGGCCGTCTCGAGAACGTGAAGGCGGTCAGCAGATCCCCCCAATTGCAACAGAGCCAGTCCGCCCTGCCGCCAGCCCCACCAGGCGAAGGCCAGCAGCAGGCCGAGCACGGCGGCAATGCCCAACCGCAGCAGCCAGCCGCTCATGCCGCCCCGGCCGCCCGCAGACGTGCCACCGGCTGCTCGCGCACCGGCCAGTTGAGCAGCGCGGCCATCAGGCTGAGGGCGATGGAAATCTGCCAGACCAGCTCGTAGCTACCCGTGCGGTCGTAGAGCCAGCCGCCCAGCCAGCCGCCGAGAAAGGCACCGAGCTGGTGGAAGAGGAACACGATGCCGCCGAGCATCGACAGGTTGCGCACGCCGAACAGGGTCGCCACCGTGCCGTTGGTCAAAGGCACCGTGGACAGCCACAACAGGCCCATGGCCATGCCGAAGGCATAGGCGCTCCACTCGCTGAGCGGCAGATAGACGAAGGCGACGATCACCGCGGCGCGCAGCAGGTAGAGCGCACTCAGCAGCGGCGGTTTGGCATAACGCCCGCCGAGCCAGCCGGCGAGGTAGGTGCCGAACACGTTGAACAGCCCAACCAGCGCCAGCACCGTGGTACCAACCTGGGCCGGCAGGTGCTGGTCGACCAGATAGGCCGGCAGGTGCACGCCGATGAATACCACCTGGAAGCCGCAGACGAAGAAGCCCAGCGCCAGCAGCCAGAATCCCATATGGCTCGCCGCCTCGCGCAGCGCCTCGCCCAGACTCTGCTCGTCGGCCTGCGGCGGTTGCGGATTGTCCCTGAGCAGGCCCACCAGCGGCACGATCAGCGCGACCAGCAGCCCCAGCGCCAGCAGCGCCGACGACCAGCCGAGCCAGCCGATCAGCCCGAGGGTGCCGGGCAGCATGGCGAACTGGCCGAAGGAGCCGGCGGCCGCGGCGATGCCCATCGCCAGGCTGCGCTTTTCCGCCGGCACGGCGCGGCCGACCATGCCAAGGATCACCGAGAAAGAAGTGCCGGACAGGCCGATGCCGATCAGCAGGCCCGCGCTCAGCGACAGGCTCCAGAGCGAGTCGGCCAGAGCCATCAGCGCCAGTCCCGCGGCATAGAGCACGCCACCGACGACCACCGTCCGCGCCGCGCCGTAGCGGTCGGCCAGCGCTCCGGCGAAGGGCTGCGCCAGCCCCCAGATCAGGTTCTGCAAGGCGATGGCGAAGGCGAACACCTCCCGGCCCCAGCCGAACTCGGCGCTCATCGGCGCCAGGAACAGGCCGAAGCCGTGGCGGATGCCCAGCGACAGCGCCAGGATCAGCGAAGCGCCCAATAGAACCCAGCCACTCGTACGCCATACCGAAGTCATGAGTCGTCCTCTTATGGGTATATACCCGCTTATCCGCGAAAAAATCAGTCGAGGCCTTCCAGTTCATCCAGCAGCGCCATCAAGGCGCTGCGCTTCTCCGGCCCGAGGCGCTGCCCCAGCTGCTCCTGCACCCGCGTCCAGGCCCCCTTCGCCTGGTCGAGACAGGCCCGGCCCGCCGCCGTCAGGGACACCAGCCGGTTGCGCTGATCCTCGCCGCCCTCCAGCGCCAGCAGCCCCTTGCCCTCCAGCACCCGCAGATTGCGCCCGAGGGTGCTGCGATCCAGCCCCAGCGCCTCGGCCAGTTCCGTGATGCTCGGCCGCCCCAGCCGCTCGAGGTTGCGCAGCAGCGAATACTGCGCGGCATTGACCCCGACGCCGGCAAGGGCATCGTCGTACAGGCGGTTCACGCTGCGCGTGGCCCGGCGGAGTTTGGTGCAGAGGCAGGAGGTCGGAAGCATAGGGTACAGGTATATACCCGCATCCACTGGGGCGTCAACCGCGCTGTCACCGGACGACACGGTGGAAAACCGCTACGCGGGTTTTCCACCCTACCCACATCCGCAAGCCCGCAGGGTGGGCAACACTCCGCTTGCCCACCCGCAGCGCCATCAAGCCTCCACCAGACTCCACTGTTTGGAAAGCCGCTTGTCCGATACCGGCACCTTGGTCCCCAGTTGCTGGGCGAACAGCGATACCCGGTATTCCTCCAGCATCCAGCGGTACAGGACCAGGTTCGGGTCGCGCTTGCCCTCCTGGGCGTGCTTGGCGGCACGGGCCTGGTACTGCTCCCAGAGGCCGGCGAGTTCGCCGCTCCAGACGCGGTCGCGCTGCAGCTGGCCGCCGACCTTGTCGAGGCGCTGTTCGATGGCCTTGAGGTAGCGCGGGCATTCGCGCAGCCATTCGGCCGGGGTGTCACGGACAAAGCCGGGATAGATGAGCCGGGCGAGCTGGGCCTTGATGTCGTTGAGGGCGACGGCCTGGGCCAGGTCGATGCGCCCTTGAAGCGCTTCTGCAGGTCATGGCGAAGCTTGAGGATTTCCAGTACCAGCTTAGCCAGACGGCCGGCCTGCTCGGCCCAGGCGCCGCGCTTGTGCTCGGCCAACGTGGCCAGCGCGGCGCCATCACGGGGCAGCTGCGGCTCGCCGTCGAGGATGCAGGCGTCGAGGCTGGCCAGCAGGATGTCCTCGACCAGGGCATCCGGCTTGCCCATGTCGCGGTACAGCAGGCTGAGCTCGGTGAGGCCCGGCAGCTTGCCGCGCAGCTGCCTGGCCGGCTCGGCCAGTTGCTGCAGGAGCAGGCGCTGCAGGGCGCGGCGGTGCTGGAAGTCGGCCTCGGCCTGGGTCGGAAAGCGGTTTTCCTTCACCGTGCCGCCCTCTTCCACCAGCGCCGGGAACACGGTCATGGACAGGCCGGCGACCTTCTGCTGGGTCTTTTCCGCCACCGGGGCGAAGGCCTTGGCCTCGACCGGAGCAGCCGCGGCCTTCTGCTGCGGAATCGCCAGGGCCGCCTGGCTGGCCTCGGCGAAGCGGGCGGTCAGCTCGGCCAGGTCGCGGCCCTCGCCGAGGAACTTGCCGCGCGCATCGACCACCTCGATGTTCATCTTCAGGTGGCTTTCGAGCTGGGCGGCGGCCTCGATCCAGGCCTCCTCCGGCACGCGGGCGCCGGTCATGCGCGTCAGCTCACGGCCCAACGCCTCGGGCAAGGCGCCTTCGGCGAAGGCCAGCTTGGCCAGCGCCGCCTTGACGAAGTCCGGCACCGGCACGAAGTTCTTGCGGATCGCCTTGGGCAGGTTGCGCACCAGGGACACGCACTTGGCCCCCAAGAGGCCCGGCACCAGCCAGTCCAGGCGCTCGGCCGGCAATTGCGGCAACAGCGGCGCCGGCACGCGGACGGTCACCCCGTCGCGCGGATGACCCGGCTCGAAGTGGTAGGTCAAGGGCAGTTGCAGCTCGCCGAGGCGCAGGCTGTCCGGGTACTGCGCGGCGGTGACCTCGCTGGCCTCGCGGGCCAGCACGTCCTCCTCGCGCATCATCAACAGCTGCGGATCCTTCGCGCTCTCGCGCCGGTACCAGCTGTCGAAGCTGGAGGTCTGGTAGATGTCCGCCGGCAGGCGCGCCTCGTAGTAGGCGAACAGGGTTTCCTCGTCGGCGAGGATGTCGCGTCGGCGCGCCTTGGCCTCCAGCTCGTCGAGCAACTCCAGCAGCTCGCGGTTGGCGGTCAGGCATTTGGCACGGCTGGCGATCTCGCCGCGCACCAGCCCCTCGCGGATGAACAGCTCGCGGGCGACCGGCGGATCGACGGGGCCGTAGTGCACCGGGCGGCGGCCGACCACGATCAGTCCGTAGAGGGTGACCTGCTCGAAGGCGACGACCTGGCCGCGCTTCTTCTCCCAGTGCGGCTCGAAGTGGTTCTTCTTGACCAGATGGCCGGCCAGCGGCTCGATCCACTCGGGGTCGATCTTCGCCACCATACGGGCGAACAGCTTGGTGGTCTCGACCAGCTCGGCGGCCATCACCCAGGCCGGCTTCTTGCGACCGATCACGCTGGAGGGATGGATCCAGAACCGCCGCTGGCGGGCACCGAGGTAGTCGCCCTCCTCGGTCTTCTGGCCGATCTGGCTGAGCAGGCCGGAGAGGATCGCCTTGTGCACCGCGGCGTAGTTCCTGGCCTTCTGCGCGGCTTCGCTGGCCTCGACCTGCTGGCGGACGATGGCGTTGACCTTGTTGTCGGTGGTCGGGGCGATCTGTCCGGTGGAAAAGCCTTCGGCGTTTTCCACCCTAGGGGAGTCGGATTTTGCGTAGGGTGGATGGCCGGAGCCATCCACCGCTTTGCCCATACCGAGCTTGAGTTCGCGCACGATCAGCGCGAGCTGGCGGTGGGCATCGCGCCACTCGCGCAGGCGCAGGTAGTTGAGGAAGTTCTTTCGGCACCAGGAACGCAGGGCGTTGGAGCCTAGCGCCTGACGCTGTGCCTCGAAGCCGCGCCAGAGATTGATCAGCGCGGCGAAGTCGGAGTCCGGGTCCTTCCACTGGGCATGGGCCTGGTCGGCGGCCTGCTGGCGGTCCGCCGGACGCTCGCGCACATCCTGCACGGAGAGCGCGCTGGCGACGATCAGCACCTCCTCCAGGCTGCCCTGGCGGGCCGCCTCCAACAGCATGCGGCCGAGGCGCGGGTCCACCGGCAAGCGCGCCAACTGGCGGCCGAGCGGGGTGAGCTGGCCCTCGCGGGTGACCGCGGAGAGCTCCTGCAACAGGGTGAAGCCGTCGCTGATCGCCTTGCCGTCCGGCGGCTCGATGAAGGGGAAATCCTCGATGCTGCCCAGGCGCAGGTGGAGCATCTGCAGGATCACCGCGGCGAGGTTGGTGCGCAGGATTTCCGGATCGGTGAACTCCGGACGGGCGAGAAAATCCTCCTCGCTGTAGAGGCGCACGCAGATGCCCGGCTCGACCCGCCCGCAGCGGCCCTTGCGCTGGTTGGCGCTGGCCTGGGAGACGGCCTCGATGGGCAGGCGCTGGACCTTGGCGCGATAGCTGTAGCGGCTGATCCGCGCGGTGCCGCTGTCGATGACATAGCGGATGCCCGGTACGGTGAGCGAGGTTTCCGCGACGTTGGTCGCCAGGACGATCTTGCGCCCGGCCGCCGGGCGGAAGATCTTCTGCTGCTCGGCCGGGGTCAGGCGGGCGTAGAGCGGCAGGACCTCGGTGTGTTTCAGGTTGGCCTTGCGCAGCACCTCGGCACAGTCGCGGATCTCGCGTTCGCCGGGGAGGAACACCAGCACGTCGCCGGGACGCTTGCCGACCGAGCGCTCGTGGGTGGCGATCTCGTCGAGGGCAGCGAGGATGCCCTGGTCGACGGTCAGGTCGTCCTCGACCCGATTGCCTTCCTCGTCCACCTCGGCGGCCAGCGGGCGGTACCAGGTCTCCACCGGATAGGTGCGGCCGGACACTTCGACGATGGGTGCGTCATCGAAGTGCTTCGAGAAGCGCTCCAAATCGATGGTCGCCGAGGTGATAATGACCTTGAGGTCGGGCCGGCGCGGCAGCAGGGTCTTCAGGTAGCCGAGCAGGAAGTCGATGTTCAGGCTGCGCTCATGGGCCTCGTCGACGATGATCGTGTCGTAGCGCTCCAGGTAGCGGTCGTGCTGGGTCTCGGCGAGCAGGATGCCGTCGGTCATCAGCTTGATCAGGCTGCGCTCGTTGGACTGGTCCTCGAAGCGCACCTGGTAGCCGACCAGCTCGCCCAGCGGCGAGCTGATCTCCTCCGCCACCCGGGTCGCCACGCTGCGCGCAGCCAGGCGCCGCGGCTGGGTGTGGCCGATCAGCCCGTGCACACCGCGGCCGATCTCCAGGCAGATCTTCGGCAACTGGGTGGTCTTGCCCGAACCCGTCTCGCCGGCGATCACCAGCACCTGATGCTTCTGCAGCGCCGCCTTGATCTCGTCGCGCTTGGCGGCGATGGGTAGCGCCTCGTCGTAGCGCAGCGCCGGCACACTGGCCCGCCGCGCCTCGACCAAGGCACAGGAGGCTCGGAAGCGCTCCAGCCACTGCGCCTGCCTGGCCTCGTCCGGCCTCTTGCGCAGCTCGTGCAGCTGTCGGCGCAGACGGTGACGGTCGGCAATCAGGGCATGGTCGAGGTTGTGCAGCAGTTGGTCGAGAGCGGGCGGTGCGTCGGTCATGGACAGCCGTAGCGATTGCGGGGAAAGGGCACGATTGTCGCAGATTTTGGCAATGGGAGCCGCAGACGCAAGCGGCTCCGCTTAAAGGTTATGGCTGAGACATTGCTGCAGAATTGAACACGGTTGCAATGGCTTGCCACGACGGGCCTTTGGCTAGTGTGGTGAATCACAACTACTCAGGATAAATCTTGTCTACCGCGGAGCTGACAGAGTTCTTTCGGAAGACATGCGATGAAAACAGGCCGCCCAGCCGTTCGGATCGAACTGACCGAACAAGAGCATGCCGAACTCACCCGCCGCCGAGCCAGGCACAAGGGGCCTGCCGATATGCAGCTGCGCGCCGAGATCATTCTGTCCTGCGCTCGAGGCGAGTCCGGCTCTTCCATTGCTCGACGGCTTGGCATTACGGCGCAAACCGTTTCGAGATGGCGCCTTCGCTTCGCCCGTTTGGGCCTGCAAGGCCTCAATGACGAGCCGCGCTCAGGCCGCCCACGCAGCATCAGTGATGAAAAGGTCCAGGAAGTGGTCGACCGGGTGCGGCAGACCAGGCCCGACGATGCCAGTCATTGGAGCTCGCGCCGGATGAGCAAGGCCACCCATATTTCACCGGCGAGCGTACAGCGTATCTGGCGAGCCTTCGGGCTCAAGCCCCACCTGGAGCACACCTTCAAGCTGTCCACCGATCCTGCCTTTGTCGACAAAGTGCAGGATATCGTCGGGCTCTATCTAAATCCCCCTGATAAAGCGCTGGTACTGTGTGTCGATGAGAAAAGCCAGATCCAGGCGCTCAATCGAACACAGCCGGGGCTGCCGCTGGAGCCTGGGTATCCGGCGACCCGTACCCATGATTATCAGCGCCATGGCACGACGTCCTTGTTTGCCGCCCTGGATGTGGCCACCGGCGAGGTGATCGGACGTCTCAAGCGCCGTCACCGCAGCGCAGAATTCCTGGAGTTTCTCAGGGCCATCGAGGAATCGGTCGAGAGCGACAAGGCCATCCACCTGATCATGGATAACTATGCCGTGCACAAGACCGACAAGGTGCGTGCCTGGCTTGTCGCGCACCCGCGTTATCACGTGCATTTCACCCCGACGTCTGCGTCATGGCTGAATCGGGTGGAGCGCTTTTTCTCGATGCTCACCCAGAAGTGGATAAAGTGCCAGGCCCATACCAGCGTGAAGGATCTCGAGCAGTCCATCGAGTATTACCTGGCGACCTACAACCAGAATCCAAGGCCTTTCCGCTGGAGTAAGGGAGCAGGTGAAATCCTGGCCTCTGTCGGCAGGGCTGCTCGAGCCTTGCAAAGAAATAATAATGAAGCGAACTTGTGATTCACCACACTAGGTTCTGTTGACGTATCAGCGCAGCCATAGCAAAACAGCCGCAAAAGCCAGCATTCCCTTGAAATGGCTGGCCCTCTTCTCATAGCGAGTGGTGATCCGCCGGTAGTGCTTCAGCTTGCCGAACAGGCACTCGATCACGTGCCGCTCCTTGTAGAGATGCCAGTCGCAGGAGCGTTGCTCGATGCGGTTCCGCCTGGCGGGAATGACGGCCTGGATCTGGCGCTCCTTCAGCCAGGCCAGAAGCGGGTTGGCGTCATAGCCCTTGTCGGCCAGCAGTGCCGACGTGGCGATCCCCGCCATGAGTGGGATCGCCTGGCTGATATCGGCCGCTTGGCCTTCCGTCAGGATGAAGCGAATCGGTAACCCCAGCGCATCGGTCAACACATGGATCTTGCTGCTGAAGCCTCCTCGCGAACGCCCCAGTGCCTCCTGGGCCGCAGTACTGCTGGCCGCCCCGGCTGCACAGGCATGGGCACGCACGACGGAGCTGCCGATGCAGACGCGCTGAAGGTCGGCGTCCCGAGCCAGTACCGAGTGAAGCCGGTCCCAGATGCCGAGCCGGCACCAGCGGGTGAAGCGTTTGAAAACGCTGTTCCAGGAGCCGAGGCAACGAGGCAGCATCCGCCATTGAGCGCCGCTGCGTAGTATCCAGAGCACCGCCTCGACAAAGCGGCGACAGCCGAGAGTGCGGGTCAGCCGGATCCCCTTCGGGCACCTCTAAAAACCGCCCTCCGAATCACGCTGAGCGATGAAATACGCGCGTGCTCGCAGCAGAGCTACCCGTCAGGCTCGACGCTCACACGGTAAAGCGGCCCGAGGCAGCCCGGCCAAAGGCCTGGATCAGGCCATTTCCAGCAGACTGCTCATCCTTTTCAGGTTGTACACCGCCGATTTGAGCGTCAGACAAAACTCAGCCCGTGCCAGGCCGATGCTGCGGACGGCCTTGCCGCCCATCTGGGCCAGGCTGGCAAAGACATGTTCGACCCGGGCTCGGGGACTGGCTATGCGTTTGTTTCGTGCCTTGTCCCGTTCACCGATCGGCTTGCCGGCCTGGCCCTTGCGCTGGATAGATGGCCTCCAGCCGATCAGTTGGAGCCAGCGCTCCCGGGGTCTGTCGTGATACCCGCGATCCGCCCAGAACTCCCGGCTGCTATTGCTTCGGTCGAGCACATCCACCAAATGCTGGGTATCGGCCTCGCTGGCATCGCTTACCCGGACGCAGCGAATCAGCTTGTGCCGGCGATCCACGCTGACCGACAGCTTGTAGCCGAAGTACGACTTGCCGTGTTTCTTCGTCCAGCGCGCCTCGACATCCTTTTGCCGGCGCTTGGCGGGCGACCATTCGACCGGTACGGCCTGCTCTTTCACCATGGCCTGCTCATCGGCCGTGTTGTGCTGGATCGGTGCCCGGATAATGCTGGCATCGATGATCTGCCCTCGCGGGCCCGCAAGCCGTGCTCCTGCAACTGGCGCTGCACCTCGGCAAAGATCCGATGCTCGACGTCGGCCTGTACCAGGCGCTCGCGAAAGACCCAGATCGTGTTGCGATCCGGAACTCGGCCGGAGTTTTTCAACCCGGCAAAACGCTGGAAACTCATACGGTCGAGCAGTTGGAACTCCATCTGCTCGTCGGACAGGTTGAACAACTGCTGGAGCACCAGCAGGCGCGTCATCAGCTCTGTTGGATAGGGAGGCCGACCGCCCTTGGCGCGGCTGGGGCGAGGAGCTCTGCAGTCGATCTCGGCTGCCAGGGCGACAAAGTCCACATGCTTGTCCAGTAGAGCCAGTGGGTCGCCCAGGCTATCGAGCCTGGCTTCTCGCTCCTGGTCGGCAAACAGGCTGAACACGGCAGGCTCCGGGGATCAACAAACCGTCGAGTTTACCCTCGGGACGCGAGGGTTTTTAGAGGTGCCCCTTCGTGGCGCTCAGCAGACTTTGGATACGGGACCCGTCGGTATCGCTCAGACGGCTTCTGTCAGTCATGGCAAAAGCCCAGTTTTAGCACTGGGCTTGCGTCAACAGAACCTAGTACTACAGTTGCGATTTTCTTTTCGTATGAGCAATCTGAGCCAAAGCCTGATGCCGCCTGCGCCATATTGACCAGCACATGATCTGATCTGGATTGAAGGCCTTCTGGGTCAAGCGCATGACTACGCGCCGTATTTCCTGCAAGGACCAGCGGATCAGGTGGGATGGGTCAACGCCATCAGGTGCTGGATCGTTTTTTTGGGGATGGGGAGATTAGCCTGCCGACGTATCTTGGCCAGCAAGGCAAAGGCCAGCATGACCAGCGAGACATGACGATGCCAGCCATGCCAGGAGCGGGTTTCGTTGTGATCCAGCCCCAACTCCCCCTTGGCTGCCTCGAACGATTGCTCAATGGACCATCGGTGCCCCTCGACGTGGGCCAGCGTTTTCATGGATGTACCCTGAGGTGCCCAGGTCGAGAAGTATGCCAGTTCACCATCGAGCAAACGGCGGCGGATCAGCAGCCCCCGGTCCAGATGCCCGAGGACTGGGGATCATAGTCGCTGGCCTTTTGATCAGTCAGCCTGAGATAAGCCCAGTCATGCAAGCGTGGCCCCTGGGTACCCTCTCCAGCGGAGTAGCGTTTCCAGGCTGAAGCCGGCAGCCCCTGAGCAATTTCATCGGCACGGGCATAGAGGCTGGGGCTTTTTAGCGTATGGCTGCTTTTGACCCCCAGAACATAACCTTTCCCGGCACGATGCAAGGCCATCTCCAGATGGCTCACTCCATAGACGGCATCTGCTGCAACCCAGGCAAAGGGGGCCTGCGAAGCAATCGCTCTCTCGAGCATGTCCTGAGCCAGCCTGGGCTTGGTCATGAAGCCGATACCCTCAGGAACGCTTGTACTGGCCAGTCGCTCAGGCTGGTCAGTCCACTCCTAGGGCAAATACAGGGCGCGATCAATGAATGCATGGCCATGGCGGGAAGCGTAGGCTGCAAAGACCCCAATCTGACAGCTGGTGACTTTCCCGGCCGAGCCCGTGTATTGGCGAGCAACGCCACAGGAAGCCTGTCCCTTCTTGAGAAAGCCCGTTTCGTCGATGACCAGAACGGCCTGGTCGTCTGCCAGATATTCAAGTGCGTAATCCCGAACCAGATCCCTGAGCGCATCAGCATCCCAGCGACCACGGCCCAGAATGGCCTGCTGCCTCCAGGGGCCGGGATCTCCCGTTGCCTCGGCTCGCATCCAGGCTGTCTTGCGAGGCTCCATACCCAGCAGGCCATCCAGAAAACATCCTGCCGACCGAGCAACCCGCTCCTGAGAGAACAGTGGTCGGAACCGCTCCTTGACTGCTCGTAGTTCTCTGGACCAGAGCTCCAGGGTGGCCTCTATGGGGCACCTCTAAAAACCAGCCCGGCCGCCGGGTAAGATCATCCGCCTGTTGATCACCCGGAGCCTGCTGATGTTCAGTCTGTTTGCCGACCAGGAGCGAGAAGCCAGGCTCGATAGCCTGGGCGACCCACTGGCTCTACTGGACAAGCATGTGGACTTTGTCGCCCTGGCAGCCGAGATCGACTGCAGAACTCCTCGCCCCAGCCGCGCCAAGGGCGGTCGGCCTCCCTATCCAACAGAGCTGATGACGCGCCTGCTGGTGCTCCAGCAGTTGTTCAACCTGTCCGACGAGCAGATGGAGTTCCAACTGCTCGACCGCATGAGTTTCCAGCGTTTTGCCGGGTTGAAAAACTCCGGCCGAGTTCCGGATCGCAACACGATCTGGGTCTTTCGCGAGCGCCTGGTACAGGCCGACGTCGAGCATCGGATCTTTGCCGAGGTGCAGCGCCAGTTGCAGGAGCACGGCTTGCGGGCCCGCGAGGGGCAGATCATCGATGCCAGCATTATCCGGACACCGATCCAGCACAACACGGCCGATGAGCAGGCCATGGTGAAGGCGCAGGCCGTACCGGTCGAATGGTCGCCCGCCAAGCGCCGGCAAAAGGATGTCGAGGCGCGCTGGACGAAGAAACACGGCAAGTCGTACTTCGGCTACAAGCTGTCGGTCAGCGTGGATCGCCGGCACAAGCTGATTCGCTGCGTCCGGGTAAGCGATGCCAGCGAGGCCGATACCCAGCATTTGGTGGATGTGCTCGACCGAAGCAATAGCAGCCGGGAGTTCTGGGCGGATCGCGGGTATCACGACAGACCCCGGGAGCGCTGGCTCCAACTGATCGGCTGGAGGCCATCTATCCAGCGCAAGGGCCAGGCCGGCAAGCCGATCGGTGAACGGGACAAGGCACGAAACAAACGCATAGCCAGTCCCCGAGCCCGGGTCGAACATGTCTTTGCCAGCCTGGCCCAGATGGGCGGCAAGGCCGTCCGCAGCATCGGCCTGGCACGGGCTGAGTTTTGTCTGACGCTCAAATCGGCGGTGTACAACCTGAAAAGGATGAGCAGTCTGCTGGAAATGGCCTGATCCAGGCCTTTGGCCGGGCTGCCTCGGGCCGCTTT
Organism: Azotobacter tropicalis; assembly: GCF_059739045.1. Lineage (NCBI taxonomy): Bacteria > Pseudomonadati > Pseudomonadota > Gammaproteobacteria > Pseudomonadales > Pseudomonadaceae > Azotobacter > Azotobacter tropicalis. Next base: position 1,331,798 of record NZ_AP046059.1, read on the forward strand.
ACCGTGTGAGCGTCGAGCCTGACGGGTAGCTCTGCTGCGAGCACGCGCGTATTTCATCGCTCAGCGTGATTCGGAGGGCGGTTTTTAGAGGTGCCCGAAGGGGATCCGGCTCTGAGTAATCCCCAGAAATTTTCCCGAAAAATCAAATAGGTAGGGCTTGAAGAGGCCTGCATGGGCGGGCACGTTGGTTGTCGCCAAACAAAAACAGCGTCTCCAGCCCCATGCAGACCGTCCAATTCTTGCACGATGCCTTCGCCAAGGCACTCCTCACGATCCATGCCCGCCGTCTCGAAGCCCTGATGGCCGCGGTGGCCGCCCTGCTGCAAGGCCGCTGCCTGAGCCTGACCGCGCTGGGGCGCTTCCTGCCCGGCTCTGCCTATCCCAAGCATGCGATCAAGCGGGTCGACCGCCTGCTCGGCAACCGGCAGCTGCAGGCCGAGCGGGGGTTGTTCTACTGGGCCATGCTCCGCGCTCTGCTGGGCTCGCTCAGGCATCCCCTGATCCTGGTGGACTGGTCGCCGATCGATGCCGCCGGCAAGCTGTTCCTGCTGCGCGCCGCGATCCCGTTGGCCGGACGTTCGCTGCCAGTCTGTGAAGTCGTCCATCCGCGCGAGGGCTGCCCGCGTTGCCAGAAACGCCTGCTCGAGGCGCTCGCGGCGATGCTGCCGGCCGGCTGTACGCCCATCCTGGTCACCGATGCCGGCTTCCGGCGGCCCTGGTTCCAGGCCGTCGGAGCCATGGGCTGGTATTACGTCGGCCGTGTGCGCAATCGCGATCTGTGCCGATTCGGCGAGCAGCCCTGGCAGCCGGTGAAAAGCCTGTACGCCCTGGCCTCGGCATCGCCGAAACGGCTCGGTTGTCTCGAAATGACGCGCTCGGCGCCTTGGTCCACCCCGCTCTACGCGGTGAAGCAGGCGCCGCGGGGGCGCAAGCACCGGCGCGTCACCGGAAGCGTGGCCCGGGACAAGCGCAGCCGGCAAAACGCGCAGCGCGAAAGCGAGCCCTGGCTGCTGGCCAGCAACCTGCCCGAGGCGCAGTGGAATGCCGCGCAGGTCGCGGCGATCTACAAGCGGCGCATGCAGGTCGAGGAAGGCTTCCGCGACCTGAAGAGCCATCGGCTGGGGTTCGGCCTGGAACAGCATCGAAGCCGCTGCCCGCGGCGCATCGAGATCCTGCTGCTGATTGCCGTGCTGGCCAGCTATGCGCTGTGCCTGCAGGGCCTGCAGGCGCGAGAGGCAGGGCACGAGCGGCGCTTTCAGAGCAACAGCGTCAAGGACAGGCACGTGCTGTCGCTGTGGCGGCTGGGACTGGAGTATGCACGCACTTATGCGGGAGACATTTCCCGGGAGAGGCTGCGGGAGCTGGAGTTGGCTCTGCGGCGGGAGGTCCACCGGCAAACGCAGGAACGGGGGTGATTTTGTGGGGATCACTCAGGATCCGGCTGACCCGCACTCTCGGCTGTCGCCGCTTTGTCGAGGCGGTGCTCTGGATACTACGCAGCGGCGCTCAATGGCGGATGCTGCCTCGTTGCCTCGGCTCCTGGAACAGCGTTTTCAAACGCTTCACCCGCTGGTGCCGGCTCGGCATCTGGGACCGGCTTCACTCGGTACTGGCTCGGGACGCCGACCTTCAGCGCGTCTGCATCGGCAGCTCCGTCGTGCGTGCCCATGCCTGTGCAGCCGGGGCGGCCAGCAGTACTGCGGCCCAGGAGGCACTGGGGCGTTTGCGAGGAGGCTTCAGCAGCAAGATCCATGTGTTGACCGATGCGCTGGGGTTACCGATTCGCTTCATCCTGACGGAAGGCCAAGCGGCCGATATCAGCCAGGCGATCCCACTCATGGCGGGGATCGCCACGTCGGCACTGCTGGCCGACAAGGGCTATGACGCCAACCCGCTTCTGGCCTGGCTGAAGGAGCGCCAGATCCAGGCCGTCATTCCCGCCAGGCGGAACCGCATCGAGCAACGCTCCTGCGACTGGCATCTCTACAAGGAGCGGCACGTGATCGAGTGCCTGTTCGGCAAGCTGAAGCACTACCGGCGGATCACCACTCGCTATGAGAAGAGGGCCAGCCATTTCAAGGGAATGCTGGCTTTTGCGGCTGTTTTGCTATGGCTGCGCTGATACGTCAACAGAACCTAGTGCTACTCAAATTTTCTCTGAAGCAATTTTATATTTTTAATACTAAATGCACTGCAAGCCGATGAATCCTCTATATCAATACGAAGCCCTTTGACATGTTTCAAGGTTAGCCATTGAGGAGACGCATCAACTGGAACAATTAATGTCCCGCTATCAGCCGTAAATCTAATACTGGACTCCTCAACAGGCCCTTGTTCATTATCTCCCCACCAAAATACTTGCATCCGTGCTTCAGAAGCACCACCACTACAGGAAAAATCAAATCTCAAAAGACCAACATCACGCCCAGAAACATTCATTTTAGAAATATCAAATAGCAAAAAAGAGTCTACTCCATTAATTTTATATTCTCCATTTTCGTAACCAAGATGATTCAGAGCCAGCCCTACACTACTATCAAAGCTTTTAATCAAGCTGAATTTTTCTCTCAGTGTCTCCTCTGACCGCCCCCAAGCCACCGGAATCTTATTTAAATCTGGTTGCGAAAATGCATATTGAAATAGCGCCACCCTATAATCACTTATAGCCTCCGGAACAACAATAACTGAGAAACTATTGGGATACCCCGTCACACTTGGGTCCAGCGCTCCCCCATCAAGCCAAATGGCACTATTTTCTCTCCATATCTTTTGTACTTTACGGACTTCACCATTCCTAAAAACAATCTGGTCACCTGATTTAAGAAACGATACAAGCAGGGGATCATCAGCCAGAACTGCAGGAGAGCTTCTATGAACACCCAAATACCAATTAGCATCCGAAACATTTTTAGGCACCACCTCGACCTTAAACTCATTACTGCCTAACAAATATTTCTTACTATACCCAAAAATGAATCCGCCTTCATATTTAGGAACATAATTATCAATGATAAATCGATAAAGATAAGGATTGCGAAGGGCAAGACCACCACCATCATTAGTAATATTACCCCCCTCTAAAAGAGCCACTTTTGGCAAGTCTTGTGAAAGCTGCTGCACTGCACGCTTTTGCTGAGACAATGGCACCATATTGTACGGAGCTGTCACAGCAACTACAGGCTTACGGTTTAAATAAAAATATTGTGCATTACGAGATGTCAAATCAAGATAGGTCTCTCCCGGAGCCAGTTTAGCTCCGAGCAACGCATTAAGTCTAGAAAGACGATTCCAGTGCTCATCCTGTACATGAGCCTTACCAATATTAGGAAGACCGATACTTTGACCATCCTTTAGGATTGGCGTATCTATATCAGAATAAGCAGCATAAACAAGATTAGAAAAAGATAATGGTGCAAAATTTAAAGTAGCACTCATACCAGCAGCCAGCAAAATTAGCGCTACTCTATTATTTAACTTAACCAACCACCATACAGCAAGTGGCAACAAAACTGACCACCCAAAAACTGCAGCGAGACCGGGACGTGAGACGCCATCTGGGTCAATGCGACCCATAGAATAAGGAATTAACAGGAGAGTAAACAAGCAAACAAAAATAACTGGGAAAACTTTATCTCCTCCATGAGCAGCATCTTTAATAGTCACGTAAAACACTAAAATACATGTGATTGGTATTGCAACCCAAGACATACGTATGAGTTCAAACACAAAACCCGATTTTGACCACACACCCCAACTTAGACTCCAAGGAACTCCATAAGCCACTTGATTAATTTGACCGTTCTCTAACACATAGCCAATAGCACCCATTAGCATTGAAATTAATGGCGTAGAACTCCCTAGCACGAGGAGAATAGATAAAGACACCCCTATACTAGCCCACTCACGCTCAAAGGAATGACTCAGCAGTCGCCATACAAAATATGCAACCATAAAAACCGAAGCAAAAACAAGTAACAAGCCTTGCGGGGGACACCTAATATAACAATTGGAGCAGTCAGCAACCATATAGCTAACCACCTTGAAGGACTAGCCCTTAGAAAAGGACTAAACCACAAACAGATGAAAGGAGTAAGAAAAAACCAAGTAAATTTTCCACCTAAAAACAAAATAGCGATAAAAGCTAACCCAATACTACCTGAGAAAAGATATATAGAGATAAAAGCCACAAAAGCCAAAATAGCAAAGCTAATTCGACCAGACTCTGCAACACTTCCTGCAGAACCATCATAAAAAATATATGACAAAAGCAAAGCCAAGTCATCATCTATGAAACCATGCGCCGGAACATATCCTACATAAGGAACTGCTCCCTGTAGATAAGACCACCAACCAAGCAGGCTTTCACCAAAGTGATAATCGTCAGGGCTAATTTGAGGCGCTATAGCGCCCCCCATTTTCAAACCGACTAAGAGCGCAAACAAAGCAATAGGCGACAATAGTTTACTTAAATCATTAACTGCAAACCTATTATGATATCGACGAATTACATCAACCACTCCCCACAAAACAAACCCAGCCACTAAAACTTCAAGCCAAATTGTTGTTTTATATTGAAATACCGAACCATCTGGCTGTACAAACCTTGCAGGGTAAAGTGTCAAAAAAATAAAAGGAAGGCCAATTTGAGAAAAAAATAAAAAAACAGGAGTAATGTGGGACAATTTTTTCGGATTATAGATCGCCAAAAAAAATCCCACCAAAAAACCTAACCCGCCAATTAAGTATGCAAGACTCAAAATTCGGGAAACTTCAGTTACAGCAACAACGGATTTCAGCAGTCGCCCAACCACAAGAGCAATTTCCAACGGCACCAGCGATATCAATAGAAAAGCAAGCCCGCTCAGCCCAAAATCTCGGCACTAATCTTTCTCGAAGCACCACAGAAAAACACTGTTGCAATATAGAAAATCCCGAGAGCGGATATAAAAAATAGTCTCTCATCAAAACCAGACCATATTATTTGGTTAAACAATATAGCAACAACAGGCAAAGACCACCACATAAGCTGATTTGAGAGCTCCACCGCACAAGCTTCGCCATTTATTCTTCGTGACCTTTCAATTAAAAAAGAAAAAAAGAAAAACGAAGCAATGATAACTATGATAAAAACAGGAACCACAATGAGATCTTGAAACTTGCTACCGGCACCCCAAGTAATACTACCAACAACAAAATCAGAATAGCTTGGTGGAATTTCCAACTTTAAGCTAGCCAAAAGTGAAACCACAGCAAGTACGCATGAGGCAGTAGCAGCGGCAAATTTTTCTGTCACTGAAAGCTTATTAATCATTTTTAATCCCAAATCCCCTACAAACACAAGCAACAAAAAAAGCCACCAAAAGCATCTAAGAAAGGTCTGAAAAAGACTTTTTCTGAAAATCACAAGCCAGTAACCATGTGGCCTACAGGGTATGTAGGCCCCGTGAAATGGGGCTTTTCAGAGCTCTCCTAAGATATTAGAAATATCTTAAATCTTAGTTAACATCTCGCTCTTTGGATATCCACTAAAGGGCACCTCTAAAAACCAGCCCGGCCGCCGGGTAAGATCATCCGCCTGTTGATCACCCGGAGCCTGCTGATGTTCAGTCTGTTTGCCGACCAGGAGCGAGAAGCCAGGCTCGATAGCCTGGGCGACCCACTGGCTCTACTGGACAAGCATGTGGACTTTGTCGCCCTGGCAGCCGAGATCGACTGCAGAACTCCTCGCCCCAGCCGCGCCAAGGGCGGTCGGCCTCCCTATCCAACAGAGCTGATGACGCGCCTGCTGGTGCTCCAGCAGTTGTTCAACCTGTCCGACGAGCAGATGGAGTTCCAACTGCTCGACCGCATGAGTTTCCAGCGTTTTGCCGGGTTGAAAAACTCCGGCCGAGTTCCGGATCGCAACACGATCTGGGTCTTTCGCGAGCGCCTGGTACAGGCCGACGTCGAGCATCGGATCTTTGCCGAGGTGCAGCGCCAGTTGCAGGAGCACGGCTTGCGGGCCCGCGAGGGGCAGATCATCGATGCCAGCATTATCCGGACACCGATCCAGCACAACACGGCCGATGAGCAGGCCATGGTGAAGGCGCAGGCCGTACCGGTCGAATGGTCGCCCGCCAAGCGCCGGCAAAAGGATGTCGAGGCGCGCTGGACGAAGAAACACGGCAAGTCGTACTTCGGCTACAAGCTGTCGGTCAGCGTGGATCGCCGGCACAAGCTGATTCGCTGCGTCCGGGTAAGCGATGCCAGCGAGGCCGATACCCAGCATTTGGTGGATGTGCTCGACCGGGGCAACAGCAGCCGGGACTTCTGGGCGGATCGCGGGTATCACGACAGACCCCGGGAGCGCTGGCTCCAACTGATCGGCTGGAGGCCATCTATCCAGCGCAAGGGCCAGGCCGGCAAGCCGATCGGTGAACGGGACAAGGCACGAAACAAACGCATAGCCAGTCCCCGAGCCCGGGTCGAACATGTCTTTGCCAGCCTGGCCCAGATGGGTGGCAAGGCCGTCCGCAGCATCGGCCTGGCACGGGCTGAGTTTGGTCTGACGCTCAAATCGGCGGTGTACAACCTGAAAAGGATGAGCAGTCTGCTGGAAATGGCCTGATCCAGGCCTCTGGCCGGGCTGCCTCGGGCCGCTTTACCGTGTGAGCGTCGAGCCTGACGGGTAGCTCTGCTGCGAGCGCGAGCGTATTTCATCGCTCAGCGTGATTCGGCGGGCGGTTTTTAGAGGTGCCCTAAATGGGCAGCCGCAAATTTTTAGTGCAACCCCTGACCACTTCGGTAAGGTTGTGCATAAGGCACTAGCGGCCTGTGCGGTTAGTTTGTTAACTCAAGTTCGAATGACTATGGTTCCGAGACAAGGCGCCTCGACGAGTCATATTAGTCCGGCAATACAATAGGGCACTTTCTAGTTTTTGTTTTTTCCATGAAAATCAAAAGATTAGATAAATTCAAGCATGTGCATTATTTGTGCTTTCGTATTGCCGGATTAATAGCAGGGCTATGGCGAGGAGTGGCAACGCAGTATCGGGGCCACAGGCGCCGAAATTGACTAACTGAACTAACCAAACAGGCAACTAGTAATCAATAAGCGTTCTTGTTGACGAACCCTTGAACACCGTCAGGAAAATAATTTTCAGGTCCAGCCACAGCGACCAGTTGTCGATGTACCAGAGGTCGAACTCCACCCGCTTCTGCATCTTCTCCAAGGTATCTGTCTCGCCGCGATAGCCGCTGACCTGCGCCCAGCCGGTGATGCCCGGCTTAACCTTGTGACGCTGCATGTAGGACTCGACCAAGTCCTTGTAGTACTCGTTGTGCGCCAGCGCATGGGGGCGCGGGCCGACGATGGACATGCGCCCCTGCAGCACGTTGAAGAACTGCGGCAGTTCGTCGAGGCTGGTACGGCGCAGGAAGGCGCCCAGCCGCGTGATACGGGCATCCTGGCGCGTGGCCTGGGTCACCTCGCCACTCTCCTCCCGGTGCACCACCATCGAGCGGAACTTGTAGACCTTGAAGCGCTTGCCGTTGATGCCGGTTCGGTATTGCTTAAACAGCATCGGCCCCCGCGAGGTGAGCTTGACGGCCAGGCCGATCAGCACGCAGACGGGAAGGATCAGCAGGGTGATCGGATGCCGACCAGCAGGTCCTCCAGCCGCTTGATCGTCCGCGCCGGGCCATCCATGGGGCTGCAGCTCAGGTCTAGGGTATAGAGGCCGGCGATATGGCTGATCTTGTGATTGAGCAGGCGAATGTCGCCCCATTCGGGAATGTAGCGCACGGACACCGTGTGGTGGCGCAACGCATAGAGGACCGAACGAACAGCACCTCCCTCGCTCAACGGCAGGCAGAGCCAGACCTCATGGACTCCGTGCGCCTTCACCTGGGCGACCAGCATATCGAGCCAGCTCTCGTCATGGCCCAGCGGCAGGCTGTGAACCACCTTGAAACCGTATTCCCCGAGTGCCCGGGCATTGCTCAGCTGCCTTGCACAGCCGCCCCCCGCATCCACCAGCAACACGGTTTTCAGGTTCCTGCCGGAGCCTCTCAGGCGCCGCAGCGACAGGAAGACGGAAAGACGCAGCAAGGCACACAAAGTCCAACTGGTCAGCAGCGTGCCGACGAGCCAGAGGCGCGAATAGTCCTCCGACACCTTGAGCAGGAAGGACAGCGAAAACAGGATGCCTGCGGCGGCGAGCCAGGCGATGGACAGCCTGCCGAACTGGCGCCGGAATGGCTGGCCGCGTTGGGAACCGTAGACGCCTCCCAGCCCCAGGCAGAACAGGATGACGATACCGCTCAGAAAGGTCGCCGTGTTGTAGCGCCCCGGCATGTCGAAATCGCCAAAACGGAAATAGTGGGCCAGAAAACCCGAACCGACGATGATCGACAGATCCAGCAGTGCCACGAACAGGGCGACCGGATAACGCTCGGCAAAGGTGGGCTGGTAATGGGGGATGGAAGGCATATCCTTACTGAAAACTCCAACGGGACGGGACGACGCGCTGCGCATACTAATCCCTTGATAATAAAAGTGTGAGTCGTCCCTGCCTCCCTACTATTTCCCCAGCTCCATCAGCACGGCCCGCAACTCATCCCGCCAGTCGCTCGGCGCAATGCCATGGGCTTCGCGCAGCTTGCTGCAATCCAGCACCGACCAGGCCGGCCGTCTGGCCGGCGTGGGATACTGTGCCGTGGCGATGGCATGCACCACGGGCAGCCGCGGCAACAGCCCCAGCTCGTGCCCCTGCCTGAAGATCTCTTGGGCAAAGTCGTGCCAGGTGCAGGCCGGCGTGCCGCTGTAGTGATAGAGCCCCCAGTGCAACGAACCCTGCTCCCGGTACTGCCGGGCCAGCGACCAGAGCGTACGGGCGATGCTCGCTGCCGAGGTCGGGCAGCCGCGCTGGTCGGCCACCACCGACAACTCCTCGCGCTCGCGTCCGAGCCGCAGCATGGTCTTCACAAAATTATTGCCGTGGGCGCCGAACACCCAGCTGGTGCGCAGGATCATGGGCCGGGAGCAGCCCGCCAGCAGCGCCTGCTCCCCAGCCAGCTTGCTCGCCCCATAGACACCGGTGGGACCAGTGGCATCCTGCTCACGGTAAGGCTCGCCGGCATCCCCGGCGAACACGTAGTCGGTGGAGATGTGCAGCAGCGGGATGCCCAGTCGCTCCGCCGCCGCGGCGAGATTGGCCACACCGTCGCGGTTCACCGCAAAGGCGCGCTCCGGCTCGCTCTCGGCCTTGTCCACCGCGGTGTAGGCCGCCGCATTGACGATCAGTTGCGGCCGCACTTGCTCCACCATCGCTGCCATCCGGTTGGCATTGGCGATGTCCAGCTCCGCCGAGCCCATGCCTACTGCCTCGAAGCCTTCGGGCGCCAGGCGCATCAGTTCGTGGCCGACCTGGCCGCGGGCGCCGGTAATCAATACACGCATGTGAAGCCCCTCAGCTCTTGCCCAGCAGCTCGCGCAACGTCGGATTGGCCTGATCCTTCGCCGACAGCTGCGGTGCTTCCAGCGGCCAGGGAATGTTCACATCCGGATCGTTCCAGATCAGCCCGCCCTCATCCGCTGGGAAATACAGCTCGGTGCACTTGTACTGGAAGTCCGCCACCTCGCTGAGCACGCAGAAGCCATGGCGTAGCCCGGCGGAATCCACAGCTGGCGGTGGTTCTCGTCGTTCAGCTCGACGCCGACGAACCGGCCACAGGTCGGCGACTGAGGATTTATGTCCACCGCCACGTCATACACGGCGCCACGGCCGACGCTGACCAGCTTGCCTTGCGGCCGGGTCCGCTGGAAATGCAGCCCGCGCAGCACACCACGCTGCGAGCGTGAATGGTTGTCCTGGACGAACGGCAGATCGATGCCGACCTCGCGGTAACGCTCGACCTGAAAGGTTTCCAGGAAGAAGCCGCGGTGATCGCCGAAGACCTTCGGCTCGATGATCAATACGCCGGGCAATGCCGTTTCGATGACCTTCATTGCACAGCCTCCTGAGTCAGTAGGTGCTTGAGGTATTGACCATAGCCGGTCTTGCTCAGCGCTTCGGCCTGACGGCCCAGTTGCTCGGCGGACAGCCAGCCTTGGTTGAAGGCGATCTCTTCCAGGCAGGCAACCTTCAGTCCTTGGCGCGCCTCGATGGTCTGCACGAAATGGCTGGCCTCCATCAGCGAATCGTGGGTGCCGGTATCCAGCCAGGCGAAGCCGCGGCCGAGCAGGCTCACATGCAGATCGCCACGCTGCAGATAGGCATTGTTCACGTCGGTGATCTCCAGCTCGCCACGGGCGGAAGGCTTCACCTGCCTGGCGATTTCGACCACATCGTTATCGTAGAAATACAGGCCGGTCACCGCGTAGCTGGATTTCGGTGCCTTGGGCTTCTCCTCGATGGAAACCGCCTTGCCCGCCGCATCGAACTCCACCACGCCGAAACGCTCGGGATCGGAGACGTGGTAACCGAATACCGTGGCACCACGCTCGCGGCTCGCCGCCTCGCGGAGCATGGCGCTGAAACCATAGCCGTAGAAGATGTTGTCGCCGAGGATCAGACACACGCTGCTGTCGCCGATGAATTCCTCGCCGATCAAAAAGGCTTGGGCCAGCCCGTCCGGGGAAGGCTGTTCAGCATAGCTCAACTGGATACCGAAGTCGGAACCGTCGCCCAGTAGCTTGCGGAAGTTGGGCAGATCGTCCGGCGTGGAAATCACCAGGATCTCGCGAATACCCGCCAGCATCAGCACCGACAGCGGGTAGTAGATCATCGGCTTGTCGTAGATCGGCAGCAGCTGCTTGGAGACGCCGCGGGTGATGGGGTGCAGGCGGGTGCCGGAACCGCCGGCGAGGATGATGCCCTTCATTGGATACCTCAAGAATATCATTTATAAAATCTTTTTTATTTCATCGGAACGACTGTCATCACAACAAAGGGCAACCCGGCGTGAACTGCCTTTTTCCATCACTGTACTCATAGACGATGCAAGTCTTGATATCACCATGTTCATCATGGCTTTCCCAAGTACTTATACCACCACCTGTAACAGACACAATTTCGCCTAACCCATAGTGGTGCGAGTCGAGATCGAAGTAGTGATATTTATTATCTGCCAGGTCAGGCAAGGAAAATCGCTGAACAAACACTGATCCGTCATCCCGTCGCAAATGTAACTCGGCAACACCTGGATTTTCTCGAACATGTGTTCCGAACATTACCCACAGCCGCTGGATAGCCACCCCCGCATCCTGAGGATAGCTGCCCATAAAAAGCTTAATTGGGCTATCCGCCCCAAGCTGTTGACTGGGCTTCATCCTATATGCCCCATCGGGGGCGAAGCTTGTTTCAGCCCACTGTACTTACAACGAGACTTATCAATAACATCATTCGGAACAGACATTTGCCAACCAGGCATATCCGGATAAATCTGTACAAATGAAGAAGATTTATCTATGGAGCTTTTGCTCAGGCACACCTGATCGCGAAAATCAAACTGCCCTTTGATCGCCATTTTTGTGCTGTTTATCTCGAGAAAATACGACGAATGCCAGCCATATATCCATACCACAGCTGATAGCGCCATCACCCCCAAGAGCCTAGCACCCAAATTTCTAGAAATAAAAATCTGAGATAGCGAAACCATGGTAAGAAATACAACCAAAACATTTATTCCCATAAAATATCTATCTGGGAACGTGATCTGGTAGTTCGACAAAAGGTCTGTCAAACCTGGGCGCATGGCAATAGTTGCCACATCATAAAGAGCCAAAGTGACAGCCAAAAACAACATTACCTTTCTGGCCGCCTGGCTTTTTGCAATCCAAAATGAAAACCCGACAAGAAAGACCCACAATCCGAAAAGCCCAAACACAACCTTATCGGACAAAGACTCATACCAAGGGAATGCAAAAGGATAGATAATTGCCCTGCCAATAAAAGCCTCAACAAAGCCTTCACTTACAAACTCCCCAGGAATTCCTCCCTTGCCGCCCATTCGCGGCAAAAGAAACGCCAAGAGAATCGCAAAAGGAATGACAAGGGTTAGATTTCTCTTGAGAGAGACCTGAAGATCGAAATTCTTAAAAAAATCCCAAATTAAATATAGAAAAGCTATGGCAAACACAACCGGATTGGTAGCCGCACACAGAAACAAAACAGCATCAATCACTATTCTTACATATGTTGTTATTTGATCACGCCAGAATAACAACATCACAGAGACCAGCGGAATATAGAAGCCGATCTGCAGAACGCGCCCAATTATTTCATTCTGGGACATGCCAAGCGGTAGAAGGAGCAGCAACAAGTAGAGCCCTCCCCTGAATACTACCGGCATAAATCCTCTAGTTATTAAAAATGCACCCGTCGCGACTGCAGAAAAAAAACAAAAAGACACTAATGCAATCGATTCGGGCAACAGGATGATTGGATTTCCTGCAACCCATGAACTGAGCTTAGTAGAAATAAACAAAAGCAGGATGTTTAAAAATACAAAATAATCTTCCCTAGCATGAACGAGAGCATAGCCCCAGCCGCTCGACAACCCAAGCCCAGTCCACATTCCATCTTCCGCATAAACAATGGGGTTCAAGATTGGATCTGGATTACGCACAAAAAGCAAAACCATCCCAATAAAAAACAAAACAATCGCCGGACAGCAACTGATTATTTTTTTCGAGACCTTTTCTTCTACCGACATTTTTCGACGTCCATCGGCGAATCGTATTTACCGAAACAAGCACGCAAAAGCACCAGCAACACAGATAGATTCCCTTTGAAACTGCTGATTTTTGTTGGAACCTCTCCTTTCGGATAGCGCCGAACACTTGGCAATTCGATGCAGCGATAGCCAAGCTTAGGGACACGATAGGAAAGATAGGCAAGCAGCTCGTAGGTCATGAACACATCACGAAACGGCGCAACACTCCGATCAAGCAACATTTTTCGACTATAGGCACGAAAGCCCTGGGTCGTATCAGTCCATTTGAAGCCGGAAAACAGACTTAACATGGGCGCATGAATGAAACGAATGGCAAAATCTCGCGACTTAGGCGTGTTCTCCGCCACTCCTCCAGTGATGAAACGGGAGGCCTGCACGAAATCCACTCCCTGCTTCAGGGCATCAATAAAGTGGGGTATGGCCTCCGGATCGTCCTTGTCATTGCCATCAATGGTGACAATCCCTTCATAGCCTTGGTCGAGCGCAAAAGCGTAGGCACAGCGGAGCTGCGCACTCAACTTACCCGGCCCAGTCTTGACCAGCAGTCCACGGACGGCATTCTGCTGCAGCGACTCCAGTGACAGCGAATCATCTGTGCTGCCGCCATCGATAATGATGATATCGGCAATGTCCCCGATTTTCAGGGTGGCCATTCTGGCTAGCAGGCTCTTGATTCGTTCTCCTTCATTGATGACTGGAATCACGACACAGCATTGGTGCAGCCGTCCAAGCCACAGAGGCGTATCGAAAGTGGGCACTTGCCAGCTGTCACGAACGTCAGAAGCAATATCAGAAGTAATCATTGTAGATTCTTATCATTAGGCCACTCGGGCCGTAATTAGTACTACGCCGGCGATCACCAATACGATCCCCGCCCCCGTCGTCCAGTGGAAGGACTCCCGGAAAATCAGCACTGAAAACAGGGCAACAGTCGCCACGGCTCCGGCGGTCAGAACAGGATGCGCCACATTGAGAGGAAGTCGAGCCAAGGCGGCGGCATAGAGCAGGAAAGCGGCACCATAAAGCCCGAGCCCCAACCAGAACGGCCAGTTGTTCAACGCGGCCATGGGATCACTGAGGGAAGGGAACTTTCGCGGTGGTATCATGGCTATCTTGACCAGAACGCTCGCAGAAGCATTAGAGGCAATGCCAAGAATCAGGATGAGCCATTTCATAGGCGGGCTCCAGTTCCGTCACCACGGTAATACCGAATTGCTACCTTAAGGGCTCGCTCAATCGATACCTCGTGTGGTTCTTTTTGGGTTGCCAGCATTTCGATGGAAACAACATGATCAGGCAAAAGCTGCCTCAGCACCGCGTATATTTGGCTGTGCTCGGCTCCCCCGTCTCCCAAAGGGAGCAGGTCAGGCTCACTGGCATGAATGTGTCCAATAAGTGATGAAAATTCGCGCAACACGGCCTCTGGATCTTCTCCATTGATGCTGAGTGCGCCCGTATCCAGCTGCATCCTGATGGATGGGTGCGCGACCTCCCTCACCACTCGTGCAGTCTCGGCACTGCTGGTCATGAAGTTGGCACCATAGCAGGATGGGTTAGGTTCGAGGCAAATAAGCACGTTGTGCGATTGGGCGATATTTCCAAGCCGTCGAAAAAAATCGACAGCGATATCCAGGCTTTCCTCATCGCTCAACCCGCTGCAATCTCGATTCTTCGGCGACCCGAAGACCAGACGTCTCGCCCCCAAACCGGCTCCGATACGGCACACGGCGGTGAGATGTTGCAGCATTGCCTCTTGGGCTTCGAGCGAACCAAAGACGTTCAAGCCAGTTGTACCAAACAACAGTGCTTGCATACCGGTAATTTCGATACCACGCTCGGCCCACCAGTTGTTGACACGGAGAATGTCTTCGTCTGCCGCCTTGGCGGGCTCGGAGAAATACTTGCCAGGCGCGATATCAATCGCGTCGATACCAAAGCGTTGAAGCAGCGTCGCTATTGCTTCATCCTCGCTGGTATCCCAGGCAATATTTGAAATGGCCAGCCTCATGCCTTCGCTCCCGGCTCGGAGTTTATTGTCACTGGCTCAGACTGTGCGTAGGCCCTGATGGCCTGGATGGTTTCGCGCTTGCTGTATTGGTAATGCCCCGAGGCACCGAAAATAGAGGCATGACGGGTACGCATATTGTATGTAGCCGGGGGGGTGGCCAAGATATGATCAAAGGGCTTTCCAAAACCTTGCTCGGAAATTTCCCTCACACTGATCGGCGCCGCAGTCAAGTGAACCAACCTCAAGCCAGCATTGAGTGAGGTTTGAATGTCATACCAGAGATTGACCATCGGATAAAACTGAAAAACACCACGACTATCGATCGCATGTACATTGTTTTCATTGAGGAAGTCGAAAATCACATTCTTTCGCAAGCCTGGCCCAACCAGACCGGGAAGGCGAACGATCAGATAGTTGGTAAAATGGCTTTCGACGAACCTTTCCAGCAGACGGCGATGCAAGCCATAAGCATGCAGTCCCAACTCGTCTACAGGCGTCTCTTCATCGACATCTACAGGGCTCTTGAAGACATCGACCGTGCTAACAAGAATGAAGGTTTTGCACTGGATGGTTTTCAGATGTGCAATCAGGCCATCTATCTTTTGCAGGTCCGCTTCTGGCTCCCGGTTGGCAATCCACTTTTGAGCTGGAGCACCCGCACAGACAACGGTGTCGAACGTTTGGCCGTCAATACCATCGATAGTGGTTGAGCGATAAATCGACTCAAAATTCCCCTGCTTGAGAAGTGTACTTCCCACAAAGCCCGAGAACCCAATTAAAGCATTAGACATGTGTCGCTCCAGATTCATCCTGCCCTTGATTCGCTATAGCCTGAACGGCTCCGCATCCAGTTTCTCAAGAACATCATAAATATTGTCAATTTTTCCGCCTAGCACTGAATAACATCCGGGCAATTCAGGATGCTTTTCAAACAGAATGGGCCTCCCATCATCGGCCTCATTCTTCATCAGAACGGTTTTGACCTCGAACAAGGAATCAATGTGCCTGGCATCAAGCGCTGAGGGGATATATCGTCCAGTGTCCCTCAGCATACGGTCTACACGGGTTAAGCATTCGTATTGCTTGAGTTTCAGGTAAGGGTCAATTCCTTGCCTATCACTCCAGTGTAGATGTGGGGTGTAGCGGACGTGAGAGAGTGTATGCAGTCCACGTGCTGGAAATGGCATTATGGAAAAAAATGGACCATCCATCACCGTAATGCCTAGTCCCTGGAGTTCAGTCGGCATTTGCATAAGAGCCATTTCCGTAATCTCATGCTTGAGAGCTGTATGTGTGCCAGGAAAATCACCCTCAAACTGGTTTAGCCCGCTATAGGTACAGTTGAATACGTAGCGGCAGGAAATCAATTCCTTGCCACCCTCGCCGTGCTGCATGGCAACAGCGAGTGTCCCATTCGCCCTCTTTGATATACCGATGACGCGTGTGTCAAAACGGACTCGCACACCAGTTTCTTTGAGCTCGTGCTCAGCCCAGCTAGCTAGCCTTGTCGTATCGAACGAATACTCTTCGACCAGAAAAACGTCTTCGATCAATCGTGGTTCAAATAACGCTCTTAAAGCTAGCTCTGCAGGTTGAATCTTGGCGCCAATCTCCCGACAGAAACGCTCAAACTGCTTGGCTGTGACTTTTGAATTACGGCGTGCAATGGCATATAGCTTGGTGAAATCCTGCTTCACCGCATTCGGCCAGTCACGTACAAATCTGGGTAGATTCACTCGACTTCGATAAGCCGTCGTAAAACTGCGTGGATAATGATAGCCGTTGTGTACACGAGCCTGATTGCTATAGGAGGCTCGCATAAGAAGAGCCGGCTCTCGCTCTACAAGAACGACACGCTTGAAGCCACGCTGCCTGGCGAGATAAATGGCAATTGCGGCGCCGTAAAAACCACCTCCAACAATGACAGCCTCTTGATCCATATCAGTGGCTATCATCAGGAAACTCGCTCGGCACCGGAGTCAGGCATATAGGTTGGCCTTGATGCTACCGTCTCAATGTTCAATTTTTCATGACGGGTCATGCGAGCACTGGTAAATTCCTGGGCGACATGATAGAGCGGCCCCTCGTTCGACAAACTGGCCATATGCAGAATGTATTCGCCAAGGACAAGAAGAACGAGAGAAATCAAGAAGAACATGCCGGACTGTTGCAAGGACAAGCTGACCCAGCCGGGTGCTATGTCTGTCTTCAGAAGACCGATGGCGAGGACGTAAACCGAATACACAAGGTTGGCAATAGCCCCAAACAAAGAGAGGGAGGTGACGAGACGCATAGGTGCGCGCGTGGTTGAAACCAGCAGCCGCATGCCCCTGTCTATGCTTTCGCCCAACCGTTTGGTGTGCGAAATTTTTGGAACTGCGCTGTAGTTGAGATTAGCGCGAGCAAAGCCCCCGGTCGCAGGAAGATAACGATAGGTGATCGCAGGCTGAGGATGCTGGAGAATGAAATTGACTACCCGCTTGCTCAGAATGCGGTATTGTGGAGCCTCCGTAGCCAGATGAATACCATTGAACCATTTATAGGCCCCATGAAAAATGGCATAAGCGCCTGTATAGGCGAGGCTCTGCTTAGGCTTCTGGCTATTGTTGGCAAAAACTACATCAGCACCGCTGACAGCCTTATCGAGCATATCCGGCAGAAAGGCTATGTCGTCTACCAGAGGGTCGATTACAGCGACAAAGTCACCCAAGGCATTTTCCAGGCCAACCCATGATGCGGTATCAGCATTTACCTCTTTAGTCAGTGCAAACACCTGCAAATTAGGTTGCCCATTCTCTCCCGTCAATCTTTTCAGCACAGCAACACTATCGTCATCCGACGCATTGTCTACGATGATGACTTCATAATCGCTTACAAGCGAAGAAATATCGACGGCGGCCTCTGTTAATATTTTTTCGATATGCTCAGCCTGGTTGCGCACAACAAACACAACTGAAAGAAAGACGGGAAAGAATGCCATTCGGAGTTCTCTTGATATAATGACAAGGTAATTTTACAAAATAGCTGAGGCAATCAATCTGCCTCTCCCAGCCTACCCAACCGATAATCACCATTCAGTACCCGCTGCCACCACAGGCGATTGTCCAGATACCACTGCACGGTCTTGCGGATACCGCTCTCGAAGGTTTCCTGGGGTTTCCATCCAAGCTCACGCTCGATCTTGCTCGCATCGATGGCATAACGCAGGTCGTGGCCGGGACGATCCTTGACGAAAGTGATCAGGTCGCGATAGCGCTCGACACCCTCAGGCTTGTTTGGCGCCAATTCTTCCAGCAGGTCGCAGAGAGTTTGTACCACTTCGAGATTGCGCTTCTCGTTGTGCCCGCCGATGTTGTAGGTCTCGCCTACCTTTCCCCTGATGACAACCTCGACCAGCGCCCGGGCATGGTCCTCGACGAACAGCCAGTCGCGGATCTGCGAGCCGTCGCCATACACCGGCAGCGGCTTGCCGGCCAGAGCATTGAGGATCATGTGAGGAATCAGCTTCTCGGGGAAGTGATAGGGGCCATAGTTGTTCGAACAGTTGGTGACCAGTGCCGGCAGACCGTAGGTGCGATGCCAGGCACGAACCAGATGATCGGAGCTGGCCTTCGACGCGGAGTAGGGCGAGCTGGGCGTATAGGGGTGATTTCGGTGAACAGGTCGTCCGTACCGTCCAGATCGCCATACACCTCGTCAGTGGATATATGGTGAAAACGAAAGGCGCTCTTCTCGTCTGCCGGCAAGCCATTCCAGTAGCGCCGGGCCGCTTCGAGCAGGCTATAGGTGCCGACGACATTGGTCTGGATGAACTCGGCCGGTCCGTCGATGGAGCGGTCCACATGGGACTCGGCGGCCAGATGCATCACCGCTGTTGGTTTGAACTCGGCGAACACTGTATCCAGCGCAGTTCCATCGCAGATGTCGACCCGATAAAAGCGATAGCGCGACGAGTCCGAAATCGACGCCAGTGATTCGAGGTTGCCGGCATAGGTTAGCTTGTCGAGGTTGGCAACTTCGTGGGGGGTGTTCTGGAGCAGGTGGCGTACCACAGCAGAGCCGATGAAGCCGGCACCGCCGGTGACGAGGATGCGAGAAATCATGGGAATCTCTTGATTACTTGGAGGGATACCAACGGGTTAGCAGCTCTTCGTACTCGTGCAGTACCTGAAGCCAGGTGAATCGCTCCTGGAAGCGGGCTCGACTGGCTGTCTTCATGTGCTCGACAGCGGTGTCATCGTGCAGAAGCCGATCGAACAATCCTGCGCAAGCCGGTTCATCCTTGAAATACGCTGCCCCGGAACCAGCAACCCAGCGGTTGAAATGATTGTCCTGAGCGATGACGGCACAGCCTGCGCCCAAAGCCTCAACCAGCGACGGATTGGTACCGCCGACACGATGACCATGCAGGTAAAAACGACTGAAGAAACGCAAGGCCTGGACAAGTGGAGCCTCGTAGATGGCGCCAGGGAAGAGCACCTCGTCGCTGGCAGCGTCCATGACACGAAGATGATAGGGGTTGGCTTTGGGCTTGAAATCACCAAGCACAACCAGTTTATGAGCACGAGACTTACGGCTAAAGGCATGCACCATCTCGTAAATGGAGTTTTCCGGCTCGGGGCGTGCCACGATTATAGAAAAGCCATCGGGCTTAAGCTTATAAGGGGCAAGCAAGGTGGCGTTTGCCTTCAAGACCTCAACGCCACCATAGGGAATCATGGTTATTTTGCTGTCATTGATACGGGTAGCCAAATGCTTCTTGATATTGGGATGGTCTGCTACCAGATGATTTCCCACCCAGCATCCAACACGCTCATTCAACCAGAACCAAGCCTTGGCTAGAACTCCCCACTTATCACGATGCCACTCGATGCCATCCATATTAATGATATTGGTTTGACCCTTGACTCGCTGGAGCACATTAAAAATAGCTGTATTGTAGCCAAGTGTTAGAAACAACCCCTCTTTGGAGAGAGCGTGACAGGTGGCCTTCCAGTCAAAAAGTACTGTCCCAGATGCGCCATCACGACCGATGGGTATATGAATGCGCCGGATGCCCTCCCAAGTGCTTTCGTAAATCGGCCCCGTTCCTCTCTCCTGACAGTAAACCGTGACCTGCCAGCCTTGGCCCACAAGGTACAAAGCCAATTTCTCTGCAAAAGACTCGAACCCTCCATGCTGGGCAGGCACACCACGGATACCTAGAATATTTAATTTAAGCACGACAAACCTATTTTTCCCGGAAAATCATTATAAATATGGAGCTAACCAAAAAGAACAGCAACGCCGGAAATAGAAGCAAACAACCGACTATGCCTATCAACCGCCGCCCTCGGCTCATCGAGTCGACGGAAATGGCTTCAAGAGCAGTCGCAAAGCGAGACCAGTAAAAATCAGACGCAAGATTGAGCATGGAGTGATGCATTTCAGCTATTCTCTCCGGAGTCCCACTCAGCTCATAAACTACATCAGGCAAAGAGGATAGATTCGTCACGATGCCTGCGCCACTTTTTTCCAGTCGTTCGCCCCACTCATCATCCTCGTTCTGAACGACAGGCAAACCCAATGTCAGGCAATCAAAATTACGCGTTCTCGATGCATAGTCATTTTCATATCCCTCTCCTCCCCAGACGAGCGAAATATCGAACCCAGCCCAGTATTCGAAACGCCGCCCGAACTCCACCCAGGATAAAAATATGATATTGTCCTTGACGGCCTCGTCCACAAAACCCAGCAACTCAGATTGCCGCCTTTCATCAGCCCCGAAAAATACGAGCTTTATGTTTTTGTTTTTCAAAATAGCTTTGGAAATTGCCGACAGCACCGATTCAAGATCAAACCAGCCATAAGTTCCTCCCAGCCATCCGATCAAGAAATCCTCTTCGCAGATCCGGCCCTCACTGAGGCTTGCCAGAAGAAGCCGGCCGTTTGCCTTGTCATGACCATCATGCCTTTCGCACCCAAAAGGGATCACGGAGATTCGCGAAAAATCATGCGTCAACAAAAAGGGGGCTGTTATACCTCTAAAAAGATCCAGCTGGCGCTTATTGGCAACAATGACCTTGTCGAATACCAGCCCACCCAATAGGCTTCTCGCAACATTGAAATAAGCCTTGATCAACAACTTGGGAATATTTTTCTTCGGGCTTTTTCCAACGACCTCGTCCAACTCGATCCAGTGTGGAACATAGCTATCAAGGACCAACCTCTTACCCCAAAAACCTACCAACATGGCAAAGAGAAGTATTAATGGCCCCCCCCATGCAGCACGACAACATTTGCAGAGAAAAATGCCCGCAATAAATTATACACCTTGGAAACAGGAACAAATTCGGCCCCTGCTGGAATCCCATGCTTATTACCAGTGCGTCCGCACAAAATGACTTGATGTCCCAAAGACAGCAACTCGACGGCCAATGATGCGTACCGCATTTCCGGCCCACGCAGGCTCGAGCCGTAATCTCCTTTATACAAAAGAAGAAACTTCATATTTCCTCACAAAATAATAACCAATCACACCAGAGCCTGTACAAAAAACACTCATAACCCACCATTAATCTGACCGAAAAAAGACTTGAAAACCAATTGCATGCTGAAAATCAACGCAAAAATCTAATATAGAGCCTGCAGCTCACACGAATCTTGGAGTGTAATTTTAAGATTTTCCGCAAAAGCCAAACCTCTTGACCCGCCTCGATCAAGTCATCTTCCTTCTCGGACATTAATGCTTTTTGAACAACCTCCAGCATGAGTACCAACTCAATTACTTACCCACCTTGCACCAATCCAGCAGAACAACAAACATCACTTGATGACCTCTCATCTAACGTTTCAACTCCGAGAAAAAAATTACAATAAAACAAGTAGACAAGCACATGAATAAAGGAAATAAACAAAACATATATATACATGTAAAAATAAATTAAAGTATGAAAATACAAAAGTGCATAAAGCAATATAAACCTTCTATCTTGCTTGGCCTTACTATAAGCCCACCCTAAAAGCACAGCCAAAAGAAAGACGCCAACAAACACACCTCCCACCCCAAAGTCCACATAAAAGTTCGACACAACTGTAGACGTTAGCTCCGCATAGAAATCTATCCCAAGCACCTCATTTTTAAATGTCCCGAAATCAACTTGGGCACCAGGCAGCAATGAATAGAAAGCATAAAACGTATAACGCCCCCCTTCGACAGCCTCAACCCCCGCATTAACTAACCGATCAAGGATCATATACCCATAGGTCAAAGTCATATATAGCGGATACAGCAGAAACTTTAAAAATGTCGACTCCCCAGTTAACTGTTCTTCTATCATTTCCAAATAATCGACACCATAAGAAACCTCCCTGTAAAACTTTACCAATACAAATCCTGTCAACATCAAAAAAGCAATAACAAAAAACTTAACCCCAAAGACACTCTTTCTGGAAAACAAAAAATACAAAAAGGTAACAACCATGCATAGCATTGAGTCCGATCGATTTCCCGTCAGAGCCAAGAAACCAAACCCCATCAGGCCAAAAAATATAAAAACCAGTTTCCGCCAACCAACCAGAAATGATGCAGAAACCAGAAACAAAGTCGAAACAATCCCCAAAGATATTGCAACAAGGTGTACAGCCCCACTAACCTGCAGCTTAAACCGAAGCTCTTCTACATTCCCTGAAAATAGCGGTATCGCTCCCATTGAATAAAACTCATAAAAAAGACACAAGACCCCCAAGCAAACCATGCAAATAAAAAAATATAAAGAAAGGTCAATTGCCGAACATAAACGTTGACCACCAAAGACTTACGCAGCACAAAGCCAGCTAAACAAGAGCGTAAAACAAGACAAAGCAGCAATCCTAAAGAATAGGCAAAAATAGAAAGATGTATTAACGTCTCCGTTTCCTCAGACATACCTCCAACCGTAGAAACAAAATCAATTTTGGTCAAAAGATAAGGAAAAACAAATCCCAAGAAGAAAGCAAACCACGGCCGAGCAAGCACACTATTCATTTACTGTATCTCACAAACTTCCTTCGCAAAATCTCGAGTGCCAACCAATCCATGACACACCTCCCCACCCAAACCCAAGCAACACCCTCAATACCAAAACCTTGCTCCATTACATAAAATATAAGCCCTAGATAGAAAGGAGCCTCTACAACATGCAATATTGCGGTAACCTTTGACCCACCCGCTGCTTGTATAACATTGTAAGGCACACTAGCCAAAGAATTGGCTAGCACGCCCAGCACAATAACCCAGAAAACAACATGGCTTTTTCGAGCATACTCCGCTCCTAGCCAGACATCCAAAATGGCCTCGCCGAAGAAATAGATAACGAGCAGCGCCGGAACAATCAGCGCAGCATTAAGCAAATAAGACAATCCTTGAAGCCTGGAGACCTCTGAAAAATCAGATTTGCCTAACAATGCACTGATTCTAGGAAAGAGCACCGTCCCGATGGAGGCCGGCACCAGAAGCAGTTTGGTGGCCATTTCGTATGGCGTTGTATAAAAAGAAACAACTCCTACTGAAATGAGCGAACCTATGAAAAACCTGTCGAAATAGACCATTACCGGACTGATTGCGTTGGAGAGCGTCATCCAGCCTCCAAACTTCAGCAACCTGGACATAGTGGCCTTGCAAAAGCTGCCGAGCGAGTAGGAAACCATCCTGCCTGCATATAAAAAATAATAAAGACAGAGCAGCAGCCTTGCCAAGGCGAGAGAGGTGACTGCATAGACGAAGTCACCCCAAACATGAAAGAAAATCAAAGGCCCGGCAAACATCCAGACCCCTAGAGGAATTCTCCCTATCGATACAATTTTAAATCTCTCAAACCCTTCTAGGACCCCTCTCAGACCAGTAGCCCACACCGTAAAAACAACAGCTATCCCAGTGACTTCAAGTGATGATTCCGCTATACCCTGAAGGCTCTTGTCCAACTTGAAAACATCATAACTCAGATACCCGGCAGAAAAATATACAACAACACCGGCAACAACTCCTGCAATAATTACCAGAGTCATACCAGTCGAATACAGTTTATTCAGGGCAACTTCATTCCCAGCAAAATTTGCATGAGCTATACTTTGGGTCAAAGCTCTGCCAATGCCGAAATCGAACAATGAAAAGTAGCCAACAAACACCCACAATATGGTCAGAAAGCCAAAAAGCTCATTTCCGAACTGATCTACCATCAACGGTATCGAATAAACCCCTATCGCAAGCGGTAGAAAATTGCTTGCAAAAACCCACACCATTTTCTTCTTCACTAGTTCCCCTTCAAACAGCTTGGGCTCTGCAACATCTCAACGGAAGCGGTGGAGCCTCCACCGTCTTTTCTCTTTTTCTTTAAACACGCTACCGCCCCAGGATTTACCGTCGGTTTCCTGAGAACGCGAAAGCCATGATGTAGACACGCCCGGGCACAGCATCGCTGCGCCCGGGCGTGAGGATTGTCAGTATTTGCGTATGCTTTCCAGCGGCAGGCTCAGCCGGTGTTCGCGGTGAAGCAGGCTCATCAGCAGGACGACGCGCTCTTCGCCATCCATCGCCAGGAAGATGGCATCCAGCTCCGCGAAGCTTCCCGTGGTGATGCAAACCCTGTCGCCGGGTTGCAGAACCGGTTGTGGCACCGGCTGGACACGCCGCTGCAGTTCGGCAATCAGTTCGTCGGCGATGGACAACGGCATGCCGCCAAAGCCGACCAGACGACTGACACCGCGCGTCGAGCGCAGCGGCGCCCAGTTGGCATCGGCTGCCAGCCGAATGAACAGATAGCCTGGAAACAGCGACTCGCTCTGGACCTGCAGGGTGCCACGCACCAGACGCTCTCGTCGGCACTGCGGGCGAAAGTATTCGTATCCTTGGCGGTCCAGATTTGCTTCGGCCCGTTCGTCCTGGCGAGGTTTGCACTGCACGAGATACCACGCCTTGCCCTTGCGCATGCCGGATGCGTCGTTCGCAGTGCGGATGTTCATTTCCGTGTCACCTTGCTCCTGACTTGGCCACGGCCAACGCAGGAAGCTTTTCCGATTTACTCAACGTCCCTGGTTACGCGCCAATGGACTTCGTTTGCACGTCTGGCAACACTTCCGATACCAAGCGGATCTGCCTGACGGGTTTCAGGGCAGTGCCACCGCCCAAGACCATCGCGAATGAATTCGCTCCTATGCCCCTCCTGCGATTGATTTGTCGATCGCTCTATCCTTTACCATCGCCTTCACGGGGTGATCATGTTCACCCTCTTCTGTCTTTGCTCATATCTATGCTGCAGTTCGGCAGCGAGCGCACGCTTAGCCTCGGCCTCGCCATGAACAAGACGTATCTCGTCCGGCCATTCGCGCATCCGGCTGATGAAACTTACCAGCCCCTGCCGGTCGGCATGGGCCGAATAGCCGCCCAGAGTGGTAATGCCAGCCGTGATCGCTAAGCGCTCGCCGTCCAGTTCCACATAACCGCCCCGTGGTCCATATTTCTGGATAGCATGTCCAGGCGTACCCATGGCTTGGTAGCCGACGAAGAGCACGTTGTGCCGACGATCATCGAGCATGGCCTTCAGGTAGTTGACGATGCGCCCGCTGGTGCACATGCCGCTGCCGACAATAACAATGGCCGTGCTCGCCAGATGCTCGACCGTGCGCAGATGGTCGGCATGGGTTTCCAACGTGACCAACAGCTCGAAGCCCAGCGGCCGGCGACCGGACTTTATCCGGCTGATGGCTTCCTGGTCCCAGAAAGGCTGCAGTTCGCGATAAGCCTGAGTGAAGCGGCTGGCCAGGGGGGAATCGAGGATGATGGGCAGTTGCGGCCACAGGATGCGGCGCTTGCGACCAGTGGCCTTGTAAGCCAGATCGACCTCAACATAGGCCAAGCCGAGAATGTGGCCTGCCCGCTGCAGGCGAACTTTGCAGAGCAACGCCGGGGTATCCGCTAGGGTGGACCAGTGCTTGTAGGGCAAGGTGATCAGACGCTGTCCGATCAGCGTGAGGTAGCGCTCCACCTGTCGCTGATCGCCACTCACGCCCAGCTTGAAGGCATCCTCCAAGACGATGGGCAGCAGCCTGGCCGAGGGCTCGCTGCAAAGAATCGGCCCCTTGAAACCGGCCGTCAGCAGATAGGGAATCCATCCGACATGGTCGATGTGCACGTGGGTCGCGACCAGCGTCTTGACGGTATCCAGCGGAAAGTCGATGGCCAGACTGCCCGCCCCGCCTCGCCCGTCGGCGGAGATCTCCGCCCCCTGGAACAGGCCGCAGTCGATCAGTAGGCTGTGCTGCATATCCATCAGCAACTGATGGCAGGAGCCGGTGACACCCAAGGCGGCGCCGTGATGGAGAATCTCCGGATATGGCATTGCTCGACTCTCCAGCTCAAGGTTCCCGGCCACCGGGTGCGGCAGGTGCTATCTCGCCTCAGGCGATGGAACGTTTCTTCAGCATCGCGCGCACTAGGGCGATGAACACGCCCAGCATGCCACCCAGCACCACGCCAAGCGCCAGAACCAGAAACCTCTTGGGCTTGATCGGCTTGTCCGGCGTCACGATGCTGCCGTCCTGACGAAAAACCGCAACCCTGTCCGCATCGATCTTTAAGCCAGCATAGAGGTTGTACCTTTCCTCGAGATTGCGCAGCTCACCGATGAAGGGATCGTCCGACTCGCGGGTTTCCAGGGATTGGATTTCCGCGCGCAACGCCTTGGCACCGCGCATGTACATCAGGCTGCCATCCATGATGGCGGAGAGCTGTCTTTCATCCTGACCGGACACGACCGGAGGATCCTCCAGCTTCAGGGCATCGGCCACGGCCAAGGCCTCCTTGAGCCGAACGATACGGTCCTCCCGGCGGTTGCGGGCGGCTTCGCGCAGAGTGCTGATTTGCTGCTGAACGGTTCGCCCCCGTACGAGAATCTCACTGCGGGCATTTTCCAGCATCTGCGTCAGGGACTCCCGGGCTACCCGATCCAGGTACAGCCTGGCCCACTCGGCGGCCTGCGCCGGATCTTTGCGCTCGACGGAAAGCTCGTAGCGATCAGGTTGATCCTTGTCCTTGCCCGGCGTCTTGATGATCAGATCTTCGGAAAAGCGTTCGTACAGATCGTCCAGTTCGTCGTCGCGGTCATCTTCGTCCAAGGCAGGCAAATAAACGTCATTAAAGAAGCTGCGACGCGCCTCATCGGACTGCAGGTTACGGGTGAATACCGCATAAACGCCTGCAGTAGTGAGCGGCTCGAGGCCGATCTCGGCGTTGCGCACGAAGTTGAGCGGTGCAATATCGCTGAGCAAGGGCGGGTATGTGCCCACCGTGGCCTGATAGACAGGCTTGGTCAGAAACGCGTAAGCGGCCGCACAGGCGGTCACCAGAACAGTTACTAGGACAATCAGCCATTTCTGGCTCCATATTGCCTGAAAAAGTTCGATCAGGTCGATCTCGTCGCTCCGCGGAGCGCGACGTACGAGGGGCTCATCCATTCGAGCAGGTCCATCGATAATGATGACATAAGAAAGCTGCGGGCAATTCGCATATCCATGCCAGACAACAAAGTCGAAGGCGCGAATTGTGCCGAGCTGAAGGTAGATTGCAAGCCTTGACAGGGGGTAGCGGCGATCAGCCGGAAAACCTAGAACGCAAATACCGGAACGGCATCACAAATCCTGCCATCCCCTGAAGGGCGGAAATAATGCTGCCCCAACTACTCCGCAGCGGGCTGCGCCGTCAATCGGGCCAATTCCTTCTGACACTCCACCAATTGGCGCTGACGGGAAGCCAGCTGCATCCTCAGGCGACCGTAGAACATCATTCCCAGCAGCGGCGAGGCCAGCAGGCCCAGCAGCAGGGCAGCGGAAACGAAGACGGCCATCGGCAGTTGCGGCGTAGTCCAGCCAAAGAGCACCAGTGTTGCGACCTGGCGATTTTCCAGCACGAACACCAGCGTGGCGGCGGCTACCAGCAGCAGGATCAGTCCCAGCAAGATTCGTTTGAAGTGGCGCATTAAGCAATTCTCTCGTGATGACTACACTTTCGTTCGCTCTATCCGGACGGGCCATTGCAAAGGGGCAATACAAGGTCCACCGTGCGGACGAGCCAGCTCCGGAGACGCTCAGTGTACCGTCCCGGTGTTCAGGCAGGACATAGTCATTTCAATCATTGACGCGATCGCGCAGTTCCTTGCCGGGCTTGAAATGCGGCACGAACTTGCCATCGAGGCGAACGGTCTGCCCGGTTTTCGGATTGCGTCCGACACGCGGCGCTCGGTAGTGCAGCGAGAAGCTGCCGAAACCGCGAATTTCGATACGATCGCCGGTGGCCAGAGCTTGCGACATCTGCTCCAGCATGGTCTTGATGGCCAACTCCACATCCTTTGCAGAAAGCTGGCCCTGCTGGGTGACGATGCGCTCGATCAACTCCGACTTGGTCATGGTTTTCCCTTCGTTTTCAAGCGGCTAGATCAAAATAGGTTGCTTGGGTTTTAGCATGCTGAACAGAGTTTGAACAGCCCGAAGCACGGCCAGGCAGCGACAAGCACACAGAAAGCACAGCGTTTCCTTCAGATGAACGTATAAGGAAAACTCGAAAACAAAAAAGGGCGACCGAAGTCGCCCTTTTCCATTCAACGCATCGCCAGAACTCAGCTCTGGTTGCCCATCTGAGCGCGGATCAGGTCGCCGATAGTGGTGGGACCGGGCGCCTCGGTTTCCTGCTTGCGCAGTTCCTTGATGGCATCCTTCTCGTCGTCCACATCCTTGGCCTTGATCGACAGGCTGATGACGCGACTCTTGCGGTCGATGCTGATGATCTTGGCTTCGACTTCGTCGCCTTCCTTCAGCACGTTGCGGGCGTCTTCAACGCGGTCACGGCTGACTTCGGAAGCCTTCAGCACGGCTTCGATGTCATTACCCAGGTCGATGACTGCACCCTTGGCGTCGACTTCCTTCACGGTGCCGCGCACGATGCTGCCCTTCTCGTTGAGGGAGGCATAGTTGGAGAACGGATCGTCCGCCAGCTGCTTGATGCCCAGGGAGATGCGCTCGCGCTCCGGATCGACGGAGAGGATGACGGTTTCCAGCTCATCGCCCTTCTTGAAGCGGCGCACGGCTTCCTCGCCCTGCTCGTTCCAGGAGATGTCGGACAGGTGGACCAGACCGTCGATGCCGCCTTCCAGACCAATGAAGATACCGAAATCGGTGATCGACTTGATGGTGCCGGAGATGCGGTCGCCCTTGTTGTAGTGGCTGGAGAAATCTTCCCAAGGATTGGACTTGCACTGCTTGATGCCCAGGGAGATGCGGCGACGTTCCTCGTCGATGTCCAGCACCATGACTTCCACTTCATCGCCGACCTGAACGACCTTCGACGGGTGGATGTTCTTGTTGGTCCAGTCCATCTCGGAAACGTGCACCAGGCCTTCCACACCCTCTTCCAGCTCGGCAAAGCAGCCGTAGTCGGTGAGGTTGGTGACGCGGGCCATGACGCGGGTGCCTTCCGGATAACGGGCCTTGATGGCGACCCACGGATCCTCGCCCAGCTGCTTCAGACCCAGGGAGACGCGGTTGCGCTCGCGGTCGAACTTGAGCACCTTGACTTCGATCTCGTCGCCGACGTTGACGATCTCGGACGGATGCTTGATGCGCTTCCAGGCCATATCGGTGATGTGCAACAGACCGTCCACACCACCCAGGTCGACGAACGCGCCGTAGTCGGTGAGGTTCTTGACGATACCCTTGACCTGCTGGCCTTCCTGCAGGGATTCCAGCAGGGCTTCGCGCTCGGCGCTGTTCTCGGCTTCCAGGACGCTGCGACGGGAAACGACAACGTTGTTGCGCTTCTGGTCGAGCTTGATGACCTTGAACTCGAGCTCTTTGCCTTCCAGGTGGGTGGTGTCGCGCACCGGACGCACGTCGACCAGGGAACCCGGCAGGAACGCACGGATGCCGTTGATATCGACGGTGAAGCCGCCCTTGACCTTGCCGTTGATGACGCCTTTGACAACTTCTTCTGCCGCGAAAGCCGCTTCCAGAACAATCCAGCACTCGGCGCGCTTGGCTTTTTCGCGGGACAGCTTGGTTTCACCGAAGCCGTCTTCCACTGCGTCCAGCGCGACGTGGACCTCGTCACCCACCTTGATGGTCAGCTCGCCCTGCTCGTTGTAGAACTGTTCGACCGGGATGACGCCCTCGGACTTCAGGCCGGCATGCACGGTAACCCAGTCACCGTCGATGTCGACCACGATGCCGGTGATGATGGCACCGGGTTGCATGTCGAGGGATTTCAGGCTTTCTTCAAAAAGTTCTGCAAAGCTTTCGCTCATGTTGATTCCTGTCGATTGAGGCGGAGAGCCGCCCATCTCCACATTCCAGACAATGTGGGTTCGTTTCTTTAAAAAAGAGGCCGCAGTACAAGGCCTGGTTTTCTGCGGCCCTTCTATATCATCCGGCGAGATCACGCGCGGCGATTTCACCCATGATGCACTCCACCACCTGCTCGATCGAGAGTTCGGTGGAGTCCAGACAGATCGCGTCCGGTGCAGCCTTGAGCGGAGCAACGCTGCGCTTGCTGTCGCGCTCGTCACGCTTGCTGATCTCGCCCAGTAGACTGGACAGATTAGCATCGACCCCACTGTCCTTCAACTGCTGGTAGCGGCGGCGCGCCCGCTCCTCGGGGCGGGCGGTGAGGAAGACCTTCAGCGGGGCGTCCGGGAAGACCACCGTCCCCATGTCCCGACCGTCGGCCACCAAGCCCGGCGGCTCAAGGAAAGCGTGCTGACGCTGCAACAGCGCCTCGCGCACGGCCGGCAGCGAGGCGACCTGGGACGCCCCGGCGCCGACTTGCTCGTTGCGGATGGCGTCGGTGACATCCTCGCCCTCGAGGACGATCTGCTGCGGCCGCTGCTCGGTGGAAGTGACGAACTGCACGTCCAGATGGGCGGCCAGCACCTTGAGCGCTTCCTCATTGGTCAGGTCCACGCCATGGTTGCGCGCGGCAAAGGCGAGCAGACGGTACAGCGCTCCCGAGTCGAGCAGGTTCCAGCCGAGCCTCTTGGCCAACAGGCCGGCCACGGTCCCTTTGCCGGAGCCGCTGGGACCGTCGATGGTGATCACGACCGGGCGAGCGCTCATGACTCATTCTCCTCGTCCACGCGAATACCGACATGCTTGGCCAGGGCGACGAAGTTGGGGAAGGAGGTGGCCACATTGGAACAGTCGTGGATACGAATCGGCGCGCCGGCACGCAGCGAAGCGATGCTGAAGGACATGGCGATGCGGTGGTCACCGTGGCTGTACACCTCGCCCCCGCCGATCTGGCCGCCCTCGATGACGATGCCGTCCGGAGTCGGCTCGGCCTTGACGCCGAGCGCCTGCAAGCCGTCGGCCATCACCTGGATGCGATCGGACTCCTTGACCCGCAGCTCCTCGGCGCCACGCAGTACGGTACGGCCCTCGGCACAAGCAGCGGCGACGAACAGCACGGGGAACTCGTCGATCGCCAGCGGCACCAGGTCCAGGGGAATCTCGATGCCCTTGAGGCGAGCGGAACGCACGCGGATGTCGGCGACCGGCTCGCCGCCCACTTCGCGCTGGTTCTCCAGAGCGATGTCAGCGCCCATCAGCTTGAGGATCTCAATCGCGCCGGTGCGGGTCGGGTTAATGCCGACGTGCTCGAGCAGCAATTCGGAGTCTTCGGCGATGGTCGCGGCCACCAGGAAGAAGGTCGCCGAAGAAATGTCCGCCGGAACCTCGATCTGGGTCGCCTTCAGCTTGTGGCCGGACGCGACGGTGACCTTGCTGCCCTCGACCTTCACCGGATAACCGAAGCCGCGCAGCATGCGCTCGGTATGGTCGCGGGTCGGTGCCGGCTCGCTGACCGAGGTCTCGCCGCCGGCATAGAGGCCGGCGAGCAGCAGGCAGGACTTCACCTGGGCACTGGCCATCGGCATCTGGTAATGCATGCCGGTAAGTTTGCGCCCGCCCTTGATGGCCAGCGGCGGACGGCCTTCCGGCCCGGTTTCGATCTGCGCCCCCATCTCGCGCAGGGGCTTGGCCACACGGTTCATCGGCCGCTTGGAGAGCGAGGCATCGCCGGTCAGCACGGTGTCGAACGGCTGAGCGGCGAGCAGACCCGACAGCAGACGCATCGAGGTGCCCGAGTTGCCCAGGTACAGCGGCCCGGGCGGCGCCTTCAGACCGTGTAGGCCGACCCCATGGATGGTCACCCGTCCATGGTGCGGCCCCTCGATGACCACGCCCATGTCGCGGAACGCCTGGAGGGTGGCAAGGGCGTCCTCGCCCTCGAGAAAGCCTTCCACTTCGGTCGTGCCCTCGGCCAGCGAGCCGAGCATGATCGAGCGGTGGGAGATGGATTTGTCGCCGGGAACACGGATGTGTCCGCGGGCATGACCGCCCGGCAGGGCCAGGTAGATCAAGTCGTTATCGTGCATGGCATCCACATAGGCCCGGCGGGCCAGTATCTTGCTGAAATGCTCACGGGCGACGCGGGCGCGGGTGAACACGCCCAGCAATTGATGCCCGTCCCCTGCATCGACCGCGGCGCGCAGGGCGTCGAGGTCGCTGCGAAAGACATCGAGGGTGCGCAGCACCGCCTCGCGGTTGGCGAGGAAGATGTCGTGCCACATCACCGGATCGCTGCCGGCAATCCGCGTGAAATCGCGAAAACCGCCGGCAGCGTAGCGAAAGATCTCCAGGTTTTCGCTGCGCTTGGCCAGCGAGTCCACCAGACCGAAGGCCAGCAGGTGCGGCAGATGGCTGGTAGCGGCCAGCACCTCATCGTGACGCTCGACGGCCATATGCTCGACCACCGCACCGAGTCCCCGCCAGAGGCTGTCGACCAGCGTCAGCGCCTCGGGCTCGCTTTCCTGCACCGGTGTCAGGATGACCTTATGGTGGCGGAACAGTTCGCTGTCGGCCGCCTCGACGCCGCTGCGCTCGGAGCCGGCGATCGGATGGCCAGGCACGAAGCACAACGGCCGGCCGGCGAAGGCCTGGCGTGCCGCCTGCAACACATGCCCCTTGGCGCTGCCGACGTCGGTAATGATGGCGTTGCCCAGATCGAGCCCGGAGAGCACGCCGAGCAGTTTCTCCATGGCCAGAATGGGCACAGCCAGCTGGATCACTTGCGCATCTCGGCAGGCGGCAGCCAAATCCTCCTCGCAGCGATCGACGACACCCTGCTCGACGGCCAGCCGGCGGGTTTGCGGGTCGAGATCCACCCCGACCACTTCGCGGCACAGACCGCGCTCGCGGATGCCCTTGGCGAAGGAGCCGCCGATCAGTCCCAGGCCCACTACGACCAGACGGCCAATCCTGGGCTCCTCCCGTTGCACTGCGGTGACAGGCGTGAACGCATGCTCAGACACTGGCGAGAACCCTCTTCAGCGCCGTCAGGAAGCGGGCGTTCTCTTCTGGCAGCCCGATGGAAACCCGCAGGAAGGTCGGCATGCCGTAGCCAGCCACCGGCCGCACGATCACGCCCTCGCGCAGCAGCGCCGCGTTGATCGGCGCGGCATCGCGACCGAAGTCGACGGCGACGAAGTTGCCCTTGCTGGGAATCCAGGACAGGCCGAGCTCGCCCAGCCCCGCCTCCAACTGGGCCATGCCCGCATCGTTGATGCGCCGGCCCTCAGCCAGGTAGTCGGCGTCCTCCAGCGCGGCGCAAGCAGCAGCCAGGGCCAGGCTGTTGACGTTGAACGGCTGGCGCACGCGGTTCAGCACGGCTGCCACCTCCGGCGTGGACACGGCATAGCCGACGCGCAGAGCGGCCAGGCCATAGGCCTTGGAGAAGGTGCGCGAAACCAGCAGGTTCGGGTAGCGGGCCAGGTAGCGGAGTCCGTCGGGCAGAGCGTCGCCCGAAGCGTATTCGATGTAGGCCTCGTCGAGGACCACCAGCACGCGCTCCGGTACCCGGGCGAGGAAGCGCTCCAGGGCGGCCGGGCCGAACCAGGTGCCGGTCGGATTGTTCGGGTTGGCGAGGAACACCACATGGGTGTCGGCATCGATGGCGGCAAGCATGGCCTCCAGATCATGGCCGTAGTCCTTCGCCGGCACCACCCGCCCCTCGGCGCCCACCGCCTGGGTGGCGATCGGGTAGACGGCGAAAGCATGCTCGCTGAATACCGCATTGCGCCCCGGCGCCAGCCAGGCACGAGCGATCAGATCGAGGATGTCGTTGGAGCCATTGCCTAGGGTGATCTGCGCCGGCGCCACGCCACAGCGCTCGGCCAGTCTGGCCTTGAGCACATAGCCGCTGCCGTCGGGATAGCGGGTCAACTCCGCCAGCTCGGCACGGATCGCCTCCAGCACCCTCGGGCTTGGGCCGAGCGGGTTCTCGTTGCTGGCCAGCTTGACGATGCCGGCCGGGTCGAGCTTCAGCTCGCGCGCCAACTCGTCCACCGGCTTGCCCGGCACATAGGGAGACAGCTTCTGCACGCCCGGCACGGCCAGGGCGAGGAAATCACAGGTCATGAATCAAGCCTCAAGCGTGAAGCCACAAGCCACGGGGCAGGCCGGACAGCGCTGCGCTGGCGGCCTGCCTGCGCTCGCATGCAGCTGCCGCAATCACAGTACTGCCTTGGGATAGGAGCCAAGCACCTTGAGTGCTACGGCCTCCTGGCTGAGCCGCTCCAGCACGCTCTTGACCAGCGGGTCGTGGCGGTGGCCGACGAAGTCGATGAAGAACACATAGGTCCATTTGCCGCTGCGCGACGGACGGGTTTCGATGCGGGTCAGGTCGATGCCATTCTCGTGGAAGGGCACCAGAAGCTCGTGCAGAGCCCCGGGCTTGTTGCTCATCGAGACGATGATCGAGGTCTTGTCGTCGCCGGTCGGCGGTACTTCCTGATTGCCGATGATCAGAAAGCGCGTGGAGTTGTCCGGGCGGTCCTCGATCTTCTCGGCAAGCCTGGTCAGGCCGTAGAGCTGAGCCGCCATGTCGCCGGCGATGGCCGCCGAATTCCACTCGCCCTTCACCCGTCGGGCGGCGTCGGCATTGCTGGCCACTGCCACGCGCTCGACGTTCGGGTAGTGCGCATCCAGCCACTTGCGGCACTGGGCCAGCGATTGGGCATGGGAGTAGATACGGGTGATGCCGTCGGTGCGGGTGTTCTCGCCGACCAGCAGATGATGGTGGATACGCAGCTCCACCTCGCCGCAGATCACCAGATCGTGTTCGAGGAAGCTGTCCAGGGTATGGTTGACCGCGCCCTCGGTGGAGTTCTCCACCGGCACCACGCCGAAGTTGACCGCCCCGGCAACCACCTCGCGGAACACCTCGTCGATCGCCGCCATCGGCGTGCTGATCACGGCATGGCCGAAGTGCTTGAGTGCGGCGGCCTGGGTGAAAGTGCCTTCCGGGCCGAGGTAGGCGACCTTCAGCGGGTGCTCCAGGGCCAGACAGGAGGACATGATCTCGCGGAACAGCCGGGCGACCTCCTCGTTGCCCAAGGGCCCCTTGTTGATCTCCATGATGTGCCTGAGCACCCAGGCTTCGCGTTCGGGCCGGTAGAACACCGGCGTCTCGCCGGGCTTGAGCGTCGCCATCTTCACCCGCGCCACTTCTTCGGCACAACGCGCACGCTCGCTGATCAGCTCGAGGATGCTCTCGTCGAGGCTATCGATGCGTACGCGCAGGGCCTTGAGCTGATCCTGGTCGCTCATCAGCCATGCTCCTTCTCGAACTCGGCCATATAGCTCACCAAGGCCTCGACCGCGTCCAGGCCGACCGCGTTGTAGATCGAGGCGCGCATGCCGCCGACCGAGCGGTGCCCCTTGAGGTTGAGCAGGCCGCGTGCTTCGGCGCCGACGAGGAAGGCTTTGTCCAGCTTCTCGTCGGCCAGGCGGAACGGCACGTTCATCCAAGAGCGGGCATTCGTGGAAATCGGGTTGGTGTAGAAGGCGCTGCTGTCGATGAAGCCGTAGAGCAGATCCTTCTTAGCGCGGTTGCGCTGCGCCATGGCCTCGACGCCGCCCTGCTCCTTCAGCCACTCGAAGACCAGCCCGGACAGATACCAAGAGAAGGTCGCCGGAGTGTTGTACATGGAGCCGTTATCGGCGGCGATCTTGTAGTCGAGCATGGTCGGGCAGGCGCTACGGGCGCGGCCGAGCAGGTCCTCGCGGACGATCACCACCACCAGGCCGCTTGGGCCGATGTTCTTCTGCGCACCGGCATAGATCAGGCCAAACTGCGACACGTCGATCGGACGGGACAGAATGTCCGAGGACATATCCACCACCAGCGGCACGTCGCCAAGCTCCGGCACCCAGTCGAACTGCAGGCCGCCGATGGTTTCGTTGCTGGCATAGTGCAGGTAGGCAGCGCTCTTCGACAGCCGCCACTCGTTCTGCCCGGGGATGGCGAAGTAGTCGTAGGCCTCGGCGCTGGCGGCGACGTTGACGGTGCCGAAGCGGCGCGCCTCCTCCATGGCCTTGCGCGACCAGATGCCGGTGTCGATATAGTCGGCGACGCCGCCTTCGGGCAGCAGATTCAGCGGAATCTCGGCGAACTGCTGGCTGGCCCCGCCCTGCAGGAACAGCACCTTGTAGTTCGAGGGGATCGCCAGCAGATCGCGCAAGTCCTGCTCGGCCTTCTCGGCGATAGCCACGTACTCGTCGCTGCGATGGCTCATCTCCATCACCGACAGGCCCTTGCCGTGCCAGTCGAGGAGTTCGGCCTGGGCGCGAAGCAGGACAGCTTCGGGAAGCGCGGCCGGGCCGGCGCAGAAGTTATAGGCGCGTTTGCTCACGTCGTTTCTCTCACTCTGTTCTTCGATCGTTTCCGCGCGCTGCGGAAACGCAGCCTTGACGCCCGCGGGAGGCGTCGTCCGCAATGTCCTTGCCGGCCCGCTTCCAGCAAGGCCCGCCGTGACCGATGGCCGGCAGGCCGAATCAATCCTCGTCGTCGGTCGGCACTACGCCCGGCGACACGTCGCCGATTCCGCCGAGCAGCTCGTCCTCGCCCGGCTCGGTGCTGATCACCGGCATTTCCTTTTCCAGAGTCTGCTCGTCGAGCTGGGCCTCGACGCCTTCCAGAACTTCCTCCTCGGAGGGCTCCTGAACGCGCTCCAGGCCAACCAGTTTCTCGTCGCAGGCCAGCTTGATGAGGGTCACGCCCTGAGTGTTGCGCGATAGCGAGGACACTTCGTCCACGCGGGTGCGCACCAGGGTGCCCTGGTCGGAAATCAGCATGATTTCCTCGCCGTCGAGCACCTGAATGGCACCGACCAGCTGGCCATTGCGCTCATTGGTGACCATGGCGATCACGCCCTGGCCACCACGACCGCGACGCGGGAACTCGTCCATCGCGGTGCGCTTGCCGTAACCGCGCTCGGAAGCGGTGAGAATCTGCGCACCCGGCTCGGGAATCAGCATGGAGATCAGACTCTGGCCTTCGCCCAGCTTCATGCCGCGCACGCCGCGGGCAGTACGCCCCATGGTGCGCACGTGCTTCTCCTTGAAGCGGATGACCTTGCCACCGTCGGAGAACAGCATCACCTCGCGGGCGCCGTCGGTCACCGCGGCGGCGATCAGGGTGTCGCCCTCTTCCAGCTTCAGGGCGATCAGGCCGGCGCTGCGCGGCTTGCTGAACTGCACCAGCGGCGTCTTCTTCACCGTGCCGTTGGCCGTGGCCATGAAGATGTAGGCGCCGGTCGGCTCGTCCTGCTCGTCATCGGCGACCTCGGCATCGCTGTCTTCGGCCGCTTCGCCCTCGATCACCAGATCGTCGGCCTCGTCCAGTTCCTCGTCGCTGCCGGCGCCTTGTTGCAGCGCCTCCAGGTCGACCTGCAGCATGGCGGTGATGCGCTCGCCCTCGTCCAGCGGCAGCAGGTTGACCAGCGGACGACCACGCGCGCTGCGCGAGGCTTCGGGAATCTCGAAGGTGCGCAACCAATAGACCTTGCCCTTGCTGGAAAACAGCAGCAGGGTGGCATGACTGTTGGCAACCAGCAGGTGCTCGATGTAGTCCTCGTCCTTCACCCCGGTAGCCGACTTGCCCTTGCCACCACGGCGCTGCGCTTGGTAGGCGGCCAGCGGCTGGCTCTTCGCATAGCCGCCGTGGGAGATCGTCACCACACGATCCTCTTCGGTGATCAGGTCGGCGATGGTCAGGTCCACCTGAGAGGCGACGATCTCGGTGCGCCGCGCGTCGCCGAACTCGGCCTTGACCCGCTCCAGCTCCTCGCAGATCACCTCCATCAGCCGTTCGGGGCTGGTCAGGATGCGGATCAGCTCGCCGATCTGGGCGAGGATCTCCTGGTACTCGGCGAGAAGCTTCTCGTGCTCCAGGCCGGTCAGGCGGTGCAGACGCAGGTCGAGGATCGCCTGGGCCTGCTCCGGCGACAGGTAGTACTTGCCGTCACGCAGGCCATATTGGGGATCGAGATCCTCGGGACGACAGGCGTCGGCGCCAGCGCGCTCGACCATGGCCTCCACGGCGCTGGATTCCCAGGCGGTGGCGACCAGGCGCTCCTTGGCTTCGGCCGGGGTCGGCGAGCGCCTGATCAGCTCGATCACCGGGTCGATGTTGGACAGGGCAACCGCCTGCCCCTCGAGGATGTGGCCGCGCTCGCGGGCTTTGCGCAGCTCGTAGACGGTGCGCCGGGTCACCACCTCGCGGCGGTGGCGGACGAACACCTCGAGCATGTCCTTGAGGTTCAGGGTGCGCGGCTGGCCATCGACCAGGGCCACCACGTTGATGCCGAACACGCTCTGCAGCTGGGTCTGCGCGTAGAGGTTGTTGAGCACCACCTCGGGCACCTCGCCGCGGCGCAGCTCGATGACCACGCGCATGCCGTCCTTGTCGGACTCGTCGCGCAGCTCGGTGATGCCCTCGATCTTCTTCTCTTTCACCAGCTCGGCGATCTTCTCGATCAGCCGCGCCTTGTTCAGTTGGTAAGGCAACTCGGTGACGACGATCTGCTGACGGCCACCGGCCTTGTCGATGTCCTCGATATCGGCCCGGGCGCGGATGTAGATGCGTCCGCGCCCGGTGCGGTAGGCCTCGATGATCCCCGCACGGCCGTTGATGATGCCCGCCGTGGGAAAATCGGGACCGGGGATGTACTGCATCAGCTGATCGACGGTCAGCTCCGGGTTATCGATCAGCGCCAGGCAGCCGTCGATCACCTCGGAAAGGTTGTGCGGCGGAATATTGGTGGCCATGCCCACGGCGATGCCGCTGGAGCCGTTGACCAGCAGGTTGGGGATCTTGGTCGGCATGACCGCCGGAATCTGCTCGGTGCCGTCGTAGTTGGGCACCCAGTCGACGGTTTCCTTGTCCAGATCGGCCAGCAGCTCGTGGGCCAGCTTGGCCATGCGCACTTCGGTGTAACGCATCGCCGCGGCGTTGTCGCCGTCCACCGAACCGAAGTTGCCCTGGCCATCCACCAGCAGGTAACGCAGCGAGAACGGCTGGGCCATGCGCACGATGGTGTCGTACACCGCGGTATCGCCGTGCGGATGGTATTTACCGATGACATCGCCGACCACACGGGCGGACTTCTTGTACGGCTTGTTCCAGTCGTTGCCCAGCTCG
Source organism: Azotobacter tropicalis (assembly GCF_059739045.1). Taxonomy (NCBI): domain Bacteria; kingdom Pseudomonadati; phylum Pseudomonadota; class Gammaproteobacteria; order Pseudomonadales; family Pseudomonadaceae; genus Azotobacter; species Azotobacter tropicalis. Next base: position 1,371,061 of record NZ_AP046059.1, read on the forward strand.
CTCATGGCGAACAGCACACGCCGGTGCACAGGCTTCAGGCCGTCGCGCGCATCCGGCAGGGCCCGCCCGACGATCACGCTCATCGCGTAGTCGAGGTAAGACTGCTTCAGCTCGTCTTCGATATTGACCGGGAGGATTTCTTTGGCCAGTTCGCCCATGGAAGCCGGGTTCCTTTTACGTCAGCAATGTCCTGCGTTTAAGCGCGGAATGGTAACACAAGCGAGGTGTCGCAGGCTGCACGCCATGCGCGGCAAGCGCAAGCCGGAGCACCGCTCCGACGAGCCCCTGCCTCCGGCCTTTTCAGTGCAGCCGCTTGCGGCTCATCAGCTCGGCCATCTTGGCCGCGTTCGGCCGCTCGACCACGCCCCGCTCGGTGACGATGGCGTCGATCAGGTCGGCCGGGGTGACGTCGAATACCGGGTTGACCGCCTCCACCGAGGCCGCCACGCGCTTGCCACCGACCTCCAGCAACTCGCGCCCGTCGCGCTCCTCGATGGGAATTTCCTCGCCGCCCTGCAGCGACATGTCGATGGTCGAGCTGGGCGCCACGACCATGAAGCGCACCCCATGGTGCATGGCCACCACCGCCAACTGATAGGTGCCGATCTTGTTGGCCACATCGCCCTCGGCAGTGATCCGGTCGGCACCGACGATCACCCAGGTGATGCCCTTGGTCTTCATCAGGTGAGCGGCCGCACCGTCCACGTTCAGACTCACCGGCACGCCCTCCTCGGCCAGCTCCCAGGCGGTCAGACGCGCACCCTGCAGCCATGGCCGGGTTTCGTCGGCATAGACCCGCTCGACCAACCCCTCCAGATAGGCCGCCCGGATCACGCCAAGGGCGGTGCCGAAGCCGCCGGTCGCCAGCGCGCCGGTATTGCAGTGGGTCAACAGCGCCTGGGCGCTGCCGTTATGCTTGCGGATCAGCTCGACGCCGAGCTGGGCCATGGTCAGGTTGGCCTCACGGTCGCTCTCGTGGATGCCCACGGCCTCGGCCTCCAGCGCGACCAGCGCGTCCTCGCCCGCCTTCAGCCGCCCCAGGCGCTCGCGCATGCGATCCAGCGCCCAGAACAGGTTGACCGCGGTCGGCCGCGATTCGGCCAGCGCCCGGAAATCCTCCTCCAGCGCCGCCCGCCAGTCGCCGCCCTCCGCCAGCCGCCGGCGGGCGCCCAGCACCACGCCATAGGCGGCGCTGATGCCGATCGCCGGAGCGCCGCGCACCACCATGTCGCGGATCGCCTCGGCCACCCCTGCCGCGGAATCATAGGTGCGCCAGGTTTCCTCCAGCGGCAGCAGGCGCTGGTCGAGCAGATGCAAAGTGCCATCCCGCCATTCGATGGCCTTGATTTTCTCCGCAGCCAGCAATCGCTCGCGCATGGGACACCTCGCAGTTCAGGAAACGAAAAAGGCGCGGATTATAACGAGCGCCCCAAAACAGCGCTCGGGTATACTGCATCTTGTTGAAATGACTGATCGAAGGACCCCCGCCATGCCTGACGCCACCGCTCCGCTCGACCTGCTGCTCCTGCCGACCTGGCTGGTGCCGGTCGAGCCCGCCGGCGTCGTGTTTCACGATCACGCGCTGGGCATCCGCGACGGCCGCATCGCCCTGCTCGCGCCCCGCGACATCGCCCTGCGCCATGCCACCCGGGAAGTCCGCGAGCTGCCCGGCATGCTGCTCGCCCCCAGCCTGGTGAACGCCCACGGCCATGCGGCGATGACCCTGTTCCGCGGCCTGGCCGACGACCTGCCGCTGATGACCTGGCTGGAAAAGCATATCTGGCCGGCCGAGGCCCGCTGGGTGAACGAGGATTTCGTCCGCGACGGCACCGAGCTGGCCATCGCCGAACAGCTCAGGGGCGGCATCGGCTGCTTCTCGGACATGTACTTCCACCCGGAAATCGCCAGCGATCCCATCCATCAGAGCGGCATCCGCGCCCAGCTGTGCATCCCGGTGCTGGATTTCCCCACCCCCGGCGCCCGCGACGCCGGCGAGGCGCTGCGCAACGGCGTAGCGCTGTTCGACGAACTCCGCCACCACCCGCGAATCCGCGTCGCCTTCGGCCCCCACGCGCCCTATTCGGTGGGCGACGAGACGCTGGAGAACGTGCGCGTGCTCGCCGAGGAGCTGGATGCGGCGATCCACATGCACGTGCACGAGACCCCTCACGAAATCGTCCGGGCTCTCGAGCGCGACGGCATGCGGCCGCTGGCCCGCCTGGCCCGTCGCGGCCTGCTCGGCCCGCGCTTTCAGGCGGTGCACGTGACCCAGCTCGACGACGACGACCTGGCCCTCCTGGTGGAAAGCAACAGCAGCGTGATCCATTGCCCGGAGTCCAATCTCAAGCTGGCCAGCGGCTTCTGTCCGGTGGAGCGTCTCTGGCAGGCAGGGGTGAACGTGGCCATCGGCACCGACGGCGCGGCGAGCAACAACGACCTCGACCTGCTCGGCGAAACCCGCACCGCGGCCCTGCTGGCCAAGGCGGTCGCCGGCTCGGCCACCGCCTTGGACGCTCACCGCGCGCTGCGCATGGCCACCCTGAACGGTGCCCGCGCCCTCGGCCTGGAGGCCGAAACCGGCTCCCTGGAGCTCGGCAAGTCCGCCGACCTGGTCGCCGTCGATCTCTCCGGACTGTCCCAGCAGCCGATCTACGATCCGGTATCGCAACTGATCTACGCCAGCGGCCGGGATTGCGTGAAGCACCTCTGGGTCGCCGGCCGGCAACTCCTCGACGACGGCCGCCTGACCCGCCTGGACGAGGAACGACTGAAGGACAAGGCCCGCGAATGGGGCCGGCGCATCGGCGCCGCGGACAGCGCCCGCTGACCCCGCCCGCGACAAACCGACACTGGGCTGGCGCGCCGTTCCCCGACAAAGCTGGCACAGTGTTATCGCCCGACAACCACGGAACAACTGATGAGCAACGTCGACCACGCCGAAATCGCCAAATTCGAAGCCCTGGCTCACCGCTGGTGGGATCGCGAAAGCGAGTTCAAGCCGCTGCACGAAATCAATCCGCTGCGGGTCAACTGGATCGAGGAGCACGTCCGCCTGGCCGGCAAGAAGGTGCTCGACGTCGGCTGCGGCGGCGGCATCCTCAGCGAGGCCATGGCCCTGCGCGGCGCCACGGTGACCGCCATCGACATGGGCGAAGCGCCGCTCGCTGTGGCCCGCCTGCACCAGCTGGAGTCCGGCGTCGAGGTGGACTATCGGCAGAGCACCGTCGAAGCGCTGGCGGCGGAGCTGCCCGGCCAGTTCGATGTGGTCACCTGTCTGGAGATGCTCGAGCACGTGCCCGACCCGGCGTCGGTGATCCATGCCTGCCACACGCTGGTCAAGCCCGGCGGCCAGGTGTTCTTCTCGACCATCAACCGCAACCCGAAGGCCTACCTGCTGGCGATCGTCGGCGCCGAGTACCTGCTCAAGCTGCTACCGCGCGGCACCCACGACTTCAAGAAATTCATCCGCCCCTCCGAACTGGGCGCCTGGTGCCGCGCCAGCGGCCTAGCGGTCGAGGATATCGTCGGCCTGACCTACAACCCGCTGACCCGCCACTACAAGCTGGGCACGGACGTCGACGTCAACTACATGATCCAGACCCTGCGCGAGGAATGACCCTGCAATGACTCTACGAGCGGTCCTCTTCGACATGGACGGCACCCTGCTCGACACGGCGCCGGACTTCATCGCCATCATCCAGGCCATGCGCGCCGACCGCGGTCTGCCACCGGCCGACGAACGCGCCATCCGCCAGGTCGTCTCCGGCGGCGCCCGGGCGATGATCATGACGGCCTTCGCCCTGGATCCGTCCGCCGCCGCATTCGAGCCGCTGCGCCTGGAGTTCCTCGAACGCTATCAGGAGCATTGCGCAGTGTTCACCCGCCCCTACCCGGGCATGGAGGAACTGCTGGCCGACATCGAGCGGGCACGGCTGCTGTGGGGCGTGGTGACCAACAAGCCGCTGCGCTTCGCCGAGCCGATCATGCAGCGCCTGGGCCTGGCCGAACGCTCGGCCCTGCTGATCTGCCCGGACCATGTGAAGAACAGCAAGCCCGACCCGGAGCCGATGATCCTCGCCTGCAGCCGCCTCGGCCTGGAGCCGGCCAGCGTCCTGTTCGTCGGCGACGACCTGCGCGACATCGAGTCGGGGCGTGCCGCCGGCACCCGCACCGCCGCGGTGCGCTACGGTTACATCCATCCGGACGACAACCCCGGCCACTGGGGCGCCGACGTGGTGGTGGACCATCCGCTCGACCTGCGCACGGTCCTCGACCGTGCGCTCTGTTCGTGCTGAGCCGCCAATCCGCAGGCTGCGCCGGCCGCACGGCGAGCTAGCCCGCCGGCGGCACCGCGAAGGACCGCCCGGCGGGCTGCGCTTCGTCAGCCCTCTAAGAAGCTGCCGTTCTCCACAGGAGATTCTCATGTTCCAATACACCGCCCGTCCCGACCTGCTGAAGGACCGCATCGTTCTGGTCACCGGCGCCGGACGCGGCATCGGCGCGGCCGCCGCCAGGACCTTCGCCGCCCACGGTGCCACCGTGCTGCTGCTGGGCAAGACCGAAGAGCACCTCAACCAGGTCTATGACGAGATCGAGGCCGCCGGGCATCCGCAGCCGGTGGTGATTCCCCTCAACCTGGAAACCGCCCTGCCGCACCAGTACGACGAACTGGCGGCGACCATCGAGCGCGAATTCGGCCGCCTCGACGGCCTGCTCCACAACGCCTCGATCCTCGGCCCGCGCACGCCGCTGGAGCAGCTTTCCGGCGACCACTTCATGCGCGTCATGCAGGTCAACGTGAACGCCGAGTTCATGCTCACCAGCACCCTGCTGCCGCTGCTCAAGCTTTCCGGGGACGCCTCGGTGGTGTTCACCTCGAGCAGCGTCGGCCGCAAGGGACGCGCCTACTGGGGCGCCTACGCGGTGTCGAAGTTCGCCACCGAGGGGCTGATGCAGGTGCTCGCCGACGAGGTCGAGGGCACCTGCGCGGTGCGCGCCAACAGCGTCAACCCCGGCGGCACCCGCACCGACATGCGCGCCCAGGCCTACCCCGGGGAGAACCCGCTGAGCCGGCCGGGGCCGGAAGAGATCATGCCGGTCTACCTGTACCTGATGGGACCGGACAGCAAGGGCGTCAACGGCCAAGCATTCGACGCCCAGCAGGCGTCGAACATGCCCTGAGCCTTGCGGCGCCCGTCAGGGCCGCTTGCGGCCGAAGCCCGGGCGCTGGCCCTCGCCGGCCGGCGGACTGCGGCGCTTGGCCGGCGCCGGCCTGGGCTTGCGCGCCGGCCGCTCGGCCAGCTCGACGGGCGGCCGCTCGCCGGACGGCTTGCCCGGACGCTTGCGAGCAGACTCGCCAGATGAACGCTCCCCGGCCGGATTCGCTGGACGCTTGCGCGCAGGCTCGGTGGACGGGCGCTCTCCGGCCGGCCGGCCCGGCCGCTTGCGCGCGGACTCGGCGGGACGCTCGGCGACCGGCGTGCCGCGGCCGCGCGGTGCCTGCTCCTCCTTCGGCCGGCGCGGGGCGCGGCGCTCCTCTGCCTCTGCGCCCTCATGGGCCGGCCGCAGCACCCGCTCGCGCGACCCGCTGCGGCCGACCGGCTTGGCCGACTTGCGCTGCAGGCGCTCGATCTTCTCGCGGAACTTCGGCTTCATTTCCGGCAGCGCCACCGGCTCCAGACCCACCTCGCTGCCGAGGACGTCCACCTCGCCCTGGGTCATCTCCCGCCAGCGGCCCATGGACAGGTCGGCGGTCATGAACACCGGACCGAAACGCACCCGCTTCAACCGGCTCACCACCACGCCCTGGGACTCCCACAGGCGGCGCACCTCGCGGTTGCGGCCCTCCATCACCACGCAGTGGAACCAGCGGTTGAGGCCCTCGCCGCCAGGCGCCTCCTTGATGTCGGTGAAGCGCGCCGGACCGTCCTCCAGCATCACCCCGCGCTTGAGGGTGTCGAGCATTTCCTCGGTGACCTCGCCACGCACCCGCACGGCGTACTCGCGGTCCATTTCGTAGGAGGGATGCATCAACCGGTTGGCCAGCTCGCCGTCGGTGGTGAACAGCAGCAGGCCGGTGGTGTTGATGTCGAGCCGGCCGATGTTGATCCAGCGACCGTCCTTCAGGCGCGGCAGGCGATCGAATACGGTCGGCCGACCCTCCGGATCGTTGCGGGTGCAGATCTCGCCCTCGGGCTTGTTGTAGATCAGCACGCGACGCACCGCTTCGGCGGCCTCTTCGCGCTTGAGCAGGCGCCCGTCGAGGGTAATGGCGTCATGGCGGCCGACACGCTGGCCGAGCGTGGCGACCACCCCGTTGACCAGCACCCGGCCCTCGGCGATCCGCGTCTCGACGTCGCGCCGGGAGCCGAGGCCCATGCGCGCCAACACCTTCTGCAGCTTCTCGCCCTGGACGGCAGGCTGGGCATTCTCTTCACGTTCGCTCATCTGGGCACCTCCCGGTGTATCGGTTCCGCTTGAATGGGGGCGCGCATCATACGCGCATCGCCGGCGAGACGCATCCGGCGCCGGCATCAGCCGAGCAGGGCCACGGCCTCGGCGGCCAGACGCTCGGCGGTCGCCCAGTCGCCGCGCTCCAGCGCCGCGCTGTCGAGCATCCAGGAGCCGCCCACGCACATCACGTTGGGCTGAGCCATGTACTCCCGGAGGTTCTCCGCACGGACGCCGCCGGTGGGACAGAAACGGATGCCGGGGAAAGGCCCCGCGAAGGCCTGCAGTGCCGCCACCCCGCCGCAGATTTCCGCCGGGAACAGCTTGAAGCGCCGGTAGCCAAGGCTGTGGCCGAGCATCAGGTCGGAGGCGCTGCCGGCCCCGGGCAGCAGCGGCAGCGGGCTTTCCAGCCCGGCCTGGAGCAGCTCCGCGGTGCAGCCGGGGCTGACCGCGAACTGCGCCCCGGCGCTCTCCGCCTCGGCCAGCATCCGCGCATCGAGCACGGTGCCGACGCCGATGCACAACTGCGGCCGCTCGCGGCGCAGGATGCGGATGGCGGCGAGGCCGTGCGTCGAGCGCAGGGTGATCTCCAGGGTGCGCAGTCCCCCGGCGGCCAGAGCGTCGGCCAGCGGCAGAATGTGCGCCGCCTGGCGCACGGTGATCACCGGCAGGATCCGCGCCTGGGCACAGAGACTGTCGAGGCGGGCGATCTTCTCGGCCATCGGGACGGACATGCGACGCTCCTCGGCGCTCAGGGGCACCAGTAGACCTCGAGGGGGAATGCAGGAAGGCGCGGATCGGCATCTGAAGGACATCCTCGCCGGCCAGCGCGGCACGCAAGGTGGCCAGCTTGGGCTCGCCCTGGATCTGCAGCAGGGTCAGCCGGGCCGCGGCCAGCAGCGGCAGGGTCAGGGTCAGACGCTGGTGCGGCACGCTCGGGCCCGCATCGGCAGGCAGCGACGCGGGCACGCGGGATCGAGCGCCGCAGCCAGGTTCGGACTGCCGGGGAACAGCGACGCGGTATGGCCGTCCTCGCCCATGCCCAGCACCAGCACGTCGATCGGCAGGGGCAGTCCGGCCAGCGCCGCGTCGGCCTGTTGCGCCGCCGCCTCGAGGGACGCCGCCGGGTGGTATAGCCCGACGAACCGCGCCTGCGCCGCCCGATCACGCAGCAGATGGCGCTGCACCAGGCCGGCGTTGCTGTCGGGATGGCCGAGCGGCACCCAGCGCTCGTCGGCCAGACCGACGGTTACCCGCTGCCAGTCCAGCACCTGCTCGGCCAGCTGCTCGAAGAAGGCGACCGGACTGCGCCCGCCGGATACCACCAGGGTCGCCTGGCCCCGCGTGTCGATGGCCACCCGCAAGGCGTCCACCACCTGCCGGGCCATGGCCGTCGCCAACCCTTCGGCATCGGCCAGCTCATGGGTGGCGATACGCGGGGACAACCCAACTGCATGAATAGACATAGAAACTCCCCCGTATCGGCCCTCTCGGCGAGCGCCTGGTGCATTGAATGTATTTTTTACCAGCTTAGAAAACAAAAGCCCGGCCTTCAGCGGGAATTTTGCCTGCCTCTGTTGTAATAAAACTACGAAGTCTTGTAAAACGCTGAGAGGCCCTTCAGAAAGGACAGGGAAACGTCATGAGAAATTTCCTCGAACAGATCCAAGGGCGCCTCGACGAGCTGAACAAGGCCGAACGCAAGGTCGCCGAGGTCATTCTGCAGGACCCGCAACAGATCATGGGCCTGAGCATCGCCGCCCTGGCCCAGGCGGCCGGCGTCAGCGAACCGACCGTCAACCGCTTCTGCCGCTCCCTCGACGCCAGTGGCTACCCGGCCCTGAAGATCCAGCTGGCGCAGAGCCTGGCCAGCGGTGCCGCCTACGTCAGCCAGGCGGTGGCGGCGGACGACGGCCCCGCCACCTACACGCGCAAGATCTTCGGCAGCACCATCGCCGCCCTCGACAACGCCTGCCAGGGACTCGACCCGCAGAGCGTCGACCGGGCCGTCGACCTGCTGATCCAGGCCCGGCAGATCCACTTCTTCGGTCTCGGTGCCTCCGCCTCGGTGGCCCTGGACGCGCAGTACAAGTTTTTCCGCTTCAACCTCGCCGTAGCGGCGCAGAGCGACGTGCTGATGCAGCGCATGCTCGCCTCGGTGGCCCATACCGGCGATCTCTTCGTGGTCATTTCCTACACCGGGCGCACCCGCGAGCTGGTCGAGGTGGCGCACATCGCCCGCAGCAACGGCGCCTCGGTGCTCGGCCTGACCGCCGCCGGCTCGCCGCTGGCCCGTGCCTGCAGCCACAGCCTCGACGTTCCGCTGCAGGAGAACACCGACATCTACATGCCGATGTCCTCGCGGATCATCCAGCTCACCGTGCTCGACGTGCTGGCCGCCGGCGTGACCCTGCGCCGCGGCACCGACTTCCAGCCGCACCTGCGCAAGATCAAGGAGAGCCTGGCGCAGACCCGCTACCCGACCGACGACGAAGTGACCGAAGAGTGAGCGGCCGGAGCGCCTCGCCTCAGGCAGGCGAGCGCTCCGACCAGTCCTGCAGGGCCAGCCCGGCGCCCAGCAGGCCGGGCTGCTCGGCCGTCGCCAGCCAGACCGGGACGTCGCGCAGGTAGTCGCTCATCACTCCCTTGTCGACGAAGCAGCGGGCGAAGCCGCTGCTGCGCAGGAAGTCGGCAAAATGCGGCAGGATGCCGCCGGCCAGATAGACCCCGCCGCGCGCGCCCAGGGTCAGCGCGTGGTTGCCGGCGACCCGCCCGAGCCAGCAGCAGAACTGCTCCAGCACCGCCGCCGCGCCGGCATTCCCGGCCAGGGCCGCCGTGCTCACCGCGGCGGCCGAGTCGAGCTGCGGCGTCTGTCCATCGAGGGCACAACTGGCCCGGTACAAGCGCAGCAGGCCGTCGCCGCTGAGCACGCTTTCCGCGGAGACGTGTCCGAGTTCGCGCTGCATCACCTGCCACAGCGCCAGCTCGCGCGCGCTGCCGATCGGCAGGTCGACATGCCCGCCCTCGCCCGGCAGCACCCGCCAGCCGCCCGCACCGTCCGGCAGCAGGGCGCTGACGCCGAGCCCGGTGCCCGGCCCGAGCACCAGCCGGGGGCAGCCGCTGGCGGCCTGCCCCGGCCGGACGGTCAGTCGCTCGTGCTCGGCCAGGCGGGTCATGCCGAGGGCCATGGCGGCGAAGTCGTTGATCACCAGCAGCCGGCGCAACCCCAGCGCATGGGTGAGCGCCAGGCGGCCGAACTGCCAGTGGTTGTTGGTCAGGCGGAAATGATCGCCGTGCACGGGGCCGGCGCAGGCCAGGCAGGCGGTTTCCAGCGCCTCCAGCGGCAGCTCCAGCAAGGCCAGGTAGGCGCGGATCGCTTCCGCAGGACCGGGATAGTCGCCCGTGGCCAGCACCCGCAGGGCCTGCGGCCGACCGTCCTGCCAGAGGGCGAAACGCACATGGGTGCCGCCGATGTCGCCGATCAGGGCCAGCTTCATTTGAGCGCTCCGAGGCGCTCGGTGAACACGCAGGCACCCTCCTCGGCCGAACTGAAGGCCGCGCGCATGAAGGCGAACAGCTCGCGGCCGCAGCCGACACCGGCGTCCTCCGGCGGAGCGAGCGTCTCCCGTGCCGCCCATTCCTCGGCCGGCAGCAGCACGTTCAGTTCGCCGCTCTCGCCGTCCACGCGGATCAGGTCGCCGTCGCGCACCCGCGCCAGCGGCCCGCCCTCCTGCGCCTCCGGACAAACATGGATGGCCGCCGGGATCTTGCCGGAGGCTCCCGACATGCGTCCGTCGGTGACCAGCGCGACGTGGTAGCCACGGTCCTGCAGCAGCCCCAGGTAGGGGGTGAGCTTGTGCAGCTCGGGCATGCCGTTGGCCTTCGGCCCCTGGAAGCGCACCACCGCCACCAGATCGCGCTCCAGCTCGCCGGCCTGAAAGGCCGCGGCCAGCTCGGCCTGGTCGGCGAAGACCCGTGCGGGCGCCTCGACCACCCGATGCTCCGGCGCCACCGCGGATACTTTGATCACCCCGCGACCGAGATTGCCCTCCAGCACGCGCAGACCGCCTTCGGCGGAGAACGGCCGGGCCACCGGCCGCAGGATGCTGTCGTCGAGGCTCTGCTGCGGGCCATCGCGCCAGACCAGCCGCCCCTCGTCCAGAAACGGCTCCCGGGTGTAGCGGCTCAGCCCGCGCCCCAGCACGGTGTTGACGTCCTCGTGCAACAGCCCGGCGCCGAGCAGCTCGCGGATCAGGAGGGGCGTGCCGCCGGCGGCATGGAAACGGTTCACGTCGTCCTGGCCGTTGGGATAGATCTTGGTGATCAGCGGCACCACCTCGGACAGCTCGGCCATGTCCTGCCAGGTCAGACGGATGCCGGCGGCCTGGGCCATGGCCGGCAGGTGCAGGCTGTGGTTGGTCGAGCCGCCGGTGGCGAGCAGCGCCACCACCGCGTTGACCACCGCCTTCTCGTCGAAGAGCTCGCAGAGCGGCAGATAGTCGCCGGCCTGGCGGGTCAGCCGCGTCACCTGGCGGGCCGCCTCGCGGGTCAGCTCGTCGCGCAGCGGCGTGTACGGGTTGACGAAGGCGGCGCCCGGCAGGTGCAGGCCGATCACCTCCATCAGCATCTGGTTGGTGTTGGCGGTACCGTAGAAGGTGCAGGTGCCGGGGCCGTGATAGGACTTCATCTCCGACTCCAGCAGTTCCGCGCGGGTAGCCTTGCCCTCGGCGTAGCGCTGGCGGGTCTCGGCCTTTTCCTGGTTGGGAATGCCCGAGGGCATCGGCCCGCCGGGGACGAAGACGAACGGCAGATGGCCGAAGCGCAGCGCGCCGATCACCAGGCCGGGGACGATCTTGTCGCAGATCCCCAGGCACAGCGCCGCATCGAACAGGTTATGGGACAGCGCCACCGCGGTGGCCATGGCGATCACGTCGCGGCTGGCCAGGCTCAGCTCCATGCCCGCCTCGCCCTGGGTGACGCCGTCGCACATCGCCGGCACCCCGCCGGCGAACTGGCCGACCGCGCCGATCTCCTGCAGGGCGGTCTTGATGATCGGCGGAAAGTGCTGATAGGGCTGGTGGGCCGAGAGCATGTCGTTGTAGGCCGAGACGATGGCCACATCGATCTCGCCGGGCAGGCGCAGGCGCTGCTTGTCGCTCTCGCCGCAGCCGGCCACGCCGTGGGCGAAGTTGGCGCAGGGCAGCCGGGTGCGCGACGGCCCCGCGGCGGCAGCGCGGCGCATCAGCTCGAGATAGCACTCACGGGTGGCGCGGCTGCGCTCGGTCAGCCGCCGGGTGACATCGAGAACTCGGGGATGCATCGCGGACTCCCACTGACTGGTCAGTATTCATTTAGGCCCAGGGCCGAGCAATGGACAAGGCGCGGGCGACGGCGCCGCGCCGCTCAAGCGTCGTCCGCCGCCCGCTCCAGGCCGGTGTCGTCCGGGGCGTCCGCCTCCGGCAGGTCGTCGAAGTCGGTCTTGAGGCCCTGCTCCATGGAATCCAGCTCGGCCAGCAGGCTGCGGAAGCTGGTCTGCTCGGCCGGCTCGGCGAGACCGGCGTGCGCCGGCCGGCCGGCCGGCGGCAGTTCCTCGCCGGCCACGCCGACCGGCTCCGGCTCCAGGCTGCGCAGGACCGCCAGGGGCGGCAGCTCGTCGAGGCTCTTCAGGTTGAAATGGTCGAGGAAACCGCGGGTGGTGGCGAACAGCGCCGGCCGGCCGGGCACTTCGCGGTAGCCGACCACCCGTATCCACTCGCGCTCCTGCAGGGTCTTGATGATGTTGCTGCTCACCACCACGCCGCGCACCTCCTCGATTTCGCCGCGGCTGATCGGCTGGCGGTAGGCGATCAGCGCCAGGGTCTCCAGCAGGGCCCGCGAGTAGCGCTGCGGCCGCTCCTCCCAGAGACGCCCGACCCAGGGCGCGAAGCGCTCGCGCACCTGCAGGCGATAGCCGGAGGCCACCTCCTTCAGCTCGAAGGCGCGGCCCTGGCAGGAACGCGCGAGGATCGCCAGGGCGTCGCGCAGGCGGGCCGGCTCGGGCCGCTCGGCCTCCTCGAACAGCTCGCCGAGGCGCTCCAGCGACAATGGCCTGCCGGCGGCCAGCAAATAAGCCTCGAGCAGCACGGCCAACTCGGCCGGATCGTTCAGGTTCATGCCGTTTCTCCCGAAGGCTCGTCGCCGCGCAGGCGCACATGGATGGGCGCGAAGGGTTCGGTCTGCACCAGCTCGACCAGCGACTCCTTGATCAGCTCGAGCACCGCCATGAAGGTCACCACCACCCCCAGGCGCCCTTCCTCGGCGCTGAACAACTGCACGAAGGGCACGAAGTGGCCCTCGCGCAGACGCTCCAGCACCTCGCTCATGCGCTCGCGGGTGGACAGCGCCTCGCGGGTGACCTGATGGCTCTCGAACAGGTCGGCGCGGCGCAGCACCTCGGCCATGGCCAGCAGCAGCTCGTCGAGGCCGACCGTCGGCAGCAGGCGGCGCACCTTCGCCTGTGGCGCCTCCAGCTGCGCCGGGTGCAATTCACGACCGACCCGCGGCAGCCCGTCGAGTTCCTCGGCCGCGCGCTTGAAGCGCTCGTACTCCTGCAGGCGACGGATCAGCTCGGCGCGCGGGTCCTCCTCTTCCGCCTCGGCCTCCGCCGAGCGCGGCAGCAGCATGCGCGACTTGATCTCGGCGAGCATGGCGGCCATCACCAGGTATTCGGCGGCCAGCTCCAGGCGTGCGACCTTCATCAGCTCGACGTAGCCCATGTACTGGCGGGTGATCTCGGCCACCGGGATATCGAGGATGTCGATGTTCTGCTTGCGGATCAGATAGAGCAGCAGATCGAGCGGCCCCTCGAAGGCCTCGAGGAACACCTCCAGGGCATCCGGCGGGATGTACAGGTCCTGCGGCAGTTCGGTCAGCGCCTGCCCGTAGACCAGCGCCAGGGGCGGCTCCTGGCCTGCGCCGGGCGCGGAAATCGCAGGGGCTTCGTTCGGCATGGATTCGGCGGCCGACGCTGCTTCGGCCGGCACTGGGCGGCGCAAGACTCAGGCTTCGCCGGCGAAGGGCGCCGGGTCGCCGCAGCCGACGCGCAGCACCTCGGGCTCGCTGTCGAGCAGGCTGACCACGGTGGAGGCCTCCAGGGTGCCGGCGCCGCCGTCGATGATCAGGTCGACCTGGTGCTCGAGGCGCCGGCGCATCTCCGCCGGTTCGCTCAGCGGCAGCGTCTCGCCGGGCAGGATCAGGCTGGCGCTCATCAGGGGTTCGCCGAGTTCCGCCACCAGGGCCTGGGCGATCGGATTGGCCGGGATGCGCAGGCCGACGGTGCGCCGCTTGGGATGCAGCATGATCCGCGGCACTTCGCGGCTGGCGTGGAGAATGAAGGTGTAGGGGCCCGGGCCCAGGTCTTGAGCAGGCGGAAGGCGCCGGTGTCGACCCGGGCGAACAGGCTCAGTTGCGAGAGGTCGCTGCACACCAGGGTGAAGTTGTGCTTGTCGTCCAGCTGGCGCAGGCGGCGGATGCGTTCCAGACCGGCCTTGTTGCCGAGCTGGCAGCCGAGCGCGTAGGAGGCGTCGGTGGGATAGACGATCACCCCGCCGCTGCGGACGATCTCGGCGGCCTGGCGAATCAGGCGCAGCTGGGGGTTTTCCGGATGGATCTGGAAGTACTGACTCACATGAACTCCCTGTTCAGAGGACGGCGCAGTGACGGACATGGGCGAAACGCGTCCAGAGCGGCGGCAGGTCGTCCGGCAGCGGGCGGTACAGACCCAGCTCGGACCAGGTGTCGGGGGCATGGAAATCGCTGCCGGCACTGGCCAGCAGACCGAATTCGCGAACCAGGATGGCCAGACTGCCGGTCTGCTCGGCCGGCTGCAGGCCGTTGCTGACCTCCAGCGCATGGCCGCCGGCGAGGATGAAGTCGCCGACCAGACGGCGCCGCTTGCTGCGGGTGAAATCGTAGTGCCAGGGATGCGCCAGGCTGATCCAGGCGCCGGCCGCACGCAGGGTGGCGACCGCCTGTTCGAGGCTCGGCCAATATTGCTTGACGTCGCCCAGCTTGCCCGCACCCAGCCACTTCTGGAAGGCTTCCGCGCGGTCCCGGGCATGTCCGGCGCGCACCAGAAATTCGGCGAAGTGCGGGCGCGCCGGCGCGTTGTCGCTGCCGCCCAGCTCGCGCTGCACCGCCCGGGCGCCGTCCAGGGCCCCGTCCATACCCTTGCCGGCCAACCGCCGGGCGATCTCCGCAGCCCGCTGCCAGCGTCCCTCGTGCAACGCGGCGATGGCCTGGCGCAGTGCCGGCGCATCGCTGGCGAAGGCATAGCCGAGCACATGCACGGTCGCCCCGCCCCACTGGGCCGACAGCTCGATACCGTTGATCAGTTCGATGTCCAGCCCGTTGGTGGCCGCCTGCGCCTCGGGAAGCCCGTCGAGGGTGTCGTGGTCGGTCAGCGCCAGCAGCCGGACTCCGCGCTCGTGGGCGCGGCGAACCACCTCGGCGGGGCTCAGCGCCCCGTCGGAAGCGGTACTGTGGCAGTGCAGATCGACCTTCATGGGGCTGGCTTTCGCGGCTGTCGTGGTTTGTTATTATGCCGTCACATCCCGCTTCTGGCTGCCACAGTGAAACAATTCATCGATTTCATTCCGCTGATTCTCTTTTTCATCGTCTACAAGCTGGAGCCACGGATCGTCGAACTGGCCGGTCAGAGCTTCACCTTCGGCGGCATCTTCAGCGCCACCGCCGTGCTGATCCTCGCCTCGCTGCTGGTCTACGGTGCCGTGTTCCTGGCCCAGCGCCGGCTGGAGAAAGGCCAGTGGATCACCCTGCTCGCCTGCCTGGTGTTCGGCGGCATGACCCTGACCTTCCACAGCGAAACCTTCCTCAAGTGGAAGGCGCCGGTGGTCAACTGGCTGTTCGCCCTGGGCTTCGCCGCCAGCCAGTTCATCGGCGACCGCCCGCTGATCCAGCGTATCCTCGGCCATGCGGTCAGCCTGCCGGCACCGCTGTGGACGCGCCTGAACCTCGCCTGGGTGGCGTTCTTCGTGTTCAGCGGCTGCGCCAACCTGTTCGTCGCCTTCACCTTCCACGACTTCTGGGTCGACTTCAAAGTGTTCGGCAGCCTGGGCATGACCGTCCTGTTCCTGGTCGGCCAGGGGGTCTTCCTCGCCCGTCACATGCACGAACACGGCACCGCCCCCACCTCTGCCAAACCCAAGGACTGACATGCTCTACGCCATCATCGCCACCGACGCGGAAAACTCCCTGGACAAGCGCCTGGCCACCCGTCCCGCCCACTTGGCCCGCCTGCAGCAACTGAAGGAAGAGGGTCGCCTGGTGCTGGCCGGTCCGCATCCGGCCGTGGACAGTCCCGACCCCGGCCCGGCCGGTTTCAGCGGCAGCCTGGTGGTCGCCGAGTTCGACTCCCTGGAAGCCGCCCGCAGCTGGGCCGAGGCCGACCCCTACTGCGCCGCCGGCGTGTATGCCGACGTCAAGGTCAAGCCCTTCAAGAAGGTCCTGCCCTGATCCCCGCCGCCATGAGCGAACTGCTGCTGATCGACGACGACCGTGAGCTGTGCGAGCTGCTGGCCAGCTGGCTGACCCAGGAAGGCTTCCTGGTGCGCGCCTGCCATGACGGCCGCGACGCCCGCGCCGCCCTCGCCGAGAAGACCCGGATGCCGTGGTGCTCGACGTGATGCTGCCCGACGGCTCCGGCCTCGAGCTGCTCAAGCAGCTGCGCGGCGACTACCCGGACCTGCCGGTGCTGATGCTCTCCGCCCGCGGCGAGCCGCTCGACCGCATCCTCGGCCTGGAGCTCGGCGCCGACGACTATCTGGCCAAGCCCTGCGATCCGCGCGAGCTGACCGCCCGCCTGCGGGCCGTGCTGCGCCGCAGCCAGCCGCCGGCGGCCTCCAGCCAGCTGGAGCTGGGCGATCTGTGCTTCAGCACGGCGCGCGGGGTGGTCGACATCGGCGGACACGAGATCGCCCTCACCGCCTCCGAGAGCCGCCTGCTCGAAGCCCTGCTGCGCCAGCCGGGCGAGCCGGTGGACAAGCAGGCCCTGGCGCAGCTGGCCCTCGGCCGCAAGCTGACCCTCTACGACCGCAGCCTGGACATGCACGTCAGCAACCTGCGCAAGAAGCTCGGCCCGCATCCGGACGGCAGTCCGCGCATCCTCGCCCTGCGCAGCCGCGGCTACTACTACAGCGCCTGAAGGCACCTTTACCCTGCCTTTACCATCACCTGACTGCAACTGACCGTAGGCTCTCTAGACTGAAATCGTCCGGCACATAGCCGATTTCGCACTCAGGAGATACACCATGCGCAAGACCCTTTCCATGCTGCTGCTCGCCGCCGCCCTGCCCGCCGCCGCGATCGCCGCGGAGCCGGAGCATCCCGCCTGCGACATGGGCCCCGGCTATCACCATGCCGGCAAGGACGGCATGCCCGGAATGATGGGCGCCGCACACGGCCTCAACCTGACCCCGAGCAGCGCCAGACGATGGGCAAGGCCTACCGGGATGCCGCCCGGGAGAAGCGCGAGATTACCCAGCGCTACATGGACAAGCTGTCCGAGGCCGACAAGGAGGCCATGCAGAAAGAGCTGCAGGCGAGCCGCGACAAGGCCGACAAGGCCTTCCGCGACCAGCTGACGCCGGAGCAGATGAAGACCTTCGACGAGCGCAAGGCCGAACAGGAAAAACGCCGCGCCGAGTGGGAAGAATTCCGCAAGTGGAAGGCCGAGAAGGAAGGCAAGCCGCAGTAAGCCTTTCCCCGCCGAGCCGCCCGCCGGGCGGTTCGGCCTTTCTGCCCGCCGTACCGAGTCCCCTATGCGCTCACTCTTCTGGCGAGTTCTGGCCGCCTTCTGGCTGGCCCTGGCGCTGGTCGCCGGCCTGTCCATGCTGCTCGGCCGGGCACTGAACAACGATGCCTGGATCATTGCCCGCCACCCCGGCATGCAGGATCTCGCGGCCCGCTGGACGGAACGCTACGAGGCCCAGGGGGCCCTGGCCGCGCAGCCCCTGCTGGACGAGAACCGCAACCAGTACCGGGTCTTCGTCCAAGTGCTGGACGAGACCGGTCGCCACCTGTCCAGCCGCGACCACCCCCACCATCACCGTCCGCCACCGCCGCCGCCGTCCGAGCCCGGCAACCGCCCGCCCCTGCCGCGCTTTCCCTGGCGCCAGCTGAGCCAGGAATACACCAGTCCTAAAAGCGAGCAGACCTACCTCTTCATCTACCGGATTCCCCACGAGGAGCTGCGGGAGTGGCGCCACGACAGCCTGCTCTGGCCGCTCAGCGCCCTGCTCGTCGCCCTGGTGGTGCTGACCCTGTTCAGCCTGTTGGTGACCGTCTCGATCACCCGCCCGCTGAACCGCCTGCGCCGCGCCGTGCACGACCTCGGGCAGACCAGCTACCAGCAGCACAGCCTGGCGCGCCTGGCCAACCGGCGCGACGAGCTGGGCGTGCTGGCCCGCGACTTCAACCGCATGGGCGCGCGCCTGCAGAGCCTGATCGGCAGTCAGCGCCAGCTGCTGCGCGACGTCTCCCATGAACTGCGCTCGCCGCTGGCGCGATTGCGCATCGCCCTGGCCCTGGCCGAACGCGCCAATGCAGAGGAGCGCACCCGCCTGTGGCCGCGCCTGACCCAGGAGTGCGACCGCCTGGAAGCACTGATCGGCGAAATCCTCACCCTCGCGCGCCTCGACGCCGACCCCGGCGCGGCACTTCCGATCGACCTGGACGAGTTGGTCACGCGCCTGCGCAACGACTACGCCCTCAGCACCAAGGGGCGGGAGATCCGCAGCGAACTGGCGCCCGGAATCAAGCTGTCGGGCTGGCCGGACATGCTCGAACGGGCGCTCGACAACCTGCTGCGCAATGCCCTGCGCTTCAGCCCCGCGGACCGGCCGGTGGAGATCCGCGCCGAACGCCGGGGCGAACGCCTGCTGCTCAGCGTGCGCGATCATGGCCCGGGCGTGTCCGAGGAGCATCTGGGCCGTCTGGGCGAACCCTTCTATCGCGCCCCCGGGCAGAGCGCTTCCGGTCACGGGCTGGGCCTGGCCATCGCCCGGCGCGCCGCGGAACGCCACAACGGCCAGCTGCGCCTCGCTAACCATCCGGACGGCGGCTTCGTCGCCACCCTCGACCTGCCGCTGGCCCCACCCCACTGAGCCGCCGGCTCAGCCCGGCCAGGCGCTGACGAAATCGGCCGGAGCCAGCCGATGCGGTACTCGCAGCTCGCCCTCCGGCGTCCCCAGGTAGAGGAAGCCGACGATCCGCTCGTTGCCGGCCAGGCCCAGGCCGGCCGCCACCCGCGGGTCGTAGGCGGCATCGCCGGTGCGCCACATCGCGCCGAGTCCCTGGGCATGCGCGGCGAGCAACAGGGCGTGGGCCGTACAACCGGCGCTCAGGACCTGCTCCACGTCCGGCACCCTGGGATGCTCCTTCAGGCTGGCGATCACCACCACCAGCAAGGGCGCCCGCAAAGGCGCACTGCGGGCCTTCTGCAGGACCTCCTCGCGGGCCTCCGGCTGGCTGGCGGCGATGGCGCTGGCGAACAATTCGCCGAGGCGTTCCCGGGCCTCGCCCTCCACGGTCAGAAAGCGCCAGGGGCGCAACTGGGCATGGTCCGGCGCGCGCAGGGCGGCGGCGAACAGACGCTCGCGCTGCTCGGCGCTCGGTGCCGGGTCATGCAGGCGAGCGACGGAAACACGGTTGAGCAGGGCATCGAGAGCCTCCATGGGCACCTCCTTGGCTGTTGATGGGGAAAGTCTATGACAAAAACAAAAATATAAATAAAATCAATAACTTAAAAACATGACGATCTGTGAATTGTACCCAGCCATTGTACCCAACAGTGGCCCCACCCCCACCAATACAGGATCCAGAGTCGGTTATAGCTAGCCGGGCATATAAAATCCTTAGGCACTAGACTTCTACCCCAAGGCCCTACTGTGGCAATTGGGGCCGGGGAAGCCATACAATCGCTATATATTTGAAAATACTAATATTGTGGCTTCCCAGGAATCTAGATCACATGCTGACAACTCATGAAATGTCGACCTCTCGGCTCGCCTTGGCTCTCGCAGGCGGGATGCTAATCGGTGCACTTGGAGGCTTGATCGGCCTAGGTGGTGCCGAATTCCGCCTTCCGCTGCTGATCGGTGTATTCGGCTTCGCCGCTCTGTCCGCCGTCATTATGAACAAGGCCATGAGTCTGGTTGTTGTGGCTTCTGCCCTTCTGTTCCGCATGAAGGCAGTACCCCTCGAAGAAATCTCTGCACACTGGTCAATTGTCGTGAACCTGCTTTCAGGCAGCCTTATCGGTGCGTGGCTGGGGGCAAGCTGGGCAATGCGGATGCGTAGCCAGACGCTGTATCGAGTCCTCGCCGTCCTGCTTGTTCTTATCGCCGTGGTGCTGCTGCTTGGCCATGAACAAGGCGCGACCGAACCGCTGTTGACGGGGTGGATGCAAATGGTGGCGGGTGTGGTCTGTGGTTTCGCTATTGGCGTCATCGCTTCGCTGATGGGTATTGCAGGCGGAGAACTGCTGATTCCGACCTTGGTGCTACTGTTTGGTGCGGATATCAAGCTGGCCGGTAGCTTATCGCTGGTAGTGAGCCTGCCAACCATGATCGTTGGCTTCGCCCGCTACAGCAGCGATGACAGCTTTGCCGTACTGAAAGAGAACAAACTATTCGTTGTGACCATGGCCGCTGGCTCCCTACTCGGGGCATGGATCGGCGGAAATCTGCTGGGCATCGTTCCAAACACGATACTGCTGCCCATGCTAGCCCTGATTCTCGTCATCTCATCCTTCAAGGTGTGGCGGCATCAGTGACTACAACCGTATTCGGCTCTATTCGGATCGCGTTCCGCTGTAAGCCAGAACCTACGTGACGTTCGGAGTTCTGCCGATTTGCTCAAGGCAGCTACAGGAGTAGCTTGAATCCCACAGCGACGTCGAGGGATTAAAACAGGCTGACTAGGATGGTGGCCAAGGACAGTTGCAGGATGCGGCTTCATCAGGATGATGGGGCGACGGAAGAGAAGACACGAAAACGGCGAGGCGAACCCCTCGCTGTTTTTGTTTGTGTTGAAGCAAGCTCGTCAGTTCCACCCCAGCCAGACGGAGTCCAATTCGTGGCCTGCCAGTCAGGCGCGCACGCTACTGCCAGCTATAGTCATGGACTCACAGCCTGTGGGTAGAGGTGGGCTATGGACTACGTCATCCTATCAGTTGCACTGGCGATGGCCGTCTTTCTGATTGCCTTGATCGAGCACTAAGCCAGTCAGCGTTCCGTTCCTATGTGGCCAATCTGTCTGTCTTCATCGGTGAATCGTTTCATCAAACTCCCTCTCTGCTCTAACTGTTGCGGCATGCATGGTGGCGCTGAAAGCAAAAAAGCCCTCAATCACCGGTCGGACGAAGGAGGGCTAGTGCGTGTGCATGCGTTCCGTACTTGCAACAGCCACGCGGGAGATGCAGGCGTCCAATCCGGCAGTGCCATTACACAGCGCTTCGATTACATCTGTGTGACCAAACCCAACCCCCTGGCGGGGGATCAGATATCGAGAGCAGGATGCTGGAACCCATTTTCTGGAATATCCGATATCCGGGAGGGAGGTTTAACCCGGCTCCTACTCCCACTCGATACCGGCGAATGATTTCAAAGTATCCAAGGGATGGCTGGGAAGGTGTCTCAGACGCACAGAGAAGTGCACAGGAGAGGCGTAGAGAAGAAGGGCATACACAACTATGCCCCTTGCACAGAAGCTCTCTAGGGCGATTCTAGGAGGCGTGCTGCATGACCTGCTTCACTCGTTGCACAGTGGTGGTAGAGCACGACAACAGATCGGCCACTTTGCGAATCGACTTCCCTTCATTCAACAGCTCGGCAATCTTGGCTCGCAGAGCTTCATCCTGTTTTCTTCCCTTATAGACCCCTTCCGCCTTGGACTTAGCGATTCCTTGGGCCTGACGGCGGCGACGGTCGTCATAGTCCTTCCGAGCTACAGCGGCGAGCATATCCAGCAGCATGGAGTTGATCGCGGATAGCATCCTGCCGGTGAATGGGTCAGCACTGGAGGCCGAGAAGGCTGCCCATGACGTTGGTAGATCGAGGGCAACCACCACCACACCCTTCTGAGAAATCAAGGCACGGAGCTTGTTCCAATCACTCTCAGACAGACGGGACAAGCGGTCCACCTGCTCGATCAGTAGCACGTCACCTTCGTGGGCATCATCCAGCAGGCGGAATAGCTCAGGACGTTGGAGAGATGCACCAGACTCATTCTCGACGTAGAAGCTGGCGATCCTGTATCCCTTCTCCTGGGCGAAGTCGATCAGACTCTGTTTTGCACGGGAAGCGTCTTGCTGATCGGTGGACGCTCTGAGGTAGGCACGGATGAACATGGTGGGCAGCTCTGCGTGGCACTTAGGATGTGATACACAATAGTGTGGTACATAGGATTGGTCAACACAATTTAATGACACGATGAGCAAGGGCTACAGAGCCTGTTTCAGCGTGGTACGTGATGTATACCCAGAATGACACATGCAAGGGTGGGAGGCAGGGGCCAAGGCAAAGGGGATGGGGACAGCGAAAAAAGAAAAAGCCGGCGTTGCTGATAAAGCGCAGCAAGCCGGCTGGAGCAGAAAAGCACAAAGCACAGTGAATATGGACAGTGTAGCGAAGGCCGTCCCGCTGTCGACGTGACATGCCGCCACTGAGGCAGGCTGACTCAGGCATCAAAAGGTATCCGTTGTCATTGCTGGCGGGGGAGGATCGCCTAGTTAAGCAGAATCAGCACAGGAGGCCAGGAAACATGCGGCTTCCAGCCTATTGGCACACTGAAGAGGGTAGAAAATACCAAACTATTTAAGTAGGGTATTCAGCCCATTCCAGGCCAGTTTCCGAGCCTCAATGATCTGCACTACCAAGGCGGCAACCTTCTCCAGATCGAACCCTATAGGCCGGAGCTGCACTGGAGGCTTCTCGATGGGGGAGCACCGCGATGGGTGGCGTCGCAAACTGCGACTGTTGGTTGAGCTCATCAGCTAACGCTGAACTCAAGAACAAGACCATTGGCCAGACTTTGTATGTATGTCTGGCCAAAGTGAAATGGATGTACAACGCATCCTAGGTTGTTGCTAGTCACGCAAACTGCGTGGAGGTCGTCACCCCCGCATGTTTCACATGCAGACGGATGGAAAGTTGTCCACGAAGGCAAGAATGCGTGCTCTGCACGCAGGGGATTCCTACAGGAATTTGGCAAAATCGTGGACACTAATAAAAGTCTGAGATGCCCGAAATCCGTAGCATTGCACGGAAAATTGCTTTATTTACGGCATTCAACTCTCAGACTAGATACATAGACTTCCTTCAGAACGGGCAGCTATCCGCTAAGGCAACCGGAGGGTTAGCAAGATACGCAGCCATACTAAGTTGTTTCTCGGCTTGCTCAGTAGCCAAGTCTGACAGGATATCGGCTAAAGCACTGCAGCGCTTAGCATCGTACTCTTGCACCAAACCCTTTAGATCAATGCTAGCTCCAGCCAAAATCATCTGAGACATTGACTCAACTAACCCAAAGATGTGCCAATAGGCTCTGCAATTTGCCTTCACCTCAGCGCCAGCGTATGTAGGCGGATGCGGGTCTGGTAGCTCGGCCAGCCACTGACAAAGTTTGCAGATATCATCTCGACGGACTGCCAGACGTTCCAATTCATGCTGGATCACCCTCGACTCTTTGTAGACTTCGAAGCTCAAGTGAAATAAGTCATTATCTTGAAAGTCTGCCCTCAACTCCCACAGCTGCTCCAAGTCCAATTGATCCAACACAATCGAATCGTCAACAAGGCAAACATTCTTCTTGAACCATTCAAGCTCCTTAACAATTGCCAATGTGCTGGGCTGACACTCCTTCTTGAACTGCTTCAAAGTGGGTATGCCGATCCGCTTGAAGATCAACTCGATAATATCGGCTTTCTCAGCTCCAGAAGGAATGCACCACTCTGGCTTAAGTCGGTATTTGGAAATCGAATGCCCATTACCAAGGTGCTTTGTGCCATGCGATCTATTGAACGTAGCCGGTTGCACAACAAGGTTTGAAGGGTGGAGAGTTCCTATCTTTCCCTGTACGCCGCATACCGGATGAATGTGGCTAATCTCATACTTTCTGGACTTCTTGTAGGCATTGGCCTTGTTGTTGTAACTCCAGATTGCATGGAGTTCGGACAAGTCCTCAAGCTTCTTTGGAACCACTTCAACAGTGCCTGCACGTTTCGACTGGTAGTGGAGGTACGAAAAGAAGCCGGTATTGTGGAGCTGAGACAGAAGAACCTTGTCTTTATCTTGCTCGGATCTTCTTGCGGATTGTCCGCATGCTTGGGAGCAGTAAAGTTGGTCGGCTCGGGCTGGGGTAAACTTCTTCTTACAGTGCTTACAAATCTTGCGTTGTTTCCGTGTTGGCATGTTGTTCCTCTCTAATGGGAATGGCGGTTAGTTGGTTAAGCATCGTCGTAATCACTTTGTTCAGAGTGTGGGTTGGGGTTTGTAAGTCGAGAAGCTGCATTATCTGTAGCAGCTCTCCGCTTGTTCTTTCATTCAGCGTTATTCGCATCGTCATTCTCCTTCTGTTTGGTTCGGTACAACCTCATGTAGCACTTCTGACTGCATGTACGTTTGTGGCTGCGGCGTGTAGCCATAGGCTGTCCGCATACCACGCATTTGCGTGTTACGAGCATGTTGGTTCCTATGTAAGAGTTTCGTCGCAACGACGAAAAGAAGCCCAGCCGTGGGCCGGGCAGGAGGCTCAGTGTCTGGGTATTGAGTTGGGTTGCTGGTAAAGCTGGAGAAATCAACTGCCGTTACAGGAGGGAACGGCTCGGTGAGGACTGCACCGAAAACCAGCTCGACCAGCGAAAGGGTTGTGGACTAAGAGCGCTCATCCACTATACGACTATTATCGCATGACAATCGCGATTTGTCAAGCAATTCACATGCCAACTTAAAAATAAATTTGTAACAGAATGATTCTACTAGTATTCAATACCTCAGCCGTGAGATGGCCTCAAACTTCTGTGTTGCACTGAACCCCTTTGCATATATGTCGAACGTAACTGTTTTCGTCTCATGTCCCACTAACTCAGCGATCAACAGCCCCTGCACATCAAGCCGCTGGAACTGAGTTATCGCCGTAGCGCGGATACTGTGGAACACATATCTCTCACTATAGCCGAGCCTAGTCTTAAGTTTGCTGAAGTCCTTGGAAAGAGTGGCAGAGCGTTTGCCGTACTTATTCTTCGCCGTAGATGGTATCAAGTAACCATCAACTGAGTTGGCGGATAGACGCTCGACAGTCTGGAACAACACAGGATGAACTGGCACGGTACGAATACCAGCCGCCGTCTTACTATCGACGATGTTGAAATGAAGAATGCCGCCATCTTCGATCAAATGCTCGACCTTAAGCTGGCATATCTCTTCGATTCTCGCACCAGTGTGGAAGCCGATCTGGATCAGGTCCGCAAGTGCTTGCCTACCATCATTAAGAGCGGCAGTGTGTAACTTCTGAAAGTCGGCAGCATCAAACGCTAGACGCTGAGCATCTACAGCAGCTTTCCCTTTGGGCAGACGGATATCGTGCCCACAGAATGGACTAGACACGCCTTTGAATTCAGTACGCCAGTCTGCATCGTACTTCATCGCCCATTTCCAGAAGGCATTCCCGGCAGTGTTGTACATCACCAGCGTTTGAGGATGCAGGCCGAGAGTGTTCAAGAACTCTGCCACGCTATCGAAGTTCAATGGACTGCCTCTCTGAGACAGGTATGCAGAAAGCTTCTCCAGCTTGGATTCTTGAATATCAAGCGTCCGAGCTGCTACATCCTGGGATTGCCGGAACTCCCTGAACTTGGCGAGTCGCTTCTTTGTGATAGGTGACTTCGGCTTGTACGACGCTGGATCAGCGACAATGGATTCGAGCTGTTCGCGCTGGCCCTCGGTGGTCTGGTAGTGCTTGGTATAGAGGCCTGGCAGGAGATGAGTGAACGTTTCCGCCAAACCATCCTGCACCATCAACTCTCTGTCGATGCTGCCAGCACTCCACTCAGCCAGCTCCTGCAACGTAGCGAAGAACTCTTGAACGCTGGGATGACTCATGGCCGACTCTGGAAAATCAGGAGTGGCGGGGCGAGGCATCACCGGCTCTCCAATCACCTCCCGACGACCTTGCAGACGCCATTGCTCAATCGTGGACACAGCTGACGACATATCGTCTTGCCAGCCTTCAGGAAGCGCCCTGCCCTCCCGCGCCTGCTCAATCTCTGCTTTCCATTTTGTCAGCCATTGGAGGCGTGCATGCATGGCCTTGGAGCGTGACCCTGTGTCCAAGGAACGGGTGAGAACCCGCCTGCCACCGAACGCCTTCCGTACATCCTGTGGAATGGCCAGACGCACATGCCACGTTCCGCCCTTCAAGACTAGATTGTCAGCCACGCCCTGCCCCCGTTGTACCTAGCGTTGTACCCAGCAATTGTACCCAAAAACCGAACTCAAGCCAGATAACTAGGGACTTCTAGGCGTTCACCCTCCTTGGCTGTGATGGGGAAAGTCTACGCCGAGCCACCGGGCAGCGCGCTCCGTTCAGGCGACCCGGTCCGGGCTCAGATCCGGCTGCAAGGGTGGCGTCAGCGGCGGCAGACCGTGGGCGGCGCGGGCCTTGTCGCAGTGGGGGTTGGCCTGGCCGTTGCTCCAGGCCGCCTCGAACTCCCGGCAGGTGCTGGAACGCTGTTCGTAAAGGGTGCAGCGCACCGCGCCGCCGACCTCGCCGAGCAGGCCGGCGCAGCGCACCGGCCGATGCTCGGTACCGCACATCGCCACCCGGTGCGGGCCGATCGGCACCACCAGATCGTCCGGTACGAGCCCGCCGGCGGAACGGCATTCACCCCAATAGAAGGACACACGAAACTGCGCGCAGCAGGCGCCGCACGTCAAACAAGGATTCTGATCGGACATGATTGGGAATAGACAAGAAACCGGCATGGGCCGGCGCCCAGGCTGCGCGAAGGAATGGCAAGAAAGCCGCAAGAACGCCCTTCGCCCGGCCTGCCCCTGACAAGCGGCGCTATTCTATCCGCCGTCCTGCGCTTGTGAAGTGCCCGGCACGCCCTCTGCAAACCCCTGCTCGGTTTACAGTGCGACCTGCGCGGGTAGAATGGCCCGCCTTGAATATCCGTCCAGGCATCTTTCCATGGCGCTGCCGACCCTGCGCATTATCGGCTTCATTCTCGGCCTCTTCCTGATCACCCTCGCCATCGGCATGGTTTTGCCGATCCTGACCCTGCTGATCTACGAACACAGCCACGAGATCGAGCCCTTCACCTGGGCGAGCATGATCACCCTCAGCGCCGGCGTCGCCCTGATCCTCCCGGCCGTCCGGAGCATGTGCATCTGCGGCCCCGCGACATGTACATGCTGACCACCGCCAGTTGGGTGGTGGTCTGCGTCTTCGCCGCCCTGCCGCTGAACCTACTGCAGAACATCAGCTACACCGACGCCTTCTTCGAGGCCATGTCCGGCATCACCACCACCGGCTCGACCGTGCTGTCCGGACTGGACAGCGCCTCGCCGGGCCTCTTGATGTGGCGCTCCATGCTGCACTGGCTGGGCGGCATCGGCTTCATCGGCATGGCGGTGGCGATCCTGCCGCTGCTGCGCGTCGGCGGCATGCGCCTGTTCCAGACCGAGTCCTCGGACTGGTCGGAAAAGGTGATGCCGCGCTCGCACATGGTGGCCAAGTACATCGTCGGCATCTATGTCGGCTTCACCCTGCTCGGCATCCTGGCCTTCCATCTGGCCGGGATGAGCTGGTTCGACGCCATCAACCACTCCATGTCGGCGATTTCCACCGGCGGCTTTTCCACCTCGGACGCATCGATGGCCAAGTTCGGCCCGGCCACGCACTGGACCGCCATCGTTCTCATGCTGCTCGGCGGCCTGCCCTTCACCCTCTATGTCACCACCTTGCGCGGCAACCACCAGGCTTTGCTCCGCGACCACCAGGTGCGCGGCTTCATGGGGATGCTGACCATCACCTGTCTGCTGTTCGGCCTCTGGTACTGGCAGCACTCCGACCACCACTTCGTCGACGCGCTGCGCATCGTCACGCTGAACGTGGTGTCGGTGGTCACCACCACCGGCCTGGTGCTGGGCGACTACAGCCAGTGGGGCGGCTTCGCGGTAATGGTGTTCTTCTACCTGACCTTCGTCGGCGGCTGCTCGGGCTCGACCAGCGGCGGCCTGAAGATCTTCCGCTTCCAGGTCGCCTATGTGCTGCTCAAGGCCAGCATGCGCCAGCTGATCCACCCCCGTGCGGTGCTCAAGCAGCAGTACAACGGCCACAACCTGGACGAGGAGATCGTCCGCTCGATCCTCACCTTCTCGTTCTTCTTCACCGTCACCATCGGCGCGATCGCCCTCGGCCTGAGCCTGCTCGGCCTCGACATGATCACCGCCCTGAGCGGCGCCGCCACCGCGGTATGCAACGTCGGCGTCGGGCTCGGCCCGATCATCGGCCCGGCCGGCAACTTCTCCAGCCTGCCGGATGCCGCCAAGTGGTTGCTGTCGATCGGCATGCTGCTCGGCCGCCTGGAAATCATCACCGTACTGGTGCTGCTGACTCCCAGCTTCTGGAGGCACTGAGCGGACGCCTGGTCCGCCCGCGAATCCTCACTGGCGCACCAGGCGCCGGTTGTCGGCGACTACCGCCCCGGTGCTGCGCCAGGGGTTGATGTCCAGCCCGCCGCGCCGCACGTAGCGTGCGTAGACGGTCAGCCGCTCCGGCTCGAGCCGATGCAGCAGGTCGAGAAAGATGCGCTCGACGCACTGCTCGTGGAAGTCCGCATGCTGGCGGAAGCTCACCAGATAGGCCAGCAGGCTGGCCGGTTCCAGCGCCGGGCCCTGGTAGTCCACCACCACGCTGCCCCAGTCCGGCTGGCCGGTCACCGGGCAGTTGGACTTGAGCAAATGGCTGTGCAGCACCTGCTCGACCCGGCGCTCGGGGTCGCAGCGCAGCAGCTCGGCCGACGGCTGGCCATAGCGGCCGATGGCCACGTCCAGCTCGTCGATGCACTGCCCCGGCAGCGCCGCGACGCCCTCCTGCTGCGCTTCGGCCAGGCTGCGCAGGCGCACCGCCACCGGCGCTCCGGCCGCCGCGGAGAGATCCTCGGTCAAGGTCCGGCGCACTACTTCACGGTCGGCGAAGACGGTCTGGTTGAGCGAGTTGAGGTAGAGCTTGAAGGACTTCGACTCGACGATGTTCGGCGAGTCGGCGGGAATCACGAACTCGCCGATGGCCACCACCGGCTTGCCGGAAGGCAGCAGCCAGGACAGCTCGTAGCAGTTCCACACATCCACGCCGCGGTACGGCAGGTTCCCGGCCGTCAGCCCCAGCTCGGCCCACTTGGGCGCACGCGGGATGGGGAACAGCAGGGACGGCGTGTAGGTGTCGAGGTATTCGCTGGACTTGCCCAGCGGGGAATGTTCGGCGGCGGGATGCATGGCGCGAAAACCTGGTGGCCTGATCGAGCGCGGCAGTGTATCGGGTTCGCGACCGGCTTTCATGCCGCGGGACGGGCGGGTCTGCAGCCGGTATAAAGGGCTTCTTTTCCTGGCGGACACCGCGATGAAACTGCTGATCGTCGAAGACGAGCCCAAGACCGGCCGTTCCCTGCAGCAGGGCCTCGGCGAGGCCGGCTTCGCCGTCGACCTGGCCGCTGACGGCGCGAGCGGCGAACGCCTGGCGCTGGAGGGCGACCACGACCTGCTGATCCTCGACGTGATGCTGCCCGGCCGCGACGGCTGGCAAATCGTGCAGGCGCTGCGCCGGGCGGGGCGGGAAACGCCGGTGCTGTTTCTCACCGCCCGCGATGCGGTGGCGGACCGGGTGCGCGGCCTGGAGCTGGGCGCCGACGACTACCTGGTCAAGCCCTTCGCCTTCGCCGAACTGCTGGCGCGGGTGCGCACCCTTCTACGCCGCAGCCAGGGTCCAGCCGCAGAGCCCCTTCTGCAGGCCGCCGACCTGGAGCTCGACCTGCTGCACCGCCGGGTCCGCCGCGCCGGCCGGCGTATCGAGCTGACGCCCAAGGAGTTCGCCCTGCTCGAACTGCTGCTGCGCCGCCAAGGCGAGGTGCTGCCCAAGTCGCTGATCGCCGCCGAAGTCTGGGACATGCATTTCGACAGCGGAACCAACGTCGTCGAGGTGGCTATCCGCCGTCTGCGCGCGAAGATCGACGACGGCTTCGCCCCGCCGCTGATCCATACCGTGCGCGGCCTCGGCTATGTCCTCGAAGCGCCCGCCGCGCCATGAGGCCGCTGTCCCTCGGCGCCCGCCTGAGCCTGCTGTTCGCCGCCTGCAGTGCGGCCGTCTCGCTGCTCGCCGGCGCCCTCTTCAACCAGGCCAGCGAGGCGCACTTCGTCGAACTCGACCAGCAGCAGCTGGAAGGCGAGCTCGCCGTGCTGCGCACCCTGCTTGACGGCGTCGCCGACGTGGCGGACCTGCCGGAACGCCTGCCCGCCCTGCGGGAAGAGCTGGCCCTGCACCCGGAACTGGCCCTGCGCATCGCCGGCAGCGACGGCCTCGTCTGGTTCGACACCTTTCCCGAGCACCACGACCCGGCGGCCTACCGCAGCCTGGAGGCGCCCCTGGAGCCGCAGCGCGCCGACGGAGCGCGGCTGACCCTGCATCTCAACATCGCCCACCACCGGCATTTTCTCGACGACATGCAGCGGATGATCTGGCTCGGCGTCGGCCTGTCCGCCCTGGCCACCGCCCTGCTCGGCGCCTGGGGGTACGCTGCAGCCTGCGCCCGCTGCGGCGGATGGGCGAGGTGGCGGCCGGGATTTCCGCCAGCTCGCTGACCACCCGCCTGGAGCAGGAGCGCCAGCCTGCCGAGCTGGCCGAGCTGGCGCAGGCGTTCAACGCCATGCTGGCCCGCCTGGAGGACGCCTTCGCCCGGCTCTCGGCCTTTTCCGGGGACATCGCCCACGAATTGCGCACCCCGCTGTCCAATCTGCTGACCCAGACCCAGGTGATCCTCTCCCGCCCGCGCGCCCTGGAGGACTACCGCGAGACCCTGCACTCCAACCTGGAGGAACTGCAGCGCCTGGCGCAGATGGTCGCCGACATGCTGCTGCTGGCCAAGGCCGATCATGGCCTGCTGCTGCCGAGCCGCGAGCCGCTGGAGCTCGGTGCGGAGATCGACGCCCTGCTCGACTATTTCGCGCCGTTCGCCGAGGACGCCGGGGTACGCCTGGCGCGGCGCGGCGAGGCGCGGCTGGCGGCCGACCGCGGCATGCTGCGGCGGGCACTGTCCAACCTGCTGGACAACGCCCTGCGCTTCACCCCGGCGGGCGGCGAGATCCGCCTGGAGCTGACGAGCGCCGCTGGCGGCCTGCGCCTGGAAGTCGGCAACAGCGGCCCGGCCATCCCCGCCGCCCAACTGCCGAAACTGTTCGACCGCTTCTACCGGGCCGATCCGGCCCGCCGCGAAGGCGGCACCGAGCACGCCGGCCTGGGCCTGGCCCTGACCCGCTCGATCGTCCGTGCCCATGGCGGGGAGATCCGTTGCGAGTCCAGAGAGGGCTGGACGCGCTTCATCCTCGAGTTCCCCGCATCGTCCTAATGGCGCATGCCGCGCCCGCTCACCAGCAGGCGCAGGCAGTAGGCGTACAACAGTGCGGTGGCCAGCAGCATGAAGCCGATGGCGATGCCGATGTGGATGTCGGAGACGCCGAGAATGCCGTAACGGAAGGCGTTGACCATGTGCAGGATCGGATTGCCCAGCGACACCGCCTGCCAGAACGGCGGCAGCAGGTCGATCGAGTAGAACACTCCGCCGAGGTAGGTCAGGGGCGTCAGGACGAAGGTCGGGATGATCGAGATGTCGTCGAAGTTGCGGGCGAACACCGCGTTGATGAAGCCGCCCAAGGAGAAGATGGTCGCGGTAAGCAGCACCACCAGCACGATCAGCCCCAGGTGATGCACCTGCAGGTCGGTGAAGAACAGCGACAGCAGGGTGACGATCAGCCCCACCGCCAGGCCGCGCAGCACGCCGCCGATGGCGTAGCCGAGCAGGATGATGTGCGGCGACACCGGCGACACCATCAACTCCTCCACCGAGCGGTGGAACTTGCTGCCGAAGAAGCTCGACACCACGTTGCCATAGGAGTTGGTGATCACCGCCATCATGATCAGCCCGGGCACGATGTAGTCCATGTAGGCGAAACCGCCCATCTCGCCGATGCGCCCGCCGATCAGGTTCCCGAAGATCACGAAGTACAGCACCATGGTGATCGCCGGCGGCAGCAGGGTCTGCGGCCAGATGCGCAGGAAGCGCTTCACCTCGCGGGCGACGATGGTCTGCAGGGCGACCAGGTTGGCGCGCAGTTCCAGGCTCATGGCGCCACCCCGTCGAGGTTCTTCTCCACCAGGGACACGAACAGCTCCTCCAGGCGATTGGTCTTGTTGCGCAGGCTGAGCACCTCGACGCCCTGCTGCTCCAGCTGGGCGAACAGGGAAGTCATGCCGTGGCTCTTCTCCACCTGCACCTCCAGGGTATGGTCGTCCACCAGCCGCGCCGGATAGCCCGACAGCTGCGGCTCGACCAGTTGCGGCTCCTTGAGGTCG
Organism: Azotobacter tropicalis; assembly: GCF_059739045.1. NCBI lineage: Bacteria > Pseudomonadati > Pseudomonadota > Gammaproteobacteria > Pseudomonadales > Pseudomonadaceae > Azotobacter > Azotobacter tropicalis. The sequence goes on from NZ_AP046059.1 coordinate 1,403,194, forward strand.
AGCAGGAAGGTTTCCATGTGCAGCTTCTTCAACAGCTCGCGCATGCTGGTGTGCTCGACGATCCGCCCATGGTCGATGATGCCGATGTGCCGGCAGAGCTGCTCGGCCTCTTCCAGGTAGTGGGTGGTGAGGATGATGGTGATGCCCTGGCGGTTGAGCTCGCTGAGAAAGCTCCACATCGAGCGGCGCAGTTCGATGTCCACCCCGGCGGTGGGCTCGTCGAGGATCAGCAGGCGCGGTTGGTGGACCAGCGCCCGGGCGATCATCAGACGGCGCTTCATGCCGCCGGAGAGCATCCGCGACGGCACGTCGCGCTTGTCCCACAGCCCCAGCTGGGTCAGGTACTGCTCGGCGCGGGCCTTGGCGATGCGTGCCGAAATGCCGTAGTAGCCGGCCTGGGTGACGACGATGTCGAGGGTCTTCTCGAACTGGTTGAAGTTGAACTCCTGCGGCACCACGCCGAGGCAGCGCTTGAGCCCGGCCGGGTCGCGGTCGAGGTCGTGGCCGAAGACCTGCACGCTGCCGCCGGTCTTGTTCACCAGGGTCGAAAGAATGCCGATGGTGGTGGACTTGCCGGCCCCGTTGGGGCCGAGCAGGGCGAAGAAGTCGCCTTCGGCCACCTCCAGGTCGATGCCCTTGAGGGCCTGGAAGCCGTTGGCGTAGGTCTTGGTCAGCTGCCGGATGGACAGAGCGGAACTCATGGGAATAGGCGTACGGATCTGATCGGGAGAAGCGGCATATGGGGGCATGACGCCCCGAATGCAACCGTTGCCCTCGCAAAGCCCGTGCCGATCCGCTGCAATTTCGCCCCCCCGCACTCGGCTATCCTCAGGTGAGTCGCGCTTTCCGGCCGGCTCGTGCGCCGGTCTGCGCCCCACTCAGGAAGGATGCCCATGCTGTTCGCCTGGCTTCTGCTGCTGGCCGTCGGTCTGCTCGTGCTGGCCCACCTGCGCACGCCGGCCCTGCCCGTCCTGGCGCTGCTCGCCCTGTACCTGATCGCCATGGGTCTGTCCGGCGATGCACCCGGCTGGCTGCTGGCGCTGCTCTGGCTGCCCTGGCTGGCGTTCGCCCTGCCGCTGCTCCTGCCGCAACTGCGCCGGCGCTACCTCAGCGGCCCGCTGCTGACCTGGCTGGGCAAGACCCTGCCGCCGCTCTCCGATACCGAGCGCGACGCCATCGAGGCCGGCAGCGTGTGGTGGGACGGCGAGCTGTTCGGCGGCCGGCCGGACTGGAACAAGCTGCTGAGCTACCCGAAGCCCGGCCTCAGTGCAGAGGAGCAGGCCTTTCTCGACGGCCCCGTCGAGGAGCTGTGCGCCATGGTCAGCGACTGGGAGATCGGCCAGCGCCTCGACCTGCCCCCCGAGGCCTGGGCCTTCATCAAGACACAGGGCTTCTTCGCCCTGATCCTTCCCAAGGAGTACGGCGGCAAGGGCTTCTCCGCCCATGCCCATTCGCAGATCGTGATGAAGTTGGCCACCCGCAGCGGCGATCTGGCCTCGACGGTGATGGTGCCCAACTCCCTCGGTCCGGCGGAACTGCTGCTGCGCTACGGCAGCGAAGCGCAGCGCCAGCACTACCTGCCGCGCCTGGCCGACGGCCGGGAGATTCCCTGCTTCGCCCTGACCGGCCCGCATGCCGGCTCCGATGCCGGCGCCATGCCCGACAGCGGCGTGATCTGCCGCGGCCCGTGGCAGGGCGAGGAGGTGCTCGGCCTGCGCCTGAACTGGGAGAAGCGCTACATCACCCTCGGCCCGGTGGCCACCCTGCTCGGTCTGGCCTTCAAGACCTACGACCCCGAGCACCTGCTCGGCGACCGGGAGGAGCTGGGCATCAGCCTGGCGCTGATCCCTACCGATACGCCCGGTATCGAGATCGGCCGCCGCCACCTGCCGCTCGGCGCCGCCTTCATGAACGGCCCGAACGCCGGCAAGGACGTGTTCGTGCCTCTGGATTTTCTCATCGGCGGCCAGGCGATGATCGGCAAGGGCTGGTCGATGCTCATGGAATGCCTGTCGGTGGGCCGCTCGATCTCCCTGCCGGCGGTCGGTGCCAGCGTGGCCAAGGGCTGCAGCTACGTCAGCGGGCGCTATGCGCGCATCCGCGAGCAGTTCGGCGTGCCGCTGGCCAGCTTCGAAGGCATCCAGGAGGCCCTGGCGCGTATCGGCGGCAATGCCTGGCTGATGGACGCCGCACGGCTGCTCACCGCCCAGGCGGTGGACCTCGGCGAGAAACCCGCGGTGCTCTCGGCCATCCTCAAGTACCAGTTGACCGAACGTGCCCGCGAGTGCATCGGCCATGCGATGGACATCCACGGCGGCAAGGGCATCATCCTCGGCCCGCGCAATTACCTGGCGCGCCTCTGGCAGAGCACGCCGATCTTCATCACCGTGGAAGGCGCCAACATCCTCACCCGCAACCTGATGATCTTCGGCCAGGGCGCGGTCCGCTGCCATCCCTATCTGCTGCGGGAAATGAGGCTCGCCGGTCGCGCGCCGCAGGCCGGAACACTCGATGAATTCGACGCCCTACTGCGCGGGCATCTGGGCCACGTCACCGGCAACGCCGCCAGCACCCTGCTGCTCGGCCTCGGCGGCGGCTGGCTCGACCGGGTCCCGGGCGACGCCGCAAGCCGCCGCTATTTCCGTGCCCTCAATCGTCTTTGCGCAGCCTTTGCCCTGCTCGCCGATCTCTGCCTGCTGCGGCTCGGCGCCGATCTGAAGCGTCGCGAGCGGCTCTCGGCGCGCCTGGCCGACGTGCTGAGCCACCTCTACCTCGGCTCGGCCGCACTCAAGCGCTACCACGACCTAGGTCAGTCCCAGGAGCAGCGTGCGTCGCTCGCCTGGGCCATGGAAGATTCCCTGGCGCAGGCCGAGGCGGCTCTGGCCGGCGTTCTCGCCAACTTTCCCGGCCGCCTCCCCGGCATGCTGCTGCGCCTCCTGGTGTTTCCCTTGGGCCGCCGTCACCGGGGCCCCTCCGACCGGCTGGATGCCCAGATCGCCGACATCCTGGGCCGCCCCGAGGACGATCCGGCCCTGGCAGCGCTGCTCGAGGGCTGCTATCGCCCGCAATCCCCCGAGCAGCCGCTCGGCGCCCTGCGCCAGGCCTTCGAACGACTCACCGCTACCCAAGTCAGCGCCAGGAAATTACGCACGGCACTTCGCAACGGCCAGCTGCGCCCTGCCCCTGGCGCCGATCCGATCGATGCAGCGCTGGCGGCCGGCGTGTTGGACAGCACCGAAGCTGCCGCCCTGCAGGCTGCGGAGGAGGCGCGGATGAGGGTCATCCATGTCGACGATTTCACTCCGGAAGAGGTCCAATTGGGCGAAGGCAGGGTTCGCTGAGAGCGAATCCGTATGAGTCACGCGCATCAGTCCTGCTGCCCGAAAGGAGGCGACGCATCGGACTGTTATACTCCGCGCCCTTTTCATTGCAGGTATCCCATGCCCACGTCCTACCTCGACCACAACCTCGCCCTGCTCGCCCAACTGCGCGCCCTGCTCATCGCTCTGGGCGAATCCGAACAGGTCTCCGACGAGAGCCACGCGCTGTTCATGGAGCGTTTCGACGAGTTGCTGATGTCCTTGCCGCAGATTCCGGAGGATCGCCATCTGGGCCAGGACATGATCTGCCAGGTGTTCCACCGCTATCCGCAGATCGCCCACCTGGTACCGCGCGACCTGCTCTGGTTCTTTGGCGGGGACTGTCTGCACTTCATGCCGGACGAGGAGATCGCCCTGTATCAGGAGCTCGACGAACGTCGCTTCGAAGCCGAGGAGCAAGGCAAGCCCTTCGACTGGAACCGGGAGAAACAGATGCTCGCCTTGCCGGAAGACAGCAGCCGGCACTGAGTGGAAAAGGCCCGCCGAAGGGCGGGCCGAGAGGGTTCTTCCAGAAATGGAAAACGAAAAACGCCGCTCGATGAGCGGCGTTTTCGTGAATTTGGAGCGGGAAACGAGACTCGAACTCGCGACCCCGACCTTGGCAAGGTCGTGCTCTACCAACTGAGCTATTCCCGCGTGTGCTGACCCTTAGGACATTAGGGCCTAACCAACAAAACACATCCTACCCTCAAGGCCACAAGCCTTGAGGTGAAGATGACGATTTATCCATCGACGCCTTCGAGAAATTGGAGCGGGAAACGAGACTCGAACTCGCGACCCCGACCTTGGCAAGGTCGTGCTCTACCAACTGAGCTATTCCCGCATTGGCGTCCCCTAGGGGACTCGAACCCCTGTTACCGCCGTGAAAGGGCGGTGTCCTAGGCCACTAGACGAAGGGGACGCGGCCCGGAACTTACAACAGACTTTTCCGGCTTCCCGCGCTTCTATTTTGCTTCAGCGCTGGAAGTGGGGCGCATTCTAGGGAGCCTTTCGAAAATCGTCAACACCCGAATAAAAATTTTCCAAATCAATGACTTCCCGATACTGCACGGCTAGCCGAGAAGCTGCAGCCCGACCCAGTGGCGGGCGAACTGATAGGCGCAACGGCCATTACGGTTGCCGCGCCCCTGAGCCCAGCGGATTGCCGTCTTCTCCAGGGCCTCGTCCCAATCCCAGGACAATCCACACTGCTCTGCCAGCACGCTAATCCAGTGACGCACCACGGACAGATAGTGGTCCTGGGTGAACGGATAGAAGGACAACCAAAGGCCGAACCGGTCGGACAAGGCAATCTTGTCCTCCACGGCCTCGTTCGGATGCACCTCGCCATCGACCAGCTGCCAGTTGTCGTTGTCGCTCTGCTTCTCCGGCACCAGATGGCGGCGATTGGAAGTGGCGTAGAGCAGCACGTTTTCCGGGGCGCGCTCCAGCGAGCCGTCCAGCACGCTCTTCAACGCCCGGTAGCCGTCGTCGCCGGCCTCGAAAGACAGGTCGTCGCAGAACAGCACGAAGCGCTGCGGCAGACCGGCCAGGCGCTCGACCACCCGCGGCAGATCGGCCAGGTGGTCGCGCTCGATCTCGATCAGGCGCAGGCCGGCTTTTGCATGCTCGGCCAGCAAGGCGCGGACCAGGGAGGACTTGCCGGTACCACGGGCGCCCCACAGCAGGGCATGGTTGGCGGGCAGTCCGGCGACGAACTGACGGGTATTGCGCGACAGTTGGTCGCGTTGGCTGTCCACGCCGAGCAGATCGGCTAGCCGCATGTCCAGGCTCACCTGCAATGGCAACAGCGCTCCGTCACGCCCTATGCGCTGCCAACGCGCGGCCAGGTTAGTGGTCCAATCCAGCGGGTGCTGCGCAGCTGGCAGCAGAGGCTCGAGACGCTCCAGCAGAACCTGAGCCTGGTCAAGAAATTCGTTCAATCGGGCGTTCACAATCCGTCCTTATACGATGGTCAGAATGCATGAAGGGTTCTGCCAGCCCGAAGCCTGCTTGGGTTATCCTACGCGGCTAGCATTTGGACTCCAGCCACTGCATGAACATAGCGCCAACCAACCGCCTCTCCTACAAGCAGGCCTCTTTGGCGGTACTGGCAGCGTTCGTGCTCGGTACCCTGCTCAGCCTGGCGAAGATCAGCCTGGATTATGCCAGCCAAAGCGCATCCATTGAGCGGGAAATCAACAGCCTGCAGCAAATCAGCCTCAATCCGGCAGCGCGCATCGCCTACAACATCGATGCCGAACTGGCGCAGGAGCTGCTGCTCGGCCTACTGCGCTCGCCCGCGGTGATCGGTGCCGAGATCGTCGGCAGCGACCAGCGCCCTCTGGCCGCGGTCAGCCGCCCGGCGATGAACAGCGAATACCGGGTGTTCAGCGACATGCTGTTCAAGCCCAGGCGCTATTTCGAGGCGCCCCTGAGCATCGCCCACGCACCCGACGAAGCCCTTGGCTTCCTGCGCCTGGAAATCGACACCTACGCCTTCGGCAGCGCCTTTCTCGAGCGCTCCGGACTCACCCTGCTGACCGGCTTCGCCAGCAGCCTGCTGCTGGCCCTGCTCCTGTTGGTGGTCTTCAACCGGATGCTGACCCGGCCGCTGGTCGGCATCATCCAGCAACTGAGCGAGCACAATCCCAACGAGAACCGGCCGCTACCCTGCCCGCCGCGCCACGAAAGCGACGAAATCGGCATTCTGGTCCAGGCCATCAACCAGCTGCTGCGCAAGACCGGCCAGGAGATCGAGCAGCGCCGCGAGGCCGAGAACCGTCTGACCGAATACCTCGGCGAGTTGGAGAACATGGTGTCGGCGCGCACCGCCGAGCTGGAGGCAGCCAACGCCCGACTGATGCAGAGCAACCGCGATCTGGAGACCGCCCGGAGCACCGCTCTGGAAATGGCCCAGGCGCGCTCCGCCTTTCTCGCCAACATGAGCCATGAGATCCGCACACCGCTGAACGGCCTGCTCGGCATGCTGTCCCTGTCCCTCGACGGCCCGCTCAGCAGCGAGCAGCGCCAGCAGCTTTCCGTTGCCCACGCCTCGGGCAAGGTGCTGGTCCGGTTGCTCAACGATGTGCTCGACCTGTCCAAATTCGAGTCCGGCCAGATGGAGCTGGAGCGGATTCCCTTCGATATCGGCGCGCTGATCGAGGATGCCACTGCCCTGCTCTCGCAGAGCGCGGCCCCCGGCGTCGAGCTGACCTGCCTGATCGACCCCGGACTGCCCGCCCAGGTGATCGGCGATCCGACCCGGGTCAGGCAGATCGCCAGCAACTTGATCTCCAACGCACTCAAGTTCACCCGCTTCGGGCGGGTCGACGTCTGCCTGCAAACCAACGGCGAAGGCATGCTGCTGCTCATCATCCGCGATACCGGCATCGGCATATCCAAGGAAGCCCAGGCGCGTATCTTCCAGCCCTTCGCCCAGGCGACCGCGCACATTACCCGCCAGTACGGCGGAACCGGCCTCGGCCTGGCCCTGACCCGCAAACTCTGCGAGGCCATGCAGGGCCGCCTCGCCTTCACCTCCAAGGAGGGTCTGGGCAGTACCTTCACCGTCGAGCTGCCGCTACCTTGCCACACCTCGGCCATGCCCCGCGACGCGCTGCATGGCCGCGTCGTCGGCATGACGCCCGGCAGCAGCGGCCTGGCGGAACTGCTCGAGATGCACCTGCCGGGCTGGGGTCTGGAATATCGGCGGCTGGACATCGACACCGGCCTGGCCGGAGTCGAGGCCGACTTGCTGATCACCGACTGCCCGCAATGCCTGCTGGGCATGCGCCCGGCCGTCACTACGCCGTTCCTGGTGGTGGCCGCCTACGGCAGCTTCCTGCCGCGGGAAGAGGTACATGCCCTGGCGCCCCTCCAGCAACTGGCCCGGCCACTCTCCCGTGCGGCCCTGTTCCAGGCAGTGACGCGAGCCTTGCAGGCCACGGAGGAACCCCCGCCCACTCACGTCGAGACCGTGCAAGCCGAGTCTCGACAGCGCCAGGTCCTGCTGGTCGAGGACAACCCGGTCAACCAGATGGTCGCCAAGGGCATGCTGGTCAAGCTGGGCTACGAGGTCGCCATCGCCCCCCATGGTGCCGAGGCGCTGTCCTATCTGGAACACGGCCCGGTCGACCTGATCCTGATGGACTGCAACATGCCGGTGATGGACGGCTACGAGACCAGCCGGCGGATTCGCCAGGATGGCCGCTGGTCCGAGCTGCCGATCATCGCGCTGACCGCCAACGTCCTGCCGGAGGAGCGCGAGCGCTGCCGTACTGCCGGCATGAACGACTACCTGGCCAAGCCCTTGCGCCGCGAGGATCTGGCCAACATGCTGCACACTTGGCTACCGGGCGGGACGAGCGCTACATGAGCGGAGCCGACGACAGGCTCGATGACTCGGCGGAAAACGAAGAAAAAGCACTATATGAGGCCAGCCTGATCCTGGCCGTCGGCCAGGCCCTATTCCAGCAGGGCTTCGATTTTGCCGTGGAGCTTACGCGGGTCGGTCGTGGGAGCGAAGCGCCTGACCACCCGGCCCTCCCGGCCGATCAGGAACTTGGTGAAGTTCCACTTCACGCTCTGGCTGCCCAGCAGGCCTGGGGCACGCTGCTTCAACTCCGCGAACAGGGGGTGCGTCCGGGGCCCATTGACCTCGACCTTCTGAAACAGCGGAAAACCGACGCCATAATGAGACTGGCAGAACTCGGCGATTTCGAGTTCATCGCCTGGCTCCTGATGACCGAACTGATTGCAGGGAAAGCCGAGCACCACCAGGCCCCGTTCCCGGTAACGCTGCCAGAGCATCTGCAGGCCCTCGTACTGGGGCGTGAAAGCGCAGCGACTGGCCGTGTTCACCACCAGCCAGGCGCGCCCGGGAAAATCGGCCAGCGTCCGCGACTGACCATCGAGGGGAATGTCGAACAGCGGATCGTGCATACCGAAGCCCTCCCGCAAGGCCTGGGCCGGGTCGCGGCGCTGCCCGGGCCCCGGCAGGAATGAGACCGACTCACCCTTCGCCGCGCGGCTCTAGGCGCAGCGAGGCGGAGTTGATGCAGTAGCGCAGGCCGGTCGGCGGCGGCCCATCGGGAAACACATGACCCAGATGGGCATCGCAGCGGGCGCAGAGCACCTCGATGCGGTGCATGCCGTGGCTGTAGTCGTCGCGGCTGGACAGCGCGCTGGGGACAACCGGCTGGAAATAGCTCGGCCAGCCGCATCCGGCGTCGTACTTGGCGTCGGAATCGAACAACGGCGCATCGCAGCAGGCGCAGTGGTAGACCCCCGCACACTGGTCGCGTAGTACTCGCCACTGAAGGCCCGCTCCGTGCCGCCCAGACGGCAGATGCGGAAACGCTCCTCGGACAGGAGCTCCCGCCAGGCATCAAGGGATTTTTCGAGCTTGTCCATGCGTAGACCTCGTTCGATTGGAAAAAAGCCCGACCGGTACCTTTCCAGCGAATCGGGCCGCGACGTATGATTCACAACCAGTTTGTCATCCGCGTCATCCATAGCCAAGGCCGCAAGGCCCGAATCGGTCCGGCGGCGAGGGATGGCTGCGTTCGCTGTCCCCGGCGTCCGCGCCCGGCCCCGGCCGGCACTACCGTCCTCCTTCCTATCCGGTTCCGGCTCCTGCGCGCTTCTTCTTCGGGATCACACACATGCAGGTTAGTAAATCGAACAAGCTCGCCAACGTCTGCTACGACATTCGCGGGCCGGTGCTCAAGCACGCCAAGCGCCTGGAGGAGGAAGGCCACCGCATCCTCAAGCTGAACATCGGCAACCCGGCGCCGTTCGGTTTCGAGGCTCCCGAGGAAATCCTCCAGGACGTGATCCGCAACCTGCCCACCGCCCAGGGCTACAGCGACTCCAAGGGACTGTTCAGCGCCCGCAAGGCGGTGATGCAGTACTACCAGCAGAAGAAGGTGGAAGGCGTCGGCATCGAGGACATCTACCTCGGCAACGGCGTGTCCGAGCTGATCGTCATGGTCTTGCAGGCGCTGCTCAACAACGGCGACGAAGTGCTGATCCCGGCGCCCGACTACCCGCTGTGGACCGCGGCCACCAGCCTGGCCGGCGGCAAGGCGGTGCACTACCTGTGCGACGAGCAGTCGAACTGGTATCCGGACATCGCCGACATCAAGGCCAAGATCACCCGCAACACCAAGGCACTGCTGCTGATCAACCCGAACAACCCCACCGGTGCGGTCTACCCGAAGGAGGTGCTGGAGGAGATCGTCGAGGTCGCCCGGCAGCACAACCTGGTGATCTTTTCCGACGAGATCTACGACAAGATCCTCTACGACGACGCCCAGCACATCTCCACCGCTTCGCTGGCGCCGGACGTGCTCTGCCTGACCTTCAACGGGCTGTCCAAGGCCTACCGGGTAGCCGGCTTCCGCTCCGGCTGGGTGGCCATCTCCGGGCCCAAGCACAAGGCGCAGAGCTACATCGAGGGCCTCGACATCCTCGCCAACATGCGCCTGTGCGCCAACGTGCCGGCCCAGCACGCGATTCAGACCGCGCTCGGCGGCTACCAGAGCATCAATGACCTGGTCCTGCCCGGCGGCCGTCTGCTGGAGCAGCGCAACCGCACCTGGGAACTGCTCAACGACATTCCCGGCGTCAGCTGCGTGAAGCCGATGGGCGCGCTCTACGCCTTCCCGAAGATCGATCCCAAGATCTGTCCGATCCACAACGACGAGAAGTTCGTCCTCGACCTGCTGCTGCAGGAAAAGCTGCTGATCGTCCAGGGTACCGCCTTCAACTGGCCATGGCCGGACCACTTCCGCGTGGTCACCCTGCCGCGGGTCGACGACCTCGAGCAGGCCATCGGCCGCATCGGCAACTTCCTCAAGACCTACCGTCAATAAGAGACGGCGATGGACCTGCAGATCGACGACTTCCACAAAGACGCCGCGGCCGGCCTGCTGCGGCTGCACCAGGCCTTCCCGCGCAAGATCGCGCTCTATGTGGAAGACCTGATCGGCCGCGAAGAGCCGGACGAGTTCGGCCTGCCGAGCGTGCGCCACCAGAGCTGCTTGAGCGCCCTGCTCTGGCTGGCCGAGGAAGGCTACCTGCGCTTCGACTCGACCATCCGCCACGAGGCGCTGGATCAAGCCGTGCTCAGCGAAAAGGGCTTCCTGCGCCTGTCCCGCGCAGTTGCCTCCGCGCTGCCAGCGGACCCTGCGCTGCCGGCCAGCGTGCGGCGGGTGCGGGCGACCCTGGCCTGGCAGTTGCGCGAGGCGCTGGCAGAGGAAGACAGCGAACGCCTGGTACGCCTCGGCTGTCTGCTCTTCGACCAGGCACAGCCCCGTCCAGAGGACACAGTTTGAAATAGTCGCCCGGTTGAAGAGCCCGCGGACGCGACCTTATATACCCCGGCATGAAACCCATGCCTCTGTGAGGAGAACCTGATTCCATGATGCGCATCCTGCTGTTCCTGGCCACCAACCTGGCGGTGCTGGTCATTGCCAGCATCACCCTGAAGCTGCTCGGGGTCGACCGCTTCACCGGCCAGAACTACGGCAACCTGCTGATCTACTGCGCCGTGTTCGGCTTCGCCGGCTCGCTGGTGTCGCTGTTCATCTCCAAATGGATGGCGAAGATGAGCACCGGCACCGAGATCATCAGCCAGCCGCGCACCCGCCACGAGCAGTGGCTGCTGCAGACCGTCGAGCAGCTGTCCCGCGAGGCCGGCATCAAGATGCCGGAAGTCGGCATCTTCCCTGCCTACGAGGCCAACGCCTTCGCCACCGGCTGGAACCGCAACGACGCACTGGTCGCGGTCAGCCAGGGCCTGCTCGAGCGCTTCTCGCCAGACGAGGTGCGCGCCGTGCTGGCCCACGAGATCGGCCACGTGGCTAACGGCGACATGGTCACCCTGGCGCTGGTCCAGGGCGTGGTGAACACCTTCGTGATGTTCTTCGCACGGATCTTCGGCACCTTCGTCGACAAGGTGGTGCTGAAGAACGAGGAAGGCGAAGGCATTGGCTACTTCATCGCGACCATCGCCGCCGAACTGGTGCTCGGCATCCTCGCCAGCATCATCGTCATGTGGTTCTCCCGTCGTCGCGAGTTCCGCGCCGACGAGGCCGGTGCCCAGCTGGCCGGCACCCGTTCGATGATCGGCGCCCTGCAGCGCCTGCAGGCCGAACAGGATGTCCCGGTGCACATGCCGGACAGCCTGACCGCCTTCGGCATCAACGGCGCGAAGAAGGCCAGCCTCGCCGCGCTGTTCATGAGCCATCCGCCGCTGGAGGAGCGCATCGAGGCGCTGTACCGGCGCGGCTGACAGGACATGCCGCCGGGAACGGCGGCCTGTTAAGATGCCGGACGGTAAAAGGGGCGACCGCAGGTCGCCCCTTTCGTTTGTGCCGAAAACGGGAGATCCCATGCGCCGATTGATTCTCGCCTGCTGCACCCTGCTCACCCTCGGCGGCTGCCAGAGCGCCTATTACTCGATGATGGAAAAGGCCGGCGTCCACAAGCGCGACATCCTCGCCGAGCGGGTCGAGGCCGCGCGCGACAGCCAGCAGGAAGCCAAGCAGCAGTTCAAGGACGCCCTGGAGCGTTATCGCAGCGTGGTGCAGGTCCAGGGCGGCGACCTGGAGGCACGCTATACCGCCCTGGACCGCGAATACCGGGCCAGCGAAGCCAGTGCCAAGGCCGTGCGCCAGCGCATCGCCGCCGTCGAGGACGTGGCCGAGGCGCTGTTCGCCGAGTGGGAAGGCGAGTTGGACCAGTACAGCAACGCCACCCTGCGCCGGGCCAGCGCCAAGGAACTGGAGCGCACCCGCAAGCAGTACAAGACCCTGCTGACCCGGATGCAGGCCGCCGAGAAGCGCATCGAGCCGGTGCTCAGCGTGCTGCGCGACCAGGTGCTGTTCCTCAAGCACAACCTCAACGCCCGCGCCATCGGCGCCCTGCAGGGCGAGTACCGCAGCCTGCAGGGCAACGTCGATCAGCTGCTGCGCGACATGCAGCGCTCCATCGACGAGGCCGACAGCTTCGTGCGCCGCCTGCAGGCGCCGATCGGCTGAACTATCGACGCTCCAGGCGGTAGACGCGCTCCTCCAGCCGGTCGAGACCACGCTGGAGGAACTTCCAGTTCTCCCTGAGCACGTCGGGCGCCTCCAGCAGCTGCAGCTGCCAGTCATGCGTCAACAGGCGCTGCACCTCTTGGTCAGGAACCGCGAAGGGCGGGCCGTCCATCTGCGACTGGTCGTAGTCGAGGGTGACCAGCAGCCCTCGGCAACCCGACGGCAGGATCGCCGACAGGTGGGCGACATAGCGCTCGCGCATCTCCGTCGGCAGGGCGATCAGCGCCGCGCGGTCATAGAGTCCCCGGCAATCGGCGACATCGGCGGCGCCCAGGGCGAAGAAATCACCGCAGCGGATCTCCACCGAGCCGGCCCGGTAGACCGTGAAGGCGCCTTGTCGGCTAACCTGCGGGGCCAGCCGATGCTCGTCGAAGAAATCGCGCACCGCCTTTTCCGCCAGTTCGACGCCCAGCACCGCGAAGCCCTGCCCGGCCAACCAGGCCAGATCAAGGCTCTTGCCGCACAGCGGCACCAGCACCCGGCTTCCCGGCGCCAGTCCCAGCGTCGGCCAGTGGCGGCCCAGGTAGGGGTTGACCTCCGTCTGGTGGAAGCCGATCTCGTTGCGCGTCCAGCGCGCTTGCCAGAAATCCTCGTGCACCTGTTTCTCCTGCAAAGTCGATGATGCCCAGAAGACTCTACACGCGAAACGCCCGACCCGGCTGCAGAAACAAAAAAGCCCTGCCGACAAGGCAGGGCTTTTGCGGTTCGCCGGGACCTCAGTCCTCGCGATAGCGGCGCAGCTTCAGCTGCTTGCCGGCAACGCGAGTGTCGCGCAACTTGCCGAGCAGGCGCTCGAGGCCGTCCTCCGGCAGCTCGATCAGACTGAAGCTGTCGCGGACCTGGATGCGGCCGATGGCATCGCGGGCCAGGCCGCCCTCGTTGAGGATGGCGCCGAGCAGGTTCTTCGCGGCAATCCCGTCGCGCGCCCCCAGCGCGGCACGGCAGCGGACCCGGCCTTCCGGCAGGAGAGGCATCGGTGCACGCCGCTCGCGGTGCACACTGCCACGCTCGCCACGTTCGGCAGAACGGTCGCTGCGCTCGCGCCGCTCGCGCGGCACCGACACGCCCGGCACCAGCGGCTGCTCGCGCTCGACCTCGGCCAGGGTCAGCGCCTGGCCGTTGGTGGCCTTGCGCAGCAGCGCCGCAGCCAGGACGCGCGGGCTGCAGGCGAGATTGGCGGTCAGGCGGTCGAGCAGCTCGCCGTGGCTGGCCTCGGCCTCGGCCAGCAGCGGCTGCAGGCTGGCGGTCAGCTTGCGGATGCGCGCATCCAGCACCTGCTGGGGATTGGGCAGTTGCACCTCGGCGACCTTCTGCCCGGTGACCCGCTCGATCACCTGCAGCATGCGCCGCTCGCGCGGGGTCACCAGCAGCAGGGCACGGCCGTCGCGGCCGGCACGACCGGTGCGGCCGATACGGTGCACGTAGGACTCCGGGTCATAGGGCATGTCGACGTTGAACACATGAGTGATGCGCGGCACGTCGATGCCGCGGGCAGCCACGTCGGTGGCGACGACGATGTCCAGACGGCCATCCTTGAGCGACTCGATGACCCGCTCGCGCTGGTTCTGGGCGATGTCGCCGTTCAGCGCAGCGGCCTTGTAGCCCTTGGCCTCGAGGGCACTGGCCAGGTCCAGGGTGGCCTGCTTGGTGCGCACGAAGGCGATCAGCGCGTCGAACTCCTCGACCTCCAGCAGGCGCAGCACGGCGGCGGTCTTCTGGTCGGCGTGGACCATCAGGTGGGCTTGGTCGATGCGCGCCACGGTCTGGGTCTTGGCGGCGATCTTGACGTGCTGCGGCTCGTGCAGATGCTTCTCGGCGATCTCGCGGATCGAGTGCGGCAGGGTCGCGGAGAACAGCACGGTCTGGCGGCTTTCCGGCAGGGCGGCGAAGATCACTTCGAGATCGTCCATGAAGCCGAGCTTGAGCATCTCGTCGGCCTCGTCGAGGACCAGGTGCTTCACGGTGGAGAGCAGCTGCTCGTCGCGGCGCAGGTGGTCGCACAGCCGGCCGGGAGTGGCCACCAGGATCTGCGCGCCCTGGCGCAGCGCCTTCAGCTGCGGGCCCATGGGGGCGCCGCCGTAGACCGCCACCACGCCGACGCCGGGCAGCTGGCTGGCATAGCTTTCGAAAGCGGTGGCCACCTGCAGGGCCAGCTCGCGGGTCGGCGCCAGAATCAGCACCTGCGGCTCGCGGCGCGCCGGGTCGATGCGCGAGAGCATCGGCAGGGCGAAGGCGGCGGTCTTGCCGGTGCCGGTCTGGGCCTGGCCGATCATGTCGTGGCCGGCGAGGATCACCGGGATCGACTGGGCCTGGATGGGGGATGGTTCTTCGTAGCCCACCGCGGTGATGGCGGCGAGTACAGCGGGATGAATGCCGAGTGCGGCGAAGCCGCCGGTCTCCTGGGTCATGGGATCTGCCTCATGTGCATCCGCAAACCCAAGGCCCAAGGCTGCGCGCATGCCATGCAAAGACCCGAAGGTCACCCTGGCAGCCCGGTCGGCAGGAATTTGCGAGAACGCGTGATGGATAGGATGAATCGTCAAGGATAGTCCGCAGGACTGGCCTGCAGCCGAAGACAAGGCTTCGGGGAGGGTGCTACCTGAACGTGGCCGCTTGGGCCAGTGCCTACTATACAGCAAAAAGCCGGCCGGTGTGCGCTCTTTGCCGGACAGGTCGCACCGCCATTGGTCGGCATGGGCTGGCCTCAGCCGAGCCTGCCGCCCGCCCCCTCCTGCCGCGCAGCGGCCCGCAGCAGCTCCGCCAGCCGCCGCCCCGCCCGGCCCAGCGGCTTGTCCAGCCGCTGCACCAGCACCGGCGTGAAGCGATAGCGCGAGCCGCCCCGGTAGCGCACCTCGACCAGCGCGCCGCACGCCAGCTCGTCGGCCACCAGATACAGCGGCATCCAGCCGAAGCCCAGGCCCATGTGCAGCGCCTGCTTCTTGGCGGAAAAGCCCGAAAGGTAATACACCCGGTCGCCGCCGAACATATGGCGGTCGTCGCCGCGCTCGCTGGAATCCTGCACCGTCAGTTCCACGTGCTCGTGCAGCAGGGCCAGGTCCACCTCGCCGGCGGTGGCCAGCGGGTGGTGGGGCGAGGCGCAGAGCACGCATTCGATCTCCGGCAGCGGCTCGGCATGCAGCAGGCGATCGGGTTCGTAGTCCTTGACGATCATCAGGTCGGCGCGCTCCTTCTCGAAGCGGTACTGCACGCCGAACATGAACTCGATCTTCACCTGCACGCGGGTCGGCACATGCTCGTCGGCCAGGGCCTTGAGCGCCAGAAACACCGCATCGAGCGGCAGGATGCCGTCGGCCACCAGCAACAGGCGCGGCTCCCAGCCATCGATGAACTGGCGGGCCAGCGCCTCGAAGCGGTCGGCCTGCCCGAGCAGGCGGCGGCCCTCGGCCAGCAGCGCCTCGCCGGCCGGGGTGAGCCGTACCCGGTAACCTTCGCGGTCGAGCAGCGCCAGACCCAGCTGTTCCTCCAGCTTGCGCACCTGGTAGCTGACCGCCGACTGCACCTTGTGCAGGTGCTGCGCGGCGCGACCGAAGCCACCGTGACGCACTACCGCATCGAGCGCGATCAGAGATTCGAGATCAATCGACACAGAGCAATCTTCCCGATCAAGATAATCTATATTTTAGATCAACAAAGACGAATATTTCTGCTTTTTCAGATACAGATCAATACCTAAAGTCGTAATCGCGCGCTGCCCAGTTCCTTTCGGCGGTAGTCCACCCTTCAAGGAGATGCGACATGAACGACAAGAATCCCATCGGCCTGCGCGGCATCGAATTCATCGAGTTCACCGGCGAGACGCTCGAACAGCTCGACGCCCTGTTCTGGGCCTTCGGCTTCTCCAAGAAGTACCGCCACCTGAAGCTCGACATCACCGTCTACAACCAGAACGGCATCAACTTCCTGCTGAACGGCGAGCGCAACGGCTTCTCCGGCCGCTTCGCCAAGCTGCACGGCCCGTCGATCAGCGCCATGGGCTGGCGCGTCGACGACGCCGCCTTCGCCCAGCAGGAAGCCATCCGCCGCGGCGCACGCGCGGCCGATCCCCAGGACTGCGACCTGCCCTACCCGGCCATCTACGGCATCGGCGACAGCCTGATCTATTTCATCGAGCGTTTCGGCGCCAAGGGCTCGATCTACGCAACCGACTTCGTTTCGCTCGACCAGCCCAGGCTCCAGCCGGACAAGGGCTTCCTGGAGATCGACCACCTGACCAACAACGTACCGCAAGGCCAGATGCAGAAGTGGGCCGATTTCTACAAGGGCATCTTCGGCTTCACCGAAGTGCGCTACTTCGACATCAAGGGCGTGAAGACCGGCCTGACCAGCTACGCGCTGCGCTCGCCGGACGGCAGCTTCTGCATCCCGATCAACCAGCCGAAGGACGCCAAGGACCAGATCGCCGAATACCTGAACGAGTACCACGGTCCGGGCGTGCAGCACCTGGCCTTCAGCACCGACGACATCCTCGCCTCGCTGGACGCGCTCAAGGGCAGCGCCATCGAGATGCTCGACATCGACGACAGCTACTATGACGACGTGTTCCAGCGCCTGCCCAACGTGCGCGAGGACAAGGCGCGCATCCGCGCCCACCAGGTGCTGGTCGATGGCGACCAGGACGGCTACCTGCTGCAGATCTTCACCAGGAACATCATCGGCCCGATCTTCATCGAGATCATCCAGCGCGAGAACAACCTGAGCTTCGGCGAGGGCAACTTCGGCGCCCTGTTCCGCTCCATCGAGAAAGACCAGGAACGCCGCGGCGTGCTCTGAAGGAGGCCGGCGTTGCGCAAGCGGAATCTTCCGCCACGCTAAGGTTTAGAAGGCATGTCTTCCGACAGCCCCGGAAAAGACGGGAAGACCCGATGAACACCGCTCCGCTACTCGATGCCACCCACGACCCGGCCCTGCAGAGCTGGGTCGCCTCGGCCAATGACCCCGCCACCGATTTTCCCATCCAGAACCTGCCCTACGCCCGCTTCCGCCGCGCCGCCAGCGACGAGCCCTGGCGCATCGGCGTGGCCATCGGCGACCAGGTCCTCGATCTGGCCCGTGCAGCCGCCGCCGGCGGCTGGAGCGACGCGGTGCAGGCCGCGCTCGCCCCCCTCGCCGCCGGGGATCTCAACGCCCTCATGGCGCAGGGCCCCGCGCTGCGCCGCCGGGTGCGCGCCGAATTGTCCGCGGCGCTGAACGCCGGCAGCCCGCGCCAGGCCGACCTCGCCGGCGCCCTGCTGCCCCAGGCCCAGGCGGAGTACGACCTGCCCTGTCGGATCGGCGACTACACCGACTTCTACACCGGCATCCACCACGCCACCACGGTCGGCAGCCTGTTCCGCCCGGACAACCCGTTGCTGCCCAACTACAAGTGGATTCCCATCGGCTACCACGGCCGCTGCTCGTCGCTCGGCGTCTCCGGCCAGGCCTTCCACCGCCCGCGCGGCCAGGTGAAGGCACCCGACGCCGAACGCCCCGAGTGCGTGCCCTGCCGCCGCCTCGACTACGAGCTGGAACTGGGGGTGCTGGTCGGCCGCGCCAACGCCCTCGGCGAGCCGGTGCCGATGGACGCGGCCGAGGACCACCTGTTCGGCGCCGTGCTGCTCAACGACTGGTCGGCGCGCGACATCCAGGCCTGGGAATACCAGCCGCTCGGCCCCTTTCTGTCCAAGAACTTCGCCACCACGCTTTCCCCCTGGGTGGTGACGATGGACGCCTTGGCCCCGTTCCGCGTCCCCTTCGTGCGCCTGGCCGGCGATCCGCAGCCTTTGCCCTACCTCGACAGCGCCTTCAACCGCGACTCCGGCGCCCTCGACCTGCGTTTCGAGGTGCTGCTGCAGAGCGCCGCCATGCGCGAGCGCGGCGAGGCCCCGCACAAGCTCATGGAAAGCAACTTCCGCGACGCCTACTGGACCTTGGCGCAGATGCTCGCCCACCACACCGCGGGCGGCTGCAACCTGCAGCCGGGCGACCTGCTCGGCAGCGGCACCCAGTCCGGCCCGGCGCCCGGCCAAGGCGGCTCGCTGCTGGAGCTGACCCTCGGCGGCAAGCAGCCGCTCGCCCTGCCCAGCGGCGAGACCCGCACCTTCCTGGAAGACGGCGACACGGTGATCCTGCGCGGCCACTGCGAGCGCGAAGGGGCCCGGCGCATCGGCTTCGGCGACTGCGCCGGCACGGTGCTGCCGGCCCGCGAGGCGCGCCCATGATCCGCCTCTACAGCGCCGCGCGCTCCTCGGCCTCGTTCCGCGTGCGCATCGCGCTCAACCTCAAGGGGCTGGACTACGAGTACGTGGCGGTCGACCTGCGCGCCGGCGAGCAGCTCGGCGAGGCCTTCCGCGCCGTCAACCCGGCGACCCTGGTGCCGGTGCTGGAGATCGACGGCCAGCGCCTGGTGCAGTCGCTGGCCATCCTCGAATACCTGGAGGAAACCCGCCCCGAGCCGCCCCTGCTGCCCCGCGAGCCGGCGGCGCGGGCGCGGGTGCGGGCCGCCGCCCTGGCCGTCGCCTGCGACATCCACCCGCTCAACAACCTGCGCGTGCTTGGCTACCTCGGCCGCGAACTGGGCGCCGAAGAAGCCGCCCGCAACGCCTGGTATCGCCACTGGGTGGCGGACGGCCTGGCCCAGCTCGAAGCGCAGATCCGCGCCGGCGGCGCCCACGGCCGCTTCGTCGAGGGCGACCGGCCGAGCCTGGCCGATCTGTGCCTGGTGCCGCAGATCTTCAACGCCCGGCGCTTCGACGCACGGCTCGATCACGTGCCGCTGCTGATGGGCATCTTCGACGCATGCATGGCCCTGCCGGCCTTCGCCGAGGCGCAGTGGGCGCGGCAGCCGGACTTCCACTAGGCAGGCCAGGGCTCCGGAACGCTCGGACCGGCACGGCCCGATACAACGACAGCGAGGTCGCCATGCACACACCCGCACCACCGGAGCCGAACTACCAGACGGGCTTCGGCAACACCTTCAGCAGCGAGGCCCTGCCCGGCGCCCTGCCCATCGGGCAGAACTCGCCGCAGCGCCTCCCCTACGGCCTGTATGCCGAGCAGCTCTCCGGCAGCGCCTTCACCGTGCCGCGCAGCGAAGTGCGACGCACCTGGCTGTACCGCATCCGGCCCTCGGCCAGCCATCCGGAATTCCGACGCCTGGATGCGCAGATCAACGGCATCGAGCAGGGCCCCGTCACTCCCAACCGGCTGCGCTGGTCGCCTTTCGACGTGCCGGCGGAGCGCACCGACCTCCTCGACGGCCTGATCTGCCTGGCGGCCACCGCCCCGGCGGAGCAGGCCAGCGGCGTGAGCGTCTACGTCTACCGGGCCAACGCCTCGATGGAATCGGTGTTCTTCGACTGCGACGGCGAACTCCTGATAGTGCCCGAGTCCGGGCGCCTGGGCATCGACACGGAGCTCGGGCGGCTGGAGATCGGCCCCCTGCAGATCGCCGTGGTGCCGCGCGGGGTGCGCTTTCGCGTCGAGCTGCTCGACGCCACGGCGCGCGGCTACCTGTGCGAGAACCACGGCAACCCGCTGCGCCTGCCCGAGCTGGGGCCGATCGGCAGCAACGGCCTGGCCAACCCCCGCGACTTCCTCGCCCCGGTCGCCCGTTACGAGGACCGCGGCGGGCCGGTGCAACTGATGCAGAAGTTCCTCGGCGAGCTGTGGGCCTGCGAGCTGGACCACTCGCCGCTGGACGTGGTCGCCTGGCACGGCAACCACGTGCCCTACAGCTACGACCTGCGCCGCTTCAACACCCTCGGCACGGTCAGCTTCGACCATCCCGACCCGTCGATCTTCACCGTGCTGACCTCGCCCGGCAGCGCGCCCGGCCAGGCCAACGTCGACTTCGTGATCTTCCCGCCGCGCTGGATGGTGGCCGAGCACAGCTTCCGCCCGCCGTGGTTCCACCGCAACCTGATGAACGAGTTCATGGGCCTGATCCAAGGTGTCTACGACGCCAAGGCCGGCGGCTTCCTGCCCGGCGGCGCCTCGCTGCACAACCGTATGAGCGCCCACGGCCCCGACGCGGCGTCCACCCGCCAGGCCATCGCCGCCGACCTGCAGCCGCAGAAGATCGAGAACACCATGGCCTTCATGTTCGAAACCGGCCAGGTCCTGCGCCCAAGCCGCCTCGCCCTCGACTGCCGGGAGCGACAGACCGACTACGACGGCTGCTGGTCGGGGCTGGCCAGGACCTTCGATCCGAACCGGAAGTAAGTCTCGCCCCACGGACTCCGGGGACAATTCCAAGGGCCGTCGTTCACGACGCTGCTCTCCCCCGGTGCGGTTTCGCACGGGGAAATCGCGGTGAGCAGGCCCCCAGGCTCTCCTCTTAACCTGCACACCAGCCAGTCCTGCCCCGACCGCTGGCCGGGCATAATGGGGAAGTGCGCATATGCTTCCCTGAGCCCCGCAGGAACCTGCCGTGAAACCTCTGAGCCTTACCCGGTTTCTTGTCATTGTCGCTTTGCTCTGTGGAGTGTTCGGCTCCCTTCCCGGCGCTGCCGAACCCTTGCAGTTCGCCTTGCTCGCCAAGCGGGTCGACGACCCCTTTTTCATCGGAGTCGCCGAAGGCTGTGCCGAGGCGGCCCGGGCCCAGGGCGATACCTGTCTGTTGCTCGGCCCTTCGGGGACAACCCATTTCCGTCAACAGGACGAAGCCCTGGAGCGCGCCATCGAGCAAGGCTTCGATGGCATCGCCCTGTCGGTCACCCACTCGAAGTGGCTGGCCGATCACGCCCTGCAGCGCTTGGGCAAGACCCTGCTGATCACCTTCGACTCGGACCTGGAGCCCGGCGAACGGCATCTGCGACGTGGCTATGTCGGGCTCGACAACCTGGCCTTCGGCCGTCACCTGGGCCGGCTCGCCCAGCGCTTCCGGCCGCACGGCGGCTGGCTGTGCATCCTGGGCGCCAGCCCGCAGAACACCAATCTCCAGGAGCGTCTTCGGGGCATCCGCCAGCAGTTCGGCGGCATCGAGCCTTCTGCTCCGGGAGAGGTCGGACGGCTGAACGGCGAGAATGGCTGGAGCGAGTTGAAACGCTGTCCGCTGTACGGCAGCGGAGATCAACAGAGCGCATTGCGCCAGCTCACCACCCTGCTGAATGCCAACCAGGCCGACACCATCATCAGCCTCGGTGGCTGGCCGGTACACGAGGCCGCCGAGTTCCGCCGGCAGCTCGGCCCGCTGCTCGCCGAGTACGGGGCCAAGGGCACGCGCCCGGTCATCGTCGTTCCCACCCCACGGCTCGACAGCGCGCAGCGTGCGTTGCTCGAGGAGGGTCTGATCCAGGCTTACCTGAGCGTCGAAAGCCAGGAGATCGGCCGCCAGAGCTACTGGATGATGAAGCGCCTGGTGCAGGGCCTGCCCGTTCCCGAGCAGATTCTCCTCGACAGCCACCCCCATTTGCCCGAAGCGCTGCCGCACAGCGGCACGGAACCTTGAGCAGCGACGCCCTGGACATGCTCCGAGCGAAACGGTTTCGCCCGGAGCCCTGCAAGGCGCTCCCGTACCGAACCGCGTGGTCCCGGGGCTTTCCCAGGCGCAGACTTCACCCCGGCCGGCGGTCTGGCCAAAGGAATATTTGCGCGTATCATGTCCGCCACCCTACTGGGCACTGCAAGGATTCGCGGTGAAACGCTCATTCTTCACACGTCTCCTCTCCACCCCCCTCCTGCTCTGCGGACTGCCGCTCGTGCCGCTTGCCGACGGCAGCGAACCCCTGCGCTTCGCGCTCGTCGCCAAACAGGTCGACCAGCGCTTCTTCGTCGAGGCCGGCGAGGGCTGTGCCGAGGCCGCCCGGGGCCAGGGCGATACCTGTCTGTTGCTGGGCCCTTCGGGATCGTCGCATTTCCGCCTGCAGAACCAGGCCCTGATACAGGCGCTCGGCATGAGACTGGATGGCCTCGCCCTGTCGGTGACCCATTCGAAATGGCTGGCCGAGCATGCTCTGAAACGGCTGGGTCAGACGCCGCTGATCACCTTCGACTCGGATCTGGAGCCCGCCGAGCGGCATCTGCGCCGGGGCTATGTCGGCATCGACAACCCGGCCTTCGGCCAACGGCTGGGCCAGCTCGCCCAGCGTTTCCGGCCGCACGGCGGCAGGCTGTGCATCCTGAGCGCCAGCCCGCAGGACACCAACCTCCAGGAGCGCCTTCGGGGCATCCGCCAGCAGCTCCGCGGTATCGGAGCCTCCCATCATGGGAGGCCAGCCGGCTGACCGGGGAAAATGGCTGGAGCGAGTCGCAGCGTTGTCCCCTGTACAACGCCAAGGACCAGCAGGGCGTGCTGTTCCAGCTCGTCACCCTGCTGAACTCCGGTCAGGCCGACACCATCATCAGCCTCGGCAGCTGGCCGACCCAGCAGGCCGACGAGTTCCGCCGGCAACTCGGCCCGCTGCTCGCCGAACTCGATGCCAAGGGCGCCCGCCCGGTCATCGTCATCGGCACCCCCACCCCAACAGCGCCCAGCTCTCCCTGCTCGAAGAAGGCCTGGTCCAGGCTTATCTGGGCTTCGAAAGCCGGGAGATCGGCCGCCAGAGCTACCGGATGATGAAGCGCCTGGCGCAGGGCCTCGACGTCCCGGAAAGGGTTCTCGTCGATGCCCACGTCTATCTGCCCGAAGCGCCGCTGCAGAACCAGGCGCGCCCCTGAGAGAGGGAGCGGCGGATCAGCTCGCCGGCCGCAGGACCTCGAGCAGCGGCCGCAGCGAATAGCCCAGCTGTGGCGCCAGGGCCTCGGCGCGCGCCAGCAGGCCCGCGTGGTCGAGGGTCTGGTCGAGCTCGGCGGGCACCAGCAGGATCACGTTGCCCTCCTTCACCGGACATTCCCAATAGTGGCGGTGGTAGAGCCCGCGCAACAGCGCGGCGCCGAGGGGCTTGCCGTCGTCGCCGGCCCACTGATTGATGACCAGCCAGCCGCCCGGATTGAGGCGCTTCTGGCAATCGGCCAGGAAATTCCACGCCAGATGGGCGACGTTCGGTCCGGTGTCCATGTACAGGTCGACGAAGATCAGGTCGGCGCTTTCCGCGCTGGGCAGCAGGTCCAGGGCATCGCCGATGCGGATGGTCAGCCGCGGGTCGTCGGCCAGCCCCAGGTATTCCATGGCTAGGCGCGGCACGTCGGAGCGCAGCTCGATGACCTCGACGTCCTCCAAGGGCAGGAAGGCCAGGCAAGCCTGGGTCAGGTTGCCGCCGCCCAGGCCGAGGAACAGCGCGCTC
The DNA here is from genome assembly GCF_059739045.1 of Azotobacter tropicalis. Lineage (NCBI taxonomy): Bacteria > Pseudomonadati > Pseudomonadota > Gammaproteobacteria > Pseudomonadales > Pseudomonadaceae > Azotobacter > Azotobacter tropicalis. The sequence goes on from NZ_AP046059.1 coordinate 1,426,882, forward strand.
TCCGGCGCGGCGTGGCAGAGCGCGCCGATCAGCATGGCGCGGGTGTAGTCGTACTCCAGCCAGCTCGGATCGCTGGTGAACACGCAGCTCTGCTCCACCGCCTCGCCGAATTCGAGGAAGCGGTAGTCACCGACTTCCAGCACGCGGATCAGGCCGAACTCGTCACGCACCTCGGCGAGCAGGCGCTCCTCTTTTTCCATTGCCATCCCCCTGCGATGAGCCGGCTATGTTACCAGTCGGCACGGGCGGTGATCGGTTAACATGCACGGTCATGCCAAAAACAGCCTGTCCGAGCCACCGATGATGAAGCAGAACTGGAGCCCCGCCAGCTGGAGGGCCAAGCCCATCCAGCAGCAACCCGAATACCCCGATGCCGCCCACCTCGCCCAGGTGGAGCAGACCCTGGCCGGCTATCCGCCGCTGGTCTTCGCCGGCGAGGCGCGCGAGCTGCGCCGGCTGTTCGCCGAAGTCAGCCAGGGGCGCGCCTTCCTGCTGCAGGGCGGCGACTGCGCGGAGAGCTTCGCCGAGTTCTCCTCGACCAAGATCCGCGACACCTTCAAGGTGTTGCTGCAGATGGCGGTGATCATGACCTTTGCCGCCGGCTGCCCGGTGGTCAAGGTCGGCCGTATGGCCGGCCAGTTCGCCAAGCCGCGCTCGGCCGGCAGCGAGACGGTGAATGGCGTCACCCTGCCCGCCTACCGCGGCGACATCGTCAACGGCATCGACTTCGATGCGAAGAGCCGGGTGCCGGACCCGCAGCGCCTGCTGCAGGCCTACCACCAGTCCACCGCCACCCTCAACCTGCTGCGTGCCTTCGCCCAGGGCGGCTTCGCCGACCTGCACCAGGTCCACCAGTGGAACCTCGACTTCATCGCCGACGCGGCGTTGTCGGAGAAGTACAGCCAGCTCGCCGACCGTATCGACGAGACCCTCGCCTTCATCCGCGCCTGCGGCCTGGAGAATGCGCCGCAGCTGCACGAGACCAGCTTCTTCACCGCCCACGAGGCGCTGCTGTTGAACTACGAGCAGGCCCTGACCCGTCAGGACAGCCTGACCGGCGAGTGGTACGACTGCTCGGCGCACATGCTGTGGATCGGCGACCGCACCCGCCAGCCGGACGGCGCCCACGTGGAGTTCCTGCGCGGGGTCGGCAACCCGATCGGCGTGAAGGTCGGGCCGACCACCGACCCCGAAGGGCTGCTGCGGCTGATCGATCTTCTCAACCCGGACAACGAGCCGGGCCGTCTCAACCTGATCGCGCGGATGGGCGCGGACCGGGTGGAGGAGCACTTGCCGGCGCTGATCCGCACGGTACAGCGCGAAGGCCGCCAGGTGCTGTGGAGTTCCGATCCCATGCACGGCAACACCATCAAGGCCGGCAACTACAAGACCCGGGAGTTCGGGAGCATCCTGCGCGAGGTGCGGCAGTTCTTCGCCGTGCATCAGGCCGAGGGCAGCCATGCCGGCGGCATCCATATCGAGATGACCGGGCAGAACGTCACCGAATGCATCGGCGGCAGCCGCGCAGTCACCGAGGACAGCCTGTCCGATCGCTACCACACCCACTGCGACCCACGGATGAACGCTGACCAGGCCTTGGAACTGGCCTTCCTCATCGCCGAAACCCTGAAACAAGTGCGCCGTTGAGGTGCAGCGGGGGCATCTCCGATGCCCCTGACGCGTGGCCCGCCCGACATCGGGCCACGCACGGCGCCGACCAGTGATCGGTGGCAATGGAATTGCATAGCCTTTCTGGCCATCGAAAGTGGCCTAGCCTTCAGAGGGTGGAGCAGTCCGAACAACAACAATGCCGAACCATCGGCCCTGATATCTGAGGGGGTTGGAAAAATCTCGTTTCCGAGGTGATCGACATGAAACTCTCGTATCTGGTGTTGCCCTTCCTGTGCGTGGCCGCTGTCAGCCAGGCCGCCGAAACCCCCGTCCAGCAGTACCACTATGGCTTACCCCTGGACATCGCCAAGGTCATTTCCATCGACGCTCCGTACGACCCCTACGTCTGCGAGATCATCGACGCCAAGATGACCTACCTGAATTCCGCTGGCGAAACCAAGGTCGTTGCCTATCGCAAGCTGTCCGCCGGCTGCCTCCTGAAGACCTGATCCGCAGCCTGCCTATGCCCCCACAGGGACGTGGGGTGCAGGAATCGGCGACTCCGCTCCTGCCCAGCCTGCCCTAGGCGAGCAGCAGAAGCAGCGCGCAGAAGGTCATGAAAGAACAGAACAACAGGGCCAATGTCCGCTCCGACAGGGCATGGGCCATCCGCACGCCCCAGCCGACGCCGGACAGACCGCCGATCGCCAGGGGAATGCCCAACAGCCAGTCGACCCGCCCGTGCAGGGCGTAAGTGGCCAGGCTGACTGCCGTGCTGGGGCGGCCAGCGCCAGCGAAAGACCTTGGGCGACGACCTGGCTGGCGCCGAACAGGGTGATCAGCAGCGGCGTCGCCACCAGTGCCCCGCCCACCCCGAACAGCCCGCCCAGGGTGCCCGAACCGATGCCCAGCGGTACCAGCCAGGGCCAGGACCGGCGCAGCTCGCCGCCGGGCGTGCTGCGCAGGAACAGGCGCAGACCGCTCCACAGCGCCAGCACGATGAGAAAGCCGCAGAAGGCCAGGCGCATGCGCTCGGCGTCCAGCAGGTTGGCCGCCTGGGCGCCTAACCAGGCGGCGCAGAAGCCGGTAACCACCATCACCAGCGCATGGCGCAGGTCGATGCGGTTGTGCTGGTGATAACGGCGCAGCGCCAGCAGCACGTTGGGCACCACCATGACCAGGGCCGAGCCCTGGGCCAGGTGCTGGTCGAGCCCGAACAGCAGGCCGAGCACCGGAATGGCGATCAGCCCGCCACCGATGCCGAACAGCCCGCCCAGGCAACCCAGCACGAGCCCCAGGCCGATATCGAGAAAAAACTGCAGCAGACTCATCGCACCTCCAGGAAAAGGCACATGCTAGACAGACATGGCTAGCCGGGAAATGCAAAGCAGCGCAAAATGGCTTTGCATATTTCGCATAACAGGCTCCCATGAATCCCGATGCCCTCAGCAGCCAGCTGGAACTGTTTCTTGAGGTGCTGGAGTGCAGTAGCTTCTCCGCCGCGGCCCGGCGCCGGCAGCTGACGCCCTCGGCAGTGGCGCGGCGTATCGACGGTCTGGAGCAGGCGCTCGGCAGCCCGCTGTTCCAGCGCAGCACCCATGAGGTGCGCGCCACCCCCGCCGGCCAGGCCTTCGCCGAACGCGCCCGGCGCATCCTCGACGAGCTGCGCCTGGCGCAGGCCGAGGTGGTCTCCCTGGACAGCGCCCCGGAGGGGCTGATCCGCGTCGACGCCCCGGCGCCCTTCGGGCGCCGCCGGCTGGCCCCGGTCATCGCCGAATTCCTCGTCGCCTATCCGCGGCTGGACGTGCAGTTGCGCCTGATCGACAGCTTCGTCGATCTGCAGGGCGAGCATCTGGGACAGGTCGATCTGGTCCTGCGCATCGGTCCGCTGACCGACAGCCGCCTGGTCGCCACGCCGCTGGCGCCGATGCGGCGCATCGCCTGTGCCAGTCCGGACTACCTGCAGCGCCGCGGCGTCCCCGGCGATCCGCGCGAGCTGCCGGAACACGACGGCCTCGACTGGGACGGGCTGGCCCCGCCGCATGCCTGGCGCTTCGCCATCGACGGACAGGTCCGCACCATCCGTCCCGGCCGCCGGCGGATGACCGCCAACAATGCGGAAACCCTGCTGTTCGGCGCTCTCGCCGGCCTGGGTATCGCCCACCTGCCGACCTGGCTGATCAGCGAGCACCTGCTGCGCGGCGAACTGCTGCCGCTGTTCTGCGAGAACGGCCTGCCGCCGCCCGAGTCCAGCGGCGTCTATGCCCTGCGCCAGCACCCGGCCGGCGCCTCGCGCATGCGCCTGCTGCTGGAGTTCCTGAAGAACCGCTTCGGCCCGGTGCCACCCTGGGATCTGACCCTGCTCAACAGCCTGAGCCGCGCCTGACTGGCCAGCCAGCCATGCTGGTTGCATTTTGCCCACGAAAGGCTTGCGCGCTAAATTAGTTGCTCATTATCGGGAGATCGCCATGTCCGCCGACGAAACCTGCCAGGAACTGCTGCTCGACAACCAGCTGTGCTTCGCCCTCTACTCCACCTCGCTGCTGATGACCAAGGTCTACAAGCCGCTGCTGCAGGAGCTGGGCCTGACCTACCCGCAATACCTGGCCATGCTGGTGCTCTGGGAACGCGACGGCATCACCGTCGGCGAGATCAGTGCGCGTCTGCTCAGCGATCCCGGCTCGCTCACGCCCCTGCTCAAGCGCCTGGAGGCCGAAGGGCTGCTGAGCCGCACCCGCAGCAGCAAGGACGAGCGCGTGGTGGAACTCCATCTCACCGAGCGCGGCCGGGCTCTGCACGACAAGGCCAGGAAGATTCCCTCCTGCATCGTCGCCGCCAGCGAGCAAACGCCGGACGCCCTTACCGCCCTCAAGGAAGAACTGATTCGCCTGCGCAACAGCCTGCAAAAGGCCCTCTGACCGGCTTATTCCAGTTCGTCCCGGTCGTTATCCCGAAATCTTCCAAAAATTACCTTGCGCGCAAGGTAAATACGCTCTAACTTTCACCTCACGCAATTACTTAGCACGCAAATTTTTATCGCACAAATCTACTGGAGATACCACCATGCAACGCATCCAAGCCCTCTATACCGCCACCGCAACCGCTACCGGCGGCCGTGACGGCCGTGCCGTCTCCTCGGACGGCGTCCTCGACGTGAAGCTGACCACCCCGCGCGAACTGGGCGGCCAGGGCGGCGAGGCCACCAACCCGGAGCAGCTCTTCGCGGCCGGCTACTCGGCCTGCTTCATCGGCGCGCTGAAGTTCGTCGCCAGCCAGAGCAAGCGGCAGATTCCCGCCGACGCCTCGATCACCGGCAAGGTCGGCATCGGCCAGATTCCCGGCGGCTTCGGCCTGGAGGTGGAGCTCGACATCCACCTGCCGGGCCTGGAGCGCAGCGTGGCCGAGGAACTGGTCGCCGCCGCCCATCAGGTCTGCCCCTACTCCAACGCCACCCGCGGCAACATCGAAGTGCGCCTGAACGTCGCCGTCTGAGCCTGCGGCAGGCGGATACCGGAAACGAAAAAGCCCGGCGCAAGGCCGGGCTTTTCGTGGCAGCGGGGAGATCAAGCCTTGACGCGGGACTTGTACTCGCCGGTGCGGGTGTCGATCTCGATGAAGTCGCCGATTTCGCAGAAGGCGGAAACCTGCAGCTCGGCGCCGTTGTTCAGACGGGCGGTCTTCATCACCTTGCCGGAGGTGTCGCCGCGCACGGCCGGCTCGGTGTAGGCGATCTGACGCACGATGGTGGTCGGCAGTTCGACGGAGATCACCTTCTCGCCGTAGAACACCGCTTCGCAGACGTCGGTCATGCCGTCCTCGATGAAGGCCATGACCCCTTCCAGGTCGCCCTTCTCGATTTCGTACTGGTTGAACTCGTTGTCCATGAACACGTACAGCGGATCGGCGAAGTAGGAGTAGGTCACTTCCTTGCGATCCAGGATGATCGGCTCGAGCTTGTCATCCGCGCGGTACACGGTTTCGGTGCCGGCGCCGGTGAGCAGGTTCTTCAGCTTCATCTTGACCACGGCGGCGTTGCGGCCGGACTTGTTGAACTCGGCCTTCTGGATGACCCAGGGCGAGCCGTTGATGTTGGCGACCTGGCCAGCACGGAATTCTTGAGCGGTTTTCATTCGGTGTATCCGTTTGGATGAATAACGAAAAGCAGGCCGCGTATCATAGCCAATCCGTGTAAAACTGCACCAGTGCCGCGGCCAGATCCGGCCGGATGGCCTGGCGGGCGCACCAGTGCTCGGCATGCGCGCACAGTTCCGGCCACTCGTCCTGCAGCGCCGTCCAGGCCGCGCCCATCCCCTGTCCGGCGTTCCAGGCCTGCCAGAGCACCTGCAAGGCGCCTGCAGCGTCCGGCGACAGACCGGCCGAATAAAGAGCGAGGAAGGCCTCCAGCTTGTCCCAGTGGGCCCCCTCCGCCTGCGGATAGATCTGCCAGAGCAGCGGCCTTCCGGCCCACTGGGCGCGCAGGAAGGAGTCCTCGCCGCGCACGGCATTGAAATCGCAGCACCAGAGCAGGCGGTCGTAGTCGTCCTGACGGACGAACGGCAACACCTGGATGCGCAGGGCGCCGCGTTGCGCCTGGGCACCGACCGCCAGCGTCGGCACGTCCAGCCAGCGCCGCAGGTCGCCGAGGATGCGCCCCTCCGGCACCAGCAGCAACGTGGAACTGCTGTCCTGCGCCAGAGCGTCCAGCCAGCCCGGCAAGGCGGCATTCTCGTAAGCGAACAGCGAGATCAGCCGCTCGCCGGGGCGCACCTGGACGCCGAGCGAGCGGAGAAACCCCGCGCGCGCCGCGGCATCGGCCTGAAAGGCCCGGCGCCGCTCGAGCAGGCCGCGCTCGCGGAGCAAGCCGCCGGTGTTCTCAGCAAAGCCGGGAAAGAAGAAGAACTTCTGCAGGCCCTCCGGTTGCAGGGATGGCAGGCCGTGGCAGCCGCCGACCCAGTCTTCGGCGCTGAGGTACTCCAGGTTCAGCCAGAGCACCCGGCGCCCGCAGTTCGCCATGGCCACGACGTGCGCCTCGGGCAGCTGGCAGGCAAAAGCCTCGATGACCACCTCGGCCGGTTCGACCGGCTGCCAGTCCGCCGGCCATTGGCAAATCTCCACCCCGGCCTGCCACTGCCGGGAAACGCTGGCGTCCGCCTCGGGACAGAGACGCACCAGGGCCGCCGGATCGTCGATCCACAGCCTGACCCACAAGCCGTGCTCGGCCGCCAGCTGGCGGGCCAGGCGCCAGGTCACGCCGGCGTCGCCGTAGTTGTCGACGACGCTGCAGAAGATCTCCCAGGAGGCCTGCATGTCCGCTCCTCTCTCCGATGCGCAGGAAAGGGCGGATTATGCCAGTAGGCACGGGGCGGAAGGTCGCGCCGGGCTCAGCCGGTGCAAAGGGAGAGCGGGAGTAGGCGGCGAACGAACGGGAAGCGGCGCAGAGGTGCCGTCAGGCGGCCTCGCTCCTGCCGAAGAAACGCTTCATGGAACGGGACAGCCAGCCGCCCGAGCTGCGGTCGCTGGCCAGGTTCTGCATCTGCATGCGAACCGCACCGACATAACTGGCATCCTCTTCCTTGATGTGGCTGAACAGCCAGCGCGACAGCAGCTCCTGCAGCTCCTCGGCGACGTCCTCGCCGGCCGCGTAGCGCCCGCGGTAGTCGGACACCCGCTTGATGAAGAGGTCGTGGATGCGCTTGTGGGCGCGGCTGAACTGGTAGCCGGCGTCCTCCATCAGCGACTCCTCGAAAGCGAAATGCGACACCGTGTAGTCGACCAGCGCCTCGATCACCACCCCGACCGCCGCCCGGTCCTGACCCTGGGTTTCGTCCAGCTGGTTGATCATCTCGACGATGCGCCGGTGCTGCGTGTCGATCACATCGATGCCGGTGTTCAGGTCGTTGCGCCAGGTCAGATAAGCCACTTCGGTACTCCCCATCTCGAGCGGCACGGATGCCAATGCCGCGCAGGGTAGAGGGAGGCAACCATGATGGCGTTGAGCCAGATCAATCCCTGACAAAGCGCCGCGATGGGTATCACGGACGTCCGTACAGCTCCGAAGCGCCCCTGAAGAACACCAGGGCCAGCGCCAGATGGGCGCCCAGCAGGGGCAGCACGGCCTGTGCCGCGAGCACCAGGGAGGCCAGCATGAGTCCACCGGCGATCGCCAGCCAGCCCATGCCGCGCAAGGCCTTGAAGCCTCCCGGTGCGGCGAGCAGACGCACCCCGAGCCAGACCAGCAGGCCGCCATAGCCGGCCAATGCGCCGGCGTACAGCCAAGCCTGCCAGAAGCCGAGCGGGGCGGGCTCGAAGAGCAAGACGGCGGCCTCCAGCAGCAGCCCCAGTGCGACACTCAGCCACACTGGCCAGCCCAGGCCGCGGGCGGCGAAGCGTGCCTCGGCGAAGCTCTTCAGGCGCAGCAACAGGTAATTGCCCAGCAGCGCCAGGGTCAGGCCGAGCCAGTCGACATACTGGGCCACCCCGCGCATCCGGGTAAGCCCCGTGACGGACAGCAGCACGACGACCAGGGTACCGAGCACCGAGGTCAGGGCGAGCCAGCCGAGCACTCGCAGCTGGGCGGACGACCAGCCGGGCATCGGCGGCGCCTCCGGCGCATCCAGCAGGGCTCCCCGGGGCGGCGCATAGGGGTTATCGTCGCGCAGGTCTGCCGGATCATCGCGCATCGGCCGACGCCTCCGCCGGCCGGGCGCATGCCCGGCGCAGGCTATATCCGTGCATCTCTCCCTCCACCCTGCAAGGAGCTTCGCTAGTGACCGCCGCCCCGAGGGCAGTCCTTCGCCCGCTGGCCGATTCGTCCCTCTCGGCGATCGTCGCCGGTTTCGTCGCCATGCTCACCGCCTATACCAGTTCCCTGGTGCTGATGTTCCAGGCCGGCCAGGCCGCCGGCCTGAGCGGCGCACAGATCGCCTCGTGGATCTGGGCGCTGTCGATCGGCATGGCGGTCTGCACCATCGGTCTGTCGCTGCGCTACCGTGCGCCCATCGTGATCGCCTGGTCGACACCCGGTGCGGCCCTGCTGGTCGGCAGCCTGCCCGGTGTCGGCTACGCCGAGGCGATCGGCGCCTACCTGCTGTGCGCCGCGCTGCTCGCCGCGGTCGGCCTGAGCGGCGGCTGCGAGCGCCTGATGCGCCGTCTGCCCGCCCCGCTGGCCGCCGCGCTGCTCGCCGGCATCCTGTTCGACATCGGCAGCGAGATCTTTCTCGCCGCCGAGCGCCGCCCTCTGTTGGTCGGCGCCATGTTCTTCGGCTACCTGCTGGCCAAGCGACTGAACCCGCGCTATGCGGTGCTCGCCGCACTGCTGATCGGCAGCCTGCTCGCCGCCCTGCTCGGCCTGCTGGATTTCCGCAGTGTCGCGATCCAGCCGGCGCAGCCGCTGTGGACCACGCCAGGCTTCTCCCTGCAGGCCATGGTGAGCATCGGCATTCCGCTGTTCGTGGTGGCCATGGCCTCGCAGAACATTCCCGGCCTGGTGGTGCTGCGCGCCGACGGCTACCAGGTGCCGGCCTCGCCGCTGATCGCCACGACCGGCCTCGCCTCCCTGCTGCTGGCGCCCTTCGGCGCCCACGGCATCAACCTGGCCGCCATCAGTGCGGCGATCTGCACCGGCCGCGCCGCCCACGAGGACCCGCAGCGACGCTACACCGCCGCGCTCTGGTGCGGGCTGTTCTATGCCGTCGCCGGCACCTTCGCCGCCACCCTGGCCTCGCTGTTCGCCGCCCTGCCGGGCGAGCTGGTGCTGTCGATCGCCGCCCTGGCGCTGTTCGGCTCGATCGGTGGCGGCCTGAGCAGCGCTATGGCCGCGCCCGCGAACGCGAGGCGGCGCTGGTCACCTTCATGATCAGCGCCTCGGGGATGACCCTGCTGTCGATCGGCGCGGCCTTCTGGGGCCTGCTCGGCGGCGTGCTGACGCTGGCGATCCTCGAATGGCGCCGGCCGGCCTGAGCCTGCTTCAGCGCAGCTCGGCGACCAGCGCCGCCAGCGCCTGGGCCGGGTCGGCGGCCTGGCTGATCGGCCGGCCGATCACCAGATAGTCGGAACCGGCCTCCAGCGCCTGGCGCGGAGTGAGGATGCGCCGCTGATCGTCCTGGGCGCTGCCGGCCGGGCGGATGCCCGGGGTCACCAGCTGCAGCCGTGGCTGGGCGGCCTTCAGCGCCGGCGCCTCCTGAGCCGAGCAGACCAGCCCGTCCAGCCCGGCCTGCTCGGCCAGTGCGGCCAGGCGCAGGACCTGCTGCTGCGGCTCGACATCCAGGCCGATGCCGGCCAGGTCCTCGCGCTCCATGCTGGTCAGCACCGTCACGCCGATCAGCAGCGGCCGGCGGCCGGCGATGCCGTCCAGGGTCTCGCGACAGGCGCGCATCATGCGCAGGCCGCCGGAGCAGTGCACGTTGACCATCCACACGCCCAGCTCGGCGGCGGCCTTCACCGCCATCGCCGTGGTGTTCGGGATGTCGTGGAATTTCAGGTCGAGAAACACCTCGAAGCCCTGCCCCTGCAGGGTCTCGACGATCCCCGGGCCGCAGCGGGTGAACAGCTCCTTGCCGACCTTCACCCGGCACTGCACGGGGTCCAGCCGGGCGGCCAGGGCCAGGGCGGCCTCGCGGCTGGGGAAGTCGAGGGCGACGATGATCGGGGTCTGGCAGGACATGGTGCGGGCTCCAGGCAAATCGCTAGGCGGGCATTGTAGCGGACGCCCTAGGACAAATGTTCCACGGCGAAGGCGAGCATGAAGCCGGCCAGGGTGATCAGCCCGGTCAGCGCGTGGGTGGCCTTGAAGGCCTCGGGAATCAGGGTGTCCACCAGCATGCAGAGCACCGCGCCGGCGGAAAAGCCCAGGGCGAACGCCAGCCAGCCCGGTGACAGGCCCGCCAGCAGGGCCGGGCCGAGCATCGCGGCGAGGCCCGAGAGAGCGACGATGGTGCCCCAGATGGCGAACACCTGGCGTCCGCTGCGCCCCTCCTTGCGCAGGCTGGCGGCGCTGGCCAGCCCTTCCGGCAGGTTGGCGAGCAGCACGGCGACCAGCAGCACCAAGCTCGGCCGGCCGTCGCCGAGCAGCCCGAGCCCCAGCGCCAGGGATTCGGGGATGCCATCGAGAAAGGCCCCGGCGGCGATCAACAGACCGACCAGCGAACCTTCGCCGACGTTCCTGGCGCGATGCTGCGCCTCCAGGCGGTCGAGTCCCTCGTTGGCCAGCACGAAGGCGACGCCGCCGGCCAGCAGACCGGCCAGGGTCGGCCAAAGTCCGCCGAGCCGTTCGGCCTGGGGCAATTGCTCGAAGCACAGGGCGGCGATCAGCACCCCACTGCCGAAGGCCATCACCGCGGCGACGAACCGCTCCGACAGCCAGCCCCCGAAGCCCAGCCAGGCGCCGAGCAGCAACGTGCTTGCCGCCAGCCAGCCCCACAACCCCGCCTGCAATATCAGCGATTCCGGCATGCCTTCCTCCTTACCGGAGCAAGGCTACCCATTTCCCCCGCCGGGCCGCCAGCGCCTGTCAGACGGTCAGCCGCTGGCGCAGGCGGCCCAACAGCCCCAGCAGGCTGCCGACCCTCTCCCGCTCGCGGGCCTCCTTCGGCGCCTCGGCCAGACGCGCCGGCGCGGCCAAAGGCTGCGCCCGCCACTGGGCCACCTGCTCGGCGGCGGCCTGCAGGCCCTTGTCGAACAGCCCGCGGCGGATCGGCTTGGGCAGATAGCGGAAGATCTGCGCCTCGTTGATCAGCCTGAGCAGCGCCTGGGTGTCGCAGAACGGCGTGACCACCAGGCTGAGCAGGCGCGGATGGGCCTGGGCCAGGCTCTTGAGCAGCGGTGCGGTGTCCTCGCCGGCCAGCCTGAGATCGCTGACCAGCAGGTCGACCGGCTCGGCGTTCAGCTGCGCCAGCGCCTCGTCGAGGCTGTGCGCGCGCAGCAGGCGGTGACCGCCGGCCGTGCAGAACGCCTCGACGCAGGCCAGGGTATCGGCCGCCTCGTCGAGCAGCAGCACGTTGAGCGCCGCGGCCGGGCGCGGCCGGACCGGCAGGTTGGCGACCGGCGTCTGGCGCACGACGATTTCCGCCGCCTGGCGCAGGGTGGCGGCCATTTCCGCGGGATCCCAGGGCTTGGTCAGGTAACGGAAAATGCCGCCGCCGTTCAGCGCCTCGATCGCCGCGTCCAGGTCCGAATAGCCGGTGAGCAGGATGCGCAGGGTCTGCGGAGCGATCTCCCGCACTCGGGTGAGCAGTTCCGCGCCGTTCATCCGCGGCATGCGCTGGTCGCAGACGACGATGTGCACCGGCTCGTCCTGCAGGCGTTGCAGGGCACGCTGCGGGTCGCTCTCGGTCAGCACCTCGTAGTGGCGGCGGAACTGCATGGCGAGGCTGCGCAGGATGCGCTCCTCGTCGTCGATGAAGAGAATGCGGATGGGCGGCGTCATGTCAGGCGCTCCGTTGCAGGCTGGCGGCTTGGGCGATGGGCAGGCGGATCAGGAAGCGCGTGCCCCGTCCGACTTCGGAGGCGACCTGGATGCTGCCGCCATGGACCTGGACGATCTTGAAGCTGATCGACAGGCCGAGACCGGTGCCCTGGCCGACCGGCTTGGTGGTGAAGAAGGGATCGAAGATGCGCTTGAGGACCTCCGGCGGCATGCCGCAGCCGTCGTCCTGCACCGAAAGGCACAGCGCATCCGGCTCGGCCCAGGTCTTGATCAGGACACGGCCGAAGCGCTCCATCGCCTGGGCGGCGTTGTTGAGCAGGTTGAGCAGCACCTGGTTGATCTGCGAGGGCGCGCAGGCGATGCTCGGCAGCTCGCCGAGCTGGGTCAGCACCTCGACCTTGTCCTTGATGCCGTTGCGGGCGATGACCAGGGTGCTGCGCACGCAGTCGTTGAGATCGACCTCCTCGCTCATGGCGCGGTCCAGGCGAGCGAAGTCCTTCAGGCCGGCCACCAGCTCGCCGATCTGCCCGAGACCGTAGCGGGTGTCGGCGAACAGCTGTGCGAGGTCGCCGGCGAGCAGCTCCGGAGCGGCCCGATCGCGGGCCCGGCTGGCGTTCTCCAGGGCGCGGGCCAGGGCTTCCTCGTCGCTGTCGGCAGCCTTCAGGCAGTCGCCCAGCGCGGCCTGGGCCTCGGCCAGCTCGAACAGCGGCTCGATCAAGCCGCGCAGCAGTTCCACGTTGTTCTTCACGTAGCCCAGCGGGGTGTTCAATTCGTGGGCGACGCCGGCGACCATCTGGCCGAGCGAGGCCATCTTCTCCGCCTGCACCAGTTGGGTCTGCGATTCGCGCAGCTCGATCAACGCCCGGCGCAGCACGCGGTTGCGCTGGGCGACGCGATCCTCCATGGCCTTCAGCAGGTCGAGCACCGTGCCCAGGCCCCGGTAGCCGCCCTCCCCGTCGACCAGCACGAAGTCCTCGGTGATCGGATACTGCAGCTGGCCGGTGATCTGCCGGGCAGCCTCCTCCAGGCCGGTCTCCAGGCTGACGATCAGGGGCTCGGGGTTCATCACCTCGACGACCGGACGCCGCCCCCAGAGATCGCGGCCGAAGCGCTGCATGAACATATCCTGCAGCCTGGAGCGGCTGACCAGCCCCAGCGGCCGGCCGTCGTCGTCGACCACCGGCAGGGAAAGAAAGGCCTTGTGCTCGGCAGTGAGCAGGCGGTCCGCCACATCGCTTATGCTCATGGTGGCGGGCAGCGCCGCGACGGGCCTGAGCAGACGGGCAAGGGCAGTGGAGGACATCGGCACGCTCCGGGTTTGCGGAAGGCGCCATTCAAGCAATATCAAGTTGCCATCATGTGACAATTGTCACGCACGTTCCGTACACCCCGTCCCGCCACCCGACGCCCCCGCAGCCCGCGGGGGCCCTGCGAGAGAACACGATATGCCCTGGTACGTCTGGCTGATACTGATAGTGGTGTTTGGCTCGGTGATCGGCAGCCTGCTGGCGCTGCGCGACTCGGCGAAGAAGCTGCCCCTGACCAAGGAGCAGCTGGAGCGCATCCGTCAGCGCAATGCCGAGCAGGATGCCAAGGATCGGGAGAAGTAGGCGGCGGGCGCGCAATCAGCGCTCCGCACCCAGCTTGCCCTCCTCGTCGGAGAACACGATCTCCACCCGGCGGTTGCGCGCGCGGCCCTGGTTGGAGGCGTTCTCGGCAATCGGATAGGCCTCGCCGTAGCCGGCGACCTGGATGCGTTCGTCGTCGACGCCCAGATCCACCAGCATGTCCCGGACCGACGCGGCGCGGCCGCGGGACAGTTCGAGATTCAGCTGGGCGTCGCCCTGGCTGTCGGTATAGCCCTCGATGCGCACCACGCGACGCTGGTTGAGGCGCAGGAACCTGGCTACCTGCAGCACGGTGCGCGTGGCCGCCGCCCGCAGCTCCGCCCGCCCGGTGTCGAACAGCACGTCGCCCAGGGTCATCACCAGGCCGCGCTCGGTTTCGGTGGTGGCCTGGCCGAGCAATTGCTCCTCGAGCCACTCACCCTGCTGCTCGGCGTTGAGCAGGCGGGCCTCGCTCAAGGCCAGTTGCAGGCGCTCGCGCTCCTTCTCCAGCTGGACGAGACGCTCGGCGGCCTGGCGCTGCGTGCCATGCTCGCGGGCGATCTGGCTGTAGCGCCGGCTCAGGTAGGCGTAGTGGAGGACATCCTCCTCGCTGCCCAGATAGCTGGAGAAACGCTCGGCCCGCTCCAGCGACTCTTCGGCGCGAGCCAGATCCTTCTCGGCGCTGAGCCGTACCGCCGGATCGGTGCGGATGGCCAGGAGTTCGGCCTGCGCCTCGTCGAGGGTTCGCCGCGTCTCCGGCGAAGAGGAGGCGCAACCGCCCAGCAGCGCCAGGGCCAGCAGGCCGAACGGGAAAGCATGGCGTCCCTTCATCAGAGTTCTCCCAGCTGCTGGCGCAGCACGCCGACCTGCTGCTCGAGTTCGCTCACCTGCTTTCCGCTCTTCTGGGTCAGCACCTGCGCTTCGGCCAGGCGCGCATCCAGCTCGGCCTGCTCGGCCAGCATGCGCGCCTGCTTGTGACGGCCGGCGCTCAGCGCGGCCTCGGCCTGCTCGAACTTGCCCTGCGCCTGGGCCAGCTCGGCCTGCTCCGCGCCGGCACCGACGGCGCGGGCCTGCTCCAGCGCCTGCTCGCTCAGGCGCAACTGCTCGTGCGGCGCGGGATCGCTGGCGCAGCCGGCCAGAACGAGGAACAACAGGGCGACGGAAAAACGTGCGCTATTCACGAGGGGATTCCTACTTGGCAACGGATGAAGACGGCAAGCCCTGCGCCTTCCAGCGCGCGGCATTGCGTTGCAACAGACCTTCCGCCAGCCCGGCGGCGCTCAGCTCGGCCAGCGCGGCCGCCAGCCGGGCGCGCAGCTGCGGTTCGTTGCAGGCGGAGTCGCGCCCGACGGCCAGATACAGGCCCTCGCTGAGCAGCGGCGGCGACAGCGGCAGGATCTCCGCGAGCATGCCGAGCGACTCGGCAACGGCCCGGACGGCGTGCGGCTCCCCGAGCAGATAGGCGACTTCGCCCCGCTGCAGCTTGTGCAGCGCTTCGGCCAGGGTCGGCAGCGCCTCGAACGGCAGCGAGGCGCCGGACAGCAGCTCGAAATCGCGGGCGACGCGGTTATCGGCCAGGATCGCCCCGTGGTGGCCGTACAGGTCGCTCCAGCCCTCATAGGGAAAGACCCGGTCCTTGTGCACCCAGACCACCGCGGACGGCACTAAGAGCGCCGGCTCGATGAAATCCAGCGACTCGCGCCGAGCGGCGCTCGGGAAGCTGCCGAGCAGCAGGTCGACGCGGCCGCTCGCCACGTTTTCCTCGGCACGCTCCCGGGAGCTGGAACGGATCAGGTCGATGTTGAGCTCCAGCGCCTTGGCCAGCAGCTCGAGCAGGTCGGCGCTGGCGCCGATCAGTTGCCCGGGATTCTGCGGATCGCGCCAGAGATAGGGCGGCTGCCCGGGGTCGCCGGTGGCGACCAGCCGCTCGCAGCTGCCGGCCGCGGCGGTCAGGGGCAATAGCAGACCGACCAGCGCCAGCAACGCGGGAAGAAGGCGGTTCGGCATGGGGTTTCCGCTGAAGGCGTGGATGGGGGAAATGCCGGCCCCCTTGCAAGAAGCCCGCTCGATGAGCGGGCTTCGGGGCCGGCCAGAGAGCGCTCAGAGCTGCTTTGCCAGCTCCGGCACGGCCTCGAACAGATCCGCCACCAGCCCGTAGTCGGCCACCTGGAAGATCGGCGCCTCGGCGTCCTTGTTGATCGCCACGATCACCTTCGAGTCCTTCATCCCCGCCAGGTGCTGGATCGCCCCGCTGATCCCCACCGCGACGTACAGGTCCGGCGCGACGATCTTGCCGGTCTGCCCGACCTGCAGGTCGTTGGGCGCAAAGCCCGCATCCACCGCGGCGCGGGAAGCGCCCACCGCCGCGCCCAGCTTGTCCGCCAGCGCGTACAGCAGCTGGAAGTTCTCCCCGCTCTGCATCCCGCGCCCGCCGGAGATCACCACCCTGGCCGAGGTCAGCTCCGGACGGTCGGACTTGGCCAGCGCCTCGTCGACGAAGCGCGAGGTGCCCGCCTCGCCCGTGCCGGCCAGCGCCTCGATGGCCGCGCTGCCGCCCTCGCCCGCCGCCGCGTCGAAGGCGGTGGCGCGCACGCTGATCACCTTGATCGGTGCGCTGGACTGCACGGTGGCGATGGCGTTGCCGGCGTAGATCGGCCGCTTGAAGGTGTCGGCGCTCTCCACCGCGACGATCTCGGAGAGCTGGTCGACGTCGAGCAGCGCGGCCACGCGCGGCAGGTAGTTCTTGCCGTTGCTCGAGGCCGGCGCCAGCACATGGCTGTAACCCCTGGCCAGGCCGGCGACCAGCGGCGCGACGTTCTCGGCCAGCCGGTGGGCGTAGGCCGTATCGTCGGCGACCAGCACCTTGGCCACTCCGGCGATCTTCGCGGCGGCCTCGGCCACCGCGCTGCAGCCGCTGCCGGCCACCAGCACATGGATCTCCCCGCCGATCTGCTGCGCAGCCGCGACGGTGTTCAGGGTCGCGGCCGCCAGGACCGCGTTGTCGTGTTCAGCGATTACCAGGATTGCCATGTTCAGATCACCTTCGCCTCGTTCTTCAGCTTCTCCACCAGCTCGGCCACCGAGCCCACCTTGATGCCGGCCTGGCGCTCGGCCGGGCCTCGACCTTGAGGGTCTTCAGCGTCGAGGCGACCGACACGCCCAGGTCCGCCGGCGTGACGGTCTCCAGCGGCTTCTTCTTGGCCTTCATGATGTTCGGCAAGGAAGCGTAGCGTGGCTCGTTGAGGCGCAGGTCGGTGGTGACGATGGCCGGCAAGGCCAGCTCCAGGGTCTGCAGGCCGCCGTCGATCTCGCGGGTGACCATGGCCTTGTCGCCGGCAAGTTCGACCTTCGAGGCGAAGGTGCCCTGGGCGTAGCCGGTCAGCGCGGCGAGCATCTGCCCGGTCTGGTTGTTGTCGCTGTCGATGGCCTGCTTGCCGGTGATGACCAGCTGCGGCTGTTCCTTGTCGACCACCGCCTTGAGCAGCTTGGCCACGGCCAGCGAGCCGAGTTCCTCGTCGGTCTCGATCAGGATCGCGCGGTCGGCGCCGAGGGCCAGGGCGGTGCGCAGCTGCTCCTGGGCCTGGGCCGGGCCGACGGACACGGCGACGATCTCGGTGGCGATGCCGCGCTCTTTGAGGCGCACCGCTTCTTCCACGGCGATCTCGCAGAAGGGGTTCATCGACATCTTGACGTTGGCCAGGTCGACGCCGGAGCCATCGGCCTTGACGCGGACCTTGACGTTGTAGTCGACCACTCGTTTGACAGCTACAAGAACCTTCATGGATTCCTCGTTACTCTCCGGTAGATGGAATGTCGCCAAGGCAGCTATGGCCTGTGGTTGACGGCCGGAGCCGACGTCAGCCTCCTGCGGCGAGCATGAAACGGGCCGTATCTTGACCGCAGGCCCCCGCCCGGTCAACCGAGAGCGGCCCGGCTTTCCGGGGCTCCGGCAGCCGCCTGCGGGGCAGTGCGCTCCCGTCTTTGCATTGGTCCGCCCGGAGGGCTCGGATATATAATGGCCGACCCCCATCCGGGAACACGCGAAGAGAGCCCCGAGCAGGAGATATTTGTGGAACGCGAATACATGGAATTCGACGTCGTCATCGTCGGCGCCGGTCCGGCAGGCCTGTCTGCCGCCTGTCGGCTGAAACAGCAGGCTGCCGAGGCTGGTCAGGAGATCAGCGTGTGCGTGGTCGAGAAGGGTTCCGAAGTCGGCGCCCACATCCTCTCCGGCGCCGTCTTCGAGCCGCGGGCCCTGAACGAACTCTTCCCGAACTGGAAGGAGCTGGGCGCCCCGCTGAACACCCCGGTCAAGCGCGACGACATCTATCTGTTCAAGAGCGCCGAGAAGGCTACCAAGCTGCCGAACTTCCTCGTGCCCAAGACCATGCACAACGAGGGCAACTACATCATCTCCCTGGGCAACCTGTGCCGCTGGCTAGCCCAGCAGGCCGAGGCCATGGGCGTCGAGATCTACCCGGGCTTCGCCGCCCAGGAGGCGCTGATCGACGACAGCGGCGTGGTGCGCGGCATCATCACCGGCGATCTGGGCGTCGACCGCGAAGGCCAGCCGAAGGACAGCTATACCCCGGCATGGAGCTGCGCGGCAAGTACACCCTGTTCGCCGAGGGCTGCCGCGGTCATCTCGGCAAGCAGCTGATCGCCCGCTTCCAGCTGGACGAAGAGGCCGATGCCCAGCACTACGGCATCGGCATCAAGGAAATCTGGGACATCGACCCGGCCCGCCACGAGCAGGGCCTCGTCGTGCACACCGCCGGCTGGCCGCTGGACGACGAGAACCCGGGCGGTTCCTTCCTCTATCACCTGGAGAACGGCCAGGTGGTGGTCGGCCTGATCGTCGACCTGTCCTACAGCAACCCCTTCCTGTCGCCCTTCGACGAGTTCCAGCGCTACAAGCATCATCCGGTGATCGCCCGGTATCTGGAAGGCGGCAAGCGGGTGTCCTACGGCGCCCGCGCCATCTGCAAGGGCGGCCTGAACTCGCTGCCGAAGATGGTCTTCCCCGGCGGCGCGCTGATCGGCTGCGACCTCGGCACCCTGAACTTCGCCAAGATCAAGGGCAGCCACACCGCGATGAAGTCCGCCATGCTGGCCGCCGATGCCGTCTTCGCCGCCCTCGCCGGCGGCAGCCAGGGCGGCGACGAACTGAACGGCTACGTCGAGTCGTTCAAGTCCAGCTGGCTGTACGAGGAGCTGTTCTGCAGCCGCAACTTCGGCGCCGCCATCCACAAGTTCGGCGCGCTGGCCGGCGGAGCCTTCAACTTCATCGACCAGAACCTGTTCGGCGGCAAGATCCCGTTCACCCTGCACGACGACAAGCCGGACCACGCCTGCCTGAAGCTGGCCTCCGAATCGAAGCGGATCGAGTATCCCAAGCCGGACGGCAAGCTCAGCTTCGACAAGCTCAGCTCGGTGTTCCTCTCCAACACCAACCATGAGGAAGACCAGCCCTGCCACCTGCGGCTGAGCGACCCGAGCATCCCGATCACCCGCAACCTGCCGCTGTACGACGAACCGGCGCAGCGCTACTGCCGGCCGGCGTCTACGAGATCGTCAGCCAGGACGACGGCAGCCCGCGCTTCCAGATCAACGCGCAGAACTGCGTGCACTGCAAGACCTGCGACATCAAGGATCCGGCCCAGAACATCACTTGGGTGGCGCCGGAAGGCGCCGGCGGGCCGAACTACCCCAACATGTAAGCGAAACCATCGAGGCTCCTTAGGGAGCCTCGAAGCTTTCCGACCCTACCAGAGCTTCCAAGTGTAATCGACGTTGATCCGCGTCTCGTTGTCGTCGCGCATCGTCGCGTTGGCCGCGAAGCTGTTCTGGTAGCGCGCGTTGCGCACGCGAAATGCCAGGTTCTTCAAGGGCCCCGACTGCACCACGTAGGACAGCTCCAGATCCCGCTCGCTCTCGCTCCGCCCGCCGCCGCCCAGGCGCGCCGGCAGCTCGACGTTGGTGCCCCGCATGAAGCGCGCCATGCCGGTCAGCCCCGGCAGGCCCAGCGCGGCGAAGTCGTAGTCGTAGCGCAGGTGCCAGTAGTGCTCGTCGGCATTGAGGAATTCCGAGCTGAGCGCGTACTCGGAAATCAGGTGCGGCTCCGAGCCGGCGATGTAGGGCATCGCCGAGTCGCCGCTGGACAGCGCCCCGCCCAGCGTCAGCCGGTGCCCGCCCAGCTTGTAGCCGAGGTTCAGCCCGACGTACTGGTTGTCCACCGAGCCGGCCTTGCCGTCGCCCTCCTCGTCGCTGAGAAACCAGCGGAAGTCGGTCTTGAACTCCCCCGGCCCCAGCCTGAACTGGTGGATCGCGCCCAGGTAGTGCTGCTGGTAGATCTCGTCGAGACGGGCGTGGTAGTAGCTCAGGGTCAGCGCTTTGGTCAGCGCGTAGTCGCCGCCGAGGAAGAGGAACTCGTCGGACTCGGCGGTGCCGTCGAAGCGGCCATTGGGCGCGGCGATGGCGATCTTCTGGTAGTCGGTGGAGTCGCGCTGGTTCATGCGGTTCAGGTAGCCGCCCTGCAGACTCAAGCCGGGGAGGTCCTGGGAGCGCAGGTGGCCGCCCTTGAAGGTCTGCCAGAGCAGCCGGGCCGGGCTGCTGATCAGGATCGGCAGGCGCGGCATCACGGTGCCAAGGTGCAGTTCGGTCTTCGAGTAGCGGACCTTGCCGGTGATGCCCAGCTCGGAATACTCGTCCGCGGCCTCGCCGCTGCCGCGCTGGACCGGCAGCAGGCCGGTGCCGACCCGGTCGCGCGAGGAGTCGAGCTGGACGCCGAGCATGCCCTGCAGGTCGAGGCCGAAGCCGAGCGGGCCCTCGGTGAAGCCGGACTTGAGGTTGAGGATGAAGCCCTGCGCCCACTCGCGGCGCGCGGAGACGTTGGACTCGCCCTTGTAGTCGCGGTCGAAGTAGAAGTTGCGCAGGGTCAGGCTGCCCTGGCTGTCCTCGATGAAGCCTGCCGCCTGCGCCTGAATTCCCTGGGCGAGCAGCAGCGCGGTGGCGCAGGCCGCGCCCCGTCGTGTGTCGAGCATGTCGGTTACCTTTTATTGTTCTTGTGGTCCGCCGCCGCCCCGCAGCGAGACGGCAGCGAGATAAACGCAATGGAATGAGGCACGCCCTCCCCCGGGCCGTACCGATCGACTCAGGCCGGCGCGCCCTGGTCGCGACGCCGGCCGAGCAGGTAGAAGACCGCCACGCCGGCCAGCACCAGGCCCGGCGCCGAGGCCAGCATCACCCCGGCGCTGCCGAAGCCCAGCGCCAGCATCTTGCCGGCCACCAGCGGGCCGCTCATGGCGCCGAAACGGCCGACCGCCACCGCGCTGCCGACCCCGGTGGCGCGCACCTCGGTGCGGTAGAACAGCGGCGCCAGAGCATAGAGCACGCCCTGCCCGCCGGTGGCGAACATGCCGGCGGCGAAGCCGGCCACCAGCATGCTGGCGAACGCCTCAGACAGCCCGAGCGCCGCCAGTGCGGCGAGCAGGCCGAGATAGATCAGCCCGGCCATCGCCAGCGGCCGCAGACGCTCCATCAGCACACCGAGCATCAGGGTGCCGACCGCCGCGCCGATCTGCAGGGAAAACATCACCCAGCTGGCCTGCCTGCCGGTGAAGCCCTGGCCGACCAGCAGGCTCGGCAGCCAGCTGATCAGCATGTAGACGACCATCAGGGTGAAGAAGTAGGCGCCCCACAGCAGCAGGGTCGGTAGCGCGCTGCCGTTATGGAACAGGCCCTCGACGACCGGCACGGATGCGCTCCGGGTTGCCGCCTGCTGGCGGGCGCGGAAGGCCGCCGACTCGGGCAGCCAGAAGGCCAGCAAGGGCACCACCACCAGCGGCAGCACGCCGCCGACGTAGTAGACCAGCGTCCAGTCGGCGGCAAAGCCGGCGATGCCGATGGCGGCCGCCAGCGCCGCGCCCAGCGGCACACCACAGTACATCAGGCTCACCGCGGTGCCGCGCAGGCGCTCGCCGGCGGCCTCCGAACACAGCGCGATCAGGTTGGGCAGCGCCGCGCCGAGGCCGACCCCGGTCAGCAGGCGCGCCGCCAGCAAGCTGTAGAGCTCCCAGGCATGGGCGGTGGCGATGGAGAACAGGCCGAACAGCGCCACCGAACCGATCAGCACCCACTTGCGGCCGATGCGGTCGGCCAGCCAGCCGCCGACCAGGGCGCCGGGCAGCAGGCCGAGGATGCCGGCGCTGAACACCCAGCCCATGTGCAGCTTGTCCAGACCGAAGGCCGCGGCCATGCCCGGCGCGGCGATGCCCGGCGCCTGGAAGTCGATGCCCTCCAGCACCGCGACGGCAAAGCACAGGGCGATGGTCAGCCAGGTTCGCCGGGCGTCCTGTTCCGTCTCTACGGACGCCGGATGTTGCGTGGTGTAGGTCGTCATTATTGTTGTACCTATGGTTTTTGGGGGTGTACGCAACCGGCCGGCGGCCCGGAGGCCGCCGGCGCAATCTCGGCTTTTCGGGAGTCAGCGCTTGAGTAGGTCCAGCGCCACGTCGACGATCATGTCCTCCTGGCCGCCGACCATCCGCCGCCGGCCCAGCTCGACCAGGATGTCCACGGTGCTCAGGCCGTATTTGCCCGCCGCCAGCTCGGCGTGGCGCAGGAAGCTCGAGTAGACCCCGGCATAACCCAGGGCCAGGGTCTCGCGGTCGACCCGCACCGGGCGGTCCTGCAGCGGACGGACGATCTCGTCGGCGGCGTCCATCAGGGTGTAGAGGTCGGTGCCGTGGTTCCAGCCGAGGCGCTCGGCCGCGGCGATGAACACCTCCAGCGGCGCGTTGCCGGCGCCGGCGCCCATGCCGGCCAGCGAGGCGTCGATGCGGTCGCAGCCCTCCTCCACCGCGACAATGGAGTTGGCCACCCCGAGCGACAGGTTGTGGTGGGCATGGATGCCGGTCTGGGTCGCCGGGTCGAGCACGTCCTTGACCGCGCGGAAACGCTCGCGGATGTCCTGCATGCCCATCGCCCCGCCGGAGTCGACCACGTAGATGCAGGTGGCGCCGTAGCTCTCCATCTTCCTGGCCTCGACGGCGAGGTTCTGCGGGCTGGTCATGTGGCTCATCATCAGGAAGCCCACAGTGTCCATGCCGAGCTTGCGCGCGTGCTCGATGTGCTGTTTGGAGACATCCGCCTCGGTGCAGTGGGTGGCCACGCGGACGATGCGCGCGCCCGCCTGGTAGGCGTTGTCCAGATCGTGGACGGTGCCGATGCCGGGCAGCAGCAGGGTGGCGATCCTCGCGTGCGTCACCACCTCGGCCACCGCCTCGATCCATTCGAGGTCGGTGTGCGCGCCGAAGCCGTAGTTGAAGCTCGAGCCCTGCAGGCCGTCGCCGTGGGCGACCTCGATGGAGTCCACCCTGGCCAGGTCCAGCGCGCGGGCGATGGCCTGCACGTTCTGGATCGAGTACTGGTGACGCACGGCGTGGCTGCCGTCGCGCAGGGTCACGTCGGAGATGTACAGCTTCTTGCCGGGAGTGAAGGTCATGGCGTGGTCCTCAGGCGTTGAGCATGGATTGCGCCATGCGCTCGGCGGTGGCCAGCGCGGCGGAGGTCATGATGTCCAGGTTGCCGGCGTAGGCCGGCAGGTAGTGGGCGGCGCCCTCGACCTCGAGGAATACCGAGGTCTTCAGGCCGGCGAGATGGCCGAGGCCGGGGATGTTCAGCGGCGCGGAGTCGGGAATCACGTCGAACTGCACCTTCTGCTTGAGGCGATAGCCCGGCACGTAGGCCTGCACCGCCTGGGCCATTTCCGCGATGGAGGCCTCGACCTGCGCCTGGTCGGCGAGATCGGACAGCACGTAGACGGTGTCGCGCATGATCAAGGGCGGCTCGGCCGGGTTGAGGACGATGATCGCCTTGCCCTTCTGCGCCCCGCCGATCACCTCGATGGCCTTCGAGGTGGTTTCGGTGAACTCGTCGATGTTGGCGCGGGTGCCGGGGCCGGCCGACTTGCTGCTGATCGAGGCGACGATCTCGGCGTAGTGGACCCTGGCCACGCGGGACACCGCGGCGACCATCGGAATGGTCGCCTGGCCGCCGCAGGTGACCATGTTGACGTTGGGCTCGTGGAGGTTCTGCTCCAGGTTCACCACCGGCACGCAGTAGGGGCCGATGGCCGCGGGGGTCAGGTCGATCAGGCGCAGGCCGGGTTTCAAGCCACGCAGGAGCACGTCGTTCTTCACGTGGGCGCCCGCGCTGGTGGCGTCGAAGACGAAATCGATGTCGGCGAACACCGGCAGGCGGCTCAGGCCCTCGACGCCCTCGTGGGTGGTGGCCACGCCGAGGCGCGCGGCGCGGGCCAGGCCGTCGGAGGCCGGGTCGATGCCGACCATCGCGCCCATTTCCAAGTGCTGGCCATGGCGCAGGATCTTGATCATCAGGTCGGTGCCGATGTTGCCGGAGCCGACGATGGCGACTTTCAGTTTCTTCATGCTGTTGGTCTCTTGTGCACGCAACGCGCCGATCACTCGGCCGAAAAGTTGACGGCGACCTGGCCGAGGCCGTCGATCACCGCCTCGAAGCGGTCGCCGGTGGCCACGCCGACCATCGGCCCGAGGGCGCCGGTGAGGATCAGATCGCCGGCCTTGAGCGGCTCGCCCAGGCGGGCCATGGTGCGCGCCAGCCACACCGCGGCGTTCAGCGGATGGCCGAGGCATTCGGCGCCGCTGCCGCTGGAGACTTCCTCGCCGTTGCGGGTCATGCGCATCGCCGCCTGGCGCAGGTCGACGTCGGCCAGCCGGCGCGCCGGGCCGCCGAGTACGAAGCAGCCGCTGGAGGCGTTGTCGGCCACGGTGTCGACGAAGCGGATGTTCCAGTCCTGCACGCGGCTAGCGACGATTTCCAGTGCCGGCAG
Organism: Azotobacter tropicalis; assembly: GCF_059739045.1. NCBI lineage: Bacteria > Pseudomonadati > Pseudomonadota > Gammaproteobacteria > Pseudomonadales > Pseudomonadaceae > Azotobacter > Azotobacter tropicalis. Next base: position 1,451,396 of record NZ_AP046059.1, read on the forward strand.
CACCCAGCCGGTGGCCGCGACCAGCTCGGCGAAGGTGGTGTCGGCGCGCGGCAGGTCCTTTTCCAGAATCAGGGCGATCTCCGCCTCGATCTTCGGTTGCAGCACGCGGCCGAACGGCACCACCTCGTTGTCGCCGTAGCCCATGTCGGCGAACAGGGTGCCGAAGTCCGGCCGGTCGACGCCGAGCTGCTGCTGCACCTTGGGATTGGTCAGGCCGATCTTGCGACCGACCACGCGTCGGCCGGCGGCCATACCGTGGGCGATGTTGAGGCGCTGGATGGCGTAGGCGGCTTCGCCGTTGTCCTCGCCGATCATTCCGCGCAGCGGCTCGACGGCCACCCCGCTCGCCTCGGCCTCGCGCAGGACGACGGCCAGTTGTTCCAGGGTCTGTTGGGTCACGCTCATGGAGTACCTCGCAGGGTGCGGGCCGATCGAGCCGAGTCCGGCGACGCAGTTTCGTAGGCTGGCGGGTGTAGGCTTGGGCTCATTGTTGTTTCCCGCAGGGGGGCTTTCCGCCATCGGGGCGAGTATAGGAACGCCCTCAAAACCCCTACAATGAAAAACCGGCTCACCGTGCACTAAGTGCACTCGATTGTTTTTGAAAGGATTTTCAGCAGACATGAGCAGCGAGCGCGATACCGAATACAAGACCGTGCGCGGCCTGACCCGCGGCCTGCAGATCCTCAACGCCCTCAACCGGGTGGACGGCGGCGCCAGCCCGACGAGGCTGGCCGAGCTGACCGGGCTGCACCGCACCACGGTACGGCGTCTGCTGGAAACCCTGCAGGACGAGGGCTATGTGCGGCGCAGCGAGTCGGACGACAGCTTTCGCCTGAGCATGAAGGTGCGCGAACTGAGCGAGGGCTTTCGCGACGAGCAGTGGATCTCCGGACTGGCCGCGCCGCTGCTGGCCGAGCTGCTGCAGGAGGTGGTCTGGCCGACCGACCTGTGCACCCTGGATGTGGACGCCATGGTGGTGCGCGAGACCACCCACCGCTTCAGCCGGCTGTCGTTCCATCGCTCGATGGTCGGCCGGCGCCTGCCGATGCTGCTCACCGCCACCGGCCTCGCCTACCTGGCCTTCGGCCCGGAGGCCGAACGCGAGCGCATCGTCGAACTCCTGGCCAGCCGCGACGACGAGCAGGGACGCCTGGCGCGCGACCGGTCCAGCCTGGACAATCTGCTGCGGCGCACGCGCCATCGCGGCTACGGCGAGAACTACGGCAGCTGGAACAGCGAGGAAAGGATTGCCGCCATCGCCGTGCCGATCTGCGGGGAACAGCGGGTCTACGGCTGCATCAACCTGGTTTACGTGGCCAAGGCGATGACCATCGAACAGGCGGCGAAGCGCTACCTGCCGGCCTTGCAGCGCTTCGCGGCCACCGTCGAACAGGGCATCCGCGAACGCGAGCAGGCCGGGCCGGCGCTGGCCGGCAACTGAGCCCGGACGGCACGAACCCTCGTTGCCGGGCGGATCGCCAGCAAGCTGGCTCCTACAGTTGGTAGGGTGGATGGCCGGAGCCATCCACCTTGGCGGACAAGTCTGCGCCGTTGTCCGCCCTACGAACTCCTGCGGAGGGTCGGCCCCCCTCAGTGGCTCAAGAAGTCCAGCACCATGCGGTTGAACCTGTCGGCGTGCTCCCACTGCGCCCAATGGCCGCAGCGGTTGAACACGTGCAGCTCGGCGTTGGGCAGCCCGGCGAGCAGGCGCAGGCCGGTGTCCATCGGCACGAAGCGGTCGTTGCTGCCCCAGACGATCAGGGTCTGCGCCTTGATCTCGGCAAGGCGCGGGCCGAAGTCGGGGAACTGCCTGGGGTTGGCCGCCAGGCTCGCGACGAAGTTCTCCAGGTGGTCGCGCCGGCTCAGCATGTTGTCGAGGCGGGTCTGGAACAGCTCCTCGGTCAGCTCGCTGGTGTCGTAGACGAAGACGTTCATCATCCTTTTCAGGTTGTCGATGGTCGGCTCGCGGTACAGCCCCTGCAGCAGCTTGATGCCTTCGGTCGGCATCGGCGCGAAGGGGCTGGCACCGCCGGTGCCGCCGCCCATCAGCACCAGCTTGCCGACCCGCTCGGGGTTGGCCAGGGCGAAGGCCACCGCGCTGTGCCCGCCCATGGAGTTGCCGACAAGGTGTGCGCGGTCGATGCCGATGGCGTCGAGCAGGCCCTTCAGCGCGCGGGCGTTGAGGTCCGAACGCGAGCCGCGGCAGACGATGGGATCGCTCTTGCTCCAGCCCGGGCAGTCCATGAGGACCACCCGGTAGCCGGCGGCGACCAAGGGCTCGAGGTTGCGGTTGAAGTTGGCCCAGCCGCTGGCGCCGGGGCCGGAGCCGTGCAGCATCACCACGGTCTCGGCGCCCGCGCCGCAGTCGTTGTAGTGCAGTTGCAGGTCGAGATCGCCTTCGTGGATGCGCACGAACTGGCTGGTGGAGGCTTCGGTCAGGGCCTGGATGGTGGTCGTCATGTCGTGTCTTCTCCGTTACGGGGCGAGGCGGCGGAAGGCGCCGTTCAGGTACAGGAGCGGCTCGCCGCCCTGCTGGCCGCGGGTGGCCAGCACTTCGCAGAGGAAGGCGTGGTGGGTGCTCTCGTCGAAGACCTTGACCACCCGGCAGTCGAAGTTGGCCAGCGCGCCTTCCAGGGCCGGCATGCCGGTGATCAGTTCGTGCCACTGGCCATGCTCGAAGCGCGCCTCGCCATGCACGCCCTCGACCATGCCGGCGAACACCTTGGCCTCGTGCTCCTGATCGCCGGACAGCACGTTGACGCACAGCGCGCCGCTGCTGAGGATCGCCTCGCCGGCGGCGACCTTCTTGTTGACGAACACCACCAGGCGCGGCGGATCGGCGGTCACCGAGCAGACCGCGGTGGCGGTGAGGCCGAGGCGGACGTCGGCGTCGCGGGTGGTGATCAGGGTGACGGCGGCGGCCAGGTTGCGCATGCCGTAGCGGTGGTCGTCGGCGCTGACCAGCGGCAGTCCGGCCAGCTCGGTGTTCGGGGTCCAGTCGAGCAGTTGGTTGATCTCTTTGTTCATGGCATTCGCTCTCGCACAGCAGGCTGATGGGGAAAGGCCGGGCGAAGGCGCCAGGCCTCGCCGGCGGTTCGGCTCAGGCCTTGACGCCGAAGGGATTGGCGGCCGGCATGGGATTGCCGAGCAGTTGGCCGCCCAGCAGGTCGCCGATGTTGTCCTGGTTCTGGGTGATGTGGTTGGCGCCGACCAGGATGTCGCGCAGCTGGCGCTGCATCGGGTTGTTCAGCCAGACGCCGCGGGTCGAGGTCTTCTTGAAGATCATGTGCGCCGCCTCGAAGCACTCGCCGCCGGTGAACTGGTTGGTGGCGAAGTGGCGCACGCGCACGTCCAGCGGCACCAGCCGGCCCTGCGAGGCGTAGCTCCAGGCTTCCTCGGTGTTGTGCAGCACGCGCGCACTGCAAGCGAGGATCTTGGCCGACGCCTCGCCCAGCCGGCCCCGGATGAACGGGTCGTTGACCGCGGCGCCGACGGCCTGGTTGAGGTTCTGGCGCGGCACCATGTGCTCGATGTACAGGTCGGCCATGCCGCGCGCCATGCCGATGATCACCGAGGACACGGCGGCGTAGAACACGTAGAAGAACGGCATCTTGTACAGGTCGTTCACCTGGCCATGGGAGGCTTCGTCGTAGGCGGCGATGACATGGCTGCGGTAGGCCGGGACGAAGACCTCCCTGACGATCAGCTTCTTGCTGCCGGTGCCGGCCAGGCCGACCACGTGCCAGTCGTCGACGATCTCGAAGTCGCCGGCCTGGACCCAGAAGGAGCGGAACACCGTTTCGCCGTTCTCGGCGACGCGGCCACCGAGGAAGGCGCCGCCGGCGGCATGGTCGCAACCGCTGGAGGTCAGCCATTCGCCGTTGAGCAGGTAGCCGCCGTCGACCGCGGTGATGGTGCCGAACGGCGCATAGGAGGAGGACACCAGGCGGCTGTTGTCCTCGCCCCACAGCTCGTCGCCGCAGCGCGAATCGAGCAGGCCGACCTCGAAGGGATGCACGCCCAGCACCATCACATTCCAGGCGCTGGACGGGCAGCCGCGGGCCAGCTCCATCAGCACCCTGTTCAGCACGTTGGGGTTCATTTCGTAGCCGCCCCAGCGTCTGGGCTGCAGGATCCTGAAGAAGCCGGCCTCCTGGAAGGCCTGGATGGTTTCGCGCGACACCATGCGCGCCTTCTCGGTGGCGTCGGCCTTCTCGCGCAGCCAGGGGATCATGGCCTCGGCGCGCGCGACGATTTCGGCTTCGCTGGGGATGGAGGTATCGATATGGCTCATTGTTGTTCTCCGCGGGTGACGCATCCGCATTGTTGTTATAGGGGCTGTTGCCCGGGAAAGGCTCAGCGCTGCTCGGCGCTCACCACGCCATAGCCGGCGATCCATTCGTTGATCGGCCGGTAGTAGTCCTGCCGCGCGCGGTAGGCGCCGGTAGCCGCCAGCGCCGCGAAGGCGGCGACCCAGGTACGGACTTCGTGGGTCGAGCGGCCGGCGGCCCTGGAGATCTCCTCGATCCTGAAGTCGTCGACTTCCTCGAGGTGGCCCTGCACCAGCAGGTCGATGAACGCCAGGTCCCAGTCGGTGTTGAGCGGCGTCTGCGAGGACTCCGCAGTACCGTAGATCTGGCCGGCGGCGATGGTGCGCGCCTGGCGGGCGGCGCGCGCCTCGGGGGTCGGGTTGCGCCCGGCGATCAGGAACTCGGCGATTTCCTCGGGAGCGTCCGACAACAGCGGCACCGGCGGCTCGTGGGACAGGCCGCCGGTGCCCAGGACCAGCACTCGCTTGTCGAGTGTGGCGATGAAGCGGCCGACCGCCTCGCCCAGCCTGCGGATGCGCCGGTAGGGCGCGAAGGGCGGCGCCACCGAGTTGACGATGATCGGGATCACCGGGTAGCGGGTCAGGCTGCCGGTCAGTTCCTCGAGGGTCTGGGTGCAACCGTGATCGACCTGCAGGCGGTGCGACAGGGCGATGTCGACGTCGCTGTCGAGAATGAAGCGCGCCAGGTCGAGCGCCAGTTCCCGGGGGATCGACAGCGGACCGGGCAGGGTCTGGTAGTCGGCGACCGACTCGGCGGCGGTGGCGATCACGAACGGCGGCATCAGGTCGTAGAACAGGCCGTTGTAATGGTCGGGTGCGAAGATCACGATCAGTTCGGGGTCGAAGGCCTCGACCTCGGCACGCGCCTTGGCGAGAGCCGCGTCGACTTCGGCGACGACGTCGGCCCCCGGATCGTTCAGGCCGCGCAAGGGCGTATGCGACAGGCATTTCAGTTTGATGGTCATCAAGCCTCCTGGAGCCTTGGAGCGAACAGCCTCCTGCCGGCCGCATGGCCGGAATCCGCGGCGAATCGCCGGTATCGCCCCGTTCGGGCGCCGTCATTCGGCGGGTTGCCAGGTGGGTTCGCCTCTTGGCTGTTTTTTGTTCGTTTCGGGCCTGGCCATTCTAGGAGCGGGCAAGCGGCAGCCTCAAAAGCTATCTGCCCTGCCGTGCACTATGTGCACCTATTTGTTTTAAAAGGATTTTTTATATTGTGGGCGGTTCGGAGAAGCACTCCGAGGCCTTCGAACGAGCGCTGAAGGCGATGGGATGAAGAACACCGAGGGGCGATCGGAAGACACCGGAGCGGGCGGGCCGCCGAAAGCAGGGCCGCAGCGCAGCCCCGGCGCGACTCAGTCCTGCGGACCGAGGGGGAAGAAGGTGCCGCAGCTCCACACGCCCAGCCAGTCGCGACCGTCGATCCGCCGCGACTCGGCCAGTTCGACCAGTTGATAGAAGACGTTGCGGTGAACCAGTGCTTCCAGGTTGGCGCGCACGAGCAGATAGGGCGCCGGCTCCTGGGTGTCGGGATCAAGCACGACCCGCAGCGGATGCTCGGCGCCGGCCTCGACCTCGTCGCCGACCTGGGTGACGAAGCGCAGCACCTGGTCCTCGCCGCAGCCCTCGACCTGCAGGGAAACCGCCACGAAGGGCGCGTCGTCGACCCGAATGCCGACCTTCTCCACCGGGGTGACCAGGAAGTAATCGTCGCCGTCGCGCCGCAGGATACCGGAAAACAGCCGCACCAGCGCCTTGCGCCCGATCGGGGTGCCCATGTAGAACCAGTTGCCGTCGCGGGCGATGCGCATGTCGATGTCGCCGCAGAACGGCGGGTTCCACAGGTGTACGGGAGGCGGCCCCTTGCGACCGCCTTCGGGAATCTGCGCCAACAGCTCGTCGGCCTTGCCTGGATCGCTCATGGTCCCTCCTCGGATGGGCGGACAGTGGCTCGAAGTCGAATATGATGCCTGACAACACGATTGCAAGACTGCAAGGAGCAAGCCCATGCATGCCATCCACGACGAATTTCCGCAGCTGGCCGGGCTGCGCTACCTCAACCACGCGGCCGTCGCCCCCTGGCCGAAACGGGCCGGCAAGGCGGTGGCGGCTTTCGCCGAGCAGAACGTGCACATCGGCGCGCGCGACTATCCCCAGTGGCTGGGCATCGAGCGGCGCCTGCGCGAACGCCTGATGCGACTGCTCAACGCGCCGAGCACGGCGGATGTCGCGCTGGTCAAGAACACTTCGGAGGCGCTGTCCTTCGTCGCCTTCGGCCTGGACTGGCAGGCCGGCGAGCAGATCGTCATCAGCGACGAGGAATTCCCCTCCAATCGCATCGTCTGGGAGGCGCTCAAGCCGCTGGGCGTCGAAGTGGTGGCGATCAGCCTCAGGGGCGCCGATCCGGAGGCCGACCTCTTGGCCGCCTGCAGTCCCCGCACGCGCCTGCTGTCGATCAGCGCCGTGCAGTACGCCAGCGGCCTGCGCCTGGACCTGGAACGCCTCGGCCAAGGCTGCCGGCAACGCGGCGTGCTGCTCTGCGTGGACGCCATCCAGCAGCTCGGCGCCCTGCCCTTCGACGTGCGCGCCAGCGACTGCGCCTTCGCCATGGCCGACGGGCACAAGTGGATGCTCGGCCCGGAGGGGCTCGGGGTGTTCTACTGTCGCAGCGACCTGCGCGAGCAGCTCAAGCTGCACGAGTACGGCTGGCACATGCTGGAGAACGCCGGCGACTACGACCGGGTGGAGTGGGAGCCGGCGCGCACCGCCCGGCGCTTCGAGTGCGGCAGTCCGAACATGCTCGGAGCCGTGGCGCTGGAGAGCAGCCTGTCGCTGCTCGAGCAGGTGGGCATGGCCAACGTCGCCCAGGGACTGCACGAGCGGATGGCCTGGCTCGAGTCAGGCCTCCGGCAGATCCCCGGCCTGCGCCTGCGCAGCCCGAGCGATCCGGCACGGCGCGCCGGCATCCTGACCTTCGCCTTGGACGGCTGGGACAATCTCCAGCTGTTCGAGCGTCTCAAGCACGAGCAGATCGTCTGCGCCCAGCGCGGCGGCGGAATCCGCCTGTCGCCGCACTTCTACACGCCGACCGCGGTACTCGACGAAACCCTGGCGGTCCTGCGCCAACTGGCATCTGGCTAGGTGCTCAGCAACGGCGCAGGTATTCCAAAAGCGTTTAAAAAATGAACAACCTGTACTGGACGGCCGCCGATCCGGAGCGATACTTCCCCTACTGACATGGCATTTCCCCCGATGCCAGGCCAGCCGAAGGCATCCGAGGAACGCCTGCCTTCGCTTACTCCTAATGCTTTTGACCCGGTTTCCTCCCCCAGACTCCGGGTTTTTTTTGCGCGGCAGAAAACTCAGCGCCCGACCCGCGCCAGCGGAAACAGCCGGCGGAAGTTGTCGGTGGTCTGCTCGGCCAGGGCCTCGAAGGGGACGCCGCGCAACTCGGCGAGAAACGTCGCCACCTCGCGCACGTACTGCGGCAGATTGGGCTTGCCGCGGTGCGGTACCGGAGCCAGGTAGGGGGCGTCGGTCTCCACCAGCAGACGGTCCGCCGGCACCCGCCGGGCCACCTCGCGCAGGGCCTCGGCATTACGGAAGGTGACGATGCCGGACAGCGAGATGTAGAAGCCGAGATCCAGCGCCGCCCGGGCCATCTCCCAGTCTTCGGTGAAGCAGTGCAGCACGCCGGCCTGCGGCAGCGCCGCCTCACGCAGCAGCTGCAGGGTATCGGCCCGCGCCGCGCGGGTATGCACGACGAGCGGCTTGCCGGTGATACGCGCCGCCTCCAGGTGCAGACGGAAGGCCTGCTGCTGCAGGGCGGCGGCTTCCGGCTGGTAGTGATAGTCCAGACCGGTTTCGCCGATGGCGACCACCCGCGGATGGGCGAGCTCGCCGAGCAGCCAGTCGAGGGCGGGCACAGCATCGGGCTCGACGTCCAGCGGATGCACGCCGACCGAGCAGTCGACATCGGCATGCGTTTCGGCCAGCGCCTTCACCGCGGCCGCGTTGTCGGCGCTCACACCGATGCACAGAAAATGCCCGACGCCGCAGGCACGGGCGGCATCCAGCGCCGCCTCCAGGGAACCGCCATGGGCGGCGAGATCGAGACGATCGAGATGGCAGTGGGAATCGACCAGCATGGGCTACATCGTGTGGGTGGGACGGTCCGACTTCAGAGCGCCGGCCAGATAGGTTTCGATCTTGTTGCGGGCGGCATTGTCGCCGTCGGCGAACTGCACGCCGACGCCGGCGGCGCGGTTGCCTTGAGCGCCGGGCGGGGTGATCCAGACGACCTTGCCGGCCACAGGAAGCTTTTCCGGCTCGTCCATCAGGCTCAACAGCAGGAAGATTTCGTCGCCGAGCTTGTAGCTCTTGTTGGTGGGAATGAACAGACCGCCATTCTTGAGAAAGGGCATGTAGGAGGCGTAGAGGACCGATTTGTCCTTGATCGACAAGGGCAGGATGCCATTACGCGATCCCAGCCCAGATGGCATGCTCATGCGGATTTCCCGGCGGCTGACTCAGACGCCGATTCTAGCCCGGCCCGGGTAGGCTTGCCCACTGCACGAGAAGCGCCTCGAGAAGCAGGGCACGGTTGAGATTGGCCTTGGCGAGCACCTTCTGGCGCTGCGCCAGCAGCCAGTCCTGCACGGCCAGCACACGGGACTGTGCGCTCTTCTCCGCCAGGTAGCGGACGACCTTGGCCATGTCGTCCAGGCCCAGCCCCCGTTCGTCGCCGGTCAGTTGATAGCGCAGGATCAAGAGACTCCAGTCGCAGAACCAGTCGAACAGCAGCAGCAATGGCACACCGCTCCAGGCCTCGGCCAATTGACTGGGACCGGCCTGCTGCTTGAGCAGCTGCTTCACCCCTTCCACCACCTGCGCGCGCTGCTCGCGCGCACCCTCGCCCTGCAGGCGCAGGGCGGAAAGCGGCGAGCCTCCAGCCAGGGCGAGCAGCTCGCCCAGCGCCTCGTCGGCCTGCTCCGGCAAGGCCCCACGCAGCCAGGCGAGGCTGTCGGCAGCCCCCGGCAGCGGACAGGCCTGCTGCACACAGCGGCTCCTGATGGTCGGCAGCAGCCGGCTCGGCTGGTGGCTGATCAGCAGCAACACGCTCTCCCCGGAAGGCTCCTCGAGACTTTTGAGCAGGGCATTGGCAGCATTCGGATTCATCGCCTCGGCCGGCTCCAGCAGGACGACCTTGCGCCCGCCGAGCTGCGCCGTCTGTACAACGAACTCCACCAGCGCGCGTACCTGATCGACACGGATCGCCTTGTCCGCCTCCTCGGGCTCCAGCAGGAAATGGTCCGGATGGCTGCCAGCCTGCAACAGGCGGCAGGACTTGCACTGGCCGCAGGCTTCCAGGCCGGCCGGGCTCTGGCACAGCAGACGGGCGGTCAGGCACTCGGCCAGCGCCCGCTTGCCGATGCCGGCCGGACCATGCAGCAGATAGGCATGGGCGTGCCGAGAGCGTCCGGCCAGCCGTTGCCACAGCCTCTGCTGCCAGGGATAGACTTCAGGCACCGCGCAGCTCCAGCAGCTGCGGGAGCAAAGCATCCAGAGTGCGCTGAACATCTGCCAGAGGCCGCCCCGCGTTCACCACCCGGTAGCGCACCGGATCGCCTGCCGCTCGGCGCAAGTAGGTCTGGCGTACGGCTTCGAAGAAGGCGCGGCCCTCCTGCTCGAAACGATCCAGACGGCCGCGCGCAGCGGCGCGGGCCAAGCCCATCTCGACCGGCAGGTCGAAGATCAGGGTCAGGTCGGGGTGCAAGTCGCCTTGCACGAAGCTTTCCAGGATCGCGATACGTGCTTCGGGTACCCCGCGACCGCCGCCCTGGTAGGCATAGGACGCATCGGTGAAGCGATCGCAGAGCACCACGGCACCGCGCGCCAACGCCGGACGGATCACACCGGCCAGATGCTGGGCACGGGCGGCGAAGACCAGCAACAACTCGGTGTCCACCGCCATCGACTCGCAGCTCGGCGCCAGCAGCAGTTCGCGGATGCGCTCGGCCAGCGGCGTGCCACCCGGCTCGCGGGTCAACACTACCTCCAGGCCGGCCGCACGCAGGCCTTCGGCAAGATATTCGCGATTGGTGCTCTTGCCGGCCCCTTCCGGCCCTTCGAGGGTGATGAACAAGCCGCTCACGGGGTCTCCTCAGTATCCTGCTGCACGGAGCGCTCCAGCGTCTCGGGCGATGGGCTGGAGCGATAGTCCACACGCCGCTTGAGCTGGTATTCGCGAACCGCCTGGTTGTGCGCCTCGAGGGTCTCGGAAAAGACGTGGCTGCCGTCGCCACGAGCAACGAAATACAGCTCGCGACCTTCCGCCGGGTGCAACGCCGCATGAATCGCCTCGCGCCCTGGCAGGGCGATCGGGGTCGGCGGCAAGCCGGGCTGGACGTAGGTGTTGTAGGGCGTGGTTGCCAGCAGGTCGGCGCGCCCGAGCTTGCCGTTGTAGCGCTCGCCCAGGCCATAGATAACCGTCGGGTCGGTCTGTAGCAGCATGCCCTGCTCCAGCCGGCGCACGAAGACTCCAGCGATCTGCTGTCGCTCGCGGGGAATGCCGGTTTCCTTCTCGATGATCGAGGCCATGATCAACGCCTCGTAGGGAGTCGCATAAGGCAGGTTCGCCGAGCGCTCAGACCATTCTTCGGCCAACACCTGCTGCAGGCGCGCGTGAGCCTGCTTGAGCAGCTCGAAATCGCTCATGCCGCGGACATAGCGATAGGTGTCGGGGAAGAAACGACCTTCGGGATGAACGTCCGGCTGGCCGAGCCGGGCCATCAGCTCGGCATCGGAAACCCCTTCCAGGGAGTGCTCCAGCTTGTCCGCCTTGGCCAGAGCGGCCCGTACCTGACGAAAGCTCCAGCCCTCGACCAGGGTAAGGTTGTACTGCACCACCTCACCACGCTGCCAGAGATCAAGCAGTTCGATGGCGGTCATGCCTGGAGCCAGGCGGTACTCGCCGCTGCGCAGCCCCTGCTCGGATAGGTTGAAACGCCAGTACAGGCGCAGCCAGAAACTTCCACGCAGCAGACCATCGTCCTGCAGACGGTTGAGCAGACCACCGGGCGTGGCGCCGCTCGGAACCTCCAGCAGGCGCTCCTCGCTGAGCATCAGGGGCTGTTCGAGTGCGGCTTTCTGCTGCCAGACGGCAAACGCCAAGAGCAGCCCCCCACTAGCAGGCCGCTTTCCAGCAGCAGCAGCCATTTTCGCATCACGTATCAGGAGTCCAGTAGCTTGCGGATCAGGGCCTGCAGTTTACGGGTGAGCGTGCCGACCGGCCAGCCATGTCCTTCGAACCCGCACACAGGCCAGATGCCATAGAGGCTGTTGCTAAGAAAAACCTCGTCCGCCGTCAGCAATTCATCGAAGGCGATGTCGCGCACCTGAACGGGAACGCCCAGGCGCTCCGCCTGATCGAGAACCTCCGCGCGCATCACACCGGCGACACCGCAGCGACGCAGGTCGGCAGTCAACAAGAGGCCATCCTTGACCAGAAACAGATTGCTGAAAACCCCTTCGATCACTCGGCCGGACAGATCGCGCATCAGCCCCTCGGCGTGCTTCGCATCCTGCCACTCGGCACGCGCGAGCACCTGTTCCAAACGATTGAGATGCTTGAGCCCGGCCAGCAGGGGCTGCTCGGCCAGTCGGGTACGGCAGGGATAGAGACGCACGCCCTGCTCGGCATTGATCGGCGAATACTGCGGTGGCGAGCTACCCAGGAGGATGCGCCGCGGCTTCGGCGGCTGAGGGGAGACATAACCGCGCAGACCGTCGCCGCGGGTCAGCAATAGCTTGGCCACGCCCGCTCCCAGCTCAGTCGAGAAGGCCAGCAACTCGCTGCGGATCAACGGCAGGTCGCCGGGAATGGTCAACCGCGCACAGCCTTCGGCCAGGCGAGCCAGGTGCCGCTCCAGCAGCAACGGCTGTCCCCGGCGCACGGCAATGGTTTCGAACAGGCCGTCGCCATAGGCCAAGCCGCGATCGGCAAGAGACAGCGAGTCGCCGGGGCGGCCGTCGACCCAACAGGACATCAGCCGGCGAACCGACGGAACACCAGCGAACCGTTGGTGCCGCCAAAACCGAAGGAGTTGGAAAGCACTACCTCGATCGACAGGCTCTTGGCTTCGTGAGGCACGAAGTCCAGATCACAACCTACGTCCGGCTCGTCCAGATTGATGGTAGGCGGGGCGACCTGATCGCGGATCGCCAGCACACTGAAGATCGCCTCGACTGCACCGGCAGCCCCCAGCAGGTGGCCGGTCATGGATTTGGTCGAGCTGATCGACAAGCGATAAGCGCTCTCGCCGAATACCGACTGGAGCGCGGCTACCTCAGCCAGATCGCCAGCCGGGGTCGAAGTGCCATGAGCATTGATGTACTGGACCTGGTCGACATTCAGACCGGCATCGCGCAAGGCATTCTGCATGCAACGAGCTGCGCCGGCGCCATTTTCCGGCGGCGACGTCATGTGGAAGGCATCGCCGCTCATGCCGAAACCGACCAACTCGGCATAGATGGTGGCACCCCGTGCCCGAGCGTGCTCCAGTTCCTCCAGCACCAGCGCGCCAGCACCGTCGGAGAGTACGAAGCCATCGCGATTCTTGTCCCAAGGGCGGCTGGCGCGGGCCGGATCGTCGTTGCGGGTGGACAGCGCCCGGGCCGCACCGAAACCGCCAATGCCCAAACCGCAAGCTGCCATTTCCGCGCCGCCAGCGACCATTGCATCGGCCTCGCCGTAGGCGATGTTGCGCGCCGCCATGCCGATGCAGTGGGTACCGGTGGTGCAGGCAGTGGCCAAGGCATAGTTCGGCCCCTGCAAGCCCAGATGGATCGACAGGAAGCCGGAAATCATGTTGATGATCGAGCCCGGCACGAAGAATGGCGAGATCCGCCTCGGCCCTTGGTCGATGAGGGACTTACAGTTGTTCTCAATATTGGTGAGGCCGCCTATACCGGAGCCCATGGCCACGCCAATGCGTTCACGATTGGCATCGGTGATCTCCAAGCCGGAATCGCGCACGGCCTGAAAGCTGGCAGCCAGGCCATATTGAATGAACAAGTCGAGCTTGCGGGCTTCCTTGAGCGACAGATATTGCTCGACGTCGAAGCCCTTCACTGAACCGCCGAAACGGGTGGAATAGGCAGAAAGATCCATGTGCTCGAGCAGGGCGATGCCACTGCGACCAGCCAGGACCCCCTGCCAGCTGCTCGGCACATCGGCCCCCAGCGGCGACAACATCCCCAGTCCAGTGACCACGACGCGTCTACGTGACAAAGCAATCTCCTCGTTCTTCGTTACTGCACTGTGCAAGGGCGGAACCGGCAAGCTGCCTGCAGGCAATCAGCGACGCCCATGCAGGCACGTCCCCCGCATCCCCTTGCCGAACCGGTCAGGCCGACAAGTATCAGGTAAAGCTTTTGCTATTTCCGTTAAGAAAACTCTGAAAAAACCACGCCCTCCACACGCACTCAGTTCTGGAGGCCGCGTCATTACCGACCTTGACTGTTCGCCTGTGGAGCCGACACAGATTTTTCAGATGTTCCTTAAAGAAAAGCCGCACGCCTTTTGGGCAGTGCGGCTTTTCCAATCGAAGCAATGATTACTTATTGCGCGTGAGCATTAATGTAATCGATAGCTTCCTGAACAGTGGTGATCTTCTCGGCCTGTTCGTCCGGAATTTCGGTCTCGAATTCCTCTTCGAGAGCCATCACCAGCTCAACGGTATCAAGAGAGTCGGCGCCCAGGTCTTCGACAAAGGAAGCGCTGTTGGTGACTTCCTCTTCTTTGACGCCAAGTTGCTCAGCAACGATCTTCTTGACGCGTTCTTCGATGGTGCTCATACCTTATTTTCACTCCTATGGACAAACCAGGCAGATGGAATGCGAGTAAGTTTATAGAAAGGGATTTCAGCATTTCAAGCTGAAGCCCTGCCCCTCCGCACGGCCCCGACGATCTGCCATTTTTACTTTGGCAGTTCGGTGAGATTTCGGATTGCTATTTGACTGCAGTTCCGAAGGGCTCGTCACATCAACTCATGTACATTCCACCGTTGACCGGAATGGTAGCTCCGGTGACGTAGGATGCACCATCGGAGGCCAGAAAGGCGACAACCTTGGCAATCTCTTCGGCCTGGCCGAGGCGGCCCAGCGGGATCTGACCAAGCAGCACGTTACGCTGCGCCTCAGGCAACTCGCGGGTCATGTCGGTATCGATGAAGCCGGGCGCAACCGAATTGACAGTGATTCCGCGCGAGCCGACTTCGCGAGCCAAAGCACGGCTGAATCCTTCAAGTCCCGCTTTGGCAGCAGCATAGTTCACTTGACCGGCGTTACCCATGGCCCCCACTACCGAGCCGATATTGATGATTCGCCCCCAACGAGCCTTGGTCATGCCGCGCAAGACTGCCTTGGACAGGCGATAAAGGCTGTTGAGGTTGGTGTTGATGACGTCATGCCACTCCTCGTCCTTCATTCGCAGCATCAGGTTGTCACGGGTGATGCCGGCGTTGTTAACCAGGATCGCTGGCTGGCCGAGATGCTGCTGGATATGTTCCAGAGTCATGGCGACAGACTCGTCGCTGGATACGTCCAGTACCAGGCCGGCCCCCTGAATACCGTTGCCTTTCAGGGTTTCGGCGATGCTCTCAGCACCGCTCGAGGAAGTGGCCGTACCGATCACCACTGCGCCTTGCCGACCCAGCTCCAACGCGATCGCCTGACCGATACCACGGCTGGCACCGGTCACCAGCGCCACTTTGCCTTGCAGACTCATTGTCTTCTCCTTGTTCAGGCCAGCGCCGCGCGAGCCGCGGCGAAGGTCTCGGGGGTATCCAAGTTATGGGTATTAATGCCCTTGACACAGCGCTTGTTCAGCCCGGAAAGCACCTTGCCCGGACCGCACTCGACCAAGTCGGTGACACCCTGACCAGCCAGGCAGACCATGGACTCGACCCAGCGCACCGGGCTGTAGAGCTGTGCCAGCAGATCGCGCTTGAGAGTATCCAGATCACTTACCACAGCAGCGCTGACATTCTGCACCAAGGGAATGCGCGGCGCCTGCCAGGAGATCGTCTCCACTGCCTCGGCGAAACGCTCCGCTGCCGGACGCATCAGTGCGCAATGGGATGGCACGCTGACCGGCAAGGCCATGGCCCGCTTGGCGCCACGCGCCTTGCAGGCCTCGATGGCACGGCCGACCGCTGCGGCGGAACCGGCGATCACTACCTGCCCCGGAGCATTGAAGTTTACGGCACTGACCACCTCATCCTGCGCGGCCTCGGCACATGCCGCCAGCACATCGGCATCGTCCAGACCGAGAATCGCCGCCATCCCTCCTTGGCCGGCAGGCACGGCCTGCTGCATCAATTGTCCTCGGCACTCGACCAGCTTCACCGCATCGGCAAAGGGCAGACTGCCGGCAGCCACCAGTGCTGAATACTCGCCAAGACTGTGGCCGGAAACGAAGACCGGAAACGCGCCGCCTTCGGCCTGCCAAAGCCGCCACAGGGCGATCGAAGCAGTCAGGATCGCTGGCTGGGTCTTATCGGTCTGGTTGAGCAACTCTTCCGGCCCTGCTGGACCAGCGCCCAGAGATCGTAGCTGAGGGCTTCGGAAGCCTCGGCAAAGGTAGTACCGATCAGCGGGTACCGGGCAGCCTGCTCGGCCAGCATGCCGAGCGACTGCGAACCCTGGCCGGGAAAGACGAATGCGGGGGAAACAGACATAGGAACAGATCCCTGATGATCTTTCTTCGGGGAGCGTCCAGGCATACCGGACGCATGTTAATCAGTTGGATGGCGGGCCGTCACCCACAGTCACATCATTGCCCCGCCATCAACATTTCCAGTCGGTTATGTAGATGTTGCGGTAAATTTTCGCGAATTTCTGCCTGAGCGCGAAGTATTGCGCTGCGAAACCCTTCAGCGCCTGCCGCGCCATGGCTTTTCACCACGATCCCCTGCAACCCCAGAAAACTGGCTCCGTTATATCGCGCTGGCGCCAGACGAGTCTGCAAGCGGCGCAGGAAGGGCAAGGCCAGGACGCCAACCAGCCGCGAAGCGAGACTGTGCCTGAATTGTGCCCGAACCTCGCCGGCGATCATGGCGGCAAGACCCTCACTGGCCTTCAGCAGAATATTGCCGACAAAGCCGTCGCAGACCACCACATCGGCCTCACCACGGTAGAGACCATCGCCTTCGATAAATCCGACGTAATTGATCTCCCTGGCTCGCTGCAGCAGGACGGCGGCCTGCTTGACCTGCTGGTTGCCCTTGACCTCTTCGGTACCGACATTCAAGAGTGCCACCCGCGGACGCCCCACACCGAGTGCCTCTGCAGCGATCGAGCCCATCGCAGCGAACTGATATAGGTGCTCTGCGCTGCAATCCATGTTGGCTCCCAGATCGAGCAGATGGCAAACCCCTGCTCAGTGGGAAGGGCGGCGAACATTGCAGGCCGGTCGATCCCCGGCAGAGTCTTCAAGACATGTCTGGACAGTGCCATCAAAGCACCCGTGTTGCCGGCACTGACGCAGGCCTGGACCCGCCCTTCGCGCAGCAGATCCAGGGCCACGCGAATGGAGGAGTCGGTCTTGCTGCGCAACGCATGGGCCGGACGCTCATCCATGGCGATCACCTCTCCGGCGTGAACTATGCTCAGGCGCGCACGATCAACCCGGGGATGATGAGCAATCAACTCTTCGAGAAGGGGAGCCTGGCCGACAAGGACCAGATGCAGCGAGGGGATCTCGCCCAGACAAGCGAGACAGGCTGGAACAATACAGCGGGGACCGAAGTCCCCACTCATTGCATCGACAGCGATGAGCGAAGCAGACAAGACTTACTCGTCGGAGCCCTTATCGATCACTTTGCGGCCACGGTAGAAGCCGTCCGGGGAGACGTGGTGGCGCAGGTGCACTTCGCCAGTGCTCTTCTCGACGGACAGGGCGTTCGCCTCCAGCGCGTCATGGGAGCGACGCATGTCGCGTGCGGAACGGGACTTTTTGTTCTGCTGAACAGCCATAACTGATTAACTCCTAAACGTTTGGGTCGCGCTTTAACTGCGCCAGTACGCTGAACGGGTTGGACCGAGATACCTCGTCCTCGCTCGGCTCGGGCTCTTCAAGCCCGGCCGGCGGCCGGCAAACATCAGGGTCATGGAGCGGAACGATGGGCAAGGCAAGCAGCAGTTCGTCCTCGACCAGCGCCAGCAGATCCAAGGGATCTTCCCCAACCTCCAGCACGTCATAGTCCTTGGGCAACGACTGAGTGTTCGCCCCCTCCTTCACCACAGCGTAATGGCATTCGCTGTGGATCGGCAGGGCAACCAGCTCCAGACAACGCTGGCAAACCATCTTGACCTCAACGTCGAGTTCGCTGCGAATGACCACAGCTTTGCGTTCGTCGCGCTCAAAATGGAGTCTTGCATGCACCACTCCCGAACTATCGGAAAGCGGATCGCAAAGACGCGGCAGGCTGGCCAGCGGCAGCTCACCCTCGAGGGTTGCGCTGCGATCAGCCAGCTTGCGTGGATCAACGTGAGGTGGAATCGGCCCATTCAACATAGGGGCGGCATTCTAGGGACGGGCCGAAGTGCTGTCAAAGGGAATTCCTCCCTGTCCGCCAACCGGCGACGCCACTAGAATCGCGCCATCCTCCAGGAGAACATCATGCTGCCGCTCGTGCTTGCTTCCAGCTCCCTCTACCGTCGTGAACTGCTGAGACGCCTTCGACTGCCCTTCATCTGGACAGCCCCCTCCATCGATGAAACCCCCATCCCGGAGAAAGCGCTGACAGCCTAGTCAGGCGCCTGGCAGCCGAAAAGGCCAACGCCCTTGCCACAGAGCATCCGCATCATCTGATCATCGGCTCAGACCAAGTTGCCGTATTGAACGGACAAATCCTCGGCAAGCCTCACGATCTCTCTCGTGCGCGCCTCCAACTGCAGAGCGCCAGCGGCAATAGCGTGACCTTCCTGACCGGGCTTTCCCTGCTCAACACATCCAGCGGAGCACAGCAGACCGACTGCATTCCTTTCACAGTGCACTTCCGCCCCCTGGACAGCGCCCGAATCGAGCGCTACCTGGCAGCCGAGCACCCCTTCGACTGCGCTGGCAGCTTCAAATCCGAAGGACTCGGCGTGAGCCTGTTCCGCTCCACCGAAGGCGAAGATGCCACTAGCCTGATCGGCCTGCCACTGATTCGCCTAGTCGATATGCTACTGGCCGAAGGCGTGCAGATTCCCTGAATAGCCATCAAAAGTCCGAACAGGACGACGGCCCGCTCAGCGCAACGCCGGAGCCTGCAGCCCCACCCACACAGCCAGACGCTCTGCCACGCCACTGCCCAGCTTTTTGGCAAAACGATCGAAGGGCGTTTCCCGTACCGTGAAATCGACCAGATTTTCCGCTCCCACGACTTCGCGAGCCACATGGCTGGCGCTACCTAGTGCATCGACCAGCCCCAACTGCAAGGCCTGCTCGCCAGACCAGACCAGACCGGAGAACAGCTCGGGATGCTCCTTGTCCCTCAGCCGCTCACCGCGCCCCTGCTTGACGCTGTCGATGAACTGCCGGTGGGTGACCTCCAGCACCTCCCGCCAGAAACGCACCTCCCCCTCCTTTTGCGGCTGGAACGGATCGAGGAAGGCCTTGTGCTCGCCAGCCGTGTAGACCCTACGCTCAACCCCGAGCCGCCCCATAGCCTCAACGAAGCCGAAGCTTGCGGCCGTCACCCCGATCGAACCGACCAAGCTGGCCTTGTCCGCGTAGATGATATCGGCGGCACTGGCGATATAGTAGGCACCGGAGGCCCCGAGATCGGCGATGACCGCATAAAGCTTGATATCCGGATGCGCGCCGCGCAGCCGGCGAACCTCATCATAGATATAACCAGACTGCACAGGACTGCCGCCCGGACTGTTGATACGCAGCACCACACCTTTGGTATGCTTGTCCTTGAAGGCCGCTCGCAGACTGCCGACGATGTTGTCGGCGCTGGCCGCCTCGTCGTCGGCGATCATGCCGCGCACCTCGACCAATGCCGTATGATCACCGGCACGCGCCGCCTCCTTGAGATCCAGCGACGGAGAAAACACGGCCAAGAGCGCGAGCAGATAGGCGAACCCCAGCAGTTTGAAGAAGATGCCCCAGCGACGCGCCCGCCGCCGCTCCTCCACGGTGGCCAGCAAGGTCTTCTCTAGCAACTTCCAGCTCTTCCCGTCACCACCCTCCGGCGGCGCCTTCCATTCATCGGCCATGCCTACCCCTCAACAATGAGACTCCGTACCGGCCAAACCCCCAGCCAGGCACACAACTCGCCAAATTCGTCAATAATCAAACGCGGCCCGTGCAGACACAGCACCTCGGCACACTGAGCCCCATAGCTCACCGCCACCGCATCCATCCCGGCATGCCGCGCCATCTCCAGATCGAATGAGGAATCCCCCACCATCAGCGCCTGCCCAGGCAATACACTGCAGTGCGCAAGAATCTCGTGCAGCATTCGCGGATCAGGCTTGCTGGCGGTTTCATCCGCACAGCGGCTGACATCGAAATACTCCTGCCAGCCATGCCCTGCCAGAACCCGATCGAGCCCCTGGCGCGTCTTGCCGGTCGCCACTGCTAGGCGGTAACCCGCCTCCCGGAATGCCTCCAACGCCTCGGCCACCCCAGCGTACAGCGGCGACGGCTCGCCCTCCAGAGCCAGGTAATGGTCGCTATAGAGGTGACGGAAGCGCTCCAGCAGCCGAGCGTCATGCGATTCTGGATAGAGCGTGCGGATTGCCTCGGGCAAACCCAGCCCAATGATGCCTTTTATGGCCGCATCACCGAGCGGCTCTAGATCACAGCCCGCCGCTGCAACACGCATGGACTCGACGATGCGTCCGATCGAATCAACCAGCGTGCCATCCCAGTCGAAAATCAACAGCCGATAATCAGTCACTCAAACGCTCCAGAGTCTGCGCCCACATCTCATCCACCGGCGCCTCTAGGCGCAGCTCGCCGCCCTCCGGCAGTGGCACCACCAGCGAGTACGCATGCAGAAATAGGCGCTTGCCGCCAAGCGCACGAATCTCGCGGGTGAACGCCTCGTCTCCATACTTGGCGTCGCCAGCAATGGGATGCCCGGCATGCCGGGCATGCACCCGAATCTGATGGGTCCGCCCAGTGACCGGCTTGGCCTCCACCAAGGTAGCGAAATCACTGAAACGCCGCAGCACGCGAAAAAGCGTCAGCGCCTCCCGCCCTTCTTCGTCAACCTCCACCATCCGTTCGCCGGAACGCAGGGTATTCTTCTGCAACGGCGCACTGACCTGCTTTCTGGCACTGGACCAAGCGCCACAGACCAGCGCTAGATAACGCTTGTCCACTCCATCACCACGCAGCGCCTCGTGCAGATGGCGCAACATGCTGCGCTTCTTGGCGATCATCAACAGCCCCGAAGTGTCCCGATCGAGCCGGTGAACCAGCTCCAAATCCTTGGCTTCCGGACGCAACTGACGCAACGCCTCGATCACGCCGTAACTGAGGCCGCTACCGCCATGCACGGCAATGCCGGCCGGCTTGTTCAGCACGATCAGCGCCTTGTCCTCATGGAGAATGGCCGCCTCGAGTCGCTCGAGCAGCCCCTGCGCCAGCGGAACCGGCTCGTCACGCTCAGCCAGACGGAGCGGCGGCACACGCACCAAGTCGCCAGCCTGCAGCTTGTACTCGGGCTTGATCCGTCCCTTGTTCACTCGCACCTCACCCTTGCGCAGGATGCGATAGATCAAGGTCTTGGGCGCCCCCTTGAGCTGGGTGCGAAGAAAATTATCGATTCGTTGACCGGCCGCTTCCGGGCCGATCTCAAGCAGTTGGACGCCAGAATTTGCATGAGAGGGATTTATCATCGCAATATCATATCAATTTTTAGAGAATTGAAGCACTTATTAATAGCTGCTATAGTCGCAAATGCCGCCATTTACGGCCAAGCCAGTGGATGGGCGCAAAATCCCCAGCCACTCATCCGCAATGCTATCCATCCAGGACGTAAGGCCGTCCGACGGGACTTCGCCCGACTATCGCGAAGCCTCGGAAACAAATGCCTTAGCTACATGATGGCGTACCTCCAGCACGGGAGGACGCAAAATGAGTAATTGCCAACTCGCTGCAGATTCTGCGGACGGCACCCGATTTTCAAAGGATACGTGCAGGGTGGAGATGTACAACCATCGGATTGCGTAGCTGCAAGCCTTTACCCAGACGCACATGGCGTCCGCTGCCGATGCTTGATTCCTCCTCCTGATTGATTGCTTTCTGCCACAACAGTAAGCAGGAGACGTAGTCGCGACTCTGGCCACCAGCCAAACGTTGCTTGACACGGGAATGGACGACAAACCTTTCCTGAACGCCCCTGTCACCGACCGCGAGAGTCGTGTGTGCCGAACGCCGTTTCCGGCAGCCCGGAAACCGAACGGTACTACATGAAAAGAATGCTGATTAACGCAACTCAGCCTGAGGAGTTGCGTGTTGCCTTGGTCGATGGCCAACGTCTCTACGACCTGGACATCGAATCGGGCGCCCGCGAGCAGAAAAAAGCCAATATCTACAAAGGCCGTATCACCCGGGTCGAGCCGAGCCTTGAGGCAGCCTTCGTCGACTTCGGCGCCGAACGCCACGGCTTTCTCCCTCTCAAGGAAATTTCCCGCGAATACTTCAAGAAGGCTCCGGAAGGCCGCATCAACATCAAAGAAGTGCTCTCCGAAGGCCAGGAAGTCATCGTCCAGGTGGAGAAGGAAGAGCGCGGCAACAAAGGCGCGGCCCTGACCACCTTCATCAGCCTCGCCGGGCGCTATCTGGTGCTGATGCCGAACAATCCGCGCGCCGGCGGCATCTCCAGGCGCATCGAGGGCGAAGAGCGTAACGAACTGCGCGAAGCCCTTAACGGTCTCGATGTTCCGAGCGACATGGGACTTATCGTACGCACCGCCGGCCTCGGCCGCTCCAGCGAAGAACTGCAGTGGGATCTCGACTACCTAGTCCAGCTGTGGACCGCGATCAAGGAAGCCTCGCTGGACCGCTCGCCGCCCTTCCTGATCTACCAGGAATCCAATGTCATCATCCGGGCAATCCGCGATTATCTGCGCCAGGATATCGGCGAAGTGCTGATCGACAGCGTGGAAGCCCAGGAAGAGGCTCTGAGCTTCATCCGCCAAGTGATGCCGCAGTACGCCAGCAAGATCAAGCTGTACGAGGACAGCGTACCGCTGTTCAACCGTTTCCAGATCGAGAGCCAGATCGAAACCGCTTTCCAGCGTGAAGTGAAGCTGCCGTCCGGTGGCTCTATCGTCATCGACCCGACCGAGGCTCTGGTATCCATAGACATCAACTCGGCACGTGCGACCAAGGGCGGCGATATCGAGGAAACTGCGCTGCAGACCAACCTGGAAGCAGCCGAGGAAATCGCCCGCCAGCTGCGCCTGCGCGACATCGGCGGCCTGATCGTCATCGACTTCATCGATATGACGCCGGCAAAGAACCAGCGTGCCGTGGAAGACCGCATGCGCGAGTGCCTGGAGGCCGACCGCGCGCGCGTGCAGATCGGCCGCATCTCGCGCTTTGGCCTGCTGGAAATGTCCCGCCAGCGCCTGCGTCCCTCCCTCGGCGAAACCAGCGGCATCGTCTGCCCGCGCTGTAACGGCCAGGGCATCATCCGCGACGTCGAGTCGCTATCCCTAGCGATCCTGCGCCTGATCGAAGAGGAGGCTCTGAAGGACCGTACCGCAGAGGTACGCGCCCAGGTACCGATTCCGGTCGCTGCCTTCCTGCTCAACGAGAAGCGCAACTCCATCACCAAGATCGAGCTACGTACCCGCGTGCGCATCGTTATCTTGCCGAGCGATCACATGGAAACGCCGCATTTCGAAGTGCAGCGCCTGCGTGACGACAGTCCAGAAGTGCAGAGCGCCCAGTCGAGCTACGAAATGACCCCGGCGGAAGTGGAGGAAGTCCAGCTGGTCAGCTCCACCCGCACCCTGGTGCGCCAGGAGGCTGCGGTCAAGACTGCTCCGCCGCGCAACGCCCTGGTGCCGGTCCCGGCCGAGCCGCCGGCAGCACCGGCAGTGGCCCCGCACCCCGCTCTCGAACTCAATCTGTTCAAGGGGCTGGTGAAATCGCTGGTCAGCCTGTTCGCGGGCAAAGAAACGGCCAAACCCGTTGCTGCCGAACGGCTGGTCGAGGAGCGCCTGACGCGCAGCAGCGAGGAGCGCCGCAGCAGCCGCCAGCAGAATCGCCGCCGCGAAGGCCGCCATGCTCGCGACGAGGAACGCAAACCGCGTGAGGAGCGCCAGCTTCGCGAGGTGCGAGACGAGCGCATACCTCGCCCCCCCCGCGAGGAGCGCCCCGCGCGCGAAGAGCGCCAGCCCATCGAGATCGTCGAGGCCCGGGAACCGCGTGAAAGTCGTCGCGAACGTCCGTCTCGCGAGGAGCGTGCCCCACGCGAAGAGCGCCAGCCCACGGAAAGCGTGGAAACTCGCGAACCACGAGAGCCGCGGGAAAGTCGCCGCGAGCGCCCACCCCGCGAGGAGCGCCGTCGCGAGTTGCGCGAGCCGCTCGATGCCCAAGAAAGCCCGCGGGAAGAGCGTCCCGCCCGCTTGCCGCGCGAGGAATCCCTCCAGCAGCGGGAAGAGCATCAGCCGCATGAGGAGCACCCAGTGCACGAGCTGAAGGCTCCGGAGCAAGAGGTCCTGTCCCAGGAAACGCTAGAGGACGAGCTCGAAGCCAGCAGCGAGGAGCGCCCCCGCCGGCGCTCTCGCGGCCAGCGTCGCCGCAGCAATCGCCGCGAACGCCAGCGCGACAGCCAAGGCAACGAGATCGAGAGCGGCGAAGAGAGCGAAGCCGCGACTACCGCGGCAGCCGCCACAGCCACTGCCGTGATTACCGCCCAGCCTCATCAGGTTGACGAGGTCGCTGAAGAAGCATCCGCCAGCAGCGCTCCGCTCGCCGAGCAGCCTGCAGGAGAGGAATGCCAAGCTCCCATCGAGACTGCCACGGCGATTCCCGTCATCGAGACGGGTATCACGGAGATCTCGAATCTCGCCCCGCGAGTCGAGCAACTGCAATCGGCACCAATCGAAGAGCCGACAGTCGGCACAAGCGAAGCGCCGCAGACCGCGCTGCCAGTCGAAGAGCCAGCACCGCTCGCCGTGGCGCCAGCCGAAGCGCCACGCAGCACTGCCCGCGCCGCCAACGACCCGCGCGAAGTACGCCGCCGCAAGCGCGAAGCTGCCGAGGCGGCAGCCAGGCAGGCCGCCGAGACAACCAAGGTCGCGGAAGCCGCCGCCATCGTCGCCTCAGCGCCAGTAGTCGAAGTGCAAGCCGACGTTGAGCCCGTCGTCACGCAAGAAACAACGGAGGAAATAGTCGAAACTCCGCTCGAGCAAGCGCAGCCAATAAACGAGCCCTCCCTCGCGGTATCAGAGTCGACCGAGGCGCAAAGCGAGCAGATTCGCCCCGAGCGAGAGGCCCCCATCGTAGCCCCGGAGCCGATCGCCGAAGCACCGAGCGAAACTCGTTCAGCGTCAGAGGTTTCCCTTGCGCCCCCAGAGTCGGTCGAGGCGCCGTTCGAACTGATTCAGCCGGAAGTCCAGCCTTTCATCGCGACAGAGGAACCGATCGAAACATCGTCCGAGCAACCAATCCCAATGGCGGACGAACTGCCAGACGCTCGGAAAGAGCAGCAGACGCTTGATTTCCAGCCAGTCGCCGAGCAATTGGAAGAGACCTCCAATGCGATGGAGACCTCCCCTCAGACAGCAAGCCCGGCGGAGAAACACGAAGAGACTGCCGAGCCACTGTGCACGAAAGCCGAGGCGAAGGATGAAAACGCGGAGGTGAAGCTGGCCGACAAGCATGATCGGACCGCCGGCTGAAGCTGGAAAGAAACATGAGGGCCGGCTCCGCGCCGGCCTATCATGACAAAAGGGGATGCTTTGCATCCCCTTTTGTGTTTGAACGTTCGAATTTAAATTACGCTGGGCTCGATTTCCAGAGACACGCCGAAACGCCTTTCGATATCTTCACGGATAAGCCGGGCCAGTGCCAGCACCTGTCTGCCCGTGGCCTGCCCATGGTTAACCAGCACCAGTGCCTGCAGACGATGCACGCCAACATCGCCATCGCGGTATCCCTTCCAGCCGGCCCGCTCGAGTAGCCAGCCGGCCGCCAGCTTCACCGTGCCATTGGCCTGCGGATAGGCAACCAAATCCGGATATTCTACGCGCAAGCGCTCGGCCTGCTCGACAGAAACCAGTGGATTCTTGAAGAAGCTCCCGGCATTGCCGAGCGTGGCGGGATCGGGCAACTTCTCCCGGCGGATGGCACAGATTGCCCGGCTGACATCCAGAGGGGTCGGCGAAACCATGCCCTGCTCCGCCAGCCACTGGCGTACCGGGCCGTAGTCCAGATGCAACCGCGGCGTGCGCTGCAACGCGAAACGCACACGCAGGATCAACCAGCGCCCGGCTTGGCGCTTGAACAGGCTGTCGCGGTAGCCGAAAGCGCACTCCTCACGGCTGAACTCGTGCAGTTCGCCGCTCTGCCGGTCAAGGGCGACCAGACCGGCAAACACATCCTTGAGCTCGACGCCATAGGCCCCGATGTTCTGCATTGGCGCAGCACCTACGGTGCCCGGGATCAGGCTGAGGTTCTCCAGCCCCGCCAGTCCCAGCCCTAACGTGTGCAGCACGAAGGGATGCCAGGGCTCGCCCGCCTCCGCCTCGATTAGTACTCGTTCGCCATCGTCGGCCAGCAGCCGCACGCCACGGCTGACCATATGCAGCACCAGCGCCTCGACATCCCGGGTCAGGAGCAGGTTGCTGCCCCCCCCCAGCACTAACAGCGGCAAGCTACGCGCAGCGGCTAATGCCAGCGCCTCACGCATCTCGGCTTCGTCATGAGCCTCGGCGAATAGCTTGGCCCGCGCCTCAAGGGCGAAAGTGTTGAACGGCTTGAGGGAAAAGTTTTCCTGTACCTGCAGATTCACAGGCGCCTCCGCATCTCGGCGAGCAGATCGTCGCTGGCGCGCTCGAGCAGATCGAGCACCCGCTCGAAGCCCTCTTCGCCGCCGCAATAGGGATCCGGCACCTCATCCTCTTCCAGCGCGTAGCGGCGCAGATAGAGGTCCAGCTCGGCCTGGGAGTCTCCTGGGCGCATAGCCTGCAGGTCCTTCAGATTGTTGCGATCCATGGCGAGGATGAGGTCGAAGCGCGAGAAATCTTCCCGACAGATCTGGCGGGCGCGCAATGCATCCAGATCATAACCACGCAGGCGCGCTGTTCGTCGCGTGCGGACATCCGGCGCCTTACCTACATGCCAGTCACCGGTACCGGCCGAGTCGATACGAATGCGCTCCTCCAGGCCCGCCGCGCGTACCCGCTGACGGAACACGCCTTCGGCAGTGGGCGAGCGGCAGATATTGCCGAGGCAGACGAACAGGATGCGCATCAAGCCCCCAACAGGCGCCGCACGCGCTCCAGGTCTTCCGGGGTATCCACACCGGCCGGCGGTGCCTCCAGGGCATCGGCCACATGGATGCGCACGCCATGCCAGAGCGCGCGCAACTGTTCCAAGCTTTCGACGTTTTCCAGCCAGCAGGGTCCCCAGGCGACGAAATCGCGGAGAAAGCCCGCGCGATAGGCATAAATGCCGATGTGCCGACGATAGGGCACGCCAGCCGGCAATCCTTCGCAGCTGCTGGCGAAGGCATCCCGCGCCCAGGGCAAGGGGGCACGACTGAAGGTCAGGGCCAGACCGTGGATGTCGCTCACGACCTTCACCACATTGGGATTGAACAGCGCCTCAACATTGTCGATCGGCTCAGCCAGGGTGGCGATGGCAGCTTCCGGATGGACCGCCAGGTTTCCCGCTACCTGATCGATGATAACCGGCGGAATCAGCGGCTCGTCGCCCTGCACGTTGACCACGATGGCATCGTCGGCCAAGTCGAGCCGACCAGCCACCTCCGCCAGCCGGTCGGTTCCGGAGTTGTGCTCGACGCGGGTCAACATCACCTCGGCGCCGAAGTCCCGGCAAACCGCTTCGATGCGCGCGTCGTCGGTAGCCACCACCACGCGCGCTGCCCCGCTGCGGCTAGCCTGCTCCCAGACATGCCAGATCATAGGCTTGCCGGCGATGTCCTGCAGCGGCTTGCCTGGCAGCCGGCTGGAGGCGTAGCGGGCAGGAATCACCACGGTGAAGGCTGTGCTCATTTGTCCAGGCGCTCGTCGACATTGAGGGTGCGGGCCTCGCTTTCCAGCATCACCGGGATACCGTCGCGCACCGGGAAGGCCAAGGCATCGGCCTTACAGATCAGCTCGGACTTGTCGTCGGCCAACTTCAGCGGGCCCTTGCAAATCGGGCAAGCGAGAATGTCGAGTAATTTCGGGTCCATGATGAAATCCTGGAGAAGCAATGGAAAGCCGGCAGCAGGCGCCCGGCAAGAGGCCGAACGTTCAGCGCAATGCCAGCAGGCGATCGAGGGCCGCGTCGAACCAGCCGGCGAAAGCCGGCGAAGGCACGGCATCGACGGCCAGATACCAGCAATCGGCAGGGGCGAAGGCCCGGCATTTAACCGCATCCTTTTCCGTCATCACCACCGGCAGCACCGGAGAGAAACGCAGCTGCTCGGCACGGTAGCGGGCATGGTCGGGAAAGGCGTGCGCAATCGGGCGCCAGTGTAGCGCCTCGAGCGTAGCGAAGAAACGCCGGGGATTGCCGATGCCGGCCAAGGCATGCAGGGTCGTTCCAGGTGGGAAGTGATTCAAGGAGCGGCGCTCACCCGTGGCCAGGTGCACCAGGGCGCCGGGCTGCAGGGTAAAGGCAAAGCCGCCAGGGGGATCCTCGCCAGCCCCATTGTGGAGCACCGCATCCACGCTAGCCAAGCGCTCGATCGGCTCACGCAACGGGCCGGCCGGCAAGCAGCGGCCATTGCCGAGACCGCGCGCGGCATCGATCAGGACCAGTTCCAGGTCGCGAGCCAGCCGATAATGCTGCAGGCCGTCGTCGCAGAGGATGAGATCGAGCGGCTGATCTTCGAGCAAGGCTCGCACGGCCCGCGGGCGATCCGGATCGATCACCAGCGGTACGCCGGTACGCTGGACGATCAGCAGCGGTTCGTCGCCGGCCTGCTCGGCCGGCTGATCGGCGGTGACCCGCCAGGGCAGTTGCGGCGGTCTGGCACCATAGCCGCGGCTGACCACCCCGACCCGCAGGCCGCGGCGTCGGCAGGACTCGATCAGCCAGAGAATCAGCGGCGTCTTGCCGGTGCCGCCGACGGTGATATTGCCGACCATCACAACCGGCACCGGCGCCCGGTAGATGTCGCCCTCGCCGCGCAGGAAGCGCTCGCGGCGACGCCGTGCCACGCAGCGGAACAGCACCTCCAGCGGGCGCAGCAGGATCAGGGCCGGATGGCCGCGATACCAAGCCTCGAGCAGACGGTCGGCACCGACCATCAGGGCGCCGCCTGAGCCTCGACCGTGGTGATGCGCAGATGGGAGAAGCCAAGCTTGCCGGCCGCGTCCATGGCAGTTATGACTGCCTGATGGGGGGTCTTGCCGTCGGCGCTGATGACCAGCGGCAGGCCATTGTCGCCGCCCGACTCCTTCTGCAGGGCGCGCATCAGGCTATCCAGGTCGCTGCTGATGAGCTCTTGCCCATTCAGCGAATAGCTGCCATCGACATCAATCAGCACCTCCAGCTGCTTCGGCTCGACCGTTTCGGGCGGCGTGCCATTGACGGCCTCGGGCAGATCGACCTTGAGCTGGGTCTCACGGGTGAAGGTCGTGGTAACCACGAAGAACAGCAGCAGGATGAATACGACATCGATCAGGGAGGCCAGATTGATCTCGACATTCTCCCGGGGTTTGCGCCGGAACTTCACGCCTTGCCCCCGTTGAGATCGACCTCGCGGTCCCCCTGCAGCACCTCCACCAGCTTGATCGCTTCCTGCTCCATGCCGACCACCAGCTCTTCGACGCGACGCTGCAGATAGCGATGGAAGAACAGCGCGGGAATCGCCACGAACAGACCGGCAGCGGTGGTGATCAGCGCCGTGCCGATACCGCTGGCGAGCTGCGAGGCGTTGGCCATGCCGGCCCCCATGAAGCTGCCGAAGATCTCGATCATGCCCAGCACCGTACCGAGCAGACCGAGCAGCGGTGCAATGCCGGCAATGGTGCCGAGAGCGTTGAGGTAACGCTCCAGATCATGAATGACGCGGGCTGCCGCCTCCTCGATACACTCCTTCATGACTTCCCGGCCATGCTTGGAGTTGGCCAGCCCCGCTGCAAGGATCTGCCCGAGCGGCGAATCCGCACGCAACTCCTTGAGCTTGTCGCTGTTCAACTGCTTGTCCTGGATCCAGCGCCAGACCTGTCCGAGCAGATGTGCCGGAGTGATCCGGCTCGACCGCAGGGTCCAGAGACGCTCGGCGATGATGGCGAGGGCAACGACGGAACAAAGAATGATCGGCAGCATCATCCAGCCGCCCGCTTTGACAAGCTCCCACACGGTGGCAAATCCCCTTGAAAAAAGTGGCGCAACTCTAGCACAGGCGTACTCGCTCGCCGACGGCCATTGTTCTCATTTTTCCCGCCAGAAACGGGCTTGTTCGCGCAATCCCACCGCCCTGCCCCAATCTCCCAAACGAAACTGCAGAGCGCCCTGAAGGGCAGTATCGTAGACCAGCATCGGCAAGTCCCGGTAGCGGGCCACGACGTCCGGATGCGGATGGCCGAAGGCGTTACCCCAGCCGCGTGAAATCAGCACTGCGCGCGGCGCCAAGGCCTCGAGCAAGGCCTGGGAGGACGAGCCGCGGCTGCCGTGGTGCGGTGCCAGCAGCCAGTCGGCACGCCATGCTGGGCGATCTGCGAGCAGGGCACGCTCGGCCGCGACATCGATATCGCCGGTCAGCAGCAGACGCTCGCCATCGGCCTCCACCAGCAGCACACAGGAAGCCTGATTGCCATCCTGCGCAGACACCCAGCGCCAAGTGACGAAACGCACGCCATCCCATTGCCACTCCCGGCTGCGGCAAGGCCTGGCAGTTAGCGCCGCCGGCAGTGCCTGAACCTCGCCAGCGATGACCTCGCTTGGCGGTAGGCCACGCTGCACGGCCAGGGCACCGCCGGCGTGATCACCATCGGCATGACTGAGCAGCAGACTATCCAGGCGGGTCACGCCCAGACTGCGCAGCGAAGGCAACACCACCCGCTCGCCCAGATCAAAATCGCCGAAACGTGGTCCTGCATCATAAAGCAGAGCATGCTCGCGAGTGCGCAGGAGTACAGCCAGCCCCTGACCGACATCCAGTAGCCAGACATCGGCACGACCAGCAGGAATGCGCGTTTCGGGAGGAAATACCAGAGGCAGCAGCAGCGTCAGCCCTAAAGCACGCAGCGGCACCCCGGCCGGTAACAGAATGAGCAAGGCACCAAGCATCGCCAGCAGCCAGCCCCAGAACGGCACGGCATGGGGCAGCCAGGCCGGTACGGCGCCGGCAATCTCGCCGAGCAGCCAGAACAGCGCAGCCAGCAAGGCACCGGCGATCCAGAGAAAACCCTCGCCGAGCAGAGGCACGGGCAGCAACAGGGTGCCGAAGAGCGCCAGCGGAACCACCGCGAGCCCTACCCAAGGCACAGCGATCAGATTGGCCAGCGGACTGCTCAGACTGATCGGCAGCCCCAGGATCAGCAGTAGCGGCAATAGTCCCAACGCGCTAGTCCATTGGGCACGCCACAGGCTCTGCCGCCATGACCAAGCACCCAGCCGGCCGCCAAAGGCCAGAGCGAGAACCAACACTGCGCCGAACGACAGCCAGAACCCCGGCTGCAGGCTGGCCAGCGGCTCGAACAGCAGCACTGCGTCCAGCGCCAGCAACAGGGGCAGCCAGAACCCCAGGTGACGGAAACGCAGGCGCCAGAGCAATACCACAGCGAGCATGGCGCAGGCCCGCTGCACCGGCACCGCGAAACCGGCCAGCCAGCCGTATCCCAAGGCCGTCATCAGCGCCAAAGCGCAAGCCCAGGGCAGCCAAGGCAGGCGCCGCGGCCACAGGCCATAACGCGCCAGCAGCGCGATCAGCCCATAGACCAGACCGGCGAGCAAGGCCACATGCTGGCCGGAGATCACCATCAGATGCACGGTGCCAGTGTCCTGCAGAAGGCGCCAATCCGTCGCACTCAGTCCCGAGGCATCGCCCATCACCAGGGCGGCGATCGCGCCTGCGCGGCCATGGGCATCGACCTGCTGCAGGCGTTGGCGCAGGACGTCGCGCCAACCGTCGGCCATGCCTGGTGGCCCGAGACGCTCCCCAGCCTTCACCGTACCGGTGGCACCGATGCGCTGGGCCAGCAACCAGGCTTCGTTATCGAAGCCCTGAGGATTGATCAGACTGCGTGGACGCTTGAGGGTAACGGCCAGGCGCCAACGCTCGCCGGCGCGGATCTCCGGCCCGGCACGCCAGGTCAGACGCAGCCGCCGGGGCAACTCGGCACGCCGGGAGCGGGCATCCTCCACCTGAAAGCGCAGCGTACCGTCAACCCGCTCCGGCAGACCGACCACCTGCCCTTCCAGCCACAGGGTGCGACCGTCGAGCTCGGCAGGCAGACGCCCCTCCAGCGCCCAGTATGCCGACAGGCAGGCCCAGCTCAGACCGAGCAGAAACAGTGCCGACCGATAACGGCGCAACGCCAGACAGAACACCCCGCCCGACAGCCACAGCGACCACAGCCACCAGTCCGGCAAGGCCGGGAGAAATCGCAGGACGAGCAGGCCTGCCGCGAGCGCCAACATCCCTGTGCGCAACATTCGAAACGACTCCGCAATCAATGCATTTCAGCGGGACGAGCGGCCGGGATGGGCGGTAACAATACCTGCAGCAGGCCGTCATCAATGTGTGCATAATACTGGCGCTTCGAACTGCCGAGTGTCGCCATGCCCCGTCGCATCTTTAAGCGCTACATGCCGCATCCGGATAGCATCAGGGAACACAAGTCCCTGCGCTTTTTGGGCAGCTTGATCCACGACCCCAACCTCTGGCACCTGAACCGCCACTCGGTGTCACGAGCCATGCTCGTCGGCCTGTTCAGCGCCTTCATTCCCATCCCGATGCAGATGCTCCTCGCCGCCAGCCTGGCCATCCCGCTGCGGGCCAATCTGCCGATTTCCATCGGCCTGGTCTGGTTGACCAATCCGATCACCATGCCGCCGGTGTTCTACTGCACCTACAAGGTCGGCAGTTGGGTTCTGGACACACCGCCGCTGACCCTGCCCAGCGAATTGAGCATGGCCTGGATCAGCGAGCGGGTCGCCACCCTGTGGGAGCCGATTCTGGTCGGCTCGTTCATCACCGGAATCGTTCTCGGCATCGTCGGCTACTTCGCGACCATGCTGTTCTGGCGCTGGTGGGTCCGTCACAACTGGCGGAAACGTCAGGAAAAACGGCGTCCTCCCCTCGTTTGAAGCGAGCGCCTCACTCGTAACGCAAGGCTTCGGCCGGCTGGGTGCGTGCAGCGCGCCAGGAAGGATAGAGGGTGGCGAGAAAGCTCAGGACGAAGGCTGCCGTGCAAACCAGCGCCACGTCCAGCGCCTGCAGATCGGACGGCAGATAATTGACGAAATAGATATCCGAGCTGAGGATCTGCCGGCCGCTGACCGACTCCAGCCAGGCGATCAGCCCGCTGACGTTCAACGCCGCAAGCACGCCCAGCACAGCGCCAATCAGGGTACCGAACGCCCCGATCACCGTGCCCTGTACCATGAAGACCGCCATGATCTGCGCCGGCGTGGCACCCAGGGTGCGCAGGATGGCGATATCCGCTCCTTTGTCGGCGACCACCATGATCAGAGTAGCGACGATGTTGAACGCCGCTACTGCGACGATCAGCAATAGAAGCAGGCCGATCATGGTCTTTTCCATCTTCATGGCGCTGAACAAGCTGCCTTGGGTCTGCGTCCAGTCGACATGATGATAGGCCGCACCGAGCTTCCCGGCGATTTCTGCCGCTACCTGCGGTGCTTGGTACAGATCCCTCATGGCCAAGCGAACGCCTTGCACCTGATCGGGCTGCCAGCGCATCAGCTGCGCAGCATCGGCGACATGGATCAGCGCCAGCGAGCCATCCAGTTCAGCGCCGATCTTGAACACGCCGACCACGTTGAGACGCTGCATGCGTGGGGTGATGCCGCCCTGGTTGTCGCTCAGCTCAGGAACGATCAAGGTCAGCTTGTCGCCGACCCGAAGACCGAAGCGCCGCGCGGTGATCTCGCCGATGACCACGCCGAATTCGCCGGGCGCCAGATCCGCTAGGTGCCCCTGCTGCAGGTGGTTGGCGACGATGGACACCTTCGGCTCCTCGTGCGGATCGATGCCTTGGATCTGGATTGGCTGCATCGATCCCTTGTAGGACAGCATGCCATCCAGCTCGGTAAGAGGGGCCGCGGCCCGTACCTGCGGATGCTCCTGCGCGATCCGGGCCAGGCCGCGCCAGTCGCCCAGCGGCTGTGCGCCGACGATGGCAGCATGCGGCACCATGCCGAGGATCCGCGAGCTCATCTCCCTCTGGAAACCGTTCATTACCGACAACACCACGATCATCGCCAGTATGCCGAGGGCGAGACCGAGCATCGAGGCCAGCGAGATGAAGGAGATGTAATGGTTGCGCCGCTTGGCGCGGGTGTAACGGACGCCGATGAAAACCGCCAGGGGACGAAACATGCTCACTCCGCGACCAGTCGACCGTCTTCGAGACGCAAAACCCGATCCATCTGCCGGGCCAGCTGAGAATCGTGGGTCACCACCAGGAAAGCCGTGCGCAGCGAGGTGCTGAGCTCCAGCATCAGCTCCTGGATACCGTGGGCGGTATGCTGATCGAGATTGCCGGTCGGCTCATCGAGCAACACGAGGCCCGGCCGGTTGGCCAGGGCACGGGCGATCGCCACGCGCTGGCGCTCACCGCCGGAAAGCTCCGCTGGCTTGTGCTTGAGGCGGTGCCCCAGGCCGACCCGTTCGAGCAGCGCAGTGGCCCGTTGGCGTGCCTCGGGAATCGCCACCCGGGCGATCAGCAGAGGCATGCAAACATTCTCCAGAGCCGTGAATTCCGGCAGCAGATGATGGAATTGATAGACGAAGCCAAGTGCGCGATTGCGCAGCAGGCCCCGCTCCTTCTCGCTGAGCGCCGAAAGCTCCTCACCGGCCAACCACACACCACCCTCACTCGGCGTGTCCAGCCCGCCGAGCAGATTCAGCAAAGTACTCTTGCCGGAGCCCGAGCTTCCGACGATGGCCACTCGCTCGCCCGGATGCAGTTCCAGCTCCAGGCCGGAAAGCACCACCACCGACTGTGGGCCCTCCTCGTAGCGCTTGCCCAGGTTGCGGCAACTGAGAACAGCTCGATCTTTCATGGCAATGTCACTCATAACGCAAGGCCTCCGCGGGCTGAGTGCGTGCAGCGCGCCAGGCTGGATACAGGGTGGCAAGGAAACTCAGCAACAGGGCCGCACCACACACCAGCGCCACGTCCTCGCTCATCAGCTGCGAAGGCAGGTAATCGATGAAGTAGACGTCCGCACTGAGGAACTTGTGACCCAGAAGCCTCTCGAGGGCGGCGATCCAGCTACCGATGTTGAGTGCGGCAAGAATGCCCAGGGCCCCGCCGATCAAGGTGCCGATCACCCCGATCACCGTGCCCTGAACCATGAAGGTGGCCATGATCTGCGCCGGCGTGGCACCCAGGGTACGCAGGATGGCGATGTCGCCCTTCTTGTCGGTGACCACCATGACCAGCGTGGAAACGATGTTGAATGCCGCCACCGCGACGATCAGCAGCAGCAGCAGGCCGATCATGGTCTTCTCCATACGGATCGCCTGATACAGGTTGCCATGGCTGCGCGTCCAGTCGCGGGCATAGAAATCCTCGCCGCCCAGTCTCTCGGCGATCGCCCAAGCGGTACTCGGCGCTTGGAACAGGTCGGCTAGCCTGAGGCGTAACCCCTGGACCTGGCCGGTTTTCCAGCGCTGCAGGCGCCCCAGATCGTCGATATGAGCCATGGCCACGTAGCCATCCAGCTCGCCGGCACCGACATGGAAGATCCCCTGTACGGTAAAGCGCTTCATGCGCGGAAACATGCCGGCCGGCGTCACCGTCACCTCGGGAGCAACGAAGGTGACCCGATCGCCAATGCCGACGCCCAGCTTGGCAGCCGCCTTGTCGCCGATGAGAATGCCGAACCCTCCCGGCTGCAGCGCAGCCAGACTACCCTGACGAAAGAAATCGCCGATGATCGACACTTGGGGTTCGAGCCCCGGATCGATGGCGTTGATCAGCACTTTCTGCACCTGACCGCCGTGGGTCAGGAGTCCCTGCATCTGGGTGAAGGGAGCAACCGCGACAACCTGGGGATGGGCCTGCGCCCGCGCAGCCAGACTGCGCCAGTCGTCGATCGGCACCGGGCTCTCGATGGTCGCATGGGGAACCATGCCGAGCACCCGGGTACGCATCTCGTGATCGAAGCCGTTCATCACCGAAAGCACCAGAATCATCACCAGCACACCGAGCGCCAGTCCGGTCATCGAGGTCAGCGAAATGAAGGAGACGAAATGGTTGCGACGCTTGGCACCCGTGTAACGCATGCCGATGAAGACGGACAGCGGTCTGAACATAGCGGAGAATCGTTATCGCCGGCGAGAGAGAAGCGTCCCCCGGCAAGCGCTAAGGGCCAAGCCCAGCTGTTACACTCGGGGCCGGCAGCTCGCCAGGAAAACGCCATATCGACATGAAATCGCCGCGCATACTACCGTATCGCTGCAACGGATGGCACCGAAAATTGCCCGGCCACCGCCCGGCGAAAGGGGCTGCAGGGCGCAGAGTGTACGTCCTGCGCGAGCCTCCGCATCCGCTTTCGCCCCCTCAACCACGCAGAGCACAACCGCTCCGGAAGGAACAATCGTGACCCTCATCTACGGCCATCGCGGCGCCAAGGGCGAAGTCCCGGAAAATACCCTGATCGGCTTCCAGCGCTGCCTCGAACAGGGCGTGCGTCGCTGCGAACTCGATCTGCATCTCTCTCGCGACGGCGAGCTGATGGTCATCCATGATCCGACCCTGAAGCGCACCACCGGCCGGCGGGGCAAGGTCAGCGAACAGGATGCCGCCGATCTGGCGAACATCGACGCCCGGCTGGGCGGCCCTGGCTGGGTACAGCCCTGCCCTATCCCGCGGCTGGCCGAGCTCTTCGAGAAATGCGCTTTCGAGCACTGGCAACTGGAAGTGAAGAGCGCCTCACGGGTACGTGCGGCACGCACCGTGACAGCCATCCAGGAGTTGGCGGAGCATTATGGCCTGCTCGAGCGGATCACCGTGACATCGAACTCACGGGAAGTTCTACGCGCCCTGCGCCGGCTGACACCTCGCCTGTCGCGCGGCCTGGTGGCCGAATACGCCTGGCTCGATCCGGTAAAGGCAGCTTGCAACTATGGCTGCGAGCTGCTCGCCCTGAACTGGACGCTGTGTACTCCGGAGCGTTTGAAAAAGGCGCGGCAGATGGGACTGCAGGTGTCGGTATGGACGGTTAACGAACCGGCGCTGATGCGCCGGCTCGCCGATTTCGGCGTGGACAGCCTGATCACAGACTTTCCCGGTTTGGCCATTGCCACCCTTGGGAAAGGCTGAAGTCGCCCCCTCCGACCGGCTCAGGCCACCGGTCGGAGCCTCTCAAAAAAGCCGGTTGAGGCCGTCGTACGCCGCCACCCGATAGGCTTCGGCCATGGTCGGGTAGTTGAAGGTGGTGTTGATGAAGTACTTGAGGGTATTCGCCTCGCCCTTCTGGTTCATGATCGCCTGGCCGATGTGGACGATCTCCGAGGCCTGATAGCCGAAGCAATGCACGCCGAGAATTTCCAGGGTCTCGCGGTGGAAGAGGATCTTCAGCATGCCGGCCTTTTCGACGGCGATCTGCGCCCGCGCCATGCCCTTGAAGAAGGCCTTGCCCACCTCGTAGGGAACCTTCGCCTGGGTCAGCTCCCGCTCGGTCTTGCCGACCGAACTGATCTCGGGGATGGTGTAGATTCCGGTCGGCACGTCGTCGACGAAGCGCCAGCTGTCGTTCTCGGTGATGCTGCCCGCGGCCGAGCGGCCCTGGTCATAGGCGGCACTGGCCAGACTCGGCCAGCCGATCACGTCGCCAGCCGCATAGATGTTGCCGATGTCGGTGCGGTAATGCTCGTCGACCTGGATCTGCCCGCGGCTGTTGGCCTTGAGGCCGATGTTCTCCAGACCCAGCTTGTCGGTGTTGCCGGTACGGCCGTTGCTCCACAGGAAGGCATCGGCCTTGATCTTCTTGCCGGACTTGAGATGCAGAATCACCCCGTTGTCCAGACCTTCGACGCGCTCGTACTCCTCGTTGTGGCGGATCAGTACGTTGTTGTTGCGCAGGTGGTAGCTGAGCGAGTCGGAGATCTCGTCATCGAGGAAGCTGAGCAGTTGGTCGCGGTTGTCGATGAGGTCGACCAGCACCCCCAGGCCGCTGAAGATGGAGGCGTATTCGCAGCCGATGACCCCTGCCCCGTAGATGATCAGCCGGCGCGGGGTATGGCCGAGACTGAGGATGGTGTCGCTGTCGTAGATGCGTGGATGGCTGAAGTCGACATCGGCCGGGCGGTAGGGGCGCGAGCCGGTGGCGATGACGAACTGCTTGGCCACCAGTTTTTCGACCATGCCGTTGAGATGGACGACCTCGATGGTGTGCTCGTCGCAGAAGCTCGCGGTCCCGAAGAAGGTGTCGATGCGGTTGCGCGCGTAGTAGCCGGTGCGCGAGGAAACCTGCTTGGCGATGACCTGCTCGGCGCTCTTCAGGACATCGGCGAAGGAAAACCAACGCGGTTCGCCGATCTGGCGGAACAGCGGGTTGTTGTTGTACTGCATGATCTGCCGCACCGAGTGGCGCAGCGCCTTGGAGGGAATGGTTCCGAGGTGGGTACAGTTGCCGCCGACCTGGGGACGATCGTCCACAACGGCTACCTTGCGGCCGGCCTTCACGGCATTCATCGCGGCCCCTTCGCCAGCGGGACCCGTGCCGATTACCACCACATCGTAGTTATATACAGCCATACTTACTCCTGAAAACGCAGCGGGGCGCCCCGGTGCGGTTAACGAATTCGCTCAGAACCCGACTGAATACTCCAACAACACTCCTGTCGCTATAGGCCTTTTGGGTATCGGCGCCTCGTCACGGCTTCGGCTAGTCCCTGTTGGCGTCATACCCCAGACTGGGCTTGGCCGCCTTGCCACCGCCGGCATTCGCTTCCTCGCACTTGTCCTGATCGCCGCCGCAGATGGGGCAATCATCCTTCTCGACCCCCAGATTGGCGATGCCGCCGCAGGAGCCGGCAATGGGCTTGCGGCCCATGATCACGCCGATGGACATGCCCAGTACCACCAGCAGCATGACGAGAAAAACCAGTACCCAGGTCATTGCTTTTCTCCTTCACCAAACAGCCGCTCGAAAGCCGTGGTGCTCTTGGCGATGAACCCTTCGTTCTCGCGGATCACCAGGAAGGCTGCAATCCCCTGCCGCTCCGCAAAGGCGGAACCAAGTTCATCGCCGAGTACCATCAGGATGGTGGACAGACCATCGGCTCTGAGCGCCGAGGGGTCTATGACCGTCACGGCAGCCAGCCGGTGAGCGACCGGAGTACCCAGCTTGGGATCCACCGTATGGGAATAGCGCTTGCCATTCTGCTCGAAGAAGTTTCGATAATCACCCGACGTGGAAACCGCATAGCCATCCAGGGAGATGATCTTCTGCGCGACCCGCTCGTTGTCGTGGGGAGCTTCGATAGCGATCCGCCAGGCCGTACCGTCGGGCTTGTGCCCCTTGGCCTTGAGCTCTCCAGTGATTTCCACCAGATAGCTGTCCACCCCCAGCCCCTCGAGACGGGCGGCGACCAGATCGACCGCGTGGCCGGCAGCGATGCTGTTGAAATCCACCTGCACCGGCGCATCCTTGCATAGCCGCTCGCCATCGATGCGCAGATGCTGGTGCCCTACGCGCTGACGCGCCGCGGCGATCTCTCCGGCGTCAGGTACCCGCTCGCCCTGGCCATGCGGGCCGAAGCCCCAGAGATCAAGCAGCGGACCGACCGTCAGGTCCAGAGCCCCCTCGCTTTCCACGGAAAGCCGCTCGCCGGCTGCCACCAGTTCGCGCACCTCGCTGGGCACCAGCGCACAACTGCCACTCGGCAGAGCATTGAAGCGCTCGATATCCGAATCGGAACGATAGGTGGAGACCTGCCGGTCGAGATCGGCCAGGATCCTCTCAGTCTCGCGCTGCAGATCCTCCTTGTCAGGCGCCCCCCGGCGATGCACGTACTTCACCGAATAGGTGCTGCCCATGGTCGGTCCGGAGAAGCTTTCCACCTGCTCGGAAAACATGCAGCCCGCTATCGTGGCCGCCAAGGCGACCACGATAGCGGGCTTCAACAGTGCTGCGACCACACTAACCACCGAAGTCGTCGAGCAGGATGTTCTCCCGTTCGACACCGAGATCGAGCAGCATCTTGATCACTGCAGCGTTCATCATCGGCGGGCCGCACATGTAGAACTCGCAATCCTCCGGCGCCGGATGGTCCTTCAGATAGTTCTCGTAAAGCACGTTGTGGATGAAGCCGGTCAGCCCGGTCCAGTTGTCTTCGGGCTGCGGATCGGACAGCGCCAGGTGCCACTGGAAGTTCGGGTTCTCCGCCTGCAGTTGGTCGTACTCCTCGACGTAGAAGGCCTCGCGCATGGAGCGGGCACCATACCAGAAACTCATCTTGCGCTTGGATTTCAGGCGCTTGAGCTGGTCGAAGATGTGCGAACGCATCGGCGCCATGCCGGCACCACCGCCGATGAACACCATCTCGGCATCCGTGTCCTTGGCGAAGAACTCGCCGAAGGGGCCGTACACAGTGACCTTGTCGCCCGGCTTGAGGTTGAATACCCAGGAAGACATCTTGCCCGGCGGGATATCGTCGCGGTTCGGCGGCGGCGAGGCGATGCGGATGTTGAACTTGACGATGCCCTTCTCTTCCGGGTAGTTCGCCATGGAATAGGCACGAATGGTCGTTTCGTCCACCTTGGATACGAAGCGCCACATGTTGAACTTGTCCCAGTCGCCGCGGTACTCCTCCTGGATATCGAAATCCTTGTAGTTGACCACGTGCGGCGGGCACTCCAGCTGAACGTAACCCCCCGCACGGAAGTCCACACTCTCACCTTCGGGCAAACGCAGGGTCAGCTCCTTGATGAAGGTGGCAACGTTGGGGTTGGACTCCACGGTGCATTCCCATTTCTTCACGCCGAAGACTTCTTCCGGCACTTCGATATGCATGTCCTGCTTGACCGGGGTCTGACAGGACAGGCGCCAGCCTTCCTTGGCCTGCCGGCGGGTGAAGTGCGACTCCTCGGTGGGCAGCATCTCGCCGCCGCCGGACTCGACGATGCACTTGCACTGCGCACAGGTGCCGCCGCCGCCGCAAGCAGAGGACAGGAAAATGTTGTTGGCCGCCAGGGTCTGCAGCAGTTTGCCGCCGGCCGGTACGGTAATGGTGCGCTCGCCGTTGATCTCGATGCTCACGTCGCCGCTGGACACCAGCCGGGCGCGGGCGGCGAGAATGATCACCACCAGCGCCAGCACGATGGCAGTGAACATGCCGATGGCGAGGAATATTTCGTAACTCATCTGCTCATCCCATCCTTACAGCTGAATGCCGGAGAAAGACATGAAGCCCAGGGACATCAGGCCAATGGTGATGAAGGTGATCCCCAATCCCTGCAGCCCTTCGGGCACATCGCTGTACTTCAGCTTCTCGCGGATGCCGGCGAGCAGGGCGATGGCCAGTGCCCAAGAGAAACCCGAGCCGACCCCGTAAACCACACTTTCCGGGAAGTTGTAGTCGCGCTCGACCATGAACAGCGAGCCAGCCATGATGGCGCAGTTCACCGTGATCAGCGGCAGGTAGATGCCCAACGCGTTGTAGAGCGAGGGTACGTACTTGTCCAGGAGCATTTCGAGGATCTGCACGATGGCGGCGATCACCCCGATGTAGCTCAGGAAGCCGAGGAAGCTGAGATCGATATCGGGCAGGCCGGCCCAGGCCAGCGCGCCCTCCTTGAGCAGATAGGCGTAGAGCAGGTTGTTGGCCGGCACCGTGATGGCCTGAACCACCACGACCGCGATGCCGAGGCCGATGGCCGTCTCCACTTTCTTGGAGATGGCGATGAAGGTGCACATGCCGAGAAAGAACGCCAGAGCCATGTTCTCGATGAACACGGACTTCACGAACAGACTGAGATAGTGCTCCATTAGTAAGCCTCCTTGTTCGAGACCTGCGGGGCCAGGCGGTAGGTCGGTTGCTCGACCTGATCCTTCCTCCAGCTACGCAGCCCCCAGACGATCAGACCGATGAGGAAGAACGCCGAGGGCGGCAGCAGCAGCAGGCCGTTGGGCTGATACCAGCCACCGTCGTTGACGACCGGAATGATGGTGAAGCCGAACAGCTTGCCGGCACCGAACAGCTCGCGGAAGGTGCCCAGCACGATCAGCATGGCGCTGTAGCCCAGGCCATTACCGATACCGTCATAGAAAGACAGGGCCGGCGGGTTCTGCATGGCGAAAGCTTCGGCACGCCCCATCACGATACAGTTGGTGATGATCAGGCCGACGAACACCGAGAGCTGCTTGGACAGGCCATAGGCGAAAGCCTTGAGCAGCTGGTCGACCACGATCACCAGCGAGGCGATGATCACCATCTGCACGATCATGCGGATCGAGCTGGGGATCTGGTTGCGGATCATCGAGATGAACATGCTCGAAAAAGCCGTTACCAGAGTCAGCCCGATGGCCATCACCAGCGCGGTTTTCAGGTTCGAGGTGACTGCCAGGGCCGAGCAGATGCCAAGGATCTGCAGGCCGATGGGATTGTTGTTGAAGACCGGATTTAACAGGACTTCCTTGATGGTCGGTTGCGCCATGCTCAGGCCCCCCCATTGCGCAGGTTAGCGATAAACGGACCGAAGCCCTTCTGGCCGAGCCAGAAGCGCAGCAGGTTCTCGACGCCGTTGCTGGTCAGGGTCGCACCAGCCAGGCCATCGACCTGATGGGTGGCTTTCGGGCTTTGCGAATCGACGTTGCCCTTAACGATATCCACGGCCAGCTTGCCGTCCTCGTCGAACAGGGTCTTGCCCGGCCACAGGGCCTTCCATTTCGGATTGTCCACTTCGCCGCCCAGACCGGGGGTCTCGGCATGTTGATAGAAGCCCATGCCCGCTACGGTGTTCAGGTCGCCCTTGAGCGCCATGAAGCCATACAGGGTCGACCACAGGCCGTAGCCGCGCACCGGCAGGATCAGGGTGTCGAGCTGGCCGTCCTTCTCCACCAGATAAACGGTGGTGAAGCGTTCGCGCCTTTTGATCGAGGCGATGTCCTGGTCGCCCGGCAGGGCGTCGGACAGCTTGGCATCTTTGGCCGCCTTGAGCGGATCGAAGACGTTCGCATCGTAGGCGTCACTGAAGGTGCCGGACTCCAGGTCCACCACCTTGGCAACGATGCGCTCCTTGTACAGCGCCTTGACCTGCCTGCCGGAGAGGTCCACATCGCCCAGTCCGGCGATCGCCAGGATGCTGCGCTGCTTGTCCAGCTCCTTGTTCTCGGCCTGGGCCGGTTTCAGCGCCACGGCGGCGCCGGCAACGAACACCGAGCACACCAGGCAGACCACCAGGGCCACCGCCAGCGTACGGACGGTGGATTCTTGCTGATTAGACATTGCGTGCCAGCCTCCGCTTGATGTTGGCCTGAGCGACAAAGTGATCGATCAAGGGTGCACACAGGTTGCCGAACAGGATCGCCAGCATCATGCCTTCGGGAAAGGCCGGGTTGACTACACGGATCAATACGACCATGACCCCGATGAGGATGCCGAACGTCCACTTGCCGGTATTGGTCATGGACGCCGAAACCGGATCGGTAGCCATGAACATCATGCCGAAGGCGAAGCCGCCGACGACCAGATGCCAGTACCAGGGCATGGCGAACATGGGGTTGGTATCGGAGCCGATCAGATTGAACAAGGTGCTCAGGGCGACCATGCCGACCATCACGCCGGCGACGACGCGCCAGGCGGCGATCTTGGTCAGCAGCAGCACCGCACCGCCAATCAGGATGGCCAGGGTGCTGGTTTCGCCGATGGAGCCCTGCTCGACCCCCAGGAAGGCATCCATCCAGTTGGCGCCAGCGGCAATCACGCTCTCGATACCCCGGTAGCCGCCAGGCTCAGCGCAGTAGCGCCGGCATAGCCGTCGACCGCGGTCCATACGGCATCGCCGGACATCTGGGCCGGATAGGCGAAGAACAGGAAGGCCCGGCCGACCAGCGCCGGATTGAGGAAGTTCTTGCCGGTACCGCCGAACACTTCCTTGCCGATCACCACGCCGAAGCTGATGCCCATCGCCACCTGCCACAGAGGAATGCTCGGCGGCAGGGTCAGCGCGAACAGCACGGAGGTGACGAAGAAGCCCTC
Organism: Azotobacter tropicalis; assembly: GCF_059739045.1. Classification (NCBI taxonomy): domain Bacteria; kingdom Pseudomonadati; phylum Pseudomonadota; class Gammaproteobacteria; order Pseudomonadales; family Pseudomonadaceae; genus Azotobacter; species Azotobacter tropicalis. Next base: position 1,495,331 of record NZ_AP046059.1, read on the forward strand.
GTTGACCTCATGGTTGCGCACCGAGGCGAACAGCACTTCCCAGAAGCCACCGACGATGAAAGTCACCGCATAGATGGGCAGGAAGTAGGCTGCTCCCTGAACGAAGCAGTCCCACAGACTGTGCGGATCGAACCCGGCCAGGGCGCCGGTCAGGGCGAAACGCCAGCCATCCTGGGCCGCCAGCAGCTCGGGGCTCTTGGCGAAAATCAGGTTGGCCTGGTAGCCGGTGTTCCACATGCCGAAGAACATCGCCGGGAAAGTGCAGAGCCAGACCAGGATCATCATCCGCTTGAGGTCGATGCCATCGCGCACATGAGCGGTGGTCTTGGTCACGCTGGCCGGACGGTAGAGGAAGGTATCGACGGCCTCGTAGAGGGCGTACCACTTCTCGAAGCGGCCACCCTTTTCGAAATTATGCTCGATCTTGTCGAGAAACGCGCGGATTCCCATCGATCAACCCTCTTTCTCGATGCGGGTGAGGTTGTCCCGGAGAATCGGGCCGTACTCGTACTTGCCGGCACAGACATAGCTGCACAGGGCCAGATCTTCTTCGTCCAGCTCCAGTGCACCGAGCTTCTGCGCCATCTCGGTATCGCCGACGATCAGGCTGCGCAGCAGCTGCGTCGGCAGGATGTCCAGCGGCATTACTTCTTCGTAGTTGCCGACCGGCACCATGGCGCGCGGGCTGCCGTTGGTGGTGGTGGAAAAAGCGAAGCGCTTGTCTTCCGCCAGCTTGGAGACGAATACGTTGAGCAGCGAGTGCTTCTCCGTACCGGCACGCAGGTAATGCAGCATTTCCCGCTCCTCGCCCTCCCGCAGGCAGGACACCTGCAGGTGGTAGCGGCCGAGATAGGCAAAGGCGCCATGAGCGGTACGACCGCCGAGCAGCGAGCCGGACACCACGCGGTTATAGCCGGGCTGCAGCTCGCCAGCGGTCAGCTCGTCGAGATTGGCGCCCAGGCGGGTACGCAGCAGACGTGGATGCTCGACCACCGGGCCGCCCAGAGCGACGACACGCTCGACCGACAGCCGGCCACTGGTGAACAGCTTGCCGATGGCGATCACGTCCTGGTAGTTGACGGTCCAGACACTCTTGCTGGCGCTGACCGGATCGAGAAAATGGATGTGGGTACCGGCCAGGCCTGCCGGATGCGGACCGGTGAAGACCTCGGCCTGCACCTTGGCCAGCTGCTCGCCGGGCAGGGCGATGCGATCGGCCTTGCACAGGTAGATCTTGGCCAGATTGCCGAGCACCTTGAGGCCATTCTCGAAGTCCGCCGCCTGCTCGGTGATGACCACCAGCGGATTCGCCGCCAGCGGATGGGTATCGAGCGCCGTGACAAAGATCGAGCTGGGTTTCGCATCGATGGCCGGCACACGACTGAACGGCCGGGTACGCAATGCGGTCCAAAGACCGGAACGCAGCAGATTCTCGCGAACCAACTCGTCGCTCAGGCTTTCCAGCTGCTCCGGCGCATACTGGGCGAAGGTTTCTTCTTCGTCGCCTTCCAGGTCGATGACTACCGACTGGAGGACACGCTGCGCCCCCCGATGGATGGCGCTGACGACCCCGGCGCCCGGTGCGGTGTACTGAACACCCGGCGTTCTCTTGTCGCCGAACAAGACCTGACCGAGCTTGACCCGGTCGCCGACCTGGACATTCATGGTCGGCTTCATACCGTGATAGTCGAAGCCTATTACGGCCACGCTGCGAACCGCCCTCGCTGCGTCTATGCGCTGCGTCGGCTCGCCGGTTATGGGCAAATCGAGCCCTCGTTTGATTCTGATCATAGGTTCCAGACCTGACCCATTGATTCCAAAAAGCTTTAGGAACTCGAACGAACGCGAAACGAGGGGCAGTCAACGGCGAACCGAGACTTTCCCCTGCGCTTCGCGGCCTGCGAATCCATGGAAAAAATCCGGTCAATTATAAATATGCTACTTGGCAATGACTATCCAAGGGCTTGTTTTTTTACATTTTATTGAAACAGGGGCGCCCCCTGCAAGCGCGGAGCCCTCGAAATAGAACGCAGAAAACAAAAAACGGGAGCCTTAGGCTCCCGTTTTTACGGCCCAGCGATGATCAGCGAGGAAAGGCCGGCGGATTGACTCCAGCCATTTCCTCAAGCACGCGCACCACCTGGCAGCTGTAACCGAACTCGTTGTCGTACCAGACATAGAGCACGACCCGGTTGTCGGTGCAGATGGTGGCTTCGGCATCCACCACGCCGGCATGACGGGAGCCGACGAAGTCGGTCGACACCACCTCGGACGAGTTGACGAAGTCGATCTGCTTGTGCAGCTCGGAGAACATCGCTACCTGGCGCAGGTATTCGTTGATCTCATCGCGACTGGTGGGCTTTTCCAGGTTCAGGTTGAGGATCGCCATGGAGACGTTCGGCGTCGGCACGCGGATCGCATTGCCGGTCAGCTTACCCTTCAACTCCGGCAGGGCCTTGGCTGCCGCGGTGGCCGCACCGGTTTCGGTGATCACCATGTTCAGCGGAGCACTGCGACCACGGCGACTGCCTTTGTGGAAGTTGTCGATCAGGTTCTGGTCGTTGGTATAGGAATGCACGGTTTCCACATGACCGTTGACGATGCCGAACTTGTCGTTCACCGCCTTCAGCACCGGCACGATGGCGTTGGTGGTGCAGGAAGCGGCGGAGACGATTTTGTCCTCGTCGGTGATGTCACGATGATTGATGCCATGCACGACGTTCTTCAGCGCCCCCTTGCCCGGAGCGGTCAGAACCACGCGGGCAGCACCCGGGCACTTCAGGTGCTGACCGAGACCCTCGGCGTCGCGCCACTTGCCGGTGTTGTCCACCACGATGGCATCCTGGATCCCGTACTTGGTGTAGTCGACGGAGGTCGGATCGTTGGAGTAAATCACCTGGATCAGGTTGCCGTTGGCGAGGATGGTGTTGTTCTCCTCGTCGACGGTGATGGTGCCCTCGAACGGACCATGCACCGAGTCGCGGCGCAACAGGCTGGCACGCTTGGCCAGATCGTTGTCGGCCCCCTTGCGCACGACAATGGCGCGCAGACGCAGGCCGTCGCCGCCGCCAGTTTTCTGGATCAGGATGCGCGCCAGCAGGCGGCCGATACGGCCAAAGCCATACAGGACCACATCGACGCCCTTGTGCGGCGCGGTGCTCTGCTTGCCTGCGACTTCGGCCAGCTCGTCACGAACGAACTGCTCGACGGAGCGGCCGGCACCTGCCTCCTTGTACTTGCCGGCCATCTTGCCCAGATCGACCGAAGCGGCGCCGAGCTTCAGCTCGCTCATGGCCTTGAGGATCGGGAAGGTGTCGTGCACCGAGAGCTCGGCCTCGTCGGTCTGGCGATGACGGGCGAAACGGTGAGCCTTGAGGATCGCGATGACGGAACGGTTGATCAGGCTGCGGCCGAAGATCGAGGTCACCACATTGTTGTTGCGGTAGAGCTGACCAATCAGCGGGATCATCGCCTCAGCGAGCGCTTCACGGTCAATCCATTCACCAAGACACTGGTCGGGCTTCTGATTCACGGGCGACACCTTCTTACATGTAGGGGCTGATAAAAATGACTACATTATGACCAGCCCAGCAGGGGCCGGCAATCTACAACGGACGAAACACTGACAGCAAAGCACGCGGATAGTTACAATCGACCGGATATCAATTCTCCATCGGAGCCACGCCTCCCCGTGTCTGTACTGCGTCTTCCGAGCCTGCCGGCCGCCTCCGGCAAACAACACTGGGGCAGCCTGCCAGGTACGGCGCTCTCCCTGGCGATCGCCGAGGCCGCCAGCGCCGCCAAGCGCTTCACCCTGCTCCTCACCGCCGACAGTCTGAGCGCCGAACGCCTGGAACAGGAACTGCGCTTCTTCGCCCCCGCGCTTCCCGTGCTGCAGTTCCCGGACTGGGAAACCCTGCCCTACGATCTCTTCTCGCCTCACCAAGACATCGTCTCGCAGCGTATCGCCAGCCTTTATCGTCTGCCGGAGCTGAGCCACGGCGTGTTGGTGGTGCCGATCACCACCGCCCTGCACCGCCTGGCGCCGAAGCCCTTCCTGCTGGGCAGCAGCCTGGTGCTGGACGTAGGCCAGAGGCTCGACGTGGAGCAGATGCGTCAGCGCCTGGAGGCCGCCGGCTACCGCTGCGTGGAAACCGTCTACGAGCACGGCGAATTCGCCGTGCGCGGCGCACTGATCGATCTCTTCCCCATGGGCAGCGAGCGGCCCTACCGCATCGATCTGTTCGACGACGAGATCGAAACCCTGCGCACCTTCGACCCGGAAACCCAGCGCTCGATCGACAAGGTCGACTCGATCCGCCTGCTGCCGGCCCGCGAATTCCCGCTGCGCAAGGAGGCGGTCGCCACCTTCCGCACCCGGTTCCGCGAGCGCTTCGACGTCGACTTTCGCCGCTGCCCGATCTATCAGGATCTCACCAGCGGCATCACGCCGGCCGGCATCGAGTACTACCTGCCGCTGTTCTTCGAGGAGACCGCCACCCTCCTCGACTACCTGCCGCCCACCACCCAGGTGTTCTCCCTGCCCGGTATCGAACAGGCCGCCGAGAGCTTCTGGAGCGACGTGCGCAACCGCTACGAGGAGCGCCGCCTCGATCCGGAGCGCCCGCTGCTGCCGCCTGCCGAGCTGTTCCTGCCGGTGGAGGACTGCTTCGCCCGGCTGAAGAATTGGCCGCGGGTGATCGTCTCGGCGGAGGACCTCGAGCCCGGTATCGGCCGCGAGCGCCTGCCCGCCCGCCATCTGCCGCCATTGGCCCTCGATGCCAAGGCCAGCCAGCCGCTGGCGGCCCTGGCCGATTTTCTCGGCGAGTTTCCCGGCCGCGTGCTGTTCGCCGCCGAATCGGCCGGGCGCCGCGAGGTCCTGCTGGAGCTGCTCGCGCGCCTGAACCTGCGCCCGCAGAGCGTCGACGGCTGGCCGGGCTTTCTCGCCGCCACGGAGCGCCTGGCCATCGCCATCGCCCCGCTGGACGAGGGCCTGCTGCTCGAGGAGCCAGCCTTGGCGCTGGTTCCCGAAAGCCAGCTGTTCGGCCAGCGGGTGATGCAGCGCCGCCGGCGGGAAAAAACCCGTGACGGCGGCGACAACGTCATCAAGCACCTCACCGAGCTGCGCGAAGGCGCACCGGTGGTGCACATCGACCATGGCGTCGGCCGCTATTGCGGCTTGGTCACCCTGGAAGTCGAAGGCCAGGCCGCCGAATTCCTCATGCTGGAATACGCCGAGGAGGCCAAGCTCTATGTGCCGGTGGCCAACCTGCACCTGATCGCCCGCTACACCGGCAGCGACGATGCTCTCGCCCCGCTGCACCGCCTCGGCTCGGAACAGTGGCAGAAAGCCAAACGCAAGGCCGCCGAGCAGGTCCGCGACGTCGCCGCCGAACTGCTCGACATCTATGCCCGACGCGCCGCCCGTGCAGGCTTCGCCTTCAGGGACCCGGCCGCCGACTACGAAACCTTCAGTGCCAGTTTCCCCTTCGAGGAGACCCCGGACCAGCATGCCGCCATCGATGCGGTGCGCGCCGATATGCTGGCGCCCAAGCCGATGGACCGCCTGATCTGCGGCGATGTCGGCTTCGGCAAGACCGAAGTGGCCATGCGCGCCGCCTTCATCGCCGTGCACAGCGGCAGGCAGGTGGTGGTACTGGTGCCGACCACCCTGCTCGCCCAGCAGCACTACAACAGCTTCCGCGACCGCTTCGCCGACTGGCCGGTGAAGGTCGAGGTGATGAGCCGCTTCAAGTCGGCCAAGGATGTCGAGAGCGCCATCGCCGCGCTGGCCGAGGGCAAGATCGACATCGTCATCGGTACCCACAAACTCCTGCAGGACGACGTCAAGTTCAAGAATCTGGGCCTGGTCATCATCGACGAGGAACACCGCTTCGGCGTGCGCCAGAAGGAGCAGCTCAAGGCCCTGCGCAGCGAGGTGGACATCCTCACCCTGACCGCCACGCCGATCCCGCGCACCCTGAACATGGCCGTCGCCGGCATGCGCGACCTGTCGATCATCGCCACCCCGCCGGCGCGCCGGCTGTCGGTGCGCACCTTCGTCATGGAGCAGCAGAACACCCTGATCCGCGAGGCCCTGCTGCGCGAATTGCTGCGCGGCGGCCAGGTCTACTACCTGCACAACGAGGTGAAGACCATCGACAAGTGCGCCCGCGAACTGGCCGAACTGGTGCCGGAGGCACGCATCGCCATCGGCCACGGACAGATGCGCGAGCGCGAGCTCGAACAGGTGATGAGCGACTTCTACCACAAGCGCTTCAACGTGCTGGTGGCCTCGACCATCATCGAAACCGGCATCGACGTGCCCAGCGCCAACACCATCGTCATCGAGCGCGCCGACAAGTTCGGCCTGGCCCAGCTGCATCAGCTGCGCGGGCGGGTCGGACGCAGCCATCACCAGGCCTATGCCTACCTGCTCACCCCGCCGCGCAAGCAGATGACCGAGGACGCGCAGAAGCGCCTGGAAGCCATCGCCGGCGCCCAGGATCTCGGCGCCGGCTTCGTCCTGGCCACTCACGATCTGGAGATCCGCGGCGCCGGCGAGCTGCTCGGCGAAGGCCAGAGCGGGCAGATCCAGGCGGTCGGCTTCACCCTCTACATGGAAATGCTCGAGCGCGCGGTCAAAGCCATCCGCAAGGGCGAGCAGCCGAACCTCGAGCAGCCGCTGGGCGGCGGCCCGGACATCAACCTGCGGGTCCCGGCGCTGATCCCCGAGGACTACCTGCCGGACGTGCACGCCCGCCTGATCCTCTACAAGCGCATCGCCTCGGCGGCCGACGAGGACGAGCTCAAGGAACTGCAGGTGGAGATGATCGACCGCTTCGGCCTGCTGCCGGAGCCGACCAAGCACCTGATGCGCCTGACCCAGCTCAAGCTGCAGGCGGAAAGGCTCGGCATCGCCAAGATCGACGCCGGCCCGCAGGGCGGGCGTGTCGAGTTCGCGGCCCATACCTGCGTCGATCCGCTGGTGCTGATCAAGCTGATCCAGAGCCAGCCGAACCGTTACAAATTCGAAGGCGCCACCCTGCTCAAGTTCCAGATCCCCATGGAGCGCCCGGAAGAACGCTTCAACATCCTCGAGGCGCTGCTCGAGCGCCTGACTCCGCCATCCGCTTAAGGACAGATCCATGCGTGCGTTACGCCTGCTTCCTCTGCTGTTCGCTCTGCTCGCTCCCGCTGCGTTCGCCGAGGGGCTCTATCAGATCGAGCTGATCCTGTTCCGCCAACCCGGCGACCCGCTGCCCGCCGGCCAGCCGCCGGCTGAAGACTGGGCCGTCGGCGCGCAGACCCTCAACAATTCGAACCGTCGGACGCCGGCCCTGGAAGAGCAGGTGGCCAAGCTGTCCGCAGCCGAGGGGTACAAGGTGCTGCTGCACCAGGCCTGGCAGCAGCAACTGGGCGGCGCACCGAGCCGGATGGCGCTGAGCAGCGGCAAGGAGCGTCACAGCCACTACCCCATCGAGGGCACGCTGAGCCTGACCCAGGGCCGCTACCTGGATGTCGCGGCGGAGTTCTGGCTCAACCGTTTCGACAACACCGGCTTCCTCGCCGGCAGCGAGCGCCTGAAACAGACGGGCCGCCTGTCCGCCGGACAGCTCACCTTCCTCGATCACGGCAACCTGGGGCTGCTGATCCTGGTCACGCCACTCTGACGCATGGCACAAACGAAAAGGACCGCCTACAGCGGTCCTTTTCGTTTTCAGGCTCTGCGACTCAGGCCGCCAGCACGCGCCCCAGCACCGCCTTGGCCTTGCCCATGCCCTCGCCGATGGCGCGCTCGATATCGGCCATGGTGATCAGCGCCGTGCTCTTGCCCGCCGCCGGGTTCACCACCAGCGCCAGACAGGCGTAAGGCAAGCCCAGCTCACGGGCCAGCACCGCCTCGGGCATGCCGGTCATGCCGACGATGTCGCAACCGTCCCGCTCCAGGCGGACGATTTCCGCAGCGGTCTCCAGGCGCGGCCCCTGGGTGCAGCCGTAGACCCCATGCCCGCTGAAGGCGCAGCCCTCGACGGCCAGCGCCGCGATCAGCCGCTGGCGCAGCGTCTCGTCGTAGGGATGGCTGAAGTCCACATGGGTGACGGCGTCGAGATCCTCTTCGAAGTAGGTGTGCACCCGACCGAAGGTGTAGTCGACGATCTGGTGCGGCACGCAGAAATGCCCGGTGCCCATCGCCGCATGGATGCCACCGACGGCATTCACCGCCAGAATCGCCGTGGCACCCACTTGGCGCAGCGCCCAGAGGTTGGCCCGGTAGTTGACCCGGTGCGGCGGGATGCGGTGCGGATGGCCGTGGCGCGCCAGGAACAGCACCTCGCGGCCGGCGTACTCGCCGCGCAGGATATCCGCCGAGGGCGGGCCATAGGGCGTTTCCAGCGACAGGGACTGACGAATGCTCAGTCCATCCAATTGGGTCAGACCGGTGCCGCCGATGATCGCATGGACCGTCATTTCATCTCCTCAATCGATCAGCCGGGCCTTGCGCAGACACTCGAGCGCGCGCAGCCAGCGTGGGTTCTGCTTGTAGTCGATCCCCGGGAAGGCCCGCCGGCGCATCCGCGCCAGGCGCGGCGCCGGCCGCACGCCGAGGCGCTGCAGAGCGGACAGGGCCAGCTCGGCCGCCGCCCGGTCGTTGCATACCAGCCCCATGTCGCAGCCGGCGGCGAGCGCCGCCTCGATCCGCGCCGCCGCATCGCCGGCCACATGGGCGCCGGCCATCGACAGATCGTCGCTGAACACCACGCCGTCGAAGCCCAGTTCGCCGCGCAGGATGTCCTGCAGCCAACGGTGGGAAAAGCCGGCCGGCTGCGCATCCACCTGCGGATAGATGACATGTGCCGGCATCAGCGCATCGAGCTGCCCGCGGAGCTGCTGGAAGGGCAACAGGTCCTGGCCACGAATCGCCTCGAGGCTGCGCTCGTCGGTGGGGATGGCCACATGGGAGTCGGCCTCCGCCCAGCCATGCCCCGGGAAATGCTTGCCGGTGGCCGCCATGCCGGCGGCGTGCATGCCGCGGACGAAGGCCCCGGCCAGGCGGACGACCGCCTGCGGATCGCCGGCGAAGCCGCGCGAACCGATCACCGCGCTGCGCCCATGGTCGAGGTCCAGTACCGGCGCGAAACTGAAGTCCAGTCCCGCCGCCAGCACCTCGGTCGCCATCAGCCAGCCGCACGCCTCGGCCAGCCGCTCGTCCTCGTCGCGGCCGGCCAGCGCGCCCATCGCCGGCAGGCGGACGAAGCCCTGGCGCAGGCGCTGCACGCGGCCGCCCTCCTGGTCCACGGCGAGCAACAGGTCGGGACGCACGGCGCGGATCGCCGCGCAGAGTTCGCGCACCTGGGCAGGGTGCTCGATATTACGGGCGAACAGGATCAGGCCGCCCACTTCGGGCTGGCGCAGCAAGCGGCGATCCTCGGCGGTCAGCCAGGTGCCGGCGATGTCCAGCATCAGAGAGCCTTGCATGGAAAATCCTTAAGTGAGATCGGCCGCCGCCCAAGCGGGGCACGGCGCTTCTTCGATCCGCACGCGGCAGCGCAGGGGCACGCGCGGGTAGAGCTCCAGCAGGTCGGCGTTGCGCAGACGCACGCAGCCATGGGAGCGCGGCACCCCCATGGGCTCGCTGTCCGGCGTGCCATGGAGATAGATGTAGCGGCGGAAGGTGTCGACCGCTCCCAGCCGGTTGCGCCCGACCTCGCAGCCGCTCAGCCAGAGAATCCGGGTGAGAATCCAGTCGCGGCCGGGAAAGGCCGCGTGCAGCTCGGGCGTCCAGACCTCGCCGGTCCAGCGCCGCCCGCGCAGCACCGCCCCCAGCGGCAGCCCCTCGCCGACCTTGGCACGCACCTGATGCAAGCCGCGCGGCGTACAGCCGGAACCGGACTGCTCGCCGGGACCGTTCAGGGCGGTGGACACCGCCAGGCGCAGGAGCAGGCGGCCGTCGGCAAAGCCGTACAGCGCCTGATCGGCAAGGGAGATATGGAGCAAGTCGAGAGATCGCATGGGCCGCTAGCTTAGCCGATCGACACGGTGCCGCCCACCGCCTCGCTACTCGTCCGCATCGGTCGGGGCGGGGCGAGCCGCGTGCCTCGAAGGCAAGGCCGCCTTACTGCGCGGCCTGGGCTGGGCACTGGCCAGTTGCGGATCACGAATGGCGCTCTCCGCACGCAGGCCGGCGGCGAGAAAGGGCACCAGCAGGCGCAACGCCTGCTCGTTGGTGGTCTGCACCGCGAAGCGCTCCTCGGCGGAAATCCGCAGCGTATCGACACCGGCCAGGCTGAAAGTGGCCGCGCCGAGCATGAAATGGGTACGCCAGAACAGTTCCAGCGGCGGAACCTGCGGCACCGCTTCCTGCAGCAACAGCAGATAACGCCGGAAGAGCTTGCCGTAGGTATCCTCAAGATAGCGCCGCAGGTGTTCCTGCCCCTGGCTCAGGGACAGACCGAGCAGACGCATGAAGATGATCAGGTCGCCGTGCGGACGCACCGATTGCGCCTGCGCGATGGTGATGCCCAACAGCTCCTCAAGGCTCATGCCCGGCTCCGGATCGGCCTGACGGCGATCCAGCTCGCGCTCCAGACTGGCGCAGAAAGGGCCGAGGACCCGGGAAAAGACCGCCTCGATGAGCGCGCTCTTCGAGCCGAAGTGATAGTTCACCGCCGCCAGGTTGACATCGGCCTTGCTGGTGATCAACCGCAGCGAGGTTTCCGCGAACCCCCGCTCCGCAAACAGATGCTCCGCGGCATCCAGGATGCGCTCGACAGTTTCCGAGTGGGGCATGCTTCCTCCGGCGGTCGACAATCCTGTCGTTTTTAGCCGTCATTGTATTGCAATTCAAACGCCGGGCTGAGGAGGTATCGCCGCGTCGAGAGGTTGCCACCCGGGTCGCACTGTATATAATCCCAGGACCTGGATAAAAAGACAGAGCAACCTCCATGTCCAAACTGACGCCTCGCCAAGTCGAAATCCTCGCCTTCATCAAGCGTTGTCTGGAGGAGAACGGCTATCCACCGACCCGGGCGGAGATCGCCCGCGAACTCGGCTTCAAGTCGCCCAATGCGGCAGAAGAGCACCTCAAGGCGATGGCGCGCAAGGGAGCGATCGAAATGACCCCGGGCGCCTCCCGCGGCATCCGCATCCCCGGCGGCGAGGCGGACAGCGAACCGACCAGCCTGCCCGTCGTCGGCCGGGTCGCGGCCGGCGCACCGATCCTCGCCCAGCAGCACATCGAGGACACTTGCCAGATCAATCCCGGGTTTTTCCATCCCCGTGCCGACTACCTGCTGCGGGTACGCGGCATGAGCATGAAGGACATCGGCATCTACGACGGCGACCTGCTGGCTGTGCATACCTGCCGCGAGGTGCGCAACGGACAGATCGTGGTAGCGCGCCTCAACGACGAGGTGACGGTGAAGCGCTTCAAGCGCGAGGGCGACAAGGTCTGGCTGATCGCCGAAAACCCCGAATTCGCTCCGATCGAGATCGATCTGAACAAGCAGGACCTGACCATCGAAGGATTGAGTGTCGGCGTGATACGCCGCTAGGAGGAACCATGCAACTCCGGCAGCCCCTGCAAGCTCCGCAACCGATGCCGTTCGACACGGCGCCGGCCCGGCCAGCCTTCCGCGGCATGAAGGACATGCCCGGATCGCCCCCGGTCCGGGAAGCGGAGCCCTTCAGCGAAGTCAGCTTGCGCGGCGGCGCCGACCAGTGCCTGTTTTTGCTCGCGCCGATGCTGCGCGAGCTGAGTCAGGGAAACAACGGACGCTGGCTGACCCTGGTCGCGCCCCCCGCCAACCTGAGCCACGGCTGGCTGCGCGAGGCCGGCCTGAACCGCGAGCGGATTCTCCTGCTGCAACCCTCCCGGGAACAGGAGGCCAGCGAGCTGGCCTGCGAGGCCCTGCGCCTGGGGCGCAGCCACACGGTGGTCAGCTGGCTGAACGCGGTGAACCGCTCGACCCGGCACCGGCTGCTCCAGGCGGCCCGGACCGGCCAGGCGCAAAGCCTGAACATCCGCCTGGGCTGAACCCCCGCGACAAAGCGGCAAGCGCGGCATGCGGTCAGGCGAGATCGCCCGCTTCCCACGGGTGCATCCGGACTCAGTGCAGCACTCGTGGCAGCTCGTCGCTTTCGAAGTCACCCTCGGCCAGACGCCCGGCCATCTGCACGCCGACGTTCAGCATGGCCTTGGCCACCTCGATGTGATGGCCCTGCAGGAAGTGCTTTGCGCTTTCGGAAAAGTCGAGGATGACCAGCTCTTCTTCGTCATCGGCACGACGCAAGGCGATACGCCCGTCGGGCAGTTCGACAATTTCGAGAAAGGACGTAGGCATGGGGCTCTGCTCTCAGGAAAGGCCGGACATTGTAATGTAACAGTCGTTCCCGGGCACCCCTGAATGACCGCCAGCGCCTTTCCCCTCCTGCCCGCTCAGCACTCGGTCAAGGACGCGCGAAAACGCAGGGCCAGCTCCTTGAGTGACTGGCGCCACTGCTCCAGTTGCGCGGCGCCCAAGGCCGGCGCCTCTTCCTTCTCGTCCAGGCTGACCGCCTCGATCAGCGGCAAGCGGGGATCGACCTTGGCTTTCTGCGGGGCTTGCGGCGGCTGGAACAGCCGGGCGTACTCGGCCAGCAGCTGCGCCAACCAGGTTTCCGGCTGGCCGGCCAGCTCGACCAGCTCGGCCAATTCGGGACTGGGTGCCGCGCTCAGCAGTTCGGCGTTCAGAAAGCGCGCGACCTGCGGCGAGCCGGCCTCCGGCAGACGATAGAAACCGGCGATCTCATGGCACAACCCCAGCAGGGCGCCGTGCAGATGGAAAAGCACCGCCTCGCGCTCCGCCATGGCCTGCGCCTGGGCATTCAGCGCACGCCCCTCCTCCGCCTGGCGCAAGGATGCCAGCGCCAGACCGGCGAAATAGAGTTTCTGGTTGGTGCGGGTGTAAAGCTCATGGGCCATGAAGGCGCCCTCCGGTTCGAGACAGCCACTGTATACCGGGCCAAAGTGCAATTATGGACCCGCTGCGCAGAGGGCACCGGCCGTCTCCGACGGCGGGCGCCCGGCAAGCGGGGCGCGCGGCGGGCAACGCGGATCAGCGCTTGTCCTCGACCACCCAGCGACCGTCCTGATAGAAGGCGCGCCAGCCGCTGGGCTTGCCCTCGACCTCGCTCTGCACGTACTGCTCCTTGGTCTTGCGGCTGTAGCGGATCACCGCCGGGCGCCCCTCCGGATCCTGGGTCGGCGCCTCCAGCAGGAAGTGGTACTTCGGGTCGATCTCGTCGCGGTGCGGGAGCAACTCCCGGACCAGCGGCGCACGGGTTTCGCGGTTCTTCGGGAACTGGCTGGCGGCAAGGAACAGGCCGGAGGCGCCATCGCGCAGCACGTAGACGTCGTCGACCTTCTCGCAACGCAGCTCCGGCATCTTCACCGCATCCATCTTCGGCGGCGCCGGCTCGCCGCTCTTCAGCAACTTGCGGGTGTTCTTGCAGGCGGCGTTGGTACAGCCGAAGAACTTGCCGAAGCGACCGGTCTTGAGCTGCATCTGGCTGCCGCACTTGTCGCATTCGAGGCTCGGCCCTTCGTAGCCCTTGATCCGGTACTGGCCCTCCTCGATCTCGTAGCCGGAGCAGTCCGGGTTGTTGCCGCAGATGTGCAGTTTGTGCTGCTCGTCGAGCAGATAGGCGTCCATCGCCGTGCCGCATTTCGGGCAGCGGCGCTTGTGGCGCAGCAGCAGCGACTCGGACTCGCCCTCGTCGTCCGCGGCGATCTCGTCGCCCGGGACCAGGTTGATGGTCGACTTGCAGCGCTCCTTGGGCGGCAGGCTGTAGCCCGAGCAGCCGAGGAACACGCCGGTCGAGGCGGTACGGATCATCATCGGCCGGCCGCATTCGCGGCAGGGAATGTCGGTCAGGGTCGGCTGGTTGGCGCGCATGCCCGCCTCGCTGGACTCGGCGACCTCGAGTTTCTTGCGGAAATCGCCGTAGAACTCGTCGAGCAGGTGCTTCCAGTCGCGCTCGCCCTGGGCCACGTCGTCCAGGCGCTCCTCCATGCCGGCGGTGAAGCCGTAGTCCATCAGGTTGGCGAAGCTCTCGGCGAGGCGCTCGGTGACGATGTCGCCCATCTTCTCGGAGTGGAAGCGACGGTTCTGCAGGGTCACGTAGCCGCGCTCCTGGATGGTGGAGATGATCGCCGCGTAGGTGGAGGGCCGACCGATCCCGCGCTTCTCCATCTCCTTGACCAGGCTGGCCTCGCTGTAGCGTGCCGGCGGCTTGGTGAAGTGCTGGCTGGGATCAAGCGCGAGCAGCTCGAGGTTCTCGCCCTCGGCCATGTCCGGCAGCACGTCGTCCTCGCCGGGCTTGGCCAGCTGCGGCAGCACGCGGGTGTAGCCGTCGAACTTGAGGATGCGGCCCTTGGCGCGCAGCTCGAAGCCGCCGGCCTGGACGCTGACGCTGGTCGACAGGTATTCGGCCGGCGGCATCTGGCAGGCGACGAACTGGCGCCAGATCAGCTCGTAGAGCCGCTCGGCGTCGCGCTCCATGCCGGACAGCTGGGTCGGCTGCAGATTGACGTCGGAGGGGCGGATCGCCTCGTGGGCCTCCTGGGCGCCCTCCTTGCTGGTGTAGAGGTTGGGCTGGGCCGGCAGGTACTTCGCGCCGAACTCGCCCTCGATGAAACCGCGCGCCATTTCCAGGGCATCGGCCGAGAGGTTGGTCGAGTCGGTGCGCATGTAGGTGATGTAGCCGGCCTCGTACAGGCGCTGAGCCATCATCATGGTCTTCTTCACCGAGAAGCCCAGGCGGTTGCTCGCCGCCTGCTGCAGGGTCGAGGTGATGAAGGGCGCCGAGGGCTTGCTGCGGGTCGGCTTGTCCTCGCGCTTGACCACCCGGTAGCTGGAGGCCTTGAGCTTCTCCAGCGCGGCCATGGCCTGGGCCTCGTTGAGCGGGCGGAAGGTTTCCCCGTTCTCGCGAGCCACCTCGAAGCGCACCATGTCGCCACGGGCAGTGCCCAGATCGGCATGGACCTCCCAGAACTCCTCCGGAATGAAGGCGCGGATCTCCCGCTCGCGCTCGACGATCAGCTTCACCGCCACCGACTGCACGCGGCCGGCGGACAGGCCGCGGGCGATCTTCTGCCAGAGCAGCGGCGAAACCATGTAGCCGACCACCCGGTCGAGAAAGCGCCGTGCCTGCTGGGCGTTGACCCGGTTGATGTCCAGTTCGCCCGGCTGGGCGAAGGCCTCCTGGATGGCCTTCTTGGTGATCTCGTTGAACACCACGCGCTTGTAGCGCTCCTCGTCGCCGCCGATGGATTCGCGCAGGTGCCAGGCAATGGCCTCCCCTTCGCGGTCCAAGTCGGTGGCCAGATAGATGGTGTCGGCTTCCTGGGCCAGGCGGCGCAGCTCGTCGACCACCTTCTCCTTGCCCGGCAGGATTTCGTAATGGGCCTTCCAGCCGTGCTCGGGATCGACCCCCATGCGCGCGAACAGCTGGCGCTTGGCCTTCTCCTTGGGCGACAGCGCCGGCGCCTCGGCCGTGCCCTTGCCACGCTTGGCCGGCTCTTTGGCGGTACTGGCCGAGCCGCTGGTGGGCAGGTCACGGATATGGCCGATGCTCGACTTCACCACGTACTGGCTGCCCAGGTACTTGTTGATGGTCTTGGCCTTGGCCGGGGATTCCACGATGACCAGCGATTTACCCATGGATCGGAGTGTTCCTAATTCGAGAGATGAAAGCGGGGAGCGTCTATCGGCCCGCCGAGCCGGTGCCTGAACGCAAGTTCGACCGAGGGAGATTCCGAGACAAGGCGCTGTGACGGGTCATAGCCGGGCTATGGCGAGGGGCGGCAACGCAGTATCGGGGCCTCGAACGCCGAAAGTGATTCACACAACCGACCGCAAGGCTCCAGCTCGGCGCTATATATAGTGGCCGCCGACGCGCGGTCAAGGGCGGCACGCCCGTACTTGTGGCCTACATGGCCGGAAAAGCCGACGTTTCCGCTCGAATCAAAGCAAAGCGCGGCATCCGGTGACCGTCAACTTCGACGCTTTCGGCGAACATCGCCAGCGGCCGGACCCAGAGCCCGAAATCGCCGTACAAGGCCTGGTAGAGCACCAGCTCCTCCTCGGTTTCGGAATGTCGGACCACGCCGAGCACGCGGTATTCGGCGCCCTTGTAATGCCGGTAGAGACCGGGTTGCACGGTCATGGCGTCCTCCAGGTGGTGGATGGCTCCAAGAGACGCGGGAAAGCGGGAGCAGGGCACAGACCCTACCCCCGCCGGGCTACGACGAGAGCCTCAGACCCGCTCGAAGACGGTGGCGATGCCCTGGCCGAGGCCGATGCACATGGTCGCCAGGCCCAGGGTACCGCCCTGCTGGCGCATGATGTTCAGCAGGGTGCCGGAAATCCTCACCCCCGAACAGCCGAAGGGATGGCCCAGGGCGATGGCGCCGCCGTGCAGGTTGACCTTGTCGTCCAGCACGTCGAGCAGCTTGAGGTCCTTGAGCACCGGGATGGCCTGGGCGGCGAAGGCCTCGTTGAGCTCGACGAAATCGATGTCGGCCATCGACAGACCGGCCCGCGCCAGCGCCTTCTGGGTGGCCGGCACCGGACCGTAGCCCATGATCGACGGATCGACGCCGACCACCGCCATGGCGCGCACCACGGCCAGCGGCTGGAGCCCCAGGTCGCGGGCACGCTGGCCGGACATGACGATCATGCAGGACGCGCCGTCGGTGATCTGCGAGGAGCTGCCGGCGGTGACGGTGCCGTTCTTCGGGTTGAACACCGGCTTGAGCTTGGCCAGCCCCTCCAGGGTGGTGTCCGGACGGATCGTCTCGTCCTGCTCGAAGACCCGCAGCAGGCCGTGCTCGTCGTGACCCTCGGTGGGCACGATCTCCTCGGCGAAATGGCCCTCGAGCGTGGCGCGGTGCGCCCGCTGGTGCGAGCGCAGGGCGAAGGCGTCCTGCTGCTCGCGGCTCACGCCGTGCATCATCGCCAGCATTTCGGCGGTCAGCCCCATCATCCCGGCGGCCTTGGCCACCTGCAGGGACAGCTTCGGGTTCGGATCGACCCCGTGGGTCATCGGCAGATGCCCCATGTGTTCGACGCCACCGACCACGAACAGCTCGCCGTTGCCGGTCTGGATCGCCTGCACCGCGGTGTGCAACGCGCTCATCGAGGAGCCGCACAGGCGGTTGACGGTCTGCGCGCCGCTGCTGTGCGGGATCGGCGTCAGCAGGGAAGCCATGCGCGCGATGTTCCAGCCCTGCTCCAAGGTCTGGTTGACGCAGCCCCAGATCACGTCCTCGACCTCCGCCGGATCGATCTGCGGATTGCGCTCGAGCAACTGGGTGATGAGGTGCGCCGAGAGGTTCTCGGCGCGGGTATGGCGGTGCATGCCGCCCTTGGAGCGGCCCATCGGGGTACGGGCGAAGTCGACGATGACGGCGTCTTTCGGATTCAGACTCATGACTCGGCCCCTCAGGCAAAGAACGTCCGGCCCTGGCGGGCCATGTCGCGCAGTTTTTCGGTCGGTTGGTACAGCGGCCCCAGGTCGGCGTGACGGTCGGCCAGCTCGACGAAGCGGGCGACGCCCAGGGCGTCGATGTAGCGCAGCGCACCGCCGCGGAAGGGCGGGAAGCCGATGCCGTAGATCAGGCCCATGTCCGCCTCGGCGGCCGACTCGACGATGCCCTCCTCCAGGCAGCGCACCGTCTCCAGGCACAGCGGCAGCATCAGCCGGTTGACGATCTCCTCGTCGTCCAGCTCGCGCGTCTCGCGCACCAGCGGGCGGAGCAGCTCGGCCACCTGCGGGTCCTCGAGCTTCTTCGGCTTGGGACTGCCGTCGCGCTCGTAGGCGTAGAAGCCGGCGCCGCTCTTCTGCCCCAGACGCCCGGCGCGCAGCAGCACGTCGATGGCGGTGTCGCCCGCCTCCTTCATGCGCTCGGGATAGCCCTCGGCGAGCACGTTGCGCGCGTGCACCGCCGTGTCGATGCCGACCACGTCGAGCAGGTAGGCCGGCCCCATCGGCCAGCCGAACGCCTCCATCACCCGATCGATGCGCTGGAAGTCGATGCCGGAGGCCAGCAGCCGGGTGAAGCCGGAGAGGTACGGGAAGAGCACGCGGTTGACCAGAAAGCCCGGGCAGTCGTTGACCACGATCGGGGTCTTGCCCATCTTGCGCGCGTAGGCGACGGTGGTGGCGATGGTCTGCTCGCCGGTCTGCCGGCCACGGATGACCTCGACCAGCGGCATCAGCGGCACCGGGTTGAAGAAGTGCATGCCGCAGAAGCGCTGCGGGTGCTTGAGCGACTCGGCCAGCCGGCTGATGGAGATGGTCGAGGTGTTGGAGGTGAGCACCGAGTCCTCGGGCACCTGGGCCTCGACCTCGGCGAGCACCGCCTGCTTGACCTCGAGCTTCTCGACCACCGCCTCGACCACCAGGTCGACCTGGCGGAAATCGCCGTAGGACAGGGTCGGGCGGATGCCGTTGAGCACCTCGGCCATCTGCTGCACGGTCAGGCGGCCCTTCTCGACCCGCTTGGCGAGCTGCTTGTCGGCTTCGGCCAGGCCCTGGCGGATCGACTCCTCGCGGATGTCCTTCAGCAGGATCGGCGTGCCCTTGAGCGCCGACTGGTAGGCGATGCCGCCGCCCATAATGCCGGCGCCGAGCACCGCCGCCAGCTTCACCTCGCGGGCATCCTTGTCGTACTTCCTGGCCCTGCGCTTGAGCTCCTGCTCGTTGAGGAACAGCCCGACCAAACTCTGCGCCACCGTGGTGGCGGCCAGCTTGACGAAGCCGCCCACCTCGATCTCCAGCGCCGCCTCGCGCGCGGAGTTGGCGGCCTTCTGGATGGTCTTCACCGCGGCCAGGGGCGCCGGGTAATGCGGGCCGGCCTGGGCGGCCACGTAGGCCTTGGCGCTCTCGAAGGCCATCATCTGCTCGATGTTGCCGAGCTTGAGCGGCTCCAGCTTCGGCTGGCGGCGGCTCTGGAAATCCAGTTCGCCGGCAGCCGCCCGCTTCACCAGATCGAGGGCTGCCTCGCGCAGCCTGTCGTCGGCGACCACGGCATCCACCGCACCGACCTTCAGCGCCTCGGCGGCGCCGTTTTCCTTGCCGGCGGCGATCCACTCGATGGCGTTGTCGCTGCCGATCAGCCGCGGCAGGCGCACGGTGCCGCCGAAGCCCGGGTGGATCCCCAGCTTGACCTCCGGCAGGCCGACCCTGGCCGACTCGGCCATCACCCGGAAGTCACAGGCCAGGCACATCTCGAAGCCGCCGCCGAGGGCCATGCCGTTGATCGCGACCACGGTCGGCACCGGCAGGTCCTCGAAGTCCGAGAAGATCCGGTTGATCTCCAGGCACCAGCCGCGCAGCTCCTCCTCGGGCGCGCGGAACAGCCCGAGGAATTCGGTGATGTCGGCGCCGACGATGAACATGCTCTTGGCGCTGGTGACCAGCACGCCCTTGAGCGAGGCCTCCGCCCGCAGCGCGTCCACCGCCTGGCGGAACTCGTTCAGGGTGAGGCGGTTGAATTTGTTGACGGAGTCGCCCTCGAGGTCGAACTGCATCTCGACGATGCCATCCCCCAGGGCCTGGACCCGGATGGCTTTCCCTTTATAGATCATCGACTGATTCTCCAAGTAGAAGCTGCACAGACCGCGACGGCCGACGCGCATCGTACAAGCCGCCGCAGCCGGATCGCTTGCGGGCAGCGTTGCCCGGCGCTGGTTTCAGGATAGTTGCGCGGCCCCGGGGCCGGCCATCGGACATTCCTCCGACGAGAACGCCGCAACGACGGGCCATGCCTGCATTCAGCACCCGCCCGTCCCTTTAGGCAAGGGATGGCACGCATGAAAGATTGCCTCTGGATAGTTTCCGGCGGGCATTGCAGAATTTTTATGCAGATTAACTAATCGGAAGCGCACAGCCCCATGCCCAGCAAGTCCAGCCCCACCCCGGCCGCCGATCCGCAGGCCGCCGCCCAGCCCGCTGACGGTCCGCTGGACGCCTCCCTCGACGAGCTGATCGGCTATGCCCTGCGCCGCGCCCAGCTCAAGGTCTTCCAGCATCTGGTCAGCCGCCTCGGCGTCTTCGACCTGCGGCCGGCGCAGTTCACCGCGCTGGCGATCATCCAGCAGAACCCCGGCCTGATGCAGGCCGACCTAGCCCGCGCGCTGGCCATCGAGCCGCCGCAGGCGGTGGTCCTGTTGAACAAGCTGGAAAGCCGCGGGCTGGCGGTGCGGGTGCGCTGCAAGCCGGACAAGCGCTCCTACGGCATCTTCCTCAGCAAGGCCGGCGAGACGCTGCTCAGGGAGTTGCGCGAAGTGGCCGCGCAGAGCGACCTGGATGCCACCGCCGCGCTCAGCGCCGAGGAGCGCCAGCAACTGATCGGGCTGCTGCACAAGATCTACCGCTGAATCGGCCCGGCGCGGCCTGCAAGCGCCGCGCGTCCTGCCCTCCTCACCCTTCCTCGTCCCGCTCCGGCAGCGACGTACCGCCGGCCGCCGCCCCCTGGCGGAAGGCCTTCGGCGATTGCCCGGCGAGGCGGCGGAAGAACCGCGAGAAGTACGCCGGATCGTTGAAGCCGAGCGCATCGGACAGCTCGTTGACGGTCATGGTGGTGTAGATCAGGTTGCGCTTGGCCTCCAGCAGCAGGCGCTGGTGGATCACCTGCAGGGCGCTCTGCCCGACCAGCTGGCGGCACAGGCTGTTCAGGTGGACGCCGGACAGCCCGACGCGATGCGCGAACTCGTCCACCGGCAGGTGCTCGCGGTAGTGCTGCTCGACCAGCCGCATGAAGCGCGTCAGGTACTGGCGGCTGCGCTCGCTGGCGTCGAGCGGGGCGGCATGCTGGCGTTCGCGGCGGCCGAGCCAGACCATCAGCAGGTTGACCAGCGACTGCAGCTGCAGCTCGCGCCCCGGCTCGTGCCCCCGGTACTCGCGAAAGAGCGTCTCGAACAGCAGATCCAGCCAGGCGCGATCCGTACCGACCGGGTGGCAGGCGAACCCGCCCTGAACGCCCAGGTTGTGCCCCAGAAGCTCCTCCAGATGCGCCACCAGCGGCGCGGCCAGGGTCAGCACGTAGCCCTGGATGTCCTCGGAGAAGCGGAAGCCGTGCACGCAGAGCGGCGGCACCACCTGGATCGCCGCCTCGGCCAGGCGCAGGCGCTGGTTCTCCACCTCGGCCAGCGCCTCGCCCGCCTGGACGTAGAGCAGCTGGAACAGGTCGGCGTGGCGGTGCGGCTTGATCTCCCAGTGGTGCAGGCTGCTGCGCTGCGCGATCGACTCGCAGTGCAGCAGGTCCGGCGTCGGCCAGGCCAGTTGCTCCCCGTACAGCTTGAACACCGGAATGGCGGGCACGATCGGCCTCATGGGGGAGCTCCTTTGGTTCGACAATCGAACGAATCATCCGAAAGTACCATTAATACTGCCTAAATCACCTTATTTTGGCGAATCCATTGAACAAAAATGCAGAGGCCTTCAGCGAAAACCGGCCCTGCGCAGGCGGGCCGGCCCCAACCAGAGAGACAATAAAAATGAAAACTCAAGTGGCAATCATCGGCGCCGGTCCGTCCGGCCTGCTCCTCGGCCAGCTGCTGCACAAGGCCGGCATCGACAACGTGATCCTCGAGCGTCAAACCCCCGACTACGTGCTCGGCCGCATCCGCGCCGGCGTGCTCGAGCAGGGCGTGGTCGACCTGCTGCGCGAGGCCGGCGTGGCCGAGCGCATGGACCGCGAAGGCCTGGTCCACGAGGGCATCGAGCTGGTCTGCTCGGGCCGGCGCATCCGCCTGGACCTCAAGGCGCTGTCCGGCGGCAAGACGGTGATGGTCTACGGCCAGACCGAGGTCACCCGCGACCTGATGGACGCGCGCCGGGCCAGCGGCGCGCCGATCGTCTACGAGGCCGAGAACGTGCAGCTGTTCGGCCTCAAGGACGAGACGCCCTACGTCACCTACGAGAAGGACGGCCAGACCCAGCGCATCGACTGCGACTACATCGCCGGCTGCGACGGCTTCCACGGCGTGTCGCGCAAGACCATTCCGGCCGAGGTGCTGTCGCACTACGAGCGCGTCTATCCGTTCGGCTGGCTCGGCCTGCTGTCCGACACGCCGCCGGTCCACGAGGAGCTGATCTACGCGCACACCGAGCAGGGCTTCGTGCTCTGCAGCCAGCGCTCGACGACGCGCAGCCGCTACTACCTGCAGGTGCCGCTGAGCGAGAAGGTCGAGGACTGGTCCGACGAGCGCTTCTGGAACGAGCTCAAGCGCCGTCTGCCGGGCGACGTGGCGACCAGGTTGGTCACCGGGCCGTCGCTGGAGAAGAGCATCGCCCCGCTGCGCAGCTACGTGGTCGAACCCATGCAGTACGGCCGGCTGTTCCTGGTCGGCGATGCGGCGCACATCGTCCCGCCGACCGGCGCCAAGGGCCTGA
Organism: Azotobacter tropicalis; assembly: GCF_059739045.1. Classification (NCBI taxonomy): domain Bacteria; kingdom Pseudomonadati; phylum Pseudomonadota; class Gammaproteobacteria; order Pseudomonadales; family Pseudomonadaceae; genus Azotobacter; species Azotobacter tropicalis. Next base: position 1,517,774 of record NZ_AP046059.1, read on the forward strand.
ACCTGGCCGGCAGCGACGTCTGCTACCTGTTCCGCATCCTGGACAAGGTCTACCGGGAGGGCCGCACCGACCTTTTGGAAAAGTATTCCGAGCTGGCCCTGCGCCGGGTCTGGAAAGGCGAGCGCTTCAGTTGGTTCATGACCAACCTGCTGCACGACTTCGCCGGCAGCGACGCCTTCGACAAGCGCATGCAGCTGGCCGACCGCGAGTACTTCCTCAACTCCGACGCCGGCCGCGTGACCATCGCCGAGAACTACGTCGGCCTGCCCTACGAAGAGGTCGCCTGAGTCCGGCGCAGCGAAAAAGCCGCCCCGCCCCGCAGGGACAGTTCCCTGTCGGGCGGGGCGGCTCGCCGCTCAGCCGGCCAGGGCGGCGCGGACGACGGTCATTGTTCGAGGAAGGTGGAGGTGACCAGCACCGGGTAGTGGGAAAACTCCAGCAGGGCCGCCAGATCGTCGCCGGTCACCGGGATCAGCCGCAGCCCCTCCGCCAGCTGGCGCAACTCCAGTAACCCCTGGGGCGAAGCGACGTTCACCACCAGACCGAGCGCGTTCAGCCGCCGCAGCTTGTCCCGCCACAGCTTCAGCCAGCTCCTGGACAGACTGTCGTCGCCGATCAGGAACACCGGCCGCAGGCCGGGAATATCGATCGCACGGCTCTCGACCGGGCCGGGCGACAGGCGCCAGGAAACCACCGGCAGCATCTCGGCCTCCCACGGCGCCAGGGAGAGGACCTGCTTCGGGCGCTCGGCCTGGCGGCCTCGCTCCGGCCCCGTCGACGCGCAGGCCGCCAGCAGGCCGGCCAGGACGCAGCAGAGCATCCGTCTGCTCCAGGTATTCATCGGGTTCATCGCCGTCATGGATTGCTCGCCATCAGGAGGAAAAAGCCGTCGACCATGCGGGTAGGTATTCTCCACTCGGAGCCAGACGCCGTCATCCGTCGTCCCTCTCTTGGATCGACAGGCCTGCCGTTGGAATATTCGATGAATCGCGACGAAATTATCAACGGCGAGGCCCCGCCGATTCTCCGGAAAGCGGCGGGGAATGGTGCGGCGACCATCTGCTGGCCGCTTGCAGCCATTATCGGTGGAGGATTTCTCGTAGAGCGGATTGACTGCAACGCGGCGTGATCCGGCAAGCATGCCGGCCCCCTTGCAAGAAGCCCGCTCGGTGAGCGGGCTTCGGGGCCGGCCAGAGAGCGCTCAGAGCTGCTTTGCCAGCTCCGGCACGGCCTCGAACAGATCCGCCACCAGCCCGTAGTCGGCCACCTGGAAGATCGGCGCCTCGGCGTCCTTGTTGATCGCCACGATCACCTTCGAGTCCTTCATCCCCGCCAGGTGCTGGATCGCCCCGCTGATCCCCACCGCGACGTACAGGTCCGGCGCGACGATCTTGCCGGTCTGCCCGACCTGCAGGTCGTTGGGCGCAAAGCCCGCATCCACCGCGGCGCGGGAAGCGCCCACCGCCGCGCCCAGCTTGTCCGCCAGCGCGTACAGCAGCTGGAAGTTCTCCCCGCTCTGCATCCCGCGCCCGCCGGAGATCACCACCCTGGCCGAGGTCAGCTCCGGACGGTCGGACTTGGCCAGCGCCTCGTCGACGAAGCGCGAGGTGCCCGCCTCGCCCGTGCCGGCCAGCGCCTCGATGGCCGCGCTGCCGCCCTCGCCCGCCGCCGCGTCGAAGGCGGTGGCGCGCACGCTGATCACCTTGATCGGTGCGCTGGACTGCACGGTGGCGATGGCGTTGCCGGCGTAGATCGGCCGCTTGAAGGTGTCGGCGCTCTCCACCGCGACGATCTCGGAGAGCTGGTCGACGTCGAGCAGCGCGGCCACGCGCGGCAGGTAGTTCTTGCCGTTGCTCGAGGCCGGCGCCAGCACATGGCTGTAACCCCTGGCCAGGCCGGCGACCAGCGGCGCGACGTTCTCGGCCAGCCGGTGGGCGTAGGCCGTATCGTCGGCGACCAGCACCTTGGCCACTCCGGCGATCTTCGCGGCGGCCTCGGCCACCGCGCTGCAGCCGCTGCCGGCCACCAGCACATGGATCTCCCCGCCGATCTGCTGCGCAGCCGCGACGGTGTTCAGGGTCGCGGCCGCCAGGACCGCGTTGTCGTGTTCAGCGATTACCAGGATTGCCATGTTCAGATCACCTTCGCCTCGTTCTTCAGCTTCTCCACCAGCTCGGCCACCGAGCCCACCTTGATGCCGGCCTGGCGCTCGGCCGGGGCCTCGACCTTGAGGGTCTTCAGCGTCGAGGCGACCGACACGCCCAGGTCCGCCGGCGTGACGGTCTCCAGCGGCTTCTTCTTGGCCTTCATGATGTTCGGCAAGGAAGCGTAGCGTGGCTCGTTGAGGCGCAGGTCGGTGGTGACGATGGCCGGCAAGGCCAGCTCCAGGGTCTGCAGGCCGCCGTCGATCTCGCGGGTGACCATGGCCTTGTCGCCGGCAAGTTCGACCTTCGAGGCGAAGGTGCCCTGGGCGTAGCCGGTCAGCGCGGCGAGCATCTGCCCGGTCTGGTTGTTGTCGCTGTCGATGGCCTGCTTGCCGGTGATGACCAGCTGCGGCTGTTCCTTGTCGACCACCGCCTTGAGCAGCTTGGCCACGGCCAGCGAGCCGAGTTCCTCGTCGGTCTCGATCAGGATCGCGCGGTCGGCGCCGAGGGCCAGGGCGGTGCGCAGCTGCTCCTGGGCCTGGGCCGGGCCGACGGACACGGCGACGATCTCGGTGGCGATGCCGCGCTCTTTGAGGCGCACCGCTTCTTCCACGGCGATCTCGCAGAAGGGGTTCATCGACATCTTGACGTTGGCCAGGTCGACGCCGGAGCCATCGGCCTTGACGCGGACCTTGACGTTGTAGTCCACCACGCGCTTGAGGGCGGTCAGGATCTTCATCGGGGTTTTCCTTGTTCGGTCATTCGGGGAGGAACGGCAGCGGCTGGCGGCTGGCCTCGATCAGCGCCAGACGGTGGTCCGCCTCCGGCAGCAGGTAGGCGAAGAAGAAGGCCGCCGACTCCAGCTTGCCGGCATGGAAGGGATCGTCCGCGCGCCCGGCGGCCAGGCGCGCGCTGCGCGTCCAGGCGAAGGCCAGGGCGACCAGGCCGAGCAGGCGCAGGAAGTCGCCCGCCGCCCGGTAGGGCCGCTCCGGGTCCTGCGCCGCGGCGGCGGCCAGCCCTTCGGCGGCGGTGGTCAGGCGGTCGCAGTACTGCCCCAGGGCGGTAGCGAAGGCGCCGCACTCCGGGCTGGCCGCCGCGATCTCCGCCTCGGCGCGGAAGTCCTCCAGCAGGTCGCGCAGCACGGCGCCGCCGTCGCCCAGCACCTTGCGCAGCAGCAGGTCGTTGGCCTGAATCTCGTTGCTGCCCTCGTAGATCATGGCGATGCGGCTGTCGCGCAGGGTCTGTTCGATGGCGTACTCCTGCACGTAGCCGTAGCCGCCGAACACCTGCAGCGCCGCGCTGGCCAGGCGGAAGCCCTGCTCGGTGAAGAAGGCCTTGACCAGCGGGGTCAGCAGCATGGCCCGGCCCAGCGCCTGGGCGCACCGCGCCGGGTCGGCGCCCTGCTCGGCCTCATCGAGCAGGTGCGCGGTCCAGTAGCCGAGGGCGCGCATGCCCTCGGTGAGCGTGCGCAGTTCGAGCAGGGTGCGGCGCATCGTCGGGTGGTAGTGGATCGGATCGGCCGGCGCCTCGGCGCGGCCTTCCGGGCGGCGCACGGCGCGCATCTGGCGGCGCTCGGCGGCATAGGCCGCGGCGCTCTGCCAGGCCGCCTCGGCATGCCCGAGGCCCTGCAGGCCGACGTGCAGGCGCGCCGAGTTCATCATCACGAACATCGCCGCCAGGCCCTTGTGCGGTTCGCCGAGCAGCCAGCCCTCGGCCTGCTCGAAACTCAGGGTGCAGGTGGCGCTGCCGCGGATGCCCAGCTTGTGCTCGATGCCGTCGCAGCGCACCGCGTTGTGGCGGCCGTCGGGCAACAGCTTGGGCACCAGGAACAGCGAGATGCCGCGGCTGCCGGGCGGCGCGTCGGGCAGGCGGGCGAGCACCAGATGGAGGATGTTCGCGGTCAGGTCGTGCTCGCCGCCGGAGGCGAACAGCTTGCCGCCGCTGATCCGGTAGCCGCCGTCCGCGGCCGGTTCGGCGCGGCTGCGCAGCAGACCCACGTCGCTGCCGGCCTGCGGCTCGGTCAGGCACATGGTCGGCAGGATCTCGCCGCTGACGATGGCCGCCAGGTAGCGCTCGCGCAGCTCGGGCGTGCCGTGGGCGCGCAGGCATTCGTAGGCGCCGTGGGCGATGCCGGGGTACATCGCCCAGGCATGGTTGGTCGAATAGATCATCTCCAGCAGCGCGGCGTTGAGCAGCTGCGGCAGGCCCTGGCCGCCGTCCTCCGCGGCGCAGGCCAGCGCCGCCCAGCCGCCGTCGACGAAGGCCCGGTAGGCGGCGGGAAAACCGTCCGGGTGGTCACCCGGCCGTTGTCGAAGCGGCAGCCCTGGCGGTCGCCGGGCGCGTTCAGGGGTGCCAGCACGCCGCTGGCGAAGCGCCCCGCCTCCTCGACCACCTGGGCGGCCAGTTCGCCGTCCAGATGCTCGAAGGCCGGCATGCGCCGCCAGTCGGCCGGCGCCGCCAGCCATTCCTCGATGACGAAGCGCATGTCGCGCAGCGGGGCTTGGTAGTGCCACATGGCAAATCCTCCAGTGAATGCTCAGCCCCGGTAGTCGGGGTTCTCGATCAGCACGGCCATGCCCTGGCCGCCGCCGATGCAGGCCGCGGCCACGCCGTAGCGCCGGTTGGCGGCACGCAGCTGGCGCGCCAGGGTCAGGGTCAGGCGCAGGCCGGTGGCGGCCAGCGGATGGCCGAGGGCGATGGCCCCGCCGTGGACGTTCAGCCGCTCCGCGTCGATCTCCAGCTCGCACTGCACGGCGAGCAGCTGCGCGCCCTGGGCCTCGTTGATCTCGAAGCGGCCGATGTCCGCCGGCGTCAGGGCGCTGCGTGCAAGCAGCAGGCGGATCGCCGCCACCGGGCCGATACCCATCAATTCGGGCGGCACCCCGCAGGCGCTGGCCGCGCGCAGCCAGGCCAGCGGCCGGGCGTCGGGGAAGTCGCGGCAGGCGCCGACCAGCACGGCGGCGGCACCGTCCACCACCGCGCAGCTGTTGCCGGCGGTCTGCACGCCGCCGGCATGCACCGGGCGCAGCGCCTGCAGGGCCTCGAACGAGGAGGCGCGCACATGGCTGTCGCGTTCGACGCGCTCGACGCCGCGCGGCAGTTCGAGGGTGCGCTCTCGGCCACCGGCCAGGGCGAAGCGGGCGCGCTCGAGCGGCAGGATCTCGCCGGCGAACCAGCCGGCCTCCTGCGCGGCCAGGGCGCGCGCGAAGCTCTGCGCAGCGAAGCGGTCGACCGTCTCCCGGTCGAGTCCATAGAGGCGCGCGAGGTTTTCCGCGGTCTGCAGCATGTCGATACCGGCGGCCGGATCGAACAGCGCCTCCCAGAGGAAGTCCTTGAACGCCACCGGCGCGCCGAGGCGGAAGCCGTCGCGATGGGTGTAGGCGGCGATCGGGTTGCGCGACATCGACTCGCTGGCCACGCACAGCGCCAGCGCGGCGCTGCCGCGGGCGATCTGCTCGCCGGCCTGGCGGAGGATCTCGAAGCCGGTGCCGCAGATACGCTGCACCGCCAGCGCCGGCACTGCCTGCGGCACGCCGCTGTAGAGGCCGATATGGCGCGGCAGAAAATAGGCGTCGAAGCTGGCCTGGGCCATCGAGCCGGCGATCACCGAGTCCACCGCCGCCGCATCGATGCCGCTGCGCGCGAACAGCCCGCGGGCGACGGCTATCCCCAGGTCGATGGGCGAGACCTGCGCCAGCGCGCCGCCCAGATCGACCCAGGGGGTGCGCAGGGCATCGACCAGGCAGACCTCGTCGAGGGCCGAATACAGCCCGGCCGCGCGACTCATGCGAGCACCCGCCCGGCATCCTCGCCGGCGTAGAGGGCGTCGATCTGCGCCTCGCGGAACTGCAGCACCGCACGCTGGTTGATCGAGCCCTTGTCGGTCACCTCGCCGCGGTCGATGCACGGCGGCTCGGCGAGCAGGCAGGCCCAGGCCAGGCGGCTGGCGTTGCCGGTCGCGGTGCGGTTGAGCGCGTCCAGCAGCCCCTGCAGCCAGCCACGCACCGCCGGCGCCGCCAGCACCTCGGCGGCCGGCGCCGACTCCGGCAGGCCGGCCAGGGCCCGGCACTCGGGCAGCCGCGGGAAGATCAGCAGGGCCAGCTCGGGCCGGTTCGGCCCGGTCACCACCACGTCCTGGATATAGGGCGCGCCGGCTAGGATGATGCGGGCGCGCAGCGGCCCGACGCTGACGAAGCCCCCGGAGGACAGCTTGAAGTCCTCGGCGATGCGCCCGTCGAACAGCAGGCCCAGCTCGGGACGCTCGGGGTCGACCAGCTTGAGGGCATCGCCGGAACGGTAGTAGCCCTCCTCGTCGAAGGCCTCGGCGCTGAGCTCGGGCTCGCGCCAGTAGCCGGCCATCACGTGCGGGCCGCGAAAGCGCGCCTCCAGCTTGCCGTCCACCGGCGCGAGCTTCAGCTCGCAGCCCGGCGCCGGCACGCCGACGTAGCCGGGCAAATCCACCGGCCCGGTGCTGAAGGTGCAGGACGGCGCCGTCTCGGTCATGCCCAGCCCGGCCACCGTGCGGATGCGCTCGCCGCAGTGCGCCTCGGCCACCCGGTCCAGCCGCTCGCGCACCGAGTGCGACAGGCCGGCGCCGGCGAAGAAGAACAGCCGGACCTTGGCGAAGAAGCGCTCGCGCAGTTCGGCATCCCGTTCCAGGGCACCGGCCAGCTCCTCCCAGCCCTTGGGCACGGTCAGGTAGGCGGTCGGCGAGATCTCGCGCAGGTTGCGCAGGGTTTCGGCGAAGCCCTGCGGGGTCGGCTTGCCGTTGTCGATGTAGAGGGTGCCGCCGTTGTAGAGGGCGATGCCGACGTTGTGGCTGCCGCCGAAGGTGTGGTTCCAGGGCAGCCAGTCGACCAGCACCGGCGGCTCCTCGGCGAACACCGGGAAGGTCTGCAGCAGCATCTGCTGGTTGGCGCAGAGCATCCGCTGGGTGGTTGGCACCGCCTTGGGCAGCTTGGTCGAGCCGGAGGTGAAGAGGAACTTGGCGATGCTCTGCGGCCCGACCCGGGCGAAGGCGGCGTCCGCTCCGGCGCCATCGACCGGCCGCTCCAGCTCGGCGAAGGGGCGGCAGGATCGGCCGGGCAGCGCGCCCTCGCTGAACAGCAGCGGCACCTGCGCCGGGATCACGGTGTCGATGGCGCGGGCGTAGGTCGCGCTGTCCGAGGCGAAGACCAGGCCGGGCCGCAGGCGCTCGACGATGTGGCGCAGCTTGGCCAGGTCCTGGGACAGGGTGGAATAGGCCGGCGACACCGGACAATAGGGAATGCCCACGTAGAGGCAGGCGGTGGCCAGCTTCAGGTGATCCAGACCGTTGCCGGAGAGGATCAAGAGCGGCCGCTCGGCGCTCAGCCCGTAGTCGAGCAGGTGCTGGCCGATGGTCCGGGCGCTGTCCAGCATCTGCGCGTAGCTGAGGCGCTGCCACGCTCCGTCGTCGCCGCGCCGGGCGACCAGGGTTTGCTCGGGGGTCAGCCGCGCCCAGTGGTGCAGGCGGTCGAGCAGGCGCGGCGGCAGGGGCGCCAGGGCTTCCAGGGGACGCAGGTAGAGGCAGCCGTTCGCCGTCTCGAAGGCGACGCCCGGCTGGCCGATCGCCACCGGACGCAGGCGCGGCTGCGCCAAAGGGTAAGGGACTCGCAAGCCTTGCTGTTCATTGCATTCCTCCCGCAGGACGCCGCCGCACGCGCGGGGCCCGAAGGCGCCTGCCTATGCGGACCGGCCATCGGCCGGCCCTGTGTTGTTCTTGTTGTTGCGGAAGATCGCTCGCTCCGGCGCACGCCGGCCGGGGATGCTGCTCAGATCGGGTAGTGGCGCGGCCCGTTCTGCAAGGTGACCCAGCGCAGCTGGGTGAACTGCTCGATCGAGGCGCGCGCGCCGAAGCTGCCGTAGCCGCTGGACTTGACGCCGCCGAAGGGCATCTGCGGCTCGTCCTGCACCGTCGGCCCGTTGATGTGGCAGATCCCCGACTCGATGCGCTGCGCCAGCGCCAGGGCGCGGGAAACGTCGCGACTGAAGACCGCCGCGGAGAGGCCGAACTCGGAGTCGTTGGCCAGGCGCAGCAGCGCCTCGTCGCCCTCGGCACGCAGCACCACGGCCAGCGGGCCGAAGGATTCCTCGCGGTACAGGCGCATGTCCTCGGTGACGCCGTCGAGCAGGGTCGCCTGCATCAGGCTGCCCTCGCTGCGGCCGCCGCACAGCAGTGTCGCGCCCTTGGCCAGGGCGTCGTCCACCAGGCCCTGAATGCGCCGGGCGGCGCCCTCGTCGATCAGCGAGCCGAGCAGTGACGCCGGGTCGGCCGGATCGCCGACCCGCAGCGAGGCGGCCTTGCGCGCCAACCTCTCGACGAAGGCGTCGGCCACCTTGGCGTCGACGATCAGCCGCTCGGTGGACATGCAGATCTGCCCCTGGTTGAAGAAGGCGCCGAAGGCCGCCGCCTCCACCGCGGCGTCCAGGTCGGCGTCGTCGAGCACCAGGAACGGCGCCTTGCCGCCCAGCTCCAGCACGGCCGGCTTCAGGTGGCGCGCGGCCAGTTCGCCGACGATCCGCCCGACGTGGGTCGAGCCGGTGAAGTTGACCCGGCGTACCGCCGGGTTGGCGATCAGCCGCTCGACGATGGCCGGGGCATCCTCCAGGGCGTTGCTGAGCACGTTGACCACCCCGTCGCCGAGGCCGGCATCCTGCAGCACCTGGCCGAGCAGGCGATGCACAGCAGGACTGTTCTCCGAGGCCTTGAGCACCACGGTGTTGCCGCAGGCCAGCGGCATGGCCACGGCGCGCGCGGCGAGGATGATCGGCGCGTTCCAGGGCGCGATGCCGAGCACCACGCCGCAGGGCTGGCGCAGCGCCATGGCGAAGCTGCCGGGGATGTCGGAAGGGATGACCTCGCCGACGATCTGCGTGGTCATGGCCGCCGCTTCGCGCAGAACAGCGGCGGCCAGTTGCACGTTGAAGCCGTACCAGTTGGCCATCGCGCCGGTTTCGCCGGCGAGGCCGACGAACTCGGCCGCGCGGCTTTCCAGCAGGTCCGCGGCCTTCGCCAGGCGCGCACGACGCTCGCTCGGCGCCAGCGCGGCCCAGCCCGGAAAGGCGCGCTGCGCCGCGGCGACCGCGGCATCGGCGTCTTCCGGAGTGGCCGCGGCGGCGGTCGCAACGATCTCGCCGCTCAGCGGATTGCGCCGCACGAAGGTGCGTCCGTCGCCGGCCGGCCTGGCCAGCCCGTCGATCAGCAAGGGCACGTCGAACATGGGGGAATCCTTGTCTTGTCGTTGTTCTTCACAGGACCCGGACGGGCGGGCGGCAGGCGCCCTCCCCGTCCCGCCGCGATCAGCGCTTGTAGGCCTGCAGGCCCGGCTTGATGCTCTTCTCGTCGAGGAACTGGCGCATGCCTTCCTCGCGACCGCCCTCCTCGTCGAGCAGGCGCGACTGGTCGAGCTTGGCGTACAGGTAGTCCTCGTTCTGCTCCCAGGTCAGCTCGCGGCAGCGCTTGAAGCCGTTCTTCGCCGCGCGCAGCACCACCGGGTTCTTGTCCAGCAGATCCTGGCAGAGGGTGACCACCGTCTCGCGCAGCCGGGCCAGCGGCACGCTCTGGTTGACCAGGCCCATCTCGGCGGCCTTGCGGCCGTCGAAGGTCTTGCCGGTCATGATGTAGTAGAGCGACTGGCGGTGGCCGACGGTGTCGGCCATCGCCTTGCTGACCAGATTGCCGGGCGGGATGCCCCAGTTGATTTCCGACAGGCCGAAGGTCGCCTCGTCGGCGCAGATCGCCAGGTCGCAGGCCACCAGCGGGGTGAAGCCGCCGCCGAAGCACCAGCCGTTGACCATGGCGACGGTCGGCTTGCTGTACATGCGCAGCAGCTTCCACTGCCACTCGGAGGCCTCGCGGCGGATCTTCTCCTGGAGGATCTCGGGACCGGCGTCGACCTCGCGGAAGTACTCCTTGAGGTCCATGCCGGCGGTCCAGGCGCTGCCGGCGCCGGTCAGCACCAGCACCCGGGCCTCGGCGTCCTGCTCCAGGGTCTCCAGCACGTCGCGCATCTCGCGGTTGAGCGTCGGGCTCATGGCGTTGCGCTTTTCCGGGCGGTTGAGGGTGACCCAGGCGATGCCGCCCTCGACCTCCACGATCACGGTCTTCCAGCGGCCTTCGTACTTGTTCATGGCAGTTCACCTTCGAGTTGTTGTTGGTGTGAGGCCTAAACTAGCGCCTGAAAATTAGTTATGTCAATTAATTATTTTTGCATTTTTCGACCCCGGACCTACCAGAGCTTCCAGGTGTAGTCGACGTTGACCCGCGTCTCGTTGTCGTCGCGCATCGTCGCGTTGGCCGCGAAGCTGTTCTGGTAGCGCGCGTTGCGCACGCGAAATGCCAGGTTCTTCAAGGGCCCGGACTGCACCACGTAGGACAGCTCCAGATCCCGCTCGCTCTCGCTCCGCCCGCCGCCGCCCAGGCGCGCCGGCAGCTCGACGTTGGTGCCCCGCATGAAGCGCGCCATGCCGGTCAGTCCGGGGATGCCCAGCGCGGCGAAGTCGTAGTCGTAGCGGACGTTCCAGTAGTGCTCGTCGGCGTTGAGGAATTCCGAGCTGAGCGCGTACTCGGAAATCAGGTGCGGCTCCGAACCGGCGATGTAGGGCATCGCCGAGTCGCCGCTGGACAGCGCGCCGCCCAGCGTCAGCCGGTGCCCGCCCAGCTTGTAGCCGAGGTTCAGCCCGACGTACTGGTTATCCACCGAGCCGGCCTTGCCGTCGCCCTCCTCGTCGCTGAGGAACCAGCGGAAATCGGTCTTGAACTCGCCCGGCCCCAGCTTGAACTGGTGGATGGCACCCAGGTAGTGCTGCTGGTAGATCTCGTCGAGACGGGCGTGGTAGTAGCTCAGGGTCAGGCTCTTGTTCAGTGCGTAGTCGCCGCCGAGGAAGAGGAACTCGTCGGACTCGGCGGTGCCGTCGAAGCGGCCGTTGGGCGCGGCGATGGCGATCTTCTGGTAGTCGGTGGAGTCGCGCTGGTTCATGCGGTTCAGGTAGCCGCCCTGCAGACTCAAGCCGGGGAGGTCCTGGGAGCGCAGGTGGCCGCCCTTGAAGGTCTGCCAGAGCAGCCGGGCCGGGCTGCTGATCAGGATCGGCAGGCGCGGCATCACGGTGCCGACGTTGAGCTCGGTCTTCGAATAGCGGACCTTGCCGGTGATGCCCAGTTCGGAATACTCCTCCGCGGCCTCGCCGCTGCCGCGCTGGACCGGCAGCAGGCCGGTGCCGACCCGGTCGCGCGAGGAGTCGAGCTGGACGCCGAGCATGCCCTGCAGGTCGAGGCCGAAGCCGACCGGGCCCTCGGTGAAGCCGGACTTGATATTGAGGATGAAGCCCTGCGCCCATTCGCGACGCGCGGAGACGTTGGACTCGCCCTTGTAGTCGCGGTCGAAGTAGAAGTTGCGCAGCATCAGGCTGCCCTGGCTGTCCTCGATGAAGCCGCCCGCCTGTGCCGTTCCCTGGGCGAGCAGCAGCGCGGTGGCGCAGGCCGCGCCCCGTCGTGTGTCGAGCATGTCGGTTACCTTTGTTGTTCTTGTTATCTATCGCCGCCGCGCGAGCGGAGCGTGCCGCTCCGGTCGGAGTGGCGGCAGTGGAGAAACAGCGGGGTCGGCGGACCCGTTCCCTCGCGGCCCGCCATCCTGGTCAGGCGGTCACGCCCTCGGCGCGGCGCTGGCCGAGCAGGTAGAACACCGCCGCCGCGGCCACCACCACGCCGGGCGCCGAAGCCAGCAGCAGGCCGGTGGCGCCGGTGCCCATCGCCAGCATCTGCCCGGCCACCAGCGGCCCGCTCATCGAGCCCAGGCGGCCGACCGCCACGGCGGCGCCGACCCCGGTGGCGCGCACCGCGGTGGGATAGAACAGCGGCGCCAGCGCGTAGAGCACCAGTTGTCCGCCGACGGCGAAGAAACCGGCGGCGAAACCGGCCAGCAGCATGCTGACGAATGCCGTGGATAGGCCCAGACCGGCCAGGGCGGCGAGGATGCCGGCGTAGGTCAGCGCCACCAGCGCCAGCGGACGCCAGCGATCCAGCAACAGCCCGAGCAGCAGCGAGCCGGTGGCGCCACCGATGTTGAAGAGGATCTGCACCATGCCGGCCTGGGGACGGGTGAATCCCTGGCCGACCAGCAGCGAAGGCAGCCAGTTGAGCAGCATGTAGACGACCATCAGGGTGAAGAAGTAGCTGATCCACAGCAGCAGAGTCGGCATGGCCGCGCCCTCCTGGAACAGCCCCTGCCAAAGGGTGACGCGCGGCGCCGCGGACGCGCCGCCCCGGGCATTCTGCTGCGCGCGGAAGGCCGCCGACTCGGGCAGGCACAGGAGCAGCAGCGGCGCAACCAACAGCGGCGCCACGCCGCCGACGTAGAACACCGCCTTCCAGCCACTGGCGAAGCCGGCCATGCCGACCAGCGCCGCCAGCGCCCCACCCAGCGGCACGCCGCAGTACATCAAGCTGACCGCGGTGCCGCGGGAACGTGCGTCCGCCGCTTCCGAGGACAGGGCGATCAGGTTGGGCAGCGCGGCGCCGAGGCCGACGCCGGTCAGAAAGCGCGCGGCCAGCAGACTGTAGAGGTCCCAGACCAGCGCGGTGGCGATGGAAAACAGCCCGAACAGCATCACCGCGCCGATCAGCACCCGCTTGCGGCCGATACTGTCGGCCAGCCAGCCGCCGCCCAGGGCGCCGGGCAGCAGGCCGAGGATGCCGGCGCTGAACACCGCGCCCATCATCGTCGAGTTCAGGCCGAACTGGACGGCCATACCCGGCGCGGCGATGCCGGCGGATTGCAGGTCCATGCCCTCGAGCAGGGCGACGACAAAACACAAGGCAATGGTCGTGTAAGTACGACGAGACTCTTTCCCTACCGTATTCATCGAAATCACCTTTTGCAGGATTCGGACAGGCGGCCGCTCGCCCCGGCCCATGCCGGCGCCCGGGAAGATCAGGGATTACCGCGTCGACCGCCGCTATCGCGAGGCGAAATCGCCGGGTTATGACCTGAGTGTCGAGAAAGAGGAAGGTGCAGCCCGGAGTCGGGCCGTGCCGGGAAGGCGGAGAGAGCAGAAGGCGGCGCGTAGCAGGCGCCCGGCAAGCAAAGCCAGCGTCATCATGGTCGTTTCCTTTCTTATCGTTTGTTATCCGGAAGCCCAATTAGTTAATTGAATTAACAATTAAGCAGGGGCATTTCAGCAAAGGGCGCTTGCACCGTCAACGACCATGAAATTATAGGAAGCCAGCAGTTGATAGTTAAAAAACATAATAATATGGGCACGGCCGTCGGTAGCCTGCCATGCCAGGCGCGGCCCCGGTACGGCCTTGCCATGGCTCAAGGAATCGCGCGTTAGTGCCGCCGGAGGCTTCTCTGTTCACACCGGCGCGTCATACTTGAGGCAGGCTCACCGCACAGGACACCACCATGCCTTACCAACACATCATGACCGCCGTCGATCTCACCGACGAATGCCATCCGGTCATCCGCCAGGCCATCGATCTGGCCAACCGCTTCCAGGCCGAGCTGTCGCTGGTGCACGTCGTCGAGCCGATGGCCATGGCCTTCGGCGGCGACGTGCCGATGGACCTGTCGACCCTGCAGCAGCAACAGCTCGACCAGGCGCGCGAGCGGGTCACGACCTTTGCCGGCCAGTATCCGGAGCTGCTGCCCGAGCGGCGGCATATCCTCTTCGGCCAGCCGCGCCAGGAGATCCACCAGCTGGCGCTGGAGAAGGGGTGCGATCTGATCGTGGTCGGCAGCCATGGCCGCCACGGCCTTGCCCTGCTGCTCGGCTCCACCGCCAACGACCTGCTGCACGGCGCGCCCTGCGACGTGCTGGCCGTGCGTCTGAAGAAGCCCGAATGACCGGCGCCCCCTCTTCCCGGCGGACGAGGGGGCAGTCTCAGTCCTCGCCGGCGCTCATCACCAGCGGACGGATCTTCGCGAGCTGGGTCTCCAGCGAATAGCTCATGCTGGAGGCCATGGAGAAGAAGGTCAGGAAGGCCTTGAGGTTCGAGTCGCTGCCACAGGTGCCATGGATGCGCTGCCAGAAGGCCTGGTTGACCAGCTGCAACTGCTGGAACAGACGCACCAGGCCCTTCAGCTCCCAGTCGGCATGGCGCCGCTCCCGGGAGTTGAAGTACTGCCGCGCCAAGTAGAGGGACACCGCACGCAGGGCGAACTCCTGCTGGCTGGCGAACGGCAGATGCTGCTGCGCCATCGGCCGCAGGCGGGCCAGCCGGGGGCAGGCGCTGGTGGCCATGATCACCCCGAGCAGCGAGCGTACGCCCTCCTCCAGGCTGACCTGCTTGCGGTATTCCCGCTCCGCCGTGCGTACCCAGACCTGCGCCTTCTGGAACGCCGGCAGGCCCTGGAAATCCTCGATCACCCCTGCAGGTCGAGCGCCGCCGGGCAGTGGCTGTACTGCTCCGGGTTCAGCGGGCAGTTGCTGCACTGCTGGTAGCCCAGACGCGTCCAGCCTGGCGCGTCCTGGGCATGCGCATGGTCGTAGCCGCGCTCCAGCTCGATGCGATAGCTGAAGGCGTGCCAGTCATCCAGGGTGATGCGGTAGTCGATTGCCATGGGTATCTTCCGGCCGGTCGCTGGGAAAAAGCTGCGGCGAGCCGGTCAGCCCTCCTCCAGCTCCGCCCAGCGCTCCAGCAGGCGGTCGAGTTCCTGCTGCAGGCCCTCCAGGCGGGCCAGGGCGGCGCTGGTCTGCTCTGCCGGCTGCTGGTAGAAGGCCGGATCGGCGATGCGCTTCTGCAGCTCGGCCAGTTCCGCCTCCACGGCATCGATCTGGGCGGGAAGCGCCTCCAGCTCGCGCTGCAGTTTATAGCTCAGCTTTTTCTTGGAAACGGTCGACGAGCTGGCAGTTTCCGCCATGGCAGTGGCAGCCGGTGCTTCCTTCTTCGACGTCCCGCCCTGCTCCAGGCGCTCGCCCACGCCTAGAAGGCGCGGCGAACCGCCTTGACGCAGCCAGTCCTGATAGCCGCCGACGTACTCGCGAACCCGGCCGTCGCCCTGGAACACCAAGGTGCTGGTCACCACGTTGTCGAGGAAGGCCCGGTCGTGGCTGACCATCAGCACGGTGCCGGGGAAGTCCAGCAGGATCTCTTCGAGCAGTTCCAGGGTCTCCACGTCGAGGTCGTTGGTCGGCTCGTCGAGCACCAGCAGGTTGGCCGGCTTGCTGAACAGTTTGGCGAGCAGCAGGCGCGCGCGCTCGCCGCCGGACAGTGCCTTGACCGGGGTGCGCGCGCGCTGCGGACTGAACAGGAAATCGCCGAGATAGCTCAGCACATGGCGGTTCTGGCCGTTGATGGCGATGAACTCGCGGCCCTCGGCAATGTTGTCGATCACCGTCTTTTCCGGCTCCAACTGGTGGCGCAGCTGGTCGAAATAGGCCACCTCCAGCTTGGTGCCAATGTCGATGCGGCCGCTGGTCGGCTGCAATTCGCCGAGCAGCAGCTTGAGCAGGGTGGTCTTGCCGGTGCCGTTGGCACCGAGCAGGCCAATGCGGTCGCCGCGCTGCAGGACCATCGAGAAGTCGCGGATCAGCGGTGCTTCGCCCGGGTAAGCGAAGGTCACGTCCTCGGCGACGATCACCTGCTTGCCGGACTTCTCCGCCGCCTCCACCTGGAAGTTCGCCTTACCCTGCCGCTCGCGGCGCTCGGCGCGCTCGGTGCGCATCGCCTTGAGCGCGCGCACGCGGCCTTCGTTACGGGTGCGGCGGGCCTTGATGCCCTGGCGGATCCACACCTCCTCCTGGGCCAGGCGCTTGTCGAACAGCGCGTTGGCGGTCTCCTCGGCGGCCAGCTGCTGCTCCTTGTGTACCAGGAAACTGGCGTAGTCGCCGTTCCAATCGATCAAGTGACCGCGGTCCAGCTCGAGGATGCGGGTGGCCAGGTTCTGCAGGAAGGCACGGTCGTGGGTGATGAACAGCACGGCGCCGTTGAAGCCGCTCAGGGCCTCTTCCAGCCAGGCGATGGCACCGATGTCGAGGTGGTTGGTCGGCTCGTCGAGCAGCAGCAGATCGGGCTCGGAGACCAGTGCCTGGGCCAGCAGCACGCGCCGGCGCCAGCCGCCGGAGAGTTCGGCGAGGGTCTTGTCGGCCGGCAGCTGCAGGCGGCTCAGGGTGCTGTCGACCAGCTGCTGCAGGCGCCAGCCGTCCTTGGCCTCCAGCTCCTGCTGGACGTGGGTGAGTTTCTCCAGGTCGGCGTCGCTGTGGATGTTCTGGCTCAGGTGGTGATACTGGGCGAGCAGCTCGCCGACCCCAGCCAGCCCCTCGGCGACCACATCGAACACGGTGCGCTCGTCGGCCCGCGGCAGCTCCTGCGGCAACTCGCCGATCTTCAGCCCCGGTGCGCGCCAGATCTCGCCGTCGTCGGCCTGTTGGTCGCCCTTGACCAGGCGCAGCATGCTGGACTTGCCGGTGCCGTTGCGGCCGATGATGCACACCCGCTCGCCGCGAGCGATCTGCCAGGACACCTTGTCGAGCAACGGCATGGCGCCATAGGCGAGGGAAACGTCGGTGAACTTGAGCAGAGTCATGGGCAGGGCCTCGAGGAAAATCGGCGCGCATTCTATCAGGCCCGAGCACCGACTACGCCCCGCTCCGCCCATTCGCGCGCGCAGCCCTGTCTGGCTTTTCGGTGCGCTGTCAATGAATGGGGCGCTACAGCTAAACTAGACAAGAGTTCCACCAGCCGAAATTCCGTCGCCACTCCTTCCCCGAGAAGAGTCATGCGCAGTCGATTGCTCAGCCTGTTTTTCTGCCTGTCCCTGACCCCCCTGGCCACTCCCCTTGCCGCAGCGGCCTCGCTCGGCGAGCAGCGCATCCTCTACGACCAGGCCAAGCAGGCACTGGCCAAGGGCGATGCCGGTCCCTACCTGCGCAACCGCCAGGCCCTGCGCGACTACCCGCTGGAGCCTCACCTGGCCTACGAGGAGCTGACCGCCCGCTTGAAAACCGCCAGCGACGGGGAAATCGAGGAGTTCCTCGCCGAGCATGGTGATCTGCCGCAGATCGGCTGGATGAAACTGCGCTGGCTGCGCTGGCTGGCCGAGCGCGGAGACTGGCGGACCTTCGTCAACTACTACGATCCGGCACTGAACTTCACCGAACTCGACTGCCTGTACGGCCAGTATCAGCTCGCCCATGGCCGCAAGAGCGAAGGTCATGCCCTCGCCGAAAAACTCTGGCTGGTCGGCAAGTCGCAACCCGAAGCCTGCGACACGCTGTTCGGGCTCTGGGCCGCCGACGGCCAATTGAGCGAGCAGAAGCGCTGGCAGCGTCTGCGCCTGGCTGCCGACGCACGCAACTACGGTCTGGCCACGCATCTGGCGAAAAGCACGCCCGGCCTCGAGCGCGAAGGTCTGCTGATGGTGGAGGTGGCGCAGAAGCCACAGATGCTGCTGAGCCAGACTTCGCGCTTCGCCCCGGCCAGCGAACGCATGGGCGACGTGGTCGGCCTCGGCCTGCGCCGCCTGGCCCGCCAGGATCCCGACAAGGCCTTGGCCCTGCTCGATGGCTACGCCCAGCGCATGCGGTTCTCCAACGAGGAGAAAGTGGCGATCGCCCGGGAAATCGGCCTGGCCCTGGCCAAGCGCTTCGACAGTCGAGCCCTCGAGGTGATGGCCAAATACGATCCGGAGCTGCGCGACAAGACCGTGGCCGAATGGCGAGCCCGCCTGCTGTTGCGCCTGGGACGCTGGGACGAGGCTTACCAACTGACCCGGCAGATGCCGCAGGAACTCGCCACCAGCAACCGCTGGCGTTACTGGCAGGCACGCAGCCTGCAACTGGCCCAGCCGCAGAGCCAGCAACCGACCGGACTTTACCAGCCGGTCGCCCGCGAGCGGGACTTCTACGGATTTCTCGCGGCCGATCGCATCCAGGTGCCCTACCAGCTGAACCACAAGCCGATGGCGCTGGATCCGCGGGTAATGCAGAAGGTGCGCAACACCGCCGGCATCTGCCGGGCACTGGAGTTTTACGCACGCGGGCAGGTCGTCGATGCGCGCCGCGAGTGGTATCACGTCAGCCGCCTGTTCAGTCGCGAGGAAATGGTCGCCCAAGCCAAGCTGGCTTATGACATGGGCTGGTATTTCCCGGCCATCCGCACCATCAGCCAGGCCCAGTATTGGGACGATCTGGATATCCGCTTCCCGATGGCCCATCAGGGCAGCTTGACCCGCGCCGCCAGGACTCGCGGCCTGCACTCGAGCTGGGTGTTCGCCATCACCCGCCAGGAAAGCGCCTTCATGAGCGATGCCCGCTCCGGCGTCGGCGCCGGCGGCCTGATGCAGCTGATGCCGGCCACTGCCCAGGAAACCGCGCGCAAATTCGGTATTCCGCTGAGTTCGCCGCGCCAGGTCTTCGACCCGGATACCAATATCCAGCTCGGCGCAGCCTATCTCAGTCAGGTGCATGCCCAGTTCGGCGGCAACCGGGTACTCGCCTCCGCAGCCTACAACGCCGGGCCGGGGCGCGTGCGCCAGTGGCTGCGCGGTGCCGATCACCTGGCCTTCGACGTCTGGGTGGAGAGCATTCCCTTCGACGAGACCCGTCAATACGTGCAGAACGTGCTGTCCTACTCGGTGATCTACGGACACAAGCTCAACGCCCCGCAACCCCTGGTGGAATGGCACGAGCGCTATTTCGACGATCAATAGATCAAGCGACGGGCGGGGCCTCTTCGGTCACGGGAAGCACCGGCCCGGAATTGCCGCTCAGCAGGGGCGAGTCGGCCGGCAGATGGATTCGCAAGGCAGCTGCACGGGTGGTGAAACGCAAGGACTGGCTGTTGGCCGGCTCGCCGTCCAGGTTCAGGTCGAGGCCTTCCGGCGCCTCGACCTCGATCCACGGCAGGCGCGCTCCGATAGAGATAGTTTCCGCCCCCAGGATGCGCAGGGAAATCAGCGTCCCCAAGGTGCTGAGCGGGCTTTCCGCATTCTCCGGCGCCGGCACGATGCACAGATCGAGCAGACCGTCGTCCACCAGCGCACCGGGGCAAAGCAGGTTGCCGCCTCCGGCCTGACGCCCATTACCGATGCCCAGCGCGAGAAACTCGCCCTCCCAGCAGAAGTCCGGCCCGCGGAAACGCCCGAAGGAGGCACGCAGCTCGTTGAAACGGGTCAGCCCGGTGAGCAGGTAAGCAGCGCCACCAAGGGCCTTCTTCAACTCTTCGGAAGTATTCGCGGTGACCTTCGAGCCGAAACCGCCGGTGGCCATATTGAGGAACAACTGGCCATTCACCTCGCCGAGGTCCACCGGGCTGGGTACGACGTCCAGCAGGGCCAAAGCCTCTGCTGGCGTCAAAGGCACGCCTGCTGCGCGCGCGAAATCGTTGGCCGTCCCAGCGGCAGGATCGCCAGACTGGCCTCGCTGCCGGCCAAGGCCATGGCCTCCGCCACTTCGCGCAGGGTGCCATCTCCCCCACCGCCGATGAGCGTCCGATAGCCTGCGGCCAGTCCCTCTTCGACCAAGCGGCGGGCATCGCCGGCTTCCCAGGTCAGACGTACGGCGATGTCCCAGCCCGCCTTGCGCTGGGCAAGGATAGCGGTTCGCAGTTCCTCGTTTGTCGCCTGCCGGCCATGCAATATCAGCCATGCCTTGCGCTCAGCCATCGCTCACCTCGGAGAGTCTTTCATCCCAGTATGGATGACGGAAGGATAACCGGTGCCTCGAGGCACGAACCGTCAGCCGAGCACTTCGCTCAGCGGAATGAAGCGCACCGGATCGCCTTCGGCCAGGGTCGTATCCTCGAGTATCTCGACCAACCCGTTGGCCCAGGCGGCACTGAGCAGTACGCCGGGACTCTGGTTCGGATAGAGCACGGCACGCCCCTCCTCCAGGCGTGCGCGCAGATATTCGCGACGCTTGCCGGGCTTGTTCCAGGCGAAGCCGGCAGGCACCAAGAAAGTCAGCGGTGTCACGGCCTGCACCCCGAGACGACGCAACAGATAAGGCCGAGCCAGTAGAGCGAAAGTGACCAGCGAGGACGCGGGATTGCCCGGCAAGCCGACCACGGGAATGCCGCGATAACGGCCGACGGTCAACGGCTTTCCTGGCTTGATGGCCAGCTTCCACAAGGCCAGCTCACCCTCTTCGCGCAGGACTTGACCGAGACAGTCCGCCTCGCCGACCGACACCCCGCCGGTCGAGAGAATCAGGTCGACGGCCCCCAGTTCGCCAAGACGGGTACGCGTCGACTGCAGATCATCGGGCAGGATGCCAGCATCCAGAACGCTACAGCCCAGACGCCTCAGCCAACCGAGCAGCAGGGTACGATTGCTGTTGTAGATCTGGCCCGGTCCCAACGGTCGGCCAGGCTCGACCAGTTCGTCCCCGGTGGACAACAGCGCCACCCGGGACGCCTTAGCACTGACAGCTCGACACTCCCCAGAGAGGCGGCCAGACCCAGCTGCGCCGGTCCCAGGCGGGTACCTGCAGCCAGTACGGTTTCGCCGCGACGAGCTTCCTGGCCTTGCTCGCGAATATTCTGCCGCGGACGCAGAGCCTGGGGGAAACGTACTCGTCCATCCTCAAACAGCTCAGTATTTTCCTGAAGCTCGACGCAGTCTGCGCCTGCCGGAACCGGTGCTCCGGTAAAGATGCGCGCACAAGTGCCGGGTTGCAGGGGCTCCGGCGCCTGCCCGGCAAAGATCGTCTGGGTGACGACCAACGGCTCGCCCGTCCAGTCGGACAGACGCAGGGCATAACCATCCATGGCGCTGTTCGGCCAGGGCGGCAGATCCAAGGGAGAGATCAGAGGCTCGGCCAGCACACGCCCTTCGGCATCGTCCAGCGCCACTCGTTCGGAGTCACTGATCGGCTCTTGTTCGGCCAGCTGCAATAGGCATTCGAGAGCCGCCTCAACGGACATCAGCGCGGACTTTTTCATCGGCCTACTCGCGGCCTCCACAAAGCGGTACCGGTTTTAAGTGAGGTACAAAGCTGCAAGGCCGATGGCGAGCATCCAGCTGCTCGGCAAGGATGCCGTCCCAAGCCGTGGCACACGCTCCCGTCGAGCCCGGCAGGCAGCAGACCAAGGTGCCATTGGCCAAGCCGGCCAGTGCGCGTGACTGCACTGTAGAGGTACCGATCTCTTTCATGGAAATATGCCGGAACAGCTCGCCGAAACCATCGACCTGCTTATCGAGCAAGCAAACCACCGCTTCGGGCGTGCTGTCACGCCCGGTGAAACCGGTACCTCCGGTAATCAGCACGACCTGCACATCCTTGTCGGCGATCCAGGCGGCGACCACCGCACGAATATGGTACAAGTCGTCCTTGAGCAGTAGCCGTGCCGCCAGCCTGTGCCCGGCGGCACTCAGGCGCTCGACAAGCAATTGGCCGGAGGTATCGGTCCCCAGGGTGCGAGTATCACTGACGGTCAATACTGCGATGTTCAACGGCACGAAGGCCGCCTCAACCTTGTGACTCATGCTGCCTTCCTGTGTTGTGGAAAAGTCGGGCCGGATTTATACCACAAGCCACCGCAGGAGCCATTCGATGACCGCCACCACTGCCCTGCCCCCTGCTCCGTGCTGCTATTGGCTGGAGGCCGCGGACAACGCATGGGCGGTCGAGACAAGGGCTTGCTGGAATGGCGCGGCAAACCGCTGATCGCTCACCTGCATGCGCTGACCCGACCTCTCACCGACGATCTAATCATTTCCTGCAATCGCAATATTGAGCGCTATGCGGCCTATGCCGACCGCGTGGTGCATGACGACAATCCGGATTTTCCCGGCCCTCTGGCCGGCATCCGCGCTGGACTGACGGTAGCTCGCCATTCTCAGTTGCTAGTACTGCCCTGCGATGCTCCCCTGGTTGATGCGGCACTTTTGTATGCCATGCGCCGGACTGCTGCATCTCACCCCCAGCAGCCCCTACTAGTGCGTCAAGGAAAGCAATGGGAGCCGCTATTCTGCTTGCTACCCAAAAGCTTGTTGGCAGCCCTTGAACGGGCCTGGCAGGACGGCGAGCGCAGCCCGCGCCGGATCTTTCTGACCAATGGAGCTACATGCTTGCAATGTCCGTCAGAGGACCCACGCCTAGCCAACCTAAATACCCCACAATTGCTGATCGCGACGGAAAGCAGAGCAAATCCCTACAGATGAGAGATCTTGGCAGTATCTTCGTTAGAAACATTAGCCAGGCCGGTGTTGTAGAACAGCCGTTCCGTTTACCGAATTCAGCTTCAGAAGCGCTACAGTCATAAGACCAAGGCGTGAGTAGGCTTAAAACAAAAACACCCGCACTAAGGCGGGTGTTTTTACAATTCTAGATAATCCAGAATTGGTGGGAATGGTCGGAGCGACTGGATTCGAACCAGCGACCTTCTCGTCCCGAACGAGACGCGCTACCAAGCTGCGCTACGCTCCGAAGATGGCGCGCATTCTACAGAAAAACTTTTTTCACACAATAGGTTAGATGAAAATTTTTATGAATAGACCAGGCAACGTAGTTGCTGCAAGCAAGCTATCGGCTATTGATCTTGTCCTGGCAGTCTCGAAGACTTTCGGGCTGATACGCTTTAAGCCCTTTATATGGACGCCACCCAAAGTTAGGTAGGCATGCTGGTGTATTAGCTTGAAAGCTCGCCGCTATTGTAATGTGGCTGCTTTTGCCCTGATCAACACGCCGGCTCGGATTGTCAGGGCAAATGCAGCCCACCATACACGTTCTGAGGAGGAGTGAACTGTCCCAGGTTTCCCGAAGACTCCAACCTCGGAGAGGATGGAACCATGAAGACAGCCACGAAGTATTTCCCTGAAGTCTGGCAGCGAGCGGTTCATATGGTGCTCAAGCATCAGGACGAGCATGAGTCGCAGCGGGTGGCGATCAATTCCAGCGGCCAAGATCAGTTGCACGACCGAGACGCTGCGTCGCTGGGCAAGACAGGCCAAACACGATACCGGACTGCGCAAGGAGCAGACGACGCCCGAGCGTGAATGGATCAAGGCACTCGAGCGGGAAGTGTGTGAGCTGCATCAGGCCAACAAGATCCTGCGTAAGGCTTCGGCGTATTTTGCCCAGGCGGAGCTCGACCGCCGCTTCTGCCCGTAGGATCATGTCAATCGCCAGTTCCGGCCAACCGGCCGAATACATGGTGAGTATCGGATTTCACTTATGTGTCGACCTGGCAGGGCTTTTTCTACGTGGCCTTCGCCATCAACGTCTTCATCCGACGGATCGTCGGCTGGAAGGTCTCCAGTTCGGCGCGTACCGATTTCGAGTGGGATGCCCTGGAGCAAGCGCTGTATGCCCGTCAGATGGTACGGGGCGGGCTGATCCATCATAGTGATAGAGAAGGGGGTGCAGTATGTCTCGACCCGCTGGCGGAGGCGGGTATCGAGCCGTCAGTGGGCAGTGTGGGGAACTCCTACGACAACGCCCTGGCCGAGACGATCAATGGCCTGCACAAGGCGAAGGTGATTCATCGCCAGTGCTGGATGAACCGCGAGGTCATGGAACTGGCCACGCTGACCTGGGTGGACTGGTACAACAACCGTCAACTGCTGGAGCCGATCGGCAACATACCGCCAGCGGAAGCTGAAGCGACGTATTATCGACAACTCGACGAGTCAGCCCTGGCGGCATAACTCAAACCAAAGAGCCTCCGAGATTTCCGGGGCGGTTCAAATTTCCCTATCCTGGTCCGGAGAAATACCTAACCAAACAAAAACCCCCGAGCCGTCTGTTGCGGCTCGGGGGTTCGGGATAGGCGCTTGACGATGACCTACTCTCGCATGGGGAAACCCCACACTACCATCGGCGATGCGTCGTTTCACTGCTGAGTTCGGGATGGGATCAGGTGGTTCCAACGCTCTATGGTCGTCAAGCAATTCGGTGGGGACGTCGCGGTCAGGCGCCATCCCGTATCAGGCATGTGATACTGCAGTCTCGGTGGCTTTGCGGTTCAGCCAAATTTTCGGCTCAGTCGGCTTCGACCTCACCCCTGCACCGCCCTGTCGGGGGCCAGATTGTTTGGGTGTTATATGGTCAAGCCTCACGGGCAATTAGTATGGGTTAGCTCAACGCCTCACAACGCTTACACACCCCACCTATCAACGTCGTAGTCTTCGACGGCCCTTCAGGGAGCTCGAGGCTCCAGTGAGATCTCATCTTGAGGCAAGTTTCCCGCTTAGATGCTTTCAGCGGTTATCTTTTCCGAACATAGCTACCCGGCAGTGCCACTGGCGTGACAACCGGAACACCAGAGGTTCGTCCAACCCGGTCCTCTCGTACTAAGGTCAGCCCCTCTCAAATCTCAAACGTCCACGGCAGATAGGGACCGAACTGTCTCACGACGTTCTAAACCCAGCTCGCGTACCACTTTAAATGGCGAACAGCCATACCCTTGGGACCGGCTTCAGCCCCAGGATGTGATGAGCCGACATCGAGGTGCCAAACACCGCCGTCGATATGAACTCTTGGGCGGTATCAGCCTGTTATCCCCGGAGTACCTTTTATCCGTTGAGCGATGGCCCTTCCATACAGAACCACCGGATCACTAAGACCTACTTTCGTACCTGCTCGACGTGTCTGTCTCGCAGTCAAGCGCGCTTTTGCCTTTA
>NZ_AP046059.1:1547500-2297500 GCF_059739045.1 Azotobacter tropicalis
CGGTAGTGCTTCAGCTTGCCGAACAGGCACTCGATCACGTGCCGCTCCTTGTAGAGATGCCAGTCGCAGGAGCGTTGCTCGATGCGGTTCCGCCTGGCGGGAATGACGGCCTGGATCTGGCGCTCCTTCAGCCAGGCCAGAAGCGGGTTGGCGTCATAGCCCTTGTCGGCCAGCAGTGCCGACGTGGCGATCCCCGCCATGAGTGGGATCGCCTGGCTGATATCGGCCGCTTGGCCTTCCGTCAGGATGAAGCGAATCGGTAACCCCAGCGCATCGGTCAACACATGGATTTTGCTGCTGAAGCCTCCTCGCGAACGCCCCAGTGCCTCCTGGGCCGCAGTACTGCTGGCCGCCCCGGCTGCACAGGCATGGGCACGCACGACGGAGCTGTCGATGCAGACGTGCTGAAGGTCGGCGTCCCGAGCCAGTACCGAGTGAAGCCGGTCCCAGATGCCGAGCCGGCACCAGCGGGTGAAGCGTTTGAAAACGCTGTTCCAGGAGCCGAGGCAACGAGGCAGCATCCGCCATTGAGCGCCGCTGCGTAGTATCCAGAGCACCGCCTCGACAAAGCGGCGACAGCCGAGAGTGCGGGTCAGCCGGATCCCCTTCGTGGCGCTCAGCAGACTTTGGATACGGGACCCGTCGGTATCGCTCAGACGGCTTCTGTCAGTCATGGCAAAAGCCCAGTTTTAGCACTGGGCTTGCGTCAACAGAACCTAGCCAAACCAGACCAAATCCAAGAAGATTTGGTCATGAAGCGATGCCCCTCTCATGTGAAGGTATCAGGCATTACCAGCCATCCGATAGCCGTCTGAAGTGTCGCGCCCGTGGCCAGCGTTTCAGTTAGACGTCGGCCAGGGATTCGGTGCGATTGCCATCGGCTACCAAGCGCCGCTTGCTGGAGTTGTTCGTACTTGGCGTGTTGTCGTATCGGCAGCGCTTTCGTAGGGATGCCAGCACCTCAGCTCGGGAGAGCTTTATCACCAGCAGAGAGCCTGCTGTGCGCAGGCCGAGCAGCTTCGCAAGCCATTCGCGGGGGCTATTGAATACGACGAAACCACCTTTGGCCGAGCCAGAAAGAGCAAGCAGGGCCAGGGCGCCGCCGGCAAGGTGATCGCGGCCGGACTGGTCAAACGTAACGCCAGGTCAAGGCCATGCCGATCCCGGCGCACGACCGGCTGTCGATCATACGCGCGATCGAAGCGCACACCCGCGAGGGCACTCTGTACTACACGGACGAATGGCAGGCCTATGCCACGCTGAAGCTGCGTGGCAAGCATGTGATGATCCGCAAGGAGAAGGGACGGCCGGTCGGGCGCGATCACATCAACGGTATTGAGAGCTCCTAGAGCCACACCAAGAACTGGCTGTATCCGCACCATGGTGTGCCCTGGCAATATTTTCATCTGTACTTGGCAGGGGTTTGCTACCGTTACAACCACCGGACTGAAGACCTTAACCCCTTGCTTTTCAAACTGTTAAAGCAGACTCCGAGCCAGGAGATCAGACCTACTTTGGTCCGAAAAGGCTAAAAATTACCCAAAGTTGTCGATAGCAAAGGGGCTCAACCTCGACGGACAGAATGTTGCCGATGGTCTCCAGGAGTCGGCGGTGGTTGAACCAGCCCACCCAAGCCAGCGTGGCCAGCTCCATTGCCTCGCGATTTTTCCACAACCGCCGGCAGATCACTCCGGCCTTGTACAGGCCATTGATGGTTTGGGCCAGGGCATTGTTATAGGAGTCGTCCAGGCTGCCTATCGCCCCCGCGATAGCTGTAATGAATGAGTCCGTTCTGACTGACGGAGCAGCGGGTGTACAACACTTACCCCAACGCACCGAGGACGAAGCCTGTCCGGGTCGGATACCCGCCAGCCGACGATCCACCGGACAAATACGGCGATAACGTAGGGCACGTAGATGAAGCCCCGCCAAGGGGAGAATAGGCGAGATACCGCCGGCGAATTGCCAAGAGCCGTTGCGCGAGAGACTCCAGCAGGCGCGCGGTGTCGAGCTTCGCTATTTGCCGCCGTATATCCGGACTACACCCCAATCAAGCAGGTGCTCGCGAAGCTGAAGGCACTGCCGCACAGAGCCGCCGCCCGCACGGTCGACTCCCCGTGGTCAGCCATCGGCACCTTGCTAGGGCGATTTCCACCCACCGAATGTGAACGTTATATCTGTCATTGCAGTTATGGTTGGTCCGGATAAAAAAGGCTTTAATAGCACTACAGTTGCATATTTAGAGCCGCTATCAAAACCTCGCTAATTGTC
This sequence comes from Azotobacter tropicalis, assembly GCF_059739045.1. NCBI lineage: Bacteria > Pseudomonadati > Pseudomonadota > Gammaproteobacteria > Pseudomonadales > Pseudomonadaceae > Azotobacter > Azotobacter tropicalis. Next base: position 1,549,772 of record NZ_AP046059.1, read on the forward strand.
TGATGCAAATTACGCAACACCCCAGACATAACAAGGCCAGATGAATATCCAGCCGCCGTTCGAAGCGCGTTCGTAGCTTGCCCATGGCCGCCAGCCAGGCGTGGGTCCGCTCGACGACCCAGCGGTGCCGACCGAGCCGTTCCTTGCTCTCGATACCTTTGCGCGCAATGCGGGACTTGATGCCCCGTTGGCGCAGGTGCTCGCGACAGCGTCGGCAGTCGTAAGCCTTATCAGCATGCAGCTTGGTCGGCCGCGCTTGCCCCGGATGGCAGGCAGGGCATCGACCAGTGACTCGAACACGATGGAGTCATGGCGGTTGGCTCCGGTGACACACAGCGCCAGCGGAGTACCGCTCCTGTCAGGGATCAGGTGGCGTTTGCTGCCGAGTTTGCCTCGATCTGTCGGGTTAGGGCCTGTTTCCGACCCCCCGGGGGCTGGCGACGCAGGCACCATCAATACTGGCTCGGCTCAGGTCGAGCTTGTCCGCCTGTCGCAGCTCGTTCAGCAGCCATTGATGCAACTGCTGCCAGACGCCAGCCTCCTGCCAGTCCCGCAACCTGCGCCAGCAGGTCATGCCACTGCCACAGCCCATCTCCTGGGGCAGGTCTTCCCAGGGAATGCCCGTGCTCAGTACGAACACGATGCCGTTGAGAGCGCGCCGATCATCTAACCGTGGCCGCCCGCCCTTGGGAGATCGTTTCACTGCAGGCAGCAGTGGCTGGATGCGCGACCAGAGCTCTTCGCTGATTTGAATTCGATGCTTCATGCCCGGATTGTCTCACTCCGGGCCGGAGCTAAGGATGGTTTTGTTAGCCGCTCTTAGCTGGCGCCTGAGCCGATAGCATCCCTTTGCTTGAGAGAGACTGGATAACCGGTGCATCCATCGAGGCAGCACAGACGCTGTGGACCTCATTCCTGCAGGAGATCAAGGCCCGTATAAGTCCGCTCTTCCACCCGACAACGCGTTACCGCCCCCGACCTGAAAGGAAGCGTGACTCGGCAGGCGAAGGCGCTCACGCCCCACGCCTGTGCGAGCGGAGCAAGCCCCGCCCACAAGAGCTCGCTCACCTCTGGCCAACTCAGGTATTGCGCCCTTTGTTGGCAGCAATGCGCATACGCAACGCATTAAGCTTGATGAAACCCGCAGCGTCAGCCTGGTTGTAAGCACCACCATCTTCTTCAAAGGTCGCAATATTGGCGTCGAAAAGCGAGTCATCAGACTTGCGGCCAACCACAATAACATTACCTTTATATAGCTTCAGGCGAACTATGCCGTTCACATAAACCTGAGAAGCGTCGATCATCTGTTGCAACATCAGACGCTCCGGACTCCACCAATAGCCGTTGTAGATAAGACTGGCGTACTTGGGCATTAGCTCGTCTTTTAGATGAGCTACTTCGCGATCGAGAGTAATCGACTCGATGGCGCGATGAGCCTTAAGCATGATGGTGCCACCAGGAGTTTCGTAGCAGCCACGCGACTTCATGCCAACATAGCGATTCTCGACGATATCTAGACGACCAATACCATTTTCGCCACCAATCTGATTCAGCTTGGTTAGCACCGCAGCCGGAGCCATTTCTACATCATCGATAGCGACAATGTCTCCCTTATAGTAAGTCAACTCAATATAAGTTGGAATTTCTGGAGCAGCCTCAGGAGACCTGGTCCAACGCCACATGTCTTCTTCGTGCTCGGCCCAAGTATCCTCTAGCACACCACCTTCATAGGAAATGTGTAGCAGGTTGGCATCCATAGAATACGGCGACTTCTTCTTGCCGTGGCGCTCAATCGGAATCCCGTGCTTTTCGGCGTAATCCATCAACTTTTCACGGGACAACAGATCCCACTCACGCCAGGGGGCGATAACTTTTACGCCCGGCTTCAGCGCGTAAGCACCTAACTCAAAGCGCACCTGATCATTGCCCTTACCGGTAGCACCATGAGAGATAGCGTCAGCACCAGTGGCATTAGCGATCTCGATCAGACGCTTGGCAATCAGCGGACGAGCGATGGATGTTCCAAGCAGATACTCGCCTTCGTAGATAGTGTTAGCACGGAACATAGGAAAAACGAAGTCACGCACAAACTCCTCGCGCAGGTCGTCAATAAAAATTTCCTTGACGCCTAGCTTCTGTGCCTTGGCTCGCGCCGGTTCGACTTCTTCGCCTTGCCCCAGGTCAGCAGTAAAGGTTACCACTTCGCAATTGTAGGTATCCTGCAACCACTTAAGGATCACAGAGGTATCCAGGCCACCGGAATATGCCAGAACAACCTTTTTCACGTCCGCCATGCCATCAGCTCCACGGGGTTTACGAAAAGGTATTGATTGTAGCGGCGATACCCAACCTTTTACAGAGCCACGACCTCTTCAGCCGCAATCAGCAAGATGCTGCCTGGAGCCTTTTCCGGTAGGATGCACAACAGCCTCAACTCTTTGGAAGCTTCGATGCCCGATCGACTGACACTGCTGCGCCCCGACGACTGGCATATCCATCTTCGCGACGGTGCAGCCCTGATACGAACCGTGTCTGATGCAGCACGCGCTTTTGGTCGTGCCATCGTCATGCCCAATCTGATTCCACCCGTTCGCACTGCATCCGAAGCAGATAGCTATCGGCAGCGAATCCTGGCTGCGCGCCCTGCAACCAGTCGCTTCGAGCCATTGATGACCCTCTACCTCACGGACAAGACCACCGCGGAAGACATCCGAAAGGCCAAGGCGTGTGGCTTTGTGCATGCAGCCAAACTATACCCTGCAGGAGCTACGACTAACTCGGACGCTGGAGTCACCAGCATCGACAATATCTTTGCAGTGCTGGAAACAATGACCGAGGCAGGACTGCCGCTACTGGTGCACGGCGAGGTGACTCACAGCGAAATCGACGTATTTGACCGTGAAAAGCGTTTCATCGATGAAAATTTGATCCGCATAGTCGAGCGCTTTCCCAACCTTAAAGTGGTGTTCGAACACATTACCACTCTTGATGCCGTACAGTTTGTGGAGGCCAATAGCGATAATGTCGGCGCCACTATTACTGCTCATCACCTCTTGTATAACCGCAACCATATGCTGGCTGGCGGCATTCGTCCGCACTTTTATTGCTTGCCGATTCTCAAGCGCCGTACACACCAAGAGGCCCTGCTGAATGCAGCCACTAGCGGCAATCCGAAATTCTTCCTTGGCACCGACTCAGCGCCTCATGCCCGCCTCGCCAAGGAGACTTCCTGCGGTTGCGCTGGCTGTTATACAGCCTACGCAGCCATTGAGCTGTATGCTGAAGCCTTCGCACAGCAAAACGCTTTGGACCGTCTAGAAGCCTTTGCCAGTCACCATGGCGCTGACTTTTATGATATGCCCCGAAATACAGATCACATTACACTAATCCGCGAAGAGTGGACGGCACCGGCCAGCTTGACGCTTGGCGAACACACCTTGGTTCCGCTGCGCGCAGGAGAGAAATTGCGCTGGCGTCTGCTGGAGGAAAATACGTGACGGAAAAACGCTTCGACGAACTCCTCGAATCCTCTGGCACCATCATTGCGTCACGCCACCCTATGGCGTACCGCTTTCGCGGCTACCTGCCGGTCGTTGTGGATGTCGAAACAGGCGGCTTCAATAGCACTACTGATGCCTTGCTGGAAATCGCAGCCATTACTATTGGTATGGACGAGCAGGGTTTCCTATTTCCCGAACACAGCCACTTCTTTCGAATTGAGCCCTTTGAGGGCGCCAATATTGAAGCAGCCGCTTTGGAGTTCACTGGCATCAAACTGGACCATCCTTTGCGCATGGCAGTCAGCGAAGATCATGCACTGCAGGAAATCTTTCGCGGCGTACGCAAGGCGGTGAAATCTCACGGATGCAAGCGCGCCATTTTGGTAGGCCATAACAGCAGCTTCGATCTAGCCTTCCTTAATGCCGCTGTGGCCCGCTGTGATATCAAACGCAACCCTTTCCACCCCTTCTCCAGCTTTGATACGGCCACCCTGGCCGGTCTTGCCTACGGTCAGACTGTGCTTGCCAAGGCCTGCCAGAGTGCAGGTATAGAATTTGATGGCCGAGAGGCCCATTCAGCGCGCTACGATACAGAAAAAACCGCAGAGTTGTTCTGTGGAATCGTCAATCGCTGGAAAGAAATGGGCGGCTGGGTAGATTTAGCCTGAGCAAATAAAGCTATCGCCTCCGCGATTATAAGAACTTAATTCTTTTGCCCAGCAGCCAAGCTGATGACACTTCACCACGGAAGCTCGGATGAGACATAAGTACCCTGGAGGCAAGCAGCCCCCCCTTCCCGAGTTAGCTGAATAGAACGAGAAGTCCCCTATTGTCCACCCGAGCGCTGCCTCTGGTAGATCTCTCCATAAGCAGCGCCCGGATGCCCCCAACCACATCGAAGCCTTAGCTCCTAAGTGTTCGCTCGCCCAGTGGCCAAAGGCATATAAAATTCAAAGGGTGAGCCAATCGCGCAATGCCCCATGACCTGATTTCAACCGCGCACATCACAAGGCCTCAAGAGACAAAAGCCCCCCTGAAAGAAGGCTCCATTAGACCTAAAGAGCCTAGGCCGACCAGCGGCCAGCCAAACCTTTGACAATCATTCTCATTAAGATTAGGATCCAAATATCACGTCATTACTTGCCGAACAGAGGCGCCTATGTACGTATGTCTTTGCCAAGGTATAACCGATGGTCAAATCCGCAATGCCATCCAAGGCGGCTGCTGCTCTTATCGTGATGTGCGCATTGCTCTTGGCGTCGGCACTCAGTGTGGCAAGTGCGCCTGTGTAGCCAAGCAGATCGCGCGTGAAACTCTTGGTGAAGAAGCACAAAATACCCAGGATGCAACCTTCTGCCCGGCAGTACTGGCGGCCTCTTGATATCTGATGGAAACCGGCCATTACAGAATCCGGTTTCCTGTATTACACCTGCCTTAATCCTAGCCTGTCGACCTTTGAGCAAACAGTCGCACTAGAGACTTATTCTCTCTTAGACTTAATCACTTAGCTTTTGACATATCCAACTCAAAAGACCAAACTGCCTTATCAACATCCCAATTCAAAAGGAATGGATATGAAAGGCGATAAGATAGTCATCCAACACCTCAACAAGATCCTCGGCAATGAGTTGGTCGCGATCAATCAGTATTTTCTGCATGCTCGCATGTATGAGGACTGGGGATTAGAGAAGCTCGGCAAGCATGAATATCACGAGTCCATTGATGAGATGAAGCATGCCGATAAGCTGATCAAGCGAATTTTGTTTCTCGAAGGCCTGCCTAATCTGCAGGAGCTGGGCAAACTTCTGATCGGCGAACACACCAAGGAAATGCTCGAGTGCGATCTGAAACTCGAGCAAGCAGGATTACCCGACCTGAAAGCCGCCATTGCCTACTGCGAAAGCGTTGGAGACTATGCCAGCCGCGAACTACTGGAGGATATTCTCGAATCCGAAGAGGAACACATCGACTGGCTGGAAACCCAGCTAGATTTGATTGATAAAATTGGGCTGGAAAACTATCTGCAGTCCCAGATGGACGAGTGAACAAGGCTGTAACTGCTACACGACAGCTACCGTCGCTCTACCAATCAACACGCGCCCCGAGCCGCTCGGGGCGTCTACTTTTATAGACAAACCTTGTTAAAGGCCAGAAGAGAACAGTAAGAGCAAACCTCAAGCCCGCCCACATCTACTGCACGTCGACCGCACGGTGCAAATACGAAGGCTTAGTAAATTGCCATCTAAAATTAGGATAAGTAAACAAAACGTCCCACCTAATTTTGATTCGAATATTTACTAACAAAAAACGCCCCCATCTTTCGATAGAAGCGTTTTTCAAGTCTTCTTTGCAAGGATCCGACTTTCAATCCATTGACTGTACTAGAAAGCTTTAGCCCTCCGCTGCGTCAAACGTCCGCCTTATCGGCTGCTCCCTTTACGATCTGCTGCAACTCCCCTTTCTCGAACAACTCGAGAATAATGTCGCTACCACCGATCAACTCGCCTTTAACCCACAATTGCGGAAAGGTCGGCCAGTTAGCGTACTTGGGAAGATTGGCGCGAATTTCCGGATTCTGCAGGATGTCGACATAAGCAAAACGCTCGCCGCAGGCCATCAGTGCTTGTGCGGCCCGAGCGGAGAAGCCGCACTGCGGCGCATTCGGCGAGCCTTTCATATACAGCAATACATCGTTGCTGGCGATCTGCTCTTTGATGGTTTCGATGATATCCATTGGGGTCACCTCGGCTGGGCTTTCCGACGAAGTCGGCACGATTGGCGGCATTGTAACGGAAAACCGAGCTCTGCGCTCAGCCTTCCCGAAGCTTTCTTGGATCCAAGCCCTGCCTATCAAAACAAAGGCATGGACTTTGCTTTAATCTTTCGAGAGGGCCGTTTGCGCGATTTTACCTTTTCCCTATAAGATCGCCGTTTTCCCGTTTTCGCCACCCCTTGAGTGGCCGCTGCAGGCACAGTTATTTCTGGTGGATATCCACGCCTAACCTGCAGCTCGTACTGATATAAGAAAGGAACCGATGATGAGCGCAAGGCACTTTCTCTCACTGATGGACTGCACGCCCCAGGAGCTGGCTAACCTGATTCGTCGCGGCATTGAGCTGAAGGATCTGCGCAACAGTGGCGCTCTGTTCGAGCCCTTGAAAAACCGCGTGCTGGGCATGATTTTCGAAAAGGCTTCGACCCGCACTCGGCTGTCCTTTGAAGCAGGGATGATTCAGCTCGGTGGCCAGGCCATTTTCCTCTCGCCCCGGGACAGCCAGCTGAATCGCGGCGAGCCCATCAGCGACACAGCTATCGTCATGTCACGCATGCTCGATGCCGTGATGATCCGCACGTTTGCCCACAGTACGCTGACGACTTTCGCCGAGAATTCCCAGGTACCCATCATCAATGGCCTGTCCGACGACCTGCATCCCTGTCAGGTGCTGGCCGACATGCAGACCTTTTTCGAGCACAGAGGCTCGATCCAAGGCAAAACCGTCGCCTGGATCGGCGACGGTAACAATATGTGCAACACTTATATCGAAGCTGCCCGGCAATTCGATTTCCAGCTCAGGATCGCCTGTCCGCAGGGTTTCGAACCCAAACCAGAATTTATCGCCATTGCCCCAGAGCGCGTGCACATCGTCCGCGATCCGCACGAAGCGGTTGTCGGCGCCCATCTGGTCAGCACCGACGTGTGGACTTCTATGGGCCAGGAAACGGAAGCCGAAGACCGGCTGGCGCTCTTCAAGCCCTACCAAGTGAGCGGCGAGTTGCTTGACCTCGCAGCCGGCGATGTCCTGTTTATGCATTGCCTGCCAGCCCATCGCGGCGAGGAGATCAGCCTCGACCTGCTCGACGACCCGCGCTCGGTAGTCTGGGACCAAGCGGAAAACCGCCTACACGCGCAGAAAGCGCTGCTGGAGTTTCTCATCGAGCCGGCCTACCACCACGCATGACCCATGCCCTCCTGCTCAACCTGCGCAATCTCGTCTGTGGTTACCAAGGCCACAAGGTTGTCCAGCAAATCAACCTGCACCTCAATGCCGGCGATATCGGTTGCCTGCTCGGTCCCTCCGGTTGCGGCAAGACTACCACCCTACGCGCCATCGCCGGTTTTGAACCGGTGCAGGAAGGCGAGATCCAGCTCGCCGGCGAGGTGATCTCTCGCGCCGGTTTCACCCTGGCACCGGAAAGACGTCGCATCGGCATGGTATTTCAGGACTATGCGCTATTCCCGCACCTCACTGTGGCGGAGAATGTCGCTTTCGGCATCCGTAAGCATCCGCAACGTGAGCGCATCACCGCCGAGCTGCTGGGGCTGGTCAAGCTCGCCCCTCTGGCACAGCGCTACCCCCACGAGCTTTCCGGCGGACAGCAGCAGCGGGTGGCGCTTGCCCGCGCCCTGGCACCGGAGCCGCAACTACTGCTGCTCGACGAGCCCTTCTCCAACCTGGATGTGGAGCTGCGTCGCAAGCTCAGCCACGAGGTGCGCGATATCCTCAAAGCGCGCGGCACCAGTGCGGTACTGGTGACCCACGACCAAGAGGAAGCCTTCGCGGTCAGCGACCACGTCGGAGTATTCAGGAATGGCTACCTGGAACAGTGGGACACCCCTTACAACCTCTACCACGAACCACTTACCCCCTTCGTCGCCAGTTTCGTCGGCCAGGGCTATTTCATCCGCGGCCAGTTGCTGACCCCGGAGACGGTGCAGACCGAGCTCGGCCTGATCCAGGGCAACCGTGCCTACACCTGCCCGACCGGCAGCTCCGTGGAGGTTTTGCTGCGCCCGGATGACATCGTTTACACCCCCTACAGCGAGCTGAAGGCCACTATCACCGGCAAAACCTTCCTCGGCGCCTCGACCCTCTATCGCCTGCAGCTGCCCACCGGCAGCCCGCTGGAGGCCATCTTTCCCAGCCATATCGACCATCTACCCGGCGAGCAGGTGGGCATCAGCGTGGCAGCCGAGCATCTGGTGATCTTCCCCTCCCAAAGCGACGACACCCTTCAACCCGATCTGGCCAGCTCCGGGGTACGTCGCTACAGCGAGACGAACTGATCGCTAACCAAATGAATGGCAGCAGGTCAGCGTCCGATAGCCGCAAAACTCGCCCGGGAGTGCTCGGCCAACACCTCTGCTGCCAGCTCCACTTCCAGTCCGCGGCGGCCGGCACTGACGAAGACGCTCGGGAAAGCCCGGGCCGATTCGTCTATAAAGGTGCGCAGTCGTTTCTTCTGCCCCAACGGGCTGATCCCCCCACCAGATAGCCGGTGCTGCGCTGGGCGACCCCGGCATCGGCCATATCGACCTTCTTGACTCCAGCAGCGGCGGCCAGGGCCTTCAGATCCAGAGTGCCGGCAACCGGCACCACCGCCACCAGTAGCTCGCCCTTGTCGGTCGCGGCCAGCAGCGTCTTGTAGACTCGCTCAGGCGGCAAACCCAGCTTTTCAGCCGCCTCCAGGCCGTAGGAGGCAGATTTGGGGTCATGGACGTAACTGTGTATGCGGAACTCGGCACGGGCTTTTTTCAGCAGATCGATGGCGGGAGTCATGTTCAAAAGTGGAAAATGGGGGTCATTGAACCGTTACCTTAGCCGAAATGGACAATAACTCCCCAGCCTCTTCCACCACATCCGATGTCCCGCTCTACGATCTGGCCGTGGTCGGCGGCGGCATCAACGGCGTCGGCATCGCTGCCGATGCCGCCGGGCGCGGCCTGCGTGTCCTGCTGTGCGAGCAGCACGACCTGGCCGCACACACCTCCTCGGCCAGCAGCAAGCTGATTCACGGCGGCCTGCGCTATCTCGAACAGGGCGAGTTCCGCCTGGTGCGCGAGGCGCTAGCCGAACGTGAAGTACTGCTGGCCAAGGCACCGCATATCGTTCGACCGATGCGTTTCGTCCTTCCCCTCCGCCCTCAGTTGCGCCCGGCCTGGCTGATCCGTGCCGGCCTGTTCCTCTACGACCGCCTGAGCGGTCATGGGCAGTTGCCTGCCTCTCAGGCGGTCCGCTTCACGGCGGATAGTCCGCTCAAGCCGGAAATCCGCCGCGGCTTCGAATACGCCGACTGCCAGGTGGACGACGCCCGCTTGGTGATGCTCAACGCCATGGCCGCCCGGGAAAGAGGTGCAACCGTCTGCCCCCGGACCCGCTGCCTCTCCGCGCAACGCCGTCAAGGCCTCTGGCAGATCGAGCTGCAACGGGCCGATGGCCAGCGCTACAGTGTGCGCGCCCGAGCGCTGGTGAACGCCACCGGTCCCTGGGTGACCCGCTTCATCGAGGACGCCCTGCATCAGCATCCGCCTCATCGCATCCGCCTGGTCCAAGGCAGCCACCTGATCGCCCCCAAACTCTACGAGGGCGACGAAGCCTACATTCTGCAGAACGAGGATCGGCGCATCGTTTTCGTCATCCCTTATTTGCAGCGTTATAGCCTGATCGGCACCACCGACCGGGAATTCGCCGGCGACCCGACGCAGGCCACCATCAGCGAAACAGAGATCGACTACCTGCTGCGGGTGGTCAATGCCCACTTCAAGCGGCCACTGCAACGCAGCGACATCCGTCATACCTTCTCCGGCGTACGCCCCCTGCTCGACGACGAATCGCCCGACCCGGCCGCCATCACCCGCGACTACAGCCTCAGCCTCTCCACCGAGCAGGGGCAGGCTGCGCTGCTGTCGGTGTTCGGCGGCAAGCTGACGACCTACCGCCGGCTCGCCGAGGCGGCGCTGGAGAAGCTCGCACCGTTCCTGCCGCCGATGGGGCCGAGCTGGACCGCCGGCACGGCGCTGCCCGGCGGCGAAGAGCTGGACGATCCGGATGTTCTGGCCGGCAACCTGCTGCAGGAGTTCACCTGGCTTCCCGACGGACTTGCCCAGCGCTGGGCCCATACCTACGGCAGCCGCACCTATCGCCTCCTCGAAGGCGCCAGCCAGCCCGCCCATCTCGGCGAACACCTGGGCGGCGGACTGTACGGCCGGGAAGTGGACTACCTGTGCCGCGAGGAGTGGGCCGAGCAGGCCGACGACATCCTCTGGCGCCGCACCAAACTCGGTCTGCTGCTGCCACCGGCCGCACAGCGACGGCTCGCCGAGTATCTGAGCGAACGGCCGGCCATCAGGCAGTCCACGACTATAGCCGGGCCAGAGAGCTCTCCCGACGCAGGCTGCGCAGATACGGCAGCACCGCCGCCAGCAGCGGCTCCTTGAAGGACTCCTGGAAACGGTGGGCCAGCCCGGGGATCAGCCGCAACTCGCTGCCCCGGACATGCGCGGCGACATGCACGCCATGCATCGCCGGCAGCAGCGGATCGGCGGTCCCGTGTACCACTAGGGTCGGCAGGCGGAGGCGCTCGAGCAGCTCGACACGACTGGGCTCGGCGAGCAGAGCGAGGATCTGCCGCTTGGTGCCCTCCGGATTGAAGGCGCGGTCGTAAGCCGCTGCCGCCTGTCGCCGGAGCTGGTCGCGGTCTACATCGACCCGTGGGCTACCGAGCGCAGCGAGCAGCTCGACCTGATGCTCGATCGCCATTTCGCGGCTGTCCGCCCCACGTTGCGCCAGCAGTTTCAGCAGCGCCTCGCTGGGGCCCGGCAGGCCCAGCGCGCCGGAGCTGGTCATCACCAACGTCAGGCTTTGCACCCGCTCCGGAGCCAGATCGGCCATGTGCTGGGCAATCATGCCCCCCATGCTGACGCCCAGCACATGAAAACGCGACACCTGCAACCGGTCCATCAGCGCCAGCGTGTCGCGAGCCATATCACGCAGGGCATAAGGGGCGGATACCGGCAGCCCGAGCCGGTAACGCAGCAGTCCGTAGGTCAGGCTGGCCTGCGGCACCTCCCCTGCCCAGGTGGAAAGACCCACGTCGCGGTTGTCGAAACGAACCACCCGAAAGCCCTGCCGGCACAGGCGGAGCACTACCTCGTCGGGCCAGTCGATCAGTTGGCCGCCGAGGCCCATGATCAGCAGCAGCGTCGGGTCGGACTCGCGGCCGATGCTCTGGTAGGCCAGCCGCACCGCGCCGACATCGGCTATGGCCGCCGGCGCCTGCAGATCGCAGCGGGATGCCGCCAGACTTGGCAGGCCGCACAGCAGAACCGCCAGAAAGACGAATATACGCATCGCAAACACCCGAAAAACAGAACTCCATTCGAGCAGAAGTGTGCGGATGTTCGTTCAAGCGCGTTACCACAAAACCATGACAATTTGATGAAGCCTGCCAGACGGTAGGCTGCTGGATCGGCCCCCGGTCCGCTCAGACGCTGCGCTCGGATGCCTGGCCGCCAGACACGCGCAGCGCCTGCGCTGCCGCTACCATGTTGGCCAGTGCCGCCTCGGTTTCCTCCCAACCGCGCGTCTTCAAACCACAGTCCGGGTTCACCCACAGGCGCTCTGCGGGGATGCGCTCGGCAGCCTGGCGCAGCAGCGCGAGCATCTCCTCCGGGCTCGGCACCCGCGGCGAATGAATGTCGTAGACTCCCGGGCCGATCTCGCTGGGATAGGCGAACGCCTCGAAGGCGGCGAGCAGCTCCATCTGCGAGCGCGAAGCCTCGATGGAAAGGACGTCGGCATCCAGGGCCGCGATGGCTTCGATCAGGTCGTTGAACTCGCTGTAGCACATGTGGGTATGGATCTGCGTCTCGTCGCGCACCCCCGCGCTGCACAGGCGGAAAGCCCGTACCGCCCAGTCCAGGTAATGCCCGCGCTCGGCCTGGCGCAGCGGCAGGCCCTCGCGGAAGGCCGCTTCGTCGATTTGCACGATGCGAATGCCGGCGGCCTCCAGGTCATGTACCTCGTCGCGGATCGCCAGGGCCAGCTGCAATGCCTGCTGCTCGCCTGACAGATCCTCGCGCGGAAAGGACCACATCAGCATGGTCACGGGACCGGTGAGCATGCCCTTCATCGGCTTGTCGGTGAGGCCTTGGGCATAGTGGCTCCACTCCACCGTCATCGGCCGCAGCCGCTGGATGTCGCCGACGATCAGCGCCGGCTTGACGCAACGCGAGCCGTAGCTCTGCACCCAACCGAAACGGGTGAAGGCATAGCCGTCCAGCTGCTCGGCAAAGTATTCGACCATATCGTTGCGCTCAGCCTCGCCATGCACCAACACATCCAGCCCGAGGCGCTCCTGCACCTCGACCGCCCGACGGATCTGCTCGCGCATTGCCGTGCGATAGCCGGTCTCGTCCAGCTCTCCGCGCCGAAAGGCCTGGCGCGCCTGGCGGATGTCCGCGGTCTGCGGAAAGGAGCCGATGGTGGTGGTGGGGAACGGCGGCAGGCCGAGCCGCGCGCGCTGCTTGCCGATGCGCGCGCTGAACGCTGTCGGGCGCCGCCAGTCGCGCTCACCGATGCCCTGCAGACGGGCCTGCACGGCCGGCTTGTGGATGCGCGGCGACTGCCGGCGCGTCGCCAAGGCGTCCCGGCTCTCGGCCAGCGCCGCCTGCACCTCGAGCGCTCCGACCTCCTCGACGGCCCGCGCCAGGACGGCCACCTCCTCGCACTTCTGCACGGCGAAGGACAACCAGCCCTTCAGTTCCTCATCGAACTCGCTTTCCTGGGCCAGATCCATCGGGCTGTGCAGCAGCGAGCAGGACGGGGCCACCCACAGCCGCTCGGCGAAACGCCCGGCAGCCGACTGCAGCGGCTCCAGGGCCTGCTCCAGATCGCAACGCCAGACGTTGCGGCCGTTGACCACGCCGAGGGACAGCACCTTGTAAGGCGGCAGGCGGTCGAGAACCCCGGCCAGCTGCTGCGGGGCTCGGACCAGGTCGATGTGCAGGCCGTCGACCGGCAGGCTCGTCGCCAGAGCGAGGTTGTCGTCCAGCGCACCGAAATAGGTCGCCAGCAGTTTCCTCAGCGGTGCCTGCTGGAGCAGGTGATAGGCACGCTCGAAGGCACTCTTCCAGGCCTGCGGCAAATCCAGCACCAAGATCGGCTCGTCGATCTGCACCCATTCCACCCCCAGCGCGGCGAGTCGGCCGAGGATCTCCCCGTAGACCGGCAGGAGACGCTCGAGCAGCTCCAGCCGGTCGAATGAGCCATCCCGCACCTTGCCCAGCCAGAGATAGGTCAGCGGACCGATCAGCACCGGCTTGACCCGGCGGCCCCACTGCCGGGCCTCGGCCACTTCCTCGAACAGCTGCTCCCAGCTCAGGCGGAACTGCTGGTCGGCACTGAACTCGGGGACCAGATAGTGATAGTTGGTATCGAACCACTTGGTCATCTCCAGCGCCTGAGTGCCGCTGCCGCGCGCCATGGCGAACAGGGTATCCAGGCCGACCCGGCCGTCGGCCGGCCGAAAGCGCTTGGGTACGGCGCCGACCATCAGCGAATGGGCGAGCACCTGGTCGTACCAGGCGAAGTCGCCGACCGGCAACAGCTCGATGCCGGCATCCTGCTGCATCTGCCAGTGGGCGGCGCGCAGCGAGCGACCGACCGCCCGTAGGCCGTTTTCGTCCAGCCGGCCCTGCCAGTAGGCTTCGAGGGCCTGTTTCAATTCGCGATTGCGGCCGATGCGGGGGAATCCGAGGGTATGAGCCAGAGCCATGTGCCGTTCTCCATGTCAGTGAAGGCGGCATTGTCGACAAGGCGGCGAGCATGAGACAAACTCAGCTTATTCTTGATTAACTTTATAAAATTTCATGCGAGGTCCCTATGCTCGAACTGCGCCACCTGCGCACCTTGCACGCCCTGCGCGAAGCCGACAGCCTGGTGGAAGCCGCCGAGCGCCTGCACCTGACCCAGTCGGCACTGTCCCACCAATTCAAGGAGCTGGAGGATCGCCTAGGCCTGCAGCTCTTCGTGCGCAAGACCAAGCCGCTGCGTTTCACCAGCGCCGGGCTGCGCCTGCTGCAGCTGGCCGATGCCCTGCTGCCTCAACTGCGCAGCGCCGAGCGCGACCTCGCGCGCCTGGCCGGCGGCACCGCCGGCCGCCTGCACATGGCCATCGAGTGCCACAGCTGCTTCCAGTGGCTGATGCCGACCATCGATCAGTTCCGCGATGCCTGGCCGGAAGTCGAACTGGATCTTGCCTCCGGTTTCCCCTTTGCCCCCCTGCCGGCCCTGACCCGTGGCGATCTCGACCTGGTGGTGACCTCCGACCCACAGGAGATGCCCGGTATCGCCTACGTGCCGCTGTTCACCTACGAGGCGCTGCTCGCCGTGGCCAACCAGCACCCACTGGCCGCCAGGCCATACATCCGACCTGCTGATCTGGCCGGGGAAGTATTGATCCACTACCCTGTGGAGCGTGATCGTCTGGACATCTTCACGCGCTTTCTCGACCCGGCCGATGTCGAGCCGGCCGGCGTGCGCACCGCCGAACTGACGGTGATGATGCTGCAGCTGGTGGCCTCCGGACGCGGGGTCTGCTGCCTGCCGAACTGGGCGCTGCACGAATACAGCTCGCGCGGCTATGTCACCGCCCGGCGGCTCGGCGAGAAGGGCCTGTACGCCACGCTGCATGCGGCGATCCGCGCCGACATGCTGGATGCTCCTTTCATGCGCGACTTCCTGCTGACCGCCAAGGACACCTCCTTCGCTACCCTGGAGGGGGTCAGCGCGGCCCAGAAAGACCGCTGAACGACGGCCGTCCCCCGACAAAGCGAGACGAAGCACAAAAGGCCGGTAAAAGAGGCTCCCCGGGGCCTGCGGGCAACGGCTAAGCTAATCATCTGACGGACAAGCAGACAGGCGGGAACCGCCAGGTACAGGTCGATATGGGTGTAATTTGGCAGAGAGACGAACAACGATCCGCGCTTCCCGAGCACGACCTGCCGACCTCCGCTCCCCCTCCGCCACGCCGACTGCGCTGGCGCTTACTGTTCTGGCTGCTGGTGCTGGCCGCCGCCGCTGTGCTCGGCATGCTGCTCTATTCCGAAATGCAGACCTCGCGCCTGCAGGCCCGGGAGTTCAGCCGCTACGCCGCCACCCTCAGCTACTCGGTGGGTGATGGCCCGAGTCCGGCGATCCACTTTCCCGAAAACGGCCCCTACGACCGTCGCCTGGGCTACGCATCGCTGCCCGAATGGCTGCCGCGTCTCGAACAGCGGGGCTTCGAGATCACCCGCCAGGCGCGCTTCTCCCAGCCGCTGCTGGACTACAGCCGCCGCCGCCTGTTCCCGCCCTATGCGGAAAAACCCCAGGCCGGGCTGACCATCAGCGACTGCCGCGGCGTGCCGCTCTACAGCTACCGCCTGCCGAAGGAGTACTACGCCGCTTACGCCGGCATTCCGCCGCTGGTCGTGCACAGCCTGCTGTTCATCGAGAACCGCCATCTGCTCGACCCCACGCAGCCACTGGCCAACCCCGCGGTGGACTGGCCGCGCTTCGCCAAGGCCGCACTTTCGCAGGTCCGCGAGCTGTTCGGCTTCTCCGGCCAATCGGCTGGCGGCAGTACCCTGGCCACACAGATCGAGAAATACCGACACTCCCCCGACGGGCAGACCGACTCGGCCATGGAAAAACTGCGGCAGATGTTCTCCGCCAGCGTGCGCGCCTACCAGGACGGCCCGCAGACGATGGAGGCACGCAAGAACGTGGTGCGCGACTATCTGAACAGCGTGCCGCTCGCCGCCGCGCCCGGCTACGGCGAGGTGCACGGCCTGGCCGACGGCCTGCGGGTCTGGTACGGCGCCGACTTCGCCCAGGTCAACCGGCTGCTCGCCTCGGAGGACGCCAGCCCCGCCGAACGCGGCCTGGCGCTGCGCCAGGTGCTCTCGCTGTTGATCGCCCAGCGGCGGCCCTCCCACTACCTGATCGGCGGACGCGAAGAACTGGCTGCCCTCACCGACAGCCACATCCGCCTGCTGCGCAACGGCGGGCTGATCGATGCCAGCCTGGCCGAAGCCGCTCTGGGCCAGCGCCCCGTGTTCCGCGACTGGATGCAGGAGCCTGCGGTCCAGCCCATCGAGACCACCAAAGGCATCAGCGTCGCCCGCAGTCGTCTGGCCACTCTGCTGCAGCGCTCGCTGTACGACCTCGACCGCTTCGACCTGTCCGCCAGCACGCCCCTGCAGGGCGAACTGCAGGACGCCGTCACCCAGTATCTGAGCCAACTGGCCGATCCAGCCTTCGCCGAACGCGTCGGCCTGTTCGGCGAACGCCTGCTGTCGCCGGAGAAAACCGCCGAGGTGCGCTACAGCTTCACGCTGTTCGAGCGCAGCGGCGACAGCTTCCTGGTGCGGGTGCAGACCGACAGCACCGCGCAGCCCTTCGACATCAACGAGGGCAGCAAGCTGGAGCTGGGCTCGACCGCCAAGCTGCGGGTGCTGACCACCTACCTGGAGATCATCGCCGAGCTGCACGCACGCTTCGCCGGGCAGGACCGGGCGACGCTGCAGGCGGCGGCGAAACAGGTGGAGCCGCTGGACTTCCTGACCCAGTGGGCGCTCGAGTGGCTGACGATGAATCCGAGCGGCAGCCTGCCGGCCATGCTGGATGCCGCCCTCGAGCGGCGCTATTCGGCAAGCCCCGGCGAGAGCTTCTTCACCGGCGGCGGCCTGCACACCTTCGCCAACTTCCGCAAGGAGGACAACGGTCGCCGGCCGACCATGCGCGAAGCACTGCGCGAATCGATCAACCTGCCGTTCGTACGCCTGTTGCGCGACATCGTCCGCTACACCATCTACCAGTCGCCGAACAACAGCGTCGCCCTGCTCAAGGACGACCAGGATCCGCGCCGCCTGGAGTACCTGACCCGCTTCGCCGACCGCGAGGGCACGGTGTACCTGCGCCGCTTCTGGAACAAGTACCGCGGCAAGAGCAGCGACGAGCGCCTTGCCACCTTCCTGGAGGGCCTGCGCGTGACCCCGGTGCGGCTCGCCGCGGTGCACCGCTACCTGCTGCCGCAGAGCGACCGCGCCACCTTCGACGCCTTCCTGCGCGCTCAGCTACCGAACGACCGCACCCTCACCGAGAAGCGCCTCGACAGCCTCTACCGCACCTACGGTCCCGGTGCCTTCAGCCTGCCCGACCAAGGCTACATCGCCCGCGTCCACCCCTTGGATCTGTGGCTGCTGGGCTACCTGATCCAGCATCCGGCGGCCAGCTACCAGGAGGTGGTGGAGGCCAGCCGCGACGAGCGCCAGGAAGTCTACAGCTGGCTGTTCAAGAGCCGGCACCGCAGCGCCCGGGACAGCCGCATCCGCACCATGGTGGAGGTGGAGGCCTTCCTCGACATCCATCAGCGCTGGCAGCGGCTCGGCTACCCCTTCCCCCATCTGGTGCCCTCGCTGGCCACCGCCTTGGGCAGCTCGGGCGATCGTCCGGCGGCGCTCGCCGAGTTGATCGGCATCATCCTCAACGATGGCGTGCGCCTGCCGGTGGTGCGCATCGACAGCATGGAGTTCGCCGTTGACACGCCCTACGAGACCCGCCTCGGCCTCGCCCCGGACCGCGCCCGCCGGGTACTTGCCCCGGAGATCGCCGCGGCCCTGCGCGGCGCCCTCGCCCAGGTGGTGGAGAACGGCACCGCACGGCGCCTGCACGGCAGCTTCCTGCAAGCCGACGGCACGACGCTGACCGTCGGCGGCAAGACCGGCACCGGCGACAACCGTATCCAGCGAGTCGCCCGTGGCGGCTACGTGGTCAGCTCGCAGGCGCTGAACCGCACCGCCACCTTCGTCTTCTACCTCGGCCCGAACCACTTCGGCACCCTCACCGCCTACGTCCCCGGTCGCGCTGCGGAGAAGTTCCGCTTCACCTCGGCGCTGCCGGTGCAGGTGCTCAAGGGCATGGCGCCAATCCTCCAGCCCTACCTGCAGGGGCAGAACAGCCTCTGCCAGGCGGCTCCGGCGACTGTGCGAAACTAGCGGAAAGCTGTCTCGCTCCCCAGCGCCGGCCGGGGAGCGCAGGCGATCACGGAAAGTGCACGCTCACTCCCCGTCGGTCAGCGACAGCAGCGAGGCATTGCCGCCCACCGCGGCGGTGTTCACCGCGGTGGAGCGTTCGTGGACGAAACGCAGCAGGTAGTTCGGCCCACCGGCCTTCGGCCCGGTGCCTGACAGGCCGCAGCCGCCGAAGGGCTGCACGCCGACCACCGCGCCGATCTGGTTGCGGTTGATGTAAAGATTGCCGACCCGGGTCAGCGCCTCGATGCGTCGGGCAGTCGCCTCGTTGCGGCTGTGCACGCCGAGGGTCAGGCCGTAGCCACTGGCATTGATCGCCGCGACCACCTGATCGAGCTCCTCCGCGGCATAACGCACCACATGCAGGATGGGGCCGAAATGCTCCTTCTTGAGTTCGCCGATACCGCCGATCTCGAATGCCACCGGGGCGAGGAAATGACCGTTCAGACCGGTGGGCAGGCTTGCCTCGGCAAGCAGGCGTCCCTCCTCCTTGAGCGTATCGACGTGCTCCAGTAGCGCCTGGCGGGCCTGCGCATCGATCAACGGCCCGACATCGCTGTCGCGGCGCTGCGGCAGGCCGACCCGCAGCTCGGCCATCGCGCCCCGGAGCAGGCCGAGCACCGGCCCGGCGATCTCGTTTTGCAGGTACAGCACGCGCAGTGCCGAGCAGCGCTGCCCGGCGCTGGTGAAGGCCGAATGCAGAGCGTCCTTGACCACCTGCTCGGGCAGCGCGGTGGAGTCGACGATCATCACGTTCTGCCCGCCGGTCTCGGCGATCAGCGTGACCAGCGGCCCATCGCGCCAGGCCAGGCGGCGGTTGATCAGCCGTGCGGTCTCGGTGGAGCCGGTGAAGCAGACGCCGGCCAGGTGCGGATCGGCGCAGCAGGCGGCACCCAAGGCGGGGCCGTCGCCGGGCAGGAAGGCGATCGCTTCCTTGGGCAGGCCGGCGGCGAACAGCAGCTCCAGAGCACGCGCGGCGATCAGGCTGGTCTGCTCGGCCGGCTTGGCCAGCACGCAGTTGCCGGCGACCAGCGCGGCGGCGATCTGTCCCAGGTAGATCGCCAGGGGAAATTCCACGGACTGATGCAGACGAACAGGCCGCGTCCCTCGTAGAAGAGTTCGTTGCGCTCGCCGGTCGGCCCGCGCAGCTCCGTGCGCCCCAGGCTCAGGCGTGCCTGGCGGGCGTAGTAGCGGCAGAAATCCACCGCCTCGCGCACCTCGTCGAGACTGTCCTGGAGGGTCTTGCCGGCTTCCAGAATACACAGCGCCACCAACTCGGTGCGGTGCTCCTCAAGCAGCTCGGCGAGCCGCTCGAGAATCGTGGCACGCTGCTCCACCAGCGTGGCGTTCCAGCGCGGCCAGGCGGCGGCGAGCCGCTCCATGGCCGTGCCGACCAGCTCGGCGCCGGCGAACCATACGGTGCCGACCACCCGGTCGAGATCCTGGGGGCAACGCACCTCGCTCACCTCGCCGGCGAGGACCTGACCGTCGACCAGCGGCGCCGCCTGCCAGCGATGCTCCAGCTGCACCCGCAGGGCCCGCTCGAACGGCTCCCACTGGCTGCGCACGTTCAGGTTGATGCCTCGCGAATTCTTCCGCTCCGCGCCATGGATATCCGCCGGCAGCGGAATGCGCGGATTGGCCAGGCTGCTGCAGCGGCGCAGCAGCTCCACCGGATGCTCGATCAGCGTCTCCACCGGAATCCGCGGGTCGACCAGCCGGTGCACGAACGAGGAGTTGGCGCCGTTCTCCAGCAGGCGGCGGACCAGATAGGGCAGCAGTTCGCGGTACTCCCCCACCGGCGCGTAGATGCGCACCTTGGCCTGTTGCCGCTCGAGGAGGCAGTCGTACAGCGCATCGCCCATGCCGTGCAGGCGCTGGAACTCGAAGTCGCGCGGCGGGCGCGCCTCGCCGGCCATGGCCAGGATGCTGGCGACGGTATGCGCATTATGGGTGGCGAACTGCGGATAGAGCACTCCGCGGGTCTGGTCGCTGAGCAGATAGCGGGCGCAGGCCAGGTACGAGGTGTCGGTGCCCTCCTTGCGGGTGAATACCGGGTAGCCGTCCAGTCCCTGCATCTGGCACTGCTTGATCTCGCTGTCCCAGTAGGCGCCCTTGACCAGGCGCACCGGGATGCGTGTGTCCAGCTCGCGGCCGAGCAGGGTCAGCCAGACCAGCACCGGCAGTGCCCGCTTGGAGTAAGCCTGCACGACCAGGCCGAACTCGCCCCAGCCGCGGATCGTCGGGTCGCAAAGCAGCTTCTCGAACAACTCGAGGGACAATTCCAGACGGTCGGCCTCTTCGGCATCGATGGTGATGCCGACATTCACCGAACGGGCCAGCTCGGCCAGTTCGCGCACGTTGGCGAACAGCTCGACGAGCACCCGCTGGCGCTGGGCCGCCTCGTAGCGCGGGTGCAGCGCCGAGAGCTTGATGGAGATCGACGGCCGTGGCCCGCTCCCGACCTGCGGTTCGCGCCCGAGGGCCTCGATGGCCAGGCGGTAGTCGGTCAGGAAGCGCTCGGCGGCCCCCTCGGTCAGGGCTGCCTCGCCGAGCATGTCGAAGGAGTGGCCGTAGCCCCGCTCGCGGGCCCGGCGCGCGTTGCGCAACGCCTCGGCGATGTTGCGACCGAGGACGAACTGGTTGCCCATCAGCTTCATCGCATGGCTCAGCGCAGCGCGGATCACCGGCTCGCCGGAGCGCTGCAGCAGCCGGCCGATCACCTTCTTCGGCCGCCCGTCGGCGCTTTCCGGACTGACCAGCCGGCCGGTCATCAGCAAACCCCAGGCGGCGAAATTGACCAGCAGGTTGTCGCTGTGGCCGAGGTGCTGCGCCCACTGCGCCGCGCTCAGCTTGTCGCGGATCAGCGCCTCGGCGGTAGCCGGGTCGGGTACCCGCAGCAGCGCCTCGGCCAGGCACATGAGCATCAGTCCCTCTTGGGTGTCCAGGCTGTACTCGCGCAGCAGGGCATCCAGGGTGTCTTCGGCATTGCCGCGGCGGCGCACCGCCTCGATCAAGGTACGGGCGCTCTCGCGGATGGCGGCGATGCCGGCCTCGCCGGGATCGGCCAGCGGCAGCAGCTCATTCAGCCAGGCCGCCTCGTCGACACAGTAGTTGGCGCTGATGAGCGGAAAGAACTCCCCGGCGCTGGTGTCGAGCACATTAGCCTGCAGAACCCGACTGGCTTTGAACATCACCCACCTCCTTTTGCCTGAGTCGGATTAGACGATAGCAATTGGCAGGCTGGCCAGTCGCCTGGAGTCAGAATGTCATTCGCAGCCCCAGGGTCAGGTTGCGTCCCGGCTGCACCACGTCGTCCTTGATGAAGGAGCTGTGGTCGCGGATCTTCTGGTCCAGCAGGTTGTCGCCCTTGAGGTAGAGCTGATAGTCGGCGCGCCGGAGCGCGCCGTGGTAGGTGAGGCCGGCCCCCAGCATGCTGTAGCCGGAGGTTTCGGTCTCGAAATCGGCCAGCCGCCGCTGATGGTTCACCCGGTAGAACTCCAGCTGGCCATCGAGGCTCGCCGTGAAACCGTGCTCCAGACGCACGCCGAGACGCCCGGCGGGAATCCGCGGCAGATCGCCGCCGCCATCGAGCAGCTTGCCGCGCACCCGGTCGCCGAACAGAGTCACGGCCGTGGCGTCGCTGGCCTGGAAGCGCACCTCGCCTTCGGCGCCGGTGAACAGTGCGTCCTCCTGGCGGTACTCGATCTCCCGGTAGCCGGTGCCGATGTCGCGACCGGTGTCGGCGGCGTAGATATAGTCATCCACCTGGTTGCGGTACAGGGTCAGGCTGAAGGTGGTGCGCCCGGCGAATTTGCGCAGGGTCAGCTCGGCGTTGTGCGAGGTTTCCTCGTCCAGGTCTGGATCGCCCAGCTCGACGGTACGCGTCGCCGCGTGCGGACCGTCGGCATACAGCTCCTCGGCGCTCGGCAGGCGCTGCGAGCGGCTCAGCGAGAAGCCGAGCGAGTACTCGGGGGCGAAGGTCCACACCGCCCCGGCGGAGAACGAGGTGCCGCGGTGGTCCGTGTCCGGGCGGCCTTCGGCCTCGATATCCTGCCACTCATGGCGCAGGCCCAGCTCGTAGCGCCAGGCGCCGGCGCTGTACTCCTCGAGCAGGAACAGCGCGTGGTTGCGGGTGATGGTCGGCGGCACGTAGGCCTCCTCGCCGGTAGCCTCGAAATCGCGGCGCAAGCTCTGCCCGCCGAGCACGCCGTGCCAGCCGAACAACGATTGATGGGTCAGCTCCAGGCGGGCGTCGCTGGCGTCGTTGTCGAAGCGGGTATCGACCTGGCCGCCCTCGATTTCTTCATGCCGGTAGTCGCTGTGGGCAACGCGCAGGCGCGCCAGCTCGAAGCCGGGCAGCGGCTCGCTCAGCTCGCCGCGCAGGTCCCAGCGGTACTGGCGCAGATCGACATAGGGCATGCCCTCCCCCGTGTGCTCCTCGCCCTCTTGCTCTTCGCCTTCGTGCTCCTCGTCCTCGTGCTCGTCGCCGCAATGCCAGGCCGCCCCGTCGAGGTGGCACTCGGCATGCTGGTGGCCGAGCAGTCCATAGCGGTTGTCCTGCTCGCTGTAGGCCGCGCCGAGGTAGCCGCGCTCGCCGATGTAGCTGGCGCCCAGGCTGAAGGTGTCGGTGTCGTTGTAGGAGCCGTCCTGCTTGCTCGGCGAGCCGTGGATCTCGTAGTCGTCGGCCTGACGCTTGACTCCCTCCACGCGCACCGCGAAATTGCCGCTGCCGGCGGTGATGCCGAACACCCCCGAGCCCTCGTTGGCCACGCTGTTGGCACGCAGCTCCAGCTCGCCCTCGTAGCCGTTCTCCGGAACGTAGGTGGGCACCCTCTTGTCGATCGTATTGACCACCCCGCCGATCGCACCACCGCCGTAGAGCAGAGTCGCCGGCCCCTTGAGCACCTCGATGCGCTCGGCCAACAGCGGCTCGCTGGTCACCGCGTGGTCCGGGCTGACGCTCGAGGCATCGAGCGTGTCCACCCCGTCATTCAGCATCTTGACCCGCGCGCCCTGCTGGCCGCGGATCAACGGCCGCCCGACGCCCGCGCCGAAGCTCGCCGAACGCACCCCGGGCAGGCCTTCCAGGGTCTCGCCGAGGGTCGCCTCGCGACGTCGGATCAGCTCGTCGCCTTCCAGCACTTCGGCCGGCGTGGTCATTTCGTGGGGCTTTTTGGCCAAGGCGCTGGCGCTGACCACGGTGGACTCCAGTTCCACCGTCTCGCTCGCCCAGGCGGTCGGGACCAGGCTCAGTCCGAGGGTCCAGGCGAGGGAATGGCGCTTCATGCAGGTCTCCAGAGGACAGATGGCAACAGCTCAGGCAGAAGGCCTAGCTGTATCGGGGCGGCGAATCTATCATGTTATATCATAACAATTAAGCCCCTCTCGATGACTCCCTGAGATTGAAAATGGCATGCCCGCGCCCCATCTAAGTGCACAAAGCTGCCAGACAAGGTGAGTCATGAACGACCAGGAAATCGCGCCCGAGATCGTCGAGGAAGAAACCGCGACCAACAGTCTCGTCCTGCCCGAACAGACCCTGCCCGACCAGGTGTACGTCATTCCGATCCACAACCGCCCGTTCTTCCCCGCCCAGGTGCTACCGGTGGTGGTCAATCCCGATCCCTGGGCGGAGACCCTCAAGCGCGTGGGCAAGACGCCGCACCGCAGCTTGGCGCTGTTCTATATGGACCCACCGCCGGAGAACGCCGAAGACTTCGATCCGGACAAGCTGCCCGAGCACGGCACCCTGGTACGCGTGCACCACGCCAGCCAGGAAGGCGGCAAGCTGCAGTTCGTGGCCCAAGGCCTGGCGAGGGTGCGCATCCGCGGCTGGCTGAGCCGCAAGCCGCCGTATCTGGTCGAGGTGGACTATCCGAAGAGCGCCCAGGACCCGCGCGACGAGGTCAAGGCCTACGGCATGGCGCTGATCAATGCGATCAAGGAGCTGCTGCCGCTCAACCCGCTGTACAGCGAGGAGCTGAAGAACTACCTGAACCGCTTCAGCCCCAACGATCCTTCGCCGCTGACCGACTTCGCCGCCGCGCTGACCACCGCACCGGGCGACGAGTTGCAGGAGGTGCTGGACACCGTGCCGGTGCTCAAGCGCATGGAGAAGGTCCTGCCGCTGCTACGCAAGGAGGTGGAGGTCGCGCGTCTGCAGAACGAGCTCTCCGCCGAGGTCAACCGCAAGATCGGCGAGCGCCAGCGCGAGTTCTTCCTCAAGGAACAGCTGAAGATCATCCAGCGCGAGCTGGGCATCACCAAGGACGACAAGAGCGCCGACGCCGACGAGTTCCGCGCCCGCCTGGAAGGCAAGACGGTGCCGGCGGCAGTGCAGAAACGCATCGACGAGGAACTCAACAAGCTGTCGATCCTCGAGACCGGCTCGCCGGAATATGCAGTCACCCGCAACTACCTGGACTGGGCGACCAGCATCCCGTGGGGCGTCTACGGCGAGGACCGACTCGATCTGGGCCGTGCCCGCAAGGTGCTCGACAAGCACCACGCCGGGATGGACGACATCAAGGCACGGATCCTCGAGTTTCTCGCCGTCGGTGCCTTCAAGGGCGAAATCGCCGGCTCCATCGTGCTGCTGGTCGGCCCGCCCGGCGTCGGCAAGACCAGCATCGGCAAGTCCATCGCCGAATCCCTCGGCCGGCCGTTCTACCGCTTTTCGGTCGGCGGCATGCGCGACGAGGCGGAGATCAAGGGCCACCGCCGCACCTACATCGGTGCCCTGCCGGGCAAGCTGGTGCAGGCGCTGAAGGAGGTCGAGGTGATGAACCCGGTGATCATGCTCGACGAAATCGACAAGCTCGGCGCCAGCCATCATGGCGATCCAGCCTCGGCACTGCTGGAAACCCTCGATCCCGAGCAGAACGTGGCCTTCCTCGACCACTATCTGGACCTGCGCCTGGACCTCTCCAAGGTGCTGTTCGTCTGTACGGCGAACACCCTGGATTCGATCCCCGGCCCCTGCTCGACCGCATGGAGGTGATCCGCCTGTCCGGCTACATCGCCGAGGAGAAGTTCGCCATCGCCAAGCGCCACCTGTGGCCGCGCCAGCTGGAGAGGGCCGGCGTACCGAAGAACCGCCTGTCGATCAGCGACACGGCACTGAAAACGGTGATCGAGGGCTATGCCCGCGAGGCCGGCGTGCGCCAGTTGGAGAAGCAGCTCGGCAAGATCGTGCGCAAGGCGGTGGTCAAGCTGCTGGAGGCCCCCGAGTCCAAGGTGAAGGTCGGCCCCAAGGACCTCGAGGACTACCTGGGCATGCCGCTGTTTCGCAAGGAACGCCACCTGGAAGGCGTCGGCATCGTCACCGGCCTGGCCTGGACCAGCTTAGGCGGCGCCACCCTGCCGATCGAGGCGACACGTATCCACACGCTGAATCGCGGCTTCAAGCTGACCGGCAAGCTTGGCGAGGTGATGAAGGAGTCGGCGGAGATCGCCTACAGCTATGTCAGCTCGCACCTCAAGCAGTACAAAGGCGACCCGACCTTCTTCGACCAGGCCTTCGTCCACCTGCACGTGCCGGAGGGCGCCACGCCCAAGGACGGCCCCAGCGCCGGCATCAGCATGGCCAGCGCTCTGCTATCGCTGGCCCGCAACCAGGCGCCGAAGCAGGACGTGGCGATGACCGGCGAGCTGACCCTCACCGGCCAGGTGCTGGCCATCGGCGGAGTCCGCGAGAAGGTGATCGCCGCCCGCCGGCAGAAGCTCTTCGAACTGATCCTGCCGGAAGCTAACCGCGGCGATTTCGAGGAGCTGCCGGACTACCTCAAGGAAGGTCTGACCGTGCACTTCGCCAAACGCTTCGCCGATGTCGCCAGGGTACTGTTCCCCGACAAGTCCTGATCCCTAGCGGGCGGCCGACCCGCCCGCCCCCTTCTCCCGAGCCGGACGACCGGCAGGCCGCCAGACCTCCAGCTATCCTCCCTCCATCATCCCCGCCAGGAGTCCCCGCATGCGCCTCGCCCTACCCTATCTGCTGCCCCTCGGCCTCGCCTGGCTGGCGGGCTGCGTGCATAACGACGGCCCCTCCACCGTCACACTCGAGGAGGGAGACGACTGCCCGCTGCAACTGGAAAGCCGCCAGTACCTGGTACTGACCCTGCCCAGCAACCCCTCCACGGGCTACCGCTGGCAGGTCCGCGAGTCCGCCTCGCGGGTGCTGCGCGGCCTGGGCCCGGAGGTCTACAGCGAAGCCAAGGACTCCGGAGTGGTCGGCAGCGCCGGGCAGTCGACCTGGCGTTTCCAGGCCGTACAAGCCGGTCAGGACAGCCTGCTGCTGGTCTACCAGCGCCCCTGGGAGGCCGGCCGGGCGCCGGAGAAGGTCTTCGACTGCGCCATCAGCGTCGACTGACCGCCCGACGCACGCTATGCGGCAGCGCTGTATGGAGCGATCGCTCTTGGCTAAAATGCCGCGCCCTATCCTCAGTTGCCGCGGAAACCACGTGAAACACGCCCCCGACCGCCTCTTCGCCCAGCCTCTCGCCGAAGTGCCGGACTTCACCTTCAACGAGGACGTGGCCCAGGTGTTTCCGGACATGATCAAGCGCTCGGTGCCGGGCTACCCGACCATCGTCGAGAACATCGGCGTGCTCGCCGCGCAGTTCGCCCAGCCCGGCACCCGCCTCTACGACCTCGGCTGTTCCCTCGGTGCCGTCAGCCAAGCGCTGCGCCGTCACGTGAGGAGCGAGGGCTGCCGGGTGATCGCGGTGGACAACTCACTGGCCATGCTCGAACGCTGCCGCGAATACCTGCACGCCCAGGACGCCATGTTCCAGGAACTGCTGCCGGTGGAAACCGTCGAGGCAGACATTCTCGCCCTGGAACTCGATCCCGCGTCCCTGGTGGCGATGAACTTCACCCTACAATTCATTCCGCCCGAACTACGCCAGGAACTGCTCGGCCGCATTCGCCAGGCCCTGCTGCCGGGCGGGGCGCTGATCCTCTCGGAGAAGTTGCGCTTTAACGATGTCGAAGAGCAGGCACTGCTCGGCGACTTGCACGTCGCCTTCAAGCGAGCCAACGGCTACAGCGAGCTGGAGATCGCCCAAAAACGCAGTGCCATTGAGAACGTGATGAAGCCGGACAGCCTCGAAGAGCACCGCGAGCGCCTGCAGGCTGCCGGCTTTCGCAAGGTGCTGCCCTGGTTCCAGTGCCTCAACTTCGCCTCGTTGATTGCCCTGCCATGATCGATTTGACACCCCTTGTTCGCCGCCTCGCCGGCACCCCCTGGCCACGTGGGCCGAGAGCCTTCCGGCGCAGCTGGATGAACGCCTGACCCGCAGCCATGGCGACCTGCAACGCTGGCAGAAGGCCCTGCAGGCCCTGCCCGCGCTGACCGCCGAACACATCGAGCTGGCCGCGCAGGTGCAGCTTGCCGGTGCCTGCGACGACGCCACCCGCACCGCCCTGCGCCAAGCCCTGCTCGGCCTGTCGCCCTGGCGCAAGGGCCCCTTCGACGTGTTCGGCGTGCATGTCGACACCGAATGGCGTTCGGACTGGAAATGGCAACGAATCGCCCCGCACCTGGAGCTGAAGGGTCGACGCATCCTCGACGTCGGTTGCGGCAACGGCTACTACATGTGGCGTATGCTCGGCGCCGGCGCCGACTGCGTGGTCGGCATCGATCCGAACTGGCTGTTCTTCTGCCAGTTCCTTGCGCTCCGGCACTATCTGCCGGAACTACCCGCCTGGCACCTTCCCCTCGCCCTTGAGGATCTGCCGGAGAAGTTAGAAGGCTTCGATACGGTGTTCTCCATGGGCGTGCTCTATCACCGCCGCTCGCCCATCGATCACCTGCTGGCGCTCAAGGATTGCCTGCGCCGGGGCGGCGAGCTGCTGCTGGAAACCCTGGTGGTCGACGGCGATGCCACGACCGTGCTGGTGCCGGAGGATCGCTATGCGCAGATGCGCAACGTCTGGTTCCTCCCCTCGGTGGCGGCCCTGGAGCTATGGCTGCGCCGCGCCGGCTTCGTCGAGGTGCGCTGCGTGGATGTCGCCGTCACCTCCGTCGAGGAGCAACGAGCCACCGAGTGGATGACCTTCCAGTCTCTACCGGATTTTCTCGATCCGAGCGACTACGGAAGAACCATCGAAGGCCTGCCCGTGCCGACCCGTGCGGCGCTGCTGGCCCGCAAGCCCTGAGCTCGGCTCTCGCACCACAGAAGGTGGCAGGATGGCCCGCTGGCTGATGATCCTCGGAGCGGCCTTGCTGCTGCTCGGCATCGCCCTGCACTACACGCCCTGGCTATTCGGCTGGTTCGGCCGCCTGCCGGGCGATATCCACATCGAGACGGCGCACGGCAAGCTCTTCATCCCCGTCACCTCGATGCTGCTGGTCAGCCTGGTGGCGAGTCTGCTGTTGAACCTGTTCCGTCGTTAGCGGCGCGACGCAGCGCCTACCATCAGCGCCTTCATCTCCCGTACCGCCTCCCTGAAACCGACGAACAAGGCATGCGCGACGATGGCATGGCCGATGTTCAACTCGTGCACGCCCGGAATGGCCGCCACCGGCTCGACGTTATGGTAGTGGAGTCCATGACCGGCATTGACGATCAGCCCATGGCTCAGTCCGTATTCTACGCCGTCGCGGATGCGTGCCAGTTCGCGGGCCGCTTCTGCCGGCGTATGGGCATCGGCGTAACGCCCGGTGTGCAGCTCGATGGTCGGCGCGCCAATGCGCGCGGCGGCCTCGATCTGCTGCGGCTCGGCGTCGATGAACAGCGATACCTCACACCCCAGCCGCGCCAGACGCTCCACTGCGGCGCGGATGCGCGCCTCCTGGCCGGCGACGTCCAGCCCCCCCTCGGTGGTCAGCTCTTGCCGGGTTTCCGGGACGAAGCAGGCGTGTGCCGGGCGGATCTGCTCGGCAAAGGCAAGCATTTCTTCGGTCACCCCCATCTCGAAGTTCATCCGCGTCTGCAGCACCTCCTTGAGCAGCTGCACATCGCGCTCCTGGATGTGCCGACGGTCCTCGCGCAGGTGCACGGTGATGCCGTCGGCGCCGGCCTCCTCGGCATCCAGCGCCGCCTTGACCGGGTCCGGATAGCGGGTGCCGCGAGCTTGGCGCAGGGTCGCCACATGGTCGATGTTCACACCGAGCAGAATGCGGTTGGCTTCAGTCACGGGAGGGCTCCTTGAGATTCATGAAGAGTTCGCGGCTGACTAGAGGCCGACCGCCAAGATGAGGCGCCAAGGCCTGACGCATCAGACGCTTGGCTGCAGCCAGGGCCCCTGGAAACTGCCAGTCGGCTTCAGCCATAGCCAACAGCTCCCCGCCTTGGAACAGACCCGGCTGCAGTTGCTCGATCAGCTCCAGGCCCGCATCGGGCAGCAGCCGATAGAGGCCGTCGGGGAGTATCGGCTGGCCGTGCAGATCGCGATCCAGAGAAAAACCATAGCCCAACTCCACCAGCAGGCACCATTCGAAGGCACGCAGCAACGGCTCAAGCGGGCGTCCGCCAGCCAGGGCATCGAGACTCCAAGCGTAATGGTCGAACAACTGCGGATGGGGGGCCTCGGCAGGTAGCAGACGGACCAGCAGCTCGTTCAGGTAAAGCGCTGCAAACAGGCTAGCACCGGTCAGCCAGTACGGAATACCGCAGCTTTCCAGACGGGCAACTGTCCTCAGCTCGCCACGCCCACGCATCTCCAACTCCAGCGGCACGAAGGGTCGCGCCGGACTGCCGGCCTTGCCGCGTGCCGCGCGTAGTACGGCGCGCAGCCGGCCCCCCGGGGTGAAAAAATCCACCAGCGCGCTGCGTTCCTTGTAGGGGCGGCTATGCAGGATGAAAGCAGCTTCACTGGTCATGACATGCATACGCTTGGCGATCTATCGCAGGATAAAGCCCGCCAGCCCCTGTGCAGCTCAGCTTTCCCGGTAACCGAGCGAATGCAGAGCTCGCTCGTCGTCGGACCAGCCACCCTTCACCTTGACCCATAGATTGAGCATGACCTTGGAGTCGAACAGCACCTCCATGTCCTGACGCGCCTCTTGGCCGATACGTTTGATACGCTCACCCTTCTCGCCGATGATGATCTTCTTCTGTCCCTCACGCTCGACCAGAATCAGCCCGTGAATGTGCAGAATGCGTCCTTCCTGCTTGAAGTCCTCGATCTCCACGGTGACCTGATAGGGTAGTTCAGCCCCCAACTGACGCATGATCTTTTCCCGCACCAGTTCGGCAGCAAGGAAGCGGCTGGAACGATCGGTGATCTGGTCTTCCGGGAAAAAATGCTCGCTCTCCGGCAGGTGCTCGGCGACCAGCCGCTCCAGGACATCCAAATTCTGTCCATGCAGGGCAGAGATAGGCACGATCTCGGCACTGGGCAGTTGCTGCGCCAGCCATTCCAGATGCGGCAGCAATTCGGCCTTGTCTTCGAGGCGGTCGGCTTTGTTCACTGCGACCAGCAGCGGCCCCTGCACGTACTGGAGGCGCTCGAGTACCAACTGATCCTCTTCGGTCCAGCGCGTGCGGTCGACTACAAAGACCACCACATCGACATCCTTCAGCGCTGCCGAGGCAGTCTTGTTCATGTAGCGGTTGAGCGCCTTGTCGTTCTGCTTATGCAGGCCGGGCGTATCGACATAGATCGCCTGCACATTACCTTCGGTTTTAATCCCCAACATATTGTGCCGGGTAGTCTGCGGCTTGCGCGAGGTGATCGCCAGCTTCTGCCCGAGAATGTGATTGAGCAGCGTGGACTTGCCCACATTAGGCCGGCCAACGATAGCCACATATCCACAACGCAACGGGCTTGCCTCAGTCATTGCCATTCTCCACCCCGAGGGCCACCAGTGCCGCCGCCGCTGCCACCTGCTCGGCAATCCGGCGACTGGCACCCTGGCCATAGGTCTTGTCATTCAAAAGGGCAACCCGGCACTCGACGAAAAACGTCCGGCAGTGGGGTTCGCCCTGGATGTCCACCACTTCGTAGCGGGGCAGCTCACAGGCCCGGGATTGGAGGAACTCCTGCAGACGCGTCTTGGGGTCTTTGTTAGTGTCAACTAGGGTCAGACTTTCCAGCTCACCGGCGAGCCAGTCGAGCACGCGCTCGCGCACCGTCTCCATGCCCGCATCGAGATAAATGGCGCCGATCAGCGCTTCGAGAGCATCGGCGAGTATGGACTCGCGACGGAAACCGCCACTCTTCAACTCGCCGGAACCCAGGCGCAGGTGATCGCCCAACTCGAAGCCACGCGCTAGCACGGCCAGAGTCTCACCCTTGACCAGTCGCGCCCGCAGGCGAGACAGTTGGCCTTCACGGGCTTGGGGAAAGCGCTCGAATAGTGCTTCACCGGCGACGAAGTTGAGAATGGCATCGCCGAGAAACTCCAGCCGCTCGTTATTGCGACTGGCAAAGCTTCGATGAGTCAACGCCAGGAGCATCAGGTCCTGGTTCTGGAAAGTATGACCGAGCTTGCGCTCGAGGCGATTCAGAGATGAGCTCACGGCATAGGTACACGGAATTCTTTGTCGAAATTCACCACCAGATCGAGGTTCTCGATTAGGGGCTCGCGCTTTTCATATTTTAGATGAGCGCGAAATTCGTTATTTTCCAAGGTCACTTTCAGCACCTCTTGCAGATCCAGATCCCTAAGGTTGTTGACCTGCATGCCCTTGCTGACATGAGCATAGAAATCTCCAATGCTTCGGATATCCGCAGCACGCTCCGTTTCGATGGAGGTAATAATCTTCTCCATGGACATATAGTCGAAATAATGCGGCATCACCTTGAATGCCGTACTGGCAAAAAATGCGACCACAGCCAATACAACCAGCCAACTCAGTATTGATAGGCCTTTTTGCGATTGCGAGAACTTCATGCTCAGTCTCTTTCATCCAGCCATTGACGGCGGACAAAGCCTATAGAGGGTTGCCCCACCGTGTTGGCAAGTACCGCACATTTGTCGAGGGCTCAATGGATCAGACCGACACGGGAGAAAGTCGGCAGATTCTGTAGCTTGGGTTCCGGCCAACTCATCCAGACGGCGAAGGCCTTCCCGACGATATTCTTGTCCGGAACCATACCTTGCATCGCGTCCGCAAGCTGGGGGTCATTCCAGTAGCGGCTGTCGTTGGAGTTGTCGCGATTGTCGCCCATCATGAAATAATGGCCTTCTGGCACAACCCATTCGCGTGAGGGCTCGGCATGGCGTCGTGTTTCCTTGCGGATCAGATGCTCGACCTCCCCCAACTGCTCCTTGTAAAGCGTAGCCCCCCCCAGAATTCCCGACGTTTGACCCAGCAAGTGCTCAGTAACCGGTACTCCATTGACCAATAGGCGCTTATCGCTGCCATAACGGATATGGTCACCTGGCAAGCCAATTACACGCTTGATGTAGTTGATGCTCGGATCGCTTGGGTAGCGAAATACCATGACGTCGCCACGCCGTGGCTCGCCCATCTCGATTATCTTGGTATCTAGCACAGGCAAGCGGATGCCATAAGCAAATTTGTTTACCAGAATGAAATCACCCACCTCCAAGGTGGGCTTCATCGAGCCCGAAGGAATCTGAAAAGGCTCTACCAAGAAGGAGCGCAGCACCAGCACTATGGCCAAGACAGGGAAAAACGACTTGCCATACTCGACCAGCAGCGGTTCCTTATTCAGGCGATCAACCACGCTCTGGTCAAGTTGACCAACATTGTTCTCATATGCAGCAATCGCCGCCCGTCGCCGCGGTGCCAGCACTAGAAGATCCAATAGGACCAATACACCGCTGATCAGTACCGCCAGCACCAGCAACAGGGGAAAATTGATCGACATAGGGCTAACTATCTACCTTGAGCACAGCGAGGAAGGCCTCTTGAGGGATCTCCACACTGCCAACCTGCTTCATCCGCTTCTTGCCAGCCTTTTGCTTTTCCAGCAACTTCCGCTTGCGAGTCACGTCACCACCATAGCACTTTGCCAATACGTTCTTTCTCAGCGCCTTCACCGTGGTTCGTGCCACGATCTGGCCACCGATAGCGGCTTGGATGGCCACATCAAACATCTGCCGAGGAATTAACTCCTTCATCTTCTCAGTAAGGGCTCGCCCCTTTTGATGAGCTTTGTCTCGATGCACAATGAGCGCCAAGGCATCTACCTTATCGCCATTGATCAATACATCCAGCTTGACTAGGTTGGCAGGCTGGAAGCGATCAAAACTGTAATCCAACGAAGCATAGCCCCGACTGACCGACTTCAGCCTATCGAAAAAGTCCAGTACCACCTCGTTCATCGGCAGGTCATAACTGATCTGAACCTGACTACTAAGGAACTGCATATCACGCTGGACGCCACGCTTTTCGATGCAAAGATTGATAACGTTGCCCAGATGCTCCTGCGGCACCAAGATATTGGCGCGTACAATGGGCTCGCGCATTTCAGCAATGGCAGACAAATCCGGCAGCTTTGATGGATTGTCTACATATACCGTATCGCCATTTTTGAGTATGACCTCATAAACTACCGTCGGTGCTGTGGTGATCAGATCGAGGTCATATTCGCGCTCCAAGCGCTCCTGAATGATCTCCATGTGCAGCATGCCGAGGAAGCCGATGCGGAACCCGAAACCGAGCGCATCCGAACTTTCTGGCTCGTATTGCAACGCAGCATCGTTTAGGGTCAGCTTCTGCAGTGCCTCGCGGAAATCCTCGAAATCATCCGAACTAACGGGGAATAAACCAGCATATACCTGAGGCTTGATCCGTTGGAAGCCAGGCAGCATATCCACGTCGGGAGTAGTAGAAAGCGTCAGGGTATCGCCTACCGGTGCGCCGTGGATGTCCTTGATACCGGCAATGATGAAGCCTACCTCGCCAGCCTTGAGATCAGGCATCTCGGTGTGCTTTGGGGTAAAAACTCCTACGCTATCCACTTGATGGATCTTGCCAGTGGACTTCACCAGGATTTTATCGCCTTTCTTCACCCGACCGTGCTTGACCCGCACAAGCGAGACCACGCCCAGATAATTGTCGAACCAGGAGTCGATGATCAGTGCCTGCAACGGCGCCTCAATTTCGCCCTCGGGAGCAGGGATAACCCGAACCAAATGCTCTAGGACATCGAGGACTCCCATGCCGCTTTTGGCACTGCACGGAACAGCATCAGTAGCATCAATGCCAATAATATGTTCGATTTCGTCCTTGACTCGCTCTGGCTCAGCCTGAGGCAGATCCATCTTGTTCAACACCGGCATCACTTCCAGGCCCTGTTCAATAGCGGTATAGCAATTGGCAACCGATTGAGCCTCTACACCCTGGCCAGCATCCACTACCAGCAAAGCACCTTCACAGGCGGCCAAGGAACGACTGACTTCATAGGTAAAGTCGACATGGCCGGGAGTATCAATGAAGTTCAGCTGGTAGATTTTACCATCCTGAGCGTTGTAGTGCAGGGTCACACTGTGCGCTTTGATCGTAATGCCACGCTCACGCTCAAGATCCATGGAGTCCAAAACCTGCGCTTCCATTTCACGCTCGGAAAGACCACCACAAATTTGGATGAATCGATCCGCCAGTGTCGACTTGCCGTGATCGATATGGGCGATGATGGAAAAATTGCGGATATGACTGAGGTCACTCACGATTTAGCACTCGAAAAGGCTCAGCCGGGCTGGCTGTCAAAAATAGCGGGGAAGTTTAACTGATCAACATTGCCAACGTCACGCGCTACCCTGCTTTGACAACCATGAAAAGGGCAGCTTCATCGCCCTTTTTATCTCCACAAGGCCTTATTCGGCTAGCTTGAAAGTAATGAAACTAGCCCGTCCCTGGCGCAGCACTCGCATGGACACCGAGCGCCGCTCCGGCAATGCGCCAGCCACCTCGGCAAAAGCTTTCACCGAGTCGATCGCCTGATTGTTCAAATGAGTAATCACATCGCCAGGCCGCAAACCGACCAAGGCCGCCGGACCGTTCAGCACCTCACGAATAACCACCCCCCCTTGATATCAAGGGACTTTTTCTGCTCGGGGGTCAGTTCAGTCACCGTCACTCCCAAGCGGTTGCTGCTCTGCTCTACCCCTGCGACACTCGGCTGAACTTCGCTTTCTTCCTCTGGCAATGCACCTACTGTGATAGCAATATTCTTCCGCTGGCCATCACGCACAATCTCAAGATTAGCTTTAGTGCCAGGCTTCAATCCACCAACCATGTGCGGAAGATCAGCCGACATCACAATCGGATGTCCATCCAAACTGAGAATGACATCGCCAACCTGCAAGCCACCTTTGGCTGCCGGCCCTTCTTCCAATATTTGAGCAACCAGTGCCCCAGCCGGCTTGTCCAGTCCGAAGGACTCGGCTAAGTCCTTGTTGACCTCTTGAATAACCACACCCAGCCAGCCTCGGGTGACCTTGCCACTCGCCTTAAGTTGATCTGCAACCCCCATGGCAACCTCGATGGGAATAGCAAACGACAACCCCATGAAGCCACCCGACCGAGTAAAGATCTGCGAATTGATGCCAATCACCCGACCATCCAAGTCAAAGAGAGGCCCACCGGAGTTGCCGGGATTAATAGCTACATCAGTTTGAATAAAGGGAACATAACTCTCGTTCGGCAGACTTCTTCCCGTGGCACTAATGATGCCAGCAGTCACCGAATGGTCGAAACCAAAAGGCGAACCGATGGCCAGAACCCACTCGCCCACCTTCAACTCATCGGTACGCCCCAGCTTGACACTGGGAAGGTTGTTGCCCTTGACTTTCAGCAGGGCTACATCGGTAAGCGGATCGGCCCCGACCAACTCGGCCTCGAGTTCGCTACGATCGGACAGTCGAACAATGATTTCGTCGGCGTCCGCAACCACATGATTGTTGGTCAATATGTAACCATCAGCCGAGATGATAAACCCTGACCCCAAGGAATGAGCTTCGCGCTGCTGCCCATTATTTGGCGTACGGGGAACCTGCGGGATACTACGCTCCAAGAACTCTCTGAAGAGCGGCGGAAGATCATCAAGATCTGGCATACCCTGTGTCAGGGTACGATCAGGAAGCTTCTGCCGAGTACTGATATTGACTACTGCCGGAGAGGCTGCCTCCACCAACGCAGTAAATTCCGGCAATTGCGCCTGTACGAACAACGACTGCCCAAACAACAAGGCGCCAGCCAAAAAAGGGGCGAAGGACTTAAAACCCAGCCTCAACATACTGCTCCTCCACTCAAAAAGCTACACACCTGACATACTCCTTAAGGAACGTCAAGCAAGACACGCACCACTACTGGTTGCAATGCCGGATCGCTCATCTGGCACCGACTTGCAATGCACACCACACTCCAAATAGAGATAAACCCAAGAAGGCAGAGGAAATTACTAATAGCTCTCTAAAAGCAAGCAATTGAGCGACAATGCCGAAACCAAGCAGGCCCAGCAAGGGAAATAAATAGACCGCAAGAGCGCTGCTCAACAGGAGGTTTTCTCGAATGCCAACTATTACCAAGTCGCCAACTTTAAGCGGCATGACCGACAAAGCACGAATGCGCCTGCGACGACCCGCCTCCCCCAAGCCCTCAAGCATCCGCTGGCCACAACCAAAATTTGTCTCACAACGAGAGCAGGGCGCTTTACCTTGAATCTCAACCCATACCCCTCTAGGCTCGACTGCCATCACCCGGCCCGATTCTTCAATCATCTCGATCAGCCGGCGCCTCACCTGGACGCATCGACAGCGCTATGCGCTCGGCTGTTCCCAGAGGAATCTCGCCAATCACCGTAACCATCATATCGCCATCTATCGTTGTCATACGCTTGGATACTGCAACAGTTGGCCCCAGCTGGCTGCGCGCATCTTCAACAAACTCATCATGCAAGGGCTCGATAAACACTGAAAAACGCGCCAAGCCATCACCGTACATCAAATAGGTAATAGTTTCACCCGAAACAGAGCTGGGCCGAATATGCATATCACGCACAATGAAGCCCGGAGGCAGCCACTCGGAACGCCATGCCGCCTGCTTAATTTCGGAGGCTTGTTGGATTTCAACCGGCCGGCAGGACGGCCCCGGCTCTAGCTTATCCTTGGCAAGTGCTGTGGACGTATCTAGTTGGGCAAACTGGAAACGCTCAAGTAACTGGCCTTTCTCATTCAGCAGGAGGGACTTGAGGGGAAGCGAGGTTTCGCGATCAAGATACAACTCGAAACCATAGCGATACTGATCACGCGGCAGGATAGTCAGCACTACTGCAGCGCGGCCAGCGACCCTAGACTCGCCAGCCATTCGAATATCATACCATTCGACCAATTTCTGTGGATCTAACGGCCGAGCTGGCCAAGATTCTCCTTCGAATAACTGATCGACCAATGCATTGCTGCTGCACTGCAGGCGCCCATTGACACGCATTATCTCGACAGGCGCCCCATCCAACTTCAAAAGGCGCTCTCTGGACTCTCCATTCTGACCGGCTTGGTGCCAGATCGCATGCGTGGAAAAAGTACCATTACGTTCATAGACAAAAATGCCTTGAAAACTTTGCTGCCTCTCTGCCTTTAGTAGACGGGTCAGCCAGTTTTGTGCGTCGGCAGCATGTACAGGCATCACCAAACTACTGCCAAGCACAAGCAGAGAAAAAAAACGCATGCGTCCTCTTAGCGATTATCTAAGCTGGCCGCACGGGCATAGGGCAACGCAGTCTCAGCGCCATTCACAGCCGACTGCTGCACATGCTGACGAAGATAGACCGGAAGCCTTTTCTCATGCCACTCTGAGGTCTTATCCGCTTCTTTCGACAAGGACTCTTGGGGCTGTGCAGCTCCCTCGATATATCCCGCCAAAACCGGCGCCCCCTGCACCTGCGGAACCGAGAGAGAGGGCTGCGAGGCCTGCAGAGCCACTTCGGCACTATTCATTTCGCCTTGGTTGTATAGGCGAACCCCGCCAACACTGCAACAGTCACTGAGGCCGCTACTGCTACACGGCCAACAATTCCCCAAGAGGAGAATCTAATCCTTGGAGCTGCCTCAGCATCCAGTGCGGCTGACACCCCTGCAGCAATATTCAAACGCGGCTCCAGCAATTCCCTATGCATAGCCGCCCGTGCCAGTTGATAACGAGACCACGCAGCCCGAAGTTCGGCATCATCCTTGCTAGCAGCAAGCACTCGATGCAACTCCACCTCGTCCGCCTCGTCATCCATCACTGCGGACAGCGACTCATACAGGGCTTCACGACTCATGACGATACCTCTCTCGGCTGACGGCCGCAGTCTCAGGTTTCCTGCAGTAATGGCTGCAGCGCTTTATCAATTGCTTCACGCGCCCGAAAGATGCGTGAACGCACAGTGCCAACCGGACATTGCATGACACTGGCAATATCTTCATAACTCAGTCCATCAAACTCACGCAGCGTCAACGCCGTACGCAAATCTTCTGGCAATTGTTGAATGGTACGATGCACAGTGGCCTCGATTTCATCTCGCAGCAACGAGCGCTCCGGCGACTCGATATCCTTGAGAGCATGGTCGCCCTCATAAAATTCGGCATCACCTGCACTCACATCGCTATCTGGAGGGCGTCGCCCTCTGGCCACCAGATGATTTTTCGCAGTATTGATAGCGATACGGTACAACCACGTATAGAAAGCGCTGTCGCCTCGAAAGTTGCCAAGCGCACGATAGGCCTTAATAAAAGCCTCCTGAGCCACATCCTGAGCCTCATGGGCATCATGCACAAAACGCACAATCAAACCGAGAATTTTGTGCTGATATTTCAGCACTAGCAGATCGAAGGCTCGTCTGTCACCACGCTGCACCCGCTCGACCAATTGCTGATCTTGCTCCTGGTTTAACATGAAAACTCCTCGTTAAACCCTCGGGGACGCAGCATCAGACACCGGATCACCTTATCTCTATTGACACGGGCATTAAGCAAAAGTTCTCCCCCCAAGCGAGGCTTCCCGTAAAAAGTGAAAAACTCCGAACGGATCAAGCAACCTGAACTACCCGCCATGGGAATAGTCACTCACTAGGCTAACCCAGCCCTTCTCTGAGCTTTCACTACCGCCAACCGGTGTGCCATCCTGTTGCAGCCGGTTTTTGACGTCTAAAAAGATACAGAGTTCCCCCACCGCTCTGCAGCCAAGTCGGCGCCTGCGCCAAGCCCGACCTCTCCTACTAGCCTTTGTTTTTTCCGGATTTTTCGACATGAGCCAACATTTTCAGCATGATATTCTGATCATTGGCAGCGGCGCGGCCGGCCTGACCCTGGCACTCAATCTACCGCCTCACCTGCGCATTGCAATTCTGAGCAAGGGAGAACTATCCAATGGCTCCACCTTCTGGGCTCAAGGAGGGGTTGCCGCCGTGCTAGATGATACTGATACCGTCGAGTCTCATGTCGAAGATACTTTAATCGCCGGTGCAGGTCTCTGCAGGCAGGAGGCGGTTCGCTTTACAGTGGAGCATAGCCGGGAAGCCATCCAATGGCTGATTGAACAAGGCGTACCCTTCACTCGCGAAGATCCGACGCTTCGTGATGATGGTGGCTTTGCATTCCACCTGACCCGCGAAGGTGGCCATAGCCATCGGCGCATCATCCATGCCGCCGACGCCACCGGTGCAGCCATCTTCAAAACCCTACTGGCCCAAGTACAGAAGCGGCCGAATATTGAACTGCTCGAACAGCACGTTGCCATCGACCTGATTACCGAAGGCAAGCTCGGCTTGCCGGGCAGGCGATGCCTGGGAGCCTACGTGCTCAATCGCCAGAGCGGCGAAGTCGATACTTATAGCGCGCGCTTTACCACCCTGGCCTGCGGCGGGGCAGCTAAGGTCTACCTCTACACCAGTAACCCCGATAGCGCCTGTGGCGATGGCATTGCCATGGCTTGGCGTGCCGGCTGCCGGGTGGGCAACCTGGAATTCAACCAGTTCCATCCCACCTGCCTATACCACCCGCAAGCCAAGAACTTCCTGATCACCGAAGCCCTACGCGGTGAAGGCGGGTTGCTCAAGCTACCGAGTGGCGAGCGCTTCATGCCACGCTTCGATTTCCGGGCCGAACTGGCTCCCCGGGATGTCGTGGCCCGAGCCATCGACCATGAAATGAAGCGCCTCGGAGTCGACTGCGTGTATCTGGACATCAGCCACAAACCAGCGGACTTCGTCCGCTCGCACTTCCCGACCGTTTATGAACGCTGCCTAGATTTCGGCATCGATATTACCCGCGAACCGATTCCCGTGGTGCCTGCTGCCCACTATACCTGCGGCGGCGTCGTCGTTGATAACCATGGCCGAACGGACATCCCCGGCCTTTATGCTGTCGGCGAAACCAGCTTTACCGGTCTGCACGGTGCCAACCGCATGGCCAGCAATTCTCTGCTCGAGTGCT
The DNA here is from genome assembly GCF_059739045.1 of Azotobacter tropicalis. Taxonomy (NCBI): domain Bacteria; kingdom Pseudomonadati; phylum Pseudomonadota; class Gammaproteobacteria; order Pseudomonadales; family Pseudomonadaceae; genus Azotobacter; species Azotobacter tropicalis. Next base: position 1,590,462 of record NZ_AP046059.1, read on the forward strand.
TCGTTTATGCCCGCTCCGCAGCACTCGATATGGAGGAACAAATGGCTGACATCAAACTACCCCACAATCTACCGAGCTGGGATGCCAGCCAAGTTACCGACTCCGACGAAGATGTGATCATTGCACACAACTGGGACGAGCTGCGGCGCTTCATGTGGGACTATGTCGGCATCGTGCGCACCAGCAAACGCCTGCAGCGAGCCCAACACCGCGTCAGGCTGCTGCTCGGCGAAATCGACGAGTTCTATAGCAACTACAAAGTCAGCCGCGACCTGATCGAATTGCGCAACCTGGCCCAGGTTGCCGACCTGATGATTCGCTCGGCCATGCAACGCCATGAAAGCCGCGGACTGCACTACACCTTGGACTATCCGGATATGCTGCCCGAGGCCCGCGACACTATTCTGGTGCCATCCACCTACGCCGACTGAACTTAAGCCGTACCCGCAACTGACGATGAACATCCCGCGCCAGTGCATCACGCGGGATGCATACCTCCCTCACCCACCGACTCTCCGGCAGGCGGAAGCGCAAGATAACAGCCAACGGTAAAGCCAGACTGTCCGGCCGCAACTGCACTGATTGCCAGCCATCACGTACACTCCACAACTGCCAACCATCGGCAGTGCTGCGTACTCCACGGAAAGCCGCAACGTGGGACAGCAGGATCTGCCTGGGCAGACACCAGACCGCATGCGCCAGGCACCACGAGATACCAAGCAGGCGCCCCCAAGAAGGAATATCGGCTAGTGCAACGGATGTCACGGCAAGCGCCTGAATAATCAGATAGGCCGCCAACAACTGCCACGAAGGGTGCCAGCGGCACTCAAAGACATCACTTGGGTTGGACACGATCCAGAATCATGTTCACCATGCGGCGCAAGTCAGGATCTGTTGGATCTTCCCGACGCATAAACCAGCCAAACATGTCCTGATCCTCGCAGGTCAGCAGCTTGCGGAAACGGGCCTGATCCTCGGCATCCAGAGCAGAGTAGGCCTCCTTCACGAAAGGTACCAGCAGCACGTCCAGCTCCAGCATGCCGCGCCGGCTGTGCCAGAAAAGTCGGTTGAGTTCGATATCATCGGCCATGGAGTGGGCTCCTTGAAAGAGGACCGCATTATAGCGGTGTCGTAGCGCGACGACACCGCTGACAAGGCATGGACCGGTCTCTATGATGACAGCTACCCATTATCAACTGCAGTGATGCTCATGGCCGATTCCGCTTTCTTCTGTCCATTGACCCACGAAGGCGTGCTTGCCGTTCGCGGTCCAGATGCCGATAAATTTCTTCAGGGGCAACTGACCTGCAACCTCAACTACCTGAAGGACGGCAGTTCCAGCCTTGGCGCCCGCTGCACACCCAAGGGACGCATGGTGTCGAGCTTTCGTCTCCTCCCCGAACGGGACGGCTTTCTCTTGGCCATGGCCAGCGAATTGATCGAGCCACAACAGATAGAACTAAAGAAATTTGCGGCCTTCTCCAAATCTCAGCTCAGCAATGAAAGCGGTACCTGGGGCCGCTTCGGCCTCGTAAACGGCGATGTTGCTCTCGCCGACTTGGGGCTGGATCTCCCTCAGGAAACCGGCCAGGTCGTGCGCAATGGCGAAATCATCGCTATCCGCCTGGAGGACGGGCGCGCTGAGATCTGGGCACCAGCCAAGCAGACTGAGGCGCTGCATGCCCGGCTGGCCAGCCACTTGCCCGAGGCCCCGCTGGAGCGCTGGTTGCTGGCACAGATCCGCGCCGGAATCGGCCAGGTTTTCGGCGCAACCCGCGAGCTTTTCATCCCGCAAATGATCAACCTACAGGCGGTCGGCGGAGTGAGCTTCAAGAAGGGCTGTTATAGCGGTCAGGAAATCGTCGCGCGCATGCAGTATTTGGGCAAGCTCAAGCGCCGCCTCTATCGTCTGGCGCTGGAGGGCGGAGATACGCCGGCGCCAGCCACCGAGCTATTCTCTCCGGTACATCGCACCAGTGTCGGCGAAGTGGCTCTGGCCGCCCCAACAGAGAACGGAGTCGAACTACTCGCTGTACTGCAGGAAGATGCTGTCGAAGATGGCCGCATCACCCTGGGCACTCTCGAAGGTCCCGCCCTCCATCTACTCGATCTCCCCTATGAACTGAACCATGAGTTGGAAACCCAGCGCTAAGCAACTCTGCACTCAAGGTTCTTCAGGCAGGCGCCAATCAATCGGCGTCTCGCCATGCTGCTCGAGAAATTGGTTGGCACGGCTGAAATGGCCATTGCCAATGAAGCCGCGATGGGCTGACAGAGGCGAGGGATGCGCCGAACAGAGGATCAGGTGCTTGCTCGCATCAATTAGACGCCGCTTGCTCTGCGCATGAGAACCCCAGAGCATGAACACCACATGCTCCCGCCGCTGGCTGACTACCTCGATTACCCGATCAGTGAATTGCTGCCAGCCCCTGCCGGCATGCGACCCCGCAGTACCCCGCTCCACCGTCAGCGAGGTATTGAGCAACAGCACGCCCTGCTCGGCCCAGCGCTGCAGATAACCGTGCTTCGGTATGTCGACGTTCAGATCGCGCTTGAGCTCCTTGAAGATGTTCTGCAGCGACGGCGGTACTGGTACACCCGGCTGCACAGAGAAGCACAAGCCATGGGCCTGACCAGGGCCATGGTAAGGATCCTGGCCGATGATCACTACTTTGACCTGATTCAAGGGCGTCGAATCCAGTGCATTGAAGATGAGTGCCCCCGGCGGATAGATTTCCTTGCCAGCCGCCTTCTCCTGCCGCAGGAAATCACCCAACTCCTGCATATAAGGCTTTTCGAACTCGTCTTGGAGCACCTCCTTCCAAGAAGCCTCTAGCTTGATACGGCCCTCAGCACTACCCATATCTTTCCCTCTTGCAGATGACCGCGGCACGCTAGAGAAGCCCCGTAACCAAGTCAAGGCACAGCTTCTTGCCATGATCCCTCCAAATGTCGCCATAACAACATGAGACGCCCATTCATCTCTGCAGCGGAAGACCTGTTTGGCTGCCATGAATACGATGTTCAGCCTCGCGATAACGCTATATGACCACTCTCCATGAATGAGTACCAGTTAACTTGAACTCACCGAAGAACCCTACTGATTGATAATGCTTTGACCATTTCTAGGCGCGGACTACCAATCAAGGCGGCAAATATTGCTTTTAACCGACGGCACTCCATCCGACCGGCCGAAATAGCTACTTGGGCCTTGCATACCAACGCAACGGGCTGACGAACAACAGTCTTGGCCGCCGCCCAACAGCTGCTCTCACCTGCTGGCGATATCCATTGCTCTGCATGGTCAACAAATACCTCGTCTCTGCCACCGTCAGTACCGATGCACTGACTGTTATTGCCCATACCGGGAAAAATGGGCTAATGCGCCAAGAGTGCCCAATCATCGCTTTCGAAGAAGTGTGCAGCCCTGTGAATGAGAGCATCCTCCCGACGGGCCTGTTGGTTACAAATTGGCTGGACCACGACGATCCGCAGGCTAGCCTTTAGGATGAAATGGCCAAGCGCTTGGCCACTGACCAGCGCGCAGAGTTCTGCAACGAAGCCCTGCAACTCCACGGCAGTTATGGCTATCCGAACAACTAGCCGCTAGGTCACCGAGCGCATGACAACCATGTGCAACAGCCCCTCGGAGGCAACAGCGAAATCATGCGGGCAATCATCGCCCGCCATCTGTAAGAGAAGGGCGACACACAGGAGCGACTGTAGCACTGCAGCCGAAGCCGTCAGCTTGCCCCAAGGAAACCACCATGAGTCATGCTGTAGAAACCTATCATCCCGGCCTGTTCGATCTGACCCATAAGTTGACTGTGGAAAAACACGGACATACCGCGTTGATCACCATCAACCACCCGCCAGCCAATACCTGGGATCGCGATTCGCTGATCGGCCTGCGGCTGCTGCTTGAGCATCTCAACCGCGACAACGATATCTATGCCTTGGTGATGACCGGCCAAGGAGAAAAATTCTTCAGCGCCGGCGCCGATCTCAAGCTGTTTGCCGATGGCGACAAAGCACGCGCCCGTGAGATGGCTCGTCGCTTTGGCGAAGCCTTCGAGGCTCTGCGCGACTTTCGAGGCGTCTCTATCGCTGCGATCAACGGCTATGCCATGGGTGGCGGCTTGGAATGCGCACTGGCCTGTGACATTCGCATCGCCGAGCGCCAAGCCTTGCTGGCCCTGCCAGAGGCCACTGTGGGTCTGCTCCCTTGTGCAGGAGGCACCCAACTGCTGTCCTGGTTGGTCGGCGAAGGCTGGGCTAAACGCATGATCCTCTGCGGCGAACGGGTGAACGCTGAGACAGCCCGACATATCGGACTTATTGAGGAGGTCGTTGAACCTGGAGAATCCCGTGGCCACGCTCTACTGCTGGCAGCTAAGGTGGCGCAACAGAGCCCGGTCGCGATCCGTACCATCAAGCCACTGATCCAGGCTGCTCGCGAACGAGGACCAAACGCCTGGCTGGCGACAGAGCGCGAGCGCTTCGTCGATCTCTTCGAGGCCGAAGACACCCGCGAAGGCGTCAATGCCTTTCTCGAAAAGCGTACGCCACAATGGCGTAACAGATAGAGAGGCCTCCGCCAGGCTGCCGGATACGGGCAGCCCAAGCTTCAGTCACGCCAGTTGTCCCAGTCATCCTTCTCATGCTGGCGGCCCCGGTCGTGCCAGCGTTCCTGATCTGAGGAACGCCGGGAACGATCCTTGTCCCAATCATCGCCCCAGTGCCAGTCGGAATGCCTATCCTGCTTGCGGGGCGCACCGCGCCACTCTTGGCGCCGCTCATGACGATCCTCCCAACGTCCGTTGTAGCGCGGAGTCTCCTTTTGCTCCGTGCGCCAGTCGCGACTGGGAGAAGCAGATCGGTAGACCTTGTCCGAAAGATGCCGGTGATCATCGTGTTGGGAAGGGTATCGATAGGCATCGTTACGATAATGATAATGATAATGGTATGCTCCATCATCGCGAGAATCATAATGATGGTCATCATGGCCATAATCGTCGTAATCATAGTCGTATACGGCACATGCGCTTAGAAATAAACCTAGCAGGGCAACCAGCAGAGATCGATATAACATGGTGGATGCACTCCTAACACAACAAAGGCCAGCATAAGCTGGCCTTTACTAGACGACATCCTTTTGACATTGACTGGGCACGTCCGTTCAACAATTACCCTTCTTGGCTTGCCCCGGCGGACAGAAATTTCCGCCATGACCTCCATGATCACCACCGCCTAGATCAAGGTGAACACCATCTCCGAGTTCAGCACGAACCCCCGGCGCACTAAAACTGCAACCGCTCAATAGTAGAACTGCACCTAAAAGGCACATAGACAAGCCACGCATTGAACACTCCTCGCATCATCTATAATGCATAAAACCAAAGAAAAACAATAAATTAAAGCGAGTCAGCAGATAAAATCTGCAAATTTTATGAGGTCATTCTACGCATGGATGCTTATTCTTTGCCATTACCCTTCGGCGGACTTGTGCACTGGTTCGGTGAAGAAAAATATTTTTGCACCATATAAGTGCAATTTTGATATGAGCTTGCATACAAACTTCAAGCGCTGCCTCGGATTCGGCAACGGCAACACGTGTAGCTTGGGAAGCTCGCCACCGAGCCAAAATACATACTGCTGTTTTTCCAAACCGATCAGTCCCGACTTCATACGTCAGTCTGGAAACCTTCGCGACCAAGGCTGCCTCTGTTCCCGCTACCTGCAGCAACTGCACAACGAGGTCGCCGCCGATGCGCCTTGATCGCTTTCTTGGCAATCAGCCCCGCTTCAACCGTCGGGATGCCCGCCTGCTGCTGGCCAGCGGACGGGTGCGCATTGATGGCCAAGTGGTTCGCGATGGGCGCTTTGAAATTCGCGAATTCAACCGAATCGAACTGGACGACAAGCTTCTGCAGCCTGGAAGAGCAGCGCGCTATTTCATGCTGCATAAGCCAGCAGGAGTGGTCAGCGCCACCAGCCATGAGCGGCACCGCACCGTACTCGACTTGCTGAGTGCGTCGGACAGACAAGAACTACATCTGGCTGGACGACTCGACCTCGGCACCACCGGCTTGCTGCTGCTCACCAATGATGGGCACTGGTCCCGCCGCATTACCCATCCGCAGCACAAGTTGGCCAAGGTGTATTATGTGGAAACTGCCGAGCCGATAGGCGAGGAATATATCGAGACATTTGCCCGTGGCCTCTATTTCGCCTTCGAGGATCTAGTCACCCAGCCTGCTCGTCTGGAGATTCTCGGCAACTGCAGTGCACGACTGACACTGTTTGAAGGGCGATACCATCAGGTCAAGCGTATGTTTGGACACTTTCGCAACCGCGTGCTGCGCCTGCACCGAGAAAGCATGGGGCCATTGAAGTTGGATCCGTACTTGGAGCCCGGTCATTACCGTACTCTGACACAGGAAGAAATCGGCCTGGTTTGAAGAGAAATGCTCAAGGCTGAGTCGAGCCTGCGCCTCTTCTTCCAGCGCCACGGTGCCAGTTTCCTGCCTCGCTCGAGCAAGCCGGGCCAGGAGAAAAAGCCCTTCAAGCGTTAGCTATCTGCACATGGATATCCCTTAGACGCGGACCGCCGAGGGTAAGGCCTGTCGATCGACCGCACCACCCAGTTCGTCCAGGCCGAGCTGTACGCGCAGGCCACCCGAAAGACTGCCGTCGACCTCCTGCAATCCACCCTGAAGGCTTTGCCGTATCGCGTCCACACGATCCTGACCGACAACGGCATCCAGTTCGCCCAAAAAGACTGGAATCGAGGCTTACCGGACGCATCCGCTCGATGCGCTCTGCCAGCGCATGGTATTGAACATCGCCTGACTAAACCCTTCTATCCGTGGATCAAGGGTAAGCGGCCGGGCATCACACCTTGCAGGAAGGTTTCCAGTTGTGTGGCAGCAGCTGGGTGATCTCGCTGGCCTTCTGCGTCGGCAGCCGGGTCAGCACATCTTTCAGATAGGCATACGGATCATGCCCGTTCAGGCGTGCCGATTGAATCAGCGTCATCAGGGCGGCCGCACGCTTGCCGCTGCGCAGTGAGCCGGCGAACAGCCAATTTGCGCGGCCGATGGCCCACGGGCGTATCTGGTTTTCGCACCAGTTGTTATCTATCGCCACCATCCCGTCATCGAGATAGCGCACGAGGGCCGTCCAGCGCTTGAGGCAGTAGTCGAGTGCCTTGGCGATGGCCGTGCCTTCATGCACCAACCGGCGCTGGGTGAGCATCCAGCCGTGCAGGGCATCGGCGATGGGCTTGGCTTTTTCCTGGCGTATTCGCCATCGCTCGTCGGGCGGCAGGTCGCGCACCTCGCGCTCGATGTCGTACAGCTGACCGATGTAACGCAGAGCCTGCTCGGCCAGTTGACTCTGGTTGGCGACATGCAGGTCGTAGAACTTGCGCCGGGCATGGGCCAGGCAGCCGATCTCGGTCACGCCCCGCTCGAAGCAGGCCTTGTAACCGGCGAAGTCGTCGCAGACCAGCTTGCCTTTCCAGTCGCCCAGGAAGGTGCGGGCATGCTCGCCGGCACGGCTGGGGCTGAAGTCGTAGACCGTCGCACGCAGCCCGGCGAACGGGCTGGGAACGTAGGCCCAGACGTAGGCGCGCTGGGTCTTCTTCATGCCCGGCGCGAGCATCTGCACCGGGCTCTCGTCGGCATGGACGACGTTCTGCTCCAGGACTATGTCCCGCAGCGCATCGACCAGTGGTTGCAGTTGCACGCCGCAACGGCCGACCCACTGCGCCAGGGTCGAGCGCGGGAGGGCGAAACCGGCCCGGCCGAAGATCTTTTCCTGCCGGTACAGGGGCAGATGGTCGGCGAACTTGGCCACCATGACCTGGGCCAGCAGCCCGGCAGTCGGGATGCCCTTGTCGATCACCTGGGCCGGAACCGGCGCCTGGATCAGCGTTTCGCATCGTTCGCAGACCCATTTGCCGCGGATATGTTGCTCCACCGTGAAGACGCCCGGGGTGTAGTCGAGCTTTTCGCTGACATCTTCACCGATGCGTTTGAGCTGGCAGCCGCAGGAGCACTGCGTGGTGTCCGGCTCGTGATGGATCAGCGTGCGGGGGAACTGCGGCGGCAAGGCCGTGCGCTTGGGCTGCCGGCGTGGCTCGGTAGCGGCGGGAGCTGGAGCCAGTTCCTCGAGCTCGGCTTCGATGGCCGCGATATCGGTATCGAGCAGATCGTCCAGCAGGCTGAGCTGGGCAGCCTTGAGCTGCTCGCTGCGCCGGGCAAACCGATGCCGCTTGAGGACGGCAATTTCGTGAGCCAGCTGCTCGCCGCGGGTTTTGTAGTAATGGACCTGCTGCGTCAACTGCGCCGCCAGTTCGCGCAGTTGCTCGGGAGTCAGATGGTCGAAGCAAGCAGAAGTCATGGCGCCGAGTGTGCCTGCCTTGATCGCCATCGACGATAGACCGTTCGGTCAATTGCGCGGCATGGGGCACCTGACGGCCAACTATAAAAGGCGGATTTCGGCCCCCGATCCGACCCGCTGCCAAGGCAGCCCGACCACCAGTGCCTGAAGCTGCTCGGCGCTCAGTTCAAACTGGGCACCCTGCCAGCTGCCCGGCCAGACGAAGCGACCTCGGTTCAGCTGGCGCGAGGCCAGCCAGACACCGAAACCATCGTGAACCAGTACTTTCATGCGGTTGGCCCGCTTGTTGGCGAACAGGTAGGCGTTGTGTGGCTTCGCCGCACCGAAGACCTCCACCACCCTGGCCAGCGCCGTTTCCGTTCCGGCCCGCATATCCAGCGGTTCGGTGGCGAGCCAGATGGCATCGATACGGATCATTGCAGGATCTCGCGCACGAACCGGGCACAGCCCTGCGCATCGCCCGCAGGCCAGTGAACGGTCAAGGTCGTACGGCGATGAGGAATTTCGATACGGATGTCCGCGCTGGATGAGCACTCCGCTCGCGCCGGCGATTCAAGCGCAAGCGGGATGAACGCCGGCAGGGTTTCAACCGCCTGGCTGCGAGCCGTGCGTATCCATTTATGGACAACGTTGCTGTTGATGCCATGGCTCAGCGCCACGCTGGCGACGGAGGCGCCGGGCTGGCCACACTCCTGCACGATTTGAGCCTTGAAGGCCGTGGAATAGGAACGACGCTGCATGATTTCCCGCTTGAAAGCCTGGAGATGGTGTCCACGATAAATAGGTGGACACCATCTCTTAGCCTGGCGGGCTCAAACCAGATGACTTGGCCGGACGCTTACGATCAAGGGCCAGGTCGAGCGGATGAAACGAACGATCAAGGACACCACGACCAAGACGTTTCACTGCGCCTCGCTCAAGGATTTCCGATCGCCTCTTAGGGACTACCTCTGGGCGTATAACAGCGCTCGCCCACCTCATGGGACTACATTGTCAGGACGCTTCGCACCCCGCCGTTACCGGCGACGCACTGCCCCTAGGCTACTTTCTGGCTGAACAGAAGGTCTCGTGCCCCGACCACCTTGCGGTTTTCGGGTGAGACAATGACAGCTATGGCTTGCGCCCTACGGATAGGAGCAGCCAGCTTTTGGACACGATCTCCCATACCTCCCCTGTACTCAAAATACGAAATACAGGCTCAGTACGAATATCATTTTATGGTCCCCACGGTGGAAGACCGGATATTTAGGCAACGAATTGCCGAATCCTTAGCGCCTTGACGGCACCCTAGATCCGGGCTTTGTCGCCCGGATCTAGGGTTTTTAGAGCTGTTTTGCGGGAAAAGCGATCACCAACCATGTGGTGACCGCCTAGGATGTAGCCCGCTAGGTACTCCTACCTATACGACTCTCGTCGCACTACATCATACCGCCCATACCACCCATGCCACCCATATCCGGCATGGCCGGAGCAGGCTTGTCTTCGACGATGTCGGCGACCATGGCTTCGGTGGTGATCATCAGACCGCCGATGGAGGAGGCAGCCTGCAGGGCGGAACGGGTGACCTTGGCTGGGTCGAGAATACCCATCTCGATCATGTCGCCGTATACGCCGCTGGCCGCGTTGAAGCCAAAGTTGCCAGAGCCCTGCTTGACCTTGTCGACCACCACGCTCGGCTCGTCACCGGCGTTGGCGACGATCTGGCGCAGCGGCGCTTCGACAGCGCGACGCAACAGAGCGATACCGACGTTTTGATCTTCATTGTCGCCCTTCAGGCTTTCGATTGCCTGCAGTGCACGCACCAGCGCCACGCCGCCGCCGGGAACCACGCCCTCTTCCACCGCAGCACGGGTTGCGTGCAGGGCGTCTTCGACGCGGGCTTTCTTCTCTTTCATCTCGACTTCGGTAGCAGCACCGACCTTGATCACGGCCACGCCACCGGCCAGCTTGGCCAGACGCTCCTGCAGCTTCTCGCGATCATAATCGGAGGAAGTTTCCTCGATCTGCTTACGGATCTGAGCCACGCGAGCTTCGATGTCGACCTGTGCGCCGGCACCATCGATGATGGTGGTGTTTTCCTTGTTCAGCACGACACGCTTAGCGTTGCCCAGGTGCTCCAGGGTGGCGCCTTCAAGGCTCAGGCCGACTTCTTCGGAAATCACAGTGGCACCGGTCAGGATGGCGATGTCCTGCAGCATGGCCTTGCGGCGGTCGCCGAAGCCCGGAGCCTTGACCGCAGCGACTTTGACGATGCCGCGCATGTTATTGACCACCAGGGTGGCTAGGGCTTCGCCTTCCACGTCCTCGGCGACGATTAGCAGCGGGCGACCGGACTTGGCCACAGCCTCCAATACCGGCAGCAGTTCGCGGATGTTGGAGATTTTCTTGTCGACCAGCAGCAGCAGCGGGTTGTCCAGCTCCGCGACCATGGTGTCCGGCTTGTTGATGAAATACGGCGACAGGTAGCCACGATCGAACTGCATGCCTTCGACGACGGACAGCTCGTTCTCCAGACCCGAACCCTCTTCGACGGTGATCACGCCTTCTTTGCCGACCTTGTTCATGGCTTCAGCGATGATGTTGCCGATGGATTCGTCGGAGTTTGCGGAGATGGTCCCCACCTGGGCGATCGCCTTGGAGTCGGCACACGGCTTGGCCAGCGACTTCAGCTCGGCGACGATGGCCACGGTAGCCTTGTCGATACCGCGCTTCAGATCCATGGGGTTCATGCCGGCGGCAACGGCTTTCAGGCCTTCGTTGACGATGGCCTGGGCCAGCACGGTGGCAGTGGTGGTACCGTCGCCGGCTTCGTCGTTGGCTTTGGAGGCAACATCCTTCACCAACTGGGCGCCCATGTTCTCGAACTTGTCTTTGAGTTCGATTTCCTTGGCTACGGACACACCGTCCTTGGTAATGGTCGGTGCGCCGAAGCTCTTGTCGAGGACCACGTTGCGGCCTTTCGGGCCGAGAGTAGCCTTGACGGCATCAGCCAGAACATTCACGCCTACCAGCATTTTCTTGCGGGCGGAATCACCGAACTTGACTTCTTTTGCAGCCATTTTGATCGTTCCTCAATCTTGGATTTTCTACGGAGACTCGCGGGAATCAGGCTTCGATGACAGCGAGGATTTCGTTCTCGCCCATCACCAGCAGATCTTCGCCATCGACCTTGATGGTGTTGCTGCCGGAATAAGGTCCGAACACCACCTTGTCACCGACCTTCACGGCCAGCGGACGGACTTCGCCGTTGTCCAGCACGCGACCAGTGCCGACAGCGACGACTTCGCCACGGTTCGGTTTTTCGGCAGCGGAGCCCGGCAGCACGATACCGCCAGCAGTCTTGGTTTCTTCTTCGCTACGACGAATCACGACGCGGTCATGCAGAGGACGAAGCTTCATTGTCGATCTCTCCTAGTTTTTCTATCGTTTCGGCAACCGATGCCTTCATCGGCCCGTTAGTAAAAGCCGGCATTGCCGGTTGCGGCCCGCAGCGCGGGACCACGGAAGATAGCCCGCCTTCCGGCAGGAACCTTGCGGTGACCGCTAGATGTGGGCGTCCAAGAGCATTTCAAGAGTGGTCGAGAAAAAAATTCCATCCATCGATCGGCCGGACCGCTCAGGACAAAAAGAGGCGACCCCTGAAAAAACGGCGCCGTAGTGGAATAGATTCCGCATCCAGTCAAGCCGGAACCAGGAGACATGGAAGCAGCCTGTATGTTCAGGCCAGACCAGCGCGGTAGAGTCTGCGCGCCGTTGAGGCGGCCAGACCGGCTAGCGCAGTTTGTAGCAGCTGGGATGTGGAGCCCGTGAGTAGAGAGCGCACGGCTGTCGCGCTGATCCACGCTGACTGCCAGTCGCAGTCGCCGCAATTCGGTTACCAAGGCCTCTACGAATGACTTTCGGCTGCAGGCAAGCTACCAAAAGTCGCCTTGGCAACCTGCATGCGTAAGCTGCTGACCACGCTTAACGCCATGCTCAGGACTCAAAGCCTCGGGACCACCCGCTCCATGGCGCGTGACTTCGAAGACGATTACTCAGTCATCCCGACGCTCGTATTCACCCTCGATCACGTTGGGACGAGCAGCCTCGGGGCCGGATGGCCTGGAGCGGGCAGCCAGATCGTCGAAAAAGGCCCGCTGACGCAGCGCCTGCTCTTCGGCACGTCGACGCAGACGATCCAGCAATAGGCGACGCGTGAAAGGCAACAGGCAGGGCACAGCCAGCAAGTCGCTGAGGAAGCCCGGTAGCAGCAGCAAGCCGCCGCCAATGGCGACCAGCAGCCCCTCGAGCATTTCCTGCTCCGGCAATTCGCCGCGGGCCAAGCGCTCGCGAGCCCGCCACGCAGTTGCCACACCGGCCAGGCGCAGGACCGAGCCCCCTACCAAGACACCGAGAACGATCAACAGCAGGGTCGGCAACACACCGATCGCGGAGCCAACCTTGATCATCACCGCCAGCTCAAGCAGGGGGAAAAGCAGGAACAACAGTAGAAAAGCACGCATCAATGGTTTTCCTGGGCGGAAGGACACCTTCCTTTCTGAAACTAAATGGGGCCGGACACCGTCAATTCAAGCGTCATCTACCTCGGCGCTCGGCCAAGTCTCGGCGCGAGCCAGCTCTACCAAGGCCTGACGCACCATGACGGGATTGTTACAGGGTGTTGGAAAGGACAACCAGTACAGCGCCTGACCGATGCGCAGATGGAAGCCTTCGCTGTCGATACCGACCATTTCTGCCGGCTCATCGGCCGGCAGCCCCGCCAGTCTGAGGTAATGCGCGATGGCTTCGCCATGGTCGCGGTTCATATGCTCGATCATAGAGGCCTCAGCCTCTCCAGCGAAGGGGTTGGTCAGTTCCACACCATCCAACCAATGGATCGAGCCGAAACCACCGATAAAACGCCAGCGCACCGGCTCCAGCACCCAAAAATCGAAATCGTGGGCCCGATGATAATTTCGTGCGGCCGGGAAATAACGGTAGTAACGCGCAGCAGCAGCCTCGATCAGCGACTCGTCCAGCAACTGCCGGGCTTCGGCCATGAGCGTCAGGCGCCCGGAGGCCTGCACGTCGAGTGCGCCGCGCTCGCCGACCAGCAATGAACACCTGCCATCGGCCTGCAGGTTGCGGGTGTGCTGGGCGATCCGACTGATCAGGAGCAACGGTCGCCCCCCTGCATCCAGGCAATAAGGGACCGCCGATCCGAAAGGGAAGCCAGGCAGGCTCTGGGACAGGGTTGCTAGCGCTCCGCGGTACTCTTTAAGTAATAATAGTCGGGCATCCTTTAAGTCCTTTACCTTCACGCTCACCTTATGACTCCTCGTCGAAGATCCGCTGCAGCGGACAAGTGTCCAGCATAACGAGTAACGGCACCGGCAAGGCAACAGTGGATCCATCCCAATGAGGGATATCAGATGCAACTGAACGATAAGGTCATCATCATCACTGGAGGTTGCCAAGGGCTGGGGCGGTCCATGGCCGAGTATCTGGCAGCCAGGGGCGCAAGGCTCGCGCTGGTCGACCTCAACGCGGACAAGCTCAACGCAGCCGTCACGGCCTGTCGGGAGGCCGGCGGCGAGGCGCGTGCCTACCTGTGCAACGTCGCCGAGGAAGAAGAAGTCATACGGATGGTCGGCCAGGTGGCGAAGGACTTCGGGGCGATCAACGGTCTGGTGAACAACGCCGGCATCCTCCGCGACGGCCTCACCGTCAAGCTCAAAGATGGCGAATTGAGCACCCTGAGTCTGGCCCAGTGGCAGGCGGTGATCGACGTCAATCTGACTGGCGTGTTCCTCTGCACACGGGAAGTCGCGGCGAGAATGATCGAGTTGGGCAACCAGGGCGTGATCGTCAACATTTCTTCCATCTCGCGCGCCGGCAACATGGGTCAGGCCAACTATTCGGCGGCCAAGGCCGGGGTGGCAGCCGATACTGTGGTCTGGGCCAAGGAGTTAGCCCGCTACGGCATTCGCGTGGCAGCCATCGCGCCCGGATTTATCGAGACCGAGATGACCGCCAGCATGCGCGCCGAAGCGCTGGAAAAGATGACCGCCGGCATCCCGCTCAAACGCATGGGCAAACCTGCGGAAATCGCCCATGCCGCCGCCTTCATCTTCGAGAACGACTATTTCACCGGTCGCGTCATCGAAATGGATGGCGGTCTACGCTTATAGAAAAGGTGGGCTCCGGGCAAAGATCCGGAGCCGTTTCCCCCATGCCTTCTGCAGATATCCTCCCCCCTTACAAGCACACAGTGGAAGACGCCGCTAGCCGCCGGCAGGCCCTGTACCAGACCCTGGCGCAAGTGCCACCCGGCCAAGTGGTCAGCTACGGACGCCTTGCCGAGCTGGCCGGCCTCGGTCGAGCTGCCCGCTGGGTCGGTCGCATCCTGGCGCAACTGCCGGAAGACACCCACCTGCCCTGGCACCGTGTGATTGCCGCCGACGGCCGACTCAGCCTGGCGCCGGGCACCCTCGCCGGCGACGAGCAACGTGCCCGCCTGCGAGCGGAGGGGCTGGCCATACGCGACAATCGGGTGGATATTCGCCGGCACGGCTGGAATCCGGATGACGCTGCGGTTAGAGTGCGCCCTTTGCCCGTCACCATGAAGTCCCATGCCCCATAAATCCTGGCGCGATGCCCTCGCCGCCTATGCCAGCCCCGCCGCCTTGGCCTTGCTGCTGCTTGGCTTCGTCGCCGGCTTACCGTACATGCTGGTGTTTTCCACGCTGTCGGTCTGGCTGCGTGAGGCCGGGATCGCTCGCCAAACCATCGGCTATGCCAGCCTGATCGGCTTGGCCTATGCCTTCAAGTGGATATGGGCCCCCCTGCTGGATCAGTGGCGCCTGCCGCTACTCGGCCGTTTGGGCCGGCGGCGCTCCTGGCTGTTGCTGTCACAGACACTGATCGCCCTGGGGCTGGCCGGGATGGCGCTGTGCGACCCGCAGAATACCCTGCCATGGCTGATAGCCCTGGCCGTGTTGGTCGCCTTCGCCTCAGCCACCCAGGACATCGCGGTGGATGCCTATCGCCTGGAGATTGCCGAAGGCAGCCGCCAAGCCGCTCTGGCTGCTAGCTACATGGCCGGCTACCGGGTCTCGGCCCTGCTGGCCACTGCCGGCGCCCTGTATTTTGCCGACTGGTTCGGCTCCACTCACGAGATCTACAAGCTTTCCGCCTGGGGCTCCACCTACCTGGTGTTCGCCCTGCTGATGTTGCCCGGTCTGACCACCACCCTGCTGATGCGCGAGCCTGCGGTCCCCCTGCAGACCCAGCAGGAGGCAGCGCGCTACGGCTTCAACCACCAGATGCTGTCGATTCTGGTGCTGATCGTGCTGATGGTCTCGGTGCCGGCCACCTTCACCCAGCTCTACAACAGCGACATCCTGCTGGTGCTGCAGGGCCGTATGGGCGTGGTCGAACTGATCGGCGAGGACCGCGCCTTCCTGCGCTTCCTGCTCTACCTCATCCTCACCACCCTGTGTCTGTCGGCCATGGGGCGTCGCAGCCTGGCGCCGGTGCTAACCCCCATCAGCGACTTCATCCACCGCTATCGCTGGCAGGCCCTGCTGCTCCTCGGCCTGATCGCCACCTATCGTCTGTCGGATACGGTGCTCGGTGTGATGGCCAACGTGTTCTATATCGACCAGGGCTTCACCAAGGAGCAGATCGCCAGTGTCAGCAAGCTGTTCGGCCTGATCATGACCCTGCTCGGCGCCGGCTTCGGCGGCCTGCTGATCGTCCGCTTCGGCATCCTGCCGATCCTCTTCATCGGTGGTGCGGCCTCCGCCGCCACCAACCTGCTGTTCCTCATGCTCACCAGCATGGGCGCCAACCTGGAGATGCTGATAGTGACCATCTCCTGCGACAACTTCAGCTCCGGCCTGGCCACTTCGGCCTTCGTCGCTTATCTGTCGAGCCTGACCAGCCTGAAGTTCTCCGCCACCCAGTACGCCCTGCTGAGCTCGATCATGCTGCTGCTGCCGCGGCTGATCGGCGGCTATTCCGGTGTGCTGGTGGAAAAGCACGGCTACGCCCAGTTCTTCCTGTTCACCGCCCTGCTCGGCGTACCGACCCTGCTGCTGATCCTCTGGCAGTCGCGGCAACAACCTCTCGCTCCCGAATCCTCCGAAGACGGCAATCCCCTTACCGAAAGATCCTGAGCCACGGCTCGCCCCGTGTCGCAATCGTCCTGGCCTGACAGCGACGATTGCGTTTCCGGACACATAGGCGCCCGGCACTCGGAGTCTGAAGCAGGTCAGTCGCGAAAGTTATTGAACTGCAGCGGCATCCCCAACTCTTGGGTACGCAGCAAGGCGATGGCCTCTTGAAGGTCGTCGCGCTTCTTGCCGGTGACGCGCACCTGCTCGCCCTGGATCGCCGCCTGTACCTTGAGTTTGGCGTCCTTGATCAGGGCGACGATCTTCTTCGCCAGTTCCTTGTCGATGCCTTCGCGCAGAGTGATCTCCTGCTTGACCACCTTACCCGAGGCGTAGGGATCCTTGTATTCGAGACACTGGATATCGATCTTGCGCTTGATCAGCGCCAGCTTGAGGATCTCGATCATCTGCTCGAGCATGAAGTCGGCCTCGGCGGTCAGGGTGACCGTCTTCTCCTTGAACTCGAAGCTGCCTTTGCCACGCAGGTCATAGCGCCGGTCGAGCTCTTTGACCGCATTGTCGATGGCATTGGTGACTTCGTGCTTGTCCAGTTCGGACACCACGTCGAACGAGGGCATGGAATTCCTCCAGTTGGGGCGCGGCCGGAATCGCGGCAGGCGCCGGGCTTGACGGTTGAAATGACCCCTCATTATAACGGCTCGGCCAAGGGGCACTGCACACAGACTATTGCCCTTGCCCGCCCCAGAGCTTACCAGCGAGTCTAGCTATGCCCCTGTCCCCGTTCGATGCATCCCAGCCTCCTGCCAGCAAGACGATCTGGCACGTGCTCGGCGCCGGCAGCCTGGGCAGCCTCTGGGCCGTGCGCCTGGCCCGCGCCGGCCTACCGGTGCGGCTGATCCTGCGCAGCCCGCAGCGGCTAGCCGCCTACCGGGCAGCAGGCGGCCTGCGCCTGGTGGAGGACGGCACAGAGCATTTGTATCCGATTCCGGCCGAAAGCCTCGGCGCCGATATCCCCATCCACCGCCTGCTGCTGGCCTGCAAAGCCTATGACGCAGCACCGGCGGCCGAGAGCCTGGCGTCCCGCTTAGGGCCAGGCGCCGAGCTCGTCCTGCTGCAGAACGGCCTCGGCAGCCAGGAAGCGGTCGCCACCCGGTTGCCCGGACGCCGCTGCCTACCAGCCTCGACCACCGAGGGTGCTTTCCGCGATGGCGACTTCCGGGTGGTATTCGCCGGCCAGGGCCATACCTGGCTGGGCGACTCGAGACAAGCGCCGGCCTGGCTAGACGAACTGTCCGCAGCGGGTATTCCTCACACCTGGAGCGAGGAAATCCACACCCGGCTGTGGCGCAAGCTCGCCCTCAACTGCGCGATCAACCCGCTCACCGTCCTGCACGACTGCCGCAACGGCGGTCTGCAAGCGCATGCCGAGGAAGTCGCTGCGCTTTGTGCCGAGCTGACCGAACTGCTGCGCCGCTGCGATCAGCCGGTCGCCGCCGAGGGCCTGCAGGACGAGGTCGAACGGGTAATCCGGGCCACCGCGGCGAACTATTCGTCGATGCATCAGGACGTGGCCTGCGGCCGACGCAGCGAGATCGCCTACCTGCTCGGCCATGCCTGTCGCGAGGCCGGGCGCCGGGAGCTGCACCTGCCGAATCTGGAGGCACTACAACAACGGCTGCAGCGGCATCTGGCCGCACGCGGATTGCCGGTCGACTGAGGCCCGCGCTAACCTGCCCTCACATCCACCGCCACGTGATGCTCTATGGTTCTGCGCCAGCGCCTTGAAAATCTGCCAGTCGGCCAAAAACTCCTGGCGGCCTTGGTGGTTCTGCTCGCCACCGTGCTGCTGCTGGCCAACCTGGCCTTCATCAGCGCCGCCTACTGGATCTCCCAGCAGAGCATGACTCCTCAGGCGTTAAGCACGCTGGGTCAGTTGATCGCCAGTCCGCAGCTCGCCGAACAAGCCCTTGCCTCGCCGGAAGCGGCCCGGGAAGTGCTGCTGCGCCTGGAGGCCTATACGCCGCTGCGCAGCGCCGCCCTCTATGGCCGCGACGGACGGCTGCTCGCCCAACTGCAGCGGGGCGAGACGCTGCATCTGCCGGCGCAGGTCGACAAGTTGCCGGCCTGGCGGCTGCTCGAATTCCGGGTCACCCAACTGGTCGAGCTGCCACAGCCGGGACAGCCCCCCGGCCATCTGCTGCTGGTCGCCTCCAGCGAGCTGCCCGGGGCTTCTACACCGGAACCCTCAGCGCCAGCCTGCTGATCCTCGCCGTCAGCGTACTGCTGTGGATGCTGGTCGCCCGGCAGATTCGCCGGCTGATCACCCGGCCGATCCGCAGGCTGGAAGAGCTTTCACGCCGGGTCACCCTTGAAGAGAACTATTCGCTGCGCGCCAAACGCGGCAACGAGGACGAGATCGGCAGCCTGGCCGACGCCTTCAATACCATGCTGTCGCGCATCGAGGCTCGCGAACAGCAGCTCAAGCGCGCCCGCGACGAGGCACAAAGCGCCTTCGATCAGGCCCAGAACCTGACCGAGGAAACCCGCCGCTTCAATCGCAAGCTGGAGCTGGAAGTCCAAGTACGTAGCAAGATCGAGAAGAAGCTCACCGGCTTTCAGAACTATCTCAACAGCATCATCGACTCGATGCCTTCGGCCCTGATCGCCCTCGACGAACAGCTCTACGTCACCCAGTGGAACCAGGAAGCCAGCAGCCTGTCCGGAACCCCTCTGCAGGAGGCCTTGAACCAACCGATCTTCCTCGCCTTTCCGCCGTTGCAGCCGTTCCTCGACCAGCTCCGGCACACCGCCGAGCGGCACCGGGTAGAGAAGATCGAGCGTGTCACCTGGATGCGCAACGACGAGCCACGCCACTACGCGCTGACCTTCTATCCGCTGATGGGCGGAGGTGGACGCGGAGTGGTGATTCGCATCGACGACATCACCCAACGTCTGTCCATGGAGGAGCTGATGGTGCAGTCGGAGAAGATGCTGTCGGTCGGCGGTCTCGCCGCCGGCATGGCCCACGAGATCAATAACCCGCTGGGAGCCATCCTGCACAATGTGCAGAACATCCGCCGGCGCCTGTCGCCAGAGCTACCGAAGAACCTGGAGCAGGCGGAGGAATGCGGCGTCTCGCTGAGTGCGGTGAACGACTATCTGACCCTGCGCGAGATACCGCAACTGCTTGACGGTATCCAGCAGGCCGGAGCCCGTGCGGCAAAGATCGTCAGCCACATGCTCAGTTTCAGCCGACGCAGCGACCGGCAACTAAGCCCCACTCTGCTCCCGCCGCTGATCGACCAAGCCCTGGAAATCGCCGGCAACGACTTCGCCCCGGCGGATAGCTTCGACTTCAGGAACATTCGCATCCAGCGCAACTTCGACCCCAATCTCGGCCGGTACTGGTCATCGCCAACGAACTGGAACAGGTACTGCTCAACCTGCTGAAGAACGCCGCCCAGTCCATCCATCAGCGCCATAACGGCATGCCAGGGCTCATCACTTTACGTACCCGCCTCAACCCGCCATGGGCGGAACTCAGCGTCGAGGACAACGGTGTCGGTATTCCGGAGAATGTCCGCAAGCGCATCTTCGAGCCGTTCTTCACCACCAAGGAAGTCGGTCAGGGCACCGGCCTCGGCCTGTCGGTGTCCTATTTCATCATCACCAACAATCACAAGGGGCAGATGGAGGTGCAGTCACGGCCCGGCCAGGGCAGCAGCTTTACCCTGCGCCTGCAACTGGCCGAGACACCGGAAGGCGCCGAACTCTAACCCCGCCGGGCAAAGACAGCGATGGGCAACCGACTCTCGAAGATTTATACGCGCACTGGCGACGCTGGCGAAACCGGCCTGGGCGATGGCCGACGAGTATCCAAGGACCATCCCGGGTGGAGGCCATAGGCGAAGTCGACAGCCTGAACAGCCAGCTTGGCCTGCTGCTCGCCGGGCTGGACGAAGAACAGGCACTCTGGCCGGACCTCGGAGAGCTAAGCGAAATCCTAGCGCCTTGCCAGCATCGCCTGTTCGATCTCGGCGGCGAACTGGCAATGCCCGCCTACCAGGCGCTCGGAAAATATGAGATCGCTCGTCTGGAAGTAGCCATCGACCGCTGGAACGCCGAACTGGGTCCCCTGCGGGACTTCATCCTGCCCGGCGGCTCGCGACTGATCGCCCAGGCCCACGTCTGCCGCAGCCAGGCGCGCAGCGCCGAACGGCGCTGCCAGCAGTTGAATGCCGTCGAGGCGCTGCGCCCGGAACTCCTCGCCTACCTCAACCGGCTCTCCGACCTGCTGTTCGTCGCCGCGCGCCTGATCGCACGTCGCCAAGGCCGGACGGAAATCCTCTGGCGGGCAGCCACTCCACCCGCCTGATCACTCCGGCCAGAACCCACGGATACCAGCGACCCCCTGGGCACCGGCGTGCCAGGCACGCGTCAAATGCTGGCTGTCGAGTCCACCAAGCAGGAAAGCCGGCCGGTCGAAGCCCTGCAGCAGCTCGGCCGCCTGCTCCCAGCCTAGCGGATTGACTTCGGGATGGCTGCGGGTCGCCTCGACGGGTGACAGAGTAACGAAGTCCACGCCCATCTGCGCTGCGAGGGCCAGCTCCTCGGCATCGTGGCAGGAGGCAGCCAGCCAGCGCTCGGCCGGAAAAGGCCGGCCGTTGGCGGCATAGTCGCGCAATTGACGGGCGGTCAGGTGCCAACCGGCGGCCGGGAAGTCGCCGAGCCACTCTAGCGGCCCCTTGAGCATCAGCTGCGCTCGCCCGGCGCAGAGCCCCTGCACATCGACCGCCACGTCCCGGTATTCGGGATCGAACATATTCGGCGCACGCAGCTGGACCAAGCGAATACCACCCTTCAGAGCAGTCCGCAGCCCCTGCAGCAGCGCCTGTGAGGAGAGATTGTCCGGTGTGATCAGGTAGCGCTCGGGCAACCGCGCCGCAGCGACGATCGGATAGTTGGCGGCAGGAAACCGATACTCCGGCAGCTGCTGCGGGGCCACCCAGGCCAGCGCCTGCCCCTCGGCACCGTGGGGCTCGCCGGTGAAGGCGCCGACCTCCCAGACATCCAGCAGCACCCGCTGATCCGGGTAGTCGTGACGCACTTGAATCAATGGTCTGGCCGCCGTCACGCAAATGCCCAACTCCTCCTCCAACTCGCGGGCCAGGGCTGCCTCGATCGCCTCGCCTTCCTCGACCTTGCCGCCGGGAAATTCCCAGAGGCCGCCTTGATGCTTCTCCTCGGGACGCCTGGCGATCAGTACCCGGCCGTCGGTGCCGCGGATCACTGCCGCCGCGACATGTACTCGCTTCATTCGATTATCTCCGTTTCCTGCAAGGCTGCCTGATACCAGCGCTGGAAGGCCGGCCACTGGTAGATGGTTTCCACATAGGCCGCTGCCGGCTCGGGCAGGGATACCGCATAGCTGCGCAGGCGGGCCGCCACCGGTGCATAGAAGGCATCGGGAATGCCGGCATGACCGAACAGGAAAGCGCCATCTGCGCCAAAACGCTGCCGGCAATCGGCCCAGAGCGTGCAGATCCGGCCGATATCCTCCTGCACGGCAGTCGGCAACGGCTGTGCCAATGGTCTCGGCCGGCGCCGAAGATCCATCGGCAAATGGCTGCGCAGGGCAGCAAAACCGCTATGCATCTCGGCACATATCGAGCGCGCCACCGCCCGCGCGTACTCGCCACGCGGCCAGAGATGGCACTCCCCGTAGGTTTCGGCCAGGTACTCGGCGATCGCCAGTGAGTCCCAAACAGGGCCCTCTTCGGTCAGCAGAACCGGGACCTTGCCGGTAGGCGAATGGCTCAGCAGACGGGCGCGACTCGCCTGCTGATACAGGGGAATCCGAACTTCCGTATAGGGCTCCTCGGTCAACTCGAGCACCAGAGCGGCACGCATCGACCAGGAGGAGTAGTTCTTGTTGCCGATGATCAGAGTCAGGGACATGACAGTCTCCTTGGCTGCGGACAGTCCACGACACACGAGTACCGTTCCGTCTCGCAGCCTGCCGCTCGGGCAGCCTTTACGTCCGGTATTCGGCGTTGATCTTCACGTACTCGTGAGACAGGTCGGTGGTCCAGATGGTTTCGCTGCAGGCTCCCCGCCCCAGCTCGATGCGAATGCCGATTTCCGCTTCGGCCATCACCGCGGCCCCCTGCTCCTCGGTATAGGTCGGTGCACGGCCGCCCTGCCTGGCGATACAGACATCGCCGAGAAAGACGTCGATCCGGCTCACGTCAAGCTGCGGCACGCCGGCACGGCCGACGGCGGCGAGAATGCGCCCCCAGTTCGGGTCGGAGGCGAACAGCGCCGTCTTGATGAGCGGCGAATGGGCAACGGCATAACCGACGTCCAGACACTCTTGGTGGGTGGCGCCGCCGTTGACCTGCACGGTGACGAACTTGGTCGCGCCTTCGCCGTCGCGGACGATGGCTTGGGCCAGCTCCATGCTCACTTCGAACAGCGCCTGCCTGAACTTGGCGAACAACTCGCCCTCGGCAGTACGGATCTCCGGCACGTTGGCCTGACCGGTGGCAATCAGCATGCAACAGTCGTTGGTGGAAGTATCGCCGTCGATGGTGATGCGGTTGAATGACTTGTTCGCTGCATCGCGCAGCAGGTCCTGCAGCACCGGCTGGGCGATCCTGGCGTCGGTGGCGATGTAGCCGAGCATGGTGGCCATGTTCGGACGGATCATTCCGGCCCCCTTGGAAATGCCGGTGATCGTGACGGTCGCCCCATCATGCACGAATTGACGGCTGGCGCCCTTGGGCAGGGTATCCGTAGTCATGATGCCTGCGGCGGCAGCCGCCCAGTTGTCGACCTTGAGATCGGCCAGGGCAGCCGGAAGCGCGGCCTCGATCTTCTCCACCGGCAGTGGCTCGCCGATAACGCCGGTGGAGAACGGCAGTACCGCCGCTTCGTCGATCCCAGTCAACTCGGCCAGGCGGGCACAGGTACGCGCTGCGGCCTGCAGGCCCGACTCGCCGGTACCGGCATTGGCATTGCCGGTATTGGTCAGCAAATAGCGCACGGCGCCCTGCACACGCTGCCTGGCGAGAATCACCGGCGCCGCGCAGAAGGCGTTGAGGGTAAACACACCGGCGACCGTAGAGCCTTCGGCACAGCGCATCACCACCACATCTTTGCGCCCAAGGCGCTTGATGCCGGCAGAAGCGATGCCGAGTTCGAAACCGGGGACCGGGTGCAGGGTGGGCAGAGGGCCAAGACCGACAGCCATGAAGGGCTCCTTCGTATAGGTTCTATTGAGTGAGCGTACCGGAGGTACGGAGAGCGGGCGGAAAAACGCCGCGGCCGGTCGGACCGGGCGCGGCGTTGCGGATGATGCGGTTTTGCGCATCCATACCAGACCAGCTGCGCCGAAACGCAGCCCAGATGACTCTAGTTGAGCTGCCCGTGACAGTGCTTGTACTTCTTGCCAGAGCCACAGGGGCAAGGCTCGTTGCGTCCGATCTTCGGCTCGGGACGTGTCGGCACATCCGCTGGCTGAGGCTCCTCGATGACCTCGAGATCGCCAGCCTCGATCTGCGGCGCCAAAGCCGAAGCGGCGGCATGCTGGAACTGCATGCGGCGGGCCAGGGCCTCGGCCTCACGACGCAGACGCTCTTCCTCTTCGGCCGGATCCTCGCGACGGACCTGAACATGGGAAAGTACGCGGATGGCATCGCGCTTGATCGACTCGAGCAGGGTCTGGAACAGCTCGAAAGATTCGCGCTTGTATTCCTGCTTGGGATTCTTCTGTGCATAACCGCGCAGATGAATACCGTGACGCAGATGATCCATAGTCGACAGGTGGTCCTTCCACAAGTCATCCAGGACACGCAGCAGGATCTGCTTCTCGAAGGTGCGCAGGGCTTCGGCCCCGGCGATCTCTTCTTTCTCCCGATAAGCGGTCAGTAGCGCCTCGAGAATACGCTCGCGCAGCGCCTCCTCGTGCAGCCTGTCGTCTTCCTCAAGCCACTGTTGCAGAGGCAGAGTCCCCCGAAATCGCTCTGCAGCGTGGCCTCTAGGCCCGCGACATCCCACTGCTCGGGCAGCGACTGTGGCGGGATATGCTGGTCGATGGCCGAACCCAGCACATCTCGACGGAACTCGGCAATGGTTTCACCGATATCCTCGGCCATCAGCAGACTGTTGCGCATGTGATAGATCACCTTGCGCTGCTCATTCGCCACATCGTCGAATTCGAGCAATTGCTTGCGCATATCGAAGTTACGACCCTCGACTTTGCGCTGGGCCTTCTCGATGGCATTGGTCACCATGCGATGCTCAATGGCCTCGCCAGTCTGCATGCCGAGCGCCTTCATGAAGTTCTTCACCCGGTCGGAGGCGAAGATACGCATCAGGTTATCTTCCAGGGACAGGTAGAAGCGGCTGGAGCCCGGGTCACCCTGACGGCCGGCCCGACCGCGCAGCTGGTTGTCGATACGACGGGACTCATGGCGCTCCGAGGCAATCACGTGCAGACCGCCGGCCTCGATCACCTGCTGATGGCGCTTCTGCCAGTCGGCCTTGATCTGCGCGATCTGCTCTTCGGTCGGATTGTCGAGCGCGCTGATCTCGACCTCCCAGTTGCCGCCGAGGAGGATGTCAGTACCCCGGCCAGCCATATTGGTGGCAATGGTCACCGCACCGGGACGACCGGCCTGGGCGATGATCTCGGCCTCTTTTTCGTGGTACTTGGCATTCAGCACCTGATGCGCGATGCCTTCCCTCTTCAGCAGTTGGGAAACGTACTCGGAACTTTCGATCGAAGCAGTGCCCACCAGAACCGGACGCCCCAGGGCCTGGCACTCCTTGATGTCGGCGATGATCGCCGTGTATTTCTCTTCCTGGGTCAGGTAGACCAGATCGTTGAAGTCCTTGCGCGCGATCGGCCGGTGAGTCGGGATCACCACCACATCGAGACCGTAGATCTGGCGGAACTCGAAGGCCTCGGTGTCGGCGGTACCGGTCATGCCGGCCAGCTTGCGGTAGAGGCGGAAATAATTCTGGAAAGTGGTAGAGGCAAGGGTCTGGCTTTCCGCCTGGATTGGCATTCCCTCCTTGGCCTCGATGGCCTGGTGCAAGCCTTCGGAGAGACGGCGGCCGGGCATGGTCCGGCCGGTGTGCTCGTCGATCAGCAGCACCTGGTTACCCTGCACGATGTACTCGACGTTGCGATGGAACAGGACGTGCGCACGCAGCCCCGCATAGACATGGGTGAGCAGCGGCAGGTTGTGGGCGGAGTAGAGGTTTTCGCCCTCGGGCAGCAGGCCGGCGCGGGTCAGCAGCTCCTCGATGAACTGGTGACCCTGCTCGGTCAGCTCGATCTGCCGGGTCTTCTCGTCGACAGAGTAGTGCCCTTCCTGGGTCACCACGCCCTCCTCTTCCTCGATATGACGCTTCAATTGCGGAATCAAGGCATTGATCTGCAGGTACAGGTGTGAGCTGTCTTCGGCCTGGCCGGAAATGATCAGAGGAGTTCGTGCCTCATCGATCAGGATGGAGTCGACCTCGTCGATCACCGCATAGTTGAGTTCGCGCTGAAACTTATCCTCCAGACTGAAGGCCATGTTGTCGCGCAGGTAGTCGAAGCCGAACTCGTTGTTGGTGCCATAGGTGATATCGGCAGCATAGGCGGCACGCTTCTCCTCCGGTGGCTGGAAAGGCGTAACCACACCGACGGAGAGGCCGAGGGACTCATACAGCGGGCGCATCCAGTTGGCATCGCGACGGGCCAGATAGTCGTTCACCGTCACCACGTGCACGCCCTTGCCGGCCAAGGCATTGAGATAGACGGCGAGAGTCGCTACCAAGGTCTTGCCTTCACCAGTGCGCATCTCGGCGATCTTGCCCTCATGCAGGACCATGGCACCGATCAGCTGTACGTCGAAGTGGCGCATGCCCATCACCCGCTTGCCCGCCTCGCGGGCGGCAGCGAAGGCTTCCGGCAACAATTGATCGAGGGTTTCTCCCTTGCCGAGACGCCCCTTGAACTCCTCAGTCTTGGCGCGCAACTGCTCGTCCGTCAGCGCCACCATCTGCTCTTCGAGGGCATTGATCGCCCGCACGGCTCGACGCATGCGCTTGACTTCACGATCGTTCTTGCTTCCAAAGAGCACTCTTAACAAAGGCGCAAACATATCGACAGGTTCTTCCTCACATATGAATGGAGGGTGGGCACGAAGCCGACCCGGCAGCCGGGGACGGCCGCGATGGGAAAAAGGCATTCTACCCGCAAATCCGTCCGGCAAGAAAAGCGACATCGTGCGGCCGCGCCAAAAGTGCCAAAAGCCGCATGGTTGGCGCAGACACGGCTACCATCGGCCAACGCGTGAAGCCAGTTTAGGCGCAGGTTGGGTTCTGCTAGCATAAGCATCCTCCCCATCAGGCCCCCCCATAATGACCTTCCGCCCCCTGCCGGCCAAAGCCCCTGCCGCGCTGCTGCGTGAGGCCAAACCTCTCAAGTCGCTGTTCAGCCACACTCAA
This sequence comes from Azotobacter tropicalis, assembly GCF_059739045.1. Lineage (NCBI taxonomy): Bacteria > Pseudomonadati > Pseudomonadota > Gammaproteobacteria > Pseudomonadales > Pseudomonadaceae > Azotobacter > Azotobacter tropicalis. Next base: position 1,617,488 of record NZ_AP046059.1, read on the forward strand.
CAGCTGATCCAATTGCAGGAACTGCTGGACAGCCAGTTGCAACCGGCGGCGCGCGGGCATTGCTATGTAGCCTCTTGGCGTGAAGGTTGCCTGCTGCTGATCGTCACGGACAGCCAATGGGCTACTCGACTGCGTTACCAGCAACGCCGCCTCCAGCGTCAGCTACTGGCCTTGGAGGCGTTCCGAGGGCTGACCAAGATCCTCTTCAAGGTACAGCCGCCTATACAGGCGGGTCCCTCATACAGCCGCACGACCAGGCTATCTCCGGCTGCCGCCGAAAGCATCCAGACGGCTGCCGAGGGCATTGATGATCCCAAGCTCCGAGCCGCTCTGGAACGGCTGGCACGGCATGCCCAATCCGACTAGCCAAAAGAAAGGCTGCCTACAGGCAGCCTTGAGGAAGGAAAAGGAAAAAGGGAAAACGTCTGGGTCAGACTGCTGCCACAGGGCGCATATAGGAGATGGGAGCACTCGAGGCATCCTCGAAGGTAACCACTTCCCAGGCATCCTTCTGTTCGAGCAGGGCGCGCAGAAGGCGATTGTTCAGGGCATGTCCCGATTTGTAGCCCCGGAATTCGCCGATCAGGCTGTTGCCCAACAGGTAGAGATCGCCAATCGCGTCGAGGATCTTATGCTTGACGAACTCGTCCTCGTACCGCAGGCCGTCCTCATTCAGCACACGATGCTCGTCGACCACAATGGCATTATCCACGCTGCCGCCGAGTGCCAGGTTGTGCGAGCGCAGGAACTCAATATCACGCATGAAGCCGAAGGTTCGTGCGCGACTGACCTCCTTAACGAATGAGGTGCTGGAAAAATCGATACTTGCCGTCTGGGTGCGCCCACGGAACACCGGATGATCGAAATCGATTTCGAAGCTCACCTTAAAACCATCGAATGGTAGGAAGACGGCACGCTTGTCGTCTTCCTCTACTGCCACTTCCTGCTTGATGCGAATGAACCTCTTGCAAGCCTCCTGCTCCTGCAAGCCCGCCGACTGAATCAGAAAGACGAAGGGACCAGCACTGCCATCCATGATCGGCACTTCGGGCGCGGAGAGTTCGACGTAGGCATTATCGATCCCCAGACCGGCCATGGCCGATAGCAGATGCTCCACGGTATCTACCTTGATCTCACCCTTGACCAACGTGGTGGACATAGTGGTTTCACCGACGTTTTCAGCCCTTGCAGGGATGTCTACCGCCGGATCGAGATCGATACGCCGGAACACGATCCCCGTGTCTACGGGAGCGGGCTTCAGGGTCAAGTAAACCTTTTCCCCCGAATGCAAACCCACTCCTGTGGCACGGATAATGTTCTTCAGGGTGCGTTGTTTGATCATGGTTTGGCCGCTAGCAGTTGCGAATCTTTTTCAATAAACGGCAAAGATAATAGCAGAACCGACCTTTGCTGGACACCAATCAAAACACCACAAAAGATAGACAAAATCAATCAGCCTGACGACGCAAGAAGGCCGGGATGTCCAGATAATCCAGATCGTCCTGCGGGTTGAGCTTGGCAGCCGTGGCGCTGGCAGCATGGCTTTGACGCTGCACGGTGGGACGCTCGTAGTCCTTGTAGTTGACCGCTTGGTCGCCGCGCGGTACGGCAGGAGTGGTAGTGGCGTTGGTCGGCTGCAAGGTGTTGTCCACTACCTTCATCGGCTTGTCAGTGCGCGCACCTAGGCCAGTGGCGACTACGGTCACATGCAGTTCGTCGCGCATCTCCGGATCGATCACGGTACCCACCTTCACCATGGCCTGGTCGGATGCGAACTGTTCGATGATATTGCCGACATCGGAGTACTCGCCCAGGGATAGATCAGGGCCCGCGGTGATGTTCACCAGAATGCCACGGGCTCCCTGCAGGTGGACGTCTTCCAGCAGCGGGTTGCGGATAGCTGCCTCGGTGGCCTCACGGGCACGGTTCGGACCGCTAGCACAACCGGTCCCCATCATGGCCATGCCCATCTCGCTCATCACGGTCTTCACGTCGGCGAAGTCGACGTTGATCATGCCGGGGCGCTTGATGATGTCGGAAATGCCGCGGACTGCGCCAGCCAACACGTCGTCGGCCTTGGCGAAGGCTGACAGCAGGCTGGCATCCTTACCAAGAATGGTCAGCAGCTTCTCATTGGGAATGGTGATCAGCGAGTCGACATGCTCGGCCAACAGGCGGATGCCCTCCTCGGCGACCTGCATGCGCTTGCGTCCTTCGAACGGGAACGGGCGGGTCACCACGGCCACGGTCAGGATACCCAACCCTTTCGCCACCTCGGCGATGACCGGCGCCGCACCAGTACCGGTACCGCCGCCCATGCCAGTGGTGATGAATACCATGTCGGTACCCTGCAGCACCTCGGCGATACGGTCGCGGTCCTCCATGGCGGCTTCGCGGCCGACCTCAGGATTGGCGCCAGCGCCCAAGCCCTTGGTCACCCCCGATCCCAGTTGCAGTACAGTCCGTGCAGTAATGTTCTTCAGTGCTTGGGCATCAGTGTTGGCACAGATGAACTCGACCCCTTCGATGTTGGTGGCTGCCATGTGATTCACCGCATTGCCACCACCACCGCCGACGCCGATCACCTTGATCACTGCGCTTTGCGGAACGTTATCTACGAGTTCGAACATAAACCCTCTCCTTTCCTTTTCTTTTTACTGCCTACTGCCGTTGTCAGAAGTTGCCCTGGAACCAGCGTTTGAGCCGCTCCAAGACAGATAGCTTGGTGTCTTCGCTGAAACTGCCAGAACTGGACGGGGATACGCCATCAGCCTGCTTCTGCAGCCCGTAGAGCAGGAGCCCCACCCCCGTGGAATAGATCGGATTGCTGATCACGTCATCCATTCCCTTGACGCTGTGCGGCACGCCTAGGCGGACCGGCATATGAAAGATCTCCTCGGCCAGCTCGACCGCCCCCTCCATCTTCGCCGAGCCCCCGGTGAGGACAACGCCGGCGGGGATCAAGTCCTCGTAGCCACTGCGCTGCAGTTCGGCATGGATCAGGCTGAACAGCTCGTCGTAGCGAGGCTCGACCACCTCGGCCAGCGCTTGGCGGGAGAGCTCCCGCGTGGGCCGCTCGCCAACGCTGGGAACATTGATGGTTTCGCCAGCGCCGGCCAGCTTTGCCAGAGCGCAGGCATAACGGATCTTGATTTCCTCGGCATATTGGGTCGGCGTGCGCAATGCCATAGCGATGTCATTGGTGACCTGATCGCCGGCGATCGGAATCACTGCGGTATGGCGAATCGCCCCCTCGGTAAAGATGGCGATATCGGTAGTACCGCCACCGATGTCCACCAGGCATACGCCCAACTCTTTCTCGTCCTCAGTGAGCACCGCATGGGCCGAAGCCAGCTGCTCGAGGATGATGTCGTCGACCTCCAGGTCGCAGCGGCGCACGCACTTCTCGACGTTCTGCGCCGCATTCACCGCGCAAGTCACCACATGCACCTTGGCCTCCAAGCGTACGCCGGACATGCCCAACGGTTCGCGCACACCCTCCTGGTTGTCGATCACATAGTCCTGCGGCAGGGTGTGCAGCACCCGCTGATCCGAAGGAATCGCCACTGCTTGGGCCGCATCCAGAACGCGCTCCAAGTCGGCCTGACTGACCTCTCGGTCACGAATGGCGACAATCCCGTGGGAGTTCAAGCTGCGGATATGGTTTCCAGCCAAACCGACGAAAGCCGAGTGGATCTGGCAGCCTGCCATCAACTGGGCCTCCTCCACCGCCCTCTGGATGGACTGCACGGTGGATTCGATATTTACCACCACACCCTTCTTCAAGCCCCGCGAAGGGTGGGAGCCGATGCCGACGATTTCCAACTGGCCATCGGCTGCCACCTCGCCCACCAGGGCCACTACCTTGGAGGTACCAATGTCAAGACCAACGATCATCTTGCCGCTCTGCGCGCTTGCCATATTGTCTACTTGCTCCTCAACTCAGTGCACAGCGGCGGGTTCGGCCGCCGTGGGCGCGACCGGCTCGCGCCAAGCCACGGCGAGGCCATTGGCATAACGCAGATCGATGCGCGCGATATTCGCGTTCTGTTCTTTCAAGGCCCGCTCATAAATGGCGCTGAAGCGACGCATCTTGGCGAGCAGATGGTCACGCCCGAGCAACAGCTCGATGCCCTGGGTGGTGGTGACATACCAACTGCCCCGCTCGCGCAACTCCAGGCGGGCAATGGAAAAACCCAGCGGCCTGAGCATCTGGTTGAGCACATGGTATTGCTGCATCACCTTTTCCTGGGCGTGCAAGGGGCCAGCCAGCTGCGGCAGATGCTCGTAGTGAGATACTTCGCTCGGAGCAAAGGCTTCGCCCTGGTTGTTCAGCAATGCTTCGTCTCCCCAGCGCGCGATCGGCAACTGCTCCTCCAGATGGACCACCAGTTGATCCGGCCATACACGCCTCACTTCGGCTTTGGCGATCCAGGTCATGCTCTCAAGGTCGTTGCGGATGCCGGCTAGGTCGACACTGAAAAAGCTGGCCTGACGGAAGGGCGCGATACGATCGAGGACCGCCTGGCTGCTGACGTAACTCAGATGCCCCTCGAGTTTGACATCGGCAATCGGCTGGTCGGCATAAGGCATCAGACGCAGCCCCAAGAAGTAGCTGCCAGCCCCAAGGGCTGCCAGCAGCAACAAACCGCCCAGCTTCTTCAGCAGGCTCATGCCTAGCTTCGACAGACGCGCCGACACGGGCGGCTTGGCCACCATGCGGCTGGCCCCCCGACGCGCCGACTTGCGCGCCGGAATGCGACCTGCTCCCGGCTGTCGATGACGAAGCATGGTGCCGTACATGGCTTACCCCCTTGCCTCGACGCTGTCGGCCAAGACCGCCAACACCAGTTGCTGAAAATCCAGCCCGGCGGCACGCGCCGCCATCGGCACCAGGCTATGATCGGTCATGCCCGGCACCGTATTGACCTCGAGCAGCCAGAAGCGACCCTCGGCATCCTGCATCACGTCAACCCGGGCCCATCCCTGTACCCCCACGGCCTCGCAGGCACGCGCGCACAACCCCTTCAGCTCCTCCTCCTTGCTGGCGTCGAGCCCGCAGGGAATCCGGTACTGGGTATCCGAAGCCAAGTACTTGGCGTCGTAATCGTAAAAGCTGTGCGGCGTACCCAAGCCGATCGGTGGCAATACCTGGCCACGCAGCAATGCCACAGTGAATTCCGGCCCCTGGATCCACTGTTCCACCAGCACCTGGGAATCGTAGGTGCGGGCGGCCTGCCAGGCGGCAATCAGCTCGTCGACGTCGTTTACCTTGGCCATCCCGATGCTGGACCCCTCGTGGGCCGGCTTGACGATCAGCGGAAAGCCGAGGGTCTGCGCGGCCGCCCGACAATCAGGCTCGCTGACCAACACCGCGTGACGCGGGGTCGGCAATCCCAGGCTCTGCCAGACCTGCTTGGTGCGCAACTTGTCCATCGCCAGTGCCGAGGCGAGAACGCCACTACCGGTGTAGGGAATGCCGGCGCACTCGAGCAATCCCTGCATGCTGCCATCCTCACCGCCGCGGCCATGCAGGACGATGAAGGCGCGATCGATCCGCTCGCGACTCAGCCGCTCGAGCAGAGCGTCGCCGACGTCGATGCCGAAAGCATCTACGCCAGCACTTTGCAACGCCTCCAGCACAGCCTGGCCGGACCGCAGGGAAACTGTGCGCTCGGAGCTCTTGCCGCCGAACAGTACGGCAACACGGCCGAAGGCTTGCGGAGCCAATGTGGATTGCAGGGCGTGAGTCATGACATGTCCCTCTGGGCGACCGCCTCGGGCTGGCCACCGAACAACGAATTCTGGAGCAGTTGCGGAGCGAGGCCGCCGATATCGCCAGCCCCTTGGCAGAGCAGGATGTCGCCGGGGCGCAGTAGCGGTTTGAGCAGCGGTGCAATATCCGTACTCCGCTCGACATAGATCGGGTCCAGCTGGCCACGCTGGCGGATGCTGCGGCACAGGGTGCGACTGTCGGCACCGGGGATCGGCTCCTCGCCAGCCGGATAGACCTCCATCAGCAGCAGCACATTGGCATCGGACAGAACTTGGACAAAATCCTCATAGAGATCGCGCGTCCGCGTGAAGCGATGCGGCTGATAGACCATCACCAAACGTCGCTCCGGCCAACCGCCACGAACCGCCTTTATGACCGCAGCAACCTCACGCGGATGATGGCCATAGTCGTCGACCAGCATCACACTGCCGCCTTCGACTTGCAGCTCGCCATACACCTGAAAACGCCGACCGACTCCCTGGAAGCCCGATAGTCCCTGGACGATAGCGGCATCCTCGATGCCTTCGTCACAAGCGATAGCGATAGTTGCCAGGGCATTCAGCACGTTGTGCACCCCCGGCATATTGACCGACACTTCGAGTGGAGCGCGCCCTTGGCGCAACACAGTGAAGTAAGTGCGCATGCCTGCCTGGCGAATGTCAATAGCGCGCACGTCGGCATCTTCGCTGAGGCCGTAGGTGATCGTCGGACGGGCGACCAGGGACAGGATTTCGCGCACCACCGGATCATCCACACAGAGCACCGCCAGGCCATAGAACGGCAGGTTGTGCAAGAAGTCCACAAAGGTCTTCTTCAACCGACTGAAGTCGCCCGCGTAGGTGTCCATGTGGTCGGCATCAATGTTGGTGACCACCGCCACCAGAGGCTGCAGATGCAGAAAGCTGGCATCGCTCTCGTCAGCCTCGGCGATCAGATAGCGGCTGCTGCCGAGCTGAGCATTGGTGCCGGCGGCATTCAGCCGGCCGCCGATGACGAAAGTCGGGTCAAGACCGCCAGCGGCGAACACCGAGGCGATCAGGCTAGTGGTGGTGGTCTTGCCATGGGTGCCGGCCACGGCGATGCCATGCCGGTAGCGCATCAACTCGGCGAGCATTTCCGCCCGCGGCACTACCGGAATGCGCCGCTCCAAGGCAGTCGCCACCTCCGGGTTGGCACTGCTCACCGCGCTGGAAACCACCAGTACGTCGGCGCTGGCGGCATTCTCGGCGCGATGACCGATATAGATTTTCGCGCCGAAGCTTTCTAGGCGCGCAGTCACTGGCGAAGCCTTTAGATCGGAGCCGGAAACCTCGTAACCAAGATTCAGCAGCACCTCGGCAATACCGCACATGCCGACCCCGCCGATGCCGACGAAATGAATACGTCCGATGCGGCGCATTCGACGGATTTCAGCCTGGATCGCCTCCTTGGACTTAACCACGCGCCACCTCCAGGCAGACGTCCACGACCGTGCGGGTCGCATCGGGTTTAGCCAGGCGGCGGGCACTGGCGGCCATGTTTTCGAGTTGCTCGGGGTACATCGTTATCTCGGTCAGACGTGCGGCTAGATTGGCAGCCGTCGTGGTCACTTGCGGCAACAAGAAAGCCGCGCCCTCCTGCGCCAAATAATCGGCGTTACGGGTCTGATGATCGTCGATGGCATGGGGTAGCGGCACCAACAGGGCTGGCAGCCCGGCGGCGGCCAACTCGCTCACGGTCAAGGCACCGGCACGACAGACCACCAGGTCGGCCCAGGCATAGATACGGGCCATGTCCTCGATGAAGGGCACAACCACTGCCTCGACTCCAGCCTCGCGATAACGCTCGGCAGTGATCTCATGGTGCTGGCGGCCGGCCTGGTGGAGAATCTCCGGCCGTTGACCAGCCGGCATCAGTGCCAGAGCCGCAGGCAACAGCTTATTTAAAGGTTCGGCGCCTAGACTGCCGCCCAAGATCAGCAGATGCGGCCGACGCCCTTCCAAAGGCTGACGCGCTGTGCTCAGAAACAGCTCTGTGCGCACCGGATTGCCGGTGGTACGCCGCTTGTCGGTGACACTGAAGGTATCCGGAAAGGCCTCACAGACCCGACTGGCGAGCGGCGCCAGTGCCCGGTTGGAGGTGCCGGCCACGGCATTCTGTTCGTGGATGATCAGAGGCACACCGGCCAGCTTTGCCGCCACACCACCGGGACCGGTGACAAAGCCCCCCATGCCCAGCACGCATACCGGGCGCAACTCGTGCATGATCCGACGAGCCTGGAACAGCGATCTGAGCAGCTGGAAAGGTGCCTTGAGCAGTGTTGTCAGCTCCTTACCACGCAACCCGCCGATCTGGATCCGATGCAACGGCAGTCCCGTCGGCGGCACCAGATCGTTCTCGATTCCGCGCGGCGTGCCCAGCCAGTGCACAGCGTAGCCGCGCGCCTGGAATTCGCGGGCACAGGCGAGCGCCGGGAACACATGCCCCCCGGTACCACCGGCCATGATCAGTACGTTAGCGCTCATCGGCTTGCTCCCCATAGTCTTCGGCAAAATCCTCCTCGCTGAACCGCGCATTCTCGTTGCCCAGTTGGGTACGGCGTTCCCAGTCAAGGCGCAGCAACAGGCCCAGGCTGACGCAACAAATCACCAGCGAACTGCCGCCATAGCTGAGAAAGGGCAAGGTCAGTCCCTTGGTTGGCAGCAGACCGACATTCACCCCAATATTGATGAGAACCTGACCGATCCACAAAAAGGCCAGTCCATAGGACACGTAAGCCGAGAAGTAGAGCTTCGCCTTCTCTGCCCACAGACCGAGATAAAGGGCCCGCACACAGACGAAGGTGAACAGGCCGAGCGTGGCTAGCGCGCCGAACATGCCCAGCTCCTCGGCCAGCACGGAGAAGACAAAGTCGGTGTGCGCTTCCGGCAGATAGAACTGTTTCTGAACACTATTGCCAAGCCCGACGCCCAGCCATTCGCCACGTCCGAAGGCAATCAGCGCCTGAGTCAGCTGGTAGCCGGCACCAAACTGATCGGCCCAGGGATCGGTGAAGGTGATCAGCCGCTGCAAGCGGTATTCCTGTGTCTGTACCAGAACGAACACCGCACCGATGGCGGCGGCGGCCAGCAGGGTAAAACGGAACAGGCCAACCCCACCGAGGAACAACATGGCCGCAGCGGAGCCCAGCATCACCACGGTGGCACCGAAGTCCGGCTCAAGCAGCAGCAGCCCGGCCAGTGGAATCAGCACGATGATCGGCTTGATGAAACCGATCCAGCGCTGGCGCACCTCGTCCTCGCGGCGCACCAGATAGCCCGCCAGGTAGATCACCACGAACAGCTTGGCAATCTCCGACGGCTGGACGTTGAAGGCACCGAAGCCGATCCAGCGCATCGAGCCATTCACCTCACGGCCGATGCCCGGGACCAGCACAAGAATCAGCACACCGAAGGCAGCCAACAGCAGCTTGCCACCCATGCTCTGCCAGGTTTCCAGCGGCACCAGCATCACCACACCGCCGGCAACGAGGCCGATCACCAGATACACCAGGTGCCGGACCATGTAATAAAAAGTGTTGCCAGCCTGTACCGCCGCCACCTCGGAAGAAGCCGAGGTGATCATCACCAGTCCCAAGCCGAGCAGGGCCAGACAACCTGCCAGCATCGGGAAATCGACATCGAAGCCGCGCCGATTGAACAGCGGCGATGGATAGGGACGCAGCAGGGCCCGTATCAAGAGAGCTCCTCCACTGCCAAGGCGAACAACTGCCCGCGCTCCTCGAAGCTCCGGAACATATCCAGACTGGCGCAGGCCGGCGATAACAACACGGCATCACCCGTCTCGGCCAAGGCAGCCGCGCGCTCGACCGCCTCACCCAGCGTCTTGACCCGGATCAGCGCTACGGCGTCCTCCAGCACTGCGGCAATGCGCTCAGCATCGCGGCCGAGCAGGATCACGGCGCGGCAGTGTTCGGCAATTGGCTGGCGCAGGGTGGAAAAATCCGCGCCCTTGCCGTCACCGCCGGCAATCAATACCAGCTTGCCGGCGATATCCACACCCAGCCCTTTGATTGCAGCCAACGCGGCGCCGACATTGGTAGCCTTAGAGTCATCGTAATAACCGACCCCGCGCAATTCACGCAGCCACTGGCAGCGGTGCGGCAGCCCGGCAAAGCCCCTCAGGGTGTCCAGCATCGGCGCGAACGGCAAGCCAGCCGCATGGCCCAGTGCCAGTGCCGCCAAGGCATTAGCCTGGTTGTGGGCGCCACGAATTTTCAGCTCGCGGACCGGCAGCAGTGCCTCGAACTGGAAGGCCAAGTACTTCTCGCTGCCTTCCTCAAGCAAGCCGAAGCCCTTGAAGTCCGGCTTACCGAGGCCGAAGGTCCAGCACGGTAGCTGGTCGGCGACCAGCGGGCGGGACAGCACATCGTCGCGGTTTACCACCACCTGCTTGGCCCCGCGGAAGATGCGGTGCTTAGCCAGGTGATAGGCCTGCAAATCGGCATAGCGATCCATGTGGTCTTCGCTGACATTAAGACAGGTGGCTACCTCCGCATTCAACCGCTCGGTGGTCTCGAGTTGGAAGCTGGAGAGCTCCAGCACGTACAACTCAACGCTGTCATCCAGCAGGTCGAGGGCTGGCATACCCAGATTGCCGCCCACCGCCACCCGTCGACCGGCCGCGCGGGCCATCTCGCCAACCAAGGTGGTCACGGTACTCTTCGCATTGGAGCCGGTGATGGCGACGATCGGCGCCTTGGCATGCCGGGCGAACAGCTCGATGTCGCCAGACAGCCTCACGCCACGCGCTGCTGCAGCCTGCAGGGCCGGTGTGACCAACGCCAATCCCGGGCTGACGTACAGCTCGCTGGCGCGACAGAGGAAGTCGACATCCAGCGCACCGCAACGCACCTCGACCTGCGGGAACTGCTCCCTGAGCGTGGCCAGCTCCGGAGGATTGGCGCGAGTATCGACTACGGCGAAGTGCGCTCCCTGGCGAGCCAGGAAACGCACCAGGGACATGCCGCTCTTGCCGAGGCCGACAACGATGCGGAATTGGTCGGAAGCGATCAGGCTCATTCCCTTGTCCTCAGCGCAGCTTTAGCGTGGCCAGGCCGATCAGCACTAGGATCACGGTGATGATCCAGAAGCGCACGATCACCCGCGGCTCTGGCCAGCCCTTCAGTTCGAAGTGGTGGTGGATCGGCGCCATGCGGAACACGCGCTTGCCGGTCAGCTTGAAGGAGGCAACTTGGATCATCACTGACAGAGTTTCCATGACAAACACGCCGCCCATGATGAACAGCACCACCTCCTGGCGGACGATCACCGCGATGGTGCCCAGCGCTGCGCCCAGCGCCAAGGCTCCAACGTCGCCCATGAAGACCTGGGCCGGATAGGTGTTGAACCAGAGGAAGCCGAGGCCTGCGCCGATCAGCGCGCCGCAGAACACGATCAGTTCGCCGGCGCCTGCCACGTTGGGAATCAGCAGGTATTCGGCAAACTTGGCATTGCCGGACAGGTAGCAGAAGATGCCCAGGGCGCCGCCAACCATCACCGTCGGCATGATCGCCAAGCCATCGAGGCCGTCGGTCAGGTTTACCGCGTTGCTCGAGCCGACAATGACGAAATAGGTCAGTACGATGAATGCGGCACCGAGGGGAATTTCGATGGTCTTGATCAGTGGCAGGATCAGGGTGGTCTCGACGGGCGTTTGCGCAGTCATATAGAGGATGAGCGCAGCACCAAGGCCGAACACCGATTGCCAGAAGTACTTCCAGCGGCTCGGCAGACCTCGAGAATTTTTCTCGATCACCTTGCGATAATCATCAACCCAGCCGATGGCGCCGAATAGCAAGGTCACGGCCAACACGACCCAAACGTAGCGGTTGGACAGGTCAGCCCAGAGTAGGGTGCTGATGGTGATCGCAGACAGAATCAGCGCGCCGCCCATGGTCGGCGTGCCTTTCTTCGACAGGTGCGATTGCGGGCCGTCGTCCCGCACCGCCTGACCGATCTGGCGGATCTGCAGGGTCCTGATCATCCAGGGGCCCAGACACAGGGCCAGGATCAAGGCCGTCAGAACCCCGAGAATCCCGCGCAGGGTCAGGTACTGGACGACCGCGAAACCGGTATGGAACTGTTGCAGATACTCTGCCAGCAGCAGCAGCATTTAGGGAGTCTCCTCGCTGGAACCGCAGAGAGTCGAGACGATCTTGTCCATCGCCGCACTTCGCGAACCCTTGATCAGAATGGTGGTATTGGAATGCTGCTCGCCGTGCAAAGCCTCGAGCAGACTGGATTGGTCGGCGAAGTGCCGGCCGTTGCCTCCGAACGCCTCGACCGCATGGGCCATCAACGGCCCCACGGCGTACAAGGCATCGACCTTGCCGGCAGCATAGGCGCCCACTTGACGATGCCCCTCTTCCGCCCAGGCACCCAGCTCCCCCATGTCGCCGAGGGCCAGGACAGTGCGCCCCGAAAAGCCGGCGAGTATATCGATCGCCGCACACATTGACGCGGGGTTCGCGTTGTAGCTGTCGTCGATTACCCGCATGCCACTCGGCGTAAGCTGAGCCACGGCGCGGCCCTTGACCGGCTGCAGGCTCTCCAGCCCTTTCTGGATTCCGACCAATGGCATTCCCAAGGCGTGAGCCGCAGCCGCGGCCGCCAGCGCATTGGCCACATTGTGCCGGCCAAGCAGATTGAGCTGGATGTGCGCCTCACCAGCAGGGCCTTGCAGCGTGAAAGCCGGGCAGCCACGAATATCGGGACGGATATCCCGCGCCTGAAAGTCAGCGCCGACATCATCCAATGCAAAACTCAACACACGCCGCCCGGCGGCACGCTGCTGCCAGACGGCAAAGGCCAAATCGTCCCGGTTTAGCACGGCGATGCCGTCAGCCGGCAGCCCTTCGAGTATTTCGCCCTTGGCTTCGACGATCTTTTCCGGCCCGCCGAACTCGCCGACGTGGGCTGTGCCGGCATTAGTGATGATCGCCACCTGCGGACGGGTAAGGCCAACGGTATAGGCGATCTCGCCGATCCGCGAAGCGCCCAGCTCAATCACCGCACCGAAATGCTCGGGCGCCAACTCCAACAAGGTTAGCGGCACACCCAAGTCATTATTCAGGTTGCCACGGGTAGCCAGTACCGGACCGCGGGTACGCAGGATGCTGGCGAGCATTTCCTTGACCGTGGTCTTGCCACTGGAACCGGTCACGGCAGCCAATGGACCACTGTAGGCCTGGCGATTGAAGCCTCCCAGTAGACCAAGGGCAAGCCGGGTATCGTCCACCTGCAGTTGCGGCAGTTCGACCCCCGGCACCGTGCGTTGAACCAAGGCGGCCACGGCCCCCTTGGCGGCCACCTCGACAAGGAAAGCATGGCCGTCGAAGCGCGGCCCGACCAGCGCGACGAACAGTTGCCCTGGACGGATCGCCCGGCTGTCGCTGCCTACCGAGCCGAACGCCACATCAACCCCAACTAGGCTTCCTTGCAGCAAACCAGCAACTTCGCTTAGATATAAAGCCTTAAGCATGAGCAGCCCCCCAGGCGTGCAAGGCCTTTGCGGCCTCCTCGGTGTCGGAAAAAGGCTGGCGCACGCCATTAATCTCTTGATAATCCTCGTGTCCCTTGCCGGCCAGCAACAGCACATCGCTCGCTTCGGCCTCAGCAATCAGACGGGCGATGGCCTGGCCACGCCCGTGCAGGTAGACGACCTTTTCCGGTGCGGCAATACCGCTGCGGATATCGGCGAAAATCTGCTCCGGAGATTCACTGCGCGGATTATCGTCGGTGACCAACACTGCGTCGGCCAAGCGCTCGGCAACCGACGCCATCAGCGGACGCTTGCCACGGTCGCGATCGCCACCGCAGCCGAACAAACACAACAGACGTCCACGGGCATGAGAACGCAGCGCCTCCAGCACCTTCTCCAGTGCATCCGGGGTGTGGGCGTAATCCACCACGACCAGCGGTCTGTCGCCGCCACCCAGCCGTTGCATGCGGCCGGCCGGCGCCTGCAATAGCGGCATAACGCGGAGAATTTCGTCCAGGGCAAAATCCAGCCCCAGCAGCGCACCGATTACCGCCAGTAGGTTGCTCAGGTTGAAGCGCCCCAGCAATGGACTGTGCAGTAGCCCTTCACCCTGCGATGTCACCACTTCGGCCCGCACTCCCCGTTCGTCAAAATGTATTCGGCGACAGTGCAAGTGGGCAGAACGATCCTCCAGGCTATAGCCAATCAACCGAGAGGCATGTGCCTCGCGCGCTAGCCGGCGACCAAAGGCGTCATCCAGATTGAGCACCCGACAACGCAGGCCAGGCCAGACGAAAAGTTGGGCCTTTGCCGCGCCATAAGCCTCCATGGTGCCGTGATAATCCAGATGGTCACGTGACAGGTTGGTGAAGATCGCCACATCGAAATTCAGCGCTGCTACTCGTCCCTGCTCGAGACCATGGGAGGAAACCTCCATGGATACGGCACGAGCACCAGCCTGCTTCAGCCTGGCCAGAGTTGCCTGTACACCAAGCGGGTCAGGAGTGGTATGCCGGCCACTCTGCAGGTCGCCGTGAAAACCATGCCCCAGGGTGCCAATCACACCGCAGCGCTCGCCAAGCAGATCCAGCGCCTGAGCTAACAGTTGGCTGACACTGGTTTTGCCATTGGTGCCGGTCACACCGATCAAACACAAGGCACGGCTCGGCTCGCCATAGAAACGCCCGGCAATCGCCGACAATTGCCTACTCAGTCCCCGGATCGGCACTAGCGGCACGCCGCTGCCGGCGAGCAGCGGAGCCCCCTCGGCTTCGTAAGCCACGGCAGCCGCCCCCCTGGCGAGCGCATCGCCGATATGGCTGCGACCATCCTGCCGCCCGCCTGGGACTGCGAGGAATAGATCGCCCGGACGCACGTGACGACTGTCCAAGGTCAACTCACGGATCAGCACTGCGCTCTCGCCCTGAGGCAACAGTTGATTAAGGGGCATAGGCATCAGATACGCTCTCCCTGGCCGGCTACTTCCCTGTCAGCCGTCTTTGTCTCGACCGGCGGTGGCAGGTTATCCGGAGCCACGTTCATCAAACGCAGCGCTCCTGCCATGACCCTGCCAAATACCGGAGCTGAAATCAGACCACCGAAATAAGTGCCGTTGCTCGGCTCGTCGATCACCACGGCCATGGCAATGCGGGGGTTGCTGGTTGGAGCGAAACCAGCAAATAAAGAACGATACGATTTTTCCTTGTAACCCTTAGCGCCTACGCTGGTCTTGCGCGCGGTACCGCTCTTGCCTGCGACGTGGTATCCAGGCACCTTGGCGCGAAACACGCCGCCCGGTGCTTCGACGACCTGTTGCAGCATCCCCTGTATGGTTTTGGCGACGCTGGGCGAAATGACCTGGACGCCCTCCGGCGGGAGTTCTTGCCGGGCCAGCGCTAAGGGTACCGAGCGTCCATCATTGGCCAAGGTGGCATAGGCATGGGCCAGTTGGACGGCGGTCACGGAAAGGCCGTAGCCATAGGACAAGGTCGCAGTCTCTGCCTTGCGCCACTCACGATGGTTGGGCAAGTTGCCGACCCGCTCGCCGGGAAACCCCAAGCCGGTATCCTGGCCAAGGCCAACGCGCTGCATCAGCGAGTAAATGGACTCACCGCCAATATCGAAGGCAACCTTGCTCATGCCGACGTTGCTCGACTTGATCAGGATACCTGTCAAATCGAGCACGCCACCTTCGGCATGAGAGACATCACGAATGGTATAACGCCCGATCTGCAGCCTGCCCGGGGCTACTTCCACCTTGTCTTCCGGCTTCCAACGTCCGGTTTCCAGCGCAGCACTCATGGACAGCGGCTTCATCGTAGAGCCAGGCTCAAACACATCGACCAATGCTCGATTGCGCATGGCTGCCGGATTGAGGTTGCGCTTATTATTCGGGTTGTAGGTCGGCTGGTTAACCATCGCCAGCACTTCGCCAGTCTTCACGTCGAGCATCACCAAAGTACCAGCCTTGGCACCGACCTCGGTGATAGCATTGCGTAACTCGCGGTGCGCCAGATACTGCAGGCGAAGGTCGATGGACAGTTCCAGCGTCTTACCGGCCTTGGCGTTTTGCACCACCTGCACATCCCTGATCAGGCGGCCACGGCGATCCTTGAGCACTTGCCGCTTACCGGGCACACCAGCCAGCCACTCGTCGAAGGCTAGTTCCATACCCTCGCGGCCGTGATCGTCGATGTCAGTGAAACCAAGTACATGGGCAGTGACCTCACCCGCCGGGTAGAAACGTCGAAACTCCTCCAGGGCATAGACACCAGGGATCTTTAGATCGAGTACGGCTTGCCCCTGTTCGGGGTCAACCCCCGGGCCAGATAAGTGAACTCGCGCCCGGCTAGCGATTCCAGCCGCTCGGCAAGTGCTTTTGCGTCCTGTCCTAGAGCCTTGGCCAGAGAACTCCACTGATCGCGCGCACCGATTAACTCCTTTGGATTGCCCCACAGAGTGGTGACCGGAGTACTGACTGCCAGCGGTTCGCCGTTGCGATCAGTGATCAACCCTCGATGGGCGGGAATGGGGATGTGCCGCATGCTGCGTGCATCGCCCTGCCCCTTGAGAAAATCATGATCGAAAATATGCAGGTCGATGATGCGCCAACCGATGGCGGCCACCATCAGCGCCAAAAGAATCAGTACCAGACGGAAACGCCACGGATAGAGTGCCCCCTCGAGCTTCATCATGGCGTCACCAGCCGTACTTCTGCAGGATCTGGAACGCGCATTTTCAGAGTTTCGCTGGCCAAACTCTCGACCCGGCTATGTGCGGTCCAGGTGCTTTGCTCGAGAATCAGCCGCCCCCACTCGGCCTGCAGCTTATCGCGCTCGCTCAACTCGCCGTACAGAGCATTGAGCAATTGACGATTCCAGTAGGCGCTATAGGACACTGCGATTGCGGAAAACAGCGCGGCGGTGAAAAGCACCAACATCAGCAGACTGCCGGTTGGCATGGCCCTGTCCTGTATGAGACGCCTCATCGCAACTTCTCCGCCACACGCATGACCGCGCTGCGGGCACGCGAATTGGCCTTGACTTCGGATTCGGAAGCATATTGAGGCTTGCCAATCAATTTGAGGCGCGGCTCGAAGGCAGCCGGGCGAATCGGCAAGTCGCGCGGCAGTTTGTCCACCTCACCCTTGGCCTGCCGGCGCATGAACTGCTTGACGATACGGTCCTCCAGCGAATGAAAGCTGATCACCACCAAACGACCACCGACTTCGAGCGCCCCAAGCGCTGCGTCGAGCCCCCGCTCGAGATCGCCAAGCTCGTTGTTGATATGAATACGCAAGCCTTGGAAAGCGCGGGTTGCCGGATTCTTGCCCTTCTCCCAAGCTGGGTTCGCCGCCGCTAACACCTGTGCCAGATCGGCAGTACGCTCAAACGGCCTTTCTTGACGGCGCTGCACCACAGCCTGCGCCATACGTCTAGCGAAGCGCTCTTCGCCGTAATCCTTGAACACCCGGGCAATTTCTTCGACAGAGGCCTGAGCCAGCCATTCGGCTGCACTCAGGCCACGGTTCGGATTCATGCGCATGTCCAGAGGGCCATCATTGAGGAAGCTGAAACCACGTTCAGGGTCGTCCAGCTGCGGCGAGGACACGCCCAGATCGAACAGTACACCGCTGACCTTGCCGAGCAGCCCACGCCCCGTCAACTCGTCCGCCAATTCGGCGAAACTGCGCTGTGCAATGGCAAAACGCCCATCTGCGGCAGAAAGCGCTTGTCCTGTTGCGATCGCCTGGGGATCTTTATCTAACCCCAGCAGAACACCTTTCGGACCAAGGCGCCCGAGAATCATTCGGCTATGCCCGCCTCGCCCGAAAGTGCCATCTAGGTAGCAGCCGTCTGCTCGCACGGACAGGGCATCGACCGCTTCTTCGAGCAGTACAGTGATATGGCTGAAGCCGCTATTTATAGTCACAGGATTAAATCGCGCAATTCTCCCGGCAGATCGCCGGGTTGTTGTTTGATAGCTGCCAGATCTGCATCCGCAATCGCGATCCAGGCTTCCTCGTTCCACAGCTGAAACTTATTCAGTTGGCCGACCAGCATTGCGTGCTTGTCCAGATTCGCATGCGCTCGCAGACGCGGCGGGATCACAAAACGCCCACCGCCATCCAGCTCAAGATCTACGGCATTACCAATCAAAAGACGCTGCAAACGACGAGTTTCCTCGTGCAGCGAAGGAAGCTCGCGCAATTTCGCCTCGATGAGCTCCCACTCGGACAGGGGATATATGCACAGACAAGGATCCATCGCATCGATGGTGACAATAAGCTGACCCGCCGAGCGCGCAATGAGTTCGTCACGATACCGAGCCGGTATCGAGATACGCCCTTTGGCGTCGAGACTGACGGCATTTGCCCCGCGAAACACGGTCGCGCTTCCCCTGACTGCAAGCTTCCCTGCCCACTAAAATCCACTTTATGCCACTTCGCACCACCTTATGCACACTATAGGAACGCCCCACCCCACCGTCAAGGCAGAGCAAAATGAAAAAATCCTTATAGAACGGCAATTTAGCTGAATATGAGAGAGACAAATCGCAAGTAATGAGAAACAAGTTCAGCAAAATCAATAAGCTGAATTACGCTCTTAAAGCTGATCATGAGATGAAGGCTTTTTGCCACTCTTTGAGCGACATGCCGGAGGGTGACAGAAGGGTATAGAGAGGAGAGTCGATCTGTAAGCCGGGTTCTGTCGAGGACAGTCATTCCTCTACGACGACCATCACTGATCGCCTCTAGCAACCTACCCGGATCCAGCGCGGGCCACGCCAAAGGATCCCTATTTGGTCTTGCTCCGAGTGGGGTTTACCTAGCCACGAACTGTTGCCAGTCATGCGGTGCGCTCTTACCGCACCTTTTCACCCTTACCGGCGCTTGCGCGCTTAGGCGGTTATTTTCTGTGGCACTTTCCGTAGGCTCGCGCCTCCCAGGCGTTACCTGGCACTCTGCCCTATGGAGCCCGGACTTTCCTCCCTTCCATATTATGGGGAACAATATGAAACAGCGACTGTCCGATCGACTCTCCACCAGTAAGATTAATGGCCACGGAAGCTATCCGCAAGCACCCGTGCCGATAAGCACTAGAAGAGCCTTAGCTTTGGCGATCCAAGGCCGCCTGATAAAGTAAATTCTTGCGCACCCCGGTGATTTCGGCCGCCAGAGCGACAGCCCGCTTCAACGGCATCTCCTTGAGTAAGAGCCCGAGAACTCGAAGCGCAGCCGTCGGCACCAACTCCTCAGAGGGAGCCAACCAACCAGCCACCAGCAATACGCATTCGCCAC
This sequence comes from Azotobacter tropicalis, assembly GCF_059739045.1. Lineage (NCBI taxonomy): Bacteria > Pseudomonadati > Pseudomonadota > Gammaproteobacteria > Pseudomonadales > Pseudomonadaceae > Azotobacter > Azotobacter tropicalis. Next base: position 1,636,585 of record NZ_AP046059.1, read on the forward strand.
GCTGCTGATTACTGTCCGCAGCAACCCAGGCGCGCAACTCGCCGAGCGGCAACCCTTGGAAGGTTTCGAACGTCTTGGTCAACTCGCGCGCAAGAACCACCAAACGATCACTCCCCATTACCTGCTCGAGATCCTCTAGGCAATCCAGCAATCGATGCGGTGCCTCATAGAAAATCAACGTGCGAGGCTCCTCCTTCAACTGCTCCAAACGCGCCAGGCGCCCAGCCGTTTTGGCCGGCAGAAAGCCTTCGAAGACGAAGCGGTCGGAAGGCAGCCCTGCGGCAGACAAGGCGGCAATCAAGGCACAAGGACCAGGCACCGGCACCACTCTTATGCCGGCAACGCGCGCCTGGCGTACCAGATGAAAGCCAGGATCAGAAATCAGCGGCGTACCCGCATCGGAAATCAGCGCAACATCATCGCCTGCCCGCAAATGCATCAGAAAACGCCCCCCCTGATCGCGCTCGTTATGCTCATGGCAAGCAGCCAAAGGGGTCGCAATACCAAAGTGATGCAAGAGACGCGCCGAATGACGCGTATCCTCAGCCGCGATCAAGGTCACCTCTCGCAACACTTGTAGAGCCCGCACTGTAATGTCATCGAGATTGCCAATAGGAGTAGCGACGACATAAAGAATGCCCGACATTGGATTTAGAGCAGAGGACGCAACCACGGCAATCTCCCAGCGCAATCGAAACGCGCATTGTAGCCGGTTTCCCAAGCACGACATCGCGCCCAAGCCAAGGCTTGGGTACAATTCTCGACTTATCTTGAGCATCAGGAACGCCTCAATGATCGCCTGCCTGCGTCCCCTTCCCGCCCTTTTCCTTGCCGGTCTTCTGGCGGCCTGCGCCAGCTCGCCGTCATCCAAGCTGGGAGATCTGCCCACACCTACGGAAGCCAGTATCGAACAACTGCTGCAAGAGGCCGATGAAAGCAAGCCGGAAAAGGCCGCACTCCTGCGCCTGACGGCCGCCGACCAAGCCTACAGAAAGAAGGATCTTGGCCAGGCCGTGCGTATCCTTGAGCAACTGCCCCTAGACAGCCTCAAACCCGCCCAGCAGGTTTTTGCCAGCACCCTCAACGCAGAAATTGCTTTGGCACGCAGCAACGCCAAAGCGGCACTCAAGGCCCTTAACCATCCGAGTATGCAGCACCTGGGCGAGTTGCCTGTACAGCAACAAGCCCGCACCCAGCTTACGCGCGCCCGCGCACTGGAAGCAGATGGCCAGTACCTGAGTGCCGCCCGCGAGCGAGTATTCATTGCCCCCCTGCTGAGCGAGTCAGCCACCAAGGAGAATCATGAAAGCATCTGGCGCCTGATCCAGACTCTGCCGCCGGAGACCCTGAACGTACCCGGAGAGGAAACCAGCGAACTGGGCGGCTGGTTGGCCTTGGCTCGCGCAACGAAAAGCGCCGGCACTCTGGAATTGCAGCAAGCGGCCATTGATCAATGGCGCGCGGCGAACCCACAGCACCCAGCAGCCCTGCAATTACCGGCGTCGCTACGAAAGCTACGAGAGCTGGCCAGCCAGCCCCTTTACAAGATCGCTCTGCTGCTGCCGGAGGAGGGCCAACTCGCCTCAGTATCCCGCGCGCTGCGAAACGGATTCATGGCAGCCCACTACCAAGCACAGCAAAGTGGCCAGCAACCACCTAGCATCGAAGTCTATGACAGCAGCCGACTGGCCTCCCTAGATGAATTCTATCGCCAAGCCCAGGCCGCCGGGATACAACTGGTCGTCGGCCCCCTGGAAAAGCCACTGGTCAAGCAGCTTGGTGACCGCGAGCAATTACCGATCACAACCCTTGCCCTGAACTACGGGAATGCAGGCCAAGAAGCACCGCCACAACTCTTCCAATTCGGCCTGGCAGCTGAGGACGAAGCCCGCGAAGCCGCACGTCGCGCCTGGGCTGACGGCATGCGTCGAGGCGTGGTTATGGTTCCTTCCGGCGAATGGGGCGATCGTGTGCTTCAAGCCTTCCAGCAGAACTGGCAAGCCGCCGGCGGCAGCCTGATCGCCGTCGTGCGCATTGACCAACCCGCCCGCCTAGCCCAGCAGATTGCCGAGCTGTTCCAACTCCGCCAGAGCGAGTCTCGTGGTAAGCGCTTGCAAAGCGTGCTTGGCGGCGAAGTGGTAGCACAACCTTCTCGACGCAAAGACATCGACTTTATTTTCCTCGCCGCCACTCCGCAGCAGGCTCAGCAAATCAAGCCGACCCTCGCCTTCCAATATGCCGGCGACGTACCTGTCTATGCCACTTCGCACCTCTATAGTCCGAAAGAAGAACAGAACTATTACCTCGACCTCGAAGGCATTCAGTTCTGCGAAACTCCTTGGCTGCTGAATGCCACCCCATCCGACAACCTGCCGCAGCTGGTTGGTGCTCAATGGCCCCAGGCTAGTGGCAGCCTGGGACGCCTCTATGCCATGGGAGTAGATGCCTATCGACTCGCCCCACGTCTAGCACAACTAAAGATAATGCCTGAAACCCATATCGATGGCCTTTCTGGCAGTCTGAGTTTGAGCCCCGACCAGCGTATCCAGCGCCAACTGCCTTGGGCTGCGTTTCATGACGGCCAGATACAGCGCCTGCCGACCAACAGCCACTGACATGGACAGCCAACGCAATGGGCGCGATGCAGAAGCCCTAGCCCAACGCCATCTCATGGCGCAAGGAATGCGCCTCCTAGCGCAGAATTGGCACTGTCGATGCGGTGAGCTTGATCTGGTCATGCTCGACGGCGATACAGTAGTATTCATCGAAGTACGCTATCGGCGGTATCTTGCTTGGGGAGGCGCACTCGAGAGCATCGATGTGCGCAAGCGCATGAAGCTCGTTCGTACCGCTCAGTATTTCCTACAGAAAGAGCCACGCTGGGCCAGACATCCCTGCCGCTTCGATGTTATTGCCATTAATGCTAGCGAAGGCGCATCGAGCCAACTGAACTGGATTCGCAACGCCTTTGATGCCTGACCCGCAATCGCACCTGATTCGCTCCGGCAAGAGTTTGGATGCCCCACAGCTGCCTGACTGCCGCCACAGGCCAGAGCTTTCCTCTGGCTGCAGCGAACACCCGACTTTAAAGGTTATCGCCAATGGACATGCACTCTCGCATTAGCCAGCTCTTCCAAGCCAGCATCGAAACCAAACAGCAGGCTATGGAGGTTGTCCTTCCCCATATCGCCCAGGCCAGCGAACTCATGGTCCAAGCCCTACTTAACGAGGGCAAGATCCTTTCCTGTGGTAATGGCGGCTCAGCTGGCGATGCTCAGCATTTTTCCTCAGAATTGCTTAATCGCTTCGAGCGCGAACGCCCCAGTCTGCCAGCCATGGCACTGACTACCGATAGTTCTACTCTTACGTCGATTGCTAACGATTACAGCTACAATGAAGTTTTTTCCAAGCAGATCCGTGCGCTGGGTCAGCCTGGCGATGTTCTGCTGGCCATCTCTACCAGCGGCAACTCTGCCAATGTAATTCAAGCCATTCAAGCCGCCCATGATAGGGAAATGTTGGTGGTTGCCTTGACTGGCCGCGATGGCGGCGGGATGGCAGCACTTCTGCTCCCCGAGGACGTTGAAATACGAGTACCGGCCAAGGTCACAGCCCGTATTCAAGAGGTACATCTGCTGATTATTCATTGCCTATGCGATCTGATCGACAACCAATTGTTTGGAAGCGAAGAATGAAATACTCACTTCTAATCACTGCCGCTTTGGCGACAAGCCTCCTCCTAGGAGGCTGCAGCAATCGCAGCATTGGCAACACGATTGACGATCAATTCATCGAGCCCAAAGTCACTGAAAAAATTCATCAGGCCCATGCTGACCTCGGTAGCGACAGCTCGCATATCGTAGTCACTACTTATAATGGCGTTACCCTGCTTGCCGGTCAGGCCCCCCGCGCGAACTCAAACAGCTTGCCGAACAAGCTGCTCGCTCGGTCGCAGGAGTGACGAAGGTGCATAATGAAATACAGATTCTTTCACCCACCTCGCTCTTAGCCCGCAGCAACGACTCCCTGCTGACTACCAAGATCAAGACCCAAATGCTAGCTGACAACACCATACCCGGCTCGAGAATCAAAGTGGTTACCGAGAACGGTATTGTCTATCTACTGGGCTTGATCACCCGCCAAGAGGCAAATCGAGCCGCTAATCTGGTTCAGAGTGTTTCTGGCGTACAAAAGGTCGTCAAGCTTTTTCAGTACACCGACTGAGAAAATCAGCAGAATTAATAAAAAGACGACGCAAAATCGCCTTTTTATTGAGCCCCCTCTCCTACTTGATTACCTTCAAGCTAGGGCGTCCAGTCGGCCGCGGCGGCTCACCACCGGCTGGGCCATCATCCGGACCAGCGTCTTCCCCTGCAGCAGGCGGCTCGACTTCAAAGACCATGCCTTGCCCATTCTCCCGCGCATAAATAGCCATGACAGCTTCGGAAGGTATGTACAGACTATGGGCGACGCCTCCGAAACGCCCTTCGAAACTTATCCCCTGATTGTCCATATGCAGATGCCGTACAGCACTAGGGGAAACATTAAGGACAATCTGTCCATCATTCACGTAGCCTGTTGGAACCTGAACGCTGGGTACTTCAGCATTGACCAGCAGATGCGGTGTGCAATCATTATCGACAATCCACTCGTAAAGCGCTCGTAGCAAATAAGGACGACTGGAGTTCATATCAATCTCCTTCATATTGGGCGCATATCGCGTTCGATAGCAGATAGGCTGGTTTGAAAGGCTTGGCGAGCAAAGTGGCGCTCCATATATTCGAGCAGCGGCCTTGCACTACGCGACAGTTCTATACCCAGTAACGGTAGCCGCCAGAGAAGCGGCAAGAGACAGCAATCCACCAGACTTGGTTCATCACTGAGAAAATAAGGCTTTTCGGCGAATAAAGGTGACACATCGAGCAAACTCTCTCTTAGCTCCCTGCGCAGTCGGTTGCAAACACTTTCATCGACTCGCCTATCTAGCATTCGATCAACTAGAAGAGCCCAGTCGCTCTGAATACGATGCATCAGCAAACGACTATTGGCGCGAGCCACAGGATACACCGGTAGCAATGAAGGATGCGGATAACGCTCCTCAAGGTATTCCATGATCACTCCGGACTCGTACAGCAACAGATCACGGTCCATTAGTGTAGGCAGCACGCCATAGGGATTAATCTCTGTGAGCTTTTCTGCGTTCCGCTCCGGGTCAATATCGAGAATCTGAACGGTAATTCCTTTTTCGGCAAGTACCATTCGCACACGATGGGAATAATGGTCGGCCGGGTTGGAATAACAAATCAACCGATTGGTCATGCCCATGGCGAGCTCCTCGCTCGGAGGTCTTATTTTCAGAATAAAAAAACACACGCGCCCTACGGACGCGTGTGTTTGCAGGTGAAAGCAATAGCTCAGTGCACGTCTTTCCAGTATTCGCGCTTAAGCAGATAAGCGAACACAAAGAAAACAGCCAAGAACAGAAGCACATAGCTACCGACACGCTGGCTTTCCAACTTGACCGGATTGGCCGAGTAAGCCAAGAAACTCACCAAGTTTTTGATCTTCTCATCGAACTGATCATCACTCAACGTACCGGTCTTCGGCAGGACGGTCAGCTGATCACAAGCTTCGTGGGTAATCTCTGCCCCTGTGAGGGGGTCATATTGCTTCTTGCCATTCTCAACTACTTGCACCTGCTTGCAACCAAAGACCTGACGCCCCTGCAGGCCAGCCAGCACGTTAGGCATGCCCACGTTAGGGAACACAATGTTGTTCACCCCCAACGGGCGAGATGGATCTTCATAGAAGCTGCGCAAATAGCTGTATAGCCAATCATTGCCCCGCACTCGGGCAACCAGCGTCAGATCCGGCGGCGCCGCACCAAACCAGACCTTGGCATCCTGGGGACGCATTCCGATCTTCATGTGCTCGCCGATCTTGGCACCAGTGAAGATAACATTTCCTATCATGACCTCTTCCGGAATACCAAGATCCTTGGCCACCCGCTCATAGCGCTGGAACTGGGCACTATGACAGCCCATGCAATAGTTAGCGAAGGTTCGCAGACCATCCTGCATAGCTGACTTGTCGCCAAGATTTATATCAACCGTGTCCAATTCCGGCTCAACCCCTGCGGCAAATGAAAAAGCCGGCAGAATCGTGAAAATCAATGCAGCAAATTGCTTTTTCATCAGCCAGTCACCCTTTCCGGAACCGCTTTGGTCTTTTCCATCCTGGTGTAAAACGGCATTAGGATGAAGAACGCGAAGTACAGCGCTGTGCACACCTGCGAGAGCAGCGTGCGACCGGGAGTCGGCGAGAGCACGCCAAGCACACCAAGGGTTAGAAAGGCGACGCAGAACAGCAGCAGCCACAGTTTGCTCAGCCAGCCTTTATAGCGCATCGACTTGACTGGACTGCGATCCAGCCAGGGCAGGACAAACAGCACGGCGATGGCTGCCCCCATGGCAATGACTCCGAGCAGCTTGTCCGGCACAGCCCGCAGAATTGCGTAGAACGGCGTGAAGTACCACACCGGCGCAATGTGTGCTGGGGTCTTGAAGGCATTGGCCTGTTCGAAGTTCGGCTTCTCGAGGAAATAACCTCCCATTTCCGGGAAGAAGAACACCACGGCACAGAAGACGAAAAGGAACACCACCACGCCAACGATGTCTTTTACGGTGTAGTAGGGATGGAAGGGGATGCCATCCAGCGGCTTGCCGTTGGCGTCTTTGTTCTTCTTGATCTCGATACCGTCCGGGTTGTTCGAGCCAACTTCGTGCAACGCTAGGATGTGCAGCACGACCAGGCCAAGCAGGACGATCGGCAACGCAATGACATGCAGGGCGAAGAAACGGTTCAGGGTGATGCCGGAGATCAGGTAGTCACCACGAATCCACTGGGTCAGGTCCTCGCCGACTACCGGGATGGCGCCGAACAGGGAGATGATCACCTGGGCACCCCAGTAGGACATCTGTCCCCAGGGCAGCAGATAGCCCATGAAGGCCTCGGCCATCAGGCACAGATAGATCAGCATGCCGAAGATCCACACCAGCTCGCGCGGCTTCTGGTAGGAACCATAAAGCAGGCCGCGGAACATGTGCAGATAGACCACGACGAAGAATGCCGAAGCGCCGGTGGAGTGCAGATAGCGAATGATCCAGCCGTATTCGACATCACGCATGATGTATTCGACGGAGGCAAAGGCCTCCTCGGCGGACGGGGTGAAACTCATGGTCAGCCAGATGCCGGTGAGAATCTGGTTGACCAGCACCAGCAACGCCAGAGAGCCGAAAAAGTAGAAGAAGTTGAAGTTCTTCGGTGCGTAGTATTTGGAGAGATGGTCTTCCCACATCGAGGTGGCGGGGAAGCGGGCATCGATCCAGTCCATGAACTTGCTCATCAGGCCTTCTCCTGGTCCACGCCGACAATGATCACATCATCCGATTCATAGGTATGTGGAGGTACCGGCAGGTTCAAGGGAGCAGGTTGTGCCTTGTAGACGCGACCGGCCAAATCGTACTTGGAACCATGGCAGGGACAGAAGTAGCCCCCCATCCAGTCGGCTCCCAGATCCGCAGGAGCGAGCTCTGGCCGGAAGGAAGGGGCACACCCCAGATGGGTACAGAGGCCGACCAGAACCAGGATTTCCGGCTTGATCGAGCGCAGCTTCCGGTCAACATAGGCTGGCTGAACCGAGACGGCCGAGTCGGGGTCCGCTACCGCAGATTCGACCTTCTTCAGGTTGGCGAGCGTCTCCTCGGTACGGCGGACGATAAACACCGGCTGGCCACGCCATTCAGCCACTATCTGTTGCCCCGGCCCGATTTTACTGACATTCACCTTTACCGGTGCACCTGCGGCCTTGGCCTTGGCACTTGGGAACCAGGATCCCACGAACGGGACCGCAGCCCCCACCGCTCCTGCCGCACCCACCACTGAGGTGGCTGCAACCAGAAAGCGACGCCGGCCGACATTCACGCCGTCATTGCTCATTCAGTTGTCTCCCATCAACTTTGCGGCCCGTTATCCGGACCTGTAATAAAAAAACGAGGCGCGCGAAAAAATCGGCAAAATGTTAAAGAAAACCCTCAAGCCTGACAAGGTAATAGCCGGATACAATAATGCCGAAGCGCCCAGAAAGGACGGCACTAAACTTGCGACAAGCTGTCGCAGAGATAATCTCCAAGCATAAAAAACGCCCGGCATTCTTGCGAATGCCGGGCGCTCCTTGAAAACGCCGAGATTAGCGCTTCGAGTATTGCGGACGCTTGCGCGCCTTGCGCAGACCAACCTTCTTACGCTCGACTTCGCGAGCATCGCGAGTCACGTAGCCAGCACGGCGCAGCGGACTACGGAAAGTCTCGTCGTACTCGATCAAAGCACGGGTGATGCCATGACGAATGGCACCAGCCTGACCACTGACACCACCACCGATAACGGTGACATAGACGTCGAACTTTTCCCCGGTTTCGGTCAGTTCGAGCGGCTGACGCACAACCATGCGAGCAGTTTCACGACCGAAGAACTGCTCGAGAGAGCGATTGTTGATGGAAATCTTGCCAGTACCCGGTCGCAGAAAGACGCGAGCGGTAGCAGTCTTACGACGGCCGGTGCCGTAGTTTTGAGTCGCCGACATGATGAGCTATCCCCTTAAATCTTCAGTTCTTGAGGCTGCTGAGCGGTGTGCGGGTGAACGGCACCCTTGTACACCTTCAGCTTGCGGTACATGTCACGACCCAGCGGGTTCTTCGGCAGCATGCCCTTGACCGCGGTCTCGATCACACGCTCGGGAGCCCTTGCGATCAGCTTTTCGAAACTGATGGACTTGATACCGCCCGGGAAGCCGGAGTGGGAGTAGTACATCTTGTCGCTGCTCTTGGCACCGGTAACCCGCACCTGCTCGGCATTGATCACAACGATGTAATCGCCGGTATCCACATGCGGAGTATATTCGGGCTTGTGCTTGCCACGCAGACGGCTGGCGATTTCAGTAGCCAGACGACCCAGAGTCTGGCCGGCAGCGTCGACGACATACCAGTCGCGCTTAACGGTTTCCGGTTTCGCAGTAAAAGTTTTCATTCGTTATAGCCTCAGGGGCCACCCTGAAAATAAGGCGGCAAATCTTACTGAATAGTGCTTGCCTTGACAAGGTCGAGGCGGCCGGAAACAGACGCTATCGGGGGCTCGGGTCAGCGCGTCCGCAACGGCAGGGTCGGTAGGCTAGGCATCCCCTACCTGATTTCCAGCGAGCTAGGCATCCTCACCAGAAAATCCTTAAAATCATACCGACTGCAGGAAAAATAGCAACCGTCTATCTGCCAGGACAGAGAACAGAAGCCACGCCTAACAAGAAGCACCCTCCCGGAGGGCATCGAAAGCCACCCCAGCCAACCAGGCCTCACCTCAGGCAGGCGGTGAATATCCTGCCCTTCGCGAGGCGAGCCGATCGGCCAGCCGCGTCGGCTCGGGCAAGCGATAGCGCGTGACGCAGGCCATGACCAGCCCTGGCGCACTGGCCAAACTGACCCGATGCCCTGGCGAAACGATCAGCGGTCGCACCCCGTCCTTGCTCCGCAGCACCGTCCCCAGCACATCGCCCCGATACATCAAGGGGACCTGGTCGCCGCGCCTGGACCCCAGCTCGGCATGGGTACCGACGAGAATCTTTTTGGCCACGCCAATGGTCGGCAGGCCGCTGGCCACACCCAGGTGGGCCGCAATTCCCAACCTGCGCGGATGGGCGATCCCTTGTCCGTCGCAGAAGACCAGATCCGGAACCCGAGGCAGCTCCGCCAGGGCGCACAAGACGGCCGGAAGCTCGCGAAAGGACAGCAGACCCGGGATGTAGGGCATGGAGGTCGGAATGCGCACCAGTCGCTCGGCAAGCAGCTCCAGGGTATCAGCATCGAGCAATACCGCCGCCGCTCGGGTAATGCTCCCGCCTTCTTCGAAGCCGACATCCACACCGGCAATCAGGCGCAGGACTGGAAAATCGTCCTGCAGCACGACCCGCCCGGCCAACTCCTGCTGCAGAAGACGGGCTCCGGCAGGCGTACCGTCCCAATCACCGAAAGGCGAGTCGGACGCAACCAAGGGTGCAGACATGTCTTCAATACCCTCCAGCACGGCCTGACCGGCAAGCAGAAAGCTCCAGACGACACCTTACAACGGCAAGGGCCGCCTCAGTGGCGGCCCTATCGATCACGGCTTATGCGGCCGCGCGAGGAACTCGTGGGACTGCATCTCCAGCAGACGGCTCAGGGTGCGCTGGAATTCGAACTCCAGACGACCGCCAGCATAGAGATCTTTGAGCTCGACCTCGGCAGAAATGATCAACTTGACATTGCGGTCGTAGAACTCGTCGACCAAGTTGATGAAACGCCGCGCCATGTCGTCCTTGGAAGCATTCATCCGTTCAACATTCGACAGCAAGACTGCCTCGAAGATCTTGCCCAGCTCGATGTAGTCGTTCTGGCTGCGCGGACCGTCGCACAACTCGCGGAACTCGAACCAGGCCACGTCGTTGGCGGTTTTACGTGCGCGAATCTCGCGACTCTCGATCAGCAGGACATCGCTGTCCTTCACCGCACAGTGCTCGGTGAGCAGGCTATTGAAGCTGCGCTCCAGGCTCCTCTCCGCTTCGGCATCCAGCGGCCAGTGGTACAACTCGGCCTGCTCCAGGGCGCGCAGGCGGTAATCGATGCCACTGTCGACGTTGACGATCTCCGTGTGCTCCTTGAGCAGGGCGATCGCCGGCAGGAAACGGGCACGCTGCAAGCCGTCCTTGTAGAGGCCGTCCGGCACGATGTTGGAGGTGGCCACCAGGCTCACGCCGTTCTTGAACAGCTCCTCCAGGAGGGTGGCGAGAATCATCGCATCAGTGATATCGGACACGAAGAATTCGTCGAAGCAAATGACCCGAGCCTCACTGGCAAAGCGCTGGGCAATGATGGTCAGCGGGTTCTTCTCACCCTTGAGGGTCTTCATTTCCTCATGCACCCGCTTCATGAAGCGATGGAAATGGGTGCGCATCTTCTGCTCGAAGGGCAGAGCATCGTAGAAGGTGTCGACCAGATAGGTCTTGCCGCGCCCCACGCCCCCCCAGAAGTAGATGCCCTTGACTGGGCCCTTCTGCAAACTCTGCGGCTTCTTGCCGAGCAGCCTGTCGAACAATCCAAGCTTGCTGCCCGCAGCCGGCCCCTGCGGACCGGCGCTGATCAACTCGTCGTAGAGGCGTTGCAGGTGACGCACAGCGTTTTCCTGAGCAGCATCGTGGAAGAAATCCGGGCGTTTCAGATCGGCTTGATAGCGCTCAAGGGGAGTCATGGCAGAATCGGCATCGAGTCGTGGGGAGGCCGCCTTGGCGGCGCCCTCGGCTGTTGGGAATGTCGTCAAGTCGTTCAAAACGGGCCACCCTCATCAAGAGTTCAAAGGTTCGCGACCATCCGAGCCAAAGGCTGAAAATCCGGCACAGGGTCGCACGGCAATCAGTCGGCAAGCCCTGCAATCGCCTCTCGCAGGCGCAGCATGGCTGCCTCCAAGGCATCTGGATCGGCATACACCGGACTGTCGGCCATGCATTCGCCGTCCAGCCAGAGACTGAACTGGGCCCCTTCATCGGCACGCAATTCGAGTGCATCCGGCCCCAGAGCAATCAACCGCTGGCTGATCCGCCCCACCGCCTTGGGATCGTCAAACGGCCGCGACAGCAGCAATTCCTCGCCATCGGCAGCCAGAAAACGGAAACGAAACCTTCCATCGAATTCGCGGAAACTGATGAAGCGCGCGGCCTTTGCCGCTTTCTTCTTACCGCTGGCAGCCTGACTACGCACGTCGCTACGGAACGAGCGCAATCCAACCGCTTCGCGCAGCTCGCCGAGGAAGGGGGTGGCGACCCTGCGCGCTTTGGCCGCACCAGCCTGGAGAATGTCCTCCAAGTCAAGCGGTCTCGCAATCAGCGTTTGGTAGCGCTCGCGAGCTTCACCCAATTCGTTTTCCAGCAACTGGAGCAGGCGCTGTTTGGCCTCCCCCAGGCCAGACCGGCAAGCAGATCGGCACGGAATCCGGCGAGCTGCTCGGGCGTGGCGAACGCCTGGTAGAGCGTGAACAGATGCGAGCTGTCCGGATCCTTGGGCTCACCCGGCTCTCGCGAATCGGTGATGATGCGAGCGATGGCATCCTTCAGCTGACGGGCCGAGCCGAACAGGGGAATGGTATTGTCATAGCTCTTCGACATCTTACGGCCGTCGAGCCCCGGCAGGGTGGCGACCTCCGCCTCGACCACCGCTTCCGGAAGGGTGAAGAACTCACTACCCCGGCCAAACAGATGATTGAAGCGCTGCCCGATATCACGCGCCATCTCCACGTGCTGGATCTGGTCGCGACCGACCGGCACCTTGTTCGCGTTGAACATCAGGATATCTGCCGCCATCAGCACCGGATAGCTGAACAGCCCCATGGTCACCCCGGCATCGGGGTCCTCGCCGACCTCAAGATTCTTGTCCACCGAGGCCTTGTAGGCATGCGCACGGTTGAGCAGGCCCTTGGCCGTCACGCAGGTGAGCAGCCAGGTCAGCTCGGTTATCTCGGGAATGTCCGACTGGCGGTAGAAGGTCGTCTTCTCCGCGTCCAGCCCGCAGGCCAGCCAGGTGGCGGCGATTTCCAGACGCGAGCGCTGAATGCGCTCCGGGTCGTCGCACTTGATCAGCGCATGGTAGTCGGCGAGGAAATAGAACGAGTCGGCATGGGGGTCGCGACTGGCAATGATCGCCGGGCGGATGGCGCCAGCATAGTTGCCAAGATGCGGAGTGCCGGTGGTGGTGATACCGGTGAGGATTCGAGTGGTCATGGTGTGCGCTTGTCTATGCTCAAAGGCGTGAACTGACCAAGTCCTTCAACTCGCCCAGCTTGCCATGGAAGAAATGCCCGCATTCTGCCACTTTCAGCAACTCATGGGGACGCTGCAGGGCTGCCGACCAGTCGTAGACCAGTTGCGGACTGACCACCTCGTCCTGCTCCGGCTGGATGACTGTCAGACTGCCACCCTGTGGCGGCACCATTGTCTCGCTCTCCAGGCGCATCACCGCCGGCGCGACCAGGAATATCCGCTCCGGCACCTGCCCCTGTGCAGCCAGGCGCTCCGCGAGATTGAGCGCGACATAGCCACCGAAGGAAAAGCCGAACAGACTCAAGGGCAGCTGCGGCAACTGCTCGCGTACCCACTGAACAACGGCTTCGGCATCATCCACCTCGCCGCTACCCATATCGTGACTGCCTGCGCTGGCGCCAACGCCACGATAGTTGAAGCGCAGCGTGCTGTAACCGGCATCCCGGGCGGTGCGCTGCAGGGTGGAGACGACCTTGTTCAGCATGGTCCCACCCTTCACCGGATTGGGATGACAGAGCAGAGCCAGGCCACGGGCCTGCGGCAGTTCGAGGTAGAGCGCTTCGAGCGGACCGCAGGGCCCATCGATGAACAGGGAACTTTCACGATTCGACAAACTGTATCTCCGTGAGCCCGCCTAGGCCGGCTCGTCTTGGATGGTTGGATCGCCATGCCCGCGGAAAACCGTCCAGCACAAAGATGTGCTGCAGCAGCATTCGCGCCGGACCATGACTAGGCTTGCGCAATGACGGCATACAGCCATAGCTGCGATCAAGCCCGGCTCCGTCTGCCGGCACGAATCGCTGCATGCGTCTAGACCGGCTATACAGGGCAGACTGGAGCCGCTAACGTAAAACAAAGAAGCCTATAGAGGAAGGATCGTGGAACAGACGCTCATGGCCTGGTTGCTACCGGCCCTCACCCTGCTTGTCGGCATCACCATCGGCTTCGTTGCCGCTCGTCTATTGCCCAATGCGGCACCCGGCCGGACACAACGCCAGCTAGACGAGCTGCAGGAGCGCTTCGATACCTATCAAAATGAGGTGATTACCCACTTCAACACCACCGCCAGCCTGGTGAAGAAGCTCACCCAGAGCTATGCGGAAATTCAGGAACACCTGTCCGAGGGTGCCAGCCGTCTCGCACTCGACGAGTTGACCCGCCAGCGCCTGCTCGCCACGCTGCAGAACCAAGAGAGCCTCGGCGATCATGAGCGCCTGTCCGGCGCAACGGCACCCGAAGCGCCCAAGGATTATGCCCCCAAGATCGCCAACGCCCCCGGCATGCTGGACGAGCAATTCGGCCTGAAAGGCAAGCACTGAAGCCTGGCCGACGAGCGGCGCTGACGAACCTGGCTATGCATGCCCGGGGAGTGCTTGTGTCCGCGCCCGAATGCACGCCAGCCTGCCAGAGGGAGCGAACTACCTCCTGAACACCAAGACAGCCTTCTTCTAGAAGATGATGCACTGAGCCCCCAAACTCTCGCAGCCAGGGCTGCAAGGGTTTGGTCGAGACGGCAGGTCGTCTTAGAGGGAGCCGCGGCTGCGCAGCAGTTCAAGCACCTGCCTCACTCCCTCCTCCACCGAGTGATGCTGGGTATCGATCACCAGATCGGCATCCAGCGGTATGTCGTAGGGGAAGGACTCGCCGGGAATGTTGTCGCTGCCGGAAGCATACAGCCCTTGCGGATCGCGCTCGCGGCAGGCCAACGGCGAGGCCTGTACATAGACGGTGATCAGCCGCTCGGCGCCGATCAGCGCCTGGGCCTGGGCGCGCCCCTCGGCATCCGGAGCGACGAAGGCGGCCAAGGTCAAGAGGCCAGCCTCGTTGAACTGCCGGGCCACCTGAGCGGCACGCCGCCAGTTCTCGGCACGCCCGACGCGATCCAGCGGCAGGCCCTTGTTCAGGTCGTGGCGCAGGTTCTGCCCATCCAGCACATAGACCGCTCGGCCCATGTCGAACAGCTTGCGCTCCAAGGCATAGGCCAGGGTGCTCTTGCCGGCACCGGACAGGCCGGTGAACAGCACCGTGGCCGGCTGCTGGCCGAAGCGCGCGGCACGCTCCCCGGCGCTGACATGGGCAAGCCGTCCGTGGTGATTCCCGGCGTTCTGCCCGGACAGCGGCTCGGCGACGATCATGCCGGCACCGACGGTGCCGTTGGTCAGGCGGTCGATGACGATGAAGGCGCCGCTGGTGCGGTTGTACTCATAGCCGTCGAGGGCGATGGGCGCGTCCAGACTGATCCGCACGCGGGCTATCTCGTTGAGCTTCAGCTCGCTGGCCGGCGCGTGCTCGAGGGTGTTGACGTCAATACGGTGCTCGATGCCGACGATGTTGCCCGGCACGTAGCTGGTGGCACGCTTGATGTCGTACTTCTTGCCTGGCAGCATCGGCTCCTCGGCCATCCACACCAGCATGGCCTCGAAGCCGTCGGTGACCTGCGGGCGGTTGTCGGCATGCACCAGCATGTCGCCGCGCGACACATCGATCTCGTCCTCCAGGGTCAGGGTGATCGCCTGGCCGGGAATCGCCTGCTCCAACTCGCCGTCGTAGGTGACGATGGAGCGCACCCGACTGGTCTTGCCCGAGGGCAGCACGGCGACTTCGTCGCCCTTGTGCACGATGCCGCTGGCCAGGGTACCGGCGAAGCCACGGAAGTTCAGGTTCGGCCGATTGACGTACTGCACCGGAAAGCGCATGTCCGCCAGGTTGCGGTCGGCGGCGATTTCGACGGTCTCGAGGATTTCCATCAGCGACGGGCCCTGATACCAGGGCGCGCGCTCACTCCGGTTGACCACATTGTCGCCCTTGAGGGCGGACATCGGCACGAAGTGCAGCGAGCTTGGCTTGAGGCCGAGACGCTCGGCAAACTGCAGGTAGTCGGCCTGGATGCGCTCGAAGACGCCCTGATCGAAACCCATCAGGTCCATCTTGTTGATGGCGACCACGATGTGCCGGATGCCCAGCAGCGAGGCGATGAAGCTGTGCCGGCGGGTCTGGGTCTGTACGCCGTAGCGGGCGTCGATCAGGATGATCGCCAGGTCGCAGGTGGACGCCCCGGTGGCCATGTTGCGGGTGTACTGCTCGTGTCCGGGCGTGTCGGCGATGATGAACTTGCGCTTGGCGGTCGAGAAATAACGGTAGGCCACGTCGATGGTGATGCCCTGCTCGCGCTCGGCCTGCAGGCCGTCGACCAGCAGCGCCAGGTCGACCTCGTCACCAGTGGTGCCGACCTTCTTGGAGTCGCGGGTGATGGCTTCTAGGTGATCCTCGTAGATCATCTTGGAGTCGTGCAGCAGGCGGCCGATCAGGGTGCTCTTGCCGTCGTCGACATTGCCGCAGGTGAGAAAGCGCAGCAGCTCCTTGCGTTCGTGCTGGGCCAGGTAGGCGAGGATGTCCTCGCTGATCAGTTCGGATTGATGCGACATGAGGCGAAGACCTTAGAAGTAGCCCTGACGTTTCTTTTCTTCCATCGAACCGGCACCATCATGGTCGATGACCCGGCCCTGGCGTTCGGAGGTGCGGGTCAGGAGCATCTCCTGGATGATGTCCGGCAGGGTGGCGGCGGTGGACTCCACGGCGCCGGTCAGCGGGTAGCAGCCGAGGGTGCGGAAGCGCACCATCTTCTTCTGGATGCGCGCCTTCTCCTCGTCGGAGAGATGCTCGAGAATGCGCTCGTCGTCGATCATGATCAGGGTGCCGTTCTTCTCGATGACCTCGCGCTCGGCGGCGAAATACAGTGGCACGATGGGAATCTGCTCCAGGTAGATGTACTGCCAGATGTCCAGCTCGGTCCAGTTGGACAGCGGGAACACGCGGATCGACTCGCCCTTCTTCACCTTGCCGTTGTAGACGTTCCACAGCTCGGGACGCTGGTTCTTCGGGTCCCAGCGGTGCTTGCTGTCGCGGAAGGAGTAGACGCGCTCCTTGGCGCGGGACTTCTCCTCGTCGCGCCGGGCACCACCAAAAGCAGCGTCGAAGCCGTACTTGTCGAGGGCCTGCTTGAGACCTTCGGTCTTCATGATATCGGTGTGCTTGGCACTGCCATGGGTAAAGGGGTTGATACCCTGCGCCACCCCTTCTGGATTGACATGGGTGATCAGCTCCAGGCCCATCTCCGCGACCATCTTGTCGCGAAACTTGTACATTTCCTGGAACTTCCACTGGGTATCGACATGCATCACCGGGAATGGCAGCTTGCCCGGAAAAAAGGCCTTGCGCGCCAGATGCAGCATGACGGCAGAATCCTTGCCGATGGAATACAGCATCACCGGGTTGTCGAACTCGGCGGCCACCTCACGGATGATGTGGATGCTTTCCGCCTCCAGCTGTTTCAGATGCGTCAGTTTGTCGACCATGGCTACTCACGGATTGCAAATGGGTTACGGCCTGCGGGCCGTGGGACGTTGGCGCACTCTAGCACAGTCCCTTCTTCTAATAGGAACACTACTTAGATCAAAACCATCTAGAGATATAGCTACCGTTCAGACCGGATTGGGACAATCGACGAACAGGTGTTCGATGTCGAAGGTCCGTGCCAGGTATTCGCCAAGGGCCTGCACACCGTAGCGCTCGGTGGCATGGTGCCCTGCCGCCAGGAAGCTGATGCCGCTCTCCCTCGCACTGTGCACGGTGGCTTCGGAAACCTCGCCAGTCAGGTAGGCGTCCACGCCGGCGGCGATCGCCTGCTCGATATAGCCCTGCGCCGCCCCGGTGCACCAGGCGATGCGCCGGATCGGCCGGTCGGCCTCGATCAACAGGGGCTGGCGATCCAGCGCCTGCCGCACTCGGCGGGCGAACTCCTGTGGCGCGAGTGGCTCGGGCAGATGGCCGACCAGACCGACCGAACGAGGATTGCCCGGCTCCAGCGGCCCTCCACGTGCAGCCCGAGGCGCTCGCCCAGTTGCACGTTGTTGCCCACCTCGGGGTGCACGTCCAGTGGCAGATGATAGGCCAGCAGGCTGATGTCGTTGCTCAGCAGGGTCTGCAGCCGACGGCGCTTGCTGCCGACGACGCAGGGGTTCTCGTTGCGCCAGAAATAGCCATGATGCACCAGCACCAGATCCGCCTCTGCCTCGACCGCGGCATCCAGCAGCGCCTGGCTGGCCGTCACGCCGCTGACGATTCTGGCGACCCAAGGCTGGCCCTCGACCTGCAAGCCGTTCGGGCAGTAATCAGATATGCCAGACGCTCCCAGATAGCGATCAGCTTCTTTCACCAGTTCGGACAGAGCAATGGCCATCGATATCTCCATGAGACGCTTGCGAGCCGCTAGCTAGTTAGCGGCTCCCTCGTATAATGGCGCACCTTACGCCCCCCTTAGCCCCTGCAACCCCAAGGACTCCCGCTCCATGCTCAAGGCCCTGCGTTTTCTTGGCTGGCCCCTGGCGGTCGGAGTACTGCTGGCCCTGTTGATAATCCAGCGCCATCCGGAATGGGTTGGCCTACCACAACGTAGCAGCGATGAACAACAGCTCCCACGGGCCATCCTTTCACCACAGAGTCCCGCTTCGTACGCAAACGCAGTCAGCAGTGCCGCACCAGCAGTGGCCAACTTATATACCACCAAGGTCGTCAAAAAACCTAGCCAACCACTGTTTGACGATCCGCTGCTACAGCAGTACTTCGGCAACTCTCTGCCGAGTCAGCGGCGCCTGGAGTCCAGCCTCGGCTCCGCAGTGATCATGCGCCAAGATGGCTACCTGCTGACCAACAACCATGTCACCGCCGGTGCCGACCAGATCGTCGTCGCACTGAGAGATGGTCGGGAAGTCCTCGCCCGGGTCATCGGCAACGATTCGGAAACCGACCTGGCTGTGCTCAAGATCGATCTTGAGCAGTTGCCGGTCATGCATATGGGAAGATCTGACAGCATCCGCATCGGCGATGTCGCCTTGGCCATCGGCAACCCCTTCGGTGTAGGACAGACAGTAACCATGGGTATCATCAGTGCTACCGGACGCAACCAGCTGGGCCTGAACACCTATGAGGACTTTATTCAGACTGATGCAGCTATCAATCCGGGCAACTCGGGCGGCGCGCTGATTGATGCCAACGGCAACCTGATCGGCATCAATACCGCCATTTTTTCCAAGTCGGGTGGTTCCCAAGGTATCGGTTTCGCGATTCCAGCAAAGCTGGCACTAGAGGTGATGGAGGAAATCATCAAGCATGGCCAAGTCATTCGCGGCTGGCTCGGTCTCGAAGTGCAACCACTGACCAAGGAACTGGCCGAGTCCTTCGGACTGGAGGGCCGGCCAGGCATCGTTGTTGCCGGCATCTACCGCGACGGTCCCGCGCAGCGGGCTGGCCTGCAGCCAGGCGACCTGATCGTCAGCATCGATGGCGAACCGGCCACCGACGGACGCCATGCCATGAATCAAGTCGCCCGGACCCGGCCGGGCGAAACCATCGATATCGAGATCCTGCGCAACGGCCAGGCCTTGACCGTGGCCGCTGAGATCGGTTTACGCCCGCCGCCCACAGCTGTGCAGCCGTAAGCGTACCGCTCCCGAGGGCCAAGGTGTCCATCCCTACGGATCAGCAGAGAGTCGACAGCACGTCGATCAATGCCTGATTCTGCTCCGAGGTACCGATAGTGATGCGCAGGAATTGACGAATCCGTTCCTGCCTAAAGTGGCGAACAATCACTCCCTGTTCGCGCAACCCCGCGGCAAGCTCCTCGGCATCGCGTTCGGGATGCTGGGCAAAGACAAAGTTGGCGGCCGACGGTAGCACCTCGAAACCCAGGCGCTGCAGCTCGCCGACCAACTGCTCCCGACTGGCGATCACCTGACGGCAGGTCTGCTTGAAGTAAATGTGATCTTCGAAAGCCGCAGCCGCTCCGACGATGGCTAACCGGTCCAGCGGGTAGGAATTGAAACTGTTCTTGATCCGCTCCAACGCCTCGATTAGCTCAGGGTGACCGACTGCCAGACCGACTCGTAGCCCAGCCAAAGAGCGCGACTTAGATAAGGTCTGGGTGACCAGCAAGTTGGCATGACGATTGACAAGAGGGATCGCCGTCTCGCCACCAAAATCCACGTAGGCTTCGTCCACCACCACCACCGAGTCTGGATTGGTCTCAAGCAGGCGCTCGATTGCCTCAAGCGGCAACAGACGACCAGTTGGCGCATTCGGGTTGGGGAAGATGATTCCACCATTGGGCCGCGCATAGTCCTCGATATGGATGCAGAACTGCTCATCGAGCGCTACGGTTTCGAAGGGAATTCCGTATAGACCACAGTACACCGGATAG
The DNA here is from genome assembly GCF_059739045.1 of Azotobacter tropicalis. Classification (NCBI taxonomy): domain Bacteria; kingdom Pseudomonadati; phylum Pseudomonadota; class Gammaproteobacteria; order Pseudomonadales; family Pseudomonadaceae; genus Azotobacter; species Azotobacter tropicalis. Next base: position 1,656,732 of record NZ_AP046059.1, read on the forward strand.
AAGCTGTAGGTCACATCGGGGAACAGCAGCGGCCGACCATGCTGAAATAACCCATGAAAGATATGCGCCAGCACTTCGTCGGAGCCATTGCCAACAAATACCTGATTGCTCTGCACGCCGTAGTAGCCGGCAATCGCCTGCTTTAAGCGCTCGCCGTTGGGGTCTGGGTATAGACGTAGGCTGTCGTTCAGCTCGGCCTGCATGGCGGCAATCGCCCGAGGTGAAGGTCCGTAGGGATTCTCGTTGGTATTGAGCTTGACCAGCTTGCTCAGCTTTGGCTGTTCGCCTGGCACATAGGGGACCAAGCTCTTGATGAAGGGACTCCAAAATTTGCTCATGCCCTTCTCTCCTCGAATGCGGGTTCGATCTGCTTTGCGTAGGAGCGCTCGCTGGCGAACTTCTCAGATACGGACGCCAGCAAGCCTACTTCTACAGGTCTGGGGCTGCCTTTCAGCCCTTGATCCGGTACTCGGCGCTGCGCGCATGGGCGGTCAACGATTCGCCACGCGCGAGTACCGAGGCGCTTCTACCCAAGGCGGAGGCTCCCTCCGCCGAACAGAAAATGATCGACGAGCGCTTCTGAAAATCGTACACACCTAAAGGCGAAGAGAAGCGCGCGGTGCCCGAAGTTGGCAGCACATGATTGGGACCGGCGCAATAGTCACCCAACGCCTCGGCAGTGTAGCGACCCATGAAGATGGCACCAGCATGGCGGATCTTCGGCAACCATTGCTGTGGCTCGGCCACCGAGAGCTCAAGGTGTTCGGGTGCGATACGGTTGGCCACAGCGATGGCCTGCGCCATATCGGCTACCTGGATCAGCGCTCCGCGCCTCTCCAGCGAGGTGCGAATGATCTCAGCACGCTCCATGGTCGGCAGCAGTTTGGCCATGCTCGCAGCCACACGATCAAGGAAAGCAGGATCCGGGCTGACCAAGATCGACTGGGCGTCTTCATCATGCTCAGCCTGGGAGAATAGGTCCATGGCGATCCAGTCCGGGTCGGTCTGACCGTCACAGACCACTAGAATCTCCGAGGGGCCGGCAATCATGTCGATACCGACTTGGCCAAACACGTGGCGTTTGGCCGTAGCCACATAGATATTGCCGGGACCGACGATCTTGTCTACTTGGGGCACGCTTTCAGTGCCATAAGCCAACGCAGCGACGGCTTGAGCGCCGCCGATGGTGAACACGCGGTCGACACCAGCAACACAGGCTGCGGCCAGCACCAGCTCGTTGAGCTCACCGCGCGGCGTCGGTACAACCATCACCACTTCGGACACGCCGGCGACCTTGGCCGGAATGGCGTTCATCAGCACCGAGGACGGATAAGCCGCCTTCCCGCCAGGCACATACAGCCCCGCACGGTCCAATGGTGTGACCTGCTGACCGAGTACGCTACCGTCAGCCTCGGTATAAGTCCAGGAGTCCTGCTTCTGCCTTTCGTGATAGAGGCGTACGCGCTCCGCAGCCTTTTCCAGCGCTTCGCGCTGCGCCGGAGAAATGCGCGTCAAGGCCAGCTCCAATCGCTCGCGCGGCAGGATCAAGTCAGCCATGGACTTGGCTTCGACAGCATCGAAGCGCTGGGTGAACTCAACTACGGCTACGTCGCCGTGCTCGCGTACAGCTTGGAGGATGTCCAGCACACGCTGGTTGACGGCCTCATCGGATACGCTTTCCCAGCTCAGCAAATGATCCAGATAGCACGCAAAATCCGGATCGGCAGCGTTGAGTCGGCGAAGAGCGATGGGGGCGGTCATAACGGGCCTCTTGAATGGCTGGAGCTTGGGCGCCGCTAACCTAGCAAGCCTTCCGCGCGGGCGCCCGAGAATTTTGCTATGACACGGAAGGCGTTGGCGAGATAGGAGTCAAGCGGGATGCCGATTCTCGACGGCTTCGCGCAGAGTATCAATCAAGGCCTGGATGCGTGCATGCTTCATCTTCATCGAGGCCTTATTGACGATCAGCCGGGAGCTAATGGTGGCGATCAGCTCCTGAGGCTCCAGGCCGTTGGCACGCAAGGTGTTGCCAGTATCGACTACGTCGATGATCTTGTCGGCCAGCCCTACCAAGGGGGCCAGCTCCATGGAGCCATAGAGCTTGATGATGTCCACTTGGCGGCCCTGCTCGGCATAGTAACGCTTGGCTACATTAACGAACTTGGTTGCCACCCGCAGACGCCCCCTAGGTGCCTCGGCACCGACCTTGCCGGCCGTCATAAGCTTGCAATTGGCGATCCTCAAGTCAAGCGGCTCGTATAGCCCCTGACCGTCATACTCCATCAGCACATCCTTGCCAGCCACTCCCAAGTCGGCAGCACCGTTCTCGACATAGGTCGGTACATCGGTGGCACGAACGATCAGCAGGCGCACGTCTTCCTGGCTAGTCGGAATGATGAGTTTGCGACTCTTGTCCGGATCCTCAATCGGCACGATGCCAGCTTCGGCAAGCAAAGGCAGGGTATCGTCAAGAATTCGGCCTTTGGACAGGGCGATGGTGAGCATGAAAACGAATGTCCTTGGATATTGCCCCTTCAGAGGCTGAAGCCGGTGCCATCTAAGTCCCAGAGCTACCCCGGAATACGGCGGATCTTGGCACCGAGCAACTGCAACTTTTCCTCGATGCACTCATAGCCGCGATCAATATGGTAAATGCGATCGATCAAGGTGTCCCCTTCGGCCACCAGACCGGCAATCACCAGACTGGCGGAAGCACGCAGGTCGGTAGCCATTACCGGAGCGCCTTTCAGACATGGCACGCCAGTGACGATTGCAGTATTACCCTCCACCAGAATACGTGCTCCCATGCGGTTCATCTCATAGACATGCATGAAGCGATTCTCGAACACGGTTTCGATGACCGTTCCGGTGCCCTCGGCGATGGCATTCAATGAAATGAACTGGGCCTGCATATCAGTGGGAAACGCTGGATACGGTGCAGTGCGCACGTTCACCGCCTTGGGCCGGTTACCCTTCATATCCAGCGAAATCCAGTTGTTGCCGGTGTCAATGTGCGCACCTGCCTCCTCCAGCTTGAGCAATACCGCTTCAAGAATGGTGGGATCGGTATCCTTGAGTTTGACCCTCCCACGAGTGGCGGCCGCAGCCACTAAATAGGTGCCAGTCTCGATGCGATCAGGCATTACGCTGTAACGACCGCCACCCAAGCGCTTTACACCCTCGATAACAATGGTGTCGGTGCCAGCCCCCTTGATCTGTGCACCCATGCCGTTCAGGAAATTGGCCAAATCAACCACTTCCGGCTCGCGCGCGGCATTCTCCAGCACCGTACGCCCATTGGCTAACGATGCGGCCATCATGATGTTCTCAGTGCCTGTCACGCTGACAATATCGAAAAAGAAGTGGCCGCCACGCAAACCACCGACAGGAGCCTTGGCCTTGATATAACCGCTTTCCATTTCGATCTGCGCGCCCAGAGCCTCCAGACCGCGAATATGCAAGTCGACTGGCCGTGAGCCGATGGCACATCCCCCTGGCAGGGCGACTTCGGCCTCGCCAAAACGGGCAAGCATCGGACCGAGCACCAGGATAGAGGCGCGCATCGTCTTGACCAGTTCATAGGGCGCCACCAAGGTCTTGATGCTGCTGGCATCCACTTCCACACTAAGTTTTTCGTCGATCACCGGCTGCACACCCATGCGTCCGAACAGCTCGATCATCGTGGTGATATCATGCAAGTGCGGCAGATTACAGACGGTGACCGGCGTATCGGCCAGCAGAGTCGCCGCCAAGATCGGCAGCGCTGCGTTTTTAGCTCCAGAAATACGGATCTCGCCATCAAGGCGCTGGCCGCCGGTAATAATCAGTTTGTCCATGTTCTCTCGCGCAGGCAGACTCAGGAACGCTCGGCCCAAGCGGCGCAACTGAAGAATTTCATGGTAATGGCATGAATGCGTCCGTCAACGATCCAATCGTTCAACTGGGCATAGACCAATTGCTGACGCTTCACCGGACTCATCGCGGCCAGTTCGTCGCTGATCAGGTTGAGCTGAAAATCGCAGCCCTGCCCCTGCACCTCGACCCGGGTATCAACCAACTTGCTTTCAAGAAAGCGCTTAACTTCAGCGGGCTGCATGCATATCTCGGAAGCTGTCATGAATTACTCCTACGGTGGATGTCGGCGCAAAGCAAACGGGATCGTGAGACTACCGGCTTCCCAGACATCAGGAAAGCCGCTCATCTTATAAAAAACCCCAGCGACTGCGAAGCCTGCGCCAGCAGCGACTCCGACGGAAGGCCATAAGGCCATCAGGCCTCCAGCGGCAGCAACTCGAGCAGACCGCAGACTTGAGCTATCTCGCGCATGTCCTCAGGAAGCGCATGAATCCGCAAGCGCTTGCCGACAGCCTTGGCATCACGCAGATAGGCCAGCAGCAAGGACGGCCCGACACTGCTGGACTTTTCCACGCCTGCACAATCGAGAACCAAGTCCTTGGCCTCAGCAGTGCCGATCAGCGCCCGCCCCTGCTGACGCAGAGCCGGGCCAGTACTGTAGTCGAGCACGCCGACAAGAGCGAGCACTCCAGGCTCGGTCTGGCGAATCGAGGCTTCGCTCATTGCCCTGCAGCCTTCTTGCCCTCTTCACTATCCTTGGCCTTGGCTACTACATCAGCCCAACCATCGATAGTTTTGTCCAAATTCTGGCCGTTGCGCTGCATGCTCTCGGCGAACTGATCGCGGAATAGCTTGCCGATATTGATGCCATTGATGATGACATTGCGCAGCATCCATTGGCCCTGCTTATTCACCATGGTATAGGAAACCGGATAGACGGTGCCCTGAGTATCCCGAACCTCCATGCCAACACTCGCGCGGTCGCCTTCTATTGGCGCAGCAGAGGGCAATACGCGGATATCCTGATTGTTGTACTCAAGAAGCGCATTGCCGTAGAACTGCATCAGACTACGTTTGAAGCTCTCCTGAAAACGGGTCATCTGCTCGGGAGTCGCCTTGCGAGAATACTTGACGGTCATAATGCTACGGGAAATTCCATCGGCATCTACTACAGGACCGAGGATCCGATCCAACGCATCGTAGAAAGCTTGAGGATTGCTTTTATAAGTAGCTTTGTTCTTTTTCAGGTCGCCCAGCAGAGAGTCGGTGGTCTGCTGTACCACCTGATGGGGAGTGCTCGATGCAGCCGCAAACAGCGGCAAAAGCGTCAGCAGTACCAGAAAGCCACGACGCAATACAGTAATCATGGGAATATCCTCTGTGACCTATTCTTCTTGGCCCTTGTTGACTTCTTCTTTGTCTTTGTTGACGGAGTTCATCAGGAACTTGCCGATCAGATCCTCAAGCACTAATGCCGACTGAGTGTCTTGGATGGAGTCCCCATCCTTCAGCAACTCTTCCTCTCCCCCAACGCTGATACCGACATACTTCTCGCCCAGCAGACCGGCAGTCAGAATGGAAGCCGTGGAGTCACTCGGTAGATTGTCGACACGCTTTTCCAATTCCATGGTCACACGACCGGTGTAGCTATTGCGGTCCAAGTCAATAGCCGTGACCTTGCCGATAGCGACACCAGCCATCGTCACCTTTGCCCGGACCGTCAGACCGGCGATATTATCGAAATATGCATAGAGCTTGTAGGTATCGCCATTGGTACTGACCGTCAGGCCGCTGACACGCAGTGCCAGCAACAGGAGGGCCAGCATACCTGCCAGGATGAACAGGCCGACACCGGTTTCCAAGGTGCGGGTTTGCATCAGTTATCTCCAAACATCAAGGCTGTCAGAATGAAGTCCAGTCCTAGCACGGCCAGCGAGGCATAGACCACTGTTCTTGTAGTAGCGCGACCGATCCCTTCCGAGGTCGGCTCACAGTCGTAACCTTGGAATACTGCGATCCAGGTCACCACAAAGGCGAAGACAATGCTCTTGATCGCGCCATTAATTACGTCTTCGTGCAGATCCACACTGCTCTGCATGCTGGCCCAGAACGAACCGTCGTAGACCCCCAGCCAGTCCACCGCGACCATGGCACTCCCCCAGATGCCGACCACGTTGAAGATTGCGGCCAGCAGTGGCATGGAAAGGAAACCAGCCCACAGGCGCGGCGCGATAATGTACTTCAGCGGATCGACACCAATCATCTCCAGACTGGAAAGCTGCTCGGTGGACTTCATGTTGCCGATTTCCGCAGTGAGCGCTGAGCCAGCACGCCCAGCAAACAACAAGCCAGTGACGACCGGTCCCAGTTCGCGTAGCAGAGTCAAGGCAACCAACTGCCCGACAGCCTGCTCCGAACCATAGCTGACTAGGATGTTATAGCCTTGCAGAGCCAGCACCATGCCGATGAAAAGACCAGAGACAACGATGATCGGCAACGAAAGCACACCGATCGAGTGAATTTGTCTGATCAGCAGCTGAAAGCTGCTGCCGGCACCACCCCGACCGAACATGGTGTGCAGCAGAAACAAAGCAGAACGCCCCATTGCCTCGACCACATCAATGAAGGAGCGACCAAGCAGAGCGACCTGCTCAAGGAGGGATTTCTTATGCATCAGCGCCTCCCCAGAAGGTCATTGTGATAATCGGGTGCCGGAAAATGAAATGGCACTGGGCCATCCGGAAGCCCCTTCATAAACTGGGTGACACGCGGATTTTTGGAATTCATCAAGTCTTGAGGGGTTCCCTCTCCAAGCACCTGACCATCACCTACCACATAGAGGTAATCCGCAATGCTGGCCGTCTCGGCCAAATCGTGGGAAACCACTATGCTGGTAATACCTAAAGCATCATTGAGCAAACGAATCAGACGCACCAAAACGCCCATGGCGATTGGATCTTGACCAACGAAAGGTTCGTCATACATAAGAATTTGCGGATCGAGAGCAATCGCCCGAGCCAGCGCCACACGACGCTTCATGCCACCAGAAAGCTCGTCAGGCATCAGATCAATAGCACCGCGCAATCCGACTGCCTGCAGCTTCATCAGCACGATGTCACGGATCATTTCGTCAGGCAGCTTGGTATGAACCCGTAGCGGAAAGGCCACATTCTCGAAGACATCAAGATCGGTAAATAGCGCCCCGCTCTGGAAGAGCACTCCCATTTCTTTGCGCATCTCGAACAATTCACTGCGCGACAGTTGTGGAAGGTTATGCCCATTGACCCAGACTTCGCCGCTTTCCGGCTTGAGCTGAGCGGCTATCAGACGCAACAAAGTGGTCTTGCCGCACCCGGAGGGCCCCATGATGCCGGTGACTTTGCCACGCGGGATGCGGATGTCTACATTATTGAAGATACTGCGCGAGCCTCGCTTGAAGGAGACCCCTTCAGCATGACTGCGTAGTCGTTTGAGTCGCTCATCTAGACTCCTTGTGAATACCCCCTCGGCTAAACGCCGCTACCCCCAGGATAGGGAGACGCCGTACCGCTTGACCGAACTGACAGGCACTATAACACTGCGAGCACAGGCGTCCCAAGCATACAGGCGTTGTAGACCGCTTTGGTCGCAATCGTGCCAGTCGATATGTGAGCAGGATGGGCTTTACCGCTATAATCGGCGCCTTTTTTCAAGCGACGAGCTGCCACCATGCCCCACTCGAGCAACCCGATCCAGTCAGCCCAAAGAACCATACGCCTGGAAATCGCGGCCATCGAGGCACTTCTTGCACGTATTAACGGTGATTTTGCTAAAGCCTGCAAACTGATCCTAGATTGCAAGGGGCGCGTCGTGGTTGTCGGTATGGGCAAATCCGGGCACATTGGACGCAAGATCGCCGCCACCTTGGCAAGCACTGGTACGCCAGCGTTTTTCGTTCACCCTGGCGAAGCCAGCCATGGTGACATGGGCATGATCACCCGGGACGATCTGGTATTGGCCCTGTCCAATTCCGGCTCCACCGCAGAAATTATCACTCTGCTGCCTTTGATCCAGCGCCTCGGTATTACCCTGATCAGCATGACTGGCAACCCCAACTCTCCCTTGGCCGAAGCGGCTGCCGTTAACCTCGATGCAGGCGTTAGCCAGGAGGCCTGCCCACTCAATCTAGCCCCTACCGCCTCTACGACTACTGCCCTAGTGCTCGGAGACGCCCTGGCCATTGCACTACTCGAGGCACGCGGCTTTACCGCCGAAGACTTCGCCTTTTCCCATCCGGGAGGCGCCCTCGGCCGCCGCCTACTGCTGAAGGTAGAAAACATCATGCACGTCGGCGACAGCCTGCCCTGCGTGCAACGTGGCACCACGCTACGCGATGCACTGCTGGAAATGACCCGCAAGGGCCTCGGCATGACCGTGGTACTCGAGGGCGATGGACGCCTAGCTGGCATTTTCACCGACGGAGACTTGCGCCGCACCTTGGACCGCAATATCGATGTACGCCAAGCCACCATCGACGAAGTGATGACCCCCCATGGCAAGACCGCCCGAGCCGAGATGCTCGCCGCACAAGCCTTGAAGATCATGGAGGATTACAAGATTAATGCCTTGGTTGTGGTCGACAACGCCGATCGGCCGGTCGGTGCCCTGAACATGCATGACTTACTTCGGGCGGGGGTTCTGTAAAATGAACGACAGACTACTGCAACGAGCCAAGGAGATTCGCCTGGCCATCTTCGATGTAGATGGCGTTCTCACCGATGGGCGCCTTTATTTTCTGGCCGATGGCAGCGAATTCAAAACTTTCAATACTCTCGATGGCCACGGCATTAAGATGTTGATTAACTCTGGAGTACGTACTGCTATTATCAGTGGCCGCACCACACCAGTGGTCGAACGCCGCGCCCGTAACCTGGGCATCCAGCACCTCTATCAGGGGCGTGAGGACAAGCTGGTCGTATTGGACGAACTACTGGCTGAACTAGGGCTCATCTATGAGCAGGTCGCCTACCTCGGTGACGATCTGCCCGACCTACCGGTCATCCGTCGTGTTGGCTTGGGAATGGCCGTGGCCAACGCCGATAACTTTGTCCGCAAACACGCCCATGGCGTCACCCAAGCATGCGGCGGCGAAGGGGCGGCCCGCGAATTCTGCGAACTGATCTTGCGAGCCCAGGGCAACCTCGAAGCCACGCAGAGCGCTTATCTCTAACTAGAGGCGACTATGCTGCGCAAATTCCGCCTTTCGCTGATCTTTGCCGCCTTGGCCACACTGCTGGCGGCGATAGGCTACTGGAACATTCGTCCAGCGAGCTTTATGGACAAAGCAGGCAACACTCCAGACGACAACGCCATTGATTTTTATGTAACCAATGCGCGCACACTGCAATATCAGCCTGCAGGTAATCTGCATTACGAGATGACTGCCAACAGAGTGGAGCATCTCAAAAGCAGCGAAATCACCCTACTCACTCAGCCCGATTTGCTGATTTTCCGCGGCACCCCAACCCCTTGGCACGTACGCAGCGAGCGCGGCGAGGTCAGCCCCCAAGGCGACCAGGTTGAATTGATTGATGCGGTACGGGTTGAGCGCACCGATATCCAAGAGCGCTCCACCATCCTTACTACCAGCCGCCTGAGCGTGTTTCCAGAGCGGGAATATGCTGAGACTCAGCAACCCGTTAAAATTGAGGCGGCCAACGGAGTTACGACGGCTGTCGGGATGAAAGCGTATTTGGATGACAGCAGGATGCACCTGCTGTCCAGTGTAAGAGGCCAGCATGAGGTTCGCTAACCGTTTCCCCCACCGGGCTCTCCCTTTCTTGCTCAGCCTGTGCTCCGCACTGGGCGCAGCGAGCGCTTGGGCTCTTTCTTCTGATCGTGAGCAGCCGATCCGCGTCCAGGCCGACAGTGCCGAACTCGATGACAAGCAAGGGGTTGCGGTCTACCAAGGCGACGTGGTCATTACTCAGGGCACCCTGAAAATCACCGGCAACAAAGTCACTATCACCCAAGACGACAAGGGTGAAATCAAAGTTTTCACGTCAGTCGGCAATCCTGCCTCTTACGAGCAGAAACCGGCACCTGACAAAAGCATCGTCCGAGCCTACGGCCAGACTATCCAGTACTTTGCCGAAAACGAACGCATTGTGTTGGTTGATAAGGCACGGGTAGTTCAGGATGGCAACACTTTCGAGGGTGAAAAAATCGTTTACGACACCCAACGGCAGATCGTTAATGCTGGCCGTGCCACTGGAAACAGGATATCCAGTCCGAAACCACGGATCGATATGGTCATCCAACCGAAAAAGAAACAGCAGTCAGGACAGACACAATAATGGCTACCCTCAAAGCTCAGCATCTGGCCAAGAGCTACAAGGGCCGCCAGGTTGTCCGTGACGTCAGCCTTTCCATCGAAAGCGGTCAAATCGTCGGCTTGCTCGGCCCCAACGGGGCCGGCAAGACTACCTGCTTCTACATGATCGTCGGCCTGGTCCGTGCCGACCAAGGGCGCATTCTGATCGATCAGGACGATGTCACCCACCTGCCCATGCACGGTCGCGCCCGGGTCGGTATCGGTTACCTCCCCCAAGAGGCATCGATTTTCCGCAAGCTTACGGTGGCCGATAATATCCTGGCTATCTTGGAAACCCGCAAAGATCTGGATGGAGAAGGCCGCCGCCAGGCTCTGGAAGCTCTGCTGCAGGAGTTCCACATCAGCCATATCCGCGACAGTCTCGGCATGAGTCTCTCGGGCGGCGAGCGGCGCCGGGTCGAGATTGCCCGCGCTCTGGCCACTACTCCGAAATTCATCCTGCTCGACGAACCCTTTGCCGGCGTCGATCCGATTTCAGTTAATGACATCAAGCAGATCATTTATCACCTGAAGAACAAGGGCATTGGCGTTCTAATTACCGATCACAACGTGCGTGAGACACTCGACATCTGCGAAACCGCCTACATTGTCAACGATGGGCAGCTGATAGCCGAAGGCGACGCCGAGGCCGTCCTCACCAATAAACTGGTGCAGGAAGTGTATCTCGGCCATGAATTCCGTCTATGAGATGCTCTACTCCATGGGATAGACCAGTCAAACTCCGTTATAATCAGGCATGTAATTTGCTTTAAGAAGGCGCATCGTCGCCTCGTAGTGATTGACGCGAATGCTTTGGCAAATATGGTGCTTCCTACAATTATGAAACCATCGCTAGTCCTTAAGATGGGTCAGCAGCTGACGATGACTCCGCAGCTGCAACAAGCCATCCGTCTGCTTCAACTGTCGACCCTGGATCTTCAGCAGGAAATCCAAGAGGCCCTCGACTCCAACCCCATGCTGGAACGTCAGGAAGACGCTGAGGACTACGGCAGCCCGGACACGCTAGCCGAGCATGGGGATCAGTCGGCGATCGATGCCGCATCCGCTTCTTATCAGGAGAGCTACGAGAGCACGGCCAACGGTGAGGAAGGCAACAGCCTGGAGGATGGCGACTGGCATGAGCGAATTCCCAACGAGCTGCCAGTGGATACCGCTTGGGAAGACATCTACCAGACCAGCGCCAGCAGTCTGCCGAGCAGCGAAGATGACGAATGGGACTTCACCACCCGCACCTCCACGGGCGAAAGTCTGCAGAGCCATTTGCTCTGGCAACTTAATCTGGCCCCGATGTCAGATACCGACCGCCTGATTGCCGTTACCCTGATCGATAGCATCAACAGCGACGGCTATCTGGAAGCCTCGCTGGAGGAAATTCTGGCCTCGTTGGATCCGGAGCTGAGTATCGAGCTCGATGAAGTGGAGATGGTGTTACGCCGTATCCAGCAGTTCGAGCCCGCAGGAGTTGCTGCTCGCGACCTCAGCGAGTCGCTGCTGCTGCAGTTGCGCCAACTTCCAGCCGATACACCCTGGCTGGAGGAGGCGAAGCGGTTGACAAGGGACTACCTCGATCTGCTCGGCAACCGCGACTTCACCCAGTTGATGCGGCGCATGAAGCTCAAGGAGGAAGAGCTGCGCCCGGTAATCGAGTTGATCCAAAGTCTTAACCCGCGCCCCGGTGCCCAGATCGAAGCCAGCGAGCCCGAATATGTAGTACCCGATGTCATCGTGCGAAAGCATAATGACCGTTGGCTGGTGGAGCTCAACCAGGAAGCCGTACCACGCCTGCGCATCAACCCCCACTACGCCGGCTTCATCAGACGCGCCGATGCCAGCGCCGACAACACTTTCATGCGCAACCAACTACAGGAGGCTCGCTGGTTTATCAAGAGCCTGCAGAGCCGCAACGAGACGCTCATGAAGGTATCCACGCAGATCGTCGAACACCAGCGCGGCTTCCTCGACTATGGCGAAGAAGCCATGAAACCGCTGGTATTGCATGACATCGCCGAGGCAGTCGGCATGCACGAATCGACCATTTCGCGGGTTACTACCCAGAAATACATGCATACCCCGCGCGGCATCTATGAACTGAAATATTTCTTTTCCAGTCACGTCAGCACCGCTGAAGGCGGTGAGTGCTCTTCCACGGCCATCCGCGCCATCATCAAGAAACTGATTGCAGCGGAAAATCCGAAAAAGCCATTGAGCGACAGCAAGATCGCTGGTTTACTGGAAGAACAGGGCATACAGGTGGCTCGCCGTACAGTCGCCAAATACCGGGAATCGCTCAGTATTGCGCCGTCCAGTGAACGCAAGCGACTCATGTAACACAAGATCGAACCGGCCGCAGCAATGGCAGTAATCCTTCCGCGGTCAGTCGACACAGCGTATACCGGTAGCAGGCCCGTCAGCCTGCGTCAAAACAGCAACAAGGAGAAAGCGGTATGCAAGTCAACATCAGTGGACATCAGCTGGATGTGACCGACGCCCTACGTGATTATGTCGAGGAGAAGATCAGCCGCCTTGAGCGTCATTTCGATCGTATCACCAATGTGCAGGTGATCATGACCGTTGAGAAGCTCAAACAGAAGATCGAAGCAACCTTGCATGTCTCTGGTGCCGAAGTGGTCGCCAATGCTGAGCATGAAGACATGTATGCGGCCATCGATCTGCTTGTCGACAAGCTTGACCGCCAATTGATTAAGCACAAGGAAAAGCAGATCGAACGCCAGCAGGGCGCCACGGCCCGCTGACTCTTCTGTCCCATGATCAGACTCGAAGACATTCTGACTCCCGGCCGCTCTTTGGTGAACGTGCCGGGAGGCAGTAAGAAGCGTGCCCTCGAATATATTGCCAGCCTGGTCGCCCGCGAAATGCCCGATCTAGATCAGCAGACCATTTTCGAGAGCCTAATTGCCCGTGAGAAACTGGGCTCGACCGGTTTTGGTAATGGCATCGCCATTCCCCATTGCCGTCTACCTGGCTGCCCTGCCCCGATCAGTGTACTGCTGCGCCTGGATGCTCCGATCGATTTCGATGCTATTGACGGTGCACCGGTCGATCTGCTGTTCGTCCTGCTGGTTCCAGAAGCCGCTACCGACGAGCATCTGCAATTGCTTCGCCAGATCGCCAGCATGCTCGATCGCAGCGAGATACGTGAGCATCTGCGCCAGGTCGAGAGCAGCGAAGCCCTTTACCAAGTCGTGGCGGACGCGCAGAAGGGCCAGTAGGGTTTCCCGGGAGTGGTGCGGAGGTTCGTTGACCGTGAACGAGCAATTGACCGCCGGGCTTTCGGCAATCACTGACCGCGGAAAATATTCATCATGCGCGTGATTATCGTCAGCGGCCGCTCTGGCTCTGGCAAAAGCACCGCCCTCGATGTCCTAGAGGACAATAGTTTCTTCTGCATCGACAACTTGCCAGCCGTTCTACTTCCCGAGCTGGCCGAAAGGGCGCTACTACATACTGAGCTGATCCAACCCCAAGTCGCGGTATCTATCGATGCTCGCAACTTGCCCAGCCAGCTGAAACGCTTCCCCGAACTGCTGGCAGAGGTACGTACCCGCTACATCCTCTGTGATCTGCTCTACCTGGATGCCGATGACGAAACCCTGCTCAAGCGTTTCTCGGAAACTCGCCGGCGTCATCCGTTAACCAATGAGAACCGCTCATTGGCCGAAGCAATTCGCGACGAGAGCAGGCTGCTTGCTCCGATCAAGGATCTAGCCGACCTCAAGGTCGACACATCCCACCTCAATCTTTATCAGTTGCGCGACACACTCAAGCTGCGCTTGCTGAACAAACCGGAACCGGGCACGGCTTTTTTGATCGAATCCTTCGGCTTCAAGCGAGGAATGCCAGTGGATGCAGATCTAGTGTTCGATGTTCGCTGCCTGCCTAATCCATATTGGAAGCCGGATCTACGTAGCTTTTCCGGTCTGGATCGACCGGTCATCGACTACCTCGCCGCCCAACCGGACGTCGAGGAGATGTACCAGGACATCCATGCTTATTTGCAGAAATGGCTACCCCGCTTCGCCGCCAGCAACCGTGCTTATGTGACTATCGCGATCGGCTGTACCGGCGGTCATCATCGTTCGGTCTACGTGGCCGACCGGCTCGGCCACGCATTAAAGCAGTCACTCAAGAACGTTCAGGTTCGCCACCGCGACCTCGGCTGAAGGATGGATAACGCGATGCCCACCTGCGAAGTCACCATCATAAACAAGCTTGGACTACATGCCCGTGCAGCGGCCAAGTTCGTCGGAGTAGCCGGGCGCTACGCCTGTACGGTACGCATCGGCCGAGCCCCGGAGAGTCTGGTCGACGGCAAGAGCATCATGGCGGTCATGATGCTGGCTGCCGGCAAGGGAACGCCCATTCACCTGCATACCGAAGGCGAACAGGACTGCGAAGCGCTGGAAGCACTGGTCGAATTGATCAATAACCGCTTCGACGAAGACGAATAATACATACGTATCGCTGCCGCCGGGCTTCTGGCGACAGCTTCCCCTTCACTCAGCTTCCCGCCAGAGTCATGCGCTCGATAAGCACCGAACCGGTGCAAATATTGCTGCGCTGCTCCAGATCGTTACCTACTGCGACAATCTGCCGGAATATGTCGCGCAAATTGCCGGCGATGGTTACCTCCTGCACCGGATATTGAACTTCGCCGTTCTCCACCCAGAAGCCGCCAGCACCACGGGAGTAATCGCCGGTCACCAGATTGAGTCCCTGCCCCATCAGCTCGGTCAGCAGCAACCCGCGCCCCATGCGGCGAATCAAGGCAGCCTGGTCCTCATCCCCCGGGTTGACGAATAGGTTATGCACTCCACCGGCATTGGCAGTGCTTGGCATGCCCAGCTTGCGCCCCGAATAGGTACCCAGGGCATAGCTGGCCAAGCGACCCTGCTCGACAAAATGCTTGGCGCGAGTCGGCAGGCCATCGGCATCGAAGGCCGCACTGCCCAAAGCCCGTGGAATATGTGGACGCTCATCGAGGTTCAGCCATTCGGGAAACAGCTGCTCACCCAGCGCGCCCTCCAGGAAGGAGGCGTGCCGATAGAGATTACCGCCGGTGATTGCACCGATGAAATGGCCGAACAGTCCGGTAGCCAGCTCAGCGGAGAATAGCACCGACACCTCGCAGGTCGGCACC
Source organism: Azotobacter tropicalis (assembly GCF_059739045.1). Lineage (NCBI taxonomy): Bacteria > Pseudomonadati > Pseudomonadota > Gammaproteobacteria > Pseudomonadales > Pseudomonadaceae > Azotobacter > Azotobacter tropicalis. The sequence continues at coordinate 1,672,118 of NZ_AP046059.1, forward strand.
GGACGCGCACCGAGACGCCGTACCGCCCGCTCCGCCGCTCGCCGACCGATAGCCTGCGGGTCGGCCAGCGCTTCGCCGCGCCGGTTGACATCGTACCAGTAGTCGCGCTGCATCTGTCCTTCTCCCTCGGCAATCATCACGCAACTGAGGCTGTGCCGGGTACTGGCATAACCACCAATGAAGCCGTGACTGTTGCCGTATACACGACATCCCTGATGCGAATTAAGTGAAGTGCCGTCGGCATTGCGAATCCGCGGATCGGCGGCGAAGGCCGCCGCCTCACACGTGAGCGCCCGCTCGATGGCCTGCTCGGGACTGATCGCCCATGGATGGAAGAGATCCAGCTCGGGGAGCTCATCCGGCATCAGCGCTGCATCCGGCAAACCGGCGCAATCGTCCTCGGATGCATGCCGAGCGATCGCCAGCGCCGCTGCCACGGTTTCCCGAATCGCCGCCTCGCCAGTCGCCGAGGTGCTCGCCGAGCCCTTGCGCTGCCCGAGATACAGGGTGATGCCGAAACCCTGGTCACGATTGAACTCGACGGTTTCCACCTCGCCCTGGCGCACCGTGGTGGACAGGCCCTGCTCGATCGAGACGGACACCTCGCAAGCGGTGGCACCCTGACGCTCGCTCTCGGCAAGTATCCTCTCGACTTTGGCCCGCAACTCCGGCAGTGCCTGCGGACCTACCATTTCTGCTGGATTCATAACTACTCCTGTCAGGTCCGGGCCAGTCGCTCCGGAGCTGCTGTTATCATGGCGGCGTGTATCTCTGGACCGCCACCATGTCTGAATTTCACCAAGACCTCTCCGAAGAGAAGAGCAAATCCCAGGTCAAGCGCGAACTGCATGCCCTGCAGGAGCTCGGCGAACGCCTGACCACCCTCAGGCCCGAACAGCTCGACCGCCTGCCGCTGACCGACGCCTTGCGCCGCGCTCTGCTGGAGGCGCCGAAACACAGTGCGCACATCGCCCGCAAGCGACACCTCCAGTACATCGGCAAGCTGATGCGCGACCAGGACGTCGACGCCATTCTCGCCCTCTTCGAGCAACTGGATGCTTCTAGCCGCCAGTACAACGAACGCTTCCACGCCCTCGAACGCTGGCGCGACCGGCTCCTTGGAGGCGGTGACGACGCGCTCGAGGCTTTCGTCGGCGACTATCCGGACACCGACCGCCAGCACCTACGCGGCCTGATCCGCCAGGCCCGCCACGAAACGGAGCAGAACAAGCCGCCAACCGCCAGCCGCAAGATCTTCAAATACATCCGCGATCTCGACGAAAGCAAACGCGGATTGCGCTGACGATCTAGGACGGCCCACCCACCCTGCTCCGTCTCAGGCGCCGGTGCCGCCCACGGTGATCGCATCGATCTTCAAGGTCGGCTGGCCGACGCCTACCGGCACCGACTGGCCATCCTTGCCACAGGTGCCGACACCGCTGTCCAAGGCCAGGTCGTTGCCGACCATGGAAACCCGAGTCATCACCTCCGGACCGTTGCCGATCAGGGTCGCACCCTTGACCGGCGTCGTGATCCGGCCATCCTCGATCAGATAGGCTTCGCTGGTGGAGAAGACGAACTTGCCGCTGGTGATGTCCACCTGCCCGCCGCCCAGGCTGGCACAGTAGAGTCCCTTCTTCACCGAAGCGATGATCTCCTCGGGTTCGCTCTGCCCGGCCAGCATGTAGGTGTTGGTCATGCGCGGCATCGGCAGGTGCGAATAGGACTCGCGGCGACCATTGCCGGTCGGCGCCACGCCCATCAGGCGGGCGTTCAGCTTGTCCTGCATGTAGCCGCGCAGGATGCCGTTCTCGATCAGCGTGGTGCACTGGGTCGGCGTACCCTCGTCGTCCAGGCTTAGCGAGCCGCGCCGCCCGGCCAGGGTGCCGTCGTCGACGATGGTGCACAAACTGGACGCTACCCGCTCGCCGATCCGGCCACTGTAGGCCGAGCTGCCCTTGCGGTTGAAGTCGCCCTCTAGACCATGGCCGACCGCCTCGTGCAGGAGTACGCCGGACCAGCCCGGACCGAGCACCACTGGTAGCGTGCCGGCTGGCGCCGGAATCGTCTCGAGGTTGACCAGCGCCTGGCGCACCGCCTCGCGGGCATAACCCATGGCGCGATCCTCATCGAGAAAGAAGCGGTAGTCGGTGCGCCCGCCGCCGCCCTGCCCGCCGCGCTCGCGGCGACCGTTCTGTTCGACGATGACGCTGACGTTGAAGCGCACCAGCGGGCGCACATCCGCCCCCAGGCTGCCGTCGCTGGCGGCGATCAGGATGTGCTCCCAGACCCCGGCCAGGCTCACCGTGACCTGCTTGATCCGCGAATCCAGCGCCCGGGTGGCGGCATCGATGCGCTTGAGCAGCTCGACCTTCTCTGCCCGATCGATCACCTCGAGCGGATTGCCCGGCGCATAGAGGCGCGTCACTGGAGCTGCGGCGAAAGCCTGCACGCGACCCTGCTGCCCGGCGCGGGCGATCGAGCGAGCCGCCTGGGCCGCCTGGCGCAGCGCCTCGTCGGTGATCGCATTGCTGTAGGCGAAGCCGGTCTTCTCGCCGGACTGGGCGCGCGCACCGACACCCTGGTCGAGATGGAAGCTGCCCTCCTTGACGATGCCGTCCTCCAGCACCCAGGACTCGGACACCTGGCTCTGGAAATACAGATCGGCTGCGTCGATGCCAGGACCGGCCAGCTCGCCGAGCAACGCCGGCAAAGCATCGAGATCCAGGCCACCGGGACTCAGCAGCTGCTGACTGACGGGTAACAACAACTCGCTCATATTCACTCCAATTCGACCGGCCGCGGCACGGCCGGCACTGAAAATCGCCGATGGCGGTGCACCGGCATACGCTGACGGATCGCCGCCTGTTCCTCGGCATCGCGACTGGCCAGCAGTACCCCCTCGCCCCGCGCCTGTTCAGCGAGCAGCCTCCCCCAGGGGTCGATGATGGCCGAATGGCCATAGGTCTCCCGGGGCCGGGATGCCAACCGCCCTGGCCGGCCGCCAGCAGGTAGCACTGGGTCTCCAGCGCCCGCGCACGCACCAGCACATGCCAGTGGGCGGCGCCAGTCACAGCGGTGAAGGCCGAGGGGGCACTGATCAGTTCGGCCCCTGCATCGCGCAAAGCGCCATACAGCTCGGGAAAGCGCAGGTCATAGCAGACCGTCAGGCCGAGACGGCCGACCGGAGTGTCCGCCACCACCACCCGCTCGCCGTGGGCATAGTCGTCCGACTCGCGGTAGCGCCCACGCTGGTCTGCCACATCCACATCGAACAGGTGCAGCTTGTCGTAGCGCGCCACCAGCTCGCCGTACTCATCGAGCAGCAGCGAGCAGGCGTGGGCCTTGGCCTGCGGCCGGTCGGCCGGAGGCAACGGCAGAGTGCCAGCAACGATCCACAGGCCAAAGTCACGGGCAGCCTGGCGCAGGCCCGGCAGTATCGGTCCTTGCCCCTCCGCCTCGGCGCGGCCCAGGGCAGCGCCGTCACGCCGCCCCATGGCGGCGAAGTTCTCCGGCAGGACAGCAAGACGCGCCCCGCCGGCAGCGGCCTGTTCGAGCAGGCGGCGCGCGGTCGCCAAGTTGGCCTGCACGTCGTCCTGGCTGACCATCTGCAGTACCGCCACGTTCATCGGCTTCACTCCGCTTTTTCCTGATTTCGCCCGTCCAAGCTCTCGCACTTCGCCGCCCACTGCAACCCTCCTTCCTATCAATGCGGCTTCTCGAAGGGCTTTTCGAAGGTAATTCTAGGCTCTCGCCACGGACCTTGGACGCGGTACTGCACGCTGGCGAAACGCGCAACGTGATTGCCGAGCAGCTTGTCGAAGACGAACAGCGCTCCACCGACCGCCGGTGCGCCAACCAGCAGGGCGGCGAGTGGCAAGTTGTTGGTGATCGGCAGGGTGACCAACAGCTTGGCATCGATGCTGTCGCCGGGTACATCGAGGTTTCCGTCCAGCTCGAGATTGCTCGACGGCCCGCTCAAGGTCAGGGGAATTTCCGTTCTGTAGACCCCGTTGCGTCCCTCGACCAGACCCTTGACCCGATCGTAGCTCAGCCCCTTGCTGAACAGGTCGGAGAAATCCAGACGCAAGCGGCGGCCGATGGAGTTGAAGTTGAGCAGGCCGAACATCCGCAGGGCCGATGCCGCTCCCTCCACCTCGCGAAATTGTCCGCGGTGCAGGCTGACATCGAAAGTGCCCGTGTAGTGCTGGAGGGCCATGGCCGCCGGCGATCCCGGCCAGTTGCCATCGATATCCACGCGAAAACGCTCGCTGCTTGCACTCGGCGCGAAGCCCCAGGCCAGCAGCACATCGGCAAGATCGCCGCCCTGCAGGCGCCCGCGAAACGCGCTGCGCGTAGCACCGGGCGGCCCCTGCCAATCGGCGCTGCCGAGCACCCGCAAGCCCTTGAGGTCCAGGTCCAGGTCGCTGAACTGTACGCCGCCGGCACGCGGCCGTGCCTTCAGCGACCAGGCCCGAGCGACTCGGCGCCCAGTTGCAGGCGAGCGATGCGCACATCCAGCGGCGGAATCTTGCGGGGATCGACCGATAGCAGAGGATCCGCTGCGGTGGCTGCAGCGCCCGCGGAGGCGCCGACACTGCCCTGCACGGCACTCGGCAACTGCAGATGGGACAGATCGACCACGACCGGCACCTGGGTTGAGGTCGGAACGGCGATGCGCCCCTTGATCTGCGGGCCCTCCAGCTGCAGGTTCCAGCCGGCCCGAGTGGGCGTCATCTGCGCCCTGAGCGGACTCAGTGTGAGGCCAAAACCTTGAAACCTGTCGATCTCCAGCTCGGCACCGCTTAGCAGGCGGTCCTGGCCGCCCTGAGCAACCAGGGCGCCCAGAGCCGCCTGCCAGGCCTCCCAGTCCAGATGGGGAACCCGGCCACGCAGCCGCAGGCCTTGTGTCGCAGGCAACTGGGCCTGACCGGAGCCGAGCAGCAGTTCGCCACGGGCCTTCTGGAGGCGCTCCGGCGGCGCGGCCAGGGCCAGGCTGGCCAGGTCGGCGTATTCCAGCCGATAGCGGCGCTCGTCATCGCCCAAGGTCATGTACCAGCGCGTGTCACGAGCCTCCTGGGCCACCTTGCCGAACGGCTCCGGTAGGTCGATGCGCAGGCCGCGCAAGTTGGAGCCGACCTGCAGCCAGCTGTTCGCGCCATCCAGCAGCAACTCGAGGCGATAGGGCAGTTCGCCAGACAACGGCAAGCTCTGACGCATCTGCAGCCACCGGGCCAAAGAGGACGCCGCCACCTGCCCGTCGGCCAGGATGCGAGTCCGCGCCTTGCCATTGCGCCCCTCGGCGAGCGCACGGCCGCGCACCGGTCGGCCGAATACCTGGGCGCGGATCTCCGGTGCGCTGAGCCCCTTTGCCGTGTCATAGGTGAAAGCTGCCTGCAGACGGGTCAGTTGCAGGTTCGGCTGGGCCATCTGCAACTGCGCGCCTTCGGTGCGCAGCTCGGCCACAACGCGCGACGACGAATTGGCTTCCCGCCGCAGCGGAATGTCGAGCGTGAGATGGCCCCGCAACGGCCCCTCGCCCGACCAGCCGGCGAAGATTTCTTTGGTCTCCAGCGGCGCCTCCTGGAGGATACGCAAGCCGTCGCCGACACTGCCCTCCAGCTCACCCTCCAACTGCAGCCTCGGCACTCCGCCCTTGACAGCGGGAATCTCCGCTGTGGCCGACTTCAGCTGGCTGTCCAGTACTCGCCCCCGCTCAGGGTCACGCGTACGCCGCTGTCCTCGACGAACACCTCGCCCTGCGCTTCGCGCAGCTCCGGCCAGCCCGGCTGGTAGGCCAGCTCGGCGTCGCGTACCTTGAAGAACAGACCGAGACTGCGCGCCGTATCCTCGGCTCCCTTGTTTAGCGAACCCTGATAGAGGAAATAGCCCTCCTCCACGCGGCCGGCGCGGATCGCGGTTTTCAGCCACTCGGCCAGCTGCGGCGACAGGCCGGGTGAGAGCGTCGGCAGGTACTTCTCGGCATAACGAGCATCGCCATCGCGCAGACCGACGCGCAGATCCATGTAGTCCTCTTCGGCAGGATCGTGGCGCAAGCGAATCAGGAAGTCGCCCGCAGCGCGGCCCTCCTCGCCGTCCGTCTGCATATAGGGGCTGCGCAAGGTCACGCCCCGCTCGTCGATCTGCCAGAACAGCCGCCCGGCAGCATGCCGGTAGCGCCAGGGGCGCGGGAACAGCCGTGCGAGATGCAGTGAAAAACCATCGCCGTTGAGCCGCAACTCGCCGCCGGCCAGGTCGCCGCCGACACTGCCGGCGACATTTTCCGCCGCCGGCGCGCCATACCAAGCGTTGAAGCCCACGCCTTCGAGATTGGCTGCATAGGCGAGGCGCTCGCCGCCTGCAGCCTGCGGCCGGTAGTCCAGCTTCAGATTACGCAGGATGCCGCGCGGCTGCAGTGCCGCCAGGGCGGTCTCGGCGGCCTGCGGCAGCGGCGCGAGGGCTTGCACCAGCGGCACCAGCGGGGTCAGGCCGAGACGGTTGGCGGTCAGTGTCCATGGACTTGGCGCGTCGGCCGCCGCCCGGTGTTCGAGGGCGATCTGCACACCATCCCAGCGGGACGTGCCGAAATCGACCGCCAGAGAGTCGAGCAGCGCGCGGAAATCCTCGCCATCGCGCAGGAAATACCCGTTCAGCGTCAGATCCCGCACCCCGGCCGGCTCCTGCCCGGCACGGCGGATGCGCAACTCGGGCGCCTGCAGGCGGGTCGCCGCACGCTGCAGGCGGCCTTCGGCCCAGGACAACCAGAGTTCGCCACCGGCATGCAGCCGCTCGACCTGCCAGTCGCCGGTCAGACTGCGCGGTATCCAGCCCGCCCAGTCGCTCTGCGGCAGGCTGACGTAGAGTTCGGCGGGACTCTGCCGCCAGCCCTCGTCGGCCAGCTGGCCATTCAGGCTCCACTGCAGCAATTGACCATCGGGCAGGCTCAGGCGACCGTCGAGGCGCTGCCGCCAGCCGTCGCTGCGCAGCGTGAGATCGACCTTCTGCAGCGAAAAGGGCGCCTGTCCGTGCGGGGCGAAGGTGATCTGGCTGTCCAGCAGCGACAGGTGGTCGATCCGCTCGAGGGCGCGCAGGGACTCGTCCGGATTGAACGGCCGCTGCCGGCCGCGCTGCGGTGCCCCCTCCAGGTTCCAGCGTCCCGCGGCATCCTGCACCAGGGCGAAACTGACCCCTTCCAACTCCAGCGCGGCAACGCGCAACTCACGAGCCAGCAAGGTGCGCAGCAGATCGAGACGCACCTGGACCCGCTCCAGATGCAATGCGTCGTCCCCCTCGCCGATCGTCACGTCGCGCGCCAACAGCCGTGGCGTCAGGGCCGTCCAGCGCCCCTCCAGGGCACGAATGGCAACCGGCATGTCCAGCACGTCGCGGACTCGCGCCTGTACCTCGAGACGGGTGTCGGCGACCAGCGGTGCCAACTGGCGGCCCAGGCTGACGCCCAGGGCCAACAGCATCAGGCCGACGAAGCCGAGCCCCAACAGGACGCGCAAAGCGACCGCCAGCAGGCGGGAGAGTCGCAGCATGGTCAGGGCTTACAGCAGGACAACATCGTACTGCTCCTGGAATAGGTGCCCTCGACCTGGAACTTGATGGGACGGCCGATGAAGGCCTCGAGATCGGCGACGTTACCCGACTCCTCATCGAGCAGCCGGTCGACCACCTTCTGGTTGGCCAGCACCAGATAGCCCTCGGCCTGGTAGGCGCGAGCCTCGCGGAGAATCTCGCGGAAGATCTCGTAGCAGATGGTTTCCGCGGTCTTCAGCTTGCCACGTCCGTGGCAGCAGTTGCAGGGTTCGCAGAGCACCTGCTCAAGGCTCTCGCGGGTGCGCTTGCGGGTCATCTGCACCAGGCCCAGCACGGTGATGCCGATGATGTTGGTCTTGGCGTGGTCGCGCTCCAGCTGCTTCTCCAGGGTACGCAGCACCTGGCGCTGATGCTCCTCGTCCTCCATGTCGATGAAGTCGATGATGATGATCCCGCCCAGGTTGCGCAGGCGCAGCTGGCGGGCGATCGCCGTGGCCGCCTCGAGGTTGGTCTTGAAGATGGTCTCTTCGAGGGTGCGGTGGCCGACGAAGGCGCCGGTATTGACGTCGATGGTGGTCATCGCCTCGGCCGGATCGATGATCAGGTAACCGCCGGACTTGAGCATCACCTTGCGCTCCAGGGCCCGCTGGATCTCGTCCTCGACACCGTACAGGTCGAAGATCGGCCGCTCGCCGGGATAGTGCTCAAGATGGTCGGCGATCTCCGGCATCAGTTCGGCGACGAACTGCGAAACCCGCTGGAAGGTTTCCCGGGAATCGATGCGGATCTTCTCGATGCGCGGACTGACCAGATCGCGCAGGGTGCGCAGGGCCAGGCTGAGGTCCTCGTAGACCACCGCCGGTGCGCTGGCAGTCTGCATCTGTCCGGCGATCTGGTCCCACAGGCGGCGCAGATAGCGGATATCCGCAAGGATCTCGTCGGCACCGGCGCCTTCGGCAGCGGTGCGCAGGATGAAGCCGCCCTCGTGCTCGATCCCCTCGCTGGCCACGCAGTCGGCGACCACCTGCTTGAGGCGTTCGCGCTCGGCCTCCTCCTCGATCTTCAGGGAAATGCCGACATGCCGGGTACGCGGCATGTAGACCAGATAGCGCGAGGGAATCGACAGGTGGGTGGTCAACCGGGCCCCCTTGCTGCCGATCGGGTCCTTGGTGACCTGCACCACCAGGCTCTGCCCCTCATGTACCAGGGCTGCGATGTTCTCCACCGCGCTGCCCTCGCGGGTGGAAATCTCCGCGGCATGAATGAACGCGGCGCGCTCCAGGCCGATGTCGACGAAGGCTGCCTGCATGCCCGGCAGCACCCGTACCACCCGCCCCTTGTAGATGTTGCCGACGATGCCGCGGCGCTGGGTGCGCTCGACATGCACCTCCTGCAGAACGCCGTTCTCCACTACCGCCACGCGCGACTCCATCGGCGTGATATTGATCAGAATCTCTTCGCTCATCGCATAGTCCCGAAGCTGGGCGCAGCGTGCCCGCTCAAGCGCCTTGTCATTGTTGTTGCCAGCACGGAATGCCGAACTCGGCCAGCAATTGCGCGGTTTCACAGAGCGGCAGGCCGACCACCGCCGAATAGCTGCCCTCGAGGCGGCTGACGAACACCGCGGCAAACCCCTGGATGGCATAGCCGCCAGCCTTGTCCAGCGGCTCCCCTGTGCTCCAGTAGGTCTCGGCCTCGGCCAGGGTGAGCGGGCGGAAGGCCACCCGGCTGCGCACCACCTGCACCGCACAACGTCCGGCGGCGGCCAGAGCCACCGCGGTCAGTACCTCGTGCTCGCGTCCGCCGAGCGCCTGCAGCATGGCCAACGCCTCGGCACGGCCCTCCGGCTTGCCGAGGATGCGCCCCTCCAGTACCACCGTGGTGTCCGCACCGAGCACCACCGCCTGCCGATCGCCGGCGAGGCTGGCCAGGCCGGCCGCCGCCTTGTGGCGCGCCAGACGCTCCACATAGGTTGCCGGCGTCTCGTCCGGGACAGGCGTTTCGTCGATGGCTACACCGAGCGGAACGAAAGGCACGCCGATCTGCGTCAGCAGCTCGCGCCGACGGGGCGAGCCGGAGGCCAGGTAGAGCGTGGCAACCATGCGATTTCCCTCTGTCTGAAGACCCGCTCACCCACCGCGGGAAATGGGCGTTAATTGACATTGAAGCGCAGCCGGAGGCTGCGCAGGGCGGTGAATACCCAAGGCCAGAGCAGAGCGCTGACCAAGGCCGGCAGCAGGAAGGCCAAAGTCGGCGGTCGGTTGCCGGCCAGCGCATTGAGCCAGAGCTGCACCAGCTGAGCCAGACCGAAGACTACCAGCAGGACCAGGCTCTGTTGCCACAGCGGAAACATGCGGACACGCTGCTGCAACGTCAGCATCAGAAAGGCGATCAGCGTCAGGGTCAGCGCATGCTGACCGAGCAGAACCCCGTAGAGCACGTCCATCGCCAGCCCCAGCAGCCAGGTCAGGGTTAGGCTGACCCGCTGCGGCACCGCGAGAATCCAGTAGGTGATGAACATCGCCAGCCACAGCGGCCGGCCGACCTCCATGAAACTCGGCATGGGCGCCACGCTGAGCAGCAGGCCCAGCAGATAGCTGACCCAGATAAGCCAACCGTTGTGCTCGCCCATCAGCGAGCCCCGCCTGCACCCGCCGGGGCCGGCCGCGACGGCGGAGCCGCTGTGGGAGCTGCCGGCGGGGGCGCTGGCGTGGCTCCTGCGGCGGGCTGCGGTGTCTGGTTCTTGGCTTGGTCGGCGAGCTGGCGATCGTGCGCTTCCTGGGCCTGAGCCGCCTCGCTGGCGCGCTGCTCCGGCGAGCGCGGATCGCTGAACACCATCAGCATGTAGCGGGTACGGTTGAGGGCCGCCGTGGGCACGGCCCGAACAATGGCGAACGGCTGTCCCGAGTCGTGGATCACCTCGCTCACCACGGCCACCGGATAGCCGGCGGGGAAACGCTGCCCCATGCCCGAACTGACCAGCAGATCGCCCTCCTTGATGTCGGCGGTATCGGCGACATGCCGCAGTTCCAGACGCTCCGGATTGCCGGTACCGACGGCGATGGCGCGTAGGCCGTTGCGATTGACCTGCACCGGGATGCTGTGGGTGGTGTCGGTGAGCAAGAGGACCCGCGCGGTGTAGGGCATGACCTCCACCACCTGGCCCATCAGGCCCCGGGCATCGAGCACCGGCTGGCCGAGAAACACGCCGTCGCGCTCGCCCTTGTCGATCAGAATGCGATGGGTGAAGGGATTGGGATCGACGCCGATCAGCTCGCCGACCAGCACCTTTTCGTCCACCAAGGCTGCGGAATTGAGCAGCTCGCGCAGACGCACGTTCTGCTCGGTCAGCGCCGCCAGCTTCTGCAGACGGCGTTGCATCAGCAGAGCTTCGGCCTTGAGCTTCTCGTTTTCCGCCAGCAACTCGCTGCGACTGCTGAACTGCTGGTCGATGCCGTCCCAGATGCGCACCGGCAGATCGGCCAGCCAGTAGAAGGGGGTCAGCACCAGCCCCAGTTGGCTGCGTACCGGCTTGAGGACATCGAAACGGGCATCCACCACCATCAGCGTGGCAGCGAGCACCGCCAGCACCAACAGGCGCATCACGAGCGAAGGCCCTTTGCTGAAGAGCAGTTTGATAGCGGGTTCCTCGCGACTACAAGCCTCTACCGTCACCCACACGCCGCAAGCGGCGTCAGGCGTCGCTTTCGGCATGCAGCGCGAAGCCTGCCCCTGTGGCTCACTCGGTGGAGAGCAGATCCATGCGGTGGCTGTCGATCATTTCCAGCGCCCGGCCGCAGCCGCGCGCCACACAGGTCAGCGGATCCTCGGCGACGATCACCGGCAGTCCGGTTTCCTGGGCCAGCAGCTTGTCCAGGTCGCGCAGCAAGGCGCCGCCGCCGGTCAGTACCAAGCCACGTTCGGCGATGTCCGCGGCCAGCTCCGGCGGGGACTGCTCCAGGGCGCTCTTCACCGACTGGACGATGCTCGCCAGGGACTCCTGGATCGCATCCAGCACCTCGTTGGAGTTGAGGGTGAAGCTGCGCGGCACGCCTTCGGCCAGGTTGCGCCCGCGCACGTCGATCTCGCGCACCTCGCTGCCCGGCCAGGCCGTGCCGATCTCCTGCTTGACGCGCTCGGCGGTCGCCTCGCCGATCAGGCTGCCGTAATTGCGTCGCACATAGGTGACGATCGCCTCGTCGAAACGGTCGCCGCCGACCCGCACCGACTCGGCATAGACCACGCCATTCAGGGAGATCAGGGCGATCTCGGTGGTGCCGCCGCCAATGTCCACCACCATCGAGCCATGCGCCTCGTCCACCGGCAGGCCGGCGCCGATGGCCGCCGCCATCGGTTCCTCGATCAGAAACACCTCACGGGCACCGGCGCCCAGGGCCGACTCGCGGATGGCACGCCGCTCGACCTGGGTCGACTTGCAGGGTACGCAGATCAGCACGCGCGGGCTGGGCTGCAGGAAGCTGCTCTCATGCACCTTGTTGATGAAGTACTGCAGCATCTTTTCGCAGACGCTGAAATCGGCGATCACGCCATCCTTCATCGGACGGATCGCGGTGATGTTACCCGGGGTTCGTCCCAACATGCGCTTGGCCTCGGTGCCGACCGCCACGACGCTCTTCTGGTTGCCGTGCGTGCGGATGGCGACCACGGACGGCTCGTTCAGAACGATACCGCGCTCGCGCACATAGATGAGGGTGTTGGCAGTCCCCAGATCGATCGACAGGTCGCTGGAAAACATGCCACGGAGTTTCTTGAACATTGACGGGAACCCTGAGGCGAAGCATGGGTAAAAAAGAGCGCAGACTCTAACAATGGCAGGGATTTTGGGCAAGGCGCCCACTGTGCTAAATTCCCCGTTTTCAGCAGCCTGCAAGGCCGGAAAATGCGGCCTTCGACCACCTGTCCGGGACCCGGCTCCCGGGCTTTTCATAGCGGCCGGCTGCCCGTTTTTTCTGGAGAATCCCGATGGCGCTTGAACGCTCCGACGTGGAAAAGATCGCCCATCTGGCCCGCCTGGGGCTGGATGAAGTCGAACTCCCACGCACCACCGCGACCCTGAACGACATCCTCGGCCTGATCGACCGGATGCAGGCGGTCGACACCCACGGCATAGAGCCCCTGGCCCACCCCCTGGAGGCCACCCAGCGCCTGCGTCCGGACGCGATCACCGAGAGCAACCACCGCGACGCCTACCAAGCCATCGCTCCAGCCGTGGAGAGCGGCCTGTATCTGGTTCCCAAGGTGATCGAGTGATGCATCGACTGACTCTGGCGCAAATCGCCCGCGGCCTGGCCGCCAAGGACTTCTCCTCCGTCGAGCTGAGCGAGGCCCTGCTGGCCCGCATCGCCGAACTGGATCCCAAGCTCAACAGCTTCATCACCGTCACCGCCGACCGGGCACTGGAACAGGCACGCGCCGCCGACGCCCGTCGTGCCGCCGGCGAGAACGGTGCCTTGCTCGGCGCACCGATCGCCCACAAGGATCTGTTCTGCACCCAGGGCGTACGCACCAGCTGCGCCTCGAAGATCCTCGACAACTTCGTCGCCCCCTACGATGCTACCGTGGTGGAGAAACTCGCCGCCGCCGGCTGCGTGAGCCTCGGCAAGCTGAACATGGACGAGTTCGCCATGGGTTCGGCCAACGAATCCAGCCACTACGGCCCGGTGAGGAACCCCTGGAACACCGAATGCGTGCCCGGCGGTTCCAGCGGCGGCTCCGCCGCCGCGGTGGCAGCGCGCCTGGTCCCGGCGGCCACCGGCAGCGACACCGGCGGCTCGATCCGCCAGCCGGCGGCGCTGACCAACCTCACCGGCCTCAAGCCCACCTACGGCCGGGTGTCGCGCTGGGGCATGATCGCCTACGCCTCCAGCCTCGACCAGGGCGGCCCGATCGCCCGCACCGCCGAGGACTGCGCTCTGCTGCTCGGCACCATGGCCGGCTTCGACCCGAAGGACTCCACCTGCGTAGATCAGCCGGTGGACGACTACCTGGCCGCGCTGAACCAGCCGCTGGCCGGTCTGCGCATCGGTCTGCCGCGCGAATACTTCGGCGCCGGCCTCGATCCGCGCCTGTCCGATGCGGTGATGGCCTGCGTCGAGGAGCTGAAGAAGCTCGGCGCCACGGTCAAGGAGATCGGCCTGCCGAACATGCAGCATGCGATCCCTGCCTACTACGTGATCGCCCCGGCCGAAGCCTCCTCGAACCTGTCGCGCTTCGACGGCGTGCGCTTCGGCTACCGCTGCGAGAATCCGCAGAACCTCGAGGACCTGTACAAGCGCTCGCGCGGCGAGGGCTTCGGCGCGGAAGTGAAGCGCCGCATCATGGTCGGCACCTACGCCCTCTCCGCCGGCTACTACGACGCCTACTACCTCAAGGCGCAGAAGATCCGCCGGCTGATCCGCAGCGACTTCATCGGCGCCTTCCAGGAAGTGGACCTGATCCTCGGCCCGACCACTCCGAACCCGGCGTGGAAGCTCGGCGAGAAGGGCGACGACCCGGTCGCCGCCTACCTTGAGGACATCTACACCATCACCGCCAACCTCGCCGGCATTCCCGGCCTGTCCATGCCGGCCGGCTTCGTCGACGGCCTGCCGGTGGGCGTGCAGCTGCTCGCGCCCTACTTCCAGGAAGGCCGCCTGCTCAACGTCGCCCACCAGTACCAGCAGGCGACCGACTGGCACCAGCGGGCACCGGAAGGCTTCTGAGGAATACGCACATGCAATGGGAAACCGTGATCGGGCTGGAAATCCACGCACAGCTCGCCACCCGCTCGAAGATCTTCTCCGGCAGCGCCACCAGCTTCGGCGCCGAGCCCAACACCCAGGCCAGCCTGGTCGACCTCGGCATGCCCGGCACCCTGCCGGTGCTCAACGAGGAGGCGGTGCGCATGGCGGTAAGGTTCGGCCTGGCCATCGAGGCGGAGATCGGCCGCACCAACGTCTTCGCCCGCAAGAACTACTTCTATCCGGACCTGCCCAAGGGCTACCAGACCAGCCAGATGGACAAGCCCATCGTCGGCAAGGGCCATCTGGACATCACCCTGGAGGACGGCACCGTCAAGCGCGTCGGCATCACCCGCGCGCACCTGGAGGAGGACGCGGGCAAGAGCCTGCACGAAGACTTCCACGGCATGACCGGCATCGACCTCAACCGCGCCGGCACGCCGCTGCTGGAGATCGTCTCCGAACCGGACATCCGCTCGGCCAAGGAGGCGGTCGCCTACGTCAAGGCGATCCACGCGCTGGTCCGCTACCTCGGCATCTGCGACGGCAACATGGCCGAGGGCTCGCTGCGCTGCGACTGCAACGTCTCGGTACGCCCCAAGGGCCAGGAAGCCTTCGGCACGCGCGCCGAAATCAAGAACGTCAACTCCTTCCGCTTCATCGAGAAGGCGATCAACCACGAGATCCAACGGCAGATCGAGCTGATCGAGGACGGTGGCAAGGTGGTTCAGGAAACCCGCCTGTACGACCCGAACAAGGACGAGACGCGCTCCATGCGCGGCAAGGAGGAGGCCAACGACTACCGCTACTTCCCCTGTCCCGACCTGCTGCCGGTGGTGCTGGAGGACAGCTTCCTCGAGGCTGTGCGCGAGAGCCTGCCGGAGCTGCCCAACGAGAAGCGCGCGCGCTTCGAGAGCCAGTACGGCCTGTCCGCCTACGACGCCAGCGTGCTGTCGGCCAGCCGCGAGATGGCCGAGTACTTCGAAGCGGTTTTCGCGGTCTGCAGCGATGCCAAGCTGGCGGCCAACTGGGTGATGGGCGAGCTGTCCAGCCTGCTCAACAAGGACAACCTGGAAATCGAACAGTCGCCGGTGTCCGCCGCACAGCTCGGCGGGCTGATCCAGCGCCTCCAGGACAACACCATCTCCGGCAAGATCGCCAAGATGGTCTTCGAAGCCCTGGCCGCCGGCGAAGGCATCAGCGCCGACGCGATCATCGAGCACAAGGGCCTCAAGCAGGTCACCGACAGCGGGGCCATCGAGGCCATGCTCGACGAGGTGCTGGCCGCCAACACCGCCCAGGTCGAACAGTACCGCGCCGCCGACGAAGCCAAGCGCGCCAAGATGTTCGGCTTCTTCGTCGGCCAGGCGATGAAGGCCTCCAAGGGCAAGGCCAACCCCGGCCAGGTGAACGAACTGCTGAAGAAGAAGCTCGAAGGCTGAGCCAGCGACAACGCCGGGGTCACCCGGCGTTGCACTTTCCGGAGCCTCTCATGCTGCGAACACTGCCACTCGCCCTCCTCCTCGCCCTGCTCGCCGGCTACCCCTCGGCGCCGCTCGAAGCCGCTCGCTACAGCGCCGAGGGCATGGCTTCCCACTATGCCGCCCATCATCACGGCAAACGCACCGCCAGCGGCGAACCGGTGGACCGCAATACGCTCACCGCCGCGCACCGCAGCCTGCCGCTCGGCAGCCGGGTGCGGGTGACCAGCCTGCGCACGCGCCGCAGCGTGGTGGTGCGCATCAATGACCGCGGCCCGCGCACCCGCGGCCGGATCATCGACCTGTCCTACAAGGCCGCCCGCCAGCTGGAAATGCTGAATGCCGGCGTGGCCCTGGTGCGCCTGGAGCTGCTAGACGACTGAGCGGAAAGGACGCCTCGCGGAAAAAAGATGCCTCTGACGACCATCGCCGGCCTGATCGCCGGCCTGGCTCTGCTGGTCGCCGGCGCCGAGCTCCTGGGCCATGGTGCCGCGCGCCTGGCCACGCGCTTCGGCGTCCCGCCGCTGATCATCGGCCTGACCGTGGCCGCCTTCGCCAGCAGCGCTCCGGAAATGGCGGTCAGCCTCCAGTCGGCCAGCGGCGGCCAGGGCGACATCGCCCTGGGCAACATCCTCGGCTGCAACATCTTCAACGTGCTGGTGATCCTCGGCCTGTCCGCCCTGGTCGCTCCCCTGCGGGTCTCGCGCCGGCTGATCCGTCTCGACCTTCCCATCATGATCGGCGTCAGCCTGCTGGCCTGGCTGCTGGCCGTCGACCACAGCTACGACCGCCTGGACGGAGCCCTGCTGCTCGCCGGCATCCTCGCCTATGCCGCTTTTCAGGTGCGTAGCGGCCTGAACGCCAGGAGCAACGACGAAAGCCGCGCGTTCGACGTGGCCTATGGCGAAAGGAGCGAGGGACGCCTCGTCCTGCTCGGCCACCTGGCGTTCGTCATCCTCGGCCCGGCCCTGCTGGTCTGGGGGGCTGGCCTGCTGGTCGACGCCGCGACGAGTCTGGCCCGCGCCCTCGGCCTGTCGGAACTGATGGCCGGCCTGACCATCGTCGCCGCCGGCACTTCGCTGCCGGAGCTGGCCGTCTCGGTGTTGGCCGCCCTCAAGGGCGAGCGCGATATCGCCGTGGGCAATATCGTCGGCAGCAACATCTTCAACCTGCTCGCCGTGCTCGGCCTGAGCGTGCTGGTCGCGCCCGCCCCGCTCGACGTGTCGCCCAACGCCCTGGCCTTCGACTACCCGGCGATGGTCGCAACGGCGCTGGCCTGTCTGCCGATCTTCTTCACCGGCTACCGCATCGATCGCTGGGAAGGACTGCTGTTTTTCGGCTATTACCTGGCCTACGGCGCCTACCAGGTGCTGTTCGCCAGCGGCGTCCCGCCACCGCCCCGCTGCACGACGCCCTGGCTTGGTATGCCCTGCCGCTGACCGCCCTAACCCTGCTGGTCATCGCCGCCCGCGCCTGGCGCCGGCAGGATTGACCGCAGCCCTCAGATCCAGCCGAGCCACTGCAGGACGAAGATACCGATGTTGGTGGTCACCGCGGCCAGCAGCGTGGTGATCACCACGATCCCCCCCGCCAGCTGATGATTGCCGCCCACCGCCTTGGCCATGACGAAGCTGGCCGCGGCGGTCGGGCTGGCGAAGTACAGGTAGAGGACGCCCAGCTCGGCGCCGCGGAAGCCGCACAGCCAGGCACCCAGGGTGCCCAGCAGGGGCAGCCAGACCATCTTCAGCAGACTGGCGCTGATCGCCATGCTGCCGCTCTCGCGCAGCGCCGCGAGGGAAATGGTGCCGCCGATGCAGATCAGCGCCAGCGGCATGGTCATCTGCGCGAAGTAGTCGCCGGAGGTGAGCAGCCAGGCCGGCAGGCGGACATGCCAGTAGGCGAACGGCAGCGCCAGCAGTACGCCGATGATCAGCGGGTTGCCGAGAATGCTCTTGATGATGCTCCAGGGATCGGTCTTGGCCTGCGGGCTGTAGAAGGCCAGCACCACCGACGCGAGCGTGTTGTAGACCAGGATCACCGCACCGGCCAGCACCCCGCCGAGGGACAGGCCGTAGTCGCCGTACAGGCTGGTGGCCAGGGCCAGGCCGACGATACCGTTGTTGCCGCGAAATGCTCCCTGCACGTAAACGCCGCGGTCGGCACGCGGGCAGCGCCACAGCGACCAGGCCCAGGCGACCAGAAAGCCGGCGACGGAAGCCAGGGCGAAATAGCCGAGCAGCGCCGGTTGCAGCGCCGTCTCCAGATCCGCGTGGAGGATCGAGAGGAACAGCATGGTCGGCATGGTGCCCTTGAACACCAGCTCCGAGGCCGTGTTGATGAAGGCAACGTCGATCCAGCCGAGACGCCGCAGCAAGACGCCGAGAAACAGCATGGCGAACACCGGCGCGGTGATGGCCAGGGTTTGCGAGAACAGCGCGAGCATGGGGAGAGTCCGGGAACGATAGGTGCCTATCATAACCGCATATCCCCCCGCCGGAAGACAGGAGGTAGGCCCCGACCGGCGACGGCCGGCATCGCCGCCCGGGATGCCGCCGCAACCTGCCCGGCCTGCGGGCAGGCCGGGGAAACCGCAGCCGCCTCAACGACGGACCGGACGCTTCTGCAGCTTGCGCTGCAGAGTGCGCCGGTGCATACCCAAGGCGCGGGCGGTGGCGGAGATGTTGCCGTCGTTCTCGGTGAGCACGCGCTGGATGTGCTCCCACTGCAGACGGTCCACCGACATCGGGTTGTCCGGCACCAGGCTGTTCAGGTCGACGTGCTCGGAGAGCAGCGCGGTGAGCACGTCGTCGGCGTCGGCCGGCTTGCACAGGTAGTTGCAGGCACCGCGCTTGATCGCCTCCACGGCGGTGGCGATGCTCGAATAGCCGGTGAGGATCAGCACGCGCATCTCGCTGTCCAGCTCGAGCAGCTTGGGCAGCAGCACCAGCCCCGAGTCGCCCTCCATCTTGAGGTCGAGCACGGCGTAGTCGGGCACGTCCTGGGTCGCCAGCTCCAGCCCTTCCTCCGCCGAACTTGCGCAGCTCACCCGGAAACCGCGGCGGGTCATGGCCCGCATCATGACCCGGGTGAAGGTCGTGTCGTCGTCCACCAGCAGCAGGTGTGGCTGCTGCTCTTCTCCCTCGATCGGATGCTCACTCATAGTAGTCTCCCGGACCCAGGCGCGGCAGCCGCAGCTCGGTCAGCGTGCCGCCCTCCTCGTGATTGTAGAGTTTCACCGAACCGCCGGCGCGGGTTACGCTGGCCTGGCTCAGGAACAGGCCGAGGCCGAAGCCCTTGCCCTTGGTGGTAAAGAAAGGCTTGCCCAGTTGCTCGGCGATCGCCAGCGGCACGCCCTCGCCATGGTTGTGGATGCTGATGCACAGCTCCTCGACATCCCAGTCGAGACAGATGTCCAGATCGTCCGGACAGGCGTCGGCGGCGTTGTTGAGCAGGTTGAGCAGCGACTGGGTCAGATCCGGCGCCGGCGCCAGTCGCGGCATCGAGCCCGTGCCGAGGATCTCGTAACGGTAGCTGGCCTCCGGACGCATCAGGTGCCAACGGTTGAGCGTGGTTTCCAGCCAGGCTGCCGCGCTCTGCTCCTGGACCGACTGCATGCGCTCGGCCTCGGCGGCGCGCACCAGTTGCTGCAGGGTGTCCTTGCACAGCTTCACCTGCTCCTGCAGCACCGCCAGATCCTCCTGCAGCAGCGGATCGTCGTGCTCCTGGCGCAGCTCGGTGATCAGCACGCTCATGGTCGCCAGCGGCGTGCCCAGCTCGTGGGCCGCCCCGGCCGCCTGGGTGGCCACCGCCAGCAGCTGCTGGTCGCGCATGCTCTCCTCGCGACGCGTCGCCTGAAACTCCTCCTGGCGGCGCAGTTCGCCGGCCATCCGGCCGACGAAAAAGGTGATCAGCGCCGCCGCCAGGGCGAAGCTCAGCCACATGCCATAGATCAGCAGAGTGACGCGATGCTCCGGCGGCAGGGTGGTCGGGTTGTACCAGAAGACCAGCAGGGTGTAGGCCACGAACGCCAGGCCGGCAAGCATCACCGTATGCCGCCTGGGCAGGGTCGCTGCGGCGATGGTCAGCGGCACCAGGTAATAGGAGACGAAGGGGTTGGTCGGGCCACCGGTGAAATACAGCAGCAGGCTGTGGATGATCAGGTCGCAGGCCAGATGGCCGGCGTATTCCAGGTCGGTCACCGGCCACGACATGTTCAGGCGCAGGGCGGTGCCCAGGCAGAGCATCGCCGACAGGCTGAGGGTGAAAGCGAGCGCCAGCCAGGGCAGCGACAGCAGATCGGTGAGATAGGCGAGTCCGACCGAGCCGGCCTGGGCGGCCAGCACGAGGACGCGGATCAGGATGAGCCGGCGAAGATTGTGGCGGCTGGCCGACAGCATTTGAACGGGTGCGAGCATGGCTAAATCATTCCGGCTCAGGAGCGCCGGCCAGTATACCCAAAAGCCGGCCACCGACCGGCCCGAATGCGGCAACCGGACGCAGGCAGGGCAGCAAAAACTGGACTACGTCGTTAGAGTCTGGCACCAATCATCCAGCGGACCCGCCTCCGACTTACACAAGGACTTTCCATGCCCCGCCTTTTCCGCCTCGCCACGCCCCTCGTCCTCGCCGCCCTGAGCAGCCTGCCGGCACTGGCCGAGGAAGCGCCGAGCTACAACCAAGTCGCCCTGCACGCCGAGGCGAGCCGGGAGATCCCCCACGACCTGATGCTGATGACCCTCTACAGCGAAACCCAGCACAAGGACCCGGGCCAGCTGGCCGGCGACACCACCCGCATCCTGAACGCCGCGCTGGAACGGGCCCGTCAGGTGGCGGGCGTGAAGGTCAGCCTCGGCAACCGCAGCAGCTATCCGGTCTACGACGACCAGGGACGGCGGATCGTCGCCTGGCGCGAGCGCGCCGAGCTGCGTCTGGAAAGCGCCGATTTCGCCGCCCTCTCCCGGCTGAGCGCCGACCTGCTGGGCGAGCTGAAGATCGCCGACATGCGCTTCGCCATCGCCGAGGCGACGCGCAAGAAGAGCGAGGACGAATTGCTGCAGGATGCCGTGAAGGCCTTCGGCGAGCGCGCCCAGCTCGCCACCCGGGCGCTCGGCGGCAGCGGCTACAAGCTGGTCAGCCTGAACCTGAGCAGCGCCGGACTGGTTCCGCCGCCCGCCCCCCGCGTCGCGATGATGAAGAGCATGGATCGCGCGGCCGGCATGCCGGCGCCGGAAATCGAGGCCGGCAGCAGCCAGGTGAGCGTCGGCGCCGACGGCGTGATCGAGGTGCAGATGCCCTGAGGCACAGTCCAGCATGACGTCCCGAACCCGCCGGGCGGACCGCCCCATGTCCCGACGCCCGACCGCCCTCCTGCTCGCCGGCCTGTTCGCCGGCGCCGTCCAGGCTGCGCCGAGCAGCCTGGTGGTGTGCACCGAAGGCAGTCCGGAAGGCTTCGACATCGTCCAGTACACCGCCGCCGTCAGCGCCGACGCCTCGGCGGAGACGGTATTCGACCGTCTGCTGCGCTTCGCCCCCGGCGGCACCGAGCTGCTGCCCGCCCTCGCCGAGCGCTGGGAGGTGTCCGCCGACGGCCGCGAATACACCTTCCAGCTGCGCCGCGGCGTGCGCTTCCAGCGCACGCCCTGGTTCGTCCCAAGCCGGGAGTTCAACGCCGACGACGTGCTCTGGAGCTTCCGGCGCCAGATCGACCCCGGTCACCCCTGGCACAGGCTGTCGCCGCGCGGCTTCCCCTATGCCGAGTCGATGGCCGTGGGCGAGCTGATAGAACGCATCGAGCGGCTCGACGACCACCGGGTGCGCTTCGTCCTGCGCCACCCGGAAGCGCCCTTCCTGGCCAATCTGGCGATGGGCTTCGCCTCCATCTATCCGGCCGAGTACGCCGACCGGCTGCTGGCGGCCGGCACCCCGGAACGCCTCAACAGCCAGCCGGTGGGCACGGGGCCCTTCATCTTCGAGCGCTACGAGAAGGACGCCCAGGTGCGTTTCCGGCGCAATCCCGACTACTGGGACGGCGCGCCGGCCATCGAGCGGCTGATCTTCGCCATCACGCCCGAACCCAACGTACGGGTGCAGAAGCTCAAGGCCGGCGACTGCCAGATCGCTCTCTATCCGCGCCCGGTGGACCTGCCCGGCCTGCGTCGGGATTCGCGCATCGCCGTGCTGGAGGACGAGCCGCTGCTGGTCGCCTACATCGGCATCAACACCCGCCACCCGCCGCTCGACGACGTGCGGGTGCGCCAGGCGCTCAATCTCGCCGTCGACAAGACGGCCTACCTGCGCGCCCAGTACGGCGAGGGCGGCGCCAGCCCGGCGGTGGCCCCCTACCCGCCGAACCTGTGGGGTTCGGACCCGGCGCTCGCCGGCTGGCCCCACGACCCGGCGCGGGCCCGCGCCCTGCTGGCCGAAGCCGGGCACGCGCAAGGCCTGAAGCTGAGCATCTGGACCCGCGCCGGCGGCGGGCCGACCAATCCCAATCCCGGCATCGGCGCCCAGCTGCTGCAGGCCGACCTGGCCGCCGTCGGCATCCAGGCCGAGATCCGCGTGCTGGAATGGGGCGAGCTGATCAAGCGGGCGAAGAACGGCGAACACGACTTGGTGTTCATGGGCTGGGCCGGCGACAACGGCGATCCGGACAACTTCCTCACCCCCAACCTGTCCTGCGCCGCGGCCGCCTCCGGCGAGAACCAGGCCGGCTGGTGCGACCAGCGCTTCGACGCTCTGCTGCGCGAAGCCCGCCGCGCTACCGACCAGGCGCAGCGCGCCGCGCTCTACCGCCAGGCCCTGGCGATCTTCCACGAACGGGCGCCGTGGATTCCCCTGGCCCATCCCCGCGAGTTCGCCGCCGTGCGCCGCGACGTCGAGGGCTTCGTGATCAGCCCACTGGGCACCAACAACTTCGCCGGGGTGCGTCGCACCCCGGCCAGCGCCCCGGAGTGAGCCCCGCGCATGCTGTCCTTTCTCGCCCGCCGCCTCGGCCTGCTGATTCCCACCTTCCTCGGCGTGACCCTGCTGACCTTCGCCCTGATCCGCCTGATCCCCGGCGACCCAGTGGAGGTGATGATGGGCGAGCGGCGTCTCGATCCGCAGGCCCACGCCGAGGCCATGCAGCGGCTCGGCCTCGACCGCCCGCTGCACGAGCAGTACCTGAGTTACCTCAGCCAGCTGGCGCGGGGCGATCTCGGCCAGTCGCTGCGCACCCACGAGAGCGTCTGGAGCGAGTTCGCCAGCCTGTTTCCGGCCACCGTCGAGCTGGCCCTCGCCGCTCTCCTGCTGGCCGGAGTGCTCGGCCTGCTCGCCGGCACCCTCGCGGCGCTGAGGCGCGGCTCGGTTCTCGACCACGGCACCATGGGCCTGGCGCTGACCGGCTACTCGATGCCGATCTTCTGGTGGGCGCTGATCCTGATCATGTTCTTCTCCGTGGAACTCGGCTGGACGCCGGTTTCCGGGCGCCTCGACCTGCTCTACGACGTTGAGCCGGTGACCGGCTTCATGCTGATCGACACCCTGCTCAGCGACGAACAGGGCGCCTTTCTCGACGCCCTGCGCCACCTGATCCTGCCGGCCATCGTGCTCGGCACCATCCCGCTGGCGGTGATCGCCCGCATGACCCGCTCGGCGATGCTCGAGGTGCTGCGCGAGGACTACATGCGCGCCGCCCGCGCCCGCGGCCTGTCGCCGGCGCGACTGGTGTTCGTGCACGCCCTGCGCAACGCCCTGCTCCCGGTGCTTACGGTGTTCGGTCTGCAGGTCGGCTCGCTGCTGTCCGGTGCGGTGCTCACCGAGACCCTGTTCTCCTGGCCGGGCATCGGCAAGTGGCTGATCGAGGCGATCGGCGCCCGCGACTACCCGGTGGTGCAGAACGGCATCCTGCTGATCGCCGTGCTGGTCGTCCTGGTCAACGTTGCCGTGGACATCCTCTATGGCCTGGCCGACCCGCGCATCCGCCATGGGCGCTGAGCCCTCCCCGATCGACCGCGCGGGCGCCGGCGCGCGGGAACGCTCAATCATTCAAGGCTGACCGATGAACACACCCCTTCCCCTCGCCGCCGAACCGGCCTGGTCCTCGCCCTTCGCCGAATTCTGCCGGGCCTTCGCACGCAACCGCGGCGCCCTCGTCGCCCTGCTGTTCCTCGCCCTGCTCGCCGCCTGTGCGCTGCTGGCCCCCTGGCTCGCGCCCTTCGATCCTGCCGCCCAGCACCGCGACTTCCTGCTCGCTCCGCCGGCCTGGCTGGAAGGCGGACAAGCCCGCTTCTTGCTCGGCACCGACGAGCTGGGCCGCGACCTGCTCTCGCGGCTGATCCATGGGGCGCGTCTGTCGCTCTCGATCGGCCTGGCCTCGGTGGCGCTGTCGCTCGCGCCCGGCGTGCTGCTCGGGCTCTGCGCCGGCTTCTTTCCGCGCCTGCTCGGCCCCGCGATCATGCGCCTGATGGACGTCATGCTGGCGCTGCCCGCTCTGCTGCTGGCGGTGGCGGTGGTCGCCGTGCTCGGCCCGGGGCTGCTCAATACCGTGCTGGCGATCGCCATCGTCGCGCTGCCCGCCTACGTGCGCCTGACCCGCGCCGCGGTGCTCGGCGAGCTCCACCGCGACTACGTCACCGCCGCGAAGATGGCCGGCGCCGGGCGCCTGCGCCTGATGTTCGTCGCGGTGCTGCCGAACTGCCTGGCGCCCCTGATCGTCCAGGCCACCCTGGGCTTTTCCGCGGCCATCCTGGAGGCCGCCGCGCTGGGCTTCCTCGGCCTCGGCGTGCAGCCGCCGACGCCCGAATGGGGCAGCATGCTGGCCTCGGCGCGCGACTACATCGAACGCGCCTGGTGGGTGGTGACCCTGCCGGGCCTGGCCATCCTCTCGACCGTGCTGGCGATCAACCTGGTCGGCGACGGCCTGCGCGACGCGCTGGACCCGAAACTGAAGAACCCGGACTGAGGAGCACGCCATGAGCCTGCTGGAAATCGACAACCTCAGCGTGCGCTACGGCCCCGCCGACGCCCCGCCGGTGGTGGACGGCCTCGACCTGCGCCTGGAGGCCGGCGAGGTGCTGGCCATCGTCGGCGAGTCCGGCTCCGGCAAGTCGCAGGCCATGCTCGCTTTGCTCGGCCTGATCGATCCGCCCGGCCGGGTCGCTGCCGAGCGCCTGCGGTTCGCCGGCCACGACCTGCTCGCTCTCAAGGAGCGCCAGCGGCGCCGGCTGCTCGGCAAGGAACTGGCGATGGTCTTCCAGGACCCGCTGGCCGCCCTCGACCCGAGCTACCAGATTGGCTTCCAGCTCGAGGAAGTGCTGCACCGGCACCTCGGCCTGCGCGGCGGTGCTGCCCGCCGGCGCGCCCTGGAGCTGCTCGAGCAGGTGGAGATCCCGGCCGCCGCCAGCCGTCTGGACGCCTACCCGCACCAGCTCTCCGGCGGCATGGCCCAGCGCGTGGCCATTGCCCTGGCGATCGCCGCCGAACCGCGCCTGCTGATCGCCGACGAGCCGACCACCGCCCTCGACGTGACCATCCAGGCGCAGATCCTCGAACTGCTGCTCAACCTGCAGCGCGAGCGCGGCATGGCCCTGCTGCTGATCAGCCACGACCTCGCCGTGGTCGCCGAATGCGCCCGCCGGGTCTACGTGATGTACGCCGGCCAGGCGGTCGAGGTCGGCACCCTGCCCGGGCTGTTCGACGCCCCGGCGCATCCCTATACCGAGGCGCTGCTCGCCGCACTGCCGGAAGCCGGCCAGGCACGCCGTCCGCTGCGCGGCCTGCCGGGCAGCGTTCCCGGCCGCCACGATCGCCCGACGGGTTGCCTGCTGGCGCCGCGCTGCCCCTACGTGCAGGACGATTGCCGCGCCCTTCGACCGCCATTGGAAAGCAAGCGCCAGAGCCAGGCGCGCTGCTATCACCCGCGCAACCAGGAGAGCCCATGAGCCCGGTGCTGATCGCCCGCGACCTGACCCGTCACTACCGCGTCTCCCGCGGCCTGTTCCGCCCCGCCGCCCGCGTCCAGGCGCTGAACGGCCTGTCCTTCGCGCTCGAGGCCGGCGAGACCCTGGCGGTGGTCGGCGAGTCCGGCTGCGGCAAGTCGACCCTGGCCCGCGCCCTGACCCTGATCGAGGCACCGACCGCCGGCTCGCTGCAGATCGCCGGCCGGGACGTCGCCGGCACCGATCACCGGCTGCTGCGCCGCGACGTGCAGATGGTCTTCCAGAATCCCTACGCCTCGCTCAACCCGCGGCGGCGGATCGGCGACCAGCTGGCCGAACCGCTGGCCATCAACACCGACCTTTCCGGCGCCGAGCGCCGCGCCCGGGTGCTGGCGATGCTCGAGCGGGTCGGCCTGCGCGCCGAGCACTCTGCGCGTTATCCGCACATGTTCTCCGGCGGCCAGCGCCAGCGCATCGCCATCGCCCGGGCGATGATCCTGCGCCCCAAGGTACTGGTCGCCGACGAGCCGACCTCGGCGCTCGACGTATCGGTGCAGGCTCAGGTGCTCAACCTGTTCCTGGAGTTGCAGCAGCGATTCGGCACCGCCTATGTGTTCATCTCCCACAACCTGGCGGTGGTGCGCCACGTCGCCGACCGCCTGCTGGTGATGTACCTCGGCCGGCCCATGGAGCTCGGCCCCGCCGAACGGATCTACCAAAAGCCACTGCACCCCTACACCCAGGCGCTGCTCGCCGCCACGCCGAGCCTGCATCCCGAGCCGGGCCGCCAGCGCGTCCGCCTCGCCGGCGAGCCGCCCAACCCGCTGGAGCCGCCGACAGGGTGCGTGTTCCATCCGCGCTGCCCGTATGCGACGGAGCGCTGTCGGGGCGAGGTGCCGGCGCTGCGGGAGGTGGATGGGCGGGAGGTGGCTTGTCACTATGCGGAGCGGTTCGTGTGAAGCTTACGCATTTGTCGACTTGGGCCTGACCCAAGGGGCAATGACGATGCGCTTTCCTCGGCGCAACCGACAGGTTTCGCCTTGCACGGCGAGTTCCTTTCTTCTTGCTTGCCCAAGAAGAAAGGAACCAAAGAAGAAGGGCACCCGACATCCGGGTCTGACCGCTTCGCGGCCAGACTGCCCTCGCTCCGGCACTGCTCCGAGGGCACGCCACGAAGGGACGTCCCTGTCGCTTCGTGCCTTGCTCGGCGTCCTGCCTCGCATCCCCCTCCGCAGCGCCTGCGCTCGGCCTCCTGTACGGGGCCGGGGAGTTGGCAGACAGTCGAGAGAAAAGCTGGAGGGCTCCGCCTCGGCTTTGACGCCCAAGCCATCAGGCAGCGCCGAACGCCCCTTTCAGGAGGCCGAGCGAAGTCGTTGCGCAAGGGGTCGAGCGGCATGGATGCCGCGAGAGCTGCGAGGGCCATGGATGGCCCTTCGTAGCGAGCCCCTGGAGCGACGACGGAGGGAGGGAACCCCGCCGCAGGCGGGGCCGAATGACAGGGGCAAGCGTTTTTGCTTACTTTTTTCGCGACTGAAAAAAGTGAGTCGCCGTGCAAGGCGAAATCTGTAGTTCGGGCCGAGGAAAGCGTCGCGATTGAGCATGAAGGTCTGGCAAGAGAAAACCAGGCTTGTGTCCCTCAAGCGCTCAGCGCCCGAAGAACCGATAAAACTCCCGCACCTCCCCCTGCACCGCCTCCACCGCCACCCGCTCGAAGCGCACCGTCCGGTGCGCCGGACACTGCGCCAGCAGCCCCAGGTCCAGCGGATGCACCCAGCCGAGGATCGGATAGCCGCCCATGGTCTGCCGGTCGGCCATCAGCACGATCGGCTGGCCGTCCGGCGGCACCTGGATGGCGCCGGTGGTCACTCCCAGCGACCACTGCCGCGCCGGCGCCCGCAACGGCTCGCCGGAAAGGCGCGCACCCATGCGGTCGGACTGCGGGCTGAGGCGCCAGGGCTGGGCGAAGAAGCGCCGGCGCTCGGCCACGGAAAAGTCCCCGGCATCGCCGCCGAGCATCACCCGCAGGCGGGGCTCGGCCCGGTAGTCCGGCACGAAGCACCAGGGCACGCTGGCTGCGCCGGGCAGGCTGGCCGGCACGCAGGGCAGCACGTCTCCAGCGCACAGGGGCTGGCCGTCGCCGTACAGGCCGCCGAGGCCTTCGCGGGTCTGGGTGGCTACGCTGCCCAGCACCGTCCCGGCACCGAAGCCCCCCGCTACCGCCAGGTAGGCACGCTGACCGCTGCGGGCGAAACCGAGGCAGAGGCGCTGCCCGGCGCGCACGGCGAAGCGCGACCAGTTCGGCCGCGGCGCATCGTCCAGCCGGATGTCCAGCTCGGCGCCGCAGACCGCCACCCAGGTATCGACGGCGCTTTGCAGTTCCATGCCACCCAGGGCGATCTCGACCAGCGGCGTTCCCCAGCGGTTGCCCAGCAGGCGGTTGGCCCAGGCCGCCGCGTGGATGTCCAGCGGGCCTGCCGGGGACACGCCGAGGTGTTGCCAGCGGGCGCGGCCGGCATCCTGCAACAGGCCGAGCGGACCGGGACGGATCACCGCGAGGCCCGTCACGGCATGCTGTCCTCGGCGCGGAAGGTCGCCTCGTCGACGGCGAAGAAGCGTACCCGGTCGCCCACCGCCAGCGGACAGGGCGGCTCGGCGCGGGCGTCGAACAGGCGCCGCGGACAGAGGCCGATCAGGTGCCAGCCGCCTGGCGAGGCCTGCGGGTAGACCGCGGTCTGCCGTTCGGCGATGGCCAGCGCGCCGGCCGGCACCCGGGTGCGCGGCGTGCGCCGGCGCGGCAGGGCCAGCCGCGCGTCCAGCTCGCCCAGGTAGGCGAAACCCGGCGCGAAGCCGATCGCGCCGACCCGGTATTCCGCGCCGCTGTGCAGGGCGATCACCTCGGCCTCGCTCAGCGCGCAGGCGCGGGCGACCTCGGCCAGGTCCTCGCCGGCGTACCAGACGGGGATTTCGTGCAGACGGCCGACGCCGGACGGCGGCGGCTCGGCGTACCAGTCCTCGAGCAGCGGCAGCAGGCGTCTGCCGAGCTGCCGGTGGTCGGTGCGCAGCAAGTCGTAATGCAGCAGCAGGGTGGTCCAGCCGGGCACCAGGTCGACGAGCCAAGTCCCCAGCTCGCGCTGGATACGCTCGGCCAGGGCGGCGATGCGCAGCGGCAGATCGGCATCCGGTCGCTCGGCCAGAACCAGCAGCAGGGCCTCGGCACCGGCCGGTTCGAGGCGCATCAGAGGGCGTCGAGGGCCGCGCGCAGACGGCGCAGCACGGCCAGCGACTCGGCGTTGTCGCCGTGCACGCAGAGGCTCTCGGCGCGCAGGCGCAGCGGCTTGCCGTCGAGGTCCGGAAAGGGCTCGCCGCGGGCGATGGCCAGCGCCTGGGCGAGGATGCGCTCGGGCTCCTGGTGCACCGCTCCGCTCAGGCGGCGCGGCGCCAACCGGCCGTCGGACAGGTAGGCACGGTCGGCGAAGGCCTCGAACAGCAGCGGCACGCCGGCGGCCTCGGCCAGGCGTACCTCGCGGGCATTATCGGCCAGCGCCAGGACCATCAGCGGCAGGCCCGGGCGGAAGGCCGCGCAGGCCTCCAGCACGGCGCCGAGCAGCGCGTCGTCGCGCACCAGATCGTTGTACAGCGCGCCGTGCGGCTTGACGTAGTCGATGCGGGTGCCGGCGGCGCGGCAGAAGGCGTCCAGCGCGCCGAGCTGGTAGAGCACCTGGGCGCGCACCTCGTCGGGCGAGCAGTCGAGATGGCGGCGGCCGAAGCCGGCCAGGTCCGGATAGGCCGGATGCGCACCGATGCGCGCCCCGTGGCGCACCGCCAGGGCCACGCTGCGCTGCATGGTCAGCGGGTCGGCGGCGTGGAAGCCGCAGGCGAGATTGGCCTGGTCGATCAGCGGCATGGCGAGCGCGTCGTTGCCCATTTTCCAGGCGCCGAAGCTTTCGCCCATGTCGCAGTTGAGGAGGATGCGGGTCGGAATATTCATGGCGCTAGCTTGCGGCCTCCACCGGGCGGCCGCAAGCCTGTCTCAGAACAGATCGCGGCGGAAGCGTCCCTCGTCGCGCAGACGCTCGACTTCGGCGCTGCCGAGCAGCTCGATGAGCACCGCTTCGACGCCGGACGCCATGCCCCGGCTGCCGCACAGGTAGACGACGGCGCCCTCGGCCAGCCAGTTGCGCAGGGCGTCGGCCGATTCGCGCAGGCGATCCTGCACATAGATCTTGCTTCCTGCGTCGCTGGAGAAGGCCAGGTCGAGGCGGGCCAGCCGGCCGGCCGCCTGCCAGGCCAGCAACTCGTCGCGACAGAGGAAGTCGTGGGTTTCGCTGCGCTCGCCGAAGATCAGCCAGTTGTGGCTCTGCCCGCGGCGGATGCGCTCGCGCAGCAGGCCGCGCAGACCGGCGAGGCCGGCGCCGTTGCCGATCAGCAGCAGCGGCCGGTCGTCCGCCGGCAGGCGGAAGCCGCTGTTGGCGCGCAGGCGCAGCGGCACGCGGGCTCCCGGCGCCAGCTCGCACAGCCAGCCCGAACACAATCCCAGCGTGCCGTCGGGGCGCCGCTGCCGGCGCACCAGCAGCTCGAGCACGCCATCTTCGACCAGCGAGGCGACCGAGTAGCAACGCGGCAACGCACCGGCCTGCGGCGGACGGATCTCCACCAGATCGCCGGCTTCCCAGCGCTGCCCCTGCGGAATCTGCAGGATCAGGCGCCAGATCGGCTCGGCCGCACTGCTTGGGTTGAGGCATTCGCGGGCCAGCAGCATCCACTCGCCGAAGCCCTCCTCCTCCGCTGCCGGCGGCTCGCTGCCGGACAGCCGGCCGAGTTGCTCGCGCCAGCTTTGCAGGGCCGCGGCATCGCCGCTGTCCACCTCCACCGGGGCGAACAGCCGGCGTGCGCCCTGCTGCTGCAGCCACTGGTCGAGCTGCCGGGCGAAGGCGCAGAAACGCTGGTACTGGCTGTCGCCGAGACCGAGCAGGGCGTACTGCAGATGGTTCAGCTCGCACTCGCCGCCGAGTACCCGGCGCACGAAGCCGCGCGCGCTGTCCGGCGCCTCGCCGTCGCCGAAGGTGCTGACCACGAACAGCGCGCGCTCGGTGCCGCGCAGCTCGCTCACCTCGAGCTGCGCCAGCGAACGCACCTGCACCGCGGCACCGCCCGCCTGCAACTGGCTGGCGGCCTGCCAGGCCAGCCGTTCGGCGAAGCCGTTTTGACTGGCGAAACCGATCAGCCACGGCTGGCCGCCGGCCGAAACCGCCAGCGCCTGCTGCGCCTCGCGGGCGGCGCGGCGGCTGCGCCGGCGGTCGAGATAGAGCTGCCAGCCGGTGACGAAGAACAGCGGCATGCCCAGGCTGGCGAGCAGCATCAGCACGCGGCCGGGATGGCCGAAATATTCGCCGGTATGCAGCGGATAGAGGCTGGCGAGCAGCCGCTGGGGCAGGCTCTTGTCCGCGTAGCGCTCGTGCTTGAGCGGCGCACCGCTGGCGACGTCGAGGCTCAGGCGGTTGATCGCCCGGGGATGGTCGGCGTCGGGCGCGACATACATGACCTGCAGCGGCTGGCCGGGGCGCTCGGGCAGCGTCAGGTTGACCTGCCGATAGCTGTCGCCCACCTCGCCACGGAAGGCCTGGAACAGCGGATCGAGGCTGATCGCCGACGCTGCGGGCCGGGCCTGCTCGCCGCTCGGCGGCGGCCCGCGGCGCCCGCCGGGACCGCCGTGCTGCGGAGCGGCTTCGCCGGCCAGGGCGAAGAGGCCCTGGCGGTACCAGTCGTAGGACCAGCTCAGGCCGGTCAGCGCGGCCAGCAGGTAGAGCAACAACACCCAGGTGCCGGCCACCGCATGCAGGCTCCAGAGGAAACCGCGTCCCTTGCGCGACCAGTCGAGGGTCAGCCAGGCGCGCCAGTCGCCGGCCCGGCGCGGCCAGCGCAGGTAGAGGCCGGACAGGCAGAGGAACACCAGGATCAGGGTCGAGGCGCCGGTGATCGCCTTGCCGGTGTCGCCGATGGCCAGCCAGCGGTGCACCTGCATCATGAAGCGGAAGAAGCCCAGGCCGCGCGCCGCGCCGAGCAGATCGCCGCTGTAGGGGTCGGCGTAGAGGGTCTCGCCGCGCGGACCGCCGCCGCTGACGATCACCTGGGCCGCCTCCTCCGGCGCGCTCGACAGGGTCAGCCCGAGCACCTGGCGCTGTCCCACCTGGCTGCGCAGGTGCTCGAGCAACGCATCCGGACTCAGCGCCTGGACGCCCGACCGCGCCTCGACGGTCATCACCCCGGGATTGAGAAAGCGCAGCAGCTCGCCCTGGTAGGACAGGGTCGCGCCGGTCACGCCCATGACCGCGAGCACCAGCCCGGCGCTGATGCCGAGCAGCCAGTGCAGCTGGAAAAGGATCTTCTTCGCCACCTGATGTCACCTGATCGGTGCCGCCTCTGGCGGCACGGTTGGAATCGAATGCGGTCGCCCGCTTTATGCATTGCCGTGCATGGCACAGTGCGAAGGAATTCTATTCGAGAACGTTTTTCATCGAACCGGATTTACCCAACTTTTACCCGGCTACCGGCAGACACGCGAAGGCCGCCCGCAGGCGGCCTTCGACGGCTTCGCAGCCTCTTCTTCAGAAGTGGAGGTTGGTGGCCAGCAGCACGGTGCGTCCCGGCGCCACGTGGGCCATGTGGGTCGGGTAGACCTGATCGAAGTAGCGCTTGTCGGTCAGGTTCTGGATGTTCAGCTGCATGTCGAGGTTCTTGCTCACCTTCAGGTTAGCCATCGCGTCGTAGCGCCAGTAGCTGGACACCCGGGACGTGTTGGCGGCGTCGCCGTAGCGCGAATCGACGTAGTTGGCGCCCCCGCCGACGGTCAGGAAGGGGAACAGCTGATAGGTGTTCCAGAAGCTGAAGCTGTTCTCCGGCGTGCTGGGGTTCTCGTTGCCGTCGTTGGCACCGTCGACGCGCACCACGGCCGAGCTCGGGTCGATGTCCACCACGCCGCCGTTGACGATCTCGCTGTCCAGGTAGGTGTAGTTGGCGAAGACCTGCCATTCGGGGGTGACCCGGCCGCTGACACCGATCTCGAAACCCTTGATTTCCACCTCGCCCATGTTCTGCGTCCGGCCGTCCTGGTCGGTGACCCGCGCGTTGGACTTCTTGGTCTTGAAGATCGCCGAGTCCAGCGCCAGGCGGCCGTCGAAGAACTCCCACTTGGTGCCCAGCTCGACGTTGCGGTTGCGTTCCGGCTCGAGGTCCTGGGTGTTGACCCCAATGCTGTCGGCACCTTCGCCGGAAGTCTCGCCGACCGGGTTGCGCGAGGTCGACCAGGCCACGTAGATGCTGCCGTTGGGCAGCGGGTTGAACACCACGCCCAGCTGGTGGCTCCAGAAGTTGTTGTTGTTCTCGTACTTGAAGTTGCCCAGCGTGTTGCTGTAGCCCGAGGACGTGGTCTCGAAGTCGTCGTAGCGCAGGCCGAGGTTCAGCGACCACTTCTCGTTGAACTTGAGGGTGTCGAACAGGTAGGCGGACTTGGTCTGGGTATCGGTGTCGGTGTAGGCCAGGCCGTCCTTGTAGTAGCCGTTCCAGTCGTCCTTGTAGTTGGGGCTGCTCAGCGCGGTGCAGTTGCCCGAGGCCTGCGAGGCGGCGTTACAGCTGGACGTGGTGGAGATGGCGGCGCCGCTTGAGGTGTAGAAGGCATAGGGACGGTTGTGCACGTCCTGGTCGGTGACCTCGATACCGCCCACCATGGTGTGCTCGATGAAGCCGGTCTTGAACTTCGCCTGGATGTCGGTCTGGTTGACCCAGCCTTCCGAGGTGGAGTTGCGGCTCTTCGGCGAGCGCCAGACCAGGTCGCGGCTGACGTTGCCCCGCGAGTCGTCCGGGTTGGTGGCGATGTAGTCGAGGGTGGTGCGCACCTGGCGGAAGGAGTTGGAGATCGTCACGTTCTCGTTGAGGTCGTGCTCGATCTTGAAGGTGCCGGAGTCGGTGGTGCTTTCCCGGAAGTCGCGCCCGGTCAGGCCGTAGAAAGCGTCCTTGTCGCCCACCGGACGGCGTTTCACGCCGATGCCGGACGGGCTCATCGGAATGCCGTAGTCCGGGGTGTCGTCGGCCTCCACGTGGTAGTAGGAAAGGGTCGCGCGGGTCGGGGTGTCGAAGCCGAAGGTGATGGTCGGCGCGAAGCCCCAGCGGCTGACGTCCACCGCCTCGCGGCCGGCGACGTTGGCGTCGTGCTTCATCAGGTTCAGGCGGAAGCCGACCTGGTCGGTCAGCATCCGGTTGAGGTCCAGGGTCGAGCGGCGGGTCTGGTCCGAGCCGAAAGTCTGGCTGAGGTCGAGGAAGTTGTTGCGCTTGGCGGTCTTGGTGATCATGTTCACGCTGCCGCCGGTGGAGCCGGCGCCGGTGTAGGCCGAGCCGGGGCCCTTGCTCACCTCGATCTGCTCGATGTTGAAGATCTCGCGGGTCTGCGAGGCGACGTCGCGCAGGCCGTCGATGAAGGTGTCGCTCTCGGCGTTGAAGCCGCGGATGATCGGCCGGTCGCCCGCCGGGTTGCCGCCCTCGCCGGCACCGAAGGTGATGCCGGAGGTGGTGCGCAGGGCGTCGACCAGGCTCAGCGAACCGGTGTCCTCGATGACCTGCTGGGAAATGATGGTGACCGACTTGGGCGTCTCGCGCAGCGGCGCGGTGAACTTCTTCGACGCCGACTCGACCTTGTAGTCGCCCTCGCGCTGGTCGACGACGCTGTCCGTCTCCAGCGACACGATCCCCTGCTTGTCCGTTTCCTTTCCGCTGGACTTCTTCTGTGCCGCCTCCTCGGCACGCACCCCGTCGACCGCGCTGAAGGCGGTCATGACTCCCAGTGCGGAAGCCAGGACGCGCGGCGTGGCGGTCGGGCGCTCGTTGATACGCGACATAAGTGTTTACTCCCCGGATGAATCGAATGGCGCGCACTCTAGACGAGAATGATTCTTGAAAGCAACAGATACAATTTTACATACGCGAATTGTTAATTTTTTATGTCCGCGCCCCATTTACCCATCAAATAAAAGGAAATACCATTTGAGATATATTCTCGATTGATGGAGATCAGGCGCCATGCTGCTACACATACCGGGGGTGTTTTCCCGCGACGAGGTCCGGCGCATCCGTCAGGCGCTGGAACAGGCACAGTGGCTCGACGGCAAGGCGACCGCGGGCTATCAATCGGCGCGCACCAAGCACAACCTGCAACTGGCCGAGGACGATCCGCTGGCGCGGGAGATCGCCGGCGCCATGCTCGAACGCCTCT
The DNA here is from genome assembly GCF_059739045.1 of Azotobacter tropicalis. Lineage (NCBI taxonomy): Bacteria > Pseudomonadati > Pseudomonadota > Gammaproteobacteria > Pseudomonadales > Pseudomonadaceae > Azotobacter > Azotobacter tropicalis. The sequence goes on from NZ_AP046059.1 coordinate 1,707,060, forward strand.
GGCAGAACCCGCAATTCATGTCCGCCGCGCTGCCGCACAAGGTCTACCCGCCGCTGTTCAACTGCTACACGGACGGCGGCACCTTCGGCTTCCACATCGACAACGCCGTGCGCCAAGTGCGCGGTTCCGCCGAGCGGGTGCGCACCGACCTCTCCTCCACGCTGTTCTTCAGCGACCCGGACGAGTACGACGGCGGCGAGCTGGTGATCCAGGACACCTACGGCACGCAGCGGGTCAAGCTGCCGGCCGGCGACCTGGTGCTCTACCCGGCCACCAGCATCCACCAGGTCACCCCGGTCACCCGCGGGGCGCGCTACGCCTCCTTCTTCTGGACCCAGAGCCTGGTCCGCGAGGACTCCCAGCGCAGCCTGCTGTACGAGATGGACCAGGCGATCCAGAGCCTGTCGCGCGACGTGCCCGACCACTCGGCGCTGGTCCAGCTGACCGGCAACTACCACAACCTGTTGCGCCGCTGGGGCGAGGTGTGAGCGAACGACCATGAGCTTCATCCTCCGCCGCAGCGAAACCCCCGACCTCGCGCAACTGGGCCGCAGCCTGGCCGACGATCCGCGCCAGGCGGCACGCTGGATTCTCGCCGCGGCGAGCGCCGGCGAGCTGGAAGCCCAGGCTCTGCTCGGCCAGCTCCTGCTGGACGGTCTCGGCATCCAGCGCGATGCGGCCCTGGCCCGCGACTGGTTCGAGATCGCCGCCCAGCGCGGTCACGCCATGGCCAGCAACATGCTGGGGCGCTGCTGCGAACTGGGCTGGGGCGGTCCGCTCGACGAAGCGGCCGCCGCCCGCCATTACCGCACGGCGGCCGAGCTCGGCCTCGACTGGGGCATGTACAACTACGCCAACCTGCTGGCCACCGGCCGCGGGGTGGCGCGCAACGAGGAGCAGGCCTTCGCCTGGTACCGGCGCGCCGCCGGGCTGGGGCACGCCAAGTCGATGAACCTGGCCGGCCGCTACTACGAGGAAGGCCGGGTGGTCCGCGCCGACCCGCAGGCCGCCTTCGACTGCTACCGGCGCTCCGCCGAGGGCGGCGACTTCCGCGGCCAGTTCAGCTACGCCACGGTGCTGATGGGTCTGGGCCGCTGGGACGAGGCCCGCCACTGGCTGCGCGAAGCCCTCGCCCGCGGCCATCTGAAATTCCTGCGCAAGGCCTGCGACGAACTGCAGCGGGCCGCCGTCGCGGAGATCGCCGATATCGCCGAGGCCTACGCCCGGCGCCGCGCCGAGCTGGAAGCCGCGTCGGCCGGGTAGCGCTCAGCGCTCGACCAGGGACGGGCCTATCTCGGCCAGGGTCCGGCAGCCGGTCAGGGCCATGGCGACCTCCAGCTCGGCGCGCAGCAGCTGCACCACGTGGCAGACCCCCGGCGCGCCCGCCGCGGCCAGGCCGAAGACATAGGGCCGCCCCACCAGCACCGCGCTGGCGCCCAGGGCCAGAGCCTTGAACACGTCGGTGCCGCGACGGATGCCGCCGTCCAGCAGCAGCGGAACCCGCCTCTCGACGGCCCCGGCGATCTCCGCCAGCACCTCGATGGTCGCCGGCTGGGTATCCAGGGTGCGCCCGCCGTGGTTGGAAACGATGATCCCGTCGATCCCCTCGGCCACCGCGCGGCGGGCGTCCTCGGGGTGCATCACGCCCTTGACCAGCACCGGCAGGCGGGTCAGCGAACGCAGCCAGGCGAGATCCCGCCAGGTCGGCGCGGCGGCCAGCAGCGGGCCGCCGAACAGCACGCTGTCGCCGATCCGGCTGGCGGCCGGCGGCAGCGTGCGCATGCCGCGCAGGTTGACCGCCTCGATGCCCGCCGGCAGCGCGAAGCCGGCGCGCTGCTCGCGGTTGCGCAGGCCGTTGACCGGCGCATCCACGGTCACCACCAGCGCCTGGTAGCCGGCCGCCTCGGCGCGCCGCACCAGCTCGCGGGTGAACTCGCGGTCGGGCTGCACGTAGAGCTGGAACCACAAGGGCGTCTGCGCTTGGCGGGCGATCTCCTCCAGCGCCACGCTGGCCTGGGTGCTGACCACCATGCCGGCGCGCACCGCCGAGGCCGCCAGCACCGTGGCCAGCTCGCCGTCCGGGTGGAGCAGCTTCTGGTAGGCGACCGGCGCCAGCAGGATCGGCTGCTCGAAGCGCTGGCCGAACAGCTCCAGGCGGGTATGGCCGTCCGTCAGGTCCTGCAGCGCCCGACTGCGCAGGCGCAGGCGCCGGAAGGCCGCGCAGTTGTCGCGCAGGGTCAGCTCGTCCGCCGCGCCGCCGGCCATGTAGGCCCAGGCCTGCTCGCTCATCCGCTCGCGGGCGAAGGGCTCGTAGTCGGCGACCGCGGCGATGCTCGCGGGGATCTGCTGCAGCGTGGGCAGGGGCTGGTGCATGGCGTCCGCTCCTCGGTCATCGGGAATTGCAACGAAAAACGCCGCGACAAGCGCGGCGTTGTTTCGCGGGCAGGCGGATCTTATATATAGAAGGCCTTCAGCGGCGGGAAGCCGTTGAATTCCACGGCGCTGTAGCTGGTGGTGTAGGCGCCGGTGGACAGCCAGTACAGGCGATCGCCGCTGGCCAGGTTGAGCGGCAGGCCGTACTTGTAGTTCTCGTACATGATGTCGGCGCTGTCGCAGGTCGGGCCGGCGATCACCACCTCCTCCATCTCGCCCTTCTTCTCGGTCCAGATCGGGTACTTGATGGCCTCGTCCATGGTCTCGATCAGGCCGGAGAACTTGCCCACGTCGGTGTACACCCAGCGCTCCACGGCGGTGCGCGACTTGCGCGAGACCAGCACCACTTCGCTGACCAGAATGCCGGCGTTGGCGATCAGCGAGCGGCCCGGCTCGAGGATGATCTCCGGCAGCTCCTCGCCGAAGTCCTCCTTGAGGAAGCGGATGATCTCCTCGGCGTAGGTCTGCAGGCTGTTGGTCTTGGTGATGTAGTTGGCCGGGAAGCCGCCGCCCATGTTGATCATCTTCAGCTCGATGCCGTCCTCTTCCTTGAGGCGCTCGAAGATCACCTTGACCTTGGCGATCACCGCGTCCCAGACGTCGATGTCGCGCTGCTGGCTGCCCACGTGGAAGGACACGCCGTAGGGCACCAGGCCCAGCTGGCGGGCGAGGATCAGCAGGTCCAGGGCCATGTCCGGCTGGCAGCCGAACTTGCGCGACAGCGGCCAGTCGGCCGACGCGGTGCCCTCGGTGAGGATGCGCACGTAGATCTTCGAGCCCGGCGCGGCCTTGGCGATGTTGCGCAGGTCGGCCTCGGAGTCGGTGGCGAACAGGCGCACGCCCTTCTCGTAGAAGTAGCGGACGTCCTTGGCCTTCTTGATGGTGTTGCCGTAGCTGATGCGCTCGGCGCCGACGCCTTCGGCCAGCACCTTGTCCAGTTCGTAGATCGAGGCGATGTCGAAGTTCGAACCCTTGTCGCGCAGCAGGCGGATGATCTCCACCGCCGGGTTGGCCTTCACCGCGTAGTAGATGCGGGCGAAGGGGAAGCAGTCGCCCAGCTCGTTATAGGCGTTGGCGATGGTCTCGGTGTCGATGACGACGAAGGGGGTTTCCTGCTTGTCGGCGAAGGCCTTCATGCGCTGGAAGGTGGCAGGTGGGTAGTAGTCTTCGATCTTGATCGACATGCACGGACTCCAATGGCAAAACGCGGAAAGGATGGAAAAAGGGGTTACACGAACGCCTGATCAGTTTCCCCACTTTGGTTCGCCTACTTCCCAAGGCATGTCGCCGAAAGCAAAAAAGGTCAACCGGGGACACGGGTTGACCTTGCTGTCTCGTCGTCAGTACTTGAGCCGGATGGATCGTTTCCAGCATGGACGTTCGGCCGCGAACTTTAGGACCAAGGGGGGGCAAGATCAACCCTAAATTGCCGCTTTGTCCCCCCTCCTTGGTCCAACCCGCAAATATCCGGTATCGGCAACGAAAACATTCGAAATTCCGAACGGCCCGGCGAACGGGGAAACGCACGGCAGCGAGTGCTGCTCGCACCCGCCCCCGTCCTGACAGACCGGCATGAGCGCCCGACGTTCCCTGCCCGGCCAGCCGACCGGGCGGTGTCGGCACGGGCTGGCCGGCGCCCGGTTTCAGGTATAATTCCGCGCTTTTCCGGGCTCTCCCCGCCCGCCACCGCATCCTCCCAGGCACGAATTCATGACCACCCAGGCCGCCGAAGTCGCGAAGCGCCGTACCTTCGCCATCATCTCCCACCCCGACGCGGGCAAGACCACCATCACCGAGAAGCTGCTCCTGATGGGCCAGGCGATCGCCGTGGCCGGCACGGTGAAATCGCGCAAGTCCGACCGCCACGCCACCTCCGACTGGATGGAGATGGAGAAGCAGCGCGGCATCTCCATCACCACCTCGGTGATGCAGTTCCCCTACCGCGAGCACATGATCAACCTGCTCGACACCCCGGCCACGAGGACTTCTCGGAAGACACCTACCGCACCCTGACCGCGGTGGACTCGGCGCTGATGGTGCTCGACGGCGGCAAGGGCGTCGAGCCGCGGACCATCGCGCTGATGGACGTCTGCCGGCTGCGCGACACGCCGATCGTCAGCTTCATCAACAAGCTCGACCGCGACATCCGCGACCCCATCGAGCTGCTCGACGAGATCGAGGCGGTGCTGAAGATCAAGGCCGCGCCGATCACCTGGCCGATCGGCTGCTACAAGGACTTCAAGGGCGTCTACCACCTGACCGAGGACAAGATCATCGTCTACGTGCCCGGCCACGGCCACGAGCGCATCGAGGTGCCGGTGATCCAGGGCCTGGACTCGGCCGAGGCGCGCGCCCACCTGGGCGACCTCTACGACGGCTTCGTCGAGCAGCTGGAGCTGGTCCAGGGCGCCTGCCACGCGTTCGACCGCGAGGCCTTCCTCAAGGGCGAGATGACCCCGGTGTTCTTCGGCACCGCGCTGGGCAACTTCGGCGTCGACCAGGTGCTCGACTGCATCGTCGACTGGGCGCCGCAGCCGCTGTCGCGCGCCGCCCACGAGCGGGTGGTGGAGCCGACCGAGGAGAAGTTCACCGGTTTCGTGTTCAAGATCCAGGCGAACATGGACCCGAAACACCGCGACCGCATCGCCTTCATGCGCATCTGCTCGGGCAAGTACGAGAAGGGCATGAAGATGCGCCACGTGCGGATCAAGAAGGACCTGAAGATCGCCGACGCGCTGACCTTCTTCTCCAGCGAGCGCGAGCAGCTGGAAGAGGCGTATGCCGGCGACATCATCGGCCTGCACAACCACGGCACCATCCAGATCGGCGACACCTTCAGCGAGGGCGAGGTGCTCGGCTTCACCGGCATCCCGCACTTCGCCCCGGAGCTGTTCCGCCGCGTGCGCCTGAAGGACCCGCTGAAGTCCAAGCAGCTGCGCCAGGGCCTGCAGGAGCTGGCCGAGGAAGGCGCCACCCAGGTGTTCTTCCCCGAGCGCAGCAACGACATCATCCTCGGCGCGGTCGGCGTGCTGCAGTTCGACGTGGTGGCCAGCCGGCTGAAGGAGGAATACAAGGTCGAGTGCGCCTACGAGGCGATCAACGTCTGGTCGGCGCGCTGGATCGAGTGCGACGACAAGAAGAAGCTCGAGGACTTCAAGGTCAAGGCCTTCGAGAACATCGCCATCGACGGCGGCGGCCACCTCACCTACCTGGCGCCGACCCGGGTCAACCTGAGCCTGATGGAAGAGCGCTGGCCGGAGGTGAAATTCCGCGCCACCCGCGAGCATCACTGAGGCCCCTGCCCAGGAGCCGGCCCGCCGGCTCCGCACCTCCCGCCGCCCTCCCCGCACAAAGGCTGCCAGGCCTTGTCGAACCGCTCTGGCATGCTACTTCTACGCCCTCGCGTTCGCCCCGGCGAGCCAATCCCCCCACTCAAGGAGCAAGTCCATGGACCTTCAATTGCAGAATCGAAACGTGCTGGTCACCGGCGGCACCCGTGGCATCGGCCGCGCCATCGTCGAAGGCTTTTTGCGCGAAGGCGCGCGCGTGGCCTTCTGCGCCCGCGACCCGCAGGGCGTGGCGCAGGCCGAACGGGAGCTCGGCGAACGCGCCTTCGGCCAGACCGTCGACGTCACCGACAGCGCGGCGCTGGAGCAGTGGGTGAAGGACGCGGCGGCGCGCCTGGGCGGAATCGACATCGTCGTGCCCAACGTCAGCGCGCTGGCCGGCGGGCAGAGCCTGTCGGCCTGGCGGCAGGCCTTCGAGACCGACCTGCTCGGCACCGTCGGCCTGGTCAACGCCGCCCTGCCCTGGCTCCAGCAGTCCGAGGCGGGCGCGATCGTGATCATCTCCAGCGTCTCCGGCCGGCAGATCGACCTGTTCGCGGAACCCTACGGCGCGCTCAAGGCGGCGCTGATCCACTACGGCAAGGGCCTGGCCCTGCGCCTGGCTGAGCAGCGCATCCGGGTCAACGTGGTTTCGCCGGGCAACGTCTACTTCGAGGACGGCGTCTGGGGCCAGATCGAGCGCGAGCAGCCGGAACTCTTCGCCAAGTGCCTGGCGATGAACCCCATGGGCCGCATGGCGCGGCCCGAGGAAGTGGCCAACGCCACGCTGTTTCTGGCCAGCGCGGCCGCCAGCTTCACCACCGGCACCAGCCTGCTGGTCGACGGCGGCCTGACCCAGGCGGTCCAGTACTGAGAGGCTGTGAAAAAACTCCCGCCTGCTGCGACCGCCTCCAAACGCCCGCTGCCGCGTTGCGCTACGTGAAAAGCAAGGTCATTTAGCTTGCTAAACTCCCCCGCTTTTCACGTAGCGCGCCTGGCCGCGAACGCTTGGAGACGGTCTCGCGACGGCGCTCGATTTTTTCACAACCTCTGAGTTCAGGCGTGCCGGCCTGACGGCCGCTCGGCGAGCGGGCCGCCGGCGGCCGGCGCCTGCTCCGTCGCGGCCGCCAGCTCGGCGGTCTCGCCGCGCTTGAGCAGGGCATACAGCACCCCGGTCAGCAGGCTGCCGGCGACGATCGCCAGCAGGTACCAGAGCGCATGGTTGATCGCGTTGGGAATCGCCAGCACGAACAGCCCGCCGTGCGGCGCCATCAGCTTGCAGCCGAAATACATCGACAGCGCGCCGGTCAGGGCGCCGCCGGCGATGCTCGCCGGGATCACCCGCAGCGGGTCCTTGGCGGCGAAGGGAATCGCCCCCTCGGAGATGAAGCACAGCCCCAGCACGCCGGCGGCCTTGCCGGCCTCGCGCTCGGCCTGGGCGAACTTGTAGCGAGCCAGCAGGGTGGCGATGGCCATGCCCAGCGGCGGCACCATACCCGCGGCCATGGTCGCCGCCATCGGCGCGTAGGTCTGCGAGGCCAGCAGCCCCACCGAGAAGGCATAGGCCGCCTTGTTGACCGGCCCGCCCAGATCGACGCACATCATCCCGCCGAGCAGCAGGCCGAGCAGCACGGCGTTGGTGCTGCCCATGCCGTTGAGGAAAGCGGTCAGCCCGGCGAGCATGCCGGCCACCGGCGCGCCGACCACGTAGATCATCACCAGGCCGGTAAACAGGCTGGCCAGCAGCGGGATGAGCAGGATCGGCTTGAGCGATTCGAGGCTCTGCGGCAGGCGCAACCAGCGGCTGAGGGCGCTGGCGCAGTAGCCGGCGAGGAAGCCGGCGACGATGCCGCCGATGAAGCCCGCGCCCAAGGTGCTGGCCAGCAGACCGCCGATCATCCCCGGCGCCAGGCCGGGGCGGTCGGCGATGGAATAGGCGATGTAGCCGGCCAGCACCGGCACCATCAGCTTGAACGCAGCCTCGCCGCCGATCTGCATCAGCGCCGCGGCCAGGCTGCCCTCCTCCTTGAACGCCTCGATGCCGAAGACGAACGACAGGGCGATCAGCAGGCCGCCGGCCACCACCATCGGCAGCATGTAGGACACCCCGGTCAGCAGATGCTTGTAGGGACCGCTCCGGACCGCCGCCTTGCCCGGCGCGGCGGCCGCGGCGGGGCTGGCACCGGCCTGCGGCACCGCCTCCTCCAGGGCGCGGCGCAGGGTCTGCTGCGGCTGCTTGAGGGCCACGCCGGTGCCGCAGCGGTAGATCTTCTTGCCGGCGAAGCGGCTGGTGTCCACCTCGATGTCGGCGGCCAGCAGCACCACGTCGGCGGCGGCGATGGCCGTCTCGTCGAGCAGGTTGCGCGCGCCCACCGAACCGCGGGTTTCCACCTGCAGCGCGTAGCCGAGCTGCTTGGCGGCCTGCTGCAGGGCCTCGGCGGCCATGAAGGTGTGGGCCACCCCGGTCGGGCAGGCAGTCACCGCCACCAGCCGCGGCTGGGCGCTGGATGCGGCAGCCGGCGCGGCGACTTGCGGCGGAAGCGGCTCGGCATGCGCGGCGGCCTCTTCGAGAAAGCGTTGCGGGTCCTGCAGCGCCTCGGACGGGGTGGACTGCACCAGGCGCTTGCCGACGAAGCGCTCGAGCGCCAGCTCGCCGGTCTTGACCACCACCACCAGGTCGGCGGCGGCGATGTCCGCTTCGGACAGCGGCGAGCCGATCGCCCGCGGGTCATGCACCTCGACGCGGGTGGTCCAGCCCAGGCGCAGGGCGGCCGCCTCCAGCAGGCGTGCGCAGAGCACGCTGGTGACCATGCCGTTCGGGCAGGCCGTGACGATCAGCAGATTCATGAAAAAGAAACCTCTTTTCTTGTTGTGTCGTATCAGGCCAGCGGCGTGAGCGTCACGCCGGCCTCCAGGCGCGTCAGCTGTTCCCGGTCGTGGATGCCGAAACCCAGTTGGGTGACCGCCTGGGCGGCGACGGCGGTGGCCAGGCGCAGGGTGCGCTCGGCCGGCCAGCCTTCGAGCAGGCCGTGCAGGGTCGCGGCGAGCAGCGAGTCGCCGGCACCCACCGTGCTGACCACTTCGACCGCGGGCGGCCGCGCCTCCAGGGCGATGCCCGGGCCGAACCAGTCGACTCCGGCGGCGCCGCGCGACAGCAGCACGTGCTCGACGCCCTGCGCGTGCAGGCGCGGCGCAGCGCTCAATGCCTCGCTCGCGGCAACGCCCAGGGCCTCGGCCAGCTCCTCCTCGTTCGGCTTGACCAGCCAGGGCGCCACTGTCAGGCCGGCGCGCAGGGCTGCGCCGCTGCTGTCCAGCACCAGCGGCACGCCGAAGGCCTTGAGCCGGCGCAGCAGCACGGCGAACCATGCCGGCTCGACGCCCTGCGGCAGGCTGCCGGCGACCACCACGGCGTCGTGCCCGGCGACGATCGGCTCCAGCCGCTCGAAGAGCGCGTCGCGGTGCTCGGCCTCGACCTGCGGCCCCGGCCCGTTGATGTCGGTGATCCGCCCGCTGTGCTCGGTCAGCTTGATGTTGCTGCGGGTTTCCCCGGGCACCCGGACGAAGGCGTCGAGAAAGCCGCGGCGATGGAACAGCGCCTCGAAGGGCGCCGCATTGGCGCTACCGAGAAAGCCACAGACGGTCACCCGGTGGCCCAGGTCGGCGAGCACCTGGGCGACGTTCAGGCCCTTGCCGGCGGCATGGCTGACCAGCGCCTGGCTGCGGTTGACCGCGCCCGGCTGCAGGCTGTCGAGGCGCAGGGTCAGGTCCAGCGCCGGATTCAGGGTCAGGGTCAGGACGCGCGCCATCAGTGCGTCTCCCCGACCAGGTCGCGCACCGCTCCGGCGCTCTCCAGCGCCAAAGCCCGTTGCGCCAGTGCCCGGCTGTGGGCGAAGTCCAGCTCGCGCACCCGCGCCTTGACCAGGGCGACGGCCCTGGCCGAGACGCTCAGCTCGTCCACCCCGAGGCCGACCAGCAGGGGCACGGCGAGCATGTCGCTGGCCAGCTCGCCGCACACGCCGACCCACTTGCCCTCGGCATGCGCCGCCTCGACGGTCAGGCCGATCAGCCGCAGCACCGAGGGGTGCAGGCCGTCGGCCTGGGCCGACAGGGTCGGATGGCCGCGGTCGATGGCCAGGGTGTACTGGGTCAGGTCGTTGGTGCCGATGCTGAAGAAGTCCACCTCGCGGGCCAGCACCGGGGCCAGCAGCGCCGCCGAGGGCACCTCGACCATGATGCCGAGCTGCAGGTCGGCGACCGGGATCTCCTCGCACAGGCTCAGGGTCAGGTCGCGGGCGATGCGCCATTCCTCGACGCCGCCGACCATCGGAAACATGATCCGCAGCGGCCGGCCGTCGGCCGCGGCCAGCAGCGCGCGCAGCTGGGTCTCCAGGATGTCCGGGCGCTGCAGGCTGAGGCGGATGCCACGCACGCCGAGGAAGGGGTTCTCCTCGGCCGGCATCGGCCAGTAGGGCAACGGCTTGTCGCCGCCGACGTCCAGGGTGCGCACCACCAGCGGGCGGCCGCCGAGGCCGTCGAGCACGCGGCGGTATTCGGCCTCTTGGATGTGCCGGTCCGGCGCCTCGGCGTGGTCCATGAACACCAGCTCGGTGCGCAGCAGACCGACGCCCTCGGCGCCCAGCTCGACCGCCTCGGCGCTTTCGGCACTGGCGCCGATGTTCGCCGCCACCTCCAGCGCATGGCCGTCGCGGGTCACCGCCGGCTGCAGGCGCTCGGCGTGGGCGCGCTCGCGGCGCAGCCGGTTGGCCTCGCGCTCGCGCCGCGCCTGCTCGAGGGTCTGCGCGTCCGGCGCGACGCGCAGCACGCCGTGGTCGCCGTCGAGCAGCAGCGGGGTGCCCTGGGCCAGGGCCAGCACGCCCTCGCCGGCGCCGACGATGGCCGGAATGCCCAGGGCGCGGGCGATGATCGCGCTGTGCGCGGTGGCGCCGCCGCGGGCGGTGAGGATGCCGGCCACGCGCTGGCGGTTGAGGCTGGCCACGTCGGAAGGCGCCACCTCGTCCATCACCAGGATGTAGGGCTCGTCGGGCTCGCGCGGCGTCTCGACGCCGCACAGGTGGGCCAGCACCCGCCGGCCGATGTCGCGCAGGTCGGCGGCGCGCTCGGCGAGCAGCGCATCGTGCAGGGCCTCCTGCTGCTGCGCCGCCGCCTCGGTTTCCACGCTCCAGGCGGCTTCGGCGCTGAAGCCGTCGGCCAGCCGCGCATTGACGTCCTCGCGCAGCGCCGGGTCGCGCAGCATCGCCTGGTGGGTGATGAAGATGTCGCGGATGTTGGTTTCCGTGCTGTTGTCGATCAGCCGCTGGATATCCGCGGTGACCTGCGCCAGGGCGCTGTCCAGGCGTTGCAGCTCGACCAGCATGCCCTGGCCGCGCTGCGGATAGTCGAGCTCCAGCGGCGTGCGCACCAGCGCCGGGCCGATGGCGATGCCCGGCGCGGCGGCGACCGCCTGCAGACGTGTCCCGGCCGCCGGTGCCTGCGGGCGGACGAAGGTGGAGACATGGGCGGGCTCCTTGGGCACCGCCGCCTCGTCCTGCACGGCCAGGGGCTCGATGCTCTCGCCGAGGCCGGACAGTACGGCCGCCTCGATCGCCGGCAGGGCGTCGGCGGCGATGCTCGGCTCGGCACTGAACTCGAGTTCCTGGCCGCGCCGTGCGCCGAGGGCCAAAAGCTTGCTCAGGCTCTTGGCCGACACCCCGCGCCCGGTTTCGCCGGCCAGGCGGATGCGGATCTCGCCGTCGAAGGCCTGGGCGACTTCGACCAGCGCCTTGGCCGGCCGCGCGTGCAGCCCGTGGGCATTTGCCAGGACGACGCGCCGGCTCGGCCAGTCGTCGGGCAGCTCGGCGCCCAGCGCCTCCAGCACGGCGCGGCTGCAGGTGGCCCGGCTGAAGGTCGCGCCGCGTCCCTCGATCAGCAGGTCGCAGAGCCGTTCGAGCAGCTGGCGGTGCGCTTCGCCCAGGCTGGCCAGGCAGAACAGCCCGGTCAGCGGCTGGCCGTGCAGGCTGAGCGGCTGCCCCGGGGTGACGAAAGCCAGTCCGGGCTGTTCCACCGCCTGCTCGCTGTTGAGCCACCAGAGCCCCTCGCCGAGCGGCAGCGGCTGGCCCTGCAGCAGGCTGCCGGCGAAGCCGGAGGCCACGCAGCCGGCCGCTTGAGGAGACGCGCGCCGTGCCAGACCAACTCGTCGAAGTCCTCGGCGGCCACGCCCAGGCCGATCAGCTGGCTGTCCAGGGCCAGCTCGCGCGGCGCGCCCTGCAGTAGCGCGACGAGCTGCTCGGCCTCGCGGGCCTCGCGCAGCGCCTGGCTGAGATCGCCCTCGCCGAGCGCCCGGGTCAGCAGCTGCAGCAGGTGCAGGTGCTCATCGGAGCGGGCGGCGATGGCGATCGCCAGGTAGACCTGCTGGCCGTTGCCCCAGTCCACACCCTCGGGGAACTGGATCAGGCGCACGCCGGTGCGCCGCACCTGGTCGCGGGTTTCCGGCGTGCCGTGGGGAATCGCGATGCCCTGGCCGAGGAAGGTCGAGCCCTGGGCCTCGCGGGCCTGCATACCGGCGAGGTAGCCGGGCTCGACCAGCCCGTCGTCGATCAGCCCCTCGGCGAGCAGCGCCAGCGCCGCCTGCTTGTCCGGCGCGCTGCGGCCCATGCGAATCTGCGCGGCATTCAACTCGAGCATGGAAATCTCCTAATTGTTCTGTTCTGGCAAGAGCCACCGTCGAGCACAGGCGAGTCCGGCCATCCTTGGAAGAATAGTCCGCCCGACCGCCTGCTGAATCGTTTCATCATGGACTGGCACGTTACCCGATAATGGGCGATCCTTGAAGCCCTGCCGTCATCCAGGATGCAACCTTGAAACTCAGCGATATCGCCCGTCTGGCCCAGGTCTCCGTCACCACCGCCAGCTATGTGATCAACGGCCAGGCCGCCCAGCGGCGCATCAGTCCGGCCACCGTGGAGCGCGTGCTGGCAGTGGTCGAGCAGCACGGCTATCTCCCCGACCAGCAGGCCGCCGGCCTGCGCCGCGGGCAGAGCCGCTGCCTGGGCTTCATCCTCCCGGATCTGGAGAACCCCAGCTACGCGCGCCTGGCCAAGCTGCTCGAACAGGGCGCCCGCGCCGCCGGCTACCAGCTGCTGATCGCCAGCTCCGACGACGACCCGGCCAGCGAGCGCCAGCTGCTCGAGCTGTTCCGCTCGCGGCGCTGCGACGCGCTGATCGTCGCCAGTTGCCTGCCGCAGGACGATCCTTTGTACCGCAACCTGGTCGAAGGCGGGCTGCCGGTGGTCGCCGTCGACCGCGCCCTCGACCCCGCGCACATCCGCTCGGTGGTCAGCGACGACCAGTTGGCCGGCGCCCAGCTCACCGCCAGCCTGCTCGAACCGCCGCCGCGGCACATCGCGCTGATCGACGCCTACAGCGCCCTGCCGATCAGCCAGGCGCGCGAGCGCGGCTTCCACCAGGCCCTGGCGGGCTTCGGCGGGATCGTCAGCGTGCATCACGCCGAACAGTTCAGCCGGGCCTGCGGTTGCCGGCAGATGCACGCCCTGCTGGACGGCGCGGATCGCCCGGACGCCGTGGTAACCACCTCCTACGTGCTGCTGGAGGGGGTCTTCGAGGCCCTGCGCGACTACCCGGCGGAAACCTTCTCCGCGCTGCGCCTGGCCACCTTCGGCGATGCCCAGCTGCTGGATTTCGTGCCGCTGCGCGTCAACACCATCGCCCAGCAGTACGACCGCATCGCCGAACGGGTGCTCGACCGGACCCTGCGCGCCATCGAGGGCGACTACCAGCCCGGCATCGAGGCCATCCCGCGCACTCTGAAGGTGCGCCGCGGGCAGACGGACAGCCCGCAGCGCTCAGGCTGAACCACGGACGCGGCGACGGGATATCCTTGGGAGAAGCCCGCTTTTCCCGAGGAGCCCGCCACCGGTGAGATTGATCGACACCCACAACCACCTCGACTTCCCCGACTTCGACGCCGACCGCGCCGCCGTGCTGGCCCGCTGCCGGGCACTCGGCGTCGGTCGCCAGGTGCTGGCCGGGGTGTATCGCGCGAACTGGCAACGGATCTGGGATCTGGCCTGCGCCGAGCCCGGCCTGTATGCCGCCTTCGGCCTGCACCCGGTCTATCTGGAGCAGCACCGTGCGAGCGATCTGGACGACCTCGGCGCCTGGCTGCAACGCCTGCGCGACGATGGCCGGCTCTGCGCGGTCGGCGAGTTCGGCCTCGACTACTACCTGGCCGAACTGGACCGCGAGCGCCAGCAGACGCTGTTCGAGGCCCAGCTGCACCTGGCCGCCGAGCTGGAGCTGCCGGTGCTGCTGCACGTGCGCCGCGCCCATGCCGCGACCATCGCCACCCTCAAGCGCCTGCGCCTGCCCCGTGCCGGCATCGTCCATGCCTTCGCCGGCAGCCACGAGGAAGCACGGGAATACCTGAAACTCGGCTTTCGCCTGGGCCTCGGCGGCGCACCGACCTGGCCCCAGGCCAACCGTCTGCGCAAGGTCGTCGCCGAGTTGCCGCTGGAGGCCGTGGTGCTGGAAACCGACGCCCCGGACATGGCGCCGTCGATGCACCCGGGCGAGCGCAACAGCCCCGAGCATCTGCCGGAAATCTGCACCGCCCTCGCCGCGCTCATGCAGGTCGAGCCGGACACCCTGGCCGAGGCCAGCACGCGCAACGCCTGCGCAGTGTTCGGCTGGAGCTGATCTCAGAGGAACAGGATCGCCAGCGCCAGCACCACGTACCAGAGCATCCCGGCGCGCACCAGCAGCTGCCACAGCTCGTCCAGGGTCATCACCCCCGCCTCGCCGGCCAGCACCTCCGCCTCCAGCCCTTCGTTGGCGGCGCGTCCGGCCTCGATCACCAGCTGCGCCGCCGGGGCCTTGGCGCCCGCCAGATGGCGCAGCACGCGGAACACCGCGGCGAAATTGCCGACCAGCGCGAAGCTCACGGCCAGGATGCGCGCCGGCAGCCAGTCGAAGAGCTGGCGCAGCCGTACCGACTGCTCGCGCAGGGGCGGCAGGGTCGTGTGCTCGCCGGTCAGCGCCGTCAGGCGGTAGGCCAGCGCCGCCACGGGGCCGAGCAGGGCGTACCAGAAGATCACCGCGAAGAAGCTCTGGTAGGCCTGCCACAGCAGGTAGCCCTGCACCCGGCGCAGCAGCGACAGGCTCTCCTCCGCCGCCACCGCCAGGTCGCGCTCGGCCACCAGGCAAGCGGCTTCGCTGTCGCCGCGCCGCCAGGCCTCGCGGAACGGCTGCAATTCGGTCAGCACATCGCCGCGTCCCAGGCTGTAGATCAGCACGAAGATATGCAGCGGCAAGGTCAGCCAGCCGTAGAGCGGAATCGACAACAGCGCCAGCAGCCCGCCCACCGCCAGCACCGGCAGCAGCACCAGGCGGAGCAGCGCCCGCCGCGGATCGCCGGCCAGCTCCGGGTCCGTCTCGACCCGATCCAGCAGCCGCAGCCAGAAGATGTCCTGCTGCACGCGCAGGCGCCAGCGGGAGAACCGTTCCAGCAGCAGCGCCAGCAGAAGCACCAGAAACGTCATTGCATATCTCCAGAGTCGGACAGCGCGCTGCGATAGCGCGCCCAGTCGAAGGCCGGCCCCGGATCGGTCTTGCGCAGGGGGGCGATATCGGCATGGCCGCAGATGTGCCGGACATCGAGCGCCGGATAGGCCTGCCGCAGCAGCCGGGTGAGCGCCGTCAGGCTGGCGTATTGCGCGTCGCTGTAGGGCAGCTCGTCGGTACCCTCCAGCTCGATGCCGAGGGAGAAGTCGTTGCAGTTCTCGCGCCCCTCGAAGCACGACTGCCCGGCATGCCAGGCACGGTCCAGGCAGGAAACGAACTGGGTGATCGCGCCGTCGCGCTCGATGAGGAAATGCGCCGACACCTGCAGCGCGGCGATGGAGGCGAAATAGGGATGCTCGCCCGCCGGCAGGCAGTTGCGGAACAACTGCTGCACCTTGCCGGTGCCGAAGCAGCCCGGCGGCAGGCTGATGTTGTGGATCACCAACAGAGAAATCTCGCCGTGCGGGCGGGCATTGAAATTCGGCGACGGGCAATGGCGAACGCCTTGGCACCAGCCGGTGGAGGGGTCGAACTGCATGCATCTCTCCTGAAAACAGCCGACACTCTAGAGCAGCCGCGCCGCCGGGCCAAGCGACGCCCCGCCGCGGCACGGCCGCCAGGACTGCACGGGAGACGGCCCGCGTCTTATAATCCGGGACCCCAACCTGCCGGAGTCCCCCATGCCAGACCTCATCCTTGCCGATCTGAGCGCCGAAATCGTGGCGAACGTCCGCCGCGCCCTGGCCGAGGACATCGGCAGCGGCGACATCACCGCGCAGCTGATTCCCGAAGGCCGCCTGGCCCGCGCCCGCATCATCACCCGCGAGGAAGCGGTGATCGCCGGCCGCGCCTGGGTCGACGAGGTGTTCCGCCAGATCGACCCGCGGGTCGCCGTGCACTGGGAAGTCGCCGACGGCGAGCGGGTCGACGCCGACAAGCTGCTGTTCAGCCTGGAAGGCCCGGCGCGCGCTCTGCTCAGCGGCGAGCGAAGCGCCCTGAACTTCCTCCAGACCCTCTCCGCCGTGGCCACCCGCTGCCGCTACTACGCCGATCTGGTCGAGGGCACTCCGGTGCGCCTGCTGGACACCCGCAAGACCCTTCCCGGCCTGCGCCTGGCGCAGAAATACGCGGTCACCTGCGGCGGCTGCCACAACCACCGCATCGGCCTGTTCGACGCCTTCCTGATCAAGGAAAACCACATCGCCGCCTGCGGCGGCATCGCCGAGGCCGTCGCCGCCGCCCGGCGCATCGCCCCCGGCAAGCCGGTGGAGGTCGAAGTCGAGGACCTGGAAGAACTCGACCAGGCCCTGGCCGCCGGCGCCGACATCGTCATGCTCGACGAACTCAGCCTCGAGGACATGTACACCGCCGTGCGCCGCACCGCCGGCCGCGCCAAGCTGGAAGCCTCCGGCGGCATCAACGGCGACAACCTGCGCCAGATCGCCGAAACGGGCGTGGACTACATCTCACTCGGCACCCTGACCAAGGACATCAAGGCGGTCGATCTGTCGATGCGCTTGCAGTTGTGAGGGAAAGCGCCTCCCCTGCCGCGTAGGAGCCAGCTTGCTGGCGATGCTCTTGAGTAGACAGCTGATCGCTAGAGCCTGTTATTAACCCGTTCGTTTCTTGATCAGCCGAGTGTTGCCAAGGCCTTGAGAGCAGTCGGCAACATCAGGCAAACAAAGGCTATGAAGTGAAAGCCCGCCAGCGTCGAGGCCAGGCGCTCGTAATCCCGACTCAGTCTTCGAAAGCGGGCCATCCAGCCGAAGCTGCGCTCGACCACCCAGCGCCGGGGCAGCAGGATGAAGCCCTTCTTCGCTTCCGTGTGCTTGATCACTTCCAGCTGGATGCCATGCGCCTCTGCCTGCCGGGCCGCCGACTCGCCGCTGTAGCCCTGGTCGGCGAAGGCAACCTCCACCGCCTCACCGGTCACCCGCTGCACCTGCTCGGCGAGGGCGGCCACCTGGGCGCGGTCCTGTTCGTTGGCGGGCGTCACCCGCAGGGCGAGCAACTGCCCCAGCGTATCCACGGCCATATGCACCTTCGAGCCCTTGCGGCGTTTGGCCCCGTCATAGCCGGCCCGTGCGCCGCTTTCCGGCGTCGACTGCAGGGTGCGGCTGTCGAGATCACGGCGCTGGGCTGAGCCTTGCGCTTGTCCGCCACCCGGATCAACTCGCGCACATCATGCAGCAGTTCCTCGAAGACGCCGGCCTCGATCCAGCGTCGGGTCTGCTGATACACCACCTGCCACGGCGGCAGATCATGCGGCATCTGCCGCCAGAGCAGGCCGCCGCGGACGATGTAGCGCAGGGCATTGAAGACCTCGCGCAGGCTGTGGACGCGATGGGCGGAGGATTCGGGCATCAGCGCCAGATAGGGCGCCACGAAGGCCCACTCCTCATCGCTGACATCGGTGGGGTAGGGTTTTCGGGTTGTCGTCTGCATAACTGCAAACGATAACCAAAGCAGTGGTTAATAACAGGCTCTAGGGCCTGTTGACGTTTTGGCGTAGGCCGCGACGGAGGCCCGTCCCTGCGGGTTGCGCGGCAAATGCCGCCATGCGGCGTTGCGGGTCTTGGCAAGGGAATGACCATTGCTGGCGCCCCGCGCCTTGCCTAGCGGCATTTGACGCGGCAACGCGGCTCGCGTCAAAACGTCAACAGGCCCTAGCAAGCTGGCTTCCACATAGATAAACGGCTGCCAAAGCATTGGCTGTCTTGCTACGAATGCTTCGGCACAAAATCCGACATGCGCTGCGTCTGCGGGTCGAAGCAGATCGAACCGCTCCGGTAGGAAGACTCGATATCCACCCGGAAGCAACCGCTCTCCACCTCCCAGACGGCGCCGTGAAAAATCTTCTCCACGGCTCGGCGGTCGGTCGTCAGCTCGCGGTACAGGTCAACACGTTGCTGGAGTGGTGTCTCACCATTGAGCTGGCCCAGAGTATGCTGAACTACGAACTCCACCGCGTTCTCTGGCACCTCTACATAGAAGTACTTCGGCGTCCATCCCGACAACCGGTCCAGCTCATTCTCTGCAACATTTAGCTGTCGGAAATCTTCGCGGTTGAGCGCATAGAAGGTGTCGAACACCTGCACCACCACCAGCGGACGAGCATTGGCCACCAGCCAGGCACCAGTCCCCAAGGCAAGCAGTTGCACCAGAGCGATTAGCGACAGATCCCGGACCAGCTCTGCCCGGGGTTTTTGTGGATTGAACACGATCAGGGTCAGGCAGGGACCGAGCACCAGATCGACCGCTCCGACGATTCTCAGCCCCTCCCAACCACCGGCGGCCTGAAAAAGCCCGCCTGGGAAGAGCCATAACAACGCAACCGATACCGACACGACAAGAAGCGCTAGGCTGAGCAGGAGATGAAGTGCGAAGGCGCTCCAGCGATTGATTGGCTTCGACAGAAGCATTCTAGATGAGACTCCAGACAATCCGAATGGGGGCAAGTCGACAATGGGTAACGTGAAACGCGAACGCCCCGCATGGGGGCGGGGCGTTCGTGGGGTGGGTGAAACCCGTCGTCATGCCAAGGGCGTTGCAAAGCTACAAGGCTGCAGGTTACACCCAGCCTACACAGCTACAAGGCGATTACAGACCACCCAACACAGCCTGGCGGCAGCTAGCCGGGAAGTACTTCAGATCAGTTGTAGTAGCATTGGTACCACACGACCAGCTCACTACCGGAGTCATGACACCACCAGTAATCGAAATTGCAGTGGTACGACCAGCATCCGAAGTCGGCTGCAGAATCAGATTCTTGGTATCAGCTCCGGAACCAGTACCCTGGACAGTGACGGTGATGGCTGCAGTAGCATTGGAAACCGTCAAGCCTGTAGCGTATTTGCTGGCAGCCGTGCTGCAACCCGCTGCGTTTGCATCGGCCGGGAATGCGTTATTGGTTTGCAGATACTCAGCCACGGCCGCTTTGCAACCGTCTGCCGCCAGCATGACTTCAGACACCTTGGCACGTACGGTGTAATCCTGATACGCCGGCAGTGCGACAGCAGCCAGAATACCGATAATCGCCACAACGATCATCAATTCAATCAGGGTAAAACCTTTCTGCAGTTGAGCTTTCATCAAACATCTCCTTGAAGTGTTTAGGCTTTCTTTCATGCCTACCAGAGACACTGCAGGCGATATGCCATCTTTTCTCAATTCAACTTGAAGATGTTCTGTTTTTAACTCTCTGCGCGATCCAATAACAACCGCTACAAGCCTCGCCATTACTGGGGCAGCCCTCCATGGAGGACATACATAACTCCCCCGGCAACAACTTCTCCTAATGGGCAATACATCACAAAAGCCGATTCAACCGCGCGACAAAACGTCCGAAGTTTCGAGTACTTCCAATATCCCGAATATCTCTTCACCGCAAAAAGCCAACCGCAAATCCGCCAATTCCTGACATTTTTTGTCACCTCGCATCCAGGCATTTGGCAGAGCTTGGCAACTGGGTTATAAGGCGGGCCAGCAATATAAATGGCTAATTGCCGTCATTAGCCGAAAGTTCTTTCCTCTCTGGCTTTTATCCTCGCCCCTATCCCCCCAGGGAACTGTGGCAGATAGAGCTTTGGCGGCACCAGTCATCAGCCCATCCACCCTTTCAGCGCGCATAGAGCCATCCACCCGATGAGCAACGACATTTCCCTCCCCGGCCTGGCACGGCAGATGGTGCTGGCCGGACTGATTGACGAGAAGACTGCCCAGCAGGCCCAGCAGCAGGCGCAGCGCAACCAGACCCCGCTGGTTACCTGGCTGGTGCAGAGCAAGCTGGTAAAGAGCCGGGCACTGGCGGAGCTGGCCGCCGAGCAGTTCGGCATCGCCCTGTTCGACCTCAGGACGCTGGACAAGGAGAGCCAACCCCGGGACCTGCTCAGCGAAAAGCTGATCCGCCAACACCGCGCCCTGCCGCTGTGGCGGCGCGGCAACCGGCTGTTCGTGGCAATTTCCGACCCGACCAACCATGAGGCGGTCCGCGAGATCCGCTTCGGAACCGGGCTGAACACCGAGGCCGTGCTGGTCGAGGACGACCGGCTGGGCGAGGCCATCGAGAAGTACTTCGAGGGCGCTGGCACCGGCCTGGACGATCTCGGTGACGCCGATTTGGACGGACTCGACGTCGAGGCAGCCGGCCAGAAGGACGACGAGGCCGACGCGAACGGAGGTGCCGAGGACGCCCCGGTGGTGCGCTTCATCAACAAGATGTTGCTGGATGCGATCCGCGGCGGCTCCTCGGATCTGCACTTCGAGCCTTACGAGAAGAGCTACCGGGTACGCTTCCGCACCGACGGCATCCTTCATGAGGTGACCAAACCTCCGGTCCAGCTGGCACCGAAGATCGCCGCACGCCTAAAGGTGATGGCCGGGCTGGACATCTCCGAGCGGCGCAAGCCGCAGGACGGCCGGATCAAGATGAAGTTGTCGAAAACCAAGGCCATCGACTTCCGGGTCAACACCCTGCCAACCCTGTGGGGCGAGAAGACCGTGATGCGGATACTCGATCCCTCCAGCGCGCAGATGGGCATCGACGCCCTAGGCTACGAGGAAGAGCAGAAGGCGCTCTACTTGGCGGCGCTGAACCAGCCACAGGGGATGATCTTGGTGACCGGCCCGACCGGTTCGGGCAAGACGGTATCCCTGTACACCGGCCTGAACATCCTCAACACCCCGGAGGTGAACATCTCCACCGCGGAAGACCCGGTGGAGATCAACCTGGAGGGTATCAACCAGGTCAACGTCAACCCGCGCCAGGGCATGGACTTCTCCCAGGCGCTACGCGCCTTCCTGCGCCAGGACCCGGACATCATCATGGTCGGCGAGATCCGCGACCTGGAGACCGCGGAGATCGCCATCAAGGCCGCGCAGACCGGTCACATGGTGATGTCCACCCTGCACACCAACAGCGCTGCGGAAACCCTGACCCGCCTGCGCAATATGGGCGTGCCCTCCTTCAACATCGCCACCTCGGTGAACCTGATCATCGCCCAGCGCCTGGCACGCAAGCTGTGCCCCTGCAAGAAGGCGGTGGACATTCCCCGCGAGGCGCTGCTCGAGGAGGGCTTCCCCGAGGCGCGCATCGGCACCTTCAAGCTCTACTTCCCGGTCGGCTGCGAGAACTGCAACGGCGGCTACAAGGGCCGGGTCGGCATTTATGAAGTGGTTAAAATCACCCCGGCCCTGCAGCGCATTATCATGGAGGATGGCAACTCCATCGATATCGCCCGGCAGATGCGCGCCGACGGCTTCAACGATCTGCGCACATCGGCCCTGCTGAAAGCCATGCAGGGCGTCACCAGCCTGGAAGAAGTCAACCGCGTCACCAAGGATTAACCATGGCGGAAAAAGCGTTGAAAACCAGCCTGTTCACCTGGGAAGGCACCGACCGGCGCGGGGCCAAGGTCAAGGGCGAGCTGAGCGGCCAGAATCCGGCGCTAGTCAAGGCGCAGCTGCGCAAGCAGGGCATCAACCCGACCAAGGTGCGCAAGAAGACCGCCTCGCTGTTCGGTGCCGGCAAGAAGATCAAGCCGATGGACATCGCCCTGTTCACCCGGCAGATGGCGACCATGATGAAGGCCGGTGTGCCGTTGCTGCAGGCTTTCGACATCATCTCCGAGGGCTTCGACAACCCGAACATGCGCAAGCTGGTGGATGAGGTGAAGCAGGAGGTGGCGGCCGGCAACAGCTTCGCCACCGCCCTGCGCAAGAAGCCGCTGTACTTCGACGATCTCTACTGCAATCTGGTGGAGTCCGGCGAGCAGTCCGGCGCCCTGGAAAACCTGCTGGACCGGGTCGCCACCTACAAGGAAAAGACCGAGGCGCTGAAGGCCAAGATCAAGAAGGCGATGAACTACCCCATCGCGGTGATCGTGGTGGCGGTCATCGTTTCGGCGATCCTGCTGATCAAGGTGGTGCCGCAGTTCGAGTCGGTGTTCGCCAACTTCGGTGCCGAGCTGCCGGCCTTCACCCGCATGGTCATCCGTATGTCCGAGGTCATGCAGGAATACTGGTTCTATGGTCTGTTGGTGCTGTTCGCCATAGCCTTCACCCTCAAGCAGGCGCATCAGCGCTCGGAGAAATTCCGCAACTGGACGGATCGTACCCTGCTCAAGCTGCCGATCGTCGGCGAGATCCTCCACAAGTCGGCGGTGGCCCGCTTCGCCCGTACCCTGTCCACCACCTTCGCCGCCGGCGTGCCGCTGGTCGATGCGCTGGACTCGGTGTCCGGCGCTACCGGCAACGTGGTGTTCCGCACCGCCACCGAGAAGGTCAAGGCCGATGTCACCACTGGCATGCAGCTGAACTTCTCCATGCGCACCACCGGCACCTTCCCGACCATGGCGATCCAGATGACCGCCATCGGCGAGGAATCCGGCGCGCTGGACGAGATGCTCGACAAGGTGGCGAGCTTCTATGAAGCCGAGGTGGACAACATGGTGGACGGCCTGACCAGCCTGATGGAGCCGATGATCATGGCGGTGCTCGGCGTGCTGGTCGGCGGCCTGATCATCGCCATGTACCTGCCGATCTTCCAGCTGGGCGCGGTGGTCTGAGCATGTCCATTCACGATCTTCTGGCCGGCTCCGGGCTGGCCTTCGCCGTTTTTGCCGGGCTGCTGGGCCTAGTGGTCGGCAGCTTTCTCAACGTGGTGATTCATCGCCTGCCGAAGATGATGATGCGCGATTGGCAGGCGCAGGCGCGTGACGTGCTGGAACTGCCTGGCGAGGCGCCGGGCGAGCCCTTCAACCTGCTGCTGCCCCACTCCCACTGTCCGCAGTGCGGGCACGAAATCCGCCCTTGGGAAAATATCCCGCTGCTCGGCTGGCTGGCCCTGCGCGGCCGCTGTTCGTCCTGCAGGGCGCCGATCGGTGTGCGCTATCCGCTGGTGGAGCTGGCTTGCGGGCTGCTCTCTGCCCATGTCGCCTGGCATTACGGCTTCGGCTGGCAGGCTGGCGCCATGCTGCTGCTCGGCTGGGGCCTGCTGGCCATGAGCCTGATCGACTACGACCACCAACTGCTGCCGGACTCGCTGGTGCTGCCGCTGCTCTGGCTGGGCCTGATCCTCAACAATTTCGGGCTGTTCGTTTCCCTCGAAAATGCGCTCTGGGGGGCGGTGGCCGGCTATCTCAGCCTGTGGTCGGTGTACTGGCTGTTCAAGCTACTCACCGGCAAGGAAGGCATGGGCTACGGCGACTTCAAGCTGCTGGCGATGCTCGGCGCCTGGGGTGGCTGGCAGATCCTGCCGCTGACCATCCTGCTCTCCTCGCTGGTCGGTGCCGTGCTGGGAATCGTCATCCTGCGCCTGCGCCAGGCCGAAAGCGGCACGCCGATCCCCTTCGGCCCCTTCCTCGCTCTCGCCGGCTGGATCGCCCTGCTCTGGGGCGAGCAGATCACCGGTAGCTACCTGCGCTTCGCTGGCCTTTAGGGGGCGAGCGCAACCTGGCCGGCTTTTTTGGGGGCCCATGCCGGATTGCGCCAGCCCTGCGCAAGGACCACGAGCCACGAAGCGTTGCATATCCGCCGGCAACGCGGTATCTAGCACGGCACTTCGGTATTGGGAGCGCTCATGAAACCCTGGATTCTCGGCCTGACCGGCGGCATCGGCAGCGGCAAGAGCGCCGCCGCCCGGCATTTTCGTGATCTCGGCGCTCATGTGGTGGATGCCGATCAGGCCGCACGCTGGGTGGTGGAACCCGGACGTCCGGCGCTGGCGAAGATCGCCGGGCACTTCGGCCAGGAGATTCTGCTGGCGAACGGCAGCCTGGATCGCGCCGCACTGCGCCAGCGAGTGTTCCAGAACGAGGAGGAGCGCCGTTGGCTGGAGCGCCTGCTGCATCCGCTGATCCGCCAGGAGATTCTGGCCAGCCTGGAGCAGGCTTCTTCGTCCTATGCCATCCTGGAGTCGCCGCTGCTGGTAGAAACCGACCAGCACAAGTTGACCCAGCGTATCCTGGTCGTCGATGTGCCCGAATCCCTGCAGCTCGAACGCGCCATGCAGCGCGACCAGGCGGATCGCAAGCAGGTCGAGGCGATCATCAAGGCCCAGGCCAGCCGCGAAGAGCGCTTGCGCCATGCCGACGACGTGCTGCTGAACGACCGCGACTTGTCCTGGCTGTACAGCGAAGTCGAACGCCTGCATCGGTTCTACCTGACTCTTAATGGAGGTCAGCCATGAAACAACCGTTGACGGTAACCTGTCCCACCTGCCGGGCACCGGTCGAGTGGGGCCCGCAGAGCCCTTACCGGCCGTTCTGTAGCGAGCGCTGTAAATTGATCGATTTGGGCGCCTGGGCGGCCGAGGAACATGCCATTCCCGGCGACAGCCTCGAAGACGAAGTGTTCTCCGGGGAGCTGCCGCCACGTGGTCATTGAACCACGCGAAATAGAACAAGCTCAGCCCGGCTCGTCATCCTTCCAGGGGGCCTGCAGGTAGCGGCTGCGGTTGAAGGTTTCCAGCCATTCCGGGCAGTACACCACCAGCCCGCTGACCACCGCGCCATTGATGAACGCCTCAGGAAACATCACCAGCCACAGGTAGCCAAGGTAATCGAGTAGCCACGGCGGCATTTCGTAGCGACCATCCAGCCACAGCACGCCGAGCCCTGCCAGCAAGCAGGCCAAGGCGCTCAGCGCAGCCGGAAAGAAGCCCGAACAGAAGATGTAGACGAACAGGTTGCGCGGCTGCGCGCGCTCGACCAGCAGAGCGCAGCCTTCGGTGATCGACACCGGAATGGCCACCAACAGCAGGCCGTTGACGCCCAGCGCCGCCAGGTCCTGCCGCCCCAGCGCCAGCAGCCCGAGCTGAGCAGCCAATCCGGCGAGCACGGCCAGCGGCCAGTCGAGCAGCAGGGTCACCGCCGTCATGCCGATGAAGTGAAAGGACAACCCGGAAACGAAATCGCGTCGCACCAACCAGAGCAGAAATAGCGCTAGGACAGTACCGAACAGCAGATGCTGGCGCCGGCTGTCGCTGAACAGCTCCAGCCAGGGCGCCCGCCAAGCGGCATAAAGCAGGAGCCCCAGATAGAGGCCTCCGCCGATCAGCTGGGTACTGGGTGCCAGCAGATCGGCAGCAATCACGGCATCGCCTGCTCAAGGGCTGCTGCCAAGGCACCGGCATCGCCGAATTCGCGCTGGGCGCGCAGTCGCCCCTGCTCCAGATCGAGCCACAACACCTTGGCCGGATCGCCTGGATAACGGGAAGCGATCCGGGCATCGCGGTCGAGCAGCACACGATAGGGGTAGTCGCGCATCGCCGGAACGGCGAACAGGCGAGCGACCAGCGAAGGCATACGACTGATGTCGGCAACGAACGCCGCCCGACGTGCCTCCAGGTACCCCTGCGGCCGCGACTTGAGCGCGGCCTCGACCAACCGGGCACCGTCCATGCTGCGCGCGACCAGCAGAATGCGGGTCTCCTCGCTCAGGCTGTAGGCCTGATCATGCTGGTCCAGCAGGGTCCAGGGCGCAAGCCGCTCACCCACCTCCAGGGCCTGCGCCCAGACTGGCATCAAGGCAAGCACGATACTGACGACGAGTCTCACTCGCAGTTCCTCCGTGTGGAATAGACCCGAATATCGCTGCGGCCTTCCCAGCCGGCCTGGGCTTCCCAGAAGGCCTGGGCCTGCAGAGCGTCCCGCAGGACGAACACATGGGACTT
Organism: Azotobacter tropicalis; assembly: GCF_059739045.1. Classification (NCBI taxonomy): domain Bacteria; kingdom Pseudomonadati; phylum Pseudomonadota; class Gammaproteobacteria; order Pseudomonadales; family Pseudomonadaceae; genus Azotobacter; species Azotobacter tropicalis. The sequence goes on from NZ_AP046059.1 coordinate 1,733,067, forward strand.
GTTGATTCCCAGCTGTGCGAGCCTGACGAGCGCCTCGTCCAGCAGCGCCTGGGCAAAGCCACGGCCGCGGTGGGATTCGTCGACCGCCAGATGTTGCAGGTAACCGCGCCGCCCATCATGGCCGACCAGCAGCGAAGCGACGATCCGGCCATCGATCTCGACCAGTTGGCTCAGTCCGGGATTACGCGCCAGATAGTTGCAGAAGGGCTCGAAATCATCTTCGGCGCGCAGTTGCAGGCCCGGCGTGCGCCGCCACAACGCCAGCAAGGCCGGATGATCGGCAGGGGTGACGGGGCGAACGGGCATGGAAAAACTCCGGAGAGCGGGCGGCAAAGTCTACACCGGATGCAACCCTGCTAACGGAAGACGGCGGTCAGAATAGGACTATCCGGATACGCCGCCACGGAGCAGGCCTTAATACGCCCCTGAACTCGGCGTCATTTTTAAAATGCGAACTTTCGCCACATTGAAATTTTAGCCAAAAGACATCTTGCCAGCCGAGCGTCACAAGGAGTTATGATTCACATCAACAAAGCATGGGCTTTCCGGGTAGCCGGATCGCTTAGTGAACGATTTTTGCAGAATGCGAGCCCTGCATGGCAAGCCGCCTGAACCCCGAGGATCAGCAACGAGTCAACGAGTACCTGAGCTCCCCACAGCATCAGGTAGAGCGCCAGCCGTTCCGCCCCTGGCGCCTCGCACTGATCGTGCTGACCGTGGTCGTCTGCCTAGGCCTGCTGAGTCGCATTCTGGGACGTCTGGTGCTCTGAGCTGCTTTGCGCTCGCCCCGACGCTTCTGCCCCGTTTTTGCAACCTTTTCATTTCAACCTTGTGAGACCCTAGCTATGACTCATCGTATCGTAATTGTAGGCGGCGGCGCCGGCGGCCTGGAACTCGCTACCCGTCTCGGCAAAACCATGGGCAGGAACTATCAGGCAAAGATCACCCTGGTCGACGCCAACATGACCCACCTCTGGAAACCATTGCTGCATGAAGTCGCAGCCGGCTCGCTGAACTCGACCGGTGACGAACTGAATTATGTGGCTCAGGCCAAGTGGAACGACTTCGAGTTCCAATATGGCCGCATGTGCGGACTGGACCGCGCCAACAAGCGCATTCGTCTGGCAGCCCAGCCTGCCCAGGAAGACCGCGCCCCTCTGCCCGAGCGCGAACTGAGCTACGACACCCTGATCCTCTCTGTTGGCAGTACCACCAACGACTTCGGTACCCCGGGTGCCGCCGAAAACTGCATCTTCCTGGAGAGCCGTGACCAGGCCGAACGTTTCCGTCGCCTTCTGCTCAGCCATTACCTACGCGCCCATGCCAGCGATGCCAACAACCATCAGGTGAATGTCGCTATCGTCGGCGCCGGCGCCACCGGCGTCGAATTGGCCGCCGAACTGCGCCACGCCTCCGAGGAACTGGTCGCCTATGGCCTGGAACGCATTCCGCCGGAAAATCTCAGCATCACGCTGATCGAGTCCAGCCCGCGCGTGCTGGCCGCCCTGCCTGAACGCATTAGCCGCTCGGCACATGCTACTTTGGAAAGTCTCGGCGTTCGCGTGCTCACCAGCACTGCCGTCAGCGAAGTCACCGCCGAAGGCCTGAGGACCAAGGATGACCAGTTCATCTCCGCCGACCTCATGGTCTGGGCTGCCGGCGTGCGCGCCCCTGCCTTCCTCAAGGATCTGGACGGCCTGGAAACCAACCGCATCAATCAACTGCTGGTGCGCCCGACCCTGCAGACCACTCTCGACGACGACATCTTTGCCTTCGGTGATTGCGCCTCCTGTCCGCAGCCTGGCACCGACCGTACCGTTCCGCCGCGCGCCCAAGCCGCTCACCAGCAGGCTACCTTGCTGACCAAGTCGATCTATCGCAAGCTGCAGGAAGACAAGCCCCTGCTTGAGTACCGCTACAGCGACCACGGCTCACTGATTTCGCTCTCGAGCTTCTCGGCGATCGGCAACCTGATGGGCAACCTGACCGGCAACGTAACCCTGGAAGGCTGGCTGGCCCGCAAGTTCTACATTTCACTGTATCGGATGCATCAGATGGCGCTGTACGGCACTTTCCGCACCCTGATGATGATGCTGGGCGACCGCTTCCGCAGCAGCACCGAACCCCGTCTCAAACTCCACTGACCTCCTCCTCCCCTGCGAGCACCACTGCTCGCAGGGGCCTTTCACTGCCTGCCGCAGCGCAGACAGCTTCCGTGGCACACCTCAGCTTTTGGCGCTTTGCATCGAAGAATTTTGGACACACGGATACCGGCCCGATTAGAAACCAAGCCAAGGCAGGAGAGAAATGCGAGCCAAGGGATAAGAGAATAATGCAGCGCAGGAAGTACGACTTCGAAGACTCGAAAGTGCATACGACAAGAGATGGTGGGTCGTGTAGGATTCGAACCTACGACCAATTGGTTAAAAGCCAACTGCTCTACCGACTGAGCTAACGACCCAAGCACATGAAGAGATGGTCGGGGTAGAGAGATTCGAACTCCCGACATCCTGCTCCCAAAGCAGGCGCGCTACCGGACTGCGCTATACCCCGTCTGAAAGCTGGCTCCGCGACCTGGACTCGAACCAGGGACCCAATGATTAACAGTCATTTGCTCTACCGACTGAGCTATCGCGGAACTTTCATCGCTTCTCAACTGCAGCGAATCCGAAAACACCGTCTCCGTTGCAGTGGCGCGCATTTTACGGCTCCAGGCGCCCCTGTCAACCCTTGAAAAATGCTTTTTGCAGCAATTACTTATTTTTGTCCTCTCCCCCCGCAGGGAGAGAAGGTCGAGAAGAGGTATCAGCCAAAGACTATCTCGTCACCCACCACCTGGGCTGAGATCTTCGCTCCAGGAGCGAACCGGCCGGCAAGGATCTGCTGTGCCAGCGGGTTCTCTATCCAGCGCTGGATCGCCCGCTTGAGCGGCCGAGCCCCGTAGACCGGGTCGTAGCCGACGGCAATCAGCTTGTCCAGAGCCTCATCGGAGAGATCCAGGCTCAGTTCACGCTCGGCCAGACGCCGACGCAAGCGCTTCAGCTGGATCTCGGCGATACCGGCGATCTGCTCACGGGCCAACGGATCGAACACTACGACCTCGTCGATACGGTTGATGAACTCTGGCCGGAAGTGATGGCTTACCGCATCCATCACTGCCGCACGCTGAGCCTCTCGATCGCCGGCCAACTCCTGGATCTGCACCGAGCCGAGGTTTGACGTCATCACCACCACAGTATTCTTGAAGTCCACTGTACGCCCGTGGCTATCGGTCAGGCGACCATCTTCCAGTACCTGCAGAAGGATGTTGAACACATCGGGATGGGCTTTCTCCACCTCGTCCATCAGCACCACGGAGTAAGGCTTGCGACGCACCGCCTCGGTCAGATAGCCCCCTCCTCGTAGCCGACATACCCCGGAGGGGCACCGATCAACCGGGCCACCGAGTGTTTTTCCATGAACTCGGACATATCGATGCGCACCAACGCCTCCTCGGTATCGAAGAGGAATTCGGCCAGTGCCTTGCAAAGCTCGGTTTTACCTACCCCGGTCGGGCCGAGGAAAAGGAAGGAACCGCTCGGCCGATTCGGATCGGCGAGCCCAGCGCGGGAGCGCCGCACCGCGTTGGCCACGGCGGTCACCGCCTCATGCTGGCCGATCACCCGCTGATGCAGCAACTCCTCCATTTTCAGTAGTTTCTCGCGCTCGCCCTCGAGCATCTTGGCTACCGGGATACCGGTCCACTTGGATACCACCTCGGCGATTTCCTCGTCGGTGACGCGGTTGCGCAGCAACTGGTTCTCCCGCGGCGCGCCGCTGTCGACGGCGGCCAGCTTGCGCTCCAGCTCGGGAATCTGGCCATACTGCAGCTCGGCCATGCGGTTCAGATCACCTTTGCGCCGTGCCGCTTCCAGGTCCAGCTTGGCCTGTTCCAGTTGCTGTTGAATCTGCGCCGAGCCCTGCACTTCGGCCTTCTCGGATTTCCAGATCTCCTCGAGGTCGGCGTACTCGCGCTCGAGCTTGACGATATCCTCCTCCAGCTTGGCCAGGCGCTTCTTGGTCGCTTCGTCGGTCTCCTTCTTCAGCGCTTCGCGCTCGATCTTCAGCTGGATCAACCGGCGATCGAGACGGTCCAGCTCCTCGGGCTTGGAGTCGATCTCCATGCGGATGCGGCTGGCCGCCTCGTCGATCAGGTCGATGGCCTTGTCCGGCAGCTGGCGGTCGGTGATGTAGCGGTGCGACAGCTTTGCCGCGGCGATGATCGCGCCATCGGTGATGGTCACCCCATGGTGCACCTCGTAGCGCTCCTTGAGGCCACGCAGGATCGCGATGGTGTCCTCTTCGCTCGGCTCATCCACCAACACCTTCTGGAAACGGCGCTCCAGAGCAGCGTCCTTCTCGATGTACTGGCGGTACTCGTCGAGAGTGGTAGCACCGACGCAATGCAGCTCGCCGCGGGCTAGAGCCGGCTTGAGCATATTGCCAGCGTCCATGGCGCCCTCGGCCTTACCGGCGCCGACCATGGTGTGCAGCTCGTCGATAAACAGGATCACCCGCCCTTCCTGCTTGGCCAGCTCGTTGAGCACAGCCTTCAGGCGCTCCTCGAACTCGCCGCGGAATTTGGCGCCGGCAATCAGCGATCCCATGTCCAAGGACAGCAGACGCTTGTCCTTGAGGCCATCCGGCACCTCGCCATTGACGATACGCTGTGCCAGCCCTTCGACGATGGCCGTCTTGCCGACCCCCGGCTCACCGATCAGCACAGGGTTGTTCTTGGTGCGCCGCTGCAGCACCTGGATAGTACGGCGGATTTCGTCGTCACGACCGATCACCGGGTCGAGCTTGCCCTCCTCGGCCCGCGCGGTCATGTCGACGCAATACTTGTCCAATGCCTGACGCGACTCCTCAGCGTTCGGATCGTTCACCGTCTGGCCGCCGCGCAGGTTGCTGACGGCGTTTTCGATGGCCTTTTTCGATACCCCCTGGTCGAGCAGCAGTTTGCCCAGGCGAGTATTGCCATCCAGCGCGGCAAGCAGCACCAGCTCGCTGGAGATGAACTGATCGCCCTTCTGCTGTGCCAGACGATCAGCCTGGTTGAGCAGACGCGCGAGGTCCTGGGACAGGTTCATGTCACCGGTGGGATTCTGCAACTTGGGCAACTGGCCCAATGCCTGGCTCAGCGCCTGGCGCAGGGCATTGATGTCGAAGCCGACCTGCATCAGCAGCGGCCTGATCGAGCCACCCTGCTGATCGAGCAGCGCCTGCATCAGGTGCAGCGGCTCGATGGCGGCATGGTCGAGACCGACCGCCACGGACTGGGCATCGGACAGGGCAAGTTGCAGTTTGCTGGTCAATCGGTCGATTCGCATGGAGTCATCCTTCCTATAAGGAGCGGGCTGGCGCGCTGGAGCACCTGCCGAGTTGAAGCATAGATAAGGATGATCGGCGGGGATTCAAGGGCGCAGGCTTGATCCGTGTCAGCAATTGGAACGATGGACGCAGTCCCTTCGCCCTTGCAGCGAAGAAAGCGGTCAGGGAGTCGTCAGCCAGACCAGACTGGCGAAACGACCGGTACGCGGGGCGCGGCGATAGGAATAGAAGCGTGGATCGCTATAGGTGCAGAAACCGCCGCCGTATACGGCCTCGACGCCGCGAGCAGCCAGGCGGATGCGCGCCAACTGGTAGAGATCAGCCATGAAACGCCCGGGGTTGTGACTCGCAACGAAAGCCTCAGCGGCCTGCGGATGATGCGCGAGAAAGGCTGCGCGCACCTCCGGACCGACCTCGAAGACCGCCGGACCGATGGCCGGACCGAGCCAGACCAGCAACTCCTCCGGCGCCACTGCCAGGGCATCCAGAGTCGCCTCCAGAACGCCACCGGCCAGCCCGCGCCAGCCGGCATGGGACGCCGCCACCCGCGTGCCGGCACGATCGCAGAACAGGACTGGCAGGCAGTCGGCAGTCAGGATGGCGCAGCAGATGCCAGAGCGATCCGTCCAGCTGGCATCGGCCTCGGCTGTCAGCGTCGGATCGGCCGGTACCACCGTCACGCCATGCACCTGACGCAGCCAGGCCGGCTCGCAGTCGAGGCTGGACTGCAGACGCCGGCGATTCTCGGCCACGGCCCGTGGCTCGTCCCCGACATGGTCGCCGAGATTGAAGCTATCGAAGGGCGCGACACTGACGCCGCCCGCGCGAGTCGTCACGCCGGCGCGCACCCGTGCCGGTGCAGGCCAGTCCGGCACCAGCCAGGCATCCATCAGACGAACGCCTCGTTGTCCTGGCGTAACAGCGTCAGCAGCCAGACGAAATCGTCCGGCAGCGGCGCCTCCCACTTCAGGCGCTCGCCGCTGGCCGGGTGGTCCAACTCGAGGAAACGGGCGTGCAGGGCCTGGCGCGGAAACTCCCGGAGCGCCTGCACCAGGGTCGGACTGGCCGCCGGCGGGATGCGGAAGCGCCCGCCATAGACCGGATCGCCCACCAGCGGATAGCCGATGTGGGCCATGTGCACACGGATCTGGTGGGTGCGTCCGGTTTCCAGCTTGATGCGGGTATGGGTATGCGCGCGGAAACGTTCGAGTACGCGATAGTGGCTGACCGCCGGCTTTCCACCCTCAATCACTGCCATGCGCTGGCGCTGCTGGCCATGCCGGCCGATGGGGGCCTCGACGGTGCCACCGGCAGTGATCACGCCGACCACGATGGCCTCGTAGATGCGGCTGACGCTGCGCGCCTGCAACTGCTCGACCAGCCGCGTCTGCGCCTGCAGGGTCTTGGCCACCACCATCAGGCCGGTGGTGTCCTTGTCCAGGCGATGGACGATGCCGGCGCGCGGCACATTGACCAGCCCCGGCACATGATGGAGCAACGCATTGAGCAGGGTGCCGTCGGCGTGCCCAGCGGCCGGATGCACGACGAGCCCGGCCGGCTTGTTCAGCACTAGGATCTGCTCGTCCTCATGAACGATGTCCAAGTCGATAGCCTGGGCGACCCACTCGCCCTGCGCCTGCTGTTCGGCATCCAGCTCGAGCAGGGCGCCACCATGCACGACGTCGCGAGGGCGCAGCACGGCGCCATCGACGGTCAGGCGCCCGTCCTTGATCCAGGCGGCCAGGCGCGAGCGTGAATGTTCGGCGAAAAGCTGTGCGGCAACCTGGTCGAGGCGCTGGCCGCCCAGCTCGAAGGGGACTTCGGCACGAAGTCGAATGGCCTGATCGTTATGTATTGACATGCTCGGCAACGGCGGGGCATGGCTTTTGGTTTCGGCCATGCGCTTGTGGTTAAATACGGCCCCTCTGCCCCGGCTCACGCGGGGCGCCCATCATAACAGGACGGCCCGGCCCCCGACAGCCGCCGTCACAGGGACGCACAGCCTCCATGCACCTGAAACACCTGCTGCTGATCGCCACGCTCGTTCTCATCGCCGCCTGCGGATCGAAGAAGGAGAAGGAGGATGTCGTCGACGAGAACCTCAGCGAGACTGAGCTGTACCAGCAGGCCCAAACCGACCTCGGCAACGAGAACTACAGCGCCGCGACCAGCAAGCTGAAAGCGCTGGAGTCGCGCTATCCGTTCGGCCGCTATGCCGAGCAGGCGCAGCTCGAACTGATCTACGCCTACTACAAGAGCCAGGAGACGGAGGCCTCGCGTTCGGCAGCCGAACGTTTCATCCGCCTGCATCCGCAGCACCCGAACGTCGACTACGCCTACTACCTCAAGGGCCTGGCCTCCTTCGAGCAAGATCGCGGCCTGCTGTCGCGCTTCCTGCCGCTGGACATGACCAAACGCGACCCCGGCGCGGCCCGCGACTCCTTCAACGAGTTCGCCCAGCTCACCAGCCGCTTCCCGAACAGCCGCTATGCGCCGGACGCCAAGGCGCGCATGGTCTACCTGCGCAACCTGCTGGCCGCCTACGAGATCCACGTCGCCCACTACTATCTCAAGCGCGAGGCCTACGTCGCCGCCGCCAACCGCGGCCGCTACGTGGTGGAGAACCTCCAGGAAACGCCCGCGGTGGGCGACGGCCTGGCGGTGATGGTCGAGGCTTACCAGCGCATGACCCTGGACGAATTGGCCGCCACCAGCCTGGAAACCCTGAAGTTGAACTACCCGGATCACCCCAGCCTGCAGAACGGCCAGTTCGTGCCGCTGGAGGAAGAGGATGACAACCGCTCCTGGCTGGGCAAAGCGACTCTCGGCTTGATCGAAAGCAAACCGCCGTTGCCTCCGGGCGAGACCCGCGCCAATCAGGATATCCGTCGCATGTACGAGGAAGCCCGCCAGGAAATTCGCGCCGATCTGAAGCAAGGCGAGGAGGCTCCCGAAGCGGTCGAGGCCGCCGATCGCAAGCCCAAGCGCGCCTGGTGGAATCCTCTTCGCCTGCTCGACTGAAGCAGTACTGGCAGCACGAACAAGAAGGGAGGCCCAAAGGCCTCCCTTCTTGTTTCAGCGGTAGGTCAGCCACACGAGGGCGGCCCGCACTCCTCGCTCAATCCCCCAGCCGCCAGCCGGAAGTGATCGGATAGCGCCGATCCCGGCCGAAACCACGCTGGGTCACCCGTACCCCGACCGCTGCCTGACGACGCTTGTACTCGTTGAGATCGACCAGGCGCAGCACCCGCTTCACGGTATCCTCGTCGAAACCCTCGGCGACGATGGCATTGGCCGACAAGTCGTACTCGACATACAGCTTGAGGATCTCGTCGAGCACCGGATAGGGCGGCAGCGAGTCCTCGTCCTTCTGATCGGGAGCCAGCTCGGCTGACGGCGGACGGTCGATGACCCGTTGTGGAATCACCGTTCCCAGGCGGTTGCGATACTCGCAGAGACGGAAGACCAGGGTCTTGGGCACATCCTTGAGCACGTCGAAACCGCCGGCCATATCGCCGTAGAGCGTCGCGTAGCCGACCGCCATCTCGCTCTTGTTGCCGGTGGTCAGTACCAGATAGCCCTTCTTGTTGGAAATGGCCATCAGCAAGGTGCCACGACAGCGCGCCTGCAGGTTCTCCTCGGTGGTGTCCCGACCGAGCCCCGCGAACACCGGCGCCAGAGTCCCCATGAACGCCTCGACCATCGGCGCGATGGGCAGCACCCGGTAGGTCACGCCCAGAGCACGGGCCTCCGCTTCGGCATCCTCCAGGCTCATCTGTGCCGTGTAATGGTAGGGCATCATCACCGCCTCGACCCGCTCGGCACCGAGCGCATCCACCGCCACGGCCAGGGTCAATGCCGAATCGATGCCACCGGACAGCCCCAGAATCACCCCCTTGAAGCCGTTCTTGCGCACATAGTCGCGCACCCCCATCACCAGCGCCTGATAGACGCTCTCCTCCAGTTCCGGCAGCGGCACGCAGCTGGCAGTGTGCGGCAATACCGCCCCTTCGTCCTCGATGCGGAGATCGACCGGATAAAGCCCTTCGGTGAAAGCCGGCACCCGCTGGGTCACCTGGCCGTCCGCTGCGACCACGCAGGAACCGCCGTCGAACACCAGTTCGTCCTGCCCACCGACCTGGTTGACGTAGACCACCGGCATGCCGCCTTCGGTCGTCCGGGCGGCGAGGATCTCCTCGCGCTCGCGCTGCTTGTCCAGATGGAAGGGCGAAGCATTCAGGCTGAGCATCAGCCGCGCTCCGGCGTCGCGTGCCTGGCGCATGGGGCCGGGAAACCAGATGTCCTCGCAGATCGACAAGGCCACGGGCACGCCCTTGATATCTAGCAGGCAGGCCTCGCTACCCGGCTCGAAATAGCGGCGCTCGTCGAACACCCGGTAATTCGGCAGATGCTGCTTGTAGTAGCGCGCCAGAAGCTCGCCGTCGGCGATCACCGCAGCAGCGTTGAAACGCTGCCCGTCTTCCAGCCAAGGGTAGCCCAGCACCAGATAGATGCCCCGAACCTCGTCCTTGATCCGCTGCAGGCCCTGCTCGATACGCAACTGCATGCTCGAGCGCAGCAGCAGATCCTCCGGCGGGTAGCCGCACAGCGCCAGCTCGGGAAACACGATGACATCCGCGTCCCAGTCGTCACGGGCGCTGCAGGCTGCCTCGACGATGCGCTCGACATTGCCGTGCACATCGCCGACGCGCAGATTCAGTTGGGCCATCACGACCCGCAGGGTTTGGCTCATGGCCGTCTCCACCGATGAATGTGACGCGCCCGGCATGTACACGGGCGCGCATCGAAAAATCCATTCTCCCGCATCGGCGCCTGCGGAAACAACGCGCTCCAGCCCATGCCGGGGCGAACCGTAAAACCTTCGCGCCATGCCGGCCCGCGCGCGGAGCCGGCTACGGCATAGTCCCGGAAAACCCCCGGCTTGCTAAAATACCGGCCCTCCTTCGAGTAGAGCACTCCATGATCCGTCTGCTGTTCTGGACTCTCGTCATCATCGCCGTCCTTTGGCTCTGGCGCCGGCTGACACGCCCGGCCTCGCGTCCCGTCGCCAAGACCGCCCCCGAAGCACCCAAGCCCATGGTGCGCTGCGCCCACTGCGGCGTTCACCTGCCGCGCGAGGAGGCGCTGGCCGAAGGCCGCCTCTGGTACTGCAGCCAGGCGCATCTGACCCAGGGCCCAAGCCGCGGTGAGCGCTGAACCCCTGCCGCACTACGGCGCCCCATTAGGCATCCACCCGCTGGGCGGCCCTCAAGGCGGTAACGTCCTGCGCCTGTACCATCTGTATCGACTGGTCATCGGCCTGCTGCTGGTACTGCTGATCTCCAGCAACCTGGACGAACGGCTGCTGCAGGTCGCCCACCCCGAGCTGTTCCACCACGGCAGCTGGTTCTATCTGATCCTGAACATCGTGGTCGCCGTCCTGGTGCATCACCCCAAGCCCCTGCAGATCTTCAGCCTGGCGCTGGTCGACGTAATCCTGCTCTCTGGCTTGCTCTATACGGCCGGCGGTCCGTCCAGCGGCATCGGCAACCTGATCATCGTCTCGGTAGCCGTCGCCAATATCCTCCTGCGCGGACGGATCGGCCTGCTGATCGCCGCCGTGGCGGCCAGCGGCCTGGTCTACATGACCTTCTACCTGGGCTTCAACCGTCCTGCGGCCGCTACCCAGTACGTGCATGCCGGAGCGCTGGGTTCGCTGTGCTTCGCCAGTGCGCTGTTCGTGCAGAGCCTGACCCGCCGCCTGCAACGCAGCGAAACCCTGGCCGAACGGCGCGCTGCCGAGGTCGCCGACCTGCAAGCCTTGAACGCGCAGATTCTGGAGCGTATGCGGACCGGCATCCTGGTGCTCGACCAGCAACAGGAGATCGTGCTGGCCAACCAGAGTGCTTTCACCCTGCTGGGCAACCCCGAACTGGTCGGACAACCGCTTGCTCCCCATTGTCCGGAACTGGTGGAACGCCTGCAGCAGTGGCAACAGAACCCGACCCTGCGCCCGCAGGACCTGCACACCCTGCCCCACGGCCCGCTGGTTCAGCCGAACTTCGTGCCCCTCAAGCGCGGCGGCCGACAGAGCACCCTGATTTTCCTGGAAGACGTCTCGCAGATCGCCCAGCAGGCCCAGCAGCTCAAGCTCGCCTCGCTCGGCCGCCTGACCGCCGGCATTGCGCACGAGATCCGCAATCCGCTCGGCGCCATCAGCCATGCCGCGCAACTGCTGCAGGAGTCCGAGGCGCTCGAAGGCCCGGACCGGCGCCTGGCGCAGATCATCCAGGACCAGTCGCGACGCATGAACCTGGTGATCGAAAACGTGCTGCAGTTGTCGCGTCGGCGCCAGGCCGAGCCACAACTGCTCGACCTGAAATACTGGCTGCACCGCTTCGCGGGCGAATACCGCGCCTCGGCGACGTCCAACCAGGTCCTGCACCTGGAAATTCGGGACGGTTCGCTGAAGACCCGCATGGATGCGAACCAGCTCATCCAGATCCTGAGCAACCTGGTGCAAAATGGCCTGCGCTACAGCGCTCAGCGTCATCCACAAGGCCAGGTCTGGCTCAAGCTGTTTCGCGATCCGGACAGCGACCTGCCAGTGCTCGAGGTGCTCGACGACGGCCCCGGCGTGCCTGCCGAGCAGATCGAGCACATCTTCGAACCCTTCTTCACCACCGAAAGCAAGGGAACCGGCCTGGGCCTGTACATTTCCCGCGAGCTATGCGAGAGCAACCAGGCTCGCCTCGACTACCGCGGCAGCGAAGGCAGAGGCGGCTGCTTCCGCATCACCTTCGCCCACCCGCGCAAGCTGACTTAGATATTTGACGGATGCTCTCACCTAGCCCCCTTCGAATTCCCGCCATCTGCAACCGAGTCCGAGCATGAGCGCCCGACAGAAAGCCTTGATCGTCGACGACGAGCCCGACATCCGCGAACTGCTGGAAATCACCCTCGGCCGGATGAAGCTCGACACCCGCAGCGCCCGCAACCTCCAGGAGGCGCGCGACTGGCTGGGACGCGAGCGTTTCGACCTGTGCCTGACCGACATGCGCCTGCCCGATGGCAGCGGCCTGGAGCTGGTGCAATACATCCAGCAACGCCACTCGCAGGTCCCAGTCGCCATGATTACCGCCTATGGCAGCCTGGATACCGCGGTCAACGCCCTCAAGGCCGGCGCCTTCGACTTCCTGACCAAGCCGGTCGACCTCGCCCGCCTGCGCGAGCTGGTCGCCAGCGCCCTGCGTCTGCATGCACCAGCGGCCAAAGAGGAGCCGGTGGACAGCCGACTGATCGGCGACTCACCGCCGATGCGCACCCTGCGCAAGCAGATCGCCAAGCTGGCCCGCAGCCAGGCGCCGGTCTACATCAGCGGCGAGTCCGGCAGCGGCAAGGAAGTGGTGGCCCGCCTGATCCACGAACAGGGTCCGCGCGCCGAACGCCCCTTCGTTCCGGTGAACTGCGGCGCCATTCCTTCGGAACTGATGGAAAGCGAGTTCTTCGGCCATCGCAAGGGCAGCTTCACCGGCGCCATCGAGGACAAGCTGGGCCTGTTCCAGGCGGCCAACGGCGGCACCCTGTTCCTCGACGAAGTGGCCGACCTGCCGCTGCCGATGCAGGTCAAGCTGCTGCGCGCCATCCAGGAAAAGGCCGTGCGCACGGTCGGCGGCCAGCAGGAGATGGTGGTCGACGTGCGCATCCTTAGCGCCACCCACAAAGATCTGGCCGCCGAAGTCGCTGCCGGCCGTTTCCGCCAAGACCTCTATTACCGCCTGAATGTCATCGAGCTGCGCGTTCCGCCGCTGCGCGAACGCCGTGAGGACATTCCTGCGCTGGCGACGATCATGCTGGCGCGCCTGGCGGAAGAGGCCGGCCTGCCACCCGCCCGGCTCAGCGAGGACGCCCGGGAAAAGCTCTGCAGTTACCGCTTTCCGGGCAACGTGCGCGAGCTGGAGAACATGCTGGAGCGAGCCTACACCCTCTGCGAGGACGATCTGATCCAGGCCCGCGACCTGCGCCTCTGCGACACCCGAGTTCAGCCGAACGCGGCGAGGCATCGCTGGCCGGCATCGACAACCTCGAGGACTACCTGGAAGAGCTCGAGCGCCGGTTGCTCATGCAGGCCCTTGAGGAAACCCGCTGGAACCGCACCGCCGCCGCCGAGCGCCTGGGCCTGAGCTTCCGCTCCATGCGCTACCGCCTGAAGAAACTGGGCATCGACTGAAGTCGGCGGCTGCGTAACCCCCTCGCCCGAGAGGGCCGGAGCGAGAGTATTCGGGAGGACCGGCTCAGCGCTGGCCAATCCGCCCGGCCGGCGCATAGGGCGCCGGATCGATGATCGGCTCGCGCGCCAGCAAGAGATCGGCGAGCAACTGGCAGGACGCCGGCGCCAACACCAGCCCGTTGCGGAAATGCCCGCAGTTCAGCCACAGTCCCTCGTGATCGGGGACCGGACCGATATAAGGAATGCCCTCGGGCGAGCCAGGCCGCAGCCCCGCCCACTGCTTGACCACCTCGGCACCGGCCAGCGCTGGCAGCAGCGCCTCGGCAGAAGCCTTGAGGCTTTCCAGGGCCTCCCCGGTAGGCGTCTTGTCAAAACCGACATCCTCCAGGGTACTACCCACCAGGATGTGCCCGTCCCGTCGCGGAATCGCGTAGCGTCCGTCGGCCATCACCATCCGCGGCAGGAAGTCCTCGGCGCACTTGTAGAGGATCATCTGGCCCTTCATCGGCTTGACCGGCAGCTCCAGCCCCAGGGTGGCGAGCAACGCGCCGCTCCAGGCACCAGCTGCGAGCACCACGTGATCGGCCCGCAACTCACCGGACGCCGTACGCACCCCGACGATACGCTCGCCTTCGCGAACGAAGCCCGTCACCGGCTGGTTCTCCTCGAGGATTACATTGGGCAGGCGCGCCAGCGCCTCGTGCAGCGCGGCGAGCAGACGCGGATTGCGCACGTTGGCCACCCCCGACATGAACAGCGCCCGCGAGAAGCCCGGCCCCAACGCCGGCACCGCCTGGTGGACGGACGCGATATCCACCGCCGCCAGCGGCCGGCCCTCCCGCGCTGCCCAGGCCAGCGCCTCGGCCTCGTCCTCCAGATCCAGCCAGTAGAGGCCGGTGACATGCACCTCGGGATCGATCCCGGTTTCCTGCCGCAGGCGCTCGCCCAGCGCCGGATAGAAGTCCTGTGACCAGTGCGCCAGCGCCGTCACCGCCGGGCTGTAACGCCAGGGATAGAGTGGCGACACGATGCCGCCGCCAGCCCAGGAAGACTCCCGGCCGAGCGCGCTCTGATCCAACAGACGGACCTCCACCCCGGCCTCCGCCAAGCGCAGAGCCGACAACATACCGATGGCGCCACCGCCAACCACCAGGACTCGCATCGCATCCTCTCCCAAAGAAAACGGGCCGTAAATCGGCCCGTTATACGCCTGCAGGGAACTGCATGCCAAGGTTGTGCAGCCACGAGCCTGCCGTCAGGCCCGGAAAGTGCCGCTTGCTCGGCATACCGCCAACGCACTGCCTTGTACTCTGTGCGGTCGGCATGGAGCCACAATCCAGGAAGGAAAACGATGCGAATCATCCAGCGACGGCACGAATATGGCTTCACCTTGGGCGAGGCCCTCATTTCGACGGCTATCCTAGGCATACTGCTGGGCCTGGCCGTTCCCGCCTTCACCCATCTGACGCTGAACAGCCAGAAGAACAGCGCGGCACAACAAGCTAGATCCCTGCTGATGCACGCCAGAAGCATCGCCGTGACTCAGAGAAAGACCGCCACTCTATGTGCCAGTCAGAATGGTTACAACTGCGTCAAAACCGATGCCCGATTTCTCATTGTTTTCATCGACCACAATCTGAATGGTCAGGCCGACACCTCGGAACTCATCCGTCAGGAGCCGGTATTGCCTGAGATCCGTTATCGACTGAGCGCCTCCACCCTCGATAGCATTCGCTTCCGCCCCGATGGCACGGCAAGCAGCTATGGCAGCATTGCCCTCTGCCCCTCGGCAGACAACAAATATGCAGCCAGGCTGATCGTCAGCAGCATGGGGCGTGTACGCAGCGCCTGGGATAGCGATGGCGACGGCGTGATCGAGGGAGCGGACGGCAGGCCGCAGAACTGCCCATCCTGACCCGCAGTCACTGCGGCGGCACGGTGAGTGCCGCCGCAGCGGGGCCTACTTGGCGTACCAGTAGGCGCGCTTGCGGTTGTTGCTCAGCTCGATCTCCGGGATGGACGGGTCGAAGGTCGTAGGGCCCGAGCCGCCGATGATGAAGGGCACCGTCTCCTCCCCGATGTTGACCAGTCCCGTTACCGGCGATGGCGGCAGGCCGCCCCCGACGAATACGGTGTACTCCAGCTTGGCAGTATTGAAGTCGAGCGTGTAAGCCCGGGCTATGCCGAGGTCGGCGGTACAGGAGTCCGTCTTCGGCACGTCCGGGTAGTTGGTGCCGAAGTAGGTCTTGCCGGCCACGGTGACTGGCGCGTTGACGCCCTTCTCGCCCGCGTTGGGAAGATCGATGTAATAACCATCGATGTCATCGGCCGTGGCATCGAAGGAGCTAAGTTGATCGGGATTGGCAACCAGATCGGTATGGGTCAAGGCGGTGAAGGGCGTGGTCATGGCTGCACCAGTGTCCTTGTCCTTGATCATGTAGATCCGATCTTGCACGTTGTAGGCCATTCCTGCTGTCGTATCGGTGGTATAGAGCGGGTGCTCGCGATCGCCGGATACCGCCATGATGGCATCGAAGGCGCTGGTCGGAATCACATCCGGGGCGAAGAGAAACTTTCGTGCATCGTTTCCGGTACCGCCCAGCGCCGCCAGCTTGGTGATTTTCCAGTCGGCGGGCGTGGATGCCATGCCGAAGCCCTTTGGATCGAGATCGACGCGCCAGATATTGCCTCCCACGTCCGCCGCGTAGACCCGGTCGACATAGCCATCCGAGTTGCGGTCGAGCAGCGTGACATCGGCCGCCACGGCATCGGTCGGCGCGCCGGTCGAGACGCAAACCCCGTCGCTCGCCAGATCGACACCTGTGCAGTCGGCCAGAGCCGCCCAGACCACCTTGCCGGTCACCGCATCCAGGATCAGCACGCCCCGTCCCATGGAGTCATCGCTCACGACCGGGTCGGCATCCTGTTCCGGCGCATAGCCGGCGCCCATGATCAGCACCGGGTCGGTCCGACTGCTCAACACCGCCACCTTCGGCTGCGACCAGGTCTGCCCCAGTTCCTTGATGTCTGAATTGGTCTTTTTCCAGAGGAATTTCGGCATCTTCGGATCGGTAACATCGAATGCATAGATCAGGCGCCCGCCTCGCCGGGCAGTCAGATAGATATAGGTCTTGCCCTTGGTGGAGGCCTCGGTGTCAGTGGTGTCTGTGGTGGTCGAGCGCGTATCGCGCAGGACGGTGGTCGAGCCGTCGAAGAAGTAGTCCTTGGGCTGCTTGTCCGGAGCCATGACGCCGGCAATATCGATCAGTGGCGAATTCTGGAACAACCGCTTGAACTTGCCGTGGAACTCGGGGGCAACGAAGCTCCACAACTCGCCTCCTGCCCTAACACCGTCGATGGCCGCTGTCTGGTTACCGTTCACCGCCCGGAAGATGCCATCGTTGGCACCATAGAAAACCACCACACCTGTAGTGCCGCCATAGTTGATAACCGCCGGCCGGGAGTGCAGCACGTCCCCGTGCAGGGACGGACGCACGGTGACCGGGGCGCCAGGGCCGGCCATATCCTCGTTGCCGGCGATATCCCAACCACGTACCCAGTTGACCAGGTTGCTGGCGGTCAGGGCCGGTGCGACTTCACAGCCGACGATCGCATCCGGCAGGGTCAGGGCGGCGTTGTCCCACTTGAAAGTGAAGGTATTGGTCGCGATGGCCGTTACGGTCACGTTACGGCCGCTGCTGCCGGCAGGCAGGTTGGACAGGCCTAACACGGTTGCAGTTGCATCACTCTTCACGGCGCAGTTCTTGAGAATCACGGAGTCGCCAATACTCAGGCCATGTGCCGTGGCACCGCTGTTAACGGTCACGGTGCGATCAGGCTTGTAGAACACCGTGCCATCCGGGATGGAATAGGATGCGCCGGTCTGCAGGCCACTGACCTTAAAGGTGAAAGTGTTAGCCGTAACCGCCGTCACCATACAACCGGAGGGCATACCACAAGCGCCTTGGAAATTTGCCGTATTCAGCTCATTCACAATGATATCGTCGACACTCAGGCCTGGATCGGTATCCACGAAGGACACCTCGAACGTACAACTCTTGTTGTCCGCCTTGCATGTCGCCGCCCCCACCTTGAACGCCTCCCCCGCTGTGAGCGAAGCGCCATAGGACGAGGTCGGACCCACGCCGAACAGGGTAGAGGCATTTGCCATCAGTGTGGCATTCCCGGTGGAAAACTCGGTCAACCCCGAGCCGCAGCCGCCGATGCTGTCGCAGGTCAGCAGATTGCGCCCGTTGTCGTTGCTGCTATCAGCGTAGGTAGCCGTCAGGTTGTCGGCACGCGCCATCTGTGCAGCACCGCCTTTCTCGACCAGATCGCCATCCGGCGAGTCGAACTGCAAGCCTTCTCCGGAGGGGCTGCTCAACCAGAAGCCGGTGCTCGGCCAACCCGTTACGCCAGGCGAATTGGTCGTCCAGAAACTGACCGCCTCGGGCGAAATGGCCCCCGTCGCCGGATTGGTCTTCGAGGTGACGGCTCCGGTATCGGGATTCTCCGTAGAGTCGGTCAGGACGATGTTGTTGCCGGAATCCAGACCCAACTGATACTGCTTGAGATTCCCGTACCAGCGCGGGTTGGCATTGTCGTCCGGACGGAACATGGCCACGAACACCTGATTGAGATAAGTGCCCTGGGTGTTCGCCGTCACCGGCAGAGTGGCGGAAGCGAAGACGCTGTTCTTGGCCTGCACGTCGTTGAACACGGTGAACAAGGCATTGGCGAGCCCATCGATATCCCTGACATCGACCAGAAAGCTTTTGCCCCCGCCCTGCTTGGCCATTTCGGCGTAGTAGTTGATCGTGCTCTGGGCCTGGGCCTGATTGGCCAGGTCGCTCACCGAAATGGTGTAGGTCGTGACGTTCTTGTCGGCGGTGGCACTGTCGATCACCGAGACCCGCTTCATGAAACGGGCCCATTCATCGGCCCAGAAATCGTTGTTGGTGTTGCCCGAAGTATTCAGCAGGGGCACCGCGATCGGCTTGCTGAACAGGGAATATGCGTTGGAACCGGAGGCATAGCCGAAAACTTCGCTCAACTCCTTCTTGAGGATGACATCGGCATCCCCGCCATCGCCCGGGTTGCTGTTGGTGAAGGCGTTGCCAATATAGATCAGCACCGCATCGCGACACTGGGTCGACACCTCGGCGAGCGTGGAATAATTCACGCCCGAACAGGAAGCGCTTCTGCCGTTCAGCGCAGCCCAAGCCTCGGCCATGGTCGCGCCCACCGCCACGCTATTGGTCTTGATGGTGCCGGAGCCAGTGTCCTTGAATGCCTTGATTTTCGCGATCAGGGTATCGAGGCCCTCCTTGTCCATCAGTTGGGGAGCGTGCACCAGATAACCGCACTGGCCGTTACCGCTCTTGAAGTCGTTCTTGTTGAACACCATCAAGCCGATCTTGATCATGCCCAGCAGATTCGGATCGCTGCGCAGAGTATGCAGGGCATTAACCATCGCACACTGCTCCATGCCCGCGGCCGTCGCGGTCCCCAGGCTTGGCGCGCCACTGCCATCGGCATACTGAGTGCAAATCTCTTCGGCGCTAGCACTGTTGTTCGCCGCGTTGTCCCAGACCAGCAGGACCGTCGGCACGTTGCCGCCCGCCGGGTTGATGCCGGTATAGATGTCGATGTCCTGCGCAAAAGCGCCATGCGTGCCCAACAGCAGGGGCAGAAGCGCCGCAGCACACCGGATTGAAAACCTCTTCACGACCACTCTCCCTGACGCTACTACTTCGAAAGAAAGGCTCAGGGGCACGGCGTGCCCAGCAAAGTCCTGAGATAGACGCCCTGATGCACCTCGACCAAGGCATTGGTCACATCCGCGTCATCGACCGTGGAATGCACATCCCACATCATCTTCGAGCACCAGGAGTTGCCGGTCGCCACCCCATCGCTCAACAGGCCGCTCTCCTGTACCGCACCGCTGCCATAACAGGAAGCGTCGTCCGCGTTCTTCACGTTCAGCTCGGTCAGCTTGATGGGAATGGAGCGCAGACAGACCGGTGGCTCCACGACGGCGGAAAATTCCTCCACGCCATCACCGTCCAGATCCGTGGGAATCGTAATTGAGGCGGTTGGCAACGGAATCTCGAAGTTGGCCTCGTTGCTGATGTATTCCTCAATCGCGTTCTGCGCGGTCAGCTGCGCTTCGCTGCGGTATTGTTGGTTGCCGGCGATGCGGAAGTTGATGTTCGAGCTGTTGACCATGGCCGCGACGATGAGGGTCAGGATGCCCAGCATGACGAGGACCACGACCAGTACCGCTCCCCGCTGCCGCTCGGAGGAGGACTGCAGATGCCTGCTCATTCTTCACGTACCCCCGAGACATTCGGCAAGGTCACCACGGCGCTGTATACCTGGCGCCGATAGTTATCCTCGAAGGGGCCGGACAAGGCTTCGCGCCCGAGATCGTAGGTACGCGTATCCGTCCAGCCGGGGCTCGTCTGGGTACTCCTGGCCAGCAGATTGATCCGCACACTGACCACGTTCGACCAGTTCGTCGCATCCGTGGTCGACCAGCCGGTCGTGGGGCAATTCGCAGCAGTCGGCGCCGTATCGACCGCAGGGTCCGAGACGTAGCAGTCGGGCGCACCATTGGCGTCCAGATCCATTCCGTATTCGAAATGCATGTCCTCGATACCCTCGGCCATGGACTGCGTGACGATGCTCAGCACCCCGCTAACCTCCTTCAACTCTGCCACCTTCAGGGTGGGAATTTCGTCGCTCGGACTACAGATGTCGCAGTCACTCAGGTAATAAGTGCGGAAGCTGTAGGGCCACAGCTCGGCACTCGCCGTGCAGTCCTTGCCTTTCAGCGTGAATCCGGGGGAGCCCGCAACGCCGAAGACCATCGGCTGGGCGTCCGTCTGGCACTGGGACAACTGCACATAGGGCACACCTGCCGACGCAGCCGTCACACTGGTCGTCTCGACATGACGAACCAGCAGGGCTTCGCTGTCACTGAGCGCAGTGTCGAGACAGGAAACAGTGGGGTCGCTCGAGGAAAGGGCGGTATAGCCCTGTAGTGCAGCAGGGAGCTGGGCGTTGAATACCCCGGAAACATTGGAAAAGGAAAACCCTAGGTTCGCCACGGCCGTCGTGCAGGGGGAAGGCGCACTATAGGTCGATGCAGCAACCTGGGAGGCTCCATAGAAGCCCGCCAGGCGCAATTCGTCGCTCAGCAGCTGAATGGCATAGCGACCGTTCTCGATCTGCTCGGACGTCTTGTTGAGTTCCGTGCGGGCCTGACTCACCCAGATCACCAGACTCAGCACGCCGCCAAGCATGAAGGCACCGATCGCCAGGGCAACCATGATCTCGACCAGGCCGAGACCGGCCTGACGCAAAGAGCCTTTCATGACGATATTTTCAGGATGTCGGGCCACACGGGTAGTTATTGGCAAAGCAGACGGCTTCATGAAGAAAGTTTCCCCAAGCGCACCAGCGCACTGACGGTTCGACGCAGCGTTTCAGCGCCATAACTGCCCTGGCCGCAGTCGTTTCCTGGCGCGACGGTATCTCCCAGCCCCTGCCAAGCGACGGTGATGCGGTAGGTTCTTTCATCGGCGTCGACCAGACGGATGCAGCCTCGCGCACCGATCAAGGCTCCCACATTGGTGGAGCCGTCTTTTTCCGCCGCCCCCTTGAGATTGCTGTCCCAACGCTGCAGATCGGCAACGGCGGTGGCCTGCTGGGCAGTAGAGCCCGTACTGCAGCTGATGCTGCTGTCGAAGCCGGTGCCCAGCGTCTCCGTGCTGGCATAACAAGCGGCGGCCTGGCGATTCGCCCCGAGCTTTTCCTGCATGTCCTGCAGCAGGATGAGGGCCTGCACCCGCTGATAGGACTCGCTCTCCTGCTGCACCGTGCGCGTCACCAAGCCGGCGATCCCGAGCGAGCTGACCATGAAGATGAGCAGGGCCACCAGAATTTCGATCAGGGTGAAACCCGCATTGCCCGATTGCCGACTCATCCGCTGCATGCCCCCGTACGGTTGTTGGGCTTGCCGCTTCCCAAGACTCTTACGCATTGCGCCGTCACTCCCGCAGCCAAGGGACTGATGGCAAAGGTCGCCCCGACCGTCACGCGCCCCGTGCCCTTGTAGGTAATCTCAGTCACACCCGAGCCAATCGTCACGCCTGAATGGGAGGCGAATTCCCGCAGCGTGAGAGTTCCGGCCTTGACGACCCACCCGTCATCCCATGTGCCGGAAGCAGAGACCGTTACGTCCGTGTTGCGCTTCACCGCCTCGCTGCGGGCGAAGCTCATGGCGAAAACCAGATCGGAAGTCGCGTTTCGCACGGATTGGGAGGCTTGATACTGATTGAAAGAGGGAACTGCCAGCGTCGTCAGAATTCCCAGAAGCACGATGACGACCAGCAACTCGACCAGGGTAAAACCACCAACCGGCCTTCTTCGTGAGGCCATCCTGCCGAACTTCATGGCCTTCACCTCATTTCCAGCAGCGTGAACCGCCGCCTTCCGCCGTTTTGGCACCCAATTGATCGAGGGTGAGCTCCCCGCACTCCGTATCGCTGGCCAGTTGTGATCCGATGGGCGTGGCGGTGATGGTGTAGGCCAGGCCCGCGCTAGAGGAGCTGGTGACCGCGACCGTGTAGTTCGAAGAAATATCCGCCCCCAGCGACATTCCTAAGGTGCTGAGACTGCCGGCATAGGTGCGCTTGTCGAGAAGATAGCGTTCCTGCCTGTTGGCCACTTCGAGCATGAAGGCCTCGACCGCCGCACGGTTCGACCTGACCACGTGTTGTCGATAGCTGGGCAGTGCTATGGCCATGAGGATGGCGACGATCACCACCGTGATCATCAATTCGATCAGTGTGAAACCCGACGAATACCGCGCACGAGCCAAGCGGCTTCGCTCAAAGACCATCAAACACCCCCATCCAAGGCACAAGTCGGTGCATACGCCCAGTCGCAGCGGCGTGAAAACCCGGCCACGCTCAAACTGCAGCGTGCGGGCGTCCGCCAAGAGCCCGAACCTGAAAAGTCCTGGCTCCGCTTGGCCCTTGACGCTGCCGGGCATGAATGGAGGTGAAGATAGCGCCCTTACCCTGCCCGTTCTCAGGATAAGTGCGCAATTCTGACGTGGCGCTGCAAGGCAGCCGCCAACTTGAGAAATAAAGAGGCGTCCTTACTCAGACAGAATATCGATGCAAACGGCTCAATCCACTTGTATTACCCGTAACTCCTTCGGCATCGAGAAGGTGACGTTCTCCTCCCGGCCGGCCAGTTCCTCAACCTCGGTGACGCCCCACGCGCGCAGGCGTTCGATCACACCGCGCACCAGCACTTCCGGCGCTGAGGCGCCGGCGGTGATGCCGACGCGCTGGATGCCTTCGAACCATTCGCGGCGCAAATCCTCGGCGCCATCAACCAGATAGGCCGGGGCGCCCATCCGCTCGGCCAGTTCGCGCAGGCGGTTGGAGTTGGAGCTGCTGGGACTGCCGACCACCAGCACCAGCTGGCATTCGCTGGCCAGTTGCTTGACCGCGTCCTGGCGGTTCTGGGTGGCGTAGCAGATGTCGTCCTTGCGCGGGCCGCCGATGCCCGGGAAACGGGCGCGCAGGGCATCGATCACCCGGGCAGCATCGTCCATCGACAGGGTAGTCTGGGTGACGAAGGCCAAGGATTCGGGATTGCGCACCTGCAGGCGGGCGACATCGTCCTCGTCCTCCACCAGGTAGATGGCGCCGCCGCTGGCGGTGTCGTACTGACCCATGGTGCCGACCACCTCCGGATGCCCCTGGTGGCCGATGAGGATGCACTCCCGGCCGTCGCGGCTGTAGCGGGCGACCTCCAGGTGCACTTTGGTCACTAGGGGGCAAGTGGCATCGAACACCTTGAGGCCACGCCGTTCCGCCTCCCGACGCACCGCCTGGGACACGCCATGGGCGCTGAAGATGACGATGACGTTATCCGGCACCTGATCGAGTTCCTCGACAAAGACTGCGCCGCGGGAACGCAGGTCCTCGACCACGAACTTGTTGTGCACCACCTCGTGGCGCACGTAAATCGGCGGGCCGAAGACCTCCAGGGCGCGGTTGACGATCTCGATGGCGCGGTCGACGCCGGCGCAGAAGCCGCGGGGATTGGCGAGTTTGATCTGCATGGGAGCCTCGGCGGGAAGTAGCGGGTGACAACCGTGGCGGGCCTCGCCCGCCGGGTCTCCAGGAATTAGACCGGCTTGACTTCGAGGATCTCCACCTCGAAGGTCAATTCGCGGCCGGCCAGCGGGTGGTTGAAGTCGACGGTGACCTGCCTATCGTCGAAGGACTTGACGATGCCGGGCATCTCGCTGCTGGCGGCGTCGTTGAAGATCACCAGCAGCCCCTCGGACAGCTCCATACCCTCGAACTGGCTGCGCGGCATAACTTGCACGTTCTGCGGGTTGGGCCGGCCGAAACCCTGCTCCGGGGCGATCGGCAGGGCGCGCTTGTCGCCGGCCTTGAGGCCGTAGAGGGCCAGCTCGAAGCCGGGCAGCAGGTTGCCGTCGCCGATCCGGAAGGTGGCCGGGCGCTTGTCGAAGGTGCTGTCGACCACATCGCCCGAGTCGAGCTTGATGGCAAAATGCAGGGTGACTTCCCGATCGGGACCGATGCGCAGTTCAGTCATGGGCGGTTTCTCCGGACTTCTTGCTGATGAACATATCCAGCGCCAGCATGATGGCGCCCACGGTAATGGCGCTGTCGGCCAGGTTGAACGCCGGGAAGAACCAGCGATCCTGCCAGTGCACCAGGATGAAGTCGATCACATGGCCGTAGGCCACGCGATCGAACAGGTTGCCCACCGCGCCGCCCAGCACCAGGGCCAGGGCAACGGCCAGCCAGGTCTCGGCGGACTGCAGGCGCTTGAGCCAGACCACCAGCACGGCGCTGACCGCCACCGCGATCAGGGCGAACAGCCAGCGCTGCCAGCCGGACTCGCCGGCCAGAAAGCTGAAAGCCGCGCCGGTGTTGTAGGCCAGGGTCCAGCTGAACAGCCCGGGCACGATCTCGATCTGCTGGTAAAGCTGCAGGGCGCCTTCGAAATAGAGCTTGCTGGCTTGATCGAGGGCGAAGACCAGCAGGCTCAGCCAGAGCCAGGGGAGCTTGCCGAAACGGGAGATCATGGGCGGACACCTGCCCCCTCTGCCCTGCTATGTGCATCACGCATGCCGGCGGACCTCGCCTTCGCCCTGGATGTTTTCCACGCAGCGACCGCAGATTTCCGGGTGGGCCGGGTCGGCGCCGACGTCCTCGCGGTGGTGCCAGCAGCGGGCGCACTTGGCGTGGCCGGACTTGACCACCTTGAGCCGCAGGCCGGCGACCTCGGTGTCGACCGCATCGGCTGGCGCGCTCTCGAGGGGCTGGACCTGGGCGACGGAGGTGATCAGCACGAAGCGCAGCTCGTCGCCCAACAGGGCCAGGCGTTCGGCGAGGGCCGACTCGGCATACAGGGCGACCTCGGCTTGCAGGTTGCCGCCGATGGCCTTGGCGTTGCGCTGGTTCTCCAGCTCCTTGTTCACCGCGGCCTTGACCGCCATGGCCTGTTCCCAGAAGGCACGATCCAGCGCGAAGCCTTCCGGCAGTTCGGAGAGGCCCTGATACCAGGTGTTGAGCATCACCGACTCGTTGCGCTCGCCGGGCAGGTACTGCCAGATCTCCTCGGCGGTGAACGCCAGGATCGGCGCGACCCAGCGCACCAGAGCCTCGCCGATGTGGTACATGGCGCTCTGGCAGGAGCGACGCGCCACGCTGTCGGCGGCGCAGGTGTACTGGCGGTCCTTGATGATGTCGAGGTAGAAGCCGCCCAGCTCCTGCACACAGAAGTTGTGCACCTTCTGGTAGACGACCCAGAAGCGGTAGCTGTCGAAGGCCTCCTCGACCTCGCGCTGCAGCAGCAGGGCGCGGTCCACCGCCCAGCGATCGAGCGCCAGCATGTCCTCGGTGGCCAGCAAGTCCTTGGCCGGATCGAAGCCGTTGAGGTTGGAGAGTAAAAAGCGCGCGGTGTTGCGGATGCGCCGGTAGGCGTCGGCGCTGCGCTGGAGGATCTGCTTGGACACCGCCATCTCGCCGGAGTAGTCGGTGGCCGACACCCAGAGGCGCAGGATATCGGCGCCCATGCTGTCGGTGATCTCCTGCGGGGCGATGACGTTGCCGAGCGACTTGGACATCTTGCGGCCGTTCTCGTCCACGGTGAAGCCGTGGGTCAAGAGGCCCCGGTACGGCGCATGGCCATCGATGGCCGCGCCGGTCAGCAGTGACGAGTGGAACCAGCCGCGGTGCTGGTCGGAGCCCTCCAAGTAGAGGTCGGCGCGCGGACCCTGCTCATGACCCATGGGATGCGAGCCGCGCATCACGTGCCAATGGGTGGTGCCGGAGTCGAACCAGACGTCCAGGGTGTCGGCGATCTTGTCGTACTGGGCGGCTTCCTCGCCGAGCAGCTCGGCCGGCTCAAGCTTGAACCACGCCTCGATGCCCTCCTGCTCGACGCGCAGGGCCACCTCCTCCATCAGCTCGACGGTGCGCGGATGCAGCTCGCCGCTCGCCTTGTGCAGGAAGAAGGGAATCGGCACGCCCCAGTTGCGCTGACGCGAGATGCACCAGTCGGGGCGGCCGGCGATCATCCCGTGCAGGCGCGCCTGGCCCCAAGCAGGGACGAACTGGGTCTGCTCGATGGCGGTCAGGGCACGCTCGCGCAGCGTGGTGCCGTCATGGGCCTGCTTGTCCATGCCGACGAACCACTGGGCGGTGGCGCGGTAGATCAGCGGGGTCTTGTGCCGCCAGCAGTGCATGTAGCTGTGCTGGATGCTCTCGTGCTTGAGCAGGGCGCCGACCTCGGCGAGCTTGGCGACGATGTTCGGGTTGGCCTTCCAGATGAACTGGCCGCCGAAGAACGGCAGCGACTCGGCATACACCCCGTTGCTCTGCACCGGGTTGAGAATGTCGTCGTTGTGCATGCCGTAGTGCTTGCAGCTGCGGAAGTCGTCCTCGCCGTAGGCCGGCGCCGAGTGGACGATGCCGGTGCCGGCGTCCAGCGCCACGTAGTCGGCCAGGTAGACCGGCGAGAAGCGCTCGTAGAACGGATGACGGAAGCGGATCAGCTCCAGGGCCTCGCCCTTGGCGGTGGCGATCACCTGCCCCTGCAGGCCGTAGCGCGCCAGGCAGCCTTCGACCAACTCTTCGGCCAGCACCAGCAGCCGCTCCCCGGTATCGACCAGGGCATAGGTGAATTCCGGATGGACATTGAGCGCCTGGTTGGCCGGAATGGT
Source organism: Azotobacter tropicalis (assembly GCF_059739045.1). Taxonomy (NCBI): domain Bacteria; kingdom Pseudomonadati; phylum Pseudomonadota; class Gammaproteobacteria; order Pseudomonadales; family Pseudomonadaceae; genus Azotobacter; species Azotobacter tropicalis. The sequence continues at coordinate 1,759,955 of NZ_AP046059.1, forward strand.
CCAGGGGGTGGTGGTCCAGATCACGATGCCGACCGGCTTGGACAGGCTCGCCAGACCGAAGGCGGTAGCCAGCTTGTCCCATCCTCAATCGGGAAGAGTACGTCGATGGCGTCGGATTTCTTGTCCTGATACTCGACCTCGGCCTCGGCCAGCGCCGAGCCGCAGTCGAAGCACCAGTTCACCGGCTTCAAGCCCTTGAACACGAAACCGCCCTCGACCATCTTCGCCAGGGCACGGATCTCCCCGGCCTCGTTGGCAAACTCCATGGTCTTGTAGGGATTGTCCCAGTCGCCGAGCACGCCGAGGCGGATGAAGTCGGCCTTCTGCCCCTCGACCTGCTCGGCGGCGTAGGTGCGGCAGCGCTCGCGGGTCAGGTCCGCCGGCTGGTTCTTGCCGAAGGTGGTTTCCACCTTGTGCTCGATGGGCAGGCCATGGCAGTCCCAGCCCGGCACGTAGGGCGCGTCGAAGCCGGCCAAAGTCTTCGAGCGAACGATCATGTCCTTGATGATCTTATTGACCGCGTGGCCGATGTGAATGTTGCCGTTGGCGTAAGGCGGGCCGTCGTGCAGGATGAACTTCGGACGCCCTTCGCCGATCTGCCGCAGCTTGCGGTACAGGCCAATGCTGTCCCAGCGCTGCAGCATTTCCGGCTCGCGCTGTGGCAGGCCAGCCTTCATCGGAAATGCCGTTTCCGGCAGATTGAGGGTCGCTTTGTAGTCGGTCATCGTCATTCGGGCTCGTGAGTAAGCGGTTTACCCTGCCAGTAGGCACGGGCGGCGGCGATATCCGCGTCGATCGCCGTTTTCAGCGCTTCCAGGGAAGAAAAACGTTCCTCGTCGCGCAGCTTGTGATGAAAGGTGACCCGCAGGTGCCGGCCATACAGGTCGCCGGCAAAATCCAGCAGATGCATTTCCAGATGGGCTTGGCCGTCGCCCGCTACCGAAGGGCGAACGCCGATATTGGCCACTCCTGGCCAGGGCCGCCCGTCCAGCTCGGTGCTCACCAGGTATACGCCACTGAGCGGCACCCGGCGCCGTTTGAGCTGCACGTTCGCGGTCGGCGTACCGAGTTGGCGTCCTAGCTTCTGACCGTGCAGGACACGCCCGCAGAGGCTGAACGGCCGACCGAGCAGACGCTCGGCCAGCGACAGATCGCCGTGGTGCAGCGCCGCGCGCAGCCGCGTGCTGCTGACCCGCAGGCCGTCCACCTCCACGGTGACCGCCGCCTCGACGGTAAAGCCCTCGCTCGCGCCAGCCTGCCGCAGAAACGCGAAATCGCCAGCCCGGTCGCAGCCGAAGCGGAAGTCGTCGCCGACCTCCAGATGACGCACCCCCAGACCATCGACCAGCACGTCTTGCACGAACGCCTGGGCGCTCAGTCCGCACAACCGACGATTGAAGGCCAGGCAAAGCACGCGGTCGACGCCCTGTGCAGCGAGCAATTCGAGCTTTTCCCGCAAGCGGGTCAAGCGCGCCGGAGCGCGCTGCGGAGCAAAGAACTCCCGCGGCTGGGGCTCGAAGATCACCACGCAGCTGGGCAACCCCAACTCGTTCGCACGTTCGCGCAGGCGTGCAAGGATCGCCTGGTGTCCACGATGGACACCGTCGAAATTCCCAATGGTGGCGACACAACCCCGATGCTGGGGCCGCAGATTATGGAGGCCTCGAACCAGCTGCATAGGAAACATCTTGCTTGCAAAGTGGCCGATTATACGCACAGCCGGCACCCGGCAACAGATCGGCAAGGCCCTACGAGCGGAGGAGCGCCGACGGCACGACAACCTGTGCGGAACATTTCAAGGCTAGGCGATCGCTCTGCGGGAAAAATCCCGCAGCCGGAAGCCGAGCAGCGCCAGCATGCCGAAATAGGCCGCGACACCCGCCAGCACCAGCGCTCCCAGGCGCAGGAGGCGCTCTGCCATTCCGCCCTGCTCCCAGGCCGGCATCAGCGCCAGCAGTCCGAGCAGCACCAACACCATGGCCAGCACCGCCAGCAGCAGCTTGACAAGGAACGCCCTCCAACCGGCTTGCGGCTCGAAAAGGCGCTGTTTGCGCAGTTTCCAGTAGAGCAGACCGGCGTTAAGGCAAGCCCCCAAGCTGATTGCCAGCGCCAGACCGGCATGCTTGAGCGGAATGATGAAAGCCAGGTTCATCAGTTGAGTCGTCACCAGCGTGAAGACGGCGATGCGCACTGGCGTGCGGATGTTCTGCTGGGCATAGAAACCTGGCGCCAATACCTTTACCAGAATGATTCCGAGCAGACCGACCGCGTAGGCGATCAGCGCCTGCTGGGTCATCAGAGCATCATGAGCAGAGAACTTGCCATACTGGAACAGGGATACGGTCAGCGGTTCGGCGAGGATCGCCAGAGCCAGCGAGCAGGGCAGCACCAGCAAGAAGCACAGGCGCAGCCCCCAGTCGAGGAGCCGCGAATACTCCCGGTGGTCCTGGCTGGCATAGGTCTTCGACAGGGCCGGCAGCAGAATGGTCCCCAGCGCCACGCCGAGCACGCCGGACGGCAGCTCCATCAGGCGATCGGCATAGTACATCCAGGACACCGAGCCGGCGGCGAGAAAGGACGCGAAGATGGTGTTGATGATCAGCGAGATCTGCCCCACCGAAACGCCGAGGATGGCCGGTAGCATCTGTCTGAGCACGCGCCACACCCCGGTATCATGCAGACTCAGCCGCGGCAGCACGAGCATGCCGATCTTTTTCAAGTGCGGCAGCTGATAGAGCAATTGCAGGAGGCCGCCAACCAGCACCGACCAGCCCAACGCCAGCACCGGCGGATCGAAATAGGGCGTGAGGAACAGCGCGAAGGCGATCATGCTGAGGTTCAGCAGGGTCGGCACGAAGGCCGGCACACTGAAGCGGTTCCACGTATTGAGGATCGCTCCGGCCAGGGACGACAGCGAGATCAGCAATATATAAGGAAAGGTGATTCGCAACAGCACGGTGGTGAGCTCGAACTTATCTGCCGAATCGGCGAAGCCGGGCGCCGAAACCCAGATTACCCAGGGCGCCATCAGGATGCCGAGCAGGGTCACCAGGGCCAACACCAAGGTCAGCAGACCGGACACATAGGCGATGAAGGTGCGCGTCGACTCCTCACCCTGCTGGGTCTTGTACTCGGCGAGAATCGGCACGAAGGCCTGGGAAAACGCCCCTTCGGCGAAGATGCGTCGCAGCAGGTTGGGCAGCTTGAAGGCGACGAAGAAAGCATCGGTAGCCAGACCCGCACCGAAGATGCGCGCCACCAAGGTATCGCGCACGAAGCCCAGCACGCGGGACAGCATGGTGATGGAGCTGACCGCCGCCAGCGACTTGAGTAAATTCATGGAAGCGAAGTTCGGAGCCTGAGCAGGAAGAGAAGGGAGCGACAAGGTGCCATTTCATCGCCACCGCAGACGACGGCACCGTCTGGCGCCGGGCAGAGCCGCGAGTGTAGAGGCCGCCGACAACCACCGCAATGCGCTGCGAGTCGACCGTTTCCCTTGACATCCCCCCGCTCCTCGGCATGATTCGCGGCCTTATTTGTTTGCATCCCCAGATTTGTTCGTATCCCCCAGTTTCGAGGAGCTTGACGGTGGCCAACTCACCTTCTGCCAAAAAACGCGCCAAACAGGCTGAGAAGCGTCGTAGCCATAACGCCAGCCTGCGCTCGATGGTTCGTACCTACATCAAGAACGTGGTCAAGGCGATCGACGCCAAGGACCTGGACAAGGCCAAGACCGCCTACACCGCTGCCGTTCCGGTGATCGACCGTATGGCCGACAAGGGCATCATCCACAAGAACAAGGCCGCTCGCCACAAGAGCCGCCTGAACGCGCACATCAAGGCTCTCGGCGTAGCTGCTGCCGCCTGATCGCGACATGTTCTAAAAAACCGGCCAATGGCCGGTTTTTTGTTGCCTGCGGTTCAAGGCGAAGCCCTCACTCCCCCCAAGGCAGAATCGGAATCGCCGTTACCGCATTCTGCGGACTACCTTCGATCACTCGGTCGCTGTAGACCAGATATACGAGGGTATTGCGCTTCTTGTCGAAGAAACGCACCACCTGCATGCTCTTGAATACCAGCGAAGTGCGCTCCTTGAAGACCACCTCGCCGTCCTCGAACTCCTCGCGAAAACGAACCTTGCCGACCTGACGACAGGCGATGGAGGCCTCCGCACGGTCCTCGGCCAGCCCCAACCCGCCTTTGACGCCCCGGTCCTGGGCCGCGACAGGTAGCAGGTCACTCCTTCGACCTTGGGGTCGTCGAAGGCCTCGACGACGATCCGGTCGTTCGGCCCGAACCACTTGAATACGGTCGAAACCTCGCCGATCTGCTCGGCCAGGGCCAGAGACGGCAACAGCGCCACCAGGAACAACGACATCCTGCGCATGCTTCTCTCCTCAGACCAGAATCAGGTTATCGCGATGCACCAGTTCCGGCTCATCGACGTAGCCCAGCGACTGCTCGATCTGTTCGGAAGCGCGACCGATGATCTTCTGCGCCTCGGCGGAGCTGTAGTTGACCAGCCCACGGGCAACTTCACGCCCCTCCCGATCGACGCAGACGACCATCTCGCCGCGGCGGAAATTCCCCACGACCGACTTCACCCCCACCGGCAACAGACTACGGTTATGGCAGGTCAACGCCTCCACCGCCCCGGCATCCAGCACCAGAGTGCCACGCATCTGCAAGTGCCCGGCCAGCCACTGCTTGCGCGCTGCCAGCATGCCCTGCTCGGGTGCCAGCAGGGTGCCGAGCCGCTCGCCGGCCTTGAGCCGGTCCAGCACCCGCTCGATGCGACCACCGATGATCACCGTATGAGCGCCGGAGCGAGCCGCCAGCCGCGCCGCGCGCAGCTTGGTCTGCATGCCGCCGCGCCCCAGAGCGCCACCGGTGGAGCCGGCTGCACCGTCTAGGCGCGGGTCATCGGCGCGCGCCTCGAAGATCAGCCGGGCCTCGGGATTGTTGCGGGGATCAGCATCGAACATACCATCGCGATCAGTAAGAATGACCAATAAGTCCGCTTCTACCAGGTTGGCCACCAGCGCCGCCAGGGTATCGTTGTCGCCGAAACGGATCTCGTCGGTGACCACGGTATCGTTTTCGTTGATTACCGGGATGACGCCCAGATCGAGCAGAGTGCGCAGGGTGCTGCGGGCATTCAGGTAGCGCTTGCGGTCGGAAAGGTCATCATGGGTCAGCAGGATCTGCGCAGTGTGCCGGCCATGCCCGGCAAAGCTCGATTCCCAGGCCCGCACCAGGCCCATTTGCCCCACCGCCGCCGCCGCCTGAAGTTCATGAATGGCCTTCGGCCGGACAATCCAACCCAGCTGGCTCATGCCAGCCGCCACGGCACCGGACGACACCAGCACCAGCTCCACACCGGCCTCGCGCAGCGCTACCATCTGCTCGACCCAGACCGCCATCGAAGCACGATCCAGACCACGACCGTCGGCAGTCAGCAAAGCGCTGCCGATCTTCACCACCCAACGCCGCGCCCCCGTCACCTTATCGCGCATCATCTCCGCCTTTCCGCTCTGTCAGTCAGACGGCGAGCCAGACCCGCCGCCAATCGCGGGCGAACCCCGCCCCGCAGGATCACCGCACGTAGAAGATTTCCGGCCCGTCGCCATCATCCTCGTCGTCGAAGTCGTCTTCATCCTCCAGCGCATCGGCGCTCTTCAGGCCGGCGCGGCGCAGGGCACGCTGATCGTCGAGCGCCTGCAGACGCGCGCGCGCCTCGTCCTCGATGCGCTGATCCAGCTCGGCCAGCGCTTCGGCGTACTCCGGCTCCTCGGCGATGCGCAGGGCACGCTCGTCCAGATAGCGCATGATGTCCTGACAGAGCGCCTCGGTGCCCTCGCGCTCCAGCGCGGAAATCACGTACACCGGCCCCTGCCAGTCGAGCCGCTCAACCACCGCCCGCAACCGCTCTTCGCGCTCTTCGTCGAGCAGTTGGTCGGCCTTGTTCAGCACCAGCCAGCGTTCGCGCTCGGTCAGTGCCGGGCTGAATTTCTCCAGCTCATGCAGGATAGTTTCGGCCGCATCGGCCGGATCGCTTTCATCCAGCGGCGCCATATCCACCAGATGCAGCAGGAGACGGGTACGCGCCAGATGCTTGAGGAAGCGGATGCCCAGCCCCGCCCCTTCTGCTGCGCCCTCGATCAACCGGGAATGTCGGCGACTACGAAGCTCTTGTAGCGCCCGACGCTGACCACCCCGAGGTTCGGCACCAGGGTGGTGAAGGGATAATCAGCGACCTTGGGCTTGGCCGCCGATACCGCGCGGATGAACGTGCTCTTGCCGGCATTCGGCAAACCGAGCAGGCCGACGTCGGCCAGCACCTTGAGCTCCAGCTTGAGATCCCGCGCCTCGCCCGGCTTACCCGGCGTGGTCTGCCGCGGCGCACGATTGGTGCTGGACTTGAAGCGGGTGTTGCCCAGGCCGTGCCAGCCCCCCTGGGCGACCAGCAGACGCTGCCCGGGGCGAGTCAGATCGCCGATGATCTCCTGGGTGCCGGCATCAATCACCGTGGTGCCGACCGGCACCGGCAGGACCAGGTCCTCGCCCTTGGCCCCCGTACAGTCGCAGCTGCCGCCCTTCTCGCCGCGCTGTGCCTCGAAACGGCGGGTATAGCGGTAGTCGACCAAGGTATTGAGGTTCTCGTCGGCCTCCATGTACACGGAGCCGCCGTCGCCGCCGTCGCCACCGTTGGGGCCGCCCTTCTCGATGAACTTCTCGCGACGGAAGCTCATCATGCCGTTGCCACCGTCACCGGCCTTTACAAAAATCGAAACTTCATCGACGAATTTCATGGGGTACGCCTCCCGCCAATGGGACGGGCTGAATGAAACGAGTAATACAGGATACAGAAACAAAAAAGCCCCGTCGCATGACAGGGCTTTTCCGGCGGGGCCGCGATCAGGCCGATACGACGCTCACGTAGCGACGACCGAAGGCACCTTTCACCTCGAACTTGACCACGCCTTCCACTTTCGCGAACAGGGTGTGGTCCTTGCCCATGCCGACACCGAAACCGGCGTGGAACTGGGTGCCACGCTGACGCACGATGATGTTGCCGGCCTTGATGACCTGGCCGCCGAAGATCTTCACGCCAAGGCGTTTACTTTCTGAGTCGCGACCGTTGCGGGTAGAACCGCCAGCTTTTTTGTGTGCCATGAGTGCGTTACTCCAAATAGCGGGTATTCAGGCTCAGGCCTGGATACCGGTGATTTTGACTTCGGTGAACCACTGACGGTGGCCCTGGTGCTTCATATGGTGCTTGCGGCGGCGGAACTTGATGATGGTCACCTTGTCGTGACGGCCTTGGCCCACGACTTCGGCGGTCACCTTGGCGCCTTCGACCACAGGTGCACCGATCTTCACGTCGTCACCGTTGCCAACCAGCAGCACGCGATCGAAGGTCACGGCTTCGCCGGTGCCCACTTCGAGTTTTTCGATCTTCAGGAATTCGCCTTCGGCAACCTTGTATTGCTTGCCGCCGGTCACGATTACTGCGTACATGGTATGTCTCCGTTGATCCTGCTCACCCGGCACTTTATAGGAGGAGTCGTTGGCCGGCATGGCTGCACAGACTGAGATAATCGCCTGCGCAATTGCGTAAGACAGGGAAATACCCAGGGAAGTTAGGGCCCGCGATTGTACGCAAGCGCCAGAAGCCACGCAAGCGCCGCAGGCCCTTGCCTTGACAGCCCATACCCTGCCACCTAGCATGCCGCGCAATTGATCAGAAGCTCGAGGCGTTGATGCAACCCCAGGCCTTTTACCGCGTGGTCGCGGACGATTTCAGCGCTGTTGACGGCATTATCCGCAAACAGCTCACCTCGCGCGTTCCCTTGGTGGAGACGATCGGCGACTATATTATCTCCGCTGGCGGCAAGCGTCTGCGTCCGCTGTTGGTACTGCTCTGCGGCAACGCCCTCGGCAAGTGCGACGAGCGAATGCGCCTGCTGGCCGCCGCCATCGAGTTCCTGCACACCTCCACCCTGCTGCACGACGACGTGGTCGACGACTCCGACCTGCGCCGCGGCCGCTCCACCTCCAACGCCCTGTGGGGCAACGCGCCGAGCGTGCTGGTCGGCGACTTCCTCTACGCCCGCTGCTTCGAGATGCTGGTCGAACTGGCCTCCATGCCGGTGATGCGCATCATGTCCCAGGCCACCCGGGTGATCGCCGAAGGCGAAGTGCTGCAGCTCTCCAAGGTGCGCGATGCCAGCACCACAGAGGAGACCTATATGGAAGTCATCCGCGGCAAGACCGCAATGCTCTTCGAAGCCGCCAGCCATGGCGCCGCCATCCTGGCCGATGCCACTCCCGCGCAGGCCGAAGCGCTACGCTGCTTCGGCGACTCGCTCGGCGTCGCCTTCCAGCTGGTGGACGACCTGCTCGATTACCACGGCGATGCCGAAACCCTCGGCAAGAACGTCGGCGACGACTTGGCCGAAGGCAAGCCGACCCTGCCGCTGATCTATACCATGCGCGAAGGCACTCCCGAGCAGGCCGCCCTGGTCCGCCGGGCGATCCAGAAAGGCGGCATCGAGGATCTGGCCGCCATCGTCGCCGCCGTGGAGGCCTCCGGCGCCCTGGACTACACCGCCCGTCTGGCCCGCGAGCACGCCGAACGCGCCATCGCCAGCCTGGACGTCCTGCCGCCCGGCGAATACCGCGATGCCCTCATCGAGTTGAGCCGCTTCGCCGTGGCGCGCACCCACTGACGGCTCTCTCGCGGCATCACAATGAAAAAGCCGGACCATGATGTCCGGCTTTTTCGTTTCCGCTCGCGACTGTCCGCGGAGTCCGCTCTTACATTACGTCCAGCAGTTCGACGTCGAACACCAGCACGCTGTGCGGCGGGATGCTGCCGATGGCCTGGTCGCCATAGGCCAGTTCGCTCGGCACATAGAGGCGCCATTTGCTGCCGCTGTTCATCAATTGCAGGGCTTCGGTCCAGCCGGCGATCACCCCGCCAACCGGGAACTCGGCCGGCTGGCCGCGCTGATAGGAACTGTCGAACACGCTGCCATCGATCAGAGTACCGTGGTAGTGGGTGCGCACACGGTCTTCGCGGCCCGGCTTGCGGCCCTCGCCGGCCGTCAGCACCTCGTACTGCAGGCCGGACGCCAGAACGATGACGCCTTCGCGCTTGGCGTTCTCAGCGAGGAAGGCGACGCCTTCGGCGGCCGCCGCCTCGGCCTTGACTTGGGCTTCGGCCTGCATGCGATCACGGATGACCTTGAAGCTGGCCGACAGCGCAGCCGGCTCGACCCGGCTGGGCTGGCCGCCGAAGGCATCGGCCAGACCGGCCAGCACCGCCTCGAGGCTGACCCCGGGCGGGGGGTTGTCACGGATCTGGTCGCCCAACTGGCGCCCGATGCCGTAACTGACCCGGGCTTCGTCGGTGGAAAGATTGAGTTCGCTCATGACGGAGTTCCAGTCGGTGAAAAGACCCGACAGACTAGCACAAGCACTGGTGCAGGACAGGAAAGATGATCCGCGGGCATGCTGTCGCACAGGGGAAAGGCGCTCCGGAAGCAGCCGCCTCAATGGGCGTGCTTGGTCATCTTCTCCAGATAGCTCATAACGAAGGCAGAGACAACGAAAGTCATGTGGATGAGCACATACCACAACAGCTTGTCGTTGGGGATCTTCTGCGCATCCATGAACACGCGCAGCAGGTGAATCGAGGAGATGGCCACGATGGAGGCAGCCACTTTCAACTTCAGCGAGCCGGAATCCATCTTGCCCAACCAGTCGAGCTTTTCCTTCCCCTCGTCGATGTCCAACTGGGAGACGAAGTTCTCGTAGCCGGAAATCATTACCATCACCAGCAATCCACCAACCAGCGACATGTCGATCATCGACAGCAGGACCAGGATCAACTCCTCCTCGGCCATGTCGAGCACGTGCGGCAGCAGATGGTAAACCTCCTGGAAGAATTTCAGGGTCAGCGCCAGCAGGGCCAGGGATAAACCGATATAGATCGGCGCCAGCAGCCAGCGGGAAGCATACATCGCATTTTCGAGAAAACGTTCCATAGGGCATTCACTCAGCCAAAAACGGCGGCGAGTATACCCATGGGCATGGTCGGGACAAAGACGTCCGCCAGAACCGGAAACGCCCGGCAACATATCCCCAGACTCTGTGGATAACCCTGTGAACGACGAGCGGATGAACCGCTCCGAAGCACGGCGGACGGTCCTTCGCGCCCGCCGTACAAATCTCGAACAGCGTGCGCTCAGACTTCCGGCCGGGACTCGCAGCTTCCCGGGCGGCAGCGTCGTGGACCGTTCAGGCGCCGCAATTCGGCCTGCAGATGAAGGCACCAGATGAGCGGGTCGGAGCACTCCTGATAGCCCACGCCGGCCAGGGTCGCGGCCACCTCTTCGAGCACCCGCTCTGCCGCCACAGGCCCGCGAAACGGCCCCTGCGCCTTGACCGAGGATGGCTGTGCACCGGACAGACCGGCGGCGAAGAGCAGCGTCCACAGCCCCTGCTCTCCCGCCAGAGGACGGGCTACCAATTCGATGCGAACGGTCAGTCCCAAGCAGTTGCGGACCAGACAAAGCGTGCGAGACATAGGCAATCCCCCTTCAGGGTCGTGCTTTCAGCGTACACCTCGCACGGCAACCCAGGAAGATTTTTACGTCTCGCCAGCCTGTGGATAAATCTGTGAACGGATCCAGGACAAGCGGAAACCGGCCTGCGGCATTCGACCGCCCCGCCCTGCCGGGCAGGGCCGGCCCCACTCACTCTTGAAGGCCGATCTGCGGCTCCTTCGGCTTGCCGGAGTCCTCCTCCATGCCCATCTCGGCGATTTCCCGCAGCCGCTCGACCACCCGCGCGTTGACGCTGCCGGTCGGGAAACGTCCCAGCCCATCCGGCGTGCCGGCCGGCTCGCCGAGCAGCAGGCTGAGCGCCTCGTCCACCTGACGTACCGCATAGACATGGAAACGTCCGGCGCGTACCGCCTGCAGCACGCGCTCGTCGAGCATCAGGTTGGTGACGTTGGCGCGCGGGATGATCACCCCCTGCTCGCCAGTCAGCCCACGCGCCTCGCAGAGCCGGAAGAAGCCCTCGATCTTCTCGTTGACCCCGCCGACCGCCTGCACCTCGCCAAACTGGTTGATCGAGCCGGTGATGGCAAAGCACTGCCTGAGCGGTGTACGCGACAGCGCCGAGATCAGCGTGCAGACCTCGCCGAGGGAGGCACTGTCGCCATCGACGTAGCCGTAAGACTGCTCCAGGGCGATGCTCGCCGAAATTTCCAGGGGAAACTCCTGGGCATAGCGGCTGCCGAGGTAGCCGGTGAGGATCATCACCCCCTTGGAGTGGATCGGCTGGCCGAGGTTGACCTCGCGCTCGATGTCGACGATGCCCGAGCCGCCCGGATAGACGGTGGCGGAAATCCGCGCCGGCACGCCGAACACCGAGTCGCCGATCTCCAGCACGGTCAAGCCGTTGCACTTGCCGATCGCCGCGCCTTCGGTATCGATCAGGATGATACCGGCGAGCATGTCGTCGAGAATCCGCGCGGAAACCCGTCCGGTGCGGGTTTCCTTGGCCTTCAGGGCGCGCTCGATGTGACCGACGTCGGTCAGCGCCGCGCCGGCCAGCTGGCGGACGAAGTCGGCCTCGCTGACCAGCTGGAACAGGTCGCCGATGCGCGCCGACAGCCGCCCCTGGTGCTCGGCCAGGCGCGCACTGTAGGTCGCCAGGCGCGCCACCGCCGGACCGGACAGAGGCGCCATGCCCTCCTCCGAGGTACGCGTCTTGAGCAACTGGGCGAATTGTTCGAGGCTGTCGTCGGCGAGGGGAATCTCCTCGTCGAAATCCACCAGCACGCGGAACATTTCCTGGAAGTCCGAATCCACCTCCTGCAGCGCGTAGTAGAGCTGCCGCGAGCCGACGATCACCACCTTGACCTGCAACGGAATGACCTGCGGGGTGAGGGTCACGGTGGCCAGGCGGCCCAGCTCGGCCAGCGGCGACTCCATCTTCAGCTGACGCGAGTGCAGGGCGCGCTTGAGGGCATCCCAGACGAAGGGCTCGCCGAGCAGCCGCTCCGCCTCGAGGATCAGGAAACCGCCGTTGGCGCGGTGCAGCGCGCCCGGACGCAGCTGGCGATAGCTGGTGTAGAGCGCCCCCTGGTCAGTGCCGTATTCGATGCGGCCGAACAGGTTGTCGTAGGTGGGATGCGGCTCGAACACCACCGGTGCGCCGCCCCGGCAATGATGACCGACCACCAGGCTCGGGCAGTACTGCTCGACCAGCAGCGCGCGCCGCTGGGCATCCGGGGCGCTCTCGTCGCCCAGTTGCTCGACCACGGTACGCAGCAGGTTGACCTGCATCGCCTGCAGATAGGCACAGACTCCGGCGCTCTCCGCATACTTCTCCGAGAGCGGCGCAAGCAGCGGCTGCAGGGCCAGGGTGATGGTCTCCTCATTGAGCTGGCGCAGCTGGTTGCTCGATTCGCGCTTCCACTGCGGCAGGCTGGAGAGCTCCTCGTTGAGGCGCTCCTCGAGGCTGCCGATATCCTCGTGAAAACGCTCACGCTCGGTCTCGGGCAGCAGGGCGAAGTCGGCCTCGTCCAGCGCCTTGCCGTCCTTCATCGGCGTGAAAGCGATATTGCTGCTGTCGCGGTACAGGGCGATGCCCTTGTCCAGCGCCTGCCGCTCGATGCTGTCGAGGGCACGGTCGTAGCGCTGGTTGAAGCCGCGGTCGATGGCGCTCTTCTTCTGCTGATAGGTCGGCGTCTCGAACACCGCCGGAAAGGTCGCCAGCAGGTTGTCGACCAGCAGATTGATGTCGGCGATGAACTCACTGGCACTACCCGCGGCGAGCTGCAGCGAGCGTGGCTCGCGCGGCTCCTCGAAGTGATTGACGTAAACCCAGTCGGCTGGCGTTTCCAGACGCTTGGCTTCGGTCTGCAGATAGCGCTTGACGTAGGAGAAGCGGCCGGTACCCGGCTCGCCCATGACATAGACGTTGTACCCCGGGCGCGGCATCGCCACACCGAACTGCAGCGCCTCCACCGCGCGCTCCTGGCCGAGCACGCCGCGGAAGGGCTCCAGCTCGTCGGTACTGGCGAAGTCGAACTGGGCGGGGTCGAAGGGACGGGTCAGCTCATCGGGTGCCAGGCGCAGGCCGGCAGCAACGGAGTCGGGCATCGGGAGTCCTTACATCGGGCGGCCAGGGGCCGCGGAGAGGGGAAAAACAGTCGTCATTCTGGCCTTCGCACCGACCCGCCGCAAGGCGCCCCATCGATGCCGCACGGCGGACGAGGCTTCGCACTCGAGCAAACGGCCATCACACGCCTCAGTGCTCCAGCCCGGCGCAATGCAGGCAGAGTTCGGCGACCGGCAGAGCGGCCAGGCGTGCCGGCTCGATGGGCTGTCCGCAGCGCCGGCAGAGGCCGTAGCGCCCCTCCGCCAATCGCTGGCGCGCCCGCTCGACCTGGCGCAGGCCCGCCTCGGCCTCGACCAGCAGGGCCTGCAGGACCTCGTCGTTCTGCCGCTCGCCGGCCCGCTCGGTGGCATCCGCGTCGTGCGGCCGGGCCAGGTCGTCGCGAATGGCCTCGGCGCGCTGCCGATACTCCCGATATAGACGCTCGAGGGTGTCCTGCGGATCGAAAATGTCGGCCATGTTCGCTCCCTGGAATCGACCATACTCATCTTCAGTGTGGCCCAGGCTGGGCGATATGCAGTGATCTGCATCAAGCGCCTAGCCCACCACCGGGGCGGCCGGCTTGACAGCCCCCCTGCATTGCAAAATGCTGCGCACCGGCCGGCCAGGACCGGCCCGTTTCTCCACATGAAGAAGAAGAGATCATCAATGAAAAGGATTCTGCTGGGTTCCCTGTTTGCCATCGTCTCCGTCAATGCCTTCGCCGAGGCACCGGGCGGCCCGAGTTGCGGCTGGGGCAACATGTTGTTCAAGGGGCAGCGCGGCCTGGCCTCGCACCTGGTCGCCTCGACCACCAACGGCACTTCGGGCAACGCCACCTTCGGCATGACCTCCGGCACAACGGCTGCCGTACCGATGGCGCCCTGACCTACGCCGGCAGCCGATGCTGGTACTGGGCAGCATTATGGACGAGTTGTCCGAGGACATGGCCAAGGGCGACGGCGAGGCTCTGACCACCTATGCCGTGGTCCTCGGCGTGCAGCCGGAAGACCGTGCCCACTTCGCCGCCGTGACCCATGAGCACTTCATGGAAATCTTCAGCTCTGCCGACGTCACCGCCGAGGACGTGCACAACGCCACCCTCGCCGTGCTGAAGAAAGACGCACGCCTGGCCAAGTACGCCGAGCAGGCCTGACCTGGCCGGGGCACCCCGCCCCGCTGCTGTTTCGTGCCCGCTCCGGCGGGCACTTTTCTGTCCGACTTTTTCATCCCCCCATGCTCAAACGCCTGCTTCCCCTTCTGCTGGGCGGCGCCTGCGCCGCGCTCCAGGCCGCACCGCAAGTGCCGGCCTCACGCCTGCACGCTCTGGCCGCGGAGCCCTTCTGGCTCGCCCTCGGCCACTACCAGCGCGACCGACTGGGCGGCTGGCGCAGCCATGTCGACGATGCGGAATTCTTCCTGGCCGAGCGGGGCGAACGCGATCCAACCGCGGAGCTCGCCGCTACCCTGGCCGCCCTCTACCAGAAGCCGGCCCTCGCCGACCGCCATCCGCAGTGCCGCTTCCCGGCTCGCACCCGTTGGCTGCGCGAGCGCCTGGCGCTGGACGACCTGCCGCAACCGCAGTGCCGCGAATACACCGACTGGTATGCCGACATCGCTCCGTACAGCACGGTGCTGGTGTTTCCCGCCGCCTACCTGAACAGCCCCTCGTCGATGTTCGGCCACACCCTGCTGCGCATCGACCCGGCCGGCCTCGACACCCGGGGCAGCCCGCTGCTCAGCTATGCGCTGAACTTCGGCGCCTACATCGAGGGCAGCGACAACAGCATCCTGTATGCCTGGAAGGGCCTGATGGGCGGCTATCCCGGCCTCTTCGCCCTGCTGCCGTACCGGGAAAAGCTCGCCGAATACAGCCGACTGGAAAACCGCGACCTCTGGGAATACCGCCTGAACCTCAGCGCCGAGGAAACCGGGCGGATGGTCGAGCACGTCTGGGAGCTGCGACAGATCCAGTTCGACTACTACTTCTTCGACGAAAACTGCTCCTATCGCCTGCTCGAATTGCTGGAAATCGCCCGTCCGGGCCTGGAGCTGACCGACCGGTTCCCGCTCACCGCCATCCCCGCCGACACCGTGCGCGCGGTGCAGCAGGCCGGACTGATCGAGCGTACCGACTACCGTCCCTCGCGGGAGAAAGAGCTGCTCGCGCGCGCCAAACCGCTGAGCCGCTCGGAGCTGGCGTGGACGCGGCGCCTGGCCGAGGACAGCGCACCGCTCGCCAGCCCGGCCTTCCAGAGGCTGCCGGCCGAGCGCCGGGCGCTGATCCAGGATGCCGCCTACCGGCTGATCCGCTACCGCAAGAACGGCGAGGAACGCGACGACGCCAGCGCCCGCGACAGCTACCGCCTGCTGCAGGCGATCAACCGCAACCCGCCGCCGCGGCTCGCCGAGGGGCGCCCGGAGGCGCCGGAGAACGGCCACGAATCGCGCACCTGGCAACTCGCCCTCGGCAGCCGAGAAGACCAGAGCTTCGCCGAATACGGCCTGCGCATGGCCTACCACGACCTGCAGGACAACCTCGCCGGCTTTCCTCTCGGTGCGCAGATCGAGATCGCCCAGCTCAAGCTGCGCCAGTACGAGGACAACCACTGGCAGCTGCAGCGGTTGGACGTGGCCAACATCCGCTCGCTGACCCCGCGCAGCGCGCTGCTCTCGCCCTGGTCCTGGCAGATCGGCGGCGGGCTGGAACGGGTCATCGGCAAAGGGCGTCACGACGACGAGCAACTGGTCGGTCACTTGAGCGGCGGCGCCGGCGCCACCTGGCAACTCGCCGACGGACTACTCGGCTTCGCCTTGGCCACCGCCCGGCTGGAGCAGAACGAGGACTTCGCTGCCCTCATCAGCCCGGCGGCCGGCTTCGACGCCGGACTGCTGTGGCGCAACCGCCTGGGCAACCTCGGCCTCGAGGCCCGCGCCGACTACTTCCACAACGGCGAGGTGCGCCGCGAGCTGAGCCTGGTCCAGCAATGGGAAATCGCCAACAACCTCGGCCTGCGCCTGGCCGCCCGGCGCGAATTCAGCCACATGGGTTCCCCTGCCAGTGAGCTGAGCCTGCAGTTGCGCTGGTATCACTATTGAGACGACCGTGCGCGAGGTCTACGGCCCTGCCGCCCTATTCCCTGCTCGCCGCCGGTCCGCCGAGACGGAGCGGGCGTCCTGCCCCATCGCTCTCGAGCGCCTTCCTGGCCGGCTCGACGATCTGCTCGAGCGGCAAGGCGGCCACCGCCTGCTGTACCTGATGCCCGGCGCTGCGCCGCACATCCTCCAGCTCCGCCTTCAGCGCCTCGTTCTCCTGACGGAACATTTCCGCCACCTCGCGCCAGACCCGGGCGACCGCCTCCTGCTCGCGCGCCTCGTCCGGCGTGCCGGCCCGGCGTGCCTGCTCGTCCGCCTGTGCGGCCCTGGCCTCGGCTCTCGCCAGATTCGCCGCCCGGCGCCGGCGCAGAATCTCCCGAAGCCGGTCGAACAGCCAATCGGAAAACTCGTCCAGGACCTTCCCGACGAGCATCTTGACCACCGGCCCGAGCAGGCCGATCAGGAGTTTGGAAAGCATTGGCGTATCGCTCCGAAAAAAGAGGTCCGGCGGCGCAGCTTGCCGGAAGCGTGGCGCAACGCGCAATCGTCGCGCCTCGGTGCCTCACGGCGGCCTAGCGCCTCTCCGGGCGCCGCAGATTTCCGACCATGCCGCACGGCCAACGCTTTGTGCGATCATCGCGCCTTCGAAAACCCACACCCGATGAGAGGAAACATGAGCAGCGAAGCCACCGGCACCTGCCGCCATTTCGTCACCTACAGCGGCATCAAGCTGCCGCTGAAGCTGATGAACGAACTCGACGAAGCCGGTCTCCACAACCGCAACACCTTCTTCCGCGGCCACTTCGACGAACAGGACCGTCTGATCAAGATGGAGAAGATCGTCTACGGCGAGCTGGAGCTGCAGCACATCTACAGCTACCACGCCAACGGCGCGCTGCGTCAGGCCGAGATCACCGACGTCGACGAGGAAGTCACGGTACTCGACTTCGACGAGAACGGTCAGCCGGCCTGACTCGCCCCCATGCCTCCTGGCAGGGATGCTGCTGCGCATGACCCAAGCCCTCGGCACCGGCCGGGGGCTTTTGCTTTCCGGCATCCTGTACGGGAAGGGCTGCTCCAGCTAGACGTCCGAATCGCCCCGGCCTGCCGGCTCCGCCGCCCGCTGCCACGGCCAGCGCCCCTCCAACTCGACCTGCAGGGACATGCTCAGGAAGGTTCGGATCACCACGATCAGTCCCAGGACCAGGACGCTCTCGATCGTCGGGGTCACGGCCACCGTGCGGATGATGTCGGCCGCTACCAGAAACTCCAACCCGAGCAGAATGCCCCGTCCCAGATCCTGGCGGAACTGCCGATACGGGGTGGCCGTCCGCCGGCCGGCGACGCAGAACCGCAACGTGGCGGTCAGGATGCCGAGGACGATGACTAGGACTCCGGCGGCATCGACCATGAGGCCAACCGCCTCGATCATCCCGTGCAGTGAAGACATGGCATCCCTCCCCGTGGCCCCCAGGTTGCCGGCAAACAGCCGAGACGCCGCAACGAAAAAGCCCCTGCCGATCCGGCAGGGGCTTTTCGCTTCAGGGCTGCCTGTGGCTGCCTTCGAGTTTACGCCAGCTTCTTGTAGCGCACCCGGTGCGGCTGGGCCGCGGCGTCGCCGAGGCGCTTCTTGCGGTCGGCCTCGTACTCGGTGTAGTTGCCCTCGAAGAACACCACGCTGGAGTCGTCCTCGTAGGAGAGGATGTGGGTGGCGATGCGGTCGAGGAACCAGCGGTCGTGGGAGATCACGATGGCCGAGCCGGGAAGTCCAGCAGCGCCTCTTCCAGCGCGCGCAGGGTTTCCACGTCGAGGTCGTTGGACGGCTCATCGAGCAGCAGCACGTTGCCACCCTGCTTCAGGGTCAGCGCCAGGTGCAGGCGGCCGCGCTCACCGCCGGAGAGGTCCTTGACGAACTTCTGCTGGTCGGCGCCCTTGAAGTTGAAGCGACCCACATAGCTGCGCGAAGGCACCTCGTAGTTGCCGATGCGGATCTGGTCGAGGCCGTCGGAAACCTGCTCCCAGACGGTCTTGCTGCCGTCCAGATTCTCGCGGCTCTGATCGACGCTGGCGATCTGCACGCTGTCGCCGAGGTCGATGCTGCCGGCATCCGGGTTTCCCGGCCGAGGATCATGCGGAACAGGGTCGACTTGCCCGCGCCGTTGCCGCCGATCACCCCGACGATGGCGCCCTTGGGCACCGCGAAGGACAGATCGTCGATCAGCACGCGGTCGCCGTAGCCCTTGCGCACGTGGCTGAACTCGATGACCTTGTCGCCCAGGCGGGGCCCGGCCGGGATGTAGATCTCGTTGGTTTCGCTGCGCTTCTGGAATTCCTGCGACTGCATCTCCTCGAAACGCTGCAGGCGCGCCTTGGACTTGGCCTGGCGGGCCTTGGCGCCCTGGCGCACCCATTCCAGTTCGGCCTTCATGGCCTTGGCGTGGGCGGCTTCGGCCTTGGCCTCCTGGGCCAGACGGGCGGCCTTGGACTCCAGCCACTGCGAGTAGTTGCCCTCGAAGGGGATGCCGTGGCCGCGGTCCAGTTCGAGGATCCAGCCGGCGACGTTGTCGAGGAAGTAGCGGTCGTGGGTGATCGCCACCACGGTGCCGGGGAAGTCGTGGAGGAACTGCTCCAGCCAGGCCACCGAGTCGGCGTCCAGGTGGTTGGTCGGCTCGTCGAGCAGCAGCATGTCGGGGGCCGACAGCAGCAGGCGGCAGAGCGCCACGCGACGCTTCTCGCCGCCGGAGAGGTGCTCGATCTTCGCCTCCCACGGCGGCAGGCGCAGAGCGTCGGCGGCGACTTCCAGCTGGCGCTCCAGGTTGTGGCCATCGGCGGCCTGGAGGATCGCTTCCAGCTTGGCCTGCTCGGCGGCCAGCGCATCGAAATCGGCATCCGGTTCGGCGTAGGCGGCATAGACCTCGTCCAGGCGGGCCTGGGCCTGCTTGATCTCGCCCACCGCCTCCTCGACGATGTCGCGCACGGTTTTCTCCGGATCGAGCTGCGGCTCCTGCGGCAGGTAGCCGACCTTGATACCGGGCATCGGCCGGGCCTCGCCGTCGAACTCGGTGTCGACCCCGGCCATGATCCGCAGCAGGGTCGACTTGCCCGCGCCGTTGAGGCCGAGCACGCCGATCTTCGCGCCGGGGAAGAACGACAGGGAGATGTCCTTGAGGATTTCACGCTTCGGGGGCACGACCTTGCTGACCCGATGCATGGTGTAGACGTATTGAGCCATGGATGACCTTGGTTTCGACCAGGAAATGGAAACGGGAAGACGGGGGCGCCCGGCCAGGGGCGCGGCCGAACGGCGATCCGCGACAGCTCGGTGACACCGGCTGCCCGGTCCCCCGCGCGTGGCGGCAAAGCTACCCGAAATGCGCCGGGCAAGCCAGACGAGGGCAGCGCCGGCGGCGAGCGGCTTTACTGGGGAGACGGCGCGCTGCCGCATGAGTCCGGCTCGTCCACAGTTGATCGTCTTTCATGTGCCGGCCTGCTGCGGATAAGGTAGAATTCGCGCCCTCTTTAATTTACCGCCCAGCCGAACTCAGGGGATTGCCATGTTCAGCCGTGATTTGACCCTCGCCCGCTACGACGCCGAACTGTTCGCCGCCATGGAGCAAGAAGCCCAGCGTCAGGAAGATCACATCGAGCTGATCGCCTCCGAGAACTACACCAGCCCCGCCGTGATGGAAGCCCAAGGCTCGGTGCTCACCAACAAGTACGCCGAAGGCTATCCGGGCAAGCGCTACTACGGCGGTTGCGAATACGTCGACATCGTCGAGCAGCTGGCCATCGACCGCGCCAAGCAGCTGTTCGGCGCCGACTACGCCAACGTCCAGCCGCACGCCGGATCGCAGGCCAACGCCGCGGTCTACCTGGCGCTGCTCAACGCCGGCGACACCATCCTCGGCATGAGCCTGGCCCACGGTGGCCACCTGACCCACGGCGCCAGCGTGTCCTCCTCCGGCAAGCTGTACCACGCCGTGCAGTACGGCATCGACGGCAACGGCCTGATCGACTACGACGAGGTCGAGCGCCTGGCCCTCGAGCACAAGCCGAAGATGATCGTCGCCGGCTTCTCCGCCTACTCCCAGGTGCTGGACTTCCCGCGCTTCCGCGCCATCGCCGACAAGGTCGGGGCCTACCTGTTCGTCGACATGGCCCACGTCGCCGGCCTGGTCGCCGCCGGCGTGTACCCCAACCCGATCCCCTTCGCCGACGTGGTCACCACCACCACCCACAAGACCCTGCGCGGTCCGCGCGGCGGCCTGATCCTCGCCCGCCAGAACGAGGAGATCGAGAAAAAGCTCAACTCCGCGGTCTTCCCGGGCGCCCAGGGCGGCCCGCTGGAACACGTGATCGCCGCCAAGGCGGTGTGCTTCAAGGAGGCCCTGCAGCCGGAGTTCAAGGAATACCAGCAGCAGGTGGTGAAGAACGCCCAGGCCATGGCCCAGGTGTTCATCGAGCGCGGCTTCGACGTGGTGTCCGGCGGCACCCAGAACCACCTGTTCCTGCTGTCGCTGATCAAGCAGGACATCACCGGCAAGGATGCGGACGCTGCCCTGGGCCGCGCCTTCATCACCGTGAACAAGAACAGCGTGCCGAACGACCCGCGCTCGCCCTTCGTCACCTCCGGCCTGCGCATCGGCACCCCGGCCGTGACCACCCGCGGCTTCAAGGAGGCCGAGTGCCGCGAACTGGCCGGCTGGATCTGCGACATCCTCGCCGACCTGAACAACGCTGCGGTGATCGATGCCGTGCGCGAGAAGGTCAAGGCGATCTGCACCAAGCTCCCGGTTTACGGCAAGTAAGCCTCACCCTCCTGGAAAAGCCCGGCCCTGCGCCGGGCTTTTTCGTTCAGGCCCCCGGCGCACCACGCGACCGTCCGGCAACGCATCCGCTGCGCAAGCCTTGGCTCCCGGTCGCGCCCGAAAGCGGCCTCCGGGCCCGGCGGCTGCGGTCTGGGACGCAAGGCAACTTCCCGCCCACCTCTCCGCAAGAAGCTGCGCAGGAGTCATCGACGGCCGTCACACAATCCCGGCCCCTCCAAGCCAACCCATTGATTTGCAAGGCCACACGGATTCGGCACGGCTCTTGTGTACGTTTCGGCACCGGACCGCTCCGGTCCACCACCCAGCAAGGAGAGCCCCCATGCCAACCCCCGCGTACCTGTCCCTCGAAGGCACCAAGCAGGGCCTGATCACCGCCGGCACCTTCACCGAGGATTCGGTCGGCAACATCTTCCAGGAAGGCCACGAAGACCAGATCCTGGTCCAGGCCTTCAACCACCAGGTGATCATTCCCGCGACCCGCAATCCGGCCAGCCCACCGGCCAGCGCGTGCACAAGCCGCTGATGATCACCAAGGTGTTCGACAAGTCCTCGCCGCTGATCTTCAACGCCCTCACCTCCGGCGAGCGCCTGGCCAAGTGCCGCCTGGAATGGTTCCGCACCTCGGCCACCGGCACCCAGGAGCACTACTTCACCATCGAGCTGGAGGACGCGGTGATCGTCGACGTGCAATCGCGCATGCCGAATTGCCAAGACCCGAACATGGCGCACTTCACCCATCTGGAGGACGTCTACTTCACCTACCGCAAGATCGTCTGGACCCACGAGGTGTCCGGCACCTCCGGCTCCGACGACTGGCGTGCGCCGATCTCCGCCTGACCACCGCCGCACCGGCCGGCGCCCCAGCCAGGTGGCGAATGTCCGCCCCTGGCCCCGCGGGCATTCGGCATTTGGCTGGAGACCCGCTATCACCGAGGCGCTGCAGCTCAGCCCAGCACCTCGGCGAATCCCGCGCGGATCTCCTCCTCCGCCAGGTTGTCGCCGATGAACACCAGCACGCTCTCGCGTGTCTCGTCGGCACCCCACTCCTCGGCCCAGTCGAAGCCATAGAGGCGCAGCACGCCCTGGAACACCATGCGCCGCGACTCGCCGGCCAGGTGCAGCACGCCCTTGTAGCGCAGCAGCGAGTTGCCGTAGCGCGCCAGCAGCCCCTCCATGAACAGGCCGAGGCGCTCCAGGTCCAGCGCCTGCTCGCTGCGCAGCACCAGGGTGGCGATGCGGTCCTTGCTGGCGGCCGGGACGAGCGGGCGCAGGGTCAGGGCCTGGCCGAAGTCGGCGTTGAGGTTGAAGCCGCGCACGTCGAGCAGCTCGCCCAGATCGATGCGCCCGTGCTCGACGATGCGCACCGGCGCGCGGCGGTTGATGCGCTGCAGGCGCTGGCTCAGCGCCTCGACCGCCTCGGCCGCGACCAGGTCGGTCTTGCTCAGCAGGATGCGGTCGGCAAAGCCGACCTGGGCCTGGGCGATGGCCTCCTGCAAGTGGCGCCCGGCATTGGCGGCATCCACCAGGGTGATGATGCCGTCGAGCACGTAGCGGTCGCACAGCTCGTCGTCGGCGAAGAAGGTCTGCGCCACCGGCGCCGGATCGGCCAGGCCGGTGCACTCGATGACCAGGCGGTCGAAGTCGAGCTCGCCGGCGTCCCGGCGCTCGAGCAGGAGAAATAACGCCTTCTCCAGCTCGACATGGATCGAGCAGCAGACGCAGCCGTTGGCCAGGGTCATCACCTCGACCGGCGCGGCGCCGAGCAGTTGGCCGTCGATCGGCGCCTCGCTGTACTCGTTTTCGATCACCGCGATCTTCAGGCCGTGCTCGGCTTCGAGCAGGTACTGCAGCAGGGTGGTCTTGCCGGCGCCGAGAAAACCGCTGAGCACGGTGACCGGAATGGGAGTCTGGGACATGAAGCGTTCCTCGAAACGAAACGCGCCACGGCGGAGCGTGGCGCGTGGATGCAATGCCAGGTGTAACGATCCGACAGGGGGCGTAAGGCGACGGGTTGCACCCGCGCCCTACCCAACGTCAACAGCAGCGTACCGGCCGTCCCTTGCCGCCGCCATAGCGGGCGTCCTGACGCTCGCGGAAGAAATCCTCGTAGCTCATCACCGGCTGGTCGGGATGCTTGCTCTGCATGTGCTCGACATAGGTGTCGTAGTCGGGCATGCCGACCAGCATGCGGGCGGCCTGGCCGAGATACTTGCCCATGCGGCTGAGATCGTTGAACACGGAACCTCTCCTCTGTTGCTCAAGACCGGGCTCCCGAAGGAGCCCGGAGCCGGATCAGGCGCCGGGAATCGCCTGGAAGGGCGTTTCCTTGTCGGTGCGCTCCTCGACGACCCAGGCGGCGCGGCCGACCTTCAGCGAGTAGAACAGGATACTGAACACCACTACCAGGAACAGCACGCTGAGACCGGCGTTGGTGTAGGCGTTCATGATCACGTTCTGCATCTGGCCGAGGTCCTTGGCCGGCGCCAGGATCTGGCCGGCGTCCAGCGCCGCGGTGTACTTGTTGGCCAGGGCGAGGAAGCCGACCGCCGGGTTCGGGTCGAACAGCTTGATCAGGCTCGCCACCGTGGTGCAGATCAGCAGCCAGATAGCCGGCAGCAGGGTGACCCAGACGTAGCGCTGGCGCTTCATCTTGATCAGCACCACGCTGCAGAGCATCAGGGCGATGCCGGCGAGCATCTGGTTGGAGATGCCGAACAGCGGCCACAGGGTGTTGATGCCGCCCAGCGGATCGACCACGCCCTGGTACAGCAGGTAGCCCCAGAGCGCCACGCAGCCGGCGGTGGCCAGCACGTTGGCGCCCCAGGAGTCGGTGCGGCGCAGGGCCGGCACGAAGTTGCCGAGCAGGTCCTGGAGCATGAAGCGCCCGGCGCGGGTGCCGGCGTCCACCGCGGTGAGGATGAACAGCGCCTCGAACAGAATGGCGAAGTGATACCAGAACGCCATGGAGCCGGCGCTCGGCAGCACCTGATGGAGGATCTGCGCGATGCCCACGGCCAAAGTCGGCGCACCGCCGGCACGGGCCAGGATGGTGGTTTCGCCGATGTCGCGGGCCACGCCTTCCAGTGCCTCGGGAGTGATGGCGAAGCCCCAGTTGCTGACCGCCGCCGCCACGCTGGCGGCATCGGCGCCGACGATGGCCGGCGGGCTGTTCATGGCGAAGTACACGCCGGGCTCGATCACCGCGGCGGCGACCATCGCCATGATGGCGACCATCGACTCCATCAGCATGCCGCCGTAGCCGATGTAGCGGGCATGGGTCTCGTTGGCCAGCAGCTTGGGCGTGGTGCCCGAGGCGATCAGCGCATGGAAGCCGGACACCGCACCGCAGGCGATGGTGATGAACAGGAAGGGGAACAGCGCGCCTTTCCACACCGGACCGCTGCCGTCGATGAACTGGGTCAGCGCCGGCATCTTCAGGTCGGGGTTGAGAATCACGATGCCGATCGCCAGGGCGACGATGGTGCCGATCTTCAGGAAGGTCGACAGGTAGTCGCGCGGGGCGAGGATCAGCCATACCGGCAGCACCGCGGCGACGAAGCCGTAGCCGATCAGCATCCAGGTGATCTGCACGCCGCTGAAGGTGAACACCGCGCTCCAGTAGGGGTCGGTGGAAATCGCGCCGCCCAGCCAGATCGAGCCCAGCAGCAGGACGATGCCGATCACCGAGATCTCGCCGATGCGCCCGGGTCGGATGTAGCGCATGTACAGGCCCATGAACATGGCGATCGGGATGGTCGCGATCACCGTGAACATGCCCCACGGGCTGTGGGCCAGGGCCTTGACCACGATCAGCGCCAGCACCGCGAGGATGATGATCATGATCAGGAAGCAGCCGAACAGCGCAATGGTGCCGGGAATCCGCCCCATCTCCTCGCGCACCATGTCGCCCAGCGAACGGGCGTTGCGGCGGGTGGAAATGCACAGGACCAGGAAGTCCTGCACCGCACCGGCCAGCACCACCCCGGCGATCAGCCACAGGGTGCCGGGCAGGTAGCCCATCTGCGCGGCGAGCACCGGGCCGACCAGCGGACCCGCGCCGGCGATGGCAGCGAAGTGATGGCCGAACAGCACGTGCTGGTTGGTCGGCACGAAGTCCAGGCCGTCGTTGTTGAGCACCGCCGGGGTGGCACGGCGCGGATCGAGCTGCATCACCCGGGTGGCGATGAACAGGCTGTAGTAGCGATAGGCGACCAGGTAGATGGCCGTCGCGGCGACCACGATCCACAAGGCGTTGATGGCTTCGCCTCGACGCAGGGCCACGACGCCCAAGGCGGCGGCGCCCAGCACCGCCAGGGCGAACCAGGCGAGATGAGAGACCAGTCGGTTCATTGCGTTCTCCTGCCGCCGGCCGGGCGGCCCGCAGCGTCGTTGTTGGAATTGTCGCGCTCCGGAGATGGAGCCTTGCTACTATCGCCACATCTCGCACGCGCCGATATTCGCAGTGCTACTCAGGGCCACTACGTAAAACTACGCAGCCGCCGCGAGCCGGGCATGCCCATTCCCCTCCCCGGACAGGCCTGGCAACCCTCTGGCACGGCGCCAGGCCAGCGGTCGCAGGCAGACAGCCGGCAAAACGCTCCTACTGGAAATCCTAGGACAGAATCTCCGGACCCGGCGCCCTCCCGTGCCGCTCGTCCGGCAGACGCGCCTTCGGCAGACAATCCCGGCGCGGCTCCGCGCCCCGCTCCCCACGAGAAGGCCCATGCAGCTCAAACACAAGATCGTCGCCCTCAGCCTCCTGCCGCTGCTGCTGGCCGTGGCGCTGATCTGCGCCCTGGTCATCGTCCAGAACCAGCGCCTGGGCGAAGAACAGGCCCGGCTGATCGAGAACGCCATCCTCTCCAGCAAGCGCGCCGAACTGAAGAACTATGTGGCCATGGCACTGAGCGTCATCGCCCCGCTGCAGGCCGCCGGTCCGGACGATGCCAGAACCCGCCGGCAGGCCCTGGAGGCCCTGGCCAAGCTCAACTTCGGGCAGGACGGCTACTTCTTCGTCTACGACACCCGGGGCCGCAACCTGATGCATCCCCGCCAGGCCGAGCTGATCGGCCGCGACCTGTGGAACCTGACCGATCCCCACGGCCTGCCCGCCGTCCAGGCGCTGATCGAGAGCGCGACCCATGGCGACGGCTTCCAGCGCTACGCCTGGCAGAAGCCCTCGACCGGCCAGGTGACCGACAAGCTGGCCTACGTGGTGATCCTCGAACCCTGGGGCTGGATGCTCGGCACCGGGATCTACCTCGAGGATGTGGAGCAGGCGACCCGTCTGGTCCGCGAGGAGGTGGCCGGCGGGATACGCGCCACCATGGTCGCCATCGCCACCATCGCCCTGGTGGCGGTGCTGCTGGTCTTCGCCGGCGGCCTGACCCTGAGCGTCCGCGAGCACCGGCTGGCCGACAGCAGACTGCAGTCGCTCAACCGGCGCATCGTCTACCTGCAGGAAGAGGAGCGCTCGCGGGTTTCCCGGGAACTGCACGACGGCATCAGCCAGCTGCTGGTGTCGATCAAGTTCCAGTTCGAGCTGGCCGCTCATCAGCTGGAGGCCGGCCAGTCCGCGGGGCTGGCGATCCTCGGCAAGGCCATCGAGCGGCTGGGCGGCGCCATCGGCGAGATCCGGCGGATTTCCCACGACCTGCGTCCCTCGCTGCTCGACACCCTGGGCCTGCCGGCCGCCCTCGGCCAGTTGGCCGCCGAATTCGAGCAGCGCTGCGGTCTGGCGGTGATCTACCGCAACGACCTGCACGACACCCGGCTGCCCGACGGGGTGGCGGTGGCGCTGTTTCGCATCGTTCAGGAAGCGCTGACCAACATCGAGCGCCATGCCCAGGCCGGCATGGTGCTCATCGACCTGGAACCCTGCGTGAACGGCGTGCAGTTGCAGGTGCGGGACGACGGCGTCGGCTTCGATCCGCGCACCATCGAACAGCCGCAGAAGGGCATCGGCCTGCGCAACATCCGCGAACGGGTCGAGCAGCTCGGCGGTCGCTTCAGCCTATCGTCCAGCTCTGGCCATACCGGAATCTGTGTAATATTGCCCGTGCCGGCCGCCTGAACGCCGGCCTGTCGTTCACCCCATAAGAAGAGCTGCAGCATGAACTCCAGCCCCCCGATCCGGATCGTTCTGGTCGACGACCATGCACTGGTACGCGAGGGTATTCGGGCCTTGCTGGCCGTCATGCCGCGAATCGAAGTGGCGGGCGAAGCGGAAAGCGCCGCCGAAGCGCTCGAACTGCTCGACCGGGTACCGGCCGACCTGCTGCTGCTCGACATCGGCCTGAAAGACACCAACGGTCTGGAGCTAACCCGCACCCTGGGCCGCCAGCACCCGGACCTCAAGGTGCTGATCCTCAGCATGTACGACAACATCGAATACGTGCGCACTGCGATCCGCGCCGGGGCCTGCGGCTATGTGCTGAAAGACGCCTCGTCCCGGGAGATCGTCGCCGCTATCGAGGCCATCGCCGCCGGCGGCAGCTTCTACAGCGCGGAAATCGCCCGCAAGCTCGCCGAACGGAGCACAGAGCCCCACAACCTGACGCCACGGGAATGCCAGATCCTGCAGATGCTCGCCCAGGGGCTGGACAGCAAGGCCATGGCCCGCGAACTCGACATCAGCGTGCGCACGGTGGAAACCCATCGTTTGAGCATCCGCCGCAAGCTGAACATCGACGGCTCGGCAGCGCTGATCAAGTACGCCCTGAGCGCCTCCCGGCTCTGAACGGGGCCGGTCAGATCCAGCGCCGCACCCGCGCCTGGTAGGCGCGATAGGCGTCGCCGAAGAGCACGGTCAGCAGCGCCTCCTCATGGCGGACCACCGTGCGGTTCATGAACACGATCAGCACCGGCAACAGCAGCCAGGGCCAGAGGCTGGCCAGGAGCAGAGCGATGCCGGCGTAGACCAGGGTATCGGCCAGGTAGATGGGGTTGCGCGACAGGCGGAACGGCCCCTCTTCGAGCAGCTTCGCCGGGGTGCCGTAGGGATTGACGGTAGTGCGCTGGCGGATCATCAGCAGCGCGCTCCAGAGCATCAGCACCAGGCCGGCATCGATCAGACCCCAGCCGGCCCAGCGGGTCCAGTCGTTGGACGGCAGCGCTATCGGCAGCAGGGCATCCAGACCCCAGGCGAAACCGACGAAGAGCAGGTAGATGACCGGCGGCGGCAGGATGCGGGGGATCGGGTGGCTGGACATGGCGGCACTCCTTAGGGCCTGTTGACGTTTTGGCGTGAGCCGCGTTGCCGCGCCAAATGCCGCCAGGCAAGGCGCGGGTCGCCGGCAATGGTCATTCCCTTGCCAAGCCCCGCAACGCCGCATGGCGGCATTTGCCGCGCAACCCACAGGGACGGGGCCCGTTTGGCGCAGCACGGCGTCTCTCCTCGTTCATTTGGAATGACCAAACTTCTCTCCTCGTTCCTTGTTCTGCGCCAAACGGGCCGCCGTCGCGGCCTACGCCAAAACGTCAACAGGCCCTAGAGAAAAGGCCCGATTGTAGCGTCCGCTGCTGACGGAGCCGACGCCCGGCACTCACTCGAACAACGCATCCAGCGCCTGCTCCAGGCGCGTCACCGGAACCACCGCCAGCCCGTCCGGCGCCTCCTTGGGCGCGTTGCCCCTGGGCACGATGGCGCGCTTGAAACCGTGTTTGGCGGCCTCCTTGAGGCGCTCCTGGCCGCTCGGCACCGGACGGATCTCGCCGGACAGGCCGATTTCGCCGAACACCAGGAGATCGTGGGGCAAGGGCCGGTTGCGCAGGCTGGAGATCACTGCGGCGAGCAGCGCCAGGTCCGAGGCGGTTTCCAGCACCTTGACCCCGCCGACCACGTTGAGGAACACGTCCTGGTCGTAGGTGGGAATGCCGCCGTGGCGGTGCAGCACGGCCAGCAGCATGGCCAGGCGGTTCTGGTCGAGACCCAGGGTGACGCGCCGCGGGTTGGCCAGGTGGCTGTTGTCGACCAGCGCCTGCACCTCGACCAGCATCGGTCGCGAACCTTCCCAGGTGGCCATCACCACGCTGCCGGGCACCGCCTCCTGGGCGCGGGTGAGGAAGATCGCCGAGGGGTTGGAAACCTCCTTCAGGCCCTTGTCGGTCATGCCGAACACGCCCAGCTCGTTGACCGCGCCGAAACGGTTCTTCACCGCGCGCAAGAGGCGCAGGCGGCCGTCGGACTCGCCCTCGAAATACAGCACGGTGTCGACCATGTGCTCGAGTACCCGGGGACCGGCCAACGCGCCCTCCTTGGTGACGTGGCCGACCAGGAACACCGCGGTGCCGCTCTGCTTGGCGAAGCGCACCAGGAGCGCCGCGCTCTCGCGCACCTGGGCCACGCCGCCGGGCGCCGACTGCAGCTGCTCGGTGAAGATGGTCTGGATCGAGTCGATCACCATCACCTTGGGCTTTTCGAGGCGGGCGGTGGCGATGATCGCCTCGATGCAGGTCTCGGTCATCACCTTGAGCTTGTCCTGCGGCAGATCCAGGCGGCGGGCGCGCATCGCCACCTGCTGCTGGGACTCCTCGCCGGTGACGTAGAGCGCCGGGAAGCGTTCGGCGACGTTGCACAGGGTCTGCAGGAGGATGGTCGACTTGCCGATCCCCGGGTCGCCGCCGATCAGCACCACCGAGCCGTCCACCAGGCCGCCGCCGAGCACCCGGTCGAGCTCCTTCGAGGCGGTGGAGAAGCGCGGCAGCTCCTCGACGCTGACCTCCGCCAGGGTCCTGACGTTGGCCTGCTGGCCGGCCCAGCCGCCGCGGCCGTTCGGCGTCGCCGTGCCCTCCAGCAGGGTTTCCACCAGGGTGTTCCAGGCACCGCACTCGCCGCACTGGCCGGCCCATTTGGGGAAGGTGGCGCCGCACTCGGTGCAGCCGTACATGCGCTTGGCCTTGGCCATGGGAACTCCGCTCGCCGGTAAAGGGCGCATGATAGCGGCACGGCAAGGGCCTGTGCGCGGCGCTCGGCGCGTCAGTGCCTGTTGTTGTCGAGCGCCTTTCTGAGCTGGCGGGCGATGTCGTCCTTCATCACCACCCGCTCCTGCTTCAATGCGTTCAGCTGCAGGTCGTCCATGTTCTCCGTGCCGCTCTCGACGCGGCAGATGCGCTTGTCCAGCGCCTCGTAGTCCTCGACCAGGCGGGAAAAGCTGGGGCTGGTCTGACGCAGGCGCAGCAACGCCTCGGCCATGTCCGGAAAATCCTTGTTCAGGGAATGGGGGTCGACGTAGTACATGAAGCACTCCTCCTGTGGTCGGGACCGGACCCTTTCACCTTAGCAGCCGCCGACCGCGGCTGCCGGCGGCTCGGGGCGCACGGATTCCGGCCGCCTGACCGGCAGGGAGCGATGGCTGGCGTCCAGGCGCCGCATCCGGCTATCCGCGCAGGACCACCCTCCTCCCCAGACCTCCCCGGCATGGCAGAGTCGGCGCGGCTACTCTCCAAGACGTACCTGCCCGGCCGCCGAGCCGTACCGGCGGGATGCCCGGTACTCCCGAAAACCGCCATCCAAGGAGTTCTCCAATGAGCATGCTCAGCGAATTCAAGGCCTTCGCCGTCAAGGGCAACGTGGTGGACATGGCCGTCGGCATCATCATCGGCGCGGCCTTCGGCAAGATCGTCTCGTCCTTCGTCGGCGACGTGATCATGCCGCCGCTCGGCCTGCTGATCGGCGGGGTGGATTTCTCCGATCTGGCGATCACCCTCCGGCAGGCCCAGGGAGACGCGCCAGCGGTGATGCTGGCCTACGGCAAGTTCATCCAGACGGTGATCGACTTCGTGATCGTTGCCTTCGCCATCTTCATCGGCGTCAAGGCGATCAACCAGCTCAAACGCAAGGAGGCCGCGGCGCCGACCCTGCCGCCGGCACCGACCCGCGACCAGCAGTTGCTCGAGGAGATCCGCGACCTGCTCAAGGCGCAGGACCGCCCCTGATCAGCCGAGCGCCTTCTCGATGGCCTGCGGCAGCGCCGGATCGTCCGGCGCGGTGCGCGGCGAGAAGCGCGCCAGCACGTGGCCATCGCGGCCGACGAGAAACTTCTCGAAATTCCAGCCGATGTCGCCGGGAAACGCCGCTCCCTCCCCCGCCAGCAACTGGTACAGGGGCGCGCGACTAGGGCCGTTGACCTCGAGCTTGGCCGCCAGGGGGAAGGTCACGCCGTAGTTGAGGGTGCAGAACTCGCGGATCTGCGCCTCGCTGCCTGGCTCCTGCCCGGCGAACTGGTTGCACGGCACGCCGAGCACGCTGAAGCCGCGCCCGCGGTACTGCAGGTAGAGCTTCTCCAGGCCGGCGTACTGGGGCGTCAGGCCGCACTTGGAGGCGACGTTGACCACCAGCACCACCCGGTCGCGGAACTGCGCCAGCGGCAGGTCCTGCCCGTCCAGCCCGCGCAAGGTCAGATCATGGAACGCGCTCATCTCTCGACTCCCCCTGCTTGCCAAGAGAAAAGGCGCCGAACGGCGCCTTTTCGAGGTGTCTGCAGTCGGCCGGGGCCGGCTTCAGTGGTGATGACCACCCTCGCCATGGATATGGCCATGGGCGATCTCTTCCGGATTGGCGTCGCGCACATTGACCACCTTGACCTGGAAGGTCAGCCGCTGACCGGCCAGCGGGTGGTTGCCGTCGACGGTCACGTCGTCGCCATCCAGATCGCGGATGGTGACGATCTGCATGCTGCCGTCCGGGCCGGAAGCGTGGAACTGCATGCCCACCGCCAGCTCGTCGACGCCTTCGAACATGGCGCGGTTGAGGGTGGCGACCAGCTCGGGGCTGTACTCGCCGTAGGCCTCTTCCGGCTCGATGGAAACCTTCAGCTCATCCCCGGTCTGCTTGCCCTCCAGCGCCTTCTCCAAGCCGACGATGATGCTTCCGGCCCCGTGCAGGTAGACCAGCGGCGCACCGCCGGCGGAACTGTCGATCACCTCACCGGCATCGTTGGTCAGGGTATAGTCGATGGAGACGGCCTTGTTGGCGGCGATCAGCATGAGCGAACAACCTTTGCAAAATAAGAATGAAGCCACGAGTGTAACCGCCGCCTCGCGGGAAAGCGAACCGAGCGAGGACGAGCGGGCCGCGATGCCGCGCCTGACCGGCTTCCGCCAGGATGCCGACGGCCACTGGGTGGCGGTGCTGTCCTGTGGGCACACCCAGCACCTGCGTCACCAGCCGCCCTGGCAGAACCGCCCCTGGGTACTCGACCCGGAACGTCGCCGGCGCCTGATCGGCCAACCCTTTTCCTGCGGCTGGTGCCTGAGGGCGCGACTTCGGGAGGAGTGATGGCCACACGCAACCTGCGGTCGGCACTGCCGGTCGAAACGAAAGAGCCCGGCATCGGCCGGGCTCTCCCACTGCGCGAAGCCTCGCGGCTTACGGCTGCTGGGTAGCCCCCGGCAGCGGCCGCAGGTTGATCTCCACGCGGCGGTTCTGCGAGCGGCCGGATTCGGTGGCGTTGCTGGCCACTGGCATGTCCGGACCGGCGCCGCGGGTGTTCACCCGCGCGCCGTTGACGCCCTGGGCGACCAGGTAGTTGGCCACGCTCTGCGCGCGGCGCTGCGACAGGCTCAGGTTGTTCTGGTAGGAACCGGTGCTGTCGGTGTGGCCGACGATCTCGATGCTGTTCTGGTCGTACTGCTTGAAGGAGGTCGCCAGATCGTTCAGCGGGGTATAGAAGTTGCTGGCGATCTCCGCCGAGCCGGTGGCGAAGGTGATGTTGCCGGGCATGATCAGCTTGATGTCGTCGCCCTGGCGCTGGACCTCGACGCCGGTGCCGGCCATCTGCTGGCGCAGCTGGGCTTCCTGCTTGTCCGCGTAGTAGCCGTAGCCGGCGCCGGCGGCACCGCCCACCGCCGCGCCGATCAGCGCGCCCTTGCCGCGGTTGTCATGGTCGATCAGCGCGCCGGCCGCAGCGCCGGCCAGCGCGCCGAGACCGCCATACTTGGCGGTGCGGCCGATGCCGCCCTGACTCCCGGCCTGGGTCTGGTCCTGAGTCTGGTAGGGATTGTTGTTGGTAGCACAACCGGCCAGCAGCGCCATGGCAGTCGCGGCGATCAACAGGCGAGACGGAGTAAACATGCAGTACAGCTCCTCAGAGATTCATCAGCCCCCTCGCAGAAGGGAGGGCGGTTGGAACACGAAAACGGCGGGAGATTCCCTCCCCGATTTGCAGGGTTCCGAAGAAGGGAATTTACCCGCTATCGATGGGGCATTCCGTGCCCCTTTTCAACGCCGGGCGAACACTCAGCCCTGGTCCGCCCGGCGCCTTCAGGCCCGGACGAAGGGATTCTCCCGCATTTCGTCGCCCAGGCAGGTATCGGGGCCGTGGCCGGTGACCACCGTGGCCTCCTCATCCAGAGTGTAGAGGCGCTGACGGATCGAGCGCTTGAGCGCAGCCGCATCCCCGCCCCACAGGTCGGTGCGGCCGACGCTGCGGTGGAACAGGGTGTCGCCGGCGATCAGCAGCTTGGCCTCAGCGAACCAGAAGCTCATCGAGCCGGGCGTATGCCCCGGCGTATGCAGCGCGACGCCGCAGCCGCAGGCCAGCTCCTCGTCGTCGCTCAGCCACTGGTCGGGAGCCGGCACCGGGGTGTAAGGCACGCCGAACATGCGGCACTGCATCTCCAGGTTATCCCAGAGGAACTGGTCGCCCTGGTGCAGGTGCAGGGTCGCGCCGGTCAGCTCCTTGAGCTGTCCGGCGGCGAGGAAATGGTCAAGATGGGCGTGGGTATGGATGATGCTCACCACCTTCAGTCCATGGCGCTGCAGACGCGCCAGGATCAGCTCCGGATTGCCGCCCGGGTCGATGACGATGGCCTTCTTGCTGACGGGATCGCCGATGATGGTGCAGTTGCACTGCAGGGGGCCGACGGGGAAGGTTTCGCGGATCATCGCGGTGGGCGCGGTCATGGGGAGGGGGCTCCGGAAGCTTCGGTGCGCCATCTTGGCACACTGCGAAGAAACGTCGAGCATTTCGAGCGCAGCATATACGGCAAAGCGCCCCCCTTCCGGTCCCGTTCTCAGCAGAGGTCGGCACGCCTTCAGCCGTCCGCCCCGGCCGTCGACGCCAGGATGGCGGCGACCCGCTTGGGCCGGCAGTTCAGGTAAAGGGATGAGGCCAACCATTTCTGGTCGGGATAGTAGGAAAACATGAACTGCCCGCCCTTGAGGCTGTCGACCACCATACGCGCCACCTCCGGACGCACCGCCGGACAGCCGTGACTGCGCCCGAGGCGGCCTTCGCGGGCGATCCAGGCCGGGCTCACGTAGTCGGCGGCGTGGATGACGATGGCCCGCTCGCGCGCCCGGTCGTTGATGCCCGGCTCCAGACCATCCATGCGCAGCGAGTAGCCGTGCTGGCCCTCGTAGCTTTCCTGGGTGCGGAACAGGCCGATGCTCGACTGATGGCTGCCTTCGAGGTTGGAGAAGCGCGTGGCGTAGTCCTCCCCGGATTGCTGCCCGTGGGCGACGAAGTCCTCCAGCAGCAGTCGCCGGCGCACGAGATCGAAGATCCACAGGCGACGCTGGGACGACGGCAGGGAGAAGTCGATGACCGCCAGCCGCTGGGCCGGCGCCGAGCCGTTGTTGATGGCGCACTGCATGGCCGCCAGGGCGCTGTCCAGCACCTTGCGATTCAGTGTCGGAGCGGCCCTCGACAGGCTGTCGAGCAGGTAATAACGAGGAGCCGGTGCCGCGTGGGCGGAAAAGACGAAGCCCGCCACCGCCAAAATGAGCAGCCGGAAAAGAGTGGACATGGAGAACGCGCCTCTTTCTGGTTGGGTGGCGAACGATCGGGGCCCCTTTGCCTCGCCGGGCAATTGGGTTGATCATGGACGCCAGTTGATTGCAGTCTAGCCGGCAACCTGCGATCCGAATGTTCAGCAGGCTTGGGAGCCAGCAATTGTATAAAAAGTGCACACTTCTGTTAACCGGCCTGTTCCTGGCAACCAGGGTTGCCCTGGCGGACCCGGCCGCCCCCTTGCCCGGCGACGAAGCGATCCGCCAGCAACTGGCGCAGCCTTCGCTGAGCTGCGTCTCTCCGGCCATCACGCTCGACGGCTTCGGCCTGGAGGCGCTGTCGGCCTTCTACCGCCAGCTCGGTTACCAGCATGCCTGGGCAACCGACGCCCGCCTGGAAAAACTGCTCGAGCAGCTCACCCATCTGGCCGACGACGGCCTGGATCCGGCCCGCTACCAGCTCGCCAGCCTGCGCCAGTTGGCCGCTGACCCGGCCAGCCATCCGCGGCAGAATGCCTGCACTGATGTCCTCGCCACCCATGCTTACCTGCAAGCCTTGCGCCATCTTGCCTATGGCCAGCTCGACCAGAACCAGGCCGAGCCCCTCTGGCGCTCGCCGAACAGTCTCGTGCCGGCCGCGCCCGTACTGTTTCCGGCCTTCGCGGTGACCCAGCTGGACGACCTGCCGGCCGCCTTCGCCGCGGCCCGCCCGGACTTCGCCCCCTATCGCGCGCTACGCCAGGCCTATGCGGAACTGCGCCAGAATCCGCCGCGCAACTGGCGGCGCGTGCCGGAAGGCGACCTGCTGCGTCCGGGCATGACCGACGAGCGCGTCCCCCAGATCGAACAGCGCCTGGCCGGCGAAGGCTATCTGACCGAGGCAGCTCGCCCCGGCAGCGACCGTCAACGCTACACGCCGCGGCTGGTCGATGCCGTGAAGCGCTTCCAGGCCCGGCATTTTCTCGACGACGACGGCGTCATCGGTCCGGCCACCCTGGTGGAGCTGAACATCACGCCCGCCGCCCGTCTGGAGCAGGTCCGCGTCAACCTCGAACGCTTCCGCTGGCTGGCCCGGGAAATGGAGCCGACCCTGCTGCTGGTCGATGTCGCCGGCGCCCAGCTGACCTTCTTCCGCGACCACCAGCCGCGCTGGCAGACGCGCACCCAGGTAGGGCGCCCGGCCCGCCCCACGCCGCTGCTGAAGTCGCAGGTCACCCACCTGACCCTGAACCCGACCTGGACCATACCGCCGACCATCCTGCGCGAGGACAAGCTGCCGCAGATCCAGCGCAACATCGGCTTTCTGGCCAACCAGAACCTCAAGGTGATCGACTACGAGGGCAACGAGGTCAACCCGCGCAGCGTCGATTGGCACAATCCCAGCGGCATCATGCTGCGCCAGGACCCCGGCCCGCACAATCCGCTCGGGCAGATCGCCATCCGCTTCCCCAACCCCTTCTCGGTATACCTGCACGACACGCCGAGCCAGCACCTGTTCGCCAAGGAGACGCGCACCCTGAGTTCCGGCTGCGTGCGCGTGGAACGAGCGATGCAGCTCACCGACCTGCTGCTGGAGGGCGCCAGCCCGGCCGAGCGCCAGCGCTTCGAGGAGATCCTCGGCAGCGGCAAGACGCGCAACCTGAACCTGCCGAAACCGGTGCCGATCCTGCTCGCCTACTGGACCGCGCAGGTCGACGACAGCGGCCAACTGACCTTCCGCCCGGACATCTACGCCCACGACGAAAAGATCCTCGCGGCACTGCAGGCCATGCGCTGAACCTTCAGAAGCGCACGCCGAGGCTCAGCAGCAGATAGTCGCGGTCCACCAGGGTGCTGTACTCGCCGCCGAAAAAGTCGGTGTAGGACAGCCCCGCGCTGTAGGTGTCGAGGTAATCGGCATCCAGCCCGAGGCCGAGCGCCTTGCGGCCCTCGACGAAGTTGCCGTCGGGGCCGGGGGAATAGCCGTCCACGTCGTGGGACCAGACGAGTCCCGGCTTCAGGTCCAGGCCCGGCAGGATGTCGCGGTACGCCCAGGTCGCCTTCAGCCGGTAGCCCCAGGAGTCGCGGGTGGTGAAGCCGTCGCTCTCGCAGTAGCGGCCGAGGTTCTGCTGCGAACCGCCCGCCAGGGTGGCGGCGTTCTGCGCCTGGCAGGCGCCGTCCGGCAGCGGGCCGACGCCGAATACCGGATCGCGGCCGTAGCGCAGCTTGCTCGCACCTTCCAGCCCGCCGACGTGGGTCCAGCCGACCTCCCCCTGCAGGGTCAGGCGGCTGGCGCCCATCACGCCATCGAGGTCGTGGCTGAAGCCGGTCTGCACCTGGGTGATCTCCTTGCGCCGGTAGCCGTGGACCTCCTGTCCGGGGCTCGTCTGCAGCAGCGCCGCGGCGGGATCCAGCGGCGTCAGGGTGGCGCCGAGCAGATCGTTGATGTTGAGCTGCACCGGGGCGTTCGGCCGGTAGCTGAGCTCGCCGCGCCAGCGGGTCCCGGAGGCCAGCGTAGTGGAGAAGCTCAGGCCGAACAGGCGGATGTCCTCGGGGTATTCGACGAAATAGCGCGCATTGCCGGCCGCCGCCAGCGGCTGCAGCGTCTGCGGCAGATGCGTGGCGAACGCCGCGGCGGAGGCGCTGGCGGTGCTGAAGATCGCCGCGCGGCTGTGATAGTTCATGAAGTAGGCGCCGAACTCGGTGTCCAGCGGCTCGGCGAAATAGTGCAGGGCGATCCCCCACTGACCGCCGTCGCGGGCATCGCGGTCGCCGCTGCGGCGCACCAGCACGCCCTGGTCGGGCGGGCTCCAGGCGACGCCCTGCGCCTGCAGCGCGTCGATGTCGGCGGCGCTCAGCGCGCCGGCCTGGCCGCCGAGGACCACCAGGTTGCGGTCGCAGCCGTCGGCCAGCATGTCCGCCTGCGAGAAGAAGGTGCCGCAGTTGTCGGTCAGGGTCTGGTCCCAGGCCAGCTGGTAGAAGGCCTCCACGCCGAAGGCATCGTTCAGGCTCTGGGCGAGGTGCAGCAGGGCGACCGGCAGCCGCCCTTCGCGGACCTGCGTGACGGGACGGTGAAAGGTCTGCGCATCGAGGGGATTGATCGCATCGATGCCTCCCTGCAGGAACAGCCCTTCGCCCCAGTTCACCACCTGCCGACCGAGGCGCAGCGAGCCCGGCAGGTCGCCGAGACTGTAGTTGCGGTAAACGAAGGCATCCAGCAGCCGGGCGCCGGAGGGCCGGGCGCCCTCCTTGCGGTTGCTGTCGTCGATATCCTTGAACAGTCGCTGCTCATCCTGCAGTTCGAAGTCGTACCAGTAGTCGCCGCGCAGGTACAGGCCGCTGTCGCCGCGCTTCAGCTCCAGACCGTGCACGCCGCGCAGGCGCTTGGCGAAGGTCTCGCCGCGCTTGAAGTTGCGCCGGCCGTCGTCGGAGATGGACGACAGGCCGCGTCCGCCGTCGGCGCCGATCAGGTCCCTGTCCTTCTTGTCCGTCGACCAGGCCGTTTCCAGCGTCAGGCTGGAGTCGAGCTGCGCCTCGAGCGGGCCGATGTTGAAGCTCACGGCGCCGGCCGGCGCAGCCAGCGAGGCGGCACAGGCGACGGCCAGGGGCCGGAGGACGGGAAAGGATGGCATCGTGACACTCCAGGACAGGGCCGCAGGTCTCCGCTCCGGCCCGATGGGCAAAGCGTCTATTGTCCCTGTCTCCACCGGGCTACCGCCAGCCGGCAAGCGCCCTTCACGCCGAACGGAACATCTCTGTTAGGCTCGCCCCCTGTCCCCTTCCCTGCCAAGGAATCCTCGATGAACAAGCGTCGCGCCGTTTTCCTCGACCATGCCTCCCTCGACCTCGGCGATCTGGACCTCGCCCCGCTGCGCCTGGCCTTCGACGAGCTCGTGCTGCACGACGCCAGCAGCGCCGGCGAGGCGGCCGGGCGGCTCGCCGGCGCCCAGGTAGCGATCGTCAACAAGGTGCCGCTGAGCGCGGAAACCTTGGCCGCCTGCCCCGACCTGGAGCTGGTGCTGGTCTCCGCCACCGGCACCAACAACGTCGACCTCGCCGCCGCCCGCGCGCTGGGCGTGGCGGTGTGCAACTGCCAGGGCTACGGCACGCCTTCGGTGGCCCAGCACACCCTGATGCTGCTGCTCGCCCTGGCCACCCGCCTGCCCGACTACCAGGCGGCGATCCGCGCCGGCCGCTGGCAGCAGGCCACACAGTTCTGCCTGCTGGACTTCCCCATCGTCGAGTTGG
This sequence comes from Azotobacter tropicalis, assembly GCF_059739045.1. Classification (NCBI taxonomy): domain Bacteria; kingdom Pseudomonadati; phylum Pseudomonadota; class Gammaproteobacteria; order Pseudomonadales; family Pseudomonadaceae; genus Azotobacter; species Azotobacter tropicalis. The sequence goes on from NZ_AP046059.1 coordinate 1,799,017, forward strand.
AGGGCAAGACCCTCGGTCTGCTCGGCCACGGTGAACTGGGCAGCGCCGTTGCCCGGCTGGCCGAAGCCTTCGGCATGCGCGTGCTGCTCGGCCAGCTGCCGGGCCGCCCCGAGCGCGCCGACCGTCTACCACTGGCCAAGCTGCTGCCGCAGATCGATGCCCTGACCCTGCACTGCCCGCTGACCGAGCAGACCCGCAACCTGATCGGCGCCGAGCAGTTGCAGGCGATGAAGCCCAACGCCTTCCTGATCAACACCGGCCGCGGCGGGCTGGTCGACGAACAGGCGCTGGCCGACACCCTGCGCCGCGGCCACCTGGGCGGCGCGGCCTGCGACGTGCTCAGCGAGGAGCCACCGCGCCACGGCAATCCGCTGCTGGCGCCGGATATCCCGCGGCTGATCCTCACCCCGCACAGCGCCTGGGGTAGCCGCGAGGCGCGCCAGCGCATCGTCGGCCAGTTGGCGGAAAACGCCCTGGCCCATTTCGCCGGCACGCCGAAGCGTCAGGTCGCCTGAGCCGAAAGCCGCTCTGCTAAGCTGCGGGCTTTTTCCGAGGATGTTTCATGGACCCGCGTAGCGAAGTGCTGTTGCGCCAGGCCGAGCTGTTCGGCGGCGATCTGCTGCTGGCCGGCCTGCCTGCCGACGACCTGCTCGGCCGGCTGCCCGCCGCCCACGGCTGGAGCTGGCAGGCCGGGGAGCACGCCGCGTTGGCCACGCGCTTCGCCGGACGCTGCCAGTTCGGCGTCGCCCCCGGCGAGCGGCCCTTCGCCGCCGCCGTGCTGTTCCTGCCCAAGTCCGCCGAGCTGACCCGCTACCTGCTCGATGTCCTGGCTGCCCGCCTGCCCGGCGGCGAGCTGTACCTGGTGGGAGAAAAGCGCGGCGGCATCGAGAGCGCCGCCCGCCAGCTGCAGGCCTTCGGCCGGCCGCGCAAGCTGGACAGTGCCCGACACTGCCAGCTGTGGCAGGTGACGGTGGAGCAGGCTCCTCCGGCCCCCGTGCTGGAAGAGCGCGCCCAGCGCTACCGGCTCGAGCTGGCCGACGGTGCGCTCGAGGCGATCAGCCTGCCGGGGGTGTTCAGCCACGGCCGCCTCGACCGCGGCAGCGCCCTGCTCCTCGAGCACCTCGACGGACTGCCGCCGGGGGATCTGCTCGACTTCGGCTGCGGTGCCGGCGTACTCGGCGCGGCGCTCAAGCGACGCTATCCGCCGAGCCGGGTGAGCCTGCTGGACGTGGACGCCTTCGCCCTGGCCAGCACCCGCCTGACCCTGGCAGCCAACGGCCTGGAAGCGGAGCTGATCGGCGGCGACGGCATCCAGGCCGCTCCCGGCGAACTGGCAGCGATCATCAGCAACCCGCCGTTCCACCAGGGCGTGCACACCGACTACCAGGCCACCGAGACGCTGCTGCGCGAGGCCGCCCGCCACCTGCGTCCCGGCGGCGAGCTGCGTCTGGTGGCCAACAGCTTTCTCAAGTACCCGCCGCTGATCGAGCGCCATCTCGGCTCCTGCCAGGTGCTCGCCGAGGCCCACGGCTTTCGCGTCTACCGCGCAGTCCGGGCGCGCTGACTTGCCCACCGGCGGCGGCTTGGGCACAATGCGCGCCGTCCTGGGGGAGTAGTCTCCCGCGAGCGCCGCTCGCCCGGCACCCGTCAACATGCTTGGCCCACAGGCCATGGCGGGTGCGACCCCGGCCCACGCAGGCCGCCGGGTTTGACAAGACCCATGACGCGCACACCTCTAGCCGGGGCGGGGAGGCGTGCGCGTCATGGAACCGTGTCGACCCGCCCCCGCAGGAAATTCGATGGAATCCCTTTTCGTCCCCACCCTGATCGTTGCCCTGGCCGAAATTGGCGACAAGACGCAACTGCTCGCCCTGCTTCTCGCCGCCCGCTTCCGCCAGCCCTGGCCGATCATCTGGGGCATCGTCGTCGCCACCCTGGCCAACCACTTCGCCGCCGGCGCGGTCGGTAACTGGGTCGCCGGCTTCTTCTCGCCCGCCACGCTGAGCGCCATCCTCGCCGCCGCCTTCGCCGCCGTGGCGGCCTGGACGCTGATTCCGGACAAGCTGGACGAGGACGAGGAGTCCGGCCTCAAGCGCTACGGCCCGTTCCTCACCACCCTGATCGCCTTCTTCCTCGCCGAAATGGGCGACAAGACGCAGATCGCCACGGTGATGCTGGCCGCCCAGTATCCGCACTTCGTCCTGGTGGTGATCGGCACCACGCTGGGGATGCTGATCGCCAACGTGCCGGTGGTGCTGGCTGGCAACTTCGCCGCCGACCGCCTGCCGCTGACCCTGATCCGCCGCATCGCCGCCGCCGGCTTCGCCGCCCTGGCCGTCTACACCGGCTACCAGGCCATGCAACTGGCCGGCTGGCTGTAAGCCCTTCGTCCAAAGGGGGTCGCGCTTGCCCGGCCCCTCCCCCTTGGGCACAATGTCCGCCGTCCTAGGGGAGTTCTCTCCCGCCCGCCGCGGCCTGTCGCCAGGTCCGGTCATGACGCGTGCGCTCCAGGCCCGTCGTATACATGCCAAGGTATGACACGCGTCCCTCACTCCCGGGGCGGGGAGGCGCGCGTGTCCTGGAAGACTGTCGTCCCGCCCCCAGGAAATCCGATGGAATCACTCTTCATCCCCACCCAGATCTCCATCCTCGCCGAGATCGGCGACAAGACCCAGCTTCTGGCCATGCTGCTGACCCTGCGCTTCCGCAAGCCATGGCCGATCGTCTGGGGCATGCTCATCGGCATCCTCGCCAACCACTTCCTCGCCGCCGAAGTCGGCCATCTGTTCGCCCGCTACCTGTCGGAAGTCGCGCTGAACGGCATGCTCGCCCTGGCCTTCGCCGCGATCGCCGTGTGGACCCTGCTGCCCGACCAGCGTGGCGACGACGACGACTCCAAGCTCAAGCGCTACGGCCCGTTCCTGACCAGCACCATCGCCTTCTTCTTCGCCGAGATGGCCGACAAGACCCAGGTCGCCACCGTGGTGCTGGCCGCGCAGTACACCTATCCCTTCTTCGTGGCGGTCGGCACGACGCTGGGCATCGTGGTTTCCAACGCGCCGGTGATCCTGCTGGCCGGCAACTTCGTCGCCCAGAACCTGCCGCTGAAACTGATCCGCCGGATCGCTGCCCTGGCTTTCATCTGTCTGGCGATCTATTCGGGCTATCAGACCGCCAAGCTGGCCGGCTGGCTGTAGACACCGGCTGCGCTGCCCCCGACCGGGGGCAGCTTCAGTTGCCGCCCCGGGCCTGCCGGTACAGCGGCATGACCTTGGGAATCGCCGCCTCCAGCGCCGCCGTGCGGTTGCCGGGCGAGGGGTGGGTGCTCATGAACTGCGGCGTGCCGTTGTTTCCCGCCTGGCTCATCTTCTGCCACAAGGTGATCGCCGCGTTCGGGTCGTAGCCGGCGCGAGCGGCCAGCTCCAGGCCGATCAGGTCGGCCTCGTTCTCGTTGCTGCGGCTGTTGGGCAGGGTCATGCCGTACTCCACCGCCACATCCGCCAGGGCGATACCGGCCTCTCCCACGCCGAGCAGCGCGCCGGCCCCCTGCTTGGCCATCTGCACGGCATAGGCCTTGGACATCGCCTCGCGGCCGTGCTCGCGCAGAGCATGGGCGATCTCGTGCCCCATCACCGCGGCGATCTCGTCGTCGGTCAGTTGCAGTTTCTCGATCAGCCCGCTGTAGAAGATGATCTTGCCGCCCGGCCCGCAACTGGCGTTCAGCTCGTCGCTGTCGATCAGCGCGACCTCCCACTGCCACTGCGCGGAATCGGCGCGGAACAGCGGTGCTTTGGCGATCAGCCGCTGGGCGATGGCGTTGAGGCGCCGGGCATTCTCGCTGCCGGTGTCCAGAACACCCTTGCCGGAGGCTTCGCTCAGCGTCTGCTGATAGGACTGGGCGTACATCTGGTTGACCTGCTCGGTGGAGAGCATGCTGAACATGTACTGCTTGCGCTCGACTCCCACTGCGCCACCGCTGGTGGTCTGGACGGGCTGGCAGCCCGACAGCAGCAGGGCGACGGCTACACCGGTGAGATAGGAAGACTTGCCCATGGGGGTACTCCTGGCGAACACGGCCTGTATGCTAGGTCGCCGGCACAGGGGCGGCAACCGGGGCCGAAGAATGGATAATAGCGATAAGCCAGCCCCAGAAGCGGGGCCGGCAAGAGAGCGCCGGCAGCCCGGAAAGTTCCCGCGGCGCCCTGGCTCAGGCCGGCGTCAGGCACTCCGGGGCATCCAGCCGCGGGTCGTTGACCAGCGCTGCCAGGGCCCGTTCGCGCAGGGCCGGTGCGGGCTGCAGCAGCAGCCCCTGCAGCGCGGCCGGGGAACTGGCGGCATCCAGCCAGAGCGCCTGCTCGGCCTCGCCGAGAATCAGCGGCCGGCGCTGGCCGGCCGTCGCCTGGGTGATCATGGCGGCGCTCAGGTAGACCTGCCCGCCGGCCGAATAGGCCTCCCAGATCGCCGCAAAGTGCAACAGCGGTGCCGCGCCGGTCATCCAGTAGGGGCGTTTGCGCGCGCTACCTCGCCACTCGTAGAAGCCGTTGGCCGGCAGCAGACAGCGCCGCGCGCGGAAAGCTTCGCGGAACATCGGCTGCTCGGCCAGGGTTTCCGCCCGGGCATGTGCTGGGGTACGCGACAGGTCGGTCAGCCAGGCCGGAGTCAGCCCCCAGCGTGCCAGCGCCACCTCGCGCTCGCCGTCCACAGCGTGCAGCATCAGCACCCGGGCGGCCGGGGCGATGCTCCAGTGCGGCGCCAGATCCACGGGAAAGCCGCGCAGGGCAGCCAGGGCCGGAGTCCAGCGAAACAGGGCATAGCGTCCACTCATGATGGCAAGCACTCGGGGCAGGAGAGGAAAAAGGCCTCACCATTGTAGCGGCGCCAGCCGTCGGGGCCAGGTAGCCGTGACCCGACCGTTTCGCCACGGCAAAACCACCACCAGCGGCGCGTTTCCGGCATCGTGGAGTCCGCCGAGTTGCCGCTATAATGCCCAGCCGATTTTCCCCCGCGACAGGAGGCGCAGGCCCGCACCTCCGCCTCTTTGTTTATCTACCCAGTCCTGATCAAGAGCACATGATGGGCGAATTCGATGCCATCCGACCCTATGCCGACGCCGAAGTCCCTGCCGTTCTGCAACGGCTGATCGCCGACGCCGACTTTCTCGACATTCTTACCCGCTTCCGCTTTCCACGCCTGGCCGGGCCGCTCGGCTGGCTGCTCAAACCGCTCATCGCCCTGCGCCTGCGCGCCGAGTTCGCCCGCATCGACAGCGTCGCGTCCCTGCAGACGAAGATCGAAGCCTATGTCGACCACACCATCGAGCGTGCCACGGATGGCGTGACCTACAGCGGCGTCGAACAGCTCCGGCCCGGCAAGGCCCGGCTCTTTCTCGCCAACCATCGCGACATCGTGATGGATCCGGCCTTCGTCAACTACGCGATCTACCATGCCGGACTGCGCACGCCGCGCATCGCCATCGGCGACAACCTGTTGCAGAAGCCCTTCGTCAGCGACCTGATGCGCCTGAACAAGAGCTTCATCGTGCATCGCTCGCTGAGCGGGCGGCGGGAGAAGCTCGCCGCCTACCAGCTGCTTTCCGCCTACATCAACTACTCGATCCGCGAGGAAGGCGAATCGATCTGGATCGCCCAGGCCGAAGGCCGCGCCAAGGACGGCGACGACCGCACCGACTCGGCGATCCTCAAGATGTTCCACATGAGCCGTAAGGACGAACCCTTCGCCGAGGTGGTGAAGGCTCTCAACCTGACACCGGTGTCGATCAGCTACGAGTACGACCCCTGCGACCAGGCCAAGGCCCGCGAGCTGTACATTCGCGCCACTACCGGCAGCTATACCAAGGCGCCGGGCGAAGACGACCAGAGCATCGCCCTCGGCATCACCGGCTACAAGGGACGGGTGCACATCCACTTCGGCGCGCCGCCGGAAACGCTGCCGGAAGATGCCAAGCAGCTCGCTGCGGAGATCGACCGGCGGATCCTCGGCAACTACCGGCTGTTTCCCGTCCATTACCTGGCCTATGCCATGCATGCCGGACGCGATCCGCAACTGCAGGTGCCGACCGCCGCGGAGCTGTTTCCGGCCGAGGAAGTCGCCCGTGCCGAGGCGGAATGGCAGAAGCGCCTGGCCGCCTGCCCGGAAGAGCAGCGCCCCTATCTGGTCCAGCAATACGCCAACCCGGTGCGCAACCAGTATCGGGTCAAGGCCGGCCTGCCGCTGTAGGAACGACAGCGCCGCACCCGGTCAAAGCCGGGTGCTGCACCAGGAAAGGAGCAGGGCCAGCAGCAGGGTGCCAGCGCCGAAGCAGTAGAAGAAGCGGTTGACCCGCCCGGTCGCCGCCTCCAGCGACCAGGTGCCCTCCTCGTCCAGTTCCCCCTCGCCGGCCAGGCGTGCCAGGGCACGCTGCTCGCGCAGGCGGGTGGCCAGCAGCAGCCAGCTCCCCGCGAGAGCGAAGAACAAGGCTACGGCATTCAGCAGCAGCGACGGGGCAAGCGGCAAGGGAAACCCAGGGGCCGGCAGTAACATCAAAACCTCCGCATCGGAGAGGTGCACAGAGAAGCCGCGCGCACCACAACAGGGAAAGACAAGTCGTTCTCCAACCGGCGGAGAGCGCCAGCGTCTGCTGCGGAAACGGAGAAAACTCCTGTCGCAGAACGGCTTGGCGATCGCCGTGCATCCCGCAAAAGCAACTGGCCGGCAGCTTGCATGAAGCCTCGCCGCGGACAGAGAAGACTCATCCCTATTCTATGCAAGCCAAGCGCCTTATAAGCGCTACTTTCGACCAAATTCGCCAATGAGTCGTCGGAGTTCTGATTCCGTCGGAAAACGGTCATCCGACCGCCCTACAGTCTGAAGCCCTAGCCATGAGGCAAGGCAACCGATCAGCCATGGAGGAACCGACATGCAGCACGCTGAATCCCTCGAACGCCCGACCGAGTTGCAGGACGAGCTGGAGGAGCGCATCGGACTGGACTTCTGCGTCCACGACCAGGACTGGCTGGACTACTGCCGGCTGGGCGGCCACGAGCACTACGAACTGCTCGCCGCCAGTCGGCCAAAGAGACGCTACGCCAAGGCCGCCTGACAGGGCGAAGCCCTACGGTACTGGAACCAGCATCGCCCCCGGAAGCGAGCCCGGCTCCGGCAAGCGGACCGGGCTGCACGAATCCCGCCTCAGCGCCCCAGCAGCAACTGACCGATGGCCGGATCCTTGAAGGCACGGGTCAGCGCATCACTGAGCACGTCGCCGATCAGCTTGGTGTTGGTCTGCTGGTTCGGCGCCATGCCAAAGCGCTGGTTCAGCGAGGCGCCATAGCGGCCGCTGTAGCGGCGCCCGCTGTTCTGCACATCGACCCGGAAGGTCGCGCCGATATCCGCCTCGGTGACATACATCCCCTTCTTCGGCGACTGGTATTTCAGCTCGGCCAGGGTCAGGGTCAGCTGCGGCGCGTTGTAGGCATTGGGCGACGGGGTGAAGCCGAGCAGGCGCACCGCCGTCTCGGCCTGGGTCTGCAGCCGGGGCAGCACATCCTGGCCGCGCACGACGATCGCGCTGGTTTCCGGATACAGCCCGCCGCGCGTGCCCAGGTTCGGCGAGGCGCGCCCGTCGACCACCCGCACGACGACGGGCTGGCCGCTGCCGACCGCAACGAGTGGCGCGTTGAGCTTGGGCTCGGGGGTGATTTGTTGCGGGCTGAGGGCGCAGCCGGCCAGTCCCAGGCTGGCGATGGCGACCAGGCCAAGCAACAGACGATGCAGCATGCTCGATTCTCCAGAAGTGGCGAGGGAAGCGCAGTATAACGGCCTCGGCAGCCGCCCGCAGCCGGCGTCACGGCCCCGGAGCGCAGCCCTTCGCACCGCGCGGGGGGCCCCGGAATAAAACTAAAGCCAAAGGGTCAACTTTGTTGATTTGGCGCTATACTCGACCCCCGATTATAAGGTTGCTCCTGATCGGGCATCGTCATGCACAGCCGTGCAGCGCCATTTGGCACGACTTCCCGCAGAGAGTCGCCACCCGCCGCCATTGTCGGCATCGGTTTTATTTTCCGCCCATCGCGCAGAACACTGTCGCTTGCAAGGACGCAGCCTGTCTCGCTACGCCCGGGTATTGGCGTGCCCGAGACAACGACTGAACAAGGGCCTCGACTTCAAAAGAGCGTGGCAATGCGGTTTTTTCACTACTTCAAAAGAGTGTGGCGAGCAATGAACGACGACGCGTCCCGAGCGAACATTGATGCTTCTTCGCCATCGACAATCCAGTGACCGAGAGATCGGGGTCTACCCGCTAGGGCCGGCCGAATGGATGCCGCGACGAGAGTCGCTAATTGCCGGGACGGAAAACCCGCCCGTTTTCCCGGCAGCCACGCAGGTGTCCCGTGTGAGCACAGCCGAGTATTCGGCAGGTGCCCGTCAAGGAACAACGGATAACAGGCCGACCGGGCGGCCGGAGCACCCTCGAGTGGTGCAACGGCGCAGCCAGACGCCTGAGGATCAGGTGCAAGGTCGTACTGCCAATTTGGTGTTGCAGATTTGGAGGCGTTAATGGCGCAGAAAAATTACGAAGTTGATGTGGTGCTGGTCGGCGCCGGCATCATGAGCGCGACACTGGGCGTGCTCCTGAAGGAACTCGATCCCGGCATCAAGCTGGAAATCATCGAAATGCAGGACTCCGATGCCCTGGAAAGTTCCAACCCCTGGAACAACGCCGGCACCGGACATGCCGGCCTGTGCGAGCTGAACTACACCCCGCAGGCGGCCGATGGCTCGGTCAAGGCGCAAAAGGCCGTCGAGATCAACACCAAGTTCGAGGTTTCCAAGCAGTTCTGGGCCTACCTGCTGGAGCAGGGCAGCTTCGGCGCGGCGCAGTCCTTCATCAACCCCGTGCCGCACCTGAGCTTCGTGCGCGGCGACAAGGACATCGGCTTCCTCAAGACGCGCTTCGAGGCCTTGAAGCAGCACCACTGCTTCGCCGACATGGAATACACCGAGGACAAGGCGACCCTCAACGAGTGGATGCCGCTGATGATGGCCGGCCGCGACCCGAGCGAGCGCCTGGCCGCAACCCGTTCTCAGGGCGGCACCGACGTCAACTTCGGCGCCCTGACCGGCCAGTTGCTGCAGCACCTGACCAGCAAGAGCGATGTCGCGGTCAGCTACGACCACAAGGTCACCGGTCTCGAGCGCGACGGCAGCGGCTGGCAGGTCACCGTCAAGGACAGCAAGTCCGGCGAGAGCCGCGTCATCAAGGCCGGTTTCGTGTTCCTCGGCGCCGGCGGCGGCGCCCTGCCCCTCCTGCAGATGTCCGGCATTCCGGAAGGCCACGGCTATGGTGGCTTCCCGGTCAGTGGCCAGTGGCTGCGCTGTGACAACCCCGAGGTGGTCAAGCAGCACCAAGCCAAGGTCTACAGCCTGGCCGCGGTCGGCGCGCCGCCGATGTCGGTGCCGCACCTCGACACCCGCGTGGTCGACGGCAAGAAATCCCTGCTGTTCGGACCCTACGCCGGCTTCACCACCAAGTTCCTCAAGCACGGCTCGTTCCTCGACCTGCCCAAGTCGATCCGTCTGAGCAACATCGGCCCGATGCTGGCCGTGGCCCGCGACAACATGGACCTGACCCGCTACCTGATCAAGGAAGTGAAGCAGTCCATGGGCGATCGCCTGGAGACCCTGCGCGGCTTCTACCCCGAGTTCAACCCGCAGGACTGGCGCCTGGAAATCGCCGGCCAGCGCGTGCAGATCATCAAGAAGGATGCCGAGCGCGGCGGCAAGCTGGAGTTCGGCACCGAGATCGTCGCGGCCGCGGATGGTTCGATCGCCGCGCTGCTGGGAGCCTCTCCGGGCGCCTCGGTTTCCGTGTCGGCCATGCTCGACCTGCTGCAGCGCTGCTTCGCCGAGCGGATGAAGTCCGAACAGTGGACCGCCCGTCTCAAGGAGATCTTCAAGGCCTCGGCCAAGGACCTGCAGGAAAGTCCGAGCTGTACCGTAGCGTCCAGGCCTCCTCGAACCAGCGCCTGGGCCTGGTTTCTAGCCCGGCCAAGGCCGTGCCCGCGGCCGCCAGCGCCGATAGCTGATCGGATCGCCGGCCATGAAAAAACCGCCTGAACAGGCGGTTTTTTCGTTTCCGGGGATCGCTCGGCTCAGCGCCGGGCGGCCCGCACGATGTCGATGTAGGGCTCGGCGAGCCGCTGGTCCTGGATCAGCGCGATGAAATCGCGTCCCTGGCTGTCCTGCGCCGCGAGGTCGTAACCGGCCTCGACGAAGAAGCCCACGAAGCGCTCGAAATCGTCCACCCGCAGCCCCCGGTAGGCCTTGATCAGCTTGTGCAGGGCGGGCGGCGTGTCGTCCGCCGGCTCGACATCGAGGAACAGGCGGATTTTCTCCTCGCTGATCTCCTCGCCAATCACCTGCTTCTTGTCTTTCTTGCGCATGTTTCGCTCCCTTGACGGCTCTGGAAAAGGCGCATTCTAGCCGTGCTCGGCAGGCAGCGTCTCACAACCCTTGACCGCATAGATGCCGGCCGCATTGCGCCAGTAGCCCTTGTAGTCCATGCCGTAGCCGAAGACGTAGCGGTCCGCGCAGCTCAGCCCGACGTAATCGGCCTTGAGATCCGGCGTGGCCTTGCGCTGGTGCTGCTTGTCCACCAGCACCGCGGTATGCACGGCGCTCGCCCCCTCGTGGCGGCAGAAGTCGATGATCGCCGCCAGGGTATGTCCTTCGTCGAGGATGTCGTCGATGATCAGCACATCGCGGTCGATGAAGGAAAGCTCCGGCTTGGCTTTCCAGAACAGATCGCCGCCGCGGGTTTCGTTGCGGTAGCGCGTAGCGTGCAGGTAGGACAGCTCCAGCGGGAAGCCCAGCAGCGGCAGCAGCTTGCCGGCGAAGACCAGTCCGCCGTTCATCACGCAGAACACCACCGGATTGCGCTCGGCCAGCTCGGCGTTGATCGTCGCGGCGACGCGCCCGATCGCCGCCTCGACTTCGGCATGGTTGAACAGGCAATCGGCCTCCGCCATGACTTGGCGGATATGGGCGAGATCGACGGACATGGCATTTACCTCGGCTGGTAGGGGGCGCTGAAGGCCCGCCGCAACGAGCCGGCCCCGGCAATCGGAGCAGGAACGTTACCCAGCGTCCTGGCTGCGGGCAAGCCCTGCGGCCAGGCAGCGCATGGCCGCCATTCATTCTCCGCCGGGCCGGTGTTTTAATTCGGGCATCATTCCAGAGCGTCGGAGCCCTTCATGCCCATCCACGAAATCCACCACCCGCTGATCCGCCACAAGCTCGGCCTGATGCGCCGCGCCGACATCAGCACCAAGAGCTTCCGCGAACTGGCCCAGGAAGTCGGCGCCCTGCTCACCTACGAGGCGACCAAGGACCTGCCGCTGGAGAGCTGCCAGATCCACGGCTGGTGCGGTCCGGTGGAGGTGGAAAAGATCGCCGGCAAGAAGATCACCGTGGTGCCCATCCTGCGCGCCGGAATCGGCATGCTGGACGGTGTGCTGCGGCTGATCCCGAGCGCCAAGGTCAGCGTGGTCGGCCTGTCGCGGGACGAGGAAACCCTGGTCGCGCACACCTACGTGGAGAAGCTGGTCGGCGAGATCGACCAGCGCCTGGCGCTGATCGTCGATCCCATGCTCGCCACCGGCGGCTCCATGGTCGCCACCATCGACCTGCTGAAGAAGGCCGGCTGCAAGGAGATTCGCGCCCTGGTGCTGGTCGCCGCGCCGGAGGGCATCCGCCTGCTCGAGCAGACCCACCCCGACGTGACCATCTATACCGCGGCCATCGACCAGCGCCTCAACGAAAACGGCTACATCATCCCCGGCCTCGGCGATGCCGGCGACAAGGTGTTCGGCACCAAGCAGAAGCCGAGCTGAGGCTCTGAGCCTGTTCACGATCTAGAGCCTGTTATTAACCCGTTCGTTTCTTGATCAGCCTGGTGCTGCCAAGGCCTTGAGAGCAGTCGGCAACATCAGGCAAACAAAGGCTATGAAGTGAAAGCCCGCCAGCGTCGAGGCCAGACGCTCGTAGTCCCGACTCAGTCTTCGAAAGCGGGCCATCCAGCCGAAGCTGCGCTCGACCACCCAGCGCCGGGGCAGCAGGATGAAGCCCTTCTTCGCTTCCGTGTGCTTGATCACTTCCAGCTGGATGCCATGCGCCTCTGCCTGTCGGGCCGCCGACTCGCCGCTGTAGCCCTGGTCGGCGAAGGCAACCTCCACCGCCTCACCGGTCACCCGCTGCACCTGCTCGGCGAGGGCGGCCACCTGGGCGCGGTCCTGTTCGTTGGCGGGCGTCACCCGCAGGGCGAGCAACTGCCCCAGCGTATCCACGGCCATATGCACCTTCGAGCCCTTGCGGCGTTTGGCCCCGTCATAGCCGGCCCGTGCGCCGCTTTCCGGCGTCGACTGCAGGGTGCGGCTGTCGAGGATCACGGCGCTGGGCTGAGCCTTGCGCTTGTCCGCCACCCGGATCAACTCGCGCACATCATGCAGCAGTTCCTCGAAGACGCCGGCCTCGATCCAGCGTCGGGTCTGCTGATACACCACCTGCCACGGCGGCAGATCATGCGGCATCTGCCGCCAGAGCAGGCCGCCGCGGACGATGTAGCGCAGGGCATTGAAGACCTCGCGCAGGCTGTGGACGCGATGGGCGGAGGATTCGGGCATCAGCGCCAGATAGGGCGCCACGAAGGCCCACTCCTCATCGCTGACATCGGTGGGGTAGGGTTTTCGGGTTGTCGTCTGCATAACTGCAAACGATAACCAAAGCAGTGGTTAATAACAGGCTCTAGCGAGCTAAGGTCAAGCAAGGCGAAATCGGGTGAGGAAGCGGAGTTTACGAGCGGTAAATGAGCATTCCGAACCGATTTCAACGCAGCATGGCCGACGCGCAGCAGATCATGGACAGGCTCTCAGGCCGGCGTGCGGCAAAGCTGCGCCAGCGCGGCCGCCCACGCCGGATGATCGTTGAGGCAGGGCACCAGGAGCAGTTCCTCGCCGCCGGCCGCCCGGAACTGCTCGCGGCCGCGCTGGCCGATCTCCTCCAGGGTCTCGATGCAGTCGGTGACGAAGGCCGGGCACATCACCAGGAGCCTCTTCACCCCGCGCGCGGCCAGCGCGTCGAGCTGCTCCTCGGTGTAGGGGCCGATCCACTTGGCGCGCCCCAGGCGCGACTGGAAGGACACCGACCACTGTCCTTCCCCAACCCCATCTGCCGAGCGAAGCCCTCGGCGGTCTGCAGGCACTGCGCCCGGTAGCAGCGCGCCAGCACGGCCGACGGCGCCTGGCGACAGCAGTCGGCGCTGCTCAAACAATGCGTGCCGCTCGGATCGGCCTTGCGCAGGTGACGCTCCGGCAGGCCGTGAAAGCTCAGCAGCAGGTGGTCGAAATCCCGCTGTAGATGGGGTCTGGCGCTCTGCACCAAGGCCTCGAGGTACTCCGCCCGGCCGAAGAAGGGCGCCAGCACCTGCCACTCCAGCGCCAGGCCGCTCGCCCGCAGCGCCCGCCGGGTCTCCTCCACCACGGTGGTCACGGTGCTGTCGGCGAACTGCGGATAGAGCGGCGCCAGGGTCACCCGGCGCACGCCACCCTCCGCCAGCCGGTTCAGCGCCGCCTCGATGGACAGGCTGCCATAGCGCATCGCCAGCTCCACCGGTCCCTCGTGCCAGTGGGCCTGCACCGCCTCCTGCAAGCGGCGGCTGAGGGCGATCAGTGGCGACCCTCCGGCCACCAGATCGAGGCATAGGCATGCGCCGACTGCTCCGGCCGCTTGCGCAGGATCAGCGAGACCAGCAGGCGGCGCAGCGGCCAGGGCAGGTCGATCACGTAGGGGTCCATGAGAAACTGGTCGAGGTAGCGGCGCACGTCGGCCACTTCGGGGGAATCGGGCGAGCCCAGATTGACCAGCAACAGCGCGTGATCGGTCATGCAGCATCCTTGAGTCGGTGATCGCCCAGCAGATCGGCCAGGGCGACGTTGAGATCGGTGAAACGGAACACGAAGCCCGCCTCGGACAGACGCGCCGGCACGGCGCGCTGGCTGCCGAGCAGCAGTCCGGCGAGCTCGCCGAGCCCCAGGCGCAGGGCGAAGGCCGGCGCCGGCAAGCGGGCCGGACGGTGCAGCGCCCGGCCCAGGGCGCGGGCGAACTCGCCGTTGCGCACCGCCTGCGGCGCGCAGGCATTATAGGGACCCTGCGCATCCTCCCGGTGCAGGAGAAAGTCGATCAGCGCGACCTGATCGGCGATGTGTACCCAGGGCATCCACTGCCGGCCGTTGCCGAGCGATCCGCCCAGGCCCAGGCGGAACAGCGGCAGCAAGCGCTGGAGAAAGCCGCCGTCGGGCGCCAGCACCAGCCCGCTGCGCAGCAAGACTACGCGCACGCCCAGCTCCTCGGCGCGCCGCGCCGACTCCTCCCAGGCACCGCACAGCTGGCTGGCGAAATCCGTGCCGACCGGTCCCATGTCCTCGCGCAACTCGCGCTCTCCGCCATCGCCGTACCAGCCCACCGCCGACCCCGAGATCAGCACCTTCGGCCGCTGCAGGCGTGTCTGCAGCCAGTTCACCAGGTGCTCGGTCAGGGTGATCCGGCTGCTCCAGAGCAGCGCCTTGCGCCGACGCGTCCAAGGCCGCTCGGCAATCGGCGCGCCGGCCAGATTGATCACCGCATCCAGCGTCTCGCCGTCCAGCTCCTCGAGCCGTCCGACACCCCGCACGGAGGGCCCGCAGAGGCCGGGAACCCGCTCCGGCGTGCGGCTCCACACCGTCAGCCGATGCCCCTGGGCAGTCCAGTGCCGGCACAGCGAACGTCCCATCAATCCAGTACCGCCAGTCAGCAAAATGTGCATTGCCGCCTCCTCGCATTGCCAAAGGCATGCATCGCCCTACTTTGAATTTATGACTCTTTTACGCTTTCGCACTTGTCGATTTAGGAGTACAGATGAAGGAGCGCCAACCGTTGTGATCCGCGCCGGGCGTATGGGATGGGGAATTCGTCCACGGCGCACCTGCTGAAGGGGTACGAGGTAAATCATGACTTTTCCTATTGCCATCATTGGCACAGGTATCGCGGGGCTCTCCGCGGCGGGGGCACTGCACGCGGCGGGACTCGAAGTCCAGCTGTTCGACAAGGGCCGCGGCAGCGGCGGCCGCATGGCCAGCAAGCGTACCGAGGTCGGCATCCTCGACCTGGGGGCCCAGTATTTCACCTGCCGCGACCGCCGCTTCGCCGAGGCGGTCCAGCAATGGCGCAGCCACGGCTGGGTCGCCGAGTGGCAGCCCAGTCTCTACGACTCTGCCAATGGCACGCTGCGCCCGTCCCAGGACGAGCAGATCCGCTGGATCGGCACGCCGCGCATGAGCGCCCTGACCCGCGGCCTGCTCGGCGACATGCCGGTGCGCTTCGCCTGCCGCATCACCGAGGTCTTCCATGGCCAGCAGCACTGGATGCTGCAGGATGCCGACGGCAAGGCCTACGGTCCGTTCAGTCAGGTGGTGGTGGCCACGCCGTCTCACCAGGCGGCGCAGTTGCTGGCCGCTGCCCCCAAGCTGGCCAGCAGCGTGGCCAGCGTGGCGATGGAGCCGAACTGGGCGGTCGCCCTGTCCTTCGAGCAGGCGCTGGACACCCCGGTGGACGGCTGCTTCATCCAGGACAGCCCGCTCGAATGGGCGTCGCGCAACCGCGGCAAGCCCGGTCGTGCCAGCCAGCCGGATACCTGGGTGCTGCAGGCCAGCAGCCGCTGGACCCGGCAGCATCTCGATCTGCCCAAGGACCAGGTGATCGAGCAGCTGTATGGCGCCTTCGCCGAAATGATCGGCTGCACCGTGCCGAAACCGGTGTTCAGCCTCGCCCACCGCTGGCTCTACGGCCGGCCGGTCGGCACCCACGGCTGGGGCGCCCTGGCCGACTCCAGCCTCGGTCTCTACGCCTGTGGCGACTGGTGCCTGTCCGGGCGCGTCGAAGGCGCCTGGCTCAGCGGCCAGGAAGCTGCCCGCAAGTTGCTGCAGCACCGCGCGAACTGAGCTTCGCCTCCTTTCCGCACCATACCTGCCCGACGGCCACCACAAGGCGGCCGTCATCAGCGCTTGCCGAGCACCTCCGACGTCCCTGCCGCTCCGCTCTTTCCATATCATGATTCTCCTCCCCGGCATCACCCGCGATTACTTGTACAAACAGTTGATCATGTACAGGAATACTCCTAAGCTGGACGCATAGTTATACAAATGCAATGGCCTGTACAGATATTAGCGAGGTCGCCCATGCCTTCTGCCAGACCGAAGATCGCCATCAGCGCCTGCCTGCTCGGTGAACGGGTGCGCTTCAACGGCGGCCACAAGGAATCGCCGCTGTGCAGCCGCGAGCTCGCCAAGCACTTCGACTTCGTGCCGCTCTGCCCGGAAATGGCCATCGGCCTCGGAACGCCACGCCAGCCGATCCGCCTGGTCGGCGACCCGGCCAGCCCGCGGGCGGTCGGCACGCGCGATGCCGCGCTCGACGTCGGCGCACCGCTCGGCGCCTATGGCGAGCGCATGGCCGGCGAGCTGGACGACATCGACGGCTTCATCTTCATGCAGAAGTCTCCGTCCTGCGGTCTGGAGCGGGTCAAGGTCTACCAGGCCAACGGCCATCCGGCCGAGGGTGGCGGCCGTGGCCTGTTCGCCGCCGCCTTCTGCGCGCGTCGCCCGGAGCTGCCGGTCGAAGAGGACGGCCGCCTGCACGACCCGGTGCTGCGCGAGAACTTCGTCACCCGGGTGTTCGTACACGCCGAATGGCGCCAGTTGCTCGGCCAGGGCCTGACTCGCCAGGCGCTCCTCGACTTCCATGCCCGCCACAAGTACCTGCTGATGGCCAGCCATCCGCAGCAGTACCGGGCGCTTGGCCAACTGCTCGGCGAGATCGGCCGGCATGCGCCGGAGGAGCTCGGTCCGCGCTACTTCGCCCGGTTGATGGCGGCGCTGCGCCAGTGCGCCAGCCGTGGCAGCCACGGCAACGTGCTGCAGCATCTGTGCGGCTATCTGCGGCCGGCCCTGGATCCGGACGAGCGCGCGGAACTCCAGCAACTGATCGAGCAATACCGTCTCGGCATGCTGCCGCTGGTGGTGCCCTTGACCCTGCTCAAGCACCATTTCCGCCGCCATCCCCATCCTTACGTGGCCCGGCAGGTCTACCTGCAGCCGCACCCTGAAGAACTAGGCCTGCGCAACGCGATCTGAACGATGTCCGAAAAACTACTGCCCGCCCCACCGCTCGATGAGCCCGAAACCGCCGCCGAACCCGGCTGGCTGCCGATCCGCGAGGTCGCCCGGCAGACCGGGGTCAACCCGGTCACCCTGCGCGCCTGGGAGCGTCGCTACGGCCTGATCCTGCCGCGCCGCACCCCCAAGGGGCACCGCCTGTACAACGACGCCCACGTGGCGCGCATCCACGCGGTGCTCGCCTGGCTGAACCGCGGCGTGGCGGTCGGCCAGGTCCGCGACCTGCTCGACCGCGAGCCGCCGAGCGAAACCGAGACGGCTCCCGACAACCCCTGGCAAGTCTTGCTGGGGGAACTGCTCGCCGCCACCGAGGCACTGGCCAGCCGCCGTCTCGATGCCCTCTTCGACCAGGCCGGCTCGCTCTATCCCGCGCCCCTGCTCTGCGAGCGTCTGCTCCAGCCGCTGCTCGCCGAGCTGGAGCGGCGCGAACGGGCCGGGGCCGGGCTGGAGCGCGCGTTCTTCCTGTCCTGGCTGCGCACCCGGCTCGCTGCCCGCGTGCATCAGCACAACCGCCAGGGCAACGGCGCGCCGCTGTTGCTCGCCGGCCTCGCCGGACAGCCGATCGAGCCCGGCCTGTGGCTCTGCGCCTGGCTCGCCACGGCGACCGACCGACCGCTGGAGGTGCTCGACGGGCCCGCGTCCCTCGCCGAACTGGAACTGGCGTTGCCACGTCTGGCGCCGTGCGGCCTGCTGCTCTATGCCGCCCAGCCGCTGACCGCGGTGCAGCTGCGCCAGCTCGAGCGCCTGGCCCGCGGCAACATTCTTCCGCTGTTGCTCGCCGGCCCGGCGGCGGTCGCACAGCGGGAAGCGCTGGCGCAGCTGCCCGGCCTGCTGCTGGCCGAGAACCCGCCCGCCGCGCTGCGGCTCCTGCAGGAGCTGCACGGGAAAGCGCCATGCGCCAATTGATCTGGCTGCGCAGCGACCTGCGCGTCCGCGACAACCGTGCTCTGAGCGCCGCCATGGCCACCGGACCGACCCTCGCCCTCTACCTGCTCAGCCCCGGCCAGTGGCGCACCCACGACGACGCCCCGAGCAAGGTCGACTTCTGGCTGCGCAACCTGGTCGAGCTGTCGCACAGCCTGGCGCGCCTGGGCGTGTCGCTGCTGATCCGCCGGGCCGATACCTGGGACCAGGCGCCCGCTCTCCTCGCGCGCCTGTGCCATGAGCAGAACATCGTCCGGGTGCACGTCAACGACGAATACGGAGTCCACGAAAGCCGCCGCGATGCGGCGGTGGAGCGCGCATTGCAGGTGCAGGGCGTCGGCCTGCAGCGACACCTGGACCAGCTGCTGTTCGCCCCCGGCAGTCTGCTGACCCGCTCCGGCGGCTGCTTTCAGGTGTTCGGCCAGTTCCGCCGGGCTTGCCACCAGCGCCTGGCCGCCAGCCTGCCGGCAGTCGGCGGCCAGCCCGCCGCGCAGCCGCCGCTGGGCGTCGCCGGCGATGCCGTTCCCGCTGCAGTGGAGGGTTTCGCCACCCCGCCGGAATCCCTGCGCCGGCTCTGGCCGGCCGGCGAGGCGGCCGCGCAGCGGCGCCTGCACGAGTTCGTCGAGGACCGCCTCGCCGCTTACGGAAAGGCCCGCGACTTTCCCGCCGAGCCCGGCACCAGCCGGCTGTCGCCCTACCTCGCTGCCGGCGTGCTGTCGCCGCGCCAGTGCCTGCATGCGGCGCTGCAGGCCGGCGGCGGCGAATTCGACCGTCCGGGCGTCTCCGCCTGGCTCGACGAGCTGCTCTGGCGCGAGTTCTACAAGCACGTGCTGGTCGGCTACCCGCGGGTGTCGATGGGCCGCGCCTTCCTCACGGAAACCGAGGCCCTGCCCTGGCGCGATGCTCCGCAAGAGCTGGCGGCCTGGCAGCAGGGGCGCACCGGCTTTCCGCTGGTCGATGCGGCGATGCGCCAGCTGCTCGCCACCGGCTGGATGCACAACCGCCTGCGCATGGTGGTCGCCATGTTCCTGACCAAGAACCTGCTGATCGACTGGCGGCACGGCGAGCGCTGGTTCATGCGCCACCTGATCGATGGCGACCTGGCCGCCAACAACGGCGGCTGGCAGTGGAGCGCCTCCAGCGGCACCGATGCGGTGCCCTATTTCCGTCTGTTCAACCCGCTCGCCCAGTCGCGCAAATTCGACCCGGACGGGCGCTTCATCCGTCAGTGGCTGCCGGAGCTGGAGGGCCTGGACAACCGCGACATCCACGCGCCGGCCGGATTGTTCCGCCCCGCCGGCTATCCTTTGCCGATCGTCGAGCTGCCCTACAGCCGCGAACGCGCCCTGGCCGCCTTCAAGGCCCTGCCCCGCCGCGGCTGAGCCACCTCAGCAGGGCAGCGCCTCGACCGGCGCGGCCTCGCCCCACAGCAGTGGCAATACCCGTTCCAGCCCGGCCGGATCGCCGCTCGACCAAAAGCGCGCCGCGGCCGGCCCGGCGGCCAGCAGGTCGCCGGCCTCAAGCAAACGCTCGAGCTGGCGGGCCACCGCGGCGCCGGTGTCGATCAGGCTGACCGAAGCGGGCACCAGCTCCCTGAGCAGCGGCCTGACGAAGGGGTAATGGGTGCAGCCGAGGATCAGGGTGTCGCAGCCCTCGGCCAGCAGCGGCGCGACGAAGCCCTGCAGCAGTTCGCGGGTCTGCGGCCCGTCCAGCGCGCCGGCCTCGATCCGCTCGACCAGCCCGGGACAGGGCTGGGTGATCACCCGCACGTCGCCGGCGAAGCGGTCGAGCAGCGCGGCGAAGCGGGCGCTCTTCAGCGTTCCGGTGGTCGCCAGCACGCCGACCCGGCCGCTGCGGGTGGCTGCCGCCGCCGGCTTCACCGCCGGCTCCATGCCGACCACCGGCAGCTCCGGGTACAACTCGCGCAGCTCGGCCACCGCCGCCGCGGTGGCGGTGTTGCAGGCCAGCACCAGCGCCTTGGCGCCTCGCTCGAGAAGGAAGGCGGCGATATGCCGGCAGCGCTCGCGGATGTACTCGGGGCTCTTCTCGCCGTAGGGCACGTGGCCGCTGTCGGCGACGTAGCACAGCGACTCGCGGGGCAGCCGGGCGCGGATCTCGCCCAGCACCGACAGCCCGCCGACCCCGGAATCGAAAACGCCGACCGGCGCCTCACTGGCCATGCCGCGCTCCACACACCGGACAGTGCGGATCGCGCCGCACGCGCAGCTCGCGGAAGCGGCTGCTCAGCGCATCGACCAGCAGCAGGCGGCCGACCAGCGGCTCGCCGAAACCGGCCAGCAGCTTGAGCGCCTCCAGGGCCTGCAGGCTGCCGACCAGCCCGACCAGCGGACCGACCACCCCGGCCTCGCTGCAGGTCAGCTCGGCCTCGCTGCCGTGGCCGTAGAGACAGTGGTAGCAGGGACTGTCCCCGTTGCGCGGATCGAACACCGAGAGCTGGCCTTCGAGACGGATCGCCGCGCCGCTGACCAGCGGCTTGCCGGCAGCCACGCAGGCGGCGTTGACCGCTTCGCGGGTGGCGAAGTTGTCGCTGCAGTCGAGCACCAGATCCACCGCCGCCACCGCCGTGGCCAGCGAATCGGCATCCAGGGCACCACGCAGTGGATGCAGGGCGACCTCGGGGTTGAGCGCCGCCAGCCGGGCCAGCGCCGAGTCCACCTTGCCCTGGCCGACGCTCGAGGTGTCGTGCAGGACCTGACGCTGCAGGTTGGTCAAATCCACGCTGTCGAAGTCCGCCAGATGCAGCGCGCCGACCCCTGCCGCCGCCAGGTAGAGCGCCACCGGCGAGCCGAGCCCGCCGAGGCCGACGATCAGCGCACGGCTCTGCTTCAGGCGCAGCTGACCGTCCACGTCGATCTGCGGCAGGAGGATCTGGCGGCTGTAGCGCAGCAGTTCTTGGTCACTGAGCATGAAGATGTCCTGGCAAGAAAGGGGATGGATTCGAAGGGGCGCGCCGGCAAGCGTGGGAAAGGCCTGCGCCCGCTTCCCACCCTACAAGAGCCGTACGGCAGGGTGACAGCCCTCGCCCCGAACTCACGCGGGCAGCCGTCCCAGGCTGATGCGCTCGTGGCCGCCGAGGTCGCGGCGGCTCTCCACGTTGACGAAACCGCGCGCAACCAGCAACCCACGCACGGCGGCGGCCTGCTCGAAGCCGTGCTCCAGGAGCAGCCAGCCGCCGGGCTCGAGATGCTCGGGCGCCTGGGCGACGATCAGCCGGATGTCGTCCAGCCCATCGACGCCGGCCACCAGCGCGCTGGCCGGCTCGAAGCGCACATCGCCCAGGGCCAGGTGCGGATCGGCGGCGGCAATATAGGGAGGATTGCTGGCGATCAGCGCGAAACGCCGGCCGTCCAGCGCGGAAAACCAGTCGCTCCGCAGGAACGCGGCGTTGCCCAGGCCCAGGCGCCGGCGGTTGCGCTCGGCCAGCGCGACTGCCTCGCTGATTCGGTCGACGCCGGTCAACTGCCAGGCCGGCCGCTCCGCCGCCAGCGCCAGGGCGATGGCCCCCGTGCCGGTGCCGAGGTCGAGCACCGCGGCATTGGACGCCGGCAGCAGGGCCAGGGCAGTTTCCACCAGCAGTTCGGTGTCCGGGCGGGGGATCAGGGTCGCCGGCGCCACTTCCAGATCGAGGCTCCAAAAGCCCTGCCGGCCGAGGATGTAGGCCACCGGCTCGCCGGCCCGGCGGCGCGCCAGGTCGGCGGCGAAACGTGCGGCCAGCGCCTCCGGCACTTCGCGCTCGGGCCAGGTACGCAGGTAGCTGGCGGACTTGCCGAGGGCCGCGGCGAGCAGCCATTCGGCATCCAGCCGCGGGCTCGGCGAGTCGGGCAGCTCGGCGCTGTTCAGCAGGGTTTCGATGGTCGGCATGCCTCGACTCCGTCGGCGTCGTAGGGCGGGTGAAACCCGCCGGGTTCGGTGCGGCCCCGCGCCATGTTCGGCAGGCTTCACCCGCCTACGCGTCAATCCCCCAGCGCGGCCAGCTGGTCGGCCTGGTACTCGCTGAGCAGCGGCTCGATCACCGCATCCACGCCGCCGGCCATGACCTCGTCGAGGGCGTAGAGGGTCAGGTTGATACGGTGGTCGGTGACCCGTCCCTGCGGGAAGTTGTAGGTGCGGATGCGTTCGGAACGGTCGCCCGAACCGACCAGCAGCTTGCGCGTCTCGGAGATTTCCTTGTGCGCGGCGGCGTCCTGGCGGTCCTGCAGCTTGGCCGCCAGCCAGGCCATGGCCTTGGCGCGGTTCTTGTGCTGCGAGCGCTCCTCCTGGCATTCGACGACGATGCCGGTGGGCAGGTGGGTGATGCGGATCGCCGAGTCGGTCTTGTTGACGTGCTGACCGCCGGCGCCCGAGGAGCGGTAGGTGTCGACGCGCAGCTCGGCCGGGTTGATCTCGATCGCCGCCTGCTCGTCCGGCTCCGGCAGCACTGCGACGGTACAGGCCGAGGTGTGGATGCGGCCCTGCGATTCGGTTTCCGGCACGCGCTGCACGCGGTGGGCGCCGGACTCGAACTTCAGCTTGCCGTAGACGTTGTCGCCCTCGACGCGGGTGATGATCTCCTTGTAGCCGCCGTGCTCGCCGGCATTCTCCGAGAGGATCTCGATCCGCCAGCCCTGCTTCTCGGCGTAGCGCGAGTACATGCGGAACAGGTCGCCGGCGAAGATCGCCGCCTCGTCGCCGCCGGTGCCGGCGCGGACCTCCAGGAACACGTTGCGCCCGTCGTTGGGGTCCTTGGGCAGCAGCATGCGCTGCAGGCGGTCTTCCAGGCCGAGCAGCCGCTCGCGGGCCTCGGCCACCTCTTCGGCGGCCATCTCGCGCAGGTCCGGATCGCTGTCCTTGAGCAGCGCCTGAGCACCTTCCAGATCGTCCTGCACCTTGCGGAAGTCGCGGTAGGCGGCCACCACCGGCTCGACCTCGGCATACTCCTTGGAGTAGGCGCGGAACCGAGCCTGTTCGGCGATCACCTCGGCATCGCCGAGCAGTGCAGTGAGTTCCTCGTAGCGGTCGTGCAAGAGGTCCAGTTTGTTCAGCAGGGAGGCTTTCATCGTTTCGGCTCACCCTCGTCGAGGGCAAAGAGTTCCTGGGCCACGGCCAGCGCATCGAAGCGACCGTCGGCGGAGAGTTTCTTCAGCTGCACGCTGGGCGCATGCAGCAGCTTGTTGGTCAGTGCGCGAGCCAGGGAGGCCATCACCTCCAGCGGGTCGGCGCCGTTGCCCAGCAGGCGCTGGGCCTTGGCCAGCTCCTCGTCGCGCAACCGCTCGGCCTGCTGGCGGTAGGCCTTGAGCAGGTCCACCGCGGCCAGCTCGCGCAGGCGCAGCATGAAGTCGTCGGCGCCGGCGGCAACCAACTCCTCCGCGGCTTTCGCCGCATCCTGGCGGCTCCGGCGGTTTTCCTCGATGACCTCGTGCAGGTCGTCGACGCTGTACAGGTAGACGTCGTCCAGTTCGCCCACTTCCGGCTCGATGTCGCGCGGCACGGCGATGTCGACCATGAACATCGGCTTGTGCTTGCGCTGCTTCAGCGCCCGCTCGACCGCTCCCTTGCCGAGGATCGGCAGCTGGCTGGCGGTGGAACTGATGACGATGTCGCTGTTGGGCAGCTCGCTGCCGAGGTCGGCGAGCATGATCGCCTGGCCGCCGACCTGCTCGGCCAGGAGCCGGCCGCGCTCCAGGGTGCGGTTGGCGACGACGATGCGCCGGACGCCCTGCTCGTGCAGGTGGCGGGCGACCAGGCTGATGGTTTCCCCGGCGCCGATCAGCAGCGCCTGGCTGCGCTGCAGGTCGCTGAAGATCTGCTTGGCCAGGCTGACCGCGGCGAAGGCCACCGACACCGGGTTCTCGCCGATGGCGGTGTCGGTGCGCACCGCCTTGGCGGTGCTGAAGGTGGCCTGAAACAGCCGGCCGAGCAGCGGGCCGACGGTGCCGGCCTCGCGTGCCACGGCATAGGCGGTCTTCATCTGGCCGAGGATCTGCGGCTCGCCGAGCACCAGCGAATCGAGCCCGGAGGCGACGCGCATCATGTGGCGCACCGCGGAGTCGTCCCGATGCACGTAGGCGCAGGCGCGCAGCTCGTCCAGACTCAGCCGGTGGTAATCGGCCAGCCACTGCAGCACCCCATCGACCCCCGGACTATCCTGCTCCAGATAAAGTTCGCTGCGGTTGCAGGTGGAGAGGATCGCCGCCTCGCGGCTGTCGGTATGCCGGCAGAGCTGCTGCAGTGCTTCGGCAAGCTGCGCGGGAGTGAACGCCACGCGCTCGCGGACATCCACCGAGGCGGTCTTGTGGTTGATACCGAGGGCGATGAATGCCATTCAGGTGCGCAGGTCCGAACAGGGAAAGCACGCGATTGTCCTACTTCGACAGATGGAGAACAACCTCCGCCCGCCTATCCCGCGCCCCGCCGGCCCCCGTAGCCATGGGCTTGACCGGCGGCTTGTGTCATGATGCTTCCCACTTTCCGGTGCAACCATCGCTTTCCCTCCCTATGAATAAAATCTTCGCCTCGCTGGCCGTCATGATGTTTCTCGGCGGCTGTCAAAGCCTCTCCCAGCCGGGTAGCAGACCGCCGGCGAAGGAGGAGGTCGCACCGTCGCCGGCTCCGGCCAGCCCACCGCCGCCGCAGCCGGTTGCCTCATTCAGCGAAGAGACCCTGTACAGCCTGCTGGTCGGCGAACTGGCGGGGCAACGCAACCGTTTCGACATCGCCCTGGAAAACTACGCCGTACAGGCCCAGGCCACTCAGGACCCGGGCGTCGCCGAGCGGGCCTTCCGCATCGCCGAATACCTCGGCGCCGACCAGAGCGCCCTGGAGAGCGCGCTGATCTGGGCGGACAACGCCCCGGCCAACCTCGATGCGCAGCGTGCCGCCGCCATTCAGCTGGCGCGCAACGGCCGCTACGACGAGTCCATGCGCTACATGGAAAAGGTCCTGCAGGCCAGGGCGACACCCATTTCGACTTCCTCGCCCTGGCTGCCGCGGAAAGCGATCCGGAAACCCGCGCCGGCCTGCTGCAGAGCTTCGACCGGCTCCTGAAGAAATCGCCGGAAAACGGCCAGTTGCTGTTCGGCAAGGCGCTGCTGCTGCAGCAGGACAACCAGCCGAAAGCCGCCCTCGAGCTGCTGGAAAGCCATGCGGCGAGCGAGCAGGAGATCGCCCCGCTGTTGCTGCGCGTGCGCCTGCTGCAGAGTCTGGGGCGCAGCGAAGAAGCGCTCTCCCTGCTGAAGAAGGGCATGCGTCAACACCCCGACGACAAGCGCCTGCGCCTGACCTATGCCCGCCTGCTGGTCGACCAGGACCGCCTCGACGATGCCAAGGACGAGTTCGCCGCCCTGGTCGAGCAGTTTCCCGAGGACGACGATCTGCGCCTGTCCATGGCGCTGGTCTGCCTGGAGGCCAAGGCCTGGGACGAGGCAGCGGTCTATCTTCAGGAACTGATCGAGCGCGGCAGTTACGTCGATGCCGCGCACTATCAATTGGGCCGGGTCTACGAAGAGCGCGGAGAGCCGGAAAGCGCGCTGATCGAATACGCCCTGGTCGGCCCCGGCAACCACTACCTGCCGGCCCAGCTGCGCCAGACCGAAATCCTCTTCGAGAGCGGCCGCGCCGAGGAGGCCTCGACGCGCCTGACGCAGTCCCGCGAAAAACAGCCGGACTATGCCTTGCAGCTTTATCTGATCGAAGCCGAGGCGCTGACCAACCGCGAACGGCTCGACGACGCCTGGCGGGTCATCGACCACGCCCTGCAGCAGTTCCCGGACGACCTCAACCTGCTCTACACCCGCGCCATGCTGGCCGAGAAGCGCGGCGATCTGACCCAGCTGGAACGCGATCTGCGCTTCGTCATCGCGCGCGAGCCGGACAACGCCATGGCCCTGAACGCCCTCGGCTACACCCTGGCCGACCGCACCACCCGCTACGCCGAAGCCAAGGCGCTGATCGAGCGGGCCCACCAGCTCAACCCGGACGATCCGGCGATTCTCGACAGCCTCGGCTGGGTGAATTTCCGCCTGGGCGCGCTGGGCGAGGCCGAGCGCCTGCTGCGCCAGGCCGCCGAGCGCATCTCCGACCACGAGATCGCCGCCCACCTGGGCGAAGTGCTCTGGGCCCGCGGCAAGCAGCGCGAAGCCCGCAAGGTCTGGGCCAAGGCTCTCGAGGAACAGCCCGACAGCGCCATCCTGCGCAGCACACTGCTGCGCCTGACCGGATCCGAGACGTTCTGAACCATGCCCACCCCGTTGCTTCGTCACGCGCTGCTCCTCGTCCTGCTCGCCCTGCTGGCCGGCTGCGCCGGCCTGACCTCGCGGGAAGCCCTCGAAGGCCCGGGCGATCCCGACCGCTGGCGGGCGCACAAGCGCGAGATCGGCGCCCTCGATGCCTGGCAGATCAGCGGCAAGGTCGGCATCCAGGCACCCCGCGAGTCCGGCAGCGGCACCCTGTTCTGGCTGCAGCGCCAGGAGTACTACGACATCCGCCTGTCCGGCCCGCTCGGCCGCGGTGCGGCGCGCCTGACCGGGCGTCCCGGCGGCATCGAGCTGGAGGTCGCCGGCCAGGGACGCTACCAGGCCGAATCTCCGGAGGCCCTGCTCGAGCAGCAGCTCGGCTGGAGCCTGCCGGTCTCTCATCTGCTGTGGTGGGTGCGCGGCCTGCCGGCACCCGGCAGCCGTAGCCAACTCACCCTCGACGGCGATAGTCATCTGGCCCGTCTGCACCAGGACGGCTGGCAGGTCGAATACCAGCGCTATGCCGAGCAGAACGGCTTCTGGCTGCCCGAACGCCTGAAGCTGTACGGCCAGGACATGATCATCACCCTGGTCATCAAGGACTGGCAGCCGCGCCGGCTAGGACTCTGAACGCCATGCAGCACGCCCAACTGATCCTGCCGGCCCCGGCCAAGCTCAACCTGATGCTGCACATCCTCGGCCGCCGCGCCGACGGCTATCACGAGTTGCAGACCCTGTTCCAGTTTCTCGACCACGGCGACGAACTCGGCTTCACCGTGCGCGAGGACGGCATCATCCATCTGCATACGGAGATTCCCGGCGTCCCCCACGACAGCAACCTGATCGTTCGCGCCGCCCGCCGGCTGCAGCAGCAGAGCGGCTGCCGACTGGGCGCCGACATCTGGCTGGACAAGCGTCTGCCGATGGGCGGCGGCATCGGCGGCGGCAGTTCGGACGCAGCGACCGTCCTGCTCGCCCTCGACCGCCTCTGGCGACTGGGCTGGAGCGAGGACCGCCTGGCCGAGCTGGGCCTCGCCCTGGGGGCCGACGTACCGGTGTTCGTGCGCGGTCGCGCTGCGTTCGCCGAAGGTGTCGGCGAACGCCTGCAACCGATCGAGCTGGAGGAGCCCTGGTTCCTCGTCATTGCTCCGCAAGTCACTGTCAGCACAGCAGAAATTTTTTCCGACCCGGAGTTGACACGCAATACACCGGCCATTACAGTTCGCAGCCTCCTTGCCGGGATGGTCATAACGACTGCCAGCCAGTCGTCGAAAAGCGCTACCCGGAAGTGCGTAACGCTTTGAGCTGGCTGAACAAATTCGTTCCCGCCAGAATGACCGGGACTGGAGCTTGCGTATTTGGGAGCTTCCCAAATCGGGACGATGCTGATAAAGTCGCCCGCCAACTTCCAGTGCCCATGCCGGGCTTCGTTGCCCAGGGTCGCAACATCTCCATGTTGCACCGCAGGCTAGAGGCGTTGGCGCAGGGAGTGAATGCCTAGCATTCGATGATTGCGTGTCACAGGGGCGTCGCCAAGCGGTAAGGCAGCAGGTTTTGATCCTGCCATGCGTTGGTTCGAATCCAGCCGCCCCTGCCATCCCTTCCAGGGAACACACGCGTCGACCGGGTATTCAAGGATGTAACGCCACAGGGGCGTCGCCAAGCGGTAAGGCAGCAGGTTTTGATCCTGCCATGCGTTGGTTCGAATCCAGCCGCCCCTGCCATATTCCAGGAAGCTGTTCAAAAATGCCGCAATCACGCCGCCTTTTTGAGCAGCTTTTTAATTTCATCAGGTCCACCCTCAGCCGGCAGGTACTGCGCGTGTCCAAGATGATGGTCTTCACGGGGAACGCCAACCCCGATCTGGCGCGTCGCGTCGTACGTCAGCTGCATATCCCCTCGGCGATGCCTCCGTAGGCAAGTTCTCCGATGGCGAAATCAGCGTCGAGATCAATGAGAATGTCCGCGGCAAGGACGTCTTCCTGATCCAACCGACTTGCGCACCGACCAACGACAACCTCATGGAACTGGTGGTGATGGCCGACGCCTTCCGCCGCTCCTCGGCCTCGCGGATCACCGCGGTCGTTCCCTACTTCGGCTACGCCCGCCAGGACCGGCGCCCACGCTCCGCCCGTGTGGCGATCAGTGCCAAGGTGGTGGCCGACATGCTCGACGTGGTCGGCGTCAACCGCGTGCTCACCGTCGACCTGCATGCCGATCAGATCCAGGGCTTCTTCGACATCCCGGTGGACAACATCTACGGCTCGCCGGTACTGGTCGACGACATCCAGGCTCAGCGCTTCGAAAACCTGATGATCGTCTCCCCGGACATCGGTGGCGTGGTGCGCGCCCGCGCCGTCGCCAAGTCCCTGGGCGTGGATCTGGCGATCATCGACAAGCGCCGGCCGAAGGCCAACCAGTCGGAAGTCATGCACATCATCGGCGACGTGGAAGGCCGCACCTGCATCCTGGTCGACGACATGGTCGATACCGCCGGCACCCTGTGCCATGCCGCCAAGGCCCTCAAGGAGCACGGCGCCGCCAAGGTATATGCCTACTGCACCCATCCGGTGCTGTCCGGCCGCGCCATCGAGAATCTCGAAAGCTCGGTGATGGACGAACTGGTGGTGACCAACACCATCCCGCTGTCCGCCGCCGCCCAGGCCTGCCCGCGCATCCGCCAGCTGGACATCGCTCCGGTGGTGGCCGAAGCGGTACGCCGCATCAGCAACGAGGAATCCATCAGCGCCATGTTCCGCTAGGAGCAGGCGCCGATACCACCGCCCTGCCAAGCGCAGGGCCCTCAGCCATCGCCCGGACGCTGGTCGCAAGCGTCGCGGGCGATGCTGTCATTCTGGAGAAACGCAATGACCGATTTTACCCTGAATGCCGAAGTGCGTTCCGACCTGGGGAAAGGTGCGAGCCGCCGCCTGCGTCGTAACGCCGATCAGATCCCCGCCGTGATCTACGGCGGCGACAAGGCGCCCCAGTCCATCAGCCTGCTGGCCAAGGACATCGCCAAGCTGATCGAAGACGAGGCTGCCTTCAGCCACGTGATCGCCCTGAACGTCGCCGGCGCGACCGAAACCGTGCTGATCAAGGCCCTGCAGCGCCATCCGTCCAAGGCCGTGGTGATGCACGCCGACTTCCTGCGCGTGGTCGCCGACCACAAGCTGACCGCCCATGTTCCGCTGCACTTCGTCAACGCCGAAACCTCGGTCGGCGTGAAGCAGCAAGGTGGCGAAGTCTCCCACGTGATCAGCGAAGTGGAAGTCTCCTGCCTGCCGAAGGACCTGCCGGAGTTCATCGAAGTCGACCTGGCCAACGTCGAAGTCGGCCAGATCGTCCATCTGTCCAACCTGAGCGTGCCGGCCGGCGTCGAGCTGGTGGCCCTGGCCCATGGCAACGACCTGGCCGTGGCCAACATCCACGCCTCCCGCGTGAAGGAAGAAGGCGCCGAGTAATCCCTCGGAGCCACTGGAGGGCCCCTGCATGACCGCCGTGCAACTGATCGTTGGCCTGGGAAATCCCGGCCCGGAATACGACCAGACCCGGCACAACGCAGGGGCCCTTTTCGTCGAGCGCGTGGCATCCGCCAAGGGCGTCAGCCTCAACGCCGACAAGAAGTATTTCGGCCTGGTCGGCAAGTTCAGCCATCAGGGCCGCGACGTTCGTCTGCTCATCCCCACCACCTACATGAACCGCAGCGGCCAGTCCGTGGCGGCGCTGGCGAACTTCTTCCGCATTCCGCCGGCGGCCATCCTGGTGGCCCACGACGAACTCGACATGCCCCCGGCACCGCCAGACTCAAGCAGGGCGGCGGCCATGGCGGGCACAACGGGTTGCGCGACATCATCGCCCAGCTCGGCAACCAGAACTCCTTCCATCGCCTGCGGCTCGGCATCGGCCATCCCGGCGACAAGACGCTCGTCTCCGGCTTCGTGCTCGGTCGGGCGCCACGCAGCGAACAGGAGAAGCTCGAGGCCTGCATCGACTTCGCCCTCGACGCGCTGCCGGACATGCTCGACGGCCAGTGGACCCGTGCCATGCAGCAGCTGCACAGCAGGAAAGCCTGAGCCCACCCTTTTCCACCGACTTCAGCTCTGCGAGGGACACACCATGGGATTCAACTGCGGCATCGTCGGCCTGCCCAACGTCGGCAAGTCCACCCTGTTCAACGCCCTCACCAAGTCCGGCATCGCCGCCGAGAACTTCCCGTTCTGCACCATTGAGCCGAACAGTGGCATCGTGCCGATGCCCGACGCGCGCCTGGACGCCCTCGCCGCCATCGTCAAGCCCGAGCGCGTGCTGCCGACCACCATGGAGTTCGTCGACATCGCCGGTCTGGTGGCGGGCGCCTCCAAGGGCGAGGGCCTGGGCAACAAGTTCCTCGCCAACATCCGCGAGACCGACGCGATCGCCCATGTGGTGCGCTGCTTCGAGGACGACAACGTCATCCACGTGTCCAACAGCGTCGATCCCAAGCGTGACATCGAGATCATCGACCTCGAACTGATCTTCGCCGACCTCGACAGCTGCGAGAAGCAGCTGCAGAAGGTCGCTCGCAACGCCAAGGGCGGCGACAAGGAGGCCCTCGCCCAGAAGGCCCTGCTGGAAAAGCTGATTCCGCATTTCAGCGAAGGTAAGCCGGCCCGCTCGCTGATGAAGGGCATGGACGACGAGCAGAAGCGCATCATTCGCGGCTTCCACCTGCTGACCAGCAAGCCGGTGATGTACATCGCCAACGTCGCTGAAGACGGCTTCGAGAACAACCCGCACCTGGACGTGGTCAAGGCCATCGCCGAGGAGGAAGGCGCCATCGTGGTGCCAGTGTGCAACAAGATCGAGGCGGAGATCGCCGAGCTCGACGACGACGAGGAAAAGCAGATGTTCCTCGAGTCCATGGGCATGGAAGAGCCCGGTCTGAACCGCGTGATCCGCGCCGGCTACCAGCTCCTCAACCTGCAGACCTACTTCACCGCCGGGGTGAAGGAAGTGCGCGCCTGGACCGTCAAGATCGGCGCCACCGCGCCGCAGGCCGCCGGGGTGATCCACACCGACTTCGAGAAGGGCTTCATCCGCGCCGAGGTCATCGCCTACGACGACTTCATCCAGTACAAGGGCGAGGCCGGCGCCAAGGAAGCCGGCAAGTGGCGCCTGGAGGGCAAGGACTACATCGTCAAGGATGGCGACGTGATGCACTTCCGCTTCAACGTCTGATCGTTTTGCTTGCGTTCTCGACCTTCGGGACTGACACAGCGCTTCGTAACACCCTGTGAGGCTCTTGTCTTCGCAGGGTGTTGCCTTTCGGAAATACATTGCACCCGACTCGGCCATAGGCGCGATGCATCCCTGCGCCCAAGCAATGCAAGGGATGACTAATCCAGCCAGATCTTCTTTTCACATGCTGGATAGCGATATCCATCAGCCTACAAAACGCATCGAACTGTCCGCCACTACCTGGCGATGCTCAATAGGATCCCAAGTAAATCGGCATCTTGTTCTACCGGATGCGACGACATCTCATATTGGAAAAAGTTTCACACGAAAATAAGATGCCTTCCTTTTGCCAGCATATCGAAAGGAGCAAAAAGTGGAACCTGTGTATGTGAAAGCCCCTCCCCCCACCGACGAGATCGATCTTCGGGACCTGTTGGCACGCTTGTGGTCCGAGCGTTTCCTGATAATCGCAGTCACGCTGCTAATCGCTGCAGCAGCAGCAGCCTATGCTTTCCTGGCCAGGCCCTACTATGAGGTCAGGAGCGTACTACGACCGCCAGTCATCAAAGCTCTCGACGAACTTAATTCAACCGGCGTATACGCCCTGGATGCTGAAACTGCTCTCAAGCGTGTCGGAGCCGCCTTGGACTCCTATACGAACCGCCAGGCCTTTTTTCAGGCCAACAAGGAGCAGTTCGCCTTTCTGCTTAAAGCAGATCAAACTTTCGAGCAGTTCTTCGACAAGTTCAATGGGGAAGCATTCACAATGCTTCAACCTGATCCCAAGAAAAATGAGGGCTTGTCGCCTTACGTAGGAGTTTCTCTTACTTACCCAGAAGGGGTGGATGGGGTACGCCTGACCAACGAGTTCGTTGACTTCGCCATCGCCTCGGAGCGCAAGAAAATCGAGGACGACTTTGCCACGGTAGTACAAAACCAGCTGGCCTTGGTTGAGCGCCGGATCGAAGCCGAACGCGCCAGATATCTATCCGCCAAGGATGTCCAGGTTGCCAAACTGCTGGAAGCCGATGCCCTTGAGCGAGCTCAACTGCAAGATGAATTGGATGCCCTGCGCAGCGAACTGCGTACCCGCCGCAACAACCGCATAGCCCAGCTGAATGAAGCTATCCGCATCGCGACTGCTCTGAATATCCGCAAACCGACTACTCCGAATGCCATGGGAGAGAGCGGCAAGTCAGCTCAAGGCAATGTGATCCGCACGGAAGTCAATAATCAGGAAATCCCGCTGTATTTCATGGGCGTGGATGCACTGGAGGCAGAGCGTGATGTGCTGGAAAAGCGTCGCTCCGACGACTTCGCCTCGCCACGCATCGCAGAAATCCAAAAGAGGTTGCACTTGCTGGAAACGAACCGGCAGGTCGAGCTGCTCAAACAGCGCAAGGACAAGGAGGAAGACCTGTTCCTCAATGATCTGGACAAGTTGATTGGCGAGGCGACTCGCCTTCGCAACCTGAAGGTCGACTTCTCCAATCTATCTCTGGCGAAAATCGATCAACAGGCGATTGAGCCGATTAAGCCAGTCAAGCCGAAAAAAGCCCTGATCCTCGCTCTGGGACTGGTTCTGGGCTGCATGCTTGGAATATTTATCGCACTCCTGCGCAGCATGATGCGCAAGAGCTCATCGACCAGCAAAAACCTTTCTTCCCTGCCCCACTTGCCCCTGCAGGGCAATCAGCAGATCGCTGCCTGATCCTGCCTCCCGCAAAGGGCCACATAGGCCAACTCCTTCGATGTATCCGAGACAGCCATGGATGGCTTGTCCGCTCCCGAAGTCGACACCCGATAAAAGGCGGCAACGATGTCCGCAACGTTCGCCAGCAATCATGCATACGCCGAACAGCACGGCGAACACTGCCTGCACAATAGCGGACTCACGAAGCAGGATGTCTGTCGGATTGACAGCCACATACCGGCGGCCCGCCTGCCGACAGCCCTCTTACCTCCAGCCTTTCAAGGTCTTTGCTTTTCGAGGAATTGATCGTGGCCGCACTTTTTCGCGTGGGCGCGCCGCAGAGGGCATTCCCCGGCCCCGGGCTCCCACGCAGGAGCGCGGGAGCCATCAAAGGACTACATCGTCAAGGATGGCGACGTGATGCACTTCCGCTTCAACGTCTGATCGCTCCCCGCTCAGCCAAGGCTCCAAATCCGGGGCCTTGGCCCGCTCTCCGCCTCACCCCCGCCCTACCAGCCCGGCCAACTGCCAGCCCAGCGACACCAGCGCCAGGCCGACGGCCATCAGGGTCAGGCGGTGGCGTCCAGCACCCTTATCCTGCGCCTCCTCCAGAAACTGCAGACGCGCCTCCGCGCTGTCCAGCGCCTCGGCCCTGGCCTTCAGCTCGCCCTCCAGGCGCACCAGCACCTTGCGCTGCACCTCCAGGACCCGGGCCTGCTCCTGCTGCCAGGCGCCCTGGCGCTGTTCGACAGTGCCGAACGCCTTGCGCAGCGGCAGGACGTTCTGCTCCAGCGTGACGACGACCTCCTGGCGAAACTGCGTCAGCCGCTCCGAGAGCGCCTCGCGCAGTTGCCGGGCCGCCGCTTCCTGGGCCTCGATGCGTGCCTGGCCGGCCTGCGCCTGCTGCTGCAGCTTCCGCTCCAGCGCTACCGCACCGGCGGCGGACCTGTCCGCAGCGGCCTCCAATTCGATCCGTACCTGATCGATATGGTCGCGGAACTCGTCGAACAGCTTCCTCTCCAGCCCGGCCTGACGCTGCGTGAAGTCGCGGCCCAGGTCGTCGAGTCGGATACGCCAGTCGCTGACCACGGTGACCAGATCCTCGGCCACGCAGACGACCATCTGCTGGTTGAGCGCCTCCATCTGCGACTCGGCCTGCTCCAGGCGCCTCACGCTGCTCACCAACTGGTCGGTCTGCTCCGCCGTGACGTCCCGGGCCTCCAACAATCCCCGGTTGGCCAGGTCGATCTCCTGCTGCTGCTGCTCGAGCGCCCGCTGCTGGCCGAGGATCTTGCGGTTCTGCTCCTCGAGGATGTCGGCCTGCTGCTTGAGCATGTTCTGCTGGTGCAGGAGCACCCGCTGCTGGTCGCTCAGGACCTTGGAGATCGCCGCATTGACGATCAGCAGTTGCGAGGACTTCTGCGACAGGCTGCCGATCGACTTCTGCAGATCGATCTGGGCGTCCTGCAGCTTGTCGTCGCGGTCCTTCCACCAGTTGCCGATCAGGCTGCCGCCCTTCTTCTCCTGGCGTGCCCGCTCCAGCTCCTCGGCGCTCCGGCCGACCTCGTCCTGGGCGGACAGCATGCCGCCGACCAGTTCCTTGATGTCGGCCGAGCGGATGATCTGCTCGGAAACCTCCACGGAGGAGAAGGCCTGCACGATCTGCAGCTCCTGTCCGCTCCGCTTGTCCGCGTCGTGTTCCACAAAAATCGCCTCGGAAAAGCTCAATGGTTACCGGTATTGTCCAGAAAACCACCGCTGCCTTTGCCCGGCCCGTTGGCAAATTCGTCACGTCGCGCGGCAGCCGGCCGGCCAGAATGTCGCACGGGCCGGTCCTCTCGACGGGACAGCAGCCACTGCCGGCCGATGTCCGCTCCCGCCAACGCCGCCAGCAGGTCGCCCACCTGCAGCGACTCCAGCTCGGCGCGCAGCCGCTGCGGCCAGTCGTCCGGCCGGGCGCCGAGCCAGGCCGTGGCGGCACGCTGCAAACGCGCCGGGCGACTGCTCTCGTCGAGCGCCTCCAGCACCGCCCGGCGGGCCGAAGCCAGTCGCCCGGCATCCAGATCGGCGAGGCGCTGCCGCTGCACGACGAGAAACTCCCGGATCGCCTGCTGCAGGCGCACGGCCGGAACGTGCGGCGATTGCACGCCCAACTGCAGCTCGGCGCCCTCCTCGGTCTCGACGAAACGGCAGAACAGCGCATAGCCCAGCCCCTGCTCGACGCGCAGGGCCTGATGGAAGGCGCCCGGCCAGAGGACCGCCAGCAAGCGCCACGCTGCCTCTCGGCGCGGCTCACCGGGCGGTGCCAGCAGACGCAGCAGGACTGCCTGCTCGCTCCCCGCGATCCCCAGATGCAGCTCGTGCTCGCCGCCCAGGAGCTGCACCTGCGATTGCATGGCCGCAGGACGGCCGAGCCCCTGCAGCAGCGGCAACACGGCCGAAGGCACCTCGCCCATGCACCAGCCGCACAGACCGGCACCGGCCAGGTAATCGCCAACCAGGTCTGCCAGACCGGCGCTATCCAGCGTCGTCAGCTGCCGGGCGAGGCCATCCTCATCCACCACCGGCACACGCGTCCGCGCTGCCGGATGCGCCACTAGACGGCGCAGCAGGATCTGCTGCGCCTGTGCATCGCGGCGCCGCTGCCAGGCAGCGCGCCAGCACGCCGCGTCGCCCTCGCGCAGCGCTGCCAGCAGAGGCGCCAGCACCGAAGGCAGCGCGGCCGGCGGCCCGCTCAGGCACAGGCTCAGGCGTCCAGCGTGGCTCGATACCTGGCAGTCGACGCCGAACGGCTGCGCTGCGCCGGCCAGCGTGTCCCAGCACTCGGCCAGCGCCAGCTCCGCCAGCTCGGCCGCCAGCTGCGCCTCCGGCCCCGGCGCTGCCGCCTGCCAGGCGAGCAGCAGTGCGGCGTGACCGGGACGCAGCAGCTCCGTGCCCGTGCTGCGCCACTCCGCCGGCCAGTCTCCCGCAGCGGCCTGAGGCGCTGGCGCCTGGAAAGGATTGATCGCCGCAAGCTGCCACACCTCCTGCACCGGCGGCAGCTCGGCCAGCGGCGTCACCAACCGGCGCACCGGAAAGCGCGGGGTGAACTCGCCCTGCGCCAGGGCAGCACGGCAGCACTGCAGGACCAGCGGCGGCTGTGCCAGCGGGCTCAGCCAGTCGCCCAGCACGGCGTTCGCCGCTGGCGCCGGCCACAACGCCGGCACGGCGCCGCCCTGGCGCTGCCAGCGCTCCAGCCAGCGCGCGGCACGCTCCAGCGGCGCCTGTTCGTACTCGTCCCAGGCCTGGCTGATGCGCAGGTTCTCGATCAGGGTCAGAGTGCCGATCCGCTCCGGCGCAGCCTGCAGCCAAGCCAGCCAGTCACGACAGAGGGCAGCGACCTGCGCCTCGCGGCCACTGCCCTCGTCCAGCAGCTCCAGATGCAAGGCCAGCAGCGCCTGCCCGGCATCCGCCGGATGCAGCTCCAGGCGAGCCGACCGGGCCAGACCGCGGGCGCGCAGCACGCCGAGCAGGCTGCCGAAATCGCTGCGCTGCAGCGCCTGGCGCAGCTGCTCCAGGGCCGGGTCGTCGCGCGCGGGGACATGCGCCAGCGCCCACCACAGACTCATGCGCCGCCGTGCCGGCTGCTCCAGCTCCAGACGCAGAGGGCCCTGTCCTGCCGGCCAGGGCGATGGCCAGGCGGGCGCCGGCACAGGGACGCCACCCGGCAGCGCGCCGGCGACGGCGCGGACCTGCGTCTCCAGCTCGTCCAGGGACTGCGGCCCGCAGACCAGCAGGCGCAGGCTCTCGCCCCGGTAATGCCGGGCATGCCAGGCACGCAGCTCGGCGAGAAAGGTTGGCGACTGCGGATCGAGGCTGTCGCGCGCGCCGGCATGAAAATGCGCCAGCGGATGGGCCGGATCGAGCAGTCCGGCCAGCGCGCCGAGCAGCTGGCTGTCGCCGTCCTGACAGCGCGCCAGATACTCGGCATGCAGCACCTCGCGCTCGGCGAGCAGTCGCTCGGGCAGCAGCAGCGGCCGCGCCAGCAGATCGCAGAACCGCTCGAGTGCCGGGGTCAGCTCGCCCGCCGGCACCTCCAGGTAGTACTGGGTGCAGAGACCAAGGGTGCGGGCGTTGTAGCGCCCGCCCTGGCCGTGCACGTACCCGGCGAAGGCGCCGACTTCGGCGAAGCCCTCGCTGCCGAGGAACAGGCAATGTTCGAGAAAGTGCGCCAGTCCCGGCCAGGACTCGGATTCGTGCAGGCTGCCGGCGTCCACCCCGGCGGCCAGGGCCACGCGGCGGGCTTGCGGGTCGTGCAGCAGGATCGCCTGCACGCCGTTGTCCAGGCGCAGGCTGCGCTGCTGCAGCGGCGGCAGTTCATGCATGGCCCGGCGCCTCAATCCAGCAGGCGCCGATAGAAGCGCCATTCGCGCTCCAGCGCATCGGCCAGATGGGCGGCCTGGCGAAAACCATGGCGCTCGTCGGGATAGAGCCGGTACTCGACCGACACCCCGTGCGCGCGCAGGGCGGCGACCATCGCCTCGGTCTGCTGCGGCACCACCACCGCATCCAGGCCGCCCTGGAAGAAGATCACCGGCGCCTGGATGCGCCCGGCGTGCAGCAGCGGCGTGCGCTGCCGGTAGCGTTCGGCGTCGCGCTCGGGATCGCCGATCAACCAGTCGAGGTAGTCGCCCTCGAACTTGTGGGTGACCCGGCGCAGGCTCAGGGGGTCGCTGACCCCGTACAGGCTGGCGCCGCCGCGGAACAGGTCGCGGAAGGCCAGGGCGCACAGCGCGGTGTAGCCGCCGGCGCTGGCGCCGCGGATGAAGGCCCGCGCCGGGTCGATCGCCCTCGCATCGCCCAGGTCGCGGACCAGGGCGCAGGCGTCCTCCACGTCGATCCGCCCCCACTCGCCCGCCAGGCGCAGCCGATAGGCGCGCCCGAAGCCGCTGGAGCCGCGGTAGTTGAGGTCGGCCACGGCGAAGCCGCGCTGGGTCCAGAACTGGATGCGCGGATCGAACACCGGATAGCAGGCCGAGGTCGGCCCGCCGTGGACGAACACCAGCAGCGGCGGCCGCCCGTGCTCGGGCTCCGGGCAGGCGGCATTGCGCGGCGGATAGAAGAAGGCCTGGGCCGACTCGCCCTCGCCGGTGGCGAAGCGCAGCGATTGCGGCCAGGACAACTCGACCTCGGCCAGCGGCGCGTCGCCCCCGGCGAGCCGGCGCACCGCCCCGCCGGCCCGCTCGATCGCCAGGACCGCCGGCAGCCGCGTCGG
This sequence comes from Azotobacter tropicalis, assembly GCF_059739045.1. Taxonomy (NCBI): domain Bacteria; kingdom Pseudomonadati; phylum Pseudomonadota; class Gammaproteobacteria; order Pseudomonadales; family Pseudomonadaceae; genus Azotobacter; species Azotobacter tropicalis. Next base: position 1,837,603 of record NZ_AP046059.1, read on the forward strand.
CGAACCGGCGATGCAGTAGAAATACCCCTCGTCCGCCGCCAGCTGGCGAAAGCGGCTGAACTCGGTCGCCAGATAGCGCTCGCGGCCCGCGGCATCGCGCTCGATCAGAAAGCCCCAGCCCTCCTCCTGGCAGGTGAGCAGCAGGCCGCCGTCCGCCAGCAGCAGGTAGCTGACCGTGCCCAGCAGCCAGGGCGCCGGGGCATGGTCGGCGGCGGCCAGGGGGCGCGGCTCGCTCCAGTCCACACCGCGGGTGGACAAGGCTGCGCCGTTGTCCACCCTATGTCCTGCGTCCTCGCCCACACGGTCAACAACCTGCAACCGGCCATCCAGCTCCACCCAGGGCTGCCACCAGCCGGCGCGGTCGGAGAGGCACCACAGGCGCCCGTCGGCGGCGAAGCAGGGCTGCTGCAGCGCCTCGTCGCCGTCGAGGCCGGCCAGGGTCACGGGCTGGCCGAGCGGGCCATCGGTCTCCACCTCGGCCAGGCACAGGCGAGTGGCGGTCCACGGCAGCTCGGGGCGGTCCCACTCGATCCAGGCCAGGCGGCGGCCGTCGGCGCTCAGCCGCGGCGCGCTGTAGAAGTCGGCGCCCTCGGCCAGCACCCGGCGCGTGCCGTCGTGCAGCGACAGGGCGACCAGCCGGTGCACCACCGCCTGTGCCGCGTGGCTTTCCTCGACCGCCAGCACCGCGCTCCAGCCCGGTGCGTAGTGCAGGTCGCCGTAGCGGCAGTCGGCCTGGGCGCTCAGCGCTTCGGCAGCGAGTGCATCGACGATGCGCGTGCGATAGACCTGCTGGTCGGCCTCGTCGACCCAGGCCACGCCGTCCTCGACGACGCAGAAGGCCCCGCCGCCGTATTCGTAGACCCGGCTGCGCACCGAGCGGCCCGGCGGGGTCAGGCACTGCACGGCGCCGTCGCGCCACAGCCACAGGCGGCAGCGTCCGTCGTCCGGGCGGTATTCCAGCCAGAGCAGGCCGCCGAGGCCGGCCTGCAGCCCGGCGAAGTCGCAGCTGGCCGCGGCGGCATCCGCCGCCAACCAGCGGCTGGGCCAGGAACCGTAGGGCATGGGTTGCGTGGACACGGGCAAACCTCCCGGAAAATGGCCAATCGAGGGCCGATGGCGAAGCCCATCGGCCGCCGGGTGGAGAGCCGCCGGCGCGGCCTCCCTCCTGACTCTGACCCCTACCCCTTGCAGATGATCTTCGAGGTCCGGGCATTGCGCCAGATCAGCCGCTCCAGGCCGAGCGGCGCCTCCTCCGCCTGGCGGCGGGCGTCGAGGATCAGGCCGTGCTGGGCCGACTTGCCGCACACCGGGTCGGTCGCCTCCGCGTCGCCGGTGAGCAGGAAGGCCTGGCAGCGGCAACCGCCGAAGTCGCGGCCCTTCTCGTCGCAGGAGCGGCACGGCTCGGGCAGCCAGTCGTCGCCGCGAAAGCGATTGAAGCCGAAGGAGTCGAACCAGATGTACCGCAGGCTGTGCTCGCGCACGTTGGGAAATTGCACCGGCAGCATCTTCGCGCTGTGGCAGGGCAGCGCCGTGCCGTCCGGGGCGATGTCGAGGAACAGGCTGCCCCAGCCGCCCATGCAGGCCTTGGGGCGCTCCTCGTAGTAGTCCGGGGTGACGAAGATCAGCTTGCACGGGTGCCTCTGCGCGGCGAGCTTCTCGCGCCATTCGTTGGTGATGCGCTCGGCGCGCGCCAGCTGCGCCTTGGTCGGCAGCAGCCCGGCGCGGTTCAGCTCGGCCCAGCCGTAGAACTGGCAGGTCGCCAGCTCGACGAAGTCCGCCTCCAGCTCGAGGCACAGTTCGATGATCCGCTCGATGTGGTCGATGTTGTGCCGGTGGGTGACGAAGTTGAGCACCATCGGATAGCCCTGGGCCTTGACCGCGCGGGCCATCGCCAGCTTCTGGGCGAAGGCCTTGCCGGAGCCGGCCAGCAGGTCGTTCACCTGCGCGTCGGCGGCCTGGAAGCTGACCTGGATATGGTCGAGGCCGGCCGCGGCGAATTCGGCGATGCGCGCCTCGCTGAGGCCGATGCCGGAGGTGATCAGATTGGTGTAGTAGCCCATGCCGCGGGCGGCGCGGATCAGCTCGGTCAGGTCCTGGCGCACCAGCGGCTCGCCGCCGGAGAAGCCGAGCTGGGCGGCGCCCAGTTCGCGGGCCTGGCGGAACACCTCGACCCACTCGGCGGTGGACAGCTCCTCGCCCTGCTTGGCGAAGTCCAGCGGGTTGGAGCAGTACGGGCACTGCAGCGGGCAGCGGTAGGTCAGCTCGGCGAGCAGCCACAGCGGCGGGCCGGGCACGAAACCGGGCTTAGCGAAGCTCGATCCAGAATCGCTCACGCGCCACCTCCAGAAACTCCAGGATGTCCGTCTCGATGTCCTCGGCCTCCGGGAAGCGCTCGCGCAGGCCGGCGACGATCGCGGCGACGCTGCGCACCCCGTCGACCTCGGCGAGGATCGCCCCGGCGCTGCCGTTGAGCTTGATCATCCCTTCGGGATAGAGCAGCACGTGGCAGTCCTGCGCCGGCTCCCACTGGAAACGGAAGCCACGGCGCAGCGCCGGGATCTTGTTCAGGACTTCGTCGCTCATCGGCACACCTCCGTAGGGTGGGAAACGCGCGCAGCGCTTTCCCACCAGGATGCGTGACGGTGGAAAAGACCTGCGGTCGTTTTCCACCCTACCGGAACCGCCTGCCGCGCGATCACAGCGCGATTCCCCGGTGCCAGACCCGCTCGCCGGTCACTGTGTGGTACGGCGGGCGGTTCAGCTCGTAGGCCATGCTCATGGCGTCGAGCATGCTCCAGAGGATGTCCAGCTTGAACTGCAGGATCTCCAGCATGCGCTCCTGGGCCTCGCGGGTGGTGTAGTGCGCGAGGGTGATGCGCAGGCCGTGCTCGACGTCGCGGCGCGCCTCGCTCAGGCGCTTGCGGAAGTAGTCGTAGCCGCCGGCCTCGATCCAGGGGTAGTGCTGCGGCCAGGTGTCGAGGCGCGACTGGTGGATGGTCGGGGCGAACAGCTCGGTCAGCGAGCTGCTCGCCGCCTCCTGCCAGCTGGCGCGGCGGGCGAAGTTGACGTAGGCGTCCACCGCGAAGCGCACCCCGGGCAGCACCAGTTCCTGGGAGAGCAGTTGCTCGCGCGGCAGGCCGACCGCCTCGCCGAGACGCAGCCAGGCCTCGATGCCGCCCTCCTCGCCCGGCGCGCCGTCGTGGTCGAGGATGCGCTGGATCCACTCGCGGCGGGTCTCGCGGTCCGGGCAGTTGGCCAGGATCGCGGCATCCTTGAGCGGGATGTTCACCTGGTAGTAGAAGCGGTTGGCCACCCAGCCCCGGATCTGCTCGCGGGTCGAGCGGCCCTCGTACATGGCGACGTGGAACGGGTGGTGGATGTGGTAGTAGGCGCCCTTGGCGCGCAGCGCCTGCTCGAATTCGGCAGAGCTCATGGCTGGCTCGGTCATCGTGGCTCCTCGAAGAGGCAGGCGAAAGCGCCCTACAGTTCGATATCCATCCCGTCCCGGGCGACCTCGACGCCGCGCGCGGTCAGCTCGGCGCGCTCGGGCGAGTCCTCGTCGAGGATCGGGTTGGTGTTGTTGATGTGGATGAGCACCTTGCGCCCGGCCAGACCGTCGAGCACCTCGAGCATGCCGCCCGCGCCGCTCTGCGGCAGGTGGCCCATCTCGCTGCCCAGCCTGCTGCCGCAGCCGGCGTGGATCAGCTCGTCGTCGCGCCACAGGGTGCCGTCGACCAGCAGGCAGTCGGCGCGGCGCATCCAGTCGAGCAGCGCCTCATCCACCTGGCCGAGGCCGGGGGCGTAGAACAGCACGCCGCCGGTGCGGCTGTCCTCGACCAGCAGGCCGATGTTGTCGCCCGGATGCGGGTCGTGGCGGTGCGGCGAGTACGGCGGCGCGGCGCTGCGCAGCGGAATCGGGGTGAAGCGCAGGGCCGGGCAGGCGTCGATCGCGAACGGCCGGTCCAGGCCGATGGGCTTCCACGCTAGTCCGCCGTTCCAGTGCTCGAGCATGTCGAACAGCGGGAAATCGGTGGTCAGGTCCTGGTGGACCATCGCCGTGCACCAGACCTCGTGCGGGCAGCCCTCGCGCAGGCTGAGCAGGCCGGTGGTGTGGTCGATCTGGCTGTCCAGCAGGATCAGCGCGCGGATCGCCGTGTCGCGCACCGCGCGGGCCGGCTGCAGGGCCGGGAAGGCCTCGATCTGCGCGCGGATGTCCGGCGAGGCGTTGCAGAGGATCCAGTTCTCCCCGTCGTCGGACAGGGCGATGGACGACTGGCTGCGCGGCGTGGCGCGCAGGCGGCCCTCGCGCAGACCGCGGCAGTTGCGGCAGTTGCAGTTCCACTGGGGAAAACCGCCGCCGGCGGCCGAGCCGAGAATTCGGATGTGCATGGGCGCATGGAAAGGCCCCGGCACGCCGGGGCCGGATCGCTCAGCGGTTGGCGAAGTACAGCGTCACTTCGAAACCGATGCGCAGGTCAGTGAAGGCGGGTTTGGTCCACATGACAGACTCCTTGCAGGTGCGTGCTGGTGAATGATTGATCCGGCGCCGCTTGTTTCGACGGGATCTGCAACGATCCGTTCGGAACAGTGCGCAGGAAACTCCCCGCGAGCGGCCTTGGCAGCCACGGCCCTTCCTTCCATTAAAGAAGAAAAGGCCCTGGGCAGCCGGCCCCCACCCTCAGCCGCGCCTTTTCCCCGGCATCTCGATGCCGTGCTGGTTCACCCGGCGGTACAGGGTGGCGCGGGAGATGCCGAGGGACTCGGCCGCCGGCCCCGGTTTCCAGCGGTGGCGGACCAGCGCGTCGAGCAGCGCCTGGCGCTCCGGATCGTCGGCCAGCGCGGCGGCGTCCTCGCCGGTGGCCAGGCGCCCGCCGCGCAGCTCGGCCGGCAGGTCGCCGGGCTGGACCACCCCGCCGGCGCACACCGCGCAGGCGTAGCGCAGGGCGTGGCGGAGCTGGCGCACGTTGCCCGGCCAGCGGTAGCCGAGCAGGCATTCCAGCGCCGCGCCGCTCAGGCCGACGGGCTCGCCGCAGGACTCCGCCTCCTCCTCCAGCACGCGGTTGATCAGCGCCAGACGGTCGCTGCGTTCGCGCAGCGGCGGCAGCTCGAAGCGCGCGCCGCCGATGCGGAAATACAGGTCCTCGCGGAAGCTGCCGTCCGCCACCATCCCCTTCAGGTCGCGGTGGGTGGCGCAGATCACCTGGATGTCCACCGCCTGCCGCCGCGCCGCGCCCAGGGGCGCCACCTCGCCCTCGGCGAGCACGCGCAGCAGGCGGGTCTGCAGGGTCAGCGGCATGTCGCCGATCTCGTCGAGGAACAGGGTGCCGCCGTCGGCCTGCTGCAAGAGGCCGCGCATGCCCTTGCTGGAGGCGCCGGTAAAGGCGCCGGCGGCATAGCCGAACAGCTCGCTCTCGATCAGGCTCTCGGGGATCGCCGCGCAGTTCAGGGCGACGAAAGGCTTGCCGCGGCGGGCGCTGGCCTCGTGCACCTGGCGGGCGAAGACCTCCTTGCCGGCGCCGGTCTCGCCCTGGATCAGCACCGGCAGGTTGCGGTCCTTGACCCGCACGGCCAGGCGCAGGTTCTCGGCGATCCGCGGATCGAGCTCGCTGGCGCACGGCGTACTGCGCAGCGCCACCCGCTGCGGGCGCTGCGGCACGCTCAGCCGGACGTGCAGGGCGAGGCTGTCGCCGCGTCCGCGCAACTGGCAGGTGGAGCCGTCCTCGGCGGCGTGCAGGGCGTCCGGGTCGAACACCTCGGCGACATGGGTCGGCACCTCGCCGAAGCGCTGGCCCAGGTAGCGGCGCGCCGCCGGGTTGAGCGCCAGCAGGCGGCCGTCGGCGTCCCAGGCGAACAGGTAGTCGGGCTGGCTGTCGACGTAGCCCGGCGCGGCGTGGGCGCGCAGTATCCAGTGCCCGCAGGCACTGTGCATGAAGAAGGCGTTCTCGATCTGCCGGGCGCTCTGCGCCACCAGTTGGCGGACCAGGGTCTGGCTGCGGCGGTCGTCGGGCGACTGCACCGCCGAGACGTCGAGCACGCCGAGCAGTTCGCCCTGCGGGTCGAAGACCGGCGCCGCCGAGCAGGTCAGGCCGATGAAGGCGGCGCGGAAATGGTCGCGCTTGTGCACCGTCAGCGGCATCCGGCTGGCCAGCACGGTGGCCACCCCGCAGGTGCCCTCCTCGCCTTCCGACCACCAGGTGCCGAGGTCGAGGCCGGCCTTGCGGCAGTCGCTGCGGATCGCCGAATCGACCCGGTAGTCGATGGTCCGCCCCTGGGCGTCGGCGAGCAGCACGCAGTAGTCGGCGTCGCGCACCTGGCCGTGCAGGCGCGAGACCTCCTCGCTGGCGATGCGCAGGAACAGCTCGGCGCGCTCGCGGCACTCCCTGAGCAGGATCTGGTCGAGGATGCGCGGCCCCTGCAGGGAGCCGGGATCGAGCCGGTGCTGCTCCAGCGAGCGGCGCCAGGAATCGAGGATGGGTGCGGGAACCGGCGCCTGGGGCAGGCGGGCGGCGTTCTTCACCACGCGACTGACACAGTCCACGTGGGCCTTCGAGTGTGCGGAAAGCATACCGTCTCCGTCTCTCGTCTCTTGTTGTTGTCTTCCCATTAAGCACCTTCCCCCACCCCGCGACAAGCGCCGGGACGGAGAAGTCCGGCGCTGAGACGGAGCGTCTCAGCGTCTCGCCGCCGCCGCCGCCGCGCTGACACCCGACGTCTCGCCGAGGCCTTCGCCAGGCTCGCCACCTCACCGGAAAAACCGCTCTAGAACGAGGCATACAGCCTGATTCCGACACTCTGGCACCGCCCTTGCTCTGTCCCCTGGCAGAAGCGGCCGGCAACGCAAGCCCGGCCCATAACAACAAGCACAGGTGCCCCATGTCCGAGTCACTCCTTCCCGAATTCTCCCTGTCCGGCAAAGTCGCCCTGGTCACCGGTGCCGGTCGCGGCCTCGGCCAGGGCATCGCCCTGAGCCTGGCCCGTGCCGGCGCCGACGTGGCGGTGGCCGACCTCGCCGGCGCCGAGGAAACCGCCGAGCAAGTCCAGGCCCTCGGCCGGCGCAGCCTGGCGCTGACGGTCGACGTCGCCCGCCAGGACAGCGTGCAGGCCATGGTCGCCCGGATCGTCGAGGAGTTCGGCCGCCTCGACGTGGCGGTCAACAACGCCGGGGTGATCGGCATCCACAAGGTCGGCGAACTGACCGTCGAGGAATGGGACCGGGTGCTGAACGTCAACGCCCGCGGCGTGTTCCTCTGCTGCCAGGCCGAGCTGGAGCCGATGCGCGCGCAGCGCTGGGGGCGGATCATCAACGTCGCCTCGATCGCCGGCAAGGTCGGCTTTCCCGACCTGTCCCACTACTGCGCCTCGAAGTTCGCCGTGGTCGGCTTCAGCAACGCCCTGGCCAAGGAGGTCGCCCGCGAGGGCATCACCGTCAACGCGCTCTGCCCCGGCATCGTCGGCACCGGCATGTGGCGCGGCGAGCAGGGCCTGGCCAGCCGCTGGCGGCAGGCCGGCGAGAGCGAGGCGCAGTCCTGGGAACGCCACCAGGCCAGCCTGCTGCCGCAGGGCGAGGCGCAGACCGCCGAAGACATGGGCCAGCTCGCCGTCTACCTGGCCTGCGCCCCGCACGTCACCGGCCAGGCCATCGCCGTCGACGGCGGCTTCTCGCTGTGAGTCCGCGGAGTCCCGTCATGAACCGTCCTCCGCTGACCGTGGGGATCATCCCCAACCCGGCCTCCGGCCGCGACCTGCGCCGCCTGACCGCCAACGCCGGGCTGTTCTCCAGCACCGACAAGGCCTCGGTGGTGCAACGCCTGCTCGGCGCCTTCGGCGCCACCGGCGTCCAGCGCGTGCTGCTGCCGACCGACATGACCGGCATCGCCGCCATGGTGCTCAAGGCCAGCCGCGGCCGCCACGCCCAAGACAACCGCTGGCCGGAGCTGGAGATCCTCGATATCCGCCTGCGCCAGACCGTCGAGGACACCCGCCAGACGGCGCGGCTGATGGCCGAGCGCGGCGTCGCGCTGATCGCCGTGCTCGGCGGCGACGGCACCCACAAGGCGGTGGCCGCCGAGGTCGGCGACATCCCCCTCCTGACCCTGTCCACCGGCACCAACAACGCCTTTCCCGAGCTGCGCGAGGCGACCGGCGCCGGGCTCGCCGGCGGGCTCTTCGCCAGCGGGCGGATTCCGCCGGAGATCGGCCTGCGCCGCAACAAGCGCCTGCTGGTGCGCGAGGCGCGCCGCGGCCTCTGCGAATGGGCGCTGGTGGACGTGGCGGTGTCGCCGCTGCGCTTCGTCGGCGGCCGGGCGATCAGCCGCGCCGAGGACCTCGCCGAAGTCTTCGTGACCTTCGCCGAACCCCACGCCATCGGCCTGTCGGCGCTCTGCGGGCTGTGGTGCCCGGTTTCCCGGCAGGCCCCCGAAGGCGCCTGGATGCGTCTGCACCCGCAGGCCCGCGACGCCCTACTGGCGCCGCTCGCCCCCGGCCTGCTGCAGGGCTGCGGAGTGGTCGCCGCCGGCACCCTGGAGCCGGGCGTACCCCATGCGCCCAGCCTGAGCGCCGGCACCCTGGCGCTGGACGGCGAACGCGAGATCGAGTTCGCCGCCGGCGACCGGCCGACCGTCACCCTCGATTCCCACGGCCCGCTGAGCATCGACGTGGAGGCCGCCCTCGCCTACGCGGCGCGCCACCGTCTGCTGTCCATCGGCCGCGAACACCCGCAACACCCCGTGAACCTTTCGTGTTGAAACAACCCAGGAGAACAACAAGATGACCTCCCACCTGTCAGCCGAGCAGCTGCTGCATGCCTACCGGGTGATGCGCACCATCCGCGTCTTCGAGGAACGCCTGCACATCGAATTCGCCACTGGCGAGATTCCCGGCTTCGTCCACCTCTACGCCGGCGAGGAAGCCTCCGCCGCCGGGGTCATGGCCCACCTGCGCGACGACGACTGCATTGCCTCCACCCACCGCGGCCACGGCCACTGCATCGCCAAGGGCGTGGACGTGCACGGGATGATGGCCGAGATCTACGGCAAGAAGACCGGCGTCTGCCAGGGCAAGGGCGGCTCCATGCACATCGCCGACCTGTCCAAGGGCATGCTCGGCGCCAACGGCATCGTCGGCGCCGGCGCGCCGCTGGTCGCCGGCGCGGCGCTGGCCGCCAAGCTCAAGGGCACCGACGCGGTCGCCGTGGTCTTCTTCGGCGACGGCGCCTCCAACGAGGGCGCGGTGTTCGAGGCGATGAACCTCGCCGCGATCATGAACCTGCCGTGCATCTTCGTCGCCGAGAACAACGGCTATGCCGAGGCCACCGCCTCCAACTGGTCGGTGGCCTGCGACCACATCGCCGACCGCGCCGCCGGCTTCGGCATGCCCGGGGTGACGGTGGACGGCTTCGACTTCTTCGCCGTCTACGAGGCCGCCGGCGCCGCCGTGGCCCGCGCCCGCGCCGGCGAAGGCCCGTCGCTGATCGAAGTGAAGCTGACCCGCTACTACGGCCACTTCGAGGGCGACGCCCAGACCTACCGCGACATGGACGAGCTCAAGGAAATGCGCGAGGTGCGCGACTGCATGAAGCAGTTCCGCGACGCCACCATCGCCGCCGGCCTGCTCGACGCCTCGCAGCTCGACGACATCGACGGCGAGGTCGAGCGGCTGATCGAGGACAGCGTGATCAAGGCCAAGAGCGATCCCAAGCCGCCGGCCGCCGATCTGCTCGCCGACGTCTACGTCTCCTATCCCTGAGCCCCATTCCAACAAGAAGGAAACCCATCATGGCGAGAAAAATCAGCTACCAGCAGGCCATCAACGAAGCCATGGCCCAGGAAATGCGCCGCGACGAAACCGTCTTCCTGATCGGCCAGGACATCGCCGGCGGCGCCGGCGCACCGGGCGAGCAGGACGCCTGGGGCGGCGTGCTCGGCGTCACCAAGGGGCTCTACCACCAGTTCCCCGGCCGGGTGCTCGACGCCCCGCTGTCGGAGATCGGCTATGTCGGCGCGGCGGTCGGCGCCGCCACCCGCGGCATGCGCCCGGTGTGCGAACTGATGTTCGTCGACTTCGCCGGCTGCTGCCTGGACCAGATCCTCAACCAGGCGGCGAAATTCCGCTACATGTTCGGCGGCAAGGCGGTCACCCCCTTCGTGCTGCGCGCCATGTACGGCGCCGGCCTGCGCGCCGCCGCCCAGCACTCGCAGATGCTCACCTCGCTGTGGACCCACATCCCCGGCCTCAAGGTGGTCTGCCCCGCCTCGCCCTACGACGCCAAGGGCCTGTTGATCCAGGCGATCCGCGACAACGACCCGGTGATCTTCCTTGAGCACAAGATGCTCTACGGCATGCAGGGCGAGGTGCCCGAAGAACTCTATACCGTGCCCTTCGGCGAGGCCAACTTCCTGCGCGAGGGCGACGACGTGACCCTGGTCACCTACGGCCGCATGGTCCACCTGGCCATGGACGCCGCCGCCAGCCTAGCCCGCCAGGGCATCGGCTGCGAGGTGCTCGACCTGCGCACCACCAGCCCGCTGGACGAGGACAGCATCCTTGAGAGCGTCGAGAAGACCGGCCGTCTGGTGGTGATCGACGAGGCCAACCCGCGCTGCTCGGTGGCCACCGACATCTCCGCGCTGGTCGCGCAGAAGGCCTTCGCCGCCCTCAAGGCGCCGATCGAGATGGTCACCGCGCCGCACACCCCGGTGCCCTTCACCGACTCCCTGGAAGACCTGTACATCCCCAACGCGGCGAAGATCGAAGCCGCGGTCCTGAAGATCGTCGACAAGAGGAAGGTTGCATGAGCCAGATCCATACCCTGACCATGCCGAAGTGGGGTCTGTCGATGACCGAGGGCAAGGTCAACGCCTGGCTCAAGGAAGAAGGCGCCCGCATCGCCAAGGGCGACGACGTGCTCGACGTGGAAACCGACAAGATCTCCAGCAGCGTCGAGGCGCCCTTCTCCGGCGTGTTGCGGCGCATCGTCGCCAAGGAAGACGAAACCCTGCCGGTCGGCGCGCTGCTCGCCGTGGTGGTGGAAGGCGAGGCCTCCGAAGAAGAGATCGACGCCGTGGTGCAGCGCTTCCAGGCCGAGTTCGTGCCCGGCGGCGAAGACGAGGAGGCCAGCGGCCCGGCGCCGCAGAAGGTCGAGCTGGACGGCCGTACTATCCGCTTCCTCGACCGCGGCGAGGGCGGCGCCCCGCTGCTGCTGATCCACGGCTTCGGCGGCGACCTGAACAACTGGCTGTTCAACCACGAGGCGCTGGCTGCCGGCCGCCGGGTGATCGCCCTCGACCTGCCGGGCCACGGCGAGTCGGGCAAGACGCTGAAGAGCGGCGACCTCGACGAGCTGAGCCGGGCCGCACTGGCCCTGCTCGACCACCTGGACATCCAGCGCGCGCACATCGCCGGCCACTCGATGGGCGGCGCGGTGTCGCTGAACCTGGCGCGCTTGACGCCCGAGCGGGTGCTCTCGCTGACCCTGATCTGCAGCGCCGGCCTCGGCGCGGAGATCAACGGCGACTACCTGCGCGGCTTCGTCGAGGCAAGCAACCGCAACGCCCTCAAGCCGCAACTGGTGCAGCTGTTCTCCGACCCCGCGCTGGTCACCCGGCAGATGCTGGAAGACATGCTCAAGTACAAGCGCCTGGAGGGCGTCGAGGCGGCGCTGCGCCAGCTGGTCGAGCGGCTGTCCGCCGATGGCCGCCAGCAGATCGACCTGCGCGGCGTGCTGGAACAGGGCCGCCATCCGGCGCTGGTGATCTGGGGCAGCGACGACGCCATCATCCCCGCCGCCCATGCCCAGGGCCTGCCGGCGCAGGTGGAGATCCTGTCCGGCCAGGCGCACATGGTGCAGATGGAAGCGGCCGACGAGGTCAACAAGCTGATCCAGGCCTTCCTCGCCAAACACTGAAACCGGCGGCGACCGGTCCCCGAGATCGGTCGCCCGCTCATCGCAAGCCCTGAAGGAGAAAAGAACAATGACAACATCCCTTGGCGAAACCATGCGCGCCGCCGTCTGGCACGGCCGTCAGGACATCCGCGTCGAAGACGTGCCGCTGCCCGCCGACCCGCCGCCCGGCTGGGTGCAGATCCGCGTCGACTGGTGCGGCATCTGCGGCTCGGACCTGCACGAATACGTCGCCGGCCCGGTATTCATCCCGGTCGAAAAGCCCCACCCGCTCACCGGCATCCAGGGCCAGTGCATCCTCGGCCACGAATTCAGCGGCGAGATCGTCAAGCTCGGCGCCGGCGTGAGCGGCTTCGCCCTTGGCGAGCGGATCGCCGCCGACGCCTGCCAGCACTGCGGCACCTGCTACTACTGCCGCAGCGGCCTGTACAACCTCTGCGAAAAGCTGGCCTTCACCGGGCTGATGAACAACGGCGCCTTCGCCGAACTGGTGAACGTGCCGGCCGAACTGCTCTACAAGCTGCCGGCCGGCTTCCCCGTCGAGGCCGGCGCGCTGATCGAACCGCTGGCGGTGGGCATGCACGCGGTGAAGAAGGCCGGCAGCCTGCTCGGCCAGAACGTGGTGGTGGTCGGCGCCGGCACCATCGGCCTGTGCACCATCATGTGCGCCAAGGCGGCCGGCGCGGCCCAGGTGATCGCCCTGGAAATGTCCTCGGCGCGCAAGGCCAAGGCGCTGGAAGTGGGCGCGAGCCTGGTGCTCGATCCCAAGGAATGCGACGCGCTGGCGGAAATCCGCGCCCGCACCCACGGCCTCGGCGCCGACGTCAGCTTCGAGTGCATCGGCAACAAGCACACCGCCAAACTGGCCATCGACGTCATCCGCAACGCCGGCAAGAGCGTACTGGTCGGCATCTTCGAGGAACCCAGCTCGTTCAACTTCTTCGAGCTGGTTTCCACCGAGAAGCAGGTCATCGGCGCCCTCGCCTACAACGGCGAATTCGCCGACGTGATCGCCTTCATCGCCGACGGCCGCCTGGACGTCAAACCACTGATCACCGGCCGCATCGGCCTGGAGGACATCGTCGGCCGCGGCTTCGAGGAACTGGTCAACAACAAGGAACACAACGTGAAGATCATCGTTTCGCCGCATTGAGGGCGGGGCCGGCGCGGGGCGGCGGGGGCCGCTTCGCGTGGACTTGCCCCTATCAAACCGGACACCGCCCCCGTTAAGTTGATGTTGCGGTCATCCGCCTGAACTCCCGCGGCAAGCGGTAGTTCAAGGCACTGTGCGGATGCTCCTCGTTGTAATGCTCGAAGGCAATCTCCAGGTTGCGTAGCGCCGTCAGGCGGTCCGGCCTGGGCATGTGGGCGATGTAATCGCGCTTCATTCATTTTCAAGAAGCTTTCCGCCATGCCGTTGCTCTGTCGGCTGCAGACCGGCGCGGTCAGCGGCAGCAAGCCAATCTCCCGGGCGAAGGCCTGGGTCTGCTCGGCGGTGTAAGCCGAACCGTTGTCGCTCAACCATTGGATCGGTGCGGGCGGCAACGTCTGGCCGAAGCGCCTCTCGACGGCCTCGAGCATGGCATCGCGAACATCGTCACCACGGTAGCGGTGAGGGCTGGTCACCCAACTGATGGCCTCCCGGTCGCAGCCATCCAGGGCGAAGGTTATGCGCAGGCGATCGCCATCGTCGCAGCGAAATTCGAAGCCATCCGAGCACCAGCGGGTATTGCTCGTCTCGACCGCCACGCGACCGTCATGGCGACGCGCGACGCCCGGCTGCTTGCGGCGCCGTCCCAGCAGCAACCCGTGATCACGCATTACCCGGTACACCCGCTTTGCGTTGACGGCCGGCTGAGCCTGTTGCTCGGCCTGTCGACGCCGAAGCGTCCACACTCGGCGGTAGCCGTAACTGGGCAAGTTGGAAACCGTGCCCCTGATCCAATCCGCCAATGCCGCATCGTCGAGCGTCTGTTGGGAACGAGGTCTCCGTTCCTCAAGAGCCTGGTTGATTCGAGCCGTCAGTTGCGAGCGCGACACACCGAGACTTCGTCTGACCCGCTTCACTGGTCGTCCCCCGGCAACCAGGGTGAGTGCGCAATCCATTTTCGCGAGCGGGCCGCCTCGACAGCTTCCTTGAGGATTTCCGCCTCCATCGTCTTCTTGCCCAGCAGCCGTTGCAACTCGCGAATCTGCTTCAACGCATCGACCAATTCGGAAGCCGGAACCACCGCCTCGCCAGCACTGACTGCCGACAGGCTGCTGTCCTGGTGAAGCTTGCGCCAATGGAACAGCTGGTTGGGGTTGATGCCGTTGCGCCTGGCCACCACCGAGACGCTTTGTCCCGGTTCCAGGCTCTCGCGCACCATGGCGAGCTTCTCCTCGACACCCCAGCGGCGACGCCGCTCCTGGCCGAGCACTTCGATGTGTCTGTCTTTGCTGGTAGTCATAAACACGACCGTTTGCCTATCCCTTATGGTAAGGGGGAAACGGTGTCCGGTGTTTCAGGGGGCTTGTTCAGGCCATTAGAGCCGGTTTTTTGTAGCGACCTACGATGCCTAGCCCTTTGCGTACTCTCTCAGGCGGGCCTGCAACCAAGCCCGTTCCTGCTCGGCAATCCGAGCCCGCACACGTCGCTGGTACATCGCCAACCGCTTCTTGCGCTCAATGACGGAAAGTGCATCCCATCCACAGAACAGGCCGGCATCATCCACCGTCTCCTCAAGCTCTGCCTCCGGCTTCGCCGAAGGACGCATCCAGCTTCCTAAATACAACCCGGCCGCAAACAGGCCGCAGCATGTGAGGACAAGAGAAAGAATCGAATTGATAGTCATCGGCTGCCCTTCCTGGCGTCGATCCCATACAGGGTTATGGTGGTTGCCGTTGTGACCGCACAACACACGCAAAGTGCCATTCGATTCATGCCTTCTCTTTCATCTTCATGGGGGGTGATTTAGAGGCGGGATCGTCATAGCGAGACCGGGCCATAACCCACCAAGGGGCACCTCTAAAAACCAGCCCGGCCGCCGGGTAAGATCATCCGCCTGTTGATCACCCGGAGCCTGCTGATGTTCAGCCTGTTTGCCGACCAGGAGCGAGAAGCCAAGCTCGATAGCCTGGGCGATCCACTGGCTCTACTGGACAAGCATGTGGACTTTGCCGCCCTGGCAGCCGAGATCGACCGCAGAGCGCCTCGCCCCAGCCGCGCCAAGGGCGGTCGGCCTCCCTATCCGACAGAGCTGATGACGCGCCTGCTGGTGCTCCAGCAGCTGTTCAACCTGTCCGACGAGCAGATGGAGTTCCAGGTGCTCGACCGCATGAGTTTCCAGCGTTTTGCCGGATTGAAGCACTCCGGCCGAGTGCCGGATCGCAACACGATCTGGGTCTTTCGCGAGCGCCTGGTACAGGCCAACGCCGAGCATCGGATCTTTGCCGAGGTGCAGCGTCAGTTGCAGGAGCACGGCTTGCGGGCCCGCGAGGGGCAGATCATCGATGCCAGCATTATCCGGACACCGATCCAGCACAACACGGCCGATGAGCGGGCCATGGTGAAGGCGCAGGCCGTACCGGTCGAATGGTCGCCCGCCAAGCGCCGACAAAAGGATGTCGAGGCGCGCTGGACGAAGAAGCACGGCAAGTCGTACTTCGGCTACAAGCTGTCGGTCAGCGTGGATCGCCGGCACAAGCTGATCCGCTGCGTGAAGGTGAGCGATGCCAGCGAGGCCGACACCCTGCATCTGGTGGATGTGCTCGACCGGGGCAACAGCAGCCGGGACTTCTGGGCGGATCGCGGGTATCACGACAGACCCCGGGAGCGCTGGCTCCAACTGATCGGCTGGAGGCCATCTATCCAGCGCAAGGGCCAGGCCGGCAAGCCGATCGGTGAACGGGACAAGGCACGAAACAAACGCATAGCCAGTCCCCGAGCCCGGGTCGAACATGTCTTTGCCAGCCTGGCCCAGATGGGCGGCAAGGCCGTCCGCAGCATCGGCCTGGCACGGGCTGAGTTTTGTCTGACGCTCAAATCGGCGGTGTACAACCTGAAAAGGATGAGCAGTCTGCTGGAAATGGCCTGATCCAGGCCTTTGGCCGGGCTGCCTCGGGCCGCTTTACCGTGTGAGCGTCGAGCCTGACGGGTAGCTCTGCTGCGAGCACGAGCGTATTTCATCGCTCAGCGTGATTCGGAGGGCGGTTTTTAGAGGTGCCCCAAGGGAGATAGAATTTGCCAATGCCCCACCCCGCCCCCGCCAGCAGCACTCACATGCTGCCACCTCGGCTCACCCCTAATTGTCATGGCATCCTGCAGTCTCTGGATATAAATACCGAATGGTATTGAGCTCACCCATAGAGTCCTCATAAGTCATTTGCGCTGGAATAACTCCACAAAAATCCGGTTCAGGAGGGAAATATTCCATTGCTACGACCTCAGCAATATCCAAGCGCATGCCATAGTGATAATCTTGAGCTTGGGGCATCTGCGAATAAACAACCATTTCCTCCAATTCTGTCGAACCCGCGGCAGGACGGCTTTCACTCTCAGCCATAGCCAAAGACGCCGGCAAAACTACTGCTCCCGCACAGATCAGCTTTACACACCTCAGACTAAAAAGAATCACGGAACATTCCTCCACAGAAGAAGAATTTAAAACGCACAACTTAGAATATTGGCTCGATATTTGACCTGCAGGTAGTCATAGAAAGCGGTACCGAATAAAAGCCGACTTAGTCAGTCAGTCGCCCAACTGGCAAAGATCTTATGAGAACTGCTTTTTTCGCATCATTAACGATAAGCTACTCGCCTCTAGTTGCTATGAAACCGCTACGATCAGAGTACATTCCCTCCTGCCAGCCCCCTCACCTCATCCCACTTCACGATAGCTACCCTAGCCGATAGTCGAAGCTCAGGCGCCGAAGACTTGAGGTAAATGCTTTACCAACCCACAAAGGCCCTACCATACCCACAGCCCAAGAAAAACCCTCATCTATCTACAACTAGTTACAAGCAAAGCCCCCCTCAACATCAGGGTCAAGGTAATATTTATTAATTAGAGATATTTCTATTCAGCCTCTTAAGATAAAAATCATCATATACAAACCCGCTGAGTCAAAATAAGAATAAAAAATAAATATTTAGAACATTCAAATCTAATTGACTGCATCATTCACTCTATTTTCAGAGCACAGATTACTTATAGATCTCACCTTAATTAAACTAAGGCTTGATCAATCAGCAAAATTCTTAAAATTTTGGCATTCTTTGAAAAATCATTTCAATCTTCGGAAAATTGGGGAAGCATCCTTCCTCTTAGATTACGGTAAAAGCAGTTCACCTCTCCCATAACCACATCATCAAAACGAAACGATGCGCTGCTACCGACCAAGGGCGCATGAAATGCCATCTAGGAACACCCAACCTATGGACAAGCCTCACTACGCCCCAGTCGAGAAAAGGACCGCAACCCGCCTCGCAAAAATGCTAAAAAATCAGCAAAAAAAGCCAATTTTGGAGAAAATAGTAGCAATTCTCCCACACAACCCTCCGCCACAAAAACCTTCCGCTCTAGGGCTTGGCTTTTTCTGCGAACTTGGCGTACAGTATCTAAACTGTGTTTGCGTGGGTCGCTGTTGAATCTTGACTTGGTGGCAGTAGGTCCTACAGGTCCGCTACATCCCGCTCGACTTCTCTTACTCTCTGCAACCAGTTCCAGCTCTCTGTTGTCACAGGGACTGCCATCAACTCCAGTTTCAAGGAAATAAGACATGTCGAATCGTCAAACCGGCACCGTCAAGTGGTTCAACGACGAGAAGGGCTTTGGTTTCATCACCCCCGAGAGCGGTCCGGACCTGTTCGTCCACTTCCGTGCCATCGAAGGTACTGGCTTCAAGAGCCTGAAAGAAGGCCAGAAAGTCAGCTTCGAAGCGGTACAAGGCCAGAAAGGCATGCAGGCTGACAAGGTTCAGATCCTGGGCTGAGTTAGGTCTGCCGAGAGCCCCTGATGGCGACATCAGGGGCTTTTTTATGCCTAATATCCCTTAGAATGCCGGCCTTTGCCTTATCGCGAGTCCGTCATGCCCAAACGAGCCCTGAACCCCCAAGGCAACTTTCCCACTGCGGGACTGCTCCGCCGTCTAGCAGCGATGTTCTATGACTTCTTGCTCTGCGCTGCCCTTCTAATCATCGTCACCTTTCTCTATAAGCTGGCCCAGATGACCATTATCGGCAGCGAGCGACTCAGACAACTGTCCGACGCCGGCGCCTTGGACGGTGATCCGCTGCTTTCCACTCTGCTGCTCTTCTGTCTGTTCGGCTTTTTCGCGAAATTCTGGACGCACAACGGCCAGACCCTCGGCATGCAGGTCTGGGGACTGCGCATCCAGAACAGTGACGGCACCGCCATCGACCTCTGGCAGGCCTTGCTGCGCTTCTTGATCGCTATCGTCTCTTGGCTATGTTTCGGTCTGGGCTATCTCTGGACACTCAAGGACAAGCAGGGGCGTACCTGGCAAGACATGTACTCCAATAGCCAGGTAGTCCGGCTACCGAAGAACACCCCAAGAAGCAGTAGCCGCCCTGCTCTCTTTCCCGACCTCGGACAAGGGGGCGACCTTGTCGCCCTATCCCGCCCGACGCAGCAAGTAGATCCCCAGCAGAGCACAGAATCCGGCCGGCAGCGCTACCGCCAGCAGAGGCGAGAAGCCGAACACCTGGCTAGAGGGACCCAGCAGATCCTGAAGGATACGGAAGACGAAGCCAACCAGCACCCCGGTGAAAAGCCGTTGACCGAGGGTAACCGAGCGCAACGGGCCGAAGATGAAGGAAATCGCCATCAGCACTAGTCCCGCAGTCACCAGGGGCTGCAGCACCTTGGTCCAGAAGGCCAGCCAGTAGCGTGCATTGTTCAGTCCCTGCTCATCCAGATAATGGATGTAGCGCCACAGCCCGCTCATCGACAGGGCATCCGGCTCCATTACAACGGTCCCGAGCAACTGCGGGTTCAGCTGGACATCCCACTGCTCGCCGGCCGCGTTGACGACCTCCGTGCGGCGCTCGAGGAAACGAGTAGTCGTCACCCCCTCCAGCTGCCAGTATCCGTCCCGATACTGCGCCCGCCTGGCGAAGCTGGAAGACAGCAGATGGCGCTGATCATCGAAGCGGTAGCGTGTCACCCCGTACAGCACCCCCCCGGCTGCACTGCGTTGATATGCACGAACTCATCGCCCTGACGATGCCAGAGACCGTGCTTGCTGGTTTGCGCTTCACCGCCCCCTTGGGCGAGGGAGCGATGGGCTTCGGCCTTGTTCTCCGTCCAAGGCGCCAGGTACTCGCCAAGCAGCACACCGAGCAGCATCAGCACCAACATGGGCTTCATCACCGCCCAAACAATGCGTCCGAGCGAAACGCCGGAAGCACGCATGACCGTCAGCTCGCTGCTGCTGGCCAGAGTGCCAAGACCGATCAGGCAACCAATCAGCGCCGCCATTGGCAGCATTTCATAAGTGCGCTGCGGTACGGTCAGAATGACGTACCAGGCTGCGGCGGCCAGATCGTAATTGCCCCGAACGTCGCCCAACTCGTCGACGAAGGCAAACAGCAGTGCCAGGCTAACGATCACCCCAAGCACCGCCAGGATGGCGAGGAACACACTGGCGCCGATATATCTGTCCAGCTTACCCATGTTTCAGACTCCGCATGGCACGCCGCTCTGCCAACCGCAGACACAAGGGCTCCCAGAACAACAATCCCAGGCCGATCAGCAAGAAGACCCCATGGACCCACCAGAGCCCGACCAGCATCGGGATCTTGCCCTTGTCCAGTTGCCCGCGTACGGCGATCAGCGTCGCCAGATACGCCATGTAGAGCAGGATCGCCGGCAGCAGCTTGAGGAAACGCCCCTGGCGGGGGTTGACCCTGGCCAGCGGCACCGCCAGCAGGGTGACCACGAACACCAGCAGGGGCAGGGAGAGACGCCACTGCAGCTCGGCCTGATGGCGCGGCTGCTCGCTGCCGATCAGCTCGCGGGTGGGAATCGCCTCGCGCTCGTTGATTTCGCTGCTTACCGCCGGTCGGGCCAGCAGCACGCCATAGGTGTCGTAGCGAATCACCCGATAGTTGGCCTGTCCAGGATTGCCGTCATAGCGATAGCCGTTCTGCAGGATCAGGTAGCGGCTGCCATCGGCCTGCACCTCTTGGCGACCACCTTCCGCCACCAGCACGGCAATGCCGCGCTCCTTCACACCATCGCGGGACATCCGCTTCTCACTGATGAACACGTTGGAAAGCTGGGTGCGATCGTCGGCCAGGTCCTCGACATAGGTCACTCGCGAGCCGTCCTTCATGGTCTGGAAACGGCCTGGTACCAAGGTGTCGAATTCGGTCAGAGCCTTCTGCTCGTTGAGCAGCTGCTCGACCATCCGAATCCCCTGGGGCGCCAGCCCGAGGCTCATCCAGGCGACCAACAGGGCGACCGGAATGGCCGGCACCAGGGTATACACGGCCAGACGCTGCGGACTCATGCCGGCCGCCGCCAGCACGGTCATCTCGCTGTCGAGATACAGCCGGCCGTAGGACAGCAGGATGCCGAGGAACAGGCCCAGCGGCAGGATCAGCTCCAGAAAGCTAGGCATCCGGTAGAACATGATCTGCAACAGCACACCGGGATCGAGCTGACCCTGGGCCGCCTGCGCCAGATACTTGATGAAGCGGCCGCTCATGATGATCGCCAGCAGCACGGCACTGACCGCGCTCAGCGTCATCAGCAGCTCACGGGAAAGATAGCGAGGGATGATCAAACCAGACACTCCAGGGTTGTCAGGCTCAGGCCGCTGTGCTCAAACTAGCCGCCTCGTTGCCGACCCACTGCCCCACAGGCCGTCGAAAAGGCCGCGTGCGAGGCCGGACCGGGCGAGGTCAGGCAAGGCTGTACAGTGCCCCTGACATGAAAGGACTCCAAACCCGATCCCACACCGATAGCCGAACGCAGCATTCTCAGCGGCCTGCAACGCGCCACAAAAAGACCGGCATTATCCTGCAAACCAGACCCTTTGTCTTGGGGACATCACGCCATGCAACTCGTTGTCAAAAGTGCCAGCCCGCAAACCCTGAAAACTGCCACGCTGGTGGTTGCCGTCGGCGAAGGCCGCAAGCTCGGCGCCACCGCCAAGGCTATCGACCAGGCCACCGACGGTGCCCTGTCGGCAGCCCTCAAGCGCGGCGACCTCGCCGGCAAGGTCGGGCAGACCCTGCTGCTGCAGCATCTGCCGAACATCAAGGCGGAGCGCGTGCTGCTGGTCGGCGCGGGCAAGGAGAACGAGCTGAGCGACCGCCAATTCCGCAAGGTCGCCGCCGCCGCCAATGGCGTGCTGAAAGGCCTGGGCGGCAGCGACGCCGCTCTGACTCTGGGCGAGCTTCACGTCAAGGGGCGCGATGCTTATGGCAAAACCCGCCTTCTGGCCGAGACCCTGCTCGACGCCACCTACGTGTTCGACCGTTTCAAGAGCGAGAAGGCCACTCCCCCTGCCCTGAAGAAGATCGTCCTGGTCTGCGACAAGGCCAGCCAGGCCGAAGTGGAACGTGCCGCCAACCATGCCCAGGCGATCACCAACGGCATGGCCTTGGCCCGCGACCTCGGCAACCTGCCGCCGAACCTCTGCCAGCCGAGCTACCTGGCCGACGAGGCCAAATCGCTGGCCAAAACCTACAACACGCTGAAAGTCGATATTCTCGACGAGAAGAAGCTCAAGGAGCTCGGCATGGGCGCCTTCCTCGCCGTGGCCCGCGGCAGCGAGCAACCGCCGCGGCTGATCGTGCTCAACTACCAGGGCGGCAAGAAGGATGAGCAACCCTACATGCTGGTCGGCAAGGGCATCACCTTCGATAGCGGAGGCATCAGCCTCAAGCCCGGCCCGAACATGGACGAGATGAAGTACGACATGTGCGGCGCCGCCAGCGTGCTCGGCACCTTCCGCGCCCTGCTCGAACTGGCGCTGCCGATCAACGTCGTGGGCCTGCTGGCCTGTGCCGAGAACATGCCCAGCGGCGGCGCCACCCGTCCCGGCGACATCGTCACCAGCATGAGCGGGCAGACCGTGGAGATCCTCAACACCGACGCCGAAGGCCGCCTGGTGCTGTGCGATGCGCTCACCTACGCCGAACGGTTCAAGCCGCAGGCGGTGATCGACATCGCCACGCTCACCGGTGCCTGCATCACCGCCCTGGGCAGCCATACTTCGGGCCTGATGGGCAACCACGACGGTCTGATCCATCAGATCCTCAAGGCCGGCGAGCATGCCGCCGATCGCGCCTGGCAATTGCCGCTGTTCGACGACTACCAGGAGCAGCTCGACAGCCCGTTCGCCGACATGGCCAACATCGGCGGGCCCAAGGCCGGCACCATCACGGCCGCCTGCTTCCTTTCACGCTTCGCCAAGAGCTACCACTGGGCGCACTTGGACATCGCCGGCACCGCCTGGATCAGCGGCGGCAAGGAAAAGGGCGCCACTGGCCGTCCGGTGCCGCTGTTGACCCAGTTCCTGCTGGACCGCAGCGCCGCGTAAGCGTCCGCGGGAGCGGCCGACCCGCTCCCGCACCGCCGAGGACCCCATGCCCCAGGTCGACTTCTATATCCTGCCCTCCGCCGATCCGGCGGCACGCCTGGACTTTGCCTGCAAGCTGGTGGAAAAGACCTGGCGCCTGGGGCACCGCATCTATCTGCACTGTCAGGATGCAACCCAGCGCGAAGCTGTGGACGCTCGACTGTGGAGCTTCAAGGCCGAGACCTTCCTGCCCCACGGCCTGGTCGAGGAGGATGTCGAGGCACCGATCGCCCTCGGCCTGGGCGACGACCCCGGCAGCCACCACGACCTGCTGATCAACCTGGCCCTGACCGTCCCGCCCTTCTGTGCGCGCTTCGAACGGATCGCCGAACTGGTGGTCGGCGATCCGGCCATCCGTCAGGCCACGCGCGCCAGCTACCGCTTCTACCGCGAGCGCGGCTATCCTTTGCAGGATCATCGCCTGCCTCGTATCTGATGCCATGGACAGCCTGAAACCCAAGCCGGAAACCGCCCACCTGCTGGACGACCTGCAATCGATCCGCGATCTGCTGGACGAGGACCTGCTGCCGCCCCTGCTCACCGATACCCTCGGCACAGACGGCATCCCGCTGCTCTCGGACATCGTCGTCCTCGACGAGGAAGAGGACGAGCCGCGCCCGACCGCCCTGCCGGCGCGCCTGAAGCAGAGCTTGCACATCGAGGCCCAGTTGATCCTGCAGGAAGTCGTCGACGACTTCGTGCCGCAGATCGAGGCCGAACTGAAGCGCCGCCTCGAAGCCCGTCTGGGACAACTGCTCGCCCTGCACAAACCCTAGCCAGCCCACAGCCCTCCCACTGCCGACCCTCACGGCATTCCGCCTAGACTTGCAGGGATGCAGCCCACAGGTACGGGTTTGCCTTTATACTCCCCGGCTTCCCAGATCAGCCGTCTTATAAGGGTTTCCTCCGCATGGACAAGACCTACCAGCCGCACGCCATTGAATCCCGTTGGTACGCCGAATGGGAGTCGAAGAACTACTTCGCCCCGCAGGGCAGCGGCGAGCCCTACACCATCATGATCCCGCCGCCGAACGTCACCGGCAGCCTGCACATGGGTCACGGCTTCAACAACGCGATCATGGACGCGCTGATCCGCTTCCGCCGCATGCAGGGCCGCAACACCCTGTGGCAGCCGGGCACCGACCACGCCGGCATCGCCACCCAGATGGTGGTGGAGCGTCAACTGGCCGCCCAGGGCGTCAGCCGCCACGACCTCGGCCGCGAAAAGTTCCTCGACAAGGTCTGGGAATGGAAGGAAGAGTCCGGCGGCACCATCACCCGGCAGATCCGCCGCCTCGGCAGCTCGGTGGACTGGTCGCGGGAACGCTTCACCATGGACGAGGGCCTGTCCGAAGCGGTCAAGGAAGCCTTCGTCCGCCTCCACGAGGACGGCCTGATCTACCGCGGCAAGCGCCTGGTCAACTGGGACACCAAGCTGCACACCGCGATCTCCGACCTCGAAGTGGAGAACCACGACGAAAAGGGCCACCTCTGGCACCTGCGCTACCCGCTGGCCGACGACGCCCGCACCGCCGAGGGTAAAGCCTACCTGGTGGTCGCCACCACCCGTCCGGAAACCATGCTGGGCGATGCCGCCGTCGCCGTGCACCCGGAGGACGAGCGCTACCGGGACCTGATCGGCCGCCATGTGCTGCTGCCGCTGGTCAACCGCCTGATCCCGATCGTCGCCGACGAATACGTCGACCGCGAATTCGGCACCGGCTGCGTGAAGATCACCCCGGCCCACGACTTCAACGACTACGAGGTCGGCAAGCGCCATCACCTGCCGCTGATCAACATCTTCGACAAGAACGCCACGGTCCTGCCCCAGGCCCAGGTGTTCGACATCGACGGCACGCCGAACACGCGCATCGACCCCAGCCTGCCGGACAGCTACGCCGGCATGGACCGCTTCGACGCGCGCAAAGCCATCGTCGCCGACTTCGACGGCATGGGTCTTCTGGAGAAGATCGACGACCACGCGCTGAAGGTGCCGCGCGGCGACCGCTCGGGCACCATCATCGAGCCCTGGCTGACCGATCAGTGGTACGTCGCCACCAAGCCGCTGGCCGAGAAGGCCATCGCCGCCGTCGAGGACGGCTCCATCCAGTTCGTGCCCAGGCAGTACGAGAACATGTACTTCTCCTGGATGCGCGACATCCAGGACTGGTGCATCAGCCGCCAGCTCTGGTGGGGCCACCGCATCCCGGCCTGGTACGACGAGGCCGGCAACGCCTACGTCGGCCGCGACGAGGCGGAAGTGCGCAGCAAGTACGCGATCCGCAACGACGAGCCGCTGCGTCAGGACGAGGACGTGCTGGACACCTGGTTCAGCTCCGGCCTGTGGACCTTCTCCACCCTGGGCTGGCCTGCACAGACCGAGTTTCTCAAGACCTTCCACCCCACCGACGTACTGGTCACCGGCTTCGACATCATCTTCTTCTGGGTCGCCCGGATGATCATGATGTCCCTGCACCTGACCGGGCAGATCCCCTTCAAGACCGTCTACGTCCACGGCCTGGTGCGCGACGCCCAGGGCCAGAAGATGTCCAAGTCCAAGGGTAACGTCCTCGACCCGCTGGACATCGTCGACGGCATCGACCTCGACACCCTGCTGTCCAAGCGCACCAGCGGCATGATGCAACCCAAGCTCGCCGAGAAGATCGCCAAGCAGACCCGCGCCGAGTTCCCCGAAGGCATCGCCAGCTACGGTACCGACGCGCTGCGCTTCACCTTCTGCTCGCTGGCTTCCACCGGCCGCGACATCAAGTTCGACATGGGCCGGGTCGAAGGCTACCGCAACTTCTGCAACAAGCTGTGGAATGCCGCCAACTTCGTCTTCGAGAACACCGAGGGCAAGGATTGCGGCGCCGCCGGCGAGCCGGTCGAACTGTCGCCGGTGGACCGCTGGATCGTTTCCCAGCTGCAGCGCACCGAACTCGAGGTGACCCGCCAGCTCGACGCCTTCCGCTTCGACCTCGCCGCCCAGGCGCTCTACGAGTTCGTCTGGGACCAGTACTGCGCCTGGTACCTGGAGCTGGTCAAGCCGGTGCTCTGGGACGAGAACGCCAGCATCGAACGCCAGCGCGGCACTCGCCGCACCCTGGTGCGGGTGCTGGAAACCGCGCTGCGCCTGGCCCATCCCTTCATGCCCTTCATCACCGAGGAAATCTGGCAGCGCCTCGCGCCGCTGGCCGGCAAGTCCGGCCCGACCCTGATGCTGCAGCCCTGGCCGGTGGCCGACGAGGCGCGCATCGACGCGGCCGCCGAGGACGACATCGAGTGGGTCAAGGCGCTGATGCTCGGCGTGCGGCAGATCCGCGGCGAGATGAACATCTCCATGGCCAAGCGCATCGACGTGGTGCTCAACAACGCCTCGGACAGCGACCGTCGTCGCCTCGCCGAGAATCAGCCGCTGCTGATGAAACTGGCCAAGCTGGAATCCATCCGCGTGCTGGGCGAAGGCGAAGAGGCACCGCTGGCCGCCATCGCCCTGGTCGGCGAGATGCAGGTGCTGGTGCCGATGGCCGGGCTGATCGACAAGGATGCCGAGCTGGCCCGTCTGGACAAGGAGATCCAGCGCCTGGAAGGCGAGGTCAAGCGCGTCGGCGGCAAGCTGGGCAACGCCAGCTTCGTCGACAAGGCCCCCGCCGAGGTGATCGCCAAGGAGCGTGCCAAGCTGAGCGAGGCCGAACAGGCCCTCGCCAAGCTGGGCGAACAGCGCGCACGCATCGCCAGCCTCTGAGGCCTCCGGTCGGCACACGCAAGGTGTGCCGGCCCTCCTGCCAGCGGAACGCCGGGGGCCAGGCCCCACCCACTGGCTGACCTACCCTTCCGAGCCCCATCACTTCCGTCATCCGCCCCTCCGGCTTCGCCGCTATCGCTCCCGACTGGGCTTCTCCCTGCATGTCCGCTGCCCGAGCGCCGGCTCGGCCATCGAAAAGCGTGCATGGTTCACATCTTCAAGCAGCATGGCCAAGTGATGTCAATGAGCCATCAATCCGTGTGACGCATGCCTCTTGCCCCATGGCATCATTCCTCCGGTCGCCCTCCCGAAAACCGCACCGACCTGCCCAACCGCTCGAGTCACCCAGGAGGCCCCTCCGACCGACCAGCGACGGCTGCCCGGAGTCGCACAGAAAAAGAATGAAGCAACAGTCCTCCCTCCCCCCAGCGTCCACCGAGCGGATGGAACTGCTCGCCGCCTTCGAGCAGGCCATGGCGATCGCCGAGTTCAGCCCGGACGGCCGCGTCCTGCGCGCCAACGACAAGTACCGGCAGCTCTTCGGTTACAGCGAGGAAGCCATCGGCAAACGCTGCCATCAGCAGCTCTGCGCCCCCGACCCGGCCAACCGCCATGACTTCGATGGTCTCTGGGCCGGGCTGAAACGGGGCCAGTCGGCGAGCGGCCGCTACCCTTATACGAACGCCGACGATCGGCGTCTCTGGCTGGAGGCGACCTATGTGCCCATTCTCGGCAGCGACGGGCAGCTCAAACGCATCGCACAGATCGCTACCGACGTCAGCACCAAGGCCGAACAGGAGGAAGCCGAGCGGCAGCGCTGCCGTCTGCTAACCCTGGAACGCGAGGAAAGCCACAACCGCATTCGCCAGCTGGCCTTCTACGACGCCCTCACCGGCCTGCCCAACCGCAGCCTGCTGCTGGTCCAGGCCAGCCAGGCGATTGCCCGGCCAAGCGCAACCGCACGGCGCTGAACGTACTGTTCTTCGAACTGGACCGCTTCAAGCAGGTCAACGACACCCTCGGCCATCCGGCCGGCGATGCCCTGCTGCGTATCGTCGCCCAGCGCCTGCGCGGCGAACTGCGCGCCGCCGACATCGTCGGCCGGCTGTCCGGCGACGAGTTCGTCGTGATCCTCACCGACTGCGATCCCCGGCAGACGGCCGAAACCATCCGGCGCATCCAGAAGCAGCTGTCGGCGCCCTGCCAGATCGCCGGGGCGACCCTCACCCCGTCGGCCAGCATCGGTATCAGCCAGTTCCCCGACAACGGCGAGGACATGGAAACCCTGCTGCACTATGCCGACCTCGCCATGTACCAGGCCAAGGCCAATGGACGTGGCCAGTTCAGCTTCTTCAGCGAAGAGCTGAACCGCCAGGCCCAGGAGCGGCGAATCCTCGAGGCCGCCCTGCGCGAGACGCTGCATCAGCGTCGGCTGGAACTCCACTACCAGCCGCAGGTCGACCTCAAGAGCGGCCGCCTGTGCGGCGTCGAAGCCCTGGCCCGCTGGACGCACCCGCAGCTCGGCAGCATCCCGCCGGACCGCTTCATCCCCCTGGCGGCCGAATGCGGACTGGCCGGCGAACTGGACCGCTGGGCGCTGGACGAGGCCTGCCGGCAGCTCGCCGCCTGGCGCAGCGCCGGGCTGGAGGTGGCGGCCGTTTCGGTGAACCTGTCGCCGTACAGTTTCCATAACATCGAGCTGCCCCGACAGATCGCCGACATCTTGCAGCGCAATGCCCTGCAGCCGGCCGATCTCAATCTGGAAATCACCCAGGAGGTGTTGCGCAGCGGCAATCCGAACAGTCTGAAGACCCTGCATGCCGTGCAGGCCATGGACATCGGCCTGACCGTCGACGACTTCGGCACCGGCTATTCCTGCCTCGGTTACCTGCGCCACCTGCCGATCCGTGCCCTGAAGCTGGACCGCAGCTTCGTCCGCGATCTCGAGCACGACGAGATCACCCGCGCCCTGACCGAGGCGGCCATGCGCATCGGCGACAGCCTGCGGATCGCGGTGTTCGCCGAGGGGGTGGAGAACGAGGAGCAGCGGCGCCTGCTCACCCACCGGGGTTACCAGGTGGCCCAGGGCTTCCTGCTCTCGCGCCCGCTGTCCGCCGAGCAACTGGCCGACTGGCTGAGAGAGCGCCACAGCGCCGGATAGTAGCGCCGGGCGGCATGCCGCCCCGAGTTGTGGGACAATCCGCGCCCAGCCCACCACCAGCCTCCTGCAATGCCGAGCAAGAACCCGCCGCAACGGCCCAGCCCGCTGCACCCGCGCAACCGTCACCAGGGCCGCTACGACTTTCCCGCGCTGATCCGCCGCCACCCGGCGCTGGCCGCCTTCGTGATCCTCAACCCCTACGGCAAGAAGAGCATCGACTTCGCCGACCCGGAGGCGGTGAAGGCCCTCAATCGCGCGCTGCTCGCCGACCATTACGGCATCCGCCACTGGGACATCCCGCCCGGCTACCTGTGCCCGCCGATTCCCGGCCGCGCCGACTATCTGCACGGCCTGGCCGACCTCCTGGCCGCCGAGCACGGCGGCAACATTCCGCGCGGCGCGGCCCTGCAGGTGCTGGACATCGGGGTCGGCGCCAATTGCATCTACCCGCTGATCGGCCATCGCGAGTACGGCTGGCGCTTTCTCGGCGCCGACATCGACCCGATCGCCCTGGCCTCGGCCGAGACCATCGTCCGCGCCAATGGTTTGGAAGGCGCCGTCCGGCTGCGCCGCCAGGCCGATCCGGCGCACATCTTCCAGGGCCTGCTGCAAGCCGACGAGCGCTTCGACCTGAGCCTCTGCAACCCGCCCTTCCATGCCACGGCCGAGGACGCCACCCGTGGCAGCCAGCGCAAGTGGCGCAACCTCGGCAAGCTCGATCCCAGGCGCAAGCTGCCGCTGCTGAACTTCGGCGGCCAGGGTGCCGAGCTGCACTGCCCCGGTGGCGAGGCCGCCTTCGTCGGGCGGATGATCGAAGAAAGCGCAGGGTTCGCCGGACAGGTCTGCTGGTTCAGCAGCCTGATCTCCAAGGTCGCCAACCTGCCTGCCGCCCAAGCCGCGCTGAAAAAAGCCGGAGCCTGCGAAGTGCGTGTCGTGCCCATGGCCCAAGGACAGAAGCAGAGCCGCTTCATCGCCTGGACCTTCCTCGCCGCCGAAACTCGCCGGCGCTGGCGGGACGAACGCTGGAAGGCCGCACACCAAGGACCTGTCCAGGCCTGACCCTGCTCGACCCACCCGCGCTGCCGACGGCACGGCAACGGCGCCCGGCGAGCGGAGGCAGCGCCTTACACTTCACGGACACGCCCGTCGTCGCTTGGCATCGGCGCCTCATGACGCAAGGCGAATCGATAGCGGCGGCAGGCAGGGCTGTACAGGCACAGGTTGTGACCGAAGAGGCGCAACAGGTAGATCGAGCCGAACGCCTGGTAGCCCAGGCGGAAGCAGGATTTGAGCGAGTCGAGGTTGGTCGACTCGACATAGGAAACGATCCCCCGTGCGCCCTCCTCCATATAACACTGCAGCGCCCGGTTCATGCCGATGGCGTGCAAGCGCTGCCCGCGATAGCGGGGGTTGGTCAGCCCCTTGTACATGTAGACATAATCCGGGTCGAAATCGAGCAGCATGTCCGGCGGATTGATGCGGGTCGGCTGGCGCGAATACCAGCCGTAGGCGGCCAGATTCTCACCATCGAGGATCGCATAGCAGCGATCGCCCTTGGCCAGGGCCTCGTCGAGAAAGCGGCCGTCGAGTTCGTTCTGCGGGTCGCGGGCGAAGTGGCGCAGCTGTTTCTCGTCGAGAAAGCCCGGCGTGTAACTAGCCGGACAAACGAGGAACGCCGGATCGACCTTGAGCAGCAGAATGCCGCGCAAAATTTTGAACAAAGCCAGATGATTGATGCCTTTCATCAGCAGCAAATGAAGAGTATGAGCAGGCCCCACCTGTTGCAGTTTGCGGCGTAGCCGAGTGACATAGCCATTCTGTTGCACGCTTTCCATGATAGCCTCATCACGCTTTCAAAAAATGTAGAAGTTACGACTCCAAAGACCGGGAAGTTTACGAATATTGTCAATCTGACATTTTATTTGTGAATGCTGCTGTTTGGCTCTCGAACACTCGAGCAGCATTCCTCATTGACTCTAGCTGCAAGTTTCAAAAACGAATATACATACACACATATCTGCTCTGCAGGCCAAAAGCATGCAGCCTGCCAGGATGCGCGGCATTGGTGGAGAGAGCGCCTTCATGCCGGGCCAGTTCTGCATGCGTTATGACCGACGCCCCCCAGGCCCTGTATGGCCCCAAGCCCATGAGAACATAGTGCCCTCACAGCGGAACACACTGAAATATCGGCTTATAGAAAATCCACTGCTCGAGTGGTGAGAAGAGCACCTAAGAGCTGCGTACGCTTTAGCATACGAACAAACCAACATATATCGATAATCAGTCAGCCCTGCCAACCAACTTGACAGATAAAAGACCACGAACCTTTCCTTTGATAATCTTGAAGCTTCCCTTTATGCCAAACCTCAATCTATTTACTTCCATGATCGAGAAAAGCTCCAATTAACCGTACGGCATAATTTTCGACGACAAGGCCGGCCGAGAGTCCGCCCCTGGCAGATAATTGCGTCCGATGAAGTTCTTTCGTGGAATGCAGGCACTGATACCGAACCTATAATTTCAAATCGCAATCCATTGAACGCAACGGAATCGATAAGCCCAAAGACTTACATTTTCTCGGCGAATACCGGGACGCTGACGGCTCATATAGCCCAGGGTGGGGATAGACGCTTTAACCGCTTCTGACCGGGTCAACAAGCCCTTGGCACGACAGACGCCTACCCGGCGCAACCGCATCCGGCAACGCGCCTGCGATTGCCCCCGTACGAGAAACCTCGCCTCATCGAGTGCGTATCAGCAGCGGACCGCTTCACGCCGAGATGAAGAAGGCCTCCGACCGGAAATACGGGCCTTTGCAGCCGCGCTGCCGTGGTTGTGCCGATGCCTGCCCTTAAAAAACGGTTACGTTTGCACGCTTAGCGGCACCGCGGCGCTGCCGTAACATGAAGCGCTCTTTCTCATCCATCGGTCGTTCATGGACCCCACTTGTCGTCAAGCGCTCCGCCCACCCGGAACGCACCTCCGCACCGGACCGGCCCCGCTCCATTCTCCTGCCACAGTCCTCGCGCCCGCGCTTCCCACTCCCGTGCCGGAAGACCGCAGACGCCCCGTCTCCTCCACAACGAAAAAGGTGACCGCCCATGGAATGGCTGGCTGACCCCACGGCCTGGCTGGGTCTTCTGACCCTGATCGTGCTGGAGATCGTGCTCGGCATCGACAATCTGGTCTTCATCGCCATCCTCGCCGACAAGCTGCCGCCCGAGCAGCGCGACCGCGCGCGGATCATCGGCCTGTCGCTGGCGCTGCTCATGCGCCTGGGCCTGCTGGCCAGCATCTCCTGGCTGGTGACCCTGACCGAGCCGCTGCTCGCGCTGTTCGGCAAGAGCTTCTCCGGGCGCGACCTGATCATGCTGTTCGGCGGCCTGTTCCTGCTGTTCAAGGCCACCATGGAGCTGCACGAGCGCCTCGAAGGCCATGCCCATATCCAGTCCGGCAGCCGGACCTACGCCCGCTTCTGGCCGGTGGTGGCGCAGATCGTGGTGCTCGACGCGGTGTTCTCCCTGGACGCGGTGATCACCGCCGTCGGCATGGTCGAGCAGCTGGGAGTGATGATGCTCGCCGTGGTGATCTCCATCGGCCTGATGATCGTCGCCAGCAAGCCGCTGACCGCCTTCGTCAACGCCCACCCCACGGTGATCATGCTGTGCCTGGGCTTTCTGCTGATGATCGGCCTCAGCCTCACCGCGGAAGGCCTGGGCTTCCATATTCCCAAGGGCTACCTGTACGCGGCGATCGGCTTCTCGATCCTCATCGAGCTGTTCAACCAGCTCGCCCGCTGGCGCCGCAAGAAGCAGTTGCAGGGCCGGCACACGCTGCGTGAGCGCACCGCCCACGCGGTGCTGCGCCTGCTCGGCGGGCAGCGGCTGGAAGCCGAGGAGGTCGGCGAGGAGATCGCCGACATGCTCAAGGGCGACGAGGCCGGCACCGCGCTGTTCGGCCGCCGCGAACGGGTGATGATCAGCGGCGTGCTGCACCTGGCCGAGCGGCCCATCGCCAGCGCGATGACCGACCGCATGCAGGTCGACCACATCGCCCTCGACGCCGACGAGGCGCAGATCCGCCGGCAGCTGCTCGACTCAGCCCACTCGCGGCTGGTGGTGGCACGCACCGCCGCCATCGACGAGCCGCTGGGCTACGTGCACAAGAAGGAACTGCTGCGCGCGCTGCTGCAGGACGAGCATCCGGACATCGAGCGGCTGGTGCGCCAGCCGCTCAACCTGCCGGACGGCTGCTCGGTGCTCAACGCCGTCGAACAGATGCGCCAGGCCTCGACCCACGTGGCCTTCGTGGTCAACGAGTTCGGCCATTTCGAGGGCCTGCTGACCCTCACCGACATCCTCGAGGCGATCGCCGGCGAACTGCCGGATGCCAGCGAGATGCAGGGGCCGGACGTGATCGAGCGCGACGGCGTCTACGAAGTCAGCGGCGCCATCGGCCTGGCGCTGCTCGGCCGGCGCCTGGGCTTCCAGGCCCAGGCCACCGACGACTACCAGACCCTGGCGGGCCTGGCCATGAGCCTGCTCGACCGCCTGCCGGCGACCGGCGACGAGCTGACCTATCGCGGCTGGCGGCTGAAGGTCAGCGAAGTGAAGGAGCGGCGGATCACCCGCATGCTGCTGCAGCCGCTCCCGGCCTGAGCGGTCAGCGCTGGGTGCCGCGCCGGCGCCGCTCGGGCCAGCTGTCGGCGGCATGGGCCCACAGGCGGCGGTCCTTCAGCTCGGCGGTGCGGATGTAGCGCGGCGCACCGCCGACCTCCTCCAGTTCGGTCATCCCGGCCAGTTCGTCGACCACGCGATAGCGCTTGCCGACCCGCTTGTCCTCCAGGGGATAGAGTTGGGCGATCTGTTGGACGAGTTCGGTCAGGGTGGACATACCACAGGGCTCCGCTTTGCGATGGCAGCTATTTACAGAAAATTGGTTACGGTTCCGCGACAGGGCGGCCAGTGCACGCTGCTGGTGCGACAAACCGGCCGGCCCCGCCGATTTGCAGGACCGGGCCGGCATTAAGCATATTTGATGCCATTTACGTAGAAACTGACTCAGGGCACGGCAAAGCGCCTTTCCAGGCTGCTGTAGCCCAGGCCCACCCCTTTGCTCACCTTGAGCTGCACCGGAATGCGCTCCTTGAGGGCCTCGACGTGGCTGATCACGCCGATGGTCTTGCCGCTGGCGTTGAGGCTGTCCAGGGCATCCAGGGCGATCTCCAGGGTTTCGCCGTCGAGGGTGCCGAACCCCTCGTCGAGGAACAGCGAGTCGATGCTGGTCTTGTGGCTGACCAGATCGGACAGCGCCAGCGCCAGCGCCAGGCTGACCAGGAAGCTCTCGCCGCCGGACAGGGTACGGGTGTCGCGGGCCGCGTCGCCCTGCCAGGTGTCGACCACCTCCAGCTCCAGCTCGCCGCCGGCCCGGCGCGCCAGCTGGTAGCGGCCGAGCAGGCGCACCAGCTGGCGGTTGGCCAGCCAGATCAGGTGGTCGAGGGTCAGGCCCTGGGCGAACTTGCGGTACTTATCGCCCTCCTTCGACCCGATCAGCCCGTTGAGGTGCTGCCAGAGGTCGTACTCGCCCTGACGCTGCTCGATCTCGGCGAACAGCGCCTGCCGGCTTTGCCGGCGTTCGTCGTCGGCGGACAGTGTGGCGCGGATCTCGCCCTGGCGCTGGGCCAGGCTCCTGAGCTGCTCGACCAGCGCCTGCAGCTGCGCCGCCAGCTCGCCGGCAGACAACTCGGTGGCCGGCGAGGCACGCAACTCGGCCAGCGCCTGCTCGGCGGCAACGCGCAAGGCCAGGGCCTCGGTCTGCGCCCGCTCCAGGCGGCCCCTGAGGGCCTGCAACCCGGTGTGCTCGGCCTCATCGAGCCGCGCGGCGAGAAAGGCCGCTTCGTCGGCGAAGGGACTCTGCGCCAGTTGCGTCAGCCAGTCGCTGGTGCAGGCCCCGAGTTGCCGGCGCTGCCCCTGCAGCGCCTCGTCCAGCGACTGCAGCCGACCGCCCAGTTCGTCGACCGAGCGCCGCGCCGCCTGCAGAGCGGCCTCCGCCTCGTCCAGCGCCGCCTGCGGCTCGTCGACCGCCAGCGGCGACCGCCCGGCCTCGCCGAGCGCCTGCCAGCGCTGTTGCCAGAACGCGGCCTGCACCTCGCCGCTCTCGACCGCGCGGCCCTGGAGCGCCAGACTGGACTCCAGCTGCCGCAGCCGCTCCTGGTCCGCCTGCCAAGCTTGCCACTCGGCCTCGCGGGCGACGAGCCAGCGCTCGCCGTCATCCTCCGGCAGCGCATGACCGAAAGCCTGCAGCTCGACGGTCAGAGCCTGTTCGAGATGCGCCAGCCGGCCGCGCAGCGTCGCCAATTGCCCGTCCAGCTCCTGCAGCAGCTCGCGGCCATTGCACTGGCGCTGGGCCAGCACAGCGATGGCCTGCTCTCGCTCGGCACAGCACTTGTCCCAGCGCTCACGAGCCTGGCGTGCCCGCTCCTGCTCCGCCTTGGCGGCATCCAGACGCTCAAGGCGACGGGTCATGGCCTGCAGCCGCTCGTCCTGCCGGCTGCGGTAATCGGCCAGCGCGGCGGCGTCGGCCAGCTCGCTCCCCAGCGTCCGGCAGCCCTGGCGCCAACGCTCGGCCAGTTCGCCCGACTCGCCCCGCACATCACCCTCTTGCAAGGCCAGTTGTTCGAGCCGTGCCGTGACGCTCGCCAGTGCCCGATCCGTTTCGTTGGCCTCGGCCTGGCAATGCTCCAATTCGACCTGACAGGCCTGTAATTCGCGCTCGGTCTGCGACAGGTCCAGCGCCTGATAGGCCGTGATCGCCGGATGCTCGCAGGAACCGCACAACGGACAAGCCTCATCCGGCTGCAGCTGGCGACGATAAACCTCCAGCTCCTGGATACGACGCTCCTGGGCCTGCAGCCGGAGCTTGTCGGCAACCTGCGCCTTCAGCTCGTCGCAACGCTGGCGCAACCGCTCGCCCTGGTGGCGAAACTGGCCTTGTCGCTGCAGCAGAGTCGCCTGTTCGGCGGCCATCGGTTCGAGACGCTCCGCGAGGCGCCGGCGCTGCCGCTCGATCTCCTGCAACTGGACCAGCGCCTGCTGCTGCTCGTGCAGACCTTGCCATTGCGCGCGCAACTCGTTCTCCGCGCAGCCCTGCAGCAGCGCATCGAGCTGCGCCGAAGCCAGGCGCTCACCGTCGCGTGCGGCCGCCAGCGCCGCCTGCCCATCGCGCTGCGCGAGCGCGGCGGCCTGCTCCTGCGCCACCAGCTCGGCCAGCGCCGCCTGGTAGCGTTGCCGCTTGCGTCCGGCCTCGCCGATTGCCGCAAGCTCCTGCCGGCGCCGCTCGAACTGCCCACGCCAGGCAGCGAGGCATTCCCCCAGCCCGGCATGCCGCGGCTGCGCAGCCAGGCGCTCCTGCAGTTCCTGCTGCTGCCGGCGCAGGACGGACTCCTTGGCGCGGGCGGCCTCGGCGATCTGTCCGGCAGCCTGGCTGGCCTGCCACAGCCGCAGGCCGACTTCCGCCACAGCCTGCTGGCGCTCGCCGAGGATCAGCTCGCGGCTGCGCTCGCTCTGCTGCAGTTGCTGGCGGGCCTGCAGCCAGGCCTGATAAGCCGGTTGCAGGCGCAGTGCCGGCTCGCCGGCGGCCAGCCGGGCCAGCTGCGGCGCAGCCTCGCCCAAAGCCTGCTCGGCTGCCCGGCAGTTTTCGCCGGCCTGCGCCTGATGGGCTTCGGCCTGGGCCAGGCGATCCAGCCACTGGCGCTGCGCCTGCAACTCATCGTGGCGCGCCCGCAGCGGCGCTTCCCGGTCGGTCAGGTCGGCGGCTTCGGCGAGCAGCTCGGCGCGTTGCCCCTCGTCGAGCAACTCGACGCCGCCGGCCTTGGCCTTGAGCAGTTCGAGCGCCTCTTCGGCCTGCTTGGCATGGGCATAGACCCGCCGGAGATCTGCCCGTAGATCTCGGTGCCGGTGAGCTGTTCGAGCAGTTCGGCGCGGCTCTTCGCGTCGGCCTCGAGGAAGGCGGCGAAACCGCCCTGGGCGAGCAGCATGGAACGGGTGAAGCGCGCGAAGTCGAGGCCGGTGAGCGCCTCGATCCGGGCAAGCTTGTCGCCGACCTTGTCGGCGAGGATGGTGCCGTCCGCTGCGGCCAGCTCCACTTTCGGAGCTTGCAAGGTGCCATCGGCCTTGTCGCGGGCACGGCGCTGGCTCCAGAAGGCCCGGTAGCCCTGCCCCTTGACCTCGAACTCCACCTCGGCCAGGCACTCGGCGGTGTGCCGGGTCATCAGCTCGTTGGCTTCCTTGGAAACCTTGTCCATGCGCGGCGTGCAGTGGTAGAGGGCCAGGCAGATGGCGTCGAGCAGGGTGGTCTTGCCGGCGCCGGTCGGCCCGGTGATGGCGAACAGGCCGTTGTCCTTGAACGGCGCTTCGCGGAAATCGATCTTCCACTCGCCCTTCAGCGAGTTGAGGTTCTTCAGGCGCAGGCTGAGGATCTTCATGTCCGCTCCTCCCGCAGCTCGTCGAGCACCTGGCGGTGCAGGCCGCGCAGGCGCCCGGCCAGCGCCTCGTCCAGCGCCTCGCCGGCCAGGCGCTGCTCGAACACCTCTTCGGGGTGCAAGTCGTCGAGGGTTTCCTGCGCCTCGCGCTGCAGGCGGGCGGCGGCACCGCCGCGCTCGCGGCGGATGCGCAGCACCTCCACCGGCAGCCCCACGCAGAGGGCGGCGATGCGCGCCGGCAGATCGGGCAGGTGCTCGTCGGTGGCGACCTGCACCTCCAGCCACA
The DNA here is from genome assembly GCF_059739045.1 of Azotobacter tropicalis. NCBI lineage: Bacteria > Pseudomonadati > Pseudomonadota > Gammaproteobacteria > Pseudomonadales > Pseudomonadaceae > Azotobacter > Azotobacter tropicalis. Next base: position 1,874,766 of record NZ_AP046059.1, read on the forward strand.
CCGGACACTCGGCGCTGCCCTGCGCGGCCGCCTCGGCGATGGCGCCAGCCAACTCGGCAAGGGCGCCGCGCAGCGCGACCAGCGGCTGGAAACGGGGCACCGGCAGCGGCGTCACCGCCTCGAGGCCGTCCGCGTGCAGGTCGACCAGCAGCACTTCCTTCTGCTGGCGCGCCTCGTCGAAGGACAGCGGGATCGGCGAGCCGCTGTAGCGGATGTGCTCCCGTCCGCCGACCTTCTGCGGGCGATGGATGTGGCCGAGAGCGATGTAGGCCGCCGGCGGGAAGGCGTCGCTGGGAAAGGCCTCCAGACTGCCGACGTAGATCTCCCGCACCGACTCGCTGGCGCTGGCGCCGACGGTGGTCAGGTGCCCCGTGGCGACGATCGGCAGGGTGCCGCCCGGCTCCGCACGGCGCGCCTCGGCGAGGGCGAACAGCGCCCGGTAATGTTCGCGGATCGCCGCCTGCAGCGCCTGCAGCTTGTCGCCGGCACTCTGCCCGGCCTCGCTTTTCAGCACGTCGCGCGGGCGGATGAAGGGGATCGCGCAGAGCAACGCCCCCGGCGAGCCGTCGCGCCGCGGCAGCACCAGGAGCTGCTCGGCCGGGTCCGCCGCCACTCCCGGGATCACCCAGGTGTCCAGGCAGGCCAGCAGGTCGCGCGATTCGCCAAGCATGGCCACCGAGTCGTGGTTGCCGCCGAGCACCACCAGCCGCGCGCCGGTCTCGCGCAGCGCGACGATGAAGCGGTTGTACTGCTCGCGGCATAGCTGGGCGGCGCACCGCTGTCGAACACATCGCCGGCGACGATCAGCGCGTCGACCGCGTGCTCGCGCACCTGCTCGATCAGCCAGGCGCAGAAGGCCTGGTGCTCGGCCTGGCGGGTCTTGCCCATGAAGTGCTGGCCGAGATGCCAGTCGGAGGTGTGCAGGAGGCGCATGGCGGTCCGTCGTCCGGAAAAAGGCGGGGCACCTTGGCACCTCCCCGCCCTGACTGGCAAGCCCGAATGCGCCTGTCCGCTATCAGTCGGCCGTGTGCTGCCGGACCTCGTCGTCGCGCCAGGCGAAGTCCAGCGTTTCGTCGCCGGCCATGCGCTGCAGGTGCTCGGCGACCACCTGCTGGAAACGCTGGACCTGCTCGGCGTCGCTCGCCTGCAGGCGGATCTCCAGTTGCCCGTCGCCCGCCTGCAGCAGGCAGTGCCCCAAGGGCAGCCGGATCTCGCCCTGCCGCTCGTCGAGGCTGACGGGAAACTTGTGCGCCCAGTGCTTGCACAGGCGCCGGATCAGGCGGGGCGGGTCCTGGGTGGCGATGCGGGCGGATGAAACGGCCATGGCGGTACTCCTCGGCAGGTCGGCCGGGCGCGCCGGCCAGCGGTGAATGTCAGGCGATGCTCTCGACGATCCCGCCTTCCACGCGCAGCGCCGCGCCGGTGGTGGCGCTGGCCTGCGGCGAGGCGGCGTAGACGCACAGGTGGGCGACCTCCGCCGGCTCGGCGAAGCGCCGCAGCAGGCTCGACGGGCGATGGCGCTGGATGAACAGCCGCTCCATTTCCTCCGGGGTGACGCCCTCTTGGCGGGCCAGCTCGGCGATGAAGGCGATCACCCCCTCGGTGCGGGTCGGCCCCGGCAGGATGCTGTTGACCGTCACCCCGCTGCCGGCCAGCACCTTGGCCAGGCCGCGCGAGACGCCCTGCAGCGCCGTCTTGCTGACCCCGTAGTGGACCATCTCGCCGGGAATGTTCAGCGCCGACTCGCTGGAGATGAACTGGATACGCCCCCAGCCGCGGGCCTGCATGCCCCGGGCGTAATGGCGCGACAGGCGGATGCCGCTCATCACGTTGACCTGGAAGATCTCCTCCCAGTCCTCGTCGCCGAGCTCGAAGAACTCCTTGGCGCCGTAGATGCCGAGGTTGTTGACCAGGATGTCGGCCTCCGGCTCGGCGGCGATCAGCGCCTGGCAGCCGGCGGCCGTGCCCAGGTCGCCGGCCACGCCGCGGGCCGAGGCGCCGCCTTGGGTGTCGCGCAGCTGCGCCAGGGCCGCGTCGACCCGGGCCTGCTCGCGGCCGTTGACGACCACGGTGGCGCCGGCCTCGGCCAGCCCGCGGGCGATGGCCAGGCCGATGCCGCTGGTGGAGCCGGTGACCAGGGCGGTCTTGCCGGACAGATCGATGATCATGGGAAGCTCCTTGTTGTCGGTGCGGTTAGTCGAAACGGAAGGCCGACAGGGTGGTTTCCATCACCCGGTCGGAGAACACCCGCCGGCCGCGTCCGTCGGCCGCCGCGCCGGCGACCACCATGAGCGGCAGCAGGTGCTCCTCGGCGCGCGGCGGATGGCAGAGCCGCGCCGCCGGCGCCGCCTCCCAATGCGCCAGACGCGCCGCGCGCTCGGCCGGCGCGGCCTCCACCGAGGCGCTCAGCCAGCGGTCGAACTCGTCGGACAGCGGACCGAAGCGCGGATCGCCGTAGCCGCGCATGTTGTGGAAGCTCATGCCGCTGCCGACGATCAGCACGCCCTCCTCGCGCAGCGGCGCCAGCGCGCGGCCGGCCGCGAGGTGCGCGGCAGGATCCAGGTCGCTGCGCAGCGACAGCTGCACCACCGGGATGTCGGCGGTGGGGAACATCAGCTTCAGCGGGATGAACGTGCCGTGGTCGAAGCCGCGCAGCGCATCCTGACTGCAGGGCAAACCGGCCGCGCCGAGCAGGCCGGCGACCCGGGCGGCCAGCGCCGGATCGCCGGGCGCGGAATAACGCAGCTCGTAAGTGTGCAGCGGAAAGCCGTAGTAGTCGTAGATCAGTCCTGGCTGGCGGGCGCCGGTAACCGCGAACGCCGGCTCCAGCCAGTGTGCCGAGACCATCAGGATCGCCCGTGGCGGCTGTGGCAGCGTGCCGGCGACTCCGCGCAGGAAGGCGGCCATGGCATTCCAGGCATCCGGCGGATTCCAGTCCATGAAGAAGCAGGGACCGGCGCCGTGGGGCACGAACAGGGTCGGCTGGATGGCTTCGCGGGCGGACATGGGCGGGCTCCTAAGCGGTAAGTGGCAAGGAGTATGGACCTGCGCCTGGCAACGGATAATCTGCCAATCCGCAGCAGCAATTCTCACTAAGGGTAGGAAATGACCATGCTCGACCGCATCACCGGCATGCGCGTCTTCGTCCGTGCCGCCAGCGCCGGCAGCCTGTCCGCCGCCGCCCGCCGGCTGGAGATGTCGCCGGCCATGGCGACCAAGCACGTGGACGCCCTGGAGCGGCGCCTCAGCCTCAAGCTGTTCCAGCGCAGCACCCGGCGCCTGGTCCTCACCGACGCCGGCAGCCAGTACCTGGAGACCTGCCAGCGCCTCCTCGGCGAACTCGACGAGGCCGAGGCGGCGCTGCTCTCGCAGCGGGTCGAGGCCAGCGGCCTGCTGCGCATGAACGTGCCGCTGAGCTTCGGTAACCGCTTCATCGCCCCGCTGCTGCCGGCCTTCACCCGCCGCCATCCGGCAGTGCGCATCGAGCTGGGTCTGACCGACAGCCAGGTCGATCTTCTCGAGGGCCGCTGGGACCTGGCCGTGCGCGTCGGCCGGCTCGCCGACAGTCCGCTGCAGGCGCGCCGCCTCGGCGACTGCCCGACGCTGGTCTGCGCCGCGCCGGACTATCTCGACCGGCGCGGGGTGCCGCGGCGGGTCGCCGATCTCGGCCAGCACAACTGTCTGGGCTATACGCTGTCGTCCTGGGGCGGCAGCCGGGAATGGGCCTTCGGCCGCGACGGCAGCGTGCGCGTGGCGGTTTCCGGCGACCTGGCGGCGAACAACGGCGAGGCCCTGCTGGCCGCCGCGCTCGGCGGCCAGGGGCTGATCTACCAGCCGCTGTTCATCGTCGCCGAAGCCCTCGAGCGCGGCGAATTGGTGCCCCTGGAGCTCGACCATCCGCCGCATCCCTTGGGCGGCATCCATGCCCTCTACCCGCCCGAGCGCCGCCCGCCGGCCAAGGTCCGGGCGATGCTCGACTACCTGGTCGAGGCCTTCGCCGCCCGCCCGGCGTGGGTACGCTGAACGGCACCCAGCCGGCGACTTGGCTATGGTGATGGACAGGGACAGTGCATCCCGTTGCCACGGTAGCCGCCCATGACCCGCCTGCACGACCTGAAGATCTACCTCAAGGCCAATCTCTGGCTGATCCCCATCCTGCTGCTGATCGGCGTCCTGTTCGTCCTGGCCATCGATCCGGCCCCGCCGACCCGCCTGAGCCTGGCCACCGGTCCCGAGGGCGGCGGCTACCAGGCCTTCGGCGAGCGCCTGAAGGCCCGCCTGGCCGAGGAAGGCATCGAGCTGGAGCTGGTCGCCACGGCCGGTTCGCCGGACAACCTCCGGCGCCTGCTCGCCCCGGACAGCGAGGTGCAGATCGCCCTGGTGCAGAGCGGCACCGAGCAGCAGCTGACGGCGGAGGAGCGCCGCCGCCTGCACGGGCTCGGCGCGCTCTACCAGGAACCGCTGTGGCTGTTCCAGCGCTACGGCCTCGACATCCGCGAGCTGACCGAGCTGCGCGGCAAGCGGGTCGGCATCGGCCAGGACGGCAGCGGCACCCAGGCGGTGGTCCTCGCCCTCCTCGCCGCCAACGGCCTGGCCCGGGAGCCGGGCTGGCTGGCGCTGGGCGGCCGGCAGGCGAGCGCCGCCCTGGACGACGGCCATCTGGAGGCGGCCTTCTTCGTCGGTCCGCCGGGAAATCCCCTGATCCAGGCGCTGGCGCTCAATCCCGCCCTGCGCCTGGCCGACCTGCGCCGCGCCGAGGCCTACCAGGCGCATTTTCCCTTCCTCAAGGCGCTGCCCCTGCCGGAGGGCGTGCTCGATCTGGCCAGCAACAGCCCCGACCGGCCGCTCACCCTGCTGTCGCCGATGGCCACCCTGGTCGCCAACCGCAGCCTGCATCCGGCGCTGACGCCGCTGCTGCTGGAAAGCGCGCGGCGGATCCTGCAGCCGGGCAGCCTGCTCGACCCGCCGGACAGCTTCCCGCGCCCCGAGCCGAGCAGCTTTCCCCTGACCAAGGAGGCCGACAGCTACTACCGCACCGGCCTGCCCTACCTGCAGCGCTTCCTGCCGTTTCGCATCGCCTCGGTGATCGACCGCTACATCGTGCTGCTGATCCCCGCCCTCGCCATCCTGCTGCCGCTCGGCAAGCTGGTCTCGCCGCTCTACGAGTGGCGCATGCGCGCGCGGACCTACCGCTGGTACCGGCATCTGCACGAGATCGACGCGCGCATCCACGACGGCAGCATCCGCGGCCACGAGGCGGAGGAAATCGCCCGGCTCGAGGAGATGGAGAAACGCCTCGGCCGGGTCGAGCTACCGCTGTCTTTCTCCCACGAGCTGTACACCCTGCACCTGCACGTGCACTACATGATCGAACGGCTGCGCGGGCTCGCCGGCGAGGAACCGCCGCCCGGGGAAACGCTGCGGCCGCAGTGAACTCGCCGCCCTGCCGTCTCCCGAACCTTGCGCGCTGCCCCCCTGGCCGGGTTATATGCGTGGATCGTCTTCGAATCCTGCAAAACAAACTTAATGAAGAGGCCCGCGTATATGACCCGAACCAGCCATATCGACCTGTTGATCTGCGATTGCGACGGCGTGCTGATCGACAGCGAAATCATCACCGGCCGCGTGATCCGCGAGGCGCTCGCCGCGCTGGTGCCGGAACATGAGCTGGACGTGCAGCTGGCCGGCACCTTCGGCCTGCAGAGCCGCGACATCATCGCCCGGGTCGCCGCGCATTTCGGCCTCGACCTGCCGGCCGACTTCCATCCCAACGTGCGCCGCCGCGCCGAGACGATCATCCGTGCCGAAGTGCAGGCGATCGCCGGCGTGCGCGAGGCACTCCATGCCATCGACCTGCCGCTGGCGATCGCCTCGAACAGCCAGCACGAGGCGGTGCGCCACGCGCTGGAACGCACCGGGCTGACCGGGCGGGTCGACGTGGGCGTGTTCAGCGCCGATCGGGTCAGGCGCCCCAAGCCGGCACCGGACATCTACCTGCTGGCGGCCAGCACGGCAGGCGTGGACCCGCAGCGTTGCCTGGTCGTCGAAGACAGCGCTACCGGAGCCACCGCCGCCCTCACCGCCGGCATGCAGGTGATCGGCTTCCTCGGCGCCAGCCACATTCCGCCCGAGCAGGGCGAGATCCTGCGCGAATTGGGGGTCGAGCACCTGCTGCACGACATGCGCGAACTGCCGGCGCTGGTCGAGAGATTGCGCTACCTGGACCTTGCCGAAACCTCCCTCTGACCCCGCACCGCCACGCCCTCCTCCCGCCGGAGAGAGGGCCGGCGGAGCCCCGGCCCTGCGCCTCTCCCTCGCCCCTTCGCCTGACGAGCGGCGACCACCTGCTACAGTTACAGAACATCCCGACATGGAGAGCGAACGATGTTCACGATCAGCACCACTCTTGTCCTTGCCCTACTGGGCTGCGCCTTGATTGCCAGGAAGCTGTATCTGCATCACTGGATGCGAGCGAGGGCGTCGCATCGTCTCGACGGCACGCCGGACGACCTGTGGGCCCGCCAGGAAGCTGCCGCACAGGAGCAGGCCTGGCATCACCTGCAGCAGCTGGAACGGGCGGCGAGCCGGAAGAAAAGACGCTAGCCAGACCGCGAAAAGCCCGCAGGACGCGGGCTTCGCTCTTTGCACGACCCGCCTGCGTGCTTCTATAGGGCAGGCCGAACCCGCACCCCGCCATCCGCCATCCGCCATCCGCCATCCGCCATCGACGACCGGGCGCTTTTGCCGGAGCAGCGCCGCGCACCTCGGGTAAACTTCCGCGTCCCTTCCTCCACTGCCCGAGACCGCCGTGCCGATACGCCACTGCATCGTTCACCTGATCGAGAAGAAACCCGACGGCAACCCCGCCGTGCTATATGCCCGCGATTCGACGCTGGCCGATTCGCAGGCCCTGGAGAACCTGCTCGCCGACCTCAACGACAGCTACAACGCCAAGCAGGGCAAGGCCTGGGGGCTGTTCCAGGAGGAATCCGGCGCCTACCCCTTCAGCGGCTGGCTGAGCGCCTACCTGGAGGGCGGCAGCGACTTCGCCGCCTTCAGCCGCCAGGCCGTGGAGCACCTGAAGACGCTGATGGAGGAGTCCAACCTGTCCACCGGCGGCCACGTGCTGTTCGCCCACTACCAGCAGGGCATGACCGAGTACCTGGCCATCGCCCTGCTCCACCACAGCGAGGGGGTGGCCGTCACCGACAGCCTCGATGTCGCGCCGGCCAAGCACCTGGACCTCGCCCAGCTGCACCTGGCGGCGCGGATCAATATCTCCGAGTGGCAGAACAACAAGCAGTCGAAGCAGTACATCTCCTTCATCAAGGGCAAGAACGGCAAGAAGGTCTCGGACTACTTCCGCGACTTCATCGGCTGCCGCGAGGGCGTCGATGCGCCCGGCGAGACGCGCACCCTGCTCAAGGCCTTCAGCGACTTCGTCGAGAACGAGGACCTGGCCGAGGAAGAGGCCCGCGAGAAGACCAGCGCACTGGTCGACTACGCCAGCGCCCAGGCCCGCCTCGGCGCACCGATCGCCCTGGAGGAGCTGTCCGGGCTGATCGACGAGGAACGCCCGCGGGCCTTCTACGAGCACATCCGCAACAAGGACTACGGCCTGGCGCCGGAAATCCCGCCGGACAAGCGCACCCTCAACCAGTTCCGCCGCTTCACCGGGCGCGCCGAGGGCCTGTCGATCAGCTTCGAGGCGCACCTGCTGGGCTCGCGGGTCGAGTACGACGAGGCGCACGACACCCTGACCATCCGCCAGTTGCCGAGCCAGCTGAAGGACCAGCTCAAGCGCCGCCAGGAGCAATAGCCGCCGGGGCGCGGCTCAGCGCGCCTCGACGCGGAACCCCAGGCGCGGCAGGTGCACGTGCAGCAGCCCGGCGCGCGGGTCCTCGCGGCGCAGGATCAGCTCCTCGAGGCCGGCATGCAGCAGTTCGCCCTCCACCGGCTCGACGCCGTAGTCGGTGGCGGCGACGACCACCCGCTGGCCAATGCGCCAGTTGGTTCCCTCGATATCCGCCTCGGCCGGCAGCGGCGCCGGGGTCGCCGCGCGGGCGATCTCGATGGCCTCGGCCGCGGACAGCTCGCTGCACGAGCCATGGCCGAAGTCGAGCACCCGGTCGAGCCAGAGAGCCACCGCCGGCCAGGCATCGACCAGCACGGCGGTGAGCGGCATGGCGCGCAGCAGCCAGAGCGGGTGGGCCACCGCGAAGTCGGCCAGCGAGGGCTCGCCGAACAGGTAGTCGCCGTCCGCATGCGCCAGCTGCCGCTCCAGCCAGGCCATCAGGATCGGCCACTGCTGACGGGCCTGCTCCAGCGGCAGGCGGTCGAAGACGCCGCCGCTGAACAGCGCGGCGCGGTCCTCGATGAAGGCCTTGAGCTCGCCCGGCGGCGACTGGGCGAAGCGCTGGGCGACCGCTTCGGGCTGGAAGGCCAGGCTCGCCGCATGCAGGAACAGCTGGCCGTCGGCCCAGGCGGCAAGGCCGGCGACATTGAATTCCTGGCCCTCCGGCAACAGCGCCGGGGTGGCCTTCTCCGCCTCCAGACGCCGGGCGATCAGCGCGCTGTCGCAGTAGATGTCGGCGCCGACCTGCAGCACCGGGGTACGCCGGTAGCCGCCGGTCAGAGCCAGCAGGTCGGGCTTGGGCATCACCCGCGGAATGGTTACCGAGCGCCAGGACAGTTGCTTGAAGCCGAGGATCAGGCGCACCTTTTCGGCGAACGGCGAACTCGGGTAATGGTGCAGGACGGGCTCGTGCATCGCGACCTCCTCCGGGGTGAAGTCAGCTTTCCAGAACGACGGCGCCGGCGGCCACCAGGGCCTCCTTGGCCGGCTTGGCCAGGCGCTTGATCGCCCGCTCGCGGCGCAGGGCGGCGCCCTTGTCGGCGCAGGCCTCGACATAGGCCAGTTCGCGGGCCGGGCTGGTGTGGAAAAAGCGCGCGCCGCGGCCACTCTGGTGCACGGCGAAGCGCCGATGCGGATCGTCGCTGATGCCGCAGTAGAGCGCGCCGTTGGCGGCGCGTACCAAGTAGACGAACCAGGGCCGCGACAGTTCCGCACTCATGCCCGGCCCCCCACGGATCGCCCGCCGTCGCCGAAGTCGAGGCCGGCCGGGCGCCGGAAGGCCGTCGGCGCACGACGGTCGGGAAGGACGACGGGCGCGCCGCAGGCGACGGGAAACGGCTGGTGGGCAATCATGGGCATGGGCCGGCAAGGTGTCTGGGGCGAGGGTAGGCGATTATCCGGCGGATCTCCAATCGCCCCTGCCGCGCTGCTGCAAACAAACTTGTGTACCCTTGCGCCAGACCATCGCCCGGAGCCCACCATGATCACCGAACCCCTGATCCTCGAACCGAAGGCCGCCGCCGACGCTTGCGTCATCTGGCTGCACGGCCTCGGCGCCGACCGCCACGACTTCGAGCCGGTCGCCCGCCTCCTGCAGCACCGCGTGAACGGCGTGCGCTTCGTCCTGCCGCAGGCGCCGACCCGGCCGGTGACCATCAACGGCGGCTGGAGCATGCCCAGCTGGTACGACATCCTCGCCATGAGCCCGAGCTCCCGGGCCATCGACGAGGACCAGCTGGAGGAGTCGTCGCGCCAGGTCATCGCGCTGATCGAGGCGCAGCGCGCCGCCGGCATCGACCCGGCACGGATCGTCCTCGCAGGCTTCTCGCAGGGCGGCGCGGTGGTCCTGCACACTGCCTTCCTGCGCTGGCAAGGCCCGCTGGCCGGCGTGCTGGCGCTCTCCACCTATGCGCCGACCTTCAACCGGCTGGAGCTCGACGCAGAGCGGGCCCGCCTGCCGGTGCTGCATCTGCACGGCAGCCGTGACGAGGTGGTGCCGCCGGCCCTCGGCCGTGCCGCCCACGACGCCCTCGCCGCCCACGGCGTGCCGGTGGAATGGCGCGACTACCCGATGGGCCACGAAGTGCTCCCCGAGGAAATCCACGACATCAGCCTCTGGCTGGCCGAGCGCCTGGCGCGCTGACCCCTTCGCCCCGCACGGATGCCGTCATGCGCACACTGTCGATCGTCCTGCTCCTGCTCGTCCTGCTCGCGCTGAGCGGTTTCTTCCTGGCCCCGGTGGTGATCGACTGGCGCCTGAACGCCGTCGCCACCCCGCCGCCCTACCCGGTCAGCGCCGCGGCGCGCCAGCTGCACAAGCGCCTGTTCGTCGCCGACCTGCACAACGATGCCCTGCTGTGGAACCGCGACCCGCTCGAGCGCGCCCGCTACGGCCACAGCGACCTGCCGCGCCTGCTCGAGGGGAACGTCGCCCTGGAGGTGTTCTCCACCGTGACCAAGAGCCCGCACGGGCTGAACCAGGAGCGCAACGCCGCCGACAGCGACGACATCACCCTACTGAGCATTCTCCAGCGCTGGCCGCCGGCGACCTGGCGCAGCCTGCTCGAACGCGCCCTGTACCAGGCCGAACGGCTGAACGCGGCGGCCGCCGCCAGCGACGGGCGCCTGGTGCCGATCCGCAGCCGGGCCGACCTGCAGGGTTTCCTCGAGCGGCGCGCGAGCGACCGCGGCCAGGTCGCCGCGCTGCTCGCCACCGAGGGCCTGCATCCGCTGGAGGGCCGTCTGGAGAACCTCGACCGGCTCTACGACGCCGGCTTTCGCATCGCCGGGATCACCCACTACTTCGACAACGAGGTGGGCGGCTCGGCCCACGGCCTGGACAAGGGCGGCCTCACCCCCTTCGGCCGCCAGGTGGTCGCGCGCCTGGAGGAAAAGCGCATGCTGATCGACCTGGCCCACGCCTCGCCGGCGGTGATCGACGAGGTGCTGGCCATGGCCACGCGCCCCGTGCTGTTTTCCCACGGCGGCGTGCAGGGCACCTGCCCGGGACCGCGCAACCTGTCCGACGACCAGTTGCGGCGCATCGCCGCCAACGGCGGACTGGTCGGCATCGGTTTCTGGGATATCGCCGTCTGCGACAGCTCGGTGGCGGCCATCGTGAACGCGATCCGCTATACCGCCGGTCTGATCGGCGTCGAGCACGTGGCCCTGGGTTCGGACTTCAACGGCACCGTGCGCACCGCCTTCGACGCCAGCGGCCTGCCGATGCTGACCGAGGGTCTGCTCGCCGCCGGCTTCGGCGAGGACGAGATCGCCGCGATCATGGGCGGCAACGTGCGCCGCCTGCTGCTCGCCACCCTGCCCTGACCGACGCGCCACGGCGCCTCGAGGCCGGCGACCCTTCGCCCGACCGGCCTCTTGCTTTACACTGACGCCAATCCATTCCTCATCCATCGACGAGATAATCGTGCTCAAGGCACTCAAGAAACTCCTAGGCATGGGCGAGCCGGCGCAACCGCCCGTCATCGCCGACACGCCAGCTCCCGCGCCCCGCTCCACCGCACCCGCCACCCCACCCAAGCCGCCCCGGCAGAAAACCAAGCCCCCCCGCCGAAGGCAAGCCCGCGGGCAAGAAGATCGCCGGCGACAAACCCGCCGGCGAGCGCAAGAGCGCCGGCAAGCCCAGGGCCGAACGGCCGCGCCGCGAGCCGCCGCCGAGCAAGCCGGCGACCGAATGGACGCTGGAGGACTTCGTCGTCGCCCCCCTGCCGGGCAAGACCCGCTTCCACGACTTCGCCCTCGACCCGCGGCTGATGCACGCCATCCACGACGTCGGCTTCCCCTACTGCACGCCGATCCAGGCCCAGGTGCTCGGCTACACCCTCAAGGGCCAGGATGCCATCGGCCGCGCCCAGACCGGCACCGGCAAGACCGCCGCCTTCCTGATCTCGATCATCAGCCAGCTGCTGCAGACCCCGCCGCCCAAGGAGCGCTACATGGGCGAGCCGCGCGCGCTGATCATCGCGCCGACCCGCGAGCTGGTGGTGCAGATCGCCAAGGACGCCCTGGCGCTGACCCGCTACACCGGCCTCAACGTGATGAGCTTCGTCGGCGGCATGGACTTCGACAAGCAGCTCAAGCAGTTGGAGGAGAAGTTCTGCGACATCCTGGTGGCCACCCCCGGCCGCCTGCTGGACTTCAACCAGCGCGGCGAGGTGCACCTGGACATGATCGAGGTGCTGGTGCTCGACGAGGCCGACCGCATGCTCGACATGGGCTTCATCCCGCAGGTGCGGCAGATCATCCGCCAGACCCCCTACAAGGGCGAACGGCAGACCCTGCTGTTCTCGGCGACCTTCACTGAAGATGTGATGAACCTGGCCAAGCAGTGGACGGTCGACCCGGCGGTCGTCGAGATCGAGCCGGAGCACGTCGCCAGCGACACCGTCGAGCAGCACGTCTACGCGGTGGCCGGCAGCGACAAGTACAAGCTCCTGTACAACCTGGTGACCCGCAACAACTGGGAACGGGTGATGGTGTTCGCCAACCGCAAGGACGAGGTGCGGCGCATCGAGGAGCGCCTGAGCAAGGACGGCGTCAGCGCCGCGCAGATGTCCGGCGACGTGCCGCAGCATAAGCGCATCAAGGTCCTGGAGGGCTTTCGCGAGGGCCAGATCCGCGTGCTGGTGGCCACCGACGTGGCCGGCCGGGGCATCCACGTCGAGGGCGTCAGCCACGTGATCAACTACACCCTGCCGGAAGACCCGGACGACTACGTGCACCGCATCGGCCGCACCGGCCGCGCCGGCTCCAGCGGTACCTCGATCAGCTTCGCCGGCGAGGACGACGCCTTCGCCTTGCCGCCGATCGAGAAGCTGCTCGGCCGCAAGATCGACTGCGAGATTCCGCCCGCCGAGCTGCTCCAGGCGGTGCCGCGGCGCTCCTGACGCCTGATCGCCTCGCAGGGTGGACAACGCCGCAGGACCAGGGTGGATGGCTTCAGCCATCTTCCACCCTACCAGCGCCGCGCCGCTTCCTGGTCGCTGTCGCGGCCCTCGACCCAGCGCGGCCCCTCGCCGGTGTCCTCCTTCTTCCAGAACGGCGCGCGGGTTTTCAGGTAGTCCATGACAAACGCGCAGGCGTCGAAGGCCGCCTGGCGGTGGGCGCTGGCGGTGCCGACGAAGACGATCGGCTCGCCCGGCTCCAGGCGGCCGATGCGGTGGAGGATCTCCAGCCGGAGCAGCGGCCAGCGCTGCGCGGCCTCGTCGGCGATCTTGCCCAGGGCCTTCTCGGTCATCCCCGGATAGTGCTCGAGGAACATCCCACCGACCTCGCGGCCCTCGTTGAAGTCGCGCACGTAGCCGACGAAACCGACCACCGCGCCGACCCCGACGTTGGCCGCGTGCAGTGCGTTGAGCTCGGCCCCCGGATCGAAGGCTTCGACCTGTACCCGAATGCCCATCTCAGCCTCCGGTGACGGTGGGGAAGAAGGCGACCTCGTCGCCGTCGGCCAAGGGCTCGTCCAGACTGCAGAGCTCCTGGTTGCGGGCGCACATCAGGTTGCGCTCGCCGAGCACCGCCCAGTCCCCGCCGCGCGCCAGCAGATGGCGGCGCAGGTCGTCCAGACGAGCGAAGGACTCGCTCCAGTCGAGCTGCTCGGCGTCGAGGCCGAGCGCCTCGCGGTAGCGGGCGAAGTAATGCACGTGAATCATGGGAATACTGCTCTCCGTCGGAATCAGGCGTCGGCCTGGTAGTGGCCGCTCTTGCCTCCCCGCTTCTCCAGCAGGCGGATCTGTTCGATGAGCATGCCGCGGTCCACCGCCTTGCACATGTCGTAGAGGGTCAGCGCGGCGACGCTGGCCGCGGTCAGCGCCTCCATCTCCACGCCGGTCTGTCCGGCCAGCTTGCAGCGCGCGGTGATGCGCACGCGGTCCTCGCCCTCGGCGCTCAGCTCGACCTTGATGCCGGTCAAGAGCAGCGGATGGCAGAGCGGAATCAGTTCGTGGGTCTTCTTCGCCGCCATGATCCCGGCGATGCGCGCCACAGCGAACACGTCGCCCTTGGGATGGCCGCCCTGCTGGATCAGCCGCAGGGTCTCCGGCAGCATGCGCACCCAGGCCTCGGCCTCGGCCTCGCGGGCGGTATTGGCCTTGTCGGTGACGTCGACCATGTGGGCATGACCCTGGGAATCGAGGTGGGTGAGCATGGGCAGCGCCTCCTGGAACGAAAGGGGCCCATTGTATACCCGGCCGATTGCCGGCCGCAGAGCCGCGGGAGCGCCGGCGGGCGCCCCGCGGCCGCGCCGCTACATGTTCGCCTCGGCGTACTCGGCCAGGGCCGAGCGCGGCACCCCCTGCAGGGTGATGTGCACGCCGTGGCGGAAGTCCTTGAAGCGCTCGGTGAGGTAGGTCAGCCCGGAGCTGGTGGCCGACAGGTAGGGCGTGTCGATCTGCGCCAGGTTGCCCAGACAGACCACCTTCGAGCCGCTGCCGGCACGGGTGATGATGGTCTTCATCTGGTGCGGGGTGAGGTTCTGGCACTCGTCGATGAGGATCAGGCTCTGCTGGAAACTGCGCCCGCGGATGTAGTTCAGCGATTTGAACTGCAGAGGCACCTTCTGCAGGATGTAGTCGACGCTGCCATGGGTGTTCTCGTCGTCCATGTGCAGCGCCTCCAGGTTGTCGGTGATGGCGCCGAGCCAGGGCTCCATCTTCTCCGCCTCGGTGCCGGGCAGGAAGCCGATGTCCTCGTCCAGCCCCTGCACGCTGCGGGTGGCGATGATCCGCCGGTAGCGCTTGTTGACCATGGTCTGCTCGATGGCCGCGGCCAGGGCGAGGATGGTCTTGCCCGAGCCGGCGGCACCGGTCAGGTTGACCAGGTGGATGTCCGGCTCGAGCAGGGCGAACAGCGCCAGCGCCTGGTAGACGTCGCGCGGACGCAGCCCCCAGGCTTCCTGATGCAGCAACGGCTCCTGGTGTAGGTCGAGGATCAGGAGCTCGTCGCCCTTGATGCCCTTGACCCAGCCGACGAAGCCCTGCTCGTCGAGGATGAACTCGTTGAGGTGCAGCGACGGCAGGTTGTCGGTGAGCTGCACCCGGTGCCAGGCGCGGCCGTGGTCCTGGCGGGTATCCACCTTGCTCACCCGGTCCCAGAACGAGCCGCTCAGGTTGTGGTAGCCGCGCGGCAGCAGGTTGACGTCGTCGATCAGCTGGTCGGTGTGGTAGTCCTCGGCCGCTACCCCGCAGGCGCGCGCCTTCAGGCGCATGTTGATGTCCTTGGTGACCAGCACCACCGGCACGTCCGGCTGGCGCTTCTTCAGTTCCACCACCAGGTTGATGATGCGGTTGTCGTTGCTGTCGTCGCCCGGCAACCGGTCGTCAGCCCCGTCGCGGCGGCTCATCAGGATCGACAGCAGGCCGCAGGGACCGCTCTTGCCGCGCTGGATGGGGACGCCCTGCTCGACCTCCTCGGGCGTCGCCTCGCCGAGCACCTGGTCGATCAGCCGGATCGCCTGGCGGCACTCGGCAGCCACGGTGTGCTTGCCGGTCTTCAGCTTGTCCAGCTCCTCGAGCACCGTCATCGGGATGCCGACGTGGTGCTCCTGGAAATTCAGCAAGGCGTTGGGATCGTGGATCAGGATGTTGGTGTCGAGGACGTAGAGGGTCGCCTGGGTGGGATGGGCGCATCCGTGTTCATCCATATTCGGTCACCTTTGTCTGGCCGGGGGCAGGCGACGGAATGCCGGATACAGCGCTCCGCCGCGGGAAACCGCCATCCTCTCCGGCGCCGGGCGGGAGAGTCCGGGCACGCCGCCGGCCGGAGCCGCCGGGCGTGCGCGCATTCGACAGACCGTGGCGACACTCGTGACGCACGGGGCATCTTCCCTGGTCTGTCAGACGGTCTGGCTTCGTTGATACAGCAAAACGGATGACAGAAAAAAGTACTTTTCAGCACCAGCCAGGCTTTTTTTATGCCGCTGCCGAATGACCTTGGCGGCTCCTTCCGGGGCCGCTACAGTGAAAGGATTCACTCCCGCCCGCCTGCCTGCCTTGCCTCGCAGCGATTCACCTCCACGGTCGTGTGCACCAGCCCGGCAATGCCCGTCAGACAGGCCTTGTAGCGGTCCGCGCTGCGGTCGCCATGGGTCACCACGCTGAGGATGCAGGCGTACTGGGCACGACCGACGCGCCACAGGTGCAGGTCGGCCACCTCGGTGTCCGGCTCGTTCTCCAGGGTGGTGCGCACCCGTTCGACCAGCGGGCTGTCCATCTCCCGGTCGAGCAGCACCTTGCCGGTCTCGATCAGCAGGCCCTTGGCCCAGACGCCGATCACCAGCGCACCGACGATGCCCATCAGCGGGTCCAGCCAGCTCCAGCCGAAGAACTTGCCGCCGAGCAGCGCGACGATGGCCGCCACCGAGGTGAGCGCGTCGGTCAGCACGTGCAGGTAGGCGGCGTGGCGGTTGAGATCGCGGTGGGCGTGGCCGTGCCCGTGATGGTCGTGGTCGTGGTCGTGGCCGTGATGGCCGTGACCATGCCCGTGGTGATGGTGATCGTGCTGGTCGCGCAGCAGCCAGGCCGACAGCAGGTTGACCGCCAGGCCGATCGCCGCCACCCACAGCGCCAGGTCGAAGGCGATCTGGCGGGGTTCCCAGAGCCGCCAGAGCGACTCGACGAGCATCAACAGCGCCACCATCACCAGCAGCAGCGCGCTGGCGAAGCCGGCCAGCACCTCGATCTTCCAGGTGCCGAAGGCGAAGCGCGGGTCCTGCACGTAGCGCCGGGCGAGCAGGTAGGCCACCGCGGTCAGGCCGATCGCCACCATGTGCGAAGCCATGTGCCAGCCGTCGGCCAGCAGCGCCATGGAGTTGAAGGCATAGCCGGCGGCGATCTCCACCAGCATGGTGACCCCGGTCAGGGCCACCACCAGCCAGGCCTGGCGCTCGCTGCCCGCCTCCAGCGGGCGATAGTCGTGGGAGGACTGCCAGTGTTCGTGATTGCATTCGATCATCGGGTGACTCCGGGAAAACGTAGGGTGCTAGCCAAAGACGCTAGAATCACCGCAGATCCGAAGGAGAGCAACGATGCTGATGGTGATTTCCCCGGCCAAGACCCTCGACTACCAGAGCCCGCCGGTCACTGCGCGCCACACCCTGCCCCAGTACCTGGACCATGCCGCCGAACTCATGGTCCGGCTGCGCGAGCTGACCCCGCCGGCGATCGCCGAGCTGATGAGCCTGTCCGACAAGCTCGCCGGGCTCAACGCCGCGCGCTATGCCGAATGGACCCCCGACTTCACCCCGGCCAACGCCAAGCAGGCCCTGCTCGCCTTCAAGGGCGACGTCTACACCGGCCTGAACGCCGAGGACTTCGACGAGGCCGATTTCGACTTCGCCCAGACCCATCTGCGCATGCTCTCCGGCCTCTACGGCGTGCTGCGCCCGCTGGACCTGATGCAGCCCTACCGCCTGGAGATGGGCACCAAGCTGGCCAACGCCCGCGGCAAGGACCTCTACGCCTTCTGGGGCGAGCGCATCAGCCACTGGCTGAACGAGGCGCTGGACGACCAGGGCGACGACCTGCTGCTCAACCTGGCCTCCAACGAGTACTTCTCAGCGGTCAGGCGCCCGCTGCTGCGCGGCCGGGTCATCGACACCGAATTCAGGGACCTGAAGAACGGCCAGTACAAGATCGTCAGCTTCTATGCCAAGCAGGCCCGCGGCCGCATGGCCCGCTACGTGATCAAGGAGCGGCTGCGCGACCCGGAAGGCCTCAAGGACTTCGACGACCGGGGCTACCGCTTCTCGGTCAGCCACTCCACGCCCGAGCGCCTGGTATTCCTGCGCGACAAGCCGATGGACTGACGGCCGTCATGGCCGCGGGCCGGCCGCCGAGGCGCTGCGGCGCAGCAGACGCTGCCAGCAGCGCAGCCCGCACCCGAGGGCGGCGAGCAGGTAGACCAGGCCACCCGGTACCCACATCAGCAGGCCGGCCAGCTGCTGGTCGCCCAGCTCGCCGCCATCGCGGTAGAGCGGCACCCGGGCGAAGCTCAGCAACGCACCGAGCAGACCGGTATGCATGCTGGTCAGCAGCAGGGCCAGCAGCGCCTGCCCCTGCTGGCGCGGCCCGGCGCGCAGCACCGACCACCAGAACAGCCAGGCGCTGAACAGGAAGCAGGCATGCTCGACGAGGTGCCACCAGAGGTTGTCCAGCGCCAGCCGGTAGGCCCCCGGCGCGTGCCAGATCCAGATCAGCGCGCCGTGCAGTACGGCGCAGGCCAGCGGCCGCCGGGCCAGGCGCAGCGGGCCGCGCCACAGGCGACCCAGGCGCGGGCCGCACAGGCTGCGCCATTGCGGCAGCGGCCGGGCCAGCACGGCCAGCGGGGCGACGGCCAGCATCAGCAGCATGTGCTGCAGCATGTGCAGGGCGGCGCTGGTTTCCGCGGCGTCGTCAAGGGGGCCGAACAGGCTGAGGGCCGCGAGCAGGAAGCCTCCGTGCAGCAACAGGCGCTGGCGCAGCGCCGCCGGCCGGCGCCGGCAGCCTGCCACGTAGCCGGTCCAGGCAACGGCCAGCAGAGCGGCGCCGAGCAGCGCCAGCAGCCGCTCGCCCAGCAGCCGGCCGAGGCCCGCGTCGAACAGCCCGTGGGCCTGCGCCCCGGCCGGCAGCAGCAGGAGCAGCAGACCGCTCAGAGGCATGGCGGCAGCGCCAGGATCGGCAGGCCGACGTACAGCGTGGCGGCCCCCGCCAGCAGATGGACCGCGGCACCGACCCGCACCACGAAGCGCCGCGCCGCCAGCGCGGGCGGCGGCGACCGCCACAGCCGCCAGGCACAGCCGAACAGCCAGGCCGCGGTGAGCAGACTGAAGACGCCGAGCAGGCCGTTGAGCCAGGTGAGCGGCCCCGCTCCGGCGCCCGGCCAGGCCGACAGGCAGCCCAGCGACAGCCCGGCGTACACGGCGACCAGCCACAGGCTCCAGAGGATCAGGCCGAGCGCCAGCTGCAGCGGATGGCCCGGCCTCATGCGCCGATCCCCCGGGGAAACAGCACCAGGGCGCAGTAGCTCACCCAGAAGATCAGCAGGCAGTAGTCCCACCACTGCAGAATCACCCCCGGCTCGTAGGGCGCCCGCTCGCCGACCAGCCCCAGGCGCACCCGCCAGGCCTGCAGCGCAGTGAACAGCGGCGCCAGGGCGCAGTGCAGCAGCAGGTAGCCCAGGGTCGTGGCGATCAGCGCGTCGTGGGCGCTGGCGCCGGGCGTCAGCGGCATCGAGAAGAGCAGCCAGGCGAGCCCCGCCGCCTGCAGCAGGCCCAGCGCGGCAAGCGTCCAGAGCCCCGCCTCCAGACCGCACAGCGCGCCCCGACGCAAGCGCCGCACCAGCCAGCGGAAACCCAGCGCGATGGCACCGAGCAGCAGCCCGTCGAGCAGTAGCGCCCCTCCCGGCAGCGGCGAGCGCGCCGGCGGCTGCCAGTTCGGCGCCACGGTCCACAGGTAGAACCAGGCGAAGATCAGCGAGAAGAACAGCACGCCGTTGGCCAGCAGGCTGGTGCCCATGCCCCACCGGCCGGGACCGTCGAAGGTGCGCGAATGCAGCGGCGGATCGCCCGGCCGGGTACGCGCGTCCGGCGCCGCCAGAGGGTGCGCGCCGTTGACCCAAGACCAGCGCAGCAGGATGCCCAGGGCCGCCAGCGCCGCCACGCCGGCCAGGCCATAGGCGCCGTTCAGCAGGGACAGGCAGACCAGGCTCAGGGCCAGCGCCGCATACAGCGGCAGCCAGCTGTTGCCCGGCAGGTGGACGATCTCGCGCACCGCGGCAGTCAGCGGGTCGCTGCCCCAGGTTTCGCGCCGGCCGTGGTCGATGCTCGACAGTCCGTGGTGGCCGCGGCGAGGCTCCGGGCGAGGTCCGGGCTCTCCCACAGCGGATGGCGACCGGTGCAGGTCGGCAGACTGACGAAGTTGTAGGCGGCCGGCGGCAGCGCGGTGGCCCACTCCAGGGTGTCGGCCTGCCAGGGATTGTCGCCGGCGCGGCGGCCGAAACGGAAATGCAGGCCGATGTCCAGCAGCACCATGGCCACGCCCATGGCCATCACGAAGCTGCCCACCGAGGAGACCAGGTTGGGCAGGTCCCAGCCGAGCCCCGCCGGGTAGGTGTAGACCCGCCGCGGCATGCCCAGGAGGCCGGTCCAGTGCATCACCAGGAAGGTCGCGTTGAAGCCGACGAAGGTCAGCCAGAAACCCCAGCGGCCGAGGCGCTCGGACGGCAGGCGCCCGGAGAAGTGCGGCAGCCAGTAGTAGAGCCCGGCGATCAGCGGGAAGAGCATGCCGCCGACCAGCACGTAGTGCATGTGCGCCACCACGAAGTGGGTGTCGTGCACCTGCCAGTCGAAGGGCACCAGCGCCAGCATCACCCCGGTCAGCCCGCCGGCGACGAAGATCACCAGAAAGCCGACCAGCCAGAGCATCGGCACATTGAACAGCGGCCGACCGGTCCACAGGGTGGCCAGCCAGGCGAACACCTGGATGCCGGTGGGCACTGCCACCAGCATGCTGGCCGCGGAGAAGAACGCCTGGCCGAGCAGCGGAATGCCCACGGTGAACATGTGGTGCACCCACAGGCCGAAGCTGAGAAAGCCGGTGCCGATCACCGCCAGCACCACCCAGCGATAGCCCACCGCCGGGCAGCGGGCGAATACCGGCAGCAGGGTGCTGACGATGCCGGCCGCCGGCAGGAAGATGATGTAGACCTCGGGATGGCCGAACAGCCAGAACAGGTGCTGCCAGAGCAGCGGATCGCCGCCGCGGGCGACGTCGAAGAAGGCGAAGCCCGCGGTGCGCTCCAGTTCCAGGAGAAGGCTGCCGAGGACCAGCGGCGGGAAGCCGAAGACGATCATCAGCGCCGTCACCAGCATGTACCAGGCGAACAGCGGCATCCGGTCGAGGCTCATGCCGGGGGCGCGGCCGCGCAGGATCGACACCGCCAGCTCGATGGCGCCGGCCAGCGAGGAAACTTCCACCAAGGCGATGCCGAGCAGCCAGAAATCCGCGTTCACCCCTGGCGAATGGGCATCGCTGCTCAGCGGGGTGTACATGAACCAGCCGCCGTTCGGCGCCAGGCCCAGGGCCAGGCTGGAGACCAGGATGACGCCGCCGAACAGGTAGCACCAGTAGCCGAAGGCGCTGAGCCGCGGAAAGAGCAGGTCGCGGGCGCCGATCATCTTGGGGATCAGGTAGACGGCCAGCCCCTCGACCATCGGCACGGCGAAGAGGAACATCATCACCGAGCCGTGCAGAGTGAACAGCTGGTTGTAGGTCTGGTGATCGATCAGCGGCAGGTCGGGGCGCGCCAACTGGGCACGGATCAGCATCGCCAGCAGCCCGCCGATGAGGAAAAACACCGTCCCGGTGGCCATGAAGCGCAGGCCGATGCTGCTGTGGTTGACGACGGACAGCGCCCGCCAGCCGGTCGGATTGCCCCATACGGCATGGAAGTCCCGATGCAGCCGTTCGTGGTGCTGGAAGCGGGGATCGCTCATGGGACCAGGGTCTCCAGCCAGGCGGCGATGGCATCGAGGCTGGCCTCGGGCAGATGGTCGTGGCGCGGCATGCCGTTGTGCGGCTTGAGCTGCTGGTGCTCGCGCAGCCAGCGGCGCATGGCCCCCTCCCCCCTCGCCAGGGTGCCGGCGCCGAGGCTGGGCCGCGCGCCGACGTCGCTCAGATCCGGTGCCCGCTGGCCGCTGCTCACCCCGGCCACCCGGTGGCATGCACCGCAATAGGGACGGAAGGCCTCCACCGCCGCGGCATGTTGCGGCGCGATGGCTGGCGCGGTCCGGCGGGCCGCCTGCCAGGCCTCGAAGGCCGGCGCTTCCAGGGCTTCGACCGCCAGCGCCATGTGTGCGTGCTGGGCGCCGCAGAACTCCGCGCACTGGCCACGGTAGCGGCCGGTCCGGTCGGCCTGCAGGCGCAGGGTCAGGCGGCGTCCCGGCAGCATATCCAGCTTGCCGCCCAGGCGCGGCACCCAGAAGGCGTGGATCACGTCGGCGCTGGTGACTTCCACGTCCACCGGCCGGCCGACCGGCAGGATCAGCTGATTGGCGGTGACCACGCCGGTCGCGGGATAGCGCACCTCCCACCACCACTGATGGCCGGTCACCTCGATGCGCAGCGGCGGCGGCCCGTCCAGCGGCAGGGGCAGCATGCGCAGGCCCAGCGGGATGCCGAAGGCCAGCAGCACCAGGATGCTCAAGCCCGGCAGCAGCACGCCGCCGGCGAGCATCCAGCGCCGGCCCAGCTGGCGGGCCTGCCCGGGGTCGTACTGGCGCGGTGCGCGGCGCAGGGCCACCAGCCAGAGGACCACGACCAGCAGCAGCACCAGGCCGAACCAGGCGAACATGCCCCACCACAGCCAGGCCGCCGCCTGCGCCGCCGGACCGGCCGGGTCGAGGATCGACTGCGGCCCCTCGCAGCCGGCCAGGAGCATTGCCAGGCCGGCGGCGGTCAGATGCCCGTAGGCGGTCCGCCGCCGCTTGCCGAGGAACTCCCGATGCCCGAGCCGACCATCCGCAGCCGCGCCGCCCTGGGCGGCCACCCGTTGCATCCGATGCTGATCCACTTCCCGGTCGCCGCCCTGTTCGGGCTGGTCGCCAGCGACCTCGGCTACCTGCTGAGCGGCGACCCCTTCTGGGCGAGGGCCAGCCTGTGGCTGTCCGGCGTCGGCGCCTTCGGCGGCTGGATCGCCAGCAGTGCCGGCCTCGTCGACCTGTTCACCGTGCGGCGGATTCGCCGCCTGGTCACCGGCTGGTGCCATGCCGTCCTCGCCGTGATGATGCTCTCGCTGGCCTCGCTGAACTGGCTGCAGCGCTACCGGGAGGCCGAGCCCATCTACCCCTGGGGGCTGTACCTGTCCGTGCTGACCGCCCTGCTGATCGTGCTCGCCGCCTGGCTGGGCGGCCGCCTGGTGTACGAGCATGCGGTGGGCGTCGAGGTGGAAGGCTGAACGGTTCGCCACCGGGAGCCTCCTCAGAGCGGCCTGGCCAGCACCAGCCAGACCACGCAGAGCGCGGCCACCGCGGAGGCCGCCGCCAGGGCGACGCAGGGCACGGCCACGGCGCTCTGCGGCTTGCGCTCCAGATGCAGGATCAGCGCGCCGTAGAGGGTATGGCAGAGCACCATGGCGGCCACCGCCGTCAGCTTGAGGATCAGCCAGGTGCCGAGCGTGCCCTGCAGCAGAAACAGCAGGGTGCCGCTGAGGATGGTGAAGAGCGCCGCCGGGGTCGCCAGCAGGGTGAACAGCTGGCGGGCCGGCCGGCTGGGCTCGCCGGAGGAAACCTCGAAGTCGCCGGCAGCTATCAGGGCCGGCAGATAGAACAGCGCGCCGCACCACATCAGCAAAAAGACGATATGTACGACCAGCAACCAGGGCATGGCGAAACTTCCCGAGTTCCAGTGCATGGCATGTTTCCTGTTGCCTACCGACTGGCCGGCATGGTCGAAACAGTGCGCATTCAATATCCGCTGTGAGTGTAGTAGCCGACGGTGCATATAGCCGGCGCATATATTGAAAGTTGCCTGGCCTTTAATCCGCAGACTTGTACCGTTTGTCCGCTGCGTCTCGTTGCCATGGAAATTCCGGAACTCTCGCCAAGGGGTGTTTTCAGTATTCGTGCAGGGTGCATGAATACCTGCTTGTTCAGCCTTCATGGAGAAAAAACATGACCAAGAACAGCAACCCCGGCAACTTTGCCAATGACCGCCAGAAAGCTTCCGAAGCCGGCCGCAAGGGTGGTCACAACAGTGGCGGAAACTTTGCCAACGACCGTGAGAAAGCCTCCGAAGCCGGCCGCAAGGGTGGCCAGCGCAGTCACGGCGGACAAACGGGCAAGGGCCGTTAATCTCTGAGCCGGACCGAGAGCATCGCCCGATTCATCCATAATCGGGCGATGCTCTCGCCTTCTTGGATTCCCACCCTGGCGGTCCGTGCCCGCCTCACAAACCGAACTGCTTGCGCTTGCGATACAGCGTCGAGGCATCGATGCCGAGCGTCCTGGCGGCCTGTTCGAGGGTTTCGCTGATCGCCAGCACGGCGGCGATATGCGCCTTCTCCAGCTCGTCCAGACGCAGCGGCATGCCGACCCGCGGCACGCTGCCGACCGGCGGCTCGCCGAGCCCCAGATGGCTCGTCTCGATCAGTTCTTGGGAACAGATGATGCTGGCCCGCTCGACCACATTGCGCAGCTCGCGGATATTGCCCGGCCAGTGGTAGCCGAGCAGCGCCGCCTGCGCCGCCTCGCTGAAGCCGCGCGCCGGACGGACGTAGTTCTTGACGAACATGAGCAGGAAGCGCTCGGCCAGGTTGCGGATGTCCTCGGGCCGCTCGCGCAGCGGCGGCAGGTGCAAGGTGATCACGTTGATCCGGTAGAGCAGGTCCTCGCGGAACTGCCCGGCACGCACCATGGCCTCGAGGTCGCGGTTGGTGGCGGCGAGAATGCGCACATCGGCCTGGCGCGTCACCGGATCGCCGATCCGCTCGTATTCCTTGTCCTGGATGAAGCGCAGCAGCTTGGGCTGCAGGGACAGCGGGAAATCGCCGATCTCGTCGAGCAGCAGCGTGCCGCCGTCGGCCTGGTTGACCCGTCCCAGAGTGCTTTCCGTGGCGCCGGTGAAAGCCCCGCGGCTGTGTCCGAACATCTCGCTTTCCATCAGCTCGACGGACAGCGAAGGACAATTGATGGTCACGAAGGCCTTTCTGGCCCGCTGGCTCCAGCCGTGGATGGCACGCGCCAGCTCGCCCTTGCCGGTCCCCGACTCGCCGAGAACGAGGACGTTGGCATCGGTGCCGGCCACCTGCCGGGCGGTTTCCAGGACCGCCATCATCGCCGGGTTGTCCGAGCCGAAGACATCGCTGGGCGGGCGCAGCTCGCCCTCCAGCGCGCGCAGGCGCGTCGCCAGTTGGCCGATCTCCAGTTGCTTGGCCGCGGCCAGGCACAACTGGTCGGGACTGCACGGCTTGACCAGGTAGTCGGAGGCGCCGGCCTGGATCGCCTCGACCGCGGTGTCCACCGCACCCATCGCGGTGACGATCACCACGCGCATCCAGGGCGCCTGGCTGCGCAGGCGCTGCAGCACCTCCAGGCCGTTCTCCTCGCCCAGGCACAGATCGAGAAAACACAAATCGAAAACCTGACGTTGCAGCAGCGCTTCCGCCTGCGCCCCGCTGCTGGCGCTCATCACGCTGTAGCCTCGCTCCTCGAGGCAGGCGCGAAAACTGCGCAATATTGCCGGCTCGTCGTCCAGCAAGAGAACGCGGCCGGAAACCTCTGTCGATGGTTTCATTCTCCCCCTCGTTTGCATGCGTCTTCCCACATTCAGGATTTTCAGCGTAGTTGCAATCCTCCCGCAGCGTCGTCTCCGCGCGGCGAACGGAGCCGCTCCGGCGAAGGCCTTGGCAAGACCGAAGAAAGCGCCAATCTGGCGGGGAAATGAAAGCAATTTGCCGGCTATGCGCCTTGATCAGGAAAGCGGGACAGGGGCGATGCCGGGGTGCGGCACCGACCGGCGGCACCGCCGGTGCGGATGGGGCGGCAGGTGCCCCGGATCGAAGGGCCGGCTCCGAAACGTCGGGACCGGCCCGGTGCGGCGGAAAAGACGACGAACGGAACGAGTCATGCCCATGCGCTCGTGAACGCCGCTTCCTCGACCGCTTGATTCGCTGCGTTGCAGCTGACCTGGGCCATCCGCGCGCAAGCGCGCGAGCCGGCTCTCAGTCGTTCTTCTTGTGGGTCGCGGCCAGTTGCTTGGCCTCTTCCCAGTGCTTTTCCAGGCCCGGCAGGGCCTTGCTGGCGAAGGCCTTGAGTTCGGCGTCGTCGACCTTCTGCGCGGCATCGCGGAACAGCTGGATGGTATGCTCGTGGGAGACGACCTGGTTGTTGGCATAGGCCTCATCGAAGGACTCGCCTTCGCGCAGTTGCAGAATCCACTTCTTGGCCTTGCTCATCAGCTCGGCTTCGGTGGCCACTTCCAGCTTCTTGGTCGTGGCGATCTGTGCCAGTTGTTTGTTCATCGCGGTATGGTCGTCGATCGCTTTCTGGGCGAAGGCCTTGATATCCGCGGACGTGCTCTTTTGCAGGGCCAGCTTGCCGCTTTCGATTTCCGCTATGCCCTTGGCCGAAGCCTCGTCGACGAAATCGTCGGCATCCATGGTATCGGCGGCATATACGCTGCCGAATACGGCCAGCAAGAGCGCAGCGAAAAAGGCTTTATATATTCTTAACATGGCTTGTTACCTCTTTAGAAAAGATTCCCATATAAGAAGTTTTCCGACAGCGAACGACTTGTCCCGGCAAAGTTACGACTTACCCGGTCTGAGATAGTTCTGAAATATCGGACGCCCAAACAGGCCCCTGTCAATCGAGCGCTATTGCTGCATATCGGCAAGTGCCAGAAAGTTGAATCCCACCCGTCAGCCGGGATGAACTTTCGAAGGAACGGCGGATTCTACCCAATGCACCATCCACCCCCATCGAGGAGAACACCAAATGGCAACTGTTCACGAGAACCTGCTCGATTGGCTGCGCGACGCCCATGCGATGGAACAGCAGGCGGAAAACATGCTGGAGTCTCTTTCCGACCGTATCGAACATTATCCCCAGCTCAAGGTGCGCATCGATCAGCACCTGCAGGAAACCCGCTGGCAGAAAGCCCAGATCGAAAGCTGCATCAACCGCCTGGGCAGCAGCCCCTCGGCCTTCAAGGACCTGGCGGCCAAGGTCGTCGCCTTCGGCCAGGGCCTGAGCGGCGTGGTCATGAGCGACGAGGTGATCAAGGGCGCGATGAGTTCCTATGTCTTCGAGAACATGGAGATCGCCTCCTACCGGATCATCATCGCGACCGCCGAAATGGCCGGCGACACGGAAACCAAGCGGATCGCCCAGGAAATCCTGATGCAGGAGCAGGCCATGGCCGACTGGCTGCTGAACTACCTGCCGGAAATCACCACCCAGTTCCTGAGCCGCTCGGAAACCCCGGACGTGGCCGCCAAACGCTGACGCCCGCCGCCTCTTCCTTTCCAGTCCCCCCACCAACCAGCGACGCGCCCGGCACCGAGCGACAGCTCGGCACCGGGCGCCTGCCCGCTCAGCCGTTGACCACTGTCCCGCCGTTCACGTGCAAGACCTGCCCGGTCACGTAGGACGAGTCGCTGCAGGCCAGATACACATAGGCCGGCGCCACCTCCTCAGGCTGTCCGGGACGCTGCATGGGTGTCGAGGCGCCGAAATGCGCCACCTCCTCCTCGCTGAAGGTGGAGGGGATCAGCGGCGTCCAGATCGGCCCCGGCGCCACCGCGTTGACGCGGATGCCGCGCGGCGCCAGGTTGGCCGACAGGGCCCGGGTGAAGGCGGTGATCGCCCCCTTGGTGGAGGAGTAGTCGATCAGCTTGGGATTGCCCTTGTAGGCGGTGACCGAGGTGGTGTTGATGATCGCGTCGCCCTCCTTCATCGACGGCAGCGCCGCCTTGGTCAGCTGGAACATGCCGAAAATGTTGGTGCGGAAGGTCTTCTCCCACTGTTCCTCGCTGATGTCCTCGAGCCGCTCCTGGGGGTGCTGCTCGCCGGCGTTGTTGACCAGCACGTCCAGATGTCCCCATTGGCCGAGGGTTTCCTCGACCACCATGTGGCAGAACGCGGCATCGGCCACGTCGCCAGCCAGGGCCAGGCAGCGGCGGCCGTGCTTCTCGATTTCCCGGCGGGTTTCCTCGGCATCTTCCGGCTGGTCCAGATAGAGCAGGACGATATCGGCCCCCTCCTTGGCGAAGACCACCGCCACGGCGCGACCGATGCCGCTGTCGGCGCCGGTGATGACCGCGACCTTGCCTTCCAGCTTGCCGGCCGCCTTGTACTCCTCGGCCTTGTATTGCGGACGCGGATGCATCGCGCTTTCCTTGCCGGGCCGCTGCTCCTGGTGCTGCGGCGGCAGGGTTTGCTTGTTCTCAGCCATGGCGTTCCCCTTACGTCTCGAAGTAACAGGTGGATGGAATGGAGCGTGACCGGCGCGGCGGCGCCGGGGGCGATGGCGTGGCGCTCTCCCCTCAGCAGACTCGATGGGTTTTTCCGAGTTCGGGCGCAGCGCCGCGACGCGGCGGATATCGATGGCCGGCGCGACAAAAGCCGAAAATGGCGGTCACTCATTAATGAGCAGCAAGACGCACAGGCCACTGCCATGAGCGACGCCTCGCCCGATGCTTCCGCACAGCGCACGCCGCAGGACGACTTCGCCCCGCGCGACTACCCGATCGCCGACCAGATCGCCCGCCAGCGCAAGACCTGGAAACACGAGCGGATCGGTTTCGCCCTGCTGCTCGCCTTCGTCGCCCTGGCCCTGAGCGGTCTGTTCTCCGGCGGCCCGCTCAGCGAGCGCAGCGCCAGCAGCCCCGGACAGCGCCTGACGGTGCACTACGAGCGCTTCCTGCGCAGCGGCGCCGGCAGCCGGCTGATCCTCACGGCCAGGACCCGCCCCTCGGCAACCGCGACCCTGCGTCTCGACCCGGCGTTCCTGCACGCCTACACGATCGAACACCTGCAACCGCAACCCGTGGCGGCGCGCAGCCAGGCCGGCGGGCTGGAGCTCGTCGGCCGGGCCGACGGACAGGGCGAGCTGAGCTTCTACCTGACCATCCGCCCCGAGCGTCTCGGCCCGGTGCACGGCACGGCCTGGTTCGAAGGCGATAGCGTGGCCTTCCCCAGTTCATCTATCCGTGAGGAGGCAGCGATGGACGCCGTTCTGCGCGCCGCCGCGATCTACCTGGTCCTGCTGGTGCTGTTCAAGATCGCCGGCCGGCGCACCCTGGCGGAGATCAGCAACTTCGACCTGCTGCTGCTGATGATCATCGGCGAGGCGACGCAGCAGGCGCTGGTGGGCGAGGACTTCTCGCTGATCAACGCGATCATCGTGATCGTGACCCTGATCGCCATCGACGTCGGCCTGTCGCTCGTCAAGCTCCGCTTCGCCCGGGTCGATGCGCTGATCGAGGGCACCTCGACGCTGATCGTCGAGGACGGCCGGCCCCTGAAGAAGCGCCTGAGCGAGGCCCGCCTGCGCGAGGAGGACATCCTCCTGGCAGCACGCCAGAGCCAGGGCCTGGAGCGGATGAACCAGATCAAGTACGCGATCCTCGAGAAGAACGGCAAAATCTCGATCATCCCCTACTCGTCCGAATGATCCGCCCCGTCCACTGGCCGGGCAGTCGAAAAAATCATTGAACGTCGCGGCGCAGTTCCCCTCCAAACCAGGATGGACGTCCCTGCCGCCGCCGCTTGGGAGGACTTGTCATGTTCGGATGGGAAGCACTCGACCTGGCCCGTATCCAGTTCGCCTTCACCGTGTCCTTCCACATTCTCTTTCCGGCGATCACCATCGGCCTGGCCAGCTACCTGGCGGTGCTCGAAGGGCTCTGGCTGAAGAGCAAGGAACAGGTCTACCTCGACCTGTACCACTTCTGGCTGAAGATCTTCGCGGTGAACTTCGGCATGGGGGTGGTCTCCGGCATCGTCATGGCCTACCAGTTCGGCACCAACTGGAGCACCTTCTCCACCTTCGCCGGCAGCGTCACCGGCCCCCTGCTCGCCTACGAAGTGCTCACCGCCTTCTTCCTCGAGGCCGGCTTTCTCGGCGTCATGCTGTTCGGCCTGAACCGGGTCGGCCCGGGGCTGCACTTCTTCGCCACCCTGATGGTGGCGATCGGCACCCTGATCTCGACCTTCTGGATCCTCGCCTCGAACAGCTGGATGCACACCCGCAGGGCCACGCGATCGTCGACGGCAAGCTGATTCCGGTGGACTGGCTGGCGGTGATCTTCAACCCCTCGTTCCCCTACCGTCTGCTGCACATGGTGGTCGCCGCCTATCTGGCCACCGCCTTCTTCGTCGGCGCCTCGGCCGCCTGGCACCTGCTGCGCGGCCACGACAACCCGGCGCTGCGCAAGATGCTCTCCATGGCCATGTGGATGGCCCTGCTGGTCGCCCCGGTACAGGCGCTGATCGGCGACTTCCACGGCCTCAACACCCTGGAGCACCAGCCGGCGAAGATCGCCGCCATCGAGGGCCACTGGGAGAACCGCGGGAACGAGCCGACGCCCCTGATCCTGGTCGGCTGGCCGGACATGCAGCGCGAGGAAACCCGCTTCGCCGTGGAGATCCCGGTGCTCGGCAGCCTGATCCTCAAGCACAGCCTGAGCGAGCCGATCCCGGCGCTGAAGGAGTTCGCCCCGGAGGACCGGCCCGACGCGACCATCGTGTTCTGGACCTTCCGGGTGATGGTCGGCCTCGGCCTGCTGATGATCGCCACCGGCCTGTGGAGCCTGTGGCTGCGCCGGCGCGGCGAGCTCTACCAGTCGCGGCCCTTCCTGCGCCTGGCGCTCTGGATGGGGCCGTCCGGGCTGCTGGCGATCCTCGCCGGCTGGTTCACCACCGAAGTCGGCCGCCAGCCCTGGGTGGTCTACGGCCTGCTGCGCACCCGCGACGCGGTCTCGGCGCACGGCGTCGCCGCGATGAGCATCAGCCTGCTGTTGTTCGTGGTGGTCTATCTGGCGGTGTTCGGCATCGGCTTCGTCTATGCGCTGCATCTGGTGCACAAGGGACCGCAGACCGGCGAGGGCCGCGAGCCGCCGGTCAGCGGCGGGGCGGGCCGGCCGCGCACGCCGGCGCGGCCGCTGTCCGCGCCCGAGGAAGGGCTGGACGAAGGCGCGCCGAGCACGAGGAGCTGAATCATGGGCATCGATCTTTCATTGATCTGGGCGGCGATCATCAGCTTCGGCGTGATGATGTACGTGGTGATGGACGGCTTCGACCTGGGCATCGGCATGCTCTACCCGTTCTTCAAGGACAGCCACGACCGCGACGTGATGATGAACACCGTGGCGCCGGTCTGGGACGGCAACGAAACCTGGCTGGTGCTCGGCGGCGCCGGGCTGTTCGCGGCCTTCCCGCTGGCCTATGCGGTGATCCTCTCGGCGCTCTACCTGCCGCTGGTGTTCATGCTGATCGGCCTGGTGTTCCGCGGCGTGGCCTTCGAGTTCCGCTTCAAGGCCCGCGAGGCGCATCGGCACCTGTGGGACAAGGCGTTCATCGGCGGCTCGCTGGCGGCCACCTTCTTCCAGGGCGTGGTGCTGGGCACCTTCATCGACGGCATCCCGGTGGTCGACGGCCAGTTCGCCGGCGGCGCGCTCGACTGGCTGGCGCCCTTCCCGCTGTTCTGCGGCCTCGGCCTGGTCGTCGCCTACAGCCTGCTCGGCTGCACCTGGCTGATCATGAAGACCGAAGGCCGCCTGCAGCGCCGCATGCACGACCTGGCCAGGCCGCTGACCCTGGTGCTGCTGGCGGTGCTCGGGCTCCTCAGCCTGTGGACGCCGCTGGCCCACGAGGCCATCGCCCGGCGCTGGTTCAGCCTGCCCAACCTGATCTGGTTCCTGCCGGTGCCGCTGCTGGTGCTGCTGAGCGTGCGGGCGCTGCTGCGCTCGGTGGCCAACAACGATCACGTGCGGCCCTTCCTGCTCACCCTGGCGCTGATCTTCCTCGGCTACAGCGGCCTGATCATCAGCCTGTGGCCGCATATCATCCCGCCGTCGATCACTCTCCACGCTGCCGCCGCACCGCCGCAGAGCCAGGGCTTCGCGCTGGTCGGCGCGCTGCTGATCGTCCCGGTCATCCTCGGCTACACCGCCTGGAGCTACTACGTGTTCCGCGGCAAGGTGCGGCACGGCGAGGGCTACCACTGAGCACCGCCGACCGCGGGCCGAGCGAAACCGACGTTTTGCCCGCGCGACAGCTCAACCTGTCGCGCGGATAAACTTCCGGCACGCTCTTTCGAACTTCCAGACGCTCGACTGGCTGTTTGTCTTTCATGCGCCAAAAGTTCTGCCGGATCGAATCGGATAACTTGCGCCCGGTAATTAACCGCAACTTGAAACAACCTTTTCGGCACTAACCATTCGCCAAAAATAATATGAACGGCCATTCGTCGGTATTCGGAAACCTTGCCTGCCTGCCGTCATCGAACTTAGCAACTGTTTCCCAAGCGAGTATTCAGCGACTAACGGACACGCATACAGGTAGAGCAGCCGATATTGCATCGAGAGTGCACTTCCACTCGGGAAAATAGTTGCATGTTCAAACGAGCCGTATCGAGAGGAGGTGAGCCATGCGCAAAGCCAGAGGCCGCCGGAGCATCAAGCAGTCAGGCCGGAAAGGCGCCGCCTCTTCCGTGCTGCATGGACGCGAATTCTATGAGCAGCTCGGCTACCGGGGTGGTCCGCAAGAGGGAACGCGGATGCGCAACTCCATCGAAGAACGAAGGAAATTCCGAGGCAATCACTGAACCGAGAGGTAACGTCATGGCAAATGAAAAAGGTTCGATCAGTGTAAGCGAAGCCGGTCGCCGCGGCGGCGAGGCCCGCAAAGAGCAACTCGGGCCGGAAGGTTATTCCGAACTCGGCCATAAAGGCGGGCAGCGCGTTCGTGAACTCATCAAGGAAGGCAAAAAAGCCAAAGGCGAAAAATAGCCCATGACTTGATGAGTATTCGAGCGTCGATCCAAGGGAACTGAATCGGTTGAACAGGGAGCTGAAACAACCAGGCCCCAGATGCAAGTCGAAACGATCAGGAGAGCATTATCATGGCAACTTCACGTCAAGGCGGCTCCGGCTCCGACCGCAGCCAAGAAAAAGGCCAAGAAAAAGGCCAAGAAAAAGGCAGCATGAGCGTGCGGGAAGCCGGCCAGAAAGGCGGCGAAATCCGTAAGGAACAGCTCGGCCCGGAAGGTTACTCCGAACTCGGCCACAAGGGCGGCGAAGCCCGCAAGGAACAGCTCGGCCCGGAAGGCTACTCCGAACTCGGCCACAAGGGCGGCGAAGCCCGCAAGGAACAGCTCGGCCCGGAAGGCTATTCGGAACTGGGCAAGAAGGGTGGCGAGGCCCGCAAGGAACAGCTCGGCCCGGAGGGCTATTCGGAACTGGGCCATAAGGGCGGCCAGCGGGTACGCGAGCTGATCGAGGAAGGCAAACGCGCCGAGGGTCAACAGGGCGGCCGTCAGGAGGACGCGCAGGGCAGCCGGCGGGAAAGCGGCAGCCAGGAAGGCCGCAGCTCCAGCCAGTCCCGCCAGGAAGACCAGAACCGCAAACGCTAACGCATCGTTCGCGATAACAGGCGCTTGAACGAGGGGGGAACGTATCCCCCCTTTTCAAGCCGGGAAGAAAACGAAATGCGCCGACGGCATTAGCGATGTCCGCCAGCGGGTCGGCGCCGCACGCCAGCCCTGCACCTGCCGGCAGGTCCCCCGACGCCGGCGCTTGACGCCACCCTCTCCCTCCCCAACGCCCCCGCGCTTCGCAGACGCCTGCGTGCAGGCTTGCGGGCGCCGGCTATCCTCAAGTTCGCCACAGCACAGGAAGGCCTCACGATGGCGAATTCTCCCGCACCCGTCCCTGCCCGCCGCGGCATGCCGCACGCCCGGCCATGGCGCGACGCCCGATGATCAATCCACGCTTCGAGTTCCGGGTCTTCCTGTTCCTGCTGGTGCTGGTCTCCGTGGCCTTCGCCTGGATCATCCTGCCCTTCTATGGCGCCATCTTCTGGGCGATTGCGCTGGCCATCCTGTTCCATCCGGTGCAGCTTTATTTTCAGCGCCGTTTCGGCGGGAATCATCCGAACCTGAGCACCTCGCTCACCCTGTTCGTTTGCGTGATCGTCGCCGTCCTGCCGATCACCATCATCTCCATCTTGCTGATCCAGGAAGGCGCCGCTCTCTATACCCAACTCGAGGCGGGCGATATCGATTTCGCCGGCCTGCTCGAAGACTTCAGGAACCGTCTGCCCGAGCCCCTGCAACAGTTGATGGAGCGCTTCGGCCTGGACAGCCGGCGCGGCCTGCGCGACCGGATCGCCAGCGCCGTCATGCAGGGCAGCCAGTTCCTCGCCGGCAAGGCCTTCAACATTGGCCAGAACACCTTCGAGTTCGTCCTCGGCTTCTTCGTCATGCTCTACCTGCTGTTCTTCTTCCTGCGCGACGGCACCGTCCTGGTCGCCCAGATCCGCGAATCCATTCCGCTCAGCGAAATGAAGAAGAGCCGGCTGTTCCAGCGCTTCACCTGCGTGGTGCAGGCCACCATCAAGGGCAGCATCGTCGTGGCGGTCATCCAGGGCGCCCTGGGCGGCGCGATATTCGCCCTGCTGGGTATCCCCCGGGCCTTGCTCTGGGGCGTCGCCATGGCCTTCCTGTCGTTTCTCCCGGCCCTCGGCACGGGGCTGATCTGGGGGCCGGTCGCCATCTACTTCCTGCTCAGCGGCGCCATTCTGAAGAGCGTACTGCTCACCGCCTGCGGCATCTTCATCATCGGCTTGGTGGACAACATCGTGCGGCCGATCCTGGTCAGCAAGGACACCCGGATACCGGACTACCTGGTGCTGGTATCGACGCTGGGCGGCCTGGCCCTGTTCGGCCTCAACGGCTTCGTCATCGGCCCGGTGATCGCGGCCCTGTTTGTGTCGAGCTGGAATCTGTTCGCCTCGCAGACCCGCTGAACGCTCCGCCATCGTTGCGGCACTTGGCCATGTGCCGCTTCGTGCAAATTGCACAGGAAAACGACCGCCAATCCTGCACCCTGCAACGCACCTGATCGTGCCTTGCCAGGTTATCTGTTTGAAATGATGGGCAATCCCGAAGTTTCCCGGCTTGGCGCGTCGCTTGCTTCAATAATTATTACCGGGCGGTAAAAACAACAACGCATGAAACAACCGAGGGATTGTCAACATGAACCATGGCAAACTTCATTCTGTTCTGCGTCGCAAAAGCCTCCCTGCAAGTATTGTGGTTATCCTGACGCTGGGTGCGGCCATATACTGCGGGAATACTCTTTCGCTCGATAAGGCTGCCTCGATCCCCGCTCAGGAGTCCTCACTTTCCTTGCAACACCTGCCCACCGCGGACACTTCCAAAGCCACGGTTTCCAGAGGCAGTTATCAGAATCTGTTGATACCTCAGCCGCGTTGGATCTTTTGAGTCTCTGGATGTCTTATGGATTGTAGTCATCACACCCGTAAGCGAAGGAGCCTGACATGCTAACTTGGTCAATCATATTTCTGGTCATCGCCATAATTGCAGGGCTGCTCGGCTTCGGTGGTATTGCAGGAACCGCCACCGGTATTGCGAAGATACTCTTCGTACTCTTCCTGATTCTCTTCGTCGTTTCCCTGTTGTTCGGCCGCACCGGCTAGAACGAAGAGCCCCTTTATCTTCAGCGCCCCGGTGTATCGTTCAAAACAGCCCTGACGAAAAGCGGGCAAACGTTTCTCGCCCTTTCTCAAGCCTGCACTTCGCGGGGGAGCGCTCCCCCCGCCAAGTGCTGTCCGCCGGATTCCGCGCCAGCCATCTACTCGGCATCCCTACCGACCGACACCCCTGCCGGCCGCACGCAACGCTTGAACGCCGGCGATGTTCCCCTGCTCGACTCGAAACGCTTGCGAGCAGCCAAGTGATATCTAAATAGTATCAAATAGATATCAATAACCCCTTGCAACCCGCCTTTTTGACATCACCATGATATTAAAAAGACACTGCAAATGAGAAAATTTCGTTTATTCCATGCTGGCCAGCCAATAGCCATGGAACTTCTCTAAGTGCCTGCACTCTGTATTGGGCGAGACGGAGCGACTGCTGGCAAACTGCCGAAGACGCCACCGGAAAAACAAAACTCCCGGGGAACTATCCCTAGAAAAATGCTTCTTAGGGCTGCAACCGTTCGGTTCAGATAAAAACTTGCACAAGCACCATGGAAGGTCACACAAAGCAGCAAAAATACCAATCGATGCAACGAGTTGGATGCTGTAGTGGCAAATGGATGGCGGTCCGCGAAAGTGTGGGGCGAGTTATACCGAATGATCCGTTGCGGAACGCTTGAATAATTGATGAAGCATCCCTGAAAACCTGCCTTGCTTTAACGCCGACTTATTGGGCGTACTAACTTATTGACTTTTTCGGCCTGCAACTTCGGTTGAGGGCCGCCGGCAACCTGATGGCTAAGGTTTTTAGTCGTCGATTTTCTGTAAGCGTCATAAATAAAGGACGAGGTGAACGCGATGCGTATCAGCATTTTCGGACTGGGTTATGTGGGTGCAGTATGCGCCGGCTGTCTTTCGACGCGTGGGCACGACGTGCTCGGCGTGGATATTTCCGCCGCCAAGATTGACATGATCAACCAGGGCAAATCCCCCATTGTCGAACCGGGACTGGAAGAACTGCTGGCCGAAGGCATCAAGACCGGCCGCCTGCGCGGCACCACCAACGTGACCGAGGCGGTCCTCGCCACCGATCTGTCCATGCTCTGCGTCGGCACGCCGAGCAAGAAGAACGGCGATCTGGAGCTCGACTACATCGAGGAAGTCTGCCGTCAGATCGGCCTGGCCCTGCGCGACAAGAGCGAGCGCCACACCGTGGTGGTGCGCAGCACCGTGCTGCCGGGCACCGTGCACAACGTGGTCATCCCGACCCTCGAGCAGTTCTCCGGCAAGAAGGCCGGCGTCGACTTCGGCGTGGCGGTCAACCCCGAGTTCCTGCGCGAGAGCACCGCGATCAAGGACTACAACTTCCCGCCGATGACCGTGATCGGCGAGCTGGACAAGGCCTCCGGCGACGCCCTGGAAGCCATCTACGCCGAACTCGACGCCCCGATCGTGCGCAAGGACATCGCCGTCGCCGAGATGATCAAGTACACCTGCAACGTCTGGCACGCGGCCAAGGTCACCTTCGCCAACGAGATCGGCAACATCGCCAAGGCTGCCGGCGTCGACGGCCGCGAGGTGATGGAAGTGGTCTGCATGGACCACAAGCTGAACCTGTCGCAGTACTACATGCGCCCGGGCTTTGCCTTCGGCGGCTCCTGCCTGCCCAAGGACGTCAGCGCCCTCAGCTACCGCGCCGCCAGTGGGACGTCGAGGCCCCGCTGATCAGCTCGCTGATGCGCAGCAACGCCGTCCAGGTGCAGAAAGCCTACGACATGATCGACAAGCACGGCTCCCGCAAGGTCGCCCTGCTCGGCCTGAGCTTCAAGGCCGGCACCGACGACCTGCGCGAAAGCCCGCAGCTGGAGCTGGCCGAAATGCTGGTCGGCAAGGGCTTCAACCTGAGCATCTTCGACAGCAACGTCGAATACGCCCGCGATCACGGCGCCAACGGCCACTACATCAAGAACGAGATCCCCCACGTCTCCTCCCTGCTCCAGTCCGACCTGGACAAGGTCGTCGCCGAAGCCGACATCATCGTCCTCGGCAACGCCGATCCGCGCTTCGAGAAGCTGGCCAAGGAAGTTCCGGCCGGCAAGAAGGTCATCGACCTGATCGGCTTCATGCCCGAGCGCACCAACGGCGCCGCCGAAGGGATCTGCTGGTAATCCACCACCGGCCGCTCCCTGGCGGAGCGGCCCTTGGGAAGGGGCAGCGCGCACAAGAACAAGGACAGTGCCGCCCATTGCCGGCTTGCGAATACAGACGACGGATTCATAACGATTATGGACAGGCTCAAGCATGCCCTCGGGGAAGCCACCGGCTGGCTGCTCTTCCTCAGTTTCCTGATGCTGCTGGCACTCGGCTTGCCGCCGGAGGTGTTCGATCCTGAGTCGAAGCATTTCATCATGCTGATCGGCCTGATCGGCATCTGGCGCTACTCCATGGGGATCATCCACTTCCTGCGCGGCATGCTGTTCCTCTACGTGGTCTACCCCTACTACCGGCGCAAGGTGGAGAAGCTGGGCAAGGACGCCGATCCTTCCCACGTGTTCCTGATGGTCACCAGCTTCCGCATCGACGCCCTGACCACCGGCAAGGTCTACGGTTCGGTGATCCGCGAGGCGATCAACTGCGGCTACCCGACCACCGTGGTCTGCTCGATCGTGGAAATGTCCGACGAGCTGCTGATCAAGAGCCTCTGGGAAAAGCTCGCGCCCCCGGACCGGGTCAAGCTGGACTTCGTGCGCATCGCCGGCACCGGCAAGCGCGACGGCCTGGCCAACGGCTTCCGCGCCATCTCCCGGCACATGCCCGACGACAACGCGGTGGTCGCGGTGATCGACGGCGACACCGTGCTGAACGAAGGCGTGGTGCGCCAGACGGTCCCCTATTTCAAGATTTTCCCCAACATGGGTGGCCTGACCACCAACGAGTTCTGCGAAGTGCTGGGCGGCTACATCATGAGCGAGTGGCACAAGCTGCGCTTCGCCCAGCGCCACATCAACATGTGCTCGATGGCCCTGTCGCACCGCGTGCTGACCCTCACCGGGCGGATGTCGGTGTTCCGCGCCGCGGTGGTCACCGACCCCGAGTTCATCATCGACGTCGAGAACGACAACCTCGACCACTGGCGCCTGGGTCGCTTCAAGTTCCTCACCGGCGACGACAAGTCCAGCTGGTTCAGCCTGATGCGCCTGGGCTACGACACCTTCTACGTGCCCGACGCCTCGATCCACACCGTCGAGCACCCGCCGGAGAAGCGCTTCGTCAAGGCCAGCCGCAAGCTGATGTTCCGCTGGTACGGCAACAACCTGCGGCAGAACTCCCGCGCCCTCAAGCTCGGCGTCCAGCGCCTGGGCTGGTTCACCTCGGTGGTGCTGTTCGACCAGCGCGTGTCCATGTGGACCAGCGTGCTCGGCCTGACCGTGGCGATCATCGGCACCATCAAGTACAGCATCGCCATCTTCATCGCCTACCTGCTGTGGGTCTGCTCCACCCGCCTGGTCCTGACCCTGCTGCTGTCCCTCTCCGGGCACCCCATCGGACCGGCCTACCCGCTGATCCTCTATTACAACCAGATCGTCGGCGCACTGGTGAAGATCCACGTGTTCTTCCGCCTCGACCAGCAATCCTGGACGCGCCAGGACACCAAGCTCAACCGCGAACTCGCCAGCTTCCAGAGCTGGTTCAACAACTGGTCGTCGAAGGCCATGACTTTTTCAGCAGCCAGCATCTTCGTCGCTGTGCTGATGCTGTCGGTCTGACCGGGAATGAATGATCGAGAAGGAAGACATCCAACCATGAATACCGCGACCCTCAACGTAAATGTGGTCCACGAGTCGGAGGCGCAACGCCAGCATGCCCGGGTCAAGTTGCCCGGCAAGATCCGCTTCATCGGCCCCAACCGGGAAACCGTCGAGCAGCGCCTGATCGACATCTCCGCCGGCGGCTTCAGCTTCGCCAGCGGCAAGCCGATCACCCAGCAGGGCGCCTTCCACCGCGGCAAGCTGATGTTCCAGCTCGACAGCCTTGGCCTGGCCATGGACGTGGAGTTCCAGGTGCGCAACCTCGACCCGGAAACCGGCCGCACCGGCTGCCAGTTCCAGGGCCTGGGCGCCCGCGAGATTTCCACCCTGCGCCAGCTGATCACCTCGCACCTGAGCGGCGAGCTGGTCACCGTCGGCGACGTGATCTGCACCCTGCAGCGCGACAACTTCACCAAAGCCCGCAAGGGCAAGGGCCTGGCCCAGCAGACCGCCTTCGAGCGCCTGCGCGCGGTCAGCTTCAGCCTGGCGATCTTCATCGTCGGCCTCGGCGCCTTCGGCCTGATCCTCAAGCAGCTCTACGACCTCTACTTCGTCACCCATGCCGAATCGGGCATGGTCAGCGTGCCCGGCATGCAGGTGACCATGCCCCGCGAAGGCACGGTGCAGAGCCTGGTCGGCCCGGACGGCCTGGTCGCCAACGGCGCGCCGATCGCCGCCTTCTCCGCCTCCATGCTGGAAATGCTCAAGGGCCACCTAAGCGAGGAGCAGCTCAACCCGGCCAACGTCGAGAAGCTGTTCACCAAGCAGATGAAGGGCACCCTGACCAGCCCGTGCGACTGCAAGGTGGTCGCCCAGCGCGTCGCCAACGGCCAGTACGCCTCCAAGGGCGATGTGATCTTCGACCTGCTGCCGCGCGACGCCGCTGCCACCGTCGAGGCGCGCTTCCGCTACCACGACTTCGGCAAGCTCAAGCCCGGCACCGAGGTCACCTTCAGCGTGCCCGGCGAGGAGCAGGCACGCCACGGCCGGATCGTCAGCAGCGCCCTGCAGGACGAAAGCCTGTCCGGCGACATCCGCGTGATCATCCAGCCCGAACAACCCCTGGACAGCGCCCTGGCCGGTCAGCCGGTGGAAGTGGTCATCGACCGCGGCCCCTCCTACGACTGGCTGATCGACAAGGCCGTGACCGCCGGACTCTGAGAGGAACCCTCAGGTGAATCTGACCAAGCCCCTGCTGCTCACGGCGCTGGCCGGCCTGACGGCCTGCGCCAACCTCGACCTGCCCGACGAGCGTCTGGCGAAGGAAGCCCTGCAGCGCGGTGACACCCAGACCGCCGAGCGGCATTTCCGCCAGCTCGCCGAAATGGGCTTCACCGACGCCCAGCTCGGCCTGGCCGACATGCAGCTGGCCAGCGGCGATCCCGAGCAGCTGCGCAAGGCGGAACAAACCTACCGCATGGCGCTGGACGCCTCGCCGCGGGCCAAGGCCCGCCTCGGCAAGCTGCTCGCCTACAAGCCGACCAGCAGCGAGGCGGAAAAGCGCGAAGCCGCGCAGCTGCTCGGCGACGCCTTCGGCGCCGGCGAGGAAGGCGTGCTGCTGCCGCTGGCGATGCTCTACCTGAAGAACCCGCAGAGCTTCCCGGACGTCAGCCTGCAACAGCGCATCGACCAGTGGCGGGCCGCCGGGCATCCCCAGGCGGACATCGCGCAGATCATCCTCTACCGCACCCAGGGCACCTACGACCAGCACCTGGACGACATCGAGCGGATCTGCCAGCAGCGCCTGGCCGAGCACAGCGACTGCTACATCGAGCTGGCCACCGTCTACCTCAAGCGCAAGCAGGACGACCGCCTGCAGGCGCTGGTGCAGCAGCTGATGGCCGCCCAGCGCGCCGGCAGCGTGCCGGCGCAGATGGTCATGGACGTCGCCGGCGTGCTCGCCAACCCGCTGCTCGGCGTCTCCGACGAGAAGACCGCGCGCACCATGCTCGAGGAAATCGCGCCGACCTACCCGGCCGCCTGGGTCGCCCTGGCGCGCCTGCTCTACGACTTCCCCGGTACCGGCGACATCGACCAGATGCTCGGCTACCTCGAGCGCGGCCGCTCCGCCGCCCAGCCGGCGGCCGACCTGCTGCTCGGCCGGCTCTACTACGAAGGCAAGCTGCTTCCGCAGGACCCGTTCAAGGCCGAAGAGCATTTCATCAAGGCCCGCGCCACGGAAAACAGCGCCCACTACTACCTGGGCCAGATCTACCGCCGCGGCTTCCTCGGCGAGGTCTACCCGCAGAAGGCCGTCGACAGCCTGCTGACCGCCGCCCGCGGCGGCCAGGCGAGCGCCGACTACGCCCTCGCCCAACTGTTCTCCCAGGGCCGCGGCATCCGCATCGACCTGGCCAATGCCTACGTCTTCGCGCGCCTCGCCGTGCTCCAGGGCCGCCCGGACTCCGAAGCGCTGCTGCAGGAAATCGAGACTAAGCTCGCTCCTGCGGAGCGCACTCGGGGCGAACAGTTGCTGCACGCAGAACAGCAGGCTCGTTACGGCGCGTGGCAAGCCCCGACGCAACTGCAAGCCATGCAAACCGAACAGG
The DNA here is from genome assembly GCF_059739045.1 of Azotobacter tropicalis. NCBI lineage: Bacteria > Pseudomonadati > Pseudomonadota > Gammaproteobacteria > Pseudomonadales > Pseudomonadaceae > Azotobacter > Azotobacter tropicalis. The sequence continues at coordinate 1,916,196 of NZ_AP046059.1, forward strand.
AAGCACTATGAGAAGGAAGCAATACATCAGCGCCGGACTGGGACTGGGAGCCACCCTGCTCTGCACTCCCCTCCTGGCAGGCCCCGTGGGGCCCGACCGCAACTACGGCATGGACGTGAAGATCACCGCCGAGTCCGAGGATGATCGTGACCTCGACACCCGCAGCGGCGGCGACGCCGAGGGCGTCGCCCTCGACCTCAGGCCCTGGGTCTATGGCCGGCGCGGCAACTGGGGCGCCATGGTGATGCTGCAGGCGGTCACTGCCACCGACATCATCGAAACCGACCCGACCGACCCCAACGAAGAACCCCGGGCGACATCGGAAACGGTTTCAACCGCGACAGCAGCCGCGACCCGGACAAGAGCTACCTGGCCCTGCGCGAGTTCTGGATCGACTACGCCGGCCTCACCCCCTACCCCGGCGAGCACCTGCGCCTCGGCCGCCAGCGCGTGCGCAGCCCCACCAACGAAGGCACCTGGTGGGACATCCACATCGAGTCGCTGAACTGGACCATGGACACCAGCCTGCTGCGTGCCCAGGCCGGCGTCGCCGAGCGCTTCGACGAATACCGCACCGACCTCGACGACCTGAGCGCCGAGGACGAGGACCGCACCCACGTGTTCGGTGGTCTCGACTATCAATGGCGGCCGGGCCACTGGGCCGGCTTCAAGGTGCACCACACCAGCGACGACGGCGACCTGCCGGACAGCCAGCAGGAGGTCGACGAGGACCGCCAGAGCAAATCCTACACCGGCGACCTGACCTGGCTGGGCGTGCACCTGGACGGCGACTTCTTCAACTACCGCTCGACCATGCCGCTCAACTACTGGGCCGAATTCACCTGGCTGACCGGCGAGATGGACAAGCGCCACTTCGCCAGCGACGGCAGCCCCGACCACTACAAGGACATGGACGTCGATGCCTGGGCCCTGGATCTCGGCCTGCGCTGGAGCATCAACGACCGCTGGAAGGTCGGCGCGGCCTATGCCCGCGGCAGCGGCGGCGAGGGCGACGACGAGTCCGAACAGTTCATCCAGACCGGCATGCACAGCAACCGCTCGAGCTTCACCGGCATCCAGACGCGCATCCACCGCTTCGGCGAGGCGTTCCGCGGCGAGCTGACCAACCTGCAGGTCGGCACCCTGTTCACTTCCTGGAAGCCGCGCGAGGACTTCGAGACCAGCCTGATCTACCACCACTTCTGGCGCGTCGACGACGACGAGCAGCTCGGCCAGAACGGCGTCAGCCCGTTCGAGAAGGACGGCAAGGACGCCCTCAAGGCCGGCAAGAGCGATCTCGGCCAGGAAGTCGACCTGGTGATCACCCGCTACTTCAATGCCGGCATGCTGCCCGGCGGCTGGACCGGGGAACTGGACGAGGAGTCCGCGCTGATCCGTCTGCGCAGCGGTCTGTTCTTCCCGACCAGCGCCTACGCCAGCAAGGGCGACAGCCAGATGCATCGTGTCTTCGTCGACATGATCTGGCGCTTCTAGGGTCTGTTGATGCTTTGGCGCAGGCCGCGACGGAGATCCGTCTGGCGCAGAACAAGGAACGAGGAGAGAAGTTTGGTCATTCCAAATGAACGAGGAGAGACGCCGTGCTGCGCCAGACGGACCCCGTCCCTGCGGGTTGCGCGGCAAATGCCACCGTGCGGCGTTGCGGGTCTTGGCAAGGGAATGACCATTGCCGGCGACCCGCGCCTGGCCTGGCGGCATTTGGCGCGGCAACGCGGCCCACGCCAAAACGTCAACAGACCCTATGGTCCAGCGGCACGCTGAGAGGATCGAACATGAACATGCAACGAAAATTTGCATCCACCCAGCTCAAACCCGTGCTGCTCGGCGTGTTGCTGGCCACCAGCGCCTGGAGTCAGGCCGCTCCGCCGCCAGCGGCGGAGCAGTCTGCTCCCATCACTCTGAATTCGAAGCAGTACAGCGTCAGCAGCGCCTCGATCGAGGCGCTGCATATGGATGCGCCCAAGCTGCCGGATCTCTCCGGCTACACCCACGCCGCGGTGGAGGCCAAGATCCAGCGCAAGCCCGGCGGACAGATCGCCGTACGACGCATGCTGCAGCAGAACGCCCTGAAGGACTTCACCGGCGGCAGCGGGCGTCTGCGCGAGTGGATCGCCCGCCAGGGTGGCATGCCCCATGCGATCTTCGTCGAAGGCGGCTACGTCGAACTGAGCCAGCTGGCCCGGCAACTGTCGCCCAGCCAGCTCGCCGAGACCGCGCCGGGCGTCTACGTGGCGCGCCTGCCGATCGTCGTCGCCCCCGGCGCGACCCTGCACATCGGCAAGAACGTCAAGGAACTGCGCCTCTCCGAGGAGCGCGGTTCCTTCCTGGTCAACGACGGCAAGCTGTTCATCACCGATACCAAGGTGGTCGGCTGGAGCGAGAAGAACAACGCCCCGTCCGCCTACCGCGGCGAGGAGGTGTTCCGCCCCTTCCTGGTGTCCTGGGGCGGCACCGAGACCTACATCTCGCGCAGCACCATCGCCAGCCTGGGCTACAACACCAGTAAGGCCTACGGCGTGAGCATCACCCAGTACACCCCGGAGATGCACAAGCGCCTCAAGCGCTCGCGCCCGACCGGCTGGCTGATCGACTCGACGTTCGAGGACATCTACTACGGCTTCTACTGCTACGAGGCCGACGACGTGGTGCTCAAGGGCAACACCTACCGCGACAACATCGTCTACGGCATCGACCCCACGACCGTTCGGAACGCCTGATCATCGCCGAGAACCATGTCTACGGGACGAAGAAGAAGCACGGCATCATCGTCTCGCGGGAAGTCAACAACAGCTGGATCATCAACAACCGCACCCACGACAACAAGCTGTCGGGCATCGTCCTCGACCGTAACAGCGAGCACAACCTGGTCGCCTACAACGAGGTGTTCCAGAACCACTCCGACGGCATCACCCTCTACGAGAGCTCGAACAACCTCATCTGGGGCAACCGGATCATCGCCAACGCGCGCCACGGCATCCGCATGCGCAACAGCATGAACATCCGCATCTACGAGAACCTCTCCGCCGCCAATCAGCTGACCGGCATCTACGGCCACATCAAGGACCTCAGCCACACCGACCGGAACTTCAAGCTCGACCCCTTCGACACCAAGGTGTCGATGATCGTGGTCGGCGGCCAGCTGGCCGGCAACGGTTCGGCGCCGATCTCGGTGGACTCGCCGCTGAGCCTCGAGCTCTACCGCGTGGAGATGCTCGCCCCGACCAAAAGCTCCGGCCTCTCCTTCACCGGCGTCCTCGGCGACAAGCAGGAGGAGATCCTCGACCTGCTGGTACGCCGCCAGAAGGCCGTGCTGATCGATCCGGTCGACGCCCAGGCCGAGCTGTAGAAACGACGAGACTGCACCCATGAAGACCCACAAGCGCAAATGGATTGGACTCTCCACGCTGGCCGCGGCGATCGCCCTGGCCGCCACCGGCGTGCGTGCCGAAACCCCCGCCGGGCTGCCCACCTACCGGGCCGAGCCCTGCTGCAACCTGTGCCCGGCCGCCGCCGATCCCAACGCCTACAGCAGCAGCTACATGAAGGACTTCGTCACCCTAGTGCAGGGTAACGAGAGCGACTGGCTGTTCCGTACCAACGAGGACCTGCGCACCGAATTCGGCACCACGCCCGACGGCTACCGCAAGCTCAAGGCCCTGCACGACGCCTTCAAGAGCCGCGGCGTCGAGCTGGTGATCGTCTACCAGCCGACCCGCGGCATGGTGCAGCGCAACAAACTGCTGCCCGCCGACTACGCCCGCTTCGACTACGACAAGGCGGTGAGGAACTTCCGGGCGACCCTGAAGCACTTCGAGGAGCTCGGCTACTGGGTGCCCGACCTGACCCCGCTGACCGACGAGAAGGTCGAGCCGGCCTTCTACTTCCGCGGCGACCACCACTGGACCTCCTACGGCGCCGAACGCAGCGCGCGGATCGTCGCCGAGACCATGAAGAAGGTCCCCGGCTTCGCGGACATCCCGAAGAAGGAGTTCGTCACCAAGAAGATGGGCCGCATGGGCAAGCGCGGCACCCACCACCGGGTCGCCGGCCAGCTGTGCAACACCACCTACGCCTTCGAGCACAGCGACCAGTTCTTCACCGAGCCCAAGGGCGAAGGCGGCGGCGACGACCTGTTCGGCGACAGCGGGCTGCCGCAGATCACCCTGGTCGGCACCAGCCACAGCGGCACGAACTACAACTTCGCCGGCTTCCTCTCCGAATACACCGGCGCCGAGATCCTCAACGTCGCCTTCCCCGGCAGCGGCCTGGAAGGCTCGATGCTCGAATACCTGGCCAGCGAGGAGTTCCAGAAGAACCCGCCGAAGATCCTCGTCTGGGAGTTCTCGCCGCTCTACAAGCTGGACGAGGACAAGTTCTACCGCCAGGCGCTGTCCATGCTCGGCAATGCCTGCGAAGGCGAGAAGACCCTGCTCGCCGGCAAGGCCACCCTGCGCCCCGGCGAGGCCGGCAAGGAAGTGCTGATCAACGGCGCCGGCCGGCTGGTCGAGGCCAGCAACGCCCGCCATCAGGTGGACATCCGCTTCAGCGACCCCTCGGTGAAGAAGCTGCAAGGCACCATCTGGTACATGACCGGCCGCCGCGAGCAGTTCCAGTTCGACAAGCCGGTCACCACCGAAACCAACGGCCGCTTCGCCTTCAACATGCGCGACGAGGCCGACTGGGGCGGATTGAACTTCTTCGCCATGGAAATCCAGCCGCCGGAAGGGCTCAAAGAGCCCGTCGAAGTCGAGGTGCGCCTGTGCAAGCGCCACGACTACCGTGCCCCGGCCAACCTGACCGCCCGCAGCGGCAACTGAGGCTCCCATGAAGACCAGACTCGCCCTCCCCTGCCTGCTCGGCAGCCTGCTGCTGAGCCAAGCCGTTCACGCCGCCAGCCTGGTTCCGCCCAAGGGCTACTACGCGGCCGTCGAGACCCGTGGCGGCGAGGCGCAAGCCTGCCAGATGGTGCCCGAGCCCTACACCGGCGAGCTGGTCTTTCGCAGCAAGTACGAAGGCTCGGACTCGGCCCGCTCGACCCTCAACAAGGAGGCGGAAAAGGCCTTCCGTGCCAAGACCAAGCCGATCACCGAGATCGAGCGCGGCGTCAGCCGGATGGTCATGCGCTACATGGAAAAGGGCCGCACCGGCGAGCTGGAGTGCGCCCTGACCTGGCTGGACGCCTGGGCCGAGGACGGCGCGCTGCTGTCCCCGAGTACAACCACACCGGCAAGTCCATGCGCAAATGGGCCCTGGGCAGCCTGGCCGGCGCCTACCTGCGCCTGAAGTTCTCCACGTCGCAGCCGCTGGCGGCCTACCCGGAGCAGGCGCGGCGCATCGAGGCCTGGTTCTCCAAGCTAGGTGACCAGGTGGTCAAGGACTGGAGCGACCTGCCGCTCAAGCAGGTCAACAACCACTCCTACTGGGCGGCCTGGGCGGTGATGGCCGCCGCCGTGGCGACCGACCGCCGGCCGCTGTTCGACTGGGCGGTGGAGCAGTTCCACATCGCCGCCAAGCAGATCGACCCGCAGGGCTTCCTGCCCAACGAGCTCAAGCGCCGCCAGCGCGCCCTCGCCTACCACAACTACGCCCTGCCGCCCTTGATGATGGTCGCCGCCTTCGCCCAGGCCAACGGCGTCGACCTGCGCGGCGACAACGACGGCGCCCTGGGCCGCCTGGCCGGCAACGTGCTGGCCGGCGTCGAGGATCCCGATCCGTTCGCCGAGCGGGCCGGCGACGAGGACCAGGACATGGAGGACCTGGAGACCGACGCCAAATTCTCCTGGCTGGAGCCCTACTGCGCGCTCTACGCCTGTTCCCCCGCCCTGCGGGAAAAGAAGGCCGAAATGGGCCCGTTCAAGAATTTCCGCCTGGGCGGCGACGTGACGCGGACCTTCGATCCGCCGGAGAAACCGTCCAAATCGACCGTCGGCAAGCGCGACTAGCGCAGGCCGCCACATCGAGCCAAAGCAGCCGGCAGTTCGTCCGTCGCCGGCCGCCACGCCCTCTCCGGGCCGGGCGGGATGCCCCGAAATGCGCACAAGACGCAACCGGGAACGGACCTCTTCGGGTGTTCCCGGGGGAGAGGCCGGGCTCATGAGGAGCCTGAACAATTGGTGCTAGAAGCGAGACACGGGTAATGGTTTTTTCATCCAACGTCTTCCTGTTTTTATTTCTGCCGCTGTTTCTCGGGTTGTACTACCTGAGCCCGGCGCGCTATCGCAACCTGTTGCTGCTGACCGCCAGCTATATCTTCTATGCCTGGTGGCGCATCGACTTCCTCGGCCTATTCGCCGCCGTCACCGTCTTCAACTACTGGATCGGTCTGCGCATCGGCGCCGCCGGCGTGCGCAGCAAGAGCGGCCAGCACTGGCTGATCTTCGGCGTGGTGGTCGACCTCTGCGTGCTCGGCTACTTCAAGTACGCCAACTTCGGTGTGGACAGCCTGAACGCGATCATCGCCTCGTTCGGTCTGGAGCCCTTCGTGGTCACCCACATCCTGCTGCCGATCGGGATTTCCTTCTACGTCTTCGAGTCGATCAGCTACATCATCGACGTGTACCGCGGCGATACCCCGGCGACCCGCAACCTGATCGACTTCGCCGCCTTCGTGGCGATCTTCCCGCACCTGATCGCCGGCCCGGTGCTGCGCTTCCGTGACCTGGTCGACCAGTTCAACCACCGCACCCACACGCTGGACAAGTTCGCCGAAGGCTGCACCCGCTTCATGCAGGGCTTCATCAAGAAGGTGTTCATCGCCGACAGCCTGGCGCCGATCGCCGACCACTGCTTCGCCCTCAGCGATCCGACCACCGGCGACGCCTGGCTCGGCGCCCTGGCCTACACCGCCCAGCTGTACTTCGACTTCTCCGGCTACAGCGACATGGCCATCGGCCTCGGCCTGATGATGGGCTTCCGCTTCATGGAGAACTTCAACCAGCCCTACATCAGCCAGTCGATCACCGAGTTCTGGCGCCGCTGGCACATCAGCCTGTCCACCTGGCTGCGCGACTACCTGTACATCAGCCTGGGCGGCAACCGCGGCAGCACCTTCCAGACCTACCGCAACCTGATCCTGACCATGCTGCTCGGCGGCCTGTGGCACGGCGCCAACTGGACCTTCATCATCTGGGGCGCCTGGCACGGCACCTGGCTGGCCATCGAGCGCGCCCTGCGCATCGACGCCGCGCCGAAGAGCATCCGTCCGCTGCGCTGGGCCTTCGCCTTCCTGCTGGTGGTGATCGGCTGGGTGATCTTCCGCGCCGAGAACCTCGACGTGGCCTGGCGCATGTACGCCGCCATGTTCAGCTTCGGCGACTGGACCCTGTCCGAACTGAACCGCGCGCAGCTGACCAGCCTGCAGATCGCCACCCTGCTGCTCGCCTACGTGGTGATCGCCGTGTTCGGCATCCGCCAGTTCTACGCCCAGCCGCTCACCGGAGCGCCCAAGGCCAAGGCCAACGAGCAGGCCGACGCGCCCCAGGGCATCGTCGCGGCCGCGAACGGCACCCTGACCTATGCGCCGTCGACCGCCATCGACCTGCCGATGCTGGCGACCCGCGTCGCGCTGCTCCTGCTGTTCGCCGCCTCGGTGCTCAAGCTTTCGGCGCAGAGCTTCTCGCCCTTCCTCTACTTCCAGTTCTGAAGAGGGATCGCCATGAACAGAACCTCCAACCTGCTCTACGCCGGCACCTTCACCGGCACCCTGCTGGCCCTCAGCCTGTGGTCGCTCAAGGGCGCCAGCGACTTCTCCGCCGCCGCCGACACCCCGGTGCTCAACGGCAAGCTGGCCCTGGCCTTCGAGAAGCACTACGACGAGGAATTCCCGATCAAGCGGCTCGGCACCAACCTCTGGGCCGCGCTGGACTTCAGCCTGTTCGGCGAAGGTCGTCCCGGGGTGATGATCGGCGCCAACGACTGGCTGTACAGCGACGAGGAATTCAAGCCCACCGCCGCCGGCCAGGACAACATCCGCAGCAACCTGGCGCTGATCCAGGGCGTGCGCGAGAGCCTGGCGCAGCACAACGTGCAGCTGGTCATGGCGATCCTGCCGGCCAAGGCGCGCCTGTATCCGGAACACCTCGGCGAACGCCGCCCGGCGGCGCTGCATCAGGGGCTCTACCAGAGCTTCCACGGCGCCATGGGCGCGGCCGGCATCCAGGCGCCGGACCTGTTCGGCCCGCTGACCCAGGCCAAGACCGAGGGCCAGGTGTTCCTGCGCACCGATACCCACTGGACGCCCTACGGCGCCCAGGTCGTCGCCGGCCAGCTGGCCACGGCGATCCGCCCGAGCGGCCTGCTGCCCGAGACCGGCAGCGTCTACGTCACCGAAACCGCGCCGGGCGGCCCGCACAAGGGCGACCTGACCAACTTCCTGCCGCTCGACCCGCTGTTCGAGGAGATGCTGCCGCCGCCGGACCAGCTGACCAAGCACAGCACCCGCGCCCAGGACGAAAACGGTGCCGGCGCCGGCGACCTGTTCGCCGAAACCCAGGTGCCGGTGGCTCTGGTCGGCACCAGCTACAGTGCCGACCAGCGCTGGAACTTCGCCGGCGCGCTGCGCCAGGCGCTCGGCAGCGACCTGGTGAACTTCGCCGAGGACGGCCGCGGGCCGATCCTGCCGATGCTCAAGTTCCTGCAGAGCGACGACTTCAAGAACGCCCCGCCGCGCCTGGTGATCTGGGAGTTCCCCGAACGCTACCTGCCGGTGGCCTACGACCTGAGCGAATTCGACGCCAACTGGATCGCCCAGCTCAAGGGCGCCGGCCGCCAGGACAAGCGCCTGGCCGACAACACCGCTACCCCGCAGGGCGCGCGCCCCTGAGCGCCGTCCCACTACCGCCTCGCTAAGGAGTACAAGCAATGATCCGACTGCAACGCAAGCACCGCATCGCCCTCGGCCTGAGCCTGCTGCTCGGCTTCGCCGGTTCCCAGGCCCAGGCCGGAGACGCGGCGCTCTACGAAGCCGTGGCGCCCAAGGGCTCGGCGTTCGTGCGCCTCTACAACGCCGGCAACCAGGAAACCAGCGCCAGCGTCGGCAGCGTCGCGCTGGAGGACATCTCGCCGCTGTCCAGCAGCGGCTTCGAATACCTGCCGGCCGGCCAGTACAGCGCCCGCATCGGCTCCCAGAGCCTGCCGGTGAACCTCTCGGCCGACCACTACTACACCCTGGTGACCCAGGCCGGCGGCGCCCCGCTGCTGGTCGAGGAGCCGGCCTTCAAGAGCAAGCAGAAGGCCATGCTGCGGGTGCAGAACCTCTCCGACAAGGCGCTGACCCTGAAGACCGCCGACGGCAAGACCGAAGTGGTCAAGAGCGTGGAACCCAAGGGACGCGGCGACCGCGAGATCAACCCGGTGAAGGCCAACCTGGCGCTGTTCGACGGCGAGCGCAAGGTCGCCGACCTCAAGCCGATCAGCCTGGCCCGCGGCGAAATTGTTTGTCTGTATGTGACCGGCTCGGCGAACCAGATCAACCCCGTCTGGGTCAAACCTCCGGTGAAAGAGTGAGCGGTCCATCACATACCACCCGCAAGACCAGTGCGGAACACCAGCAGGGACACAGCAAGCAGTGCAGTACCCCATTTCCAAAGGAGCGCAATCTATGATTCCGGTGATCTTGTCAGGCGGCAGCGGCTCACGTCTCTGGCCTCTTTCCCGCAAGCAGTATCCCAAGCAGTTCCTCGCCCTGACCAGTGAGCGGACCCTGTTCCAGCAGACCCTGCAGCGCCTGAACTTCGAAGGCATGCAGAGCCCCATCGTGGTCTGCAACCAGGAGCACCGCTTCATCGTCAAGGAGCAGCTCGAAGCGGTCGATCTGCACGTGCAAGGCCTGATCCTCGAGCCCTTCGGCCGCAACACCGCGCCGGCCATTGCCCTGGCCGCCATGCAACTGCTCGCCGAGGGCCGCGACGAACTGCTGCTGGTCCTCCCGGCCGACCACGTGCTGGCCGACCAGCCGGCCTTCCAGCAGGCCATCAAGGTAGCCGCCCAGGCCGCTGAAAAGGGCGAGCTGGTGCTGTTCGGCATCCCCGCCCACCGTCCGGAGACCGGCTACGGCTACATCAAGTGCGACCTCGCCGTGCAGGGCAGCCTGCCCGAGGGCGCCAACCGCGTCCTGCAGTTCGTCGAGAAGCCGAACCTGGCCCGCGCCAAGGAATTCGTCGAGTCCGGCAACTACTTCTGGAACAGCGGCGTCTTCCTGTTCCGCGCCAGCCGCTTCCTCGAGGAACTCAAGGAGCACGACCCGGACATCTACGACAACTGCCTGCTGACCCTGGAGCGCAGCGAGCGCAACAACGACGAGCTGAAGGTCGACCCGGCCAGCTTCGCCTGCTGCCCGGACAACTCCATCGACTACGCGGTGATGGAGAAGACCCGCCAGGCCGCCGCGGTGCCGCTGTGCGCCGGCTGGAGCGACGTCGGCTGCTGGGCCTCGATCTGGGAAGTGCACGACAAGGACGAGAACGGCAACGTCACCAAGGGCGACGTGATCCTCCACGACACCCACAACAGCCTGGTACACGGTAACGGCAAGCTGGTCACCGTGATCGGCCTGGACAACGTGGTGGTGGTGGAGACCAAGGACGCCACCATGGTGGTCCACAAGGACCGCGTGCAGGACGTCAAGAAGCTGGTCAAGACCCTCGACGACCGGGGCCGCCCGGAAAGCCAGAACCACCGCCTGGTCTACCGTCCCTGGGGCGCCTACGACTCGGTGGACATGGGCAACCGCCACCAGGTCAAGCGCATCACCGTCAAGCCGGGCGCCAGCCTCTCGCTGCAGAAGCACCACCACCGCGCCGAGCACTGGATCGTGGTGTCCGGCACCGCCCAGGTGACCTGCGACGAGAAGACCTTCGTGCTCACCGAGAACCAGTCCACCTACATCCCGGTCGCCGCCGTGCACCGCCTGACCAACCCCGGCAAGATCCCGCTGGAGATCATCGAGGTGCAGTCCGGCAGCTATCTGGGCGAAGACGACATCGAACGTCTCGAGGACGTCTACGGGCGTACCGAAGGCGTGCAGAGCCGCTCCGTGGCCGGTTGACCGCTCCACCCTTCCGGACGCCCGCGCGGGCGTCCGGACAGCCCCTCCGCCGGGCAATCCGGCGGACCTCCCTCCCGAACGCACTCCCCCGTAGAATGCCGGCAGCCTCCTGCGCCGAGACCGCCCATGTCCCGCCTTCGCCTCACCCGCCCATGCTGATCGGTGCCCTGCTCCTGCTCGTCTGGCTGGCCCTGCTGCTGCGCTATCCCGACAAGGTCGCCACGGTCTCCCTCGGCGCCGCGCTCGGCGTGGCGCTGATCGCCGCCGCAACGCTCTGGCAGGAGCAGCGCACCGCGCAGCACCTGGCCCGGCTGGAACTCCGCCTGTACCACGCGCCCGCCGAATGCCCCGCCGACCGGCCGCTGGCGGCGCACCTGCACAACGGCAGCCGCCTGCCGCTGCTCGAACTGCGCTGGCGGGTCGCCGCCTACGCCCCCGGCGACAGCGCCGACCTGGTCGAGGAGCGCTACGACAGCCCGCACTACAGCGCCCCCGGCGCCCTCCAGCCGGGCAGCGACTGGCGCGCCTGCCTGCCGCTGCCGCCGCTGCGCCACGGCTACCGGGCGCAGAGCCTGGAATTTCGCGCCGAACGCCTGGACGGCCGTTTCGCCGACTGACGCCCGGCGCCGTTTCCGGCCGAACGCCGCCCGTCAAGGCTGCCCAATGCGCTCCGCTGTGAGAGAATCGGCGGTTTCCATCGATTTTTCACGGCCCATGTACAGCATCGCCCTCCCCATGCAGCGTCCGCCACGGCAGGACTGCTGATGCCGCCGGATCTCCTGCGGTTGCGCCAGGAAGACTGGCGCGACCAGTTCGACCCCGGCACCCTGCAACGCGGCCAGGACTATGCCAGCCAGGGACGCTGCACCCTGCTGCAGGTTGCCGCCGATGCAATCGACGCCAGCTGCCGGGGTGCGGCGGCCCTGCGCTACCGCCAGCGCATCCACCTGCAGTCCCATGCCGGAAACTGGCGCATCGAGGGCAGCTGCAGCTGCCCGGTGGGCCACAACTGCAAGCACGTGGTCGCCGCCCTGCTCACCCTGCAGCGTCAGGCGCCCCCCGCCGAAGCCGCTGCGCCGCGGCCCGAGCGGCGGATCGACGACCTCGAGCCCGTCCCCCAGCTGACCCTCGGCAGCCACGTGCGCCTGCACTACGACGCGCGCAAGGGCCGCATGGTGGAGCAGACCCAGCACCGCGCGGCACTGGCCTTCCGCTACGGCGAGCAGCGGACCTTCGGCAAGCCGGCCAAGGACCTGCTGGTGCCCGGCGCCACGGAAACCCTGCGCATCCGCCGCCATCCCGAGGCCGAGGCGCGCCATCGCCAGACCCTCGCCGCGCAGGGCTTCCACATCGCTCTGCGCAAGAGCGAGGCGCTGCCGGAGACGGCCGGCGAACTGCTCGAACTGCTCGACGACGACAGCTGGCTGCACTGGGTGCGCCACGACCTGCCGCGGCTGCGCGAGCAGGGCTGGCAGATCGAGATGCGCCCGGACTTCCACTACAACCTGCTGGACATCGACGACTGGTATCTGCAGCTGGAACCGGCCGCCGGGCAGGACTGGTTCGAGCTGGAAATGGGCATCGAGGTGCAGGGCCAGCGCCTCAGCCTCCTGCCGATCCTGCTCCACGCGATCCGCCACAGCCCCTGGCTGCTGACCCCCGAGGCCCTGGCCCGGCGTGCCGACGACGAGCTGCTGCTGGTGCCGGTGTCGCGCGCGCCGGGCGCCAGCCAGCGCATCGCGCTGCCCTTCGGCCGCCTGCGCCCGCTGCTGGCCAGCCTCGGCGAGCTGTTCTTCCAGGTGCCGGACGAGGCCCCGCAGCGCCTGCGCCTGGCGCGTCCCGACGCGGCCCGGCTAGCCGCCCTCGAAGAAGCCTTGCCGCTGCACTGGCAGGGCGGCGAGGCGCTGCGCGACTTCGCCCGGCGCCTGCGCGACCTGCCGCAACAGGCCGTGCAGGCGCCCGCCGGACTCCGCGCCGAGCTGCGCCCCTACCAGCTGCAGGGCCTGGCCTGGCTGCAGACGCTGCGCGAGCTGCAGGTCGGCGGCGTGCTGGCCGACGACATGGGCCTGGGCAAGACCCTGCAAACCCTGGCGCACATCCTGCTGGAAAAGGAAGCCGGGCGCCTGAGCGCACCGGCGCTGATCGTCATGCCGACCAGCCTGATCCCCAACTGGCAGGACGAGGCCGCCCGCTTCGCTCCCGACCTGCGCGTGCTGGCCCTGCACGGCTCCCGGCGCAGCGCCCTGTTCGAGGAGATGGGCAACGCCGACCTGCTGCTGACCAGCTACGCCCTGCTCGCCCGGATCTCAAGGCCCTGGCCCGCCAGCCCTACCACCTCTTGATCCTCGACGAGGCGCAGAACATCAAGAACCCGCGCAGCAAGGCCGCCCAGGCCGCGCGGGAACTCGACGCCCGGCACCGCCTGTGCCTGACCGGCACGCCGATGGAGAACCACCTGGGCGAACTCTGGTCGCTGTTCCACCTCTTGATGCCCGGCTGGCTGGGCGACCAGTTGGCCTTCAAGCAGGATTACCGCCTGCCCATCGAGAAGCACGGCGACCTCGTCCGCCTGGCCCACCTCAAGGCACGGGTGCGGCCCTTCCTGCTACGCCGGACCAAGGAGCAGGTGGCCCCCGAACTGCCGCCCAAGAGCGAGATCACCCAGTACCTGGAGCTGACCGAAGCGCAGCGCGACCGCTACGAGGCCCTGCGTCTGGCGATGGACGACAAGATCCGCACGGAGATCCAACGCCAGGGCCTGGCACGCAGCCAGCTGCTGATTCTCGAGGCCTTGCTGCGCCTGCGCCAGGTGTGCTGCGACCTGCGCCTGCTCGACGACGAGGCGGCGGCCGGCTACAAGGCCGCCGACTCGGCCAAGCTGAGCGCGCTGCTGCCGATGCTCGAGGAATTGTTCGCCGAGGGCCGCCGCGTGCTGCTGTTCTCCCAGTTCACCGGCGTGCTCGAACTGATCGCCGCGGAACTCGAGGCACGCAAGATCCCCTACGTCCAGCTGACCGGCGCCACCCGCGACCGGCGCACACCGGTGAAGGAATTCCAGGCCGGCCGGGTGCCGGTGTTCCTGATCAGCCTGAAGGCCGGCGGCGCCGGCCTGAACCTGACCGCCGCCGATACCGTGATCCACTTCGATCCCTGGTGGAACCCGGCCGCCGAAGCCCAGGCCAGCGACCGCGCCTATCGCATCGGTCAGGACAAGCCGGTGTTCGTCTACCGGCTGATCGCCCGCGGCAGCGTCGAGGAGAAGATCCAGCAGTTGCAGAAGGCCAAGGCCGAGCTGGCCCGCGGCCTGCTGGAGGGCGCTATCCACGGGGAGTGGCGGATGGGCGAGGAGGACATCGCCGCGCTGTTCGCGCCGCTGGAGTAAGGAGGCTGCGGCAGCGCCGCAGCGGGAGGCGTGTGTCGTGGCGTGCCTCCCTGCACGCCTGCCCGGGAAGGGCACGAGCCGCCCAAGGCGAGCCCGTCAAGGTGACCCCGTCATTCGGCCGTGGCGGCTTTTTCCTTCGAGGTCATGAAGCGCCGGCGCACCGACGACGGGCTGTCCGACTGCTCGGACGGGAAACGCGAGGAGGCGTAGCGCACCACCAGGTTCGACAGGGCCAGCAGCAGGATCGCCCCGGACACCATGACCACGCCCCAGGTGGGCGTGTGGTTGTGGGAAATGTCGCCGATCATCAGCCGGGTCAGCGCGGTGATCGCCACGTAGATGAGGAAGCGGATCGGCATGTGGTTGGTCTTGAAGTAGATCCCCACCATGGCGCCGAGTTCGAGGTAGATGAACAACAGGAGGATATCGTCGATGGTGATGTGACCCTTTTCGACCATGTCGAAGAAGGCATGCACCGCCGCCCAGGCCGTCACGCCGCCGATGGCGAACAGCGCCAGGTAGTGGAAGCCCTCCACCAGCAGGTTGCCCATCGACTCGGCCAGCCCATGCATCTGCTGGCGTAACACTTCAGCTTTATCGATCTTCAATTTACAGCCCTCGCGTAAGCGCCCGACGGAGACGGCCCGGCAGGCGGCCTTGAATTGATGCATATGACATGCAGAAAATAGACCAGATATCCCGAAGAAATCCGTAGGGGCATTATCAACGGCCCGACGCCGAAACGCACTAGCACAGGTTTTGCAAATCGTCGAATCGGACTCAAGGTCATTGATCGGAAAAATATTCGGACCAGGGTGGTCGCGCACGAACTTGCCTCGCGGCTGCCTGTCCACTCCTTCATCAGCCACTCGTGCAGGGAATACGCCCCATGGACAGCCCTTTCGATACCCTCAGCGCGGCTTTCCAAGCGGAATTCAACGTGAATTTCTGCGTGAAAGGCCCCGACGGTAGCATTCTTATGACGCTTTCCGATGACACCGGCATCGCCCTGTGCCACCTCATCGAGGCTGCGCAATGGCGGGATCCGCAGCGCCTGCAGGGCTGCATTGCCGCGATGAAAGGAGCGTTGGCGAGCGGAAGATAAGGCCCTTCCTGCTTTGCTCATTGGCTGTGCTCGGGACGTTGACACGCCGGATCATGCCCGGACTGCCTGTCCCGCACGGGCGACACAGCGTCAGCAGCCCGGAAACAGCGGATCCGTGGCCGGCCGCCCTCTTCAGCATGCCAGCGAAAGCCGCAGTCCAATGCCTTGAAGCCCTCCTGAGCCGAGGCTGCCCCACGCGCCGACCTACACTTATCCACGGGCGCACATTCGACGACTGACGCTCGCCCCTTGGTCAAGACCCAACTGCAATGGATGACAAACACTCACTCGGCATCAATGGATCACTGGTGCCTGGAGACAATCCATGTTCGTCTCGCTCCGTCGATTCGGTGTGTTGACCGTCACAGCCCTCACCCTGCTCGCCACATCGGCCTTTGCGCTGGACACCGTCAAATTCATGATCCCTGGCCCCAACGGCGGTGGTTATGACCAGACCGCACGCATGTTGGGCAAGGCCTTGCTCGAAGCCGGAGCGGCAAAAGCGGTCAGCTTCGAGAACAAGGGCGGCGCCGGAGGAACGCTCGGGCTGGCGCAATTCGCCAACAGCACCCGGGGCAACCCGAATGCTTTGCTCATCGTCGGCGCGGTCATGGTCGGTGCGGTGGTACAGAACAAGCCGCCAATCACCCTGGAGAAGGTGACGCCGATCGCACGGCTTTTCCACGAATACAATGTGATTGCCGTGCGTAACGCATCCCCGCACAAAACATTGGACGACTTGCTGGCCGAATTCGAGGCTAATCCGCCTACCGTCAAATGGGCTGGCGGCTCCAAGGGTTCGGTGGATCACATCGGAATCGCCGAACTGGCGGGCAAGCTGAACATCCCGATCGACAGGGTGAACTACATCGCCTTCGGCGGCGGGGGCGAAGCCGTCGCGGCGGCCCTGGGAGGCCATGTCACGGCGATCACCGGCGGCTATGCCGAACTCTCGAAATACATCGGGTCCGGTCAGTTCCGCGTACTCGCCGTCGGCTCGCCCAGCCGCATGGCCGGTGTCGATGCCCCGACGCTTAAAGAGCGGGGACTGGACATGACCATCGGCAATTGGCGCGGTGTCTATGGCGCAGCCGACCTCACGCCGGCACAACGCCAGGAAGTGACCGACGCCGTTCTGGCCGCTACCAACACCAACCTGTGGAAAGAAAGTCTCCAAGCCAATGCCTGGCTACCCAGCGTCATCAGTGGGGATGACTTTGCCAAGTTCGTCGAAGACGAGCACTCGCGCCTGCGCGACATGCTGATCAAGGTCGGTCTGCTCTGATATGCCCCGACCCCGGAAAGTATTACCGGCACAACTGGCGGTCGGCGCAACCCTCATCCTCATGAGTGCGGTATTGGCGGTCGGCGCATCCCGCTTTCCGGTGGAGAAGGGATTCACCATCCTGGGTGCTCACGTCTATCCCTATGCCGTGGCAGTGTTCCTGGGGATCGTAGGTGTATTGACGAGCCTTCAGGCTGCCACCGGTGGCTCCCGAAATCCCGCAGACGACAGCGACAGAATTACCAAGCCCGGCGGCAAGAGTGGAGCCGCCTGGGTTACCGCGGGTCTTGCGATCTGTGCCCTGCTCATCACGCATATCGGGTTCGTACTGGCTGCGGCGC
This sequence comes from Azotobacter tropicalis, assembly GCF_059739045.1. Taxonomy (NCBI): domain Bacteria; kingdom Pseudomonadati; phylum Pseudomonadota; class Gammaproteobacteria; order Pseudomonadales; family Pseudomonadaceae; genus Azotobacter; species Azotobacter tropicalis. The sequence continues at coordinate 1,933,371 of NZ_AP046059.1, forward strand.
TGCTGTTCGCCTGTTCGGCCCATGGATTCGGCAGTCGCCGTCCGGCACGGGACCTCGCCATCGGCATCGCTCTGGCACTACCGGTCTACTGGCTTTTCAGCATCGGGCTTGGGGTTTCCCTTCCACCTCTCGTCAACGCCTGGATCTGAGCCGGGCTCAAGGAGGTCAACATGCCGGAGATTTTCTCAAGCCTGGCCACAGGCTTCGCCACTGCACTTGTGCCGATCAATCTGCTATGCGGGTTTATCGGCTGCCTGCTTGGCACTGCGATCGGTGTCCTGCCGGGTATCGGACCGGCACTGACGATTGCCCTGCTGCTGCCGATCACGGCCAAGGTCGATCCCACCGGTGCCCTGATCATGTTCGCCGGCATCTATTACGGCGCCCAATTCGGAGGCTCCACAACCTCCATTCTGCTCAATGCGCCAGGGGAGTCGGCCTCCATGGTCACGGCCCTGGAGGGCAACTCGATGGCACGTCACGGACGGGCAGGCCCCGCCCTGGCAACGGCAGCCATCGGCTCATTCGTGGCCGGAACGATCGCCACGGTCTTGCTGACCCTCTTTGCGCCTGTCATTGCTGACTTCGCCCTGAAATTCGGCCCCGCGGAATACTTCGCGATTCTGGTGCTCGCCTTCACGACCGTGTCCGCGGTGCTCGGATCCTCCATGCTGCGCGGCCTCGCCTCGCTGGGCCTTGGACTGACCATCGGCCTGATCGGCCTGGACTCCCTCTCGGGCGTTGCCCGCTACACATGGGGGATACCCGAGTTGATCGACGGCATCGAGGTCGTACTCGTTGCCGTCGGGCTGTTTGCCGTCGGCGAAGCCCTGTACGGTCTGCTCTACCAAGGGGAAGAAGCGGGCAGTCCACAGCGCTTGACTTCCGTATGGATGACCCGCGCCGACTGGAAACGATCGGTTCCAGCCTGGCTACGGGGAACGCTCATCGGTTTTCCGTTCGGATCGATTCCGGCAGGCGGCGCTGAAATTCCGACTTTCCTGTCCTATTCGGCCGAGCGCAAACTCAGCAAGCATCCGCAAGAATTCGCGGCCCACCAAGGCGAGGGGGCCATCGAGGGCGTTGCCGGCCCCGAGGCGGCCAACAACGCGAGCGCAACGGGCTCGCTGGTTCCGCTGCTGACCCTGGGCATACCAACCTCTGCCACCGCAGCGATCCTGCTGGCCGCCTTCCAGAACTACAACCTGCAGCCGGGTCCGCTGCTCTTCCAGACCTCGGGAGAACTGGTCTGGGCCCTGGTTGCCTCTCTGTACATCGGCAACACCATCCTGCTCATCCTGAATCTTCCCCTGGTGGGCCTCTGGGTCAAGCTTCTGCGGATTCCCCGCCCCTACCTGAATGCCGGAATCCTGGTGTTCGCCACCATCGGCGTGTACGGCATGCGCCAGTCCTCCTTCGACCTCTTGCTCATGCTGGCGATCGGCTGGCTCGGGGTAGCGATGCGCCGTCTCGATTTTCCCATCGCCCCCGTGATCGTGGGCATGCTGCTGGGTCCCATGGCCGAAAGGCAGCTGCGCAATGCCCTGTCCATCAGCCAGGGAGACTGGCTGGTGTTCGTGACGCAACCCATTTCCGCCGTGCTCCTCGCGTTGACGCTGCTAATCCTGATCGTCCCTCCCCTGCTGCACGCCCGCGGCATTCGTTTGCAGGAGCACGATTGAGCGTACTCGGCAGCTCTGTCGGCAAGGTCGAAACCCGGGTGTTCGCCGCAGGCGTCATGCCTGCTCCAGCGCCGCGACCAGCGCCTTGAGGAAGCGCGCCGCCTCGCCGCCGGTGACCGCGCGGTGGTCGAAGGTCAAGGACAGCGGCAGCAGCGGATGCACCACCACCTGGCCGTCGACTGCCACCGGCTCCTCGCGGATCGCGCCGGCGCCGACGATGGCCACCTGCGGCGGCACCACCACGGGACTGGCGTAGCGGCCGAACAGCGTGCCGTAATTGGACAGGGTGAGGGTCGCGCCCATCATCTCCTGGGGCGGGATGGAGCGCGCCTGAACGTCGGCGCGCAGCCGCGCCATGCCCTCCTTGAGATCCTCCGCGCTGCGCGCGCCGACGTTGCGCAGCACCGGCACGAACAGGCCGTCCGGGGTGTCCACGGCGATGCCCAGATCGAGCTGCTCATGCTGGCGCAGCGACAGGCCCTTGCCGTCGAACCAGGCGTTGAGCAGCGGCTCGGCGGCGCAGGCGGCGGCGATCGCCATGGCCAGGCGCACCAGCGGGTCGCGGGCCTGCGCCCAGCGGTGCAGGTCGGCGTCGGCGAACAGGCTCACCGGCACCACCTCGGCATGCGCGCGGGCCATGTTGATCGCCATGCTGCGCCGCACGCCGCGCAGCTTCTCGCCGCCGAAACGCTCGCGCGCGCCTTCCGCGGCGGCCTCGACATCGGCGCGGGTGACCAGCCCGTCCGGCCCGGAGCCGCTCAGACCGGCCAGCTCGACACCGAGCCTCTGCGCCAGTTGGCGCACCGCCGGGGTCGCCCGCGGCGCTAGGTGCTCGCGGGTCGAAGGCGCGGCGCCGACGCAAAAGCTGTCGGCCTGGCCCTCGGCGCCGCCCTCCAGGCGGCCGACCACGGTGCCGGCATCGCCCTCCCCTTCATAGCCGAGCAACGGCTCGCCGACGTGCAAGAGATCGCCCACCTCGCCGAAGGTCTTGGCCACCACGCCGTCATGGGGCGCCGGGATGTCGACGATGGCCTTGGCGGTCTCCACCGAGACCAGCAGCTGGTCGGCCTTCACGCTATCTCCGGCCTTGACGTGCCACTCGACGATCTCGGCTTCCTGCAGGCCTTCGCCGAGGTCGGGCAGTTTGAAATATTTCATTGCGTTCACTCCCATTCTTCTGCATCCCCCGCATCGCCGCAGGAGCCAGCGTGCTGGCTCCTGCACGAGGAGGCGCGATTCAGGCGTAGTCCAGCACCGTCTCGCAGGCGGCGAGGATGTCCTCGACGCCCGGCAGGTAGTACTGCTCCAGGCGGTACAGCGGCGGCGGGATGTCCGGCGCGGCAACCCGCTGGATCGGCGCGTGCAGGTCGAGCAGGACGCGCTCGTAGAGGCTGGCGGCGATCTCCGCGCCGACCGCGCAGCTCTTCGGCGCCTCGTGGACGATCACGCAGCGCCCGGTCTTGCGCACCGAGGCCTCCAGGGTGTCGAGGTCCAGCGGCTTGAGGCAGGCGACGTCGATCACCTCGGCGTCGATGCCGCGCTCGGCCAGGGCGGCCGCGGCCTGCAGGCTCTCATGGACGCTGGCGCCCCAGCTGACCAGGGTCAGGTCGCGGCCCTCGCGTAGGGTGAAGCAGCTGTCCAGCGGCAGGCGCCGGCCGTCGTCGGCCAGGGGCTGCGGGTTCATCCGGTACAACCGGGTCGGCTCGAGGAAGATTACCGGGTCGGGGTCGTCGATGGCCGCCAGCAGCAGGCCGTAGGCTCGCGCCGGGGACGACGGCACCACCACGCGCAGACCGGGAACGTGCGCGAACAGCGCCTCGGTGCTCTCGCTGTGGTGCTCCGGCGCGCGGATTCCGGCGCCCATCGGCGTGCGCAGCACCAGCGGGCAGCCCAGCCGGCCGCGGGTGCGGTTACGCAGCCGGCTGGCGTGGGACACCAGATGCTCCATGGCCGCGTAGATGAAGCCCATGAACTGGATCTCGACCACCGGCTTTATGCCCTGGGCGGCCATGCCCACCGCCAGGCCAGCGAGCATGGTCTCGGCCAGCGGCGTGTCGAGCACCCGCTTGAAGCCGAAAGCCTCGCGCAGCCCGAGGGTGGCGCGGAACACCCCGCCGTTGACCCCCACGTCCTCGCCGAGCACCACCACGTTCTCGTCGTCGCGCATCGCCCGGTGCAGGGCCAGGTTGACCGCCTCCACCAGGGTGTATTTGCCGTTACTCATGATCTTCGCCTCCCCGACGGCGGGCCAGCCGTTCCTCGAGCATCTCGCGCTGCTCGGCCAGGGCCGCCGGCCAGCGGGCGTAGACGTGTTCGAGTACCGAGGGCAGGGGCTGCACGCCGGCCGCCTCGAAGCGCTCCACGGCGCGCAGCACCTCGGCCTGGCAGTCGGCGACCAGCGCCTGCTCGCGGCCTTCGTCCCATACGCCCTGGGCGGCGAGGAAGGCCTGCAGGCGTCTGACCGGCTCCTCCTCCCAGGCGTGGCGGACCTCCTCGGCGCAGCGGTAGCGGGTCGCGTCGTCGGCGGTGGTATGGTCGCCCAGCCGGTAGCTCAGGCACTCCAGCAGCACCGGCCCCTTGCCGTGGCGGGCGCGCGCCAGGGCCTGGCGCATGCGGTCGCAGACGGCGAGGATGTCGTTGCCGTCGACCTGCTCGCCGTGGATGCCGGCGCCGAGCGCCTTCTGCGCCAGGGTCGGCGCACCGCACTGGATGCGCCGCGGCACCGAGATCGCCCACTGGTTGTTGTTGACCACGAAGACCACCGGCAGCTGCCAGGCGCCGGCGACGTTCAGCGCCTCGAGGAAGTCGCCCTTGCTGGTCGCGCCGTCGCCGCAGGTGGTGACGGCGACGCGGTGCTCGCCGCGGATCTTGAACGCCGTGGCCACCCCGCAGGCATGCAGGGCCTGGGTGGCGATCGGCACGCAGATCGGGAAGTCCTGGGCGGCCAGCGGATCGACGAAGTCGCTGCCGCGCTCGTCGCCGCCCCAGTAGAGGAGGATCTCCTCCATGCGCACCCCGCGCATCAGTTGCACGGCGGTGTCGCGGTAGTAGGGCACCAGCACGTCCTCGGCCTGCATCAGGCTGCCGATGGCCACGCCGATGGCCTCCTGGCCGAGGGTCGGCGCGTAGGTGCCGATCCGGCCGGTGCGCTGCAGGGCCACCGCCTTCTGGTCGAACAGGCGGGTCAGCACCATCTGCCGGTAGAGCCGGGTCAGCAGGTTGAAGTCGTCGGCCCAGCCGGGCAGCTCGGCCAGCGGGCGGCCGTCCGGCGCCAGATAGCGGGTATAGGGAAGATCGGGTGACATTCTGGGCTCCTCAGCGCCTTGTGGGCGCATCCGAACCCGCCGCTCGTGACGGCGGCAGTGCACGAAATGCATGTCGAAACTCGCGGGGTCGCAGGTGGCGCGGCCTACCCGGCGCCTGCGCCTCCTGAACTCTAGCCGTAGATCAGCCGCTCCGCCTCCTCGTCGGCGATGCGCGCCGGCGAGCGCCCCTCGGCCTGGGCCCGCGCGTAGATGGCGCTCAGCCGCTGGCGGATGCCGCCCAGGTGGGCGCCGATGCTCTGGTCGCTCTCGCCGCGATGGCGCAGCGCCACGTAGACCAGCCCGCCGGCGTTGATGACGTAGTCCGGCGCATAAAGGATGCCGCGCCGCAGCAGGAGATCGGCGATCTCCGGGCCGGCCAGCTGATTGTTGGCCGCGCCGGCCACTGCGGCGCAACGCAGCGTGCCGACCGATTCGCCGCTGAGGATGCCGCCCAGGCCGCACGGCGCCAGGATGTCGCAGGGTTCGCGCAGCAGTGCGTCGCTGGCCACCGGACGCGCGCCCAGGTGCTCGACCGCCTGCTGCACGCGGCTCTGGTCGAGGTCGCTGACCAGCAGTTCGGCGCCGGCCGCGGCGAGCCGCTCGGCCAGCGCATAGCCGACATGGCCGAGGCCCTGCACGGCGATGCGCAGGCCCTCCAGCTCCTCGCAGCCGAGGCGCGCCCGGGCCGTGGCGCGGATGCCGGCGAACACCCCCGCGGCGGTGTGCGGCGAGGGATCGCCCTCGTCGGTGGTGCTGGTGACGTGGCGGGTCTCGCGGGCGATGCAGTCCATGTCGACGCTCGAGGTGCCGCTGTCGACGGCGGTGATGTAGCGGCCGTTGAGGGTTTCGATGAAGCGCCCGAAGGCCTGGAACAGCGCGCAGCGGTCGCCGATGTGCGGCGGGCGGATCAGCACCGCCTTGCCGCCGCCGAGCTCCAGCCCGGCCAGCGCGGCCTTGTAGCTCATGCCCTGGGCCAGGCGCGCGGCATCGCGCACGGCGCTTTCGGTGTCGGCGTAGTCGAGGAAGCGGCAGCCGCCGAGCGCGGGGCCGAGGCGGGTATTGTGGATGGCGACGATGGCTTCGAGGCCGGTGACGGGATCCCGCGCCAGATGCAATGCCTCGAGGCGGGCGGCCTTCATCAGGGCGAACATGGTGATACTCCCTGGCAGATGTTCATCCTGAGTATAGGCGCGGCCCCCGGCCTACCGCGGCCGGCGCGCTCTGGACGGATGCCCCGCAGCGGCTAAAAACAGGACAAGAGTGCAGGAGTATGTCCATGAATTCGCGTCAAGCCTGTTTTGCCTGCCTGCAACACGACCCGCCGGCCCTCTTCGAGGCGGCCTTGTGGATCGCCACCGAGCACGACCCCGCGCTGCGCCCCGAGCTGGCCCTGCGCGACCTGAACGGCCTGGTGCAGCAGGCCGCCGCCGGCCTGCCCGATCTGCCGCCGCAGGAGCTGGGCCAGCCGCTGCTGCGCCTGCTGCACGACCTGGACTTCCACGAAGAAGACCCCCTGTCCCTGCGCCCGTCCGCCCTGCTGCTGCACAAGGTGCTGCAGCAGCGCCGCGGCCATCCGCTGGCGCTGGCGCTGATCGCCCTGGAACTGGCCCGGCGCCTGGAGATCCCCCTGCACGGTGTGGATTTTCCCGGCCAGGTCCTGCTGCGCGTGGACAACGCCGACCACCTGCTCGACCCGGTCAGCGGCCGCCGCCTGTACAACCGCGACTGCCGCGAGCTGCTGCTGCGCCAGCAAGGCACGCCGGTGCAGCTCGAAGGCCGCCACCTGCAGCCCTGCGCCGCGCATTGCCTGCTGCAGCAACTGTCGCGCCAGCTGTGCCAGCTGCACCGGCAGGCGGACGACCCGCTGGCCGCCCTGAAGGATGCCGAGCGGGTCCTGCTGCTCGGCCCGCCCAGCGTCGCCGACCACCTGGCCCGCGCCGATCTCTACCAGCTGCTCGCCTGTCCCCAGGGCGAACGCTTCGACCTGCAGCGCGCCCTGCTGCTTTGCGACGACCCGGCCGAGCGCCTGCGGCTGAGCCAGCGCCTGCGCCAGGTGGAGGTGGTGGCGGCGGTGCATTGAACGTGTGGCGGTGAGGCGGCGACAGGTTCGTCGCCAGTCGGGCGGCCGGCGGATCGCGAAGAGTGCCGGCCCGAGGGAGCGGGGAGCGACCGAAGGCGTCGTGACGCGGACTTGCCCGGTCCTCCCCGCGCTGCGGATTACAGGCGGGCTTGCACCGGACGGCCGTTGAGCGGCTGCACCGGGCGGGCATTCATCGGATAGAGCTGCTTGAACGCGGCGATCTGCTCGGCGGAAACCTCCACCGGCTGCCTGAGCACGTGCCAGCGGACGCCCTCGGTGCACGGCGGCGTGGTCAGCGAACCGATGTAGTGGTAGTAGTCCTGCTCCTCCGGCAGCAGATGGGCCGGATGGAAGGCTTCGGCCAGTTCCGCCTTGCCGTGGATCTCGTCCGGCATGGCGGCGAACACCTTGTCGAGCGCCTCGTGCTTGCGTCCTTCCTTGAACAATACGGCCACCACGGCCAGCTCGCCCTCGTCGCTGCGATGCACCATGTGCGCGACCAGGGGATGGGTTTCGCCGTTCACCCGCTCCTCGCTGGGGGTATGGAAGTGGAACTGGTGCAGCCGGTAACTCTCCTCGCCCAGCCGGATATGCCCGGCGGAATCGAAATCGATCTGCACGGTATGCCCGTTGTTGGCGACCTTCGCCGGGCTCGGCGAATAGTCGAAGCCGATGGGCGGCAACTCGGCCGCGGCGACGGCGCTGTGGTGGATATCGATGGGCGACTGGGCCTGACCGTGCTTGCAGGCCGCATAGTCGCTGTGCAGGTTGCCCCACTGTTCGGCGCCGTTATGTCCTTCGTAAGTCCAATGAGGCTGGTCCTGACGGTTTTCGGAAGCGACGGCGCTGGAAATGGCCAGCGCGAGCAGAACCGGCGCGGCAATGAGTTTTTTCATAGATGACCTTGTTGTTTTATATATTGGTTTCGAATGTTCGAAGTTCGCCGGGACCACTCTCGAAAGTCGAAAGACGCGCAGCCGAATGCCTGCCGGGGCTTCTTGCGAAGCACCAACTCGCAAACTTTGGTCGACAACTTTCCGTAGTAAAACTACATGAAGCGATACCTGTCCCGACACGACCGGTAATAAAAGGAAATCCATTCCATCAGCCGGCCTTATTATAGTGGCACGATTATAGCATTGGCCCTTTTAAAGGAAACATTTAAACAACTTTTGCAACATTTAGACATACATACAAAATTATTACCAAAAACTACGCCAAAACCGTGGTGTAGACACTTCCCCTGCTTTTCCGACCATAAGCACCCCATGAAAAGATCCGCTCTGCCCCTGCTGCTCTGCCTCCTGACCCACGCCGCCTGGGCCAGCCAGCCCGCTTCCGGCACCTTCGTCGCCAACCAGAACTGCGAGGCCTACCAGTCGTTCCGCAAGAAGACCAACCCCGGCCCGACGAAGGCCGAACCCGGCCGCGAATACCGGATTCGCGAGATCGACGAGCACGATTACCAGTGGCTGCGCATTGAAATCCCCGGCGTCGCCGAACCGCTGCGCTGGGTGTCGAGGGAGTGCGGCGACGTCAAGAACCTGGAACAGGCCAAGCCGGCCGGTCGAGAACAGCGGCAGCAGTCCGCCGGCATCTGCCAGACCCCGGGCCTGCAGGACAGCTATGTATTGGCCATCACCTGGCAACCGGGCTTTTGCGAATACAAGCTGGATAAAAGCAAGAGCAAACAGAAACCCGAATGCCGGGCCCTGGACAGCGGCGCGTTGCATATCGCCAACTTCACCCTGCACGGACTCTGGCCGAACAAGAAAGAGTGCGGCAAGAATTACGGCAACTGCTCCAAGTCCGATATCCAGCTCAGCGAAGAGACACTTTCATTCATCAAACCCTGGATGCCGAACTTCCAGTTCGAAAACAGTTTCGGCAACTACGAATGGAAGAAACACGGCACCTGCCAGACGCATATGGACGACGACACTTACTTCCGTCAGGCGGTGACGGCCGTGCGCACGGTCAACGACTCGGAACTCGGTCAGTACATCCGGGCGAACATCGGCAAGAGTGTCGAGCGCAGCAAACTGCAGGAGATCCTCAAGCGCACCCACCCCGATGCGCCCAACAGCTTCAGCTTCCTGTGCAGCGACAACCGGCTGCACGAAATCCAGGTACGGCTGCCGGTGGACTTCCGCGATGGCCCGACCCTCGCCGGGCTGATCGGTCCGCAACCGCCCGGCACGCGCAGCGCCGTCCCGGGCGAATGCGCCCAGGAACGCATCCTGATCGAGCAGAGCGGCCGCTGAGCGGACGGACCAGGCCGTCGCCGGCGCTTGTTGAGCGATTTTCAAGGCAACAAGCGCAGCGGCTATGCGCATAATCGGCAGGTTTCTGTCTCGGAGCGACGGTCATGGACATTCTGCAAGCGATGCGCGCCTTCGTGCGGGTGGTGGACAGCGGCAGCTTCACCGCCGCGGCCGCCTCCCTGCAGCTTTCCAACGCCCAGGTGTCGCGGCTGGTGTCCGATCTGGAGGCCAGCCTGCAGGCGCGCCTGCTGCACCGTACCACCCGCCGCCTGGCGATGACCGAGGCCGGCGAGCGCTACCTGCAGCGCTGCCGGAGCATTCTCGCCGAGGTGCACGACGCCGCCGTCGAGGCCAGCGGCGCGCACCTGACGCCGCGCGGTCGCCTGCGCGTGCACTCGATCACCAGCCTCGGCACCCTGCAGCTGGCGCCGCTGGTCGCCCGCTACACCGTGCTCTACCCCGAGGTCACCCTGGAGCTGACCCTGTCGCAGCGCACGCCGGACCTGCTCGAGGAAGGCCACGACGTGGTCATCACCCTGTGCCGCGACCTGCCCGATTCCGAGCTGGTCGCCCAGCGCCTGGGCGATCTGCACAGCGTGGTCTGCGCCGCGCCGCAGTACCTCGAACGGCACGGCATCCCCCGGCAACCCCAGGACCTGCACGAACACCGCTGCCTGCGCCTGGTCGACCCGCTGTTCCCCGACCGCTGGGTGTTCCAGGACGGCGACAGCGAGCTGATCGTGCGCCCCGGCGACCACTTCCAGGTCAACGTCGCTGAAGCCATGGCGCAGACCGCGGCGGCCGGCATGGGCGTCTGCCTGCTGCCCAGCTTCGTCGCCGCCAAGGCCCTGCGCCAGGGCACCCTGAAGCGCCTGCTGCCGCGGTTCCGGCTGCACCAGCGCAGCATCTACGCCCTCTACCCTTCGCGCAGCTTCCTCGACGCCAAGACCCGCACCTGGATCGAACTGCTCCGCGAGGAGTTGCCCCGCGCCTTCGCCCAGGACCAGCAGATCCTCGACGACGCGGCCTACTGGGCCTGACCCGTCCGGGCCCGGCATCGGCCCCGCGGGCGGGACGCCGCCTCCCCTTCGAGATCGTGCATTTCTGCAGAGCCGCTCTGCAGATATCGCCATTGTGGCGGGCAAATTCGCACTGCTAGGCTCCAGGTATCCCTCGCAGCGCTCGGTGAGCGCCATGACAACAACAATGCCCAGCAGGCGGAGACATGCGATGACCCATTCCATCCCCACTATCAAGCTGCTGATCGACGGCCGGTTCGTCGAATCCACCACCAGCCAATGGCGCGACGTCGTCAACCCGGCGACCCAGGAGGTCCTGGCGCGGGTGCCTTTCGCCACGCCCGAGGAAATGCACGCCGCGGTGGCCAGCGCCAAGGAAGCCTTCAAGAGCTGGCGCCGGACGCCGATCGGCGCCCGCGCGCGGATCTTCCTCAAGTACCAGCAACTGATCCGCGAGCACCTCAAGGAGCTGGCGGCGATCCTCACCGCCGAGCAGGGCAAGACCCTGGCCGACGCCGAGGGCGACGTGTTCCGCGGTCTGGAGGTGGTCGAGCACGCCGCCGGCATCGGCAACCTGCAGCTCGGCGAGCTGGCCAACAACGTCGCCGCCGGCGTCGACACCTACACCCTGCTGCAGCCGTTGGGCGTGTGCGCCGGCATCACCCCCTTCAACTTCCCGGCGATGATCCCGCTGTGGATGTTCCCGATGGCCCTCGCCACCGGCAACACCTTCGTCCTCAAGCCCTCCGAGCAGGACCCGATGGTCACCATGCGCCTGGTCGAGCTGGCCCTGGAGGCCGGCGTGCCACCGGGGTGCTCAACGTGATCCACGGCGGCGCCGAGGCGGTGAACCTGCTCTGCGACCACCCGGACATCAAGGCGATTTCCTTCGTCGGCTCGACCCGCGTCGGCAGCCACGTCCACCAGCGCGCCAGCCAGGCCGGCAAGCGCGTGCAGTGCATGATGGGCGCGAAGAACCATGCCATCGTCCTGCCTGACGCCCACAAGGAGCAGACCCTCGCCAACCTGGCCGGCGCCGCCTTCGGTGCGGCCGGCCAGCGCTGCATGGCGATCTCGGTGGCGATCCTGGTCGGCGAGGCGCGGGACTGGCTGCCGGAGCTGGTGGAAAAGGCCAGGACCCTCAAGGTCGGCGCCGGCACCGAGCCGGGCACCGACGTCGGCCCGCTGATCTCCTGCGCGGCGCTGGACCGGGTCGGCGGCCTGATCGAGCGCGGCGCGGCCGAAGGCGCCCGCCTGGAGCTGGACGGCCGCCATCCGCCGGTGCCCGGCCATCCGCAGGGCAACTTCGTCGGCCCCACCGTGTTCTCCGGCGTCACCGCGGACATGAGCATCTACCGCGAGGAGATCTTCGGCCCGGTGCTCTGCGTGATGCACGCCGAGACCCTCGACGAGGCCATCGCGCTGACCAACGCCAACCCGCACGGCAACGGCACGGCCCTGTTCACCCGCTCCGGCGCCGCGGCCCGGCACTTCCAGGAGGATATCGACGTCGGCCAGGTGGGCATCAACGTGCCGATCCCGGTGCCGGTGCCGATCTTCTCCTTCACCGGCTCGCGGGCCTCCAAGCTCGGCGACCTCGGCCCGTACGGCAAGCAGGTCGTGCAGTTCTACACCCAGACCAAGACCGTCACGGCGCGCTGGTTCGACGAGAACGAGGTCGGCGGCCCGGTCAACACCACCATCACCCTCAAGTGAAACCGTGCGCGGCGGGCCGTCCGGCCCTGTCGCGCGCCGAGAAAGGAAACCATGCCATGAGTTACGAGAACCTGCTGCTGGAAAGGCACGGCAAGGTCGCGCTGATCACCCTCAACCGCCCGCAGGCCCTGAACGCCCTGTCGCCGGCGTTGACCGCCGAGCTGAGCGCCCTGCTCGATGCGCTGGAAGCCGACGACGGCGTCGCCGCGCTGGTCCTCACCGGCAGCGAGAAGGCCTTCGCCGCCGGCGCCGACATCAAGGCGATGAAGGACTGGAGCTACATGGACGTCTACACGTCCGACTTCATCACCGCCAGCTGGGAACGCCTGGCTAGCTTCCGCAAGCCGAGCATCGCCGCGGTGGCCGGCTACGCCCTGGGCGGCGGCTGCGAGCTGGCGATGATGTGCGACTTCATTATCGCCGCCGACAGCGCCAAATTCGGCCAGCCGGAAATCACCCTCGGCACCATTCCCGGCGCTGGCGGCACCCAGCGCCTGACCCGCTTCATCGGCAAGGCCAAGGCCATGGACATGGTCCTCACCGGGCGCCTGATGGACGCCCAGGAAGCCGAGCGTTGCGGCCTGGTCAGCCGCCTGGTGCCGGCCGACAAGCTGATCGAGGAAGCCCTCGCCGCCGCGACGAAGATCGCCCAGATGTCCGCGCCCATCGCCATGATGGCCAAGGAATCGGTCAACCGCGCCTTCGAGACCAGTCTTGCCGAAGGCATCCGCTTCGAGCGCCGGCTGTTCCATTCCACCTTCGCCACCGAGGACCAGAAGGAAGGCATGGCCGCCTTCGTCGAGAAGCGCAAGCCCGACTTCAAGGATCGCTGAGACTCGCCACCGCGCATAACAAGAACAACAAGAGGACATCACCATGCATATCGGCTTTCTCGGCCTCGGCAACATGGGCGCGCCGATGGCCCGCAACCTGCTCAGGGCCGACCATCGGCTGAGCGTCTTCGACCTGTCCGAGGCCGCCGTGGCCGGCCTGGTCGAGGCCGGCGCCACGGCCGCCGCCTCTCCCGCCGCCCTGGCGCAGACGGACGTCGAGCTGATCGTCAGCATGCTGCCCGCCGCCGCCCAGGTGAAGGGTGTCTATCTCGGCGCGGACGGCCTGATCGCCCGGGTCCGCCCCGGCGTGATGCTGATCGACAGCTCGACCATCGATCCGCTGAGCGCCCGGGAAGTGGCCGCCGCGGCCCGCACGCACGGCAACCCGATGCTCGATGCGCCGGTGTCCGGCGGCACCGCCGGCGCCGCGGCCGGCACCCTGACCTTCATGGTCGGCGGCAGTGCGGAGGATTTCGAGCGCGCCCGGCCGATCCTCGCCGCCATGGGCCGGAACATCGTCCACTGCGGCGCCGCCGGCAACGGCCAGGTCGCCAAGGTGGCCAACAACCTGCTGCTCGGCATCTCGATGATCGGCGTCGCCGAGGCCATGAGCCTGGGCGTCGCGCTGGGCATGGACCCCAAGGTGCTGGCCGGCATCCTCAACAGCTCCAGCGGCCGCTGCTGGAGCTCGGATACCTACAACCCCTTCCCCGGCGTGATGGACGACGTCCCCGCCGCCCGCGGCTACACCGGCGGCTTCGGCACCGACCTGATGCTCAAGGACCTCGGCCTGGCCAGCGAGGCCGCCCGCCAAGTGCGCCAGCCGGTGTTCCTCGGCGCCCTCGCCCAGCAGCTCTACCAGGCGTTCAGCGCCCGGGGCCACGGCGCCCTGGACTTCTCGGCGATCATCGACCTCTACCGCAAGGATGCCCAGGCATGAACGAAGCCCCGGTACTGGCGACGGTGCGCAACCGCGTCGGCCACCTCACCCTCAACCGTCCGAGCGGCCTGAACGCCCTCAGCCTGCCGATGGTTCGCCTCCTGCACCGGCAGTTGCAGGCCTGGGCCGACGACCCGCAGATCCTCGCCGTGCTCCTGCGCGGCAGCGGCGAGAAGGCCTTCTGCGCCGGCGGCGACATCCGCTGGCTGTACGACAGCTACCGCCAGGCCGACGGCCAGCACGAGGTCTTCTTTGTCGAGGAATACGCCCTCGACCAGTACATCCACGCCTACCCCAAGCCGGTGCTGGCGCTGCTCGACGGCTTCGTCCTCGGCGGCGGCATGGGCCTGGCCCAGGGCGCCGCGCTGCGGGTGGTCAGCGAGCGGGTACGGATGGGCATGCCCGAGGTCGGCATCGGCTACTTCCCGGACGTCGGCGGCAGCTACTTCCTGTCGCGCATGCCGGGCGAGCTGGGCACCTACCTGGGCGTCACCGGCGTGCACATCCGCAGCGCCGACGCCCTGCACGGCGGCCTGGCCGACTGCCATCTGCCCGTCGAGCAGTTCGCCGAGCTGGATCGCTGCCTGGACGGGATGCACTGGAACGTGCACCCCGCCGAGGCCCTGCGCACCCTGCTCGCCACCCTGACCTCGAACCAGTTGCCGGCCTCGGAGCTCGCCGCCCTGCAGCCGGCCATCGACACGCACTTCTGCCTGCCGGACATCGCCGCCATCCGCCTCTCGCTGCAGGCGGAGCGGCGCCCGGAGTACCGCGACTGGGCGGAAAAGACCCTCGAGCTGCTGGAGGGCCGCTCGCCGCTGGCCGTCTGCCTGACCCTGGAGCTGCTGCGCCGCGGCCGCGGGCTGTCCCTCGCCGACTGCTTCGCCCTGGAGCTGCACCTGGACCGCCAGTGGTTCGCCAGCGGCGACATCATGGAGGGCGTGCGCGCCCTGCTGGTCGACAAGGACAAGGCGCCGCGCTGGAATCCGCCCCGCCTGGCGGACGTCACGCCGGAACGGGTCCAGACTTTCTTTGCCGGCTTCCGGCCGAGCGCCGGCAAGACCCGCCGCCAGGCCTGACAGCGAGAGGTGAGCGCGATGCACGATATCGAACTGAGCGAAGAGCAACGCATGATCCGCGACCTGGCCCGGGACTTCGCCCGCCGCGAGGTCGCCCCGCGGGCCAGGGACTGGGAGAAGGCCGGCTGGATCGACGATGACCTGGTGGCGCAGATGGGCGAGCTGGGCCTGCTCGGCATGGTGGTGCCGGAGCAATGGGGCGGCAGCTACGTCGACTACGTCGCCTACGCCCTGGCGGTCGAGGAGATCTCCGCCGGCGACGGCGCCCTCGGCACGCTGATGAGCGTCCACAACTCGGTCGGCTGCGGTCCCCTCCTGCACTACGGCAGCCAGGCGCAGCAGGACGCCTGGCTGGCCGAATTGGCCACCGGCCGCGCCATCGGCTGCTTCTGCCTGACCGAGCCGCAGGCCGGTTCGGAGGCGCACAACCTGCGCACCCGCGCCGAACTCAGGGACGGCCGTTGGGTGCTCGACGGCGCCAAGCAGTTCGTCAGCAACGCCAGCCGCGCCCGGCTGGCCATCGTCTTCGCGGTGACCGACCCGACACTCGGCAAGAAGGGCCTGTCGGCCTTCCTGGTGCCCACCGACACCCCCGGCTTCGTCGTCGAGCGCCGCGAGCACAAGATGGGTATCCGCGCCTCCGACACCTGCGCGGTGAGCCTCTCCGGCTGCAGCATCCCCGCCGAGAACCTGCTCGGCGAGCGCGGCAAGGGGTTGGCCATCGCCCTCTCCAATCTGGAGGGCGGGCGCATCGGCATCGCCGCCCAGGCACTCGGCATCGCCCGCGCGGCGTTCGAGGCGGCGCTGGCCTATGCCCGCGAACGCGTGCAGTTCGGCAAGCCGATCGCCGAGCACCAGAGCATCGCCAACCTGCTGGCCGACATGCACACCCAGCTCAACGCCGCGCGCCTGTTGACCCTACACGCCGCGCGCCTGAAGAGCGCCGGCCTGCCCTGCCTGTCGGAGGCCTCGCAGGCCAAGCTGTACGCCTCGGAAATGGCCGAGCGGGTCTGCTCCAAGGCCATCCAGATCCACGGCGGCTACGGCTACCTGGAGGACTATCCGGTGGAGCGCTACTACCGCGACGCGCGGATCACCCAGATCTACGAGGGCACCAGCGAGATCCAGCGCCTGTTGATCGCCCGCGAGCTGGCCGACTACCCGCTGTGAACTTCGGCGGCGGGCCCGCAACGGGCCTGCCGCTCAGCGTCCCAGCATCAGGTCCTGATGCTGGCGGGCCATCTCGCGCAGGAAATCCCAGGTCACGCGCATCCGCGCCAGGTCCTTGCTCTCCACCGGCATCAGCATCCAGAAGGTGCGGGTG
Source organism: Azotobacter tropicalis (assembly GCF_059739045.1). Lineage (NCBI taxonomy): Bacteria > Pseudomonadati > Pseudomonadota > Gammaproteobacteria > Pseudomonadales > Pseudomonadaceae > Azotobacter > Azotobacter tropicalis. The sequence goes on from NZ_AP046059.1 coordinate 1,949,613, forward strand.
AATTCCACCTGGTCGGCGAGCACCTCGACCAGCGCGGGATCCCTGCGCGCCGCGAAGCTGGGCAGAATGGCGATGCCGGCGCCGGCGCCGGCGGCCTTCTGCTGGGCGAGGATGCTGGTGCTGCGCAGGGCGACCTGCCGCGGCCGGCCGATGTCGTCCAGGTAGTGCAGCTCCTTGCTGTAGAGCAGGTCCTCGATGTAGCTGACGAAGCTGTGCTGGCGGAGGTCGTCGCGGCTGCGGATCGGCGGATGCGCGGCCAGATAGTCCGCCGAGGCGTAGAGGCGCAGCACGTAGTCGGTCAGCTTGGTGATGATGTAGGGGCCGCGCTCGGGGCGTTCCAGGGTGATGACGATGTCCGCCTCGTGGCGCGACAGGTGCACCATGCGCGGCACCGCCAGCAGGTCGACGCCGAGGTGGGGATAGCGCCGGGTCAGGGCCGCCAGCTGGCCGGCGAGCAGCTCGACGCCGTAGCCCTCGGTCGCGCCGATGCGTACCAGCCCCGACAGGTGGTCGGCCGCGCCCGAATCCTCCTGCTCGATGGCGCGAAAGGCGCTTTCCATGGCCTCCACCTGGACCAGTAGGCGGCGCCCCGCCTCGGTCGGCCCGTAGCCCGAGCCGTCGCGGATGAACAGCGGCTGCCCCAGATTCTTCTCCAGCGCCTGCACCCGCCGCGCCACCGTGGTGTGGTCGACGCCGAGCCGGCGGGCCGCCACCGTCAGTTTTTTCGCCCGTGCCAGTTCGAGAAAGAAGCGCAGATTGTCCCAGTCCATGTCCTTGTCTCGGGAGAGATCACGGCCCCGATCATGCAGTGCCTGCGCACCTTTGCACAGCCCGGAGCCGTGTACCCGATACCTGTGCATAAATGCAGACCGGCTCTGCGCCTGGCTGCCTTGCCAAGGGAGGGCACCGGGTTAGGCTCAGAGATGACCCGCCGAACGCGCGCCTTCCGCCGTAGCCGCCGTTCCCGCGCATTCGCCGTTCTCGTCAATAACAACAACAGAGAGCCGGAAAAATGAACTATCAGCACTCCCATGACCGCTCCATCGCCGATCCCGCCGGTTTCTGGGCCGAGCAGGCACGCGCGGTGAACTGGTTCCGCCATCCCACGGAAACGCTCCGCCCCCTGCCCGACGGCACGCATCAGTGGTTCGCCGACGGCCAGCTGAACAGCTGCTACCTGGCCCTGGACCAGCAGATCGAGCAGGGTCGCGGCGAGCAGACGGCGCTGATCTACGACTCGCCGGTCACCAACCGCAAGGCCCGCTACAGCTACCGCGAGCTGCGCGACGAGGTGGCCCGCCTGGCCGGCGCGCTGCGCGAGCTGGGCGTGGAAAAGGGCGACCGGGTGATCATCTATATGCCGATGGTGCCGCAGGCGGCCATGGCCATGCTCGCCTGCGCGCGGATCGGCGCGGTGCATTCGGTGGTGTTCGGCGGCTTCGCTCCCCACGAGCTGGCGCTGCGCATCGACGACGCCAAGCCCAGGCTGCTGCTCACCGCCTCCTGCGGCCTGGAGTTCGAGCGGGTCATCGAATACAAGCCGCTGGTCGACAAGGCCCTGGAGCTGGCCGGCCACCAGCCCGAGCACGTGCTGGTGCTGAAGCGGCCACAGGCGCCGGTCACGCTGGTTCCCGGGCGCGACCTGGACTGGCACGCCCTCGTCCCGCTGGCCGATCCGGTGGAGCCCGTGCCGGTCGACAGCGGCGATCCGCTGTACATCATGTACACCTCCGGCACCACCGGAAAACCCAAGGGCATCGTCCGCGACAACGGCGGCAATGCGGTCGCCCTCAAATTCGCCATGCGCCACATCTACGACATGCAGGCCGGCGACGTCTGGTGGGGCATCTCCGACGTCGGCTGGGTGGTCGGCCATTCGCTGATCGTCTACGGCCCGCTGATGGCCGGCTGCACCACCGTGCTCTATGAAGGCAAGCCGATCCGCACGCCCGACGCCGGCGCCTACTGGCGGGTGATCGAGGAGTACGGCGTCAACGGCCTGTTCTGCGCACCGACGGCGATCCGCGCCATGCGCAAGGAAGACCCCGCGGGCGAGCTGGGCAGGCGCCACGACCTGGGTTCGCTCAAGCAGCTGTTCCTGGCCGGCGAGAAGCTCGATTCCAGCACCCACCAGTGGCTGGCGGAGCTGACCGGCAAACCGGTGCACGACCACTGGTGGCAGACGGAAACCGGCTGGCCGGTCACCGCCCCCTGCACCGGGCTGGAGGGCTGCATCTCGCGGCCCGGATCGAGCAACCGCGCGGTGCCCGGCTACCGGGTCGCGGTGCTGGACGAACAGGGCCAGCCGCTCGGGCCGAACCGCCAGGGCGCGATCGTCATCGCCCTGCCCCTGCCGCCCGGCTGCGCGCAGACCCTGTGGAACGACCACGCGCGCTACCTGCAGTCCTACCTCGCCGCCTACCCCGACTACTACCACACCGGCGACGGCGGCTATCTCGACGAGGAGGGCTTCGTCCACATCATGGGTCGCACCGACGATGTGATCAACGTGGCCGGCCACCGCCTCTCCACGGGGGAGATGGAGGACCTGGTGGCCCAGCATCCGGCGGTGGCCGAGTGCGCGGTGATCGGCGTGCCCGATGCGATCAAGGGCCAGGTGCCGCTGGGGCTGATCGTTCTCAAGGACGGCGCGCGGATCGCCGAGCAGCAGTTGCAGCGCGAACTGACGGCCATGATCCGCGAGCAGATCGGCGCGCTGGCCTGCTTCCAGCGGATCGCACTGGTCAAGCGCCTGCCGAAGACCCGCTCGGGCAAGATCCTCAGGGCGGTGCTGCGCAAGCTCGCCAACGGCGAGGAGGTCGCCATCCCCTCGACCATCGACGACCCCGCCATCCTCGGCGAGATCGGCGCCACCCTGGCGCTGTATACGCGCGCCAGCTGAAGCCGGCGTTCCCGCTGCCGCTGATGCCTTTCGAGGTTTCGACAGCAGCGGGCGCCTCCGGCGATGTCGCCTCGCCGAGCGCAGGAATCGCCTGCCGCCTGCCGCGCTGTTCCCTATGCCCCCATCAAAAGCAAGCCTTCATTGTTGCACTCAAGTACAAAGTTAAGTTCATTATTTCCTATTGTTTACATATATAAAAATAACTAGATTTGTTGCGGTTTTATTTCAAGACAATGGATTCCCGACTCGAAAGCGTTCTTCGGCGCAGCCTGTGGAAACCCGCGCGGCGGCGCGGCGGTCCTATCGATGTCGGCGCCTGCGGCCGCGGAAAGGACGGGAAATACCGTGCCCCAGCCGCTCCGGTTCCTGCCGTATCGCCCGCACCAGAGCGCCGACTGCGCGAGCCGGCCTCGGCAAGGCAAAAAACGGAAGGCTCTTTCGGCTCGACAGTTCATTCGCATGCATGGGCCGGCAGGAACGGACGCCCCGTCTCGATATGCAGATGAACAAGGCGTCCGGCGCCCCACCGGAAGGCCCGATCCCTTATTAGCGTCAAACATTTGGTTTTTTATATACAGGAGAAAGCGAGAAGACGCCGCGGAAGATGCTCCGGCATATTTCCCGGGGACGCTCTCGCACAGCGAAGATGAACCGATCGTTTTCCAATCTAGGTCTGTTGCTGGGCATTGCCGGTGGACTGTTCGTCGAAGAGGCCGGCGCGGAGTTCCTGAAGGACAGCAAGGCCACGCTCACCTTGCGCAACTATTACCTCAACCAGGACACCCGCAATGCGGACGCTCCCCGGCTCGATCAATGGGGCCAGGGCTTCCTGCTCGACTTCAAGTCCGGCTACACCGAAGGCCCGGTGGGCTTCGGCCTGGATGTGCTGGGCACCTATGCCATCCGCCTGGACGACGGCGGCCGTGCGGGCAAGACGGACATCGACCGGGCGCCGGGCACCGGCGGCATGTTCCCGCTGGAAAGCAACGGCAAGTCGAAACGCGACTTCGGCCGTGTCGGCGTGACCGGCAAGATGCGCTACTCGAAAACCGAGCTGCATGTCGGCACCCTGCAACCCAAGTTGCCGGTGGTGACCTACAACGACGGTCGCCTGCTGCCGCAGACCTACGAGGGCTATCAGGTCACCTCCCGGGAAATAAAGGACCTGACCTTCGTCGCCGGCAAGCTCGAACACTCCACCGAGCGCAACTCCAGCAACAGCGACAGCCTGTCGATACAGGGCTCGAACAACCGCAAGACCGGCCAGTTCAGCAATCAGTTCCTGTATGGCGGCTTCGACTACCGGCTCAACAAGGACCTGGTCGTCAGCTATTACTTCGGCAAGCTGCAGGACTTCTACAAGCAGCACTTCGTCGGCCTGGTCCACAACCTGGCCTTGCCGGTCGGCGCCCTGAAGACCGACCTGCGCTACTACGACAGCTCTTCCACGGGCGCCAACGCCTCCGCCTCCGGCCGGGCCAACGGCTATCGCGCGCAGGGCTGGTGGTCCGGCAACGACGCCGACCGCTACGAAGTGGACAACAAGCTGTGGAGCGCCCTGTTCACCTACAGCCTGGCCGGACACGCGATCAAGGCCGGCTATCAGAAAGTCACCGGCCACAGCGACTTCCCCAGCCTGGCCCCCGACTCCGGCACGGGCCGCTCGCTCTACCTGATCACCAATACCAACATCCAGGCGGCGAAGTTCGCCAGTGCGGGCGAGCAGACCTGGGTGTTCGGCTATGCCTACGACTTCGGCCAGATCGGCATTCCCGGCCTGTCGCTCAGCACCACCTACTACAGCGGCAGCGACATCGACGACACCGTCGATGGCCGCCGGGGCAACAGCGAGGAATGGGCGCGCGACCTCACCCTCGGCTACAAGGTGCAGAACGGCCCGCTCAAGGGGCTGGGCATCGACTGGCGCAACGGCACCTGGCGCGGCAACGATTCGGGCACCGTCGATCGCGACGAAAACCGCCTGATGCTGAGCTACAGCATCCCGCTGCTCTGACCACCCCGTCTTCGATACTCGTCTATCCTCTCTTCCCGACGCCTGCGCGTCGGTCGCACGGGCGGTCGGGAAGCGGCTAACCAGGCAATCCCCGGCCCTGCCGGGGAGACCGACTGCCGTCGTCGGTCAAAGCCCCGCCCTGCCGTGTGAGGCGGCATCCCATGCCCCCTGCGTCATCGTGGCGCGGCCCGATCGTCCGGCCGGCAAGATAAGAGTAATTATCTTTTGTACCCCTTTTCTTGTTCTACGGTTACGATAGCCTCCTAGCGAACTACCAAGGTGACGGACAAGCCTGCGGCCCTTGTCGACAAGGCCAAGGCGAAGCCACCCTGGCTCCGATTGTCCCGGCAGCGACACCCCATCCTGCCCTCACGCAGATATCCGGCCCCATGCACCCTATCGTCTCCAGCGCTCAGCCAACCCGAACACTCCCACGCCGCCTGCCTGCCGCCCTGCTGCTCTGCAGCCTGCTGCTGGCCCCCGCGGTCCAGGCCGTCGAGCCGGCATCATCCGGGGCAGCGCCCGCCGCTCCGGCAGCGGCGCCCGCGGCGACGGCGCCGGCAGCGGTTCCGGCGCCGGGCACTCCTCCGGCCGTCCCGGGCGCAGCGCCCGCGGCCCAGCCCGCCCCCGAGGCCGGCGCTGCGGCGCCCGCCAGCGCCGACCCGGCCGCCGCCCCCGTCGAGGAAGCCCAGGCCGAGGCCGGCCTGCCCCATGACCTCTCGCCCTGGGGCATGTACCTGAACGCCGACATCGTGGTGAAAGGCGTGATGATCGGCCTGCTGCTGGCCTCGGTGGCCACCTGGACCATCTGGCTGGCCAAGGGCCTGGAGCTGCTCGGCGCGCGCCGCCGCCTGCGTGGCGAGCTGGCCGACCTCAAGGGCCTGCGCACCCTCGACCAGGCCGCCGCGCTGCCGCGCGCCAGCCACTGCCTCAGCGCCCAGCTGATCGAGGACGCCCGCGAAGAGCTGCAGCTTTCCGCCGGCACCGTCGACAAGGACGGCATCAAGGAGCGCGTCAGCTTCCGCCTCGAGCGCCTGGTCGCCGCCAGCGGCCGCAAGATGAGCGTGGGCACCGGGGTGCTCGCCACCATCGGCTCCGTCTCGCCCTTCGTCGGCCTGTTCGGCACCGTCTGGGGCATCATGAACAGCTTCATCGGCATCGCCAAATCGCAGACCACCAACCTCGCGGTGGTCGCTCCCGGCATCGCCGAGGCCCTGCTGGCCACGGCCATCGGCCTGGTCGCGGCGATTCCGGCGGTGGTCATCTACAACGTCTTCGCCCGTTCCATCGCCGCCTACAAGGCGCAGGTCGCCGACCTCTCGTCGCAGGTGCTGCTGCTGGTCAGCCGCGACCTCGACCAGCCCTCGGCCGCCCGTCAGAGCCAGGCCCAGGCGTCGCACAAGGCGACAGTGGAGTAAGCCGCCATGGGAATGCACATGAACGAGGGGGGGATGACCTCCAGGAAGCCCACGACATCAACGTCACCCCTTTCATCGACGTCATGCTGGTGCTGCTGATCATCTTCATGGTCGCCGCGCCTCTGGCCACCGTGGACGTCAAGGTCGATCTGCCGGCCTCGACCGCGCAGCCGACGCCGCGACCGGAGCAGCCGATCTACCTGAGCATCAAGAAGGACCACAGCCTCTACCTCGGCAACGACCGGGTCGAGCCGGACCTGCTCGGCAGCACGCTCGACCAGCAGACCAAGGGCGACAAGGAGGAAACCATCTTCGTTCGCGGCGACGAGGACGTGGACTACGGCCAGCTGATGGAAGTCATGGATCTGCTGCGCGCCGCCGGCTACCTGAAGATCGGCCTGGTCGGCCTGGAGACAGTGGGCAAGCCATGAGCGAACAACTGCGAACCCTGCCGCGCTGGGGGCTGTGCCTGCTGCTGGTGCTCGGCGTGCACGTCGGCATAGCGCTCTGGTCGCTGTACTGGCGGCCGGAGAGCAAGCCGATCCAGTTGGCGCCGCCTCCGCCGGCCATGATGGTGGCGCTGGCGCCCGCCGCCGCTCCGGCTGCCGCGGCCGCCGCCCCGGCCGCGCCGCCTCCGCCGGAACCGGCCGCGCCGCCGGAACCGGTGGTGCAACCCAAGCCGATCGAGGCGCCCAAGCCCAAGCTGGCCCTGCCGCCGCCCAAACCCAAGCCCAAGCCGCAACCGCCCAAGCCCAAGACCGAGGCCAAGCCGCTGCAGAAGGCCGAGCCCAAGCCGGAGCAGAAGGCCGAGCAGCAGCAGGTCGCCCAGAACCAGTCGCAGAACAGCGCCCCGGCGGCCTCGAACGCCGCGCCCAGCAACGCGAAGCCGGCCGGCCAGGCGGGCAGCCCGGAGTCCTCGAACGCACTGCCCACCTGGCAGGGCATCCTGCGCGCCCACCTGAGCCGCTACAAGCGCTATCCCCCGGAGTCCCGCCGTCGCGGCGACGAAGGCACCGTCACGCTGCGCTTCAGGATCGACGGGCAGGGCCGGCTGCTGTCCTACGAGCTGGTCACCCGCTCCGGCCGTACCGCGCTGGACCAGGCCACCCTGCAGATGATCCGCCGCGCCGAGCCGCTGCCGCCGCCGCCGCCGGAACTGCTGACCAACGGCAGCCTGGAAGTGGTGGCGCCTTTCGCTTATTCGCTGCGAGACCACTGACTGCCGACCGCCGCCCCGCCGGGCGGCGGTGCCGGCTCCCGCCCCGGATTGTTCATTTTTTACACCGTTTTTATTCCACGCCCGATACGATGGCGCGTCGTCGAGACGTCCAGGTAAGGCCGCGCCACCGTGACCCTGCAAAAATTCCTGCCCGCCCTGCTGGTCAGCGTCGGCCTCACCCTGCTCATGCTGCCGATGCAAGAGGCCATCGACCTCTCCAACACGGCGCTGCTCTACGTGCTGGTCGTCGTCGTCATCGCCACCCGCTACGGCCGCGCTCCGGCGATCGCCGCGGCCGTGCTGAGCGCCCTGCTCTACGCCCACGTCTTCGTTCCGCCGCTGTTTTCCCTGGCGATCACCGAAACCCAATACCTGCTGGCGGCCGTGGTCATGCTGGTGGTGGCCCTGCTGGTCGGCCACCTCACCGCCTCCCTGAAGAGCCAGGCCGAGCAGGTGCAGGCCCGCGAAGCGCAGACCCGCGCCCTGTACGACCTGGCCCGGCACCTGACCGCCGCGCAGAAGCCGACCGAGGTGGAGGAGATCGCCAGCCGCTTTCTCGGTACCGCGCTGCAGGCCGCCCATACCCGCATCCTGCCGGAAAGCGCCCTGGCCGAGCCGCCGGCACCGCTCACCGCGGCTCTGCTGCAGTCGGCTCTGGCCGGGCGCCACCCCCTGCTCAGCGCCGGCAGCGATCCGCAGCATACCCTCGCCCTAGTCCCGCTGATCGCCAGCGGCCCGCCGTACGTGCTGGCCTGCGAGCTGCCGGCCGCCCAGGCGGGCAGCGAGGCGACCCGCGCGTTCCTAGAAACCGCCTCGTCGGTGCTGACCGTCGCCCTGGAGCGCACCCATTTCGCCGAAATCGCTCGGGAAACCGAGCTGCGCCGCGCCGCCGAGTCCCTGCGCAGCTCCATCCTCTCCGCGCTGTCCCACGACCTGCGCACGCCGCTGACGGTGATGGTCGGCCTGGCCGATAGCCTGGCCCTCGGCAAGGCCTCGCCGGAGCGGCAGAAAAACATGCTGAATGCCCTGCGCAACCAGGCCCTGTCGATCAACCAGCTGGTCACCAACCTGCTCGACATGGCCCGCCTGCGCTCCGGCACCATCGAGCTGAACGAGGCCTGGCAGCCGATCGACGAGGTCATCGGCGCCACCCTGCAACAGGTCCGTACCCACTGGAAGGACCGCGAAGTCACCCTGGACATTCCCGTCGGCCTGCCGCCGCTGCGCTTCGATGCGGTGCTGGTCGAGCGGGTGCTGTGGAACCTGCTGGAAAACGCCATCAAGTACTCGCCGGCCGATACGCCGGTGGAGCTGATGGTGCGCCGCTTCGGCGACTGGCTGGACGTGATGGTCTGCGACTGGGGGCCGGGCCTGCCGGCCGAGGGCGCCGAGGAACTGTTCGGCCTGTTCCGCCGCGGCCAGAGCGAATCGAGCATCCCCGGCGTCGGCCTCGGCCTGGCCATCGCCCGCAGCATCGCCGAGGCCCACGGCGGCCAGGTGCTGGCGGAAAACCGCATGGGCGGCGGCGCCTGCTTCCGCCTGCGTCTGCCGCTGGGCAGCGCACCCACCCTGAGCGATTTGAAGGACGAACCATGAGCGAAACCCAGACCATCCTCCTGGTGGAGGACGACCCGCAGATCCGCGAACTGGTGGCGGCCACCCTGGAAGGCGAAGGCTACACCATCATCGAGGCCGGCACCGCCGCCCAGGGCGCGGTGGAGGCCGGCGCCCGCAAGCCGGACCTGCTGGTCCTCGACCTGGGCCTGCCGGACCGCAACGGCATCAACTTCATCCGCGACTACCGGATCTGGTCGGCGGTCCCCATCCTGGTGCTCTCCGCCCGCTCCCAGGAAATCAGCAAGGTCACCGCCCTGGATGCCGGCGCCGACGACTACCTGACCAAGCCCTTCGGGGTTTCCGAGCTGCTCGCGCGGGTGCGTGCCCTGCTGCGGCGCAGCCCTTCGGAGGAGCGGGAGCAGCTGGAGCCGATCATCGAGTTCGGCGACTGCCGGATCGACTGCGTGCACCGCGCGGTCACCCGCGCCGGCGAGCCCCTGCACCTGACCGACATCCAGTACCGCCTGCTGATCCTGCTGGCCTCCAACCCTGGCCGGGTGCTCACCCATCGCCAGCTGCTGCTGCAGATCTGGGGCAGCCACGCGGTGGAGAACAACCAGTACCTGCGGATCTACGTGGGCCACCTGCGGCAGAAGATCGAGCGCATCCCCGCCCAGCCGCAGCACATCATCACCGAGATCGGCGTCGGCTACCGCTTCCAGCCCTGAGGTTCGCCGACGAAGGCCGCGATCGGCTTCCTGAAAAAGCTTGCAACGGCTTCCCGCTTGAGCCCCCCGCCCGGATCACTAGCCTGAACGCGTGACGCCGGGCCCCTCTGACGGCTGCTGCCGCCATGTCGGAGTCACCTTTCTTTCAACTTCGACTGTAAGGAGGGGCTCATGGACGCATTCATGGCGTTTGCCTCGACCACCTTTCTCGGCACATCCACCTGGTTTTGGCTGCTGTTCATCGGCATCGTCATCGCGCTGCTGGCCTTCGACCTCGGCGTGCTGCACCGCGACCATCATGAAATCGGCGTGAAGGAGAGCCTGCTGCTGTCGGCCGGCTACATCAGTGTCGGCCTGCTGTTCGGCCTCTTGGTCTGGCACTGGAAGGGCGCCGAAGCCAGCCTGGAGTACTACACCGGCTTCATGATCGAAAAGTCGCTGTCGATGGACAACGTGTTCGTCATGGCGATGATCTTCGGCTACCTGGCCATTCCGCGCAAATACCAGCATGAAGTGCTGTTCTGGGGCATCCTCGGCGTGATCGTGCTGCGCGCGCTGATGATCGGCCTGGGCGCCGCGCTGATCGCCGAATTCCACTGGATCCTCTACGTGTTCGGCCTGTTCCTGCTGCTGACCGGCCTGAAGATGCTGTTCTCCAAGATCGACGACGATCACCACCTGGAAGACAGCCGCTTCATCAAGTTCCTGCGCCGGCACCTGCGGGTCACCGACCGGCTGCACGAGGGGCGCTTCTTCGTCCGCCAGCCCAATGCCGAAGGCAAGACCGTGCTCTGGGTCACGCCGCTGCTGCTGGCGCTGCTTCTGATCGAGTGCGCCGACCTGGTGTTCGCGGTGGACAGCGTGCCGGCGATCTTCGCCATCACCCTGGACCCCTTCATCGTCTACACCTCGAACATCTTCGCCGTCCTCGGCCTGCGCGCGCTGTACTTCGCCCTGGCGGCGCTGATCCACCGCTTCGCCTACCTGAAGTACGCCCTGGCCCTGGTACTGGTGTTCATCGGTGCCAAGATCTTCCTGGTCAACATCATCGGCAAGATCCCGGCCGGCATCTCGCTCGGCGTGACCTTCGGCCTGCTGCTCGGCGGCGTCCTGGTTTCCCTGTGGAAGACCCGCAACCAGCCGGTGCTCGAGGAGTCCGGCAAGCCGCTTCACTAAAGGCCCAGCCGGCAGGGGTGCTCGAACCGGACGCCCCTGCCGGCCGCCTCCCAGGCGGCCTCAGCGCTTGGCCGGACGGCTTTGCCAGGCTTCCAGCCGAGCCACGTGCTCGGACTCCTCCTCGGCGAAGGCCTCGGCCATGCGCTTCACCTCCGGGTCCTGGGCGGTTTCGGCGATGCTCCGATAGTAGTCGCAGCTGCGCCGCTCGCCGTCCAGGGCCAGGACCAGGGCGCCGGGCACGTCCATGAAGCCGTCCACCCCGGCCCAGGCCGCCGCCTCGGGGCTGGTGCCCTCCGGCCAGTCATAATCCTCGGGGGCCAGCGTCGGCAGGTCGTGGAAACCGCCGCGCTGCATGGCCTCCTTCAGGTGCAGGCGGGAGTAGTGCGCCATCTGCCGGAAGAACTCGGCCACCTCCATGCTGCCGAGGCTCTGCATGGCCTCGGCCAGCTCCTCGTAGCGGCGCGCCGACTCCTTCTCCAACTGGATGGCATGGGCCAGGAAACGCTGGATGTCGTCCATGCTCGCCCCTCAACCGAACTTGAACAGGATGCCGAACCCGCCCCGCGGCCATTCCCAGGCCACGTTGCGGTGTTCGTCGCAGATGATCCGGCAGGTGCCGCACTCCAGGCAGCCGTCGGTGGCCAGCGCCACCGAGCCGTCGGCCTCGCGGCTGTAGCAGCCGGCGGGGCAGCAGACGGTGCATTGCTGGTTGCGGCACTTGGCGCAGACCGCGGCATCCTTGATCTGGATGTGCGGGCGGTCGGCATCGACCCGGTAGCGGTCCTGAAACAGCTTCTCTTCGATCTTCGACATGCTCTTCTCCTTACTCGACGGCGCGCCAGAACTTGAAGGCATCGGCGATCAGCCCGAACAGCGAGCGGGATGCGACGAAGCTCTTCCTGATTTCCTTCTCCTTGGTCTTCTTGTCCACCCCGTCCACGCGGATCAGGGTCTGCGCCGCCTTGGAGAGCAGGTCCGGATAGGTGGTGAAGAACTGCTTGTTCTTGTGGAAGATCTCCGGCATGCGCCGGTACTTCTTCAGGTCCTTCATGACGAAGCTGTCGTCCAGCTTCTGCTTGTAGCCGGCCAGGTTGGCGGCGCTGAACGGCTTGCCGGCGGCCTTCAGCTCGATCAGGGTCTGCGCCGCCAGCATGCCGGTGGTCATCGCCAGGTTGGAGCCTTCGCGGTGGAGACCGTTGACGAACTGCCCGGCGTCGCCGGCGATCATCCAGCCCTCGCCGTAGACCTGGGGAATGGCGTGGTAGCCGCCCTCGGGAATCAGGTGCGCGGCGTATTCCTTCATCTCGCTGCCGGCGATCAAGGGCGCGATGGAGGGATGGGCCTTCATCCGGTCGAGCAGCTCGTAGGGGGTGACCTTCTGCTCCTTGAAGTCGGAGAGCATGCAGCCGACGCCCAGGGTGATCGACTCCTTGTTGGTGTAGAGGAAGCCGGTGCCCATCATCCCGGCGCTGATCTTGCCGGCCATCTCGATGACCACGCCCTCGTCCTCGCCGATGTTGAAGCGCGCCTCGATGGTTTCCTGGGGCAGGAAGTGGATCTCCTTGACCGCCAGGGCGACGTTCTCGGGCTTGATCTCCGGCTGGAAGCCGGCCTTCACCGCCAGGCGCGAGTTCGCCCCGTCGGCGAGGATCACCGCGTCGGCGCGGATCTCGCCGCCCTGGCGGTCAGTGCGCACGCCCACCACCTTGCCGCCCTCGATCAACAGGTCGGTCACCGTGGTCTCGCAGATGGTCAGCACCCCGGCCTCGCGGGCCTTCTTGTTGAACCACTGGTCGAAGTGCACGCGGATGATGGTATAGCGGTTGTACGGCGGCTTGTTGAAGTCCTCCGAGCGGTAGTGCGTACCCATGTAGGACGCGTCGTCCATCACCCAGACGCGCTGCTCGATCAGGTGGCGCTCCAGGGGCGCGTCGTCGCGGAAGTCGGGGATGATCTTCTCGATGGCGTCCGCGTAGAGAATGGCGCCCTGTACGTTCTTCGAGCCGGGCGTTTCGCCCCGCTCGATCTGCAGCACCTTGAGCCCGCCCTTGGCCAGGGTATAGGCGGCCGCGTTGCCGGCCATGCCGGCACCGACCACGATCACGTCGAATCTTTCAGCCATGCTGTGTCTCCTTTAGCCGGTCTTTTTCGCTTGGGCCAGATGGGCCTTGAAGGCTTCGGTCAGCGCCGGGAGGACGGTCGTGGCATTGCCGACGATGCCGTAGTGGGCGAAATCGAAGATGGGCGCGTTCGGATCGGTGTTGATGGCGATGATCAGGTCCGCGCCGTCCATGCCGACGCGGTGCTGGATCGCCCCGGAGATGCCGGCGGCGATGTACAGCTTGGGCCGCACGGTCTTGCCGGACTGGCCGACCTGGCGGTCCAGCTCGGCCCAGCCGGCCTGGACCACGGGACGCGAGGCGCCCACTTCGGCGCCGAGCACCTTGGCCAGGTCCCAGACATGCCGGAAGTTCTCCTGGTTCTTCAGGCCCCGGCCGCCGGAGACGATGATGTCGGCGAACGGCAGGTTGGGCTTGTCGCGGGTATCGTCGGGGATGAACTCCAGCACCTTGGTGACGATCGAGGTTTCGATCATCGAGAACGGCACCTCGACGATCTCGCCGCTGCGGCTGGCGTCGGGCTCCGGCATGGCCATCACCCGCGGGCGCACGGTGGCCATCTGCGGCCGGTGGCGCTGGGTCATGATGGTGCAGAGCAGCGAGCCGCCGAAGGTCGGGCGGGTGGAGGCCAGGTTGCGCGTGTCGGTGTCGATGAGCAGCTCGGTGCAGTCGGCCACCAGGCCGGTGCCCAGGGTGGTGGCCACCGAGCCGGCCAGGTCGCGGCCCAGGGTGGTGGCGCCGAGCATGAGGATTTCCGGCTGGTAGCCGTTCACCAGGTCGGTGAGCGCCTTGGTGTAGGGCTCGTTGCGATAATCCCGCAGCACCTCGTCCTGGAGCAGGTAGCACTTGTCGGCGCCGAAGCGGAAGGCCTCGGCGCAGATGCCCTTGCCGCGCTCGCCGGGGCCGCAGATGACCACCCCGCAGAGTTGCACGCCCAGTGCGTTGGCCAGCTTGCGGCCTTCGCCCAAAAGCTCCCAGGACACCGGATGCACCTCGCCGCGCTCGCTCTCGATGCAGACCCAGACGTGGCGGTAATCGACGAAGCGGGGGTCCAGCTCGACCTTCTTCTTCGCCGGCTTTTTCGGTTGTTCGCTCATTTCGTGGTCCTCATACCGCCCGCTTGGCGATTTCCTGTTCCAGCTTGGGGTGCTGGGTGAACAGCTTGGCCAGCAGGGTCACGGCCAGGTTCTTCGGGTCGCTGTCGTGGACTTCGATCATCTCGGCCCGCTTGCTGCGCGGCTTGGGGGCGAAGACCTTGCTGACCACGGTGGGGCTGCCCTTGAGGCCGATCATTTCCACCGCGTCGATGCCGGCGGCCGCGCGGTCCCAGACCTTGAGCTCGTGGCGGGCGGCGCGGAACAGGTCATCCAGGTCGCCGAAGCGCATCTCGTTGGTGCCTTCGAGCATGGTGATCAGGCAGGGAGTGGAGGTCTTGAGCAGTTGCACGCCGCCCTCGGCGCGGCGCTCCACCTGGATCTCGCGCTTCGCCAGGTCCACGTCGACGATCTTCGACACGTAGGTGAGCAGCTGGAAATCCAGGCGCTTGGCGATGCCCGGCCCGACCTGGGCGGTATCGCCGTCGATGGTCTGCTTGCCGGTGAAGATCAGATCGACCGGCATGTCCTGCATGATCTGGCGGATGGTGGCGCTGAGCGCATAGGAGGTGGCCAGGGTGTCGGAGCCGGCGAAGGCCCGGTCCGAGACCAGGATGGCGTCGTCGGCACCGAAGGACAGGCACTTGCGCAGCGCCGCCTCGGCCATGGGCGGACCCATGGTGATCACGGTGACCGTGCCGCCGAACCGGTCCTTGAGGCGCAGGGCCTCTTCCAGGGCGAACAGGTCGTAGGGGTTGATGATCGCCGGGACGCCCTGGCGCATGATGGTGTTGGTGACCGGGTGCACCCGGATCTGGGCCGAGTCCGGCACCTGCTTGATACAGACGACGCTGTGCATGGGGTGGCGCTCCGAAGAGGGGGACGGATCAGACGGCCTGGTAGCGCGGCACGCTCTTGTCGATGCGGATGCACTCGACCGGGCAGTTCGACGCGCACTGGGCCTCGTCGTGGTCGCCCACGCACTCGGTGCACAGTTCGGTCTTGATGGCGTAGACGCCGTTCTTTTCGTAGATGGCGTCGTTCGGGCACTCGGATTCGCAGGCGGCGCAGGCGGTGCACTCGGAACCGTTGATCTTGTAGGGCATGGGAATTCTCCTGATGAGTATCGGCTAATTGGCTGACAGTGAAACTGCAACAGCCGTACCACGCCCAGAATCCAGGGTTTTTATATAAAATTAATATAAAATTCCTTTTAAATCAGAAACATAAAATTTGTTGTCTTTATGCACGCAAATCCCGATGAATATTTCTTTTGGTGGTCTTTGCTGCAAACAAAGATGCACTTCCACGGCGCCTCGATAAATCGGGACACATAAAACAAGGCCGGAAAGAGCGCGCAACTTCCGGTCAATCCGTTAATGTGTCGCAAAACTTATCGGCTGCTCATTCAAGGAGTCCGCATGCCCGACCTTTTCCCCGTCGCAGCCGGCAGGGGGCATTCCCATGCCGCATAGCCTGCCGCTGATCACCACCCTGGCCAGCGCGCTCGGCCTGGCCCTCGTGCTCGGCGTCATCGCCGCCCGCCTCAGGCTGCCGGCGCTGGTCGGCTACCTGCTGGCCGGCGTCATCATCGGCCCCTTCACGCCGGGCTTCGTCGCCGATCTCCACCTCGGCCAGGAACTCGCCGAGATCGGCGTGATGCTGCTGATGTTCGGCGTCGGCCTGCACTTCTCCCTCGACGACCTGCTGGAGGTGCGCAAGATCGCCCTGCCCGGCGCCGTGCTGCAGATCGCCGTGGCCACCGCCCTGGGCGCCGGCATGGCCGTCGCCTGGGGCTGGAGCCTCGGGGCGGCGCTGGTGTTCGGCCTGGCCCTGTCGGTGGCGAGCACCGTGGTGCTGCTCAGGACCCTGGAGGCGCAGGGCATCCTCGAGTCCATGAACGGGCGCATCGCGGTCGGCTGGCTGGTGGTCGAGGACCTGGCCATGGTCCTGGTCCTGGTGCTGCTGCCGCCGCTGGCCGGCATGCTGGGCGGCACGGCGGCGGACGGCGGCGACGGCAACCTGTGGAGCACCCTCGGCCTCACCCTGCTCAAGGTCTCGGCCTTCATCGCCTTGATGCTGGTGGTCGGCCGCCGGGTGTTCCCCAAGCTGCTCTGGCTGGTCGCCGGCTGCGGCTCGCGCGAGCTGTTCACCCTCTGCGTGGTGGCCGCCGCGGTGAGCATCGCCTACGGGGCGGCCGAACTGTTCGGCGTGTCCTTTGCCCTGGGCGCCTTCTTCGCCGGCATGGTGCTGCGCGAATCCGAGTTCAGCCACCGCGCCGCCGAGGAGTCGCTGCCGCTGCGCGAGGCGTTCGCCGTGCTGTTCTTCGTCTCGGTGGGCATGCTCTTCGACCCGCGGGTGCTGGTCGAGCAGCCGCTGCAGGTGCTCGCCGTGGTCGGCATCATCGTGGTCGGCAAGTCGATCGCCGCCGCCGCCCTGGTCCTGCTCCTGCGCTATCCGCTGAACACCGCGCTGATCGTCTCGGCGAGCCTGGCGCAGATCGGCGAGTTCTCCTTCATCCTCGCCGGGCTCGGGGTGAACCTGGGCCTGCTGCCGGCGGAAGGCCAGAGCCTGATCCTCGCCGGCGCGCTGATCTCGATCGCCATCAACCCGCTGGTGTTCACCCTTACCGGGCCGCTGCAGGCCTGGCTGGATGCGCACTCGAAGCTGGCGCGCCGGCTGGAGCATCCCGCCGACCCGCTGGCCGAGCTGCCGATGAGCACCCACGAGCGCTACCTGTCCGGGCAGGTCGTGCTGGTCGGCTACGGCCGCGTCGGCCGGCGCATCGCCAGGGCCCTGGCCGAGCGCGACATCCCCTACGTGGTGGCCGAGCAGAACCGCGAGCTGGTCGAGCGCCTGCGCGCCGAGGGCGCCGCCGCCGTGTCGGGCGACGCCGCGGACCCGGCGGTGCTGATCCAGGCGCACATCGCCCGCGCCAGCATGCTGGTGGTGGCGATTCCCGACACCTTCAACGTGCGGCAGATGATCGCCACCGCCCGCACCCTCAATCCGGCGATCGAGACGGTGCTGCGCACCCACAACGAGGAAGAGGCCGAGCTGCTGGAGCGGGAGGCCGCCGGGAAGATCTTCCTCGGCGAGAACGAGCTGGCCAGCGGCATGAGCTGGCATGTGCTCAAGCGCTACGGCAAAGTCCACTGAGCGGCCGCTCCGGGGCGCCGGCGATCCGCTGCGGCGCCCTCGGCAGCGACCATCCGGCGGAGCGAGGCTACCGTCGATAGATGATAGGAATTATCATCCATCCCCGCCCTTGCCGAGCCGCGTCGTTCCCCGCCGATGTCCGATCACGATTCCCCTGCCGACCTCGATCCGGCGGATCCGCCGGCACCGGGCGAGGCGCCGGAGCAGGACTTCCTGCGGGTCTTCCTGGCCCAGCGCGAGCGGATGGAAGCCCTGGTCAGCCGGCGGGTCGGCTGCCGCGCCACGGCGGCGGACCTCATCCAGGACCTGTTCCTGCGCTTCTGGAAACGCCCGCTCCGGCAGCTCGACGAGCCCGGCACCTACCTGCTGCGCAGCGCGCACAACCTGGCCATCGACCACCTGCGCGGGGAAGGCAAGCGCAACCGCTCGCTGGACAGCCTGGGACCGGAGCACGACGGCGAGAGCGCCTCGCTCGAAGCGGCGCTGCAGGCCGGCGACGAGCTGCGCCTGGTCGAGGCCGCGCTGCGTGGCCTGCCGGAGCGCACCCGGCACATCTTCCTGCTCAACCGCATCCACGGACGCACCTACGGCGAAATCGCCCAGGCCATGGCGCTGTCCCAAAGCGCCGTGGAAAAACATATGATGCGCGCCCTAGACACCTGCAAGGCGGCTCTCGAGCAGACGCCCGGCAGCTGCGACGCCACGCCAGGGAACGACCGCCGATGACCCCGCCGCCCACCTCCGCCGTGTCCACCGCCCAGGAGCAGGAAGCCTGGCGCTGGCTGCTGCAACGGCATGCCCCGGCCCCGGGCTGCGACGAACGGGCCTTCCAGCGTTGGTTGGCCGCCGATCCCGGCCATCCGGAGGCCTATGCCAAGGCCGAGGCGGTGTGGATCTGCAGCGCCGCGCCCGCCGCCCGGCTGGCCGCGCAGGAGTCGGCCGCCCTCGCCGGCTATCTGGCGCGCATGGACGCGCCCGACAGCCGGCGGCGCAGCGGCCCGGCCTGGCGCGCGCCGGCCTGGACAGTGGGCATGGCCGCCTGCCTGCTGCTGGTGCTCTGGACCGGCGGCTGGTGGCAGCCGCAGCGCTGGCTCGGCGACCTGCGCGCCGACTACGTCTCGGCCCCCGGCGAAGTCCGCGAACTGCCTCTGGCCGACGGCTCGCGCCTGGTGCTGGACGGCGACAGCGCCCTGGCGGTGCATTTCGACGGCCGGGAACGGCGGGTCGAACTGCTGCGCGGCGCCGCCTCGTTCCAGGTGGTGCGCAACGGCCTGCCCTTCGTGGTCGGCGCCGAAGGCGGCGAGGCGCGGGTGCTGGGCACCGAGTTCGAGGTCCGCCGCCTGCGCCGGGAAACCCGCGTCACCGTCGCCTCCGGCCAGGTGGCGGTGCGCGCCGGCGAAGCCGCCGAGCAGCCGCCGGCGGTCCTCCACGCCGGACAGCGCGTGGCCTTCGCCGACGGCCGCCTGGCGGCGCCCGAGGCGGTCGACAGCGGCGCCGCGCTGGCCTGGCGCCAGGGCTGGCTGGCCTTCTACCAGACCCCGCTGAGCGAGGTGCTGGAGCGCCTCGGCGACTACTATCCGGGGCGCATCGTCCTGCTCGACGCCGACCTGGCGACGCGCCGGGTGACCGGCTCCTTCCCCAGCGCCGATCCGCACGCGGTCCTGAACGCGCTGCAGGCGGTGCTCGGCTTCCGGCAGCGCGAGCTGCTCGGGCGGCTGATCGTCGTCCACTGAAAAATTTTTTCATTTTCAGGTGAGGTAATCCGGCGCGGGCTTCGTGTAGTAGTCGAATTGCGATTCATTCGCATCGAAGCAGCCCATGCGCATGAGAAGACCTCGATGACCCACCGCTCCGCTCCCCTGTCCCGCCTTTCCCGCCGGCTCCTGGCGACCGCCCTGCTGGGCCTCGGCCTGCACGG
This sequence comes from Azotobacter tropicalis, assembly GCF_059739045.1. Lineage (NCBI taxonomy): Bacteria > Pseudomonadati > Pseudomonadota > Gammaproteobacteria > Pseudomonadales > Pseudomonadaceae > Azotobacter > Azotobacter tropicalis. Next base: position 1,968,918 of record NZ_AP046059.1, read on the forward strand.
CCTGCCGATGGCCCAGGCCCAGGCCGAGACGGCGCAGGCCGCCTGGCAGGACCGCCGCCATGACTTCGCCATTGCCGCCGGCCCGCTGCCGCGCTCGCTCGGCGAGTTCAGCCGGATCACCGGCCTCAGCCTGGTCTATACCGACGAGGCGCCGTACGAGGTGCAGAGCGCGGCGCTGGAGGGCAACCTGAGCGCCGCCGCCGCCCTCGACCGGCTGCTCGCCGGCTCCGGCTACACCTGGCGCCAGCTCGACGCGCGCACCCTGACCCTGCAGCGCCTAGGCGGCGCCGACAGCGGCCCGATGACCCTGTCGAGCACCCTGGTCAGCGCCGACAGCGACCCGCAGACCAGCTACCAGCCGGAGCCGACCGCCTCGATCATGCGCAGCGACACGCCGGTGCTGGAGATTCCGCAGACGATCAACGTGGTTCCCGCCCAGGTGGTCAAGGACCAGCGCCCGCGCAACCTCGACGACGCGCTGAACAACATCAGCGGCATCACCCAGGCCAACACCCTGGGCGGTACCCAGGACGCGGTGACCAAGCGCGGCTTCGGCGACAACCGCGACGGCTCGATCATGCGCGACGGCATCCCCTCGATCCTCGGCCGCAACTTCACCGCCAGCGTCGACCACGTCGAGGTGCTCAAGGGACCGGCGAGCCTGCTGTACGGCATCCAGGACCCCGGCGGGGTGGTCAACCTGGTGAGCAAGAAGCCGGAACTCGCCCCCTACCACGCCATCAAGGCGAGCGCCAACGCCTACGCCCACGGACGCAACGGCAGCGGCGGCCAGTTCGACAGCACCGGCGCGCTGGGCGGCTTCGGGCTGGCCTACCGGCTCATCGTCGACTACGAGGACGAGGACTACTGGCGCAACTTCGGCACCAACCGCGAGACGACGGTCGCCCCCTCGCTGGCCTGGTACGGCGCGGATACCACCGTGCTGCTGAGCTACGAGCACCGCGAATACACCTACCCCTTCGACCGCGGCACGGTCATCGACCCGAACACCAGGCGGCCGCTGGACATCTCCCGGCGGCGCCGGCTGGACGAGAAGTTCAACATCACCGACGGCCGCTCCGACCTGACCCGCTTCAGCGTCGAGCATGCCTTCGACGAGCACTGGAAAGGCCACTTCGCCTACGGCTGGACCCGCGAGACCTACGACGACGACCAGGCACGGGCGACCGCGGTCAACACCGCCAAACAGACCGTGACCCGCCGCATCGACGGCACCCACGGCGCGGTCAGCACCAACAGCTTCGCCAGGCTCGGCCTGAACGGCGACTTCGAGCTGTTCGGCCTGCGCCACGAACTGATGACCGGCATCGACAGCGAGAAGCGCAAGATCTTCCGCGCCGACCTGATCCGTGGCGCCACCTCGACGCTCAGCTATACCGATCCGGCCTACGGCCGGGTCGGCGCGTCCGACAACGTCGACGCCGCGAGCAGCGACCAGACCGACAAGCTGCGCACCGACTCCGTGTATTTCCAGGACTCCATCCACCTGAACGAGCGCTGGATCCTGGTGCTCGGCACGCGCTACCAGCGCTACGACCAGTGGGCCGGCCGCGGCCGACCGTTCAAGGCCAACACCGACGTCAAGGACCACGAATGGACGCCGCGCGCCGGCCTGGTCTATCGCCTCAGCGACGAGGTTTCGCTGTACGGCAGCTACACCTACTCCTTCAAGCCCAACTCGACCATCGCGCCGCTGGCCAACGACCAGGTCCTCGACAGCGCGACCCCGCCGGAAGAGGCGCGCTCCTGGGAGCTCGGCGGCAAGCTGGAGATTCCCGGGCGGATCACCGCCAACCTGGCGCTGTTCGACATCCACAAGCGCAACGTGCTGGTCAGCCAGCTGGACGCCAACGGCGACAGCTACAGCCGCGCCGCCGGCAAGGTCCGCTCCTACGGCCTGGAGCTGGACGTGAGCGGCCAGCTCAGCGAGCGCTGGAGCCTGATCGGCAGTTACGCCTGGCTGCACGCCGAGGTGACCGAAGACCCGGAGCTGGAGGACAACCGCCTGCAGAACGTGGCCAAGACCAGCGCCTCGGCCTCGCTGGTCTACGACGCCGGCAGCCTGTTCGGCGGCGACCGGCTGCGCCTGGGCGGCGGCACCCGCTACGTGGGCAAGCGCTCGGGGGATGCGGCCAACTCCTTCACCCTGCCGTCCTACACGGTGACCGACGTGTTCGCCACCTACGACACCCGGGTCGGCGAGCACAAGCTCAACCTGCAGCTCAACGTGAAGAACCTGTTCGACAAGACCTACTACGCCTCCAGCGCCAACCAGTACTACGTGTCGCTCGGCGAGCCCCGCCAGCTCCAGCTCTCCAGCACGCTGGAGTTCTGAAGGCCGCGCGCGCCCTGTCGACGGAGTCGGACCTGCGCCGGGCAACGGACTGCAGGCCTGGCCCGACCCGCCCGTCAGCGCCGGCCGGCTCCCCTGGCGCGCCGGACCAGAATACGCCCCAGGACGAGGCCGATCGCCCCGGCCGCTCCCGAGGCGAGCAGCACCCCCAGCTTCGCGGCACTCAGCAGATGCGCATCGTCGAAGGCCAGCGTGGCGATGAAGATCGACATGGTGAAGCCGATCCCGGCCAGACAGCCGATCAGCCACATCCACGACCAGCTCATGCCTTCCGGAAAACGGCAGCCGCCCAGGCGAACCAGCAGCCAACTGCTGAGCAGGATGCCCAGCGGCTTGCCGAGGACCAGGGCCAGCGCGACGCCGAGCATCACGCTCAGGGAACCGCCACTCCCCAGTTCGACGCCATCGAGGTTCACCCCGGCATTGGCCAGCGCGAACAGCGGCATGACCCCATAGGCGACCCAGGGATGCAGCGCCATCTGCACGCGGACGACGGGGGGCAGCAGCTCGCGCTGCGCGTGGCGGAGCTGGCGCACCGGCTGCAGCAACTGGTAGGTGTCCCCGTCGCCCTGCCGCACCCGCTCGACGAAGTCTCGGATGGCACCGGTCGCCGTTTCGACGGGACGCGCGATGCTTGGCGACGAGACGACCGGCGTCATCAGCCCGAGGATCACGCCGGCCAGCGTCGGATGTGCGCCGGTCTGCAGCAGGCCGAACCAGAGCAGGGCTCCGGGGACGATGTAGGCCCAGGCCGAGCCGATGCCGATCCGCTGAAAGCCCAGCACCAGCAGGATTCCGCCCCCGGCAATCAGCAAGCCCAGCGGATCGAGCCCGCCGGAAAAGAACAGCGCAATGATCAGTACCGCGACGATGTCGTCGATGATCGCCAAGGCCAGCAGAAAGACCCGCACGGAGCCGGGAATCGCTTTGCCCAGCAGGGCCAGCACGCCCACGGCGAAGGCGATGTCGGTCGCCGTCGGCACGGCCCACCCCTGGCGCAGACCTTCCGTGCCGTTGACGGCAAGGTACAGCAGCGCCGGCATCGCCACGCCCCCGAGGGCCGCCGCCATGGGCAATACGGCCAGCCGGAGGCTGGACAGGGCTCCGTTATGGATTTCCCGGCGAATCTCCATGCCGACGACCAGGAAGAACACGCTCATCAGCGCGTCGTTGATCCAGAAGTGCAGGGACTGCGAGACGATATGCTCGCCGATCCCGACGGTGAGCGGCATGTGCCACAGATGCTCGTAGCTCGCGGCGGCCGGCGAGTTGGCCCAGAGCAGCGCGATGGCGGCAGAAATCAGCAGGACGATGCCGCTCACGGCTTCGATGTGCAGGAAACGCTCGAGCGCGTCGAACGCTTTATCGGCCAGGCGCTGCGCGGACGGCAACGCCCCGCGGGAAGGGTGTCGGTTCATGAGATCGCTCGCTCTCGGCTGTGCGGCGGCCCGACCGACACAAGAAACCTGTCCGGCTGCACCTGCAGACCCGACACCCGCCAACGACCCTACACAAACGCATCGGCGATGGGAAGGCCGGCGATCATGTCAGGACGTGTCGCCTCAGCGAGGCGCGGTCCTGTCCGTTCGAGGACGCCTCAGCTCGACTGGAACGCCTTGTCGTCCTTGCCCCAGGGGAAATCCAGGTACGACGGATTGGCGAACCATTCCAGGCCCCGGGTGGCCTCGAAGCCGATGTGCGGCATGATCTGGTCTTTCGCCATGAACCGGAGGCCCGCGCCCTGCAGGTAGTGCGTGGCGAAGCCGTTGCGGCGCAGCTGGGCCGGCAGGCAGTCCCGGTTGCGCCGGGTCAGGGTCAGCATCTCGACGCCCTTGGGCGTGCCGTTGTCGAGCTTGTCGTAATCGCCGCAGAGCATCACGTACAGGCCGCGAATGGTCTGATGGCTGTGCAGCACGTAGTCGGGCGTGTTCATGCCGCGCTCGGCCCAGGCGCTCAGCTGCGGCATCGGGTTTTCCCGGTAGCTGCTGTGCAGGGCCTGCCGGTTCGCCTCCACATAGGAGCCCGGAATGCCTTCGAGCACCACCACCAGCACGTTGCGCGCGCGTCCGGGCGCCGGCAGCAGTTTCCGCCCCTTCAGGTCGAGCCGGGTGAGCCCCGCCATCTGCGGCGGGATATCGACGCTGTGGTCTTCCAGCCATTCCGCCACGCGCGCCTGCCCTGCCCGAGGCCTGCCGCCAGCAGCTGGTGCGGCAGGTTGAACAGCCGCCACTGATCCTCCTCGCTGGGTTGCAGGTACTGCGCGCCGCCGTGGGCCGCGAGGAGCAGCACGGGCGCCAGCCAGGCATGCCGGGGCAGGTCGGGTGTGGGGCTCGAACGGCCGCTCCACTGGCCGACCAGCCAGACCGCCAGGCCGAGCGCCAGGGCGGCAGCCAGCCAGGGGTGGGCGAAACCGCCGCCGGTGGAGTTTTCCAAAAACTGCGGATCGAGCAGGTAGTGGAGGTCCGCCAGATTCGGCAGCCTGCCGACGGCGCTGACCAGTTCGGCCGTGGCCAGGGTCATCAGGCACCACAGCGACAGCATCGGCAATGCCAGCCACCACGGACGGCAGTACAGGAGCACGACCAGCACACCGCCGATGCCCAGGTCCGACAGATAGCCGAGGGGAGCGGACCAGCCGAGGGCGAGGCGCAGGCCCAGGGGAACGACCAGCACCAAGCCGAGCAAGGCGCCGAGGGAGAAACGGGGATGCTGTAACCAGCGACGCATGCAATTCACGAAAACCTGCCAGCCATCGAGTCGTCATGGGGGGCGGGGAGCAACGGCCGTAGCCTCCCGCCAAGAGCGGCCCAGCCTGTCGCGGTAGCCGGGAAGCGGCGGCGCGAGCCGTGCGAACCGCTCGCGACCGACGTAGCTCGGCTAACGCACCCCGCGCACCGGGCGATTATCCCGATGTGAAAAGATCGTGAAAAGATGTCGGACACCCGGAAAGACGAAGGCCGGACGACGCGTTGCGCTTCGTCCGGCCTTCGGGAACGGCGGCAGATTGCGGAGCGGCGGTCAGCCGGCGGCGGTCAGCTTCGCCAGGTTGACCTGCCAGACGTCCAGCTGGACCACGTGCTCGGCCTCCTCGTCGGCGAACTCGGTGGCCATCGCCTTCACTTCCGGGTCGGCGGTTTCGTCGGCGATCTTCTGGTAGTACTCGTGGCTGCGCTGCTCGCCGCGCATGGCCAGCGCCATGGCGCCGAGCACGTCGATGTCCGGGTCCACCGGACCCCAGGCGGCTTCCGGACTGGAACCGTCGGGCCAGTCGTACTCGTCGGCCGTCAGCTTCGGCAGGTCGTGGAAGCCGCCGCGCTCCATGGCCTCGCGCTGGTGCAGGCGGGAATAGTGGGACATCTGCTGGAAGAACTCCGCCACCTCGGCATTGCCGAGTTTCTGCATGGCTTCGGCCAGCTCGGCATAGCGGCGGGACGACTCCTTCTCCAGCTGGATGGCATGGGCAAGGAAACGCTGGATCTCGTTCACACCCCTTCTCCTTAATAAATATCGATTGAAGGTGGATGGAAGCCGAAGCCGCCACGGCCCTGTCGGGCGATCGGGTGGCCTCACGGAAAGTGAGGATAATGCGGCAGGTGTCGCATTGCCGGCAACCGGCGATTTGCCGCGGCGGACGCTGCCCGTCGGATGAAGCGCCCGGTAGACTCGCGGCAAGGACCGCAAGGTCGCCGCTCCCACTCCCGGTAGTGCCCATGCAGATCGACGAAGAACTGACCTTCAAGAAGCTGGAAATCTTCCTGGCCTTCATGCGCAGCGGCAACCTGTCGCGCGCCGCCGCCGAGCTGGACACCAGCACGGTCAGCGTGCACCGCGCCCTGCACTCGCTGGAAAACGCCCTGCGCTGCCCGCTGTTCCGCCGCGAGGGGCGCCGGCTGACGCCCCTGGAAAGCGCCCTGGTGCTGGAGGACCGCGCGCAGAAGCTGGTCGCCGACATGCTCGACACCGTGCGCCTGACCCGCGAGGCCGCCGGCTTCTCCGCCGAACGCTTCAAGCTCGGCGCGCTCTACTCGCTGACGGTGAAGACCGTGCCGCAGCTGATCATGGGCCTCAAGCTGCGGCGCAGCACGCTGAACATCGACCTGATCCTCGGCTCCAACATCGACCTGCTGTACAAGCTGAAGAACCTCGAACTGGACGCCATCCTGGTCTCGCTCAACGACAGCGTGGCCGATCCGGATTGCGAGTCGCTGCCGCTGTTCCGCGACGACATCTTCCTCGCCGTGCCGGTCGACTCGCCCTTCGCCGCGCAGGCCGAAGTCGATCTGGCCGAGCTGCGCGAAGCCACCTTCATCACCCTGACCCAGGGCTTCGCCACCCACCAAGATGCCCTGCGCGTGTTCCGGCAGGCCGGCTTCGCGCCCAAGGTGGCGATGCAGGTCAACGACATCTTCACCCTGCTCAGCATGGTCAGCTCCGGGGTCGGCTACGCCCTGCTGCCGGGGCGCATCGCCGCGGTGTACGAGAACCGCGTGCGGCTGATTCCGCTGCAGGCGCGCTACCGGATGCAGCAGCAGATCGGCGTGGTGTTCCTGAAGAGCCGCGAACGCGATCCCAACCTGCTCGCCCTGCTCGCCGAGTGCCGGATGTACGCCACGCGCCACGCGGGCTGAAAACGACAGGCGCCGCACGGAGCGGAGCCTGTCGAGCGCCTGGGCGGCGGTCAGAAGAAGAACAGCGTCAGCAGCACGAACCACGGCAGCAGGATGGCGCACGACCAGCCCATGTAGCCGAAGAAGCTCGGCATCGGCACGCCGCGCTGGTCGGCGATGGCCTTGACCATGAAGTTCGGCGCATTGCCGATGTAGCTCAATGCGCCCATGAACACCGAGCCCATGGACACCGCCAGCAGGGTCTTCGGCAGCTCGTTCATCATCACCTGCGCGTCGCCGGAGGCCAGGTTGAAGAACACCAGGTAGGTCGGCGCGTTGTCGAGGAAGCCCGACAGCATGCCGGACATCCAGAAGTACATGGCGTCGATCGGCGAGCCGTCGGGATGGGTCACCGCCGCCACCAGCCCGGCCATGCTGCCCTCGCTGCCGGCACGCAGGATGGCGAGCACCGGCACGATGGTCAGGAAGATCCCGGCGAACAGCTTGGCGACCTCCAGGATCGGTCCCCAGTCGAAGTCGTTGCCGGCGCGCACCTGCTTCGGCGTGATCTTCAGGGACGCCAGGGCCAGGCCCAGCATCAGCAGATCGCGCACCAGGTTCTGCAGCTCGATCGGCGTGCCCATCACCGTGAAGGCGACGCCCGGCTTCCAGACGCCCGACAGCAGCACGGCGCCGACCACCCCGCCGAGCAGCAGGAAGTTGACCGTGCCATGGAGCTTGAGCGGCGAGTCCGGCGACGGATCGCTCGGCAGCAGCTCGTCCTCCCGGGCGTAGAAATAGCGGTCGACGAAATAGAAGACGGTCAGCAGCGCCAGCGTCGACAGCAACACCGGCAGCAGCATGTGCTCGACCGTCCAGAAGAAGCCGACGCCCTTGAGGAAGCCGAGGAACAGCGGCGGATCGCCCAGCGGGGTCAGCCCGCCGCCGATGTTGGCCACCAGAAAGATGAAGAACACCACCACGTGCACGCGGTGCTTGCGGTTGTCATTGGCGCGCAGCAGCGGGCGGATCATCAGCATCGCCGCCCCCGTGGTGCCCATCAGCGAGGCCAGCGCCACGCCGATGGCCAGCAACGCGGTGTTCAGCCGTGGCGAGCCGTGCAGGTTGCCCCAGACCAGAATCCCGCCGGAAATCGTGTAGAGCGAGAACAGCAGGATGATGAACGGCAGATACTCGGCGAACAGCGCATGGACGATCACCGCGACGGTATCGTGCAGGCCGAAGATGAAGGCGAACGGAATCAGGAACAGCAGCGTCCAGAGCGCGGTGATCTTGCCGAAGTGGTGGTGCCAGACAGAGGCCGCGAACAGGGGAAACAGGGCAATCGACAGCAGAACGCCGACGAAAGGAATGCTCCAGGCCAGACTCAGGCTGGCGCCATCGACTTCCGCCGCAAACACGAGTCCGGGCGACAGAAGCAGTACATATAAAAACCGGCTCAGGATCGACTTCATCAACCGATTCTCCAGAAAGAAATTGATTACGGATGTCCGACACTTTGCGGGCCGCGCATGGACTCGAAGCGACAACCCAATAATCGGAGCGGGTCTTCTTCGTAAAAGCAGGATTTGCGCCAGATCAATATGGAAAGTGCCATTCGCGGCGAAAATTCGTTTATCGATGATCCGCTCCACGACAGCCATCCGCCTGCTCGGCCATTGCCGCTCGCCGGCGGCAGGCAAGCCTGCGAAGCCGCGCCAATGGCCGTGGTTCCTGGCCCGCAGCATGGCAGCCACTCGGCAACGGCCCTGCAGAACCGGCAACTGCGGCCATACTTGGAAATCTCTGCCGCCCCCGCTATACGGCGTATCGAATAGCAGCGAAGTTCAACGCCGGTCTTGTATGAAAAGTGCCGTCGCCAATTAAGACCGTATAAAAAAATGGCTGGAACGAAACAGGCGTAAATATCCACTCGGTATCTACGGGTTTAGTTTTCCGTTATTGCCGCTCCGACTTTTTCATATACCCACTAACTGGTTCGAACGAATTTCGTTCGAACCCTTTTGAAACCCAAAAAATGGCCGCCTCGCGGCGGCCGAAAGTTTCGACGGTAACGGGCGAAACGGGCGCTCAGCCGAACAGGCCGCGCATCATGAAGTACAGCAGCGACGGGCCGAGCAGACAGCCGAGGGCGGTGTAAAAGGCCGCGGTCAGGCAGCCGTAGGGCACCAGCTTCGGATCGGTCGCGGCCAGCCCGGCGGCCACGCCGCTGGAGGTGCCCATCAGCCCGCCGAAGATCACCGCCGAGCGCGGGTTGTTCAGCCCGATCAGCGGCGCGACGAAGGGCGTGACCACCATCACCGCCATGGCCTTGATCAGGCCGGCGGCGATCGACAGGGCCATCACTTCCGAACTGGCGCCCAGCGCCGCGCCGGTCACCGGGCCGACGATGTAGGTCACCGCGCCGGCGCCGATGGTGGTCAGGCTGACCGCATCGGTGTAACCGAACACCAGCGCCACGCTCACCCCGGCGATGAACGAGACGAAGATGCCGAACGCCAGCGAGATCACTCCGCTGACCCCGGCCCGCTTGAGCTCCTCCGGGTTGACGCCGAAGGCGGTGGCGATGATCGCGAAGTCGCGCAGCATGGCGCCGCCGAGGATGCCGATGCCGGACAGCAGCGGGATGTCCACCAGGCCCTTCTGGCCGCCGGTATAGAGCCCGCCGAAGTAGGACAGCAGCAGGCCGAGGAGGATGGCGATGGCCGAGCCGTGCAGACGCCCCCGGGTGAATTTCGCGGACATCCAGTAGGAGATCCACATGGTCGCGCCGATCACCGCGAAGCCGCTGATCAGACCGTAACTGGTGAGTACCTTGGTCAAGGTTTCAGTGATCATGGCGCTTACCTCTGCACGCTGGCGGTGGCTTGGGCGGCAGTGCCCGACTCATGCGGCTTTTTTTCGGCGGTGTCCGGGCGACCGAGCTTGTCCAGCACCGGCACCATGGCGAAGCTCAGGCCGACCGCCAGCAGACCGGCGAGGATCGCCATAGGGCCGCTGCTCAGCGCGCCGACCACGTTCTGCTGGGCGGCCATGGCGACCACGATGGGGATGTAGATGGCGCTCCAGAACTCGATGCCCTGCTCGGTCTTGCCGGCGAGCAGGCCGCGCTTGCTCAGATAGCCGCCACCGAAGATCAGCAGAATCATGGCGATGCCGACACCGCCGACATTGGAGGGAACGCCGAGGAGCACGCCGAGCAGGTCGCCGATGAACAGGCCGGCCAGGGTGCAGATGGAGAGCAAAGCAACACCGTAGATGATCATTGTTATTGTCCTGTCTGGAAAAATATTGTTCTTGTCGTGCAGGCAGTGGCGGTCAGCGGTCGAGGCAACCCTCCTCGCGCAGCAGCGCGTCCAGCGTGTCGAGGCGGGCGCCCTGGAAGGCGACCACGGCGCCCTGGCGGATCACCCGCCGCGCCAGGCCGCTGAGCACCGTGCCCGGCGACAATTCGACGTGCAGGCGCACCCCACGCTCGTAGGCATTGCGCAGGGTACCCCGCCAGTCGACCACCCGGCACATGTTGAAGGTCAGGTCGTCGCGCAGCGCCTCGGGGTCGAGCACCAGGCGCGCCGAGCTGCCGCTCAGGTAGCGCAGTGCCGGGCGGCGCAGCGTCACCCCGGCGAAGGCCTCGGCCAGTTGTGCCGCCGGCTCGGCCAGCAGCGCGCAGTGCGAGGGCACGCTAACCGCCAGGCGCCGCGCCGCGCCGGCGCCGCTGCGCCGGGCCAGCTCGCCGACCGCGGCCATCGCCGCCTCGCTGCCGGCGATCACCAACTGGTTGTCGGCGTTGATGTTGGCCAGGAACACCGGGCTGTCCGGGCCGTTGACCCGCGCCAGCAAGGGCTCCAGCTCGGCGATGCCCAATCCCATGATGGCGGTCATGCCGTAGCCGCCCGGCCAGGCCCGCTCCATCAGCTCGCCGCGCAGGGCCACCAGACGCGCGGCATCGGCCAGCTCCAGCGCGCCGCCAATCACTGCCGCCGGATAGGCACCGATCGACAGCCCGGCGACGTAGTCCGGCCGCGCGCCGCGCGCCAACAGCAGCCGGGCGCTGGCGACTCCGGCGAGCAGCAGGCAGAGCTGCACGGCGCGGGTCGAGGCCAGGGCCTCGGCGCTGTCCAGCGCCAAGACGTCCTCACCCAGCGCGTCGCCGGCCTCCTCCAGGCAGGCCCGCACCAGGGGCTCGTCCGGCAACTGGTGGAGCATGCCCGGCTGCTGGGCGCCCTGCCCGGAAAAGGCGAACAGACTGCTCATGCCGCCACCTCCCGCCAGGGATCGCCGACCAGCCGCGCGCCATTGCCGGCCTTGAGCAGCACCCGCGCCGCAGGGCTCGCCCAGTCGCGCAGGGCGATGGCGCCGGCCGGGGTTTCCAGTTGCAGGTCGACCCGGCACGGCAACCGCTCCAGCCGCTCCACGAGGGCCTGCGCCTGCCGGCGCTGCAGCGGCCGCGGCACGCGCAGCAGCAGGTCGAGATCGCTGTCCTCATGCAGCACCGTCACGCCGGTGGCCAGCTGGTAACCGGCGCCGCCGGTCACCCCCCAGGCCAGATCGCGCTGGCGGCACAGCGCATCCAGTTGCGGCTGCAGCAGGGCCAGGGCGCGCAGCGGCGCGCAGAGGCCCTCCCGTTCCCCGCCGCCGATCAGCTGCTCCGGCGGCACGCAGCGGCGGACCGCCGCCTGCGGCATCCAGGTGGCGTGGCGCCGCTCGCGCCCGTGCCCGCGCACCCCCACGGCGATCCAGCCGTCGCGCGCCGGCGCGCGACGCACCACCACCGGCAGGCCGGCGGCGAGCACCGCGCGGGCCCAGGCCGGCGCACCGGCCTCCAGCCAGTCGGCGCTCGCGCCCCAGAGCAGGTCGTGGGGCCGGGGCAATCCGTCCGTCCCGCGGTGCATCGTCGTTTCGCCCATGACAGCCACCCCGCGGCCTACCACTGTGCCCGCAACAGCTCGCGTACCCGGCGCGAGGCGGCGCGGTTGGTTGCGCCGAGACGACCGCGCAGATCGCTGCCGGTGGCGCGGATGTCGGCCTCGGCCTGTTCCAGGCAGGCCCGCACGCGCGCCAGATCCTCCGCGCCCGGTTGCTCGATGCACTCCACCGACAGGCTTTCCCAGAGCAGACCGAGGGAGGCGTAGCTGTCCAGGTCGTAGGCCATCGGCGGCACCTGGGCGGCGAAGGCCTCCAGTTCGTCCACCGTGCGCAGGGTGACCCGCGCCGCGGACTCCTTGCCCATGGCGTGGACCATCACCCCCGGATCGCGCAGGGCGACGATGCGGTTGGCCTGGTAGCCGTGGGCGAGGAAGGCGCCGGACATGGCCTTGCCGACCAGCAGGGCGATCACCGGATGCCCGGCCAGACGGGCCCGGGCATAGCCGTCCACCGCGCCGGCCAGCGCCTGGTGGATGCCGTAGGCTTCCTCGCGGCGGCCGTAGGCCTGGCTGGGCACGTCGACCACGGCGACCACCGCGCGCTTGACCGGCGCGTCACGGTCGGCGGCGATCACCTCGTCCAGCGCGCGACCCAGGCTCCAGCCTTCGAGCAGGCCGACCTCGCCGCTGCGGGCGCGCGGAAAGCGGTTGTCGGCATCCGGCACCACGGCGATATAGCGGGCCGGGCGGCCGGCCAGCGGGGCGTCGACCACCTTCAGCGAGGCCGGGTAGCCCGGCTGCCCGGCGGCGTCGGCGGTCAGGGCGCGCAGCCAGTTCAGGCCGCGTTGCGAAAGGGCGTTGCTCATGCCTGATCTCCTTGGTAGAGGGCGCGCACGGCGGCGGCGTCAGCTTGCGGGCGGGTGTCCACGCGCTCCAGCAGGTCGAGGAAACGCGGATACTGACGGCTGCGCGGCAGGGCGTCGCCGGGCCGGTCGAGAATGCCCAGCAGCCGCGCGCGGATGGCCTGCGCGTCGTCGGCGACGTAGGCATCGACCAGCCCGCAGGCGAAGCGCTGTTCGCCGCCGGTCAGGCTCCAGATGAACGGACGGTCGCGCGAGTCGTACTCCTCGATGCCGGCCTCCTGCTCGATCACCTGCGGGCCGTTGAGGCCCAGGCGCGCCTCGCGGGTCACCAGCAGATGGCTGCACAGCGCGGCGGCGATGGACATGCCGCCGAAGCAGCCCACGGGACCTGCGACCACGCCGATCACCGGCTGGTACTGGCGCAGCTCGACGATGGCGGCCTGCACCTCGGCAATCGCCGCAAGACCGAGATTGGCCTCCTGCAGGCGCACGCCGCCGGTCTCCAGCAGCAGCACGGCACAGGTCGGGATGCCGTTGCGGTTGTCCTCGGCGGCCAGCTCCAGGGCGCCGGCGATCTTCGCGCCGCCCACCTCGCCGAGGCTGCCGCCCTGGAAGCCGCCCTCGATGGCGGCGAGCACCGCCGGGCGGCCGCCGAGGCTGCCCTTGGCCACCACCACGCCGTCGTCGGCCTGGGCGACGATGCCCTGGGCCTCCAGCCAGGGCGACTTGAGCCGGGCGAAGGGGTCGAGCAGCTCGCGCAGGCTGCCCTGATCGAGCAGCGCGGCAGCGCGCTGGCGGGCGCCCAGTTCGACGAAGCTGCGGCTGTGCAGCAGTGCGTTCGGGTCAGTCATGGCTCAGCTCCTCCAGCGCCTGTTCCAGACGCAGGCGCACCACACCGGGGTGGCGCCGAAATCGTGGATGTCGACGTTCAGGGCCGGCGGGTTGCCGCCGGCGAACATGCGCTCGAACAGGTGGCGCCAGCGCTCGGCGCTGCCGTTCACCGAGGTGACCACCTGGATGTTCAGGCGACCGGCCGGGCCGGGCTCGAGCAGCACCTCCAGGTCGCCGGAACCGACGCAGCCCACCTGGGCGCGCTGGCGGGCCGGCTGGCCGGCTGGAAATTCGAAGGACAGGGTTTCCATAGTCACAGGCTCCCAAGCGGCGCCCCGAGCATCGGCTCCAGGCGGTCGAGGAATAAGGTGGCGGCGAGCAGGTCGGCGGCGCCGCCGGGCGAGGCGTCGAGGGCCAGCAGGTCGTGCTCCAGCGCCTTGAGGCAGCGGCGACCGGCCAGCGTGGCGCTGCCGCCGGCGTCCAGCACCGCGCGGGCGCCGTGCTGCATGCTGGCCAGCCCTTCCAGGCCGGCCCGGTGCAGCACGCAGGTATCTTCGAGCTGCGCCATGATCGCCAGCAGCGCATCCAGCTGCGCGTGGTTCTCGTCGAAACCGGCTGCGCGGCTGCGCCGGAGCTGCGGTAGGCCGTGCTGCAGCGCGCCGGGGAAGCCACACCGGGCCTCTTCCCGCGCACCGCGCACGCCGTAGCGCTGGCGCACGCGCTCGCCATGGCTGGGCGCCTGCGCCGGTATCTGCCGGTCCTCCAGCCGGGCCAGCCGCGCGGCGCGCAGGCTCACCTGCTGCGGCGCGGCCTGCGAGGGTTCGAGCGCGGCGGCGGTGACCAACAGGCCGAGTGCCCAGATCGCCCCGCGATGGGTGTTGACCCCGCCGGTGACCGCCAGCATCTGCGCCTCACCCTCGCGGCCGAGCCGGCCGATGGCCTCGCGCAGCGGCTGGCCGAGTTCGGCAATGGACTGCCCGGCGTCGGCCATGGCGTGGAAGGCCGGCCACAGCGCGTGCGCCGAGGCGTGCATCAGTTTCAGGTCGAGGTCGCGGTGCGCGCCGCTGCCGCGGCGGTCGACCAGCGCCGGCTTGGGCGACAGGTCGGCCTCGTCGATCAGCGCCTCGACGGCGAGGTCGGCGAGCCGCTCGGCCAGGCTCGGGCGCGCTCTTGCTGCAATGAATGCGCTCATCACCAGCTCCTGAACTTGGCGGGCGGGTTGTAGAGGCCGCCGGACCAGTCGACCAGCTCGGCGATGCTCTTGGCGGCGAGCAGCTCGCGGCTCGCCTCGGTGCGGCGGATGCCGAGATCCTCCGGCAGGGCGATCAGCCCCTCGCGGCGCATGCGCTCGGTGTCCTTCGGGTCGTGGCGCAGGCCGATGCTGGTGACGCCGGCCACCGCGGCGATCATCGCCCGGCGTTCCTCCAGCGAGCGCGCCTTGTACAGGTAGGCGATCCCCTCCTCGGTGAGCAGGTGGGTGACGTCGTCGCCGTAGATCATCACCGGCGCCAGCGGCATGCCGACCTTCTTCGCCACCTCGACCGCGTCGAGCTGCTCGACGAAGGTGGGTTTGCCGCCTTCCTGGTAGGTCTCGACCATCTGCACCACCAGCTTCTTGCCGCGCTCGAGCAGGGTCTCAGGCGTGGTCATGTCCAGCCATGCCGGGGTGGCGTGACGACGGCCGCGCGGGTCGTGTCCCATGTTCGGCGCGCCGCCGAAGCCGGCCAGGCGGCCGCGCGTCACCGTGGAGGAATGGCCATCGCCATCCACCTGCAAGGTCGCGCCGATGAACAGATCCACCGCGTACTGGCCGGCCAGCTGGCAGAGCATGCGGTTGGAGCGCAAGGAGCCGTCGCGGCCGGTGAAGAACACGTCCGGGCGCGCCGCCACGTAGTTCTCCATGCCCAGCTCGGTGCCGAAGCAGTGCACGCTCTGGACCCAGCCGGTCTCGATCGCCGGGATCAGCGTCGGGTGCGGGTTGAGGGTCCAGTTGCGGCAGATCTTGCCCTTGAGCCCGAGGCGCTCGCCGTAGGTCGGCAGGATCAGCTCGATGGCCGCGGTGTTGAAGCCGATGCCGTGGTTGAGCGACTGGACCTTGTGCTTCTCGTAGATGCCGCGGATCGCCATCATCGCCATCAGCACGTGCACCGGCTTGATGTGGCGCGGGTCGCGGGTGAACAGCGGCTCGATGT
This sequence comes from Azotobacter tropicalis, assembly GCF_059739045.1. Classification (NCBI taxonomy): domain Bacteria; kingdom Pseudomonadati; phylum Pseudomonadota; class Gammaproteobacteria; order Pseudomonadales; family Pseudomonadaceae; genus Azotobacter; species Azotobacter tropicalis. Next base: position 1,984,671 of record NZ_AP046059.1, read on the forward strand.
AGAACGGCTTGTCGGCCACCACTACGAAGTCGACCCAGGAGGCCGGGATGTCCACGCGCGGCAGGTCGCGCGGGTCGTCGACGATCTCGTTGACCTGGACGATGACGATGCCATCGGCGAAGGCGGTCGGCTCGACCAGCGCCGGGGTGTCCTCGGTGCTCGGGCCGCTGTAGATGTTGCCCTCGCGGTCGGCCATGAAGCCGGCGACCAGCGCGACGTTGGGGATCAGGTCCACCACCAGGCGCGAGTACAGCTCGATGTAGGTGTGGATGGCGCCGACTTCGAGCAGGCCGTCCTCCATCAGTTGGCCGATGCGCAGGCTCTGCGGGCCGGCGAAGGAGAAGTCCAGCCGACGGGCGATGCCGCGCTCGAAGAGGTCGAGGTGCTCGGCACGGCTGACGCTCGGCATGATCATGTGCAGATCGTGCAGCCGGCCGGGATCGGCCTTGGCCAGCGAGCGGGAGAGGAAGTCGGCCTGCTTCTGGTTGTTGCCTTCCAGCACCACGCGATCGCCGGGGGCGATCAGCGCTTCCAGGGCGGCGACGATTTTGTCGCTCGGCAGGACCACGCCCTCGGCGAGACCTCGCACCTGCTCGAGCCGCCGCAGCTTCTCGCTGCGCCGGCGCGACCACTGCGGCGGGGGGAAATTGTTGTTGTCATGCTTGCTCCACGGGTTCCGCTGTCGAGGCCTCACGGTAGGGCGCCGCCGGGAGCGTTCAATCAAGCTGGCCGGTCGTTCATTACTTTGAAGTTAACGATTAACCAGAATTTCCCGCTGGCAAGCCGTGCATGGCGCCGTCATACCTTGGTCTGGTCTATGGGGCGGGTACGGTTGTACAAAGTGGGACACTGCTATAAGTTCCTCGACAGGTTCGGTGGCGCGGCGTCCCTTACTACTGGTCAGGTACCCGGATGCTGCGCCGCTGGACCCGCCCCCCGGCTGTACGAGTCCCCTCATGAGTGCGTCCCCGGCCCCCATCCTGATCACCGGCGCCAGCCAGCGCATCGGCCTGTACTGCGCCGAACGGCTGCTCGACGCGGGCCAGCCGGTGATCGCGACCTTCCGCAGCGAGCGGCCGGGCCTCGACCGGCTGCGCGAACGCGGCGTGCCGACCCTGCACGCGGACTTCGCCGACGAAGCCGGCATTCTCGCCTTCATCGAGCGGCTCAAGGCGCATACCGACCGCCTGCGCGCCATCGTCCACAACGCCTCGGAATGGCTGAGCGAAGCAGCACCCGGCGAAACGCCCGGCGCGGAGGCGCAGACCTTCCAGCGCCTGTTCAGCGTGCACATGCTGGCGCCCTACCTGATCAACCTGCACTGCACCGAGCTGCTGGAGCGCTCGAACCCGGCGGACATCGTGCACATCGGCGACGACGTGACGCGCAAGGGCAGCGCCGCGCACATCGCCTACAGCGCCAGCAAGGCCGGCCTGGACAACCTTACCCTGTCCTTCGCCGCGCGCCTGGCGCCGCGCGTCAAGGTCAACGGCATCGCCCCGGCGCTGATCCTCTTCAAGCCGGAAGACAATGCCGAGTACCGCACCCGCACCCTGGCCAAGTCCGCCCTCGGCATCGAGCCGGGCGCCGAAGCGGTCTACCTCGGCCTGCGCTATCTGTTGGACAATCCCTACGTCACCGGCACCACGCTGACGGTCAATGGCGGCCGTCACCTCAAGTGAGTGCCACTTCCCAGCGACAGGATGGAGCAAGGCTATGCCGCGACTGGAGCCAGGCATGGCGCGGATCCGGGTCAAGGACCTGCGTCTGCGCACCTACATCGGCATCAAGGAGGAGGAAATCCTCAACAAGCAGGACGTGCTGATCAATCTCACCGTGCTCTACCCCGCCGTGGACGCGGTGCGCGACAACGTCATCGACCAGGCGCTGAACTACCGGACCCTGACCAAGGCGATCATCCGCCATGTGGAAGAGAACCGCTTCGCCCTGCTCGAGCGCCTGACCCAGGAGATCCTCGACCTGGTGATGGGCTACTCGAGCGTGCGCTACGCCGAGGTGGAGGTGGACAAGCCCCACGCCCTGCGCTTCGCCGAGTCGGTGTCGATCACGCTCGCCGCCCACCGCGAGGCCTGAGCGGGCCCGCCCGGACGCGCTGGTGAGGGCCGCCGGCAGCGCGCTATGATCGCGCCCGGCGGCCGCCGCGCCGGCCGTCTACTTTCTACCTCTACCGACGACCGTCAGCCGGGGAACCACGATGACCGAAGAACAACGCATCGAACTCGAAGCCGCCGCCTTCCGCCGCCTGGTCCAGCATCTGCGCAGCCGGCCGGACGTGCAGAACATCGACCTGATGAACCTCGCCGGCTTCTGCCGCAACTGCATGTGGAAATGGCTGAAGGCCGCCGCCGACGACCTGTCCATCGACCTCAGCGTCGAACAGGCGCGCGAGGAGATCTACGGCATGCCGTACGACGAGTGGAAGAGCAAATACCAGAAAGAGGCCAGCCCCGAGCAGTTGGCGGCCTTCGAGAAGAGCAGCAAGCAATGACCGACCTGAACGACTTCCGTGCCCGCCTGCGCAGCGGGGAGCACGCTTTCGCCGACACCCTGGCCTTCGTCGCCGGGCACTACGACTACCGGCCGAGCGCCTTCGCCAACGGCCCTGTGGAGAACGCCGCCGGGCAGAACGAAGGCTCCTGCAAGACCCTGGGCCTGGCGCTGCTCGAGGGCCTGAGCGACGAGGAAGCCCTGCTGGCCTTCGGCGAGCACTACCGCGCCGTGCTGGCCGATCCGGCCGGCAGCGACCACGACAACATCCGCGCGCTCATGCGCAGCGGGCTGGCCGGCGTGCGCTTCGAGAGCCAGCCGCTCGGCCGCAAGGGCTGAGCCGGGCCGGACGGGAACCGGGGGCGAACGCCCCCGGAAACCGCCGGTTCACTGCAGGGTCTTGCCCTGGTATTCGCCGTTGAGGGTGTTGAGGAAGGCGACGATCTTGCCGACCTCGTCCTTGGACAGCTTCACGCCGACCTGGTACTCCGCCATCTTGTCGACCGCCTCTTCCAGGGTCCGGGCGCTGGCGTCGTGGAAATAGGGCGCGGTCAGCGCGACGTTGCGCAGGGTCGGCACCTTGAAGCGGTGCATGTCGTGCGGGTCCTTGGTCACGTTGTAGCGCCCGCGGTCCACCTCGCTGAGGTTGCCGCGGTCGGCGAAGTAATCCTTCTTCACCCCCATCAACTCGAAGGACTGGCCGCCCATCGCCTCGCCCACGTGGCAGGTCGCGCACTTGGCTTCCTTGAACAGCGCATAGCCTTCCTGCTCCACGCGGCTCAGCGCGTCGTGCTGGCCCTTGAGGAACAGGTCGAAGCGGCTGTTCGGCGTGACCAGGGTCTTCTCGAACTCGGCGATGGCGTCGGTGATGTTCTTCGCGGTGATGCCGTCCGGGTAGAGGGCGGCGAACTCGGCGCTCAGCGGCGCGTCCTGAGCCAGCTTGCCGACGATCTGCTGCCAGGAGGTCGAGGCCATCTCCAGCGGGTTCAGCGGCGGGCCGCCGGCCTGCGCCTGCAGGTCGGCGGCGCGGCCGTCCCAGAACTGGTGCAGGTTGAAGGCGGAGTTGAACACCGTCGGCGCGTTGATCGGGCCCTTCGAGCCGCCGACCCCGACGGATACGTCCAGGCGGTCGACCCCACCCTTGTCCAGGGCGTGGCAACTGGCGCAGGAGAGGCTGTCGTCGCCGGACAGCCGGGTGTCGTGGTAAAGCTTGTCGCCCAACGCGACCTTGGCCGGATTCACCGGGAAACGGGTGGTGATCGGCTGCACCGCCTCGTACTTGTAGGCGTCGGCGACCACGCCGGCCGGCTGCCGCTTCAGGCGCTCGGCCTTCACCCAGTCGAGCAGCACGCCCTTCTCCGCGTCGGACAGCCGGGAACGCCAGTGCATGCTCAGGTAGAGGTTCGGCGGCATGGCGTTGTCCTGCATCACCGACTCGATCTTGGCCAGATCCACTTCCGACACCGGCTGGCCCTGCTGCACGTTGGCCAGCAGCGCCTCGATGTTGAACTGCCGCTGGGCCAGGGCGATGTCCTTTTCCATCAGCTGCTTGGCGACCGGCAGGTCGGCATAGAACGGCAGTTCGCTGCTCCGGGTGTGGCAGTACTGGCAGCCGTTGCTGTTGAACACGTCGAAAGCCTGGGTCGTCAGCGGGTCCGCACCCTTCAGCTCGGCACCGGCCAGCCGCTGCTGGCTGAGGCGCGCGTCGAAGCGGTCGACGATGAAGACGGTGGCCAGGTAGCCGGCGACGCAGGCACCGACGACAAGGGGGAGCTTTTTCACGGGTCATCCTTTGCAAGGGGTGGGTAAAGGGGCAGCCGACAGCGTGGTGGCCGAAGCGCGGGGCTTCGGTTGTCGACTGAATCACAAATCGGATGAACGGAACCTTAACGTCTCCACCCCTGGCAAAGGAAATGCTTAAAGCCAATGCCATCCATAGACGGAGGCTATCTTTCTGTACAAAAAAGTAATTTTCATACTATCGAGGCAGCTACGCAGGGAAAACTCGTGAGGCAGGCAAGCCTGGGAGGGAAAGGCCGTAGTGCCGCCGCTGCGACGCGCCGCATCGCGGGCGTGCAGCGGGTGGGAAATAAAACGGCCCGGGCGTTATGCGCTGCGACAACCCGCCGCCAGGCCTGAAAGGGAGGAATAAAAGGGGGCCACCAAGTCAAGGGGAAGACTTCAGGGAGATGGAGGCCCCAACAAGCGTCGATTCGTTCTCAAATTCGATGAAGGCAAGTTACCTGTGGAATCGGGTTCGCGGAAATTTTCAAAATCAATCCAGCCGATAGGCGAACTCTATCGGACTCCGGCAGCGCTTTTCCTGCCCCGGCAAAGCCGGTAAGGTCGGCGCGAATTTGCCTCCGGAGTCCCCCATGCCCCCGTCCGTCCTGTCTGGCCCGCACTATCTGGGCGAAGGCCTGAAACTGGTCCTGAGTCCCGGCCTGCGCCTGTTCGTCCTGCTGCCGCTGGCGGTCAACCTGCTGCTCTTCGCCGGCCTGATCGGCCTGGCGGTACGCCAGTTCGAACACTGGATCGACTACCTCATGCCCAGCCTGCCGCAGTGGCTGGCCTTCCTCGACTACCTGCTGTGGCCGCTGTTCGTCGGTCTGGTGGTGCTGATGGTGTTCTTCACCTTCACCCTGCTGGCGACCACCATCGCCGCGCCCTTCAACGGCTTCCTGGCGGAAAAGGTGGAGGTGGTGGTGCGCGGCGAGGACCATTTCCCGCCCTTCCACTGGCGCGAGCTGTTCGACATGGCGCCGCGCACCTTCGCCCGCGAGTGGCGCAAGCTGAGCTATCTGCTGCCGCGCACGCTGTTCCTGCTGGTGCTTTCCTTCATCCCGGTGCTCAACCTGCTCGCCCCGCCGCTCTGGCTGCTGTTCGGCGTGTGGATGATGGCCGTGCAGTACATCGACTATCCGGCCGACAACAACAAGCTGTCCTGGGACGAGATGCTCGCCTGGCTGCGCCGGCGCCGCTGGCAGAGCCTGAGCTTCGGCGGCATCACCTACGCCGCGCTGCTGGTGCCGGGCCTGAACCTGCTGATCATGCCCGCCGCGGTGGCCGGCGCCACGCTGCTCTGGGTGCGCGAGGGCGGTCTGCCGGCCCATGCGTCGCGCTGACGGCGCCATGACGCTGCCGCGGACCGGTGCGAATCGCCGGCCGGGGGACGCCCCCGGCCGGTGCGCTCAAGCGACGATCCCGGCATCGCCCCAGCGCCAGCGTACCAGCGCCTGGACCTGGGTGCGGCTCATGGAGGGGCCGATCAGGAAAAACCGGTAGCCGGACACCGCCACGGGCCAGACCTTGCGCCGGGGGTGCTCCTCGGCAGCATTCAGGAGTTCGACGATCAGGGCCTGGTGCGCCCGCAGCGCGGCGAGCAGAGCGGGAGACGCGATGTCGTCCGCCGCCAGACGGTCGCCGTTCGCCGTCAGGGCGATGCCTTCGTCCCTCGCCCAGCGAATGATTTCGAACACATTCGTGCGAGGAGCATGGCTTTCGGAATGGCGAACCGGCGTGGCGGTTCGAGTGGCGGCCGGACGGCGAAACGGAGCAACGGAAATGGGCATGGAGGGCGCGTGCCTTTGCAGGATCGGAGACTTGGGAGTTTCAGGGATCTGTCGACGTTCTGGCCTGCGCCGCGTTGTCGCGCCCCCCGCTGGGACGCTGTCCGCCTGCCCCTCCCTGCTCGTCACGAATGACCAGGCTTCTCTCCGCGCTCCCTGCTCTGCGCCGGAAGGCGCCCGTCGCGGCCTGCTTCGGAACGTCGACAGCCCCCGCTGAAGTCGGCCCTCCAGTGTAACCCCGGACGAAGCGTCATTGGCAGTCGCCCCGTCCTTCTCTGCCGCCAGACTGACGGACGAGCGGTACGGGGAGCCCCTGCCCGTCACCGGAACGTCAAGCCTCCGTCATCGGTCTGACACATCATCGTCCGAGACTGACGACATGACTACCGTCCTGCATATCGCCCTGATCAGCGAGACCTTCCCCCCGAGGTCAATGGCGTCGCCAACACCCTCGGCCGGCTGTGCGCCGGACTGCGCGAACGCGGCCACCGTCTGCAACTGGTCCGCCCCCGCAGAGCGCCGACCGCGGCCGGCGCAGCGACGAGCAACTGTTGCTGACCCGCGGCTGGCCGCTGCCCGGCTACCCGGGGCTGCAGTGGGGCCAGTCGGCCACCGGCAAGCTGCTGCACCGCTGGAAGCGCGAGCGCCCGGACGTGGTCTACATCGCCACCGAAGGCCCGCTGGGCCTGTCCGCCCTGCGCTGCGCCAGACGCCTGGGCATTCCGGCGGTCAGCGGCTTCCATACCAACTTCCAGCAATACAGCAGCCATTACGGCTTCGGCCTGCTGGCCCGCCTGCTGACCCGCTACCTGCGCTGGTTCCACAACCACTCGCGGCTGACCCTGGTGCCCAGCGCCAGCCAGCGCATGGAACTGATCCGCCGCGGCTTCGAGCGCCTGGAGCTGCTCTCGCGCGGCGTCGACAGCCGCCTGTTCCATCCCGCCCGGCGCTCCGCCAGCCTGCGCGCCAGCTGGGGGGCGGGCGACGACGACCTGGTCGTGCTGCACGTCGGACGGCTGGCGCCGGAGAAGAACCTCGGCCTGCTCGGCAGCAGCTTCCGCCAGTTGCAGGCGGCCCATCCGCAGCGCCGGCTGAAGCTGGTGGTGGTCGGCGACGGCCCGCTGCGCGCCAGCCTCCAGCTGCAATGGCCGGAGGCCCACTTCTGCGGCATGCGGCTGGGCGAGGAACTGGCCACCCATTACGCCTCGGGCGACCTGTTCCTGTTTCCCAGCCTGTCGGAAACCTTCGGCAACGTGGTGCTGGAGGCGCTGGCCTCCGGGCTCGGCGTGGTCGCCTACGACCAGGCCGCCGCCGCCCAGCACATCCGCCACGGCCACAACGGCGCGCTCGCCGAGCCGGGCGACGAGCAAGACTTCGTCGAAGCGGCGAGCTGGCTGCTGGAAGACGAGGAGAGCCTGCGCCGGGTGCGCCTGAACGCCCGCCAGCACGCCAGCCACCAGGGCTGGGAGGCGATCGTCGGGCAGTTCGAGGATTACCTGCGCCGCGCCCTACAGCATCCTTCCGAACTCGTCGCCGGCCGCCCCAGCGTCGGCTGAGCGGGCCTCAGCCGCCGGCGGCCTCGGCCGCGCGCGCGCGCAGATAGGCCAGCACCGCCGCCTGGTCGCCGGAGAAGACGATGCGCCCGGCCTTGCTCTCGCGCTGGTAGGCGTACATCGGGTCGTAATATTCGCGCAGCAGCCCGACGATCCACTCGCGGTGCCGCGCGACGCCGCGCCCGGCCTGCTGCTCGGCGAGCGCCTCGGCCATGATCGCCGCCAGACGCTGGTAGCGTTCGCCGCCGAGCCGTTTGACGATGTTCGCCAGGCTCTGGGTGAGACGCGCGGCGAAAGCGGCGAAACCGGCCTCCGGCCCCTCGACGGCGACGAACTCGGCGCAGAGGTCGATCACGTAGTCGCGCAGGATGCGCTCGACGCGCCCCTCGAAGCTGTCCTCCAGCCAGACCAGCGGGTACTGCTGCATGCCCTGGTGCAGCTCCAGCGGCAGCGAGCAGCTGCCGACCAGGCGGCTCTCGTCCTCCAGCACGAACTGGCCGATACCGGCCGCGCGCTTTCTCAGGATGTCGACGGCCAGGCGGTTCTCGAAGTCGATCTGCGCCGGCTGCGGCGTGGCGCGCTTGCCGAAGCTGGAGCCGCGGTGATTGGCGTGGCCTTCGAGGTCCAGGCTGTTGCCGAGGGCGGCGATCACCTCGGTCTTGCCGGTGCCGGTGAGGCCGCCGACCAGCAGGAACTCGCACTGCTCGGTGGCCTGCCGGGTGGTATCGAGGAGAAAGTTGCGCATCGCCTTGTAGCCGCCGATCACCCGCGGGTAGTCGATGCCGGCCTCGGTCTTCAACCACTGCTGGACGATCTGCGAGCGCAGGCCGCCGCGGAAGCAGTACAGGTAGCCTTCGGGATGGGCGCGGGCGAAGTCCGCCCAGGCCTGGATGCGCTGTTCCTTGGTCTTGCCGGACACCAGCCGGTGGCCGAGCTCGATGGCCGCCTGCTGGCCGTGCTGCTTGTAGCAGGTACCGACCTTCTGCCGCTCGCTGTCGGTCATCAGCGGCAGGTTGAGCACGCCGGGAAAGGCGCCGCAGGTGAATTCCACTGGGGCGCGGGTGTCCATCATCGGGACGCCCTCAAGGAACAGCTGACGGTAGTCGGCGGTGTCGGCACGCATCAGAAGAGCACCTCGACCGCCAGACTCTGTCGCTCGACCAGCTCGCCGATCGGCGCCAGCGAGAGGCCCAGCTCGGCGGCCGTGGCGAGGAATTCCGCCTCACCCTCGGGACTCACCGCGACCAGCAGGCCGCCGCTGGTCTGCGGGTCGCAGAGCACCAGCTTGCACAGCTCCGGCAGCGGCGCGATGCGCGCACCGAAGCTGTCGAAGTTGCGCAATGTACCGCCGGGCACGCAGCCCTGCTCCAGGTAGTACTCCAGACCGGCGAAACGCGGCACCGCGGCGAACTCGACGCGCGCCGACAAGCCGCTGCCGTCGGCCATCTCGACCAGGTGGCCGAGCAGACCGAAGCCGGTGACGTCGGTCATCGCCTTGACCCCCTCGAGGCGGCCGAAACGGCTGCCGGGCTTGTTCAGGGTGCACATCCAGTCGCGCGCCAGGCCGATATCCTGGGCGCGCAGCTTGGCCTTCTTCTCCGCGGTGGTGAGGATGCCGATGCCCAGCGGCTTGGTCAGGTACAGGCAGCAACCGGCGGTGGCGGTGTCGTTGCGCTTGAGGAAGCGCTTTTCCACCATGCCGGTCACCGCCAGGCCGAAGATCGGCTCCGGCGTGTCGATGGAGTGCCCGCCGGCCAGCGGGATGCCCGCCTCGTCGCAGACCGACCGGCCGCCGGCGACCACCTCGCGGGCCACTTCCGGCGGCAGCGTGTTGATCGGCCAGCCGAGGATGGCGATGGCCAGCAGCGGGTCGCCGCCCATGGCGTAGATATCGCTGATCGCGTTGGTCGCGGCGATGCGGCCGAAGTCGAAGGGGTCGTCGACGATCGGCATGAAGAAGTCGGTGGTGGACACCACCCCGCGCTCCTCGTCGACGGCGTACACCGCGGCGTCGTCGCGCGAGGCGTTGCCGACCCAGAGTTTCGGATCGAGGTTCTGCGCGCCGCTGCCGGCGAGGATCACCTCCAGCACCTTGGGGGAAATCTTGCAGCCACAGCCGGCGCCGTGGCTGTACTGGGTCAGACGAATGGGCTCGCTCACGGGGCGTCCTCGGAGGGGAACTGAACAGGCGGCCAATTGTACCAAAAGCGTACCTTGGCGCCGCGCCGTGCCCGGCGTATGGTTCAGGAAAGCGGTACGGGGGACGACATGGGCAAGCGGGTGGCATTGGTACTGGGCTCGGGCGGCGCGCGCGGCTATGCGCACATCGGCGTGATCGAGGAACTCGAGGCCCGCGGCTACGAGATCGGCTGCATCGCCGGCTGCTCCATGGGCGCGGTGATCGGCGGCATCCATGCCGCCGGCAAGCTGCCGGAGTACCGCGAGTGGATCGAAAGCCTGGATTACCTGGGTCTGCTGCGCCTGCTCGACGTCACCTTCAGCATGGGGGTGATCCGCGGCGACAAGGTCTTCGCGCGCATCCGCGAGATCGTCGGCGAGGTGAACATCGAGGACCTGCCGATCCCCTTCACCGCGGTGGCCACCGACCTCACCATCCATCAGGAGGTGTGGTTCCAGGAGGGCTGCCTGCACCAGGCGATGCGTGCCTCGGCGGCGATCCCCAGCCTGTTCACCCCGGTGATCAAGGGCCAGCACATGCTGGTCGACGGCGGCCTGCTCAACCCGCTGCCGATCGTCCCGGTGGTGTCCAGCCACTGCGACCTGATCGTCGCGGTCGACCTCGGCTCCAACAGCCACAAGCAGTACCGTCTGCCGGTGAACGAGCGGCAGACGGCGCTCAAGGGGCGGGTCGACGCCATGCTCGACTCGCTCGGCTCGCGCCTGCCGTTCCGCCGCCGCGAGGGGGAAAGCGCGCCGCTGCCGGTGCCCGACCTGCGCGGCGAGCTGGGCGAGCCGCCCGGCCCGGATACGGAAAGCCCGCCGAAGTCGGCCAGTGGCGCCCGGGTGGTGGACTCCATGGGGCCGGCGACGCTGCTCGATCTGGTCAACCAGAGCTTCGAGGTCATGCAGACCGCGCTGACCCAGTACAAGATCGCCGGCTACCCGCCGGACATCCTGATCAACGTGCCCAAGCAGGTATGCCGCTTCTTCGAGTTCCACCGGGCGCCGGAGATGATCCAGCTCGGCCGGGAGATCGCCCGGGACAGCCTGGAGGCCTACGAGCGCGACCACGAGGCCTAGAGGCCGCTACGCCCGCTCCTCCCTCCGCTCCTCCTGCACAGTCTGATGCGCCGGCGCCTCGTCGGCCGACCGGGGCTCGCTCACCCAGTCGCAGAGCAGGCTGTAGGCCACCGCCAGCAGGGTCGGGCCGAGGAACAGGCCCATGAAGCCGAAGGCGTAGATGCCGCCGAACACGCCGAGCAGCACCACCACCAGCGGCAGGTTGCCGCCGCGGCTGATCAGGTAGGGCTTGAGCACGTTGTCCACGCCGCTGATCACGAACATGCCCCAGATGCCGAGGAAGATCGCGTAGCCGTAGTCGCCCTGCCAGACCAGCCAGGCGGTGGCCGGTATCCAGGCCAGCGGCGGGCCCATGGGAATCAGGCTGAGGGCGAAGGTGAGCAGGCCGAGCAGCAGCGCCCCGGGCACCCCGGCGATCCAGAAGCCGATCAGCGCCAGCACCCCCTGGGCCGCGGCGGTGCCGATCACCCCGTTGACCACCCGCTGCACGGTGGCGGCGACCAGCGCCAGGTAATGCTCGGCGCGCTCGCCGATCAGCCGCTCCAGCAGGCTCTGCACGAAGCGCTCCAGACGCGGCCCGTCGCGGTAGAAGAAGAACACCAGCACCAGGCTCAGCACCAGTTCCAGGAGACCGCCGCCGAGCCTGGCGCTGCGCGCCAGCAGCCAGTTGCCGACCTGGCCGAGGTAGGGCTTGAGCGTGGCGAACAGCGCCAGCCCCTGCTGATCGACGGCACGCCAGAGGTCGACCAGCTCGTCGCCGAGCAGCGGTATCCCGGCCAGCCACTCCGGCGGCGGCGGCAGCCCCTCGAGACGCAGGGTGTTGACCAGCCCGGTGAGCTCGCGGATGTAGTCGACCAGGTTGAAGCCGAGCAGCAGCAGCGGCACCGCCACCAGGACCACCCAGCCGGCGGTCAGCAGGCCGGCCGCCACCGACTCCCGTCCGTTCAGCCGGGCGGTCAGCAGGCGCATCAGCGGCCAGCTGGCGAAGGACAGCACGGCCGCCCAGAACAGCGCCGAGGCGAACGGCAGCAGCATCCACAGACAGGCGCCGAGCAACGCCACCAGCAACAGCAGGACCCACAGACGATCGTTACTGAACATTCGGATTCGCGGCTCCTTGGGAAGGACAGCGGAAAACAGGACTATAGGGACATTCTGCCGGCCGCGGATTGCAGGAGGAGCGACGGGCAAGCGCCGGCGGCGGGCTGGCCCGGCTCACGGCAGACGGCTCAGGCGCAGCCCGGCGACGGACGCCTCGTCCAGCTCCAGCCGCGCGGCGCGCACGCCGCGCTCGACCAGCGCATCGCGCCAGGCCGGCGCCTGCGCCCCGGCCAGGGCGACCCGCAGGGTGCTGTCGAGCATCAGGCTGCGCGCCAGCAGCTCGATCCAGGCCGCGCCGGGCTCGCCGTTCAGGCCGGGCAGCAGCAACTGGCCGTCGGTGCGCAGCTGGCGCAACAGGGTGGCCGGGGTCGGCAGCAGCTCGCCGAGCGCGCCGGCGGCGTCGAGCTGTTCGACATGCAGGTAGTCGCGGCGGTTGCCGCGGGTGATGGCGTACAGCGCCAGCAGGCTGTCGCGGCGCGGCGCGGCCAGGCGCAGCAGCGCGTAGGCCTGGCGCTCGTCCGGGCCGTACAGGCGGGCGTTGCCGAACACCGCATTGGCCCACAGGCTGCTGGAGCCGCAGTCGCGCCCCTCGCACCAGTAGAGCAACTCCGCGTCCTGCCCCAGCAAGGCCCCGCGGGCCTGGGCGAAGGCCTCGCCGGCGGCGTGTCCGACGGGCAGCAGGTAGGTCGCCGCGGTCAGCGCGCCCTCGGCCGATACCTCCTGCTCGTAGCGCAGGCGCCCGCTGATCCGCTGGATGTCGCCCATAGGATAACGGCGCTCCGCAGCGCCCTGGCGGAACTCGACGATCTCGGCGTGGGGAAAACGCGGCAGCCCCTCGAGATCGCGACTGCCCGGCAGGTCGGCGGCCAGCAAAGAGCTGCCGGCCAGCGCCAGGCAGCAGAAGGTGGTCAGACGCATCCGGCTCCTCGCAGGTCCGGCCCGAGGCAAGCGGCCGAGGCTTGGCTGAAGCGACCGCCCGGCGCCCTTTCCCGGGACGACCGGTCAGGACGCACGGAAGAAAGCCTGGAAAAGCTCCGCCACGGCCTGGGCACCGGCCTCGTCATCCAGGTGCAGGTGGTGTCCGCCGGGCAGCTCGTGCACCTCGAAGGATAGCTCCTCCAGCAGCGCCGCCACCGGCGGGCGCCCGGCCAGCAGTCCCCGGCGGGCCAGCACCAGGCTGACCGGACAGCGTACCGCGCGGACGAAGGCCTCGGCCTGGGCCGGGTCCAGGCGCAGCGCGTAAGGCAACCGCAGGCGGCTGTCGGCCCGCCAGGTGTAGCCGCCGGGCACCGGCATCAGGCCGCGCTCGGCGAGCCGTTCGGCGGCCTCGCGGCTCAGCGCGGCGACCCCGTGCAGACGCGCCTGCACCGCCCGCTCGATGCTCTCGTAGACCGGTTTGCGCTTGCCGGTCAGGGCCAGGTGCCCGCGCAGGGCATCGCCGAGCTGCAGCGGGGCCTCGGCGGCTTCCCGGGTGATCGGCATGCCGCCATCGATCAGCGCCAGCCGCTCGATGCGCTCCGGCAGCGCGCCGGCCAGCAGCACGGCGACGATGGCGCCCATCGAGTGGCCGAGCAGGGAGAAACGCTGCCAGCCGAGCTGCTCGGCGACCTGCAGCACATCGAAGGCATGCTCCCAGTGGCTGTAACCCAGGCCGGCCGGACGGTGGGCGGAATGGCCGTGGCCGGCGAAGTCCAGGGCGACGATGCGCAGCCCCGCAAGGCGCGGCGCCAGGCGGGAGAAGCTCATGGCATTGTCCAGCCAGCCGTGCAGGGCCAGCATCGGCCGGCCGTCCTCCGGTCCGTAGAGGTGGGCGGCCAGCTCGATATGCGGCAGATTGAGGCGAACCTCTTCGCAGTGCAGGGTCATGGAAGATCCGGGCGACAGGGGCGAGAGCCGCAGCATAACGGATACGGCGTCGGCACCGGCGGTTCTAGACTTACGCGACGACGCGGAGGCACAGAATGAGCGACGAGGCCGTTTCCCCCGAGCTGACCGCCCGGCGCCTGCAGGCGCTGCACGAGGACGGCTTCGCGCTGCTGCCCGGCGGGCTGGATGCCGGGCAGATCGCCGTGCTGCGCGACGCCATCGACCGCCTCCGGCCCGAACACTGGGACTACACCGGGCTGGTCGACCACTACAAGTGCGTGTTCAACCGCTCGCCGCTGTGGCTGCCCTACCTCGACCTGCCGGGGCTGATCGAGCTGGCCGAGGCCGCGCTCGGCGCCGACTGCCATGTGATCGGCCAGACCGCCTGGCGTTGCCATCCGGGCTTCATCGGCGCCGACCTGCACCTGGACTACCTGGTCATGGAGCTGCCGCCGGCCCTGCTCGCCGACCCGGCGTTCCGCCTGCCCATGCAGATCTGCACGGCGCACCTCTACCTCGACGCGATCGACGCGGACCTCTGCCCGACCCTGGTGATCCCCGGCAGCCACCGCGCCGGCCGCCCGCCCCGTCCGGACGAGCGGCACTGGCAGGGACGCGCGCCCGAGCCGGTGCTGTGCCGGGCCGGCGACGTGCTGTTCTTTCGCAGCGAGCTCTGGCACGCCGGCAGCCGCAACCGCACGCCGGACCGGACGCGCTACCTGCTGCAGGTGCACTACGGCAGGCGGATGGTGGCACAGAAGTTCTCGCCCTATCTGCACTGGCGCTTCAATCCGGCAGTGCTGGCCGCCTGCACGGCGCGCCAGCGGCGCCTGCTGGGCGACCACGCACCGGCGGAATACGACTGAGGGCGCCACCACCGCTCTTTTACCCACAAAGACTGTGGGCGCAACTGTGGATAACGTCGGGATGCCCGGCTGGCAGCCGCGCAGGGGCTGGCCTGCAAGCGATTCGTACAGTTTTCATCCAACCACCTCGCCGCGACTCGCCCTCCCCGTCCGTCCACAGGCGACTGGCCGCGGGGTGCTTCACGGACGCGCAAGCTGCGCTTTTCAACAATCGGCGGGGAAAAAGCTGTGGATAAACCCGGGATGAGCGAGCCGGACGCCGATCCCGTGCGGCTTGCAGCAAGCTGCGCAAAAAATCGCCAATCCGGCCCGAAAGACGTGGTTACAACTTGCGCCGCCGGCCGGTGATCATCGACAGCGGCAGGTTCTCGCGCAGACGGACGCTCTCCACCAGCGCCGCCGCCAGATGCAGACAGACCAGCACGAGCAGGCCGTTGGCCAGGAGCTCGTGCGCCTCCTCGACCGGCTCAGAGCCCCAGAAGTAGTCGACCTCCTGCATCAGGAAGCCGCTCGCGCCGAGACCGAAGATGCAGGCCATCATCAGGATCATCACCAACGCGCCCAGCGGCGAATGGCCGAGCCGGTGGTAAGGGCGCCCGGTTCGCAGCGCCTGCAGATGCTCGGCCAGGCGGGCGCGGGTCGGCCAGAAATCCGACCAGCGCGCCGCCGGCGAGCCGACGAAACCCCACAACACGCGGACGGGCAGCCAGGCCAGTGCGTAGTAGCCCAGCCAGACGTGCCAGGACTCGCCTTCCTCGGTGAAGAAGTAGTTGGCGACGAACACGCCGGCCAGCGACCAGTGGAACAGGCGCACCAGCGGGTCCCAGAGGCGCAGGGTCTCGTTGTTCATGGATCAGTCCTCGACTTCTTCCTTGATCGGCTTGCCGCTCACCGGATCGAAATAGATCTCGACCTTGCGCTTATCCTTGTCGAAGCCGTAAATCTCGTAGCAGTTGCCGCCGGTGACCTTGAACTTCTTGATCTCGTAGCCCTGGGCCTTGAGCTGCTCCTGGAACTTGGCCTGGTCCTGCCACTGGGACTTGTCGGTCATGGTGCACTGCGGGCCGGCGAGCGCCAGCGGAGAGGCCAGGGCGAGGCCGAGCAGAACGATCTTGCGCATGATGAATCCCTCATCTGGGTGGTTAAAGTTGCAGCAACTTTGTCCTTGAAAGCTTAAAACGACCTTAAGCGCCTGCAGGGGACAGGCCTGCCGGCTACTGGCAAGTATTGCAAGGCCGGCTCGTCCGCGGCGACACCGGACCAGCGAAAAAGATCGAAGCGCCGTACATTTCGGCGACGGAAGGCATTGACTCGCATCGGCTCCCCGCGTAGTGGCCATCTACACTATCGGCCACAAAACCCGGCAAGCGTCGCCGTCTCGGACGCACCCAGACACCCCAGGAGGAAGCATGCAAGTCATCGTGCAACCGGTCGCCCGCCCGCAGGGCTTCTGGAAAGTCCAGCTGGGACGGTTCAGCGTGCCCTTCCGCAGCGAGAACGAAGCCCGCCAGTACGCCATCCGCCTCGAGTCGCGCCTGAAGGCGCCCCATCCCTGGCCGAAGGGCGCGGACTGAACCCGCCCCGTAACAGCCGCTCTTTACGCCGACCTGCCGTTCAGCGCGCCCGCACCTCCAGTTGCCCGCTGTACCAGGCGAGCCCTGTCGCGGTCAGCGCACAGAGGCCGATCACCTGAGCCATAGGCAGCGCGCTGCCGTCGTGCAGCGCACCGACCAGCACCGAGGCCAGCGCCGCCACGCAGAACTGCAGGCTGCCCATCAGCGCCGAGGCACTGCCGGCCTGGCTGCCCTGCGCCGCCAAGGCACAGGCGGCAGCGTTGGGCATGATCGCGCCGAGGCTGGCGATGCAGACGAACAGCGGCAGCAGCAGCGGCCACAGCGCCGCGGGACGGGCCAGCGCCACCAGCAGCAGAATCAGCGCGCTCAGGGCATGCAGCCAGACCACCCGACGCAGCCAGAACCCCGGACCGCGCCAGTGCAGAACCCGGGCGTTGAGCTGGGAGACCAGGATGAAGCCGGCCGCATTGCTGCCGAACAGCCAGCCGTAGTGCTCCTCCGGGACCCCGTAGAGCTGGATGAAGATGAACGGCGAGCCGGCGATGTAGGCGAACATCCCGGCCATGGCCACCCCGCCGGCCAGGCTGAAGGTCAGGAACTCCCGGTCGCGCAGCAGCCTGGTGTAATGCCGCACGCCGTCGCCGAAGGACGGCCGCGGCGCATCGGCGGCCAGGGTTTCCGGCAGGTACAGGGCCACCGCCAGGCCGGTCAGCATGCCGAACAGGGTCAGGCAAAGAAAGATCGACTGCCAGCCGAACGCCTGGAGCAGCACGCCACCGGCCAGGGGCGCGAGGATCGGCGCCAGGCCCATCACCAGCATCAGCCGGGAGAAGACCTTCGCCGTGGTCAGCGGATCGCACAGATCGCGCACCACGGTACGCGCCACCACCATGCCAGCACAGCCGCCGAGGGCCTGGGCGAAGCGCGCCACGATCAGTTGCTCGAGGTTGCCGGCCAGGGCACAGGCGAGCGACGCCAGGCTGAACAGCGCGACGCCGAAAAGCAGCGGCAGGCGCCGACCGAAACGGTCGGCCAGCGGCCCGTAGCCCAGCTGGCCAATGGTCATACCTACGAAGTAGGCCGCCAGGGACAGCTGCACCTGCTCCACGTCGGTACCGAAGGCGACGGCCAGGGCGGGAAAACTGGGCAGGTAGAAATCGATGGCCAGCGGGCCGAAGGCCGTAAGGGCACCTAGAATCAGCAACAGGGGCAGAGTCAAGTGGGCAAGCTCCTACCGCAGCGAAGGCTGCCGCGGAATGTCTGGAGGAGAGGACAACGGACGGTACAGCGGCATCTGCCGGCTATTTGCAGCGATGCTGTGCGATACCGGCGAGCTTGTAAACAGGATGTAAACGGGGCACTCCGGGCAGACAAGAGAGGTAAACTCGCTCCCCCGACAAAGCGCGGCCGGCGCCCCGGACGGCTTCACTCGAGCATGCACGGGGCCACTGGCCAAACCAATATTCGACTTCATACCGCCAAGCATTCAGAACACTATGCGCCGAACCAAGGCCGATGCCGAAAAGACCCGCGAAGCCATTCTGGTCGCCGCCGAGCACCTGTTCCTGCAGAACGGCGTGGCCCACACCAGCCTGGAGCAGGTCGCCCGCGCCAGCGGCGTGACCCGCGGTGCGGTCTACTGGCACTTCCAGAACAAGAGCCATCTGCTCAACGAGATGCTCAACCAGATCCGCCCGCAGCCGGAAGAGATCGCCGAACGGCTGAACGCCCCCGGCGCGGTGCACCCCCTGCAGAACCTGCGCGATCTCTTCGTGGAAATCATGGCCGGCCTGGCCGGCAACGAGCAGAAGCGCAACATCCTGACCATCCTGCTGCTGCGCTGCGAGTTCACCGACGAACTGAGCGATGCGGAACAGCGCCACACCGACTTCATCAATCAGTTCATCGCCCTCGGCGAGGAACAGTTCGAGCGCGAGCGGGAACGCCTGCGCCCCGGCATCAGCGCGCGCCTGGCGGCCCGCCTGCTGCACGCCACCCTGGTCGGCATGCTCAGCGACCGCCTGCGCGATCCCGGCCTGTTCGACACCCAGGCCGAAGCACCGGCGATGATCGACGCCCTGTTCAGCGGCATGCTCGTCGACTGGCGGATCGCCGAACCGGCCGCGGGGCGAACGCCTTCTCAGGCGGGCGCCACCTCGTAGCCCTCCTCGCGGATCGCTTCCATCAATCGCTCGGCCGGCAACTCGCTGAGCACCTGCACCTCGCCCGTGGGCAGATCCACCTGCACCTCGGCCCCGGCATCCAGGGCCTGCACGGCCTGGGTGACGGCGCGCACGCAGTGACCGCAGCTCATGCCTTTGACCTGAAACTTCTGCATCGTGACGCTCCTCTGGAGTATGGATGCCCACAGTGTCAAGCTTGCCCCCCTGGCAAGGTCAAGCCCCCGCGCGGGGCGCCGGGCCGCCGGATCGGCCGTCAACAGGGGGAAGCAGCGATGAACATCGGCCAAGCAGCGAAACGCAGCGGCCTGTCCGCCAAGATGATCCGCCATTACGAGGCCATCGGCCTGATCGCGCCGGCCGGCCGCGGCGACAACGGCTATCGGCACTACACCGAGGCCGATCTGCAGCGGCTCGCCTTCATCAAGCGCTCGCGGGACTTGGGCTTCTCCCTGGAGGAGATCGGCCGCCTGCTCGGCCTCTGGCAGAACAGCCAGCGCACCAGCGCCGAGGTCAAGGCCCTGGCCAGCGCGCACATCGCGGCACTGGAGCGGCGGATCGAGGAACTCGCCGGCCTGCGCGACACGCTGCGGGATCTGGTCGATCATTGCCGCGGGGACGAGCGCCCGGACTGCCCGATCCTCCGGGAGCTGGAGTCGGGCGGCTGCTGCAAGGAGCAGGGCCTGTCCTGACGACAGGCCCGCAGCGATGCTCCGGCCGACGGCCGGAGCGGGGCTCACATCTGCGATTGCAGGTAGTTCTGCAGGCCGATGCGGTCGATCAGGCCGAGCTGCTGCTCCAGCCAGTAGGCGTGGTCTTCCTCGGTATCGTTGAGCTGGGCCTGCAGAATGTTGCGGGTGACGTAGTCGCCGAGCTGCTCGCAGAGCTCGATGCCCTTGGCCAGCGCATCGCGCACGTGGTACTCCAGGGCCAGGTCGTTGCGCAGCATTTCCGGTACGGTCTGCCCCGGATTGATCGGCTCGGGGCTCATGTCCGGCGTGCCCTGCAGGAACAGGATGCGCTGCAACAGCGCATCGGCGTGCTGGGCCTCTTCGTGCATCTCGTGGTCCAGACGCTCGTGGAGCTTGCTCAGCCCCCAGTCGGCGTACATCCGCGAGTGGAGCATGTACTGGTCGCGCGCCGCCAGCTCGCCGCGCAGCAGTCCTTTCAGATAGTCGACGACTTGCGCCTGTCCCTGCATTTCAACCCCCGGTTCTCTATCGGTAAAAAAGCGCGCAAGGATCCGCGTTGAGCGCCCCTTGGTCAAGCCCGGCAGCGCGCCGGGCTTTTCCCCAGCATAGCGCCAGAGGATGAGCGGGAAAACCCGCCACGACGGATTCGCGGCCGCCAGCGGCCTTGAGCCGCAGCGCGCGCGCCGGCGATACTCCGGTCCTGTCCCGCGGAGCCCCGCCATGTCCCTGCCGCTGGTCTACCACGACGCCTACAGCCCGCCCTTCCCGGACGGCCACCGCTTCCCTATGGAGAAGTTCCGCCTGCTGCGCGACCACCTGGTCGCCAGCGGCCTGACCAGCGACGCCGCACTGCGCCGCCCCGAGCCCTGTCCGGCGGAGATCCTCGCCCTGGCCCACGACCCGGCCTACATCGAACGCTACTGCAGCGGCGCGCTGAGCCGCGAGGAGCTGCGCCGCCTGGGCCTGCCCTGGACTCCGGCGCTGGCCCGACGCACCGTGCTGGCGGTGGGCGGCTCGCTGCTGGCCGCCGAACTGGCCCTCGAGCACGGCCTGGCCTGCCACCTGGCCGGCGGCACCCACCACGCCCACTACGATCATCCTTCCGGCTTCTGCATCTTCAACGACTTGGCGGTGATCGCCCGCTACCTGCTGGCGAGCGGACGGGCCGGCCGCGTGCTGATCTTCGACTGCGACGTGCACCAGGGCGACGGCACCGCGCGGATCCTCGAAGACACCCCGGACGCGATCACCGTGTCGCTGCACTGCGAGCAGAACTTCCCGGCGCGCAAGGCCAAAAGCGACTGGGACATCGGCCTGCCGCACGGCATGGGCGATGCCGACTACCTGAAGGTGGTCGACGACGCGCTGAACTATCTGCTGCCGCTGTACCAGCCGGACATGGTGCTCTACGACGCCGGGGTCGACGTGCACAAGGACGACGCGCTCGGCTATCTGCAACTCAGCGACGCCGGCCTCGCCGCCCGCGACAGCGCCGTGCTGCGCCACTGCCTGGAGCGCGAGATCCCGGTGCTCGGCGTGATCGGCGGCGGCTACGACCGGGACCGCGCCGCCCTGGCGCGGCGCCACGGCATCCTCCACCACAGCGCAGCGCGCCTCTGGCGGGAATGGGGTCTCGGCTGAAGCGGTGCCGCCGGCGGAGTAGAATGCGCGCCCCCTCCCCTGCCCCGGAGCCAGCATGCCCGACGTCACTTCCACTTCCGCGGTCGCCATCATCGGCGGCGGACCGGCCGGCCTGATGGCCGCCGAGGTGCTCAGCCAGGCGGGCCTCGCGGTCGAGCTGTACGAGCGCATGCCCTCGGTCGGACGCAAGTTCCTGCTCGCCGGGGTCGGCGGAATGAACATCACCCACTCCGAGGCGCGCGAACCCTTCCTGTCCCGCTACGGTGCCCGCCGCGAGGAGATCGGCCGGCTCTTGGCGGACTTCGACGCCGAGGCGCTGCGCCAGTGGGTGCACGGTCTGGGCATCGACACCTTCGTCGGCAGCTCCGGGCGGGTATTCCCCGCCGACATGAAGGCCGCGCCGCTGCTGCGCGCCTGGCTGCGGCGCCTGCGCGAAGCCGGGGTGCAGATCCACACCCGCCACCGCTGGCTCGGCTGGGATGCCGGCGGCGCCCTGCGCCTGGCCGGTCCGGCGGGCGAGCGGAGCATCCGCCCCGCGGCCTGCCTGCTCGCCCTGGGCGGCGGCAGCTGGGCGCGGCTCGGCTCGGATGGCGCCTGGGTGCCGCTGCTGGAAGCGCGCGGGGTGCAGATCGCCCCCCTGCGCCCGGCCAACTGCGGCTTCGAGGTGGCCGGCTGGAGCGCACACCTGCGCGAGCGCTTCGCCGGCACACCGCTGAAGCACATCGGCCTGCGCCTGGACGACGGGCCGGCGCGCCACGGCGAATGCGTGCTAACCGCCGGCGGCGTCGAGGGCAGCCTGGTCTATGCGCTGTCGGCAGAGATCCGCGAGCGCATCGAGCGCGACGGCAGCGCCACCGTCCTCGTCGACCTGCTGCCGCAGCAGGCCCCGGCCAGGGTGCTCGCCGCCCTGAACAAGCCGCGCGGCTCGCGCTCCATGGCCAAACACCTGCACGGCCAACTCGGCCTCGACGGGGCCAAGGCCGCCCTGCTGCGCGAACTGGCGCCGGCGGCGGCCTTCGCCGAACCGGCCCGGCTGGCCGAACTGATCAAGGCATTGCCGCTGACGCTGGTACGCCCGCGACCGCTGGACGAGGCGATAAGCAGCGCCGGCGGCGTGCCCTTCGAGGCGCTGGACGGCAACCTGATGCTGCACGGCATGCGGGGAGTCTTCTGCGCCGGCGAGATGCTCGACTGGGAGGCGCCCACCGGCGGCTACCTGCTCACCGCCTGCCTGGCCAGCGGCCGCGCCGCCGCCCGGGGCATGCTGCGCTGGCTGGAGCGGCGCTAGACGCCGGCGCCCGCGCGCCGGGTCTCGGCCGGCCTACTTCTTCTTGCCAGGCGCGCTCAGGTTGGGCATCTGGCGCACCGCTTCCACGGCCGGCCGGGCCTTGTCGTCGAGCAGGCCGCCGAGGTGGATGCGGCTGTTGCCGGCCGCGCCGGGGATCAGCTTCTGCTTGGGCTTCTTCGGCTTCTTCAGGATCGCCCCGCCCAGGGCGGTTTCCGGCACCCGGTGCTCGGGGCTGAAGTCCGGCTCCTCGTGGCGCGGCAACAGCTGGCGGATCAGCAGCTCGATGGCGGCCAGCTGTTCGACCTCGTCGGCGCAGACCAGCGAGATCGCCTCGCCGCTGGCGCCGGCGCGGCCGGTGCGGCCGATGCGGTGCACGTAGTACTCAGGGGCGACCGGCAGATCAAGGTTGACCACCAGCGGCAGCCCCTGGATGTCCAGCCCGCGGGACGCCACGTCGGTGGCCACCAGCACCTGCAGCTCGCCGGCCTTGAACTGCTCCAGGGCGCGCAGGCGCGCCGGCTGCGGCAGGTCGCCGTGGATCGCGCCGGCCCGGTAACCGCGCTGCTGCAGCTCTTCGGCCAGCCGCTCGACGCCCTTGCGGGTCCGCGAGAAGACCAGCACCTGCTCCCAGCGCTCGCGCTCCAGCAGGTGCAGGAACAGCTCGACCTTGCGCTTCTTGTCCACCGGGATCAGCCACTGGTCGACGCTCGGCGCCGCCGAGTTGGGCGCGCTGATCTCGATGGTCAGCGGATCGCGCAGCAGGCCAGTGGCGATCTGGCGGATCTCCTCGGAGAAGGTCGCCGAGCAGAGCAGGGTCTGGCGCTGCTTCGGCAGCAGGGCGAAAAGCTCGTCCAGCTCGCGGGCGAAGCCCAGGTCGAGCATGCGGTCGGCCTCGTCGAGGACGAGGATCTGCAGCCGGTCGAAGCGCACGGCGTTCTGCCGGTACAGGTCGAGCAGGCGGCCGGGCGTGGCCACCAGCACGTCGAGGCCCGGACGCAGCATCATCATCTGCGGGTTGATGCTCACCCCGCCGTAGGCCACGGCGGTGCGCAGCGGCAGCTCCATGCCGCAGGCGCGAATGGATCCATGGACCTGCTCGGCCAGCTCGCGGGTCGGCACCAGCACCAGCGCGCGCACCGAATTGGCGGCCACCGGCGGACCCTCCAGGGTCAGCCGCTGCAGCACCGGCAGGGCGAAACCGGCAGTCTTGCCGCTGCCGGTCTGCGCCGCCACCAGCAGGTCGCGGCCGGCGAGCAGCGCAGGAATCGCCTGGCGCTGCACCGGCGTGGGCAGGATGTAACCGAGTACGGGCAAAGTCCGCAAAAGAGGCTCGATCAGGCCAAGAGAGGCAAAGGTCATGACAGGCCACCAATATGTAAAGGCGCCATTTTACCCGCAAACTTTGCAGGGTTGCTCGAAAAATGGACAACAAGCGAAGCGGCGCCGGGCGAAAAGGACAGCTGACGACGAAACGAAGCGATTATTCCACGGCCGGCCGGAGTGCGAAGGCCGTTCCGGATACGCGGGCCGTACCGGGCGCGCATGTTCATATCCTGTCTCGCCGCCGTCGGCAAGCCTCCCCCCTCAGCCCCCACCCGCCAATGGGCCGCCAGCGGCTATTGGGCGAGCCGTGCCAGCAGCCGGGCGCGCCAGTCGTGGCCGGACAGCACCACCAGATGACGGCGGCGCAGCGCGCCCTGGAAGATCGCCTCGGCGACGTCCTGCGCCGCGGGCGGACGATCTGCCGTGTCGTCGAACGGGTCGTCACGACCCGGCTCGCCGGCGCGGGAGCCGGGACAGACCAGCATCACGTTGACCCCGTCCGCCGCCACCTCGAGGCGCAGCGCCTCGAACAAGCCGAGCAGGGCCTGCCGGCTGGCGGCCACGGCGCCGTTACCGGGGCGCGCCGCGGCGAAGGCGGACAGCGCGCCGGCCACGACGATCTGCCCGCGCCGCGCGAGCAGGCTGGGCAGCGCCGCCCGGGCGCAGTGCAGGGCGCCGAAGAAGTTGACCGCCATGACCTCGCGGAACACCTCCGGCTCGGTGTCGAGGAGGCTGCCGTGCCGGCCGACGGCGGCGCAGCAGGCCAGCAGGTCGATGCCGCCGAAGCGTTCGCCGACCAGCGCCACGGCACGCTCCACCGCCTGCGCATCGGTCAGCTCGCAGGGCAGGCCAAAGACCTCGGCATTGTGGTGATCGGCCAGGTGCTCGACCAGGCTGTCCAGCGCCGGCGGGTCGACGTCGAGGATGGCCAGCTGCGCGCCGGCCTGCGCCAGGCGCACCGCCAGCGCCCGGCCGACGCCGGAGCAGCCGCCGCTGATCAGCGCCACCTGGCGCTCGAATACCCTGCTGGCGAAGATCCTGCGATGCATGCTTCCTCCCTGGAGCGATGCGGGCAATCCTGCCGAGACCTTCCAGCATAGTCCGGCAGGCCGGGGCTACTGCCTCGGCTTGGCACGGGCGGTGGGTTCGGCGATCAGCGGATCGTCCGGCCAGTAGTGCTTGGGATAGCGGCCCTTGAGATCCTTCTTCACCTCGGCGTAGGTATTGGCCCAGAAACTGGCCAGATCCTGGGTGACCTGCACCGGCCGGCGCGCCGGCGACAGCAGGTGCAGCTTGACCGCCAGCCGGCCGCCGGCGAGGCGCGGCGTCGCGGCCAGGCCGAACAGCTCCTGCAGGCGCACGGCGAGCACCGGCGGCTCCTCGGCGTAGTCGAGGCGGATGCGCGAGCCGGAGGGCACGGCGATGGCGGTCGGCGCCAGCTCGTCGAGACGCTGCGGCAGCGGCCAGGGCAGCAGGCCGGCGAGGATGCCGGGCAGGTCCAGCGCGGCGAAGTGGCTGAGCCGCGAGACCCGCCCCAGATACGGCGCCAGCCAATCCTCCAGGCCCGCCAGCAGGGCCGCGTCGGACAGGTCCGGCCAGTCGCTCTCGCCCTTTTCCGCCACATCGAGGCGGCGCAGCAGCGCCACCCGCGCCTGCCACTGGCGCAGCTCGGGCGTCCAGGGCAGCAGCTCCAGGCCCTTGCGCCGCACCAGGGCGACCAGCGCCCGGCCGCGCGCCGCCTCGTCGAGCCCCGGCAGCGCCTGGCGCTCCAGCACCAGCTCGCCGACCCGCCGCTGGCGCTCGGCGCGCAGCACGCCCTCGCGCTCGTCCCAGTCCAGTTCGTCGCGCACCGTCACCTGCTCGGCAAGCACGCCGTCGAACAGCGCCGGATCGAGCTCGGCGGCCAGGTAGATGCGCTCCTCGCGCTGACCCTGGCGGCTGCCCAGCTCGGCGACCACCAGCCAGGCGTGCTTCATCAGCGCATCGGGCTCGGCGAACAGCGCGGCGCGGCCGTTGGCCAGGCGGTACTCGCCGCCGCCGGGACGCCGCTGGCAGGCGATGCGGTCCGGATAGGCGAAGGCCAGCAGCGCCCCCAGCCAGCGCGGATCGTCCGGATCGGCGACCGCCTCCTGCACGCCCTTCGGCAGCAGTCCGCGGTATTGCCGGGCCAGCTGGCGGGCGCGCTGCACGCCGCCTTGGGCGGCACCGCGCCCGGCCCTTTCCGCGCCGCTCAGCAGAACCAGCCGGCTGTGCAGGTCGGCGCCGGCACCAGGTCCGCGCAGGATGTCGCGCTCGCCGAGCAGCGCGGCGACGTCGCAGGCCAGCGCGCCGAGGCCGAGGGCCTGGCCACGCAGCAGCAGATGGGCGATGCGCGGGTGCGCCGGCAGCCCGGCCATGGCCTGGCCGTGAGCGCTGAGGCTGCCGTTGGCATTGAGCGCACCGAGTCGGGCCAGCAGGTCACGGGCCTGGGCGAAAGCGGCCGCCGGTGGCGCATCGAGCCAGGCGAGCTCGGCTGGTTCCACGCCCCAGCGCGCCAGCTGCAGGGCGAGCCCGGCGAGATCGGCCGCCAGAATCTCCGGGCTGTCGTGGGCGGCCAGCTGCTCGTGCTGGGCCTGCGACCACAGCCGGTAGCACACCCCCGGCTCCAGGCGCCCGGCGCGCCCGGCGCGCTGGGTCGCCGAGGCGCGGGAGATGTGCTGGGTGTCCAGGCGGGTCATGCCGCTGCCGGGATCGAAGCGCGGCACCCGCGCCAGTCCCGCGTCGACCACCACGCGCACACCGTCGATGGTCAGGCTGGTCTCGGCGATGTTGGTGGCCAGCACCACCTTGCGTTTGCCGCCCGGCGCCGGCTCGATGGCAGCGCGCTGGGCGGCAAGGTCCAGCTCGCCATGCAGCGGGCAGAGCAGGATATCGCTGCGTTCGCCCAGCGCCTCGGACAGCTGCTCGTGAATACGGCGGATCTCCGCCTGGCCGGGCAGGAACACGAGCAGGCTGCCGCCCTCCTCGTCGAGCGCCTGCAGCACGGTCTGCAGGACCCGCGGCTCGATCCGCTCGCCGGGCTGGTACGGACGCCCCCAGCGCATCTCCACCGGGTACATGCGCCCCTCGCTGCGCACCACCGGCGCATCGTCCAGCAGCGTGGCCAGCCGCTCGCCCTCCAGGGTGGCGGACATCGGCAGCACCCGGAGCGGCGTGTCGCGCAACAGGGCGCGGCCGTTCAGGGTCAGCGCCAGGGCCAGGTCGGCGTCCAGGCTGCGTTCGTGGAACTCGTCGAAGATCACCAGGCCGACGCCCTCCAGCGCCGGGTCGTCCTGCAGGCGGCGGGTGAGGATGCCCTCGGTGACCACCTCGATGCGCGTGCGCGGGCCGACCCGGCTGTCCAGGCGGATGCGGTAGCCGACCGTCTCGCCGACCGCCTCGCCCAGCTCGGCGGCCAGGCGCTCGGCGGCGGCCCGCGCGGCCAGCCGGCGCGGCTCGAGCATCAGGATGCGCTGCCCGGCGAGCCAGGGCTCGTCGAGCAGCGCCAGCGGCACGCGGGTGGTCTTGCCGGCGCCGGGCGGGGCCTCCAGTACGGCTTCGTGGCGCAGGGACAGGGCTTCGCGCAGGGCGGGCAGGACGGCGTCTATGGGTAGCGGGTTCATCGGACACTCCACGGCAGGGGGTCGATTATAGGGCCCGCCACCAGCAGTGGACGCCTGTCACGGAGGCCTTGGTATAGTTCGCCCCCGACCACCTTCAGGACAGCTTCATGCACACCCGAACCCGCATTCTGGGCGGCCTGCTGGCCGTCGCCCTGACCACCCAGCTGAGCGCCTGCGGCAGCCTCTTCTTCCCCGACCGGCGCGGCCAGATCGACGGCCAGATCGACTACCTGGTCGCCGGCCTGGACGCCGTCGGCCTGCTTTTCTACATCATTCCGGGGGTGATCGCCTTCGCCGTCGACTTCACCACCGGCGCCATCTACCTGCCGCCGGGCGAGCGCTATTCGGTTTCCCCGGAAAGCCTGCGCGATACCCTTGACGCCGACGGGCGCGTCGATCCGGCGCGGCTCAGGACGCTGATCGAGCGGCAAACCGGCCGCCCCCTGCCGGCGGGAGAATGGCGTGCGCTGCCGCGCGGCGCCAGCGCCGAGCAGCTCGCCGCCCTCGGCCTGGCCCCGGCCGCCTGAGCCGGCCGCCGGCTCCGGCGCGGCGGCGCCCCTGCTATCATGCCGCCCCGCTTTCCATTCGCCGTTGAAGATCCTTCCGATGACGACCCCGCAGGAACATGCCCGCCTGATGCGCCTGGCCAGCGCCGCCGCCCTGGCCGTGGCCATCGGCCTGGCGCTGGCCAAGGCGATCGCCTGGTGGCTGAGCGGCTCGGTCAGCCTGCTCGCCGGCCTGACCGACTCGCTGCTGGACGGCGCCGCCTCGCTGATCAACCTGCTGGCGGTGCACTACTCGCTGCGCCCGGCAGACGACGACCACCGCTACGGCCACGGCAAGGCCGAGGCGCTGGCCGGCCTGGGCCAGGCGGTGTTCATCGGCGTCAGTGCCATCCTGGTCGGCGTGCAGGGCGTCGACCGCCTGCTGCATCCGCAGCCGCTGCACGCGCAGACCCTCGGCATCGCGGTGATCCTGCTGTCGCTCGCCGCCACCGCCGCCCTGCTGGTGTTCCAGCGCCACGTGGTGCGGGTGACCGGCTCCACGGCGATCCGCGCCGACTCGCTGCACTACCGCTCCGACCTGCTGCTCAACGCCAGCATCCTGTTCGCCCTGCTGCTGGTCAATTTCGGCCTCGGCGAGCTGGATGCGCTGTTCGGCCTCGCCATCGCCGGCTACATCCTGTGGAGCGCCGTGCAGATCGGCCACGAAGCGGTGACCGTGCTGATGGACACCGAACTGTCGCCCGAGGTGCGCGAGCAGATCGCCGCACTGGCCGGCGCAGTGCCGGAGGTCATCGACGTGCACGACCTGCGCACCCGCATCTCGGGCACCCGCTGGTTCGTCCAACTGCACGTGCGGCTGCCCGGCGAGATGACGCTGATCGAGGCTCACCGGCGTACCGAGGCGGTGGAGCGGGCGATCCACGCGGAATTTCCGCGCGCCGAGGTGCTGGTCCACGCCGACCCGCCACAGGGCGAGGCGGGCTGAGCGAAAGGGCGCAGCAACGAAAACGGGAGGAAAGGCCATGACCTTTCCTCCCGTTTCGGTTTCGTCCATTGCCGGCGGGGCTGTCGCCGTCTTCCCGCGCGCCTGGTTGGGCACAGCGAGCCCGGGTGCCGCGCGACCCGGTAAGATCGCGCGGCGCCGGAGTGCCTGGTTGGGCGCTCCGGGTGGACCAGATGTCCGGGCCTCGAAGTTGGGAAAAGAATAAACCTGCGAATCCGGCAGGCGATTGCGAACATTGTCCAGTAAAGTATGTCTTGCGCAATCGCTCGTCAGGAAAGCAAGATAATCGGCAATCTTTCCAAACGAGCTATCCGTCATGGGCAAACTCGACCGCTACGACCTGCGCATCCTCGCCGAACTGCAGCACGACGCCCGCCTGTCCAACCAGGAGCTGGCCGAACGCATCGGCCTGTCGCCCTCGCCCTGCTCGCGACGGGTCAAGCAGCTCGAGGACGACGGCTACATCCTGCGCCAGGTGGCGCTGCTCGACCGCAAGCGGCTCGGCCTGACCCTCACCGCCTACGTGCTGATCGGCATGGACCGGCACACCCCGGAGCGCTTCGAGCATTTCGAGGCGGTGATCGGCAAGTGCCCGGAGGTGCAGGAGTGCAGCCTGGTCACCGGGATGGACGCCGACTACCAGCTGAAGGTGGTGGTGCCGGACATGGACAGCTACCAGCAGTTCCTGCTCGGCACCCTGACCCGCATTGACGGGGTCTCCAGCGTGCGCTCGAGCTTCGTCCTGCGCCAGGTGCAGTCGAGCACCGAACTGCCGCTCGGCCACCTGCGCTCCTGAGGCGAAGCCAACTCCGTTATACTCGTCGGCCTGCCCCGTAAGCCCCGCAGGAGGTTGCAGTGGATCCCGCAGTGTTCGAAGAGTGGATGATGATCGGCCTGGTCACCGGCCTCATCCTGTACATGGCATTCATCGTCTGGGACCTGGCGCGCAAGTCCAACGCCGGCCGTCTCGGCACCATGGTCCTGTTCTTCGCCCTCGGCCTCGGCGTGCTCGGCTTCGTCATCAAGACCCTGGTGATCGGCAGCCTGGAAGGGTTCTGACGGTCTCCCTCACAACCGCGCCGGCACCTCCTTCCACTCCCCTGGCGCCAGGCCGTCCAGGCTCCAGGGACCGATGCGCACCCGCACCAGGCGCAGGGTCGGCAGGCCGACCGCGGCGGTCATGCGCCGCACCTGGCGGTTGCGCCCCTCGCGGATGGTCAGCTCCAGCCAGGCGGTCGGCACGCTCTTGCGAAAGCGCACCGGCGGGTTGCGCGGCCAGAGTTCGGGCTCCGGGAGCCTGCACGCCTCGGCCGGGCGGGTCGGGCCGTCGTTGAGCGTCACCCCCTCGCGCAGGCGCTCGAGCTGCTCATCGCTCGGCTCGCCCTCCACCTGCACCCAGTAGGTCTTGGCCAGCTTGTGCTGCGGATCGGCGATGCGCGCCTGCAGGCGGCCGTCGCTGGTCAAGAGCAGCAGACCCTCGCTGTCGCGGTCCAGGCGCCCGGCCGGATAGACGCCGGGGACCGGGACGAAGTCCTTGAGGGTCGCCCGCCCGTCGCCGCCGCTGAACTGGGTGAGCACGTCGAACGGCTTGTTGAACAGGATCAGCCGCGGCGCGGCCGGCGGCGCCTTGGGCGGTCCCGGACGGCGGGCGGGCGCCTGGCCGGCGGGGCGGCGGGGAGCGGGACGGGCTGGGCGGGCCATGGAAGGTTCACCGGCAAAAAGGGGCGCCCATGCTAGGGGTGCCCCCGACCTCCGGCAAGCCTCAGTCCTCGCCGAGCAGGAAGTTGCCCGGCCCCGAGCCGGCGCCGTCCAGCCGCGGCACTTCGGCCTCGTCCTTCAGCTCCACCCCGGAGCGCTGGCGGCGGTCGGCCTCGCGCATCAGGTAGAGCAGCTTGTGGGCGGCCATGGCGTAGCTCAGCCCCTCCGGGCGCACGTTGGAAATGCAGTTGCGCGCGGCGTCGGTGAGGCCGACACGCGGTGCGAAGGTGAAGTACAGACCCAGGCTGTCCGGCGAGCTGAGACCGGGGCGTTCGCCGATGAGGATGACCGTCATCCGCGCGCCGAGCAGCTCGCCGATCTCGTCGGCCACCGCCACCCGGCCCTGCTCGACCAGGCTGACCGGCGCCAGCGACCAGCCCTCGGCCGGCCATCGCTCCCGCAGGCAGTCGAGCAGCGGCAGGGCGTGGCGCTGCACGGCCAGCGCCGACAACCCGTCGGCGACGACGATGGCCAGGTCCCGGCCACCGCCGTGCGCGGCCCGGTGCTCGCGCAGCCGGTTGGCGGAATCGGCCTGCAGCCGGCGGCCCAGATCGGGGCGCTGCAGATAGGTGTCGCGGTCCCGGGCGGCGCTGTGCAGCAGCAGGCTGTCGAGGCCGCGCCGGTGCAGCCCGTCCTGCAGGGCGGCGGGCTCAAACGGCAGGTGCACGGCGTCGCGGGCCTGGGCGTGGGCGAACTGGAAGTCGAGGTGCGCCGCGGTCGGCAGGCTGGTTCCGGCGCGGCCGAGGGCGACGCGCGCCGGGGTCAGGCGGCGCAGCTGCTGCCAGGGGTTTTCGGTAGTAGGGGATCTGTCGGACATCGGAAACCTCGGGATAGGTGGCTCTTGTTGGAGCGGATTTACCCGCGATCCAGCGGAATATCGCGGATAAATCCGCCCCTACAGGGCAAGCGGCTCAGGACAGGCGCGCCAGCGCCGGGCGGAAGGCCGCCGGCAACTCGTCGCCGAGGCTCAGCCGGCCGCCGTCCTGGCGCAGGATGCCCATCCGCGCGAGCCACTCCTCGAACTCCGGCGCGGCACGCAGGCCGAGGCTCTGCCGGGCGTAGAGGGCATCGTGGAAGGAGGTGCTCTGGTAGTTGAGCATCACGTCGTCGGAGCCGGGCACGCCCATGATGAAGTTGACCCCGGCCACGCCGAGCAAGGTCAGCAGCATGTCCATGTCGTCCTGGTCGGCCTCGGCGTGGTTGGTGTAGCAGATGTCGCAGCCCATCGGCAGGCCGAGCAGCTTGCCGCAGAAGTGGTCCTCCAGGCCGGCGCGGATGATCTGCTTGCCGTTGTAGAGGTATTCCGGGCCGATGAAGCCGACCACGGTGTTCACCAGAAGCGGCTTGAACTGCCGCGCCACGCCGTAGGCGCGCGCCTCGCAGGTCTGCTGGTCGACGCCGTGGTGGGCATTGGCCGACAGCGCGCTGCCCTGGCCGGTCTCGAAGTACATGACGTTGTCGCCGAGGCTGCCGCGCCTCTGGCCGAGGCCGGCCTCGTACCCCTCGCGCAGCAGTGCGAGGTCGATGCCGAAGCTGGCGTTGGCCGCCTGGGTGCCGGCAATGGACTGGAACACCAGGTCGACCGGCAGGCCGCGCTCGATGGCGGCGATCGACGAGGTGACGTGGGTGAGCACGCAGGCCTGGGTGGGGATCTGGTAGCGCTGGATCACCGCGTCGAGCATCTTCAGGAGTTCGCCGATCGCCTCCAGGCTGTCGCTGGCCGGGTTGACGCCGATCACCGCGTCGCCGTTGCCGTAGAGCAGGCCGTCCAGCACGCTGGCGGCGATGCCCGCCGGATCGTCGGTGGGATGGTTGGGCTGCAAGCGGGTGGAAAGCCGTCCGCGCAGCCCGAGGCTGTTGCGAAAGCGCGTCTCCACGCGGATCTTCTGCGCCACCAGCACCAGATCCTGGACGCGCATCAGCTTGGACACCGCGGCGGCCATCTCCGGGGTCAGCCCCGGCGCCAGGGCGGCCAGCGCCGCCTCGTCGGCCTCGGGGCCGAGCAGCCAGTCGCGCAGGCCGCCGACGGTGAGATGGCTGACCAGGGCGAAGGCCGCGGCGTCGTGGCCGTCGAGGATCAGCCGGGTGACCTCGTCCGCCTCGTAGGGGATCACCGCCTCGCTCAGGAAGTGCCCGAGCGGCACCTCGGCCAGCGCCATCTGCGCCGCCACCCGCTCGGCGTCGCTCTCTGCCGCCACCCCGGCCAGATAATCGCCGGAGCGCGCCGGACTGGCCTTGGCCAGCAATTCGCGAAGACTGTCGAAGCGCCAGGTCTGGCCGCCGACGGCATGGGCAAAACCGCTCATGGGAATCCCCTCCCGGAATAAGGTCGTGTGCGGAAACCTTAGGGCCTGTTGACGTTTGGGCGTGAGCCGCGTTGCCGCGTCAAATGCCGCCAGGCCGGGCCGCGTTCGGCAAGGCGAGGGGCGCCGGCAATGGTCATTCCCTTGCCAAGTCCCGCAACGCCGCAGGCGGCATTTGCCGCGCAACCCGAAGGGACGGGGCCTACGCCCAAACGTCAACAGGCCCTAGCATCCCTCGTCCCGACGGGACGCCCTGGCGCTATTGAAGCAGACCCGCCGCGGCCGGCCTACCCGCAGCAAGCGGACCGGCCTAGAGCAGCCCTCGGCTGCCACGCTACACTGGCGCTCCACGACCACGGCAGATCCCGATGAACGCGCCCACGGCCCCCGTCCTGTTCAGCCCCGCCTGGCACGCCGAGCTGGACCTCGCCTATGCCCGCGCCGGCGACGCCACGCGTCCGGTCCGCCGCCGCCACGCGGGACCGCTGCGGGTGCAGAAGCACCTTTACCCGGAAGGGCCCGAGGTCTGCCAGCACATCCTCGTCCATCCGCCGGGCGGCATCGCCGGCGGCGACCGCCTGGAGATCGCCGCCGAGGTCGGCAGCGGCGCCTGGGCGCAGCTGACCAGCCCCGGCGCGGCCAAGTGGTACCGCGCCGCCGCCCCGGCCACGCAGCGGCTGCGGCTGCGCGTGGCGGCCGGCGCCACCCTGGAATGGCTGCCCCAGGAAACCATCGTCTACTCCGCCGCCCAGGCCGAGCTGGACACCCGCATCGAACTGGAGGGCGACGCCCGGCTGTGCTACTGGGACATCGTCGCCCTCGGCCGTCCGGCCAGCGGCGAGCGCTTCGCCGCCGGCCGCTACCGCGCCGCCCTGGATATTCGCCGCGACGGCCGCCTGCTCTGGCACGAGCGCCAGTGCCTGGACGGCGGCGACGGCCTGCTCGACTCGCCGATCGGCCTGGACGGCGCGCCGGTATTCGCCACTCTCTTGGTCACCGGCGAGATCGACGCCGCGCTGCTGGCGCGCTGCCGCGAGCTGCCCGCCCGGGTGCGCGGCGACCTCACCCAACTGCCGAATCTGCTGGTCGGCCGCTGCCTGGCCGACCAGGCCCTGCACGCCCGGGCCTGGCTGATCGGCCTCTGGCGCCTGCTGCGCCCCGCCCTGCTCGGCCGCAACGCCCTTCCCCCCGCATCTGGAGCACCTGAATGGATCTGACGCCCCGCGAGAAAGACAAGCTGCTGATCTTCACCGCCGGCCTGCTGGCCGAGCGGCGCCTGGCCCGCGGCCTCAGGCTCAACCACCCGGAAACCGTGGCCTACATTTCCGCCGCCCTGCTCGAGGGCGCCCGCGACGGCCATACGGTGGCCGAGCTGATGCACATCGGCACCACCCTGCTGACCCGCGACCAGGTGATGGAGGGCGTGCCGGAGATGATCCCGGAGATCCAGATCGAGGCCACCTTCCCCGACGGCACCAAGCTGGTGACCGTGCACCAACCGATCGCATGAGGAACCCGCGATGATCCCCGGCGAATACCAGATCCAGGACGGCGAGATCGAACTCAACGCCGGCCGCCGCACCCTCGTCCTGTCCGTGGCCAACACGGGCGACCGGCCGATCCAGGTCGGCTCGCACTACCACTTCTTCGAGACCAACGATGCCCTGCTCTTCGACCGCGCCCAGGCCCGCGGCATGCGCCTGAACATCCCGGCCGGCACCGCGGTGCGCTTCGAGCCGGGGCAGAGCCGCGAGGTCGAGCTGGTCGAGCTGGCCGGCCTGCGCCGGGTCTACGGCTTCGCCGGGCGGGTGATGGGCGAGCTGTAGCCGTCCCTCGCCATACCCTTGCGTAGGGTGGAAAACGCCGCAGGCTTTTCCACCGCTCACGGAAAATGCGGTGGACAAGCAGAGCGTTGTCCACCCTACAGACAGGAACGAACGCCATGAAAATCAGCAGACAAGCCTACGCCGACATGTTCGGCCCCACGGTCGGCGACCGGGTGCGCCTGGCCGACACCGACCTGTGGATCGAGGTGGAGCAGGACTTCACCGTTTACGGCGAGGAAGTGAAGTTCGGCGGCGGCAAGGTGATCCGCGACGGCATGGGCCAGAGCCAGCTCGCGAGTGACGCGGTGGTCGACACCCTGATCACCAACGCGCTGATCCTCGATCACTGGGGCATCGTCAAGGCCGACGTCGGCCTCAAGAACGGACGCATCGCCGCCATCGGCAAGGCCGGCAACCCGGACATCCAGCCGGGGTGACCATCGCCGTCGGCGCCGCCACCGAGGTGATCGCCGGCGAGGGGATGATCCTCACCGCCGGCGGCATCGACAGCCACATCCACTTCATCTGCCCGCAGCAGATCGAGGAGGCGCTGATGAGCGGCGTCACCACCATGATCGGCGGCGGCACGGGACCGGCCACCGGCACCAACGCCACCACCGTCACCCCCGGCCCCTGGCACATCGCGCGCATGCTGCAGGCCGCCGACGCCTTCCCGATGAACATCGGCTTCACCGGCAAGGGCAACGCCAGCCTCCCGGGCCCGCTGGTCGAGCAGATCGAGGCCGGCGCCATCGGCCTCAAGCTGCACGAGGACTGGGGCACCACCCCGGCGGCCATCGACAACTGCCTCACCGTCGCCGACCGCTACGACGTGCAGGTGGCGATCCACACCGACACCCTCAACGAATCCGGCTTCGTCGAGACCACCCTGGCCGCCTTCCAGGGCCGCACCATCCACACCTACCACACCGAGGGCGCCGGCGGCGGCCACGCGCCGGACATCATCAAGGCCTGCGCCCTGCCCAACGTGCTGCCCAGCTCGACCAACCCGACCCGGCCGTTCACCCGCAACACCATCGACGAGCACCTGGACATGCTGATGGTCTGCCACCACCTCGACCCGAGCATCGCCGAGGACGTGGCCTTCGCCGAATCGCGCATCCGCCGCGAGACCATCGCCGCCGAGGACATCCTCCACGACCTCGGCGCCTTCTCGATGATTTCCTCCGACAGCCAGGCCATGGGGCGGGTCGGCGAGGTGATCACCCGCACCTGGCAAACCGCCGACAAGATGAAGAAGCAACGCGGCGCCCTGCCCGAGGATGCGCCGGGCAACGACAACTTCCGGGTCAAGCGCTACGTCGCCAAGTACAGCATCAACCCGGCGATCACCCACGGCATCAGCCACGAGGTCGGCTCGGTGGAGGTCGGCAAGTGGGCCGACCTGGTGCTCTGGCGCCCGGCCTTCTTCGGCGTGAAGCCGTCCCTGATCCTCAAGGGCGGTGCTATCGCCGCGAGCCTGATGGGCGACGCCAACGCCTCGATCCCCACCCCGCAGCCGGTGCACTACCGGCCGATGTTCGCCAGCTTCGCCGGCGCGCGCCACGCCACCAGCCTCACCTTCGTCAGCCAGGCGGCCTTCGACGCCGGGGTGCCGGAACGGCTCGGGCTGCAAAAGAGAATCGGCGTGGTCAAGGGCTGCCGGAATGTGCAGAAGAAGGACCTGATCCACAACGGCGCCACCCCGCAGATCGAGGTCGACCCGCAGACCTACCAGGTCAAGGCCGACGGCCAGCTGCTCTGGTGCGAACCGGCCGAGGTGCTGCCGCTGGCGCAGCGCTATTTCCTCTTCTGACGCAGGATGCGGCGCCGCCGTGCAGGACCGCGGGGGCGGGTCCAGACTGGAGGGACTGTCGCGCTTCGGCGCACCTCCGGAGGACCGCCCCATGTTCCGATTCACCGCCACACCCGCCTTCGCCGGACTGCTGCTGGCCGGCGCGCTGCTCGATGCCCAGGCCGCCACCGTGATCCCGTTGAAGGGCCAGACACCGGAACAGATCCAGGCGGATGCCGCCGCCTGCCAGTCGCAGGCCGGCAGCGCCCAGGCCAGCTCGTCCAGCCAGAGCGACGATTCCCGCGAGGGCGGCCGCGTGCGCGGCGCGGCGCGGGGCGCCGCGGCCGGCGCGGCGGTCGCCGAGGTACGCGGCCAGCAGCACGAGAACCTCTACGACAAGGTCGACGACGACATCAAGGAGGAATATCGTCAGGAACAGGCACGCCAGGCAGCTGCCGCCGGCGTGGCGGTCAGCGGCTCCCGGCAGCGCCAGGATCGTCGCGAGGACCGTCGTGCCGATCGCAGCAGCGAGCAGAGCAGCGCCAACGCGGAGCAGGCCTATGCCAACTGCATGAGCGCCCGCGGCTACTCGATCAGCCCCTGACGGCGTGCCCTGACGCCCGGCAGCAGGGGCTCGCCGGGCAGCGGGGCGGACGCCGCCCTTGAAACTCCAAAATTCGGATACATATCCACTCCTGCGCCGGACGCCAGGCTCCGTGCGGATCGCCGGGCCTGCCCCGCGCAAGGCCCGGGCACGGCACTGGCCAAACCGCAGCGGATCGACCATAGTCGGCCGCTGTTCCCGGCAATATTTGATCAGGAGTAATTCAATGCTCGATTGGCTGAAAAGCAACACGGCTGCCGCACGCGAGAAGCTCGCTACCGAAGTGGCCAAGTTCCGCAACCGCGAGTTCATGGAAGCAGTGGTCGCCGGCTGCGCGCTGGTGGCGGCCGCCGACGGCAGCATCAGCAGCAGCGAAAAGCAGAAGATGATCGGCTTCATCCAGAACTCGAACGAACTGAAGGTGTTCGACCTCCAGGACGTCATCAAGGCCTTCACCGACATCTGCCTCAAGTTCGAATTCGACGCCGAGATCGGCCGCGCCGAGGCCCTGCGCACGATCTGCAAGCTGCGCGGCAAGGACGACGCGGCCCGCCTGCTGGTGCGCGTCTGCTGCGCGATCGGCAGCTCCGACGGCAACTTCGACGAGAGCGAGCGCACCGTCTGCCGCAGCATCTGCGCCGAGCTGGGCCTGAACGCCGGCGACTTCGGTCTCTGACCTCGCCCCGGCGGCCGGCAGGCGTTCAGGCCGTCTGCCGCTGCACCCAGACCGACAGCACCCCGCTGGCGATGACGATGGCGATGCCCAGCAGGGCACCGCCGTCCGGCACGTGGTCGAAGGCGACGAAACCGACCAGCACGGCGAACACCAGCTGCGAATAGGTGAAGGGCGCCAGGGTCGCGGCGCTGGCGTAGCGATAGGCATGGCTCAGCAGCAGGTGCCCGCACATCGCCACGCCGCCCACCCCGGCGAGCATCAGGCCGTCGTGCAGACCGGGAACTTCCCAGTAGAACGGCACCAGCAGGCTCATCAGCAGGGAACCGACCAGGCTGGAGAGGAAGTTGCAGGTGACCGGATCGTCGGTTTCGCTGAGACGCCGGGTGAGCAGCATGAAGGCCGCCAGGCAGAAGGCCGCGCTCAGCGGCAGCAGCGCCGCCGGGGTGAACAGCGCACTGCCCGGCCGCACGATGACCAGCACCCCCAGCATGCCGAGGATCACCGCCCCCCACTGCCCGCGGCTGACCCGCTCGCGCAGCAGCGTCGCCGACAGGCCGGTGACGAACAGCGGCGAGAGGAACAGCACCGCGGTCGCCTCGCCGATGGGGATGTGGCGCAGCCCGGAAACGAACAGCAGGCTCACCGCGACCAGGCACAGGCCGCGCACCAGCTGCAGGACCGGATGCCGGGTGCGGACCAGGGACACGCCCCGGCGCGGCCCGAACAGCAGCAGCATCACCACGTTCTGCGACAGGTAGCGCGCCCAGACCACCAGGACCAGCGGATGGCCCAGGGCCAGGTACTTGGCGATGCCGTCGTGGCTGGCCAGGACCAGTCCGGCGGCGAGAATCAGCAGTATCCCGTGGAACGGATGAGAAGCGGTGTTCAAGGATGGACCCTCGGCAGGGAAAGGGGGAACGGCAGGGAATGAAAGCAGCCTAAGCGTTAAGCTCGATAAGCATCAAGCGCAAAAATGCCGGTATGCTCCGCGCATGCGGCCAGCGCCCTGGCCCTTTGACACGACTGGGCCCGGCCGTCGAGCTAGCGCTATCCTGCGGCCTGGTCCGCAGCGTCGGCTCCGCCGCGGGAGCAGCCGGTGGCCCGACCGGAAACAGGGAGAAAGCGATGATCGGCAGGAGCAAGGCGGTTCTGGCACTGCTCGCCTGGGCGGCCGCGAGCGCACAGGCCGAGGTGCTGGAGCGCGAACTGGGCGATTTCGAGCTGAAACTCGGCTCGACGCCGAGCCGCAGCATGGCCCAGGGACTGGTGCAGCCGGAACGGGTCGGCGCCTTCCACGGCGGCTTCGACCTGACCCACCCCGACGGCTGGTACCTGGGCAACTGGTCGCCGAGCGCCGGCGTGCTCGGCAACAGCCGGCTGGAGATGAACTCCTACCTGGGCTACCAGCGCGCCTCCGACGACACCCTGGGCTACGAGCTCGGCCTGATCCGCTACAGCTTTCCGCGCCAGGAAGACCTCGACCGGCACGAGATCTACGCCGGCATCGGCCTCGCCGACAGCCGCCTGGGTGCCGCCTGGAGCCTGGCCCCGGCGCGCAGCGACGGCACCCTGCTGCTCGATCTGGACCTGTTGCACCCGCTGAACCTGGACATGAGCCTGAAATACGCCAACCACGCCCTGGACCGCCCGGTGCCGCTGTCCGACGGCGGCAGCGTGCAGCGCTTCAACGACTGGTCGCTGAACCTGTCGCGCCCCTGGCTCGGCCTGCAGGTCGGCGTCAGCTACAGCGGCTCGGACCTGCGCGGCAGCGGCTGCAGCGCCTATTCGGGGCAGAACGCCCAGTGCGACGACTCCCTGACCCTGAAGCTGGAGCATCCGCTGTTCTAGACCTGGCGCCCCGCTTGGCCCTACAGTCGGCCGATGACCGCCTGCCGCCGGCGAACGGCGCCGGGCCCCGGCCGCCCCTCCAGGAATCCGCCATGCTGACGATTCGCCAACGCACCGCGCCGCGTCCCGCCTGGGACGCCGAACTGGAACTGACCTACGAGGCGCGCAGCAAGAGCCGCCTGCGCTGCTTCACCACCGCTGGCGAGGACGTCGGCCTGTTCCTCGAGCGCGGCCAGCCGCCTTTGGCCGACGGCGACTGCCTGCTGGCCGACGACGGCCGTATCGTCCGCGTGCGCGCCCGCCCCGAGCGGCTGCTGCACGTCA
This sequence comes from Azotobacter tropicalis, assembly GCF_059739045.1. Taxonomy (NCBI): domain Bacteria; kingdom Pseudomonadati; phylum Pseudomonadota; class Gammaproteobacteria; order Pseudomonadales; family Pseudomonadaceae; genus Azotobacter; species Azotobacter tropicalis. The sequence continues at coordinate 2,024,377 of NZ_AP046059.1, forward strand.
CCTGCGCCAGCGCCTTCGAGCTGACCCGCGCCGCCTACCACCTGGGCAACCGCCACGTCGCCCTGCAGCTCGGCGACGGCTGGCTGCGCCTGCTCGACGACTACGTGCTGAAGGACATGCTGCTCAAGCTCGGCGCCGGCGTCGAAGCCATCGAGGCGCCCTTCCAGCCCGAGCACGGCGCCTACGGCGGCGGCCACCACCACTCCCACGGCGGCGAGGCCGAATTCAGCTACGCGCCGAAGCTGCACCAGTTCGGCGTGCGCAAATGAACGCGACCTGGGCGTTGTTGAGACTCGCCAGCCCGCAGCTGCCGATCGGCGGCTACAGCTACTCCCAGGGTCTGGAACTGGCCGTCGAGCAGGGCCTGGTGCACGACTCGCAGAGCGCCCGGCGCTGGCTGGAGGACCAGTTGCTGCTCAACCTCGCCCGCTTCGAGGCGCCGCTGCTGCTCGCCCACTGCAGGGCCGCCACGGAGGGCGACTGGGCGGCGCTGGAGGAGCTCGCCGAGCGCCACCGCGCCAGCCGCGAGACCCGCGAGCTGCACCTGGAGAGCCGGCAGATGGGCTACTCCCTGCGCCAGTTGCTGGAGGACTTGCCGGAGCTGGACGCGCCGTCCCGCGCCTGCCTGGCGCGGCTCGCCGAGCCGGGCCTGGCGCCGGCCTGGGCGCTGGCCGCGCGCGCCTGGGGCATCGCGCCGGAGGACTCCCTCGCCGCCTGGCTGTGGGGCTGGCTGGAGAACCAGCTGGCGGTGCTGATGAAGGCCTTGCCGCTCGGCCAGCAGGCCGCCCAGCGCCTCACCTCGCTGCTGCTGCCCACGCTGTCCGAGGCGCAACGCACGGCCGGCGAACGCGAACCCGACGACTGGGGCAGCGCCGCCTTCGGACTGGCCCTGGCCAGCATGGCCCACGAGCGGCAGTACAGCCGTCTTTTCCGTTCCTGACAGGAGACAACCATAATGAACAGCCACCCCCTGCGCGTCGGCATCGGCGGCCCGGTCGGCTCCGGCAAGACCGCCCTGACCCTGGCGCTGTGCCGGGCCCTGCGCGACCGCTACAACCTCGCCGTGGTGACCAACGACATCTATACCCAGGAGGACGCCGAGTTCCTGGTGCGCAACGAGGCGCTGGCGCCGGAGCGGATCATCGGCGTGGAAACCGGCGGCTGCCCGCACACGGCGATCCGCGAGGACGCCTCGATCAATCTGGAGGCGGTCGACCAGCTCAACCGGCGCTTCCCCGGCCTCGAGCTGATTCTGGTGGAATCCGGCGGCGACAACCTGTCCGCCACCTTCAGCCCGGAACTCTCCGACCTGACCCTCTACGTGATCGACGTGTCCGCCGGCGACAAGCTGCCGCGCAAGGGCGGCCCGGGGATCTGCAAGTCGGACCTCCTGGTGATCAACAAGATCGACCTGGCGCCCCTGGTCGGCGCCTCGCTGGAGGTGATGGAACGCGACGCCCGCAAGATGCGCGGCGAGCGGCCGTTCGTGTTCAGCAACCAGAAGACCGGCCAGGGCCTCGACGCGATCATCGCCTTCATCGAGCGGCAGGGCATGCTCGGCGCGGCCTGACCGTCGCGTCCGGGCAGGGTGGGCAACGGCGCAGCCTTGCCCACCAGAGCCCGCGCCGGTGGAAAACGCTGCGCGGTTTTCCAGCCTACGACGCGCGCCTCAGCGGAACGGCGGTTCGTCGAAGCTGCGCAGCTTGCGCGAGTGCAGGGTGTCGAGCTGGCCGCGCAACAGGTCGAGGGCGGCGATGCCGATGCGCAGGTGCTGGCTCACCGCCCGCTCGTAGAAGGCGTTCGCCGCGCCGGGCAGCTTGATCTCGCTGTGCAGCGGCTTGTCCGAGACGCACAGCAGCGTGCCGTAGGGCACCCGCAGGCGATAGCCCTGGGCGGCGATGGTGCCGCTCTCCATGTCCACCGCCACCGCCCGCGACAGGTTGATCAGCGGGCGCTCCTGGGCCCAGCGCAGCTCCCAGTTGCGGTCGTCGTAGGTCAGCACGGTGCCGGTGCGCAGGCGACGCTTGAGCGCCTCGCCCTGCTCGCCGGTGACCTGCGCGGCGGCCTCCTGCAGCGCCTGCTGCACCTCGGCCAGCGCCGGCAGCGGGATGTGCGGCGGCAGCACCCGGTCGAGGATGCCGTCGCGGCGCATGTAGGCGTGCGCCAGCACGTAGTCGCCGATGGTCTGCGACTGCCGCAGGCCGCCGCAGTGGCCGATCATCAGCCAGCAGTGCGGGCGCAGCACCGCCAGGTGGTCGGTGATGTTCTTCGCGTTGGACGGGCCGACGCCGATGTTCACCAGGGTGATGCCGTGGCCGTCCTCGGCGATCAGATGGTAGGCCGGCATCTGGTAGCGGTGCCAGACCACCGCGTCGGCCACCGCCTGGGCATCCTCCTCGGACGTCCCGCGCTCGATGATCACGTTGCCGGGCAGCACCAGGCGCACGAAGCGGCCGTCCTCGCGCAGGCGCTCGAGGCCGTGGCGGACGAACTGGTCGACGTAGCGGTGGTAGTTGGTCAAGAGGATCCACGGCTGCACGTGGCGCCAGTCGCTGCCGGTGTAGTGCACCAGGCGACGCAGGGAGAAGTCCACCCGCGCCGCATCGAACAGCGCCAGCGGGAAGGACTCGGCGCCGGCCCAGGCGAGCAGGCCGTCGGCGACGTCGTCGGAGGCCGCGGCCAGGTCGGTGCTGGGGAAGACCCGCGCCAGCTCGGCGGCGGTGATCCCCGAGCCGGCCAGCTCGTCGCCCTGCTCCACCACATAGGGATAGGGAATGTCCTGCATCCCCACGCCGACCTCGACCTGCACGTTGAAGTCGTTCATCAGCGGGCGCAGCTGGTCGAGCAGATAGCGGCGGAAGGCCTGCGGCTGGGTCACGGTGGCGCTGTAGACGCCGGCGGCCTGGACCCGGGCATAGGCCCGGATGGTGGAGGGCACCTTGCCCTGCGGCAGATGGGTCAGGCGCAGCTCGGGATAGCGGAACAGCTGGCGCTGCGCGGCATCCGGCTCGATCCGCTCGCTCAGGTAGCGCTTGAGCGCCTGGCGCAGAGCGGAGGTGGCACGCAGGTGCAGGGCGGCGAGACGGTCCACCGCCTCCTCGGCGGTGGCCGCGACGACGAAGGCTTCGGTGTCGGTATTCACGATCGGACTCTCTGTCTGGTGTAGCGGCCTATCTTGCCCGGATTTGCCGCTCGGGCGTTAGCCGGGCGCTCGACGGCCGATTTTCACCCATGACGATAAGACGAAACGGAGTGCTTGACGTTTCGCTTACAAAACAATAACAATTCTCATTAATACAACAGTCAGACTTACATACACCCCTATGCTTCGACAATCCAATGTGTTCGCACGGCTGCAGCAAGGCGACGAAGTCTTTGGTTTGCTCAATTCGCTGCCCTCCCCGCTGCTCTGCGAAATGATCGCCGCCGCCGGCTATCACTTCGTGATCCTCGACATGGAGCACCTGCTGCGCTCCGGGGACGAGCTGATGCACTGCCTGCGCGCCTGCGAAAGCGCCGGCATCGCGCCCTGGCTGCGCCTGCCCGAGGCGGACGAGAAGCTGATCGGCCGGGCCCTGGACGCCGGCTTCGAAGCCATCGTGCTGCCGCGCGTGGAAAGCGCCGCGGAAGTCGAGCGGGCCATCGCCGCCGCCTGTTTCCCGCCCCGCGGCCGGCGCGGCATCAGCGGCGGCCGGGTCACCGGCTTCGGCGCCCTGGCCCTGCCGGACTACATCGAACTGGCCAACGGCGAGCCGCGCATCGTGCCGATGATCGAAAGCGCCGCCGGCCTCGCCGCCCTGCCGGAGATCCTCGCCCTGCCGGGGGTCGGCATGATTCTGGAAGGCGCCCTCGACCTGTCCCTGGACCTCGGACTCGGCCCCGAGCCGACCCATCCGCAGGTCTGGGCAGCGCTGCAGTCGATGGCCGCCGCCTGCGCCGCCGCCGGCGTGCCCTTCTGCGCCAACCCGCGCACCGCCGAACAGATGGGCCACTGGCGCGGACAGGGCATCAAGAGCTTCCTCGCCGGCGAAGACCGCGGCCTGCTGCTCGCCGCGCTGAAGAGTCGCCTGAACAGTTTCCAATCACCCACAGAAGTCTGACCATCCATGAAGACCAACACTCGCCAGTGCAGCTGGCGTTTCAGCCTGCTGGCTGTGGCTGTAGCCCTCGCCCAGCCTGCGCTCGCCGCAGAACGACAGGAAAACGAGACCGACAAGGACGAACAGGTCTCGCTCTCTCCCACGACGATCAAGGGTGACGTGCTGGGACAAGCCACTGACGAGGAGGTCCGCACCTACGCCGGCAGCCGCAGCGTGGTCAAGGCCGAGGATCTGGAGAAGGCCAGCGTGCGCGGTCTGGACGACGCCCTGCAGCGCGTGCCGGGCGTGAAGATCTTCGACGAGACCGGCACCGGCGTGCTGCCGCAGATTTCCGTGCGCGGCCTCTACGAGAGCCGCAGCGGCCGCGTGCAGGTGCTCTCCGACGGTATCCCGCTGTCCCTGTCGCCCTACGGCCAGACCAGCCTGTCGCTGTTCCCGCAGACCCTGGCGACCGTCGACCGGATCGACATCGTGCGCGGCGGCGCCGCGGTGCAGTACGGCCCGAACAACGTCGGCGGGGTGATCAACTTCATCAGCAAGCCGATTCCCAAGGAGTGGGAGAACACCCTCTCCGAGCGCATCACCTTCTACGAAGGCGGCCACCAGCTGTACGACACCTACTTCAGCACCGGCGGCCACGTCACCGACAACCTCGGCCTGTTCTTCGAGTACGACACCAAGAGCGGCCACTACGAGCGCGACAACTCCGACACCGACGTCGAGAACATCCGCCTGCGCGGCCAGTGGGACATCGACGAGAACCGCAGCCTGAGCTTCGGCATCCAGCGCTACGACGCCGACATGGACCTGGCCGGCGCCCTCAGCAAGAAGGACTACGACAAGGACCGCCGCGACTCGACCCGCCCCCTCGACCGCTTCGAGGGCGACACCGACCGCCTGTGGGGCACCTACAAGCAGTACCTGGGCAGCCTCGGCTTCGCCGACGACGTGGAATTTAGCTTCACCGGCTTCGGCCACCACGACTACCGCAACTATTACGTCGGCCTGGATTCGGCGAGGACCTTCAACCCGGCCAATCCGCCGGCCTTCGAGCAGGACGCGCCCCGCGACTACAAGGTCTGGGGACTCGAACCGCGCGTGAGCTTCACCATCTACGGCGACAAGGTGAACCAGACCTGGATGATCGGCGGCCGCTACGTGCGCGAGGACACCGAGTTCGAGGTCTACCGGAGAAGCCTGAAGACCGACGCGGTGACCACCGTCCGCGACTGGGACTTCGACACCGAAGGCAAGGCCACCTACATCAGCAACGCCATCAGCATGCTCGACGGCCGTCTGACCGTCACCCCCGGCATCCGCCACGAACGCGTGCACCAGGACTACTCGGACGCGGTCACCGGCAAGAAGACCGAGAACCTCGACGACGAATGGCTGCCCGGCCTGACCGTGGGCTTCCAGATGACCGACGACTGGTACCTGTTCGCCAACGCCCAGCGCTCGCTGCGCGTGCCGCAGATCACCACCATCGTCTACGACGGCGACGTCAGCTCCGAGGTCGCCTGGAACTACGAGGCCGGCTTCCGCTACACGCCCCTGCCGAACCTGCGCTACGACTTCAACCTGTACCGCATCGACTTCGACGACCAGATCGTCTTCCAGGACGGCGCCTGGAAGAACGTCGGCAGCACCCGCCAGCAGGGCTTCGAGACCGAGCTGTTCTGGACCCCGGCGGCCATGCCCAACCTCGACCTGCACGCCAGCTACGCCTTCCTCGACGCCAAGATCCGTACCGGCCAGTACGAAGGCAACGAGGTGCCCTACGCCTCGCAGAGCCAGTTCAACGTCGACGGCCGCTGGCGCTTCGCCGAGGGCTGGACCTACACCCTGGACGGCCTGTACGTCAGCGAAGCCTATTCGGACGACGCCAACCACCGCGAGGAGAACGCCACCGGCTCCTACGGCGAGCTGCCCTCCTACTGGATCTGGAACACCTCGCTGGAGCGCAAGTTCAAGCTCAAGGAAAGCGAGCTGACCACCTCGGTCGGCGTCAGCAACCTGTTCGACCGCGAGTACTACTTCCGCGGCATCGACACCAGTCCCATGGGCCGCCAGCCGGCGCCCGGACGCGCCGTCACGGTCGCGGCCAACTACCGCTTCTAAGCCTCACCCCCTACCCCCACTGCACAGCAGGCATCGCCGTCCAGCCTCACGGTCGGACGGCTCCTGCCCGGAGAACGCTCATGCAAAGGCCTTTCGTCATTCTCAGTCACGTCGCCACCCATGCCGTCTGCGAAGGCTTCCTGCCTGCCGCGCAGCGGCACGGGCACCCGCTTCTGCTCATCACCGACCATGCCCAGGGCCATTGGCGCCACCTGGCCGACGCGGGGATCTCGCTCGACGGGCTGGAGATCCTCGAATGCGACGTCTTCAACCCGATGGCGGTGATCGAGCTGCTGCACGCCCACGGCCAGCGCCCGCGGGCGGTGTTCTCCAACAGCGACCACCTGCAGACCAGCTGCGCCCTGGTGGCCGAAGCCTTCGACTGCCCCGGCAAGGACTGGCGGATCTGCCACGCGGCGAAGAACAAGGCGGAGATGCGCGAGCGCCTGCAGCGCCTCGGTCTGCCCGGCCCCTGGTTCCAGGTGCTGACTCCCGGTACGGCGCTGCCGGCGGACGCGCCTTTCCCGCTGGTCGCCAAGCCGCGCGAGGGCGTCGCCAGCCTGGACGTGCAGCTGTGCCGCAACGCCGCCGAACTGGCCGCCTACTGCGAGGCCTTCTGGCAGCGCCAGCCGAACCGTGCGCTGCTCCTCGAGGCCTACATGCAGGGTCCGCTGTTCACCCTGGAAACCCTCGGCGACGGCCAGCGCCTGCAGCCCATCGGCGGCTTCGACGTGAGCCTCTCGCCGCCGCCGCACTTCGTCGAGCTCGAAGCGCGCTGGAACGGCCCCATCGGGCGGGCCGTGCGCAACGCGGCGCTGGCCCAGGTCGCCGCCTTCGGCGTCAACTTCGGCGTCTGCCACAGCGAATTCATCCTCACCGCCGACGGCCCGGTGCTGGTCGAGATCAACTACCGCAGCATCGGCGACGGCCGCGAGTTCCTCCTCGACCGCCTGCTGCCGCAGGGCTGGTTCGAGCGCATCCTCGCCCTGCACCTGGGCGAGCCGCTGGACGACACCGAAAACAGCAGCGCCGAGGCCCTGGTGCACTACCTGGTCGCCCCGCACGGCGGCCGCCTGCAGGCGGCCAGCCCGAGTTTTCGCGACGAGGGCGACGGCTACTGGGTCGACTACTGCGCGCTGCGCGAGGTCGGCGAGGAAATCCGCCTGAGCAACTCGAACAAGGACTACCTGGGCGTGCTGCGCCTGATCGCTTCCGACGCCGCCGCGCTCGCCGCGCGCTTCGATGCCGCGCGCAGCGATCTGCGCTGGGAGCTGGTATGAACGCGAACACAGCGGACCAAGACCGCGCGGCCATCGGCCAGCGCATCCTCGACTGCTGCCTGCGCGAGGACATCCGCGGCCTGCTCGGCCGGGCACGGCCGGGCGCCCTGCCGGCCGAGCTGGCCGCCCACTGGCCGCAGCCGGCGGAAGCGGACTGGCTGTGCATCGACCACCTGGGCGGCGGCGAACTCTGGCTGCCGGTGCGCCGCGGCGCGCCGCTGCAGGACTGGAGCGCGGTCGGCGACCGCTGGCTGCGCCGCCAGGGCGACAGCGTGCACCTGGAGCAGGGCTACCGCCGCTGGCTCGAACACCTGGCCAGCGACCTGGATGCCGAGAGCCTAGCGCTGTTCGCCGACTACGTCGCGGAAGCCGACTGCGCGGCCGAGCACCGCCGCCTGTGCCGCGAGGCCTATGCCACGCACGCCGTCGATCTGGACGAGGTTCTCGTCGAAGCGGACTGGGGTCGGCGCCTGCTCGGTATCGACCGCCTGGCCAGCTACCTGGACCATCCCTTCTACCCCACCGCGCGGGCCAAGAGCGGCTTCGACGCCGCGGCCCTGCAGGGCTACGCCCCGGAGTTCGCACCGCGCTTCCGGCTCAACTGGCTGGCCGTGCCCAGAGCGCTCCTCGAGCAGACCAGCGCGCCGCCGGCGCTCTGGCCGAGCTTCGCCGCGGTCGGCCTGGACCCGGCGCTGGAGGACAGCCACGCCCTGCTGCCGGTGCACCCGCTGACCTGGCCCGAGCTGGACGCCCACGGCCTGCCGGAAGGCTGCCTGCGCGCGCCGCTCGGTGCTCTGGAAGTGGAGCCGACCCTCTCGGTGCGCACCGTGCTGTGCGTCGCGGACCCGCGCTGCCACATCAAGCTGCCGCTCTTGGTGCGCACCCTCGGCGCGCGCAACCTGCGGCTGATCAAGCCGAGCACCCTGTACGACGGCCACTGGTTCCAGACCGTCCTCGAAGCGCTCGCCGCCCGCGACGCCCAGCTCGGCACGCGCTATCTGCACGTCGACGAGCAGCACGGCGGGCATGCCGCCGGCGAGCGCCACCTGGCCTACATCGTGCGCCGCTACCCGGCGGGCCTGGAGCAGGCCAGCCTGGTGCCGGTCGCCGCCCTGGCCAGCCGTCTGCCCGACGGCCGGCTGCTGGTCGAGGCGCTGGTCGAGCGCTTCCACGGCGGCGACCTGCTGGCCTGGTGGCAGGACTACCTCGACCTGCTCTTCGCCGTGCACCTGCGCCTCTGGCTGCGCTACGGCATCGCCCTGGAAGCCAACCAGCAGAACGCCGTGCTGCTCTTCGAGGCCGGCCGGCCGCTGCACCTGCTGATGAAGGACAACGACGCCGCGCGGCTCTGGCCGGCGCGCTTCGCTGCCGCCTGCCCGGACCTGGCGCCGCGCCTGGCCGAACTGCGCGACGAGCGGATTCGCGTCGACGGCGTGCAGCCCCTGGCGGAGATGTTCTGCACCATCACCCTGCAGCTGAACATCGTCGCGCCGCTGGAGGCCATCGCCGCAGCCGGTCTGGCCGGGCGCGAAGCGCTCTACGCCGTCCTGCGCCAGCGCCTGCGCGCCGCCCTCGATGCGCTGGAGGGCGAAGGCGTGGATGTCGAGGAGGCGCGCCGCTTCCTGCTCGAGGCCCCGAAACTGCCGGTGAAGTACCTGCTCAGCGCCGGCAGCCTGTTCAGCAAGGAGCGCTCCGGCGCGGCGGACATCAACAAGTTCTACGGCTACAGCGCGGCGAACTTCCTCCAGGATACGGCCCCATGTCCCGGCGACTGACCGCCAGCGTCCTGCTTGGCCACTACCTGTCGGCCTTCACCGCCCTGGGTGCGCCGCTGTTCCTGCCGCGCATCCTCGCCGATCTGGGCAGCGCGGCGCCGACCTGGAGCATCGGCGCGCTCTACGTGCTGCCGACGCTCTGCACCGCGCTGGCGGCGCCGCTCTGGGGTCGCCTGGCCGACCGCCACGGCTGCCGGCTGTCGCTGCTGCGCGCCCACGCCGGCCTCGCCGCCGGCTTCCTGCTCGCCGGGTTCAGCCCGAACCTGGCGGTCTTCACCCTCGCGCTGATCGTCCAGGGCACCTTCGGCGGCGCCATGGCGGCGTCGAACGCCTACCTGGCGACCCAGCTCGACGGCGAAGGCCTGTCGCGCGCCCTCAACCTGACCCAGTACTCGGCGCGCCTGGCGATGCTCAGCGGCCCGGTGCTGGTCGGCCTGCTGGCCGGCGCCGGCCTGGGCGTCGAGATGTACCGCTACCTGGCCTGGCTGCCGCTCGCCGCCTTCCTGCTGGTCCTGCCGCTGCCGGCCGATGCGCCACGCGCCGAGGCGCGGAGCGCGGACGGCAAGCCGGAGGCCGGCGAGCTGCCGGCCGATCTGCTGCGCCTGCTCGCCGTGCAGTTCCTGTTCAGCTTCGCCATGGTGGTGACCTTCCCCTACTTCGTGCCCTACGGCGAAGCCTTGGGCATCGCCAACGACGCGCTGATCGGCCTGCTCTACAGCCTGCCGCACCTGGTCTACCTGCTCGCCCTGCCCTGGGTCCAGCGCCGGAGCGGCCCGCTGCTGCCGGCCGGGCTCGCCCTGCTGGCGCTCGGCAACCTGCTGCAGTTCCTGCGCCTGCCGGCCGAGCTCTTGTTCGCCCTGCGCCTGCTCGCCGGGCTGGGCATGCTGCTCGCCTTCGTCGGCCTGCACCGCTGCCTCGCCGCGCGGCGCCGCGCCGGCGGCGCCGGCCGGCTGTTCGGCTGGTTCGATGCCAGCGGCAAGTGGGCCGGCACCGCCGCCGGCCTGGTCGCCGGCCTGGCCTGCCAGCACTACGGCATCGCCATGCCCTTCCTGATCGCCTGCCTGGCCGCGCTCGCCGCGCTGGCCGTGGCCCACCCTCTATTCATACGCTCGCCGGAGATTGCCCCATGATCCGTGTCGCCCGCTCCCCCTACGAACGCACCCTGGACGGCGAGGCCCAGCGCCACGCCATCGACTGCCTGCTCAACTGCTACCTGCGCGAGTACGCCCTGCCGCGCGGCGAGGCGAGCCTCGACTGCCAGGCGCCGGACCTGCCGATGACCCTGCGCCACGCCGAAGGCCGCTGCGTCGGCATCCAGCTCGCCGACGGCAGCCGCCTGGCGCTGCTCGCCGACCGCACCAGCGTGCTCGGCCGCTGCCGCTTCGTCAGCCCGCCCTACTTCAAGGGCCATGGCCAGGGCTGGCGACCGCTCGACGCCGCCGAGCTGGCGCGTCTGCTGCTCGCCCCGCTGAACGGCCCGGAACGCCACGGCGAGCTGCTCGAGCAGATCGACAACAGCTTGCGCATCACCCGCACCTTTCTCACCCACGCCCGCGCCGCCAACCACGATCCCGCCGACACGCTGTTGCGCTCCGAGCAGGGCCAGGTCTGGGGCCATGCCCTGCACCCGACGCCGAAAAGCCGCGACGGCGTTTCCGAGGCCGACCTCTTGGCCTGCTCGCCGGAAGTCGGCGCGCAGTTCGCGCTGCACTGGTTCCGCGTCGACCCTGCGCTGATCCGCCACCAGGGCGACGACCCGCGCGGCCTGCTCGCCCAGGTCGCCGGCGCCGAGCACCTCTACCCCTGCCACCCCTGGGAGGTTGCGCGGGTGCTGGCCGACCCGCTGGTCCAGCGGGTGCGCGACCTCGGCCTGCTCGAATACCTCGGCCCGCAGGGCCTGGCGCTCTACCCGACCTCCTCGGTGCGCACTCTCTACCACCCGGCGCTGAGCCATTTCCTGAAATTCTCGATCCACGTGCGGCTGACCAACTGCGTGCGCAAGAACGCCTGGTACGAGCTGGACAGCGCGGTGGCCCTGACCCGCCTGCTCGGCCCGCTGATGAGCGAACTGGACGCCAGCCAGCCGGGCTTCGCGCTGATGCCCGAGCCGGCCGCCAGCACCCTGGACCTGTCCGCCTACGGCAGCGCGGAGGAGGCCCGCGAGGTCACCGAGTGCTTCGGCATCCTCTACCGGCAGAACCTCGACGAGGCCAGCCGCGCGCGCTACCAGCCGCGGGTCGCCATGGCCCTGTTCACCTGGACCCTGGACGGCATCAGCGCCTGCCAGCCGTTGGTCGCGCACTGCGCGGCGCAGCTCGGCGTGGACCCGGCCGAGGCCGCCGTGCGCTGGCTGCGCGCCTACGCCGGGCTGCTGCTCGGCGGCTCGCTGCATTGCCTGTTCCGCCACGGCGTGGTGCTCGAGCCGCACCTGCAGAACACCCTGCTCGGCTTCGACGCCCAGGGCCTGCCCTGCCGGGTGTGGATCCGCGACCTGGAGGGCACCAAGCTGGTCCCCGAGCACTGGCCGGCCGAGCGCCTCGCCCACCTCGACGAACGCACCCGCGCCTCGCTGCACTACGACGCCGACAAGGCCTGGAAGCGGGTCGCCTACTGCGCCCTGGTCAACAACCTCGGCGAGGCCGTGTTCCACCTGGCGGGCGGCGATGCGGCGCTGGAGAAACGCCTGTGGCGCGAGATCGCCGACCTCCTCGAAGCGCAGCGCGCGCCGCTCGGCGACCCGCCGGCGCTGCGCGAGCTGTGCGCCGGCGCGCCCCTGCCGAGCAAGGAGAACTTCATGACCCGCCTGCTGATGAAGGCCGACCGCGAGGCCGGCTACACCGCCCTGCCCAACCCGCTGACCGCCGCGGGTGCCACCGCCTGCTGTGGAGAGTGCCGATGAGCCTGCCCGCGTCCGTCCAACAGGCCATCGCCGGGCTGCGCCGCTCCTGCGCCGAGCCGCTGTGCGCCTATGTCTACGACCTGCCGGCGCTGGCGCGCCATGCCCGCGCCGTGCGCGAGGCGCTGCCGGCCGGCTGCGAGCTGTTCTACGCCGCCAAGGCCAACCCCGAGGCGCCGATCCTGCGCACCCTGGCGCCCTGGGTCGACGGCTTCGAGGCGGCCTCCGGCGGCGAGCTGCGCTGGCTCCACGAGTGTCATCCGGACAAGCCGCTGATCTTCGGCGGCCCCGGCAAGCTGGACAGCGAACTGGCCGCCGCCATGGACTGCGGGCTCTCCGCCTTCCACGTCGAGAGCCTCGGCGAGCTGCGCCGCCTGGCGGTCGTCGCCAAGGCCCATGGCCGCCCGGCCCCGGTGCTGCTGCGCCTCAACCTCAAGCTCGACGAGGCGCCGGACAGCCGCCTGGTGATGGGCGGCAAGCCGACCCCCTTCGGCCTCGACGAGGAGGCCCTGGACGAGGCCCTGGCGCTGCTCGCCGGCGAGCCCTGGCTGAAGCTTGAGGGCCTGCACTTCCACCTGCTCTCCCACCAGTTGGACACCAGCGCCCACCTGCAGCTGATGCGCAGCTACTTCCGCTGCTTCCGCCAGCTGAACGCGCGCTACGGCCTGGACCTGGAACTGCTCAACGTCGGCGGCGGCATGGGCATCAATTACCAGGACCACGCCCGCTCCTTCGACTGGTCGGGCTTCTGCGCGGGACTGGCGGCGCTAATCGCCGAGGAAGGCATGGCCGGCACGCGCATCCGCTTCGAGATCGGCCGCTTCCTCAGCGCCGCCTGCGGCTACTACCTGATGGAGGTGCTGGACATCAAGCGCAACCACGGCCAGTACTTCGCCGTGGCCCGCGGCGGCACCCACCACTTCCGCACCCCGGCGGCCCAGGGCCACGACCATCCCTTCGTGGTGGTCCGCGGCGAACGCCCGGCGGAGCTGGAGAACCAGCCAGTGACTCTGGTCGGCCAGCTGTGCACGCCCAAGGACGTGCTGGCCCGCCAGCAGCCGGTGGCCGCCCTGGCGGTCGGCGACCTGCTGGTGTTCACCCTGGCCGGCGCCTACGCCTGGAACATCTCGCACCAGCACTTTCTGATGCACGAGCCGCCGCGGATGCTGTTCCTTGAGGCCTGAGCGCCGCCTAGACCGGCTGCGGCGCGCTGCGCGCCAGCAGCTTCTCCACCTCCAGGCCGCGCGGCAGGGTGCCGTAGACCCGGCCGCCTTCGCCGAGGCGGCTGTGGATGAAGGCGTCCGACACCGCTGCGTTGCCGGCCTCCAGCAGCAGCCCGGCCTGCAGGGTCACGGCCAGCTCCTCGACCAGCCGGCGGGCGCAGTAGTGGATCTCGGTGCGGTCGGCCAGCGCCTTCCTGAGCCATTCGATGCGCGCCTTGAGCCGCGCATCGCCGTGGCCGCCGTCCAGCTCGTCGAACAGCGCCTCCAGCGCTTGCGGCTCCTTGCCGAGCACGCGCAGCACGTCCAGGCACTGCACGTTGCCCGAACCCTCCCAGATCGAGTTGACCGGCGCCTCGCGGTACAGCCGCGGCAGGAGGCTCTCCTCGACGTAGCCGGCGCCGCCCAGGCACTCGGCGGCCTCGCCGATCATTTCCGGAGCGCGCTTGCAGATCCAGTACTTGCCGATCGCGGTGAGCAGCCGGGCGAGCAGCCGCTCGCTCTCGTCCTCGCCATGATCCAGCGCCCGTGCCAGGCGCAGGGTCAGGGCCAGTGCCGCCTCGCTTTCCAGGGCCAGGTCGGCCAGCACGTTCTGCATCAGCGCGTGCTCGATCAGCACCTGGCCGCCGACCAGGCGGTGCGCGCAGTGGTGCAGCGCCTGGGTCAGCGCCTGGCGCATCAGCGCGCTGGAGCCGATCATGCAGTCGAAGCGGGTCAGGCCGACCATCTCCAGGATGGTGTTCACGCCGCGCCCCTCCTCGCCGATCATCCAGGCCAGGGCGCCGCGGTATTCCACCTCGGCGGAGGCGTTCGACCAGTTGCCCAGCTTGTTCTTCAGGCGCTGGATGTACAGCTGGTTGCGCCCGCCGTCCGGGCGGTGGCGCGGCAGCAGGAAGCAGGACAGCCCGCCATCGCTGTAGGCCAGGGTGAGGAAGGCATCGCTCATCGGCGCCGAGCAGAACCACTTGTGGCCGAGCAGCTCGTAAGCCTGCCCCGGCCCCGCGGCGCCGACCGGCCAGGCGCGGGTGGTGTTGGCGCGCACGTCGGTGCCGCCCTGCTTCTCGGTCATCGCCATGCCGAGGGTCACGCCGCTCTTGCGCTCCATCGGCAGGTTGCGCGAATCGTAGTCGCCGGCCAGCACCTTGGGCAGCCAGCGCTCGGCGATCTCTGGCTGCTGGCGCAGCGCCGCCACGCTGGCGAAGGTCATGGTCAGCGGACAGGCGGTGCCGGCCTCGACCTGGTTGTGCAGGTACATCAGCCCGGCGCGGGCCACCTGGGCGCCGGGGCGCGGCTCGCGCCAGGGCAGCGCCGGCAGGCCGTGGTCGATGGCGGTGGCCATCAGCTCGTGGTAGGCGGGGTGGAAGTCCACCTGGTCGATGCGCTGGCCGTAGCGGTCGTGGCTACGGAAGAGCGGCCGGTTCTCGTTGGCGGCGAAGCCGGCCGCCAGCAGCGGCCCGCCGGCCAGCGCGCCATAGGCCTCCAGCTGCCGGTCCGCCCAGTCGCCGTCGTAGCGGCACAGCCATTCCTGCAGCGGCCGGTCGATGCGGTAGAGGTTGGCGCCGTCCAGGGGCGGCACCTGGTTGGTCACCTCGTGGGTTTCGGCGTACTGGTGCAGGTCCATGGGGGCGCTCCTCGGCGGGCGGTTGCTCCGTTGAGTGAAGCACGCGAGCCCCGCTGCGACGGGCGCATCCGACGAGGGTTCCGCCCGGGCGATTAGTGGTAAGCTCGCACGCCATGAACATGCCGAACTTTCGTCCCGTCGTCCTCTGCCTGTCCGGCCACGATCCCAGTGGCGGCGCCGGCCTGCAGGCGGACATCGAGGCCCTGCTCGCCCAGGGCTGCCACGCCGCGCCGGCGGTCACCGCGCTGACCGTGCAGGACACCCGCAACGTCAGCGACTTCCGCGTGCTCGAGCCGGCCTGGGTGCTGGCCCAGGCCGAGGCGGTGATCGCCGACCTGCCGGTCGCCGCGATCAAGCTGGGCATGCTCGGCTCGCTGGAGATGGTCGACACCGTCGCCCAGATCGCCCGGCGCCTGCCCGGCGTGCCGCTGGTCTGCGACCCGGTGCTGCGCGCCGGCGGCGGCGGCGCGCTGGGCAAGGACGAGGTCGGCCAGGCGATCCGCGAGCGCCTGCTGCCGCTGTGCCGCATCGCCACCCCGAACCTGCCGGAGGCGCGCCTGCTCGCCGAACTGCCCGAAGGCAGCGCCGATGCCTGCGCCGAGCGGCTGCTCGAGCAGTGCGAGCACCTCTTGATCACCGGCGGCCACGGCGACGAAACCGAGGTGCACAACCGCCTGTACTCGCGGGACGGCGGCGCCCGGACCTTCACCTGCGTGCGCCTGCCGGGCAGCTACCACGGCTCCGGCTGCACCCTGGCCAGCGCCCTGGCCGGCCGCCTGGCCCTCGGCGAGGAACTGGCCAGCGCGGTGCGCTCGGCGCTCGACTACACCTGGCGCACCCTGCGCGACGCCGAGGCGCCGGGCCACGGCCAGTACGTGCCGCGCCGCCTGCCGCTGGATTTCGGCAGCTGATCCGGCGGCGCCTGGCGCAGGCCGGGCGCATCGGCTTGACTGGCCGGGGACGATCCATCCCCGGCAACTTCCGCCGGCCCTTCGCAGACGAGGCGAATCCACCATGAAACTACGCGGTCTCTACGCCATCACCGACAGCCAGCTGCTCGCCGACGGCAGGCTCCTGCCCTATGTCGAAGCCGCGCTCAGGGGCGGCGCCCGGCTGCTGCAGTATCGCGACAAGTCCGACGACGATGCCCGCCGGCTGCGCGAGGCCGAAGCGCTGCGCGACCTCTGCCTGCGCTACGGCGCGCAGCTGATCGTCAACGACGACCTGGAGCTGGCCGTGCGCCTGGGCGTCGGCCTGCACCTCGGCCAGCAGGACGGCTCGCTGTCCGCCGCCCGCGCCCTGCTCGGGCCCAAGGCCGTCATCGGCGCCACCTGCCACGGGCAGCTGGAACTGGCCGAGCAGGCCGCCGCCGACGGCGCCAGCTACCTGGCCTTCGGCCGCTTCTTCGACTCCTCGACCAAGCCCGGCGCGCCGCCGGCCAGCCCCGAACTGCTGGAAGAGGCCCGCGCGCGCCTTCCCCAGCCGCTGGTGGCCATCGGCGGCGTGACCCTGGACAACGCGCCGGAGCTGATCGGCCGCGGCGCCGCCATGATCGCGGTGATCAACGCGCTGTTCGCCGCCGAGAACGCCGCCGAGGTCGAGCGCCGCGCCCGCGCCTTCAGCCAACTGTTCGAAGGCTCCTGACTTCCCCTCACGGTGGCGCCCGCCGCGCGGCGCCGCCTCACGCTTGCGAGGCCCACATGTCCCGTTCCGAAACCCTCTTCGCCAACGCCCAGAAGCACATCCCCGGCGGCGTCAACTCGCCGGTGCGCGCCTTCCGCGGCGTCGGCGGCACCCCGCTGTTCTTCAAGCACGCCGAAGGCGCCTACGTGATCGACGAGGACGACAAGCGCTATGTCGACTACGTCGGCTCCTGGGGGCCGATGATCCTCGGCCACAGCCATCCGGAGGTGCTCGAGGCGGTGCGCCGGCAGCTGGAGCACGGCCTCTCCTACGGCGCGCCGACCGCTCTGGAAACCGAGATGGCCGAGCTGGTCTGCTCGCTGGTGCCGTCGATGGACATGGTGCGCATGGTCAGCTCCGGCACCGAGGCGACCATGAGCGCGATCCGCCTGGCCCGCGGCTACACCGGCCGCGACAGCATCATCAAGTTCGAGGGCTGCTACCACGGCCACTCCGACAGCCTGCTGGTCAAGGCCGGCTCCGGCGCCCTGACCCTCGGCGTGCCCAGCTCCCCCGGCGTGCCGGCGGCCTTCGCCAAGCACACCCTGACCCTGCCCTACAACGACCTGGGCGCGGTGGAAAAGACCCTCGCCGAGGTCGGCCGGGACATCGCCTGCATCATCGTCGAGCCGGTGGCCGGCAACATGAACTGCGTGCCGCCGGCGCCGGGCTTCCTCGAAGGACTGCGCGAGCAATGCGACAAGCACGGCGTGGTGCTGATCTTCGACGAGGTGATGACCGGCTTCCGCGTCGCCCTGGGCGGCGCCCAGGCGCACTACGGCGTCGTCCCGGACCTCTCGACCTTCGGCAAGATCGTCGGCGGCGGCATGCCGGTCGGCTGCTTCGGCGGCAAGCGGGCGATCATGGAATGCATCGCCCCGCTCGGTCCGGTCTACCAGGCCGGCACCCTCTCCGGCAATCCGCTGGCCATGGCCGCCGGCCTCGCCACCCTCCGGCTGATCGGCCGGCCGGGCTTCCACGCCGAGCTGAGCGACTACACTGCACGCATGCTCGACGGCCTGCAGCAACGCGCCGATGCCGCCGGCCTCCCCTTCGTCACCACCCAGGCGGGCGGCATGTTCGGCCTGTACTTCAGCGGCGCCGACGAGATCGTCACCTTCGCCGACGTGATGGCCAGCGACGCCGAGCGCTTCAAGCGCTTCTTCCACCTGATGCTGGACGGCGGCGTCTATCTGGCGCCTTCCGCCTTCGAGGCCGGCTTCACCTCGATCGCCCACGGCGAGACGGAGCTGTCGATCACTCTCGACGCCGCCGAGCGCGCCTTCGCCACCCTGGCCAAGGGCTGAGCGGCGGACCGCTCCCCCCGCTTGCGGGGGTGGCAAAACACGGTAAAGGCTTTGTAAGGCCGGCGCCGCTTATTCATAATGTGGCGGCCGGCACACTTTGCCGGCCGGGCGACCGCCCGCTCCGACTCGAGGCGCAGCGATTCCATGACCCGCCGTAACCTGACCCTGGGTTGCCTGTTGCTATTTTTCTTCTCCCTGCCAGTGGTGGCCGGGGAGAACACCCTGCTGATCCCGGCGCCGGGCAGCTGCGCCCTGGACAGCCCCGCCGACGAGCTGCCGGCGGCGCTGTCGCGCTGCGAGCAGGCCGCGCAGAACGGCGACCTGCAGGCCGAGTACGAGCTGGGCCAGTTCTACTACGACGGCAAACGCACCCCGCGCGACCTGTCCCGCGCGCTGAACTGGTTCGAACAGGCCTCGCTCAAGGGCCATGCCGAAGCGCAGCATCGCCTGGGGCTGATGTTCTTCCGCGGCGAGGGCGTGCCGGCCAACAACGTGCAGGCCTACATCGTGCTGAAGATGGCCGCGGTGAACGGTTCGGAGGAAGCCCTGGACAGCGCCGACCTGGTCGCCGAGCAGATGAGCCGCAACGAGCTGGAGATCGCCACCCAGGTGCTC
The DNA here is from genome assembly GCF_059739045.1 of Azotobacter tropicalis. Lineage (NCBI taxonomy): Bacteria > Pseudomonadati > Pseudomonadota > Gammaproteobacteria > Pseudomonadales > Pseudomonadaceae > Azotobacter > Azotobacter tropicalis. The sequence goes on from NZ_AP046059.1 coordinate 2,042,995, forward strand.
GGCCAGATCTTCCGCAACTACCTCATGGAACTGCAGGCCCTCGAAGGCCGCTCGCCGTTCTCGCCGCTGCCCTAGGCCCGCTCGATTCGTACCGCGCGAGCCGCGGACGCTGCGTGAACTCAGCTCTTGTCCGGCATCGGCGGCAGCGGGAACGGCGTGACGTTGCCGCTGCCCTTGGCCTCGCTGATCCGCGCCGTGCCCAGGCGCTCCACCGCGTCGATGCGGACGATCGCGTGCAGCGGCACGTAACTGCGCTGCACACCCTCGAACTGGCTGCGCAGGCGCTCCTCGCCGGGATCGATCACCACCTGGGTGCGCTCGCCGAAGACGAACTCCTCGATCTCCAGAAAGCCCCACAGATCGCTCTGGCGGATCTGCTTGGCATACAGCTCGTAGAGCTGGCCCTGGTTGAGGAAGATCACCTTGTAGATCGTGGCGTCGCGCTTGCTCATCGGACTGCGGGGAAATCGCTGCAAAGGGGCTGCGAAGGATAGCACAAGGGCCGCGGCAGACGGTCGGCGCGCCACCCGCCCGACGTCTCTGGCCGAGCCTTCTTCACCTACCTATAATGCGCGGTCCTTCGAATCACCCAGACCAGACCCCCATGGCCAAGAAGCTTTTCATCGAAACCCACGGCTGCCAGATGAACGAGTACGACAGCTCGCGCATGGCCGACCTGCTGGGTGAGCACCAGGCTCTGGAAATCACAGAGAATCCGGCGGAAGCCGACGTCATCCTCCTCAATACCTGCTCGATCCGCGAAAAGGCCCAGGAAAAGGTGTTCTCCCAGCTGGGCCGCTGGCGCGAGCTGAAGCAGCGGAACCCGGCGCTGGTGATCGGCGTCGGCGGCTGCGTGGCCAGCCAGGAAGGCGCGGCGATCCGCGAGCGCGCGCCCTACGTCGACGTGGTGTTCGGCCCGCAGACCCTGCACCGCCTGCCGGAGATGATCGACGCCGCGCGCAGCACCCGCCAGCCGCAGGTGGACGTCTCCTTCCCGGAGATCGAGAAGTTCGACCGCCTGCCCGAGCCGCGGGTCGACGGCCCGAGCGCCTTCGTCTCGGTGATGGAGGGCTGCAGCAAGTACTGCACCTACTGCGTGGTGCCCTACACCCGCGGCGAGGAGGTCAGCCGGCCGCCGGAGGACGTGCTCGCCGAGGTCATCCACCTGGCCGAGAACGGCGTGCGCGAAGTCACCCTGCTCGGCCAGAACGTCAACGGCTACCGCGGCACGGCCGCCGACGGGCGCCTGGTCGACTTCGCCGAGCTGCTCTACCTGGTCGCCGCCATCGACGGCATCGACCGTTTGCGCTACACCACCAGCCACCCGCTGGAATTCTCCGACGCCATCATCCAGGCCCACGCCGAGATCCCCGAGCTGGTGAAGTTCATCCACCTGCCGGTGCAGTCCGGCTCCGACCGGATCCTCGCGGCGATGAAGCGCAACCACACTGCGCTGGAGTACAAGTCGCGGATCCGCAAGCTGAAGGCGGCGGTGCCGGACATCAGCATCAGCTCGGACTTCATCGTCGGCTTCCCCGGCGAAACCGAGCAGGACTTCGCGCAGACCATGAAGCTGATCGAGGAGGTCGGCTTCGACTTCTCCTTCTCCTTCGTCTACAGCGCGCGTCCCGGCACCCCGGCGGCGGAGCTGCCCGACGACACCCCGGAGGAAGTGAAGAAGCAGCGCCTGCAAATCCTGCAGAACCGCATCTACCAGCAGGGCTTCGAGATCAGCCGGCGGATGGTCGGCAGCACCCAGCGCATCCTGGTCAGCGACTACTCGAAGAAGGACCCGGGCATGCTCCAGGGCCGTACCGAAAACAACCGCATCGTCAACTTCCCGGCGAGCAACCCGCGGCTGATCGGCCAGTTCGTCGAGGTGCGCATCGACGACGCCCTGCCCCACTCCCTGCGCGGCAGCCTGCTCGACTGACGCCCACGCCAGGGTCTGGCCCGGCGGGCGGCGCCCGTCGGGTCCGCCGTTCGTCGGGCCTTGCCGGCTTCCCCCCGCCATCGACAACGCTATCCTTTCCTCATCACCCTGCCGCAGGACGGTTGTCCTCTAAAGCCCTTGAACGCACCCACAGAACCCCGTCGCTTCACCCTCGACCCCTTCGAAGCCCGCCGCTTCGCCAATCTCTGCGGACAGTTCGACGAACATCTGCGCCTGATCGAACAGCGCCTGGACATCGAGATCCGCAACCGCGGCAACCAGTTCGAACTGCTCGGCGAACCGAAACACACCCAGGCCGCCGAACAGCTGCTGCGCCGCCTCTACCGCGAAACCCACGGCGCCGACCTGTCGCTGGAGCTGGTCCACCTGTATCTCCAGGAATCGGGCATGGAGGCGCTGGCCGATCCCAAGGCCGAAGCCGGTGTCGCCCTGCGCACCCGCAAGGGGCTGATCCGCCCGCGCGGCGCCAACCAGCAGCGCTACGTCAAGGCGATCCTCGACAACGACATCAACTTCGGCATCGGCCCGGCCGGCACCGGCAAGACCTACCTCGCCGTGGCCTGCGCGGTGGACGCCCTGGAGCGCGAGCAGGTACGGCGCATCCTTCTGGTGCGCCCGGCGGTGGAGGCCGGCGAGAAGCTCGGCTTTTTGCCCGGCGACCTGGCGCAGAAGATCGACCCCTATCTGCGCCCGCTGTACGACGCCCTCTACGAGATGCTCGGTTTCGAACAGGTGGCCAAGCTGATCGAGAAGCAGGTGATCGAGATCGCCCCGCTGGCCTACATGCGCGGCCGCACCCTGAACAACAGCTTCATCATCCTCGACGAGAGCCAGAACACCACCCTGGAACAGATGAAGATGTTCCTCACCCGCATCGGCTTCGGCTCCACCGCGGTGATCACCGGCGACATCACCCAGGTCGACCTGCCGCGCGGCACCAAATCGGGTCTGGCCCATGTGATGGAAGTGCTCAAGGACATCCCAGGGATCAGCTTCACCCGCTTCCTGCCCAAGGACGTGGTGCGCCATCCGCTGGTGCAGCGCATCGTCGAGGCCTACGAGCGCTTCGAGGAGCGCCATCCGCCCCGCCCGCAGGGCGAGCCGTACCCGGAAGGACGCCGCGATGCTTGAGCTGGACCTGCAGGTGGCCAGCGCCCGGCCGCTGCCCACCGAGAGCGACTTCCGCCGCTGGTGCGAACTGGCCCTGCGCCAGCGCAGCGCCGACTCCGAACTGACCATCCGCCTGGTCGACGAGGCGGAAGGCCGCGAGCTGAACCGCACCTGGCGGCACAAGGACTACCCGACCAACGTGCTGTCCTTTCCGGCCGACGTGCCCGACGGCTTGCTGGACATCCCGCTGCTCGGCGACCTGGTGATCTGCGTGCCGGTGGTCGAGCGCGAGGCGGCCGAACAGGACAAGGCGCCGGATGCCCACTGGGCCCATCTGGTGATCCACGGCTGCCTGCACCTGCTCGGCTACGACCACATCGAAGACGCGGAAGCCGAGGAAATGGAATCTCTGGAACGGGACTTGCTAGCTGAGCTGGGCTATCCCGATCCCTACGATGGCGACGACCAGCCCGAATCCCCGGGCACCACGAGCGAAGGAAGATGAGCGACGATCGATCGAGCAACGGGCAATCCTGGCTGAGCAAGCTCACCCAGGCCTTTGCCCACGAACCCCGCAACCGCCAGGAACTGCTGGAGATCCTCCACGAGGCGCACGAGAACGAGCTGCTCGACAGCGAGGCGCTGACCATCGTGGAGGGCGCCATCCAGGTCGCCGACCTGCAGGTCCGCGACATCATGGTTCCGCGTTCGCAGATGATCACCGTCAAGGCCGGCCAGACGCCGCAGGAGTTCCTGCCGACCATCATCGACGCCGCCCACTCGCGCTATCCGGTGATCGGCGAAAGCCTCGACGACATCGTCGGCATCCTGCTCGCCAAGGACCTGCTGCCGCTCCTGCTGCGCGGCACCGGCGAGACCTGCGCCTGCGACCTCAAGCAGTTGCTGCGCCCGGCGACCTTCGTCCCGAATCCAAGCGCCTGAACGTGCTGCTGCGCGAATTCCGCAGCACCCACAATCACATGGCCATCGTCATCGACGAATACGGCGGCGTCGCCGGCCTGGTGACCATCGAGGACGTGCTCGAGCAGATCGTCGGCGACATCGAGGACGAGCACGACGTCGAGGAGGACAGCTACATCAAGGAGCTGCCCAGCGGCGATTTCGTGATCAAGGCGCTGATGCCGATCGAGGACTTCAACAAGCACTTCGGCAGCCAGCTGCCCGACAACGAGTTCGACACCCTGGGCGGCCTGGTGGCCCATGCCTTCGGCCATCTGCCCAAGCGCAACGAGACCGTCGACCTCGACGACTTCCACTTCCGCGTGCTGAATGCCGACAGCCGGCGCATCCACCTGCTGCGCCTGACCCCGCCGCGCCACTGAGCCTTCAGGGCACCGCAGCAATGCGGTGCCCTGCTCCTTCCTTTCACCGGACTGCCATGGCATGCCGCGGGCCGCTCCATTAAGCTTGCGCCGCCTCTTTTCCGAGCAAGGAATCCCGATGCGCTGGATCACCCGCCCCGGCTGGCCGGGCAACCTGCTGGCGCTGGCCGCCGGCGCCCTGACGCCCCTGGCCCAGGCCCCTTCGACTTCTGGCCGCTGGCCCTGCTGTCCATCGCCCTGTTCTACCTGGGCCTGCGCGAGCTGGCGCCGCGGGCGGCGCTGTGGCGCGGCTGGTGCTACGGCTTCGGCCTCTACGCCGCCGGCACCAGCTGGATCTATATCAGCATCCACGACTACGGCGCCGCCTCGCTGCCGCTGGCCGGCCTGCTCACCCTGGCGCTGATGCTCGCCCTGGCGTTCTTCTTCGCCCTGCCCGCCTGGCTGTGGAGCCGCTGGCTGCGCCGGAGCGAAGCGCCGCTGACCGACGCGCTGGGTTTCGCCGCCCTCTGGCTGGCCCTGGAGGGTTTTCGCGGCTGGTTCCTCACCGGCTTTCCCTGGCTCTACGCCGGCTACAGCCAGCTCGACGGCCCGCTCGCCGGCCTGGCGCCGCTGGGCGGGGTCTGGCTGCTGTCCTTCGCCCTGGCGCTGTCCGCGGCGCTCTCGGTCAACCTGCCGCGCTTGATGCGCCGGCCGCTGGCGCTGGTCGGCGCCCTCGGCCTGCTGCTCGCCCCCTGGGGTGCCGGCCTGGCGCTCAAGGGACACGCCTGGACCGCGCCGGCCGGTGCGCCGCTGAAGCTCGCCGCGGTGCAGGGCAACGTGCCGCAGAACCTCAAATGGGACCCGGAACAGCTCAGCGCCCAGTTGATGCTCTACCGCGACCTCACCCTGCAGCGCGCCGCGGCGGTCGACCTGGTGGTCTGGCCGGAAACCGCGGTGCCGATCCTCAAGGAGTACGCCGAGGACTACCTCGCCGGCCTCGACCGCTACGCCCGTCCGCGCAACATCGCGCTGCTCACCGGGGTGCCGATCCGCCAGCACAACGCCCAGGGCGAGCCGCGCTATTACAACGGCATCGTCGTGGCCGGCGAAGGCGCGGGCACCTACCTGAAACAGAAGCTGGTGCCCTTCGGCGAGTACGTGCCGCTGCAGGAGCTGCTGCGCGGGCTGATCGCCTTCTTCGACCTGCCGATGTCCGACTTCGCCCGCGGCCCGGCCGACCAGCCGCTACTGCAGGCCCGCGGCTGGCGAATCGCCCCCTACATCTGCTACGAGGTGGTCTATCCGGAGTTCGCCGCCGGCCTGGCCGCGCAGAGCGATCTCTTGCTCACCATCAGCAACGACGCCTGGTTCGGCACCTCCATCGGTCCCCTGCAGCACCTGCAGATGGCGCAGATGCGCGCCCTGGAAGCCGGCCGCTGGATGATCCGCACCACCAACAACGGCGTCACCGCGCTGATCGATCCCTTCGGGCGGATCACCGAGCGGCTGCCGCAGTTCCAGCGCGCCGTGCTCTACGGCGAGGTGACGCCGATGCGGGGCCTCACCCCCTACCTGCAGTGGCGCGCCTGGCCGCTGGCGACCCTCGCCGCCCTGCTGCTCTGCTGGGCGCTGCTGCGCCGACGCGCCGAACGCGCCGCGGCCAGCCCGGCCGTCGAGGCTCAGCGGTAGAGCAGCGGATAGGCCAGTTGTCCCAGCGCCTCGTTGAGCAGCAGGCCGCTCTGCCACAGCGCCCGCCCCTCCGGCAGCCAGCCGCCCAGCGGGCGCCCGTTGGGCACGCCGAGGAAGCCCGCCGGGGCCGGCACCACCGCAAAGCCGGCCCGCTCGAAGCACCAGCGCGCCCGCGGCATGTGCCAGGCCTGGGTCACCAGCACCACCCGGCGGATGCCCTGCGCCTGCAGCAGTTCGGCGCTGTAGCGGGCATTCTCCCAGGTGGTGCGGCTGCGCTCCTCGCGCCAGCGCAGCGTCAGACCATGGTCCTTCTCCAGCACCTCGCCGAGCAGCGCCGCCTCGCTGGGCGGCGCGCCGAAATGCAGGCCGCCGCTGGCCAGCAACGGCAGACCCGAGGCCTTGGCCAGGCGCGCGGCGTAGCGCAGCCGCTCGAGCGCCAGCGGACTCGGCTGGTCGCCGCCCCAGGCCGGATCGCCGCGCTCGCGGCCGCCGCCCAGCACCACGATGGCCTCGGCACGCTGCGCCAGCTGCGGCCACTGCGCCGCGTCCAGCGCCGGCTCGCGCTCGATGGCCCGTGCCGCCCATTCCACCGTCACCGGCAGGCTGAGCAGCCACAACCCGCCCGCGCCGAGCACGAAGCACAACCCGGCCGTCCGCGGCGCACGGCGGCGCAGCCACCAGCCGAGCGCCAGCAGAAGGAGCAGGCCGGACGGCGGCAGCAGGAGTTGTTTGAACAGGTAGCGAAACGGCATCGGCACCTCCAGGCGAGGCGCAGAGCCTAACCCGAGCGGCACCGCCGAGCGACCCGGAACAGCCGCGAAGCGCAGACCGGACAGGCCGCGATGCTGCCGGCGCGCCGCCAGCGCACGGCCCGACCGCACAGGGCGCAGAGCAAGTGGGCATGGCGCAGCGGGCGAAGCCGCGGTGGCGCGGCGGGACGCTCCCTCGGCACGAAGAGATGGGCACGCTGCTGGCGCTCGAGCAGCGCCAGCTCCTCGGCCGCCGCTTGCCAGCCGCGCAGCCACTGCAGGTCCTGGCGCAGCCAGGCGCGGATGAATGCCCGTTCGGCAGACGACAGATCGTGCAGCTCCAGCACGGCCGGCACCATACCACCCCGCCAGCCTGAGGCCTCGGCTCCGGCGAGAGCGCAGGCGATCCGCTCGATCAGGCGCCGGTACAGTCCGCCACGCACGCTCGCTTCGTCCATCCCACACCTCGACGTCGGGAAAAGCGGCCTCTTTCCCTGAGCTTAGCGCCCGTCCCCGCCGCGGTTTGCCGCCGCGACCAACGGCAGCGGAGCGCCAGCGGGCGGCGCCCGCGCCGGCCCGGCGTTTCCCATGGTCAAGGCCGCTCATGTATGCTACCGGGTTTTCCACGCCCTCTTTTCCAGCGCCAGCAGACCATGCACGAACAGTATCAGCCCCGCGAGATCGAAGCCGCCGCGCAGTCCCTCTGGGATGCCCAGAAGTCCTTTGAAGTGCGCGAGCAGCCCGGCAAGGACACCTTCTACTGCCTGTCGATGTTCCCCTACCCCAGCGGCAAGCTGCACATGGGGCACGTGCGCAACTACACCATCGGCGACGTGATCGCCCGCTACCAGCGCATGCAGGGCCGCAACGTGCTGCAGCCGATGGGCTGGGACGCCTTCGGCATGCCGGCGGAAAACGCCGCGATGAAGAACCAGGTGGCACCGGCCAAGTGGACCTACGAGAACATCGCCTACATGAAGTCCCAGCTGAAAAGCCTGGGCCTGGGCATCGACTGGTCGCGCGAGGTCACCACCTGCAAGCCGGACTACTACCGCTGGGAGCAGTGGCTGTTCACCCGGCTGTTCGAGAAGGGCGTCATCTACCGCAAGAACGGCACCGTCAACTGGGACCCGGTGGACCAGACCGTGCTGGCCAACGAGCAGGTCATCGACGGGCGCGGCTGGCGCTCCGGCGCGCTGGTCGAAAAGCGCGAGATCCCCATGTACTACTTCCGCATCACCGCCTATGCGGAAGAACTGCTGGCGAGCCTCGACGAGCTGAGCGGCTGGCCCGAGCAGGTCAAGACCATGCAGCGCAACTGGATCGGCAAGAGCTTCGGCGCCGACATTGTCTTCGACTACGACGAAGCCTCCGTCGGTGAGGAAGGCCAGCTGAAGGTCTACTCGACCCGCCCGGATACCCTGATGGGCGCCACCTACGTCGCCGTCGCCGCCGAGCACCCGCTGGCCCAGCGCGCCGCCGAAAACAATCCTGAGTTGCAGGCCTTCATCGCCGAGTGCAAGGCCGGCTCGGTGGCCGAGGCGGACATGGCCACCATGGAGAAGAAGGGGCTGGCCACCGGCCAGTTCGTCGTCCATCCGCTGACCGGCGACAAACTGCCGGTGTTCGTCGCCAACTACGTGCTCTGGGGTTACGGCGAGGGTGCGGTGATGGCCGTGCCGGCTCACGACGAGCGCGACTTCGAGTTCGCCAACAAGTACGGTCTGCCGATCAAGCAGGTCTACGCCGCCGAAGGCAGGGACTTCAGCGCCAGCGAATGGCAGGCCTGGTACGCCGACAAGGAAGGCCTGACTACCGTGGGCTCCGGCAAATACGACGGCAAGAGCTTCACCGAAGCCTTCGACGCCATCGTCGCCGACCTGGAAAGCGCCGCCCACGGCGCGCGCAAGACCCAGTTCCGCCTGCGCGACTGGGGCATCAGCCGTCAGCGCTATTGGGGCTGCCCGATCCCGATCATCCACTGCGACAGCTGCGGCGACGTGCCGGTACCGGAAGACCAGCTGCCGGTGGTGCTGCCCGAGGACGTGGTGCCGGACGGCACCGGCAGTCCGCTGGCCAAGATGCCGGAATTCTACGCATGCAGCTGCCCGAAGTGCGGCAAGCCGGCCAAGCGCGAAACCGACACCATGGACACCTTCGTCGAGTCGTCCTGGTACTACGCCCGCTACGCCTCGCCGCAATACGCCGGCGGCATGGTCGATCCCGAAGCGGCCAACCACTGGCTGCCGGTGGATCAGTACATCGGCGGCATCGAGCACGCCATCCTGCACCTGCTCTACGCGCGCTTCTTCCACAAGCTGATGCGCGACGAGGGCCTGGTGTCCTCCAACGAGCCGTTCAGGAACCTGCTGACCCAGGGCATGGTGGTCGCCGAGACCTACTACCGCACCCTGGAGAACGGCGGCAAGGACTGGTTCAACCCGGCCGACGTGGAAGTCGAGCGCGACGCCAAGGCCAAGGTGATCGGCGCCAAGCTCAAGTCCGACGGCCTGCCGGTGGAAATCGGCGGCACCGAGAAGATGTCCAAGTCGAAGAACAATGGCGTCGACCCGCAGGCGATGATCGACGCCTACGGCGCCGACACCTGCCGCCTGTTCATGATGTTCGCCGCCCCGCCGGAACTCTCCCTGGAGTGGTCCGACGCCGGCGTCGAGGGCGCCAGCCGCTTCCTGCGCCGGGTCTGGCGCCTGGCCCAGAGCCATGTGGGCGCCGGCCTGCCGGGCGCGCTGGACAAGGCCCGGCTCTCGGATGCCCAGAAAGAGATCCGCCGCGCCATCCACCTGGCCATCAAGCAGGCCAGCCAGGATGTCGGCCAGCACCACAAGTTCAACACCGCCATCGCCCAGGTGATGACCCTGATGAACGTGCTGGAGAAGGCGCCGAGCGCCGGCGAACAGGACCGCGCCCTGCTCCAGGAAGGCCTGGAGACCGTGGCCCTGCTGCTGGCGCCGATCACCCCGCACATCTGCCACGCGCTCTGGGAGGCGCTCGGCAAGGACGGCCTGATCATCGACGCCGCCTGGCCGGCGGTAGACGAGTCGGCCCTGGTGCAGGACACCCTGACCCTGGTGGTGCAGGTCAACGGCAAGCTGCGCGGGGAAATCCAGGTGCCCGCCGCCGCCTCCCGCGAGGAGGTCGAGGCTACCGCCCGCGCCAACGAGAACGTGCTGCGCTTCACCGAGGGTCTGGCCATCCGCAAGGTCATCGTGGTGCCGGGCAAGCTGGTCAACATCGTCGCCAACTGATGCGCCGTTCCGGCGGCAAGAAGCCGCCGGTCACTGAAGGGGAAACCAGATGATCAAACGAAGCCTCGCGCTCATCGCCCTGACCGGCCTGCTCGGCGCCTGCGGCTTCCAGCTGCGCGGCACCGGCGGCACCGGGAACATTGCCCTCAAGGAGCTCAACCTGAGTGCCCGCAATGCCTACGGCGAGACCCAGCGGATGCTGCGCAAGCAGCTCGAAGCCAGCGGCGTCAAGGTCTATCCCGGCGCGCCCTACGAGCTGGTGCTGACCAGCGAGAAAGAGGAACGCCGCACCGCCAGCTACACCAGCACCTCACGCAGCATGGAATACGAGCTGAGCACCACCCTCGCATACGAGCTGCTCGACGCCCACAAGCAACTGCTCGGCAACAACGAGCTGAAGGTGCAGAAGGTCTACGTCCACGACCAGAACAACATCACCGGCTCGACCCAGGAGGCCCAGCAGCTGCGCGAGGAAATGCGCCGCGAGATGGTCCAGCAGTTGATCCTGCGCCTGCAGCAGCTCACTCCGGACCGCATCGCCCAGATGGAGCAGGCTGCCAAGGAGCGCGCCCAGGCCGAGGCTCAGGCCGCGGAAGCGGCACGCCGCGCCCAGGAAGAACAGCAGAACGCGCCGCAGCAGTCGCCGCTCGAACTGCTGCCGCCCGCCCTCCTGCCCTGACGCCGCCGGGCGGGGCCGCGGCCCCGCCCCTCTCCGCATGAAACTCGCCCCCGCCCAACTGCCCAAACAGCTCAAGGATGCCCTGGCCCCCGTCTACGTGGTCAGCGGCGACGAGCCGCTGCTCTGCCAGGAGGCCTGCGATGCCATCCGCGCCGCCGCCCGCGCCCAGGGCTTCAGCGAGCGCCAGGTGTTCAACGCCGACGCCAACTTCGACTGGAACCAGCTCTACGCGGCCAGCGCCAGCCTCTCGCTGTTCGCCGAGAAACGTCTGCTGGAGTTGCGCATCGCCAATGGCAAGCCCGGCGACAAGGGCGCCGCGGCGCTGCTCGAATACCTGGCGCGGCCCGCCGAGGACAGCCTGCTGCTGATCGCCCTGCCCAGGCTCGACGCCGCCACCCAGAAGAGCAAGTGGGCCAAGGCGCTGCTCGACGGCGCGCAAGTGCAATTCGTTCAGATCTGGCCGGTCGACGCCCAGCAGCTGCCGCAGTGGATCCGCCAGCGCCTGGCCCAGGCCGGGCTGGCCGCCAGCCAGGAGGCGGTGGAACTGATCGCCGCCCGCGTCGAAGGCAACCTGCTGGCCGCCGCCCAGGAGATCGAGAAGCTCAAGCTGCTCGCCGAGGACAACCAGGTCGGTGCCGACACCGTGCAGGCGGCGGTGGCCGACAGCGCCCGCTTCGACGTCTTCGGTCTGCTCGACGCCGCCCTCGCCGGCCAGGCCGCCCATGCCCTGCGCATGCTCGAGGGGCTACGCGGCGAAGGCGTGGAGACGCCGGTGATCCTCTGGGCGCTGGCCCGCGAACTGCGCCAGCTGGCCGGCCTGGCCCAGCAGTACGCCCAGGGCGTGCCGCTGGAAAAGGCCTTCGCGCAAACGCGCCCGCCGGTCTGGGAAAAGCGCCGGCCGCTGCTGGCCAAGGCCCTGCAGCGCCATCCGGCGGCCCGCTGGAACCAGCTGTTGCGCGACGCCCAGCTGATCGACGCGCAGATCAAGGGCCAGGCCGAGGGCGAGCCGTGGAACGGCCTCGCCCGGCTGACCCTGGCCATCGCCGGCCAGCGCCTGCAGCTGCCGCCGGAAAGCTGAGATGCGCGGCGGCCCCTGCGGCATTTCCGCCGGGGTGCCAGGGAATCGGGGAGCCAGAAAAAAGCCCCGGATATCGGGGCTTGTCTTAAAAGCGGCGTCACAGAACAGACGGGTCAGGCCCAGCGCAGCACATTGGCGTCCAGTTCCATGCCGCTTTTCGGGATGATTTTTGCGTTCAGTATTTCCGCCAGCGCCTCTACCGACAGCGAGGACTCGCCGCCGGAGTCCGCGATGCGCGCGTACACCTCCAGCATCCGCCGATAGCCGTCGGCCAGGATCCTGTGCGAGTCGGTATCGCGCCCCTTGAAGATCGGCCAGCGGCCCAGGTCATCCACGAGGACATGGACGATCCTCCGCAGATCGGCCTCATGGCTGCCATCGAAGCCGCGAAACTGCGGGTCGCGCCCGAAGGTCGGGGCCAACTCGGCCAACCGGTCTTTCCGGGCCCGATCGAACCCGGCATAGGTCTCCTCGATGGCCTCCCACATGGTCAGCACCTCGGCGACGAAGGTGACGGCCTCCGGCGGCTCGATGGCGTCATCGAACAAGCCGGGGTAGGCCCAGCCCAGCGCCCAGCCGTGACCGCCCTGGACCATCCGTTGCACGAAGCGCGGGTCGACGCTGTTGTCGATCCCGAGACGGGCGTGGATATCGGTGAGCAGGGTGATGATCAGCTTCTGTTGGTTGGAAAACTCCATTTCTACTTCATCCTTGTTTTTGTTGTGGTGGGCATTACCTGCATATAGTCCGTCCATCAGGCAAATGCCAGTCGGACCGTCCGGGTATCGGGCAGCAAGGGCCTGGACGGACGAACGGAGCCAAACGCCCGCACCGCTGGACATTTTTTGACCAGCCGCGCATGATGCGCGCGCCCGCACGGAGCGGGTCTACAGGAGGACGCTATGGCCAAGAAATCCCCTTCCCGGCCGAACAAGGCCAAATCCCTGGTCGCCCAACCGCTGTTCCGCTGCCGCCAGGAACAACCGAAGAAGGGCAAGGGCAGCTACCGCCGCGAAGCCTTCCGGTCCGACGACCGGGAGGCTTTTGTCCTTCTGGCCGCCTGAAAGGCCCGCTTCCCCTCTCCTCCCCCGTATCGCTCCGCTTCGCCGCCACGGCAGAAATCTCCCCGGCATCAGCCGCAAGCCGTACGTCTTGCAGCCCTCCCCGCCGTGCGCCTCGCGACCCGGATGTCCCGCCGTGAGAACCATCGTCCTCGCATGCCGTGCTCTCGGTCGGCCTGCATCAACAAAGCGACCGCTGTGCCGGGAGATGGGCCTGTCCAGCCGTCGAAAACCGAAAGATCTCGTCCGGAATCCACTGAAGAATGTCCAGACGCCCCGTCATCCACAGGTAGGCGCCGCCTATCAGTGCACCCGCCGCCAGCATCCATGGCCATGGGTTCCAGCCCTTTTCAACTGGCCGAGCTTTCCCCTTCCCGAGCTTGCGCCACTCCCACGGCGGCACGCGCTTTGCCTTCGGCAGGGCCCACAGCCCTTGCCTGGCCTTGCGTGCCCGCTCCTCCAGCCGGGCAAATTCCGGCTCCCTGGAATAGTCATGGTAAACCCAGGCATGGCCATGCCTGACCATCTCCTCGTTGACAAACGTACGCCCGCGAAAGACCCTGCCGACAATGCGGCCATAGCGATCCCGGGCCGTCTGCTCGATCCTGACGCTCTTGTTGAGCACCATCGCCGCCAGCGCCGCTCTCGCCTCCGCACCATAGGGCTGAGCCTGCTCCGGGGTATCGATGCTGCACAGTCGCACCACCACGGTCAGGCCGTCGCCACAGTTCGCCCTCAAGGTATCCCCGTCGGGAACATGCACCACCTTTGCTTCCAGCAGTTTCTTCCTACCTGTCATCAATCGACACCACTCATGCTGCAACCCCGTCCGGGCCCCCTCGAAGCTCGTGGCCCCGGACTGACGATGAAAAAAGCCGCGCAGTATGACAGGGGAGTCCCGTGCCGTAAGCCATCGCCTACAGCAGATCGAGCGCTCTCCCCATTGGTTCGGAACGGCCACCGGCGTAGATTGAATCCCACCAAGACGTCGAAGGATCGACGCAGGCCGACCACGGATGGCGGCCAGAGGGACAGTCGCAGGATGCGGCTACTTCGTCAGGACGACGAGCACAGGGACGTAAGGAAGCAAAAACGGCGAGGCCAACCCCCTCGCCGTTTTTGCGTGCGCCGGAAAAAGCAGCCGCCCAGTTCCGCCGCCGCCGAAAGCGACCACGGAAAAGCGCGGCGGCGCGCTATGCCGAAGGCGCATCCAGCAGGGCCAGCACGGCGTGCAGCGCCGCCTGGGCGCACTGCTCGTCCTGCTGCTCGGAAGCGCCCGAGACGCCGATGGCGCCCACTGCCGCCCCCTCGAACAGAAAAGGCTCGCCGCCGCCGAACAGCGCCATGCGCGGCTGCAGCGGCAGACCCTGGCGGACGGCATCAGACATCCCGGCCAGGCGCTCCTCCCAGACCCGCGTCGGCGCCGCGAAGCCGACGGCGGTCAGCGCCTTGTTCAGGGCGATGTTCCGGCAGTGCAGCGGCGCGCCGTCCATGTGCGCGGTGTGGATCGGCTGGCCGGCCGCGTCGACCACGGCGATGCTGACCCGCACCGACAGCGCCGTGGCCTGGTCGAGCGCCGCCCGCAGGGCGTGCATGGCCAGGGCCAGGTTGATGCTGTCGGCCCGGCGCAGAGAAGGTTTCATCGGGTTCGCTTCCTGTCTTGGCAAAAAAGGCCCGGAAGCGAAACCGCTCCCGGGATCGAAAAACCGCCGCGGCGCCGCCGGGCGGAACGGTTGTGCGTTACGCGGAAGCCTGGCGGGCAACCTCGCCCCGCTGGCGCAGCAGATCCAGGGCCACGTCGACGATCATGTCTTCCTGGCCGCCGACCATCCGCCGCTTGCCCAGTTCGACGAGGATGTCCACGGTGCTCAGGCCGTATTTGTTCGCCGCCACCTCGGCGTGGCGCAGGAAGCTCGAGTAGACCCCGGCGTAGCCGAGGGCCAGGGTCTCGCGGTCGACCCGCACCGGGCGGTCCTGCAGCGGACGGACGATCTCGTCGGCGGCGTCCATCAGGGTGTAGAGGTCGGTGCCGTGGTTCCAGCCCAGGCGCTCGGCCGCGGCGATGAACACCTCCAGCGGCGCGTTGCCGGCGCCGGCGCCCATCCCGGCGAGGCTGGCGTCGATGCGGTCGCAGCCCTCCTCCACGGCGACGATGGAGTTGGCCACCCGAGCGACAGGTTGTGGTGGGCGTGGATACCGGTCTGGGTGGCCGGGTCCAGCACGTCCTTGACCGCGCGGAAGCGCTCGCGCACGTCCTGCATGCTCAGCGCGCCGCCGGAGTCGACCACGTAGATGCAGGTGGCGCCGTAGCTCTCCATCTTCTTGGCTTCCACGGCGAGGTTCTGCGGGCTGGTCATGTGGCTCATCATCAGAAAGCCCACGGTGTCCATGCCCAGCTCGCGCGCATAGGCGATGTGCTGGCGGGACACGTCGGCCTCGGTGCAATGGGTGGCGACCCGCACCACGCGGGCGCCGGCCTCGTAGGCTTCCTTGAGATGGTGCACCGTGCCGATGCCCGGCAGCAGCAGGGTGGCAATCCTGGCGTGGCTGACCACCTCGGCCACCGCCTCGATCCACTCGATGTCACTGTGGGCGCCGAAGCCGTAGTTGAAGCTCGAGCCCTGCAGGCCATCGCCGTGGGCGACCTCGATGGAGTCGACCTTGGCCTTGTCCAGCGCGCGGGCGATGTCCTGCACGTTCTGGATCGAGTACTGGTGACGCACGGCGTGGCTGCCGTCGCGCAGGGTCACGTCGGAGATGTACAGCTTCTTGTTCGGATCGAAAGTCATCTTGGCTCTCCTCAAGCGGCGCCACGGGCGCCGCTTTCCTTGACGGGTGTCTGTCTCACAGCTTCACGCAGACGTTCTTCAGCTCGGTATAGAACTCCAACGAGTGCACCCCGCCTTCGCGACCGATGCCCGACTGCTTGGCACCGCCGAAGGCGGTGCGCAGGTCGCGCAGGAACCAGCTGTTGACCCAGACGATGCCGGCCTCGATCTGCCCGGCGATACGGTGGGCGCGCGAGGCGTTCTCGGTCCAGATCGCCGAGGCCAGGCCGTAGGGCAGGCTGTTGGCCAGCTCGATGGCTTCTTCCTCGGTATCGAACGGGCGGATGTGGCAGCAGGGCCCGAAGATCTCCTCGGTGACCACCGGCGAATCGTCCTTCAGGCCGGTCCAGATGGTCGGCTGCACCCAGGCGCCGCCGGCCAGGTGCGAAGGCATGTCCGGCACGCCGCCGCCGGTGACGATGGTGGCGCCCTCGTCGGCAGCCTTCTGGTAGTAGCTGAGGACCTTCTCGCGGTGCTTGTGGCTGACCAGCGGACCGAAGTTGGCCTTCGGATCGTTCGGCTCGCCGATCGTCAGCGCCTCGGCGCCGGCCTTCAGGCGGGCGACGAACGCCTCGAAGATCGGCCGCTCTACGTAGACGCGCTCGGTGCCCAGGCAGACCTGACCGCAGTTGGCGAAGGCCGAGCGCAGGGTGCCCTCGATGGCCTTGTCCAAGTCGCAATCGGCGAAGACGATGCCGGCGTTCTTGCCGCCCAGCTCCAGCGACACCTGGCGCACGCCCTTGGCCGCGGCGCGCATGATGGTTTCGCCGGTGCCGGTTTCGCCGGTGAAGGTGATGCCGTCGACGTCCGGGTGGGCGGTGAGGAAGGCGCCGGCCGAGTCGCCGCCGAAGCCGTGCACCACGTTGTATACGCCGGCCGGCACGCCGGCGGCGTTCATCACCTCGCCGAGCAATGCGGTGGTGCTCGGGGTTTCCTCGGACGGCTTGACCACCACGGTGTTGCCGCAGGCCAGCGCCGGGCCGACCTTCCAGGTCATCAGCAGCAGCGGCAGGTTCCACGGGCTGATCACGCCGATCACCCCCTTGGGCCGGCGCACGCCGTAGTTGAGCGCGCCGCTGCCGTCCGGGGTGGCCATCTCGAAGGCCTCGGTGGGCACATTCTTCACCAGGTCGGCGAACACCTTGAAGTTGGCCGCGCCACGCGGAATGTCGATGTGGCTGGCCAGCGACTTCGGCTTGCCGGTGTCCTGGCACTCGGCCTCGAGGAACTCGTCGAAGCGCGCGGTGATGCCGTCGGCGACGCGGTGCAGGATCTCGCAGCGCTCCTGCACGCTCATCTTGCCCCAGGGGCCTTTGAGGGCGGCGCGGGCGGCCTTGACCGCGGCGTCCACCTCGGCCTCGCCGGCTTCGTGGATCCTGGCGATCACCTGGCCGTTGGCCGGGTTGACGTTGTCGAACAGCTTGCCGCTCGCCGAGCCGACGTACTGGCCGTCGATGAAGTGCTTGATCTCTTTCATGGGCTCAATCTCGTGAAATCTGGAATCAGGTCAGGGCGGTGAGGAAGCGTTCGTTGAGCTGGCGGTCGTGGTAGAAGATCGCCTTGCCCAACTGGTCGGCGGTCCAGGTCACCGGCGGATGGTCCGGGTAGTGGTAGTCGCCGCCGCAGAACACCTCGTTGCGGTTGCCCGAGGGATCGAAGAAATAGATGGTCTTGCCGTGGGTCAGGCCGTGGCGGGTCGGGCCGATGTCCAGCGAGGTGCCGCTCATGCTGATCAGGTCGGCGGCGCGCAGCACGTCCTCCCAGCTCTCGAGGAAGAACGAGGCGTGGTGGAAGCGGCCCTTCTCCGGGTGCTGGATGAAGGCCACGTCGTGGGCCTTCATGCCGACGGTGAGGAACTGGGCGACGCGCTTGCCCGCCTCGTCGAGCACCTGCTCGGCGAGGCTGAAGCCGAGCACCTCGGTGAACAGGCGCAGGGTCTCCGGCAGCTCGACGCCGTACAGCAGGCAATGGTCGAAGCGGGTCGCCTTCATGCCCTGCAGGCCGCGCGGCCAGGCTTCCGGGTTGACCTCGGAGACGCCCCACTTGCCGGTCTGCTCCTTCTCGGCGAACAGCTCGAAGCGGTGGCCGGAGGGCGCCTCGAAGCGGATGCGCCGGCCGCAGCCCTTGAGCTCGCCGGCCGGCAGACTCTCCACCGGGCAGCCGAAGGCGGCCAGCTCCTCGCTCAAGCGGCAGAGGGTGGCATCGTCGACGACCTTGAAGCCGAGAAAGTCCATGCCCGGCTCGTCGGCCTCGCGCAGCACCACCGAGAACCGGTCGACTTCGGTCCAGCCCTTGAGATAGACGCGGCCCTGCTCGTCCCTGTCCATTTCGATCAGCCCGAGCAGATCGACGTAGTGTTGCAGGGCAGCTTGCAGGTCCAGCACGCGCAGCTGGATATGGCCCGGACGCATTACACCTTTTTTCATGATGACACCTATTGTTGTTCTGGAGCCGCCCGGACTGCCTCGCCGCACGCCTGTATCTCGGCATCGCCCAGGGGAAACAGCCGGCAGGCCAGGGCCAGGCCCTGACCGCGCTCGTCGGCACTTACGTGGCGGCAACTCATGGCGCCGAAGTCGAACCGGCCGGCAACCACCCGGACCTTGCAGACTCCGCAACCGCCGCCCCGGCAACCGACCGGAATGCACCGCTTCCCCTGGCGTTCCATGGCGCGCAGCAACGATTCGCCAGGCCGCACTTCAAGCACTTCTCCACTGACCCGCTCGAGGACCCGATACAGTCGATTCATGGCCTTCTCCCGCGAGCCCGGTCCACCGTCTAAACCAACGCCGAAGGCAGCACCCGTACCTTGCCGCGCTCGGCCATCCGCTCGGCGCAGGACAGCGCCGCCGAGGTCATGATGTCGAGGTTGCCCGCATAGGCCGGCAGGTAGTGGGCGGCGCCTTCCACCTCGAGGAAGATCGAGGTCTTGAGCCCCGCCACCAGGCCCACGCCGGGCACGTTGACCGGCGTTTCGAGCAGGTCGAACTGCACTTCCTGCTTGAGCCGGTAGCCCGGCACGTAGCGCTGCACGCTGGCGACCATCTCCGCGACGCTGGCGGCGATGGCGTCCCGGTCGACCGCCTCGGAGAGCACGAACACGCTGTCGCGCATGATCAGCGGCGGCTCGGCCGGGTTGAGGACGATGATCGCCTTGCCCTTGCGCGCCCCGCCGATCACCTCGATGGCCGTGGAGGTGGTCTCGGTGAACTCGTCGATGTTGGCGCGGGTGCCGGGACCGGCGGATTTCGAGGCGATCGAGGCGACGATCTCGGCGTAGTGGACCTGGGCCACGCGCGACACCGCGGCGACCATCGGGATGGTCGCCTGGCCGCCGCAGGTGACCATGTTGATGTTCGGCGCATCGAGCTCGGCATCCAGGTTGATCGCCGGGACCACGTAGGGGCCGATGGCCGCCGGGGTCAGGTCGATGACCTTCACCCCGTGGGCCTGCAGCAGCTCGTTGTGACGGGCATGCGCGCCGGCCGAGGTGGCGTCGAAGGCGATGCCGATGTCCTTGAACTCCGGCAGCGCCAGGAGGCCCTCCACGCCTTGCGCGGTGGTGGCGACGCCGAGCCGCTTGGCGCGCGCCAGGCCGTCGGATGCCGGGTCGATACCAACCATGGCGCCCATTTCCAGGTGCTGGCCATGGCGCAGCACCTTGATCATCAGGTCGGTGCCGATGTTGCCCGAACCGATGATCGCAACCTTGCAACGGGACGATGTCTTTTCCACGGAAAACCTCGACTTGTTGTCCTTGTGATGAATGTCGAGCGGCACGCTCAGCGGCCGCGCTGCTTGGCCGTCTGGCCGGCGATGCCGAAGTTGGTGTTGGGCACCTCGGTGATCACCACGCGCACGCTCTCGATCGGCGCGTCGAGGGCATCCACGGTGGCACGGGTCAGGGCGTCGATCAGGCGGGCCTTCTGCTCTTCGCTGCGGCCTTCGATCAGGTAAACCTGCATGATGGGCATGGTGTCTTCCTCGCGGTCATACGAAGCGCATCGATACGCTGCCCAGATGCTGGTAGCGCACGGTGACGTTGTCGCCGGCGGCCACCGCCACCGCCTCGGTGACCCCGCCGGTGAGAATCAGGGTGCCGGCGGGAATCTCCCGGCCGCGGGCGCCCAACATGTTGGCGAGCATCGCCACGCTCTGCGCCGGATGGCCGAGCACCGCCGCGCCGGAGGCCATGGCCACCACCTCGCCGTTCTTCTCCATCACCACGCCGAGGTTCTTCAGGTCGATGCCTTCGGCGTTGCGGTAGGTGCCGCCGAGGACGTAGCGCGCCGACGAGGTGTTGTCGGCGATCACGCTTTTGAGGTCGAAGCGGAAGTTCTCGTAGCGCGAGTCGATGATTTCCACCGCCGGCAGGATGAAGTCGGTGGCCGCCAGCACGCTGCCGATGTGGCAGCCCGGCCCCTTCAGCGGGCGCTTGGTGACGAAGGCGATCTCCGCCTCGACCTTGGGGTGGATCAGGCGCTGGGTGTCGATCTCGCCGCCGTCGGCCACCGCACCGTAGTCGGTGATGAAGCCGTAGACCGGATCGACGACGCCCATCTGGCGCATCTTGGCGTGGGAGGTCAGGCCCATCTTCAGGCCGGCGACGCGCACGCCGCGGGCTTCCTTGAGCGCACGCTGGGCGTCCTGGATGGCGTAGGCGTCCTCCCAGTCCATGTCCGGGTAGTCGTCGGTGATCTTGTGCACTTCGCGACGCTCGGTTTCGGCGGCGTCGAGATGGGCGGCGAGGCGCTCGATGGTTTGCGGGTCGAGATTCATCGAAATTCTCCTGTCAGACGAAACGCACGCCGGCCGAGCCGATGCCGCCGATGCCGATGCGCAGGTTGTCGCCGGCCTTGACCGGCAGCATGGTGGAGAGGGAGCCGGAGAGGATCACCTCGCCGGCCTTGAGCGGCACTTCCAGGCGGCCGAGGGTGTTGGCCAGCCAGGCCACGGCGTTGGCCGGATGGCCCAGCGCGGCGGCGCCGGCGCCGGTGGCGGCGATCTCGCCGTTGAGTTCGAGGGTCATGCCGACCACGCCCAGATCCAGGCGGCGCGGATCGACGGCGGCATCGCCGAGCACGAACAGCGCCGAGGAGGCGTTGTCGGCCACGGTGTCCTGAATCTTGATTTTCCAGTCGGCGATCCGCGAATCGACGATCTCGAAGCAGGGCACCACGTATTCGGTGGCACGCAGCACGTCGGCGACGGTCACCCCCGGCCCGGCCAGCTCGTGCTTGAGCACGAAGGCGATCTCGCCCTCGGCCTTCGGCGCGATCAGCCCGGCGGCCTCGATGGCCGCGCCGTCCGCGCGGAGCATGCCGGAGGTCAGGTGGCCGAAGTCGGGCTGGTCGACCTTGAGCAGGTCCATGACCACCCGGCTGGTGACGCCGATCTTCTTGCCGATCACGGTCTCGCCATCGGCGTCCAGGCGCCGGGCGATCAGGCGCAGCTGGATCTGGTAGGCCTCTTCCAGGCTGAGGTCGGGATCGCGCTCGGTCAGCGGGGCGATGGGACGACGGTCCTTGAGCGAGCGGTAGAGCTCGTCGGCGTACTGGTTGAGCAGGGCTTGGCGCATAGTGGTTTTCCTGCGGGCTAAGCGTGAATGGCGAAAGGGGTGTCGGTAGCGAGGCGCCCGCCAGGAGCGGAACGCGTCGGGAGTGGCTGGAAGGTAAACAGGGGCAGCAATGCCGTCCAATCGAATCTAGTCACCAAACGATGCCTTAAAGGCATCGTCGCATTGCGTTCTTCGCGACTGCCGAAGAACTTTCGGCAAATCAGGCAATTGCCTTGTTGCGCGGGCGGAAGTTGCCGGCCCAAGTTCGAGCAAATGCTCTTGCCGGATATCCGGTTTTCAATCGGGCATGGTTGGCCGAAAACGAAAAAACGCTCTTTTTCGATCATCAACCAAAACGACAACAGTCTGTTGCGCATTTATGCCTTGTCCTCCCGAGCAGATAACCCTGAAAATTCGGAAACGTTGTACGGAACAGTACGGCAGCCTGTTTCTTGCAACTTCATATATCCATAGGGTCTGGTGTTAGTTGCCCCCCTACAGGGAGCGCCTAATAACAGCGGCTAAAACAACTTGATCGCGTAGTTGATGATGATGCGGTTCTCGTCGATGTCGCTGGCGTAGTTGGAACGGGCGATCGCGTTGCGCCAGCGGATGCTGACGTTCTTCAACGGGCCGCTCTGGACGGTGTAGGCCAGGTCCAGGTCGCGCTCCCACTCCTCGCCCTCGAAGCCGCGCGGCCCGGTGTCGACGTTGTCGCCCTGGACGTAGCGCAGGGTGCTGGTCAGGCCGGGCAGGCCGAGGGTGGCGAAGTCGAAGTCGTGGCGGATCTGCCAGGAGCGCTCGTCCGGCGCGGAGAACTGGTAGGTCGGCAGTTCGTTGCCGAGCGGCGAGAGGGTGTCGCCGATGCGCAGGAAGCCGTCGTCGCCGTAGACGCCCTGGTAGCCGACGAAGAAGGTATGGCCCTGGTATTTGGCCGAGAACAGCCCGTACAGCAGCTGGTTGTCGAGGCTGCCGGCGTCGGTGTTGCCGTCGTCCTGGGCGGTGTAGTAGCCGATGTCGGCAGCCAGGGTCCAGGCACCCAGCGGCAGGGCATGCCTGATGCCGTAGAAGCGCTGCTGGTAGATGTCCTCCAGCTGGCCCTGCCAGAAACTCAGCGTGGTGCGGTTGGCGTTGAAGCTGTAGTCGCCGCCGAGGTAGTTGTAGTGATCGCCCGTGACGTGGGCCAGGCGCCTGGGGTTGATCGGGTCGTTGATGATCAGCGCGGTCATCTCGCCGTCGTCGGTCGAGTTGCGCATGCTGGCCGAGTTCAGCCGGCCGGCCTGCAGGGTCAGCCCGGGGATCTCCCGGGAAGTCAGGGTCGTGCCCTGGTAGGTCTGCGGCAGCAGGCGGTTGTCGGTGTGCGCCAGGATCGGCAGGTTCGGCGTCTGCTCGCCGAAGCGCAGCTCGGTGTTGGAGAAGCGGGTCTTCAGCGTCAGCCCCAGGCGGGAATACTCGTCGGCGGCCTCGCCGTCGTCGTGCACCGGCAGCAGGCCGGTGCCAGCGCGGTCGCGGCTGCTGTCGAGCTTGACGCCCACCAGGGCGAGCGCGTCGAGGCCGAAGCCGACCGGTCCCTGGGTATAACCGGACTTGAAGTTGAGGATGAAGCCCTGCGCCCACTCCTCCGCCTTGGACTGCCGGTTGCGTCCCTGGATATCGGAGAAGTCGCGCATGAAATAATAATTGCGCAGTTGCAGGGTGGCGGTGGAGTCTTCGACGAAGCCACTTTCGGCCATTGCTGCCGGAATGCCGCCGGCCGTCGCAAGCGTTATAGCGAATTGCAGTTTTCGCTTCATGATGTGTCTCTTGTTGTTATTGTAAGAAGTGCCTTGGAAGTTTTCGGGCGCACTTGCAGGCAGATATTGGCAATATATTTTCAGGGCGCAGCAATACCGGCTTCTGTTCGGCTGCCTTGATTAACGGTGCCGTGTTTATTTCCCGTTTCCGAAACAACTTTCGTCAGGCGGCAGAAGGAAGGCGCACAAACAGACCCGGCAGCCCCTTGCCTCCCTCCGCCGCCTCTTCCCCCGTTATGCCAGCGCCTCGCCGGCCGCAGCGCCGGTCGCCTGCCGGTGCGCGCAGAACAGGGTCATGGCGATGGCCGCGACCAGGCCGGGGATGGCGAAGGCGATGAAGTTCACCTGCAGCGGCAGGCTCATGCCGACCAGCGCCCCGCCGAGCAGCGGGCCGACGATGGCGCCGTTGCGGCCGATCCCCGAGGCCCAGCCCAGACCGGTGGAGCGGATGGCCATGGCGTAGAACTGCGCGGCGCAGGCGTAGAGCAGGATCTGCGAGCCGATGGTGGTCGCGCCGGCGATGGCGATCAGGCTGTAGAGCACCGGCGTCGGGCTCTTGAAGCCGAGCAGGCCAATCGACAGGGCGGCGACGGCGAAGAACGCCACCAGCACCCTGGGCAGGTTCAGCCGGTCGCCCAGCCAGCCGCCGCCGATGGCGCCGAACACCGCGCCGAAGTTCAGCGCCAGCAGGAACGACAGGCTGGAGCCGAGGCTGTAGCCGGCACTGGCCATCATCTTCGGCAGCCAGGAGCTGAGCGCATAGACCATCAGCAGGCAGCAGAAGAACGCCACCCAGATCGACAGGGTGCGCAGCGCGCGGCCCTCGCGGAACAGCTGCAGCACCGGCGCGCCCTCGCTCCTGGCCTCGGCCATCTCCAGCACATCGTCGTCCTGCAGTGCCCGGTCAGGATCGACGCGCCGGAGGATGGCGCGCGCCTCTTCGCTGCGGCCCTGGCGCAGCAGGTAGCCGACCGATTCGGGCAGGAACCAGAGGATCAGCGGCACGGCGGCGGCCTGGAACATCGCCTCCCAGCCGAAGCGCGGCAGCATGTAGATGCCGAGGCCGGCGGAAAGCATGCCGCCCAGCGAATAGCCGCTGAACATGATGGCCACCAGGGTGCTGCGGATCTTCTTCGGCGCGTATTCGTTCATCAGCGCCACCACGTTGGGCATCAGCCCGCCGATGCCGAGCCCGGCCATGAAGCGGCAGATGCCGAACTCGGTGGGGGTACGGGTGAAGCCGTTGAGCACGGTGAAGCCGCTGAACAGCACAAAGCAGATGGCGATGCCCTTCTTGCGGCCGATCCGGTCGGCCAGCGGGCCGAAGAACAGCGCGCCGAACATCATGCCGAACAGCGCATAGCTGCCCAGGGCGCCGGCTTCCAGCGGGCTCAGGCCCCAGGTTTTCATCAACACCGGCAGGACCACCCCGTAGATGAACAGGTCATAGCCGTCGAAGATCAGCAGCAGTGCGCACCAGCACAGCACCCTCCAGTGGAAGCGGTTGAAGCGCGCCTCGTCGATGAGGCGATTGACATCGATCGTTTGCATGGCGTGGATCTCTGTTGTTGTTGTAATTGCAAAACCACGTGCGCGCTCCGCCCGACGGCGGAGCGCCGGCCTCAACCCAGGTCGCCGCCCCCACCGGCAGGGTCGTGCCGGTGATGTAGGAGGCTTCGTCGGAAGCCAGGAAGAGGATTGCCCCGACCTGCTCGTCGATGGTCCCGTAGCGCTTCATCAGCGAGCTGTCGACGGTCTGCTCGACGATCTGCTGATACCAGGCCTTGTCCTGTCCGCTCGGCTCGGCGGCGTTGCGCGGGATGCGCCGCGGCGGCGCCTCGGTGCCGCCGGGGGCGGTGGCGTTGACGCGGATGCCGCGCTCGGCGGTCTCGAAGGCCAGGCAGGCGGTGAGCGCGTTGACGCCGCCCTTGGCCGCGCCGTAGGGCACCCGGTTGACGCCGCGGGTGGCGATCGAGGAGACGTTGACGATGGCCCCCGGCCCTGCTCGAGCATCGCCGGCAGGGCGGCGCGGCAGCACCACAGGGTGGGGAACAGCGAACGGCGCACCTCGGCCTCGATCTGTTCCTCGGCGTAGTGCTCGAAGGGCTTGGCCCAGATGGTACCGCCGACGTTGTTGATCAGGATGTCGAGGCGGTCGAAGCGCTCGACCGCCGCCGTCATCACCCCCTGGCAGTCGGCGAAGCGCTCCAGGTCGGCGGTCAGGGTCAGCACCCGGCCGGCGCCCAGTTCCTGCAGTTCGTGGACCAGCTCGGAGCGGTCCACGGCGACCAGCCGGGCGCCCTCGCCGACCAGCCGCTCGGCGACGCGCCGGCCGATGCCCTGGGCCGCGCCGGTGACCACCGCGACCCTGTCTTGAAAGCGTTTTTCATGCATGGCGTTTCTATCCTTGGGGCCGCCCGTGCGGACACGGGCGGTGGCGGTTCAGACGCTGGCGGCGAACTTCTCGTAGTGGAAATTGGCCGGCTGGATGCCCTG
Organism: Azotobacter tropicalis; assembly: GCF_059739045.1. Classification (NCBI taxonomy): domain Bacteria; kingdom Pseudomonadati; phylum Pseudomonadota; class Gammaproteobacteria; order Pseudomonadales; family Pseudomonadaceae; genus Azotobacter; species Azotobacter tropicalis. The sequence continues at coordinate 2,068,577 of NZ_AP046059.1, forward strand.
CTCGCGGAGGAACCCGTTGACTGCCTCGACCATCGGCGGCGGGCCGCACAGGTAGATGTCCACCTCGCCGTCGTTCAGGTGGTGCGGCTTGATGTGCTGGGTGACGTAACCCTTCTGCGGATAGTGGCTCTCCGGGCTGGCCACGCAGGCGGTGAAGCTGAAGGTGGGAATGCGCGAGGCGAACTCCTGCAGGCGGTCCATCTCCACCAGGTCGGCATCGTGGGTGACGCCGTAGATCAGGTGGAGCGGGTGCGCGCTGCCGCTCTCGGCGATCTTCTCCAGCATGGCGGTGAAGGGCGCGAGGCCGGTGCCGCCGGCCAGCATCAACAGCGGGCGGCGGATCTCGCGCAGGTAGAAGCTGCCCAAGGGTCCGGTCAGGGTCATGGCGTCGCCGGCCCTGGCCTGCTGGCTGAGATAGCCGCTCATCAGGCCGCCCGGCACGTTGCGGATCAGGAAGCTGACCTCGCCGTCCTGCGGCAGCGAGCTGAACGAGTAGGCGCGAGTCTGGTCGCTGCCCGGCACCCGGAGATTGACGTACTGGCCCGGCAGGAAAGACAGCCTGGCCAGGGACGCGCCCTTGATCGACAGGGCAATCACGCTGGGAGAAAGCGCGCGCACGTCGCTGATGAGCGCCTCGTAGCTGGCCTGCTCGGTCTTGCAGACTTCGGAGGAAGCCGGAATGCGCAGCACGCAGTCGCTTTCCAGACGCATCTGGCAGGTCAGCACCAGGCCTTCGGCCTTCTCCGCCTCGCTCAGCGCGTCCTCGATGTAATTGTCGCCCAGGTCGTAACGACCGGCTTCGGCAAGGCACTTGCAGGCGCCACAGGCTCCATCGCGGCAGTCCAGCGGAATATTGATGCCCTGACGGTAGGAGGCGTCGGCGACGGTTTCACCACTGTCCACCTCGATGAAACGGGTGACCCCGTCTTCGAAATTCAGCGCAGCCTTGTATGACATATGGCACCCCGCTCTCATTCTTCGGTTGGTGCGAGCGCCGGACGGCGGGCGGGACGCAGGGGCCCCGCACGGCGCCGGCGGCGCACGGTCTTCGAGCTGTGTTCAGATGTGGTAGACGTCGAGGACGTGACGCACGTAGTCGTTCTTCAGCACCACCTTTTTCGCCTTGATCAGCGGGTTTTCGCCGCGGATGTCGAGGGTGTAGTAGCTGGTGCCGTAGAACTGGTCGACGGTCTTGTAGCGGAAGCTCAGGGTGTGCCAGTTGAAGCGCAGGCGGCACAGCTCGTCGGTCTTTTCGAGGATTTCCAGGTTGGCGATGTTGTGCGAGGTGCGGGTATCCGGGATGGTCGCGCTGGAGCGCTCGGTGCGGATGCGGAACACCCGGTCCTCCAGGCCGCTGCGGTTGCCGTACCAGATCAGCGAGATCTGGCTCTGCGGATCGTCGGTCAGCTGGTCGCGGTCGTCCCAGGACGGCATCCAGAAGGTGCAGTCCGGAGCGTACTGCTCCAGCCAGCTGTCCCAGTCCTTCTCGTCCAGGTAGCGGGCTTCGCGGTAGAGGAAGTCGCGTACGGCTTCGTAGGATGCGTTCATGATCAGTTGCCCTCCACGTGAATCAGCCTGTCCTGCTCGCTCTTCAATGCCGCGGTCATGCGCTCCTGCCAGTAGCGGTGCTGCATGATGTAAAGCCCTTCGTCCTCGGCCCGCACGCCGCTCATTTTCGGCGCCAGGCCGATTTCCCGGGCGGACTCGTCGGGTCCGTCGATCCAATGGGTGGCACCGCGGGACATGTCGTTCCAGACCGCCGCGCGGCCCTGGAAGCCCTGCTGGCAGGCGCGGAACTCCTCGAGGTCGTCCGGGGTAGCCATGCCGGTCACGTTGAAGAAGTCTTCGTACTGGCGGATGCGGTGGGCGCGCGCCTCGGCGTTCTCGCCCTTGGGCGCGATGCAGTAGATGGTCACCTCGGTCTGGTCGACCGAGATCGGCCGGAGCACGCGCAGCTGCGAACCGAACTGATCCATCAGGTAGAGGTTGGGGTAGAGGCAGAGGTTGCGCGAATGGCCGATCATCCAGTCGGCGCGGGCCTGGCCGAACGCCTGGGCCAGCTCGTCGCGGCGCTGGTACAGCGGACGGTCCTCCGGGTTGTCCCAGCGGGTCCAGAGCAGGATGTGGCCGTTCTCGAAGGCGTAGAAACCGCCGCCCTTCTTGCCCCAGCCGCCGGCGCTCATGGCGCGGATGTCGTCGCCCGCCTCCTTCTGCTTGCGCTGGCCCTGGGTCGCGGCGTAGTTCCAGTGGGTGGCGGTCACGTGGTAGCCGTCGGCGCCGTTCTCCGCCTGCAGCTTCCAGTTGCCCTCGAACACGTAGGTAGAGGCGCCGCGCAGCACTTCCAGGCCTTCCGGCGACTGGTCGGCCACCATGTCGATGATCTTCGCCGACTCGCCGAGGAATTCGCCCAACGGCTGGACGTCGGCATTCAGGCTGCCGAACAGGAAGCCGCGGTAGGACTCGAAGCGGGCGATCTTCTTGAGGTCGTGCGAGCCGTTGCAGTTGAAGCTGTTCGGGTAGCCCGCATCGGCCGGGTCCTTCACTTTCAGGAGTTTGCCCGAGTTGCTGAAGGTCCAGCCGTGGAACGGACAGGTGTAGGTGGCCTTGTTGCCGCTCTTGAAGCGGCACAGCGCCGCGCCGCGGTGGCTGCAGGCGTTGATGAAGGCGTTCAGCTCACCGTCCTTGGTGCGGGCGATGATGATCGGCTGGCGGCCGATGTGGGTGGTGTAGTAGTCGTTCTTCTCGGGGATCTGGCTGTCGTGGGCCAGGTAGATCCAGTTCCCTTCGAAGATGTGCTTCATCTCCAGCTCGAAGAGTTCCGGGTCGATGAACATGTCCCGCTTGCAGCGGTAGAGGCCCTTTTCGCGGTCCTCTTCCAGTAGGCCATTGATCTCGTCGATTCCAAGAGTCATTGCCGTCGGCTCCGTTGTTGTTATGTCAGAGCCCCATGCTAAGAACCGGCGACAGCCGGCAATATCCGTTTCCTGCAGGACCTTTATCCACTCTCTGCAAACGCGGTACGCAGGTTTCGGACAGAAGCGAAAGCGCCGCCCCGGTGCAAGACCGGGGCGGCGCGGAGGACGGCGCGGTGAGGTGGAAGGCTCAGCAGGCGCGGCGCTTGAGGGTGTCCGAAGGCAGCTCGCCGAAGGCGTTGCGGTAGGATTCGGAGAAGCGCCCGAGGTGCAGGAAGCCGTAGTCGAGCGCCACCTCGGTGATATTGCGCACCGGCACCGCGGGGTCGCGCAGGCTGGCGTTGATCCGTTCGAGCCGCTTCTGCCGCACGTAGTGCCTGGGCGTGGTCCTGGCGTGCTTTTCGAACAGCGCATACAGCGAACGCGGGCTGACGTGCACCAGTCCGGCCAGCTGTTCGAGGGTGATGTCCTGCTTGAGGTTTTCCTCGATGAACTGCACGACCCGCTCGAAGATCGCCGAGGCGCCGCCCGGCTGCTCGCGGCGCACGTTGTTCCGCAGGCAGAGCAGCTTGTTGGCGATGATCCGCCCGTAGTGCTCCTGCAGCCGCGGCGGCGCGACGCCGGACTCGGCCTCCTCGCAGACCAGGCCGAGCAAGTTGAGCAGGCCGCCGAGCTCCTGCAGGCTGTGCCGGCTGGCGGTGAAGCGGATGCCCTCGCCGGGCCAGTGCCAGTGGTTCTCGGCACAGGCCGCTTCCAGCAGGGCGCCGGGCATCTTGACGATGAACTTCTCGCAGTCCTGGGAATAGGTCAGGTCCACCGGGTCGTCCGGATTGATCAAGAGCAGCTCGCCCGGCACGAAGTGGTGCTCCTGGCCGCACGCACCGCGCCACAGGCAGTGGCCCTTGAGCAGGATCTGCAGGTGGTAGATGGTTTCCAGCGCCTCGGAGGTGACGCGCACGGTGCCACCGTAGCTGATCCGGCACAGGTCGAGATCGCCGAACTTGCGGTGGCTGAGGTCGGCGGTGGGATGGCTGGACTGCGACAGACGGATGGAATGGGAGCCGACATGCTGGTTCACGTAGCCGGAAACGTCGTAGGGGTCGGCGCCCCGGAAGACCACGCTCTTTTCTCTCAGTAAGGAAAACTCCATCACTCAAGGCCTCTTGGTATTGTTTTTCTTATTCTCGGAGCGGTTTTGCCGCTCTGGATTCGCCTTTTACAGCGCGCGTCGCCGGTACTTGGCGAGGTTTCTCCCACTCCGTTTGCCGAATGCCGGCAAAGTCGTGGCGTAAAGATAAACAGCCGCGGCGATGCCGTCCAATCGAATACAATCACCGAACGATACCCGAGCGGCATCATTGTCCCGCCCTTTTCCGACCCGCATGGTGATCCCTTGGAAATCAGGCAGTTGAAGTATTTCGTCGCGGTGGCCGAGGAGCTGAACTTCAATCGCGCCGCCGAGCGGCTGTACATCACCCAGCCCGCCCTGAGCCGGCAGATCCAGCAGCTCGAGGACGCCATTCCCGCCGTGCTGCTGGAGCGCAACTCCAAGCGCGTCGCGCTGACCGAGGCCGGCCAGGCCTTCTACCAGCAGGCGCTGAACATTCTCGCCCAGTTGCAGCACGCGGCCGACGAGTCGCGCCTGCTCGCCGAGGGCAAGAAGGGCAGCCTGGTGATCGGCATCTTCGGCTCGTCGATCCTCGACTTCATCCCGCAGGTGCTGCTGGAGTTCGGCCGCACCCATCCGGCCGTGGAGATCTCCCTGCATCCGATGGACAAGGACGCGCAGATCCAGGCGCTGCGCGAGCGGCGCCTGAGCATCGGCTTCAACCGCCTGGTGCCGGACGAGCCGGACATCGAGCAGGAACTGGTGCGCGAGGAGGCGCTGATGCTGGCGCTGCCGGCCAAGCACCCCCTGGCGGCGCGGCAGGCCGTCGAACTGGGCGAGGTGCTGCAGGAACCCTTCATTCTCTACCCGCGCGGCGTACGGCGCGGCCTGGCCAGCCACGTGCATCGGCTGTTCGCCGACTACGACGCGGTGCCGCGAACGATCCAGGAAGTCACCGACGTGACCACCAGCATCGCCCTGGTGGCCGGCGGCCTGGGGCTCTGCGTGGTGCCCCAGGCCGCCGTCAACCTGCGCCTGCCGGGGGTGGAATACCGCCCCCTGCGCTGCCGCGGCAAGGCCGAGATCGAGCTGGCCTGCCTGTACCGCAAGGGCGACGGCTCGCCGGTCCTGCGCGCCTTCCTCGCCACGGTCCGCCGGCTCGCCAGCGTCGAGGCGGCGCCCGCGGCGCACGGCCAGGAAGCGCCCTGAGCCCCGCTAGCCGAACAGCCCGAGCCGGAACAACCGGTCGAGGCCGAGCAGGACGGCATAGGCCAGCAGTGTCGCCAGCACGCTCGCCCCCAGCGCCGGCCAGAAGCCCCAGCCGACCTTGACCGCCGCGGGAAACACCAGGAAGAACGCCAGCGACGGCAGCACCAGCCAGAAGATCCCGCGCGCCAGGTCGGCGGCCTGCAGCGCGCTGCCGGTGTCCCGGTACAGCCAGACCAGCGCCAGCAGCGAGGTCAGCGGCAGGGCGGCGAGCAGCGCGCCGGCGAAGGCGTTGCGCTTGCCCAGCTCGCTGATCAGCGCCACCAGCAGCGCGGTCACCAGCACCTTGACCGTGAAGGCGATCATGGGCTGAGCTCCTTCTGCAGATGTGCCGGAACGGCCGCCCGCTCCTCCGCCCGCGCCGCGGGCGCCTGCTCTTCGCGGTGCAGCCAGCGGTACAGCGCCGGCAGCACCAACAGGGTCAGCAGGGTCGAGGAGACGATCCCGCCGATGACCACGGTGGCCAGCGGCCGCTGCACCTCGGAGCCGGCGCCGACGTTGAAGGCCATCGGCAGGAAGCCCAGCGAGGCCACCAGGGCGGTCATCAGCACCGGGCGCAGGCGGCCGAGGGCGCCCTCGACGATCGCCGTCTCGAGACCGGCGCCGCGCTCGCGCAGCTTGCGCACGAAGGCGATCATCACCAGCCCGTTGAGCACCGCCACCCCGGACAGGGCGATGAAGCCGACCGCGGCGGAGATCGACAGCGGAATGCCGCGCAGCGCCAGGGCGATCACCCCGCCGGTCAGCGCCAGCGGCACGCCGCTGAACACGATCAGCGCGTCGCGCACCGAGTTGAAGGCCCAGAACAGCAGGGCGAAGATCAGCGCCAGGGTCGCCGGCACCACGATCGCCAGGCGCTGGCTGGCCGAGATCAGCTGCTCGAAGGTGCCGCCGTAGTCGACCCAGTAGCCGGCCGGCACCTCGACCTCGGCGGCCACCCGCTGGCGCAGCTCGGCGACGAAGCCGCCGAGGTCGCGGCCGCGCACGTTGGCGGTCACCACCACCCGGCGCTTGCCGTTCTCGCGGTTGATCTGGTTGGGGCCCTGGTGGACCTCCAGCGTCGCCACCTCGCGCAGCGGCACGGTCTGCGGCGCGCCGGCCAGCCAGGCGGCGGCGCGGCTCGACTCGTCGGCGTTGAGGCTGGCGCCGAGCGGGATCGGCAGGTCGGCCAGCGCCGCCGGGTCCTGGCGCAGGCGCTCGGGCAGGCGCACCACGATGTCGAAGCGCCGGTCGCCCTCGAACAGCTGGCCGGCGACCTCTCCGCCGACCGCCGTGGCCAGGGTGTCCTGCACCGCGCCGGGGTTGAGGCCGTAGCGCGCCAGCGCTTGGCGGTCGGGGCTGACGCTGAGCAGCGGCAGCCCGGTGGCCTGCTCCAGCTTGACGTCGGCGGCGCCCGGCACCGCCTTGGCGACGCGCTCGATCTTTTGGCCGACCGCCACCAGTTGCTCCAGGTCGTCGCCGTAGAGCTTGATCGCCACGTCGGCGCGCACCCCGGAGATCAGCTCGTTCATGCGCATCTGGATCGGCTGGGTGAACTCGTAGTTGTTGCCCGGCAGGCGCTTGACCGCCGCCTCGATCTCGGCGATCAGCGCGGCCTTGGGCTTGCGCGGGTCGGGCCACTGCGCGCGCGGCTTGAGGATCAGGAAGGTGTCGGCCACCGAGGGCGGCATCGGGTCGGTGGCCACCTCGGCGGTGCCGAGCTTGCCGAACACCCGCTCGACTTCGGGAAACTGCTTGATCCGCGCCTCCAGGGTCGCCTGCATGCGGATCGCCTGGTCCAGGCTGGTGCCGGGAATGCGCAACGCGTGCAGGGCGATGTCGCCCTCGTCGAGGCCCGGCACGAACTCGCTGCCCAGGCGGGTGGCGAGCGTCCCGCAGGCGGCGACCAGCGCCAGCGCCGCGGCGATCATCCAGCCGCGCCGGCGCAGCGACCAGCCCAGCACCGGCGCATAACCGCGCCGCGCCCAGCGCATCAGGCGGGTGTCGTGCTCGGCCACGCGGCCGCGCAGGAACAGCGCGACGGCCGCCGGGACGAAGGTCAGCGAGAGCAGCATGGCGCCGCTCAGGGCCAGCACCACGGTGATCGCCATCGGCTGGAACATCCGCCCCTCGACGCCGCCGAGGGCGAAGATCGGCAGGTAGACGGCGGTGATGATGCCCAGGCCGAACAGGCTCGGGCGGATCACCTCGGCGGTGGCCGCAGCCGCGGCGTCCAGCCGCTCGCCCTCGCCCAGCGGCCGGCCCAGCGCCTGCTGCAGCATCCCGAAGCGACGCAGGCAGTTCTCGATGATGATCACCGCACCGTCGACGATCAGGCCGAAGTCCAGCGCGCCCAGGCTCATCAGGTTGCCCGACACCCCGCCGCGCAGCATGCCGGTGACGGTGAGCAGCATGGACAGCGGGATCACCGCCGCGGTGATCAGCGCGGCGCGAAAGTTGCCGAGCAGCAGGAACAGCACCACGATCACCAGCAAGGCGCCTTCGGCCAGGTTCTTGGCCACCGTCTCGATGGTGCGCTCGACCAGCCGGGTGCGGTCGTAGACCGGGTTGGCGCTGACCCCGGGCGGCAGGCTCAGGCTGGCCTGGGCCAGCTTCTCCGCCGAGGCCTGGGCGACCTCGCGGCTGTTCGCGCCGATCAGCATGAACACCGTACCGAGCACCACCTCGCGGCCGTTCTGGGTGGCCGCGCCGTTGCGCAGCTCCGGCCCCTCGCCCACCTCGGCCACGTCGCGCACGCGGATCGGCACGCCCTCGCGGCGGTCCAGCACGATGTCGCGCAGGGCGTCGAGGTCGGCGATCTGCCCGGGGGCACGGACCAGGAACTGCTGGCCGTTGCGCTCGATGTAGCCGGCGCCGACGTTCTGGTTGTTCGCCGCCACCGCGGCGACCACGTCGTGCAGGGTGAAGCCCAGGGCGACCAGCCGGGCCGGATCGGGGGTGATGTGGATCTGCCGGGCGAAGCCGCCGATGGTGTTAACCTCGGTGACCCCGGCGGTGTTACGCAGCTGCGGGCGCACCACCCAGTCCTGCAGGGTGCGCAGGTCGGTGGCGCTCCAGGGCGTGCCGTCGGGCTTGCGCGCCGCGGGGTCGGCCTCGAGCGTGTACATGAAGATCTCGCCCATGCCGGTGGCGATCGGCCCCATGGCCGGCTCGAGGCCGGCCGGCAGCTGGCCGCGCACCTGCTGCAGGCGCTCGCCGACCTGCTGGCGGGCGAAGTACAGGTCGGTGCCGTCCTTGAACACCACGGTGACCTGCGACAGGCCGTAGCGCGAGATCGAGCGCGTGTAGTCGAGGCCGGGCAGGCCGGCCAGCGCGGTCTCGATCGGGAAGGTCACGCGCTGCTCGGCCTCGAGCGGCGAGTAGCCGGCGGCCTCGGTGTTGATCTGCACCTGGACGTTGGTGATGTCCGGGGTGACGTCGATTGGCAGCTTGGTGAAGCTCCAGCCGCCCAGGCCGGCCAGGGCCAGGGTGAGGGCGAGCATCAGCCAGCGCTGGGCGATGGCGAAGCGGATGATTCTTTCGAGCATCGCGGCGTCCTCAGTGGTCGTGGGAAGCGCCGGACTTCTCGATGTCCGCCTTCACCAGGTAGCTCTGCTCGACCACGATCTGGTCGCCCTTCTCTATTCCGGCCAGCACCTCGACCCGCTCGGCGTCGCGCCGGCCCAGCTCGACCGGGCGCACCTCGTAGGTGTCGCCGACGCGGACGAACACCACCTCCCAGTCGCGGAAGCTCTGCAGCGCCGCCAGCGGCACGACCAGTTCGGCCGGCTGGCGGGCGACGACGATGCGCGCCTTGACCGCCGAGCCGGGGCGCCAGAAGCCGTCGGCATTGGCCAGGCTGGCGCGGGCCACGGTGCTCTGGCTGACGGTCGCGGTGCCGGGCAGTACGCGTTCGAGCACGCTCCTGGCGGTGGCACCGTCGCTCAGGCGGGTCACCTCGACGGGCAGGCCGGGGCGGATGTGCTGGGCATCGGCGCCGAACAGGTGCAGGTCGACCCACAGGCTCGACAGGTCGGCGACCTCGAACAAGGGCGTGCCCTCGCCGGCCAAGGCGCCGAGGCTGGCGTTGCGCGCCAGCACCACGCCGGAGATCGGCGCGGTCACCGGGTACTCGGTCAGGCTCAGGTTGCTCTCCACGCTGGCCAGGGTCTGCCCGGCACGCACCGGGTCGCCGACGTTGGCGGCGAGGCGGCGGATCGGCCCGGGGAAGCGCGCGGTGACCCGGGCGACCTTGCCGTCGACCGGAGTCAGCAGGCCCTGCACCTCATGGGCGTCGGCGATCTCGCCGGGGCCGGCCGGGGCCACGCGGATGCCGGCCTCCTCGGCGACCGCCCGCTCGATCTCGGTGCGTCCTTCGTAGCTCGGGTAGGCCCAGCGCAGCGCCTGGCCCTCGATGCTGGCGAGCACTTCGACGTCGAAGGAGTGCGGCTCGCCGACCACGCTGGAGGCCATCAGGCTGCCATCAGCCTGGGCTTCCAGCCGGTGGTTCTCGGCGCGATCGAGACGCTTGAGGCGCACCTCGACGCTGCCGGCCGAGGGCGGCAGCAGCTGGCCGTCGCGGTACAGCCAGGCCTGGTACTTGGGCGGCGTGCCCTTTTCGGCGATGGCCAGCTCGACGGTCAGCGCCCCCTCTTCGAGCAGGCGCCCGCCGTGTCCGCCCTTGCGCGGCTCGTCGTGTGCTTCGTGCTCGCCATGCCCGCCGTGCTCGCCGGCATGCGCGTGAGGGGCGGATTCGGCCGGCGCATGGCCGTCGCAGGCGCTCAGCGCCAGGCTCAGGGCCAGCGGCAGGCCGGCCAGGAAGGATGCTTTCACGGGGTGTTTCCTTTGTCGGTGGACTGACCGGCGACGAACGCCTGGCCGGTGAGTCGCTGGATTTCGATGAGGGTGCGCTGGGCGTCGAGCGCGGCGTCGAGCTGCTGGCGGCGGGCGGCGGTCCGCTCGGACTGCAGCTGGGCCCATTCCAGGTAGCTGGCGGCGCCTCCGCGGTAGGCGCGCTCGGCGGCGCCCTCGGCGCGCGACAGCAGGGGGATCACCTCGTCTTGCAGGCGGCGCACTTCGAGCTGCGCGGCGCGGTAGCGGCCGTGGGCCTCGGCCAGGGTGGAGTGCAGCGACAGCTCGCGGGCCTCGCGTTCGATCTCCAGCGACCCCAGCTCGGCCTCGGCGGCACGGATCTCCGGCGCGGCGCGGCGCTCCGCGCCCAGCGGCAGCGACAGGGTGCCGACCAGGCCGAAATCGTCGCTGGCCTCGAGGCGGCGCACGCCGGCCTGCCAGCTCAGATCCGCGCTCGCCTGGCTGCGCGCCAGTTGCAGGCGCGCTTCGCGGATGCGCTGCTGGCCGACGAACTGGCTCAGCTCCGGGGTGCGCTCGAGCAGCGCGCTCAGCGCGGCGAAGTCGGCGATCTCCGGCAGGGCGGCAGGATCAGCGGCGGCGATCTCGAACTGCGGATCGCGCTCGCCCCAGAGCGCCGCCAGGTACTGGCGCGCGGCGCCGAGGCGCTGCTGCGCGCGGGCCTTCTCCAGCTCGGCGCGGGCCAGCGCCGCCTCGGCGGTGAAGACCACCGACTCCGGCGAGGCGCCGGCCTGCAGGCGCTGGCGCGCGCCGGCCAGGGTGCGCCGGCGCTGGGCGATGTCCTGCGCGGCGATCTCGCCCTGGCGGCGGGCGGCGACCATCGCCAGATAGCGCCGGGCCACCTCGGCGAGCAGGTCCAGGCGGCGCGCCTCGCGCTCGACCGCCAGGGCGTCGATGTGGCTGCGGGCCAGGGTCTTGCGCGCGTCGAGCTTGCCGCCGCGCTCCAGCACCGAGGCCAGGGTCAGGGTCAGCTCGGCACCCTGCAGGCCGTGCGCCTCGCCGCTGCCGAAGGCATTCTCCAGGGTGGCGCCGGCGACCAGCGCCGGACGCAGCGCGGCACGCTCCTGCTCCGCGGCGAGCACTGCGCCGCGACTGTCGAACAGGCGCAGCTCCGGATGGGTGGCGGCGACGCGGGCGAAGGCGTCGTCCAGGGAAAGGCGGTCGGCGGCAAGCGCGGGCCAGGCCGCGGCGGACACCGCGATCCAGGCGGCGAGCGCCGCGAATCGTAAACGCATGTAGGGACTCCGATCGATCAGGGTAAGGGAACGCCGGCCATGGGCCGGCAGAGGCTTACGCGGCGATCGGCGGTCGGTAGGGAACGTGGAGGGGCGATGCGGGCAGCAGCGGCGTCTCGTCCGGCGCGCAGGCATGGCCCGCCGGAATGGCGGTCAGGTGCGGGAAAGCGCCGAGGGCGAGCTGCGCGGCATGCCCGGCGCAATGGGCGGAGTGGAGCAGCGCATGGAAGCCGCCATCGCCCTCCTGGCCCGACTCCGGCTGGGCGAGCGGGTCGCCGTCGTGCCCGGAGGCCTGCCCGAGATGGGCATGCGCGCCGAGCGGCGCATGGGACAGATCGTGGAGTTCGCCGAGCGAAGTCAGTACCGGCATCAGCAGCATGGCCAGCAGCAGCGTCAGTGCGACGAAGCACGCGACGGGCGCGGGGCGATGGCGAGAGAAACCGGACATGGCTGCGAGGACCTGGGCAATCCGCTGTCGACAAGGGGAGACGGGAAGCGCGGCCACCCTACACGCGCCGGCCGCGCAGCGCAACCGGGCCGGCGCCTTCCGGCGCTCCGGGCGGACAAGCCTGCCCCGGCGTGTTATGGTCATCGCTTGATCGCAGCCTTCGAGATGTACCGATGCTCCGCACCCCGGCCCCTGGCCAGATCCTCCGCCAGCTGATCGCCGGCAGCGCAATGGCCCTGCTGACTGCCTGCGTCGACACCCCCACGGCCGACTCCGCCCCGGCCCCGGCTCCGAGCGCCGCCCGCCTGGCGCCGCCTGCAGCCGCCGTGCCGAGCGCGCTGCCGAGCGCACCGCTCGCCGCCATCAGCTTCGACGACTGGCGCGACACCTTTCGCCAGGAGGCCCTGAGCGCCGGCATCCAGCCGCTGGTCTTCGACCGGGCGTTCGCCGGCGTCGCGCCCGATCCGGCGGTGATCTCCGCGGACCGCAGCCAGCCGGAATTCACCCGGCCGGTCTGGGAGTACCTGGCGGGCGCCCTCGCCGAGAAGCGGGTGCGCAGCGGCCAGAACCTGTTGAACCAGCATGCCGAACTGCTGGGACAGATCGAGGCGCGCTACGGCGTCGACCGCCAGACGCTGGTGGCGGTCTGGGGCATGGAAAGCAACTTCGGCCAGGTCATGGGCAACAAGTCGGTGATCCGCTCGCTGGCCACCCTGGCCTTCGAGGGCCGGCGTCCGCAGTTCGCCCACGACCAGCTGCTGGCGGCCCTGTCGATCCTGCAGAACGGCGACGTGCGACCGGAGCGGATGATCGGCTCCTGGGCCGGCGCCATGGGCCAGACCCAGTTCATCCCGACCACCTACCACAGCCACGCGGTGGACTTCGACGGCGACGGTCGCCGCGACATCTGGGATTCGACCGCCGATGCCCTGGCCTCCACCGCCCACTACCTGCAGGCTTCCGGCTGGCGCCGGGGCCAGCCGTGGGGCTTCGAGGTGCGCCTGCCGCAGGGCTTCGACTATGCCCAGGCCGACATGGCCATCCGCAAGTCGCTGGGCGAGTGGCGCCAGCTCGGCGTGACCCTGCCCGTCAGCGCAGTCCAGGAGAACGAACAGGCCAGCCTGCTGCTGCCCGCCGGCCATCGCGGCCCGGCCTTCCTGGTGCTGGACAACTTCCGCAGCGTGCTCAAGTACAACAACTCCACCTCCTACGCGCTGGCCATCGGCCTGCTCGGCGAGCGCTTCCAGAACCGCGGGCAGATCGTCGCCGCCTGGCCGCGCGGCGAGACGCCGCTGAGCCGCAGCGAGCGCATCGAACTGCAGAACCTCCTGGCCGGCAACGGCTTCGACCCCGGCAGTGCCGACGGCATCATCGGCGCCAATACCCGCAAGGCGGTGCGCAGCTTCCAGCAGCGCCTCGGCTGGCCGGCCGACGGCTACCCGACCAGCGAACTGCTCGAAGCCCTGCGTCGGCACTGAAGCGTCGGCGCCACCCGCTGACCGCCGTTCGCCGCGAACCCGTTCCGGAAAAAACGAAGCCCCCTTGCGGGGGCTTCGTTTCGATGCACGGCGGGCGATCAGTCGCCCTTGGCGCCGTGGGCCTGCTGGTCGGCGTGGTAGGAGGAACGCACCAGCGGGCCGGAAGTGACGTTCTTGAAGCCCATCTTCTTACCCTCCTCGGCGAACCAGGCGAAGGTGTCGGGATGGACGAAGCGCTGCACCGCCAGGTGGTTGCGCGAGGGCTGCAGGTACTGGCCGAGGGTGAGCATGTCGATCTCGTGCTCGCGCATGCGCTGCATCACCTCGATGACTTCCTCGTCGGTCTCGCCGAGGCCGAGCATCAGCCCGGACTTGGTCGGCACGCCCGGAATACGCTGTTTGAAGGCTTCCAGCAAATCGAGCGACCACTCGAAGTCCGAGCCCGGACGCGCGGCCTTGTACAGGCGCGGCACGGTTTCCAGGTTGTGGTTGAACACGTCCGGCGGCTCGGTGGCGGTGATGTCGAGGGCGATCTCCATACGTCCGCGGTAGTCGGGCACCAGGGTCTCCAGCTGGGTGCCGGGACTCAGCTGGCGGATCTCGCGCAGGCAGTCGGCGAAATGCTGGGCGCCGCCGTCGCGCAGGTCGTCGCGATCCACCGAGGTGATCACCACGTACTTCAGGCGCAGGTCGGCGACGGCCACGGCGAGGTTCTTCGGCTCGGCCGGATCGAGCGGGTTCGGCCGGCCGTGGCCGACGTCGCAGAACGGGCAGCGGCGGGTGCAGATGTCGCCCATGATCATGAAGGTCGCGGTGCCGCCGGCGAAGCACTCGCCGAGGTTCGGGCAGGACGCCTCCTCGCAGACGCTGTGCAGCTTGTGCTGGCGCAGCAGCTGCTTGATCCGCTCGACTTCGGGGGACGCCGGCATGCGCACGCGGATCCAGTCCGGCTTGCGCGGCAGCTCCTCGGTCGGAATGACTTTCACCGGGATGCGGGCGACCTTCTCCGCGCCACGCAGTTTGACCCCGGTTTCCACCTTGGACGGGCCCTTGCCCGTGGTTTCCGTCGTGCTCATATGCTTTCGATCCCGCCCGTAAGGGTCTTCGCTTCAGCGTAACCGAGCTGCGCAGCGAGCTGTGCACGCAGGCGGCTGCGCACCTCGGCGAATTCGACCGGCCCGCGGGCCTGATCCTTGAGTTGTGTCATGACCATGCCGGCATAGCCGCAGGGGTTGATGCGCTGGAAGGGCGCCAGATCCATGTCCACGTTCAGCGCCAGACCATGGAAGGAGCGACCGTTGCGGATGCGCAGGCCGAGGGAGGCGATCTTCATGTCGCCGACATAGACCCCCGGCGCATCCGGCTTGGCATAGGCCTCGACCGCGTAGCCGGCGAGCAGCTCGATCAGGCTGCGCTCGATGCGGCTGACCAGCTCGCGCACGCCGATGCCCAGGCGGCGCACGTCCAGCAGCAGGTAGCCGACCAGCTGGCCGGGACCGTGGTAGGTCACCTGGCCGCCGCGGTCCACCTGCACCACCGGGATGTCGCCGGGGAACAGCACGTGCTCGGCCTTGCCGGCCTGTCCCTGGGTGAACACCGGCGGATGCTCGAGCAGCCAGAGTTCGTCGGGCGTATCCGGGCCTCGCCCGTTGGTGAAGCGCTGCATCGCCTGCCAGGTCGGCAGGTAGTCGAGCAGCCCCGGCTCGCGGACGCCGATGCTACCCTGCATCAGAGCACCATGTGCACGCGCCCGGTGGCGCGCAGGTCGAGGTGGATGGCCTGCAGCTGCTCGACGCCGGTGGCAGTGATCAGCACCTGCACGGCGAGATAGCGCCCGTTGCGGCTGTCGCGCACTCTCAGGGTCGAGCTGTCCAGCCCGGGCGCATGGCGCCGGATCACCTCGACGACCAGGTCGGCGAAACCCTCGCCGGCGTCGCCGATCACCTTGATCGGGTAGCGCTCGCAGGGAAATTCGATTTTCGGAGCTTGTACGTCGGTATCGGTCATGGCGGCGGCGGGCCGTTCGGCCCGCGGGGACGGCCGCCCACCGGAAGCGGCGGACGGCGGTCGGCAGAGGTTCAGTTGAACAAACCGTAGAAGAACAGTCGGATGCTATCCCATAGACGACGGAACAGGCCACCCTCCTCGACGGTTTCCAGGGCGACCAGATCGGCGCTGCGCAGCACCTGCTCGCCCAGCTTGACCTCGACCTTGCCGACCACGGTGCCCTGCTGGATCGGCGCGATCAGCTGCGGCTCGAGGCTGCTGGCGGTGGTCAGCTGCTTGAGCTGGCCGCGCGGCATGGTGAGGGTCAGATCCTCGGCCAGGCCGACCTTGACCTCGCGGCTGGCACCCTTCCACACCGGCGAGCGGGCCAGCTCGGTGTTCTTCTGGAAGAAGGTCTGGGTCTCGAAGAAGCGGAAGCCGTAGGTCAACAGCTTCTGGGTCTCGGCAGCGCGCGCCTGTTCGCTCTTGGTGCCGAACACCACGGCGATCAGTCGCTGGCCCTCGCGCACCGCGGAGGCCACCAGGCAGTAGCCGGCCTCCTCGGTGTGGCCGGTCTTCAGGCCGTCGACGGTCTTGTCGCGCCACAGCAGCAGATTGCGGTTCGGCTGCTTGATGTTGTTCCAGAAGAACTCCTTCTGCGCGTAGATGGCGTAGTGGGCCGGGTCGTCGTAGATGATCGCGCGGGCCAGCTTGGCCATATCGTGGGCCGAGGAGTAATGCTCCGGATGCGGCAGGCCGGTGGCGTTCATGAAGTGGCTGTTGCTCAGGCCGAGACGCTTGGCGGTCTCGTTCATCATGTCGGCGAAGGCGTCCTCGCTGCCGGCGATGTGTTCGGCGAGCGCCACGCTGGAGTCGTTGCCGGACTGAATGATGATGCCGTGCAGCAGGTCGCCGACGCTCACCTGGGTGCCGACCTGGATGAACATCCGCGAGCCGCCGGTACGCCAGGCATGCTCGCTGACGGTGACCAGATCGCCCTCCTTGATCTGCCCGCGCTTGATCTCCAGGGTGGCGATGTAGGCGGTCATCAGCTTGGTCAGGCTGGCCGGCGGCAGGCGCATGTCGCCGCTGCTCTCGATCAGCACCTGGCCGCTGGCGGCATCCATCAGCAGATAGGCGGAAGCGGCCAGCTGCGGCGGCGCCGGGACGGCCTGGGGTTCTGTCGCCCGCGTCGGCGTCGGCACCGGGGTGGCCTGAGGCTCGGCGGCCCAGGCGCTCGGCACGCTGATCAGAAGGGCCAGGAAAAGGCGTTGCACAAGTCGGGTGGTTTTCATCGTTTCTCGGGTCGTTGGCTAGTCGGACACACCCTTGCGGGCTGTGGAGAGGAAGCGCGAATCAATCGGGCTTGACCAGGGTCGGCTGGCCGAGTCTGGCCAGGCGGACGCTGTCCTGCAGCTGCCGGGCCTCGTCCGGGTTGGCGATCGGCCCCAGGCGCACGCGGTGGAAGGTCTGCCGGTCGCGCACCACCGAGCTGACGAACGCCGGGGTGGCGCTGATCCGGCTCAGCTTGTCCTTGAGCAGCTCCGCCGCGTCCGGGTTGGCGAAGGCGCCGACCTGCAGGTACAGGCCCTGGGTCGCGGAATCGGCCGCGTTGCTGGCGGCGACCTCCACCGGCAGCATGGCCGCCGCATGCTGGCTGGGCGGCGGCGAGTATTCCTCGATCACCGTCGTTGCCGGGCGGGGCGCCGGCTGCGCCTGGGCCATCTGCGGCTGGGCCAGCACCAGCGGCGGCTTGCGGCCCTGCTGGGCCCACCACTCCTGCGGATCGATGCCCTCCACGCTGACCCGCGCGGTGCCGGTTTCGGCGTAGCCGAGCTTCTTCGCCGCGGCGAAGGACAGGTCGATGATCCGGTCGGAGTAGAAGGGGCCGCGGTCGTTGACCCGCAGGATCACGCTCTTGCCGTTGTCCAGGTTGGTCACCCGGACGTAGCAGGGCAGCGGCAGGGTCTTGTGCGCCGCGCTCATCCCATAGAGGTCGTAGGCCTCGCCGTTGGCGGTGGCCTGGCCATGGAACTTGGTGCCGTACCAGGAGGCGGTGCCGGTGGCCTTGTAGCGGCGACCGTCGTTCATCGGGTAGTAGGTCTTGCCCAGCACCGTGTACGGGTTGGCCTTGACCGGGCCGTTGTGGGGCGTGGGCACCGCGTCGGGAATCTTCGAAACGTCGACGTCCCACCAGGGCGCACCGTCCTTGAGCGGCCGCGGGTAGTGGGCCTTGGCGGCAGAGCCCGACGACGTGCCGCGTTCCGGCGACGTGCTGGAGCAGCTGGCCAGCACTACCAGACTGCCGAGCAGGAACAGGCGGAACGGCAGGACATGCCTCGTCATCGGCGGCCGCTCCGCGCCTGGAGCAACTGTTCGGAGAGCTGGTACACGGCCATGGCGTACATCGCGCTGCGGTTGTAGCGGGTGATGGTGTAGAAGTTCGGCAGCCCCATCCAGTATTCCGCGCCGTCCGCGCCGTCCAGCCGGAAGGCGGTGACCGGCAAGCCATCGTCGAGGCGGTCGCGGGTCTGCCAGCCGAGGCTGCGCAGTTCGCCGACGCTCTTCACCGGGTCCAGCCCCTCGGTCAGGCCCTGCTCGGCCTGCGGGCCGGCGATCTCGGCACGGCTGGCCACCGGCCCGCCGGCGACCCAGCCGTGGCGCTTGAAATAGCTGGCGACGCTGCCGATGGCGTCGGTCGGGTTCTTCCAGATATCGATGTGGCCGTCGCTGTCGAAGTCCACCGCATAGGTGCGGAAGCTGCTCGGCATGAACTGCGGCAGGCCCATGGCGCCGGCGTAGGAGCCGGTCAGGGTGAGCGGGTCGACCTGCTCCTCGCGGGTCATCAGCAAAAATTCGCGCAGCTCCTTGCGGAAGAAGGGCGCGCGCGGCGGATAGTCGAAGCCCAGGGTCGACAGCGCGTCGATCACCCGGTAGTTGCCGGTGTTGCGCCCGTAGAAGGTTTCCACGCCGATGATCGCCACGATCACCTGGGCGGGCACGCCGTATTCCCGCTCGGCACGGGCCAAGGCCGCCTCGTGCTGGCGCCAGAAGTCCAGCCCGCGGGCCACGCGGGCCTCGGTGATGAAGATCGGCCGGTACTCCTTCCACGGCTTGGCCTTCTCGGCCGGCCGCGAGATGGCGTCGAGAATCGGCTGCTTGCGCTCCACCTCGCCAAACAGGCCGAGCAGCTGCTCGCTGGCGAAGCCGTAGTCGCGGGTCATCTCCGCGACGAACTCGTCGACCTGCGGTGAATTCGCGTATTCGCCGGCCTGCACCGCGCCGCCGTCTAGCGCGCAGGTCAGCCCCAGGGAGCCGGCAAGGCCGGCCAAAGACAGGGTTCTGGCCGCCCGGCCACGCCTCATGTGCATCGATCCGTCACTCTTCAAACCTGCGCGATCCACTTGCGATGGGTGTGGATCGACATCAAAACCCCGAACCCTGACAGCAGGGTCACCAGTGAAGTTCCACCGTAGCTAATGAACGGCAGGGGTACGCCTACCACCGGCAACAGGCCGCTCACCATACCGATGTTGACGAATACGTAGACGAAGAAAGTCATGGTCAGGCCGCCGGCCCACAGCTTGCCGAACAGCGTCTGCGCCTGCACGGTGATCACCAGTCCGCGGGCGATCAGCAGCAGGTAGACCAGCAGCAGCAGGCAGACGCCGACCAGGCCGAACTCCTCGGCCAGGACCGCAATGATAAAGTCCGTATGGCTTTCCGGCAAAAAATCCAAGTGCGACTGGGTGCCGAGCAGCCAGCCCTTGCCGAATACCCCGCCCGAGCCGATCGCCGCCTTCGACTGGATGATGTTCCAGCCGGTGCCCAGGGGGTCGCTTTCCGGGTCGAGGAAGGTGTGGATGCGCTGCTTCTGGTAGTCGTGCAGGACGAAGTACCACATGCCCACCGCAACCGGCACCACGGCGGCCACCGCCCCGATGATCCACAGCCAGGGCAGCCCGGCGACGAACAGCACGAAGGCTCCGGAGGCGAGGATCAACAGCGAGGTGCCGAGGTCGGGCTGGCGCAGGATCAGCACGAAGGGTATGCCGACCAGCACCAGGCTGACAGCGGTGTGCTTGAGTCCCGGCGGCAGGTTGTTGCGGGCGAGATACCAGGCGATGGTCGCCGGCATGATGATCTTCATGAACTCCGAGGGCTGGAAGCGGATCACCCCGGGGATGTTGATCCAGCGCGTGGCGCCCATGGCGTTGTGGCCCATGACCTCCACCACCACCAGCAGGATCACGCCCAGCACGTAGGCCAGCGGCACCCAGCGGGCGATGAAGCGCGCCTCCACCTGGGCGATGACCAGCATGCAGAGCATGCCGAGGCCGAACGAACTGGCCTGCTTGACCAGCAGGCCGAGGTTCTTGCCGCTCGCCGAATAGAGGACGAACAGGCTGCCGGCGGCGAGCAGCAACAGCAGCAGCAGCAGCGGGCCGTCGATGTGCAGGCGCTGCAGCAGGGTGGCACGGCGGCGCAGCACGTCCTCGTCGGACAGGGTACGGTCGAAGCTAGCGTTGATAGTCATGGGCAACGTCCTGCGGCGCCGGGGCGAACTGCGCTTTCAACCGGCCATTTTCGTCGAGCAGCCAGGCGTCCATCACCTGCTTGACCACCGGCGCGGCGACACCGGAGCCGGACTCGCCGTTCTCCACCATCACCGCCACGGCGATCCGCGGATTCTCGGCCGGGGCGAAGCCGACGAACAGGGCGTGGTCGCGATGGCGCTCCTGCAGCTTGTTGCGGTCGTATTTCTCGCCCTGGCGGATCGCCACCACCTGGGCCGTACCGCTCTTGCCGGCGATGCGATAGCGCGCCGTGGCACCGACCTTGTGCGCGGTGCCGCGTGCGCCGTGCACGACCTGCTGCATGTCGGAGCTGATCAGGTCCCAGTTGCGCGGATCCTTGAGCTGGATGTCCGGCGGCGCCGGGCGCGCCTCCAGCAGGCCGCTGGCCATCAACTGCTCGGGCGTCAGACCATCGGCCGTCATCAGCAGCCGCGGCCGGTGCCACCTGCCCTTGTTCGCCAGGAGGGCGGTGGCCTGGGCCAGTTGCAGCGGAGTGGCCAGCATGTAGCCCTGGCCGATGCCGGTGATCAAAGTTTCCCCCGGATACCAGGCCTGGCGGCGGCTGACCCGCTTCCACTCGCGCGACGGCATCAGCCCGGCGGCCTCCTCGAACATGTCCAGGGACACCCGCTGACCGATGCCGAAGTGGCTCAGGTAGCGATGCAGGCGATCGATGCCCATGCGGTGCGCCAGGGAGTAGAAATAGGTGTCGTTGGAGCGGGCGATCGCCGCCTCCATGTTCACCCAGCCGTCGCCGCCGCGGTTCCAGTTGCGGTACTTGTGCTTGACGTTGGGCAGCTGGAAGAAGCCCGGGTCGAAGACCCGTGTGCTGCGCTCCACCGCCCCGCTGTCGAGACCGGCCAGGGCGACCACCGGCTTGATCGTCGAGCCCGGCGGGTAGACGCCGCGCAGCACCCGGTTGTACAGCGGGCGATCGATGGAGTCGCGCAGCGCGGCATAGTCCTTGACGCTGATTCCGGTGACGAACAGGTTGGGATTGAAGCTCGGCTGGCTGACCATCGCCAGCACCCCACCGCTCGCCGGGTCGATGGCGACCACCGCGCCGCGGCGGTCGCCGAGGGCTGCTTCGGCGGCCTTCTGCAGGTTCAGGTCGAGGCTCAGGGTGAGGTCCTTGCCGGGCACCGGGTCGGTGTGCTTGAGCACCCGCAGCACCCGCCCTCGGGCGTTGGTCTCGACTTCCTCGTAGCCCACCTGGCCGTGCAGCAGGTCTTCGTAGAACAGCTCGACGCCGGTCTTGCCGATGTGGTGGGTGCCGCTGTAATCGACCGGATCGAGCTTCTTCAGCTCGCGCTCGTTGATCCGTCCGACGTAGCCGACCGAATGGGCGAAATGCTCGCCCTGCGGGTAGTGGCGGACCAGCTGGGCGGCCACCTCGACGCCGGGCAGGAGAAACTGGTTGACCGCGATGCGGGCGATCTGCTCCTCGGACAGCTCGAACAGCACCGGCACCGGCTCGAAGGGCCGGCGCCCCTGGCGCACGCGCTTCTCGAACAGGCTGCGCTCCTCCGGGCCGAGTTCGAGCACCTTGACGATGGTGTCCAGCACCTTCTGCCAGTCGCCGGCGCGCTCGCGGGTCACCGTCAGGCTGAAGCTCGGCCGGTTGTCGGCGAGGATCACCCCGTTGCGGTCGAAGATCAGCCCGCGGTTCGGCGGAATCGGCTGCACGTGGATGCGGTTGTTTTCCGCCAGGGTCGAATGTTGCTCGTACTGGATCACCTGCAGGTAGAACAGGCGCGCCACCAGCGTCAACGACAGCAGCACGATGGCCACGGCGCCGACGACGGCCCGCGCACGGACCTGGCGCGCGTCCTTCTCGTGGTCTTTGAGGCGAATCGGCTCCGGCATCTGCGCAAACCGCGGTCACTTGTGATACGGATGCCCGGACAGCAGGGTCCAGGCACGATAGATCTGCTCGCCGACGAGGATGCGGACCAGGGGATGCGGCAGGGTCAGCGGCGACAGCGACCAGCGCTGCTCGCTGCGCGCGCAGACCTCCGGGGCCAACCCTTCCGGGCCGCCGACCATGAGGTTGACGGTGCGCGCGTCGAGCCGCCAGCGCTCCAGCTCGGCGGCCAACTGCTCGGTGCTCCAGGACTTGCCGGTCACCTCGAGGGTGACGATGCGCTCGCCCGCCTGCACCTTGCCGAGCATGGCCTCGCCCTCCTGGCGGATCAGGCGGGCCACGTCGGCATTCTTGCCGCGGGTGTGCAGGGGGATTTCCACCAGTTCGAGGGCCAGCTCGGGCGGCAGGCGCTTGGCGTACTCGTGCCAGCCCTCCTCCACCCAGCGCGGCATGCGCGAACCCACGGCGATCAGGCGCAGACGCACGACGACTTCATTCCTCGCCGTGCTGGGCCCGGCTCTGCTCCGCGCCCTGCCAGAGACGCTCGAGGTCGTAGAACTGACGGGTGGCGACCTGCATCACGTGGACCACCACGTCGCCCAGGTCGAGCAGCGCCCATTCGCCGCCCTCCAGCCCCTCGCTGCCGAGCGGCCGCACGCCCTGCTCCTTGACCTTCTCCAGGACGTTGTCGGCGAGGGATTTCACATGGCGGCTGGAGGTGCCGCTGGCGACCACCATGAAATCGGTGACGCTGGTCTTGCCACGCACATCGATGACGGTGATGTCCTTGGCCTTGAGATCTTCCAGGGCGTCGATCGCCAGCTGGACCAATTGTTCGTTCTGCATGGAGGGCTCGTATGTGATGTTCAGTTCGACGCCGGGTACAACCCGTGCGCATGGATATAGGCCAGTACCGCGTCGGGTACCAGGAAGCGCACCGAGCGGCCGCTGGCCAGACGTTCGCGGATCTTGGTGGCGGACACCTCCAGCGGCGTCTGCCAGACGAAGGCGATGTGCCCGCCCGGTCCGCCGAGGGCCTGGGGATCGCCGACACTGCGCGCCGCCAGCAGGTTGCGCAGGGCCTCCGGCGGCTCGCTGGCGGCATCCGGGCGCTGCAGGACCAGGATGTGGCAGTGGTCGAGCAGCTCCTGCCAGCGATGCCAGCCCGGCAGGCCGCAGAAGGCGTCCCAGCCGAGCAGGAGGAACAGCTGGTCGTCCGCGGCCAGCTCGCTGCGCAGAGACTCCAGGGTGTCAATGGTATAGGACGGCCGCTCGCGGCGAAGTTCACGGTCGTCCACGGTCAAAGGCGGCACGCCGTCGACCGCGCAGCGGACCATCGCCAGGCGGTCGGCCGCCGACACCTGCGGCGACTGCCGGTGCGGCGGGCGGGCGCAGGGAATCAGGCGCAGCTCGTCGAGGCCGAACTGCTCGGCGACCTCGAGGGCACCGCGCAGATGACCGATATGGATGGGGTCGAAGGTGCCGCCGAGGATTCCGATCTTTTTCGCCATCAGCCGCGCACGTGGCCATCGCCGAACACGACGTACTTCTCGCTGGTCAGCCCTTCCAGGCCGACCGGACCGCGGGCGTGCAGCTTGTCGGTGGAGATGCCGATCTCCGCCCCCAGGCCGTACTCGAAGCCGTCGGCGAAGCGCGTCGAGGCGTTGACCATCACCGAGCTGGAGTCCACCTCGGCGAGAAAGCGCCGCGCGTCGGTGAAGCTCTCGGTGACGATGGCGTCGGTGTGGTGCGAACCGTAATGGTTGATGTGGGCGATGGCCTCGTCCAGCGAGTCCACCACGCGCACCGAGAGGATCGGCGCGTTGTACTCGGTGGACCAGTCCTCCTCGCTCGCCTCCAGAGCGCCTGGGCCGAGCAGCTCGCGGCTGCGCGGGCAGCCGCGCAGCTCGACGCCCTTGGCCCGGTAGATCTCGCCGAGCGGCGGCAGCGCGCGGGCGGCGATGCCGGCATGCACCAGCAGCGTCTCCATGGTGTTGCAGGGCGCGAAGCGCTGGGTCTTGGCGTTGTCGGCGACGCGGATCGCCTTGTCGAGGTCGGCGGCGACGTCGATGTAGACGTGGCAGATGCCGTCCAGGTGCTTGATCACCGGCACCTTCGCCTCGCGGCTGACGCGCTCGATCAGGCTCTTGCCGCCGCGCGGCACGATCACGTCGACGAACTCCGGCATGGTGATCAGCGCGCCGACGGCGGCGCGGTCGGTGGTTTCCACCACCTGCACGGCGGCGGCCGGCAGGCCGGCCTCGGCCAGGCCGAGCTGGATGCAGCGGGCGATCGCCTGGTTGGAGTGGATCGCCTCGGAGCCGCCGCGCAGGATGGTGGCGTTGCCGGACTTCAGGCACAGGCTGGCGGCGTCGATGGTCACGTTGGGGCGCGACTCGTAGACGATACCGATCACCCCCAGCGGCACGCGCATCTTGCCGACCTGGATGCCCGAAGGCATGTAGCGCATGTCGCGGATCTCGCCGATCGGGTCGGGCAGCCGGGCGACCTGGCGCAGCCCCTCGATCATCTCGTCGATGCGCGCCGGGGTCAGCGCCAGGCGGTCGAGCATGGCCTCGTCCAGGCCGTTGGCGCGGCCGGCGGCCAGATCCTGCGCATTGGCCGCGGCGAGCGCTTCGCGGGCGGCGTCCAGAGCGGCGGCGGCAGCGTCCAGGGCACGGTTCTTCTGCGCGGTGCTGGTGCGCGCGAGCACCCGCGAGGCTTCACGGGCGGCGCGGCCCAGGCGGGTCATGTAGTCGAGCACGGACTCGGTCATGGTCTCGGGTCTGGCAGTCGGGGAAAGCGGCTGATTATAGCGATACCGCCGCCCTGCGCCCAGCAGGCTCGGGCAGAAGGTCGCGCCGCAGGGCACACCTCCGTGCCGCCGGCGGCGGCTGTTATCATGCGCCTTTTTTGGCGGCACGGAGCCGCCCTCTCACTGGCCCACGACAAGGAGCGCCGCCCGATGAGCGCATGGCTCGACAGCCTGACCGGCTGGCTGACCGCCCACCCCGAATGGCTGGGACTGGCCATCTTCCTGATCGCCTTCGTCGAATGCGTGGCGATACTCGGCATCATCGTTCCCGGCACCGTGCTGATGTTCGCCGTCGCCGCCATGGCCGGCAGCGGCGCCCTGACCCTCGGCGAGACCCTGCTGCTGGGCTATGCCGGCGGCCTGCTCGGCGACGCGATCTCCTACGCGCTGGGCCGGCACTTCCACCAGGGCATCCGGCGCCTGCCGGTACTGCGCGATCATCCGGAATGGCTGGTCAGCGCCGAGGTGTACTTCCAGCGCTACGGCATCGCCAGCCTGCTGGTCGGCCGCTACATCGGCCTGCTGCGGCCGATGCTGCCGATGACCGCCGGCATGCTCGACATGCCGCTGCCGCGCTTCATCGCGGTCAGCCTGCTGGCCGCCGCCGGCTGGGCGGTGGTCTACCTGCTGCCCGGCTGGACCACCGGCGCCGCCCTGCGCCTGCCGCTGCCGGAAGGCTTCTGGCGTGAGGCCGGCGTGGTCGCGGCGGTTCTGGCGGCGGCCATCGGCCTGATCGTCTACGCCAGCCTGCGCCGCCAGCGCTGGGCCACGGCGCTGGCGGCCGGCCTGTGCCTGGCGTCGCTCGCCGCCCTGCTGCTGGGCTGGAGCCATCTGCACGAGCTCGACCAGGGGCTGCTGACGCTGATCCAGGAGCATCGTCACGCCGCCCTGGACCAGGCGATGGTGCTGATCACCCGTCTGGGCGATTTCAAGACCCAGGCGTATGCCGGTACGCTGCTCGGCCTGCTGCTGCTGGCCGTCCGGCAATGGCGCGCGGCGCTGTTCGCCGGCATGGCCCTGCTC
The DNA here is from genome assembly GCF_059739045.1 of Azotobacter tropicalis. NCBI lineage: Bacteria > Pseudomonadati > Pseudomonadota > Gammaproteobacteria > Pseudomonadales > Pseudomonadaceae > Azotobacter > Azotobacter tropicalis. The sequence continues at coordinate 2,094,137 of NZ_AP046059.1, forward strand.
GGCACGGCCATGAGCAACGGCGGCCTGAAGCTGCTGTTCGCCCGCGGCCGCCCGGAGATCCTGATCGAGCCGCTGCATACCTACAGCCTGCCCAGCGGACACAGCTCGTCCGCCTTCGCCTTCTGCCTCACCCTGGGCATCCTCGCCGGGCGTGGCCAGACGCCACGGATGCGCCTGACCTGGCTGCTGCTGGCCTGCCTGCCGGCAACGACCATCGCCCTGTCGCGGGTCTACCTGGGCGTGCACTGGCCGACCGACATCATCGCCGGCGCCCTGCTCGCCGGCAGCCTGTGCGCCTTCAGTCTGACCCTGGTGCAATGGAGGACTCCGCTCGAGGGGCTCGGCGCCCGCACCTGGTGGCTGATCCTGCCGCTGTGCCTGGCGCTGCTCGGCGGCATCGCCACCTGGGCGCTGCCGGAAGCCCTGGCGATGTACCGCTATCGTTGAGCCTGCTTCAGGCCGGCGCCTCGCCCTGCAGGCGCTCCAGCAGCTGCTGGATGTGTTCCAGACGTCGGGCCGGCTCGCCCATCGCCAACAGCTTCAGTTTTTCCTCGGCCTCGAACGGCAGCAGGTAGCTCAACTGGTTGGCCAGAGCCTGCTGGTCCGCCGGCGTGCTGGCCATGCCCAGCTCTGCGATCAGCGGATGCTGCGCCAGCGCCTGCAGCAGGGCAGCCAGCTCGGCGTGCTCGGCGGCCAGCGGTGCCGCCTGGACCTCGTGCAGCCAGTCCACTTCGGCGACCGTCAGCTGGTCGCGGCGCACCTCGGCCCGGTTGACGCGAAAACGCCGAGCACCCTCGACGCGGATCTCCAGCACCCCGTCGGGGCGCTGCTGCCAGTCGCGGATCAGCGCCTCGCAGCCGAGCGCAGCGAAGCGGCTGGCCGCCTCGCCGACCTCCTCGCCCTCGAGGATGCACACCACGCCGAAGCCCGTGCCCTGGCGCAGACAGCGGCTGAGCATGTCCAGATAGCGCGCCTCGAAGATCGACAGGTCCAGCCGGCAGCCGGGAAACAGTACGGTGTTCAGGGGAAACAGCGGAAAGTCCATTGCGCCTCCTCAGACGACCATGGCCACGCCCAAGGGCAGCAGGACCGCGGTGAACACCCCCATCAGGCTCATCCCCAGGGCGGCGAAGGCGCCGCACTCCTCGCCCTCCTGCAGGGCCCGCGAGGTGCCCACCGCATGGGAGGTCAGGCCCAGGGCCATGCCCAGCGCGGCCGGATGGCGCACGCCGCAGCGGCGCAGCAGCGCGGGACCGCACACCGCGCCGAGGATGCCGGTGATGAGCACGAACACCGCCGCCAGACCGGCCACGCCGCCGATCTGCTCGGACACCAGCATGGCGATCGGCGAAGTGACCGACTTCGGCGCCAGGGTCATCAGCATCAGCCGCCCGGTGCCGAACAGCCAGGCCAGCCCCACGCCCAGCAGGGTGGTGAACAGGCCGCCGACCAGCAGGGTCGTCACCACCGGCCAGAACAGCAGGCGAATGCGCTTTAGGTTGAGAAACAGCGGCACCGCCAGCGCCACCGTGGCCGGGCCGAGAAATACGGTGAGAATCTTCGCGCCGTCGCGATAGGCGGCGTAATCCACCCCGCAGGCCAGCAGCACGCCAATCACCAGCAGCATCGACACCAGCACCGGCTGCAGGAACACCCAGCGGGTCTTCTCGTAGGCGGCCACCGCCAGCTGGTAAGCGCCGAGCGTGATGCCGAAGGCGAACAGCGGATGCTGCACCAACGCCTGCCAGGAACCCTGCCAATCGAAGCTCATGCGCCCCCCTCCCCGCGTGCCTGACGGTCGATCAAGCGCTGCATCAGCCAGCCGACGAAGGCCAGCGACGCCAGCAGGGACAGCAGCAGCGCTCCGACGATGGACCAGAAATCGGCGGCGATGGCCCCGGCATAGGCCATCATCCCCACCGCCGGCGGCACCAGCAACAGCGGCAGGTAGCGCAGCAGGCTGCCGGCAGCCTCTTGCACCGGCGCGCTCACCTCGCCGCGCCAGACCAGATAGACGAACAACAGCAGCAGGCCGATGATCGGCCCCGGCAGCATGGGCAGACAGAGCGCCTGGATGGCCGTACCGAGCAACTGGAACAACACCAGCCAAGTGAGGCCTCGCAACAACATATCAACCTCCGCGGTCGAGCCGTCTGCCCGGGGCCGCACGGCAACGGGACAGAGGGACGGAAAAGGGCCCATTATAGGCAGGCACAGCGGTCCGCCATAAAGCGCGACAGCCTATCCGGCTCCGCCACGAGGACACCCGGCAGGGACAGGGCCTTTGGGCCACACTACAACTCACCATAACAAACGAAACGGCAGCCCTGGCCGATACACGGAGCGCACTTGCGCCAGCCGCTCGCCCCATCACCTTGCGCGAGGATCGTTCTATGTATCTGACGCCCCAACACATCCTGCTCGCCGGTGCCACCGGCCTGTCCGGCGAGCACCTGCTCGATCGCCTGCTCACCGAACCGACCATCGCCCGGGTGCTGGCTCCCACCCGTCAGGCGCTGTCCGAACATCCGCGCCTGGAAAACCCCCAGGGCCGCCTGGCCGACCTGCTGCCGGAGCTGAGCGGACCGGTCGACACCGCCTTCTGCTGCCTCGGCAGCAATGCCGAGCAGGCCGGCACCCAGGAAGCCTTCCGCACCATCGACCACGACCTCGTCCTGGCCTTCGCCCGCCGCGCCCGCGAGCTGGGCGCCCGCCACCTGCTGGTGATCAGCGCCCAGGGCGCCGATCCGCGCTCGTCGCGCTTCTACTGCCAGGTCAAGGGAGAGATGGAGGACGGCCTCAGGGCCCAGGACTGGCCGCAGCTGACCATCGCCCGGCCGACCCAGTTGCTCGGCCCGCGCCGCGAACTGCGCCTGCTCGACCAGCTGGCCGATCCGCTGCTGCGCCTGACCCCGAGCCATTACCGCGCCATCGATCCCTGCACCCTGGCCCGCGCCCTCTGGCGCCTGGCCCTGGAGGAGGAAGACGGCGTGCGCGTCGTCGAGGCGGAGGAGCTGCACCGGCTGGGGCGCTAGGATGCCCTACTCCGCCGGCTCGGGGGCATGCCGGGCCTGCCACTCGGCCAATGCCCGGGCGTACTCGGCGCGGGCCTCGTGATACTGTTCCCAGACGCAGGACTCGCCGCAGCCGCCCTCGCAGCACTCGCCCTCCAAGGGCGGCTCGGGCGGCTGCGGACAAGCATCGTCGCGCTCGTGGCGATCGCTCATGGTTGCGTCACTCCGGATGGTTCCAGGCTACTACCCTGCGCCTTGCCGACCAGCTCGGCCAACTGCTCGGCGTCGAGGGTCTCCTCTTCCAGCAGGCGCCGGGCGCTGCGCTCGAGCAGTTCGCGGCGCTCCGAGAGCAGCGCCACGGTACGCTGGAAGGCGCGCTCGACGATAGCCTGCACTTCGGCGTCGATGGCCGTCGCGGTGGTTTCGCCGTATTCGTGACGGGGCGGCAGGCCGTACATCTGCTCGACGCCCAGGTAGCTGTGCTGTTCGCGCTCGAGGGTGACGTGGCCGAGGCGCTCGGACATGCCGTAGCGAGTGACCATGGCGCGGGCGATATCGGTGACCTTGGCCAGGTCGTCGGCGGCGCCGGTGGAGAAATGGGAATAGATGACCCACTCCGCCGCGCGGCCGCCGAGCAGCACCGCCATCTTGTTCTCCAGCTCCTCATGGGTCATCAGGAAGCGGTCCTCGGTGGGGCGCTGGATGGTGTAGCCGAGCGCGCCCATACCGCGCGGGATGATCGACACCTTGTGCACCACGTCCATCCCCGGCAGGGCCATGGCCACCAGCGCATGACCCATCTCGTGATGGGCGACGATCTCCCGCTCCTTCGGATTGAGCAGGCGGTTGCGCTTTTCCAGGCCGGCGACGATGCGCTCCACGGCCGCGGTGAAGTCGTCCATACTCACCGCCTCGGCCTGCCGGCGGGTGGCGAGCAGGGCCGCTTCGTTGACCAGGTTGGCCAGGTCGGCACCGGTGAAGCCGGGAGTCAGCGCGGCGATCTGCTGCGGGTCGACATCGGTCGCCAGCCGCGCCCGCTTCAGATGCACCTGGAGGATCTGCACCCGTCCAGCCTTGTCCGGGCGGTCGACCAGCACCTGGCGGTCGAAACGGCCGGCGCGCAGCAGCGCCGGGTCGAGAATCTCCGGACGGTTGGTGGCGGCCAGCAGGACCAGCCCGGTCGAGGTGTCGAAGCCGTCCAGTTCCACCAGCAACTGGTTGAGGGTCTGCTCCTTCTCGTCGTGGCCGCCGCCCAGCGGGCCGACCCCGCGGGCCCGGCCCAGGGCGTCCAGCTCGTCGATGAAGATGATCGCCGGCGCCTGCGCCCGGGCCTGCTCGAACAGGTCGCGGACCCGTGCGGCACCGACGCCGACGAACATCTCGACGAACTCGGAGCCGGAGATGGAGAAGAACGGCACCTTCGCCTCGCCGGCCACCGCCCGCGCCAGCAGGGTCTTGCCGGTGCCCGGCGGGCCGACCAGCAGCACGCCCTTGGGCATGCGCCCGCCGAGGCGGCCGTAGGTCTGCGGGTCCTTGAGGAAGTCGACGATCTCCTTGAGCTCGTCCTTGGCCTCGTCGACCCCGGCCACGTCGGCGAAGGTCACTTTCATGTCGGTCTCGACGTAGACCTTCGCCTTGCTCTTGCCGATCTGCATCATGCCGCCGCCCAGGCCGCCGCCGATGCGCTTGAGCAGGAACAGCCAGAGGCTGAAGAAGATCAGCGCCGGCAGGGTCCAGGACAGCAGGTCGCGCAGCAGGGTGCTCTCGATCTTGCCGGCATAGCGCACCGGGTACTGTTGCAGGTGCTCGGCCAGCTGCGGCTCGATGCGGATGGCCGCGAAGCGGGTCTGCCCGCCGGGCAGCGGCTCCTTGAGCTTGCCCTCGATCTGCCGGTCGGTGACCGCCAGCTCCTCGACCCGCCCCTCCTTCAGGTACTGCTCGAACTCGCTGTAGGGAATCTGCGCCACCTGCTGCTGCTCGGTGAGCAGGCTCTGGATGAGCACGAACCCCAGCACGGCGAGGAACCAGTAGCCGATATGAAACTGCGCCTGTTGCTTCACTATGCCTCCCATGAATATCCGCCCGCTTCCCGCGGACCTCGCCCGCGCATTATCTGCGCAGTCGACGGAAAGCGGGCAAGCCGGACAACATTTCTGACCTTTGCATTATCGGCCCGGATCGATAATGGCCATATGCTACGCAGCCGACGGCGCGGTACGGATCCCTCGCCGCCCTCCCTTTCACAGGAATCGATGCCAGACCCGCACGGAAGGGGGACGGCCTGCCCTTGCCAGACATGCCCATGCGTATCCACACCCGGCTCGACCTCCGCCGCCTGATTCTTCTGCTCAGCCTGACGGTCGCCCTGCTCAGCTTCTTCAACAGCTTCTACGCCAGCTACCAGACCCAGCGCGACCTGCTGATCCGCCACACCCTGGAGGCCAACCGCGTCTACGCCGCCAAGCTGCGCCTGAGTGCCGAGAAGCTGCTCGGCACCATGCATCAGGAGCTGGCCTACAGCGCCGACCAGCTGAAGGGCCGCATGGATCAGCCGGAACGCACGGCCGGCGAGACCGAGCGCCTGATCCGCCAGAATCGCCATTTCAATTCGGCCTTCGTCATCCGCCACGACGGTAAGGTACTGGCTGCCTCGCCCGAGGGCCTCGGCCTGCTCGGCAAGATGCTCGACACCGCCGGTGCCAGAGAAGCCCTGGAAAAGCGCCGCCCGCTGATCAGCGACCCCTACATCAGTGCCAAAAACAGGCTGGTGGTATTCATCTCGCAGCCGATCTTCGCCACCGACGGCAGCTACCAGGGCTATATCGGCGGCAGCCTCTACCTGCAGCACGAGAACATCCTGCACAGCCTGCTCGGCGAGCATTTCTATCAGGACGGCTCCTATCTCTATGTGGTCGACCGCAATCGCCGGCTGATCTACCACCAGGATCAGGGGCGGGTCGGCGAGATCGCCACCGGCAATCCGGTGGTCGAGCGGGTGATCCGCGGCGAGGCGGGAAGCCAGGCGCTGACCAACTCCCGGGGCATCGAGATGCTCGCCGGCTTCGCCCCGGTGGCGGCGAGCGGCTGGGGCATCGTCGCCCAGCGGCCTCTGGATCTCGCCTTGGCGGAACTGGACGGTCTGATGCTGAACATCCTGTACCTGTCCCTGCCGCTGCTGCTGCTGTCGCTGGGCGGCATCTGGTGGCTCTCGCAGCTGATCTCGCGACCGCTCTGGCAACTGGCGAGAAGCGCCCAGCAATGGGACACCGAAGCGTCTCCGGAGCAGGTACGCCACGTGCGCGCCTGGTACTTCGAGGCCGACCAGCTCAAGCGTGCGATACTCGCCAGCCTGGCGCAGATCCATCAGCGCCTCGGCCGGCTCAGCCAGGAAAGCCTCACCGACCCGCTGACCGGGCTCAGCAACCGCCGCGGCCTGCAGGCCCAGCTGGAGCAGTGGCAGCAGCAACGCCAGCCCTTCGCGATCATCACCCTCGACATCGACCACTTCAAGCAGGTCAACGACAACCACGGGCACGAGTTCGGCGATCGTGTGCTGCAATATCTCGCCCAGCAGATGCGCGACTGCTCGCGGGCCAGCGACCTGCTTTGCCGCAGCGGCGGCGAGGAGTTCCTCATGCTCCTGCCGGGCGCCAGCCTGGAGGCTGCCCGCCAGGTCGCCGAGCGGGTCCGGATCAGGATGGGCACGACCTGCTACGACGACTGTCCGAGTATCACCGTCTCGGCCGGTGTGGCGCACTGGCCGGACAGTGCCGCCAGCGTCGAGACGGTTCTCCAGCGCGCCGATGCCGCCCTCTACCGGGCCAAGCGCGCCGGGCGGAACCGGGTGGAGATGGCCTGAGCCCCGTCCGGCTCAGAGGCCGCCGGACACGCTCAGCGCCACTCCCAGCTCGGCGGCCAGGGTGAACGGCAGGAACAGGGTGTCGAGCAGGGCGCTGGCGGGCAGGTCGAGGGCCGGATAGCCGGGCGGCTCGGCACCGAAGTGGTCGACCGGGCAGCAGCCGCCGCGGATCGCATACCAGTCCAGGCGGGTGCCCGAGTAGACCAGCGGCGCATCGGGCTTGGCGGCGTTCAGGGTCCGAAAGGTGGCGCAGCCGCTCAGCGCGAGCGCGGCCAGCAGCAGCAGGCCGCGGCCAGCGTCACGCCTCGCTGCTCGCCACATGATGCTCGCCCCAGCGCGGCAGCATGTCCTGCGGGATGTCCAGCAGGTTGAGGATGCGCGCCACCACGAAGTCGACCAGATCGTCGAGGCTCTGCGGCTGGTGGTAGAAGCCCGGCGAGGCTGGCAGGATGATGGCGCCGAGGTTCGACAGCTTGAGCATGTTCTCCAGGTGGATGGTCGAGTACGGCGCCTCGCGCGGCACCAGGATCAGCTGGCGGCGCTCCTTGAGGGCCACGTCGGCGGCGCGCTCGATCAGGTTGTTGCAGGCGCCGCTGGCGATCGCCGACAGGCTGCCGGTGGAGCACGGCACCACCACCATGGCGTTCGGCGCGCTGGAGCCGGAGGCCGGCGGCGCCAGCCAGTCCTCCTGGCCGAACACGCGGATCTGTCCCGGCGCCGCGCCGGTGTATTCGCTGAGGAAGGCCTGCATCGCCTGCGGCTTGGCCGGCAGGGTGACGTCGGTTTCGGTGGCGATCACCAGCTGCGCCGCCTTGGAGATCAGGAAGTGCACCTCGCGCTCCTCCTGCACCAGGCAGTCGAGCAGGCGCAGGCCGTACTGGGCGCCGGAGGCGCCGGTCATCGCCAGGGTGACGCGTTGCGGTCCGGCCATGCTCAGTCCTCCAGGGCCTTGGCCAGCTTGCCGTGCAGGCCGCCGAAACCGCCGTTGCTCATGACCACCACCTGGGTGCCGGGCGCCGCCTGGCTCGCGACCCGCGCGATGATCGCCTCCAGCGAGTCGCAGACCACCGCCGGCACCGAGCAGGCGGCGGCAGTGGCAGCCAGGTCCCAACCGAGGTTCGGCGGCGCGTACCAGACCACCTGGTCGGCCTGGGCCACCGACTCCGGCAGGCCGTCGCGGTGGGCGCCGAGCTTCATGGAATTGGAGCGCGGCTCGATCACCGCGATGATCGGCGCCTCGCCGACCCGCTTGCGCAACCCGTCGAGGGTGGTGGCGATGGCCGTCGGGTGGTGGGCGAAATCGTCGTAGATGGTGATACCCCTCACCTCGGCGACTTTCTCCATGCGCCGCTTGACGCTCAGGAAGCTGGCCAGCGCGGCGATGCCCTGCTCCGCGACCACCCCCACGTGACGCGCCGCAGCCAGGGCGGCCAGGGCGTTGGCGACGTTGTGCCGGCCGGTCAGTTCCCAGTCGACCACGCCCTGCACGGCGCCCTCGAACAGCACCTCGAAGCGCGAGCCGTCCTCGGCCAGCAGGCGCGCCTGCCACTGGCCGCCCTCCCGGTGGTCTGCACCGGCGTCCAGCGGCCCATGGCGAGCACCCGCTCGATGGCCTGCTCGGTGGTCGGGTGGACGATCAGTCCCTGGCTGGGGATGGTCCGCACCAGATGGTGGAACTGCCGCTCGATGGCCGCGAGGTCCGGAAAGATGTCCGCGTGGTCGAATTCCAGGTTGTTGAGGATGGCGGTCCGCGGCCGGTAGTGGACGAACTTCGAGCGCTTGTCGAAGAAGGCGCTGTCGTACTCGTCGGCCTCGACCACGAAGAACGGCGTGCCGCCCAGGCGCGCCGAAACGGCGAAGTTCTGCGGCACCCCGCCGATCAGGAACCCCGGGCTCATCCCGGCATGCTCCAGTATCCAGGCCAGCATGCTGCTGGTGGTGGTCTTGCCGTGGGTGCCGGCCACCGCCAGCACCCAACGGCCCTGCAGCACGTGGTCGGCCAGCCACTGCGGGCCGGAGACGTAGGGCAGGCCCTGGTTCAGCACGTACTCGACCGCCGGGTTGCCGCGCGACAGGGCGTTGCCGACCACCACCAGGTCCGGCGCCGGGTCCAGGTGCTCGGGCCGATAGCCCTGCATCAGCTCGATGCCCTGGGCCTCCAGCTGGGTGCTCATGGGCGGGTAGACGTTGGCGTCGGAGCCGGTGACCCGGTGGCCGAGTTCCTTGGCGAGCACGGCCAGCGAGCCCATGAAGGTGCCGCAGATGCCGAGTATGTGGATGTGCATGAATGGGTCCTGGCCTGAAAAGCGATGCGCGGCAGGTTAGCACAGCGCCCGGCGCCGCAGCAGGCGGCCGGGCACGGCGAAGCCCTCTCAGTCGCCTTCGCGGCGGATGCCGTGGCGCTGCAGCTTGCGGTAGAGGGTGTTGCGGCTGATGCCGAGCTGCTCGGCGGTGCGGCTGACGTGCCAGTGGTTGGCGTCGAGGACGGCCAGCAGGGCGTCGCGCTCGGCCTGTTCCAGCAGGCCGCCGGTCTCCAGCGGCACCGGCGCCGGCAGCACCGGTGCCAGGCGCAGCTCCGCCGGCAGGTCGGCCAGGCGGATCAGGCCGTCCTCGCAGAGCGCCACCTGGGCGCGCAGCACGCTGCGCAGCTGACGCACGTTGCCCGGCCAGGCATAACCGAGCAGCGCCTGGCGCGCCGCCGGCTCGAGGCGGATCGCTTCGCCGCGCGCCTCGCGCTCGAGCAGGTGGTCGATCAGCGCGCCCTTGTCGGTCCGCTCGCGCAGCGGCGGCAGGGTCACCGCCAGACCGTCCAGGCGATAGAACAGGTCTTCGCGGAACAACCCGGCGGCGACCCGCTCGCGCAGGTCGCGGTGGGTGGCGCTGATCACCCGCACGTCCACCGGCTCCGGCTCGCCGCCGATGGGCACCACCTGGCGCTCGTCGAGCACGCGCAGCAGGCGGGTCTGCAGCGCCAGCGGCATGTCGCCGATCTCGTCGAGGAACAGCGTGCCGCCGTCGGCCTGCTGCAGCTTGCCGCGCATGCCTTCCTTGCGCGCGCCGGTGAAACTGCCGCCGCGGTAGCCGAACAGCTCGCTCTCGATCAGGTTCTCCGGGATCGCCGCACAGTTCAGCGCGACGAACGGCCGTTCGGCACGGCTGCCGGCCTGGTGCACGGCCTTGGCGAACGCCTCCTTGCCGGAGCCGGTCTCGCCGTGCAGCAACAACGGCACATCGCGCTCGACCACCCGCAGCGCGCGGCGGAAGGCCTGCTGCAGGGCGGCATCGCCCAGGCAGATGCTCGCCGGCACCGCGGGCACGGCAGGCTCCGCCACCGGCACCGCACTCACCGGGCGGCGCGCCCGCCCGCGCAGCAGGGCGAAGAGCATCCGGCCGTCCTGGGTGCGCAGCGGCCAGCTGGCGTTCGGCTGCTCGCTGGCCAGCGCCAGCAGGTCGTCCAGGCGGCTGGCGAACAGGGCCTCGACCGACTGGCCGAGCAGCTCGCGACGGCTGCCGCCGAGCAGGTTGATGGCGGTCTGGTTGACCGCCAGCACCCGGCCCTCGCCGTCGAAGGCCAGCAGCCCTTCACTGAACAGACCGACGTATTCGGCCTGCAGGTGGAAACGCAGCAGCCAGTCGTTCTCGAAGCGGCGCAGGAAATAGCAGCTCTCGATCACCTTGGCCGAGAGGTTGACCAGCGCCATGGTGTGGAACTGGCTCTGCCGCGACACGCTACCCTGCAGCGAGGACACGTCGAGCACCGCGAGCAGTTCGCCGTGCGGGTCGAACACCGGACTGGCCGAGCAGGTCAGCCCGGTGTGGCAGCTGCGGAAATGCTCCTCCTGCTGGATGGTCAGCGGCTGGCGCTCGACCAGGCAGGTGCCGATGCCGTTGGTGCCCTCGCAGGCCTCGCTCCAGTCCGCGCCCAGCCAGAGCCCGGCATGTTCGAAGGTCGACTGTTCGACGGCGGCGCTGACGCGGTTGAGGATCACCCCGCGGGCATCGGTCAGCAGCACCGCATGGGCGCTGCCGGCCAGTTGCAGATGAAGGCTGTTCATTTCGCCGCTGGCGATCTCCAGCACCTGCTGCAGGCGCTCGCGACGCTCCAGCAGATGGGCGTGCTCCAGCACGCTGGTCGCCAGCGGCTTCGACGGGTCCAGCTGGTGCTGCTCCAGGCAGCGCAGCCAGGAACGGGCGATGGAGGGATCGTTGGCCGGCCCGATGGCCCTTCCCTCGGCCAGGGTTCGTACCTGCTGCGCGTGGCGCAGCATGCGGTTCGCTTGCATTGTCATTGTTGTCTCCGCGGTGATCGGCGGGCAGCTCCCGTAGTGACCGCACAGCATCGTCCAGCCGAGGCGGCTTTGCAATGGCGTCACGTCCGGCCTCGACTGTCACTGTCAAGCTTGCGGGACAAAATGTCACGCCCCTGTTCCAGCCCTGTCACAGAACACCCCGCTCCGGCCCCGACAAACTGCGGCGAATCCGCACAGCCAGTGGGGTTGCGGCACATTGGCACACCTTCTGCACTATCCATTCGCAGACGTGCTCTTGCGCACTCCCCAGAAAATCCAAGAACCACAAGAATCAGGAGAATCCTCCATGCGGTATGCCCATCCTGGCAGTGAAGGCGCCATCGTTTCCTACAAGGTTCGCTACGGCAACTATATCGGCGGCCAGTTCGTGCCCCCGGTGAAAGGTCAGTACTTCACCAACAGCTCGCCGGTCACCGGCGAGGAATTCGCCGAATTCCCCCGCTCCACCGCCGAGGACATCGAGAAGGCACTGGATGCCGCCCACGCCGCTACCGCCGCCTGGGGCCGCACCTCGGTGCAGGAACGCGCCGCCATCCTGCTGAAGATCGCCGACCGCATCGAGCAGAACCTGGAAGTGCTGGCCGTCACCGAAACCTGGGACAACGGCAAGCCGGTCCGCGAGACCCTGAACGCCGACGTGCCGCTGTCCGCCGACCACTTCCGCTACTACGCCGGCTGCATCCGCGCCCAGGAAGGCAGCGTCGGCGAGATCAACGAGAACACCGTCGCCTATCACTTCCACGAGCCGCTGGGCGTGGTCGGCCAGATCATCCCGTGGAACTTCCCGCTGCTGATGGCCGCCTGGAAACTGGCCCCGGCCCTGGCCACCGGCAACTGCATCGTGCTCAAGCCCGCCGAGCAGACGCCGCTGTCGATCACCGTGCTGCTCGAGCTGATCGGCGACCTGCTGCCGCCCGGCGTGCTGAACGTCGTCCACGGCTTCGGCCGCGAGGCCGGCGAGGCGCTGGCGACCAGCAAGCGCATCGCCAAGATCGCCTTTACCGGCTCCACCCCGGTGGGCGCGCACATCCTCAAGTGCGCCGCCGACAACATCATCCCGAGCACCGTCGAGCTGGGCGGCAAGTCGCCGAACATCTTCTTCGAGGACATCATGCAGGCCGAGCCGGCCTTCATCGAGAAGGCCGCCGAAGGCCTGGTGCTGGCCTTCTTCAACCAGGGCGAGGTGTGCACCTGCCCGTCGCGCGCGCTGATCCAGGAATCCATCTACGACGACTTCATGAAGGTCGTGATGAAGAAGGTCGGCCAGATCAAGCGCGGCCACCCGCTGGACACCGAGACCATGGTCGGCGCCCAGGCCTCCGGCCAGCAGTTCGAGAAGATCCTCTCCTACCTGGAGATCGCCCGCAGCGAGGGCGCCGAGGTACTGACCGGCGGCGCCGCCGAGAAGCTCGAGGGCAGCCTGGCCAGCGGCTACTACATCCAGCCAACCCTGCTCAAGGGCCACAACAAGATGCGCGTGTTCCAGGAAGAGATCTTCGGCCCGGTGGTCGGCGTCACCACCTTCAAGACCGAAGCCGAGGCCCTGGCCATCGCCAACGACACCGAGTTCGGCCTGGGCGCCGGCGTCTGGACCCGCGACATCAACCGCGCCTACCGCATGGGCCGCGGCATCCAGGCCGGCCGCGTATGGACCAACTGCTACCACCTGTACCCGGCGCACGCCGCCTTCGGTGGCTACAAGAAGTCCGGTGTCGGCCGCGAAACCCACAAGATGATGCTCGACCACTACCAGCAGACCAAGAACCTGCTGGTCAGCTACGACATCAACCCGCTGGGCTTCTTCTGATGCACTGCCCCCGTCCCCAGCCCTCCACGGGCCGGGGACGGGACTGAATCGAGACGGTCAGGGCGAACCCTCGCCCGAATCACGGTAAAGCCTGGCCGACGGACGTACCTTCCCATCGGTGCCCGCGTGCGCGACCCGCGCGGGCATCGGGAAGGTCCGGCGCGGCCGCCTGGTGTGCAAGGTCGCTTTAAAAACAAGACAACAATAGAGAGGAAATCCTCATGAGCAGCACCTTCTTCATCCCTGCAGTGAACATGATGGGCATCGGCAGCCTCGACGAGGCCATGGGCGCGATCAAGAACCATGGCTTCCGCAAGGCGCTGATCGTCACCGACGCCGGCCTGGCGAAAGCCGGCGTGGCCGACAGGGTTTCCCAGTTGCTGGCCCAGCAGGATATCGCTTCCGTTCTGTATGACGGTGCCAAGCCGAACCCCACCGTCAGCAACGTCGAAAACGGCCTGACCCTGCTCAAGAGCAGCGGCTGCGACTTCGTCATCTCCCTGGGCGGCGGCTCGCCGCACGACTGCGCCAAGGGCATCGCCCTGTGCGCCGCCAACGGCGGGCACATCAGCGAGTACGAGGGCGTCGACCGCTCGGCCCGCCCGCAGCTGCCGCTGGTCGCCATCAACACCACCGCCGGCACCGCCAGCGAGATGACCCGCTTCTGCATCATCACCGACGAAGCCCGCCACGTGAAAATGGCCATCGTCGACCGCAACGTCACCCCGCTGCTGTCGGTCAACGATCCCTCGCTGATGGCCGCCATGCCCAAGGGCCTGACCGCCGCCACCGGCATGGACGCCCTGACCCACGCGGTCGAGGCCTATGTCTCCACCGCCGCCACCCCGATCACCGACGCCTGCGCCCTGAAGGCCGTCGAGCTGATCGCCGCCAACCTGCGCAACGCCGTGGCCAACGGCGGCGACATGACCGCCCGCGAGAACATGGCCTACGCCCAGTTCCTCGCCGGCATGGCCTTCAACAACGCCTCGCTGGGCTACGTGCACGCCATGGCACACCAGCTGGGTGGCTTCTACGACCTGCCGCACGGCGTCTGCAACGCGGTCCTGCTGCCGCACGTGGAAAGCTTCAACGCCAGTGTCTGCCCGGAGCGTCTGCGCGACGTGGCCAAGGCCATGGGCGTCGACGTCCAGGGCCTGAGCGCCGAGCAGGGCGCCCAGGCGGCCCTGACCGCGATCCGCACCCTGTCCAAGGACATCGGCATCCCGGGCGGTCTGAAGGAGCTGGGCGCCAAGGCCGACGATATCCCGGTCCTCGCCGCCAACACCCTGAAGGACGCCTGCGGCCTGACCAACCCGCGCCCGGCCGACCAGCAGCAGATCGAAGAAATCTTCCGCAACGCCTTCTAAGGCCTGCGGATCGCCCGGGCCGGCCGCCCCGCTCCGGCCGGCCCGGGCTCTCCAGAGTCACCGTCACTGTGCTCCCCGCCATGTCCCATCCCTCTGGTGGCAGGGAGCAACTTTTTCGCTTTTCTTCGCAGTCCGTCCCCTGCCCTGGCGAGCCGACCCGATCGGGCATTTACTGATTGAGTCACCCATCCGCTCCACGAGGGCCACCATCATGGCCAAGACGATGAAAGCGGCCGTTGTCGCCGAGTTCGGCAAACCGCTGGAGATCCGCGAAGTACCGGTGCCCACGCCGGGTCCCGGGCAACTGCTGGTGAAGATCGCCGCCTGCGGCGTCTGCCACACCGACCTGCACGCCGCCGAGGGCGACTGGCCGGTCAAGCCCAATCCCCCCTTCATTCCCGGCCATGAGGGCGTCGGCCAGGTGGTCGCCGTAGGCGCCGGCGTCAACCACATCAAGGAAGGCGACCGGGTCGGCATTCCCTGGCTGCACGCCAGCTGCGGCCACTGCGAGCACTGCCTGGGCGGCTGGGAAACCCTCTGTCACGCGCAGAGCAACACCGGCTACTCGGTGAACGGCGGCTTCGCCGAATACGCCCTGGCCGAGGCCGAGTACGTCGGCCATCTGCCGGACAACGCCGACTTCATCGAGATCGCCCCCATCCTCTGCGCCGGGGTGACCGTCTACAAGGGCCTGAAGATGACCGACACCCGCCCCGGCCAGTGGGTGGCGATCTCCGGCATCGGCGGCCTCGGCCACATGGCCGTGCAGTACGCCCGGGCCATGGGCCTGAACGTCGCCGCCGTGGACGTCGACGACGCCAAGCTGGAGTTCGCCCGGCGGCTCGGCGCCAGCCTCACCGTCAACGCCCGCCAGCAGGACCCGGCGGCCTTCCTGCAGCAGGAAATCGGCGGCATGCACGGCGTGCTGGTCACCGCCGTCTCGCCGAAGGCTTTCGAGCAGGCCCTGGGAATGGCCCGCCGCGGCGGCACCGTCGCCCTCAACGGCCTGCCGCCCGGCGAGTTCAGCCTGTCGATCTTCGACATGGTGCTCAACGGCACCACGGTGCGCGGCTCCATCGTCGGCACCCGCCTGGACCTGCAGGAGGCGCTGGACTTCGCCGGGCAGGGCAAGGTGCGCGCCACGGTCGCCAGCGAGCCGCTGGAGAACATCAACGACATCTTCGCCCGCATGCGCAAGGGACAGATCGAGGGACGCATCGTCCTCGACCTCGCTGCCTGAATCGCCCGCGGGCGCAGCGCTTGCCCCCGCCCGCGGCGCCCTTAAGGTGGGCTCCCGTATTCTGGAGCCCTACCGATGTGGTCCTTTCGCGCCTGGCGCCGCCGGCGCATCCTCGCCCGCTTGCCGGTCGACGCCGAACTCTGGCGCCAGGTCCTCGCCAGCCTGCCGATCCTCGACGGCCTGAGCGCCGAGGAGACCGAGCGGCTGCGCGAGCGCTGCGTGCTCTTCCTGCACGCCAAGCGGCTCACCGCGCTGCCGGGGGTCGAGCTGGACGCCTTCGCCCGCCTGCGCCTGGCCGCCCAGGCCGAGCTGCCGCTGCTCAACCTGCCGGAGCTGGACTGGTACCGGGGCTTCCACGAACTGGTGCTGTATCCCGACGACTTCCTCAGCCCGCAGAAGCACCGCGACGCCGCCGGGGTGGTCCACGAATGGGACGCCGAACGCAGCGGCGAGGCCTGGCACCAGGGCCCGGTGATCCTCGCCTGGCCGGGCATCGCGGCCAGCGGCGAGTGGGACGGCTACAACCTGGCGATCCACGAGCTGGCGCACAAGCTGGACATGCTCAACGGCGAGGCCAACGGCCTGCCGCCGCTGCACGCTGACATGCGCGTGCAGGACTGGGCCGCCGCCCTGCAGGCCGCCTACGACGACCTCGACGCCCGCCTGGAGGCCGCCCCGGACGCCGAGACGCCCATCGACCCCTACGCCGCCGAGGACCCGGCGGAATTCTTCGCGGTGACCAGCGAGTACTTCTTCACCGCCCCGGACCTGCTCGCCGAAGCCTACCCGGCGGTCTACGACCAATTGGCGGCCTTCTATCGCCAGGATCCGCTGGCACGATTGCGCCGCCTGCAGGTCGAAGATCCCCAGTACCGTGCGGCGCTCCGGCCGGCGAGCGAGGGCTGAGCCGGCCGTCATGGCAAGCGCACGGGAATCTACCTATAATCCCGGCCACTTTTCGGCCCTCCCTGAGAAACAGTCCATGAGCTACAGCAAGATCCCCGCGGGCAAAGACCTGCCGAACGACATCTACGTCGCGATCGAGATCCCGGCCAACCACGCGCCGATCAAGTACGAGATCGACAAGGACAGCGACTGCCTGTTCGTCGACCGCTTCATGGCCACGCCGATGTTCTACCCGGCCAACTACGGCTACATCCCCAACACCCTGGCCGACGACGGCGACCCGCTGGACGTGCTGGTGGTGACCCCCTACCCGGTCGCCCCCGGCTCGGTGATCCGCGCCCGTCCGGTCGGCGTGCTGCACATGACCGACGAGGGTGGCGGCGACGCCAAGCTGATCGCCGTCCCGCACGACAAACTGACCGTCCTCTACCAGGACGTGAAGGAATACACCGACCTGCCGGCGCTGCTGCTGGAGCAGATCAAGCACTTCTTCGAGAACTACAAGGACCTCGAAAAGGGCAAGTGGGTGAAGGTGGAAGGCTGGGGCAACGCCGACGCGGCGCGTGCCGAGATTCTCAAGGCGGTGGCGGCTTACCAGAAGTAAGCCAGTCCCCCTTTGAAAAGGCCGGCCACAAGCCGGCTTTTTTTATTTCCCCGCAGCGCGCCGAGCAGTCCCAGCCCTCTCCTGTTCGATGGCATTTTCTTGAATCGAGGCAACTTTTTGAAGTGTCACGATTCACGCTGACATGCACTTTCGTTAACGTGTCACTTCCCTGATTGGAGTGACAGGATGCGCATACTCCTGTTGGCGCTGATCCCCCTGACCCTGCTGGCCTGCAGGATGGAACCGGACACGATCCGTATCGGCGGCAACCGCTGGCCCGGCTATGCCCCGCTGTACCTGGCCGACGAGTTGCAATGGATGGAGCCGGCCGGCCTGCGGCTGGTCGAATACCCCAACACCAGCGGCGTACTGCGCGGCTTTCGCAACGGCTTGCTGGATGCCGCCCTGCTCACCCTGGACGAAACCCTGACGCTGCAGAGCAGCGGCCTGGACCTGGAGATAGTGTTGGTCGCCGATCTTTCGGCCGGCGCCGATGCGCTCTATGCCCGCCCGCCGATCCTGGGGCCCGCCGATCTCAGGGGACGGCGCGTCGGCGTCGAAAGCAGCGCCCTCGGCACATTCTTCCTGTCGCGCATTCTCGACAAGACCGGTCTGCAGCCTACCGATGTGAGCGTCGTCAATCTGCCGATCCACGAGCAGGTGACCGCCTTGGCCGAAGATCGCGTCGATGCGCTGGTCACCTTCGCGTCCCAGGGACCGGCCCTGGAGGCGCTCGGCGCCCGGCGCATCTTCGACAGCCACGCGCTGCCCGGCGAAATCATCGATGTGTTGGTGATCGACCGCCAGCGCGTCTCCGTCGGCCAGCGCAAGCGCCTGAAGGCGCTGTGGTACGAGGCCCTGCACCTCTGGCAGACTGCCCCCGACTGCGCCGGAACGGAGCTGCAGCGGCGCCTGGGGCTGACCGCGCAGAACCTGCAGGCCAGCCTCGCCGGGCTGGTGCCGGGCGACGCCGCGCTCAACCGGCAGATGTTGGAGGATGGTCGCCTGCTACGCAGCATCGAACGACTCAACCGCTACATGGTCGAACGCGGTCTGTTGTCCCGCCCGGCCAGGCCACGGGAACTGCTCGCCAGCTGCGGGGCCTATGGATGCTGACCCGACTCGCCCAACTTTCTCTGCGCAAATCCCTGCCGCTTCTGCTCGGCCTCTTCGCCCTGCTCTTCACCCTCCTGCTGACCACCCTGTACCTGCCGCGCAGCATCGACAAGGAGCTGCATGCCTGGCGCAGCCATACCAACCAGTTGCTCGTGCTGCTGCAGAGCACCCTGAGCGACCACCTGCGTCACGGGCGCCAGGCGGAGCTGGAAACCGCGCTGGCCGACTTCGCCAGCCTGCAGGGAATCCGCTGGGCGATGGTGGCCGACCCGCAGTTGCGGGTGCTGGCCGCCTCCCGCCTGGGTCTCGGTCCCCGGCAGCTCGGCATCAGCACCGAGCAGTTGCAGGCGCAGATGGCCAGCGGCCATTCCGCCTGGCTGGAACAAGCAGAGCAGGGCTATCTGGCCATCCTCCCGCTGAACCAGACGAATCCGCGCGACGGTGGCGGCGAGGCGCTGCTGGTCGACCTGGACTTCAGCCCGCTGCTCAGCCAGACCCGCTTCGAGGCCTGGCTCTACCTCAGCCAGATCCTCGTGCTGCTACTGCTGCTCGGACTGCTCCTCAACCGCCTCTACCACCGCCTGATCACCCAACGTCTGGCGCGCATCGACCAGGCTGCCCGGCGCTTCGCCGCCAACCAGCAGCCGCAGCCGGCCGCGGTCGACGGCTACGACGAGATCGGCCAGCTGGCCGAGACCTTCAGCCAGATGATGGGCCAGCTGCATGCGCGCCAGCAGGCCCTGCAGGGCAGCGAGCAACTGATGCGCGAGCTGTTCGACAGCTCGCCGGCCGGCATGCTGGTGGTGAACAGCATGCTGCGGGTGGAGCAGGCCAACCCGGCGGCGGCGGCACTGTTCGGCTGTGCGCCGGAGGACTTGCTGAACAGCCGCCCGCGCAACCGTCTGCTGACCGGCGACTCACTCAAGCGTCTGTTGCACGCGCCCGCCAACAGCCCGGTGGAGGTGAGCGGCCTGCGCCAGGGCCGGGAGCTGCCGCTGGAGGTCACCTGGACCCCCTTCATGCGCGACGGCCGGCAGCGCTATTTGATCCTGCTGCGCGACATCAGCGAGCGCCTGCAGGCCGAGCAGCGTCTGCGCTTTCTCGCCCATTTCGACCCGCTGACCAATCTGGCCAACCGCCACTGCCTGGTCCAGCGCCTGGAACAGCTGCTGGCCGCCCGCACCCCGCTGAGCCTGCTGTTTCTCGACGTCGACCACTTCAAGCGGATCAACGACACCCTCGGCCACGAGGTCGGCGACCGCCTGTTGGTGGAAATCGCCCGGCGCCTGAACCAGCTGACGCCCGAGCATGTTCTGGTAGCGCGCTCCGGCGGCGACGAATTCCTTCTGCTCCTCGAGGAGCACACGGCGGAACAGGCCCGCGAATTGGCCGAGACCCTGCTGCGCGGCTTCAAGGCGCCCCTGCAGATCGGCCAGTACGAGTGTTTCGTCACCCCCAGCATCGGCGTTGCCGGCAGCGACGGCCAAGGCGACGCCACCGAACTGCTCAAGCAGGCCGACCTGGCCCTCTATGCCGCCAAGGACGCCGGTCGCAACCGTCTGGCCGTCTACAGTCGTCCGCTCGGCGAAGCCGCCGAGCGCCGTCTGCAGCTGGAGCAGGAACTGCGCCGCGCTCTGGACCGGCAGGAATTCGTCCTGCACTACCAGGCCCAGGTCGACGACCAAGGCCGCCCGCAGGCCGTGGAAGCCCTGCTGCGCTGGAACTCACCGAGTCGCGGGCTGGTGCTGCCGAGCGAATTCATCCCGGTGCTGGAAGAGAGCGGGATGATCATCGAAGCCACCCGCTGGGTGTTTCGCGAAGCCTGCCGCCAGGCCCGCCGCTGGGCCGAGCAGGGCCATCCCCTGCGCATCGCGGTCAACCTGTCGCCGCTCGACTTCCGCCAGGCCGACCTGGCCGGCAGCCTGCTGGCCATCCTCGCCGAAGAACGGACCCCGCCCGAGCTGCTCGAACTGGAAATCACCGAGAGCGCCCTGCTCGACGCCGGCCAGGAGGTCCAGCAGACCCTGGCCAGTCTCAAGGCCGCCGGCATGCCGCTGCTGCTGGACGACTTCGGCACCGGTTACGCCTCGCTGACCTACCTGCAGCAGTTCCCCTTCGACGGCATCAAGATCGACCGCCAGTTCGTCGCCGGCCTGCCGGACAGCGAGCACTCGGTGGCCCTGGTGCGCGGCATCCTGACCATGGCCCGGCACCTGGGCCTGCACGTGGTGGCCGAAGGGGTGAGCAACGAGCGTCAAGCCGCCTTCCTGCGCTTCAACGGCTGCCCCAGCCTGCAGGGCTACCACTACTGCCGCCCGCAGCCGGCCGCCGCCATCGAGCGCGGCTGGAGCGAGGCCAGGCCGCGCAACCTGCAGCCGCTGGGACACTGAAGCGGCGGGACGGGCTCCCGCGTTAGCGTTTGCCGCCCTGCCCCGGCTCTGCTAGTGTCGCGGCGATTTTCAAGTGCCGCCGACACAGGTTCCCGTCCATGGCCCGCAAGAAAGCCGCCGTCGATTTCGAAACGTCCCTCGCCGAACTGCAGCAACTGGTCGAGCGCCTGGAAGGCGGCGAGCTGTCGCTGGAGGACTCCTTGGCCTGCTTCGAACAGGGCATCCGCCTGACCCGCGACTGCCAGGCGGCGCTGAGCCAGGCCGAGCAGAAGGTGCAGATCCTCCTCGAGCGCGGCGGCACCCTCGAACAGGCCCCTTTCGACGCGGACAGCCAAGCATGATCGCGACCTATCAGAAGCAGTGCCAGGCCCGCGTCGACGCCGCCCTGGAAACCCTCCTGCAGCCACCGCGCGCCGAACTGCAGCGGCTCTACCAGGCGATGCGCTACAGCGTCGTCAACGGCGGCAAGCGGGTCCGCCCGCTCCTCGTCTACGCCGCCTGCGAGGCCCTCGGCGGCACACCGGAGCGGGCCGAGGGCGCCGCCTGCGCAGTAGAGCTGATCCATGCCTACTCGCTGGTCCACGACGACCTGCCGGCGATGGACGACGACGACCTGCGTCGCGGCCAGCCGACCACCCACCGCGCCTTCGACGAAGCCTGCGCGATCCTCGCCGGCGACGGCCTGCAGGCCCTGGCCTTCGAGGTGCTCGCCGATGCCCGGCGCAATCCTCAAGAGGCCGAGCTGCGCCTGGAGATGTCGCGCACCCTGGCCTGGGCCGCCGGTCCGGCCGGCATGGTCGGCGGCCAGGCGATCGATCTCGAAGCGGTCGGCCGGGCGCTCGACCGTCATGCCTTGGAAACCATGCACCGGCACAAGACCGGCGCGCTGATCGAGGCCAGCGTGCGCCTCGGCGCTCTGGCCAGCGGCCGGGCCGACGAAGCCAGCCTGACTGCGCTGGCCGACTACGCCCGGGCCATCGGCCTGGCCTTCCAGGTCCAGGACGACATCCTCGACGTGGAAAGCGACACCGCGACCCTCGGCAAGACCCAAGGTAAGGACCAGGCCAACGACAAACCCACCTACCCCGCGCTGCTCGGCCTCGACGCGGCCAAGGCCTACGTCCTGGCCCTGCGCGACCAGGCCCTCGCCGCCCTGGAAGGCTTCGACGCCGGCGCCGATCCCTTGCGCGCGCTGGCCTGCTACATCGTCGAACGCCACCACTGAGCACCGCCTGCGACCATTGGCAAGGCCCGAACGCGGTCGACGAATTTCTAGACGTCGCCGCGATCGGGTAAAATGCCGCCTCTTTTTATCTCCCGTAACGATCCTCCGATGCCCAAGACGTTCCACGAGATTCCCCGCGAGCGCCCCGCCACCCCCCTGCTGGACCGCGCCGCGACGCCGGACCGGCTGCGCCAGCTCGGCGAGGCGGAGCTGGAAGTGCTGGCCAACGAACTGCGCCAGGACCTGCTCTATACGGTCGGGCAGACCGGCGGGCACTTCGGTGCCGGGCTCGGTGTGATCGAGCTGACCATCGCCCTGCACTACGTCTTCAATACCCCCGAGGACCGTCTGGTGTGGGACGTCGGCCATCAGGCCTATCCCCACAAGATCCTCACCGGACGCCGCGAGCGCATGCTCACGCTGCGCCAGAAGGACGGCATCGCCGCCTTTCCGCGCCGCTCGGAAAGCCCCTACGACACCTTCGGCGTCGGCCACTCCAGCACCTCCATCGGTGCGGCGCTGGGCATGGCCATCGCCGCGCGGATGAAGGGCGAGCAGCGCAAGTGCATCGCGGTGATCGGCGATGGCGCCATGACCGCCGGCATGGCCTTCGAGGCGCTCAACCACGCCTCGGACGTGCAGGCCGACATGCTCGTGGTGCTCAACGACAACGACATGTCGATCTCCAACAACGTCGGCGGGCTGTCCAACTACCTGGCCAAGATCCTCTCCAGCCGCACCTATGCCAGCATGCGCGAAGGCAGCAAGAACATCCTCTCGCGCCTGCCCGGCGCCTGGGAGATCGCCCGGCGCACCGAGGAGTACGCCAAGGGCATGCTGGTGCCCGGCACCCTCTTCGAGGAGCTCGGCTGGAACTACATCGGCCCGATCGACGGCCACGACCTGCCGATCCTGCTCGCCACCCTGCGCAACATGCGCGACCTCAAGGGGCCGCAGTTCCTCCACGTGGTGACCAAGAAGGGCAAGGGCTTCGCCCCGGCCGAGGCCGACCCCATCGGCTACCACGCGATCACCAAGCTGGAGCCGGAAGGCAGCGAACCGAAGAAGCCCAAGGGACCCAAGTACTCCAGCGTCTTCGGCCGCTGGCTGTGCGACATGGCCGCTACCGACCCGCGGCTGACCGGCATCACCCCGGCGATGAAGGAAGGCTCCGACCTGGTCGCCTTCAGCCAGCGCTTTCCGGACCGCTACTTCGACGTGGCCATCGCCGAGCAGCACGCGGTGACCCTCGCCGCCGGCATGGCCTGCGACGGCCTCAAGCCGGTGGTGGCGATCTACTCGACCTTCCTGCAGCGCGCCTACGACCAGCTGATCCACGACGTCGCGGTACAGAACCTCGACGTGCTGTTTGCCGTCGACCGCGCCGGGCTGGTCGGCGAGGACGGCCCGACCCATGCCGGCAGCTTCGACCTCTCCTACCTGCGCTGCATCCCCGGCATGCTGGTGATGACCCCCAGCGACGAAAACGAGCTACGCCGGATGCTCACCACCGGCTACCTGTTCGAAGGCCCGGCGGCAGTGCGCTACCCGCGCGGCAACGGCCCGAATGCGCCCATCGAACCGGGCCTGGAGCCCCTGCCAATCGGCAAGGGCGTGCTGCGCCGCCAGGGCCGCAAGGTGGCGCTGCTGGTGTTCGGCGTGCAACTGGCCGAGGCGCTGCAGGTGGCCGAGACGCTGGACGCCACGGTAGCCGACATGCGCTTCGTCAAGCCGCTGGACGAGGCCCTGGTACGCGAGCTGGCTGCCGGCCACGAGCTGCTGGTGACCATCGAGGAAAACAGCGTCATGGGCGGCGCCGGCAGCGCGGTGGCGGAATTCCTCGCCGCCGAGAGCCTCGTCAGGCCGATCCTCCACCTGGGCCTGCCGGACTACTACGTGGAACATGCCAAGCCCGCCGAGATGCTCGCCGAATGCGGCCTCGACGCCGCCGGCATCGAGGCGGCGGTGCGCCGACGTCTGACGCAGCCGGACTGAACGGGCCGGACAGGGACGTCGAATGGAAAACCAGCACGCCAGCCGCCGGCGCCGCATGACGCCTGCCCGTCTCGCCCTGGCCGCGCTCCTGCTGCCCGCCCCCCTTCTCGCCGCCGACTCGAGCGACGCCCCGCCGGCCTACCGCCTGCCGGCCCAGCCTGTCATCTCGCGGAAATCGGCGGAGCACGTCGAGCCGACGAGCGCCGCCGCCACGGTGTTCGAGCGCGACGACATCGAGCGCCTGCAGGTGCAAAGCGTGCCGGAGCTGCTGAACCGGGTGCCCGGCGTGGTCATGGCCCAGGCCGGCGGGCGCGGCGCGCTGAGCGGCGCCTTCATCCGCGGCGCCAATCCCGGCCAGACCCTGGTGCTGGTCGACGGGGTGCGCGTCAGTGCCGCCGCCACCGGCCTGGCTCGCCTGGAACTCCTCGACCCCGGACGCATCGAGCGCATCGAGGTGATCCGCGGTCCCCTGGCCAGCCAGTACGGCGCCGATGCCATCGGCGGGCTGATCCGGATCACCACCCGCCGCGGCGAGGCCGGCCTGCAGCCGCGCCTGCGTCTGGCGGTCGGCAACCGGGGCACCTTCGAGCGCGAGCTGGGCCTGTCCGGCGGCGACGGCCGGACCCGCTTCGACCTCGGCGCCAGCCAGGTGGAGAGCCAGGGCTTCGACCGCAGCTCCGATGACCGCGGACGCGATGCCGACCATGACGGCTTCCGCCGCCGCGCCCTCGGCCTGACCCTCGAGCATCGCTTCAGCGACAGCCTGCAGGCCGGTCTGAACCTGCTCGACCAGCGCGGCGAGACCGAACTGGACGACGTCTACAGCTTCAGGCCCGGCGACCTCCATGAGCGCTTTTCCGTCAGCAGCCTCGCCGCCCATCTCGAGGCCCGCCCCAGCGATGCCTGGACCAGCCGCATCGAAGTCGGCCACTTCGAGAACCGGATCGAGAACCACGACGACTACAACGCCTTCAACAACTACAGCTTCGACACCTACCGGGACTCGCTGACCTGGTTCAACACCCTGCGGCTCGACGCGCGCCGGCAGCTGCTGCTCGGCGCCGAGTGGTACGAGGAGCGCCTGCACAGCGAGCTCGACTACGACGAAAGCCGGCGCTGGAACCGTGCGGCCTTCATCCGCCACAGCTACCGGGGCGATGGCTTCGGCGCCGAAGTCGGCCTGCGCCACGACGACAACCAGCGCTTCGGCAGCGAAGACAGCTGGAGCGCGGCACTGACCCTGAACGTGGCGCGCGCCACCGAACTGGTCCTGAGCTACGCAGAGGGCTTCCATGCGCCGAGCTTCAGCGAACTCTACTTTCCGCCCACCCCGATCCACGGCGGCAATCCCGAGCTCGGGCCGGAACGCTCGAAGAGCTACGAGATCCAGCTGCGCGGCGAGCACCGCAAAACCCACTGGAGTCTGTCCGCCTATCGCACCGAGGTGGACGATCTGATCGTCGAGACCAGGCGGGCGGGGAGCCTCTTCAGCCGTCCGGAGAACATCGACCGGGCGCGCCTGCAGGGACTGGAGCTGGCCCTGTCGCGCGACGTCCTCGGCTGGCAGGCGGCGCTGGCCGCCAGCCTGGTCGACCCGCGCGACCGCGACAGCGGCCACACCCTGCCGCGCCGGGCCAGACGCAACCTGAGCCTGGATCTCGACCGCCGCTTCGGCGCTTTCTCCGCCGGCCTCGGCTGGCAGGCGGTGTCCAGCCGCTACGAAGACGAGGCCAACGAACACGAAATCCCCGGCTACGCCCTGCTCGGCCTGCGCGGCAGCTGGCAGATGACCGGCGCACTGCAATGGCAGGTCAAGATCGACAACCTGCTGGACAAGGACTATTCGCAGGTGCTCTACAGCCGGCCCAACACTCCCTACTACACCAGCGTCGGCCTGCACGAGTACCAGCAGGAAGGCCGCAGCGCCCTGCTCTCGCTGACCTGGACGCCATAACGTTCTCGCGGCCGCGGTAAATTGGCTCTATCGCACGGCGAGCCTCGCAAGAACACCATCCGACTGAAGCGGGCTGCAGACTCTGGAAACCGCCTCAGTCCCCAGTGAAGGGAAACAGACAAAGGAGTCGATCAGCATGCGTTCGGACAATCCTCATGCACTCCCGGACGATCTGCCCGTCCCCCAGGACGATGGCGCTTGCGACCACCTCCCCGGCGCACGGCTTCCCCCGCTCGCCTTGCGGGCGACCTCCGGAGAAAGCGTGGATCTTTCCGAGGTCGGAACACCCTGGGTCATCGTCTATTGCTATCCGCGGACAGGGAAACCCGATCAGGAACCGCTCGGCGGCACACAGGCATGGAACGCGATACCCGGTGCCCGTGGCTGCACGCCCCAGTCCTGTGCTTATCGCGATCATCATGCGGAACTCCATGCCTTGGGCGCTACGGTCTATGGCTTGAGCACACAGGATACGGAGTACCAGCGGGAAGCCGTCGAGCGGCTGCACCTGCCGTTTCCGCTATTGAGCGACGCACGACTGGCCTTTGCCGGAGCCTTGCGGCTTCCCACCTTCGAGGTAGCCGGGCAGGAACTGATCAAGCGGCTCACGCTGATCGCGCGCGACGGCAGGATCGAGAAAGTGCTCTACCCCGTCTACCCGGCCGACAGCGATGCGGAACACGTCATGGCATGGCTCGCCACCCAAAGGTGCTAGCGCCCCGGGCACCCGGCAAATTTTCGCCGCTCCGCCGAGCTGCTATCATCCGCAGCCCTTTTGCGCGGCGTGGCGCGCTCTGCCCTGCCTTGCCCCGAACCGGGGGCACCGACGGAGATCCGCATGCTGGAGAAGCTGTTCCGACTCGAAGCGCACGGCACCACGCTGCGCACCGAGCTGCTGGCCGGCCTGACCACCTTCCTGACCATGGCCTACATCCTCTTCGTCAACCCGAGCATCCTCGGCGAGACGGGCATGGACAAGGGCGCGGTGTTCGTCGCCACGGCACTGGCCGCGGCCATCGGCTCGGCGCTGATGGGGCTGATCGCCAACTACCCGATCGCGCTGGCCCCCGGCATGGGCCTCAACGCCTTCTTCACCTACGGCGTGGTGCTGCAGATGGGCCACAGCTGGCAGGTGGGGCTCGGTGCGGTGTTCCTCTCCGCCTGCCTGTTCTTCCTGATCTCGATCCTGCGCGTCCGCGAATGGGTCATCGACAGCATCCCGCTGCCGCTGCGAGCCGCCATCGGCGCCGGCATCGGCCTGTTCCTCGCGCTGATCGCCCTGCAGAACGCGGGCATCGTCGTCGGCCATCCGGTGACCCTGCTGACCCTCGGCGACCTCACCCAGGCCCCGCCGCTCCTCGCCGCGCTGGGCTTTCTGCTGATCGTCACCCTGGAGGCGCGGCGGGTGCCCGGCGCGGTACTGCTCGGCATCCTCGCCGTGACCCTCGCCGCCGTCGGCCTCGGCGTCACGCCCTTCGCCGGGGTGCTGGCGCTGCCGCCGTCGCTGGCACCGACCCTGCTCCAGCTGGACATCGCCGGCGCCCTGGAGATCGGCCTGGTCAGCGTGGTCTTCGCCTTCCTGTTCGTCGACGTGTTCGACAACTCCGGCACCCTGATCGCCGTGGCCCGCCGCGCCGGGCTGATGACCCCGGACGGCCGTCTGCCGAAGATGGGCCGCGCCCTGCTCGCCGACAGCGCCGCGGCCCTCGGCGGCTCGCTGCTCGGCACCTCGACCACCACCAGCTACATCGAGTCCGCCGCCGGGGTGAGCGCCGGCGGGCGCACCGGGCTGACCGCCTGCACGGTCGCCCTGCTGTTCCTGGCCAGCCTGTTCTTCGCTCCGCTGGCCGCCAGCATCCCGGCCTTCGCCACCGCGCCGGCGCTGCTGTTCGTCGCCGTACTGATGGTCTCTGCCCTCGTCGAACTCGACTGGAGCGACCTGACCACCACCGCGCCGGTGCTGCTCACCGCCCTGGCCATGCCGCTGACCTACTCGATCGCCAACGGCATCGCTTTCGGCTTCATCGCCTGGAGCGCGATCAAACTGCTCGCCGGCCGCCATCACGAGCTGAATCCGGCGCTGTTGATCCTCGCCGGGCTGTTCGCGATCAAGCTGGGCTGGTTCAACGCATGAGCCATACTCCGAACGGATTGGACGCGCCTGCCGCGTCGATGCCGGCCCCCTGAACACCAGCAGCCGCAATCAAGCGCCTATCCGCCTCCGCAACCCACGAGTGACCCCATGAGCCTTCCGCACTTCGCCCCTTCGCATTACGACGCCCAACTGGCCGAAAAGAAGGCGCGCCTGATCGAGCTGCTGGCGCCCTTCGCCGCGCCCGAGCCGGAGCTGTTCGACTCGCCCCGCGCGCACTACCGCCTGCGCGCCGAGTTCCGCCTGTGGCGCGAGGGCGAGGAGCGCCACTACGCGATGTTCGATCCCGCCGACAAGCGCCAGCCGATCCTCCTCGACGACTTTCCCATCGCCGGCGAGCGCATCAACCAGCTGATGCCGCGCCTGAAGGCCGCCTGGCAGAACAGCGCGACGCTCGCCTTCAAGCTGTTCCAGGTGGAGTTCCTCACCACCCTGGCCGGCGACGCGCTGATCACCCTGTGCTACCACCGCCCGCTGGACGCCTTCTGGCAGACCGCCGCCGAGCAGCTCGCCGCGGAGCTGGGGGTGAGCATCGTCGGCCGCTCGCGGGGCCAGCGGATCGTCATCGGCCGCGACTACGTGGAGGAGGAATTGACGGTGGCCGGGCGGCGCTTCCGCTACCGCCAGCCGGAGGGCGCCTTCACCCAGCCCAACGGCGTGGTCTGCGAGAAGATGCTGAACTGGGCCTTCGCGGCGCTCGGCGAACGCGACGACGACCTGCTGGAGCTGTACTGCGGCAACGGCAACTTCACCCTGCCGCTGGCGACCCGGGTGCGCCGGGTGCTGGCCACCGAGATCAGCAAGACCTCGGTGAACGCCGCGCTGGCCAACCTGGACGACAACGGCGTGGACAACGTGACCCTGGTGCGCCTGTCCGCCGAGGAGCTGACCCAGGCGCTCAACGAGGTGCGGCCGTTCCGCCGGCTGGCCGGCATCGACCTGAAGGGCTACGCCTTCGGCAGCGTGTTCGTCGACCCGCCGCGCGCCGGCATGGACCCGGATACCTGCGAGCTGACTCGGCGCTTCGAGCGCATCCTCTACATCTCCTGCAACCCGGAAACCCTGGCGGCGAACATCGCCCAGCTCCACGACACGCACCGCATCGTGCGCTGCGCGCTGTTCGACCAGTTCCCCTACACCCATCACATGGAGGCGGGAGTGCTGCTGGAACGACGCTGAGAGCCCCTGGGACGCTCAGTTCTGGCGCAGCTTGTCGGGCCGGCCGAGCGACGGCTCCCGGCGATGCCGCAGGCTGCCGAAGTCGTCGTCGAGCTCTTCCGGCAACGGCGTGATCGCCCGGGGCGGCTCCATCACCGGCTCGGGCTTCAAGCGGTACAGGGCGAGCAGCGCCAGCAGTGCGCTGCCCACCTTGTAGGCCAGCGCGCCGAGATCCAGGCTGCGCAGGGCGCCGCCGTCCAGCCACAGCGAGCCCAGGCGCGCCAGTACCAGCGCCGCCTGCATGACGATCAGCAACACCAGGGCGCTGCGCAGCCGCTCCGGACGCCGGGTCGACCACAGCAGGAACAGCGCCAGGCCCAGCTGCAGGCCGCCGTAGTAGACCCGGGTATTGCTCGCCGAGACCGCCTCCATCAGCAGCATGCCGTTCAGGTTGGCCATTTCGTAGGGGCGCAGCCAGTAGGCCAGGCCCAGCCCGCCCATGACCACCACCTGAACCAGCAGGACGATTCGGGCGAAAAGCATGTCGATTCTCTCCATCAGGGGATGTGCCGCCGTCCAACCGGCACGGCATTTGGCCATCTATGCATCGGTCCACAAAAGACCCGCGCCGGCGTCATTCGTTCGCCGCGCCGAACGTCCCGGCAGGCTTGGGCCGCCGAAAGGGAAGGACTATCCTGCACGCCTTCCGCCGTCGGAGATTCCCATGCGTCGTCTCGCCTTGCTCGCCCTTGCCACCGCCACCGCCGTCCAGGCCGCCGAACCCGCCGCCATCGACGTGTACCGCGACCCCGGCTGCGACTGTTGCCAGGCCTGGGTCCAACACCTGCAGGACCACGGTTTCGCCGTCAACGACCACGCCGAGACGAACCTGAGTGCGCTCAAGTTCCGCCTCGGCGTGCCCTACAGCCTGGGCTCCTGCCACACCGCGGTGATCGACGGCAAGTTCGTCGAGGGCCATGTGCCGGCCGCCGACATCCTCCGGCTGCGCCGCCAGCCCGATCTGATCGGCGCCGCGGTGCCGGGGATGCCGATCGGCTCGCCGGGCATGGAGATCGGCGACCGCCAGGAGGCCTACCAGGCGATCGGCGTCACCCGCAGCGGCGAGTGGCGCGTGCTTGCCGACTATCCGGCGCGCTGACTCTTCCCCGGCGGCGGCGGGCGTCGCCGCGCGATACCGGCCTAGACTGAGGGGTATCGTTCAAGCCAAGGGGATACCGCCATGCGCTGGAAACGGGCACGACGCAGCGACAACGTGGTGGATGCGCGCGGCGCTGGCCTGCGCTTCGGCGGCAAGGGCCTGGGCCTCGGCGGCATCGCACTGGTGGTGATCGTCGGCCTGCTGATGGGCCGGGACCCGGGGCAGATCCTCACCGAGCTGACCACCCAGAGCTCGGTCGACTCGCAGCAGACCGGCGCACCGCCCGTCAACGACGAACAGGCCGAATTCGTCCGTGCCGTGCTCGGCGACACCGAGGACACCTGGCGAGCGCTGTTCCAGCAGGCCGGACGCGAGTACCGGGACCCGGCCCTGGTGCTGTTCAGCCAGGGGTGAACTCCGCCTGCGGCTTCGCCAGCCAGGCGGTCGGCCCCTTCTACTGCCCCGCCGACCAGCGGGTCTACCTGGACCTGGCGTTCTTCGACGAGCTGGCCCGGCGCTTCGCCGCCTCCGGCGATTTCGCCCAGGCCTACGTGATCGCCCATGAGGTCGGCCACCACGTGCAGACCCTGCTCGGCGTCTCCGCCCGGGTGAATGCGGCCCGCCAGCGCGGCGAGCCTCTGGAGGGCGCGACCGGCCTGCAGGTGCGCCAGGAGCTGCAGGCCGACTGTCTGGCCGGCGTCTGGGCCAATCACGCCCAGCGGCGCCTAGACTGGCTGGAGCCCGGCGATCTGGAAGAAGCCCTGAACGCCGCCAACGCCATCGGCGACGACCGCCTGCAGCGCCACGGCCGCGGTCAGGTGGTGCCCGACTCCTTCACCCACGGCACCTCGGAACAGCGGGTGCGCTGGTTCCGGACGGGCTTCGAGAGCGGCGAAGTCGGCCGCTGCAACACCTTCCAGACCAGCAGGCTGTGAGGCGTCCGGCGCCCGTGGCGCGGGGTCAACCGGTCTGCAGCTGCGCCAGCAGCTCGAAGCAGTCGCGCACCTGCCAGTCGGTCAGCTCGGGCCAGGGGTTTTCCGTCGCGCAGACCAGCACGGCGCAGGCTCCGGCGCCGCGCGCGCACTCCAGGTCGTTGCGGTAGTCGCCGACCATCACCAGCGCTCCGGGCGCCACGTCCCAGGCGGCGGCCAGTTGCAGCAGGCCGCCGGGATGGGGCTTGGGCGGCGCCTCGTCGCGGCCGACGATGTCCGCGCGGGCGAAGCAGTCGGCCAGACCGATCGCCTGAAGGGTGAGCAACGCCAGTTCGTGGGCGTTGCGGGTCAAAAGGCCGAGGCGACAGCCGCACCCGCGCAAGGTGCGCACCAGCTCCACCGCGCCGGCGGCCGGACGGGCGGCCAGGGCCAGCGCGCGCTCGTGCTCGAGCAGCCAGGCGTGCTTGGCCGCCGCCTGCGCCGCCGGCAGGGCGGCCAGGTGATGGAGGATGTCGTCCTCCGGCGGGATCTCCAGGGCGCGGCGGATCGCGGCGAAGTCGTGGACGGCGACGGTCAGGGTGCCGTCCATGTCGAACACCCAGTGGCGGGCCGCGGCGAACCTCACTGCCAGTCCTCGCGCCGGCGGATCAGGCCTTCCTGGGCCATGGAGGCGACCAGCCGGCCGCGGCGGTCGAACACGTGGCCGCGGGCGAAGCCGCGGGCATTGGCGGCCCAGGGGCTCTCCACCGCGAACAGCAGCCAGTCGTCCAGGCGCAAGTCGCCGTGGAACCACAGGGCATGGTCGAGGCTCGCCACCTGCATGAACTTCTGGAACACCGACACCCGTGCGGCTGCAGCGCGGTGTTCAGCAGGGAGAAGTCCGAGGCGTAGGCGAGCAGGTAGCGGTGCAGCTGCGGAACGTCCGGCAGGCGGCCGTCGGCGCGGAACCAGGCGTAGCGGATCGGTGCGCAGGGCTCGGGGGAGAAGGGATTGACCCGGGTCACCGGGCGGATCTCGATCGGCTTGGCGCTGATCGCCCAGTCGTGGATGCGCTCCGGCAGCCGGTCGGCGACCTGCCGGGCCAGCTCGGTTTCCGAGGCCAGCCCTCCGGCCCCGGCACCTCGGGCATCGTCGGCTGCTGGTGCTCGAGTCCCTCCTCGCCAGCCTGGAAGGAGGCGGAGCAGGTGAAGATCGGCCGGCCCTTCTGGATCGCAGTGACCCGCCGGGCGCTGAAGCTCTTGCCGTCGCGCAGCGGGTCGACCTCGTAGAGCACCGGCAGGCTGGCGTCGCCGGGGCGCAGGAAATAGCCGTGCAGCGAATGCACCTGGCGGCCGGCCTCGACCGTCTGGCTGGCCGCCGATACCGCCTGGCCGAGCACCTGGCCGCCGAACAGCTGGCGCAGGCCGAGGTCCTCGCTGCGGCCGCGGAACAGGTTTTCCTCGATGGGCTCGAGGCTCAGCAGGGCGACCAGGTTGTCGAGAATCTCCGTCATCGGTTGTATATCCCTCGTGCAAGGCTTGTCGACGGCGGCCGGAGGGCCGCCCTGTGGATACGACTCTGCCAGCGCCGGCCGTCCGGGCCAAGAGGAATACCCTTCCGCTACCAGTAGTTCTCCACCGCCACCTGGCCCGGCTTGCGGCTCAGGCTGAGCTGCAGGTCGCGCGCCTTGAGCAGTTCCCGGCAGTCCTTGATCATCTGCGGGTTGCCGCAGAGCATGAGCCGCGAGTACGCCGGGTCGATCGGCAGGCCGGCGGCGCGCTCCAGCTCGCCGCTGCCGAGCAGCGTGGTGATGCGCCCGTGCAGGGTCCCGGGCGCCGCCTCGCGGGTCACCAGCGGCAGGTAGTGCAACTGCCCGGCGCCGCCCGGCGCCGACATGCGCGCCGGCAGCTCGCCGATCTGCTCGCGGTAGGCCAGCTCGCCGGCAATGCGCACGCTGTGCACCAGCAGGATGTGCTCGAAGCGGTGCCAGACCTCGGGGTCGCGCAGAATCGATAGAAAAGGCCCGATCCCGGTGCCGGTGGCCAGCAACCAGAGGTCGCGGCCGTCGGGGAAGCGCTCGAGGGTCAGAAAACCGTAGGGCTGGCGCTCGACGAACAGCGTATCGCCGGCCTTCAGCCGGCACAGTTCGCTGGTGAACTCGCCGCCCGGCACCACCACGGAGAAGAACTCGAGGCAGTCGTCGGCCGGCGCCGAGACCATCGAATAGGCGCGCCAGACGGTGCCGCCGTCGGCCTTGCAGAGACCGAGGCGGGCGAACTGGCCGGCGCGGAAACGGAACTCCGGCGGGCGCGTGCAGCGCAGGCTGAACAGGGTGTCGCTCCAGGGCCAGACCTCGAGCAGCGTCTGCCGGGTGAACTTGTCTTCGCTGGCGGTCATACTTCGCTCCTCGTTCGCCGCCGGTATCCGGGCGAACGCCATGACTGTGTCCGGGCCGGCGCTCTCGGCAGGGGCGGATCGACCGCCCGGCAAAGGCGCCGGTCTCTCTTTTGGTATAGACAAGCGCCGCCCCGCCATGCCCATTCTCGACACCCCGTTCGCCCACCTCGAGCTGCAGCGCCAGCCGCCGCGGCGCGACGATCCCCTGCAGGCCTTCGATGCCGCCGACGAGTACCTGCTGCAGCACCTGCACGCGCAGGGCCTGCCCGCGGAATCGCGGCTGCTGCTGCTCAACGATGCCTTCGGCGCGCTGGCCTGCGCCCTGGCGGGCCACGCCCGGGTGACCAGCAGCGGCGACTCGCATCTGGGCCGGCTGGCCCTGCAGGACAACCTGCAACGCAACGGCCTGGCGGAGGAAGCGGTGACCTTCGTGCCGGCCAGCGCGGTCGCCGAGGGCCCCTTCGACCGGGTGCTGATCCGCGTGCCCAAGACCCTCGCGCTGCTCGAGGAGCAGCTGATCCGCCTGCACGGCCGGCTGGCGCCGGGCGCCCAGGTGATCGCCGCGGCCATGCTCAAGCACCTGCCGCGCGCCGCCGGCGACCTGCTGGAGCGCTACGTCGGCCCGGTGCAGGCCTCGCTGGCGGTGAAGAAGGCGCGCCTGCTGTTCGCCACGCCGGAGCCGAAGCCCGCACCGCGCTCGCCCTATCCGACCCGCTACCGCCTCGACCGGCCGTCCGTCGAGCTGCTCAACCACGCCAACGTATTCTGCCGCGAGGGCTGGACATCGGCACCCGCGCCTTCCTCCCCCACCTGCCCACGAACCTCGGCGATGCACGGGTCGCCGACCTCGGCTGCGGCAACGGGGTGCTGGCCATCGCCTGCGCGCTGGCCAATCCCGAGGCGCGGCTGACCCTGGTCGACGAGTCCTACATGGCCGTGCAGTCGGCCGCCGAGAACTGGCGCGCGGCGCTCGGCGAACGCCCGGCGGAGATCCGCGCCGCCGACGGCCTGGCCGGGCAGGCGGAGCGCTCCCTGGAGGCGGTGCTGTGCAACCCGCCGTTCCATCAGCAGCAAGTGGTCGGCGACTTCCTCGCCTGGCGCATGTTCCAGCAGGCACGGGCGGCCCTGGTGCCGGGCGGCGCGCTGTGGATCGTCGGCAACCGCCACCTGGGTTATCACGTCAAGCTCAAGAAGCTGTTCTCCCGGGTCGAGCAGGTGGCGGCGACGCCCAAGTTCGTGGTCCTCAAGGCAAGCCGCTGAGCAGGAAACGAGCAATCTTGTCCAAGGCCTGCCACAGGCGGGCCCGCGCCATTCGTGCGCAGCTTATCCACAGGCTGCTTCACAGTTCTGCAGGACAAACCGATGGCATTCCGGAATGCGCCCGCGCGCACGCCGCTTTTCCTTGACGCCAGGAAAACCGCCTGTTCCGGCCATATTCCCTGCGTTCTGCTCACTTTTCGCCCAGACAGGCCGCAAGCCGCGCCGCGCCGCGAACAGCGCAGTTGTTCCCAGTTTTATCCACAAGCATACCTACAGAATTCGGGGAAATCCCCCGCGCTACCGGGGGGCTTTCCCCGCGGTTCGCGCCCGTTCCCACGGCCGGGACACTGCGGCGGCGCTGCCGCCGGAGTACCATGGGCGTCCCGTTTTTCAAGGACCACTCCATGCGCCCTCTCGTCGCCACGGTCGATCTGGCCGCCCTCCGTCACAACCATGCCCTGGCCAAGGGCTGCGCGCCGGGCGCGCGGGCCTTCGCGGTGGTCAAGGCGAACGCCTACGGCCACGGCGTGCGCGAGGTGGTGACGGCGCTGCACGACGACGCCGACGGCTTCGCCGTGGCCTGCCTGGAGGAAGCCGCCGAAGTCCGCGCCCTGCACCCGAGCGCGCGGATTCTGCTGCTGGAGGGCTGCTTCGAGCCGCTGGAATATCAGGTCGCGGCGCACCTCGGCCTGGACGTGGCGCTGCAGGGCGCCGAGCAGGCCGAGGCGCTGCTCTCCGCCGAGCTGGAGCGCCCGCTGAACCTCTGGCTGAAACTGGACAGCGGCATGCACCGCCTGGGCTTTTCCGCGCCGGACCTGCGCGACTGGCACGCCCGCCTGCAGGGCGCCCGGCAGGTCGCCGAACTGAACCTGATGAGCCACTTCGCCTGCGCCGACGAGCCGGGCCATCCGCTCACCGCCCGGCAGCTGGACAGCTTCCTGGGCCTCGCCGATGTGCCGTTCGCCGCACGCAGCCTGGCCAACTCGGCGGCCGTCCTCGGCCTGCCGCAGGCCCATCTCGACTGGCTGCGCCCGGGCATCATGCTCTACGGCGCCAGCCCCTTCACCGGACAGGACGCTGCGACGCTGGGCCTGCGGCCGGCGATGAGCCTGACCGCCCGGCTGATCGCCATCCGCGCGGTGGCGCCGGGAGACACGGTCGGCTACGGCGCGACCTGGCGGGCCCGGAAGCCGGCGCGGATCGGCACGGTGAGCTGCGGCTACGCCGACGGCTATCCGCGCAGCGCACCCGCCGGCACCCCGCTGGCGATCCGCGGGCGGCGCGTGCCGCTGGCCGGGCGGGTGTCGATGGACATGCTGAGCGTGGACCTGAGCGAGTTGCCCGAGGCGCAGGTCGGCGATGCGGTGGAGCTGTGGGGCGCCGATCTGCCGGTCGACGAGGTGGCCCGCGCCTGCGGCACCATCGGCTACGAACTGCTGACCCGGGTGAGCGCGCGGGTACCACGGCGCTACCGTTTCTAGCGCCATCCGGCCGCGCGGAACGACGTCTATAACCGACTGTGGCGCTCGGCCTTCTGCTCATTTTTTGTGCTATATTGCGCGCCCTTCGCAATCCCCTCCGGTCACCGCCATGCACCCAGCCAAGCCGCTCTTCGACTATCCCAAGTACTGGGCCGAATGCTTCGGGCCGGCGCCCTTCCTGCCGACGAGCCGGGAAGAGATGGAACAGCTCGGCTGGGACTCCTGCGACGTGATCATCGTCACCGGCGACGCCTATGTGGATCACCCCTCCTTCGGCATGGCGATCATCGGCCGCCTGCTGGAGGCCCAGGGCTTCCGGGTCGGCATCATCAGCCAGCCGGACTGGCGCGCGAAGGACGACTTCATGAAACTCGGCAGGCCGAACCTGTTCTTCGGGGTCGCCGCCGGCAACATGGACTCGATGATCAACCGCTACACCGCCGACCGGAAGATCCGCTCCGACGACGCCTACACGCCCGGCGGCATCGCCGGCAAGCGCCCGGACCGCGCCAGCCTGGTCTACAGCCAGCGCTGCAAGGAGGCCTGGAGCGAGGTGCCGGTGGTGCTCGGCGGCATCGAGGCCTCGCTGCGCCGCATCGCCCACTACGACTACT
The DNA here is from genome assembly GCF_059739045.1 of Azotobacter tropicalis. Classification (NCBI taxonomy): domain Bacteria; kingdom Pseudomonadati; phylum Pseudomonadota; class Gammaproteobacteria; order Pseudomonadales; family Pseudomonadaceae; genus Azotobacter; species Azotobacter tropicalis. The sequence goes on from NZ_AP046059.1 coordinate 2,131,059, forward strand.
GGCAGGACAAGGTGCGCCGCTCGATCCTGATGGACGCCACCGCCGACCTGCTGCTGTTCGGCAACGCCGAGCGCGCCGTGGTGGAGGTGGCCCATCGGCTGGCCGCCGGGGAAGGCATCGCGTCGCTCACCGACATCCGCGGCAGCGCCTTCGTCCGCCGCGATACACCGGAAGGCTGGTTCGAGATCGACTCCACGCGCATCGACCGTCCGGGCAAGGTCGACAAGATCATCAATCCCTACGTCAACACCCAGGATCTCGAAGCCTGCGCCCTCGAACAGGCCAGGGGCGAGCCGGAAGATCCGCAGGCGGCGCAACCGGTCGAGCTGCTGCCGCACCCCAAGCTGAGCCGCGAGCGCACGGTGGTCCGCCTGCCGTCCTTCGAGAAGCTGCGCAACGACCCGGTGCTCTACGCCCACGCCAACCGCGTGCTGCACCAGGAAACCAACCCCGGCAACGCCCGCGCCCTGGTGCAGCGCCACGACAGCCTGGACGTCTGGCTCAATCCGCCGCCGATCCCGCTCTCCACCGAGGAGATGGACTACGTGTTCGGCCTGCCCTACGCCCGGGTGCCGCACCCGGCCTACGGCAGCGAGCGCATCCCGGCCTACGAGATGATCCGCTTCTCGGTGAACATCATGCGCGGCTGCTTCGGCGGCTGCACCTTCTGCTCGATCACCGAGCACGAGGGCCGAATCATCCAGAACCGCTCGGAGGAATCGATCCTGCGCGAGATCGAGGAGATCCGCGACCGGGTGCCGGGCTTCACCGGGGTGATCTCCGATCTGGGCGGGCCGACCGCCAACATGTACCGCATCGCCTGCAAGAGCCGGAAGATCGAGGCCGCCTGCCGCAAGCCTTCCTGCGTCTATCCGGGCATCTGCGACAACCTGAACACCGACCATTCGGCGCTGATCCATCTGTACCGTTCGGCTCGCGACCTGCCGGGGGTTAAGAAGATCCTGATCGCCTCGGGGCTGCGCTACGACTTGGCCGTGGAATCGCCGGAGTACGTCAAGGAGCTGGTCACCCACCACGTCGGCGGCTACCTGAAGATCGCCCCGGAGCACACCGAACAGGGCCCGCTGTCGAAGATGATGAAACCGGGCATCGGCACCTACGACCGCTTCAAGAAACTGTTCGACAAGTATTCGAAGGAGGCGGGCAAGGAGCAGTACCTGATCCCCTACTTCATCGCCGCGCATCCGGGCACCAGCGACGAGGACATGATGAACCTCGCCCTGTGGCTCAAGCGCAACGATTTCCGCGCCGACCAGGTGCAGGCCTTCTACCCCTCGCCGATGGCCACGGCGACCGCCATGTACCACTCCGGGCGCGACCCGCTGCGCAAGGTGACCTACAAGAGCGACGCGGTGACCATCGTCAAGAGCGAGCGCCAGCGCCGCCTGCACAAGGCCTTCCTGCGCTGGCACGATCCGCAGAACTGGCCGCTGCTGCGCGAGGCGCTGAAGGAGATGGGCCGCAGCGACCTGATCGGCAGCGGCAAGCACCAGCTGATCCCGGCCCACCAGCCGGAGAGCGACGGCTACCACAGCGCGCGGCGCAAGAACTCCACCCCGGCCGGCGGCAAGAAGGCCGGGAAACCCTTGCTCACCCAGCACACGGTCTGCCGCCGCGCAGCCAGGACGGCAACCCCTGGGACAAGCGCGAACAGGCCAAGGCCGCCGCCGAGGCGCGGCGCAAGGCCGGCAATGGCAACAACGGCAAGCCGGCGAAGGGCGGCAAGCCCAGGCGGCCGGTGGCACCGCGCTAGGGCCTGCGCTGATCCGGGCTTTCCTGGCGCATCGCCTGGATGCGCCATGGCCGCCAGGCTCCGCCCCTGGCCGGCTATCGGCGGAGCAGGCCGTTAATGAGAATTCCTGCCGTTTGTAAATCTCTCGCGTCCCAGCCGAAAACTCAATAAAGTGCCTGCCCCGTAGCGCCCCCTCGTTCATGCAGGACTTCGCAATGCCCCGCTCCTTCCGGCTCGGCACGCTCCGCCAATGGCACTGGATCAGCTCCGCCCTCTGCCTGGCGGGCATGCTGCTGTTCGCCGTCACCGGCATCACCCTCAACCACGCCGCGCAGATCGAAAGTCGCCCGCAGGTGGAAAACCACAGCGCCCGGCTGCCCGCGCCCCTGCTGACCGACCTGCAGGCGGCGCCGCCGGCGGCCGGCCTGCCGCCAGCGCTGCAGCAGTGGCTGGAGGGCGAGCTGGATCTCCATCTGGAAGGGCGCGAGGCCGAGTGGACGGAGGGCACGCTGTACATCGACCTGCCCCGCCCGGGCGGCGAGGCCTGGCTGAGCCTGGACCTCGCCGTCGGCGCGCTGGAATACGAGTCCACCGACCGCGGCTGGATCGCCTGGCTCAACGACCTGCACAAGGGGCGCCACACCGGCGAGGCCTGGACCTGGTTCATCGACGCCTTCGCTGCGGTCTGCGTGATCTTCAGCTTCACCGGGCTGCTGCTGTTGCAGCGCCAGGCCGCTTTCCGCCCGAGCACCTGGCCGCTGACCGGCCTCGGCCTGCTGCTGCCGCTGCTGATCGTCCTGCTGTTCGCCCATTGAAGGAGTCATCCATGCGTCACCGCCTGCTGCTGCCCCTCTGCGCGCTGTTCGCCGCGCCGGCCTTCGCCGCCGAGCTGGAAATCGGTCTGGAAATCCCCCGTCTCGAGGTCGCCGAATACCACCGCCCCTATGTCGCCGTCTGGCTGCAGCGGCCGGACAAGACGCACGTCGCCGACCTGGCGGTCTGGTATGGCATGAAGATGAAGAACAACAAGGGCGAGAAGTGGCTCGACTCCCTGCGCCAGTGGTGGCAGATCAGCGGCCGCCACCTCGACATGCCGGTGGACGGCGTCAGCGGAGCGACCCGCCCGGTGGGCGAGCACCGCCTGACCTTCGCCGGCGACCGCACACCGTTCAAGGATCTGCCGGCCGGCGAATACCACCTGATGGTCGAGGTGGCCCGCCAGGGCGGCAAGCGCGAGCTGCTGGGCGCGGCCTTCACCTGGCCGCCCGCGCAAGCCGAGCAGCTCAAAGCCCAAGGCAAAAGCGAACTGGGCGCCATGACCATCCGCCTGACGCCCTGAAGCACAGGCCCTCAACGCTCCGCCTGCTGCGGAACGCGCCAGGCCAGCAGTCCCAGGGCGGCCAGCGCCGCGAAGGCGGCACCGGCGAGAAAGGTGGCGGCAGCGCCGAAGCGCTGCCACAGGACGCCGGCGATCACGCTGGCCGCCAGCAGCGCCACGCCACTGAGCAGATTGAAGAAGCCAAAGGCGGTACCGCGCAAGGCCAGCGGCGCGCTGTCGGCCACCAGCTTGACCAGCAGGCCCTGGCTGAAGGCCATGTGCAGCCCCCACAGGGCGGCGCCGGCGAAGGCCAGCCAGGGGCTGCCGGCGCCGGCCAGCAGCAGATCGGCGAAGATCAGCAGCGCCAGGCTGAGCAGCAACAGTCGGCGTGCATCGAGCCGGTCGGCGGCCTGCCCGGCCGGATAGGCGCACAGGGCATAGAACAGGTTCATCACCACCAGGGCCAGCGGCACCAGGCCGAGCGGCACGCCCACGTCCTCGGCGCGCAGGATCAGGAAGGCCTCGCTGAAACGCGCCAGGGTAAACACCGCACCGATGCCCGCCACCCACCAGTAGGCGCCGCGCAACCGACGCACGTCGCCCAGGCGCAGCGGCGGCCGGGCGCCTTCGCCCGCATCGGGTCGCGCCGGCTCCTGCACGTAGCGCAGCAGCAGGGCCACGGCGAGGAAGGCCGGACCACCGCCACCCACATCACCGCCTCGATGTCGTTGGCGAACCAGGCCATGAACAGCAGCGCCAGCAGCGGGCCGACCACCGCGCCGAGCGAGTCCAGAGCCTGACGCAGGCCATAGGCCGCGCCGCGCAGCGCCGGCGACACGATATCGGCAATCAGCGCATCGCGCGGCGCGCCGCGGATGCCTTTGCCGACGCGATCGGCGAAGCGCGCGGCAAACACCCAGTCGATGCTCGTGGCCAGGGGAAACAAGGGTTTGCTGAAGGCCGCCAGGGCATAGCCGAACACCATCAGCCGCTTGCGCCGCCCCAGATAGTCGCTGAGCGCCCCGGAGAACACCTTGGCGAAAGCCGCGGTGGCCTCGGCCACACCCTCGACGAGGCCCACGGTCACCAGCGAGGTACCGAGCACGCCGACCATGAACAGCGGCAGCAGGCTGTGGATCAGCTCGGAGGAGATGTCCATGAGCATCGAGCCGAAACCCAGCGCCCAGATACCCGCCGGCAGGACACGCAGGCCGGCGGTAAAGGAGAAAGGACGCGCCGGAGCAGCCATGTCTGGCCTCCCTGTGCAGAATCTGACGCCTTGCTTGACGCTAATCCGCGCGGGCAGGCCTGTCCAGTGCGCTCACTCGTCGAACTGGTAGCTGCCCGGCGCCAGGTTCTCGAAGCGCGAGTACTTGCCGAGAAAAGCCAGCCGGGTGGTGCCGATCGGGCCGTTACGCTGCTTGCCGATGATGATCTCGGCGACGCCCTTGAACTCGGTTTCCGGGTGATAGACCTCGTCACGGTAGACGAACATGATGACGTCGGCATCCTGCTCGATGGCCCCGGACTCGCGCAGGTCGGAGTTCACCGGGCGCTTGTTGGGCCGCTGCTCCAGCGAGCGGTTGAGCTGCGAGAGGGCGATCACCGGGCAATTGAACTCCTTGGCCAGCGCCTTCAGCGAACGGGAGATCTCGGAAATCTCGTTGACCCGGTTGTCGCCGCTGGAGCCGGGAATCTGCATCAGTTGCAGATAGTCAACCATGATCATGGCGATCTCGCCGTGCTCGCGGGCCAGGCGCCGGGTGCGCGCGCGCATTTCCGCCGGGCTGATGCCCGCGGTGTCGTCAATGAACAGCTTGCGCTCGTTGAGCAGGTTGACCGCCGAAGTCAGCCGCGGCCAGTCGTCGTCATCCAGCCGGCCGGCACGCACCTTGGTCTGGTCGATGCGCCCGAGCGAGGCGAGCATACGGATCACGATGGATTCGGCGGGCATCTCCAGGGAATACACCACCACCGCCTTGTCGCTGCGCAGCACGGCGTTCTCCACCAGGTTCATGGCGAAGGTGGTCTTGCCCATCGACGGGCGCCCGGCGACGATGACCAGGTCTGCCGGCTGCAGGCCGCTGGTCTGCTCGTCCAGGTCGGTGAAACCGGTGGACAGCCCGGTGATGGCGTCGCCGGAGTTGAACAGCGAGTCGATGCGGTCGATGGCCTTGACCAGGATGTCGTTGATCGCCATCGGGCCGCCGGTCTTGGGACGTGCTTCGGCGATCTGGAAGATCAGCCGCTCCGCCTCGTCGAGAATCTCGTCGCCGCCACGCCCCTGGGGGGCATAGGCGCTGTCGGCGATCCGGTTGCTGATCCCGATCAGCTGGCGCAGGGTGGCGCGCTCGCGAACGATCTGCGCATAAGCCTTGATGTTGGCCACCGAGGGGATGTTCTTGGCCAGCTCGCCGAGGTAGGCCAGACCGCCCACCTGCTCCAGGTGGCCTTCCTTATCCAGCTGCTCGGACAGGGTGACCACGTCGAACGGCATGTTGCGCTCGGCCAGCACCGTGATGGCACGGAAGATCATGCGATGGTCGTGGCGATAAAAGTCGCCGTCGGACACCTGGTCGAGTACCCGTTCCCAGGTGTTGTTGTCCAGCATCAGGCCGCCCAGCACGGCCTGCTCGGCCTCGATGGAATGCGGCGGCACCTTGAGGGCGGCGGTTTCCAGATCGTACTGCTCGGGGGGCTGATATCGTTCATGGCTGACGAGGATTCCGGGGGTGCAGAAAGACATCGGGCACGCTCCGCGGTGGCGGAGCGTGCCCGATGTTAGGCGTCTGGCAGCCAGACCGCCAGACGAGATGGCGCCTGTTTAGCCGCCGATCACGACCAGACGGATGCTGGCCTCGACGTCGGTGTGCAGATGCAGAGCCACGTCGTACTCGCCGGTCTGGCGAATAGTGCCGTTGGGCAGACGCACTTCGCTCTTCGCCACGTCCAGACCGGCGGCGGTCAGAGCATCGGCGATATCGGCGGTGCCGATGGAACCGAACAGCTTGCCTTCATCACCAGCGGTGGCGGTGATGGTGATTTCCAGCTCGTTCAGCTGAGCCGCGCGCTCTTCAGCAGAAGCCCGCTTCTCGGCAGCCAGACGCTCCAGCTCGGCACGACGGGCTTCGAATGCCGCGACGTTTTCGGCAGTGGCCGCGGTGGCCTTGCCGTGCGGCAGCAGGAAGTTGCGCGCGTAGCCGCCCTTTACATTCACCTTGTCGCCCAGGTTGCCCAGGTTGGCGATCTTTTCCAGCAGGATGACTTCCATTTGAGTCTTACCTCTTAACTTTTAACCTTCACCGTTCGCAGCTCCGGAGCCACCCTTGGGCGTCTGCCGACCGCGAAAATCAATCAGACTGTCGACGATGGCCAGGACCATCAGCAACGGATAGGTCAGCTGCATGAACAGCAGCAGCGTCACATACAGCCCCACCAGCCAGAACCGCCCCAGCCGCCCCTGCGCCACCAGCCCGTGTATCAGGGCTATGCCGGCGAAGACCAGCGGCACGCTGCACAGCGGCGTCAGCATGGCCATCTGCGCACCCAGATTGGGGGCGAGCAGCATGCCGGCCAGTAGTGCGAGTGCCCACAGACCAGGCAGGCGTAGCGTGCGAAACTCGCCCGCGAAGCCGCCCGGGTTGTACAGCAGGCTCTGCCAGTAGCGACCGAGCACTAGGGCGAGCAGACTGACGATCTGCAGCAGTGCCGCCAGCAGACCGGTCAGCACCGGCACCAGCAGGGCTCCCAGGTGCGCCTGCTCGTCCGCCGAGAGCGGACTGGCCGACTCGAGCACCTGCGGCATGAGCTTCTGCAACTCGCCGGCCATGGCTTCAATGGGGGCACGAAACACCTCCCCCAGCACCAGCGCATAGGCCAAGCCGACCAGCACGCTGCCTATCAGCACCAGCCGCCAGGACACGCTGCTGCGCAGCAGCTGAGCCAGCCCAAAGGTGCCGAGCAACAGCAGCAGGGTGCGCGGCTCGCCGAAATACCACCAGGCGGCTGCCGGAAGCAGGGCCAGGGCGACGATACCGAAGGTGTCGCTCAGGCCACGGCGCAGAAGCACTAAACTGCCCGCCGCCGCACTCAGCCAGAACAGCAGCGGCAAGGCGGCAGAGCCGACGACCACGAAGCCGGCCTGCATGCGACCGCGCATGATGAACTCGGCCAGGGCACGCATGCGATCTATCCCTTACCTGTGTCGACGGCCCGCCATCAACGGCCGTGGCTGTCGGTGTAGGGCAGCAGGGCCAGATAGCGGGCACGCTTGATGGCGGTGGCCAGCTGGCGCTGATAACGAGCCTTAGTACCGGTGATACGGCTGGGAACGATCTTGCCGGTTTCGGAGATGTAGGCCTTCAGGGTGTTGAGATCCTTGAAGTCGATCTCTTTGACGCCTTCGGCGGTGAAACGGCAGAACTTGCGACGACGGAAGAAACGTGCCATGGGAGTTGCTCCTCAATAGATCCGTGGATTACTCGTCAGCTTTATCGCTGTCGCTATCGCTGTCGTGACCTTCGTGGCCGCCGTGTTCGGGGCGCTCACGACGCTCGCGACGCTCGCTACGGTTTTCCTCGGCCTTGAGCATCTCGGACTGGCCAGTGATGGCTTCGTCGCGGCGGATGACCAGGTTGCGGATAACGGCGTCGTTGTAGCGGAAGTTATCTTCCAGCTCGGCCAGGGCCTTGCCACTGCACTCGACGTTCAGCATCACGTAGTGAGCCTTGTGCACGTTGTTGATGGCATAGGCCAGCTGGCGGCGGCCCCAGTCTTCCAGACGATGGATCTTGCCACCATCTTCTTCGATCAGCTTGGTGTAACGCTCCACCATGCCACCGACCTGCTCGCTCTGATCCGGATGGACCAGGAAAATGATTTCGTAATGACGCATGGATGCTCCTTACGGGTTGCAGCCTGCCGACACGGTGCGGTCAGGCAAGGAGTGAATGACTCTCGTTGGACTTGCCAGAAGCGGGGCACTGTGTACCCGGCCTAAAGACAAGGGGCGCAATTCTAGAGAAGGGACTGAAGGGAAGCAAGGCGCAGAGCGCCTTGCCGTCATTGCAGAAGACGCTGACGCACCGCCTCGAAGAGACAGATACCAGTGGCAACCGAAACGTTGAGACTGCTGACACTGCCGGCCATCGGCAGACGCACCAGGTAATCACAGTGCTCGCGAGTCAGTCGGCGCATGCCCTTGCCCTCGGCACCCATGATCAACACGGTCGGGCCGCGCAAATCCAGCTCGTAAAGCTCCTGCTCGACCTCACCGGCGGTACCGACCGTCCATAGACCGCGCTGGCGGAGCTTCTCCAGGGTCCGTGCCAGGTTGGTCACCGCCACCAGCGGAACCACCTCGGCGGCGCCACAGGCAACCTTGCGCACCGTGGCGTTCAGGGTGGCCGACTTGTCCTTGGGCACGATCACCGCCTGCACGCCGGCTGCATCGGCGGTACGCAGGCAGGCGCCAAGATTGTGCGGATCGGTGACGGCATCCAGAACCAGCAACAGTGGCGGCCCCTCGCAACGGTCGAGCAGTTCGTCGAGCATCGCCTCGCCCCACACCTGGCTGGGACTGACCTCGGCGACCACGCCCTGGTGTACACCCTCGGCCCACTCGTCCAGCTCACGGCGCTCGCGCTGGCCGACCGGTACCCGTGCCTGCCGGGCCAGGTCGAGCAGCGCCTGCACCCGCGGATCCTGGCGGCCCTCGGCCAGCCAAAGCTGCTTGACTCGCCGAGGATGATGACGTAGCAGGGCCTCCACGGCATGCACGCCGTAGACTCTTTCCAGATCGCTCATGTCTTGGCTTTGCTCCGGGCCTTTCGAGCGGAACCCTTGTCAGCCGGCTTATGCTGCCGGCCGTTTCCGCTCTTTTCGGCGGAGCCCTTGGTCGATTTCCGGCGCTCCGGCTTGGCAGTCTTGGCCTCGGCCAACAGCGCCTGCTTGGTCTCCCTGCTCTTCTTCACATCGGTGTTACCGAGCATGGCCTCGGCCTGGGCCAGCAGCTCAGAGGCCAGCGGCGCAAGCACCTTGTCCTTGCCACTCTTGCTACGCTCCTTGGCCACACGCCCCTCGTCAGCCAGCCCCTCCTGTTCGGCAGCGCGCCGACGGCGCCCGGTCAATTGCCCGCGCTCCCCCTCGACCAGCTCGAAGTCGATTCGCCGCTCGTCAAGATCGACCCGCATGACCCGCACGGCGACACTATCGCCAAGGCGGAAGCCACGCCCGCTGCGCTCTCCGGAGAGGCGATGGTGAACCGGATCGAAGTGGTAATAGTCGCCCGGCAAGGCCGTGACATGCACCAGCCCTCGACATAGATGTCCTTCAGTTCGACGAAAATACCGAAGCCGGTCACTGCCGTGATTACCCCGTCGAAACGCTCACCGACGCGATCCTGCATGAACTCGCACTTCAGCCAGTTGACCACATCACGCGTTGCCTCATCGGCCCGCCGCTCGGTCATCGAGCAGGCTTGGCCGAGCTGCTCCAAAGTGGCGTCATCATAAGGATAGATACGCGCCCGCGGCATGCTTGCTGCCCCTGCGCGGCGGACATGAGGCGTCTCGCGCTTGGAGCGGATCACGCTGCGGATCGCGCGATGTATCAGTAGGTCTGGATAGCGGCGAATCGGCGAAGTGAAATGGGTATAGGCCTCGTAGTTCAGGCCGAAGTGGCCGTGGTTTTCGGCACTGTATACCGCCTGGCTGAGCGAACGCAGCATGACTGTCTGGATTAGGTGGAAATCCGGCCGTCCCTGGATCGACTCCAGCAGCATCTGGTAGTCCTTCGGTGTGGGACCGTCCTTGCTACGGTGCAAACTCAAGCCGAGCTCGCCCAGGAAGGCCTTGAGCTTCTCCAGACGCTCCGCCGGCGGGCCATCGTGCACCCGGAAGAGCCCCGGCAGCTCGTGCTTCTGCAAGAAAGCGGCGGTCGCCACGTTGGCACAGAGCATGCACTCCTCAATCAGCTTGTGCGCATCGTTACGCTCGGTCGGCAGGATTTCCGCAATCTTGCGACCGGAACCGAAGACGATGCGCGTTTCCTGCGTTTCGAAATCAATGGCGCCGCGTACCTGGCGTGCTTTCACCAGCACCTTGTAAAGCGAATGCAACTGCTTGAGATGTGGCAGTACCCCGGCATAGATGCTGCGCAGCCTCTTGCCTTCGGGGCTCTTGGGCTGCTCCAGCATTGTGCTGACCCGGTTGTAGGTCAGTCGAGCATGGGAATGGATGACCGCCTCGTAAAACTGATAATCGGTCATCTTGCCGGAGCGCGAAATGGTCATCTCACAGACCATGGCCAGCCGGTCGACCTGCGGATTGAGCGAGCAGAGCCCGTTGGACAGCTCCTCCGGCAGCATTGGCACCACCCTCTCGGGGAAGTACACCGAGTTGCCGCGCCGACTGGCCTCTTCGTCCAGTGCCGAACCGACCCTGACGTAGTGGGACACGTCGGCTATCGCCACGTACAGGCGGTAGCCACCGGCAAACGGAGCCAAAAGGCTCTTCTCGCAGTAGACCGCATCGTCGAAGTCGCGGGCATCCTCGCCGTCGATGGTGACGAAGGGCAGATGGCGCAAGTCGATACGCTTGAGCTTGTCCTTCTCCTCAACGTCGGGCTTGAGCTTGCGGGCCTCCTTGAGCACGGCCTCCGGCCAGATATGGGGAATCTCGTAGCTACGCAGGGCGACGTCGATCTCTATGCCCGGCGCCATGTAATTGCCGATCACCTCGATGATGTCGCCCTGCGGCTGGAAGCGCAGGGTCGGCCAGTGGGTGATGCGAATTTCGACGAACTGGCCGACCACGGCATTGGCCGTACGACCGGGGGTAACCAATACCTCCTGCTGGATCTTCGGATTGTCCGGAATGACGAAACCGATGCCGCTTTCTTCGTAATAGCGACCAACGACGGTTTCGTGGGCCCGCGAGACCACCTCGACGATGGCCCCCTCGCGACGCCCACGCCGATCGAAGCCGGATACCCGCGCCAGCGCGCGGTCGCCATCAAATAGCAGGCGCATCTGCATCGGACTGAGAAAGAGATCGTCGCTGCCGTCGTCGGGAATCAGAAAGCCGAAGCCGTCACGATGTCCGCTGACCCGGCCGAGCACCAGATCGAGCTTATCCACCGGAGCATAGGTGCCGCGACGGGTATGGATCAGCTGACCATCGCGCTCCATAGCACGCAGACGCCGGCGCAGGGCCTCGAGCTGCTCTTCTTCGCGCAAGCCAAACTCTTCGGCCAACTCCTCACGACTAGCGGGGCACCACGCTCATCAAGTCGCTGCAGAATCAGTTCGCGGCTGGGAATGGGGTTATCGTACTTTTCCGCCTCGCGGGCGGCCTCGGGATCGAGACTTTGCCAATCGGCCATCAGTGCGTTGTCACCTTATTCATAGTGTCCATTTAAAGTATTCGCCATCTGCTTATTGAAGCGCGAAACCCATCTGTCGGTCAGCTTTACGGCGACAATAATTTTTTTCACCGCAAGGGTTTACAAGCCAAAACCTGCTCCGTATAGTTCGCGCCCACAGCGTTGCAGACGTTGTAGCATGAAATCGACGCGATAGCATCGAGATGCAGTGCCCAGGTGGCGGAATTGGTAGACGCACTAGGTTCAGGTCCTAGCGGTGGCAACACCGTGGAAGTTCGAGTCTTCTCCTGGGCACCATATTCAAAAGCACGCTTCCCTGAAGCGGGCTTTTATAGCGGACAGCAGGCTCCGTGTCGGCCAAACCGATAAAAACTGCAAAAGTCGACGCTTAGTTGTCGCATGTGCCCAGGTGGCGGAATTGGTAGACGCACTAGGTTCAGGTCCTAGCGGTGGCAACACCGTGGAAGTTCGAGTCTTCTCCTGGGCACCATCTTAATCAACGAAAGAACCGAGCCTAAGGCTCGGTTTTTTCGTTTTCGCTACGACCTCTTCCAACGGCAAATCTCAACACGAGAGGCAGCCCGCAGGCGCCCCTCGAGTCGAGCGATCCAGCCTCAAGCAAACGGATGGCGCAGCACAATGGTTTCGTTGCGATCCGGGCCGGTAGAGATGATGTCGATGGGCGCCCCGACCAGCGCTTCGATACGCTTGATATAAGCAAGAGCATTGGCCGGCAGCTCATTCAGGCTCTTGATGCCGACGGTCGACTCCTTCCAGCCCGGCATTTCTTCGTACACCGGCTCGAGCCCCACATAGCTGTCGGCATCGGTCGGCGCCTCGATGATGCCCCCTTCGGCATTCCGATAGGCCACGCACAGCTTGACGACCTCCAGACCGTCCAACACATCCAGCTTGGTCAGGCACAGACCGGAGATGCTGTTGATCTCGATGGCACGGCGCAGGATCACTGCATCGAACCAACCGCAGCGACGGGCACGACCAGTGGTGGAACCAAACTCATGCCCCTTGCTGGCCAGATGCGCGCCAACATCATCGAACAACTCAGTCGGAAAAGGCCCAGACCCCACACGAGTGGTGTAGGCCTTGGTGATGCCGAGGATGTAGTCGAGATACAGCGGGCCGAAGCCGGAACCGGTGGCAGTGCCACCGGCAGTGGTGCTGGAGCTGGTCACATAGGGGTAAGTACCATGATCGATATCCAGCAGCGAGCCTTGGGCCCCTCGAACATGATATCGGCCCCCTGCTTGCGCAGCTCGTGCAGACGCACAGCCACATCGGCGATCATCGGCTTAAGCAGTTCGGCGTAGCCCAGCGCCTCGTCGAGCGTCTTCTGGAAGTCCACCGGCTCGACCTTGTAGAAGTTCTGCAGGACAAAATTATGGTATTCCAGCAGCTCCCGTAGCTTCTTGGCGAAACGCTCCGGATTGAACAGGTCCCCGATACGCAGACCGCGGCGCGCCACCTTGTCCTCGTAGGCCGGGCCAATACCGCGACCGGTAGTGCCGATCTTGCCTTCGGAGCGGGCAGCCTCGCGCGCCTGGTCCAGAGCCACGTGGTAGGGCAAAATCAGCGTGCAGGACGGACTAATGCGCAAGCGTTGACGTACCGGTACACCCTTCTCTTCCAATTTGGCGATCTCGCGCAGCAACGCATCCGGTGCTACGACCACCCCGTTACCGATCAGGCACTCTACATTGTCGCGCAGAATCCCGGACGGGATCAGATGCAGCACGGTCTTCTCGCCATCGATGACCAGAGTGTGACCAGCATTGTGGCCGCCCTGATAACGTACAACGGCCGCCGCCTGATCGGTCAGCAGGTCGACGATCTTGCCCTTGCCCTCATCGCCCCACTGGGTGCCCAGGACCACGACATTCTTACCCATAACGCTTGTCCTCTTCGGAAAAACTGAAGCCGGCCCATGGACCGGCTGAAGAAACTCAGGATGCCAGCGGCAGCACCCGCCACTGACCATCGCTCAGTAGCAACTGCCGATCACAGCCGCAACTTGGAGCATCGACAACCTGCTGGCCCGGTAAGGCCTGGACCACCCGCTCGCCCTGACGTCGCAAGCGCTGCACCATCTGCCAAAGATAGACATCGTGACTGTCCGGAGCCCAGATGCCGACCACCGGCTCGGCCGGCTCCAGTTGCCCCAAGGTCACCAGGGTCTTCAGGTCGGTAGAAAAACCGGTTGCCGGACGGGCACGCCCGAAATCGGCGCCGATATCGTCGTAACGCCCCCCTGGGCGATCGACTGACCAACTCCCGGCACGAAGGCGGCGAATACCACGCCAGTGTGGTAGTGATAACCGCGCAGCTCGCTCAGATCGAAATAAAGCGGCAGCTCCGGATAACGCAGACTCAGAGTGTCGGCAATGGCGATCAACTCATCCAAGGCCGCATGTACTTCGGCAGGCGCATCGACCAGACAAGCCTGCGCCAAATCGAGCACTTCGCGACCACCACAAAGCTCGGCCAAGGCGCACAACATCGAGGCCTGAGCCTCGGGCAGCGCGACGGTCAGGGCTTCCACCTCGTCAATAGCCTTGCGCTGCAAGGCATCGAACAGCTGCTGCTCGACGTCGCCGGAAAGCCCCGAGGCCCGAGCCAGCCCCCGGTAGATGCCTACATGCCCAAGATCCATGTGCACGTCCGGCACCACGGCCTGCTCAAGCACCTCCAGCATCAAACTAATAACCTCTACATCACTGGCCGGACTGGCATCCCCATAGAGCTCTGCCCCCAACTGAATAGGGCTGCGCGAAGTGGACAAAGTGCGCGGCTTCGCATGCAGCACACTGCCAGCATAACAAAGCCGGCTAGGGCCCTCGCGACGCAGGGTATGCGCATCGATACGGGCGACCTGCGGAGTGATGTCGGCACGAAAGCCGATCAGACGGCCGGATAACGGGTCCGTTACCTTGAGGGTGCGCAGATCCAGATCCTGACCAGCGCCAGTCAATAGGGACTCCAGGAATTCAATGTGGGGGTGACGACAAATTCGTAGCCCCAGCGCTGAAATAGATCCAGCATCTGGCGACGCACCACCTCGATACGGGCCGCCTCCGGCGGCAGGACTTCCTCGATGCCATCCGGCAGCAGCCAGCGGTCTACCGTTGCCATTACGCCTTTCCTCTCTCGATCCGGGCGGCAAGCCTTCTTAATTAAGCAAATAAAGGAGGGCGGTTCCCAGCAGCATGCCGGCCAACCCAGTGAGACGCAGCTGGCGATCTGACAGTTGCGCTGCCTGCATGACCGCCCTACGCCAGCGTCGCGGATTGAGAAATGGCAGGATGCCCTCAAGCACCAGCATCAGACACAAGGCAATTGCCAATTCCTGCCACATGATTCCCACGGACGCAAAAAAGCCGGGTTTTTCCCGGCTGGCTCATCATAACACGTTTTTAACTCAGAACATCCCGACGGGGCTTGTGGTCCCGTCGGGCCCGCATCATGGCTTGATCTGCTCTAGATAACGGAAGAACTCGCTCTTCGGATCCAAGATCAGTACATCCTTCTTGTCGGCGAAACTGCTGCGATAGGCCTGCAGGCTACGATAGAAGGCGTAGAACTCTTGGTCCTGTCGATAAGCCTGGGCATAGATATCGGCAGCCCGCGCATCACCCTCACCACGAACCTCCTCTGCTTCGCGATAGGCCTCGGCCAGCAACACCCGGCGCTGACGATCAGCATCGGCGCGAATCCCCTCGGCCAGCTCCTTGCCCTTGGCGCGGTGCTCGCGGGCCTCACGCTCGCGCTCGGTGCTCATGCGCTCGAATACGCTGCGATTGACCTCTTTCGGCAAATCGATGGCCTTCACCCGCACATCGATCACCTCGATTCCCAGCTCCTTGCGTGCCAGCCGATCAAGCATCTGGGTGATATCCGCCATTAGCGCATCGCGCTCGCCGGAAACCACCTCATGCAGGGTACGCTTGCCGAACTGGTCGCGCAGCCCGGACTCGAGACGACGCAGCAGACGCTCGTCGGCAACCTGCTTGAGGCCGGAAGTCGCGGTATAGAAGCGCTCGGCATCCGCCACCCGCCACTTGGCATAGGCATCGACCATTACTGCCTTCTTTTCCAGGGTGAGGAAGCGCTGAGTCGGCGAATCAAGCGTCAACAGGCGGGCATCGAACTTGCGCACCTTGTTGACGTATGGAATCTTCACGTGCAACCCAGGCTGGACATCGGTCTCGACGATGCGGCCGAACCGTAACAGGACGGCCTTTTCAGTTTGCGCCACGATGTAGAAGCTGTTCCAGACGACGATTGCCAGAACCACTCCGACGACCAGGGCAACCACGGACTTGTTGCTCATCAACGCCTCTCCCTTGAACGCAGGTCTCGCTGCTGCAGATCATTGACGACTTGCGAGCCCGTGTCGGCAGCGCCCGTCGCGGCAGGCGTCGGCAAACTGGCCGGAGCATTGCCGGCGCGTCCCTCGAGCATCTTGTCGAGCGGTAGGTAGAGCAGATTGTTCTGTCCACCCTCGGTAGCGACCAAGACCTTGCTACTGTTGCTCAGCACTTCCTGCATGGTTTCCAGATACAGGCGTTGACGCATCACTTCAGGAGCCTTGCGATACTCCTCCACCAGCTTGCCGAAACGCTGCGCCTCGCCCTGGGCGCGAGCCACAACCTCCTCGCGATAACCGTTGGCATCTTCGATGATTCGCTGGGCTTGGCCGCGCGCCTCGGGAATCATGCCATTGGCATAGGCTTCCGCCTGGTTACGCTCGCGCTGCTCGTCCTCGCGCGCCCGGATCACGTCATCGAACGCTTCCTGGACCTCACGTGGCGCCTGGGCGTTCTGCACGTTCACCTGACTCACGACAATGCCTGTTCGGTAGGTATCCAGAAAACGCTGCAAACGCTCCCGGACTTCGCTCGCCAGCAGCTCGCGCCCTTCGGTCAGCACCTGATCCATTTCGGTAGAGCCCACCACATGGCGCAGCGCGCTTTCCGTAGCATGCTGCAGACTGACCTCTGGCTGATCCACATTCAGCACAAAATCCTTCAGATTACCGATCTTGTACTGCACAGTGAGCGGTACTTCGACGATGTTCTCGTCTTCGGTAAGCATCTGCCCCTGCTTACTATAGGCCCGCTCGCGAGTGACATTTTCCACGTACTTGCGATCAATCGGCGGGAAATAGATATTCAGGCCCGGCCCGACAGTCTCGTGGTACTTGCCGAAACGCAGCACCACTGCCTGTTCCTGCTCGTCCAGCACGTAGATTGCGCTGTACAGCCAGAACGCCGCCAGCACTGCCAAGGCGATGCCGAACAGACCGAAACTGCCGCCCCTGCCTCCCGCCCGTCGCTACCGCGCCGTTTGCCGCCCAGCATGCCGTTCAGGCTTTCCTGCAACTTGCGGAACGCCTCGTCGAGGTCCGGCGGCCCCTTTCGGTCACCTCCACGACGCCCCCCCAGGGATCCTGATTGTTAGAATTGCCACCCGGCTCATTCCAAGCCATAGCGCTCTCCATCCGAAAAACACAGACGCACCTACGGCACGCCGCCCCATGCTAACCAATTGCCCGCTTCCAGCGGCAAAATCGCCGGCCGCGCTTTCATTGCAAAGTATGTTGCGCGATGAATTCGTCCGGTCGCAGCCCCTCTCGACTGACCAGACGATTCAGCTCGATCCGCGGCAAACGCACTGCCAGCAGGCTTTCCCCCTCCTCGTCATGCGTTTCGCTGCGCACCGCCCCAAGCGCGAAGAATTGCGCGCGTAGCCGACCCAGCCCCTGTGGTAGGCGCAGGGTTCCGATGAACAGATCATCCCCCAACAGCTCGGCGATGGCCTGGCGCAACAGATCCAGGCCACGACCATCGCGGGCCGAAACCCAGACCCGCTGCGGCTTGCCGCCGGCATCGCGCTGGATCTGCGGCTCCATGCCGTCAAACAGGTCCAGCTTGTTGTATACCTCGAGAATCGGCAGGCTATCGGCGCCGATCTCCCCCAGCACAGCCATGACCTGCTCGATCTGCGCCATGCGCTCGGGCTCATGGGCATCGACCACATGCAGCAGCAGGTCGGAATTGCTCGACTCCTCCAGCGTAGCGCGAAATGCCTCGACCAGCTTGTGCGGCAGATGACGGATGAATCCTACGGTATCGGCCAGCACCAACGCCCCCAGGTCATCCAGTTCGAGGCGGCGCAGGGTTGGATCGAGGGTAGCGAACAACTGGTTGGCCGCATAAACCTCGGAAGCCGTCAGGGCGTTGAATAGGGTGGATTTGCCGGCATTGGTGTAGCCGACTAGGGAAACCAGGGGAATCTCCGCACGCTGGCGACCGCGCCGCGCCTGTTCGCGCTGGCTGCGTACCTTTTCTAGGCGTTGGCGGATCTGCCGGATGCGCACTCGCAGCAGGCGCCGGTCGGTTTCCAACTGGGTTTCGCCGGGACCACGCAGGCCGATACCACCCTTCTGCCGCTCCAGGTGAGTCCAGCCGCGGACTAGCCGCGTGCTCATGTGCTCCAGTTGGGCCAGCTCGACCTGCAACTTGCCCTCGTGGGTCCGAGCGCGCTGGGCGAAGATATCCAGAATCAGGCCCGTCCGATCGAGCACCCGGCACTCGAAGGCGCGCTCCAGATTGCGCTCCTGGCTGGGGTCAGGATGTGATTGAAGATCACCAGCTCGGCCTGCTCGGTCCGGACCAGAGCGTGCAGTTCCTCGACCTTGCCGGTGCCGATCAGGTACTTGGCACTCGGCTGGTGGCGCGCCACACCGACAAACGCCACCACATCGGCACCTGCCGAGCGGGCAAGCTCCTGAAACTCCTGCGGATCCTCACGCGCCTCGGGATCCTGCCCCTCCAGATGAACCAGAATGGCCCGCTCTCCACCACCAGGGCGCTCAAAGAACAAGGCGTGCTCCTATCAGGCGTTGCCAGGCTCGGGCTGCTCACCCTCGCCCGCGGTGGGCAGACGCACGGGGCGGCTCGGCACCACGGTGGAAATCGCGTGCTTGTAGACCATCTGGCTGACCGTGTTCTTCAGCAGAATCACGAACTGGTCGAAGGATTCGATCTGGCCCTGCAGCTTGATGCCGTTGACCAGATAGATGGAAACCGGAACGCGCTCTTTGCGCAGCGTATTAAGGTAAGGGTCTTGTAGCGAATGCCCTTTTGACATGTGGAGCTCTCCTTTCAGGATGGTTTGGAAATCGAAGAAAAATGACAGGCCGCCCCCATGGAAAACCCAAAACGGCAGCAAGGAATGAAGTTCAGGCCAATATGGCGGCCGCCTCGAGGTATTTCAAGGTGCGTTGAAGATTGTCGTCCCCCAGGCTGTCCAACCAGTGGAGGTCGGTCCAGCTGCGCAACCAGGTGAATTGCCGCTTGGCTAGCTGGCGTGTGGCGATGATGCCGCGCTCGACCATCTGCTCCTGCGTCAACCGGCCATCCAGATGCTCCCACACCTGCCGGTAGCCGACTGCCCGCATGGAGGGCAGGCCCTCGTGCAGATCGCCACGCCGCCGCAAGGCCTCGACTTCGTCGACGAACCCCTGCTCCAGCATCAAGTGAAATCGCCGGGCGATCCGCTCGTGCAGAATCTGTCGCTGCGCAGGCGCCATTGCCAGATGGGCGACAGTATAAGGCAAATGCCCGGCCACCGAGTTGCCGGATAAAGGATTTTGCGCGACCTGACGCAACCGATGGGCGGTCATCGACAGGCCACTGACCCGATAGACCTCCAAGGCCCGCACCAGACGCTGGGGGTCGTTGGGGTGGATGCGCGCCGCCGACTCCGGATCGACCGCCGCCAGCTCCCTGTGCAGGGCCGGCCAGCCTTCCGCCGCACCCCGCGCCTCCAGCTCCGTGCGCAGCGCCGGATCGGCACCGGGCATGTCTGCCAACCCCTCCAGCAAGGCCTTGTAATAGAGCATGGTGCCCCCCACCAGCAGCGGGATGCGCCCCCGGGCGCTGATCTCCGCCATGGCCGCCAAGGCATCGGCGCGAAATTCAGCCGCGGAGTAGCTTTGCGCCGGATCGCGAATATCGATGAGGCGATGGGGAAACTCCGCCAGCAGCGCTTTCGAGGGCTTGGCCGTGCCGATGTCCATTCCGCGGTAGACCAGCGCCGAGTCGACACTGATCAGCTCGCACGGCAGGACCCGCGCCAGCTCCAGCGCCAGATCGGTCTTGCCGGAGGCGGTCGGTCCCATGAGGAAGATAGCGGGAGGCAGACGGGACATCAGCAAACTCGGCACAAGTGCGAAAGGGGGGACATAGTTTCAGGCGCCGGGTGGCAGGCTGCAAGCGGCCCCGCCCCTCGGCTAGCGGCCGCGCAGGAACAGCTTGTCCAGCTCGTCCATGCCCAGTTGGGTCCAGGTCGGCCGCCCGTGGTTGCACTGTCCGCTACGCTCGGTCTGCTCCATGTCGCGCAGCAAGGCATTCATCTCCGGCAGGGTCAGGCGCCGGCTGGCGCGCACCGCACCATGGCAAGCCATGGTCGCCAGCAACTCGTTGAGGTGGGCCTGGATGCGATCGCTGCTCCCGTACTCCAAAAGATCGGCCAGCACATCGCGCACCAGCTGGCCCGCTTCGGCCTGGCGAAGCAATGCCGGCGTCTGGCGGATCGCCAGAGTCTCCGGCCCGAGGCGCTGCAGTTCGAAGCCCAGCCGCTGGAACCACTCAGCATGCTCCTCGACGCAGTCCGCCTCGCGCTGGCTGAGGGCCAGGCTTTCCGGCACCAGTAGCGGCTGGCCGCGCAAACCCTCGCTAGCCATGGCGACCTTCAGCCGTTCGTACGTGATCCGCTCGTGGGCCGCGTGCATGTCCACCAGCACCAGGCCGTGGACATTCTCGGCGAGGATGTAGATGCCCTTGAGCTGGGCCAGGGCATAGCCGAGCGGCGGAATACCGCTCAGCGGAGTGCCGCCCCCTCTGGCGGAGTCGCGGGCTCGCCTCCGGACTCGGTCAGTGGCGCGAAAAACTCTCGATAGACACCCGCGGACTCGGCGGAGCGCCCTGCCGGCCGCGGCGAAGGCGCCTGATAGCCGGCGCCCGCTCCCGTCCAGGCGGCCGGCCTTTCGGACTCCCGTTTCGCCAGACGCTCGAACAGCGGTATTTCACCCTGCCCGCGGAACTCGCCAGCGGCCGGTCCGGCCGGCGGCGTCGATGGTGTTACGGCCGCAGGCGCCGCCAGACGGTCCTCGGGCCGCACCTCGCCCAGCGCATGATGCAGGGTGCCATAAAGGAAATCGTGGACAATGCGGCTGTCGCGAAAACGCACTTCGTGCTTGGTCGGGTGCACGTTGACGTCCACCACCGCCGGATCGATTTCGAGAAACAGCACGAAGGTCGGATGCCGGCCGTTGAACAGCACGTCGCGATAGGCCTGACGCACCGCATGGGCAACCAGCTTGTCGCGCACCATGCGCCCGTTGACGTAGAAGTACTGCAGGTCGGCCTGGCTGCGCGAGAAGGTCGGCAGGCCGACCCAGCCCCACAGGCGCAAGCCGCCCCGCTCGACCTCAATGGGCAGCGCCTGCTCCAGGAAGGCCGGCCCGCAGACTGCCGCCACCCGCCGCGCGCGAGCCACTTCGTCGCCGGCCTCGTGCAGGGTCAGCGCGCTGCGGCCGTTGTGGCGCAGGTGAAAAGCCACGTCGAAGCGCGCCAGGGCCAGGCGCCTGATGACCTCCTGCAGATGCTCGAACTCGGTCTTCTCCGCGCGCAGAAACTTGCGCCGCGCCGGCGTATTGAAGAACAGGTCGCGCACCTCCACCGAGGTGCCGACCGGATGTGCCGCCGGCTGTACCCGCGCCTCCATGTCGCGCCCCTCGGTTTCCACTTGCCAGGCCTGCCCGGCATCGGCGGTACGTGAGGTCAGGGTCAGACGCGCCACCGAGCCGATCGAGGCCAGCGCCTCGCCGCGAAAGCCCAGGCTCGTTACCCGCTCGAGATCCTCCAGATCGCGGATCTTGCTGGTGGCATGGCGGGCCAGGGCCAGTGGCAAGTCGTCGGCGGCGATGCCGCAGCCGTCATCGCGTATCCGCAGCAGCTTGACGCCGCCCTGCTCCACCTCGATGTCGATGCGCCGGGCGCCGGCGTCCAGACTGTTCTCCAGCAACTCCTTGGCCACCGAGGCGGGGCGCTCGACCACCTCGCCGGCGGCGATCTGGTTGGCCAGCCGCGGACTCAGCAGCTGGATGCGCGCCGGGCCGCTCATGGCTGGGCGGCCAGGGTGGCGGCCGGGATGTCGAGGACCTGGCCGACCTTCAGCTCGTCGCTCTTCAGCCGGTTGGCGCTACGCAGCGCCGCCGTGCCGACCTGATAGCGCTCGGCGATCAGCGCCAGGGTTTCGCCGGAGCTGACCACATGCTCTTGCCGCCCCTGGGCGATCTTTCCGGAATCGCGCAGCCAGGCGATGTAGGTGCCCGGCGGCGGATTCTGGTGGAAGAACTGCCGCACCCCGCCATGGATGGAGCGCGCCAGCGCCTGCTGGTGACTGCGGGTCTGCAGCTTGTCGGACTCGCCGGGATTGGAGATGAACCCAGTCTCCACCAGGATCGACGGGATGTCCGGCGACTTCAGCACCATGAAGCCGGCCTGCTCGACCCGCTCCTTGTGCAGCGGGGTGATCCGCCCCATGTTGCTCAGCACCTTCTGCCCGACGTTCAGGCTGGAGGACAGCGAGGCGGTCATCGACAGGTCGAGCAGCACGCCGGCGAGCATGCGGTCCTTGTCCTCCAGGCTGACGCTGCCGGCGCCGCCGATCAGATCCGAGCGGTTCTCGCTGTCGGCCAGCCAGCGTGCCGTCTCCGAAGTCGCGCCGCGATCGGACAGGGCATAGACCGAGGCACCGAAAGCCGACGAGCGCGGCGCGGCGTCGGCATGGATGGAGACGAACAGGTCGGCGCCCTTCTTGCGGGCGATCTCGGTGCGCCGGCGCAGCGGAATGAAGTAGTCGCCGGTGCGCACCAGCTCGGCGCGAAAGCCCTTCTCGGCGTTGATCTGCTGCTGCAGCTCGCGCGCGATGGCCAGGACCACGTGCTTCTCCTGTGCACCTTCCGGACCGATGGCCCCGGATCCTCGCCGCCGTGGCCGGCATCGATGGCGATCACGATGTCGCGCCGCCCCCTGGACAAAGGCGCAGTCGCCTTGGCTGTCGGCTTGGTCGGCGTCACCACCGGAACCGGCACAGGTACTGGCACGGGCACCGGCTTGGTGGTTGCGACGCGCGTCGGCGGCAGCTCGGGCGCCACGCTCGGCTCCGGCTCCTGATCGTAGAGATCGAGCACCAGACGATGGCCGTACTGCTGATTGGGAGCGAGGGTGAAGCTCTTGGGCACCACCGACTTGGATAGGTCGAGGACCAGGCGCAG
The DNA here is from genome assembly GCF_059739045.1 of Azotobacter tropicalis. Lineage (NCBI taxonomy): Bacteria > Pseudomonadati > Pseudomonadota > Gammaproteobacteria > Pseudomonadales > Pseudomonadaceae > Azotobacter > Azotobacter tropicalis. The sequence goes on from NZ_AP046059.1 coordinate 2,153,874, forward strand.
ATCGTTCGGGGTCCGCTGTGCCGCGCGCAGGCCGCTGATCGGGGTATTGCCGAGGGCGAGCTTGTCCAGCTGGGTGCGCAGCTGGGCGCCGTTGACGTCGATGACGATCCGGTGCGGCGCGGTCAGGGTGAACACACTGTGCTGCACCTGGCCAGTCAGATCGAATACCAGACGGGTATTGTCCGGCGCACGCCACAGGCGCACGCCGCGCACTTCCGCGGCGGCCCAGGCATCGACGCCCAAGGCGGCGAGCAAAAGGCCGACGCCGACGGCCCAGGCACGCATGGGAATAGCCCACATAGTCTTCTAGTTCTCCTGAGCCAGAGAGGCGCACCAGGCTTCGCCCGAGCGCCATGGGGCGACAGGCGCAAGACGCGGCCTCCCGCTTGCTGGGTAATGGTAATGTCAAGGTCCGGCCTCGGCAAAAAGCCCGAGCCGCGCTGCGGCCACTCGACCAGGCACAGCGCGTCACCCTCGAAATAGTCACGGATGCCAAGAAATTCAAGCTCTTCCGGATCACTCAGGCGATACAGGTCGAAGTGATAAGCCTGCCGCTCGCCGATCCGGTAGGGTTCGACCAGGGTGAAGGTCGGGCTCTTCACCGCCCCGGCATGCCCCAGACCGCGCAGGATGCCGCGCGACAGGGTGGTCTTGCCGGCACCAAGATCGCCGTGCAGGAAGATCGTTCCGCAGCCCTGGGAGAGCGCGCCGAGGCGTTCACCCAGGGCCAGTTGGGCCGCCTCGTCGGCGGCGAAAAGGCTCAGCTCAGGCACGGCGAATGCTCCTCCAGCAACTGGCGGATCGGCGCGAACAGATCGCTGGCCAGCAGCCCGCGGCCCATCGGCGCCAGCCGTTCGCCGGCCCGGGCATGCAGCCAGACCGCCAGACAGGCGGCCTCGAAGGGGGCCAAGCCCTGGGCCAGCAAGGCACCGACCAGCCCGGCCAGGACATCGCCGAGCCCCGCCCCGGCCATCGCCGGATGGCCGTGGTCGCACAGCGCCAGGCGCCCTTCGGGGTCGGCCACCAGACTGCCGGCGCCCTTGAGAACGACCGCCGCGCCATAGCGCCGTGCCAGGGCGAGGGCTGCCGCCGGCCGGTCGGCCTGCACCGTCCCGATAGCGCAGCCCAAAAGGCGCGCGGCCTCGCCGGGATGAGGCGTCAGCACGGCCTTCGCCGGTGCGCCCAGTGCGCCGGCAGCGAGCAGGTTCAGCGCATCGGCGTCCCATACCTGCGGCTGGGCGAGACCGGCCGCCGCCGACAGCAGGCTGCGCCCCCAGGCCTCCTGGCCGAGGCCCGGGCCGACCACCAGCACATCGGCGCGAGTCATCAGCGCCAGCGCCTGGTTGGCCGAGTCGACGCCGCGGCTCATCAGCTCCGGACGCCGTGCCAGCGCCGCCGTCACGTGCGCACCGCGGGTCGCCAGACTGACCAGTCCCGCGCCGGCGCGCAGGGCGCTTTCCGCACTGAGCAGCGCCGCCCCGCCGAGACCGAGGTCGCCGCCGACCACCAGCACATGGCCGAAATGGCCCTTGTGCGCAGTGCGCGGGCGTGGCGCCAGGCGCGCCAGACTACCGGCCGCCAGCCGCCGGGCCATGGCCGGGTGCGTAGCGACGATCTGCGGGTCGGCCGCCAGATCGGCGAACACCAGCGCGCCGACATGATCCGACGCCTCGCCAGTGAACAGCCCGATCTTGAGGCCGATGAAGGTCACCGTCAGCTCGGCGCGCACCGCCACGCCCAATGCGCAGCCGGTATCGGCGCTAAGTCCGGAAGGAATGTCCACCGCCAGCACCGGCAGACCGCTGGCATTGATCTGGCGGATCGCCTGGGCGTAGGGTTCGCGTACCGCGCCACCGAGACCGGTACCGAGCAGGGCATCGACGAGCACGCCGTCCAGCGGCGCGCATTCGCTCCAGGACCCGATCGTCACTCCCGCCTGCCGCGCCTCGTCCCAGGCCAGCGCCGCGTCGCCCTGCAACTGCTGCGGATCGCTCACCGCCAGCACCCGCACGCGCCAGCCGGCACGCTGTGCCAGCGCGGCGATCAGGTAGCCATCGCCGGCATTGTTGCCACGCCCGGCCAGCACCGTCACGGCACCGGCCTGCGGCCAGCGCCGACGCAGGGCCCGCCAGGCGGCATGGGCGGCGCGTTGCATCAGTTCGAAGCCGAGTGTGCCGGCGGCGATCAGCCGCGCGTCGAGGTCACGCACCTGAGCGGCGCTGTAAAGGGAAAGCGGCAAATCTTCCTGGATGTCTGGCATGCGTCGATCGGCTCCGAGGTCTGGCAGAATTATCGCATCGAATACAGGTTTTCTTCAGCATGTCCGCCACTCCTCCCGATCCCGCCCGCCTCGCCCAGTCGATCAAGGACTGGGGCCGCGAGCTGGGCTTCCAGCAGGTCGGTATCGCCGGCATCGAGCTGGGCGAGCATGCGACCCATCTGCAGCGTTGGCTGGCCGCCGGCTACCAGGGCGAGATGGACTACATGGCCGCCCACGGCGACAAGCGCTCGCGCCCGGCCGAACTGGTACCCGGCACCCTGCGGGTGATCTCGCTGCGCATGGACTACCTGCCGGGCGACACGCGGATGGCCGAGCGCCTCGCCGCGCCGGAGCAGGCCTACCTGTCCCGCTACGCCCTCGGCCGCGATTACCACAAGCTGATCCGCAAGCGCCTACAGCAGCTGGCCGAACGCATCCTGGGCGAGATCGGCCCGTTCGGCTACCGCGCCTTCGTCGACAGCGCCCCGGTGCTGGAGAAGGCCCTCGCCGAGCAGGCCGGGCTCGGCTGGATCGGCAAGAACACCCTGCTGCTCAACAAGAAGGCCGGCAGCTGGTTCTTCCTCGGCGAGCTGTACGTCGATCTGCCCCTGCCCACGGACGAAGCGCACGCCGGCGAACATTGCGGGCGCTGCTCGGCCTGCCTGGACAGCTGCCCGACCGGCGCCTTCGTCGGCCCCAGGCAGCTCGACGCACGGCGCTGCATCTCCTATCTGACCATCGAGCTGAAGGGGCCGATCCCGGTGGAACTACGTCCGCTGGTCGGCAACCGGGTGTTCGGCTGCGACGATTGCCAGCTGGTCTGCCCCTGGAACCGCTTCGCCCGGCCCACCGCGGAAGGCGACTTCCAGCCGCGCCATGGCCTGGACAACGCCGAACTGGCCACACTGTTCCGGTGGAGCGAGGCCGAATTCCTCGCCCGCAGCGAAGGCTCGCCGCTGCGCCGCGCCGGCTACGAGCGCTGGCTGCGCAACCTGGCGGTCGGCTTGGGCAACGCGCCCTCGACCATTCCGGTGCTCGAGGCGCTCGCGGCGCGCCGCGAGCATCCCTCGGCGCTGGTGCGCGAGCATGTGCTCTGGGCGCTGCGCCGGCATGGCCGGGCCTGATCGCCTCAATATTTGATGAAATGCTCGCGGTAATGGCGCAGTTCGGCGATGGACTCGCGAATGTCGTCCAGCGCCAGGTGGGTGGCGCTCTTCTTGAAGCTGTCGCGCACCTGCGGCGCCCAGCGCCCGGCCAGTTCCTTGAGGGTCGAGACATCGATATGGCGATAGTGAAACCAGGCTTCCAGGGCCGGCATGTAGCGGGCGAGGAAGCGCCGATCCTGGCAGATGCTGTTGCCGCACATCGGCGACTTGCCCTTGGGCACCCATTGCTCGAGGAAGGCGAGGGTCTGCGCCTCGGCCGTCGCGGTATCGATGCGGCTGTCGCGGACCCGCTGGGTCAGGCCGGAACGGCCATGCTGACGGGTGTTCCACTCATCCATGCCGGCGAGGGCCTCTTCACTCTGGTGCACGGCGATCACCGGCCCCTCGGCCAGCACGTTCAGCTCGCTGTCGGTGACGATGATCGCCATCTCGATGATGACGTCCCGTTCCGGATTCAGGCCGGTCATTTCCAGGTCGATCCAGATCAGATTCTGCGGGTTCTGCATAACTAGGCTCCTTGGCTTTGCCGCAGTTTAGCAGGGCCCGGCCCGTGCTAAACTCGCCGCCCCCAGCCACCCGCGACCGAATCCCCGAGCCATGGCCAAACGCCAACTGACCCGCCGCCAGAGCTGGCGCATCGAGAAGATCCAGGAGGAGCGCGCCGCCCGCGCCGCCAAGCGCGAGTCGCGCGCCGTGGAAGAACTGGAGGGCGGCGACCTGGGCCCGGAGCAGAACGGCCTGGTGATCGCCCACTTCGGCGTCCAGGTGGAGGTCGAGGCCGAGGACGGCGAGCTGGCCGGACAGATCTGCCGCTGCCACCTGCGCGCCAACCTGCCGGCCCTGGTCACCGGCGACCGGGTGGTCTGGCGCGCCGGCAACCAGGGCGTCGGGGTGATCGTCGCGCAACTGCCGCGGCGCAGCGAACTGTGCCGGCCGGACATGCGCGGCCAGCTCAAGCCGGTGGCGGCCAACGTCGACCAGATCGTCATCGTCTTCGCCCCACTGCCCGAACCCCACGCCAACCTCATCGACCGCTACCTGATCGCCGCCGAACATGCCGGCATTCGCCCGCTGCTGCTGCTGAACAAGGCCGATCTGGTGAGCGAGGAGAACGCTGCCAACCTCGACGCCCTGCTCGCCACCTACCAGCGCCTCGGCTACCCGCTGCTGGAGGTCTCGGCCCGCCAGGGCGCCGGCATGCCGGCGCTGCAGACGGCGCTGGACGGCCACGTCAGCGTCTTCGTCGGCCAGTCCGGGGTGGGCAAGTCGTCGCTGGTCAACAGCCTGCTGCCCGGCGTGGACACCCGCGTCGGCGCCCTTTCCGAGTTGACCGGCAAGGGCATGCACACCACCACCACGGCCCGGCTGTTCCACTTCCCCGGCGGCGGCCAGCTGATCGACTCGCCCGGCATCCGCGAATTCGGCCTGGGCCACGTCAGCCGCGACGACGTCGAGGCCGGCTTCATCGAGTTCCGCGAGCTGCTCGGCCACTGCCGCTTCCGCGACTGCAAGCACGACCGCGAACCCGGCTGCGCGCTGCTCAAGGCTCTCGAGGAAGGCCGTATCCAGCCGCAGCGCATGGCCAGCTACCGGCATATCCTCGCCAGCCTGCCCGAGCCCGAATACTGACCCCGTGCCGGAGCCCGCCGGGCTGCGGCTACAATCCATCCCCTCCCCCCTCCTGCCTGGAGCATCCCATGGACGATTTCGCCTCGCTGCCGCTGGTCATCGAACCGGCCGATCTGGATGGACGCCTGAACGCGCCCGAGCTGATCCTGGTCGACCTGACCAACGCCGCCCGCTACGCCGAAGGCCATATTCCCGGCGCGCGCTTCGTCGACCCCAAGCGCACCCAGCTCGGCCAGCCGCCGGCGCCCGGCCTGCTGCCGACCCGGGAGCAGCTGGAAGCCCTGTTCGGCGAGCTCGGCCATCGCCCCGAGGCGGTCTACGTGGTCTACGACGACGAGGGCGGCGGCTGGGCCGGGCGCTTCGTCTGGCTGCTCGATGTCATCGGCCACCCGCACTACCACTACCTGAACGGCGGCCTCACCGCCTGGCTGGCGGAAGGCCGGACGCTGTCCCGGGACGTTCCGGCGCCGGCCGGCGGCCCCGTGCCCCTCGTGCTGCACGACGAACCGACCGCTACCCGCGACTATCTGCAGAGCCGCCTCGGCGCCCCCGACCTGGCGATCTGGGACGCCCGCTCGCCGCAGGAGTACCGCGGCGAGAAGGTGCTCGCGGCGAAGGGCGGGCACATCCCCGGCGCGCTCAACTTCGAATGGACCGCCGCCATGGACCCGGCCCGCGCCCTGCGTATCCGCGCCGACATCGCCGACTGCCTGACGGCGCTGGGCATCACCCCGGACAAGGAGGTCGTCACCCACTGCCAGACCCATCACCGCTCCGGCCTGACCTACCTGATCGCCAAGGCCCTCGGCTACCCGCGGGTCAAGGGCTATGCCGGCTCCTGGGGCGAATGGGGCAACCACCCCGATACGCCGGTGGAAATCTAAGGAGACTCGATGAAAGACTGCCTGTTCCTGCTCGGCCAGCACCTGCTGCCCCACCACCTGTCGCGGGCGGCCGGCTGCCTCGCCGAATGCCGTATCCCTTGGGTCAAGAACACCTTCATCAAGGTCTTCGCCCGGCATTTCCAGGTCGACATGCGCGAGGCGTTGGTCGAGGAGCCGACTGCCTACGAGCATTTCAACGCCTTCTTCACCCGCGCCCTGAAGGCCGATGCCCGCCCGCTCGACCCCGCGCCCGGCGCCGTGCTCAGCCCGGCCGACGGCGCCGTCAGCCAGCTCGGCATCATCGAACAGGGGCGCATCTTCCAGGCCAAAGGCCACAGCTTCAGCGTGCAGGAACTGCTCGGCGGCGACCCGGCCGCCGCCGCGCCCTTCCAGGGCGGCCACTTCGCCACCGTCTACCTGTCGCCCAAGGATTACCACCGCGTGCACATGCCGCTGGCCGGCACCCTGCGCGAGATGATCCACGTGCCGGGACAGCTGTTCTCGGTGAACCGCCTCACCGCCGAGAACGTGCCGGAGCTGTTCGCCCGCAACGAGCGGCTGGTCTGCCTGTTCGACACCGAATGCGGCCCCATGGCCGTGGTGCTGGTCGGCGCGATGATCGTCGCCAGCATCGAGACGGTCTGGGCCGGGGCGATCACCCCGCCGTCGCGGCAAGTCAAGCGCTGGCATTACGGCGAAGCGGCGCGCTCGTCCATCCGCCTGGACAAGGGCGCGGAGCTCGGGCGCTTCAAGCTCGGCTCGACGGCGATCATCCTGTTCGGCCCGGACCAGGTGCGCTGGCGCGACGAACTCGCGCCCCTCGGTCAGCTGCGCATGGGCCAGGCCATCGGCCAGGTGCAGTCGCCAGGCGCTGCCTGACCGTCCGTCGGGTATGCGGGATGCCGGTCACAGCCGGCCTTCCCGCACTTTGACTCCCCCAGGCGGGCCTTGTAGATTCCGCCAACTCCTGTTCCGCGGTGGACGGGTCGGAAGAAGCCTCGAACGGCTTTCGGCGGCCCGCAACCGCCCTGTGCCGACTCCGTTCCCGCCATGGCCATCGAGAAGAAAACCGTCCGCCTGCTGATTCTGGAAGACTCGCAGAACGAGGCCGAGCGCCTGGTCAGCCTGTTCCGCAATGCCGGCCGCGCGACCCGGGTGCACCGCCTGACCTCCAGCGAGGACCTCGCCGAGGCCCTGCAGCAGAGCTGGGATTTGCTGATCGCCGCCCCGCACAGTGAGAACCTCAGTCCCGCCGAGGCGATCGCCACCCTCCGCCGCCAGGCCAAGGACATCCCCTTTCTCCAGCTGCTGCCGGACAACGATTCCGATGCAATCACCGAAGCCCTCATGCTCGGGCCCAGGACGCCCTGCCCCAGGGCGAGGACGAGCGCCTGATCCTGGTCGCCAACCGCGAGCTGGCTGCCCTGGACGAGCGGCGCGCCCGGCGCAGCGCGGAAATCGCCCTGCGCGAAGCCGAGAAGCGCTGCCAGCTGCTGCTCGACAGCTCGGTGGACGCCATCGCCTACGTGCACGACGGCATGCACATCTACGCCAACCACGCCTACCTGGAGCTGTTCGGCTACGAGGAAGCCGACGAGCTGGAAGGCATGCCGATGATCGACCTGATCGCCGAGCGCGACCAGACCCGCTTCCGCGACTTCCTGAAGCACTACGCCAGCGGCCGCGGCGAAGGCGCGCTGCACTGCAGCGGGATCAGCGCCGAAGGCCGCCAGTTCCGTATGCGCATCGACCTGTCGCCGGCCAGCTACGACGGCGAGCCCTGCATCCAGGCGGTGCTGCGCGCCGAAAGCATCCAGAGCGAGCTGGAAGAGAAACTGCGCGAGGTCAGCTGCCAGGATCTGGTCACCGGCCTGTTCAACCGCAACCACTTCCTCGAGCTGCTCGACAGCGCCTGCGCGCGGGCGGTCAACGCCGGCCAGCCGTCCTGCCTGGCCTATCTGCGTCTCGACCGCTACGCCCAGCTGCACGCCGACCTTGGCCTCGCCGGCATCGACCGGTTGCTCGCCGACCTGGCCACGCTGCTGCGCGGCGCGTTCCCCGCCGACGTCCTGCTGGCCCGCTTCGCCGACGATGCCTTCACCGTGTTGCAGCCTGGTCTGACCCCGGAACAGGCGCAAAGCGGACTCGCCGCCCTGCTGAAAAAGGTCGAGACCCACCTGTTCGAGGTCGCCGACCGAACCGTGCAACTGACCCTGTCGATCGGCGCTGCCGGCCTCAACGAGACGACGCCCAAGGCCCAGGAGGCGATCGAACGCGCCCACCGTTGCGCCGACGCGCTGGCCGACGGCAACGCCCTGAAACTCTACGACCCGCTCGAGGCATTGGCCGCCGAGGCCAGCCGCGGCAGCGTCGTCGCCATGCTCCGCCATGCGCTGGAGACGGACAGCTTCCGCCTGCTGTTCCAGCCGATCATCAGCCTGCGCGGGGACAGCACCGAGCACTACGAGGTTCTGCTGCGGCTGATCGACCCCCAGGGCAAGGAAGTGCCGCCCGCCGACTTCCTCGCCGCCGCCGACGAAGCCGGCCTGGCCGTCACCCTGGACCGCTGGGTGCTCCTCAGTGCCATCCGCCAGCTCGCCGCGCATCGTGCCAAGGGCCACGACACCCGCCTGTTCGTCCACCTGTCGGCCGCCAGCCTGCAGGACCCGGCGCTGCTGCCCTGGCTCGGCACGGCGCTGCGCGCAGCGCGGCTGCCCGCCGCGGCGCTGATCCTGCAGCTCGACGAAGCCGACGCGACCGTCTACCTCAAGCAGGCCAGGGCCCTGCTCGAAGGGCTCGCCGCGCTGCACGGCAAGAGCGCGCTGATCCACTTCGGCTGCGCCCTCAACCCGTTCAACACGCTCAAGCACCTACCGGTGGACTACGTCAAGGTCGACGACTCCTTCACCCGCAACCTCGCCGAGGAAGAAGGCCGGGAAAGCCTCAAGGCCCTGCTCGCCAGCCTGCATGCCCAGGCCAAGCCAAGCATAGTGCCGAGCATCGAGCAGGCCAGCGTGCTGGCAACCCTCTGGCAGGCCGGGGTCAGCTATATCCAGGGCTACTATCTGCAGGCGCCGGGCCCGGCTATGGACTACGAGTTTCCCAGCGAAGCGTAATGAGCCGGTGCCGCGCGGGCCGTGCCGCATCCTCGCGGTTGACCTGGATCCACGCGGCGAGCGTCAACGGACGTCTAGACTGCCGAATCCCCCTCATTCCGGAAAGGAGACCGCCATGCCCCTGATGAAAGCCGCCGTGTTCGTCGAACCCGGCCGAATCGAACTGCAGGACAAGCCCATCCCCGACGTCGGGCCGAACGACGCCCTGCTGCGTATCACCACCACCACCATCTGCGGCACCGACGTGCACATCCTCAAGGGCGAATACCCGGTGGCTCCCGGCCTGACCATCGGCCACGAACCGGTGGGCATCATCGAGAAGCTCGGCAGCAACGTGCAGGGCTATCGGGAAGGCCAGCGGGTCATCACCGGCGCGATCTGCCCGAGCTTCACCTCCTACGCCTGCCAGGACGGCTATCCGTCCCAGGATGGAGGCTGCGCCTGCCACGGCTACAAGCCGATGGGCGGCTGGCGCTTCGGCAACAGCATCGACGGCACCCAGGCCGAATACGTGCTGGTGCCCGACGCCCAGGCCAACCTGGCGCCGGTGCCGGACGGCCTGAGCGACGAGGAGGTGCTGATGTGCCCGGACATCATGTCCACCGGTTTCGCCGGCGCCGAGGCGGCGAACATTCGGATCGGCGACATCGTCGCGGTGTTCGCCCAGGGCCCCATCGGCCTGTGCGCCACCGCCGGGGCCAGGCTGCGCGGCGCCGGCACCATCATCGCCATCGACGGGGTCGGCGAGCGCCTGGAGATCGCCCGCCAACTGGGCGCCGACGTGACCCTCAACTTCCGCGAGGTGGACGTGGTCGACGAGATCCTCAAGCTGACCGGCGGGCGCGGGGTGGACGCCGCCATCGAGGCGCTGGGCACCCAGGCCACCTTCGAGAGCGCCCTGCGCGTGCTCAAGCCGGGCGGCACCCTGTCCAGCCTGGGCGTCTACTCCAGCGACCTGACCATCCCGTTGGGCGCCTTCCACGCCGGCCTCGGCGACAACCGCATCGTCACCTCGCTGTGCCCCGGCGGCAAGGAGCGCATGCGCCGCCTGCTCAACGTGGTCGCCGCGGGGCGCGTCGACCTCAAGCCGCTGGTCACCCACCACTACCGGCTGGACGACATCGAGGCCGCCTACGACCTGTTCGCCCACCAGCGCGACGGCGTGCTCAAGGTGGCGATCAAGCCGTAGGGGGCACGGCGAACCCTAGCGGATGCCGTCGCGGTCGCGGTAGCCGAGCAGGTAGAGGATGCCGTCCAGGCCGAGATTGGAAATCGCCTGCTTGGCCGACTGCCGAACCAGCGGCTTGGCACGGAAGGCCACACCGAGGCCGGCCAGGCCGAGCATCGGCAGGTCGTTGGCGCCGTCGCCGACGGCGATGGTCTGCTCCAGGGACAGGCCTTCCTGCTCGGCCAGTTGGCAGAGCAGATCGGCCTTGCGCTGGCCGTCGACGATCGGTTCGACGGCTACCCCGGTGACCTTGCCGTCGACGATTTCCAACTCGTTGGCGTACACGTAGTCGATGCCCAGCTTCTGCTGCACCTGGCGGGCGAAGTAGGAGAAGCCGCCGGAGAGGATCGCCGTCTTGTAGCCCAGACGCTTGAGCTCGGCGAACAGCACCTCGGCGCCCTCGGTCAGGCGCAGCGAGGCACCGATCTCCGCCAGCACGTCCTCCGGCAGGCCCTTGAGCAGCGCCAGGCGCTCCTTGAAGCTGGCGCGGAAGTCCAGCTCGCCGCGCATCGCCCGCTCGGTGATGGCCGCGACCTTGTCGCCGATGCCGGCGGCCTTGGCCAGCTCGTCGATCACCTCCGCCTCGATCAGCGTCGAGTCCATGTCGAATACCGCCAGGCGGCGGATACGGCGGAACACCGTGTCGAGCTGGAAGCCGATGTCGACGTTCAGCTCCTGGGCGGCGAGCAGGAACTCTGCGCGCAGCGCCGCCGGATCGGCCGGCTCGCCGCGCACCGAGAACTCGATGCAGCCCTTGCTGCGCTCTTCCGGCGTATCCAGCGCCAGACGCCCGGACAGGCGGTCGATCTGGTCGATCTCCAGCCCGTGGCGGGCGGTGATTGCGCTGACCCGCTCCAGCTGCGCGGCGGTCACCCGGCGCGTCATCAGGGTGACGATATAGCGCGGCTTGCCCTGTCCGGCGACCCAGGCCCGGTAGTCGGCCTCGGAAACCCTGGTGAAGCGCGCCTGCTGCTCGAGCCCGTGGGCGACGAACAGCACCTCCTTCTGCAAGGCCGCCAGCTCGCTCCCGGCCGGTATCTCGACCAGGATGCCGAACGACAGGATGTCGTGGACGACCGCCTGGCCGATGTCGAGGATGCCCACCCCGCAGCGGGCCAGCGCGCCGGTGATGGCCGCGGTCAGACCGGGTCGATCCGTTCCGGTGATGTTAATCAGGACAATTTCGCGCAAGGCGCCGTCTCCCATGGCAAAGAAGGCGGCATTCTAGCAGCCCCGTCGCCGCGGGCGCCTCCCGGCCGCCCGGTCCATCGGGCGGCACCCCGCCGGACGGAACCCCGCCGGGCAGTTTCCCCCCGTCAAGCCTTACGGCGCCCCCCCGGCATTCCGTATACTGCCCGCCCGACCCTCTCCTCACGAGCCGCGATCAGTGACCCGGCCAGCATCCGTCAAGCCCGACAACTTCTTCGTCCTGCTGTTTCGCGCCCTGTGCCAACGGCGCGTACCAGTCTCCCTGCGTATCGTCAGCCACAGCCTGGTGCTGGTGATCCTGGCGCTGGCCCTCTATTCCTGGCTGGTCGGCCTGCAGGTGCGACAGACCATGCACGAGCAGGCCCAGGCCCTCGGCCAGACGCTGATCACCCAGACGGCGGCCTCGGCCAGCCAGTTGCTGGTGGCCAACGACATCCTCAGCCTCAACGTACTGCTGAGCAACCTGACCAAGAACCCGCTGGTCGCCCACGCGGCCCTCTACAACGCCGACAACCACCTGCTCGCTGAAGCCGGCAGCCGCCCGCCGCGCATGCCGCCCGAGGGTGATCCGAGCCTCCACGCCCGGCCCATCACCTTCCAGGACAGCGTCACCGGGCACCTGCGCATCGTCCTGAGCATGCCGCAGTTCCGCGAGCCGTTCATCGCCGGCCTGCGCAACATGGGCTTGATCGGCCTGGGTTTGCTGTTTCTGACGCTGCTCCTCGGACTGCGCCTGGGCTATGGCATCTCCACGCCGCTGCTGCAGCTGCGCGTCTGGCTGCGCGACCCGGACGAGCATGCTCCGGGCGCCGAGCGCCAGGACGAGATCGGCGACCTGGCCCGCCAGCTGCAGACCCGCCTGGCACCGGAGCGGCCGGCTCGCCCCGCCCTCGACGAGCTGGACGACGACGAGCTGTCGCTCGACCTGTCCGACCTGCCCGCCCCGGCCCGAACCGCGCCGCCGCCGGCGGCTGCCGCAAAGCCGGCACCGCGCGCCACGGCCTACGAGGCTCCACAGCCGCCTGCCGCCAGGCCCGAGGCAGCCAGGCAGAGCGCAGCGGCGCCGGCCCGGCCGGCCGTCGCCCCAGCGCCATCCCCCCTGTCCGGGCTGCACGCCGACAGCCGGCTGGACGACGAGGACGAAAATCCGCCGCTGCGCCGGCTGGCCCCGGAGGTCGATGAGGAGCCCGACTTCATGGCGGCGCTGGACGAGGACTTCGCCCCGGCCGTTCCATCCGCCTCGCACCGGCAGTCCCGCGAAAGCACCGTGCTGGCCATCCAGCTCGGCCCTCTGGACCAGCTGCGCAGCCTGTCCCGCGGGCAGCTGGCGGAGCTGCGGCGGCGCTATCGCGGCAGCCTCGAGCAGGCCGCGGCCTTCTACGGCGGGGAACTGCACCCGCTCGACGAGGACGGCGGCCTGCTGCTGTTCCACCGCCGAGTGTGCGGCGACGACTACCTGGCCAACGCCATCTTCTGCGCCGAGCTCTTGCGCTCGCTGAAGAACGAGCTGGAGATCGAGGCCGCCGACGGCGCCAGCCTGCAGCTGCAGCTCGGTCTGGCGCGCGGCGAGAACCTCGCCGGTCTCGGCCAGGCGTCCCTGCTGCTCAGTCCGGGCGGACAGTCCGCGCTGACCCTGGCGCAGTACAGCCAGAACGTCCTGCTGCTGGAACCGCAGATCGGCGACGACCCCGAGGTCCGCCAGCGGGTACGCCTGCGCCCGCTCGCCACGCCGGAAGGCGCCGCCGCCATCGAGCGCCTGCTGGAGCCCTATCCCGCCGAGCTGGCCGGCCAGCTGGCGCGCCTGCGCGAAGAGCTGCAAAGTTACTGAGCCGTGTCCGCCGGTCCCGGAGCCCCATCCCGGCACCGGCGGAATTCGATGTCCGTCACATTTCCCACAAGCACCCGAACCGGCCGATTGTTCGCGTAGCGGCGGCTGGCTAGGGTGCCGACCTCCTGAAATCGCCTGCCGGGAGCGTTCCGATGCCCGATGCCATTGCCTTCTATCTCGCCGGGCTGCCGGCCTTCGTGCTCTATTTCGGCCTGGGCGCGATCCTGCTGGTCCTGTTCGGCCTGATCTACACCACCCTCACCCCGCACCGCGAATGGCGGCTGATCCGCGCCAACGTGCCGGCCGCCGCGCTGGGCTTCGGCGGCAGCCTGCTCGGCTTCGTCCTGCCGCTGGCCAGCGCCATGCGCGAATCGGTCAGCCTGCTCGACTTCCTGCTCTGGGCGCTGGTCGCGCTGTTCGTCCAGTTGCTCACCTTCTGCCTGCTGCGCCTGCTGATCCCCGATCTGGGCCGGCGCATCAGCGACAACGAGATGGCCAGCGCCATCCTGGTGGCCCTGGTATCCATCGCCGTCGGCGTGCTGAATGCCGCGGCCATGAAAGGCTGAACCGGCAGGAAACGCCGTAGCCTCAAGTGCCCGCTGCCGATCGGCAGGCGGGCAGGCGTGCGCGGCATGCTCCGGCCTCCGCCGGTCAGCGGTGTTTTGACAGCCGACGACCCGACAGCTAGACAGAAAACAAGAGTCGGCTAACAAACGCGTTCGCGCGTCGTCATTTACTGGGCAATTACAGGTGAACAACATGAAGAAGAACACCGCGCTCGACCCGAAGAAACACCTCGGACCCGGCCTGGAAATCCACAGCTGCGATGACCAGCTGGAGACTTCCCTGCCCCGCACCCAGGGGACTGGCGCCTGTCGCGCTCGGACCGCCCGCGCCGCACCTGGCGCCTGAGCAAATAATCCCCTCCCGCGTTCCCGTGCCCCGCACGGGAACGGCTTCCGCCTCGCGAATCGCCGTCTCGCCAGCGCCTGCCTCATCGATCACAACCTTCCGCCAACCACTCGTCACGCCAGCCGCTACCGTCCATCCGCTGCCCGCCCCTTCGCCGGAAAGACCGGAACTCTGCCGATAGGCTTCTCTCAGTAACAGGACAGCCAGACGCCAGTTCGGGCTGACTGTGTACCCCCACCAGCACGCGAGGAGAGAGGCCATGCCCAAACACGCCAACCCCGGAAACTTCGCCAACGATCCCGAACGGGCCGCCGCAGCCGGCCGTAAGGGCGGACACAACAGCGGCGGCAACTTCGCCAACGATCCGAAGAAGGCCTCCGAGGCCGGCCGCAAGGGGGGGCGCAACAGCCACGGCGGCGGCCGGCACTGAGCGCCCCGGGCGGGAGCACCAGGCTCCCGCCCGTCAGGCCATCTCCACGGCCAGCGCCGTCGCCTCGCCACCGCCGATGCACAGGCTGGCGATCCCGCGCCGCCCGCCGCTGCGCCGCAGGGCGCCCAGCAGACTGACCAGGATGCGTGCGCCGGAAGCACCGATCGGATGTCCCATGGCACAAGCGCCGCCATGCACATTGACCCGCTGCGGATCGAGCGCCAGGTCGCGGATCGCCGCCAGGGTCACCACCGCGAAGGCCTCGTTGATCTCCCAACAGTCGACCTCGCCGGCCGTCCAGCCGGCCCGCTCCAGCAGCCTGCGCATGGCGCCGACCGGCGCGGTCGGAAACAGCCGCGGCTCGTGGGCATGGCTGGCATGACCGACCACGCTCGCCAACGGCGCCAGGCCGAGCCGCGCGGCGGTGGAGCGGCGCATCAGCAGCAGCGCGGCGGCGCCGTCGGAAATCGAGCTGGAGTTGGCCGCCGTCACCGTGCCGCCTTCGCGAAACGCCGGCTTGAGCTCGGGAATCCGCTCCAGGCGGGCCTTCGGCGGCTGTTCGTCGTGCTCGAGGCGAATCCCGCCATGCCGTCCGGCCAGCTGCACCGGGGCGATCTCCCAGGCGAAGGCGCCGGATTCGATGGCCGCCCGGGCACGGCTCGTCGAGGCGACCGCCCAGGCGTCCTGCTCCTCGCGGCTGAAGCCATAGTCGGCCGCGCAATCCTCGGCGAAGGTGCCCATCAGCCGGCCGCGGTCGAAGTAGGCGTCCTCCAGACCGTCGAAGAACATGTGGTCGAGCGCCTGCCGATGGCCGAGCCGGTAACCGCCACGCGCACCGGGCAGCAGGTACGGCGCGTTGCTCATCGACTCCATGCCGCCGGCCAGCACGACCTCGGCGCTGCCGGCGAGCAGCAGGTCGTGGGCCAGCATGACGGCCTTCATGCCCGAGCCGCAGACCTTGTTGACCGTGGTGCAGCCCACCGACAGCGGCAGGCCGGCGGCGATCGCCGCCTGGCGGGCCGGCGCCTGGCCGAGGCCGGCGGGCAGCACGCAGCCGAGGAACAGCTCCTGCACCCGCTCGCCGGGAAGGCCGGCGCGCTCCAGCGCGGCACGCACGGCGACACCGCCCAGCTGCGGGGCGCTCAGGCTGGAGAGCTCGCCCTGGAAGGCGCCGAGCGGCGTACGGGCCGCGGAAACGATGACAACCGGATCTTCGGACATGGGAGTCCCTCGCGACTGATTGAGATTGAAGGGTGGAAAGGACTTACCGAGCAGCCATGCGGATCGCGCCGTCCAGGCGGATGACCTCGCCATTCAGGTACGGGTTGGCGAAGATGTGCTCCACCAGCGCGGCGAACTCCGCGGGCCGGCCCAGCCGTGGCGGGAAGGGCACCATCTGGCCCAGCGAGGCCTGCACCTCGGCCGGCATGCCCAGCAGCATCGGGGTTTCCATGATCCCGGGGGCGATGCACATGACCCGGATGCCGTGGCGGCACAGCTCCCGGGCCAGCGGCAGGGTCATCGCCACCACGCCCCCCTTGGAGGCGGCATAGGCGGCCTGGCCGATCTGCCCCTCGAAGGCCGCCACCGAGGCGGTGCTGACGATCACCCCGCGCTCGCCCTCGGCCTCCGGCTCGGCATCGCGCATGATCGCCGCGGCCAGGCGGATCATGTTGAAGCTGCCCAGCAGGTTGATCTGCAGGGTGCGCGCAAAGGTTTCCAGGGCATGCGGCCCCTCGCGCCCGACCAGCTTCTCCGCCGGGGCGATACCGGCGCAGTTCACCAGGCCGCGCAGCGTGCCCATGGCGACGGCGGCCTCAAAGCAGGCGCGGGCGCTGTCGGCCGAGGTCACGTCGGTTGCCACGAAGCGCGCTCGCTCGCCCAGCTCCGCGGCCAGCGCGGCGCTGGCCTCGCGGTTGACGTCCGCCAGCACCACCCGGCCGCCCCGCGCGACGATCAGCCGCGCCGTCGCCGCCCCCAGCCCGGAACCGCCGCCGGTCACCACGCACACGTTGTCCCTGATCCGCATGGGCTTTCCTCCCTGTCCTGCCGTAAAGTCTAGCCTTGCTCCAGCCCGGCGTACCGAGCCCCGCGCGCCGGCTCCGTCCGAGAGGTCGCTCATGCTGATCCAGATCCCGCCCCGTTCGCACTGCCCGCCTTCCGCGATCACCCCGGAATCCGTCTACCTGTCGCGCCGGCGCTTTCTCGGCGCCGGGGCCGTGGCGCTGAGCGCCGCCGCCCTGCCCGTCTGGGCCCGCGCCGAAACCCCGCGCTACGCCGGGGTCGAGCCGGGCCAGGCGCCGGCCTGGTTCGCGCAGAAGCTGGGGGAAACCCGCTGGCAGGCGGGCGAGGCACCGGGCGAGGCGATCACGCCGTTCCGCGACGCCAGCCACTACAACAACTTCTACGAGTTCGGCCCGGACAAGGGCGACCCGGCGGCGAACGCCGGCCAGCTGCCCACCGAGCCCTGGACGGTGCGCATTGACGGCGAGGTCGGCAAGCCGGGCCAGTACGGCCTGGAGGAGCTGCTCCGCCCGCACGCGCTGGAGGAACGCATCTACCGCCTGCGCTGCGTGGAAGCCTGGTCGATGGTGATCCCCTGGCTGGGCTTTCCCCTCGCCGCGCTGCTCCAACGCGCCGAGCCCACCGGCAACGCGAAATACGTGGCCTTCGAAACCCTGGTCGACCCCGCGCACATGCCGGGGCAGCGCTCGCGCTTCGCCCTGCTCGACTGGCCGTACCGGGAGGGGCTGCGGATCGACGAGGCGATGCACCCGCTGACCCTCCTCGCCGTGGGCATGTACGGCCGCGTGCTGCCCAACCAGAACGGCGCGCCGCTGCGGCTGGTGGTGCCCTGGAAGTACGGCTTCAAGAGCATCAAGTCGATCGTGCGCATCAGCCTGACCGAGCGCCAGCCCTTCACCAGCTGGCAGAACCGGGCGCCCGAGGAGTACGGTTTCTACGCCAACGTCAATCCCGCCGTGGATCACCCGCGCTGGAGCCAGAAGCGCGAGCGGCGCCTGCCGAACAGCCTGTTCAGCCCCAACCTGCGCGATACCCTGCCGTTCAACGGCTACGCCGAGGAAGTCGCCGGCCTCTATGCCGGCATGGACCTGAGCAAGGACTACTGATGAAGCATTCGCTCTGGCGCTGCGCCGTGTTCGTCGCGGCCCTGCTGCCGCCGCCCCTCTGGCTGTACCAGGCCTGGACCTTCGCCCTCGGCCCGGACCCCGGCAAGGTGCTGCTCGAGCGTCTCGGCCAGGGCGCCCTGCTCCTGCTGCTGCTGACCCTCTGCCTGACCCCGCTGCAGCGCGCGACGCACTGGAGCGGCTGGGCGCTGATACGCCGCCAGCTCGGCCTGTGGTGCTTCGCCTATGCCTGTCTGCACCTTCTCGCCTATCTGGTCTTCGTCCTCGGCCTGGACTTCGCCCAGCTCGGCGGCGAGCTGCGCGAGCGCCCCTACATCCTGGTCGGCGCGCTGGCCTGGTGCTGCCTGCTGCCGCTCGCCCTCACCTCGAACCGCTTTAGCATGCGCCGCCTGGGCCGGCGCTGGAAACAGCTGCACCGCCTGGCCTATGCGGCCCTCGGCCTGGCCCTGCTGCATTTGCTGTGGATCGTCCGCTCGGACATCGGCCAATGGCTGCTGTATTGCGCCTGGGCGCTGCTGCTCCTAGGCCTGCGCCTGCCCGGCGTGGGGCGCCGGCTCGGCCGGCGGGCCGGCAGCGCTCCGTAGGCTGGGTGCAACCCGCCGATTTCGCTGCAGGCCCTTGCCACGTCTGGCGGGTTTCACCCGCCTACCCCATCCGCGCAGGAAAAATCCTTTTTAAATCATTCAGATAAAATAAAATCCAGCACTCTGCCCGACTGGCACGCCTTCTGCCTTTAGACTTAAAGCCAAGCGGCAGAGCCTCCCCGAGGGATCGGGCTGCCGCTCTCAGCCAAACAACGAGTAGAGGAAACACTCATGCGCATTGCCTCCTGCCTGCTGGGTAGCGCCCTGGCCGTCGTCCTGTCGTCCGGCCCGGCCTTCGCTGCGGAAGAGCTCACCGGCACGCTGAAGAAGATCAAGGACACCGGCACCATCACCCTCGGCCACCGCGACGCCTCCATTCCCTTTTCCTACCTGGGCGGCACCTCGCGCCAGCCGATCGGCTACTCCCACGACCTGCAACTGAAGGTGGTCGAGGCGATCAAGCAGCAGCTCGGCGTGCCCGAACTCAAGGTGAACTACAACCTGGTCACCTCGCAGACACGCATTCCGCTGGTGCAGAACGGCACCGTCGACCTCGAATGCGGCTCCACCACCAACAACCCGGAACGCCAGCAGCAGGTCGCCTTCTCGGTGGGCATCTTCGAAGTCGGCACCCGCCTGCTGACCAAGAAGACCTCGGGCATCGCCGACTTCCCCGACCTCAAGGGCAAGAACGTGGTGACCACCGCCGGCACCACCTCCGAACGGCTGCTGCGCTCGATGAACGCCGAAAAGCAGCTGGGCATGAACATCATCGCCGCCAAGGACCACGGCGAAGCCTTCCTCATGCTCGAATCCGGCCGCGCGGTGGCCTTCATGATGGACGACGCCCTGCTCTACGGCGAAATGGCCAAGGCCAGGAAGCCCGACGACTGGGCGGTGGTCGGCACGCCGCAGTCCTACGAGATCTACGGCTGCATGCTGCGCAAGGGCGATCCGGCCTTCAAGAAGGCGGTCGACGACGCGCTCATCGCCACCTACCGCTCGGGCGAGATTTACACCCTCTACGACAAGTGGTTCCTCAAGCCGATTCCGCCCAAGGGGCTGAATCTCAACTTCCCGATGAGCAACGAGCTGAAGAGGCTGATCGAAGTCCCGACCGACAAGTCGGCCGAAGAGATGTAACCCGCGGCCTGCGCGGCAACGCGCCGCGCAGGTTCTCCCTCCGCTCGACAGAGAGAAAGCCTCATGGATTACAACTGGGACTGGGGCGTGTTCCTCAAATCCACCGGGATCGGCGACGAGATCTACCTCGACTGGTTCATCGCCGGCCTCGGCTGGACCCTCGCCGTCGCCCTGGTCGGCTGGATCGTCGCCCTGCTGCTGGGCTCGCTGCTCGGCGTGCTGCGCACCCTGCCGAACCGCTGGCTGTCCGGCCTGGCCACCGCCTACGTGGAACTCTTTCGCAACGTGCCGCTGCTGGTGCAGCTGTTCCTCTGGTACTTCCTGGTGCCGGACTTCCTGCCCGAGCCGCTGGAGCTGTGGTTCAAGCAGGACCTGAGCCCGGCCACCTCGGCCTACCTGAGCGTGGTGGTGTGCCTCGGCCTGTTCACCGCCGCGCGGGTCTGCGAGCAGGTACGCACCGGCATCCAGGCACTGCCCGTGGGCAGAGCGCCGCGGCCCTGGCGCTCGGCCTGCGGACCGGGCAGATCTACCGCCAGGTGCTGCTGCCGCAGGCCTTCCGGATCATCATCCCGCCGCTGACCTCGGAATTCCTCAACATCTTCAAGAACTCCTCGGTGGCGTCCTTGATCGGCCTGATGGAGCTGCTGGCGCAGACCCGGCAGACCGCGGAGTTCTCCGCCCACCTGTTCGAGGCCTTCACCCTGGCCACGCTGATCTACTTCACCCTGAACATGAGCCTGATGCTGCTCATGCGCCGGATCGAGAAGAAGGTCGCGGTGCCGGGCCTGATCGCGGGGGGCAAGTGATGGATTTCAGCGCGATTCCCGCTTCGCTCCCGGCGCTCTGGGAGGGCATGCAGACCACCCTGCTGCTGCTCGTCCTGGGCGTGCTCGGCGGCGTGCTGCTGGGCACCCTGCTGGCGATGCTGCGCCTTTCGCACAACCCGCTGCTGGCCGGCATCGCCGCCACCTACGTCAACTACTTCCGCTCCATCCCGCTGCTGCTGGTGATCATCTGGTTCTACTTCGCGGTGCCCTTCGTGCTGCGCGCGATCACCGGCGAGGACACCCCGGTGGGCGCCTTCGCCTCCTGTCTGGTGGCCTTCGTGATGTTCGAGGCGGCCTACTTCTGCGAGATCGTCCGCGCCGGCATCCAGTCCATCCCGCGCGGCCAGATGAGCGCCGCCCAGGCGCTGGGGATGACCTACGGGCAGAGCATGCGCCTGATCATCCTGCCGCAGGCCTTCCGCAAGATGACTCCGCTGCTGCTGCAGCAGAGCATCATCCTCTTCCAGGACACCTCGCTGGTCTACAGCGTCGGCCTGATGGACTTCCTCAACGCCGCCCGCTCGAACGGCGACATCATCGGCCAGCCCCACGAATTCCTGATCGTCGCCGGCCTGGTGTACTTCGTCGTCAGCTTCGCCGCCTCGCAACTGGTCAAGCGTCTGCAGAAAAGGTTAAGCCCATGATTTCGATCCGCAATGTCAGCAAGTGGTACGGAGACTTCCAGGTCCTGAGCAACTGCAGCACCGAGGTGCAGAAGGGCGAGGTGGTGGTGGTCTGCGGACCGTCCGGCTCCGGCAAGTCCACCCTGATCAAGTGCGTCAACGCCCTGGAGCCGTTCCAGCAGGGCGACATCCTGGTCGACGGCACCTCGCTGGCCGACCCGAAGACCGACCTGCCGAAGCTGCGCGCGCGGGTCGGCATGGTGTTCCAGCACTTCGAGCTGTTCCCCCACCTCACGGTCACCGAGAACCTGACCCTGGCGCAGATCAAGGTGCTCGGCCGCGGCAAGGCCGAGGCCACCGAGAAGGGTCTGGCGCTGCTCGAGCGGGTCGGCCTCAAGGCCCATGCCCACAAGCACCCCGGCCAGCTCTCCGGCGGCCAGCAGCAGCGCGTGGCGATCGCCCGCGCGCTGGCCATGGACCCGGTGGTGATGCTGTTCGACGAGCCGACCTCGGCGCTCGACCCGGAAATGGTCAACGAGGTGCTCGACGTGATGGTCCAGCTCGCCCAGGAAGGCATGACCATGATGTGCGTGACCCACGAGATGGGCTTCGCCCGCAAGGTCGCCAACCGGGTGATCTTCATGGACCGCGGTAGCATCGTCGAGGACTGCGCCACGGAAGCGTTCTTCGGCGACGTCTCGGCGCGCAGCGAGCGCGCCCGGCAGTTCCTCGCCAAGATCCTGCAGCATTGAGGAGCGCCGCCATGAAGGACTTCCTGAGCGCCCTCGGCCCGGCCGTACTGGCCCTGAGCCTGCTGCTCCCGTCCGGTCTGCGCGCCGAAACGCCCGCGCCGGACCAGGTGCCGCCAGCGCTGCCGCGGGTGGTGATCCTTGCCACCGGCGGCACCATCGCCGGGGCCGGCGCCGGCGCCGCCAACAGCGCCACCTACCAGGCGGCCAGGGTCCCGGTCGAACAATTGCTCGCCAGCGTGCCGCAACTGCCGTCGCTGGCCGAGGTGCGCGGCGAGCAGCTGTTCCAGATCGCCTCGGAAAGCTTCGCCAACGAGCAGCTGCTGGCGCTCGGCCGGCGCGTCGCCGAGCTGGCCGAGAGCCCCGAGGTCGACGGCATCGTCATCACCCACGGCACCGACACCCTGGAGGAGACCGCCTACTTCCTGAATCTGGTCGAGCGCACCGACAAGCCCATCGTGCTGGTCGGCTCCATGCGCCCGGGCACCGCGCTGTCCGCCGACGGCGCGCTCAACCTGTACAACGCCGTCGCCGTGGCCGGCGACCCGGCGTCGCGCGGCAATGGCGTGCTGGTGACCCTGAACGACGAGATCCACGCCGGGCGCGACGTCGCCAAGGCGCTGAACATCAAGACCGAGGCCTTCAAGAGTCCCTGGGGCCGCTGGGCATGGTGGTCGAAGGCAGGAGCTACTGGTTCCGCCTGCCGGCCAAGCGCCACACGCTGAACTCCGAGTTCGATATCCGCCAGATCGCCGCCCTGCCGCGGGTCGATATCGCCTACGCCTACGGCAACCTCGACGACACCGCCTACCGGGCCTTCGCCGCTGCCGGGGCCAGGGCGATCGTGCATGCCGGCACCGGCAACGGCTCGGTCGCCGCCCCCGTGGTGCCGGCCCTGCAGGCGCTGCGCCAGCAGGGCCTGCAGATCATCCGCTCCTCGCGCGTCGACCAGGGCGGCTTCGTCCTGCGCAACGCCGAGCAGCCGGACGACCGTTACGACTGGGTGGTCGCCCACGACCTCAACCCGCAGAAGGCGCGCATCCTCGCCATGGTCGCCTTGACCCGGACCCAGGACAGCCAGGAACTGCAGCGGATCTTCTGGGAATACTGACCGGCATGGTTCATGCCGGGCCGCACTTGCGGCCCGGCCGCCGACGGCCGAAGCTATCGGCCTTTCCGTCGGAGCCGCCCATGAACACCGCCGAACTCACCCGCCGCCTGCACGCCATCCGCGACGCCAACGACTGGCGGCGCTTCCACAGCCCGAAGAACCTGGCGATGGCCGCCAGCGTGGAAATGGCCGAGCTGCTGGAGATCCTCCAGTGGAAGACCGAGGACGAATCCCGCGTCCTGCCCGCCGACGAGCTGGCCCACGCCGGCCAGGAGATCGGCGACGTGGTTCTCTACCTCCTGCTGCTCTGCGCCGAACTCGGCCTGGACATGGACGAGGTGGTGCGCGCCAAGCTGGCCGACAGCGAACGGCGCTTCGCCCGATGAACGACCGCCACTTCGACGACCTGGCCCTGCGTTTCGCCGAGAAGATCTACGGCGGTGCCAAGGGCGCGATCCGCCTCGCCGTGCTCCAGGCCGATCTGGCCGAAGCCCTGCCCGAGCGCCCGCTGCGGGTCCTCGACGTCGGCGCCGGGCTCGGCCACATGGCGCTCTGGCTGGCCGAGCGCGGCCACCTCGTGACCCTCGCCGAGCCGGCCGCGCCGATGCTCGATGCCGCCCGCGAACGCTTCGCCGCCGCCGGCCGGCCCGCCACCTTCCTCCAGGCGCCCTGGCAGGAACTGCTCGGCCAACTCGATGCGCCCTTCGATCTGGTGCTCTGCCACGCCGTGCTGGAATGGCTGGCCGAGCCGCAGCACATCCTCCCGGTGCTGCACCAGCTCGTCGCGCCCGGCGGCTGGCTGTCGCTGGCCTTCTACAACAAGGACGCGCTGATCTACCGCAACCTGCTCAAGGGCCACTTCCGCAAGCTGCGCAAGGAACAGTTCGCCGGCGAAGGCCGCAGCCTGACCCCGCAGCGCCCGCTCGACCCGCGCGAACTGAAGGCCGCGATGGAGAGCGCCTGGCGGATCGACGTCGAAAGCGGCGTGCGGGTGTTCCACGACTACATGCCGGCGGAATTCCAGGCCAAGGCGGAGCTGCTCGACCTCCTGGAAATGGAGCTGGCCTACCGCCACCACCCGGCCTTCGCCGGCCTCGGCCGCTACCTGCACTGGCTCTGCCGGCCGCGTCCGGCTTGCTAAGCTGAAGGAAGAACGGCCGCCGCGCCGCCGACGCCCCCGCCCGTGCGGGAGCGCCCCGGCTGCGCGGCGAAAGGAAGTCCCCATGCACCGCCTGGCCGCACTGACGCTCTGCCTCGCGCTCGGCGCCTGCCAGAGCCCCAACCCCTACCGCGCCGAGTCCGCCCCGCTGCCGCCGGCGCCCGCGGCTGCCGAAGCCGCCGATCCCGACGTCTACCCGGCCACCCCTCGGGACTACGCCGGCTACCGCGACTGGGCCTGGCAGGACGACCGCCCGCCGGGCGGCGGCGCCGACCTGGAACCCGGCCAGGTGCAGGAAGCGCTGTCCGCCGAGCTGGACCGCCGCGGCCTGCGTCCGGTCCGCCCGGGCGCCGCGGCGGACCTGCGGGTCGCCGCGGCGCTGGCGCTGGAGCGGCGCCTGCGCAGCTACGAGGACTACGGCGGGATCGGCGGCTACTACGGCCATCACTGGAACCACTACGGCGCCTGGGGCGGCGTGCCCATCGTCCGCTCCTACGAGGAACAGGTGCTGGTGCTGCGCATCGAACTGCTCGACGGCGCCGACGGCCAGCCGGTATGGAGCGGCACCGGCGAGGCGCCGGCCGACGACGACCGCGGCGGACGCGCCAAGGCCCTGCGCCAGGCGGTTCGCCGCGCCCTGGAAGGCTTTCCGCCGTAGACTGGACGACAGCCTTTCCCTCGCCCCCGGGGAAGGCGCCGGAATGAGAGGGGGAAAGCCGCGGCGCCCGATCCGCCGGGCGCATCGCTACCGGAGAAACCACCATGCGAACCCGTTTGCTGCTGCTCCTTCTGCCGCTGCTCGCCGCCTGCCAGAGCGTGCAGCTCGAGCGCGACTTCGATCCCAACCGCGACTTCGGCGCCTACCGCAGCTGGAACTGGCAGGAGCCGGCGCTGCAGTACCGGCCCGCCGACCCGCGCCTGAAGAGCGACCTGACCGAGCAGCGCATGCGTGCCGCGGTGGCCGACCAGCTCGACCAGCGCGGCCTGCGCCAGGCCCCGCCCGGCCAGCCCGGCGACCTCAAGGTGCAGGTCTGGCTGATCGTCGACCAGCGCCAGAACCAGGTCACCACCTACTCCGGCGGTCCCTGGGGCGGCTACGCGAGCAACCCCTGGTACGGCTACTGGGGCGGCCCCGGCTACGCCGAGACCCGCACCTACGATTACCGGGTCGGCACCCTGCAGATCGACTTCTTCGACGGCCGCGACGGCAAGCTGGTCTGGCGCGGCAGCGCTGAGCAGACCCTGCGCAGCGGCCCCTACGATCCGTCCGAACGCGCCCAGGCGATCCGCGAGACCGTGGCCAAGGTGCTCTCTCAGTACCCGCCGCATTCGCGTTATTGAGGCCGGCCGGCGCCCGGCCTTCACACCCCTTCCAGCAAGGCGTCCAGATCCAGGGTCGAACGCCGCCCCAGGTCCTTGCGATGGGTTTCGAGGAAGCCTTCGGCCGCGTGCCGGCCCTGGTCGCGCAGCATGGTCAGGAACGCCCATTCGCCGTTCAGCTTCGAGGAATAGCCGAGTTCCAGCAGCACGTCGCTGGAAATCCGGTGAATCCGCATCGACGCCCAGCGCGCGCTTTCGTCGTCGCCGAGGCAGACCATCTGCCGCAGCAGCGCGATCATCTTCAGCTCCTTCAGCAGCACCGAGTTGAAGGACACCTCGTTGAGGCGGCTGAGGATGTTGCGCGCCGTGCGCGGCGTGCCGGGCCGTTCGATGGGATTGATCTGCACCAGGATGGTGTCGCTGGAGGCGCACTC
Source organism: Azotobacter tropicalis (assembly GCF_059739045.1). NCBI lineage: Bacteria > Pseudomonadati > Pseudomonadota > Gammaproteobacteria > Pseudomonadales > Pseudomonadaceae > Azotobacter > Azotobacter tropicalis. Next base: position 2,179,635 of record NZ_AP046059.1, read on the forward strand.
GCGGACCAGCGGCGTGATCGTCGGATTGCCGGCGTAGCCGCCGTCCCAGTAGGCGTCGCCGTCGATCTCGATGGAGCGGAACAGGCCCGGCAGGCAGGCCGAGGCGAGCAGCGCGTCGAGGGTCAGATCGCCGTTGCGGAACACCCGGCCGCGGCCGGTGCGCACGTTGGTCGCGGTCACGAACAGCTTGATCGGCCCGTCGGCCAGGTGGGCGAAGTCGATGGACTCCTCGAGAATGCGGCGCAGCGGATTGGTGCCGGCCGGGTTCAGGTCATAGGGCGAGAACACCCGCGCGATCATGTCCATCGCCACGAACAGCGGCGAATAGTCCAGCGTCCAGCGGCCCAGCAGCACATCCAGCGGACCGCGCCGGAACGGGCTGAACTGCGCGGCCCGCGAGACCTTGCGCCAGAACGCGTCCAGCGCCTTGCGGGCGCCCTCCGCCCCGCCCCTGGCATAGCCGTCGACCAGCACGGCCGCGTTCATGGCCCCGGCCGACGTCCCGGAAATCCCATCCAGTTGAAGATCCGGCTCCTCGAGCAGCCGGTCCAGCACGCCCCACGTGAATGCTCCGTGGGCACCGCCTCCTTGCAGCGCGAGGTCCACCCGCAGGGGACCCCGTGATGTCCTGTCCGCTCCTGGCGAAGGCATGGCTTCCCCCAAACGACGACGACAAAAGGAAGGGGGCCGGACAACGCTGCGCCCCGGCAGCCCGACCCGTTGTATTGGCGATAAGCAACTCGAATTTACATCGAAAAGTTATGAGCATATGCCCGACTCCCGGAAAGGCCGACAGACGGCAATGCGAAACACGGCGGCTCCGTATCCGCCCGACCGCCGACCGGAAGGCCGGACTTGCAAGCGGGCGGCGCTGATCTACGTTGATCGGAGCCTGCGTGGAAGCGGCCTACCCAGAAGGAGGAGAGCAATGAAAACGCTATTTCTGGTTCGTCACGCCAAGGCGAGCAAGAAGGGCGACCCGGGCTTGCCCGACCGCGACCGGCCCCTGACCGAGAAGGGCCGCAACGACGTCCCGAAGATGGGCAGACGCCTGGCCAAGCACGGGGTGAGGCCCGATCTCATCCTGTCGAGCCCGGCGGAACGCGCCCGCGCGACGGCGGAAATGCTCGCCCGGAGCGTCGCCTACCAGAGCGAGGACATCGCCATGGACGACGCACTCTACGCCTCCGCGGCGGATGGCCTGCTGGAGATCCTCCAAGGGCTCGACGACAAGCTGGAGGACGTGATGCTGGTCGGCCACAACCCCGCCCTGGACGAGCTCGCCCATCGCCTCTCGCCGAAGATCGACCACATGCCGACATGCGCCGTCGCCACCTTCGATTTCGATACCCGCTCCTGGTCCGCCATCGGCAAGACCAAGCCGGCGAAAGTGGCGCTCGACTATCCGAAGAAAGCCTGAGACCGGCCCGGCCGGACCGGCTTCCCTCCCGCAGGCCGGCGACCCCGGCGGCCAGGATGGCTTATAGTCCTAGCGCCGCCGCGCCTCTGGCGCACGCCGGCATGCCTCAACAACAGGCCATGGCGCCTGCATTTCGGGAGAGACAGGGATGATGGTCGACCAGTTGGTCAAGCATGTGCTGCAACGGGATGTCGCGCTGATGGCCTGCAGCGCCAGGCTGCGCGCCCGCAGCGACGGCGAGGCCCTGCACGACCTGCGCGTCGCCGTGCGCCAGTTGCGCAGCATATTGCGCCCCCTGCGCGGCCTGGCCGATATCGATACGCTGGAGGTCGTCGCCGCGGCGGTAGGCCATGCGAGCACGCCCCTGCGCGACACCGAGGTCCTCCTGCAGGAACTGGAAACCCTCGGCCGCCCCGAGCTGATCGCTCCCCGCCGGCGCGCGCTGGAGGCGGGATACGATGCCCTGCTGGCCAGCGCCGAGTGGCTGCTGCTGGGCAATACCCTGGCGGCCTGGCCGGCCGTCTGCCGCCAGGCCGAGCGGGCCGGGGAACTCCAGGGGCTGCGCAAGCTCATCGGCAAGCGCCTGGCGAAGCAGCAGCGCAAGCTGGCCGAGGCGCTGCGCGATCCGGCCCACGACCGCCACCGGCTGCGCGTCCTGATCAAGCGCGTGCGCTATGCCGACGAGGCCTACCCCGAACTGTCCGCCCTGCCGGAGGGGGCGGGCAAGCGCCTGAAGGCAGCGCAAGCGGCGCTCGGCGACTGGCACGACCGCCTGCAATGGCTGCACCGGGCCGAGCGGGAGAGCGATCTCCAGCCGCTCGCCGAGCCGTGGCGCCAGGCCCTGGCCGACGCCGAGCAGCGTGCGGACCAGGCGCTGCTGCCGCTGGGCAAGGACTTTCCCGCGCCCTGACCGGCCGCGACACGCGGCGGCCCTCCTCACTCAGGGCACCCGCCCCTCCACCTCGCCGGCCGGCCCCGGGCAGTAACAGGGCTCCCCGGACAGCAGGGGCGCGGCCAGCGGACAGCTGCCGACGGAGGTGACGCACCGGTCGTTCAGGCTCCTCTGCTGGGCGGTGCCGGGGAAGCGCCCCTGCGCCGTGACGCAGCTACAAGCGGCACCGACGCCGATCTCGCCGTCCAGCGGGCAGGTGCCGTGCGCGCTGCTGCAGGCGTTGGCCGGCGGTGCGGCGGCGTCGCCCGCCGGCTCGGCGACCAGCGTACCGGCGACCGCGCCGGTCGGCAGGTTGCACCGGCAGGGCGTGCCGACGGGGCCGGAACCCGTGACCCGGCAGGTGGCGACGGCCGTGCCGCAGGTGCTCGAAGTCTCGACCGCGGCAGGGGGCGGAGGCGCGGGCTGGACCGGACGGCTCGCCGCGCCGGCAGCGGCGGGCTGGCCGGCGTCGGCCGGTCTCTCCCGGCCGTGCTGCCGTCGCCAGGCCGCATAGCGCGTCTCGGCCGCGTAGGCCTCGCGCTCCACGACCTCGTAGTTCCGCAGGTAGCGGACGGAAAATTCCTGGACGCCCCAGCGCTGGTACTGGTCGACGTGGGTCAGCTCGTGCGCCCAGAGGCTCGGGTTGTGGAGCGCGTCGCTGGCTTCCTTGAAGATCACCACGTAATCGAGGGCGATGGCCTCGGCCTCGCCGTAGCGGATCAGGTTCCACTGCAGGGTGAAGTCGTCGCCGCCCTGCACCCGGTAGCGCGCCGCCTCCAGCACCCGCTCCGGCAGGAAGCCGGTGAGCTGGCGGCGGATCTCCGCCGGCATGGGCTGCACGCCATTGCGCAGCGCCTCGTCGCGGGAATGCACGATCAGTTCCTGGAGCATCGGCGCCCCGGTCTGCGCCATGGTCTCGTTGATCTCGGAAACACCTCCGAAGCCCTGCGCGGACGGAATCAGCGACTCGATCTGGCGGTTCAGTTCGTCCAGGTCGATCTCTTCCGCCACGCCGGTTTCGTCGAGGAAGGCGTCACCTTCCTCGGCGGCGCCGGCGACGGCCCCGATGCCGAGCGCCAGCGCCAGACCGGCCAGACGCAGCCAGCGGGCGAATCCGGAACCTCGGCCCATGCCCTGCTCCCGCGCCGCCGCTGCGCCACGCCCGGGCTCAGCGCGCATACAGGACCAGCGCCAGGCCGCCGCCGAGCAGCGCGACGATCAGGTTCACGGCGATCCCCCAGCGGGCGCCGTAACCCGGCGGAAATTCCGCCGGCGTCAGGGTTCTCAGCACCACCAAGTATTCCCGGCACGAGTAGAGCGCGGTGAAGGCGCCGAGTACGATGAACGCCAGGCCCAGCCAGAAGCTGGCGCCGGCATCCCTGGCCGCCTGGCTGTCGGGCGCGAGCGCCCGCACCAGCAGTCCGGAGCGCTCGACCACGAAGCCGAAGGCGATCAGCGCCAGGCTGGTCCGGTTCCAGGCCAGCAGGGTCCGCTCGGCGGCGAACAGCACCCGGGGATCTTGCAGGTTGGACATGGTCTCTCCTCGCCGGCCGTTCAGAGCACACCGCCCCGTCCGGGCAGTCCGAAGGTATCGGCCAGCAGCGCGTCGAGGTCTTCCGCCGCCACGCTCTCCACCCGGACCTCGCCCTGCTTCACCGTCTTCAGGGTATCGCCGAGGAGGATCGCCCGGCCGTCCGGCGCATGGCGCACGACGAGCAGCTTCTGCACGAAGATCGCCTCGGGGTGCGTGGAGTTCAGGTAGTTGGCCGGCATGAAGTCGATCCACTCCTGGGGCGACAGGTCGAAGGCGAACTGCTTGAGCCATTCGCCGTTCACCCGCGCCTGCAGCAGGTACTCCCGCCCGTCCGGGCGGCTCAGCATGAACGCATCGTCGTCCTGGCGGACCTCGACGTCGAGCCGGTCGAGGCGCATGGGCGCGCGGATGCCGTAGCTGCCGAAGCCCAGGTCGCACAGCCACTGCGTGCCCGCCAGCGTCACCACCACCGCCATGTGGGTCTTCGGCCGTCTGACCGGGTAGAACATGGGCCGCGCCGCCACGAACCGGTAGGGAATCCCCAGCGCTTCGAGCGCCATGCAGAAGAGTCCGTTGACCTCGTAGCAATAGCCGCCGCGCCGGCGCCCGACGATCTTCTCGACGATCTCCTCCGGCACCAGCGACACGATCTTGCCCGCCTGCACGTCGAGGTTCTCGAAGGGCACCGCGAACAGCTGGCAGCGCATCAGCGCGCTGAGCGTGGCGATGTCCGCCCGCGCCGTACCGCGGTATCCGATGCGCTCGAAGTAGTCTTCCAGCGCGAAGTTTTCAGCTTTCATGCATGTGTCCTTGATTTGAAATAGCGAGGGGCGGATACGCCTCGGCCCCCTGCAGCAGCCACCCCGGCCGCCCGGCGAGCGACGCCCCTCAGCGCGCCACCGCGTCGGCGCCGTGCTCGGACAGCTGGGCGCCGAACCAGCGGTGGACGGCGGTGATCATGTCGAGGTCGTGGGTTTCGAAGCGGATTTCACCGCCGTCGGGCAGGGGCGCGTAGCTGACCTTCATGCGCGTGGCACCGGCCTCCAGTTCCTTGAGGCCCGGCATGCCCTCGCCGTGCAGGCTGGCCGGCACGGAGAAGTCGCCGCCGGAAAAGCGCGCCGTCATGTGCAGAAGATGGCGCTGGATGCTCGGCAGCAGGCTCGCCGCATCGGGCTTGCGGATGACCACCTGCATGCTGCCGCCACTGTCGGTCATGCGAAAGACATGCAGGGTGCGCTTGAGGGAGAAGGGCATTACGCTGTGGCTCTGCTGATGGATATGCTCCTGCCGGCTTTGCGACGGGGCGGCATTCGCGGCCAGGGCCGGGACGGCGAGGCAGGCGCAGAAGCCGACGATCAATGACTGGGGATTGGCGAGCATAGACAGAACTCTTTCGGCGGTGGCGCCGCAGGTTACAGAGGCCGATGCAGCGCAGCCAGTGGCAGCGCCGCACACCCGCGATACAGGCCGTTGCCGAAGCCGCGAACGGTCTCCGGCACTGGGCGTACCCTCATCAGTATGGCTCCCCGCCACGACAGCCGGCAGTCTCGCTGCCACACGAGCGAGCCGGGCTCGGGCTAAGCTGTCCCTATCGACCGGCCAGACGGGTGCCATGGCTTGCCGGTGCTCCGGCAGACTTTCCCCGGGGCCGATATCGGGGCGCGCTCGCGAGCGGGCCGATGGATGTCGTGCGTCGCCAACGGGCGGCTAAGGTGAAAGGGATGTCGTTCTGCGAGTTAGTGGTGTTCTTGCAGGCGGACAGCCGCCCCCTGACGCAGGTGCCGGCCATGTCCATGCCGGGAGGGCCGCGCAGGGATGGCGGCGACGTCGCGAGCGGAGCGTTGCGCCCGTCGGCCAGGCGTCTCGACCGGCCGGCCAGCGGCCGCCCCGATAGCGCGCCCGCCGTGCGGCCAAGGCCGCTCCCGCAGCCGGCTCGGCCCAGGGGGAATGCCGATGAGCCCGAGCAGCCCGAATCCGCCCTCCTTGCGATGGCAGTTCACCCACCTGGTGAAGCCCTACTGGAACAGCGAGCGCAAGTGGCCGGTGCGCGGCGCCGTGGGCCTGCTGCTGCTGCTGACCCTCGGCCAGGTCGGCCTGGCGATCTGGACCAGCTACTGGCACCGCGAGCTGTTCGACGCCCTGGAGGCGCGCTCGCTGAACACCCTGCTGCTGCAGATCGCCACCTTCGCGCTGATCTTCGCCCTGACCATGCTGGTCACCGCGCTGCACCTGCACGTCAAGCGCTGGCTGCAGCTCGACTGGCGGCAGTGGCTGACCCTGCACCTGCTCGACCACTGGCTGGCCCGCGCCCACCACTACAAGCTGCAGTTCACCAGCGGCGAGCACGACAACCCCGACGGGCGCATCGCCGAGGACATCCGCATCGCCACCGAGAACGCGATCAACCTCGCCCACTCGCTGGTCTTCTCCCTGCTGATCCTCGGCACCTTCGTCGACATCCTGTTCAAGCTCTCCGGCAGCCTGGCGCTGCCCGGCACCGACATCGTCATCCCCGGCTTCCTGGTGCTGCTGGCCTTCCTCTACGCCGGCGGCGGCAGCATGCTGGGCCTGCTGCTCGGCCGGCCGCTGACCAAGTCCACCAACCTGCTGCAGACGGTCGAGGCGAACCTGCGCTTCGGCCTGGCGCGGGCCCGGGAGAACTCCGAGTCGATCGCCCTGATGCACGGCGAGAGCATCGAGCGCGACTACGCCGGCCGGCTGTTCGCCGACGTCGGCCACGGCTGGAACCGGCAGACCATCGGCTACCTCGGCATCGTGTCCTTCTCCGCCGGCTATGGCGCGCTGCTGCCGGTGTTCCCGATCCTGGTCGCGGCGCCGCAGTACATCGCCGGGGCGATGACCCTCGGCGTGCTGATGCAGGCGGCCCAGGCCTTCCAGCGCCTGACCTCGGCGCTCTCCTGGCCGATCGACAACCTCGGCGAACTGGCCAAGTGCAAGGCTTCGGCGGACCGGGTGGCCAGCCTCCACAATGACATGCTGCAGCTGGAGGAGCGCGAGCGCCAGCCGGTGGAGCACCGCATCGAGCTGGGCCACGGGCGGGCCAACGAGCTGGTGTTCCGCGACCTGTGCCTGGCCAGTCCGGACGGCGAGGTCCTCGTCGAGCGCCTCAACGCCACCATCCACCGCGGCGAGCGGGTACTGATCGCCGGCGACCCGGCGGTGACCATCGGCCTGTTCAAGGCGGTGGCCGGGCTGTGGCCCTGGGGCAACGGCAAGATCCTGCTGCCCGACGACGCCGGCGTGGTGTTCCTCTCCCAGCACCCGTTCCTGCCCGACGGCAGCCTGGAATCGGTGCTCAGCTACCCGCTGGAGCCCGGCCATTTCAGCCGCGCGGAGCTGCACCATGCGCTCGAATGCGCCGGCGTGGCCTGGCTCGCGCCGCGCCTGACGGAGAAAGACAGCTGGGGCCGGGTGCTGCCGCTGCGCGCCCAGCAGTGCCTGGGCATCGCCCGGCTGATCCTGCACCAGCCGCCCTGGGTGTTCCTCGAAGAGGCCACCGACGCCTTCGATCCCAAGGGCGAGGACTACATGCTGGCGATGCTCTGCCGCGAGCTGCCCGACTCGACCCTGCTGACCATCAGCTTCCACACCGGGCTGGAACACCACCACACCCGCAAGCTGATCCTCAATCGCCAGGCCGAGCCGCGCTTTCTCGCCTGCGCCAGCGAACTGTGCGCGTTACGCAAAGGATGACGGCAGCCAGCCGCGCTCGACGCAGTCGCGGAAGCACCAGGCCGGGGTGGTCTCGGTCTTGTAGTTCCAGAAGAACCAGCCCTGGTACTTCTCGAAGGTGGCCAGCTGGGCGGCGGCGTAGCCGCGGTAGGCGACGTTCTCCTGGAAGGCGTCCATGCGCTCGAGGGCATGGTTGAACGGCCCCGCGGCCCACAGCGACACCACCTTGAGGTCCAGCCCCAGGCTCCACTCGCCGCAGATGGTCGGCAGGCCCAGCTCGGTGATGATGCCGTCGGCCTCGGCCTTCCAGGCCCCGGCGGCCTTGTTCATGTGGCCGTAGATGTCCATGTCGATGTCGCAGCGCTCGAAGCACTGGTAGCGGTGGATGTCGAAGATCACGTTGCGGTATTCCGGCCCCTGCATGAAGCCCAGGTACTCGCGGAAGTCGCGGAAGCCGTCGTGGAAGATCACCGCCACCCGCTCCGGCGGGCAGTGCCGGCGGATGCGCGCGTAGGCGTCCAGGTCGTAGGCCTTGAGGTAGTCGGTGGGCACGTCCCAGCGCGGCTCGTTGAGCACCTCGATGGCGTGCAGCGCCGGGTGCTCGCGGTAACGCTCGGCCAGCCGCTCCAGTACCGACAGCGAATGCTCGCGGTATTCCGGGCGGGTGTGCCATTCGCAGACGTCCTTGATTCCGCCGTTGTCGAAGCCGTTCTGGCAACCCGGCGCGGCGTGCAGGTCGAGCACCACGCGCAGGCCGCACTCCTGCGCCCACTCCATGGCGCGGTCGAGCACCGCGATGCCGCCCTCGACGAAGGGGTAGCGGGCCTCGCCGTAGCTCGGGTGGTAGGGATAGTCGGGGCCGAAGATCCAGTGGCCGACCGGAATGCGCACGGCGTTCAGGCCGCGCTCGGCCAGCCAGGCGAAGTCGTCGCGGGTGATCCAGCGGTTCCAGTGGGCGCGCAGGCGCTCGCCGGCCCGCTCGCCCAGCTCGGCGCACCAGGTGGTTTCGTCGGTGGCCGCCAGGCCCTCGAACAGGCTCGGCACCATCCACTTCTCCAGCACCAGCCAGCTGCCCAGATTGACCCCGCGCAATTTCAGACTGCTCTTGTTCATCCTTGTGCTCCCCTGCGGAAAAAGCCTTTTCAATAGCATAGATGGCCCGTCTCGCTGGAGACGCAACGGAGAAGCTTGCCGGGAAGGCAGCGCCTTGGCGCCGCCGCGCTCAGCCGCGCGCCGGCTGACGGGCGAGGCCGGGCTCCTCGGCGATCAGCCGGTAGACGAAGGCACCGAGCACGGCCCCGACGATGGGCGCGACCCAGAACAGCCAGAGCTGGGCGAGGGCCCAGTCGCCGACGAACACCGCGACGCCGGTGCTGCGCGCCGGGTTCACCGAGGTGTTGGTCACCGGGATGCTGATCAGGTGGATCAGCGTCAGGGCCAGGCCGATGGCGATCGGCGCGAAGCCGGCGGGAGCACGCTTGTCGGTGGCGCCGAGGATGACCAGCAGGAAGAACAGGGTCATCACCACCTCGGTCACCAGCGCCGCCAGCAGCGAATAGCCGCCCGGCGAATGGGCGCCGTAGCCGTTGGAGGCCATCCCCTTGGCGACGTCGAAGCCGGCGGCGCCGCTGGCGATGACGTAGAGGACCGCGCCCGCGGCGATCCCGCCGAGCACCTGGGCGACGATGTAGGGCGCCAGGTCCTTGGCCGGGAAGCGCCCGCCGGCCCACAGACCGATGGACACCGCCGGGTTCAGGTGGCAGCCGGAGATGTGGCCGATGGCATAGGCCATGGTCAGCACCGTCAGGCCGAAGGCCAGCGAGACGCCGTGCAGACCGATGCCGACCTGGTCGCCGATGCCGGCCAGCGGGAAGGCCGCCGCGAGGACCGCGCTGCCGCAGCCGCCGAGTACCAGCCAGAAGGTTCCGAGAAACTCCGCGCCATACCTGTTCATGTTTCGCTCTCCGAGGATCCGTGGGCAGCGCCTCCCCGCCTGCGAGACGCACGGCAAGTCTAGTCAGGGGGCGGCGGCATTCTCCTGATGGGAAACTGATTCCCACGACAGGGGCTTGCGCACCTGGCCGCTCCGCCAACCGCCGGCACCGGCATGCATCGGCGAGGCGCGTCGTGCAAACCGCCCCCAACGGATACGTCCGGATTCTTCGCCGTTTCGCCACCTTGCCGGGGGTTGCGCCTCAGAAAAAATCGGAACATGATTCCAGAAAATACAAGAATTCCAGAGCCATGCTTCCAGCCTCGCCCGCCCCGCTTTCCCGACTTCCCGCCGCCTGCGCCCGCCCCCAGCCAGCCGTGCCCCCATGCCCCGACACCCATCCGCGGAGAATCCCGTCATGAACGACGCCCTGCTCATTTCCAGCCCCACCGGCAGCACCCGGCTGTACGCCGTGGTCGGCGACCCGATCGCCCAGGTCCAGGCCCCCACCCTGCTCAACCGGCTGTTCGCCGAGCGCGGCATCGACGCGCTGATGCTGCCGGTGCAGGCCGGCGCGGCGGACTTAGCCACAGTGATCGAGGGCCTCAAGCGCATCGGCAACCTCGACGGGCTGCTGATCACCGTGCCGCACAAGCTGGCGGTCGCCGCGCATGCCGACGAGCAGAGCCTGACCGTCGCCCTCACCGGCAGCAGCAACGCCCTGCGCCGCCAGGCGAATGGTCGCTGGCTGGCCGACAACTTCGACGGCGCCGGCTTCGTCGCCGGCCTGCGCCACGCCGGGCGCGACCCCGAGGGCTGGCGCGTGGCGCTGTTCGGCAGCGGCGGCGCGGGCAGCGCCATCGCCGTCGCCCTGCTGCAGGCGGGCATCGCGCGCCTCGACCTGTTCGACGTCGACCGCAGCCGCGCCGCGCGCTTCGCCGAGCGTCTGCAGCAGTACTGGCCGGGCCAGGTGCGCGTGCTCGACGCGGCGCGTCCGGGCGAGGTGGAGCTGGCGATCAACGCCACGCCGATCGGCATGCAAGCCGACGACCCGCTGCCCTTCGACCTGGAAGGCCTGGCGCCGCGCACGCTGATCGCCGACATCATCATGAAGCCGGCCGAGACCCGCCTGCTGCAGAGCGCCGCGGCCAAAGGCCATGCGGTGCAACCGGGCATCCACATGCTGAGCAGCCAGCTCGGCCTCTACCGGCAGTTCTTCGGCCTCGATCCGGCGCAGTGACCGAGCGGCGTCCGCTGACGCCCGAGGCCCGGTAGCCAGGGCGGAGGCCGCTACGCTTTGCATGCGGCTCCACCTCGGAATAGGATTCCATAAATTAACGCCAGGTCCGACCCCGTCCGGATCGGACCTCGAACCGTCAAGGAATCCCCATGAGCAACGCCCTAGAACGCGGCCTCTCCGCCCTCGAACTGCTGGCCGGCAACGCCGCCGGCCTGCCGCTGCAGAAAGTCGCCGAAACCCTCGGCATCCCGCCGAGCGCCACCCACCGGATGCTCAACTGCCTAGTCGAGCAGGGCTACGTCCGCCAGGAACACCAGCACGGCAACTACATCCTCGCCCTCAAGGTGGTGTCGCTGGCGCTCAAGCACCTGTCGCAGTGCAGCCTGGTCGATCTGGCCCGCCCGGTGCTCGAACGCCTGGCCGGCCTCTCCGGCGAGCTGGTGCGCCTGAGCATCGTCGATACCGACCGTCTGGTGTGGGTCTCCAAGGCCCAGGGCGCGCGCTCGGGCCTGCGCTACGACCCCGACGCCGGCGCCGAGGCCAAGCTCTGCTGCACCGCCTCCGGACTGGCCTGGCTGAGCTGCCTGAGCAACGAGCAGGCGCTGGAGCTGGTCTACCGCCAGGGGCTGGCCAAACCGGGCGAATACGGCCCCAACGCGCCGACCACCGTCGAGGACCTGCTCGCCCGCCTGCAGCGCGCGCGTCAGCAGGGCTACGCCAGCGTCGACGAAAGCTTCGAGGCCGGCGCGGCGGCCATCGCCGTCGCCATCCGCGCGCCGCAGCAGGGCGTGGTCGGCGTGATCAGCATCGCCGGCCCCAGCGTGCGGCTCGGCGCCGAGCGCATGGCGGCGCTGGTGCCGGCCCTGCTGGAAGCCGCCGACGAACTGGCCGCCACCAGCCTGGACAGCGTGCCCAAGCTGTCGACGCTGACCTCCTCCCAGGTGGCGGCCCCGTCCGACGCCTGACCACCGCCACCCCCTTCCCCGCCGCCATGCCCTGCCCGCCCGCCTCCGCCGGAGGCGGGGACGGCCGCTCGACGCCGACACCCACATAGGAAACTATTTTATTATTGGAATATAATTCCAATAATGTTACCGTCCGATCGTCCGGCGGGCCGAAGCGCCCGCGGGCGAGACCCTCTCTCTGCACAACAACAACAAACTGGAGGTACACGTATGGCGACTTCCGCTCGTGTGGACGTCGGCACCTTCCTCGACGCGCGCCCGATAGGCGCCCGCCAGTGGCTGGTCCTGCTGCTCGGCTTTCTGGTGCTGGTCTTCGACGGCTTCGACACCACCGCCATGGGCTTCATCGCCCCCGCCCTGCTCGACGACTGGGGCGTGCAACGCCAGGACCTCGGTCCGGTGATGATGAGCGGCCTGCTCGGCCTGGCCGCCGGCTCGCTGACCGCCGGCCCGCTCGCCGACCGCCTCGGCCGCAAGCTGGTGATCGTCGGCTCGGTGTTCTTCTTCGGCCTGTGGAGCCTGGCCTCGGCCTATGCCACCGACATCGTCAGCCTGAGCGTGCTGCGCTTTCTCACCGGCATGGGCCTCGGCGCCTCGATGCCCAACACCGCCACCCTGGTCGCCGAGTACGCGCCCCAGCGCCGCCGCTCGCTGATGGTGACCTTCATCTATTGCGGCTTCGCGGTCGGCGCGGCCCTCGGCGGCATCGGCAGCAAGGCGCTGATCGAGCACTTCGGCTGGCGCTCGGTGCTGGTCGCCGGCGGCGTGCTGCCGATCGCCTTCGCCGTGCTGCTGATCCCGCTGCTGCCCGAGTCGATCCGCTTCCTGGCCCAGCATCCGGCGCTCAGGACGCGCCTGATCCGCGCGGTGAACAAGGTCGCGCCCGGCCTGGCCGGCGGCGACAGCCAGTTCTACAGCTCCGAGGAACAGGTGCAGGGCGGCAACGCGGTCGGCTCGCTGTTCGCCCCCGGCTACCGCCTGGGCACCTGCATGATCTGGCTGACCCTATTCATGGGCCTGCTGACCATGTACCTGCTCTCCAGCTGGCTGCCGCTGATCAGCCGCGACGCCGGCCTGAGCCTGGCCGACGCGGCGATCATCGGCTCGCTGCTGCAGGTCGGCGGGGTGGTCGGCAACTTCACCGTCGGCCTGAAGATGGACCGCTGGAACCCGCACAAGGTGATCGCCCTGACCATCGCCGGCGGCGCCGTCTGCGCGGTGCTGATCGCCCTGCTGCCGCCGACCATGGCGGTGCTCTGCCCGCTGATCCTGCTGCTCGGCTACTTCGTCAACGGCGTCTCCCCCGGCTGCTACGCCCTCTCGGCGCAGTTCTACCCGACCCGGATGCGCGCCACCGGGGTGAGCTGGGCCACCGGCATCGGCCGCCTCGGCGCCATCAGCGGCGCCGGCCTCGGCGCGCTGATCCTCGCGGCGAACTGGAACTTCAGCCAGGTCTTCCTGTTCCTCGCCGTGCCCGCGCTACTCGGCGTCCTCGCCCAGTACCTCAAGGGCCGCCAGGCCCGGCCGGCACCGCTCGCCGCTCCGGCCGCCTGAGACGCCCGGCGGACCGCCCGGTCCGCCGGCTCCCCACGATCCCGTACCCGGGCGGCCGTGCCGCCCCTTCACGCCTGGAGGTTTCCATGCAACCGACCTACTCCATCGCCCAGCTCACCGCCCTGCAGCTGAGTCCGCCGCAGATGATCGAGCTGGCGGCGCGCACCGGCTACGACCAGGCCGGCGTGCGCCTGCTGCCGGTGGCACCCGGCGCCGTGGCCTATCCGCTGATGACCGACAAGCCGATGCTGCGCGAGACCCTGGCGCGGATGAACGACACCGGCGTACGCATCTTCGACCTGGAGCTGATCCGCATCGGCGCGGAGTTCGAGCTGGAGCGCTACCTGCCCTTCCTGGAAACCGGCGCCGAACTGGGCGCCAAGGCCGTGCTGGTGGCCGGCGACGATCCCGAGGAGGAACGCCTGATCGAGCATTACGCGCAGCTGTGCGACGCCATGCTGCCGTTCGGCCTGTCGGCCGACCTGGAATTCATGCCCTGGACCCCGGTGCGCGACCTGGACAGCGCCCTGCGCATCGTCCGCCGCGCCGACCGCCGCAACGGCGGCATCCTGGTCGACGCCCTGCACTTCGACCGCTCGGCCAGCCGCTTCGAGCAACTGGCCGAGATCCCTGCCGAGTGGCTGCACTACGCGCAGATCTGCGACGGCCCGGCCGAGCGCCCGACCACCGACGAGGCCCTGATCCAGGCCGCCCGTGGCGAGCGCCTGCTGCCCGGCGAGGGCGGCATCGACCTGCGCCGCCTGTGGCGCGAGCTGCCAGCTAGTCTGCCGGTGAGCATCGAGATCCCCAACGACCGGCGCGTCGCGGAAATGGGCACGGAAGCCTGGGCCCGCGCCGCCCTGCAGGCGGCCAAGGCGCTGGTGGAGGGCGTGCGCGGCTGAAGGGAAAACCCGCGGCATGAAAAAGCCCCCGCCGGGAATCCCGGCGGGCTTTTTGATGTGGCGCCCCTCAGGCGACGGCGGGCTTCACGTCCTCGCCGCGCAGCGCCCGGGCCCGCGCCACGGCGTGCTGCGCGGCGAGGTAGGCGAAGGTCAGGCCCGGCCCGAGGGTGATGCCCGGTCCCGGGTAGGTGCCGCCCATGATCGAGTGCATGTCGTTGCCGACCGCGTAGAGGCCGTCGATCGGCGCGTCGTCCTGATCCAGCACGCGGGCGTCGGTATCGGTGGCGAAGCCGGTGGCGGCGCCGATGTCGCCGGGGTAGAGGCGCACCGCATAGAAGGGCGCGGTGCCGATCGGCCCGAGGTTGGGGTTGGGCTGCTGCGCCGCGTCGCCGTTGACCCGCTGGTAGTCGGTGGTGCCGCGCCGGTAGTCGAGATCGACGCCGCTGCGCGCGTACTCGTTCATCTTGCGCACGCTGTCCTGCAACCCGGCGGCGTCGATGCCCAGGCGCCCGGCCAGTTCGGCCAGGGTCGCGCCCGCGGTCAGGTAACCGTCGGCGAGGAACGGCTTCAGCCCCTTGCCGCCCGGACGCACCATGCCCAGGCCGTACTTGCGCAGGCCCTCGGCATCGGTGACTAGGTAGGCCGGCGCCACGCCGGCCTCGCGCATGCCGAGGCCGAACAGGTGGTAGGAGGTGGATTCGTTGAGAAAGCGCTTGCCGGCGCGGTCGACGGTGATCATCCCCGGCTTGCCGCGGTCGAGGATGAAGTGCGGGAACGCCGCGGTGCTGCCGTCGGCGCGCTTGCGGATCGACACCGGCGCCCAGAAGGCGTGGCTCAGCCCCGGCGTGCCGTAGCGCGCACCCAGCGCTTCGGCGAGATCATGGGCCTGGCCGGTGTGCCCCGGCGCGCCCGGACACCACTGCGGCTCGCTGCCCGGCAGCAGCGCCCGGCGCCGCTCGGGATGGCGGTTGAAGCCGCCGGAGGCGAGGATCACTCCGCCCTTGACGACGATCCGCCGCTTCACGCCCTGCTGCGTCACCTCGAGCGCCTCGATGCCGGCGGCGCCGCGCTCCAGGCGCTCGAGCCGGCATTCGGTGAGCACCGGCACGCCGCGCGCGTCCAGCGAATGCAGCAGGCTGGCGATCAGCGCGTTGCCCATCACCAGGCGCGTGCCGCGCGGATGACGCAGGCGGTCCAGGGCATGCCGGGCGAGCAGCTTGACGCTGTGGCGGAAGGAGGCGAAGGAGCGGGTCAGCTTGAGCAGGTGGTTGACGTCGTCGCGGTCGATCATCATCCCGCCGAGCACGGTGAACTCGGGGATCGGCGGGCGCACCAGGCGAAAGCGCTCGCCGAGCAGCCGGCCGTCGAAGGGCAGCGGCTCCAGGGCACGGCCGCGCAGGGTCGAGCCTTCGAGGTCGGAGATGTAGTCCGGGTGCAGCGGACGGGCGCGGTAGCGCACCGAGGTGCCGCTCTCGATGGCCTTGACCGCCTTCGGCCCGTTCTCCAGGAACGCCCGGCGCAGCTCGGCGCGGGAGCGCTCGCCGACCGCCAGATCGAGGTAGCCGCCGGCCTTGGCCAGGCTGTCGTCGTGCACGCCGATCCCGGCGGCGTGGTGGCTGCCCGGAATCCAGGTGGTGCCGGCGGAAAACGCCGTGGTGCCGCCGACGTACTCGGTCTTCTCCAGCAGCAGCACCTTGGCGCCCTGCAACGCGCCGAACAGCGCGGCCGACATGCCGGCGCCGCCGGCGCCGACGACGACGATGTCGAAGCGCTCGCCGTCCTGAATCTCTTGAAGGGTCGTTCTCATTGTTATGGGTCTCCTGGCGGTTCGGGAAGCCGGACGCCCGTGCCTGGCAGGCAGGCAACGGGCCGGATTGCTTTTTCTGGAATTACATTCCGGAAATTAATCGAATCCACACAAGCATTCAAGAACAGCGTTCCACTTTCTTCAGGAGACAGCAGGCAACCGTCGCGAACCCGCAGCGGGCCACGCCGAAGGGCGATCAGGAAGGAAGAAGGCAATGGCCGGCAGGCGTGCCGCCGGCTTCGGGACCGGACGAGCGCGGGGCCTCAGCCCTCGCGCACGAAGACGTAGAACAGGTTCGGCTCGCTGACGATGTAGAGCCGGCCGTGCTCGTCCAGGGCCACGCCCTCGCCCTGCGGGACGTTCTTCCTGAGCCCCGCGGAGCCGCGCCAGAGGGAGCGCAGACTGACCGTGTCGCCCCGCTCGTCCAGCTCCACCAAGAGCCGCGACTCGTCGCTGAGCAGGATCAGGTGTTCGCTGGCCTGGTCGTACTCCACGGAGGACAGATCGCTGCCGACGAAGCCCTCGCTCAGCCAGGCGGAGCGGTCGAGCATGCCGAGGTTGAAGGCGCCGGACAGGCTGGCCTTGAGGCCGCGGATCTCGTAGAGCTTGCGCGGCGAGTGCTCGGTGACCACGAACAGGCGGTCGCCCTGGCGGTCGTAGGCGACACCCTCGAAGCCGCGGTTGTCGCCGTCGGGATTGTCGAAGCCCAGGGTCAGCGAGCGGTAGTCCTGGCGCCTCAGGGCGCCGGGAACGCTGGGCACCGGCACGGCGACCAGCGCCTGGTCGCGCTCCTCGGTGAGCAGCAGCAGGTCGCCGCCCAGGTAGGCGACGCCTTCGACATCGCGGAACCCTTCGAGCGGATAGCGCGCCAGCACCTGGCCCCCGGTGCTCAGGGCGACCAGTTCTTCGGGATCGTTGATCACCGCCCACAGGTGCTTGCGCGTGTCGTCGTAGCTCAGCCCGGAAAGGTTGTTGCGCACCCCGGCGATCTTCAGCGCCTCGATGCCGACCTCGTAGTCCGGCAGGCAGAAGTCGAAGCCCTGGGCGCAGGCCTCGAGCCAGCGGCTCTTGGCCCAGAAATACAGGCGCTCGTCGAGGTGCCTGTTGTGCACCTGCTGCGCCAGGAGCAGGCCCAGCAACAGGGCGATCGAGATCCCCGGACGTACTGCCGGCAGCCGTCCGAGCAGCCCCTTGGCAATCGCGATCATGGCGGTACGCTCGCAGCGAAACGAAGTGGTGACCCGGCATGCCGTGCCGGTACGGCAAAGGTGCCATCCCTCATACTAAAGGCCGGCCAGCGCTCCCTCGCCGCCGGTCGCGTTACCGGATATGTCCGTGCCAAGGCCCGCCCCGCCGGAGCATCCGCCGAGGCGATGCCCTCGCCGACCTGCCCGCGGTGCTGCTCTTCGCCAACCCGATCGGCCTTTTCCTGCGCATCGACGGCGAAAGCCGGGATAATGGCCAGGCCCGCACCTAACGGGTGGTCGGCCCGGTATTCTTCGCCTCCCCGAGCAGCTTGGCCGGAGCCCTCGACGCCCGGGAGGCGCCGTGCCGGGCGTCCTCGAGATATTCACGGAACACTGAGAAAGGAGCGACCCCATGACTCGGATACTGGCCTGCATCGACGGCTCCGCCGCCACCGCCGCGGTCTGCGACTGGGCCATCTGGGCCAGCCAGCGCCTCGGCGCGCCACTGACCTTCCTGCACGTGCTGGACCGCAGCCGCTACCCGGCGCCGGGCGACTTCAGCGGCGCCGTCGGCCTGGGCAGCAGCGAGCACCTGACCAACGAGCTGACCCGGCTCGACGAGCAGCGCGCCCGGGTGGCCCTGGAACAGGGTCAGGCGATCCTCGCCGCGGCCCGCGACCGCACCCTCGCCGCCGGCCTGGCGGCACCGGAGCTCTGCCAGCGCCACGGCGACCTGGTCGAGACCCTGGTCGAGATGGCCGGCGACCTCCGCCTGCTGGTGATCGGCCGCCAGGGCGAGGACAGCCGGCAGCAGGCCGGCCAGCCGATCGGCAGCCAGTTGGAGAACGCGACCCGCGCCCTGGCCCGGCCGATCCTGATCGCGCCGGACGAATTCAGGGCGCCGGGCAGCCTGCTGCTCGCCTACGACGCCAGCCCGAGCGCCCGTCAGGCGGTCAACACGCTGGCCGCCAGCCCGCTGTTCAAGGGGCTGCCGCTGCACCTGTTGATGGTCGACGAGGACAACGCGCTGAGCCGCACCGCGCTGCACGAGGCCCAGGCACAACTGGAGCTCGCCGGCTTCCTGGTGATCCCGGCGATCCGCGAGGGCAAGCTCGCGGCGGTGCTGCACACCTACCAGCAGGAGCGTGGCATCGATCTGCTGGCGATGGGCGCCTACGGCCATTCGCGCATCCGCCGCCTGCTGCTCGGCAGCACCACCCGCCAGATGCTGCACAGATCGCGCACGCCGCTGCTGCTGCTGCGCTGAAAGCGCCCGTCCGACGCGCTATCCTTGCGCGGCCTGTGCGGGCCGCCCGCGCGGCCCCGCCGGAACGCGGGACGGTCCGGCACCTTTCTTCGTTCGCCAGGGGGATGCAATGCAACAAGAGGGAAGTTTCTTCGAATGGCTCGGCGAGGCGGTGGGCGCGCTGCTCCGCTACCTCGTCGAGGGGCTGGGCGGACTGTTCGGCTCGATCGGCAGGGCCGGCGCGTCCTTCCTCGAAGGCCTGTCGCGCACCCTCGGCATGAACCCCACGCTGCTCGGCTTCGTCGCCCTGGTCGTCGGCCTGGCGCTGCTGGCCGGCGGAATACGCGCGCTGTTCAAGCGCGCCTTCGTCAGCGGCGCGCTCTGCCTGCTGCTGGGGCTCTGGGTACTCAGCTGGCTGATCCAGTGAGCGCGGGCGCGCTGGTCGAGGCCTGGCGCCACGCGCCGACCCGGCGCCGGGTCCGGGCGCTGGCCGCGCCGATGATCCTCTCCAACCTCTGCACGCCGCTGGTGACGCTGGTCGACAGCGCGGTGGTCGGCCACCTGCCGCACGCTCACCAGCTCGGCGCGGTGGCGGTCGGCGGCAGCCTGTTCACCCTGCTGGGCTGGGCCTTCGGCTTCCTGCGCATGGGCACCACCGGCTTCGCCGCCCAGGCCTGCGGCCGTGGCGATGGCGCCGCGCTGCGCCAGGTGCTGCTGCAGAGCCTCGTGCTCGCCGCGGCCTTCGCTCTGCTGCTGGGCCTTCTGGCGCTGCCCTTCGGCGAGCTCGCCCTCGGCCTGATGCAGTCCTCGGCGGCGCTCGATGCGCTGAGCCGCGAGTATTTCCATATCCGCCTGCTCGGCCTGCCGGCGGTGCTGGCCAGCTACGCGCTGATCGGCTGGCTGCTCGGCACGCAGAACGCCCGGGCGCCGCTGGCCATGCTGCTGCTCACCAGCCTGGGCAACGTGGCGCTCGACCTGTGGTTCGTCCTCGGCCTCGACTGGGGCGTGGCCGGCGCCGCCCGCGCCTCGGTGCTCGCCGAGTGGGGCGGTGCCCTGCTCGGCCTCATCCTGGCCCGCCGGGCGCTGCGCCGGCATCCCGGCCGGCTGCCCTGGGATGCCCTGCGCCGCTGGGCGAACTGGCGCCCGCTCTTGGCGGTGAACCGCGACATCTTCCTGCGCAGCCTGCTCCTGCAGCTGGTGTTCTTCCTGATCACCGTGCAGGGCGCGCGGCTCGGCGATGCCACGGTGGCGGCCAACGCCCTGCTGCTCAACGGCCTGCTGCTCACCGCCCACGCCCTGGACGGCCTGGCCCACGCCGTCGAGGCACTGTGCGGGCATGCCATCGGCGGTGGCGACCGTACCGCCCTGCAGCGGGCGCTGGCGGTCGCCGGGCTCTGGTCGCTGCTGGCCAGTCTGGGTTTTGCGCTGTTCTTCCTGTTCGGCGGCACGCTGTTCGTCGGCCTGCAGACCGACATCCCGGCGGTGCGCGGGCTGGCCGAAAGCTACCTGCCCTACCTGGCCGCGCTGCCGCTGATCGCGGTGTGGAGCTACCTGCTCGACGGCCTGTTCATCGGCGTCACCCGCGCCCGCGAGATGCGCGACGCCATGCTGCTCGCCGTGGCCCTGGCGCTGCCGCTCGCCTGGCTGCTGCAGGGGCTCGGCAACCACGGCCTGTGGCTGGCCTTCCTCGCCTTCATGGCGCTACGCGCCCTGGCCATGGCGGCCTTCGCCCGGCGCCTGTGGCGCCAGGAGCTGGCGGAGCAGGCGCCGGAGCCCCAGGCCAACTAGGCGGCTTTTGCACCGGAAGCGGCGCTCAGCCCGACAGGTAGGAGGAACGCGTCAGCCCCAGGCGCAGGGCGTCCAGGTACTGGGCGCGCTCGCGGGCGCCGATGCGCGCGCCGGCCACCTTGTCGCGGTAGTAGGTCATCAGTTCCTCGGGCGACAGGTGCACGTAGCGCAGCATGTCCTCGATGGTGTCGTGAGTCTCGATGCCGGCGTGGTAGATGCTGCCGTCGGCGCGCTGGTAGACGTTCACCGAGTCGGTGTCGCCGAACAGGTTGTGCATGTCGCCGAGGATCTCCTGGTAGGCGCCGACCAGGAAGATGCCCAGCAAGTATTCCTCGCCCGCCCGCAGCTCGTGCACCGGCAGGCTGGTCTCGATGCTCTGCTCGTCGACGTACTGGCGGATCTTGCCGTCGGAGTCGCAGGTCAGGTCCTGCAGCACGGCGCGGCGCAGCGGTTCCTCGTCGAGCCGGTCGAGCGGCAGGATCGGCAGCACCTGGCCGATCGCCCAGGTATCCGGCAGGCTCTGGAACACCGAGAAGTTGCAGATGTACTTGTCGGCCAGCTTGTCGTTGAGCTCGTCGAGCACCTGGCGGTGCGAGCGCTGGCGGGCCTTCAGCGAATCGTGCAGGCGCCGGCAGAGCGCGTAGTAGCACTGCTCGGCGAGCGCCTTGTCGGCCAGGCCCAGCTTGCCGTCGGCGTACATCCGCGACAGCTCGCCGAGGTACTGGGTGGCGCGCCAGTAGGTTTCGGTGACCATCTCGTCGTCGGTCGGGCCGAGCAGTTCGACCAGCCAGCGCAGGGTTTCCGGCAGGCCGTCGGGATCGGCGACCTCCGGCAGCTGGTCGTTGTGGCGCTCCACGTCGGTGACCTGCACCACCAGCAGCGCATGATGGGCGCTCAGCGCGCGGCCGCTCTCCGAGAAGATGTGCGGATGCGGCAGGCCCTGGGCGTCGCAGAACTCCTGGAGCATGCCGACCACGGTGGCGGCGTAGTCGTCCATGTCGTAGTTGATCGAGCTGGGATTGCGCGAGTGGGTGCCGTCGTAGTCGACCCCCAGGCCGCCGCCGACGTCCACGTGGTCGAGCGGCAGACCGAGGGTGCGCAGCTCGGCGTAGTAGCGGATGGCCTCCCTGAAGCCACCCTGGTAATCGGCCAGGTTGGCGATCTGCGAACCCATGTGGAAGTGCAGCAGGCGCACCCCCTGCTCCAGCCCGGCGCTGCGCAGGCGCTCGGTCACGCGCAAGAGCTGCGCCGCCGAGAGGCCGAACTTGGCCTTCTCGCCGCCGGTATCGGCCCACTTCGAGGAAGCCAGCGAGGACAGCCGCACGCGCAGGCCGAGCTGCGGGACGACTTTGAGCTCGGCGGCCTCCTCGATGACCAGCTGCACCTCCGACTCCTTCTCGATGACGATGAACACCGCATGGCCGAGCTTCTGGCCGATCAGCGCCAGGCGGATGAACTCGCGGTCCTTGTAGCCGTTGCAGACGATGGTGCCGCCCTTCGGCGCCAGCGCCAGCACGGCGAGCAGCTCTGGCTTGGAGCCGGCCTCCAGGCCGATGGAAACGTTCGGCGTGGCGATGATGTTCTCCACCACCGCCTCCTGCTGGTTGACCTTGATCGGATACAGCGCGGTGTAGCCGCTCTGGTAGCCGAGGCGTTCGATATGCGCGTCGAAGGCGCCGGTCAGCTGGCGCACGCGGTCCTGCAGGATGTCCGGAAAGCGCACCAGCAGCGGCAGCGACAGACCGGCCTCGCGCAGCTGGCCGAGCAGCTCGACGAGGTCGATCGGCCGGTCGGCGGCGCGGTTCGGCCGCGCCTCCACATGTCCCCGCTCGTTGATGGCGAAATAACCGGCACCCCAGTGACGGATGCCGTAGACGGCGCGGCTGTCGGCCACGGTCCACTGGCTGCCGTCGTCCTTGCGTGTACGTCGTGCCATGGGTCGCTCCTGTGCAGAGAAGAGATGTCTTCCGTTAGAGACTAGGACTAGCCGCCGGATTTCTTCGCCTTGAAGCCGCGCTTGGCGAGCTCTTCGAGGAGCAGCTCGACGTGCTCGCCCTGGATCTCGATGACCCCGTCCTTGAGCGCGCCGCCGGTGCCGCAGCGGCGCTTCAGGGCGCTGGCCAGCTCCTTCAGTTCGTCGCCGGCCAGCGGCACGCCGCTGACGGTGGTCACCGTCTTGCCGCCGCGGCCCTTGGTCTCGCGGCGCACCCGGGCGATACCGTCGCCGGCCGGCAGTTGGTCCTGCTTGCAGGTGCAGGCGGCGGCCGGCTGGCCGCAGCCGGGACAATGCCGGCCGCCGTCGGTGGAATAGACCAGACCGCCCAGGGCGGCGAGTGAAGAGGCTTTCTTGGCCAAGGCTGGCTCCTCGGAAATACGCGGGAAACGAGGGGGCCAGTGTAGCGGCAAGCGCATGAAATGCCGAAGACGGCGGCGGGCGGGGGGACGAGCATGCCGCATCCGCCACCG
Source organism: Azotobacter tropicalis (assembly GCF_059739045.1). Taxonomy (NCBI): domain Bacteria; kingdom Pseudomonadati; phylum Pseudomonadota; class Gammaproteobacteria; order Pseudomonadales; family Pseudomonadaceae; genus Azotobacter; species Azotobacter tropicalis. The sequence continues at coordinate 2,202,301 of NZ_AP046059.1, forward strand.
CCCGCCGTCGCTCAGGCGCCGCCCGCCAGCACGTTCCCGCAGGCGCGGCCGCCGGCGTAGCAGTCGAGGTTGTGCAGGGTGGTCTCGGCGATCTCGCGCAGCGCCTCGGCGGTGAAGAAGCCCTGGTGGCCGGTGACGATCACGTTGGGGAAGGTCATCAGCCGGGTGAAGACGTCGTCGTCGATGATGTCCGAGGAGCGGTCGTGGAAGAACAGCTGGCTCTCCTGCTCGTAGACGTCGATGGCCAGCGCCGAGAGGCGCCGCGACTTGAGCGCGGCGACCACCGCGCGGGTGTCGATCAGCGCGCCGCGGGAGGTGTTGACCAGCATGGCGCCGTGCTTGATCCGCGCCAGGCGGGCGGCATCGATCAGGTGGCGGGTGGCGTCGCTCAGCGGGCAGTGCAGGCTGACCACGTCGGATTCGGCGAGCAGCACGTCGAGCGCCACGTAGTCGCCGAGCGCGGCGAACTCGTCCGTCGGGTACGGATCGTGGCCGAGCACCCGGCAGCCGAAGCCCTTGAGGATGCGCGCCGTGGCCAGGCCGATCTTGCCGGTGCCGACCACCCCCACGGTCTTGCCGTGCAGGTTGAAGCCGAGCAGGCCGTCGAGCATGAAGTTGCCCTCGCGGACCCGGTTGTAGGCGCGGTGGGTATGCCGGTTGAGGGTCAGGATCAGGGCGATGGTGTGCTCGGCCACCGCCTCCGGCGAATAGGCCGGCACCCGGGCGACGAACAGCCCCAGGCGGCGGGCGGCCTCCAGGTCGATGTGGTTGAAGCCCGCGCAGCGCAGCAGGACCGCGCGCACGCCGTAGCCGTGCAGGGTCTCCAGCACCGGCGCATCGAGCTGGTCGTTGACGAAGGCGCACACCGCCTGGCAGCCCTGGGCCAGCGCCACGGTCTGCGCCGACAGCGCGGCCTTCTGGTAGACCAGCTCGAAGCCGCGGGCGGCGTAGTCGCGCTGCAGTACCTCGTCGAACGAGCGCTCGTCGTAGGGCTGTGCACTGAACATCACGATCTTCATGGATGAAAGCTCCTGCCGTTCGACCGGCGCCGCCACTCCCGGCGGGCCGGCTGCTGTGGGAATCGTCGACAGTGTAGGGAATCCGCATGGCTGCCCGGATGCGCCCGGTCAAGGAGCCGGAGATGTCGCCGCCTCAGCCCAGCCCGAGGTAGCGGCGCAGCGCCTGCAGCGCGTCCGGGCAGTAGGGGAGCTCCAGGGCCTCGCGCAGGGCCTCGTGGGGCCGGATGAAGCGGGCCTCCAGCACCTCCTCGGGCTGCAGCACCAGGGGAGCGTCGGAAACCGCCGAGAACACCGCGCACCATAGGCGGTTGTCCGGCTGGTCGAAGAAGAAGCGGCCGTGCTCGCGCAGCGCCACGCCGGCGATGCCGAGCTCCTCCTCCAGTTCGCGGACGGCGGAGGGGCCGTATTCCTCGCCGGCCTGCACCATGCCGCCGGCGGCCACGTCCCAGTAGCCGGGATAGATCGCCTTGCTGAAGGTGCGCCGGTGCACGCAGAGCTGCCCGGCGCCGTTGAACAGCAGGATGAAGGTGCCGCGGCCGATCAGTCCGCGCGCGCGCAGCTCGGCGCGGGGCAGTGCGCCGAGCGGACGGTCGTCGGCGTCGACCCAGGCGACCAGTTCGGCGTCGGAAGCGGCCCGATGGGCCGCCTCCCGTGCGGAGATGTCCATCAGCCCTGGGACAGCAGCGTGCGCAGGTCGATCAGCGCGGCGTTGGCCCGGGAGATGAAGTTGGCCATTACCAGCGAGTGGTTGGCCAGCACGCCGTAGCCGCCGCCGTTCAGCACCATCGGGCTCCACAGCGGCTCCTGCGCCGCCTCCAGCTCGCGGATGATCTGCTGGAGGCTGACGATGGCGTTCTTGCGCGCCAGCACGTCGCCGAAGTCCACCTCGATGGCGCGCAGGAAGTGCGCCAGCGCCCAGGCCTGGCCGCGCGCCTCGTAGAACACGTTGTCGATCTGCAGCCAGGGCGTCTTGACCTCCTCGCCCTGCTGCACCTGGCCGGTTGCCTCGTCGGGCACCAGGTCGGCGTCCAGGCGCTCCTGGCCGACGCTCGCCGAGAGCCGCTGGGACAGCGAGCCGAGCCGGGTGGAAACGTCGCCCAGCCAGCCGTTCAGGTTGTCGGCGCGGGCGAAGAACTGCGCGCTGGGCTTGGCCGGGTCGGCCAGGCGCGCCAGGTAGCTGTCGAGCAGCTTGAGACCGGCGCGGTATTCGGTCTCGGAGGCCGGCAGCGCCCAGCTGCGGTTGTCGAAGTTGAAGCGCGGCTCGGCCTTGGCCAGGTCCGGGTCCTCGGTGGACTGCGACTGCGAGCGGGCCATTTCCTTGCGCAGCGAGCGCGCCAGGTCGCGCACCTGGGTCAGCACGCCGAATTCCCAGTTGGGCATGTTGTCCAGCCAGATGCCGGGCGGAGACAGGTCGTTGGTCAGATAGCCGCCGGGCTTGTCGAGCAGGGTGCCGGCCACGGTCCTCAGGGTCTCGACGGTGGTGTAGCCCTTGACGAACTTGCGCTGTGCCTGCTCGGCCGCGGTCTGGGCGTTCTCCTGCACCGGGAAGGCATCCGGCTCCAGGCTCCAGTACCAGCCGAGCAGCCCGGTCACCAGCAGATAGAGGGCGAGCAGCAGCGCCAGGGCGCGGCCCAGCCAGTGGTTGCCGACGACGCGCCGCAGGGCGCTGTCGGCCCCGCCGTATGCACGGCTTGCGCTTTCTTTCCAATCCAGCATGGCAAAATCCTTCGTGATTCGAAAAGTCGGCCGGCCTGCGGGCCGGCTGCGCAAGCCTAGCATTAATGGGCGGCGCACCGGGACGGCACGGCGCCGCGCCGGCCTGCGACCAAGGTGGCGCTTGCCGCACCGGCCGCGGCCTGCAGCGCTTCGCCGCCTCCGGTATCATCCGGCCCTTTGTATTTCTGCACGTTTCTGCGAGAACGCCATGCGCCGCCTGCTGCCCCTGCTCCTGCTGCTGCTCGCCCTGCCTGCCGCTGCCGGCCTGTTCGACAGCCGGCCCGGCGCCACGCTGGGCGGACTGGACAACCGCGGCGACTTCCTGCCGGTCCGCGAGGCTTTCCGCCTGAGCCTGGTGGAGGACAGCCCGCAGGCGGTGAAGCTGCGCTTCGTCGCCGCCGAGGGCTACTACCTGTACCGCCAGCGCCTGCAGTTTCGCAGCGAGACGCCCGGGGTCGCGCTCGGCGCGCCGCGCCTGCCGGACGGCACGCGCAAGACCGATGCGTACTTCGGCGAGACGGAGGTTTATTACGGCGTGCTCGACGTCGAGCTGCCGCTGGACAACCCCGACGGGCGCCCCTTCACCCTGCAGGTCGGCTACCAGGGCTGCGCCGACAAGGGCCTCTGCTACCCGCCGGAAAGCGAGCGGCTGCAGATCGGCGCGGCCGGCGCTTCCGCAGCAGGCACTCCGAGCGGAGCCGCCCCGCCCGCCGGCACGCCGGCCTGGAGCTGGCGGGAGCTGGCGCTGTTCCTCCTCGCCGGACTCGGCCTGACCTTCACGCCCTGCGTGCTGCCGATGCTGCCGATCCTCTCCGGCGTGGTGCTGCGCGGCGAGATCGGCGGCGCGCGCGGCCTGGCCCTGTCGCTGGCCTACGTGCTGCCGATGGCCGCCTGCTTCGCCGTGCTCGGCGCGCTGATGGGGCTGTTCGGCGCCGAGCTGAACCTGCAGGCGCGCTTGCAGTCGCCCTGGGTCCTGGCGCCTTTCGCCGCCTTCTTCGGCCTGTTCGCCCTGGCCATGTTCGGGGTCTTCGAGCTGCGCCTGCCACAGTTCCTCGCCACCCCGCTGGAGCGCCTGGCCGGCAGTACCCGCGGCGGCTCGTTGTGGGGCGCCGCGGTTCTCGGCGTGCTGTCCAGCCTGCTGGTCTCGCCCTGCGTCTCCGCCCCGCTAGCCGGCGCGCTGCTGTATATCAGCTCGAGCGGCGATGCCCTGGGCGGCGGCCTCAAGCTCTTCGTCCTGGGACTCGGCATGGGTGCGCCGCTGGTACTGTTCGCCACCGGCGGTGGCGCGTTGCTGCCGAAAAGCGGCCCTTGGATGCTCGCGGTGCGCAACGCCTTCGGCGTGCTGCTGCTGGCGGTTGCCGTGTGGCTGCTCGAGCGGGTGCTGCCCGGTCCGCTGGCGCTGGCCCTGTGGGGATTGCTGGCCGGCGGGGTGGCGCTGTTTCTCGGCGCCCTGGAGTTCACCGCGAAGAGCCACCGGCAGAAGCTCGGCCAGTTGGCCGGGCTGGTCCTGCTGGTCTACGCCCTGGCCAGTTGGACCGGCGCGCTGCGCGGCGAGTCCGATCCGCTGCGCCCGCTGGGCAGCGCGCCGCTGTCCGCCGCCCCCGCGGCGCAGGCCGCCGACGCCTGGCGGACCCTCGACACGCCACAGGCGCTGGACGCCGCCCTGGCCGAGGCGAAGCAGGCCGGCCGGCCCTTGCTGCTCGACTGGTATGCCGACTGGTGCATCAGTTGCAAGGTGATCGAACGCGAGGTGTTCGCCGACCCGCAGGTCGCCGCGCTGCTCGGCGACTACCGGCTGATCCGCTTCGACATCACCGCCGGCACCCCGGCGCAGCGCGCCCTATTGGACCGCTACCGGCTGTTCGGCCCGCCAGCCATCCAATTCTTCGCCGCCGACGGCACGGAACGCGAGGCACTGCGGGTGGTCGGCGAGATCGACGCCGCGGCGTTTGCGCAACGCCTGCGGGAAAGTCAATCCCAGCGTTGATTTTGCAACGCATCTGCGAGGAATCGCAGGTAAGATGCAGGAAATTCCGGTTAAAATGTTTGGCTGAAGGTCTCGACGGAACGGCGCCCCAGCCAACCCGCTCGCTGCGGGGCGGGCCGGCCCGTTGCCGTGCTCCCTTATTCAGTACGCAAGGACAACAACCGACATGGCCACCTTACTGGTTCTGCACGGCCCCAACCTCAACCTGCTGGGCACCCGCGAACCCGGCGTGTATGGCGCCACCACCCTCGCGCAGATCAACCAGGACCTGGAGCGCCGCGCCAGCGCAGCCGGGCATCGCCTGCTGCACCTGCAGAGCAATGCCGAGCATGTGCTGATCGAGCGCATCCATGCCGCCCGCCAGGAAGGCGTGGAGTACATCATCTTCAATCCGGCGGCTTTCACCCATACAAGTGTCGCCCTACGTGACGCATTGCTGGCGGTGAGCATCCCATTCACCGAAGTGCATCTGTCCAACGTGCACAAGCGCGAGCCCTTCCGCCATCACTCCTACTTTTCCGACATCGCCGTAGGGGTGATCTGCGGTCTGGGCGCCAGCGGCTACCGGCTGGCCCTGGAAGCCGCCCTCGAACAACTTGAACGTCCCTGATTCGCAACCGGAGTTATTTCGAATGGATATCCGCAAAGTCAAGAAACTGATCGAACTGCTGGAAGAGTCCGGTATCGACGAGCTGGAGATTCGCGAAGGCGAAGAATCGGTTCGCATCAGCCGCCACTCCAAGAGCGCTCCGCAGCCGGTGTATGCCGCTGCACCGGCGCTGGCCGCCATGCCCGCCGCCATGCCGGCCCCGGCCATCGCCGCCGCGGCGCCGGCCGAAGCCGCGGCGCCGGCCGCTCCCAAGCTGAACGGCCACGTGGTCCGCTCGCCGATGGTCGGCACCTTCTACCGCTCGCCGTCGCCGAGCGCGCCCTCCTTCGTGCAGGTCGGCCAGAGCGTGAAGAAGGGCGACATCCTGTGCATCGTCGAAGCCATGAAGATGATGAACCACATCGAGGCTGAAGTCGGCGGCGTCATCGAAGCCATCCTGGTGGAAAACGGCCAGCCGGTAGAATACGACCAGCCGCTGTTCACCATCGTCTGAACCGCGGAGATCCTGCGATGTTGGAAAAAGTCCTGATCGCCAACCGTGGCGAGATCGCCCTGCGCATCCTGCGCGCCTGCAAGGAACTGGGCATCAAGACGGTGGCTGTGTACTCGACGGCGGACCGCGAACTGATGCACCTGGGCCTCGCCGACGAGAGCGTGTGCATCGGCCCGGCCCCGTCGGCCAAATCCTATCTGCACATCCCGGCCATCATCGCCGCCGCCGAAGTCACCGGCGCGACCGGGATCCACCCGGGCTACGGCTTTCTCGCCGAGAACGCCGACTTCGCCGAACAGGTGGAGAAGTCCGGTTTCGCCTTCATCGGTCCGACCGCCGAGGTGATCCGCCTGATGGGCGACAAGGTCTCGGCCAAGGACGCCATGAAGCGGGCCGGCGTGCCCACCGTGCCCGGCTCCGACGGTCCGCTGCCGGAAGACGAGGAAACCGCCTTGGCGATCGCCCGCCAGGTCGGCTATCCGGTGATCATCAAGGCTGCCGGCGGCGGCGGCGGACGCGGCATGCGCGTGGTCCGCAAGGAAGAGGACCTGATCAAGTCGGCGCGACTGACCCGCACCGAGGCCGAGGCGGCCTTCGGCAACAGCATGGTCTACCTGGAGAAGTTCCTCGAGAACCCGCGTCACGTGGAAGTGCAGGTGCTGTCCGACGGCAAGGGCAACGCCATCCACCTGGGCGACCGCGACTGTTCGCTGCAGCGTCGTCACCAGAAGGTTCTGGAGGAGGCCCCGGCGCCGGGTATCGACCCGCAGGCCCGCGCCGAGGTGCTGGACCGCTGCGTGCGCGCCTGCATCGAGATCGGCTACCGCGGCGCCGGCACCTTCGAGTTCCTCTACGAGGACGGCCGCTTCTACTTCATCGAGATGAACACCCGCGTGCAGGTAGAGCACCCGGTCACCGAGATGGTCACCGGCGTCGACATCGTCAAGGAGATGCTGCGCATCGCCGGCGGCGAGCCGCTGTCGATCCGTCAGGAGGACGTGGTGATCCGCGGCCATGCGCTGGAGTGCCGGATCAACGCCGAGGACCCGGCGACCTTCATGCCCAGCCCGGGCAAGGTCAAGCACTTCCACGCCCCGGGCGGCAACGGTATCCGCGTCGATTCGCATCTTTACAGCGGTTATGCGGTGCCGCCGAACTACGACTCGCTGATCGGCAAGCTGATCGCCTACGGCAAGGATCGCGACGAGGCCATGGCGCGCATGCGCAACGCCCTGGACGAGATCGTCGTCGACGGCATCAAGACCAACGTGCCGCTGCACCGCGAGCTCACCCGCGATCCGGGCTTCTGCCAGGGCGGCGTGAACATCCACTACCTGGAAAAGAAACTGGGTCTGGACAAGCACTGAGCCACGTGCCGGCGCCGCATGATGGGGGCCGCCTTCGGGTGGCCCCTGTCGTTTTCCGCTGCAACGATGATCGCCGGGTGGAAAACGCGCGCAGGGATTTTCCACCAGACTCCCTGCACCGGCGGTGGAAAAGACCTGCGGTCGTTTTCCACCCTACCGCCCCAGACTGGCAGCGCATCAGCCCCTCCAGTAAGCTTGCGCGCCTTTCCGCCCATTCCCGAAGAGGCCTCCCCATGCCCTGGCTGCAAATCCGTCTCGCCATCACCCCCGACCAGGCCGGTGCGCTGGAAGATCAGCTGCTCGAGCTGGGCGCGGTTTCGGTGACCTTCATGGATGCCGAGGACCAGCCGATCTTCGAGCCGGACCTCGGCACCACCCCGCTCTGGTCGCACACCCATCTGCTGGCGCTGTTCGAGGCCGACACCGACGCGGATGCTCTGCTCGCCCACCTGCGCCTGCTGCGCGGCGGCGAGTTGCCCGAGCACCGGGTCGAGCGCATCGAGGACCAGGACTGGGAGCGCAGCTGGATGGACAATTTCCAGCCGATGCGCTTCGGCCGCCGCCTGTGGATCGTGCCGAGCTGGCACCAGGCGCCGGAGCCCGAGGCGGTCAACCTGCTGCTCGATCCGGGCCTGGCCTTCGGTACCGGCACCCACCCGACCACCGCGCTGTGCCTGGAGTGGCTGGACGGCCAGGACCTCGCCGGCTGCAGCGTGCTGGACTTCGGCTGCGGCTCGGGCATCCTCGCCATCGCCGCGCTGCTGCTCGGCGCCGAGCGGGCGGTCGGCACCGACATCGACCCGCAGGCCCTGGAGGCCTCGCACGACAACGCCACGCGCAACGGCATCGACCCGGCGCGCTTTCCGCTCTACCTGCCAGCCGAGCTGCCGCAGCAGCCGTCCGACGTGGTGGTGGCCAACATTCTCGCCGGCCCGCTGGTGCAGTTGGCCCCGCAGATCACCCGCCTGGTCAAGAGCGGCGGCCACCTGGCGCTGTCCGGCATCCTCGCCGAGCAGGCCGAGGAGGTGCGCGCCGCCTATGCCGATGCCTTCGCTCTCGACCCCACGGCGGAGAAGGACGGCTGGGTGCGCATCAGCGGCGTGCGTCACTGATTTCCTGCTCCTCAGGTCCAATGGCTGCGCTAGACTAGCGCCCCGATCAGTCCAGACCGCCGACTGCCGGCTCGCCGCATGACAGAAACCTTCGCCACCCAGTGCCCGCACTGCCAGACCCGCTTCCGCATCAACCGCGCGCAGCTCGATGCTGCCCGCGGAGCAGTGCGCTGCGGTGCCTGCCTGCAGGTATTCAATGCCGCCAAGCACCTGATCGAGCGACCGGCGTCCCAACCCGCCGCAGCCGCCGACGCATCGACCGCCGCAAGTGCGCCGGCCGCGGCGCCTGCGAGCGAGCCGCCGCCGGCGCCCACGCCCCACTGGGACTACGACGAACTCGACTTGGGTGATCTGGATCTGGATACCCTCGACCTGGACGAGGAGCTGGCCAAGCTGGAAAGCCAGGAACGCCAGCTGATGGCGCGCCTGCAGAGCGCCGATACCGCGCCGGCGGCGCCACGGCCGGTGGTCGCCCAGCCCCGCCAGGAACCCGTCGAGCCGCTGCTGCCGCCGACCGGCAGCCTGCTGGTCACACCAAGCGCGCCGGACGAACGCCCCGAGCCGACCCTGACCCTGAAACCGCCCGCCGAGGAAGACCAGCCGTTGCGCACACCTGCGCCTGCGCCCCGGACTATCCCCGCCGCCGGAGCGGAACCGCGCCCGCCGGCCCCCCCGCAGCCGAGCAGTGAACCGGAACGCCCCAAGGAGGGACTGCTCGAGCTGACCGACGAGCCCCTTCACCTCGACTGGCAGAGGCCTCGCCAACCCTGGGGCCGCCGCCTCGCCTGGATCGCCCTGAACCTGCTCGCGGCCGGCGTGCTGATCGGCCAGTACGTCCGGTCCCACTACGACGAACTGGTGCGACAGGACAGCTACCGGCCCTGGTTCGAGCGACTGTGCCCCAGCCTCGGCTGCAGCCTGCCGCCGCGGGTCGACATCGCCCAGATCAAGAGCAGCAACCTGGTGGTGCGCCATCATCCCGAATTCGCCGGCGCGCTGGTGGTCGATGCGATCCTCTACAACCGCGCCACCTTCGCCCAGCCCTTTCCGCTGCTCGAGCTGCGCTTCGCCGACATCAACGGCCAGCCCGTGACCACCCGGCGCTTCAAACCCAACGAGTACCTGAGCGGCGAACTGGCCGGGCAGCAGGAAATGCCGCCGCAGACGCCGATCCACATCTCGCTGGAGATTCTCGACCCGGGCACACAGGCGGTGAATTACAGCCTAAGCTTTCACTCTCCGGAGTGACATCGCCGCCTGAAGGGCAGCCCGGGCTGCCCGCCGATCACGGACGCCTGCCTGTCTGCTGTTCATATTTTGTGCAGGATAGCCTTTATCCATTCATGGAGAGCAGGTATCATGCCCACCCTTTTTTTGCGGTCCCCGTTCGACCTGAAACCCGTCTCCAGCAGGGAAGACCTATGTCGGCGGTACGTATCGGCCCCTACACTTTGCCCAACCGACTGATCCTGGCGCCCATGGCCGGCGTTACCGATCGGCCGTTCCGTGCGCTGTGCCGCCAGCTCGGCGCCGGCATGACGGTTTCGGAAATGCTCACCAGCGACGTTCGCCTGTGGAACAGCCGCAAGTCCCGGCTGCGCCTGCCGCACGAGGACGAGCCGGAGCCGCGTTCAGTGCAGATCGCCGGTGGCGACCCGCAGATGCTCGCCGAGGCGGCCCGCCGCAACGTCGAGCTGGGCGCGCAGATCATCGACATCAACATGGGCTGTCCGGCGAAGAAGGTCTGCAACAAGGCCGCCGGCTCGGCACTGATGAAGAACGAGACGCTGGTCGCCGAGATTCTCCAGGCGGTGGTGGCCGCCGTCGAGGTGCCGGTGACCCTGAAGATCCGCACCGGCTGGGACCATGCCAATCGCAACGGCGTCAGCGTGGCCCGGCTCGCCGAACAGGCCGGTATCGCCGCCCTCGCCGTGCACGGGCGGACCCGCGCCGACCTCTACAGCGGCGCGGCCGAGTACGACACCATCGCCGCGATCAAGCAGGCGGTCTCGATTCCGGTGTTCGCCAACGGCGACATCGATTCGCCGGAGAAGGCCCGCCAGGTGCTCGACGCCACCGGCGCCGACGGCCTGCTGATCGGCCGTGCCGCCCAGGGGCGCCCCTGGATCTTCCGCGAGATCGAGCACTACCTGCGGACCGGCGAGCACCTGCCGGCAGTCACGGCGGTCGAGGTGGAACCCGTTCTGCTCGAGCACCTGGCCGCGCTGCACCGTTTCTACGGAGAAGAACTGGGCGTCCGCATCGCCCGCAAGCACGTCGGCTGGTACCTGGCGACCCTGCCCGGCGCGCGGGAATTCCGTGCCCAGTTCAACCGCTTGGATACTACGGACGCGCAGAGCGCCCAGGTTCGGCGCTTCTTCGCCGAACGTCACGACAAGGGAGATGGGGTGGCCGCATGACGACGACGACCGAGACTTTAGAGAGTGGAACGACACCCGTGAGCGACAACGCCAATCTGAAACAGCACCTGAACACGCCGAGCGAGGCGGGCCAGACGCTGCGCGACAGCGTGGAGAAGGCGCTGCGCAACTATTTCGCCCATCTCGAAGGCGCCGCTGTCACGGACGTCTACAACCTGGTGCTCTCCGAAGTGGAAGCCCCGCTGCTGGAAACCGTGATGCAGTACGTCAAGGGCAACCAGACCAAGGCCTCCGAGTTGCTCGGCCTGAACCGCGGCACCCTGCGCAAGAAGCTCAAGCAGTACGACCTGCTGTAACCCTATCCGTCTGAAACGGGAGCGGCCCGGCCGTTCCCGTTTCCATTCAATCCCGTTCTGATGGAACCCGAGATGACCGACCAGACCACCCGCCTTCCCGTCCGCCGCGCGCTGATCAGCGTGTCCGACAAGACCGGCGTCGTCGACTTCGCCCGCGAGCTCGCCGCCCTCGGCGTCGAGATCCTCTCCACCGGCGGCACCTTCAAGCTGCTGCGCGACAACGGCATCGCCGCCGTGGAAGTGGCCGACTATACCGGCTTCCCGGAAATGATGGACGGCCGGGTGAAGACCCTGCATCCGAAGATCCACGGCGGCATCCTCGGCCGTCGCGACCTCGACGGCGCGGTGATGGCCGAGCACGGCATCGCGCCGATCGACCTGGTGGCGGTCAACCTCTACCCGTTCGCCGCCACCGTGGCCAAGCCGGGCTGCACCCTGCCCGATGCCATCGAGAACATCGACATCGGCGGTCCGACCATGGTCCGCAGCGCGGCCAAGAACCACAAGGACGTCGCCATCGTGGTCAACGCCGGCGACTACGCCGGCATCGTCGAGGGCCTCAAGGCCGGCGGCCTGACCTACGCACAACGCTTCGACCTGGCCCTCAAGGCCTTCGAGCACACCGCCGCCTACGACGGCATGATCGCCAACTACCTGGGCACCATCGACCAGTCGGCCGAGACCCTGAGCACCGCAGGTCGCAGCGCATTCCCGCGCACCTTCAACAGCCAGTTCGTCAAGGCCCAGGACATGCGCTACGGCGAGAACCCGCACCAGAGCGCGGCCTTCTACGTCGAGGCCAACCCGGCCGAAGCCAGTGTCGCCACCGCGCGCCAGCTGCAGGGCAAGGAACTGTCGTTCAACAACGTGGCCGACACCGACGCCGCGCTGGAGTGCGTGAAGAGCTTCACCAAGCCGGCCTGCGTGATCGTCAAGCACGCCAACCCGTGCGGCGTGGCCGTGGTGCCGGACGCCGACGGCGGCATCCGCAAGGCCTACGACCTGGCCTACGCCACCGACAGCGAATCGGCCTTCGGCGGCATCATCGCCTTCAACCGCGAACTGGACGGCGAGACCGCCAAGGCCATCGTCGAGCGCCAGTTCGTCGAGGTGATCATCGCCCCGACCGTCAGTGCCGAAGCCCGTGAAGTGGTGGCCGCCAAGGCCAATGTGCGTCTGCTCGAGTGCGGCCAGTGGCCGGCCGAACGCATCCATGGGCTGGACTACAAGCGCGTCAACGGCGGCCTGCTGGTGCAGAGCCGCGATATCGGCATGATCAGCGAAGCTGATCTGAAGGTGGTCACCCGGCGCGCACCGACCGAGCAGGAAATCCACGACCTGATCTTCGCCTGGAAAGTAGCCAAGTTCGTCAAGTCCAACGCCATCGTCTACGCCAAGAACCGCCAGACCGTCGGCGTCGGCGCCGGGCAGATGAGCCGGGTCAACTCCGCGCGCATCGCCGCGATCAAGGCCGAACACGCCGGCCTCGAGGTCAAGGGCGCGGTGATGGCCTCGGACGCCTTCTTCCCGTTCCGCGACGGTATCGACAACGCCGCCAAGGCCGGCATCAGCGCGGTGATCCAGCCGGGCGGCTCGATGCGCGACAACGAGGTGATCGCCGCCGCCGACGAAGCCGGCATCGCCATGGTGTTCACCGGCATGCGCCACTTCCGTCATTGAGAACTCATCGTCCCCGCGCACTGCGAGGGGACGATCACCGATTCCGTAGGGTGGAAAACCGCGCAGCGTTTTCCACCGAATGGGCCAAAGGCCTTTGCCTCCCCTCTAGGAGACAGCAAATGAACGTACTGATCATCGGCAGCGGCGGCCGCGAGCACGCCCTGGCCTGGAAGGTGGCGCAGGATCCGCGCGTCGCCAAGGTGTTCGTCGCCCCGGGCAATGCCGGCACCGCCCTCGAGGCCAAGTGCGAGAACGTCGCCATTGATGTGCTGGCCATCGAACAGCTGGCCGACTTCGCCGCGCAGAACGTGCAGCTGACTATCGTCGGCCCGGAAGCGCCGCTGGTGAAGGGTGTGGTCGACCTGTTCCGCACGCGCGGTCTGCCGATCTTCGGCCCGACCGCCAGTGCCGCCCAGCTGGAAGGCTCCAAGGCCTTCACCAAGGACTTCCTGGCCCGCCACGCCATCCCCACCGCCGCCTACCGGAACTTCACCGAAGTCGAGCCGGCGCTGGCCTATTTGCGCGAGCAGGGCGCCCCCATCGTGGTCAAGGCTGACGGCCTGGCCGCCGGCAAGGGCGTGATCGTCGCCATGACCCTGGCCGAAGCCGAGGAAGCGGTGCGCGACATGCTCTCCGGCAACGCCTTCGGCGACGCCGGCGCGCGCGTGGTGATCGAGGAGTTCCTCGACGGCGAGGAAGCCAGTTTCATCGTCATGGTCGACGGCGAGCACGTGCTGCCGATGGCCACCAGCCAGGACCACAAGCGCGTCGGCGACGGCGATACTGGCCCGAACACCGGCGGCATGGGTGCCTACTCCCCGGCGCCGGTGGTCACCCCCGCGGTGCACCAGCGGGTGATGGACGAGATCATCTACCCGACCGTGCGTGGCATGGCCGCCGAAGGCAACGTCTACACCGGCTTCCTGTACGCCGGCCTGATGATCGACAAGAGCGGCGCGCCCAAGGTCATCGAGTTCAACTGCCGCTTCGGCGACCCGGAGACCCAGCCGGTGATGCTGCGCTTGCAGTCCTCCCTGGTGTTGCTGGTCGAGGCCGCGCTGGCCAAGGCGCTGGACAAGATCGAGGCGCAGTGGGACCCGCGGCCGAGCCTGGGCGTGGTGCTGGCCGCCGGCGGCTATCCGGGCGACTATGCCAAGGGCGCCGCGATCTCCGGCCTGGACGCCGCCGCACAACTGCCCGGCAAGGTGTTCCACGCCGGCACCGCGGTCAAGGACGGTCAGGTGGTCACCGCCGGCGGCCGCGTGCTGTGCGCCACCGCCCTCGGCGCAAGCGTGTCCGAGGCCCAGCGGGGCGCCTATGCCCTGGCAGCGCAGATCGACTGGAGTGGCTGTTTCTACCGCCAGGACATCGGCTACCGCGCGATTGCCCGGGAAGGCTGAAAGCCTGCGATAATTAGCCGGAAAAGGATCGAGCCAGCAAAGAAAGGCTATCGGATGATAGCCTTTTGCCTGTTACCTTAACCTCAGGCCATTGGTTATAATTTGGCCACTCACTCTGGAAGGGACTTCGTCGTGCGCCGGCCTTGGAATGCCATAACGCTGATTGTCAGTCTGCTGCTGGTCGTGCTTGCGGCCCTGCCGACCCTGGCTGGCAGCGTGCTGCGTTCAAGCGAAGATGCCATTCCCCATGGCGACTGGCGCATTCTCCTCGACGAATCGGCCAGCCTGACGCTCAAGGATGTCGTCGAGCGACGCGACCACTTCGCCCCGCTCGACCACCACTCCCTCACCCTGCCGGCCAACCAGGCTGCCTGGCTGCATGTGCCCATCGCCGGCCACGACACCCCCCGCTGGATCTGGGTGTTCGCCCCGCGCGTGGACCGGGTCGATTTCTTTCTGACCAGCCGGGGCATACCGGAACGCCGGATCGAAACCGGGGCGAACCCCCTGGACGGCCTGTTCTCGCCCGAACAGGCCCATCTCTTCGCCCTGCCGGCCGACCAGACGGCACGCGAGGTCTGGCTGCGGCTGGCCCCCGGCAGGCTGCGCCGGCCTGGTTCGACTACCTCGATACGGCCGGCCTGCTGGCCAAGAACAAGCTGGCCTACGCCCTGGGAGCGCTGCTCAGCGCCCTGACCTTGGGGATGCTCTACAACCTGATCCGATTCGGCTACAACAAGGCGGTCTGCAATTTCTGGCTGGCGGCCATGCAGGCTGCGCTCCTGCTCAGCGCCACCGCGCATTTCGGCCTGCTCGGGAGCTGGCTGCCGCAGCTCGCGCCGTACCAGATCCCGGCGGCGGACATCGCCACCTTCTTCAGCTTCCTCTTTCTGCTGCTGTTCACCTGCAGCTTCTTCGACCAAGTGGAGCGCCCGCGCCTGCTCGAATGGCTGCTGCGCGGCGAAATCGCCGTGCTGGCGCTGGCCGCCGTGCTCGACGGCCCATCGCCCCACGACGGACTGCGCAGCAGCCTGATCCTGCTCACCAGCCTGACCGCGACCGCTTGCGCCCTCTATCACTGGCTGCGCGGTTATCGCCCGGCACGCCTGGTGTTCATCGGCATGCTGCTCTTCCACCTGGGCTTCAGCGCCTATCTGTCGATGCTGCTGGACTTCGGCCAGTTCGGGCCCTGCTGGCAGGTCTTCGCGCTGTTCGCCTTCAGCGCCGCCAGCGGTCTGATACTCGGCTTCGCCCTGGCCGAGCGCCAGCGCAAGATCGAACGGGATCGTGCCGCCTGGCGCACCAGCGAGGCGGCGAACAGCGCGGAACTGCGCGCCAAGAGCGAATTCCTGGCCAAGCTCAGCCATGAGATCCGCACCCCGATGAACGGCGTTCTGGGCATGACCGAGCTGCTGCTCGGCACACCGCTGACCGCCAAGCAGTACGATTACGTGCAGACGATCAACAGCTCGGGCAACGAGCTGCTCAGCCTGATCAACGACATCCTCGACATTTCCCGCCTGGAGTCCGGGCAGATCGAGCTGGACGACGTGCAGTTCGATCTCAACGGTCTGATCGAGGACTGCCTGGGCATCTTCCGCGCCAAGGCGGAACAGCGCCAGGTCGAGCTGATCAGCTTCATCCAGCCGCAGGTGCCGCGGGTGATCAACGGCGACCCGACGCGGCTGCGCCAGATCCTGCTGACCCTGATCGAGAACGCCTTCCGGCAGACCGACGAAGGCGAGATCCTGCTCAAGGTATCGCTGGAAACCAGCGGCCCCCGGCCCCGCCTGAATATCGCCGTGCAGGACAGCGGCGAACCGATGCCGCAGGCCAGGCGCGAAGCGCTACTGAACAGCCGCGTGCAGAGCAGCGACCTGCTTTCCGCCGCGCAGATCGACGGCAGCCTCAACCTGATCATCGCCCGCCAGTTGGTCACCCTGATGCACGGCGTTTGCGACATCGAGACCGGCTCGCCGCGCGGCACCACGCTGTCGCTGTCGCTGCCGCTCGATCCGGCGCGCCTGGAGCATCCGGTCGCCGATCTCGACAGCCCGCTGCGCGATGCCCGCCTGCTGGTGGTGGACGACAACGACACCTGCCGCAAGGTCCTGCTGCAGCAGTGCAGCGCCTGGGGTATGAAGGTCAGCGCGGTGTCCTCCGGCAAGGAGGCCTTGGCTCTGCTGCGCACCAAGGCCCATCTCGGGGAATACTTCGATGCGGCGCTGCTCGATCAAAACATGCCCGGCATGAGCGGTCTGCAACTGGCACAGCGGATCAAGGAAGACCCCGGCCTGAATCACGACATCCTGCTGATCATGCTGACCGGACTCAGCGATGCGCCGGGCCGGGTCTATGCGCGCAATGCCGGCATCACCAGCAGCCTCGCCAAGCCGGTGGCCGGCTATACCCTGAAAACCACCCTCGCCGAGGAACTCGGCAAACGCCGTGCGGCTCATCCGCCGCTCGCCGGCACGGAAGAGAACGCGCCCCTGGAGGTGCCGAGCGACTTCCGCATCCTGGTCGCCGAGGACAACAGCATTTCCACCAAGGTCATCCGCGGCATGCTGCGCAAGCTCAATCTGCAGCCGGACACCGCCAGCAACGGCGAGGAAGCCCTGCAGGCGATGAAGTCCCGGCAGTACGATCTGGTGCTGATGGACTGCGAAATGCCAGTGCTCGACGGTTTCGCCGCCACCGAACAGCTGCGCGCCTGGGAGGCCCGCGAGCTTCGCCCGCACACGCCGATCGTCGCGCTCACCGCACATATCCTCAGCGAGCACCGCGAACATGCCCAGCGGGTCGGCATGGACGGCCACCTGGCCAAGCCGGTGGAGCTGTCCCAACTGCGTGCCCTGATCGAACACTGGGTCGAGCGCAAGGAAACGTACCGCCACGCACTGCATCCCTGATTGGCCGGCCGGCGGGTGCAGACGACCGGCAGCGGCCTGCTAGAATGCGCGCCCCTTTTTCGCCCGAGCCCGCGCCATGACCACCGCCCTGCCCGCCCGCGCCTGCGGCATCGACTTCGGCACCTCCAACTCCACCGTCGGCTGGCTACGCCCCGGCCGGGAGGCGCTGATTCCCCTGGAGGATGGCCGCATCACCCTGCCCTCGGTGCTGTTCTTCAATTTCGAGGAGCGCCGCCCGGTGTTCGGCCGCCAGGCCCTGCATGAATACCTGGAGGGCTACGAGGGGCGCCTGATGCGCTCGTTGAAGAGCCTGCTGGGCTCCAAGCTGTTGAAAAGCGAAACTACGGTGCTCGGCAGCGCACTGCCGTTCAAGGAGATTCTCAAGCTATTCCTCGGCGAGCTGAAGCGGCGCGCCGAGGCGGAGGCCGGACGCCCCTTCGAGGAGGCGGTGCTGGGCCGCCCGGTGTTCTTCGTCGACGAGGATCCGCAGGCCGACCGGGAAGCCGCGGACACCCTGATCGAGGTGGCCAGGGGCCTCGGCCTGAAGGAGGTATCCTTCCAGTACGAGCCGATCGCCGCCGCCTTCGACTACGAGTCGGTCATCACGCGGGAAGAACTGGTGCTGATCGTCGACATCGGCGGCGGCACCTCGGACTTCTCCCTGGTGCGCCTGGCCCCCGAACGCCGTGCCCTGGCCGAGCGGCAGGGCGACATCCTGGCCACCGGTGGCGTGCACATCGGCGGCACCGACTTCGACAAGCAGCTCAGCCTGCAGGGCGTGATGCCGCTGTTCGGCTACGGCAGCCGGATGAAGAGCGACGCACCGATGCCGACCAGCGTGCACCTCAACCTGGCCACCTGGCACACCATCAACGCCGTCTACGCCCAGGCCTCGCAGCGGGCGCTGGCGAGCATGCGCTACGACATCCTCGACCCCACCGGCATCGACCGGCTGTCCCGGCTGATCGAGCAGCGCGCCGGGCACTGGCTGGCGATGCAGGTGGAAGAGGGCAAGATCGCCCTCGGCGACAGCGAACGGCACCGCATCGACCTGGCACGCATCGAGGCGCAGCTGGCCGCCGACCTAGACCGTGCGCTCTTCGAGCAGGCGATCGAGCCGCTGCTGGAGCGCATTCGCACCAGCCTGGAAAGCCTGCTGGCCGACGCCGGCATAGCCCGGGAGCGGATCGACACGCTGTTCTTCACCGGCGGCTCCAGCGGCGTGCCGGCGCTACGCGCCAGCGTCGCCACGCTGCTGCCGAACGCCCGGCTGGTCGAAGGCGACCGCTTCGGCAGCATCGGCAGCGGCCTGGCCATCGAGGCCCGGCGGCGCTACGGCTGAGAAACGCCGGGCCGGCGGAGCGGGACCGCTCCGCCGGCCTGTGCGCCTGGTCGCACCGGACACCGGCCGGAGGATTCTGGCCTATGGTTTTGAAGTCACCGCAGCTTCGAACCCAGGTGCCCATCATGCACAACAATCGCCTCCTGCTGGTCTTCCTTCTTGCGCTGCTGTTGATCGCCGCCTTGATTCTCGGCGCCTCCATGGGCTTGGCAAGCCAGGGCTGGGACTCCTACGACACAGGGCAGAGACTGACCATCAAGGCGCCCCTGAAACAGGTGCTGTATCGCCGCCCGCAGACCGAAGTACGGGTCAACTATCGGGGCAAGGAGTGGACGGTGCTGCTGGGGCCCTCCTCGCGCCTGCTGTCGCGCGGCGTGATCAAGAACGATCTGCGCCCGGGCAGGCCGGTGATCCTGGTCGGCCATCCGCGCAAGGACGGCGCCGCGGAAATGCGCGCCGAGCGCCTCATCCTCGACGGACGCACGCTGGAGCTGCGCTAGGGCGCCCCCTAGAGCCCGGCCTCGGCCAGCCGCGCCAGGTGTTCGAGGTACGCGCCAAGCGGGTCGGGCTGCCCCTCCCGGGGCCCCCAGCAGCGATTGATGACGTCCAGATGGTCGAAGGGGTAGTCGGAGCGGATCACCTTGCCCAAGTGCGAACTGAAGCGCCCGACCAGACCGTCGTTCTGCCCGGCCTCGCGGACGAAGCAGCGGGCCAGCTGCCGGCACAGGACATGCCCCGGGTCGAAGCTCGGTGCGGCAGCGTCGCGGGTCTGCAGGGTGCCGCTCCAGGAGTAGTAGCGCACCCCGTCGACCTCCCCGGCGCCCTCGCCGCCCCAGTGCTCGGGCAGGCCCTGCGGGTAACGGGCGTTGAAGGCGGCCATGCCCTCGCTGGTCAACGCCAGTAGCGAAGCCGGCCCGTCGAGGGGCAGGCACAGCCCCGGCTCGGCGCACTCCAGCCGCTCCATCAACCGCGCCAGGCCTTCGAAGCCGCGTGCCAGCAGACGCTCGCGCCGGCCGCTGGGCGGCAAGCGGCCGCGCAGCCGATCGGCCACCTCGGAGCCTTGATTGGGCGTGGCCACGGTGGTCACCGACGCCACCCATTCCGGCCGGAGTGCCGCCGCATAGCGAGCGCTCAACCCACCCTGGCTGTGGCCGATCAGATTGACCCGGTGCGCGCCGCTGTCGGCGCGGATCGCGGCAATGCGTTCGAGCAGCTGCTCGCCCAGCGCCTCGTTGTCGTGCACGCCGGATAGCCGCACCGGATAGACAGACGCGCCCAACTGGCGCAACGCCCTATCGATGCCGTTCCAGTAGGAATGGCCTGGCAGGCGCACGAAGCCGAGCAGGCCGTGCACCAGCAAGATCGGATAACGGGTTTCGAGCGTCTTGCCCATGCAGTTTCCACTCACACAGCCTTGGTCGGGAAAGAATAAGGCTGTACATCTTGCAGGTCGCCGCTTGCCAGCGGCGAAACTTTGCGCGCCACACCAGTCAAAATCTCTGTAGCCATCGCATCGAGGAGCACCATCATGCCCCAAGGTGACAAGTCCAAGTACAGCGACAAGCAAAAACGCAAAGCCGCGCATATCGAAGAGAGCTACGAGTCGCGCGGCGTTCCGGAGGAGGAGGCCGAAGCCCGCGCCTGGGCCACGGTGAACAAGCAGTCCGGCGGCGGCGAGAAAGGCGGCGCCGGCAGCGGCAAGAGCGAAATCGCCAAGCGCGCCGACCGCAAGGATTCGGCACGCCGGGCGGCGGCGACCCGGCGCGGCCAGTCGCCCAACCGCGGCTCGGCAAGCGCCCGCCAGCAATCCGGTAGCACCTCGCTGAGCGCCATGACCCGGGCCGCCCTGCTCGAACGTGCCGCCGAACAGGGCGTACGCGGCCGCTCGCGGATGCGCAAGGACGAGCTGATCGCGGCACTCAGCTAGCGGCTCAGGGACGGGCCTGGCGCAGCAGCTCGCACAACTGGTGGGTGGCCTCCAGCATCTGCAGGCTGGGCCGCTCCAGACGGCGATCGGGCACTGCCCAGACCTGCCCGCGACGCACCGCCTCCAGCTGCGGCCAGGCCTGCCAGGCGTCGCGCTGCTCCGGCTGGCTAATCAGGATCACCTCGGGATCGCGCCCCAGCACCGCCTCCAAGGAGAGTTGCGGGGCCGGCAGGTCGAGGTCGGCGAAGACATTCGCCGCACCGCAAACCTGCAGGGCATCGCTGATGATCTGCGTGCCGCCGATGCTGTACAGCGGCTGGTCCCAGACCTGGTAGAAGACCCGCAACGGCACCTCGCGGCGATACTGCCGGCGCAGCTCGGCGAGCTGTCGGCGCAGCTCGGCGGCCAGCTGGCGGCCCCGCTCGACACGCCCGACCTGGGCGCCGAGCGCTTCGAGCTGCACGGCGATGTCTTCCAGGCGCCGGGGCCGCACCTCGAACACCGGAATGCCGAAGCCGTGCAGCTGTTCGCGCTGCGCCGCGCCGATGCTGTCCGGCCAGAGCAGGATCAGGTCCGGATGCAGGGCGAGCAGGGTCTCCATCTCCAGCCGCCCCCAGCGTCCCAGCGAGGGCAGTCCGGCCAGCGCCGGCGGCCGCTCGCCGCCGTCGAGCACGCCGACCAGACGGTCGCCCGCCTCCAGCTCCAGCATCATGTCGGTGAGCGACGGCGCCAGGCTGACCACCCGCTCGGCCGCCACCAGCGGCAGGGCGAAGCAGAGCAGCAGGACCAGCCAGAGGCGCATCAGGCCAGTTGCCGGGGAATACGGTAGAGCAGCAGGAGGGCCAGGCTGGCGCCGCACAGCAACAGCGCCGCGATACCCTCCAGGCCGAACCACAGGCCCACGGCGCCGCTCCAGGCCGGCAGCCCGGCTGCGCGCAGCGCACGTTGCCGGGCTACCGTCAGATGCGCCCAGGCGTCCGGCTCGGCGCCACTGTCCAGGGCGCGTCCGGTGGCGATCAGGGCATGCTTGTAGGCGCGGAACAGCGGCAGGCTGACGAACAGGGAGAGCAGGCCGACACCGAACAGGAGCAGACCCGGCTGCGGCGCCGAAGCGCTGGCCGGGCCGTGCCAGGCGATCAGCGACACCGGCAGCAGGCAGAGCGCCAGCCGGCTCCACCAGGCCCGCGCCAGACGTGCCCGCCAGCGATGGCGGGCATCCACCAATGCGGAGAGCTCCACCTCAGCCCTCGGCCGGGGTTTCCACCTCGCCCTGATGCAGGCTGCCGAGCAGATGGCCGAGCTTGCCGGCCTTGGTCGCCAGGTATTTCTGGTTGTGCGGGTTGAGCCCGGTCTGCAGCGGCACCCGCTCGGTCACCTGGATGCCGGCCCCTTCCAGCGCCTTGACCTTGCGCGGGTTGTTGGTCATCAGCTTGATCGCGACGATGCCCAGATAGTCGAGCATCGGCTTGCAGATCCCATAGTCGCGCTGGTCGGCGCGAAAGCCCAGGCGCTCGTTGGCCTCGACGGTGTCGGCCCCGGCATCCTGCAGCTTGTAGGCGCGGATCTTGTTCAGCAGGCCGATGCCGCGCCCTTCCTGGCGCAGGTAGAGCAGCACGCCGCGGCCCTCGGCGGCGATGGCACGCAGCGCCGCCTCCAGCTGGAAGCCGCAGTCGCAGCGCAGGCTGAACAGCGCGTCGCCGGTCAGACACTCGGAATGCAGGCGGCCGAGCACCGGCGCGCCGTCGTCCACCTTGCCCAGGGTGAGCGCCACATGCTCCTTGCCGGTGGCTTCGTCGAGAAAGCCATGCATGGTGAAGACGCCGAACGGCGTGGGCAGCTTGGATGCGGCGACGAAGACGACGGACACCGGAAGGACTCCTGAAAGATGCGGCAAGCGATCATTGTAACAGCCATGCCGTCCGGCGGCGCAGCCGGAATGCCGACGAGCGACCGGAAGCGGTGTCGCTATAGCTTCGACTCCAGCATCAGCATCCCCTGCTCCTCCCGCCAACGCACGCGGTTGAGGAAACTCATGCCGAGCAGGGCGGTGCCCGGCGAGTCGCCCTGCAGGACCACCGCCTCGACGCCGAGCACCTCCAGACTGCCGACCTTGACCCGACTCAGCTTGACCTGCCAGCCCTGGGCCGTGCCATTGGCCGTGCTCACCCGCACCGGCCGCCCGCCGCCGCGGTAGTCGACGCCCAGGCGCCGGGCCTGGCTTTCGCTGAGCGCCACCGTGGTGGCGCCGGTGTCGACCAGAAACTGCACCGACTGCCCGTCGACGGCGCCGGCGACCCAGTAGTGCCCGCCCTCGCCACGGGCGACGCCGAGGCGCGCCTTGCCCGGCGGAGCGAAACCTTCGCCCGTCCCCGAACCGTATTCGCGGGCCAGTTCGTAGCGGCGCGCGATACCGTCCACCCGCAGCAGCGCACCGCGGCTGTCGGCCTCCAGCAGCTGCACGCCGCCGGGCCCTTCCTGACCGACCTTGAGCAGCTGGCGTCGGCCATCGACATTGACCACCGCGGCGCCGGGGAACAGTCCCACGACCCGGACCTCGGCCGCAGCCGCCAGGCCGGCGGCCAGGAGCAGCGGCAGGACGGTGAACCAGCGAACGTACAGCATCCCTGCCTCCCGGGAGTCGTCAGTCGAACGGGTAAGGTTGTTGCCAGCGGGCGAAGACCGGCCGCAGCTCGCCGGAACGCACCAGCTCGGCCATGCGCCGGTCGTACAGCGCGGCCAGCTCGCGCCCGCGCGGCGTGTCGGCGAAACCAGGATATAAGGGCAGCAAGGTCAGATCGGTGATGCGGTAGGTTTCGGGGTTCTCCGCCCAGGCGAGCACCCCCTCCAGTTCGGCCCGGGCAGCGATCAGGTAATCGGCATGGCCGAGCCGGAGCATCGCCAGCGCGCCGTTGTAGCGCAGGATCTCCTGATAGCGCTGCAGCCGCGGCAGGTACTTGTCGAAGGCGTAGCCGCGTATCCAGGCCAGACGGAAATTGCCCAGTTCCTCCAGGCGCGGTACCGGCGCCCGGGCCAGGCCAAGCGCCGCGATCACCTCGGCGGCATAGTGCCATTTGGGAAACAGGGCCCCTTCGGTTTCCTCCGGATAGGCGCCGACCCAGGCATCGGCATCGCCACGGGCGACCAGGCCGACCGCCCGGGTATAGGGCACCGTGCTGGTGCGCACCCGCAGCCCGGCCGGCTCGAAGACCAGGCGCAGGACCTCCCAGACCAGACCGCGGGCATCGGCCCCCGTATGGTTCTTGCGCTCGACGCCGACCAGCAGGATCTCCGCCGACGGATTCGCGCCGGGCAGCAGCGCCTCTCCCGACCCGGCGAGCGCGCTGCCCAGGCAGCAGCACAGCAGCAGGAACAGCCATACCTGCCTCATAGCCAGGCCAGCCCCCAGATCAGCAGTTGCATCGCCAGCCAGGCGAATACGCCGGCCAGCACGTCGTCCAGCATGATGCCGACCCCGCCGTGCACGTGCCGGTCGATCCAGTGGATGGGCCAGGGCTTGACGATGTCCATCAGGCGGAACATCGCGAAGCCGAGCAGCAGCCACTGCCAGCCCTCCGGCACCAGCCAGAGGGTGATCCACATGCCGACCATCTCGTCCCAGACGATGCCTTCGTGGTCGTGCACTCGAAGATCCTCGGCGACCCTGCCGCACAGCCAGAAGCCGAACAGCATGGTCAGCCCGAGCAGCAGCCAGTAGCCCCAGTCCGGCAGCATCTGCCAGAGCGGCACGAAGGGCAGCGCAACCAGCGAACCCCAGGTGCCGGGGGCCTTGGGCAACGTCCCGGAGCCGAAGCCGAAAGCCAGGAAGTGCCAGGGATTGCGCCACACCGAGGGCGGCACGCGCACGGATTCAGTCACGCGGACTCCCGAAATGTTGATAACCGGCGGCCGGCGGCTCGATTTCGCGGCCGGACTCGTCCAGCAGATGCACGCCCGAACCGGCCTCGACCCGGCCGATCACCCGCAGCGGCCAGTCGGCCTGCAGGGCGGCCAGGAAGCGCGGGGACAAGGTGAAGGTCAGCACGTAATCGTCGCCGCCGCCGAGGGCGCAGGCCAGCGCCGCCGGCGCGTCGAGCAGGCCGCGCAGCGGCGCCGACAGCGGCACGCGGTGGCGCTCGATGCACAGGGCCACGCCGGACGCCGCGGCGATGTGTCCGCAGTCGGCGAGCAGGCCGTCGGAAATGTCCAGCACCGCGCTGGCCCGGCCGCGCAGCGCCAGCCCCAGGGACAGCTGCGGCCGCGGCGACCAGTAGCGCGCCAGCAGGGGGCCGGCGATCTCGGCCGGTGCCTGGCAGCGGCCGAGCACCAGCGCCAGCGCGCCGGCGGCATCGCCGAGCGGGGCGCCGACGCAGAGCAGATCGCCGGGGCGCGCGCCGTCCCGGCGCAGCGCCAGGCCGGCCGGCACCCGGCCGAACACGGTCAGGGTGATGCACAGGGAGCCGCGGGTGGTATCGCCGCCGATCAGCGCCAGGCCGCATTCGCGCGCCTTGCAGTCGAGACCGCGGGCGAAAGCCGCCAGCCAGCCCGGATCGGCCGCCGGCAGGGTCAGGGCGAGCGTGAAGCCGACAGGCGCGGCGCCCATCGCCGCCAGATCGCTGGCGGCCGCGGCCAGCGCGCGCTGGCCGAGCAGGAAGGGATCGCAGGGGTCGGGGAAATGCACCCCGGCGACCATGGTGTCGGTGGAGATCGCCAGCTGCTCGCCGGCGGGAACCTCCAGCAGGGCGCAGTCGTCGCCGATGCCGAGGGCCACGCCGGGCGCCGCCTGCGCACAGGCGGCGGCGGCGAAGTAGCGACGGATCAGCTCGAACTCGCCCATCGGCGCGCTCAGCGCCTGCCGCCGCGGGCTTCGTCCGCGCGCAGGCGCGGCGCCAGCTTGTCCAGCACGCCGTTGACGAACTTGTGTCCGTCGGTGGCGCCGAACACCTTGGCCAGCTCGATGCCCTCGTTGATCACCACCCGGTAGGGCACGTCGAGGCGGTTGCTCAGCTCGTAGGTCGACAGCCGCAGGATGGCCAGCTCCACCGGGTCGACCTCCGCCAGCGGACGGTCGAGCAGCGGCGCGAAGGCACCGTCGATCTCGGTCTTCTGGCGCGGCACGCCGTGCAGGATCTCATGGAAGTAGGCGCCGTCGACCGTGCTGAAATCGTTGTCGACGCGAAACTGCGCCTCGATCTCGTTGAGCGGCTGGCCGGCCACGTGCCACTGGTAGAGCGCCTGCATGGCCAGCACGCGCGCCTGCCGGCGCGCCGCTATCTTGCCCTTGGCCGGCTTGGCACCCTGCCCGCTCTGGCCGTCGTCGCGATTGGCGCTCACTTGGCCTCCAGGGCCGCCATCAGGCTGACCATTTCCAGGGCGGACAGGGCCGCTTCGGCGCCCTTGTTGCCGGCCTTGGTGCCGGAGCGCTCGATGGCCTGCTCGATGGAGTCGACGGTGAGGACGCCGAAGGCGACCGGCACGCCGAACTGCAGGGACACCTGGGCCAGGCCCTTGGTGCACTCGCCGGCGACGTACTCGAAGTGCGGGGTACCGCCGCGGATCACCGCGCCGAGGGCGATGATGGCGTCGAACTCGCCGCGCTGGGCGACCTTCTGCGCCACCAGCGGGATCTCGAAGGCGCCCGGCACGCGGATGATGGTCAGCTCGCTCTGCTCGACGCCGTGGCGCACCAGGGTGTCGATGGCGCCCTGCACCAGGCTTTCCACGACGAAGCTGTTGAAGCGGCCGACCACCAGGGCGTAGCGGCCTTTGGCGGCGGTAAAGGTACCTTCGATGGTCTTCAGGGTCATGGCGAATCTCGTCTCGTTAAAGAACCGGAGCGCTCCCGGCGGCTCCGCAAACAATCGGTCCCGGCCTTCCAGACGGAACCGCCCGCCCCCTGCCGATAGGGGCAGGGAAAGGGCGGGCGGTTCCGGTGGGGATCATTCGGCGGGCAGGTATTCTACAACCTCCAGGTCGAACCCGGATATCGCGTTGAACTTCATCGGCGCGCTCATCAGGCGCATCTTGCGCACGCCGAGGTCGCGCAGGATCTGCGAGCCGGCACCGACGGTGCTGTAGGTACTCGGCGACTTGGGCGTGCCCTCGCGCAGCAGGGTCAGCACCTCGTTGGCTTCCAGCGGATGGCCGAGCAGCAGCACCACGCCGCGGCCGGCGTGGGCCACCTCGGCCATCGCCGCGCGCAGGCTCCAGCGCCCCGGCTGACGGACCATCAGCAGGTCGCGCAGCGGGTCCATGTTGTGCACCCGCACCAGGGTCGGCTCATCGGCATGGATCTCGCCCATGATCAGCGCCATGTGCACGTCGTCTTCCACCGCGTCGCGGTAACTGACCAGGTGGAAGCGGCCCAGCTCGCTGTCCAGCTCCTGCTCGGCGATGCGCTGGATGGTCCGCTCGTGGATCAGCCGGTAGTGGATCAGGTCGGCGATGGTGCCGATCTTGATGCCGTGCTGCTCGGCGAAGACTTCCAGCTCGGGACGGCGGGCCATGCTGCCGTCGTCGTTCATGATCTCGCAGATCACCCCGGAAGGCTCGAAGCCGGCCATCCGCGCCAGGTCGCAGGCCGCCTCGGTATGCCCGGCGCGGGCTAGCACGCCGCCCGGCTGGGCCATCAGCGGGAAGATGTGCCCGGGGCTGACGATATCGTCGGCCTTGGCGCTCTTCGCCGCGGCGACCTGCACGGTGCGCGCCCGGTCGGCGGCGGAGATGCCGGTGGTGACGCCCTCGGCCGCCTCGATGGAGACGGTGAACTTGGTGCCGAAGCCGGAGCCGTTGCGCGGCGCCATCAGCGGCAGCTTGAGGGTCTCGCAGCGATCGCGGGTCATCGGCATGCAGATCAGCCCGCGCGCGTATTTCGCCATGAAGTTGATGTGCTCGGCCTGCACGCATTCGGCGGCCATGATCAGATCACCCTCGTTCTCGCGATCCTCGTCATCCATGAGGATGACCATCTTGCCCTGGCGGATGTCTTCGATCAGTTCGTCAATGCTGTTGAGAGCCATCAGGCCACTCCTCGATTACTTCAGGTAGCCGTGCTCGGCCAGAAAGCTGCTGGTGAGGCCGGAGGCGCTGGGTTCGGCGGCCTTGTCGCCGAGCATCAGGCGCTCCAGGTAGCGGGCCAGGAGGTCGACCTCCAGGTTCACCTGCCGGCCCGGCCGGTAGTCGGCCATGATGGTCTCGCCCAGGGTGTGCGGCACGATGGTCAGCTCGAACTCGGCGCCGTTCACCCCGTTGACCGTCAGGCTGGTGCCGTCGACGGTGATCGAGCCCTTGAGGGCGATGTAGCGGGCCAGCTCGCGCGGCGCGCGGATGCGAAACTGCACGGCGCGGGCGTTTTCCTCGCGGGAAATCACCTCGCCGACACCGTCGACGTGCCCGCTGACCAGGTGGCCGCCGAGGCGGCTGGTCGGGGTCAGGGCCTTCTCCAGGTTGACCCGGCTACCGGCCTTGAGGTCGATGAAGGCGGTGCGCGCCAGGGTCTCGCGGCTGACGTCGGCCCAGAAGCCGTCGCCGGGCAGCTCCACCGCGGTCAGGCAGATGCCGTTCACCGCGATGCTGTCGCCGAGCTTGACGTCGCCGAGGTCGAGCTTGCCGGTCTGGACATAGACGCGCACGTCGCCGCCCTTGGGGGTGAGGGCGCGGACGGTGCCGATGGCTTCGATTATGCCGGTGAACATGCCGTCCCCCCCTGGCGCACTGCTGCGGAAAATGGTGCATGAAACGATCTCCTGTTTCGGAAAAACAGGGCATGCAGATCGAAAGGGATCGCGCGCGCGGACTGCGCGTGGCGGAACATCCCGCTCTCTCTCATCCGGACTCTGACCGTCGGCTCCGGAATCGCACCGGATCTGCTGACCTTGCGTGGGGTTGCCCCGTGGCAAGCGCTCGCGGGCTGGACGCTGTACGTCATCACCGCCGGTGGGGAATTCCACCCCGCCCTGAGAACGTCGGGCCCTGCGGCCCGGAGGCGCTTTTTACCACAAGGCGCGCGCCGCCGGCCACCGGCGCCTGGCTCTCCGGGCGAGGATGAGGCGCCGTCTAGGCGGGCACGGCGACGATCTGCCAGTCCTCGCCCACCGCGCGGATGTCGCGGATCTTCAGCTCGCGCGCCTCGGCCATGCGCTCCAGAGGCAGCTCCAGCAACGGCCGGGCAGTCGAGCCGAGGAACTTGGGCGCGACGAAGAGGCGGTACTCGTCGACCAGCCCCAGCCGGGCGAAGGCCCCGGCCAGACGCGGGCCGGCCTCCACCAGCACCTCGTTGGCGCCGCGGGCGGCCAGTTCGGCCAGCAGCGCCGGCAGATCGACCCGACCGGCCTCGCCCGGCACGGCCAGCAGTTCGTGGCCGGCCGCGCGGTAGGCGGCCTCGCGCTCGGCCGCGAGGGTCGCCACCAGGGCCGGCCCGGCCTGGAAGAAGGGTGCGTCCAGCGGCACCCGCAGGCGCCCGTCGATCAGCACGCGCAGCGGCGGGCGCTGCAGCGCCAGGGCGGCCTGCTCGGGCGCCAGCCCCAGCTCCGCGCCGCGCACGGTGAGCCGGGCGCTGTCGGCAAGGACGGTGTCGGCGCCGGTCAGCACCACGCTGGAGCGGGCGCGCAGGCGCTGCACCGCGGCGCGCGCCGGCGCCCCGGTGATCCACTGGCTCTCGCCGCTGGCCATCGCCGTGCGGCCGTCCAGGCTCATCGCCAGCTTCACCCGCACCAGCGGCAGGCCGCGCTCCATGCGCTTGACGAAACCGGCGTTGAGCGCGCGCGCTTCGGCTTCCAGCACGCCGACCTCGACCGCGATGCCGGCCTGGCGCAAACGCGCCAGACCGCGCCCGGACACCTGCGGATTGGGGTCCTGCATGGCCGCCACCACCCGGCCGACCCCGGCGGCGACCAGCGCCTCGGCGCAGGGCGGCGTGCGCCCGTGGTGGCTGCAGGGCTCCAGGGTGACGTAGGCGGTGGCACCGCGCGCCCGCTCGCCGGCCTCGCGCAGGGCGTGGACCTCGGCATGCGGCTCGCCGGCGCGCACGTGCCAGCCCTCGCCGACCACCGCGCCGTCGGCGACGATCACGCAGCCGACCCGCGGATTGGGATGGGTGGAATACAGCCCCTGGCGCGCCAGCTCCAGGGCGCGGGCCATGTACGGATAGTGGTTCATGGCTTGGACGGCTCGCGGGACAGGCGCTCGATCTCCTCGCGGAACTCGTTGAGGTCCTGGAAACGCCGGTAGACCGAGGCGAAACGGATGTAGGCGACCTCGTCGAGCTTGCGCAGCTCGGCCATCACCAGTTCGCCGAGCACCCGCGACTTGACCTCGCGTTCGCCGGTGGCGCGCAGCTCGTGCTTGATCCGGCCGATCGCCGCCTCCAGGCGCTCGATGCTCACCGGGCGCTTCTCCAGGGCCCGCTGCATGCCGGCGCGCAGCTTGTCCTCGTCGAACGGCTGGCGGCTGCCGTCCTGCTTGATCAGCCGGGGCATGACCAGTTCGGCGGTCTCGAAGGTGGTGAAGCGCTCGCCGCAGGCCAGGCACTCGCGCCGGCGGCGCACCTGGTCGCCCTCGGCGACCAGCCGCGAGTCGATGACCTTGGTGTCGTGGGCGCTGCAGAAGGGACAATGCATGGACGGAGTTGTCGCAGAGTGAAGGGGACTCATGGTAGCGCATCCCGCCCCCAAGACAACCCACGGGCTTTGCGCTATACAGACGCCCAGCCGTCCCCTCGCCAAGGAGTCTCCATGTCGCTGCGCCCTTTCGCCCTCCTCGGCCTGAGCCTCCTGCTCGCCGCCTGCTCCAGCCAGCCCGAAACCCCAGAGCCCCCGTCGGCCTCGACGCCCCCCGCCGCCGCCAGCGCGCGCCAAGCGCTGCCCGCCGGCCAGCGCGAGCTGCGCGGCAGCCTGCTCGGCGCCCCGGCGAACAGCGAAGTGGAGCTGGCGCTGCTGGTGGTCGACGAACGCGGCCGACCCCAGGAGGAGCTCGGCAGCACCCACCTGCCGGGCAACGGCCAGGCGCTGCCGTTCAACCTGCACTTTCGCCCGCAAGCCTCCGTCGCCGGCCTGCGAATCGAGCTGCGCGGCCGGGTCAGCCAGTCCGGCCGGCTGATTCTGCGCCTGCCGCCGCGGACCCTGTCCGCCATGGACAGCCAGGCGCTCGGCACCCTGCAGCTGGTCCCCGCGCCGTGAACGCGCCGCCCCTGCTGCAGGCGGCGCTGAGCGATCTGCTCGGCGACGCCCGGCTGGTCGCCCAACCGCTGCCGGGCAGCGAACTGCGCCTCTGGCTGCTCGACCCGGCGAACATGGCGCGCGCCTTCAGTCCGGAGGAGACCCGGCGCATTCTCGAGGAGCCGCCTTACTGGAGCTTCTGTTGGGCCAGCGGCCTGGCGCTCGCCCGCTGGCTGGCCGAGCGCCCGGAATGGGTGCGCGACCGGCGCGTACTGGACTTCGGCGCCGGCAGCGGCGTCGCGGCGATCGCCGCGGCCCGGCTGGGCGCCGCCGAGGTGGTGGCCTGCGACCTCGACCCGCTGGCGCTCGCCGCCTGCCGGGCGAACGCTGCGCTGAACGGCGTGGAGCTGGGCTATTCGGCGGACTTCTTCGCCGAGGCCGACCGCTTCGATCTGATCCTGGTCGCCGACGTGCTCTACGACCGCGCCAACCTGCCGCTGCTCGACCGGTTCCTCGCCCGCGGCCGCGAAGCCCTGGTCGCGGACTCGCGGGTGCGCGACTTCGCCCACCCGCGCTACCGGCGCCTGGCCAGCCTCAAGGCCTGCACCTGGCCGGATCTGGCCGAGCCGGCGGAGTTCCGCCAGGTCAGCCTGTACCACGCCCGGCGCGCTGCCTGAGGGCAATCCAGCCGCGCCTGCCTTGCTTCCCCCGCTGCGCGCCCCCACTTACCATGCTGGATTCCATTCCAGCCCACTGCCGAGAGTTCCGATGAGCGAAACCCCCTATATCTTCGACGTCACCGACGCCAGCTTCGACCAGCTGGTCCTCGAAAACTCCTTCCACAAGCCGGTGCTGGTGGACTTCTGGGCCGAATGGTGCGCGCCCTGCAAGGCACTGATGCCGCTCCTGGCGAAGATCGCCGAGAGCTACCAGGGCGAACTGCTGCTGGCCAAGGTCAACAGCGACGTCGAGCAGCAGACCGTGATGCGCATGGGCATCCGCAGCCTACCCACCGTGGTGCTGTTCAAGGACGGCCAGCCGGTGGACGGCTTCGCCGGCGCACAGCCGGAATCGGCCATCCGCGCCATGCT
Source organism: Azotobacter tropicalis (assembly GCF_059739045.1). NCBI lineage: Bacteria > Pseudomonadati > Pseudomonadota > Gammaproteobacteria > Pseudomonadales > Pseudomonadaceae > Azotobacter > Azotobacter tropicalis. The sequence goes on from NZ_AP046059.1 coordinate 2,233,845, forward strand.
CGAGCCCCATGTGCAGCTGCCGGCCGCCCCCGACGCCGACCCGCTGGAGGTCGCCCTGGAGCTGTTCGCCGCCGGCCAGATCAGCGAGACCGAAAACCTGCTCGTGGCGTTGCTCGGCGAGGACAACGAGAACGGCGCCGCACTGATCCTCTACGCCCGCTGCCTGGCCGAGCGCGGCGAGCTGAGCGAAGCCGAGGCGGTGCTGGATGCCGTGCAGGGCGACGAACACAAGCAGGCCCTGGCCGGCGCCCGCGCCCAGCTGACCTTCCTGCGCCAGGCCGCCGACCTGCCGGAAGTCGCCACCCTGAAAAGCCGTCTGGCCCAGGATGCCAACGACGACGAGGCGGCCTACCAGCTGGCGATCCAGCAACTGGCGCGGCAACAGTACGAGGCGGCGCTGGACGGCCTGCTGCGCCTGTTCGTGCGCAACCGCAGCTATGCCGACGGTCTGCCGCACAAGACCCTGCTGCAGGTGTTCGACCTGCTCGGCAGCGATCACCCGCTGGTCGCCACCTACCGCCGCAAGCTCTACCAAGCCCTCTACTGAGGGGCGGCCATCACTCCGCCCAGTGGTAGATCGGTGCGTCCGGCGCGTTCTCGACCCGGACCTGCGCGCAGTGGCGCAAGCGCACCAGCAGGCGCTTGCCCGCCTCGGCGCTGCCGGCCAGTGCCTGCAGTTGGTTGAGCAGCGCCGGCCCCTCGATCTGTCCGGCGCTGCGCAACACTTGCTGGGCGGTCTGCCAGAGGCGGTCGGCCGGCTCCGCCGCCGGAGCTGCGGGAGCGCCGGCATTGCCGGCGGCCAGCCGGGCCCCCAGGCGCGCCCAATCTTCGTCGTCCAGTTCCAGAGTCAAATCCACCGGCCAGTCGCCGATGTGTCCGCGTATTCTCAGCATGGGCATAGCTCCTCGCGATGAAGGGCACCATGCTCCCACGCTGCCCGTACGCAGCCAAGCGCGGCTGGCGGGGCCGGGTGAACTCGTTATAAGGTAACGTGAAGCCGGCCCGGAGACCGCCATGCCCCGCCTACTGCTCGCCCTGCCCCTCGCCCTGCTGTCCCTGGGCCTTGCCCAGGCCGAAGAGGCCCATCGCCATCCCGGAGAAACCCTCGCCGCCCATGAGCACGGCAGCGCCCAGCTCAATCTGGCACTGGACGGCGATATGCTGGAAATCGAGTTCGCCAGCCCGGCCATGAATCTGCTCGGCTTCGAGCATGCACCCCGCAGCGACGCCGACCGGGCCACGCTGGCCGCCGCCCGTGCCCGGCTGGAACAGCCGCTCGCGCTGTTCGGCGTTCCCGCCGTGGCCGGCTGCCAAGTCCGCGGGCAAGACCTGCACGGCGCGCTCTTCGAAGCGGCCGAAACCCGCGAGCACAGCGAGATCGAGGCGCACTACCGCCTGCAATGCAGCACGCCAGACGCGCTGCAAGGCTTGAATCTTGCCGCGCTGTTCGGCACATTCCCGGCCACCCGGAAGATCCAGGTCCAGCTGATCGGCCCGCGCGGCCAGCAGGGGCTGGAACTCACCCCCGAGCGCAGCGAGCTGACCTTCTGAAGCCGCTGCCGAGCGCCCACCCGATCTGCCCGACCGACACCATGAGCACACCCCTGATCGAACTGTCCGACCTCGGCTTCGCCTGGCCGGGCCAGCCCGAGCTGCTGGACATTCCCGAATTCCACCTGCGGCGCGGCGAAACCCTGTTCCTCAAGGGCCCTCCGGCAGCGGCAAGACCACCCTGCTCGGCCTGCTCGGCGGTGTGCAGAAACCGTCCCGCGGCCATATCCGCCTGCTCGGCACCGAGCTGGGCGCGCTCTCCGCGGCGGCCCGCGACCACTTCCGGGTCGATCACATCGGCTACATCTTCCAGCAGTTCAACCTGCTGCCGTTCCTCTCGGTGCGCGCCAACGTCGAACTCCCCTGCCACTTCTCCAGATTGCGTGCCGAGCGCGCGCGCCAGTGCCACGGCAGCATCGAACGGGCCGCCGCCCAGTTGCTGGAACACCTGGGGCTCGACGCCACGCTGCTGGAGCGCCGCGCCGCGGAACTGTCGATCGGCCAGCAGCAGCGGGTCGCCGCGGCCCGCGCGCTGATCGGCCGGCCCGAGCTGGTGATCGCCGACGAGCCCACCTCGGCGCTGGATGCCGACGCCCGCCAGGCCTTCCTCGACCTGCTCTTCGCCGAGTGCCGCGGGGCCTCGGCCAGCCTGCTGTTCGTCAGCCACGACCAGAGCCTGGCGGGGCTGTTCGAACGCCGCCTGTCGCTCCTCGAACTGAACCGCGCCGCCCGGCCCCAGGAGATCTGACATGCATCTGCTGCGCCTGGCCCTGGCCAGCCTGGCCAACCGTCGAGCCACCGCCCTGCTCACGGTGTTCGCCATCGCCGTCTCGGTCTGTCTGCTGCTCGCCGTCGAGCGGGTGCGCACCGAGGCCCGCGCCAGCTTCGCCAGCACCCTGAGCGGTACCGACCTGATCGTCGGCGCCCGCTCCGGCCCGGTGAACCTGCTGCTCTATTCGGTGTTCCGCATCGGCAACGCCACCAACAACATCCGCTGGGAAAGCTTCCAGCACTTCGCCGACCACCCGCGGGTGAAGTGGGCGATCCCGCTGTCGCTCGGCGACTCGCACCGCGGCTACCGGGTGCTGGGCACCACGGCGGCCTACTTCGAGCATTACCGTTACGGCCGCCAGCAGCCGCTGCAGCTGACCGAGGGCCGCGCCTTCGCCACGGACCCGTTCGAGGTGGTGCTCGGCGCCGAGGTGGCCGAGGCGCTGCACTACAAGCTGGGCGACGAGATCGTGCTGGCCCACGGCGTGGCCAGGATCAGCCTGACCCGCCATGAGGACAAGCCGTTTCGCGTGGTCGGCATCCTCGACCGCACCGGCACGCCGGTCGACCGCACCCTGCACATCAATCTGGCCGGCATGGAAGCGCTGCACGTCGACTGGCGCGGCGGTGTGCCGGCCCAGGGCAAGGCGCGCATCGACGCCGAGCAGGCGCGCCGCATGGACCTGCAGCCCAAGGCGATCACCGCCTTCCTGCTCGGCCTCGACAGCAAGATCGCCACCTTCGCCGTGCAGCGGGAAATCAACGACTACCTCGGCGAGCCGCTGCTGGCGATTCTTCCCGGGGTCGCCCTGCAGGAGCTGTGGGGCCTGATGGGCACCGCGGAGCAGGCGCTGTTCGTGATCTCGCTGTGCGTCGTGCTGACCGGGCTGATCGGCATGCTCACGGCGATCCTCGCCAGCCTCAACGAGCGCCGCCGGGAGATGGCGATCCTCCGCTCGCTGGGCGCACGGCCCTGGCACATCGCCGGACTGCTGGTGCTGGAGGCCTTCGCGCTGACCCTGATCGGCGTGCTGCTCGGCCTGGCCCTGCTCTACCTCGGCATCCTGCTGGCCCAGGGGCCGCTGCAGGCGGCCTACGGCCTCTATCTGCCGTTCGCTGCGCCGAGCCCCTACGAATGGCTGCTGCTCGGTGGCATTCTGACCGCGTCCCTGCCGCTGGGCGGCGTGCCGGCCTGGCGCGCCTATCGCCAGTCGCTGGCCGACGGCCTGTCCATTCGTCTGTGAGGAATCCCGATGCGACGCCTTCTGCTTGTCCTGCTGCTCGCCCTCGCCATGCCGCTGTGGGCGGCCGAACCCCGGGATCTGGCCTGGACCGAGATGATTCCCGAGGGCACGCCACCAGCACCGGAACCCCAGGCGCCGATGCACGAAGGCCAGGGCGACGACGGACTGGCCGACGAAGCCGCACCGGCGGCGGCCCAGGCCTCGCCGTCGGCGCCGGTGGTCAAGGCGCTCGACGAGCAACTGGTCCGCCTGCCCGGCTACCTGGTGCCCCTGGAAACCGGCAGCGACGGCCGCGTCCGCGAGTTCCTGCTGGTGCCCTACTTCGGCGCCTGCATCCATGTGCCGCCGCCGCCGTCGAACCAGATCGTGCACGTGCGCAACGAGCCGGGCGTGCAGCTCGACGTGCTGTACCAGCCGTACTGGGTGGAGGGCAAGCTACAGGTCGAGCAGACCAGCAGCGAGCTGGCCACGGCGGGTTACCGGATGACGACCAGCAAGGTCTATCCCTACCAGCTGGAGCAATGAAGCCGGCGAGGCTACCGCCGCTCAGTCGGCCCCGGCCAGAGGCCGGTCGCGCTCGAAGGCCAGCTCGCTTTCCGCCCACTCGCGCCAGACGCGTATCTGACTGCCGGCCGCGCCGGCCTGCTCGGCGCGCTTCAGCGCGTCCAGCCCCAGCAGCCAGTGGGCCTGTTCCAGCTCCAGCTGGGCAAGACTCAACCAGTGGCCTGGGTTGTTCGAGCTGGCGGCGAGACGGCCGAACACCTCGGTCGCCCGCGGCCGGTCGCGGGCCTGCCACCAGAGCAGGCCGAGGCGCTCCTCGCGGGCCGCAGTGCGGGCCAGGACGCCGTTCTGCAGCAGCACGGCCAGCAGCCTGGCCCCTTGCCAAGGCTGGCCGGCCCCCGCGGCCAGCAGCACGAGATCGTCCAGTTCGCGTTCGCTGAAGTGCAGCCCCTTGCTGTAGGCCGTGCGCAAGGTCGCCAGCGCCTTGTGCCCCGCACCGCTCCTCTGCTGCAGGGCGGCCAGCTGGCGCCATTGGCCGATCTCGTCGGGATGGCGGGCCAGCAGCTGGCGCTGCCAGCGCTCGGCGACAGGCCAACGCCTGAGATCGGCGCTGGCAGCGACCAGAAAGCGCAGCCAGCTGTCCGTCGCCGCCGGAGTGACTTCTACATAGCGCTCGGCCAGCGGCAGGGCCCTGTCGGGCTGCCCCAGCCCCTGATAGGCCTGCGCCAGCATCAGCAGGACCTCCCCATCGGCCGTGGCGGAAAGCGCCGCGAGCAGCTCGACCACCTGGGCATGGCGGCCCTCGGCGGCGTTCAGCCTGGCCAGGTTGAGGCGCTCGCGGGCTGCCACCTCCTTGTCCAGCCTGCCGCTGGCCAGCGCCTTGGACAGCAGCTCGATGGCTCGCACGGTGTGGCCCTCGGCCCAGGCCAGATAGCCGCGGCTGCGCCAGAGCAATGCCTCCTCGAGACTGCCCGGTGCACCCTTGACGCCCTCCAGGACGCGCCGGGCAGCCGCACGATCGCCCCTCTGCTGCGCCGCCTGCGCCGCCTGCAGGGCCTGGAGCACAGTAGAGTCGACGTTTTGCGTCGCCTGCGCCGCCGCCGTCAGCACAAGCAGCAAAAACACCAGACGGCGCATCTCAATCCCCCTTGCGAATCTTGAAATACAGGGTCTTGAACGCTTCGCGGTCGACAGCCCGGCCGCTCTCGGTACGCGGTGCGAAGCGCCAGCGGGCGGCGGCGCTGCGCGCCTCGCGCTCGAAAACACCGGGCGGCGAGGCTTCCAGCACGCGGATGTTCTCCACGCTGCCGGCGCGGTTGATGGTGAAGGCCAGCTTCACATGCCCCTCGATGCCGCGCTGCAGGGCCTCTTGCGGATAGCGCGGACGGACGTCGTTGAGCGGCCGCACATCGCTTTCCACCCCCGCGGACGGGCCGGCCTCGCCGGCTCCGCTCCCGCTGCCGCCAGTTGCCCCGCCGCTGCCGCTCTCTGCGGAGCCGGCCGCGGCCGACGTCGATGCCGGGCCGGATGCGGCCGGTGCGGCGGCCAGCCCCTCCAGAGTCGGAGCCGGCGCACTGGCGACACCGATCCTGCTCGACAGAGCCGGGATTTCCAGATCGAGGCTCGGCAGCCGGGATACGGGCGCGGCGGCAACCGGCGCCAGCGGGGTCGCCGGCGTCGGCAATGCCTTGGCTTGCGGCAGGTCCGGCGCCGGCTGCCGGCTGGCGCTCGCACGGCTCGGCTCGACCGCCCCTATTCGCACGAAATGGCCGACATTGAGCGGGTCCTCGGGAACCTTGCCGCCCGGCAGATCGACCAGGCTGAGCATCAGCGAGAACAGCGCTAGGGTCACCAGGCAGGCGACGGCAAAGGACAGTGGCAGACGCATCAGCGCACGTCCGCACCGGCGGCCAGCGCCACATCGGTCACGCCGGCCTGCCGCGCCTGGTCCATCACCTGCACGACCAGCCCGGTCCGCGCGTCGCGGTCGGCCTGAACCAGCACCGCACCGTTGGGCTGGTCGGCACGCAGGCGCTCGACATGGGCGCGCACGCTGCGCACATCGACGATCTGCCTGTCGATCCAGACCTGGCCGTCGGCGGTCACCGCGATCAGGATGTTGCCCTTGTCCTGGGCACTGGCGGTGTCCGCCTGCGGGCGCTGGACCTCGACACCGGACTCCTTGATGAAGGAGCTGGTGACGATGAAGAAGATCAGCATGATGAAGACCACATCAAGCATCGGCGTCAGATCGATGCCGACCTCCTCGTCCTGCTGGTAGTGGTGGCGGCGCATCTTCATCGTCGATGCCTCCGCTCAGTCGTGACGCAACTGGTCGGCCAGCCGCTCGAGCATGCGCTCGGCGCTGCGCTCCAGCCGCGCCAGGCTGAACAGGCCGGTGATGGCCAGGACCATGCCGGCCATGGTCGGCAGGGTCGCCCGCCAGACCCCGGCGGCCATGCTGCGCGGATTGGCGACCCCGCTCAGGGCCAGCACGTCGAATACCGCGATCATGCCGCTGACGGTGCCCAGCAGGCCAAGCAGCGGGTACAGCGCCACCAGGACCTTGCCGAAGCGCAGGGGGCCGGCGAGCTTCTGCCGGGCCTGGGCCAGCCAGGCGGTGCGCACCGCGCGTTGCCAGGTGCCGGGCTGCTGGCTGATCGCTCCCCAGTCTTGGCGGCGCGCCTCGGCCCAGCGCGGGAATACCCGACGCATGAACCACAGGCGCTCGAACACCAGCGTCCAGTAGATCACGCAGAGTCCCGCCAGGACCCACATCTCCGGCCCGCCGGCGGCCATGAAGTCGAGCAGTGCGTGGCCGCTGTCGACCAGCCGCAGCCAGTGGAGGTACAGATCAGTCACGGCGCGGCGCTCCCGACAGGTGCAAAGCGACCAGGCCGGCGCTCTGTTGCTCGAGCAACTGGACCAGCGCTTTGCTGCGACCGGCCAGCAGGCTGTGCAGGAACAGCATGGGGATGGCCACCACCAGCCCCTGTACGGTGGTCACCAGGGCCTGGGAGATGCCATCGGCCATCAGCCGCGAGTCGCCGCCGCCGCTCTGGGTGATGGCCTGGAAGGTGACGATCATGCCGGTCACGGTGCCGAGCAGGCCGAGCAGCGGCGCCACGGCGCTGATCAGCTTGATCAGGCCCTGGCCGCGCTCCAGCAGCGGAGCCTCCAGGAGGATCGCCTCGTCCAGCTTGAGCTCCAGGGTTTCCAGATCGCCCAGTTGCGGCTTCGGCCCGAGCACGCCGAGGACCCGCCCTAGGGGATTGTCGTCGCGGGGCGTACCGAGGTCCTGCAACTGGGCCCTGACGCGGCGGGCGACGCCAGCGAGATAGACCATCCGCCAGGCGGCGAGGCACAGACCGAACAGGCCGAGGGCGACGATCACCCAGCCGACCAGCCCGCCCTGCTGCAGGCGATCCCAGAAACTCGGCTCGCGTTGCAGCTGGGCCAGCAGGACGCCGCGCGTGGGGTCGATGGGCAGCTCGGCAAGGGCGCCGCCGCTCTCCAGATAAGCCTTCACCCGATCGCCGCCGGAAGGCTGGCTGGCGGCGGCCAGCAACTCGCCAGCCTCTGCGTCGTAGCGCAAGAAGCCCGCCTCGCCAAAGGCGGAAAAGGTGCCGACACGCAGCACCGGCTGGCTCTTGCGCTGGCCGTCAAGGCCCACCACCGGCAGTTCGACCCGCTCGACCCGGCCGCTGGCGGCGAGATCTTCGAGCAGGGTCATCCAGTAGCCGTCGAGATCCTCGCTGGAGGGCAAGGCCTTGCTTTTCGCCAGCGCCTCGAGGTGTGTCAGACGCCCTGGGTACTGCGCGTTGAGCAGGCTGTCCTGCCACTGCCCGGCGATATCTCCGGCACTCTGGCGGACCACGGCGAACAGCTCGCCAAAAGTGCCGGTACGCAGGGCCAGTTGCTTTTCCTGCTCGGCCAGCAAAGCCGCCTGACGGTCGAACTCGGCCTTCAGCCGCTCGGCCTCGACCTTCTGTGCCGCCAACTCGGCATGTGCGGCGGCGAGCAGCCTGGCCTGCTCACCGCGCTCGGCGAGGAAGGCCCTTTCCCGCTCGGCCATGGCCTGGACTTCGGCGGCACGCTCGCTGCGGATGCGCTCGAGCAGCTGATCGGGAGTCAGGAGAGCGGCCGCCTGGAGGACAGGGGAGAACAGCCCCAGGATAGCGAGGAGGAACAGACGGGGGCTCACGGCCTAGTCTCCCGGGTCAAGGTCCTGATGGGCAGCTGCAGATAGGCTGGCGCCAGTTGCTGGCGGGCCATGCCGATGGCCTGGGCCAGCGGGCGGCGGACGCTGCCGTCGAGCGCTTCCCAGCGCTTCGCCTGTGGGTTCCACCAGCCGCTCTCATGGCCATCGAGGGTCTGGTAATAAAGCATCACTCGGCCCAGGCGGAAGAACTCGACGCTGCGCAGGTCGCCCTCTGCGTGCAGTTCGCCGCGCCATGCCTCGAGGGTGCGGCCATAGTCGCTCTCGATCTGGTAGGCCTCGAGGATGCGCCGGTACTTCTCGGCCAGGGAAATACCCGGCTGCGGTAGCAACCCCTGCAATTGCGCCAGCCGGTCGCCGCGCTCCTCACGAAGAAACGGCAGATCGGCAGCGATGAACTCGCCCAGCACCTCGACCATGCGCTGCATCTGTGGCGCCACCGCCTGCTGGGTGCGCTCGATATCCGCCAGTTGCTGCTGGTAGCTGACCAGCTCCTTGCTCTGGACGATGGTCATTTCGCGCATCTGGACGTTGTAGCCCTTCAAGGCTTCGGCCTGCTGGATGGCGACGCGGTACTCATTGAGCATAGCCCGGCTGGCATCGTCCAGCGCCTCGACGCGAGCTTGCGAGGCCTTCGCCTCCTCGGCCAGGTGCTGGCTCTCGTCCAGCGCCGCCTCCAGCGACGCCGCCAGCAGCGGCTGGCTGGCCAGGAGTAGGACAGCCGTCAACAGATAGCGGGAGCAAGAGGTCATACGGAGCCTCCTCGGCAAGGCACAGCGTAGAAGAGCTACCCGGAGCAACCATTGCAGCTTCTGCCCGAGGCTGCGAAAAGACGTCCGTCGCAGATGGCGACAGGCGGCATCTGCGCCGCTGAAGCCAAATTTTGTGATCTACATCACGCATCTATCGAAAAGCAAAAGAGCCAGGGAACTTTTATTGCGCCAGGTCAACACGAGGACGCCTGAGCAAAATATCCTTTACCCCAACAGGAAGAGCGCTTCCACGAGGAGCCTTCCGACTCCCTTATCCAGTAGTAATAGCAGATCCCCGCCCTCGTTCCTTCGCAGTATTAATTGCCGACGCTTACCGGCAATTCAAATCTCTTACGAAAGCTCTTTTCGTTTCGCCGCAAAACAGACTTTCCCATTGCAACAAATCATTCCAATCGGCAACTTTCCGAATATCTCCTCCATTAATAACACTTACTTTTTTAGTGCCCACCCCAATAAGAAAGCAATCCGATTGTTTTATTGAGGCAAATCAAGGCTGGCCTGCCGGAACTTATTAACATTAACTCCATACAAAAATACTTCTTCGGGAGTTCGCCATGGCCAAGTTCAAATCCTTCTTCGCCCTTTCCTTGGTCGGCATGGCCCTGGCAGCCCCCTACGTCAGTGCACATGAGCGCGGCGACATCATCCTGCGGGCTGGTGCAGTCACCGTCGACCCCCGCGAAGACAGTGAGGACATCCGCCTCGCCGGCGCCGGCAAGCTCTCCGGCACCAAGGCCACGCTCGACAGCGATACCCAACTCGGCCTGAACTACCTCTACATGCTGACCGACCACGTCGGCATCGAATACCTGGCCGCCACCCCCTTCACCCACGAGGTGAAAGCCAAGGGTCTTCCCGCCAACCTGGATGGCCGCCTGGGCGACTTCAAGCAGCTGCCGCCGACCGTCAGCCTGGTCTACTACCCGCTGTCGCCCAACGCCACCATCCAGCCCTACGCCGGGGTCGGCATCAACTACACCTACATCTTCGAGACCAAACTGGGCAAGGCCGCCGAGCACAAGGGCTTCAGCGGCCTGGACATGCAGGATTCCATCGGCCTGGCCGCCCAGGTGGGCGTGGACTACATGCTGACCGACACCCTGATGCTCAACGCCCAGGTGCGCTACATCGACATCGAGACCAAAGCCACCACCTACCTGAACGACAAGAAGGTCACCGTCGACGTGGACGTCAACCCCTGGGTCTACATGGTCGCCTTGGGCTACAAGTTCTGAACCCACCCTCCAGCGAAAAAGGCGCCAGATGGCGCCTTTTTTGTTTCCGCGACATCGTGCCGCACAATGAAAACGGATTGCTCAACGCCCCAAAAGCTCCATCAATCAATACCCGTATTGATGCGGATCAAAGGGTCTTCGATCCCCAAAGATTTTTCCGACCAATATTAACTGCAAGTTCTCCTTCAAGTTATCGGAAGCAGCAGAAGAACCTCGAGAGCGGGCCTTGATTCAAATCAAGAAAGCACAAACGGTAACGACCGCCTGGCGGACCAGGCCTGCCCCTTTTGACATGCATCAAGCGCACTCAAACAACCGGTCCAGCCCCCAATAATTGGCATGAATATAGTGGCCATTATTTATTGAGTTGAATCAAAACAGCTTAAGGCGAACGGCCTAATATGGAGCCCAAGAACCAAACATATTAAAGGCCGACAACTTCACTGGCCTTTAGGAGCAAGACCATGCGCAACTCACTGTTCGCCCTTTCCCTGGTCACCATGGCCCTGGCAGCCCCCTACGTCAGTGCACATGAGCGCGGCGACATCATCCTGCGGGCTGGTGCAGTCACCGTCGACCCCCGCGAAGACAGTGAGGACATCCGCCTCGCCGGCGCCGGCAAGCTCTCCGGCACCAAGGCCACGCTCGACAGCGATACCCAACTCGGCCTGAACTACCTCTACATGCTGACCGACCACGTCGGCATCGAATACCTGGCCGCCACCCCCTTCACCCACGAGGTGAAAGCCAAGGGTCTTCCCGCCAACCTGGATGGCCGCCTGGGCGACTTCAAGCAGCTGCCGCCGACCGTCAGCCTGGTCTACTACCCGCTGTCGCCCAACGCCACCATCCAGCCCTACGCCGGGGTCGGCATCAACTACACCTACATCTTCGAGACCAAACTGGGCAAGGCCGCCGAGCACAAGGGCTTCAGCGGCCTGGACATGCAGGATTCCATCGGCCTGGCCGCCCAGGTGGGCGTGGACTACATGCTGACCGACACCCTGATGCTCAACGCCCAGGTGCGCTACATCGACATCGAGACCAAAGCCACCACCTACCTGAACGACAAGAAGGTCACCGTCGACGTGGACGTCAACCCCTGGGTCTACATGGTCGCCTTGGGCTACAAGTTCTGAACCCACCCTCCAGCGAAAAAGGCGCCAGATGGCGCCTTTTTCTTTTCCCACGTCTCTCTTCTGCAGGTGCCGGCCGTCACGGCTGTGCCTGTCCCAGCAGGCAGGCCAGACCGGCAGCCATCGAGGTTGGCTCGGCCAGTCGATAGCGCTCCAGCAGGCGTCGGTTGTTCGCCCGCGAGTGACGAATATCGCCCGGACGGGCGGTCTCTCGGCGCACCTCCGGAAGACCGCCGAACAAGGTCGAGATTTCCTCGAGCAGCCGGTTCAGGCTGAGGCTGCGGTTCAATCCGACATTCACCGCTCCCGGCAGGACCTGCGGCGCCTCCAAGGCCTGCAGCAGCACCGCGACGAGATCGGCGATGTAGACGAAATCGCGGGTCTGCTCGCCATCGCCGAACAGGGTTATCGGCAAGCGCTTCGCGGCACGCTCGGTGAAGATGCTGATTACGCCCGAGTAGGGCGACGACGGGTCCTGCCTCGGCCCGTAGATATTGAAGAAACGGAAGATCACCGGCTCCAGCCCGTGCTGGCGGTGATAGAAGTCAAGGTAATGCTCGCTGGCCAGCTTGTCCGCCGCATAGGGCGTGAGCGGCGCCTTCGGCGTGTCCTCGTCGATCGCCTCGCCTTCTCCGTTGTTGCCGTAGACCGCGGCACTGGAGGCGAACAGCACACGCCTGACTCCTTGCTCGCGCATCGCCTCGCAGACATTCAGGGTGCCGATGAAATTGCTCCGGTGGGTTCCTACCGGGTCGAGCACAGAAGCCTGAACCGAAGCCACGGCTGCCAGATGGACCACAGCGGCACAGCCGCCCATGAGCTTCCGCAGCAGGGTGGCATCGGCGACATCGCCCTCGACCAGTTCGAGACGGGAATCGCCGAGCGGCAGATTGTCCGGCTTGCCGCTGGACAGGTTGTCCAGCACGCGCACGGAATACCCTTTGGCGAGCAGCGCGTCGACCAGATGCGAGCCGATGAAGCCGGCGCCCCCGGTGACCAGAACAGGCAGATCAGACATGGCGATAATAGCGATCCAGCAGGTTCGGCAAACCGGCGCGCCAGGCACGCGGCTTGATGCCGAAGGTGTTGAGAACCTTCTTGCAGGATAGCACCGCATGCTGTGGTTCTTCGGCCGCGTCCGGGCTCGCTCCGTGCGGCTGGGCCTGGATATCCTCGACGACCAGCCGGCGGTGGACACGCGCCTCGCCGAGGACCGCCTGACCGAAGGCCAGCGCGGTGGTCGCCTCGTGGCCGCCGTAATGATAGGTGCCCCACAGCGGCGCCCGGCAATCCAGTTGCTTGAGCACAGCGAGCATCACCCGTGCGGCGTCGTCCACCAGGGTCGGGTTGCCGCGCCGGTCATCGGCGAGCGTCAGCACACTTTCCTGCTCGGCACGCTGGAGAAAGCGCCCGAGCAGTCCGTCAGGACTGTCGTCGTATAGCCAGCCGAAACGCAGCAGCACATGCCAGGGACAGATCGCGCGCACGCTCTGCTCGATGCGCAGCAAAGATTGTCCTCGCGACCCGAGCGGCAGCGGCTCGTCCTTCTCGCTGTAGGCTGTGGCGCGGGCACCGTCGAAGACCCGGTAACTGGACGGCTGCATCAGAATGATCTGATGATGTTGACAAAGCTCAGCCAGGCGCTCAGTAGCCCGCTCCTGAGTGGCCAGACGCGCCGCATCGAGGGTCTCGGCCTGAAACCAATCATGGTAGTAGGCGAGATTGACCAGGGCCTCGGGGCGGGTCTCGTCGAGCAGAAGGGTCAGGCTAGCCGAATCCCAACCCTGTTCGGGCGGACGCGGAGCCAGAAAGCTGATGTCGGCCTCGGCACCCAGGTGTATCAGGGCTCGCCCCAAGGCGCTGCCACCGCCCAGTAGCATCAGGCGCATATGCATGGGATGAGACTATCCTGGGTTGGCAGAAGGAATGAATGCATGGAAAGGCCGGAAGCGGTCCATCATCTGCAGTGATCGGCACCGGGTCGGCCAAACCATTCCCGGCAATTGCGCGTTATTGTGCGGCTTTCGACCGTGCACGTCACTACTGCCAGCGCCACGGCGCGGAACGCGCCTCAGAAGCCGCTTCGCAAAACACGACCAAGCGGAAAGCACCCTGCGCCCCTGAAGACAATGTAGACCGACAGAAACGGCATCGGCAGCAGATGTTGGATTCCGCGGTCGATCCACACCAAGTCGGCCTGAGAATGTGAGTACTCGCCAGCATCTGCCCTGCCATCAGGGCAGCCCGCGACCGGATGGCCAAGCCGACCGCCAGCGACAGACCGCCGATGCCCTTCAGCAGCGCCATGCACAAGGCAAAGAGAGTCGGCTCCGGCAGGTGCGATACCTCTTGGATCGGTTTGATCGAGGCCGCCATGGGATCGGTCATGGAACCATGGGAGAGATTCCCAGCAGCCTGGGTAGGCCGTGACTCGCCACTGCGGCAGAAGCTGCCGAATTAGAGCGCCGCTTCGGTTGCGCGTCGCGATCGTCGCTTAGCTCTTGGTGCTCTATGCCAAACATTTCGCGTTGCTTGCAGCAACAGGGAGCATTTACAGGCACCGAGCGCCTGAACTCCCGCCCGCCGCAAGACAGGCGGGAAAGCCGGCCTAGAACGGAATGTCGTCGTCGAAGCTGTCGTAGTCCGGCGCTGGCGGCTGCCGATCCTGCTGCGGAGCGGGACGCGACTGGGGGCTGGGGCCTGCTGCTGCGGCTCGCGCGGGGGGCGCGGCGCACGCGGGGCCTCGTCGGCATTGCCGCCACGCCCGCCTAGGAGTTGCAGGGTGCCGTTCATGTCGACGACGATTTCGGTGGTGTAGCGGTCCTGACCGTCCTGGCCCTGCCACTTGCGGGTCTGCAGACGGCCCTCGACGTAGCACTGTGACCCCTTGCGCAGGTATTCGCCGGCAATCTCGGCGAGCTTGCCGAAGAACACCACGCGGTGCCATTCGGTACGCTCCTGCTGCTGGCCAGTCTGCTTGTCTTTCCAACTGTCGGTGGTGGCCAAGGTGATGTTGGTGACCGCATTGCCATTGGGCAGGTAGCGGGTTTCCGGGTCGCCGCCGACGTTGCCGATCAGAATGACTTTGTTAACCCCACGGGCCATAACGTTCTCCTAGGCTTCAGCACGCACCGGCGCCGGGTCGATCAGGCGCTCGAGGGACGTGCGGTCCAGTTTCTGGGTATCCACTTTGATATACAGGGCAGCCTCCTCGGCCACCACTTCGGCATCTGCCACTCCGGGCACGGCCAACAAACGCTCGCGCAGGGCCACATCGCGCAAGGCTGCGGGCGACAGCGGCAAGCGCAGGCTGGTCACGTAGGGAGGTTCGCGCATGGTAACAGCTATCGCCAGCCACAGGGCGCAGAGCAGTGCACAGCCGACGAATACCGCACCCAGCCCGCCCTGCTGATACAACCAGCCGCCGAAGATCCCGCCCAGTGCCGCACCGAGGAACTGACTGGTGGAGTACACCCCCATTGCCGTCCCCTTGCCCCCCGCCGGAGCGACCTTGCTGACCAGAGAGGGCAAGGACGCCTCCAGCAGATTGAAGGCAGTGAAGAAGGCCACGGCCCCCAGCACCAAGGCCGTCAGACTGCCGCCAAACAGCCAGAAATACAGTTCGCAGAACAACAGCGTGGCCACCGCCGCGCAGAACACCCGCTTCATCTGCCGCCTCTTTTCAGCATAGAAGATGAAGGGGACCATCCCGAAGAAGCCCACGAACAGGGCGACCAGGTAGACCCACCAGTGCTCCTCCCGGGGCAAGCCGCCCCGCTCCACTAGGGCCAGCGGCAGGGCGACGAAGGTAGCCATGAGGATCGCATGCAGCGCGCCGATGCCGAAATCCAGGCGCAGCAGGTCGGAATGACGCAGCGTGGCACCCAGGGCCTGGCGCGCCACGGCGGATTCGCGATGCTGCAGGGCTCGCGGCGCTACCGGCACCAGCACGGCGACAAGCAGGATACCGAACAAGGCCATGCCCGCCGTCGCCCAGAACAGTCCGGACAGGCCGAAGGCACTGGTCAGCAGCGGACCGATCACCATGGCGGCAGCGAATGACAGGCCGATGCTCATGCCGATCATGGCCATGGCCTTGGTGCGGTGCTGCTCACGGGTCAAGTCGGAGAGCAGGGCCATGACAGCCGCCGAGATGGCTCCGGCGCCCTGCAGCACGCGGCCGGCGATGACGCCCCAGATGGAGTCGGCATTGGCCGCCAACGCTGCGCCGACGGCAAAGATCACCAGGCCGACATAAATGACCGGACGCCGGCCAATACGGTCGGAAAGGATACCGAAAGGAATCTGCAGCACCGCCTGGGTCAAGCCATAGGCCCCGATCGCCAGACCGATCAAGGCCGGCGTGGCCCCCTTCAGATCCATGCCATAGGTGGCGAGCACCGGCAGTACCATGAACATGCCCAGCATGCGAAAGGCGAACACCAGCGCCAGCCCGCCTCCCGCCCGGATTTCGCTGCCACTCATGCGTTCGCGGTCGTGCATGCTTCAACCCTCGTGAAAAGGCGCGATTCTACCAGCCGCATCCCGGCCAGCCCATGCCAGCCGGGCCGGGCGTTTCCCGCCCTCCCCCGGCGCGCCGTATACTCGCGGATTTCCGCCCGCCATGCGAGGCCGCTTTGGACAAGATCCTGATCCGTGGGGCACGTACCCACAACCTGAAGAACATCGACCTGACCCTGCCCCGCGACAAACTGATCGTCATCACCGGCCTGTCCGGCTCCGGCAAGTCCTCGCTGGCCTTCGACACACTCTATGCCGAAGGGCAGCGCCGCTATGTGGAGTCCCTCTCGGCCTATGCCCGGCAATTCCTGTCGATGATGGAAAAGCCTGATGTCGATGCCATCGAAGGGCTCTCGCCGGCGATCTCCATCGAGCAGAAATCCACCTCGCACAATCCGCGGTCCACCGTCGGCACCATCACCGAAATCTACGACTATCTGCGCCTGCTCTATGCCAGGGTCGGTACCCCGCGCTGCCCGGAACACGACGTGCCGCTGGAGGCACAGACCGTCAGCCAGATGGTCGATCAGGTGCTGGCACTGCCGGAAGGCAGCAAGCTGATGCTGCTGGCCCCGGTGGTTCGCGAGCGCAAGGGCGAACACCTCTCTGTGTTCGAGGAGTTGCGTGCCCAGGGCTTCGTCCGCGCCCGGGTCGACGGCCGACTCTTCGAGCTGGACGAGCTGCCCAAACTGGACAAGCAGAAGAAGCACAGCATCGACGTGGTGGTCGACCGTTTCAAGGTACGTGGCGATCTGCAGCAGCGCCTGGCCGAATCTTTCGAAACAGCCTTGAAACTGGCTGACGGGATCGCCTTGGTGGTGCCGATGGAAGGTGAGGCCGGCGACGAGTTGATCTTCTCCGCACGCTTCGCCTGCCCGCACTGCGGCCACTCGATAGGCGAGTTGGAGCCCAAGCTGTTTTCCTTCAACAACCCGGCCGGCGCCTGCCCCTCCTGCGACGGCCTGGGCGTCAAACAGTTCTTCGATCCGCGCAGGCTGGTCAACGGCAAGTTGTCCCTCGCCGCAGGCGCGATTCGCGGCTGGGACCGGCGCAATGTCTACTACTTCCAGATGCTCGGCTCACTGGCGGAGCACTATGGGTTCAGCCTCGAAGAGCCGTTCGAGGAGTTGCCGGCCGCACAGCAAAAGATCCTGCTGCAGGGCAGCGGCCGCGAGAGCATCAATTTCCGCTATCTCAATGATCGTGGTGACATCGTCGTGCGGGCGCATCCCTTCGAAGGGATCATTGCCAACCTCGAGCGCCGTTACCGCGAAACCGAATCCGCCAGCGTGCGCGAGGAGTTGGCCAAGCTGCTCAGCAGCCAGCCCTGCCCCGACTGCCGCGGTACCCGACTGCGCCGCGAAGCCCGGCATGTCTGGGTTGGCGAAAAGACCCTGCCGGCCGTCACCGCCCTGCCGGTGGGCGATGCCTGCGGTTACTTCGCCGATCTATCGCTGACCGGTCGACGCGGCGAGATTGCCGGGAAGATCCTCAAAGAGATCCGCGAACGCCTGCAGTTCCTGGTCAATGTCGGCCTCGACTACCTGACCCTTGATCGCAGCGCCGACACCCTGTCCGGCGGCGAGGCACAGCGCATCCGCCTGGCCAGCCAGATCGGTGCAGGTCTGGTCGGTGTCATGTACATCCTCGACGAGCCCTCCATCGGTCTGCACCAGCGCGACAACGAACGTCTGCTGGCCACCCTCACCCATCTGCGCGACTTGGGCAATACGGTGATCGTGGTTGAACACGACGAGGATGCCATCCGTCTAGCCGACTATCTGGTCGATATCGGTCCCGGTGCCGGTGTGCACGGCGGACAGGTCGTCGCCGAGGGTGCGCCGGCCGAAGTGATGGCCCACCCCGACTCGCTGACCGGCAAGTACCTCTCCGGCCGAGTCAAAATCAAGGTACCGGCCGAACGCACCCCCCGTGACGCCCAGAGACTCCTCATGCTCAAAGGAGCCCGTGGCAACAATCTGCAGAATGTCGATCTGGAAATACCGGTGGGCCTTTTCACCTGCATTACCGGGGTGTCCGGCTCGGGCAAGTCGACCCTGATCAACAACACCCTGTTTCCCCTCACCGCCACGGCCTTGAACGGCACTAGCTCACTGGAAATCGCCCCGCACGACAGCTTCGATGGCTTACAGCATTTGGACAAGGTGGTCGATATCGACCAGAGCCCGATCGGCAGGACCCCTCGCTCGAATCCAGCCACCTATACCGGGCTCTTCACACCTATCCGCGAACTGTTCGCCGGGGTCCCGGAGTCGCGCTCGCGCGGCTACAACCCTGGGCGCTTCTCCTTCAACGTCAAGGGGGGGCGCTGTGAGGCCTGTCAAGGTGACGGTGTAATCAAGGTGGAGATGCACTTTCTCCCCGACATCTACGTTCCCTGCGACGTTTGCAAAGGCAAACGCTACAACCGTGAAACGCTAGAGATAAAGTACAAGGGGCGAAACATCCATGAAGTGCTAGAAATGACCATCGAGGAGGCGCGCGATTTCTTCGATGCCGTACCGGCAGTGGCGCGCAAGCTGCAGACGCTTATTGACGTCGGCCTCTCCTACATTCGCTTAGGCCAAAGCGCCACGACCTTGTCCGGCGGCGAGGCGCAACGGGTCAAGCTGAGCCGCGAGCTGTCGAAACGAGATACCGGCAAAACCCTGTATATCCTCGACGAACCTACCACAGGGCTGCATTTCGCCGATATCCAACAGCTGCTGGACGTGCTGCACCGCTTGCGCGACCATGGCAATACAGTGGTAGTGATCGAGCATAATCTGGATGTGATCAAGACAGCCGACTGGATTGTCGACCTTGGCCCCGAAGGTGGCTCGCGAGGAGGCAGCATCATCGGCACCGGAACACCCGAAGAGATTGCGTATATGGAGCGCTCCCATACCGGTCGCTTTCTCAAGCCCTTACTGGAGCGTGACCGGGCCTGACAAGAGAGCTCAAGGCAAAAAGTCAGTCCTTGGCGAGGTCGACTTTTCCGTTTAGTACCGGTAAAGATCCTTGCCAAGACTCAAGCGAATAAGACTGGACGCCCCTGCCGATGATCGGGTCGACCTGCCTAAGCTCTATCTGCCTGGTTATTGCCAGCGCATTCGCTCCTTCCGTGGCCCAGACAGCCTAATGTCGAGACCATGCGCCTGCTGGAGCGCCTGGCTCCGGGCTTCAAAAGCATGGCTGACCTTCACAAGGATAATAGACCCGAGCCTCAGGAGGTCAGCTGTCGAGCCTTCGTATAATTCTGCAACCGGATCGGGCTGTTCGCCGGAGAGCGGCTAGCCGTAAATGACAGCAAATTTCAGACGGCAACCTCAAGCGCGTCGACAGCTGAGCCCCAAACACCTTAAGTGTCCATAGATAACTCTGAACAAGAACATTGCCGAGTATCTGGCGAAGCTGGACGAGGTCGGCGAAACGCTAGATCGCTCAGTCGTCAAGGCGCCTCTGGAGCAGTTGCAACGCCAACAGCGCCGACAACTTGACCTACCAGGGGCTGATTGAGACTCAGCAACTGGAACAGTTCGTGGCCCGCAAGCCGGATGCGCTGGAGCCGATGGTCAAGGCAACTCAAGGCAGCGCTGGAGCAGGAACGCTTGGACGTTAAGGCCGGAAAAGTGCTGAGCCTGAAAAACTCCAATCGTGGCCAGCAGCTCTATATGGCCAAGTCCGAGGAGTACACGCATTGGCAACCTGAAGCAGTGGCTGCTCGGCAACAGCCACCTCCTTCTGCGCCAGCTCGGTGGTGAGCAAACGGAAATGACCCTAGTGTGGTGAATCACAACTACTCAGGATAAATCTTGTCTACCGCGGAGCTGACAGAGTTTTTCGGAGGGCATGCGATGAAAACAGGCCGCCCAGCCGTTCGGATCGAACTGACCGAACAAGAGCATGCCGAACTCACCCGCCGCCGAGCCAGGCACAAGGGGCCTGCCGATATGCAGCTGCGCGCCGAGATCATTCTGTCCTGCGCTCGAGGCGAGTCCGGCTCTTCCATTGCTCGACGGCTTGGCATTACGGCGCAAACCGTTTCGAGGTGGCGCCTTCGCTTCGCCCGTTTGGGCCTGCAAGGCCTCAATGACGAGCCGCGCTCAGGCCGCCCACGCAGCATCAGTGATGAAAAGGTCCAGGAAGTGGTCGACCGGGTGCGGCAGACCAGGCCCGACGATGCCAGTCATTGGAGCTCGCGCCGGATGAGCAAGGCCACCCATATTTCACCGGCGAGCGTACAGCGTATCTGGCGAGCCTTCGGGCTCAAGCCCCACCTGGAGCACACCTTCAAGCTGTCCACCGATCCTGCCTTTGTCGACAAGGTGCAGGATATCGTCGGGCTCTATCTAAATCCCCCTGATAAAGCGCTGGTACTGTGTGTCGATGAGAAAAGCCAGATCCAGGCGCTCAATCGAACACAGCCGGGGCTGCCGCTGGAGCCTGGGTATCCGGCGACCCGTACCCATGATTATCAGCGCCATGGCACGACGTCCTTGTTTGCCGCCCTGGATGTGGCCACCGGCGAGGTGATCGGACGTCTCAAGCGCCGTCACCGCAGCGCAGAATTCCTGGAGTTTCTCAGGGCCATCGAGGAAACGGTCAAGAGCGACAAGGCCATCCACCTGATCATGGATAACTATGCCGTGCACAAGACCGACAAGGTGCGTGCCTGGCTTGTCGCGCACCCGCGTTATCACGTGCATTTCACCCGACGTCTGCGTCATGGCTGAATCGGGTGGAGCGCTTTTTCTCGATGCTCACCCAGAAGTGGATAAAGCGCCAGGCCCATACCAGCGTGAAGGATCTCGAGCAGTCCATCGAGTATTACCTGGCGACCTACAACCAGAATCCAAGGCCTTTCCGCTGGAGTAAGGGAGCAGGTGAAATCCTGGCCTCTGTCGGCAGGGCTGCTCGAGCCTTGCAAAGAAATAATAATGAAGCGAACTTGTGATTCACCACACTAGAGCCTGTTATTAACCACTGCTTTGGTTATCGTTTGCAGTTATGCAGACGACAACCCGAAAACCCTACCCCACCGATGTCAGCGATGAGGAGTGGGCCTTCGTGGCGCCCTATCTGGCGCTGATGCCCGAATCCTCCGCCCATCGTGTCCACAGCCTGCGCGAGGTCTTCAATGCCCTGCGCTACATCGTCCGCGGCGGCCTGCTCTGGCGGCAGATGCCGCATGATCTGCCGCCGTGGCAGGTGGTGTATCAGCAGACCCGACGCTGGATCGAGGCCGGCGTCTTCGAGGAACTGCTGCATGATGTGCGCGAGTTGATCCGGGTGGCGGACAAGCGCAAGGCTCAGCCCAGCGCCGTGATCCTCGACAGCCGCACCCTGCAGTCGACGCCGGAAAGCGGCGCACGGGCCGGCTATGACGGGGCCAAACGCCGCAAGGGCTCGAAGGTGCATATGGCCGTGGATACGCTGGGGCAGTTGCTCGCCCTGCGGGTGACGCCCGCCAACGAACAGGACCGCGCCCAGGTGGCCGCCCTCGCCGAGCAGGTGCAGCGGGTGACCGGTGAGGCGGTGGAGGTTGCCTTCGCCGACCAGGGCTACAGCGGCGAGTCGGCGGCCCGGCAGGCAGAGGCGCATGGCATCCAGCTGGAAGTGATCAAGCACACGGAAGCGAAGAAGGGCTTCATCCTGCTGCCCCGGCGCTGGGTGGTCGAGCGCAGTTTCGGCTGGATGGCCCGCTTTCGAAGACTGAGTCGGGATTACGAGCGCCTGGCCTCGACGCTGGCGGGCTTTCACTTCATAGCCTTTGTTTGCCTGATGTTGCCGACTGCTCTCAAGGCCTTGGCAATACCCGGCTGATCAAGAAACGAACGGGTTAATAACAGGCTCTAGCTGTGCGAGCCTACAACCCCAAGCGAGCGATCAACATCGCTGGGGCCTGGCCCCTAATGGCGCCACGAGCCTGAGAAGGCTTTTGTTCGCATGCAGAATCGGGCAACAGCCCTAAAGTAAACGCCCCGAGCAAGTCGGGGCGCTTGTTTGAGCCGCTGCAGCATGCTTTCACACAAGCTGCTTAGCTTAGCTCAGCTTTTCAGCGAGACAACGCTTATTCGGTAGCCGCGGATTCACCAGCGGCCGGACGGTCAACCAGCTCGACGTATGCCATGGGAGCATTATCACCAGCCCGGAAACCGCACTTCAGAATGCGCAGATAGCCGCCCTGACGGTTGGCATAGCGCTTGCCCAGATCGTTGAACAGCTTGCCGACGGCAGACTTCGAGCGGGTGCGGTCGAAGGCCAGGCGACGGTTGGCGACGCTGTCTTCCTTGGCCAGGGTGATCAGCGGCTCGGCGACGCGGCGCAGCTCCTTGGCCTTGGGCAGGGTGGTTTTGATCAATTCGTGCTCGAACAGCGACACTGCCATGTTCTGGAACATGGCTTTGCGATGTGCGCTGGTGCGGCTCAGGTGACGGCCACTTTTACGATGACGCATGGTTCAATTCCTTACCAAACTTGTTCGTTCGGTGGTTATGACGCTCAGGCCGTAGCCTTGTCGTCCTTCTTAAGACTTGCCGGCGGCCAGTTGTCGAGGCGCATACCGAGGGACAGACCACGGGAGGCCAGAACGTCCTTGATCTCGGTCAGGGACTTCTTACCCAAGTTCGGAGTCTTCAACAGCTCCACTTCGGTACGCTGAATCAGGTCACCGATATAGTAGATGTTCTCCGCCTTCAGGCAGTTGGCCGAACGTACGGTCAGCTCCAGATCGTCAACCGGACGCAGGAGGATCGGATCGATCTCGTCTTCCTGCTCCACCACTACCGGTGCGGCGTCACCCTTGAGGTCGACGAACGCGGCCAGCTGCTGCTGCAGAATAGTCGCGGCGCGGCGGATAGCCTCTTCGGGATCCAAGGTACCGTTGGTTTCCAGATCGATGACCAGCTTGTCCAGGTTGGTACGCTGCTCGACACGGGCGTTTTCCACCACGTAGGCCACCCGACGGACCGGACTGAAGGAAGCGTCGAGCTGCAGACGGCCAATACTGCGACTCTCGTCTTCATCGCTCTGGCGGGCGTCGGCAGGCTCATAGCCACGTCCGCGAGCCACTTTGAGCTTCATGTTCAGTACGCCGTTGTCCGACAGGTTGGCGATTACATGGGCGCCGTTGACGATTTCGACATCATGATCCAGCTGAATATCGGCAGCGGTGACCGCGCCAGGGCCCTTTTTGCTCAGGCTCAGCGTGACTTCGTCGCGACCGTGCAGCTTGATGGCCAGGCCCTTCAGGTTGAGCAGGATTTCGATGACATCTTCCTGCACACCTTCAATGGCGCTGTACTCATGAAGCACGCCGTCGATCTCGGCCTCGACCACTGCACAGCCGGGCATAGAAGACAGCAGGATGCGACGCAGGGCATTGCCCAGGGTATGACCAAAACCGCGCTCAAGAGGCTCAAGCGTGATCTTGGCGCGGGTCGGACTGACCGCTTGCACATCGATGTGGCGAGGGGTCAGGAACTCATTTACCGAACTCTGCATGGATATACCTATTTTCTAGCCCTTACTTGGAGTAGAGCTCGACAATCAGGTTTTCGTTGATGTCGGCGGACAGGTCGCTGCGAGCCGGCACGCTCTTGAACACGCCAGACTTCTTCTCGGTATCCACTTCAACCCACTCGACACGGCCACGCTGACCACAGAGTTCGAGAGCCTGGGCGATGCGCAGCTGATTCTTGGCTTTTTCGCGAACGGCTACGACATCACCAGCCTTGATCTGGTAAGATGGAATGTTCACGGCCTGACCATTGACAGTAATGGCCTTGTGCGAAACCAGTTGGCGGGATTCGGCACGAGTAGCACCGAAGCCCATGCGGTAGACCACGTTGTCCAGACGACACTCAAGCAGCTGCAACAGGTTCTCACCGGTGGAGCCCTTGCGACGACTGGCTTCCTTATAGTAACCGCTGAACTGGCGCTCCAGCACGCCGTAGATCCGGCGGACCTTCTGCTTTTCGCGCAGTTGGGTGCCATACTCGGAGAGGCGACCGCGGCGCTGGCCATGGATACCCGGTGCCGACTCGACGTTGCACTTGGATTCGAGCGCGCGCGAGCCGCTCTTCAAGAACAGGTCAGTGCCTTCGCGACGGGACAGTTTGCATTTGGGACCAATGTAACGTGCCATTCTTCACTGTCTCCTATTACACGCGACGCTTCTTCGGCGGGCGGCAGCCGTTATGCGGGATCGGGGTCACGTCGGTAATGCTGGCAATCTTGTAACCGCAGGCATTAAGAGCGCGTACGGCTGATTCACGACCCGGGCCGGGGCCCTTGACATTCACGTCGAGGTTCTTCAGGCCGTACTCAAGAGCGGCCTGGCCGGCACGCTCGGCAGCCACCTGGGCAGCGAACGGCGTGCTCTTACGCGAACCACGGAAGCCGGAGCCGCCGGAAGTGGCCCAAGATAGGGCGTTACCCTGACGATCAGTGATGGTCACAATGGTGTTGTTGAAGGACGCATGGATATGGGCGATGCCATCCACCACGGTCTTTTTAACTTTCTTACGAGGACGAGCAGCAGGTTTTGCCATGATTAGATTCCTGTCGATTCGCGAATGCGATTACTTGCGGATCGGCTTGCGCGGGCCCTTGCGGGTACGAGCGTTAGTCTTGGTACGCTGACCGCGAACCGGCAGGCCACGACGATGACGCAGGCCGCGGTAGCAGCCCAAATCCATCAGGCGCTTGATTTTCATGTTGACTTCGCGGCGCAGGTCACCCTCGGTGGTGAGCTTGGCCACTTCGCCACGCAGTTGTTCGATCTGCTCGTCCGACAGATCTTTGATCTTTGCTGCCGGATTGACACCGGTGGCGGCACAGATAGCCTGTGCAGTAGTACGACCGACACCATAGATGTAGGTCAGCGAGATAACAGTATGCTTGTTATCCGGAATGTTGACGCCTGCGATACGGGCCATTCAGTGGAACTCCAATTGACAGCTACCCACGCCCTGGAAGCCAAGAAATAGGGCGCAGGATACTAGCGCTGTAATAAAAAATAATCAACCCGACAGCACACTAGCTGCCGGGCTCAGCACGCGAGGATCACACTCAGCCTTGGCGCTGCTTGTGACGCGGCTCTGCGCTGCAAATCACGCGCACGACACCGTCGCGGCGGATGATCTTGCAGTTGCGGCAGAGCTTTTTCACCGACGCACGAACTTTCATTACCAACTCCTCGAACCTTACGGGCAGATCAGCGGAGCATGCCGCCACCGTAGCCCTTCAGGCTGCTTTTCTTCATCAGGGATTCGTACTGGTGCGAAACGAGGTGCGATTGCACTTGTGACATGAAGTCCATCACAACCACCACCACGATCAGCAACGAAGTCCCGCCAAGATAGAACGGCACGTTGGCTGCCACCACCAGGAACTGCGGAAGCAGACAGACCGCCGTCATGTAGAGAGCGCCAAAAATGGTCAGGCGGGTCAACACGCCGTCGATATAGCGAGCCGACTGCTCACCCGGCCTGATCCCCGGAATAAAAGCGCCCGATTTCTTCAAGTTTTCCGCCACATCCTTGGGATTGAACATCAGCGCAGTGTAGAAGAAACAGAAGAAAATGATCCCCACACTGAAAAGAATGATATTCAATGGCTGGCCGGGCGCAATGGCCTGCGCTATGTCCTGAAGCCAACCCATGCCTTCAGACTGGCCGAACCACGACCCCAGCGACGCCGGGAACAGCAGGATGCTGCTAGCGAAAATGGCCGGGATGACCCCCGCCATGTTCACCTTCAGCGGCAAGTGACTGGTCTGTGCAGCAAAAACCTTGCGACCCTGTTGGCGCTTGGCGTAGTGCACCGCAATACGCCGCTGGCCACGCTCGACGAAAACCACGAAGCCAATAATCGCCACAGCCAGCAGCGCGACGGCCAGCAGCGCGACGATATTGATATCACCCTGGCGGGCAGACTCGAACGACTGACCGATCGCCGCCGGCAGACCGGCTACGATCCCGGCAAAAATCAGCATCGAAATGCCGTTACCGACGCCTCGCTCGGTAATTTGCTCGCCCAGCCACATCATGAACATCGCACCTGCCACGAAGGTGCTCACAGCCACGAAGTAGAAGCCGAAATCGGCGGCAAAGGCGACGCCCTGACTGGCCAGACCGACGGACATGCCGAAGGCCTGGATGATCGCCAGAGCAAGTGTCCCGTAACGGGTATACTGGCTGATCTTGCGACGACCGGCCTCGCCCTCCTTCTTCAACTGCTCCAACTGGGGGCTGACCACGGTCATCAGTTGCATGATGATCGATGCCGAAATGTACGGCATGATCCCCAGCGCAAAGATGCTCATCCGTTCCAGCGCACCACCGGAGAACATGTTGAACAGGCTAAGAATGGTTCCCTCGTTCTGCTGGAACAGTTCCGCGAGCCTGTCGGGGTTGATTCCTGGCACCGGGATATGCGCGCCTATACGATAGACGATGATCGCCAGGAACAGGAACCGCAGCCGAGCCCACAGCTCGGACAACCCGCCATTGCTGAGTGCGGAGAGAGCACCTTGCTTAGCCATTTAGTCCTCGATTTTACCGCCAGCTGCTTCGATGGCCGCACGCGCACCCTTGGTGACGGCGATTCCCTTCAGAATAACGGCTCGGCCTACCTCGCCAGATAGCATGACTTTCACGCGACGGACGCTTTGATTGACCAAATCGGCATCCTTCAGCGACTGCAGGGTCACGACATCACCGACCACCTTAGCCAGCTCGGAAGTGCGAATTTCCGCACGATCCATGGCTTTCAGGGAAGTGAAGCCAAACTTCGGCAGACGGCGATGCAGAGGCTGCTGACCGCCCTCGAAGCCGGGCGCAATCTTGCCGCCGGAGCGGGAAGTCTGCCCTTTATGGCCCCGACCGCCAGTCTTGCCGAGGCCGCTACCGATGCCACGACCCGGACGCAGCTTTTCGCGCCGGGCACCCGGAGCGGAACGCAGATCGTTCAGTTGCATGGATCAACCCTCCACACGCAGCAGGTAATAAGCCTTATTGATCATCCCACGATTCTCAGGGGTATCCTGAACTTCGACGGTATGACCAATGCGCCGCAGGCCCAAGCCCTTGACACAGGCCTTGTGATTGGCCAGACGACCATTCAGGCTCTTAACCAGAGTGACTTTGACAGTTGCCATGATCAGAGAATCTCCTCGACGCTCTTACCACGCTTGGCCGCCACAGATTCCGGAGACTGCATTTCCTTCAGTCCCTTGAAGGTGGCGTAAACCACGTTCACTGGATTGGTCGAGCCGTAGCACTTGGCCAGAACGTTCTGCACACCCGCAACCTCGAGAACGGCACGCATGGCGCCGCCGGCAATGATACCGGTACCCTCGCTGGCAGGCTGCATGTAAACCCGAGATGCGCCATGGGCGGACTTGACCGGGTACTGCAGGGTGGTACCGCTCAGATCAACTTGGATCATGTTGCGACGGGCAGCTTCCATGGCCTTCTGGATGGCAGCAGGCACCTCGCGGGACTTGCCGCGACCGAAACCGACACGCCCTTTGCCGTCGCCGACTACCGTCAGTGCGGTAAAGGTAAAGATCCGGCCACCCTTGACGGTCTTGGCAACGCGATTGACCTGAACCAGCTTCTCGATGTAGCCCTCGTCGCGCTTTTGCTCGTTATTCGCCATAACTTAGAACTCCAGCCCGCCTTCACGAGCAGCATCGGCCAGTGCTTTGACACGACCGTGGTACTTGAAGCCAGAACGGTCGAATGCCACCTGAGTTACGCCAGCGGCCTTCGCACGCTCGGCCACCAGCCGACCAACCCTCTTAGCCGCATCGACGTTGCCAGTAGCACCGTCGCGCAGTTCTTTGTCCAAGGTCGAGGCGGAAGCCAGAACCTTGCCGCCGTCGGTCGTAATGACCTGGGCATAAATATGCTGGGAAGAGCGGTATACGCAAAGGCGTACGGCTTCCAGCTCGCGCATTTTCAGGCGTGCCTTGCGAGCGCGACGCAGACGAGTTTCTTTCTTTACGCTCATTTGCTATGCCCTACTTCTTCTTGGCTTCTTTGCGATGGACCACTTCATCGGAATACCGCACGCCCTTGCCCTTATATGGCTCGGGACGACGGAAATCCCGAATTTCGGCCGCCACCTGCCCCACCAGCTGCTTGTCGATGCCCTTGATCAGGATATCAGTCTGGCTAGGAGTCTCAGCAGTGATGCCTTGCGGCAACTCATAGTCCACCGGGTGGGAGAAGCCAAGCGCCAGAGACAGGATCTGCCCTTGGCCTGCGCCTTGTAACCAACGCCAACCAGTTGCAGCTTGCGCTCGAAGCCCTGACTGACACCAATCACCATGTTATTGACGAGTGCACGAGTGGTACCGGCCATGGCTCTGTTCTGCTGATCGCCATTGCGGGCGGCAAAACGCAGCTCACCGGCATCCTGGATGACCTCGACGGAAGGATGCAGATTCAATTCGAGAGAGCCTTTCGCTCCCTTCACCGAAAGCTGCTGACCGGCCAGCTTGACTTCTACGCCAGCGGGCAGCTTGACGGGGTTCTTAGCAACGCGAGACATGCTGTTCCCCCCTTAGAACACTGTGCAGAGCACTTCGCCGCCAACACCGGCAGCACGGGCCGCACGATCGGTCATCACACCCTTGTTGGTGGACACGATCGAAACACCCAGACCACCACGCACCTTCGGCAGCTGATCGACGGACTTGTATTGGCGCAAGCCAGGACGGCTCACGCGCTTGAGCTCCTCGATGACCGGACGGCCCTCGAAATACTTGAGCTCGATGGACAGCAGCGGTTTGGCATCGCTGCTGACTTGGTAATCCGAAATGTAGCCTTCGCTTTTGAGAACATTGGCCACAGCCACCTTCAGCCTGGAAGACGGCATACTCACGACGGTCTTCTCAGCCATCTGGGCATTACGGATACGAGTTAGCATGTCCGCTAACGGGTCCTGCATACTCATGGGCTAATTGCTCCTGAATACAGAAAGAAAGCCTTGCGGCCTGTGCCCCCGACCTTGATCAAAAATAAAACCAAGAGCCAGGAGAGCCGAGCATCCTAGAGGCTGCCCAAAAAAGAATCAAGCCCCAATAGGGGCTTGATTCAGATGATTCGGACTCGACGCAGAAAGCACGAGCCCGAGACGCGCTTACCAGCTGGCCTTAACCAGACCCGGCACGTCACCGCGCATGGCAGCCTGGCGCAGCATGTTGCGAGCCAGGCCGAACTTGCGGTAGACGCCATGGGGACGACCGGTCAGGCGGCAGCGGTTGCGCAGGCGCGAAGCACTAGCGTCACGCGGCTGCTTCTGCAGGGCGATCTGGGCTTCCCAGCGCTGCTCCGGCGTGGAGCTCGGGTTGGCGATGATCGCTTTCAGCTCGGCACGCCTCTTGGCGTACTTGACAACCGTTTGCTGGCGTTTCAGCTCGCGGTTCTTCATGCTCTGTTTGGCCATTGCCTGCTCCAGTCAGTTGCGGAACGGGAAGTTGAAGGCGCGCAGCAAGGCACGACCCTCATCATCGGTACGGGCAGTGGTGGTCAGGGTGATGTCCAGACCACGCAGCGCATCGATCTTGTCGTAATCGATTTCCGGGAAGATGATCTGCTCCTTCACACCCATGCTGTAATTGCCGCGCCCATCGAAGGACTTGGCATTCAGACCACGGAAGTCACGCACACGCGGTAGGGAGATGGAGAGCAGACGATCCAGGAATTCGTACATACGATCGCGGCGCAAAGTCACCTTGACACCGATCGGCCAGCCTTCGCGGATCTTGAAACCGGCAATGGACTTGCGGGCATAAGTGACCACGGCCTTCTGGCCAGTGATCTTCTCCAGGTCGGCAACAGCGTTCTCGATGACCTTCTTGTCACCGACCGCTTCGCCAAGCCCCATGTTCAAGGTAATTTTGGTGATGCGCGGAGTTTCCATCACGTTGGCCAGCTGAAGCTCGTTCTTCAGCTTGGGCGCGATCTCGTTCCGGTAAATCTCTTTTAGTCGTGCCATGGTTATCTACCTAGCAGTGCTCAAGCATCAACCGGCTTTTGGGTCGACTTGAAGACACGAATTTTCTTGCCGTCTTCGACCTTGAAACCGATGCGGTCAGCCTTGTTGGTTTCAGCATTGAAGATGGCCACGTTGGAGACGTGCAGCGGTGCCTCCTTCTCGACGATACCGCCCTGAACACCCAGCATCGGGTTCGGCTTGCTGTGGCGCTTGATCAGGTTGACCCCGCCGACGACCAGACGGTCGTCAGCAAGCACCTTGAGCACCTTGCCACGCTTGCCCTTGTCCTTGCCGGCGATGACGATGATCTCGTCGTCACGACGAATCTTTTGCATGACGGCTTCTCCTTACAGCACTTCAGGGGCGAGCGAGACGATCTTCATGAACTTCTCGGAACGAAGCTCACGAGTGACAGGCCCGAAGATGCGAGTGCCGATCGGCTCCTGCTTGTTGTTCAGCAGGACTGCCGCATTGCCATCAAAGCGAATGATGGAGCCGTCGGGACGACGCACGCCGTGCTTGGTGCGGACCACCACAGCCGTCATGACCTGGCCCTTCTTGACCTTGCCGCGCGGAATCGCTTCCTTCACGGTGACCTTGATGATGTCGCCGATGCCGGCGTAACGACGATGCGAGCCACCCAGCACCTTGATGCACATAACGCGACGAGCACCGCTATTGTCGGCCACATCGAGCATGGATTGAGTCTGAATCATAACTTTCTCCGACCCTTAGTCTCTTAGACTTCCACCGCGCGCTCGACGACTTCCACCAGCATCCAGGAC
Organism: Azotobacter tropicalis; assembly: GCF_059739045.1. Taxonomy (NCBI): domain Bacteria; kingdom Pseudomonadati; phylum Pseudomonadota; class Gammaproteobacteria; order Pseudomonadales; family Pseudomonadaceae; genus Azotobacter; species Azotobacter tropicalis. Next base: position 2,264,594 of record NZ_AP046059.1, read on the forward strand.
TTGGTCTTGGCCAGCGGACGGGTCTCGCGAATGGTGACCGTGTCGCCGATACGGCACTGATTGGTTTCGTCGTGGGCATGCAGCTTGGTCGAACGCTTCACGTATTTACCGTAGATCGGGTGCTTTACGCGGCGCTCGATCAGGACGGTGATGGTCTTGTCCATTTTGTCGCTTACGACACGGCCGGTCAGCGTGCGAACGGTTTTCTGAGCTTCAGCCATGATCACTTACCTGCCTGCTGGTTGAGCACAGTCTTGACGCGAGCGATATCGCGCTTCACTTGCGAGAGCAGGTGGGACTGCCCCAGTTGACCAGTAGCCTTCTGCATGCGCAGATTGAACTGGTCACGCAGCAGGCCGAGCAATTGCTCGTTCAGCTGCTCAGCCGATTTTTCACGAAGTTCATTCGCTTTCATCACATCACCGTCCGCTTAACAAAAGTGGTGGCGAGCGGCAGCTTGGCTGCTGCCAGGGCGAAAGCCTCGCGCGCCAGCTCTTCGGAAACACCCTCGATTTCGTAGAGCACCTTGCCCGGCTGGATCTGGGCTACCCAGTACTCGACGTTACCCTTACCCTTACCCATACGAACTTCGAGGGGCTTCTTGGTAACCGGCTTGTCGGGGAATACGCGGATCCAGATCTTGCCGCCACGCTTGACGTGACGGGTCAGGGCGCGGCGTGCAGCCTCGATCTGGCGAGCGGTGAGACGACCACGGCTCACGGACTTCAAGGCAAATTCGCCGAAGCTGACCTTGCTACCACGGTGAGCCAGACCACGGTTGTGGCCGGTCATCTGCTTGCGGAATTTTGTACGCTTGGGTTGCAGCATGTTGCGTACTCCTCTTACTTAGCAGCTTTTTTACGAGGCGCAGGCGCTTGCGGCTTGAGTTCTTCGTGCTGGCCACCGATGACCTCGCCCTTGAAGATCCAAACCTTGACGCCGATCACACCATAGGTGGTGTGCGCTTCGTAGGTGGCGTAATCGATATCTGCGCGCAGGGTGTGCAGCGGCACACGGCCTTCGCGATACCATTCGGTACGGGCGATCTCGGCACCGCCCAGACGACCGCTCACCTGGATCTTGATGCCCTTGGCACCAATACGCATGGCGTTCTGCACGGCGCGCTTCATGGCGCGACGGAACATCACGCGGCGCTCGAGCTGCTGAGCTACGCTCTGAGCAACCAGCATACCGTCGAGCTCCGGCTTACGGATCTCTTCGATGTTGATGTGCACCGGCACACCCATTTGCTTGGTCAGGTCCTGACGCAGCTTCTCGACATCCTCACCCTTCTTGCCGATCACGATGCCGGGGCGAGCGGTGTGGATGGTGATGCGTGCGGTTTGAGCCGGACGAGCGATGTCGATACGGCTCACGGATGCGCTTTTTAGTTTGTCTTGGAGGTACTCACGGACCTTCAGATCGGCAAACAGATAATCCGCATATGTGCGCTTGTCTGCATACCAAACGGAGGTGTGCTCCTTGACGATTCCCAGGCGGATGCCAACGGGATGTACTTTCTGACCCATCTGATCGACTCCGTTACTTGTCCGCAACCTTGACAGTGATATGGCAAGACCGCTTGACGATGCGATCAGCACGGCCTTTGGCACGCGGCATGATGCGCTTAAGCGAACGCCCCTCGTTGACGAAAACAGTAGAGACCTTCAGGTCATCCACGTCTGCGCCCTCGTTGTGCTCGGCGTTGGCCACGGCCGACTCCAGCACTTTCTTCATGATCTCGGCGGCTTTCTTGCTGCTGAAAGCCAGGAGGTTGAGCGCATCGCCCACCTTCTTCCCGCGGATCTGGTCGGCGACCAAGCGGGCTTTCTGGGCGGAGATTCGAGCGCCCGACAGCTTAGCGGCTACTTCCATCTTTCCTTACCCCTCAACGCTTGGCTTTCTTGTCTGCCGCATGACCACGATAGGTACGGGTAGCAGCAAACTCGCCTAGTTTGTGACCAACCATGTCCTCGCTGATAAGCACCGGGACATGCTGACGGCCGTTATGCACAGCGATGGTCAGACCAACCATCTGCGGCAGGATCATCGAACGACGCGACCAGGTCTTCACCGGTTTGCGATCGCTTTTTTCCACCGCCACTTCGACCTTCTTCAACAGGTGAAGATCGATGAAAGGACCTTTTTTCAGAGAACGCGGCACAGTCGTATCCCTCTAGTTACTTACGGCGGCGGACGATCATGTTGTCGGTGCGCTTATTCGACCGGGTCTTCGCACCCTTGGTCGGGAAGCCCCACGGCGACACCGGATGACGACCACCCGAGGTACGACCTTCACCACCACCATGCGGGTGGTCGACCGGGTTCATCGCTACGCCACGAACGGTCGGGCGAACGCCACGCCAGCGCTTGGCACCAGCCTTACCCAGCGAGCGCAGGCTGTGCTCGGAATTGGATACCTCGCCCAAGGTCGCACGGCAATCAGCCAGAACCTTGCGCATCTCGCCGGAGCGCAGACGCAGGGTCACGTAGGCACCTTCACGCGCAACCAACTGCACGGAAGCACCGGCGGAACGGGCGATCTGAGCACCCTTCCCCGGCTTCAGCTCGACACCATGAATGGTGGAGCCGACCGGAATGTTGCGCAGCGGCAGGGCATTGCCCGCTTTGATCGGCGCATTCACGCCGGAGATCAGCTGATCACCAACTGCCACGCCCTTCGGCGCGATGATGTAGCGACGCTCACCATCGGCGTACTTCAGCAGCGCGATATGTGCGGTGCGGTTCGGGTCGTACTCGATGCGCTCGACGATAGCAGGAATGCCATCCTTGCTGCGGCGAAAGTCGACTAGGCGATAGTGCTGCTTGTGACCACCGCCGATATGACGAGTGGTAATGCGCCCGTTGTTATTACGACCACCGGACTTGGACTTCTTCTCCAGCAGCGGCGCATAGGGAGCACCCTTGTGCAGCTCCTGGTTGACCACCTTGACCACGAAGCGGCGGCCAGCGGAAGTCGGTTTGCATTTAACGATTGCCATGATGCACCCCTTTATTCAGCGCTGCTGGCGAAATCGAGATCTTGGCCGGCCTGAAGAGCGACGTACGCCTTCTTCCAGTCGTTGCGCTTGCCCAAACCGCGAGCGGTACGCTTGGTCTTGCCCTGAACATTCAGAGTGGTGACACGTGCGACCTTCACTTCGAACAAGGCCTCGACAGCCTTCTTGATTTCCAGCTTGGTTGCATCGGTGGCAACCTTGAAAACGAACTGCTTCTTGCTTTCCGCCAGCACAGTGGCCTTCTCGGAGATGTGCGGACCAAGCAGCACTTTGAATACGCGTTCCTGGTTCATCCCAGCAGCTCCTCGAATTTCTTCACCGCCGACACGGTGACCAGCACCTTGTCGTATGCGATCAGGCTGACCGGATCGGAACCCTGGACATCACGTACATCGACGTGCGGCAGGTTGCGCGCAGCCAGATACAGATTCTGATCGACTGCATCGGAGACGATCAGCACGTCATTCAGACCCAGACTGCCCAGCTTGCTCACCAAGCTCTTGGTCTTTGGCGCATCAACAACGAAGTCCTCAACAACGACCAGACGCTCCTGACGCACCAGCTCGCTCAGGATCGAGCGCAGAGCGGCACGGTACATCTTCTTGTTGAGCTTCTGATCATGATTCTGCGGACGAGCAGCGAAGGTCACGCCACCGCCACGCCAGATCGGACCACGGGTGGTACCCGCACGGGCGCGGCCGGTACCTTTCTGACGCCAGGGGCGCTTGCCACCACCGCTCACATCAGAGCGGTTCTTCTGCTGCTTGCTGCCCTGGCGACCACCCGCCAGATAGGCAACGACAGCCTGGTGCACGAGGGTCTCGTTGAACTCGCCGCCAAAGGTGCGCTCGGAGACTTCGATCGCCTGAGCGCCATTCACATTCAATTGCATCTCAGCTTCCCCTTAACCGCGAGCCTTGGCCGCCGGACGCACGATCACATCGCCGCCGGTAGCGCCGGGAACGGCACCCTTGACCAGCAACAGATTGCGCTCGGCATCGACACGAATCACTTCCAAGGACTGCACAGTTACGCGCTCGGCGCCCAAATGACCGGACATCTTCTTGCCCTTGAACACACGACCAGGAGTCTGGCACTGGCCGATGGAGCCCGGAACACGGTGGGAAACGGAGTTGCCGTGGGTATTGTCCTGACCGCGGAAATTCCAGCGTTTGATAGTACCGGCGTAGCCCTTACCCTTGGACTGACCGGTGACATCCACCAGTTGTCCCGCCTGAAAAATTTCGGCAGCGATTTGGTCACCGACCTGGTACTCCCCTTCTTCGAGGCGGAACTCCCAGACACCACGACCGGCAGCGACATTCGCCTTGGCGAAGTGACCGGCTTGAGCCTTGGTCACGCGCGAAGCCCGACGCTCGCCAACAGTGACCTGCACGGCACGGTAGCCATCGCTTTCTTCGTTCTTGAACTGGGTCACACGATTCGGCTCGATCTCGATGACCGTAACCGGAATGGAGACACCTTCTTCGGTGAAAATGCGGGTCATGCCGCACTTACGACCGACTACACCAATAGTCATTTTTTGAACCTCTTGAGTGTACGGGGCTTTCACCCGCTATGGCCGCCCATTTCAGAGCGTTACACGACCAAAACCCGAGCGGGTTTTAGCCGAGGCTGATCTGCACTTCCACACCAGCCGCCAGATCGAGCTTCATCAGCGCGTCGACGGTCTTGTCGGTCGGCTGAACGATGTCCAGCACACGCTTGTGGGTACGAATTTCGTACTGATCGCGCGCATCCTTGTTGACGTGCGGCGAAATCAGAACGGTATACCGCTCTTTGCGGGTAGGCAGAGGAATCGGACCACGCACCTGAGCACCAGTACGTTTCGCGGTTTCCACGATTTCCTGGGTAGATTGATCAATCAGGCGATGGTCAAAAGCCTTCAACCGAATACGGATTTGTTGGTTTTGCATTTTGACCTCAGACTCGAAGTTGCCACCCTATCGAGCGAAATACGCCCGATAAAAGGAGGCGCAATTGTACGGATGCCCCCCCAGGGTGTCAATAAAATGATCAGTAATAGAAAAAGCCCCAAAAGGGGCTTTTTCTATCAGCTCATCGATTACTCGATAATTTTGGCAACCACGCCGGCGCCCACGGTACGACCACCTTCGCGAATGGCAAAGCGCAGGCCGTCTTCCATGGCGATCGGAGCGATCAGGGTGACGACCATCTTGATATTGTCGCCTGGCATCACCATCTCGACGCCTTCCGGCAGCTCGACGTTACCGGTCACGTCAGTGGTGCGGAAGTAGAACTGCGGACGATAGCCCTTGAAGAACGGAGTGTGACGACCACCCTCCTCCTTGGACAGCACGTACACTTCGGCCTCGAACTTGGTGTGCGGCTTGATGGTGCCCGGCTTAGCCAGAACCTGGCCACGCTCCACGTCTTCGCGCTTGGTACCACGCAGCAGGGCACCAATGTTTTCGCCGGCACGACCTTCATCGAGCAGCTTGCGGAACATTTCCACGCCAGTGCAGGTGGTCTTGGTGGTCGGACGGATACCGACGATTTCCACCTCTTCACCCACCTTGACGATGCCACGCTCGACACGACCAGTCACCACGGTGCCGCGACCAGAGATCGAGAACACGTCCTCGATCGGCATCAGGAACGGCTGATCGATGGCACGCACCGGCTCCGGGATATAAGAGTCCAGGGTTTCCACCAGCTTGCGCACAGCAGAAACGCCGATGCCGTTGTCATCCTTACCTTCCAGCGCCATCAGTGCGGAGCCGGTGATGATCGGAGTGTCATCGCCCGGGAAGTCGTAGGTCGACAGCAGATCGCGCACTTCCATCTCGACCAGCTCCAGGAGCTCGGCATCGTCCACCATGTCGGCCTTGTTCAGGAACACGACGATGTAGGGAACGCCTACCTGACGCGACAGCAGGATGTGCTCGCGAGTTTGCGGCATGGGGCCATCGGCAGCCGAGCAGACCAGGATCGCACCATCCATCTGGGCAGCGCCGGTAATCATATTCTTCACATAGTCGGCGTGACCGGGGCAGTCAACGTGCGCATAGTGGCGAATAGCGGAATCGTACTCAACGTGGGAAGTGTTGATGGTGATGCCGCGAGCCTTTTCTTCCGGCGCGTTGTCGATCTGGTCGAAGGCGCGAGCAGAGCCACCCCAGGTCTCGGAGCAGACCTTGGTCAGCGCAGCCGTCAGAGTGGTCTTGCCATGGTCCACATGACCGATGGTGCCAACGTTGACGTGCGGTTTGTTACGTTCGAATTTTTCCTTAGCCACGACAGTAAACCTCTTACTTAAAGGGCTGAATCAACCTTGTTTTTTGACGATAGCTTCGGCGATGTTCGCCGGAGCTTCGGCGTACTTCGAGAATTCCATGGAGTAGCTGGCGCGTCCCTGGGACATCGAACGTACATCGGTAGCGTAACCAAACATCTCGCCCAGCGGGACTTCGGCGCGGATAACCTTGCCAGAGACGGTGTCCTCCATACCCTGGATCAGACCACGGCGACGGTTCAAGTCGCCCATGACATCACCCATGTAGTCCTCCGGAGTAACCACCTCGACCTTCATGATCGGCTCGAGCAACACCGCACCACCCTTCTGGGACAGCTGCTTGGTCGCCATGGAAGCCGCGATCTTGAACGCCATTTCGTTGGAGTCAACGTCATGGTAGGAGCCATCGAATACGGCGGCCTTCAGACCAAGCAGCGGATAACCCGCAACCACACCGTTCTTCATCTGCTCTTCGATACCCTTCTGGATCGCCGGGATGTATTCCTTCGGAATCACACCACCCACAACCTCGTTAGTGAAGAGCAACCCTTCCTGCCCCTCGTCAGCCGGCTCGAAACGGATCCAGCAATGACCGAACTGGCCACGACCACCGGACTGACGCACGAACTTGCCTTCGATCTCGCACTTGTTGCGTATGGTCTCGCGATAAGCCACCTGAGGCTTGCCGATGTTAGCCTCGACACCGAACTCGCGCTTCATGCGATCGACCAAAATATCCAGATGCAACTCGCCCATACCGGAAATGATGGTCTGGCCACTTTCCTCGTCGGTCTTGACGCGGAAAGACGGATCCTCCTGCGCCAGCTTGCCGAGGGCGATACCCATCTTCTCCTGGTCGGCCTTGGTCTTCGGCTCGACCGCCACGGAGATTACCGGCTCCGGGAAGTCCATACGCTCAAGAATGATCGGCTTCTCGATCGAGCACAGGGTGTCACCAGTAGTGACATCCTTCATGCCGATCAGTGCCGCGATGTCGCCGGCGCGTACTTCCTTGATCTCTTCGCGAGTGTTGGCATGCATTTGCACCATGCGCCCCACGCGCTCTTTCTTGCCCTTGACCGAGTTGACAACCGAGTCGCCAGAACTGAGAACACCCGAGTACACCCGAGCAAACGTCAAGGTCCCCACAAACGGGTCGGTAGCAATCTTGAACGCCAGCGCTGAGAACGGCTCGCTATCATCGGCATGGCGCTCGTCGACGACTTCCTCGTTATCCGGATGCACGCCCTTGATTGCAGGGATCTCGGTCGGAGCCGGAAGAAACTCGATAACGGCGTCCAGAACCAGCGGAACGCCCTTGTTCTTGAAGGAGGAACCACATACCGCCGGGACGATTTCGCAGGCGATGGTACGCTGACGCAGCCCAGCCTTGATCTCTTCGATCGACAGCTCGCCACCCTCAAGGTACTTATTCATCAGCTCTTCATTGGCTTCGGCAGCCGCCTCTACCATGTTGGAGCGATACTCATCGGCCAGCGCCTGCAACTCCGCCGGAATTTCTTCCTCGCGGTAGGTCATACCCTGATCGTCTTCGTTCCAGTAGATCGCTTTCATCTTGAGAAGATCGATCTGGCCTTGGAAGTTCTCTTCCGCACCGATGGCCAACTGCACTGGGACCGGAGTATGACCCAGACGCTTCTTGATCTGCTCGACGACGCGCAGGAAGTTGGCACCCGCACGGTCCATCTTGTTCACGTAGACGATACGCGGCACGCCGTACTTGTTGGCCTGACGCCATACGGTCTCGGACTGCGGCTCGACACCGGAGGTACCACAGAACACCACCACAGCCCCGTCCAGCACGCGCAGCGAACGCTCCACCTCGATGGTGAAGTCCACGTGCCCAGGGGTATCGATGATGTTTACGCGATAGTTGTCATACTGCTTGGTCGAGCCCTGCCAGAAGGCAGTGGTCGCAGCGGAGGTAATGGTGATACCGCGCTCCTGCTCCTGCACCATCCAGTCCATGGTGGCGGCGCCATCATGCACCTCGCCCATCTTGTGGTTGACGCCTGTGTAGAACAGGATCCGCTCCGTAGTCGTCGTCTTGCCTGCGTCCACGTGGGCGCAAATACCGATGTTACGGTAGCGATTGATCGGGGTTGTACGGGCCACAATGAGGTCCTCGTAGATGGAGGCTGAATTCAGAAACGATAGTGCGAGAACGCCTTGTTCGCCTCGGCCATGCGATGCACGTCTTCACGCTTCTTCACAGCAGCGCCCTTGCCCTCGGAGGCATCGAGCAACTCGCCAGCGAGACGCAGAGCCATGGATTTCTCACCACGCTTGCGTGCGGAGTCCACCAGCCAACGCATGGCCAGCGCATTGCGACGTGACGGACGGACCTCGACCGGAACCTGGTAAGTCGCACCACCCACGCGGCGGGACTTCACTTCGACCAGCGGAGCGATGGCGTCGAGTGCTTTTTCGAAGATTTCCAGGGGATCGGCGTTCTTGCGGGATTTGACGGTATCCAGTGCGCCGTAAACGATGCGCTCGGCAACCGCCTTCTTGCCGCTTTCCATCACATGGTTCATGAACTTGGCAAGAATTTGGCTTCCGTACTTCGGATCGTCCAAAATCTCACGCTTGGCTGCTACACGACGTCTTGGCATTGATAAGCCCTCAAACGGTCTTCAGGTTAGCTCGGAACACTGGCCACGCAGGCCATGCCCGACCTTACTCTTATCGACTCGACAAAAAAATTGGATTACTTCGGACGCTTGGCGCCGTACTTGGAACGACCCTGCTTGCGGTCCTTCACGCCGGAGGTATCCAGCGAACCACGCACCGTGTGATAACGCACACCTGGAAGGTCCTTGACACGACCACCACGAATCAGCACGACACTGTGCTCTTGCAGGTTGTGACCCTCACCACCGATATAGGAGGTGACTTCGTAACCGTTGGTCAGGCGCACACGGCAGACCTTACGCAGTGCCGAGTTCGGTTTTTTCGGCGTGGTGGTGTACACGCGAGTGCACACGCCACGGCGCTGGGGGCAGTTCTGCAGCGCTGGCACGTCGCTCTTGTCGACGAGGCGCTTGCGCGGCTGACGCACCAGCTGGTTGATAGTTGCCATCTACTAGCTCCACTGTTGTCTTTCGACATAAACAAAATGGCAGAGCAATTTGCCCTGCCAAATTTAGGGGTCCGTAAGTCTAAAGAGACTTCCGGACCTCGTCAAGGCAAGGCCCAACAGACACACTGGCCCGCCCCCCGGCAGTCAACTGCCGCTGGTGTTGAGCGCCTCGGTCAGCGCGGCCTCGACCTCTTCCGCGCTCACACGCACGGGCTTCTCGGCATCACGCTTGCGCTTGCGCTCGCTGTGATAGGCCAGGCCGGTACCGGCCGGAATCAGCCGACCGACGACCACGTTCTCCTTCAAGCCACGCAGATAATCGCGCTTGCCTGTGACCGCTGCCTCGGTGAGCACGCGGGTAGTTTCCTGGAAGGAAGCCGCGGAGATGAACGACTCGGTCGACAGCGACGCCTTGGTGATGCCCAGCAGAATGCGCTCGTACTTGGCCGGGAAGCGGTCCTCGGTCGCCAGTTGCTCGTTCTCTTCTAGGACTTGGGTCAGCTCCACCTGGTCGCCCTTAATGAAGCTGGAGTCGCCGGCCTCGGCGACCTCCACCTTGCGCAGCATCTGCCGCAGGATGGTCTCTATGTGCTTGTCGTTGATCTTCACACCCTGCAGACGGTACACGTCCTGGATCTCGTTGACGATGTACTTGGCCAGAGCACTGACACCCAAGAGGCGTAGGATGTCGTGCGGGTTGCTCGGGCCGTCAGAGATCACTTCGCCGCGGTTCACCTGTTCGCCCTCAAACACGTTGAGGTGGCGCCACTTCGGAATTAACTCCTCGTACGGCTCGCTGCCATCGTTCGGAGTGATGACCAGACGACGCTTGCCCTTGGTTTCCTTGCCGAAGCTGATGGTGCCACTGACCTCCGCCAGAATCGACGGCTCCTTCGGACGCCGCGCCTCGAACAGGTCGGCCACTCGCGGCAAACCACCGGTGATGTCACGGGTCTTCGAGGTTTCCTGAGGGATACGGGCGATCACGTCGCCCACCCCCACTTCGGCACCATCGGCCACACCCACCAGAGCGTTGGCCGGCAGGAAATACTGAGCCGGCACGTCAGTACCCGGCAGCAGCAATTCCTTACCGTTGGCGTCGACCAGCTTGACCGCCGGACGGATATCTTTACCAGCAGCTGGACGATCCTTAGGATCCATCACCTCGATGTTGGTCAGACCAGTCAATTCGTCGGTCTGCCGCTTGATGGTGATACCCTCTTCCATGCCGACGAAGGTCACCGTACCCTTCATTTCGGTCACGATCGGGTGGGTGTGCGGGTCCCACTTGGCAACGATGGCCCCCGGATCGACCTTGTCGCCCTCCTTCACCGAAATCACCGCACCGTAAGGCAGCTTGTAGCGCTCGCGCTCGCGACCGAAGTCGTCGGCCACGGCCAGCTCGCCAGAGCGGGACACCGCGACCAGGTTGCCGTCGGCCCGCTCGACGTGCTTCAGGTTGTGCAAACGGATGTTGCCACCGTTCTTCACCTGGACATTGTCCACTGCCGAGGTCCGACTGGCCGCACCGCCGATGTGGAAGGTCCGCATGGTCAGCTGGGTACCCGGCTCACCGATCGACTGGGCGGCGATGACGCCGACCGCCTCGCCGATGTTGACCTGATGCCCGCGAGCCAGATCGCGGCCGTAGCACTTGGCGCAGATGCCGTAGCGGGTCTCGCAGGTGATCGGCGAGCGCACGACCACTTCGTCGATGCTGTTCACTTCGATGAACTCGACCCATTTCTCGTCGATCAGGGTGCCGGCCGGCACAATGACCTCATCAGTCCGGGACGGAACACATCCTTGGCGATGACCCGGCCCAGCACGCGCTCGCCGAGCGGCTCGACCACGTCGCCGCCCTCGATGTGCGGAGTCATCAGCAGGCCCTGCTCGGTGCCGCAATCGACCTCGGTCACGACCAGATCCTGGGCCACATCAACCAGACGACGGGTCAGGTAGCCGGAGTTCGCGGTTTTCAGTGCGGTATCCGCCAGGCCTTTTCGTGCGCCGTGGGTTGAGATGAAGTACTGCAGTACGTTCAGGCCTTCGCGGAAGTTGGCGGTGATCGGGGTCTCAATGATCGAGCCATCGGGCTTGGCCATCAGACCGCGCATCCCGGCCAGCTGCCGGATCTGCGCCGCGGAACCCCGCGCACCGGAGTCCGCCATCATGTACATGGAGTTGAACGACTCCTGCTCGACTTCGTTGCCATTGCGATCGATGACCTTCTCCTTGGAGAGGTTGGCCATCATCGCCTTGGACACTTCGTCGTTGGCCTTCGACCACAGGTCGATCACCTTGTTGTACTTCTCGCCCTGGGTCACCAGGCCGGTGGCATACTGGCTTTCGATCTCTTTCACTTCCTCGGTGGCGCCGTCGATGATCCGCGCCTTTTCCGCCGGAATGACGAAGTCGTTCACGCCGATGGAAACCCCCGACAGGGTCGAGAAGGCAAAACCGGTGTACATCAGCTGGTCAGCGAAGATGACGGTATCCTTCAGGCCCACCGTACGATAGCAGTGGTTGATCAGCTTGGAGATCGCCTTCTTCTTCATCGGCTGATTGACCACATCATACGGCAGACCGGCCGGTACGACCTGGAACAGCAGCGCACGGCCAACGGTAGTGTCGACGATGCGAGTGTTGTGAACCAGGCTGCCGTCTTTCTGCTTGACGGTCTCGTTGATCCGCACCTTCACGCGAGCGTGCAGTGATGCCTCACCGCCCCGGAACACCCGGTCGACTTCCTGCAGGTCGGCGAAAACGCGACCCTCGCCCTTGGCGTTCACCGCTTCGCGGGTCATGTAGTACAGACCCAGCACCACGTCCTGCGACGGCACGATGATCGGCTCGCCGTTGGCCGGCGAGAGGATGTTGTTGGTCGACATCATCAGCGCACGCGCCTCCAGCTGGGCCTCGAGGGTCAGCGGGACGTGCACGGCCATCTGGTCACCGTCGAAGTCGGCATTGTAGGCGGCACAGACCAGCGGGTGCAGCTGGATCGCCTTACCCTCGATGAGCACCGGCTCGAATGCCTGGATACCCAGACGGTGCAGGGTCGGCGCACGGTTGAGCAGCACCGGATGCTCGCGGATGACCTCGGCGAGCACGTCCCAGACCTCGGGCAGCTCGCGCTCGACCATCTTCTTGGCCGCCTTGATGGTGGTGGCCATGCCACGGGTTTCCAGCTTGCCGAAGATGAACGGCTTGAACAGCTCGAGGGCCATCTTCTTCGGCAGGCCGCACTGGTGCAGACGCAGGGTCGGGCCCACGGTGATCACCGAACGACCGGAGTAGTCGACGCGCTTGCCCAGCAGGTTCTGGCGGAAACGGCCCTGCTTGCCCTTGATCATGTCGGCCAAGGATTTCAGCGGGCGCTTGTTGGACCCGGTAATGGCCCGGCCACGACGGCCGTTGTCCAAGAGAGCGTCCACCGCCTCCTGCAGCATGCGCTTCTCGTTGCGCACGATGATGTCCGGCGCGGCCAGATCGAGCAGGCGCTTCAGACGATTGTTGCGGTTGATTACCCGGCGGTACAGATCGTTCAGGTCGGAAGTGGCAAAACGGCCACCGTCCAGCGGCACCAGCGGACGCAGGTCCGGCGGCAGCACCGGCAGCACGGTCAGCACCATCCACTCCGGCAGGTTGCCGGAGCCCTGGAAGGCCTCCATCAGCTTCAAGCGCTTGGACAGCTTCTTGATCTTGGTTTCCGAGTTGGTCTGCGGAATCTCCTCGCGCAGGCGGCCGATCTCGTGCTCCAGGTCGATCTGGTTGAGCAGTTCGCGGACCGCCTCGGCACCCATGCGCGCATCGAAGTCGTCGCCGAACTCCTCAAGGGCTTCGAAGTACTGCTCGTCGTTGAGCAACTGGCCCTTTTCCAGCGTGGTCATGCCCGGATCGATCACCACGTAGCTCTCGAAATAGAGCACGCGTTCGATATCGCGCAGGGTCATGTCCAGCAGCAGGCCGATGCGCGACGGCAGCGACTTGAGGAACCAGATGTGGGCGACCGGCGAGGCCAGCTCGATATGCGCCATGCGCTCGCGACGCACCTTGGCCAGAGCGACCTCCACCCCGCACTTCTCGCAGATCACCCCACGGTGTTTGAGGCGCTTGTACTTGCCGCACAGGCACTCGTAGTCCTTCACCGGCCCGAAGATCTTGGCGCAGAACAAGCCGTCGCGCTCCGGCTTGAAGGTACGGTAGTTGATGGTCTCCGGCTTTTTCACTTCGCCGAAGGACCAGGAGCGGATCATCTCGGGCGAAGCCAGACCGATACGGATGGCATCGAACTCTTCGAGTTGACCCTGGTTTTTCAAAAGATTCAGCAGGTCTTTCAAAGCCTTTCCTCCTCACGAACCGGCGGTGACCGACTCGTGCCGGACACCGCATGGACGGTACGTGGTTATTCGGTTTCCAGTTCGATGTCGATGCCGAGCGAGCGAATTTCTTTGATCAGCACGTTGAAGGACTCGGGCATCCCGGCCTCCATGCGGTGATCGCCGTCCACGATGTTCTTGTACATCTTGGTCCGGCCATTCACGTCATCCGACTTCACGGTGAGCATTTCCTGCAGGGTGTAGGCGGCACCATAGGCCTCCAGTGCCCAGACCTCCATCTCCCCGAAGCGCTGACCGCCGAACTGCGCCTTGCCGCCCAGCGGTTGCTGGGTCACCAGACTGTAAGAACCGGTAGAGCGCGCGTGCATCTTGTCGTCGACCAGGTGGTTCAGCTTGAGCATGTACATGTAGCCGACGGTGGTCGGGCGCTCGAACTGGTTGCCGGTCCGGCCATCGAACAGGCGCATCTGACCGCTTTCCGGCAGATCGGCCAGCTTCAGCATGGCCTTGATTTCGCTTTCCTTGGCCCCATCGAATACCGGCGTGGCCATCGGCACGCCACCGCGCAGGTTGTTTGCCAGGTCGAGGATCTCGGTATCATTCAGAGAGTCCAGCTCTTCTTCCTTGCGCCCGCCAATCTCGTTGTACACCTTTGCAAGGAACTGGCGCAGCTCGGCGACCTTGCGCTGCTCCTCAAGCATCCGGTTGATCTTCTCGCCCAGGCCTTTGGCCGCCAAGCCTAGGTGGGTTTCGAGGATCTGTCCGACGTTCATCCGCGATGGCACGCCCAGCGGGTTCAGAACGATGTCCACGGGAGTGCCGTTGGCATCGTGGGGCATGTCCTCGACCGGCATGATCACCGACACCACACCCTTGTTGCCATGACGGCCGGCCATCTTGTCGCCCGGCTGGATGCGGCGCTTGATGGCCAGGTAGACCTTGACGATCTTCAGCACGCCCGGCGCCAGGTCGTCGCCCTGCTGCAGCTTGCGCTTCTTGTCCTCAAACTTGTCGTCGAGCAGCTGACGACGATCGGACAGATAGGCCTGGGCCTTCTCCAACTGCTCGTTGAGCGCGTCGTCGGCCATGCGCAGCTTGAACCACTGCCCACGCTCGAGCCCGTCGAGCATTTCGTCTTCGATCTCGGTACCCTTCTTCAGGCCGGCCCCGCCTTCGCAAACGGCACCGACCAGAGCGACCCGTAGACGCTCGAAGGTAGCGCCTTCGACGATACGGAACTCCTCATTGAGGTCCTTGCGGATCTCGTCCAGCTGCATCTTCTCGATGGACAGAGCACGGGAATCGCGCTCGACGCCATCCCGGGTGAACACTTGGACATCGATGACGGTGCCCTTGGTGCCAGTCGGCACGCGCAGGGAAGTGTCCTTCACGTCGCTGGCTTTCTCGCCGAAGATCGCTCGCAGCAGTTTCTCTTCGGGAGTCAGCTGGGTCTCGCCCTTCGGGGTGACCTTGCCGACCAGGATGTCACCAGCCATAACCTCGGCACCGACGTAGACAATACCGGCCTCGTCCAGCTTGTTTAGCGCAGCCTCACCAACGTTCGGGATATCCGCAGTGATCTCTTCCGGGCCGAGCTTGGTGTCACGCGCCACACAGGTCAGCTCCTGAATATGGATGGTGGTGAAGCGGTCCTCCTGGACTACGCGCTCGGACAGACAGATGGAGTCCTCGAAGTTGAAGCCGTTCCAGGGCATGAACGCCACGCGCATGTTCTGCCCCAAGGCCAACTCGCCCATGTCGGTGGACGGGCCGTCGGCCATGATGTCGCCGCGCGAGACCTGATCCCCCTTGCTGACCAGCGGACGCTGGTTAATGCAGGTGTTCTGGTTGGAGCGGGTGTACTTAGTCAGGTTGTAGATATCGACACCAGCTTCGCCGGTTTCGACCTCGTCGTCATTAACGCGCACCACGATGCGGCTGGCGTCGACCGAATCGATCACCCCACCACGGCGAGCCACCACACAAACGCCGGAGTCGCGCGCCACGTTGCGCTCCATCCCGGTACCTACCAGCGGCTTGTCGGCACGCAGGGTCGGCACCGCCTGACGCTGCATGTTGGAGCCCATGAGCGCACGGTTGGCATCGTCATGTTCGAGGAACGGAATCAACGAGGCAGCAACAGACACCACCTGACGCGGCGAGACGTCCATCAGCGTGACGTCTTCCGGCGCCTTGACAGTAAACTCGTTCAGATGACGGACAGCCACCAACTCGTCAATCAGCCGGCCACTTTCGTCTAGCGTTGCCGAAGCCTGAGCAATCACGTGGTCGGCTTCCTCAATGGCAGAAAGGAACACGATCTGGTCGGTGACCTGCCCTTCCTTGACTACACGGTATGGGCTCTCCAGGAAACCGTACTGATTGGTGCGAGCATAGGCAGCCAGGGAGTTGATCAAGCCGATGTTCGGACCTTCAGGCGTTTCGATCGGGCAGACACGACCGTAGTGGGTCGGGTGCACGTCGCGCACTTCGAAGCCGGCACGCTCGCGGGTCAGACCGCCTGGACCGAGAGCGGAAACACGGCGCTTGTGAGTGATTTCCGATAGCGGGTTGTTCTGGTCCATGAACTGCGACAACTGGCTGGAGCCGAAGAACTCCTTGACCGCGGCTGCCACTGGCTTGGCGTTGATCAGATCCTGTGGCATCAGGCCTTCGCTTTCGGCCATCGACAGGCGCTCCTTGACCGCGCGCTCGACGCGGACCAAGCCAACCCGGAACTGGTTCTCGGCCATTTCGCCGACACAGCGCACGCGACGGTTACCCAGGTGGTCAATGTCATCGACGATGCCCTTGCCGTTACGGATATCGACCAGGGTCTTGAGCACGTCGACGATATCCTCGCGGCTCAGCACACCAGGCCCCTCGATCTCTTCGCGACCGATGCGGCGGTTGAACTTCATGCGACCCACAGCGGACAGATCGTAACGCTCGGCGCTGAAGAACAGATTGTTGAACAAGGTCTCGGCTGCATCTTTGGTCGGCGGCTCGCCCGGACGCATCATGCGGTAGATCTCGACCAATGCTTCCAGCTGATTGGTGGTCGAGTCGATCTTCAGAGTGTCGGAAATAAACGGACCACAATCGATGTCGTTGGTGTAGAGAGTCTCGATGCGTACGACTTGAGCCTTGGCGATCTTCACCAGCAGATCGGGGGTCAGCTCGCTGTTGCACTCGGCGATGATCTCGCCGGTAGACGGATGCACTATAACCTTGGCCGTGGTGCGGCCAGTGACATATTCCAGCGGGACGTCCAGCTCCTTGATACCGGCCTTTTCCAACTGATTGATATGACGAGCAGTAATGCGCCGCCCCTGCTCGACGATGACCTTGCCAGCAGCGTCCTTGATGTCGAATGCAGCGATTTCGCCACGCAGACGTTGCGGCACCAGCTCCAGACTGAGGCCATGCTCTGTCACATGGAACACATTGGTGGCGTAGAAGATGTCCAGCACCTCTTCGGTGCTGTATCCCAGCGCACGCAGCAACACCGAGGCCGGCAGCTTGCGGCGACGGTCGATGCGGACGAACACAGCATCTTTCGGATCGAATTCGAAATCGAGCCAAGAGCCGCGGTAGGGAATGATGCGAGCGGAATACAGCAGCTTGCCAGAGCTATGGGTCTTGCCACGGTCGTGGTCGAAGAACACACCTGGGGAACGGTGCAGCTGAGAAACGATCACACGCTCGGTACCGTTGACGATAAAGGTGCCGTTCTCGGTCATCAGGGGGATTTCCCCCATGTAGACTTCCTGCTCCTTGATGTCCTTGATCGCCTTGTTCGAAGACTCCTTGTCGAAAATGATCAGGCGCACCTTCACGCGAAGCGGTACAGCAAAAGTTACGCCACGCAGCACGCACTCCTTGACGTCGAAAGCCGGCTCGCCCAGACGGTAGCCAACGTATTCCAGAGCGGCATTGCCGGAATAGCTGATGATCGGGAAAACGGATTTGAAGGCTGCGTGCAAGCCAACGTCGCGGAGCCTGTCTTTGCTCGCACCGGCCTGCAAGAACTCGCGGTAGGAATCCAACTGGATAGCCAGGAGATAAGGCACATCCATGACGTCCGGCAACTTGCTAAAGTCCTTGCGGATACGTTTTTTCTCAGTGTATGAGTAAGCCATCAGCGTTCCCCAGCTTGGTCACCTGCTTATTTGGCCTCTCCGGAGGGGAGCGGCCAGAAATCGTGCAGGCCGATTGCCTGCGCCACCTCTGAGGTGGTAGTCATGGGCGGCGACAGACAGCAAGCCACCCACAACGGAAAAAGGCCGGTGGCTCCAGCCACCAGCCATCAGCCTTACGCAAGACGCGTAGGCTGTAGACGCAAGATCGTCGCTTACTTGAGCTCGACTTTCGCGCCAGCTTCTTCCAGGGCTTTCTTAGCAGCCTCGGCCTCTTCCTTGGAAACGCCTTCCTTGACCACGCCGGGAGCGCCGTCGACGACAGCCTTGGCCTCTTTCAGACCCAGACCGGTCAGCTCGCGAACGACCTTGATCACGTTCACTTTCTTTTCGCCAGCCTCGGCGAGAACGATGGTGAACTCGGTCTGCTCTTCGGCGACCGGAGCAGCGGCAGCCGGACCGGCAGCCACGGCAGCGGCTGCAGTCACGCCGAACTTCTCTTCCATCGCCTTGATCAGCTCAACGATCTGCATGACGGACATTTCGGATACGGCGTTGATGATATCTTCGTTGGTCAGAGCCATGACTCTAATTCCTGTGAGGGATAGACGGCCTTTTCGCGGCCATCAAAGTTAAATATGAGTACGAAAGAAGCCGGATGCCGATCAGGCAGCCGCACCTTCTTTCTGGTCGCGAATTGCCGCCAAGGTACGGGCCAGCTTGCTGGTAGCGCCCTGAATCACGCTCATCAGCTGTGCAACGGCTTCGTTGTAGGTCGGCAGGGTAGCCAATACGTCGATCTGGTTGGCTGCGAGGAACTGCCCCTCGAATGCAGCGGCCTTGATCTCGAACTTGTCCTGGCCCTTGGCAAACTCCTTGAAGATACGGGCTGCAGCGCCCGGATGTTCGTTGGAGAAAGCGATCAGGGTCGGGCCCTTGAGCGCGTCGTTCAGGATCTCGAACTGAGTGCCTGCAACAGCGCGGCGGGCCAGGGTATTACGCACGACTCGCACGTACACACCAGCCTCGCGGGCCTCTTTACGGAGTCCGGTCATGGCGCCGACGGTCACGCCACGGGCATCAGCCACGACAGCGGACAGGGCAGCCTTGGCAGCCTCGTTGACTTCAGCGACGATGGCCTTCTTGTCTTCGAGCTTGATTGCCACGGGTTTACTCCTGGATATTACCGTTTCGCCCAGCAGAGCCGGACGCGCTTTGGTGTCTGATTCGGTACGAATCGGGAGCACCATCTGCGTAGGCTGAGGGTTTAAGGCTTGCGCCGCCTACGGTCTTGGATAGCCCCCGCCAGGCAGGGACCCCAATAGTCGGCGTGACGAATCAGCCCGCCACGCTCAATGCTTTAGGCCTCCAGAGAAGCCTGATCGATGACCAGCCCCGGCCCCATGGTCGTGCTGAGGGTCACACGCTTGACGTAGACTCCTTTGGAGGTGGACGGCTTCAGGCGCTTCAGATCACTCAGCAGGGCTTCGACGTTCTGTTTCAGCTTGACCGGTTCGAAATCGACCTTACCCACCGAAGCGTGGATGATACCGTTCTTGTCGGTACGGAAGCGCACCTGGCCAGCCTTGGCGTTTTTCACCGCCGTGGCTACGTCGGGGGTCACGGTACCCACTTTCGGGTTCGGCATCAGACCACGCGGACCAAGGATCTGACCCAACTGACCAACGACACGCATTGCATCCGGAGAGGCAATAACCACGTCATAGCTCAGATCGCCACCCTTCATTTCGGCAGCCAACTCGTCCATGCCTACCTTGTCGGCACCAGCGGCCAAGGCTGCTTCGGCAGCAGGCCCTTGGGTAAACACGGCAACGCGCACGCTCTTGCCGGTGCCGTTCGGCAGCACGGTGGCGCCACGCACAACCTGGTCAGACTTACGCGGATCCACACCAAGATTAATGGCGATGTCTACAGATTCTTTGAACTTGATGGTGGAGAGATCAGCCAGCAGAGCGGCAGCTTCTTCGAAGCCGTACTGCTTGCCTGCCTCTACCTTTGCAGCGATCGCCTTCTGGCGCTTGGTCAGCTTAGCCATTTAAACACCCTCCACGTTCAGGCCCATGCTGCGCGCGGAACCAGCGATGGTACGCACAGCAGCTTCCAGGTCAGCGGCCGTCAGATCGGCCTGCTTGGCCTTGGCGATCTCTTCCAACTGAGCACGGTTCACGGTGCCGACTTTCTGGGTGTTCGGACGAGAAGAACCACTGGAGATACCGGCCGCCTTTTTCAGCAAGACGGATGCCGGGGTGCTCTTGGTTTCAAAAGTAAAGCTGCGGTCACTATAGACGGTGATGATCACCGGAGTCGGCAGACCCAGCTCCATGCCTTGGGTCCTGGCGTTGAACGCCTTGCAGAACTCCATGATATTCACACCATGCTGACCCAGAGCCGGACCGACCGGCGGCGACGGATTGGCCTGGCCGGCCTTCACTTGCAGCTTGATATAAGCCTGAATCTTCTTAGCCATGCAAAACTCCAGTTATGGGTTCAAACGCCCGAAGGCTCCCCTATTGCTTTCGCGATTGCCCTAGTGACGACAAAACCCCGCAGCCTGTGACTGCGGGGTATGGGTGAGTTCTTCAGCTATGCCTTTTCGACTTGACTGAACTCCAGCTCCACTGGTGTGGAGCGACCGAAGATAAGCACCGCTACCTGGATGCGACTCTTCTCGTAATTGACCTCTTCCACGACCCCATTGAAATCTGCAAAGGGGCCGTCAATGACACGCACCACCTCACCCGGCTCGAACAAGGTCTTCGGCTTTGGCCGATCACCGCTGTCAGCCACTCGACGAAGAATAGCCTCAGCCTCCTTGTCGGTAATGGGCGCGGGCTTGTCGGCAGTACCGCCAATAAAACCCATGACACGAGGCGTATCCTTGATCAGGTGCCACGTTGCCTCGTTCATCTCCATCTGGACCAGCACGTAACCTGGAAAGAACTTCCGCTCGCTTTTGCGCTTCTGGCCGTTCCGCATTTCCACCACCTCTTCGGTGGGAACCAGAATCTCGCCGAACTGATCTTCCATCCCGGCAAGTTTGACCCGTTCGACCAACGAGCGCATGACATGCTTTTCGTAGCCTGAATAGGCATGAACAACGTACCAACGCTTAGCCACGAATGCACCCTTAACCAACGATCATGGAAACCAGCCAACCAAGCAGGGAATCAAGCCCCCACAATAGTAGTGCCATCACCAGAACTACAGCCACCACGATCAATGTGGTTTGCGTAGTCTCTTGACGGGTCGGCCAGACAACCTTGCGAATTTCGGCACGCGCCTCTTTCGCCAGAGAGAAAAAGACCTGCCCCTTACTGGTCTTGAGCGCAACGAAAGACGCCACCCCCCCCAAAGCCAGCAACGCAACCACGCGATATAGAATGGATTCTTCGGAGTATAGTTGATTACCAACCACACCTACAGCGACCAAGAGCACTACCACGAGCCACTTTACCAAATCAAAGCGAGACTCTTTAGCTTCAGCCTTGGCATTCATCCGAGAAACCCTATAAGAAATGCCAGAAATCCTTTGAAATCTGGCAGGCCAGGAGGGAATCGAACCCCCAACCTGCGGTTTTGGAGACCGCCGCTCTGCCAATTGAGCTACTGGCCTAAAACTTTGACAAGGCCAACAATTCTGTCAGCCCTACAAGAAAAAATCAACGAATTACTCGATAATTTTGGCAACCACGCCGGCGCCCACGGTACGACCACCTTCGCGAATGGCAAAGCGCAGGCCGTCTTCCATGGCGATCGGAGCGATCAGGGTGACGACCATCTTGATATTGTCGCCTGGCATCACCATCTCGACGCCTTCCGGCAGCTCGACGTTACCGGTCACGTCAGTGGTGCGGAAGTAGAACTGCGGACGATAGCCCTTGAAGAACGGAGTGTGACGACCACCCTCCTCCTTGGACAGCACGTACACTTCGGCCTCGAACTTGGTGTGCGGCTTGATGGTGCCCGGCTTAGCCAGAACCTGGCCACGCTCCACGTCTTCGCGCTTGGTACCACGCAGCAGGGCACCAATGTTTTCGCCGGCACGACCTTCATCGAGCAGCTTGCGGAACATTTCCACGCCAGTGCAGGTGGTCTTGGTGGTCGGACGGATACCGACGATTTCCACCTCTTCACCCACCTTGACGATGCCACGCTCGACACGACCAGTCACCACGGTGCCGCGACCAGAGATCGAGAACACGTCCTCGATCGGCATCAGGAACGGCTGATCGATGGCACGCACCGGCTCCGGGATATAAGAGTCCAGGGTTTCCACCAGCTTGCGCACAGCAGAAACGCCGATGCCGTTGTCATCCTTACCTTCCAGCGCCATCAGTGCGGAGCCGGTGATGATCGGAGTGTCATCGCCCGGGAAGTCGTAGGTCGACAGCAGATCGCGCACTTCCATCTCGACCAGCTCCAGGAGCTCGGCATCGTCCACCATGTCGGCCTTGTTCAGGAACACGACGATGTAGGGAACGCCTACCTGACGCGACAGCAGGATGTGCTCGCGAGTTTGCGGCATGGGGCCATCGGCAGCCGAGCAGACCAGGATCGCACCATCCATCTGGGCAGCGCCGGTAATCATATTCTTCACATAGTCGGCGTGACCGGGGCAGTCAACGTGCGCATAGTGGCGAATAGCGGAATCGTACTCAACGTGGGAAGTGTTGATGGTGATGCCGCGAGCCTTTTCTTCCGGCGCGTTGTCGATCTGGTCGAAGGCGCGAGCAGAGCCACCCCAGGTCTCGGAGCAGACCTTGGTCAGCGCAGCCGTCAGAGTGGTCTTGCCATGGTCCACATGACCGATGGTGCCAACGTTGACGTGCGGCTTATTACGCTCGAACTTTTCTTTAGCCACCGAGACCACCCCACAAGAATCACACCACCAAAACAAAGGCAGATACTCTCATATCTGCCTTTAATATGGAGCTCATGAGCGGATTCGAACCGCTGACCTCACCCTTACCAAGGGTGTGCTCTACCAGCTGAGCTACATGAGCAAAAATCCAGCAACAACCAAACCTGGAGCGGGTAGCGGGAATCGAACCCGCATCATCAGCTTGGAAGGCTGAGGTTCTACCACTGAACTATACCCGCATGGCCATCAGGCTAATGCTCAAAATCTGGTGGAGGGGGAAGGATTCGAACCTTCGAAGTCTATGACGTCAGATTTACAGTCTGATCCCTTTGGCCACTCGGGAACCCCTCCTAAACCTGCCTGCATTCTGCACTGCAGCTCCACAGCCGTCAAGGGTTTTTTCTTTAAAAACCTGAACTTACCTTACCCGACTGCTACTTTAGGCGATTTTCAAACTAGCCATCACCTGAAAGCGGGCGGAATTCTATTCAAGACGCATAGGACTTGCAAGCCCTTCCATCCTCTTTGTTGCTCCTACAACCTAAAGCCTGTTATTAACCCGTTCGTTTCTTGATCTTGCCCAGCCTCAGTCGACACCCCGTTAAGCGATACACTGCAACGAGGTGAATCATGGCAAGGCAAGCAAGCCCGATGAAACCAATCCGTACTCGCTACTCCCAAGTCTACAAGGATGAGGCACTGGCCCTGGCCGAGCGAATTGGCGTCAGCCAGGCCGTCGAACAACTCGGCCTGCAGCCTTCCCAGCTCTATGGCTGGCAGAGCAAGCAACAGTAGAACCAGGTCGGCAGCGAGCACGAACAGTTGTTGGCCGACGAGAATGCCCGGCTCAAGCTGTCAACGCCGACTGAAAACTGACCCACCTTGGCCCTCATTTGCCGAAGTAATAATGACCCACCTGGATCACTCGGGTTTACGGTTCTGGCGGATCACGCCCGCCTTGCGTTTATCCTTGAGTCGGTAGCTTTCTCCGGTCAGGGTGAGGATGTGGGCGTGGTGCAGGAGCCGATCCAGCATGGCCGCCGTCAGCGTGGCGTCGCCGCTGAAGGCATCGGCCCACTGGCTGAACGGCAGGTTCGAGGTCAGGATCATCGAGCCCTTTTCATAGCGTTTGGCGACGACCTGGAAGAACAGGTTGGCCTCCTCGCGCCCGAACGGCAGGTAGCCGATCTCATCGATCACCAGTAGGCGCGGCGCCAGGATGGTGCGATTGAGATAGGCCTTCAGTCGCCCCTGCCGCTGGGCGGCTCCCAGTTGCAGCATCAGGTCGGCCGCCGTGATGAAACGGGTCTTGAGGCCGCTCTGTGCCGCCCGATAACCCAGCGCGATGGCCAGATACGTCTTGCCGACGCCCGAGGGGCCGATCAGCACGATGTTTTCGGTGCGCTCGATGAACGCCAGGCCTGCCAACTCGTGCAGCAGGGCCTTGGGCACGCCAGGGCTGAAGCTGAAGTCATACTCCTCCGGCGTCTTGATCGCCGGGAAGCAGGCCATTCGCGTCAGCAACTCGCGGCTGCGCTGCTGGCGAAAGCCGTGCTCGTGCCGCAGCAGCTGCTCCAGGAAGTCGCCGAAGCTCAGGTCGCCCCTGACCGCCTGCTGGGCCAACAGCGGGTAGTGATCGACGATGCGCTCAAGCTTGAGCGCCTGGCACAGTTCGGCGATGCGCGCGTGTTGCAGGTTCATGCGCAGGCCTCCCGAATCGACTCATAGACCGATAGCGGATGCTGCAACGACTCATGCGGTACGGGTCTTGGCCGGTTACCCAACAATGGCTCCCAGTCCCGCCGCAGAGCCTATGGCAAGGGTGTCAGCAGGCCTTGCTCCCGACGCCAGCGATCGATCGTGCGTTCGCCGAGCATGGCATGCACGCGCACATTGGCGACCTCGGCCAGCCAGTCGCCGACCAGCCGATTGGCTGTGCCGCAATCCACCAGCAGGCCAGCGGCTTTCACCCGGCTGTGCAGTGGGTTGTAGAGGCTCTCGCGCAGATAGCGGTGTAGTCATGGAAGGGGTCGAGCTTGGTGGGCCTGGGGTCTCGCGGCGAGTAGCGCGGGACGGCGGGCTCCTTGAGGTAGCGCCGAACGGTGTTACGGGACACGCCCAGCATCTTGGCGATCTGCCGAATGCCGTGCCCTTGACGAGCCAATACTCTGATCTCCACTGCTTGCTCCTGGGTCAACATAGGCGGCCTCGAAAAGGCCGCGACGTTAGCCCAGGTGGGTCAGTTTTACATCGGCGCTAACAGCGACTGCTCGCCGAACAGGCCGAAGAGTTGGCCATCGTAAAAAAGGCCGCCGCGTACTTTGCCAGGAGCCTCAAGTAAGGTACGCCTTCATACGGGCACATGCGCGCTAGTTCCCGGTAAAAGCCATGTGCCGCGTGCTGGGCGTCGCCCGCAGTGGCTACCATGCCTGGCGCTCGCGGCCGCCGTCCAAGCGTCACCAGCGGCGGGCGAATCTGGATCGGCAGGTTGCAGAGGCCTATCGTGCACGCGAGGGTCGTAGTGGGGCCCCACGGTCGCGTCACGATCTGCGGGAAGCCGGGTTGTTCTGCAATCGCAAGACGGTCGCCACCTCGATGCGGCGTCAAGGGCTGCCAACCAAGGCAGCCAGGAGGCCCAAGGCCACAACCAACTCCCAGCACTCGCTGCCGGTGGCCGACAACCTGCTTCGACAGGACTTCACGGCGACAGCGCCGAACCAGAAATCCAGAAATGGGCGGGTGACATCACCTACCTGCACACGGAGGCAGGCTGGCTGTATCTGGCGGTGATCATCGAACTGTACTCGCGCAGGGTGATCGGCTGGGCCATGAGCGAGCGCATGACGGCCGAGCTGGCCCGCGATGCCTTGCGCATGGCCCTGTGGCGGCGCAAGCAGCCCCAAGGCGTGATCGTGCATACGGATCGAGGCAGCCAGTACTGTTCGGCAGCCTATCGGGAACTGCTCCATGTCTATCGGCTGCGCAAGATCAGAGTGCGAAGGGTAATTGCTATGACAACGCCTGTGCCGGAAGCTTCTTCCACAGCCTGAAGGTCGAGTGCATTCACGGAGAACGCTTCGGTACGCGCGCCAGATGCGTCAAACCGTGTTCGAATACATCGAGACCAACTACAACCGCCAGCGGCGTCATAGCACGCTGGGATACATCAGTCCGGAAGTCTTCGAGGCCCGGATGAGTGCTTAAACCTGTGTCCACGAGTGCTGGGCAAGATCACAAAGCTATATACCTTGAGAAGAAGACCAATCACTCCAAAGCCAATAAAATAAATTCAACACCAGCAACAAAAGAAAAAGCCAGCGCATGTGTAACCTCAGAAAGGAATTGGGCAAGCGATAGCAAGCCCGCTAAAGATCAAATCGGGCACAATCTTCGCACGGGGCAAAGCATCAATGACCACAGAGGCATCCCCACCAGTCAGAAAGACCTCATAGTCATCACCCCAATACTCTATTGCCAGATCCACCTGAGAGCGTACGAATCCTTTCAACATTAAGGCACATCCACGCTCTACTGCATCAACCGTAGAGCGACCCGGAGCAAGGGGCTCAACCATAAGACCATTAGAGGCAATAGCGTCATATTGAATGCGCCTAGTGTGCGCACATAACCGACTGCGTAGCAGCGGTAGCCCGGGACAAATAAATCCTCCCTTATGCTCACCATCAGCAGCAACAAAATCCGCCGTGACCGCCGTGCCCAAATCCAGCACTAGACAGGCACTAGTCGAGAGCTGGAATGCAGCAATGATAGCCATCCATCTATCAAGCCCTAAATTTTCATAATTTATATATCCATTACGCACTCCAGCCAAGCAAGATGCCGGCCTCGCAACTAATACATTGAGTCCAAAATTTTGAGTAAGGCACCTTTCTATATAAGCAGTCTCCTCATCACTACGCACACTCACCATACGACAATGGTGCGATTCATGAAATATTCGAGCCCCTTTTAAAGCACAGAGCAACTCTTCAGGCGACCTAACCGCACCACTCAGAAGCACCCGAGAAGCTTTATCAATAACTCGCCACTTTATAAAACTATTGCCACAGTCAAGCTCAATGACCATCACATAACCTCAGACTGATTTCGCCCCCACTATACCGCTGCTCTATTCCATTAACGCTCAGACGTAGAGCCCCAACAGAATCAACTCCTAAAATCAAGCCATTGACCTGCTGTGATCCTGCAACTAAGACCACTTGGCGCCCCTGCCATAAGTGGTTTGACTCCCACTCACTTCGGAAAGCAGCAAATCCTAATTCTATATGACGTGCCAAATATTCATGTATTTGTCGACTTAGCTTACAGATAAAATCATTCCTATCAATGAGCCGCCGGAGCTCTAATTGCATAGATGTCCACGGCTGCTCAATAGAGCTCTCATTCTCCATATTAACATTGATACCAATTCCCACTACAACATGACATAGATCCCCAGGATCCCCCCTCAACTCCAAGAGGATTCCTGCTATTTTTTTTCCTTGCACCAGAACATCATTTGGCCATTTCAGCCCAGCTTCAGTAATACCTGCCCCTCGTAACGCATGCATCACTGCAAGCCCAACTACAAGGCTTAAACCCTCTAGCTGGCGAGCTCCACCCTGAACCTGCTTCACTAAGCTTAAATAAATATTCACTCCAAATGGGCTTTGCCAAACACGACCACGCCTTCCTCGCCCTGCAGCCTGCCGCTCAGCTAGTACCAAAAAAGGGGAGCCAACTCCCTTCTCTAAAAGCCTGAGCGCCTCAGTATTTGTCGAATCCAAAAAGTCATAAATGTAAAAAGGCCAAAGGTCGGCCAAACCCTTTTTACTTAGTTCCAAGCTGGCTAACAAAACCAATGGCTGAGCTAATTTATACCCTTTGCCCCTAACTCGATTGAGCCGAATCCCTAACTCAGCCTCTAAGCGCTGCATTTGCTTCCAAACGGCACTCCGACTAATACATAATGTGTTTCCAATTTCTTGCCCTGAATGAAAATGGCCATCTTGAAGAAGCTTTAATAAGGTCAACATTTGAGGCCCCGCTTCAATATGAGAGCAGCATAATAACGAGACACATCTAAAAACCCAATGGACTTGGAAAGGCTTGGCGTAAGGGTGGGTTGTGTTCGGCAATGCAAATCTGGATGGCACTCCAACACTACGTGAACCCAAACCGACCACACTTGAACTGCCGGCCGGCGAGTAGGGAGAACCAGTTTTCCACCAGTTTGAGCCAAAAAGCTAACGTCGGTGGTGGGCTTTGGGTCAGATAGAGTTTTTCGATCTTGCCATGATTAGGTTCTGTTGACGCAAGCCCAGTGCTAAAACTGGGCTTTGCCATGACTGACAGAAGCCGTCTGAGCGATACCGACGGGTCCCGTATCCAAAGTCTGCTGAGCGCCACGAAGGGGATCCGGCTGACCCGTACTCTCCGCTGTCGCCGCTTTGTCGAGGCGGTGCTCTGGATACTACGCAGCGGCGCTCAATGGCGGATGCTGCCTCGTTGCCTCGGCTCCTGGAACAGCGTTTTCAAACGCTTCACCCGCTGGTGCCGGCTCGGCATCTGGGACCGGCTTCACTCGGTACTGGCTCGGGACGCCGACCTTCAGCACGTCTGCATCGACAGCTCCGTCGTGCGTGCCCATGCCTGTGCAGCCGGGGCGGCCAGCAGTACTGCGGCCCAGGAGGCACTGGGGCGTTCGCGAGGAGGCTTCAGCAGCAAGATCCATGTGTTGACCGATGCGCTGGGGTTACCGATTCGCTTCATCCTGACGGAGGGTCAAGCGGCCGATATCAGCCAGGCGATCCCACTCATGGCGGGGATCGCCACGTCGGCACTGCTGGCCGACAAGGGCTATGACGCCAACCCGCTTCTGGCCTGGCTGAAGGAGCGCCAGATCCAGGCCGTCATTCCCGCCAGACGGAACCGCATCGAGCAACGCTCCTGCGACTGGCATCTCTACAAGGAGCGGCACGTGATCGAGTGCCTGTTCGGCAAGCTGAAGCACTACCGGCGGATCACCACTCGCTATGAGAAGAGGGCCAGCCATTTCAAGGGAATGCTGGCTTTTGCGGCTGTTTTGCTATGGCTGCGCTGATACGTCAACAGAACCTAGGAGCATAGCAACATCGGCAGGCCGTTATTTCGATTATAGATGGGGCTCACGGAGCGGTTTCGGCTGGAGAGGATTGAAATCGGGCTCATAACAACCTCATGCTGGATGCTCTGAAGCAGGCCTTGCATGCACACCAGCCACACGAACTGATCAACAAGGACCGCCTTATCAAGAAAATGATAGCGCTTTCATGGCACTCAAGCTTGCCCGCTCTCGGCCCCGCTGCCGAGTGCTCCAAACAAAAACCCCCGAGCCGTCTGTTGCGGCTCGGGGTTCGGGATAGGCGCTTGACGATGACCTACTCTCGCATGGGGAAACCCCACACTACCATCGGCGATGCGTCGTTTCACTGCTGAGTTCGGGATGGGATCAGGTGGTTCCAACGCTCTATGGTCGTCAAGCAATTCGGTGGGGACGTCGCGGTCAGGCGCCATCCCGTATCGGGCATGTGATACTGCAGTCTCGGTGGCTTTGCGGTTCAGCCAAATTTTCGGTTCAGTCGGCTTCGACCTCACCCCTGCACCGCCCTGTCGGGGGCCAGATTGTTTGGGTGTTATATGGTCAAGCCTCACGGGCAATTAGTATGGGTTAGCTCAACGCCTCACAACGCTTACACACCCCACCTATCAACGTCGTAGTCTTCGACGGCCCTTCAGGGAGCTCGAGGCTCCAGTGAGATCTCATCTTGAGGCAAGTTTCCCGCTTAGATGCTTTCAGCGGTTATCTTTTCCGAACATAGCTACCCGGCAGTGCCACTGGCGTGACAACCGGAACACCAGAGGTTCGTCCAACCCGGTCCTCTCGTACTAAGGTCAGCCCCTCTCAAATCTCAAACGTCCACGGCAGATAGGGACCGAACTGTCTCACGACGTTCTAAACCCAGCTCGCGTACCACTTTAAATGGCGAACAGCCATACCCTTGGGACCGGCTTCAGCCCCAGGATGTGATGAGCCGACATCGAGGTGCCAAACACCGCCGTCGATATGAACTCTTGGGCGGTATCAGCCTGTTATCCCCGGAGTACCTTTTATCCGTTGAGCGATGGCCCTTCCATACAGAACCACCGGATCACTAAGACCTACTTTCGTACCTGCTCGACGTGTCTGTCTCGCAGTCAAGCGCGCTTTTGCCTTTATACTCTGCGACCGATTTCCGACCGGTCTGAGCGCACCTTCGTACTCCTCCGTTACTCTTTGGGAGGAGACCGCCCCAGTCAAACTGCCCACCATACACTGTCCTCGATCCGGATAACGGACCAGAGTTAGAACCTCAAGCATGCCAGGGTGGTATTTCAAGGATGGCTCCATGGGAACTGGCGTCCCCACTTCAAAGCCTCCCACCTATCCTACACAAGCAGGCTCAAAGTCCAGTGCAAAGCTACAGTAAAGGTTCACGGGGTCTTTCCGTCTAGCCGCGGATACACTGCATCTTCACAGCGATTTCAATTTCACTGAGTCTCGGGTGGAGACAGCGCCGCCATCGTTACGCCATTCGTGCAGGTCGGAACTTACCCGACAAGGAATTTCGCTACCTTAGGACCGTTATAGTTACGGCCGCCGTTTACCGGGGCTTCGATCAAGAGCTTCGCTTGCGCTAACCCCATCAATTAACCTTCCGGCACCGGGCAGGCGTCACACCCTATACGTCCACTTTCGTGTTTGCAGAGTGCTGTGTTTTTAATAAACAGTCGCAGCGGCCTGGTATCTTCGACCGGCATGGGCTTACGGAGTAAATCCATCACCCTCACCGGCGCACCTTCTCCCGAAGTTACGGTGCCATTTTGCCTAGTTCCTTCACCCGAGTTCTCTCAAGCGCCTTGGTATTCTCTACCCGACCACCTGTGTCGGTTTGGGGTACGGTTCCTAGTTACCTGAAGCTTAGAGGCTTTTCCTGGAAGCAGGGCATCAACCACTTCGCCTTCGTAAAAGAAGGCTCGTCATCAGCTCTCGGCCTTGAACACCCGGATTTGCCTAAGTGTTCGGCCTACCACCTTAAACTTGGACAACCAACGCCAAGCTGGCCTAGCCTTCTCCGTCCCCCCATCGCAGTAACTAGAAGTACGGGAATATTAACCCGTTTCCCATCGACTACGCTCTTCAGCCTCGCCTTAGGGACCGACTCACCCTGCGTCGATTAACGTTGCGCAGGAACCCTTGGTCTTTCGGCGTGGATGTTTTTCACACCCATTGTCGTTACTCATGTCAGCATTCGCACTTCTGATACCTCCAGCAAGCCTCTCGACTCACCTTCACAGGCTTACAGAACGCTCCTCTACCGCGCATCTTGCGATGCACCCGTAGCTTCGGTGCCTGGTTTGAGCCCCGTTACATCTTCCGCGCAGGCCGACTCGACTAGTGAGCTATTACGCTTTCTTTAAAGGGTGGCTGCTTCTAAGCCAACCTCCTAGCTGTCTAAGCCTTCCCACATCGTTTCCCACTTAACCAGGACTTTGGGACCTTAGCTGACGGTCTGGGTTGTTTCCCTTTTCACGACGGACGTTAGCACCCGCCGTGTGTCTCCCGTGCTGACACTTGCCGGTATTCGGAGTTTGCATCGGTTTGGTAAGTCGGGATGACCCCCTAGCCGAAACAGTGCTCTACCCCCAGCAGTGATACACGAGGCGCTACCTAAATAGCTTTCGAGGAGAACCAGCTATCTCCGAGCTTGATTAGCCTTTCACTCCGATCCACAAGTCATCCGCTACCTTTTCAACGGGAGTCGGTTCGGTCCTCCAGTCAGTGTTACCTAACCTTCAACCTGCTCATGGATAGATCGCCCGGTTTCGGGTCTATACCCAGCGACTAAACGCCCTATTAAGACTCGCTTTCGCTACGCCTCCCCTAAACGGTTAAGCTTGCCACTGAATATAAGTCGCTGACCCATTATACAAAAGGTACGCAGTCACCCAACAAAGTGGGCTCCCACTGCTTGTACGCATACGGTTTCAGGTTCTATTTCACTCCCCTCTCCGGGGTTCTTTTCGCCTTTCCCTCACGGTACTGGTTCACTATCGGTCAGTCAGGAGTATTTAGCCTTGGAGGATGGTCCCCCCATGTTCAGACAACGTTTCACGTGCGCCGTCCTACTCGATTTCACGCGCCGGATCCTTTCGTATACGGGGCTATCACCCACTACGGCGGCCCTTTCCAGAGCCTTCTACTAGAATCCAGCCCGCTTAAGGGCTAGTCCCCGTTCGCTCGCCACTACTAAGGGAATCTCGGTTGATTTCTGTTCCTCAGGGTACTTAGATGTTTCAGTTCCCCTGGTTCGCCTCTTGCCCCTATGGATTCAGGACAAGATACCCAGCTTGTGCTGGGTGGGTTCCCCCATTCAGAGATCTCCGGATCACAGTCTGTTTGCCGACTCCCCGAAGCTTATCGCAGGCTACCACGTCTTTCATCGCCTCTGACTGCCAAGGCATCCACCGTATGCGCTTCTTCACTTGACCATATAACCCCAAGCAATCTGCTTCTCAGCAGGCTCGAGCGGTTCGTGAAGACGACATTCGCCGAAAATTCGCGCTTGAACTCGCAAATTTACCTTGACCCGATCGACTGCAGTGAAACAATCGATCAGTCTACTTCTATCACATACCCGAATTTTTAAAGAACGTTCTGGCGCAAAGTCCAGAAATCAATGTTCACCGACCGAGATCCGGAAACATTCATTTCTGCGCTTTAGCGATATGGAGTGGTTGGTGGAGCCAAGGAGGATCGAACTCCTGACCTCCTGCGTGCAAAGCAGGCGCTCTCCCAGCTGAGCTATGGCCCCTCTACCCTCTCCCGAGGGCGAACCGGCCACGCCCCTTGACAATTGGTGGGTCTGGGCAGATTCGAACTGCCGACCTCACCCTTATCAGGGGTGCGCTCTAACCAACTGAGCTACAGACCCAATCGTCTCACTCTCGGGTCTAGACCCAATCGCTTTTTTGCCAGTGAATCAAGCAATTCGTGTGGGTGCTTATGAAAAGCTGGGATCTTCGATTAAGGAGGTGATCCAGCCGCAGGTTCCCCTACGGCTA
>NZ_AP046059.1:2300000-2670000 GCF_059739045.1 Azotobacter tropicalis
GGCGGTGGAGGTTGCCTTCGCCGACCAGGGCTACAGCGGCGAGTCGGCGGCCCGGCAGGCAGAGGCGCATGGCATCCAGCTGGAAGTGATCAAGCACACGGAAGCGAAGAAGGGCTTCATCCTGCTGCCCCGGCGCTGGGTGGTCGAGCGCAGCTTCGGCTGGATGGCCCGCTTTCGAAGACTGAGTCGGGATTACGAGCGCCTGGCCTCGACGCTGGCGGACTTTCACTTCATAGCCTTTGTTTGCCTGATGTTGCCGACTGCTCTCAAGGCCTTGGCAACACTCGGCTGATCAAGAAACGAACGGGTTAATAACAGGCTCTAGAGCGACCAAGCCATGATGTGATCCGACGCAATTTGCCGTTACGCCAGTCGGGCAGCGATGCGCCGGATTTCCCGCATGAACCAGTGAATCAATTCGGGTATATCAGGACTATCAGCCGCTGGATAGTTTTTTGGGGAGCCAGGGTGTTGGCCTGAGGCCACACTCAGGCCAACAGGGCAAAGGCCAGTATCACCTGCGACACATGGCGATGCCAGCCATGCCAGGAACAAGTCTCGCTGTAATTCAAGCCAGTTCGCCTTTGACTGCTTCAAAAGCGCTCTCGATCGACCAGCGATGACCCTCTACCCAGGCCAGCCTCTCCAAAAAGGTCCCAGCCGGTGCCCAAATGGTGAAATAGGCCAGTTCTCTATCAACCCGAGCGACAGATCAGCAGGCCCCATGCCCAGAACCCATTACAGATAAGGTCATAGTCACTGACCTCCAGACCCACCAGCCCCAGTCAGGCCCACTCATCTTGTGGGCACTGGAGTTGTCCAGCATCAAGAGCAATACCAAATCGGACTGCGCGGCTTGCTCAATGATGGCCAGGAAGTAGCGGAACTCAAGGCTGAGTGCCAGGCAATCACTCTGCCTTCAGAATAATCTTGGCAAAAGCCTTCTTACCCGCTTGACAGACATGCTCTGTACCTCGCTGAAACACGAAGCCCCGATCAACCACCCCACCATCCACTCGCACCCCTCCAGAACCGAGCAGATCACGTGCCATAGCAGCATTCTTGACCAAGCCTGACTTATTCAGCACAGCAGCGATTGGCATATCCTCTGTTGAGAGCAACTCAATCACAGGCAAATCCTCAGGCAGCTCGCCTGCTCGCATGCGGTTTCCAGCCGCACGATGAGCATTAGCAGCTGCCTCTTCGCCATGGAAGCGAGCAACTATTTCTTCCGCTAACTTGATTTTAATATCCCGCGGATTGCCCCCCGATCAATATCGGATCGAAAGGCATTGATCTCATCCATCGAGCGAAAACTCAGAAGCTCGAAATATCTCCACATCAAGGAATCGGGAATCGACACCAACTTGCCATACATAACACCAGGCGACTCCTGAATACCAACATAGTTACCCAATGACTTAGACATTTTCTTCACGCCATCCAACCCCTCAAGAAGAGGCATAGTGACTATGCATTGGGTCTTCTGGCCGTAGGCGCGCTGCAATTCACGCCCCATTAGCAAATTGAACTTCTGATCCGTACCACCCAATTCAACATCGGCATGCAAAGCGACCGAATCGTATCCCTGCATCAGCGGATAAAGAAACTCATGAATTGCAATTGACTGATTAGCCGCATAGCGCTTGCTAAAATCGTCACGCTCGAGCATACGAGCCACCGTGCAATGAGAAGTAAGCCGGACAAAGTCAGCAGGAGTTAACGTCTCAATCCAGGCAGAATTGAATACTACCTCCGTTTTTTCCGGATCAAGGATTTTAAAAACTTGTGACTTGTAAGTCTCAGCATTCTTCAACACTTGATCACGAGTCAGAGGCGGGCGAGTGGCGCTTTTACCACTGGGATCACCAATCATCCCAGTGAAGTCGCCAATGAGAAAAATTACTTGGTGACCTAGATCCTGAAACTGACGCAGTTTATTAATGAGTACGGTATGCCCGAGGTGCAGATCCGGAGCAGTAGGATCAAAACCAGCCTTAACCCGCAACGGCTGGCCGCTTTTGAGCTTCTCGACCAGCTCCGCTTCGACCAATACTTCCTCTGCACCGCGCTTGATCAGCGCCAACTGCTCTTCAATCGACCTCATGAGAACCCATCAGCCACAAAAGGAAAAGGTAGCAACATACAAGATTGCTCATGAATTACAAGGCTCAGCCAGTCCCTCTCCAGAAGGCCAACCCCAAAGCATATTATTTGACAGTTCGTGAATATCCCGCAGAGCCGTTCCCTTCCCTTACAAAGCACAAGGCCCGCACGAAGCGGGCCCTGCGTTGTCAACGGAGCGTGCGCACTGGTCAGTTGACCTTCGCCGCCAGCTCGCCCTTGGCATAGCGCTGGAACATGCCTTCTAAGGAGATCGGCTTGATCTTCGAGGCGTGGCCGGCAGTGCCGAAGGCTTCGTAGCGGGCGATACAGATGTCGCGCATGGCCTCGACGGTCTTGGCCAGGTACTTGCGCGGGTCGAACTCGCTGGGGTTCTGGCCCATGAAGCGGCGAATCGCGCCGGTGGAGGCCAGGCGCAGGTCGGTGTCGATGTTGACCTTGCGCACGCCGTACTTGATACCCTCGACGATTTCCTCGACCGGCACGCCGTAGGTTTCCTTGATGTCGCCGCCGTATTCGTTGATCACCTTCAGCCAGTCTTGCGGCACGGAGCTGGAGCCGTGCATCACCAGGTGGGTATCGGGAATGCGCTTGTGGATTTCCTTGATGCGCTCGATGGCGAGGATGTCACCGGTCGGCGGCTTGGTGAACTTGTAGGCGCCATGGCTGGTACCGATGGCGATGGCCAGGGCGTCGACCTGAGTTTCCTGGACGAAGCGCGCGGCCTCTTCCGGGTCGGTCAGCATCTGGCTGTGGTCCAGGGTACCCTCGGCGCCGACACCGTCTTCCTCGCCGGCCTGGCCGGTTTCCAGACTGCCCAGGCAGCCCAGCTCACCCTCCACGGACACGCCGCAGGCATGGGCGAAGGCGACGGTCTGCTTGGTCACTCGCACGTTGTACTCGTAGTCGGCCGGAGTCTTGCCGTCCTCACGCAGCGAGCCGTCCATCATCACCGAGCTGAAGCCCAGCTGGATGGAGCGCTGGCAGACATCCGGACTGGTCCCGTGGTCCTGGTGCATGCACACTGGGATATGCGGGAATTCCTCGATGGCGGCGAGGATCAAATGGCGCAGAAAGGGCGCACCGGCGTATTTGCGTGCGCCGGCAGAAGCCTGGACGATCACCGGCGAATCGGTCTTGTCGGCCGCTTCCATGATGGCGCGCATCTGCTCGAGGTTATTGACGTTGAAGGCCGGCACGCCATAGCCGAATTCGGCGGCGTGGTCCAGCAGCTGACGCATGCTGATAAGTGCCATCTTTGTACTCCCTAATGATGATCGTTTGATCGCTGCCCGGCTGACCGCAGGAACGGGCTGGGTTCAAGTGCCCGGAGCCGGGCGTAGGGTGGAAAACTCGCGCAGCGACTTTCCACCGTAGCCATGAGGTGGATAAGGCTGTGCCGTTCCCACCCTACGTTACTCAAGCCTTGGCGCGCTCTTCCAGCACCGCCACGGCCGGCAGCACCTTGCCCTCGACGAACTCGAGGAAAGCGCCACCACCAGTGGAAATGTAGGAGATCTTCTCGCCCACACCGTACTTGTCGATGGCCGCCAGGGTGTCGCCACCACCGGCGATGGAGAAGGCCGGGCTCGCGGCGATGGCCTGAGCCAGAACCTTGGTGCCATTGCCGAACTGATCGAACTCGAACACCCCGACCGGACCGTTCCACAGGATAGTCTTGGAAGATTTCAGCAGTTCGGCGAACTGCGCGGCGGTCTGCGGGCCGATGTCGAGGATCATATCGTCGTCGGCTACCTCGTCGATGGCCTTGATGATGGCCTCGGCGTCTTCGGCGAAGGCCTTGGCAACCACCACGTCCACCGGCAGCGGCACGCTGACCTTGGCGGCGATGGCCTTGGCAGTGTCGACCAGATCGGCCTCGTAGAGCGACTTGCCAACCTTGTGGCCGGCCGCGGCGAGGAAGGTGTTGGCGATGCCGCCACCGACGATCAGCTGGTCGCAGACCTGGCTCAGGGAGTTGAGCACGTCGAGCTTGGTGGACACCTTGGAACCAGCGACGATGGCAGCCATCGGGCGCTGCGGGTTGCCCAGCGCCTTGCCCAGCGCCTCCAGCTCGGCGGCCAGCAGCGGGCCGGCGCAGGCGACCTTGGCGAACTTGGCGACGCCGTGGGTCGAACCTTCCGCGCGATGGGCGGTGCCGAAGGCGTCCATCACGAACACGTCACAGAGGGCGGCGTACTTCTGCGCCAGCTCGTCGGCGTTCTTCTTCTCGCCCTTGTTGAAACGCACGTTCTCGAACAGCACCACCTGCCCCGACTGGATCTCCACGCCGTCGAGGTAGTCCTTGAGCAGCGGTACCTCGCGGCCGAGGGCCTTGCTCAGGTAGTCGGCGACCGGCTGCATGCTGTTCTCGGCGGAGAATTCGCCCTCGGTCGGCCGGCCCAGGTGCGAGCAGACCATCACCGCCGCGCCCTTCTCCAGCGCCAGCTTGATGGTCGGCAGCGAGGCGAGGATACGCGCGTCGCTCTTCACCACGCCGTCCTTCACCGGCACGTTGAGGTCTTCGCGAATGAGTACGCGCTTACCTTTGAGGTCGAGGTCGATCATCTTCAACACGGTCATGCAGTCGGTCCTTCCAGAGAGGCAGGGAGTTTATTGTCTTGCTGCAGCGACGCTCAGCCAGTGCGCGGCGACGTCGAGCATGCGGTTGGCGAAGCCCCACTCGTTGTCGAACCAGGCCAGCAGGTTGACCAGCCGGGGGCCGGAAACGCGGGTCTGGCTGCCATCGACGATGGCCGAATGGGGGTCATGGTTGAAATCGCAGCTGGCGTGGGGCAATTCGGTGTAGTCCAGCAATCCCTTGAGCGGACCCTGCTCGGCGGCCTGGCGCAGCACACGGTTGACTTCCTCGGCCGAGGTGTCGCGGGCGGTCTGCAGGGTGATGTCGAGACAGGAGACGTTGAGCGTCGGCACGCGCACCGCTTTGGCCTGGATGCGTCCGGAAAGTTCCGGCAGCAGGCGCTCGATGCCGCGGGCCAGGCCGGTCGACACCGGGATCACCGACTGGAAGGCCGAGCGCGTGCGGCGCAGATCCTCGTGGTGGTAGGCATCAATCACTGGCTGATCGTTCATCGCCGAATGGATGGTGGTGATGGAGATGTACTCCAGACCGATGGCCTCGTTCAGCAGCTTGAGCAGCGGCACGCTGCAGTTGGTGGTGCAGGAGGCGTTGGAAACCAGCAGCTCGCCGCCTTCGAGGCGCTGCTGGTTGACCCCATAGACGATGGTGGCGTCGACGTCGTGCTCGCTGGCCATCGGTTGGGAGAACAGCACCCGCGGCGCGCCGGCGCGCAGAAAGCGCTCGCCGTCGGCGCGGCTGTGATAGACGCCGGAACACTCCAGCACCAGATCGACGTCCAGCGCCCTCCAGTCGATCCCCTCTGGCGTCGAGACGCGCAGTACCTGCAGCCTGTCGCCGTTCAGACATAACCGGTCGCCCTCCACCCACACCTCGCCAGGGAAGCGGCCGTGGGTGGAGTCGAAGCGGGTCAGGTATTCGATGCTGGCCCGATCGGCCAGATCGTTGAGCGCGACGATGCGGAACTCCGACGACGCGCCCCGCTCATAGTGGGCACGCAAAACGCAGCGGCCAATGCGGCCATAGCCGTTGAGGGCGATTTTGTATGGACGGATGGACATGAGCGTTCTTTGCCGGGCTGGGCGAGTGGAAAACCGCCACGCGGGCTTTCCACACTGCGGAGAATCGGGCTGGCTGGGGTGGACGACCAAGTTCGTCCACCCTTGGTCTGCATCAGTCCTCGAGCAGTTCCCCGGCGACGGCCAGCACGTTGTCGAGGGTGAAACCGAAGTGCTCGAAGAGCGCGCCGGCCGGGGCGGACTCGCCGAAGCTGGTCATGCCGACGATGCGTCCATCCAGGCCGACGTACTTGTACCAGAAGTCGGTATGGGCGGCCTCGATGGCGATCCGCGCACCGACCTGGAGCGGCAGCACCTCCTGTTTCCAGGCGGCGTCCTGGCGGTCGAATACGCTGGTCGAGGGCATGGAGACGACGCGCACCCGATGGCCCTCGGCGCTCAGCCTGTCGAAGGCCTGTACGGCCAGGGCGACTTCCGAGCCGGTGGCGATGAGGATCAGCTCAGGCTCGCCGGCGCAGTCCTTGAGCACGTAGCCGCCGCGGGCGATGTCGGCCACTTGGCGGGCATCGCGCGCCTGGTGCGGCAGGTTCTGGCGACTGAACACCAGGGCGCTCGGGCCGTCCTGGCGCTCGATGGCGGCTTTCCAGGCCACCGCAGACTCCACCGCGTCGCATGGACGCCAGGTATCGAGGTTCGGCGTGCTGCGCAGACTGGCCAGTTGCTCGACCGGCTGGTGGGTCGGGCCATCCTCACCAAGGCCGATGGAGTCGTGGGTGTAAACGAACAGCACGCGCTGCTTCATCAGCGCGGCCATGCGCACGGCGTTGCAGGCGTATTCCATGAACACCAGGAAGGTGGCGCCGTAGGGAATGAAGCCGCCGTGCAGGGCGATGCCGTTCATGATCGCGCTCATGCCGAACTCGCGCACGCCGTAGTGCAGATAGTTGCCGGAGGCGTCGTCCGCCTTGAGCGCCTTGCAGCCCTTCCACAGGGTCAGGTTGGAGCCGGCCAGGTCCGCCGAGCCGCCCAGGAACTCCGGCAGCAACGGGCCGAAGGCGTTCAGTGCGTTCTGACTGGCTTTGCGGCTGGCGATGGTTTCGCCCTTGGCGGCGACTTCAGCGATGTATTCGGCAGCCCGCACGGCGAAGTCCTCCGGCAGCTCGCCGCGGCTGCGGCGCAGGAACTCCGCGGCCAGCTCCGGGTACTCGCCCTGGTAGGCGGCGAAGCGCTGGTTCCAGTCGGTC
The DNA here is from genome assembly GCF_059739045.1 of Azotobacter tropicalis. NCBI lineage: Bacteria > Pseudomonadati > Pseudomonadota > Gammaproteobacteria > Pseudomonadales > Pseudomonadaceae > Azotobacter > Azotobacter tropicalis. The sequence goes on from NZ_AP046059.1 coordinate 2,306,987, forward strand.
TCGCGGGCAGTGCCGGCAGCCTTGGCGTCCCACTCCGCGTAGATCTCGGCGGGAATCTCGAAGGGCGCATGGCTCCAGCCCAGCGCGGCACGGGTCAGGGCGACTTCCTCGGCGCCCAGTGCGGCGCCGTGGCACTCCTCCTTGCCCTGCTTGTTCGGCGAGCCGAAGCCGATCACCGTCTTGCAGCAGATCAGGGTCGGCCGCTCGCTCTTGCGCGCGGTCTCGATAGCAGTCCTGATCTCGGCGGGATCATGGCCGTCGACGTTGCGGATCACCAGCCAGCCGTAGGCCTCGAAGCGCGCCGGGGTGTCGTCGGTGAACCAGCCATGCACCTCGCCGTCGATGGAGATGCCGTTGTCGTCGTAGAAGGCGATCAGCTTGGAAAGGCCCAGGGTGCCGGCCAGCGAGCAGACCTCGTGGGAGATACCCTCCATCAGGCAGCCGTCGCCGAGGAACACGTAGGTGTAGTGATCGACGATGCGGTGCCCGGGCCGGTTGAACTGAGCGGCCAGCACCTTCTCCGCCACAGCCAGGCCGACGGCGTTGGCCAGCCCCTGGCCGAGCGGCCCGGTAGTGGTCTCGACGCCGGCGGTGTAGCCGTACTCCGGGTGGCCCGGGGTGCGACTGCCAAGCTGGCGGAAGTTCTTCAGGTCGTCGATGGAGAGGTCGTAGCCGGTCAGGTGCAGCAGCGAGTAGATCAGCATCGAGCCATGGCCGTTGGACAGCACGAAACGGTCGCGGTCGGCCCACAGCGGGTTGCCCGGGTTGTGGCGGAGATAGTCGCGCCACAGCACTTCGGCGATATCCGCCATGCCCATGGGGGCGCCGGGGTGGCCGCTGTTGGCTTTCTGCACGGCATCCATGCTGAGGGCACGAATGGCATTGGCACGCTCACGACGGCTGGGCATCGCTGAATCTCCTGCGGGGGGTACTGAATCGAAAAAGTCGGCTATTTTCGCCCAGCCGCACGGGCAGCGGCAATCGCAGATGGTCGAAGTGGCCATAACCCGCCAGATTAGCAGCCTGATTCAGCCCCGCCTGCCATCCTGCCCACGCGCCTGACGAACGCCCCCTTTTCCGTGAGCGCCGACTGCAATATCAAAACTTTTTGATACAGCCTTGCTGGACGAAAATCGACCGACTAGACTGCCTGCCCCATGAACCTGCGTGTCCCCACCCTCCGCCGCAACGACGACTGCGACGAGCTGGCCGCCCTCTGCAAAGCCGGCGGCGATGCGCTGCGCCTGAAGGTACTGCGCGTGCTGGCCAGCGACTCCTTCGGCGTGCTGGAACTGGCGCAGATCTTCGCCATCGGCCAGTCGGGCATCAGCCACCACCTCAAGGTGCTGGCCCAGGCCGGGCTGGTGGCGACGCGCCGCGAGGGCAACGCGATCTTCTACCGCCGCGCCCTGCCGGCCGCCGCCGGCTTCGGCGGCATGCTGCGCACGGCGCTGCTGGCGGAGGTCGACGCCCTGGAGCTGGAGGACGCCATCCGTGCGCGGATCGGCGAAGTGCATGCCCAGCGGGCCGCGATCAGCCGCGACTTCTTCAGCCGCATGGCGGACAAGTTCCAGGCCCAGCAGGACCTGATCGCCGGCCTGCCGCAGTACCGCGACAGCCTGCTGGCCCTGCTCGACGCCCTGGGCTTCGCCGACTCGGCCTGCGCGCTGGAGGTCGGCCCCGGCGACGGCGCCCTGCTGCCGGAGCTGGCGCGGCGCTTCGCGAAGGTGACGGCCCTGGACAACAGCCCGGCGATGCTCGAACTGGCGCGCCAGCGCTGCGCCCGGGACGGCCTGGAGAACGTCGAGCTGAAACTCGCCGATGCGCTGCAGGACGAACAGGAGCGTGCCGATTGCGTGGTGCTGAACATGGTGCTGCATCACTTCGCCGCGCCGGCCGAAGCGCTGAAGCGGCTCGCCGCACGGGTCAGGCCGGGCGGCAGCCTGCTGCTGACCGAGCTGTGCCGCCACGACCAGGCCTGGGCCCGGGAGGCCTGTGGCGACCTGTGGCTCGGCTTCGACCAGGAGGAGCTGGCGCGCTGGGCCGCGGAGGCCGGCCTGGAGCCCGGCGAAAGCCTGTACATCGGCCTGCGCAACGGTTTCCAGATCCAGATGCGGCACTTCGCCAAGCCTCCGACGGACGCCGACGAACGACAGCGCCCCCCATTGAACATTGCATGACACGGCCGCGAGGCCGACTCAGCCACCGGTAAACAACAGGAACCGATCGATGAGCGAATATTCCCTTTTCACCTCCGAGTCCGTGTCCGAAGGCCATCCGGACAAGATCGCCGACCAGATCTCCGATGCGGTGCTCGACGCCATCATCGCCGAGGACAAGCACGCCCGCGTGGCCTGCGAAACCCTGGTGAAGACCGGGGTGGCCATCGTCGCCGGCGAGATCACCACTTCCGCCTGGGTCGACCTCGAGCAGTTGGTGCGCGACGTGATCGTCGACATCGGCTATGACAGCTCCGACGTCGGCTTCGACGGCGCCACCTGCGGCATCGTCAACATCATCGGCAAGCAGTCGGTGGACATCAACCAAGGCGTCGACCGCGCCAAGCCGGAAGACCAGGGCGCTGGCGACCAGGGCCTGATGTTCGGCTACGCCAGCAACGAGACCGACGTGCTGATGCCGGCGCCGATCGTGCTGTCCCACCGCCTGGTCGAGCGCCAGGCCGAGGCGCGCAAGAGCGGCCTGCTGCCGTGGCTGCGCCCGGATGCCAAGTCGCAGGTCACCTGCCGCTACGAGCATGGCAAAGTGGTCGGCATCGACGCGGTGGTGCTGTCCACCCAGCACAACCCGGAGATCAGCCAGCGCGACCTGCAGGAAGCGGTGATGGAGCTGATCATCAAGCACACCTTGCCGGCCGAGCTGCTGCACAAAGACACCCAGTTCCACATCAACCCGACCGGCAAGTTCGTCATCGGCGGCCCGGTGGGCGACTGCGGCCTGACCGGCCGCAAGATCATCGTCGACTCCTACGGCGGCATGGCCCGCCACGGCGGCGGCGCCTTCTCCGGCAAGGACCCGTCCAAGGTCGACCGCTCGGCCGCCTACGCCGGCCGCTACGTGGCCAAGAACATCGTCGCCGCCGGCCTGGCCGAGCGCTGCGAGATCCAGGTGTCCTACGCCATCGGCGTGGCCCTACCGACCTCCATCTCGGTCAACACCTTCGGCACCGGCAAGATCAGCGACGAGCGCATCGTCCAACTGGTCCGCGAGCACTTCGACCTGCGTCCGTACGCGATCACCCGCATGCTCGACCTGCTGCACCCGATGTACCGTCCGACCGCGGCCTACGGCCACTTCGGCCGCACCCCGGTCGAGATGACCGTGGGCGACGACACCTTCACCGCCTTCACCTGGGAGCGCACCGACAAGGCCGAGGCGCTGCGCGCCGCCGCCGGCCTGTGACGCCCCGACGACCGCCGTCACACTGGCGGCGGTCGTTGCCTTCCCCCTCTGCAGCCGAGGGCTACAATCGGCTAAGATCGCCCATCGATGCCTCCAGCCCAGGCCGCCGTGTACGTCAAGCGACGAGCGCCCTGCGGAGATCGTGACTCGATCCTTGACGATCGCGTCAACATGGACATCCCAAATTCCGCTTCGGCGTGGCCGATCCGACAGGCCCGGACCCCGGACCGCACCACGGATCGGCAATCTGGCAGTGACCGGCCCCCAATTCCGGAGCCTGCAATTCTCTTGCGTGAGGAGTTTTCCGAGCTATGTCTCGCTTACCTGTCATCGTTGGTTTTGGTGGTTACAACTCAGCCGGTCGCAGCTCCTTCCACCACGGTTTCCGTCGCACCGTCATCGAGTCCCTCGCCCCCCAGACCCGCCAGGAGACCCTCGCCGGACTGGCCGTGATGATGAAGCTGGTGAGCGTGGTCGACGGCGAATACCGCGACAGCGATGGCTCGCCTCTCACCCCGGCGGAGATCGAGCACCGCCACGGCGAGCAGATCCTCGCCGCCACCCTGATCCGGCGCATCGAGAAGCAGCACTTCGACGTCGACGCCGCCCACTGGCACAAGAGCCTGACGCTGTCCGGCGAAGCCGAGCCGCTGCACTTCACCACCAGTGCCAAGCAGTTGCCGGAACCGCTGCCGGCCAACTGGAGCGTCGAGCCCCTCGAAGGCAGCCAGGTACGGGTGACCATCCAGGGCAGCTGCGAATTCAAGGTCGACAGCTACCGCGAGCTGCCGGTGAAATCCGCCGGCCAGCTGCCCACCGGCTTCGAGCCGGGAGAGCTTTACAACTCACGCTTCCACCCGCGCGGCCTGCAGCTGTCGGTGGTGGCCGCCACCGACGCACTGCGCTCCACCGGCCTCGACTGGCAGACCATCCTCGACCACGTGCAGCCCGACGAAGTGGCGGTGTTCTCCGGCAGCATCATGAGCCAGCTCGACGAGAACGGCTACGGCGGCCTTCTGCAGTCGCGCCTGAAGGGGCATCGCGTTTCCGCCAAGCAGCTGCCGCTGGGCTTCAACAGCATGCCCACCGACTTCATCAACGCCTACGTGCTGGGCAGCGTCGGTACCACCGGCAGCATCACCGGCGCCTGCGCCACCTTCCTCTACAACCTGCAGAAGGGCATCGACGTCATCACCTCCGGCCAGGCGCGGGTAGTCGTCGTCGGCAACGCCGAAGCGCCGATCACCCCGGAGATCGTCGAGGGCTACGCGGCCATGGGCGCCCTGGCCACCGAGGAAGGCCTGCGCCACATCGAAGGCCGCGACGAGGTGGATTTCCGCCGCGCCAGCCGACCCTTCGGCGCCAACTGCGGGTTCACGCTGGCCGAGGCGGCCCAGTACGTGGTGCTGATGGACGACGCCCTGGCCCTGGAGCTGGGTGCCGATATCCACGGCGCGGTGCCGGACGTGTTCGTCAATGCCGACGGTTTCAAGAAGTCCATCTCCGCCCCCGGCCCGGGCAACTACCTGACCGTCGCCAAGGCAGTGGCCAGCGCGATGCAACTGGTCGGCGAGGACGGCGTGCGCCAGCGCAGCTTCATCCATGCCCACGGCTCCAGCACGCCGGCCAACCGGGTCACCGAATCGGAGCTCCTGGACCGCGTCGCCGGAGCCTTCGGCATCGCCGACTGGCCGGTCGCCGCGGTCAAGGCCTATGTCGGCCACTCCCTGGCCACTGCCAGCGGCGACCAACTGATCTCCGCGCTCGGCACCTTCAAGTACGGCCTGCTGCCGGGCATCAAGACCGTCGACCGCTTCGCCGACGACATCCACGACGAGCACCTGCGCCTGTCCACCCGCGACGTGCCCCGTGACGACCTGGATGTCTGCTTCATCAACTCCAAGGGCTTCGGCGGCAACAACGCTACCGGCGTGCTGCTGTCGCCGCGGATCGCCGAGAGGATGCTGCGCAAGCGCCACGGCGAGGCGGCCTTCGCCGACTACTGCGCACGCCGCGAGGCCACCCGCGAAGCCGCCCGTCGCTACGACGAGCAGGTCCTGCAGGGGCGCTTCGACATCCTCTACAACTTCGGCCAGGACATGATCGACGACCACGCCATAGAACTGAGCGAGGAAGGGATCAAGGTACCCGGCTTCAGGCAGGCGATCCGCTTCAAAAAGGACGAACGCTTCAGCGACATGCTCGACTGAGGCACGCCTCACCCGGCGGGGTCCCGCGTCCCCGCCCTCCCCTCACTCCAGTGTCCGCGCCAGTTCGAGCAGCCCGCCGCGCCAGTCGGCCATCCGCGGCAGGGCCAGGAACGACGGGTTGAGGTAATCGGCGCGCGCCGCGTAGTCCAGCGCCCGGCCCTGCAGATCCAGCACTTCGCCGCCGGCGCCCTCGAGCACGCCTTGGGCGGCGGCGGTGTCCCACTGCGAGGTCGGTGCCAGGCGCGGGTAGAAGTCGGCACGCCCCTCGGCGAGCAAGCAGAACTTCAGCGAGCTGCCGACGCTGGTCAGCTGCAGGTTGCCGAAGCGCGTACCGAGCCCCTGTAACAGACGTTCCTGGGCCGGGCTGCTGTGCCGCCGGCTGGCGACCACGGTGAAGGCCTCGCCCGGTGCGCTGCGCACGCCGATCGGCCGCTGCAGGCCCGGCCCGTCGCTGCACCAGGCACCGAGCCCGGCGCCGCCGAAGTAGCAGCAACCGGTCGCCGGCACGCCGACCACGCCGAACAGCACCCGTCCCGCCTCGATCAGCGCCACGTTGACGGTGAACTCCTCGCTGCCGGCGATGAACTCCTTGGTACCGTCCAGCGGGTCGACCAGCCACCAGCGACGCCAGCCGGCGCGCTCGGTCAGGGGAATCGCGCAATCCTCTTCGGAAAGCACCGGGATCGCCGGTTCGAGCGCCTGCAATCCGGCGCAGAGGACCCGATGTGCGGCCAGGTCGGCGGCGGTCACCGGCGAGGCGTCATCCTTCTCGTGAACCTCGAGGCTCATGTGCCAGTACGGCAGGATGGCGGCACCGGCCTGGCGCACCAGATCGATCAGCGGGGCGAACGGGACGCCGCTCATAGGGCCAGGACTCCGCGCTGGACCAGCAGATCGCGTGCCAGATAGAGCGCGGCCAGGGCGCGGCCCTCGCTGAATTGCGGATGCCGGACCAGACCGGACAGCTCGCGCAGGTTGACCCGCTCGACCCGCATCGGCTCCGGCTCGTCGCCCGGCAGGCGCTTTTCGTACAGGTCGCGGGCCAACACCACCTGGATCTTCTGGGTCATGTAGCCGGGCGACAGGGACAGCTCGGTGAGGTACTCCAGGTAATGGGCGCCGTAGCCGGCCTCCTCCTTCAGTTCGCGGTTGGCCGCCACCAGAATGTCCTCACCCGGCTCGATCAGCCCCTTGGGCAGGGACAGCTGATAATCGTCGGTGCCGGCGCAGTATTCCTCGACCAGCAGGGCGTGCTGGTCGTCGATCAGCGCAACGACCATCACCGCGCCGTAGCCGCTGCCGGTACCCACCAGACGCTCATAGGTGCGCTCGACGCCATTGCTGAAGCGCAGCTGCAGTTCCTCGACGCGAAACAGGCGACTGGTCGCGACGATCGCTCGAGCGAGTACGGTGGGTTTCTGGCGCATAGTCATTCCTCGACTGGATGGGAGGCCCGATTGACGTTCTTCTGGAGCCCTGTGACTGGGTATCATACCCCGGCTTGCGGCGCGGCTCGTCCTTGGCCGATGGCGCGCAGGTCCCGTGCATGTCACGCTTCCCGAAGCCTTCACCCGACAAGAGCCGCCATGTCCCCATTCCCCTGGAGCGAACTCGATACCGTCCTGCTCGACATGGACGGCACCCTGCTCGACCTGCATTTCGACAACCATTTTTGGCTGGAACACCTGCCGCAGCGCTATGCCGAGCACCACGGCATCAGCCGCACCATGGCCGAAGCGGAGCTGCTGCCGCTGTTCCGCGAGCATGCCGGCCGGCTGACCTGGTATTGTCTGGACTTCTGGAGCGCCGAACTGCAGTTGCCGATAGTCGAACTCAAACGCGAAGTCGCCCACCTGATCGCCCTGCGCCCGGACGCCGACCGCTTCCTCGCCGCGCTGCGCACGGCCGGCAAGCGCGTCGCGCTGATCACCAACGCGCACCGCGACTCGCTGTCGCTGAAGCTGGAGCGGGTCGAACTGGCCCCCTGGTTCGACCGTCTGATCAGCGCCCACGACTACGGCTTTCCCAAGGAGGACCAGCAGTTCTGGTTCGCCCTGCAGCAGGACTTCGGCTTTGCCCCGGCGCGTACGCTGTTCATCGACGACAGCCTGCCGGTGCTGCGCAGCGCCCGGCGCTACGGCATCGCCTATTTGCTGGCCGTGCGCCAGCCGGACAGCCGGCAGGGGCCGAAGGACACCGAAGAGTTCATCGCCGTGGAAAGTTATCCGGCCTTGTGCGAAGGGCTTTGTTGAACGCCCGCCAAGGGGATGCACGGACGGGAGGACGGTGTTCGCGGGACACCGAAAAGAGCCCGTGAAGTCAATCCCTAGAATTAGATCGACCGTCCCGCTTGAAGAAAGTTCCCCTTAACAAACAACAGGTTACAAAGCAATAAAAATATCTGCAGATCGGCAGAAAATGCTTGCAAGACGCCTTCATGACAGCGAGGATCGCCTCGTCATCACCACTGAGGTTCTCCTCGTCATGAAGTACGCACCCATACTCCTGCTCTCTCTCGGCCTGGCCAGCGGCGCGGCATTCGCTGGCGGCAACACCGAGGCAGCTGTCGGCGGCGCACTGGGCGGTACACTGGGTTCGGTTGTCGGTGGCGCCCTGGGCGGCTCCACCGGCGCAGTAATCGGCTCGGGCGTCGGCGGTGCAGCCGGCGCCGGCATCGGCGCTGACCGCCGCAGCCGGACCGAAGCGGCCATCGGCGGCGCGCTCGGCGCGGCCGGCGGCAACGTCGTCGGCAACTCGGTCGGCGGCCGTACCGGCGGCGTGATCGGTGCTGCACTCGGCGGCGCCGGCGGCGGTGCCCTGGGTAACGCCTACGGCGACGATGACGACGACGACCACGGCGGTCGCGGTGGCCGCCGTTATGTCGAGCACCACCATCACCATCATGACAACGGCTACCACCGCGGCCATTACAAGCACAAGCATCACCGTCGCCATCGTGACTGAGCCGACGACCACCTGACGCAGAAAGAGCCCGCCCCATGGCGGGCTCTTTCGTATTCAGAGGATCGGCGAAATCAGTCGCGCCACCCGCATGCCGAGCCGCTTCAGCCGATGCGCCTGGCGACTCTCCTCCCTGTCCAGCTCTCGGGAGCGGCGGAAATCCTCCTGCAGCATGCCCTCCACCTCCCCAGCGAAGGCGGCATCGACGGTGAACAGGGTCAGCTCGAAATTCAGCCGGAACGAGCGATTGTCCAGGTTGGCGCTACCCACCGCCGCGGTATCGCCGTCGATCAGCAGTACCTTCTGGTGCATGAAGCCCGGCAGGTAGCGGAATACCCGGATACCCGCCTCGAGCGCCTCGAAGGCATACAGGCTGGAGGCGGCATAGACCACCCGATGATCGGCCCGCGCCGGCAGCAGAAGGCGCACCTCCAGCCCACGCAGCGCCGCCAGGCGCAGGGCCGCGAACACCGACTCGTCGGGCACGAAGTAGGGGCTGGCCAGCCAGATCCGCCGGCGCGCCGCATTGATCGCCGCGACGAATTGCAGCGAGCCGGTCTCCTGGGGATCGGCCGGGCCGCTGCCGACCAGTTGGCAGAGCACCCCGCCAGCCGGATAGCGCTCCGGCAGCAGCAACGGCGGCAACTGGCGAGTGGCCCAGAACCAGTCCTCAGCGAAAGACTCCTGCAGGCAGGCCAGCACGGGGCCGCTCAGCTCCACCTGGGTATCGCGCCAGGGCGAGAGGTGCGGATTGCGCCCGAGATAGTCGTCGCCGATGTTCATGCCGCCGAGAAAACCACGCTGTCCATCGACCAGCACCAGCTTGCGGTGGTTGCGGAAATTCAGCTGGAAACGGTTGAGCAAGCCGCTGTGTGCGGAGACCGAAAAGGCATGCATCGCCACTCCCCCCTCGCGCAGGCGCTGCACATAGTGGCGCGGCAGGGCGTGGCAGCCGATGCGGTCGTAGAGGAAAAACACCTGCACGCCGCTGGCCGCCAACTCCAGCAGCAGACGCTGCAGGCGCCGGCCGAGACGGTCGTCGCGGACGATGAAGAACTGCAGCAGGATCACCTGACGCGCCTGGGCGATGGCCTCGAAGATCGCTGCGAAGGCCTCCTCGCCATCGATCAGGAGGCGCACCCGGTTGTTCGCCAGGGGCGGCTGGCGGCCGAGGCGCGCCAACACCTTGAGGTTCTGGGCCGCCTCGCTGTCATGGGCCGTCAGGGCCTCCTCGACCCAGGGCCGCCAGTCCAGCTCGGCCATCGCCCGGTGCATCTGCAGGTCGGCTTGGCGCCTCGCCTCGATGTAGGCATCGAAACGGCTGCGACCGAATATCAGGTAGGGCAGCAGGGTGAGATAGGGCATGAACAGCAGGGAAATGGCCCAGGCGATGGCGCCCTGGGCGGTGCGCACGGTGAATACTGCATGGACGGCCGCAGCCACCCCAGCACCTGGATCAGCGCCAGCAAATAGCCCAAGAGCTGCAAGGCGCCCTGCTCCATGCCCATGCTTCACTCCATCGAGATACCGCTTCTGAGCATAACAGGCGAGCCTCGGGCAGGCGGCCATGAAAAAGCCGCCCGGAGGCGGCTTCTTCAGCAGACGCCGCAGCTTACAGCAGCGGGCCGGCGTCGCGGATGGCGTCGGAGACGTCGAACTTCTTGAAGTTCTCGATGAACTGCCTGGCCAGGGTACGCGCCGCCTCGTCGTAGGCGCTCTTGTCAGCCCAGGTGTTGCGCGGGTTGAGCAGCTCGGTGTCGACTCCCGGCACGACTTTCGGCACGTCCAGGTTGATGATCGGCAGGCGCTCGGTTTCGACGCCGATCAGTGCACCGCTCTGGATCGCCGCGATCACGCCGCGGGTGGTCGGGATGTTGAAGCGCTTGCCGATGCCGTAGCCGCCACCGGTCCAGCCGGTGTTGACTAGGTAGACCTTGGAGTCGTAGCCCTGGATGCGCTTGATCAGCAACTCGGCGTACTCGCCGGCCGGACGCGGGAAGAAGGGCGCGCCGAAGCAGGTGGAGAAGGTCGACTTGATGCCGCCGCCGGAACCCATTTCGGTGGAGCCGACCAGCGCGGTGTAGCCGGACAGGAAGTGGTAGGCCGCCTGCTCGTTGTCGAGAATGGACACCGGGGGCAGCACGCCGGTCAGGTCGCAGGTGAGGAATATCACCGCATTGGGCTCGCCGGCGCGGTTGTCCGCCACGCGCTTCTCGATCAGTTCGCGCGGATAGGCGGCGCGGGTGTTCTGGGTCAGGCTGCTGTCGGCGTAGTCGGGCTGGCGCGAACGCTCGTCGAGCACCACGTTCTCCAGCACGGCGCCGAACTGGATGGCCTTCCAGATCACCGGCTCGTTCTTCTCGGACAGGTCGATGCACTTGGCATAGCAGCCGCCCTCGATGTTGAACACGGTGCCCACGCCCCAGCCGTGCTCGTCGTCGCCGATCAGGTAGCGGCTCGGGTCGGCGGACAGGGTGGTCTTGCCGGTACCGGACAGGCCGAAGAACAGGGTCACGTCGCCCTCTTCGCCCATGTTGGCGGCGCAGTGCATCGGCAGCACGTCGACCTCCGGCAGCAGGAAGTTCTGCACGGAGAACATCGCCTTCTTCATCTCGCCGGCGTACTGCATGCCGGCCAGCAGGACCTTCTTGGCGGCGAAGTTGATGATCACGCAGCCGTCGGAATTGGTACCGTCGCGTTCCGGCACGCACTCGAAATAGGGCGCGTTGAGGATCTGCCACTCGCTCTTGCCGCTGGGGTTGAACTTGTCCGGATTGATGAACAGGCAGCGGCCGAACAGGTTGTGCCAGGCCGTTTCGGTGGTCATCTTGACCGCCAGGTAGTATTCGGGATCGGCACCTACATGGACGTGCGAAACGAAGCGATCACGCTCGGCGAGATAGGCTTCGACACGCTGCCAGAGGGCGTCGAACTTGTCGTTGGGAAAGGGACGGTTGATGCTGCCCCAGGCAATCTTGTGCTGGGTACCCGGCTCCTCGACGATGAAGCGGTCGCTCGGGGATCGCCCGGTGCGATGGCCGGTCCGAACCACCAGCGAACCGTTGGCGGCCAGCTCGCCTTCTCCGCGGCGGATGGCTTCTTCTACCAGTTGGGCAGCGCTGATGTCGGTAAACACGGCTTGAATGGCTTGCGTCATGTGCGTCCCATCGGCTTGTGGCCGATTCCTCCATACGTTTTTTGTAGCGCGACATCCGGTCGCGCTACAGAGAAAAAATAAAAAAAGTGCGTCGATCATACCAGAAAAGCCGACGACACAGTAGGAGCCGCTAGTCTGGCAAAGGTTCCATAAGCCACCGGCTCGACCGTGCCAATCCTTGCCGAGGGCCGGCACGGCCGGGATTTTTCGCGGGAAAGCTGCTCCCCGGCCTTGTCAGAGCAAGCCCTTCGCGGAAAATTCCTTGTATCCAGGCCGCCCGGTCGCAGGCGGCCGGCCGCTCAATGCCGGGTAGCCGAAGGCCCTTCGCTGCCGCCGCCGGCGAACAGCTGGGCGATGTCGCTGGCATCGAACTCGTAGCGCTGGTTGCAGAACTGGCAGTCGACCACCACCAGGCCGCTGCGTTCGCGCAGCAGCTGCTCGGCGTCCGCATGCCCCAGGCTGGACAGGGCGTTCGCCGAACGCTCGCGCGAACAGCTGCAGCGGAAACGCAGCGGCAGCGGCTCGAACAGGCGCACCGCTTCCTGGTGGTAGAGCCGGCGCAGCAGGGTTTCGTTGTCCAGCCCGAGCAGCTCCTCGGCGGTCAGGGTGTCGGCCAGGGTGACTAGGTGCTCCCAGCTGGCCGCACGCGCCTCGGCGTCTTTCTGGCGATCGCCGGGCAGCTGCTGGAGCAGGAAACCGCGGGCGCGCCGGCCGTCGGCATTGAGCCAGAAACGCGTCGGCAGCTGTTCCGAATTGGCGAAATAACCGGACAGGCAGTCGGCCAGACTCTCGCCCTGCAGTTCGACGATGCCCTGGTAGCGCTGGCCCTGGGCGGGATCGATGGTCAGGGTCAAAAGGCCCTCGGACATCAGCTCGCGCAGCCCGGCGCCGGGCTCGATCTGCTCGGCGTGGTAGCGGGCGATGCCGCGCACCTCGCGGTCGCTGGAGCACTCGACCATGAGCAGGGGCACCGCGCCCGGGGAACGCGCCTGCAGCACCAGCAGGCCATCGAACTTGAGGGTGCCGACCAGCAGCGCGGCGGCGGCGAGCATCTCGCCGAGCAGCTGGGCGACCGGCTCGGGATAGGGGTGCTTGGCCAGCACCTCGGCATAGCTGCCGCGCAGATCGGCCAGTTCTCCGCGTACATCGGTGTCATCGAAGAGAAAACGTTGAGTGAAATCGAAATCGGGCATCTCGGCTGGCCATGGCAGGAAACAGAGCTGGCCTACAGCCAGTCCTCGGAGTCGGTAAAGGCGCCACAAGGGCTCGACTCGCAGGGAAATTCTAGGAAGAAAGCCGCAAATCTCCAAGTTTCCCGATTGTTTCCGCTTGGCTCGCGGCATACCGCCCGTCGGCTGAAATGATAATTTCCCGCTCCTAACCAATACTCCAACAGCCCAGAAAAATATAAGGAATTGAATAGGTTACAGGGGACAGGCGGCCACCATAATGCCATCTAAACAATGGCAAACAGATATCGCCCCACTTGCTTGACAGTGTCCTTGTGCGACCGCCTATACCTGTATCATTACCGCATTTCCCCTCAACAACGAGGCACGCCAAACATGGACGTGAGCGTTTTCGGTACCGGATACGTCGGCCTGGTGCAGGCTGCGGCCCTGGCCGACGTCGGCCACCGGGTTCTCTGTGTCGACATCGACGAGCTGAAGATCCAACAGCTGCAGCGGGCGGTTCCGCCCATCCAGGAACCCGGCCTGTCCGCCATGATCGATGACAACCTGCGCGAAGGCCGGCTGTCCTTCAGCACCCAGGCCAGCGATGCGGTGATCCACGGCCAGCTGATCTTCATCGCCGTCGGCACTCCGCCGGACGAGGACGGTTCCGCCGACCTGCGCCACGTGCTGGGGGTGACCCGCGAGATCGCCAGCCACATGCAGGCCGACCGCACCCTGGTGATCAAATCCACCGTGCCGGTGGGTACCGCCAGCCAGGTGGAGGCGGTCGCCCGCGACGAGCTCGACCGCCTGGGCAAGGGCCATCTGGCGGTCCGCGTGGTCTCCAACCCGGAATTCCTCAAGGAGGGCAGCGCGGTCAACGACTGCATCCGCCCCGACCGCATCATCGTCGGCAGCGAGGACGAGCAGGCCCGCGCCCAGCTCGCCGAGCTCTACGCGCCCTTCTGCCGCAGCCGCGACAAGCTGATCTTCATGGACAACCGCAGCGCGGAGCTGACCAAGTACGCCGCCAATGCCATGCTGGCCACGCGCATCAGCCTGATGAACGAGCTGGCCAACCTGGCCGAAACCCTGGGCGCCGACATCGAGGCGGTGCGCAAGGGCATCGGCTCCGACCCGCGCATCGGCTACCACTTCATCTACCCGGGCTGCGGCTTCGGCGGCTCCTGCTTTCCCAAGGACCTGCGCGCCCTGCTGCACACCGCCAGCAGCACCGGCCAGCCGCTGCGCCTGCTGCAGAGCGTCCAGGAGGTCAACGAGACGCAGCGCCTGGTACTGTTCCACAAGCTGCAGAAGCTCTATCCCGAGGGACTGTCCGGCAAGTCCATCGCCCTCTGGGGCCTGGCCTTCAAGCCGAACACCGACGACATGCGCGAGGCGCCCAGCCGCTACCTGATGGAGGCGCTGTGGCGCGAGGGCGCGACGGTGCGCGCCTTCGACCCCGAGGCGATGTCCGAATGCCGGCGCCTGTACGGCTACCGCGACGACCTGGTGCTCTGCGCCACCCGCGACGACACCCTGCAGGACGCCGACGCGCTGGTCATCTGTACCGAGTGGAAGGCTTTCCGGGTGGTCGACTTCGAGATGCTCGCGCACAAGCTGCGCGACCGCCTGGTCGTCGACGGGCGCAACCTCTACAGCCCCAGCAGGCGGCGGCCGCCGGCCTGCGCTACCTGGGCATCGGCCTGCCGCAGGTCGACCCGCAGGGAGAAGCGCAATGAAGGTCCTGGTCACCGGCGCGGCCGGCTTCATCGGCGCCCACTGCGTGCGCCGGCTGCTGCTCGACGGCCACGAGGTCATCGGCCTGGACAACTTCAACGACTACTACGACCCGGCCCTGAAAGAGGACCGGGTGCACTGGGTGTGCCGGGAGGCCGGCGACTTCCCGCTCTGGCGGCTGGATCTCGGCGACGCCGCCGGCGTCGCCGAACTCTTCGCCAGCCAGCGCCCGGACGTGGTGGTGCATCTGGCCGCCCAGGCCGGCGTGCGCCACTCGCTGAGCCATCCGCACGCCTACGTGCAGAGCAACCTGAACGGCTTCCTGAACATTCTCGAAGGCTGCCGCCAGCACCCGGTGCAGCACCTGGTCTACGCCTCGTCCAGCTCGGTGTACGGCGCCAACCAGCACACCCCCTATTCCGTGCAGGACAACGCCGACCACCCGCTGTCGCTGTACGCCGCGACCAAGAAGGCCAACGAGCTGATGGCGCACAGCTACAGCCACCTGTTCGGCATTCCCGCCACCGGCCTGCGCTTCTTCACCGTCTACGGCCCCTGGGGCCGGCCGGACATGTCGCCGATCCAGTTCGCCCGCGCCATCGTCGACGGGCAGCCGGTGCGCCTGTTCAACCACGGCCAGCACCGGCGCGACTTCACCTACATCGACGACATCATCGAAGGTCTGGTGCGACTGCTGCCGCAGCCGCCCCAACCCGACCCGCACTGGGACCGCGAGCGGCCCCGGGCGGACAGCAGCATGGCGCCCTGGCGCCTGTACAACATCGGCGGGCATCGACCGATCGCCCTCACCGACTACATCGATACCTTGGAAAGGCATCTGGGCCGCAAGGCCCTACGAGAATTGCTGCCTTTGCAGCCCGGGGACGTGCTCGACACTTATGCCGACGTCTCGGAATTGCAACGGGACACCGGCTTTCAGCCCCAGGTAAGTCTCGAAGAAGGTCTCGCCCGCTTCGTATCCTGGTTTTGCCACTACTACAGGATCGGCAGCCCCGATGCCGCGGCGACTTCATCCGCCGCCAGGGACGGGGGACTGCCGCATGAGGTAATGCGCAATGAATGCCCCGGGAAACTCGTTCCAACAACCCAGCTTCGCTAAGGACAGCCACCCCTACAGGCTCCAGGAAAAACGCACCGACCCCACGCAGCGCGAGAAGATCGAGAACGCGCTCTGGGTCCACAACCACGGCTGGTTCAGCGGCCGCCAGGGCGGCCGCCCCTGGACCCTGTCGCGCACCAAGCGCTATGCCGAAGCGCTCGCCGCCCTCCTGCTCCTGCTCCTGCTCTCCCCCCTGCTGCTCGGCATCGCCCTGCTGATCAAGCTGGGTAGCCCGGGGCCCGTACTGTTCGTCCAGCAGCGTACCGGCTTTCGCGGGCGCCGCTTCGGCATGTACAAGTTCCGCAGCATGGTGGCCAATGCCGAGGCCCTGAAGGAGTCGCTGCGCCACCTCAACAAGCACGGCCCCGACGCCATCGACTTCAAGATCGACGCCGACCCGCGGGTGACCCCGATCGGCCGCTGGCTGCGCCGCACCAGCCTGGACGAGCTGCCCAACCTGCTCAACGTGGTGCGCGGCGAGATGCGCCTGGTCGGACCGCGGCCCACCTCGTTCAACGCCAGCCGCTACCGCCAGCACCATCTCGGCCGGCTGAGCATCTACCCCGGCATGACCGGCCTCTGGCAGATCTCCGGACGCAGCGACGTCGGCTTCGACGACCGGGTCGAGCTCGACATGGCCTACATCCGCAGACAGGGCCCCCTGCTGGACCTCTGGATTCTCCTGAAAACCCCCTCGAAGTGTTCTACGGCCACGGCGCCAGCTGAACCTTCATTTCCTTCAGGCAGCACGCCTCAGGAGTCAGCCCATGACCATGCTCCGTTCCGAGCAAACCGCGCTCTTGCTGGAACAGGACCAGCGCGTCCTCAATCCCAGCGAAGTCAACCTGGCGGCCACTCTACTCGACCAGACCTGCCGGACCCTGCTGATGATTGCCCCGACCAGCGGCTGCGGCACCACCACCAGTGCCCTGAGCATGGCCCGGCAACTGGCCCAGTCGGCCAAGGGCAAGCTCCTGCTGGTCGACGCCAGCCCCTCGGCCACCGGCCTCAGCTCGCGCCTGGGCATGGCCGCCGACCCGGGCCTGTTCGAACTGCTGCACAGCCAGAACCCCGAAGGCGAGCTGCGCCACTGCATCCAGCAGCACCCCGAGCTGCCCTTCGACCTGCTGCCGCTCGGCCAGCCCTCGCCGGCGGCCGGCCGCTTCACCGCCGAGGACCTGCAGGACCTGCTGGGCTGCCTGGCCAGCCGCTACCGCTTCGTGGTGATCGACGCCGAGGCCGTCTACAGCGGCAACAGCGGCCTGACCCTGGCGGCCATGGCCGATGCCGTGGTGCTGGTGGTGCGCGCCGAGGAAACCCGCTGGGAAGTCGCCCAGGCCGCCGTGCAACGCCTGCGCCAGGCCAACGCCAAGCTGCTCGGCAGCGTGTTCAACGCCCGCCGGCTCTACATGCCGAACTGGCTCTACAAGTTGCTCTGACCAAGGATCGCCCCCACAGGACGGACGCCACCATGCACAAGCCCATACTCCCCCTGCTCGCCTTCCTGGCCCTGGCCGGGTGCAGCAACCAGCGCTCGATTCCTGCCTACATCCTCACCGCCCCCGAGGAGCAGGCCAAGCAGAGCGAGCTGATCCGGTGACCCAGGTGCTGCGCCCGCAGGACGTGCTCGACGTGATCTTCCACATCGAGATGGACTCGCCCAACGCCTACCGCATCCAGCCCGGCGACCAGCTGGAAATCCAGTTCGTCACCGCCAAGGGCCTGAGCGGCAGCAAGACGGTGATGCCCGACGGCACCGTCAACCTGGAGTACGTCGGCAGCCTAAAGGTCGCCGGGCTGACCGTCGAGGAAGCCCAGGCGCAGATGGTCGAGCGCTACCGGGAAACCCTGCGCACGCCGCTGATCACCGTTTCCGTGGCCAAGGCGCAGACCCGCGCCCAGCACCTGCGCGACACCCTGTTCAACCCCAACAGCGGGATGAGCCGGGACATCACCATCGGCGCCGACGGCCGCGCCACCTTCCCGATGCTCGGCAGCATCCGCCTCAGCGGCATGAGCCGCGACGAACTCGAGAAGCTGCTGAACGACCGCTACCGCGAGGAGGTCGGGCCGATCCAGGTCGACGTGCTGCTCAAGGCCACCGCCGCCAACGAGGTCTACGTGCTCGGCGAGGTCGGCCAGCCCGGCGCCTATCCGGTGCGCCGGCCGATTTCGGTGCTCGAGGCGCTGACCATGGCGCGCGGCCACAACCCGGTCACCGCCGACCTGGACTCGGTGCTGGTCCTGCACCGCCAGGGCGACAAGGTGGTGTCGCGCACCTACGACATCGAGGAGCTGCTCGACAACGACGCCGACAGCATGGCCTACCTGCAGCCGGACGACCTGCTCTTCGTGCCGCGCAGCGGCCTGACCGGCGCCGGCGACACCATGCGCCAGCTGGCCGACGTGATGCTCTTCAGCGGCTTCAACTTCGGCTTCTCCTATCAGGTCGACAACAAGGACGACGAGAACTAGCGATGAATATTCTCAAGTACGAAAACCCGCTCTATCCCTTCTTCTACATGCTGTGCGCCAACCGGCGACTGATCAAACGGGTGTTCCTGGCCTTCGCCGCCCTCGCCCTGCTGCTGCCGTTCCTGCTCAGTCCGGCGTACGACATCACCGCGGAAGTCCTGGTGCAATCGAAGAAGCTCGCCCAGACCGAGGTCAACAGCACCCTGCAGCAGGAAACCGACAAGTTCCTGCCGCCGACCCTGGCCGACATGGAAACCGAGAGCAGCATCCTGCGCTCGCCCGAGCTGGTCCGCGAGACCCTCGACAAGCTGCGCCAGGAAGGCCATTTCGCCGACGAGGAGGGCCTGCTCGAGCAGTGGCTGCTCAACCCGTTGCGCGACTACCTGATCGTGCCGCTGCAAGAGCGAGTGCTCGATCCGCTGCTCGGCGCCCTCGGCTTCGAGGCCGAAACGCCCCGCGACAGCCGCCTGGACAACCTGACCCTGGCCACCCTGGAGGACCTCGAGATCGTCCCGCTGCCCGGCTCCAACGTCATCGCCGTGCACTACCGCGCCGCCGACCCGGCCCTCGGCACCCTGTTCGTCAACCGCCTGCTCGACACCTACCTGATGCGCCGCCACGCGCTGCACTCCAACGACCTGCCGGAAGCCTTCTACGAACAGAAGAAGACCCAGTACCAGAACCAGCTGGACGACCTCGAAGGCCAGCGCCTGGCCCTGCTCGAGCGGATCAACGCGGCCAACCCCGAGGAGGAGATCACCTTCCGCCTCAACGCCATCAACCAGGAAGAGCAGGCCCTCAACCAGTACCGCGACCGCCTGCTGGAGAATCAGCGCTGGGTCGACTACCTGCAGAGCAGCCTGGCCGTGGCGCGCAAGGCCAAGCTGACCGACTACGGCTTCCCCTACACCTTCGCCAGCACCATCGACAAGGTCGCCTTCGAGGACCGCGAGATCCGCCAGCTGGGCGACCGGCTGATCGAGCAGATCGGCCAGTACGGCGCCGAAACCGACGTCTACAACCCCAACAGCGAGCCGATGAAGAACCTCTACGCGCAGATCAGCCGGACCCGCCAGCAGTTCCTCCAGGTGATCGGCAACCGCATCAGCGAGCGTAGCAAGGAGCTGGAAGTCATCTCCGGCGTGATCGCCCAGAAGACTGCGCGGATCGAGGAATACCAAGGCCGCATCCGCGAGCTGCAGGACGCACAGAGCGGCCTGCGCCAGCTCAACACCGAGATCGAGGCCCTGCACCAGGCCTTCTTCACCTACACCCAGCGCTACGAGGAAAGCCGAAGCCGTGCCCTGCTCGACGGCGGCCTGTCCAACGCCAAGGTCCTCAGCCGGCCCTTCGAGCCCACCGCGGAGAGCTTTCCCAAGCCGTTGCTGATCGTCCCCCTCGGCCTGCTCACCGCCGCGCTGCTGGCCATCGCCGTGGGCTACATCCGCGAGCTCTTCGACCATCGCTTCAAGCATCCCGAGCAGTTGCTGAACCAGCTCGGCCTGCCGGTGCTGATGACCATCAACGCCGCGCAGGCCGCCCTGCCCAACCCCCACAAACCCGGGAGCCTGCCATGGATTCGACACTGGGCCAGCGACTGAGCGCCCACCCGCAGGAGGCGCCGCTGCGGATCGTCCACCTGCTCAGCAGCGGCGGCTTCTACGGCCTCGAACGGATGCTCCTGGAGCACTGCCAGTACGCTCCCGGCCAGCACCGGTGTTCCTGCTCGACGGCCCGGAGCCGCTGGCTCAGCGCTTTCGCGAGGCCGGCGTGGAACTGACCCGCTGCAGCGGCCTGGGCAACCTGCTGCGCCAGCTGGGCCGAGCGGGCGCGCGGCCGACGCTGCTCAACGGCCACGGCTTCAAGGGCCTGGTCTACGGCTGGCTGAGCGCGCTCTGCCTCGGCCTGCCGCTGATCGTCACCCAGCACGGCTTCACCCCGCGCAGCCGCAAGCAGCGCTTCTACGCCTGGCTCAGCCTGCGCCTGTGCCGCACCGCCCAGGTGCGCGCGGTGGTCTGCGTGGCCGACAGCATCGCCCGCCTGCACCGCCAGGCCGGAGTGCGCGCCAACAAGCTGCATGTGCTGCCCAATGGCCTGCCGCCGGCGCCCGCGGTCACCTACCTGCGTCCGCCGGCGGCCCCCGCTGCCCCGCTGATCGGCTTCATCGGCCGCCTCAGCGCGGAGAAGGGTCCGGACCTGTTCGTCGAGCTGGCCATCGCGCTGTGCAACCGCGACGCCCGCCTGCATGCCGTGCTGCTCGGCGAGGGGCCGCAGCAGCAGGCCCTGCAGCAGAGCGTCGACGACGCCGGACTGCACGGGCGCATCCTCCTGCCCGGCTACCGCAAGGACCTGCCGGCCTGGCTGCGCGCCCTCGACGTGCTGGTGATCAGCTCGCGCACCGAGGGCACGCCGATGGTCCTGCTGGAAGCCATGCAGGCCGGCGTGCCGGTGGCCGCCTTCGGCGTGGGCGGCATTCCCGACGTACTCGACCACGAGGTCACCGGCCTGCTCGTCCCGCCCGGCGAGGTCGAGGCGCTGGCCCGCCAGGCGGCGCGCCTGCTGCTCGACAAGGCGCTGTGCCGAACGCTGACCGAACAGGCCCGGCTCGCCCAGCTGCGCCATTACCACCTGCCCGCCCAGGCCGAGCGCTGGCGGCAGCTGTACCGCACTGCGGTCGGAGGCTGATGCGATGGTCCTGACGTTGCCCCTGGCACTGCTGCTCGGCCTGGCCTGCCTGTTGTTGCTGGCCAGCCCCTGGCCCTATCTGGCGCCGCTGGCGTTTCCCGCTCTCGCCGCCCTCGCCGTGCTCTACCGCAAGCCGGTGTGGGGTCTGCTGGCGATGCTCGCCCTGGTGCCCTTCGAGGGGCTGTTCTCCGCCGCCGACGCCGCCGACGGCGGCGGTGGTGGCGGCGGCAGCTTCACCCTGAACAAGCTGCTCGGGCTCGCGCTGATCGCCATCGCCGCCCTGCAGCTGCTGCTGCGCCAACTGCCGGCGCAACGTCTGCGCAGCAACCTGTGGCCGCTGCTCGCGGCCTTCCTCGCCACCTACCTGCTCAGCCTGGCGTTCAGCAGCCACCTCGGCCTGTCGCTGCAGCAGCTGCGCCAGCTCGCCGTCGGCCTGGTGCTGTTCAGCCTCGCCGTGCTGTTCGGCCGCGACCTCGATCTGCCGGCCCTGGCCCGCGTGCTGGTGCTGTCGGTGACCGCCACCTGCGTGGTCGCCCTGCTCTCCACCAGCACCCAGCCCGACAGCCGGGCCATCGGCCTGCTCGCCGACGCCAACTACTTCGCCCTGTTGATCAGCATCGCCCTGCCGCTGGTGCTGCTCCTGGTGGTGCGCGCGCCGCGCTGGCCGCAGCGGCTGTTCTGGCTGGCGCCACTGCTGTTGCTGCTTGCCGCCCTCGGCCGTACCGGCTCGCGCTCCGGCCTGCTGGTGGTGCTGCTTACCGCCGCCATCGCCGCCTGGCACTACCGCGCGCGCCTGAAACACCTGCTGACCCATCACCTCGGCGGGCTGATCCTCGCCGGGGCGATCGCCGTGCCGCTCGTCCCGGCGCTGCTGCCGGACAGCTTCATCCAGCGCTTGGAGGTCCTCGCCAGCCTGAAGTCCGGGGTCAAGGCCTACGCCGACCCCTCGCTGGCCCGGCGCAGCGCCTATCTGCTGGTGGGCAGCCAGATCATCGCCGAACACCCGCTGCTCGGCAGCGGCCCCGGCACCTTTCCCCTGGAATTCGCCAAGACCGGCTACGCCATCGCCTTCGCCAACCGACCGCATCCCAACGACCTCTACCGCGAGGCGCACAACACCTACCTGGGCATGTTCAGCGAGGTCGGCGTGCCGGGCGGCCTGCTGTTCGCCGGCCTGATCCTGCTCAGCCTGCGCAACTGCCAGCTCGCCCGCCGCCACTGGCTGAGCCGCGGCGACCCCGAGCGGGCGGCGCTGGCCACCCATTTCGGGCTGTCCTGCCTGGCGCTGGGCTGTTTCCTGTTCTTCCTCAGCGTGCCGAGCCACAAGTACCTCTGGGCGATGCTCGGGATCGCCAGCCTGCTGCGCCTGCAGGCCGACGAGGACGCTGCCGGAGCCGGACCATGAAGCGCATCTCCATCATCGTGCCGACCCTCGACGAGGTCGAGCGCCTCG
This sequence comes from Azotobacter tropicalis, assembly GCF_059739045.1. NCBI lineage: Bacteria > Pseudomonadati > Pseudomonadota > Gammaproteobacteria > Pseudomonadales > Pseudomonadaceae > Azotobacter > Azotobacter tropicalis. Next base: position 2,329,383 of record NZ_AP046059.1, read on the forward strand.
GCCGCACCCTGGAAGCCGCGCGGCGCGCCGCCGAGCAGGCCGGCCTCGACTACGAGCTGATCGTCCCCGACAACGGCTCCCGCGACGGCAGCCAGGCGCTGGCCCGGCGCCTCGGCGCGCAGGTGCTGGACTGCCCCGGGCTGAGCATCGGCGCCCTGCGCAACCGCGGCGCCGCGGCGGCCAGCGGCGACTGCCTGGCCTTCCTCGATGCCGACATGGAGATGCCCGCGGACTGGCTGACCACCTGGCGCGCGGTGCGCGCCGAGGACCGCGCCGACGTGCTCGGCCTGCTTCACCAGGCGCCGCCCGAGGCGCCCTGGTACGCCCGCGCCTGGCTGCAGCGGCTGGCCGCCGAGCGCGACCGCCCGGCGCTGCTGGACTGGCTGCCGACCGCCAACCTGTGCCTGGAGCGCGCCTGGTTCGAGCGCGTCGGCGGCTTCGACGAACGCCTGCGCAGCGGCGAGGACAAGGACCTCGGCCTGCGCCTCGGCCAGGCCGGCGCACGCCTGCTCAGCCTGCCGCGGCCGACGGTGCTGAACTGGGGTTTCGAGGAGAGCTGGAGCGAATGGCTGGGCAAGGAACTCTGGCGGCAGAGCAGCCAGGCCCAGCTGCTGCGCAAGGGGCGCGCCAGCCTGCGCCTGCTGCGCTTCCCGCTGCTGGCGGCCGGGCACTGGGCGCTCGACGCGCTGGCGCTGCTCTGCCTGCTGCTCGGCCAGCCGGCCGCCGCCCTCGGCGCCTTCGCCCTGGGCTGGGTGCCGGCCGGCCTGCTCAGCCTGCGCCACCGCTACACCCGCCAGCGCCCGCTGCTGGCGGCACGCCTGGCACTGTTGCACTGGCTGCGCCTGCATGTCGCCGGTATCGCCCTGCTGATGGGCCTGACCAACCTGAACGCTCGGAGACCTTCCCGTGGCTGAAGCGATCTTCTGGCTGTGCCTGCTGCTGCCCGTCTACGCCTACCTGGGCTATCCGCTACTGGTCGCCCTGCTCGCCATGGCGTCGCGCCCTCGTCCTGCCCCGGCGCCTCCGGAGCCGCCTACGGTCAGCGTGATCGTCGCCGCGCACAACGAGGCCGAGCACATCGGCGCCAAACTGCGCACCCTGCTCGGCCAGGACTATCCGGGCGAGCACCTGCAGGTCCTCGTCGCCAGCGACGGCTCGACCGACGCCACCGTGGCCGAAGCCCGGGCCGTCGACGATCCGCGCATCGAGGTGCTCGAGCTGCCGCGTCAGGGCAAGGCCGCGGCGCTGAACGCCGCGGCGGTGCGCGCCAAGGGCGAGATCCTGGTGTTCACCGACGCCGACAACCGCTGGATGCCGGACTGCCTGGACGAACTGATGCAAGCCTTCGCCGACCCCCAGGTGGGAGCGGCCGGCGGGCACATCGAGATCGCCGACGGCGGCCCACACCTGGGGATCGGCGACCAGCTCTATCGCCGCTACGAAACCTGGCTGCGCCGCGCCGAGAGCCGCGCCGGCTGCCTGGTCGCGGTGGACGGCGCCTTGCTCGCGCTGCGCCGCGAGCTGTTCCGTCCGGTGCCGGCGGAGGCCAATGACGACTTCTTCCTCAGCACCTGCGCGCCAGCGGCCGGCCGGCGCATCCAATTCGCCGAGCGGGCCCGGGTACTCGACCGCGGCGTCGACGAGGCCGGCAAGCAGTTCCGCCGCCGCCTGCGGGTCACCGTCGGCGGGCTGCAGAGCCTGGCCTGCCGGCGCGCCCTGATGAATCCCCTGCACCACGGGCGCTACGCCATCGCCCTGCTCAGCCACAAGCTGCTGCGCCGGCTGGCGCCGCTGCTGCTGATCCCGCTGCTGGCCAGCAACCTTTGGCTGTGGGACGCCGGCGCCTTCTACCGGGTGCTGCTGCTCGCCCAGCTGGGCGGCTACGCCCTGGCCCTGGCCGGCCTGCTCGACCGCGGCCGGCGACTGCCCAGACCGTTTCGCCTGGCCGCCTTCCTGCTGGTGACCCTGGCCGGCATGACCCTGGGGCTCTGGCAGTTCCTTCGCGGACAGCGCTACAGCCTGTGGACGCCACAACAGAACCGCTAAGGAGGTCTCGTGCCCTTCACGCAGCTGATCAAGGCCGCTACCGGCTGGCTCTGCCTCGACACCCCCGCGGGACGCCGCCTGCTGCGCGGGACCGGCACCATCCTGATGCTGCACCGGGTGCTCGCCGAGGATGCGCAGGCGGCCCTGCCGCACCGTAACGCCCTGTGCGTCGGCAAACCGGCCTTCGCCAACCTGCTGGACTGGCTCGAACGCCACTTCGACTGCGTGCCGCTGGAGGCGCTGCTCGACCCGGACGGCCCGGCGGACGGGCCGCCGCGCCTGGCCCTGACCTTCGACGACGGCTGGCGCGACAACGCCCTGCACGCCTTCCCGCTGCTGCAGGAGCGCGGCCTGCCGGCGAGCATCTTCCTGTCCACCGACTTCATCGGCAGCCCGCGGCGCTTCTGGTGGGAAGCCATCGGCGAAACCCTCTGGGGCAGCTTCGGCGAGGAGGCCCGCCAAGAGATCGGCGCCCGCCTGAGCCGGCACCTGAGCCTGCCGGAAGAGCTGCGCACGACGCACCCCGAGCGACGCCGCAGCCTGGCCCTCGCGCAGCTCCTCGAGCGTCTGAAGGACCTGCCGGCGACCACCCTGCAGGCGCTCGCCGACAGCTGCCCGAGCCCGCACGAGCCGCACGCCCTCGACTGGCTGCAGGTGCAGGCGCTGGAGGACTCCGGGCTGGTACGCTTTGGTCCCCACGGCGCCAGCCATGCGATCCTCACCGGGCTCGACGCCGCCGGCCTGGAAGCCGACCTGCGCCGCTCCCACGAGGCCCTCGCCACGCACTGCCGCCGGCCGCTGCCGGTCTATTGCTACCCCAACGGCGACCACGACGCGCGGGTCCGCGTCGCACTTGGACGGCTGGGCTATGCCCAGGCGCTGACCACCCGGCCCGGCCTGCAGCGCAGCCGGCAGGCGGCCTCGCTGTCGCTGCCGCGCATTGACGTCAGCCATCGGGTCGCCTGCCGGCCCGCCCTGCTCGGCTGGCGCATTCTGCAGGGAATCCGCCACCAGGGTGCCGGGCAGGCAGCACAGGCCGTCGGCCTGCAGGAATTTCAGAATGAAGTCCAGTGACTACATCCGCCATCTGCTGCTCAGCATCGGCACCAACCTGGCGATGCTGGCTCTGCGCCTTTTGCGCAACATCCTGCTGGCACGCCTCCTCGGCCCCGCCGACCGCGGCCTGTTCGCCCTGCTCAGCACCCTGCCGGAGCTGATCGGAGCGGTCACCAGCGGCGGGCTGAACACTGCCGTTGGCTACCAAGCGGCGCGACAGCATCCGATGGGGCTGCTGCTGACCCTGATTCTGCTCTACGGCTGCCTGATCTCGGCGCTGGCCACCCTGCTCGGCCTGCAGGTGCTGGACGTCTTCGCCCAGGAGCTGGCCATCACCCAGCAGCTCGCTCCCTTCGCCGGGGTGCTGCTGCTGGCCGTGCCGCTGTACGTGTTGAAAAGCACCCTGCTCACCCTGCACAACGCCGACGGCCGGGTCGGCACCTTCAACGGCCTGCGTCTGCTGGAGTCTTTGACGCCGCTGCTGCTGCTCCTCGCCCTGCTCTGGATGTGGCCACACGCCGCGCTGAACGCCGCGCTGGTCAGTTGGATCGGCAGCCTGGCCCTGGTGGTGGCGGTCGGCCTCTGCCTGCTCGCCCGCTACCACAGCATCCGCCTGCGCTGGGACCCGGCCAGCCACGGCGAGCTGCTGCGCTTCGGCGGCCGCAGCCATCCCGACGTGCTGTTCCAGCAGGTGCTGATGCGCGCCGACTACCTGCTCATCGGCCTTTTCCTCGACAGCAAGGCGCTGGGCTACTACGCCATGGCCACCGCCGCCGCCGAGCTGCTGTTCATCGTCCCCGAGGCAGTCACCACGCCGCTGATGAAGCGCCTGCTGCAGCAGGGCGAGGGCATCGAGCGGCTCACCCCGCTGGCGCTGCGCCTGACCGGCACCGCGATGCTCGCCGCCTGCCTGGGCATGGCGCTGATCGGCGAGTGGCTGATCGTGCTGCTGTTCGGCGATGCCTTCCGCCCGGCCTACCCGGCCCTGCTGGCCTTGCTGCCCGGCATATTCAGCCTGTGCTACTCGAGCATCCTGCGCCTGGACCTGCTCGGCAAGGAACGGCCCGGCAGCCTGTCCATCCTCGCCGGCGGCGCCGCGGCGCTGAATCTGCTGCTGGCGCTGCTGCTGATTCCGCACTGGGGCATCGTCGGCGCCTCGGTCGCCTCGTCGATCGCCTACAGCGCCCTGGCCCTGGCCATGCTGCTGCTCTACTGGCGGGTCAGCGGCGTCGGCATACGCCAGACCCTGCTGATCCTGCCCAGCGACCTGCGCCTGCTGCGCGCACAAATGGGGGCGGCAACATGAACGGACGACGCGCGTTGCTCGGCGGCCTGCTGTTCGCCGTACTGCTACCCGGCGCACGGGCCCAGGAATGGCCCGGTATCCGCGACGGCGCCCTGTACCTGCGCGCCCCGCAGGGCGACAGCCTGCAGGTCGAGTGGCAGCCGGCCTGGCAGGCCGAGGCCAACGCCGAGCGTCTTTACCTGCAGGCCGGCGACGGGCGCCTGCTGGCCCGCCGCGACATCGCCGCCGAGGAAGTCCGCGGCCGCCAGCGCTGGGCGCTGCGCCCCGAGGACGGCGACCTGCGCCTGGAGATCCCCGGCTACAGCTTCCGCCGCTACCGGGTCCGGCATGCCGACGACACCGCCGCGCTATTCGAACCGGTCAAGCTGCACTTCTGCGCCGAACTGCCGGCCGGCACGCGCCTGTACTTCCGCGTGCGCGGCGGCGAGCGCGCAGTGCTCGCCGGCAAGTACCACGGCGGCGTCGACGGCCTGTACACCGAACGCCTGAGCGACGGCCACAGCCTGTACCTGCCGCTGTCGCGCGATCTCCACTACACCCAGAGCGACCGCGTCGACCTGCCGGTGTCCGCCGAGAACCAGATCTGGAGCCTGCGCCTGCGCGGCGCGGCAAGGCCGCCTTCTGGCTGGACGGCAGCGCCAACCTGTTCGCCCAGCGACCCGAGCACCTGTTCGAGCCCGCCCTGCCTCCCGGCCAAGTCGGGCTGGCCCTGCACGACGAGGTCCTCGGTCCGACGCCGAAGCTCGGCGTGGCCCTGCCCTACACGCCGCCGGAAGCGCCCGCGCTGCTCGCCAGGCTGGCGCCGCGCGCCGCCAACCACTACAGCTTCGTCGATGTCATGGCGCGCAACCCCCGGCACGAGCGCAGATTCCGGCCGCTGTACCTGCACGACTACGGCATCCGCACCGACAGCACCCTGCTGGCGCAGACGGGACGACGCGCGGTGCTCGCCGACGACGACATGAACCGGACCGGGATCGCGGCCTGGATCGAGGGTGTCCGCGAACTCGGCAGCAGCGGCACCCACTACATCGCCTTCGCCGACGAGCCCAATCTCAACTATCCCGACTACGCCAGCTTTGCCGCCCATTTCGCCCGCCAAGCCTCGCTGGTACGCGCCCATCCGGGCGCCCGCGAGGCCGGAGTGCGCATCGCCGCCCCCTCCTCCTCGCGGCTGGTCAATGGCCCGACCGCCGAGAACTCCGGCACCCGGCGCGGCCTGGACTGGGCACAGCGCCTGCTGACCGAGCACGGCGACTGGATCGACGCGCTGTCCTGGCACGAGTGGATGGTCCGCGACCTGCGCGACACTGGCACCTACCGCGACAACGTGCGCCAGGCCGCGCAGCTGGTCGGCCTGGACGAGCGCGGCCGGCCGCGCAAGGCGTTGCTGCTGGAACAGACCAACCTGTCCAGCGGCAACGACGTCAGTCCCTACGAGCAGGAAACCGGGTTCGCCGCCCTCTGGTGGGCCTCAGTGGCGGTCAACGCGGCCCGGGATGGTCTGCTGGAGATGCTCAATTGGTTTCTCGCCACCGACGACGAAGGGCACTTCAAGGGCATGATCGGCCGGGCCGGCGACGGCCGCTATGCGCTCAAGCCGGTCGGCAAGGCCATGGCCTTCATGCAGCAGCATTGGCAGGAAAAGGTCCTGCGCCTGGACAACGACGCCTTCGAGGTGGATGTCCTGGCCATGCGTTCCGGCCCGCGGATCGTGCTGTTCGGCGTGAACAAGACGCCGCGCCATCAGGAAGTACGGCTACGCGGCGAGCCGCTGACCTGCCGCGGTCACGATCCGCCCCGCCTGCACCTGCTAAGCGCGACGGCGGAGCCCGGCGAGGGCCGCCTCGACTGCGCACAGCAACCCTGGCGCTTCAGCCTGCCGGGCGAAACCCTCTTCGTCCTCGAGTGGGAGGAGCCATGAGTCCCTGGAATCTGAAGGCCAAGGTACGGCGCAAGGGCCTGTCCGGCATCCTGCGCCATCTCTGCACACGCTATCTGTACGTCCAGCGGCGCCTGCTCTGGATGGAGCGCGACCTGAGCCTGGAGCCGCCGAAACTGCAACGCCCGCACCAGTGGCGCTACCCGTCGATCGACTGCGCGCTGCTGCCAGCCTTCGAGCGCCACTTTTCCCAGCATGGTCAGGTGATCGACGATCTGCTCGCAGAGGCCGGCGTGCAGGGCCTGGCCGCCCTCGACGACGAAGGCCATGTCTGCGCCTTCGTCTGGTACAGCGACCGCGACTACTACGACCGCCACTACTACCGCTGCTGGTTTCCGGTCAGCGCGCCGGGCGTCTACCTGTTCGCCGTGGAGGTCGCCCCCGGCCACCGCGGCAGCGCGCTGATCCTCGGCGGCCAGGAACTCCTCTGGGAACGCCTGCGCGCGGCCGGCCACCTGCATGCCCGGGCGGTGGTCGATGCGCGCAACGCGCGGGCCCACAAGCTGCTCGCGCACCTGGGCTTCCAGCCGCTGGGCTGGCAGACCCGGGTGTTCACCCTGTTCGGCTGCCTGCGCTTCTGCCATCAGCCGCCGGCCGTGCGCGACCAGCTCGCCAGCCGCTCGGGCCGCCCGACGGCTGCTACGCTGCCTTAGGAGCAGGCCACCCACCGAGAACGGACCTCACCATGGACTATCGCTTGCAATGGACGACCAGCCTCTGCGCCGCCGACTTTCCCTATGAGGCCTACGCCAGACTCCAGGCCCAGGTGCCGCAGGCCACCCCGTTCAACCACCTCGGCTGGCTGCAGGCCGCCGAACGCGCCCTCGCGGCGGACCAGCGGCTGCAGGTGCTGCTGGCCTGGGCCGGCTCCGAGCTGCGCCTGTGCCTGCCGCTGGTCAGTGCCCGCGAACGGCGCTTCGGCCTGCGCTGGACGGTGCTGCGCCACCTCGGCCATCCGCTCAGCGACCGCATCGCCCTGCTCTGCCGGCTCGACGCCGACGGCCGCCGCCAGGTACACGAGGCCATCCACCGGCGCCTGCCGCACGCCCTCCTGCAACTGCACGAGCTGGTCGAGGGCGGCGAGCAGGAGGCCCTGCTCGCGGACTGGGCCGCGGCCAGCTCGACCCACGAGCGGCGCCCGAGCTGCCGGGTGCCGGTGCACGCGCTCGACGAGAACGACCGCTACGAGCCGTCCGGCGACCTGCGCTACAAGCTGCGCCGGGCGCGCAAGCGCGCCGCCGCCTGCGATGCCCGGATACGTCGCCTGAGCCCGGACGGCGCGAGCATCGGCGCCGCACTGGAGGCCATCGCCGCGGTCGAGCAGGCCAGCTGGAAGGGCGAGCAGAGCGTCGGCATCTTCTCCGGCGAGCGGCGCCGGCAGTGGATGCGCGAGGCCTTCGGCGCGCTGGCCGCGGCCGGCCTGGTGCGCATCGTGCTGCTCGAACACCAGGGACGCTGCATCAGCTACCGCCTCGGACTCTTGGAGCGCGGCCGACTGTACGACTACAACCTGGCCTTCCTGCCGGACTACGCCGAACTCGGCAGCGGCCGCCTGCTGCTGGACGAGTGGATCCGCTGGGGCCTGGAGGACGGCTGGCAGTACGTCGACGCCTCGCGGGTCAGCCTGCACGGCTCCAGCCATCAGTTGCACGAGCGCATGACCGGCGAGGTCCTGCAGCTGCGCTGGAGCCTCTATTCCCGGCGTCCCGAGGGCATCGCCCTGGGCCTGGCCCATCGTCTCTGGCGCGCCGTCAAGGCACGCCGCCAGGCCGGCACCGCCCAACCCTCGCCCAGCGCCGGAGAACGCCCATGCCCAGCCGAGTGATCATCAATGCCGACGATTTCGGCCTGAACCGCGAAGAGAACGCCGTCATCGTCCGCGCCTTCCGCCGCGGCCTGATCAGCTCCGCCACCCTGATGGCGAACATGCCGGCGTTCGCCCACGCCTGCGCGCTGATCCACGCCGAAGGCCTGCACGGCCGGGTCGGCCTGCACGTCAACCTCACCTACGGCCGCCCGCTGAGCAGCGCCATCACCGCCCAGCGCCGCTTCTGCAACGAAGCCGGCGAATTCGAACTGCACCTGCCGCGCCATCGCCTGTGGCTGGACGGCGCCGCCCGCGCGGCGATCGACGACGAACTGCAGGCGCAGTGGCAACGCTGCCTGGACCACGGGGTACGGCCCAGCCATCTGGACTCCCACCAGCACGTGCACAACATCTGGCCGGTCGGCGAGCAGCTGGCGCGCTTCGCCGCCGCCCAGGGCGTGCCGCTGCGCCTGGCGCGCAACCTGGGCGGCAACCTCGGCCCGGCCCGGCGGCTGTTCAAGGCACTGCTCAACCGCCGCCTGCGCCGGCTGACCGGATGCGGCGTCGAGTACGTCTGCACCCCGGCCGACCTGCGCGACCAGCCCCTGCCGGCGCAGGGCACCCTGGAGGTGATCAGCCACCCCTGCAATCTGGGCGAAGACTTCGGCGACGCCTGCCTGGCGCCCAGCGAGTCCCTGGCCGTCCTGCTCGAACGCCGCCTCGGCGGCATCCCGCGGATCGCCTACGATGCCGTGCCGGCCTGTCCGACCGACGCCCGCTGAGCACCGGTCAATGCTCGTCGCGGAACTGGAACAGCTGCCGGCGCTGCTTCTTGCTCGGCCGCCCGGCGGTTTCCAGACCGAGGGCGCCGGCCTTGCGCAGGGCCGCGGCCTCCTCGCGGCGGGCCCGGCTCTCGGCGGTCTCCTCGTAGAGCAGCTGGGCCTCGGGCGCGCCGCGGCGCACCGCGCTGAGCGCGCGGATCACCACGGTGCGCTCGTCGAAACCGGTGCGGATGGTCAGCTCGTCGCCGACCTTCGGCTCCTTGGAAGGCTTGCAGCGCTCGCCGCGGCAATGCACCTTGCCGCCCTCGATGGCCTCCTTGGCCAGCGCCCGGGTCTTGTAGAAACGCGCCGCCCAGAGCCATTTGTCCAGGCGAACCTTGTCGTCATCTTTCTCGTTCATGATTGCAGGTCACTTCTCCCATGCCGATTCGGCCGACCGCCAGAGGTCGGCGCAGACAGGTGCGGTTGACGGTCGTGCCGATTAGAATGCCTGACACCGACTGTGGAGCGCCGCCTTCTTGAAGACATTCGACCATCTTTCGGTGATCGGCTTGCGCGAATGGATCGATCTGCCCGACCTGGGCGTCGCCGGGCTGCGGGCGAAGATCGACACCGGCGCCAGCACCTCGACCCTGCATGCCACCGAAGTGGTGCAGTTCGAACGCAACGGCAAGCCCTGGGTGCGCTTCACCGCCCACCTCGGCACGTTGGTGCAGCTGCGCCACCGCCACTGCCAGGCGCCCCTGGTGGCCGTGAAGACCATCAAAAGCTCCAATGGCCAGACCCAGACCCGCTACGTCATCCTCACCACCCTGGCCCTCGGCGACCGTACCTGGCCGGTGGAATTCACCCTGACCTGCCGCAAGGCCATGCGCTACCGCGTGCTGCTCGGCTCGAAAGCGCTGATCGATGGGCAGCTGGTGGTCAACCCGGCGCAGACCTACGTGCAGGACAAACCCCTTCTCCTCAAGCTTCGTGGTGCCCAATGAGAATCGCCGTGCTGTCGCGCAACCCACGCCTCTACTCGACCCGCCGCCTGGTGGAAGCCGGGGAGCAGCGTGGCCATCAGGTCGTCGTGATCGACACCCTGCGCGCCTACATGAACATCGCCAGCCACAAGCCGCAGATCCACTACCGCGGCCGCCCGCTGGAGGGCTTCGACGCGGTGATCCCGCGCATCGGCGCCTCGGTGACCTTCTATGGCTGCGCCGTGCTGCGCCAGTTCGAGATGATGGGCGTGTTCCCGCTCAACGAATCGGTGGCGATCAGCCGCTCGCGGGACAAGCTGCGCTCGCTGCAGCTGCTCTCGCGCAAGGGCATCGGCCTGCCGGTGACCGGCTTCGCCCACTCCCCGGACGACATCCCCGACCTGATCGCCATGGTCGGCGGCGCGCCACTGGTGATCAAGCTGCTGGAAGGCACCCAGGGCATCGGCGTGGTGCTCTGCGAGACGCAGAAGGCCGCCGAGTCGGTGATCGAGGCCTTCATGGGCATGGCGCAGAACATCATGGTCCAGGAGTACATCCAGGAGGCCGGCGGCGCCGACATCCGCTGCTTCGTGGTCGGCGAGAAGGTCATCGCCTCGATGAAGCGCCAGGCCAAGCCCGGCGAGTTCCGCTCCAACCTGCACCGCGGCGGCACCGCCAGCCTGGTCAAGATCACCCCGGAGGAGCGCTCCACCGCCATCCGCGCGGCCAAGATCATGGGCCTCAGCGTCGCCGGCGTGGACATCCTGCGCTCCAATCACGGCCCGCTGGTGATGGAGGTGAACTCCTCGCCCGGCCTGGAAGGCATCGAGACCACCACCGGCAAGGACGTCGCGGGGATGATCATCGAGTACCTGGAGAAGAACGCCGAACACGGCCTGACGCGCACCCGCGGCAAGGGCTGAGCCAGAAACCGGCAACGCATTGCGTTGCCCTGGCGACCCCGCTCCGCGTTACTCCTCACACCGCGTCGCGCGGCAGCATCAGCCCCAGCGGCAGGCAGACCCGCGCCTCCAGGCCGCCGCCCGGGCGGTTGCGCAGCTCGACGCTGCCGCCGTGCTGGGCGGCGATGCGCTTGACGATGGCCAGCCCCAGGCCGGTCCCGGTGCCGCCGCGGGCGCGGTCGCCGCGGGTGAAGGGATTGAAGATCTCGCCCATCTCGGCCGGATCGATGCCCATGCCGCGGTCGAGCACGCTGAGCACCACGTAGGGCGCGCCCTGGTCGCCGGCCACGTAGGCGGCCACCTCGACCTGTTCGCCGCCGTGGCGCAGGGCGTTCTGCACCAGATTGCCGAGCAGCCGCTTGATCGACACCCGGCGCAGCGGGAACGGCGGAATCGGCTGCAGGGACACGCTCACCTTCTCGTCCTTCTGGTTGAACGGCGTCACCACCTCCTGCACCAGCTCGCCCAGATCGAGCTGCTCCACCGGCTCGTCGCGGCCATCGCGGATGAAGGCGAGGAACTGGTCGAGGATGGCGTTCATGTCCTCGATGTCGCGCACCATGTCCTCGGTCAGCTCGGAGTCGTTGCCGAGCAGCTCCAGGGACAGGCGCAGGCGGGTCAGCGGGGTGCGCAGGTCGTGGGACACCCCGGCCAGCATCAGCTCGCGCTCGCTGCTGGCCTGCTCGACGTCGGCGGCCATCTGGTTGAAGGCGCGGTACAGCTCGGTCATCTCGCTTGGCGTGTCGCTGACCGGCAGACGCACGCTGCGCCCCTGGCCGATCTGCCGGGCGGCGCCGACCAGCACCTTGAGCGGCGCGCTGAGCTGGCGGACGAAGATCCAGGCAGCCGCGGTGGAGAGCAGGCCGATGCCGAAGAACCAGCCGAGTACGCTCCAGATCCGCTGGCCGCGCAGCGGGTGCGGGTACATGGGGATGCGCACCCAGTCCTGGCCCAGGTTGGGCGCATGGACCCAGAGCGCCAGGTTCGGCTGGGCGCGCATGCGCACCTGGGTTTCCGGGCCCAGCTCGTCCTGCATCTGGCGCTGGAAAATCTCGCTGTACGGCCAGTGGTGCTCGCCGAGCGGCACGCTCTCCGGCGCGCCGCGCACCAGGCCGGCCGCCTCGGCGATGCGCGGCTGGTCGCGCTCGTCCGCCGCCCAGTAGGCGCGCAGGGTCAGTGCGGCGCCATGGCTGTACTGGCGATCCACCAGCACATCCTCGTTCATCATCAGGTAGACCAGGGTCAGCGCCTTGGAGAACAGCACCGCGATCAGCACCAGCCAGAGGGTGCGGGCGAAGAAGCTTTGCGGGAACCACAGCGGGGTTTTCATCGGGATACCACCAGCGGAGCGCTCGAACGGGGGCGGCTCGGCTCGTCGTCCGCCGACCGGCCGGAAGCCGGTGCCGCCTGGGGAAAGCCGGCCGCCCGGGCGGCCGGCAGGGCGGAAACGCTCAGGACTTGTTGCCGTCCGGAACGAACACGTAGCCGACGCCCCAGACGGTCTGGATGTAGCGCGGCTTGGAGGGGTCCGGCTCGATCAGCCGGCGCAGGCGCGAGATCTGCACGTCGATGGAGCGCTCCAGGGCGTCCCATTCGCGGCCGCGGGCGAGGTTCATCAGCTTGTCGCGGGTCAAGGGCTCGCGGGCGTGCTGGACCAGCGCCTTGAGCACGGCGAACTCGCCGGTGGTGAGCATCTGCACCTGGTCGCCCTTCATCAGCTCGCGGGTGGCCAGCGACAGCCGGTAGTCGCCGAAGCTGACGATCTCGTCCTCGCTGGCCGGCGCGCCCGGCACCACCGGCGCCTGGCGGCGCAGCACGGCCTTGATCCGCGCCAGCAGCTCGCGGGGTTGAACGGCTTGGCCAGGTAGTCGTCGGCGCCCTGCTCCAGGCCCTGGATGCGGCTGCTCTCGTCGCCCTTGGCGGTGAGCATGATGATCGGCACCGGGTTGTCGCTCGCGCGCAGGCGCCGGCAGGCGGACAGGCCGTCCTCGCCGGGCAGCATCAGGTCGAGCACCACCAGGTTGAAGAGTTCGCGGCCGAGCAGGCGGTCCATCTGCTCGACGTTCTCCACCGCCCGCACGCGGTAGCCCTGCTCGCTGAGAAAGCGCTCCAGCAGATGCCGCAGGCGGGGGTCGTCGTCGACGACGAGGATCTTTTCGCCTTCCGGCGTGGCGCTGGCTGTGCTGTTCATCGGGACTCCTGGCGACGGTCGAGCGCCATTATGACGCAGCCCGCGAGGCCGGGCGGCCGACCATTGTTAGCAGATTTTACCCATTGCCGGCGAACCCGCCAGCCAGCCGCCGGCCCGGCGCCTCAGCGCTCGCGCAGAGCCTCGGCGCGGGCACGCAGGATCGGCTTGAGCAGGTAGCTGAGGACGCTCTTCTGGCCGGTGATGATGTCCACCGAGGCGACCATGCCGGGAATGATCAGCAGCGGCTTGTCGTCGCTGCCCAGGTGGCTCTTCTCGGTGCGCAGGTGGATGAGGTAGAAGCTGTTGCCCTCCTCGTCGGTGATGCTGTCGGCGCTGATGTGCTCCAGCCGGGCCTTGAGGCCGCCGTAGATGGTGTAGTCGTAGGCGGTGAACTTGACCATCGCCTCCTGGCCGGGGTGCAGGAAGGCGATGTCCTGCGGACGCACCTGGGCCTCGACCAGCAGGGTGTCGTCCAGCGGCACCACCTCGAGGATGTCGCTGCCCGGCTGGATCACCCCGCCGATGGTGTTGACCAGCAGTTGCTTGACCACCCCGCGTACCGGCGAGGTGACCAGGGTGCGGCGCACCCGGTCCTCCAGCGCCTTGCCGGTGGAGGCCAGCTTGGCCAGCTCGGTGCGCGCCTCGTTGAGCTGGGTCAGCGCCTCGCTGCGAAAGCGCCCGCGGGTCTCGCCGATCTTGCTCTCGATCTCCTTGATCGCCGCCTCCGCCCGTGGGATCGCCAGGGTGGTGGCGTCCAGCTGGCCGCGGCTCTCCACCTCGGCGCGCTTGAGGCGCAGGACCTCGACCTGGGAGATCGCCCCGGAGGCCACCAGCGGCTCGGACATGTTGATCTCCTGGCGCAGCAGGCCCAGGCTGTTGCGGAACTGCGCCTGCTTGGAGGTCAGCTCGCGGCGTTCCTGGCGGCGCTGGGCGAGCTGTTCCTCGAGGCCGGCGATCTCGTCGCCGAGCTGCTGCTGGCGGCTGCGAAACAGCGCCAGTTCGCTGTCCCCCAGGCCCGGCGCCTTGTCGCGGATCTCCGCCGGCACCTCCAGGGGGCGGCCGTCGACCTCGGCGGAGAGACGCTCGACGCGCATGCTCAGGGCCAGGCGCTCGGCTTCGCTCTCGCCGACGTTGGAGGTGAAGCGGGTGTCGTCCAGGCGCAGCAGCGGGTCGCCGGCGTTCACCACCTGGCCCTCGCGGACGAACAGCTCGGCGACGATGCCGCCTTCCAGGTTCTGGATCTTCTGCAGGCGCGTGGAGGGAATCGCCTTGCCCTCGCCGCGGGTCACCTCGTCGATGATCGCGAAATGCGCCCAGGCCAGGCAGAACAGCACGAAGCCGAGGATGCCCCAGATGGTCAGGCGCACCAGCCGCGGCGCGTCCTCGACCAGCGCCCGGCCGACCTCCGGCAGCGGCGCCTCGGATTGTCCGAAGAGGCCGCCGGCAAAGCCGGTGCGCTCCACCGCGGGTACGCTCGTCGATTGCTCAGCTGACACGGATCTGCCCCTTCTTCAGCGCTTCCATGATGACCGCCTTCGGCCCGTCGGCGACGATCTGCCCGCGATCGACGATCAGCAGGCGGTCGACCAGGGCGAGCATGGAGGTGCGGTGGGTGACCAGCAGCAGCGTCTTGTCGCCGAGCACCCCGGCCAGCCGCTGGCGCAGGCGCTCCTCGCTGGTGTTGTCCATCGCGCTGGTCGGCTCGTCGAGCAGCAGGATCGGCGGGTCGAGCAGCAGGGCCCGGGCCAGGGCCACGCACTGGCGCTGCCCGCCGGACAGGTTCTGCCCGCGCTCGCCGACCTGCAGCGCATAGCCCTGCGGATGCAGGCGGGCGAACTCGTGCACGCCGGCCAGTTCGGCGGCCTGCAGGACCAGTTCGTCCTCGACGTAGCGCGCGCCCATGGTCAGGTTGTCGCGCAGGGTGCCGGAGAACAGCTGGATATCCTGGGCGACGTAGCCGATGTTGTGGCGCAGGTCGGCGATGTCCAGCTGGCGCACGTCGATGCCGTCGACCAGCAGGCTGCCGGCGTCGGGCTGGTGCAGGCCGACGACGAGCCGGGCCAGGGAGCTCTTGCCCGAGCCGCTGCGGCCGATGATGCCGACCTTCTCCCCCGGCTTGATCAGCAGGTCGATGCCGGTCAGCGCGGCCTGCTGCTGGCCCGGGTAGTGGAAGTCCACCGCGCGGAATTCGAGGGCGCCCTGCAGCGTCTGGCGCTTGAGCGGCTGCTCCCCGTCGCTGCGCTCCTGCGGCAGGGCCAGCAGCTCGTTCACCGAGCGCAGCGTGACCCGCGCCTGCTGGTAGCGGATCAAGAGGCCGGAGAGCATGCCCAGCGGCGCCAGGGCCCGGCTGCCGAGCATGTAACAGGCGATCAGCCCGCCCATGCTGAGCTGGCCGGCGATGATCTGGTAGACCCCGGCGACGATCAGCGCCACGCCGCTGAGCTGCTGCAGCAGGGCGGTGCCGTTCAGCGCCAGGCCGGAGAGCATGCGCGCGCGCAGCTCCAGCCGGCCCAGGGCGCCGATGGTCTGCTCCCACAGGTACTGGCGCTCGCTCTCGGCGTTGCCGACCTTCACCGCATCGAGCCCGGCGAGGGTCTCGATCAGGCCCGACTGGCGCTCGGCGGACAGCGCCATGCTGCGCTCCAGGGTCTCGCCCAGCGGCCGCTGGACGAGCCAGCCGAGCAGCGCGGCGAGCGGGAAGGCGAGCAGCGGAATCCACACCAGATGCCCGCCGATCAGCGCGATGACGGCGAGGATCAGCAGGGTGAACGGCAGGTCGATCAGGCTGGCCAGGGTCAGCGAGGCGAGGAACTCGCGCAGGTTCTGGAATTCGTGGATGTGCTGGGCGAAGGTGCCGACCCGCGCCGGACGATGCTTCATGAGCATGCCGACGATCCGCTCGAACAGCGTGGCGGAGATGATCAGGTCGGTCTTCTTGCCCGCCAGGTCCAGGCAGAAGCCGCGCAGGGACTTCAGCAGCAGGTCGAAGCAGTAGGCGCCGGCCACGCCGATCGCCAGCACCCAGAGGGTGGCCTCGGCCTGGTTGGGCACCACCCGGTCGTACACGTTCATCACGAACAGCGGGGTGACCAGGCCGATCAGGCCGATCAGCAGGCTGGCGGCCAGGGCGTCGGCGTAGAGCCAGCGCGAACGCGCGAGGGTGTCGCGGAACCAGTGGCGGGTGCGCGGGATCAGCTCCCCGTGCTGGGATCGAGGCGGTGCTGGGGCTGGGCGAAGAACACCTGGCCGGCGTAGTCCTCCTCAAGCAGCGCGGCGTCGACCGCGACCTCGCCGCCCTCGCTCTCGCTCAGCAGCAGGCGCGCCCGCCCCTCGGCATCCCAGCCGAGCAGCAAGGCGCTGCGCCCCTCGCGCAGCAGCAGCAGGGCCGGCAGGGCCAGTTTCGGGATCTGCCGCAGGCGGCGGCGCAGCCAGCGTCCGCGCAGGCCGGCGAGCGGCAGGCCGGCGCTCAGCATGGCCCGGCTGGCCGGCTTCTGATGCAGGCGACAGAGCGTCAGCAGACTGTCGAGCAGGGGATCGTCCCAGCGATCGCGGGGATCGCCCTGAATCTGCGGCTGACCGGCGTCGAGCGCCTCCTCGGACTGGCTCATGGCGTGCCCCTGCGCGGCTGTCTCAATCAATGCTCGGCAAGGCCACCCGGGCCCGCACGTCGTCCATCGGCGCCGCGGCCAGGGGCGCGACCACGCCCTGGCTCTGGATCAGCGAGCCCATCACCGCCTTGACCCGGTACTGGCTGTACATCGAGGTGAAGCGGATGTCCTCGCGCCGGCGCGAGGAGGTGAAGAGTTCGTTCTCGCTGTCGAGCAGGTCGAGCAGGGTCCGCTCGCCGATGGTGAACTGCTGCTGGTAGGCGTCGCGCACGCGGCGCGCGCGCTCGGCGTACTGCTCGGAGATCGGGAACTGCTGCTGGGCGTTGCGCATGGCGTTCCAGGCCAGACCGATCTCCTCGTTCAGCACGCGCAGGGTGTTGTTGCGGATGTCCTTGGCCTCGTCGATCTGGTGGGCCTTGGACTGGATGTCGGCCTTGTCGCTGCCGCCGTGGAACAGGTTGTAGCGCATGCGCAGCATGGCCTGCCAGGAGTTGTCGTGGCCGTTGGTGCCGTCCAGGTCGTCGTTGTAGCCGTTGGCCAGCTCCACGTCGAAACGCGGGTAATAGGTGGACCTGGCGGCCCGGTACTGGGCATCGGCGGCCTCCACGTCGGCCTCGGAAGAACGCAGGAAGGGGTTGTTCTGCACCATCTCCTGACGCGCCGCCTGCAGGTCGCCCGGCAGCAGTCCGGCCAGCCCGTCCGGCGCGGCGAGCCCTTCGGCCGGCCGGCCGACCACGCTGAAGTAGTTGACCTGGGCGTCCGCCAGGTTGGTCTGCTCGGTGATGAGGTTGTTGCGTGCCTGCGCCAGGCGCGCCTCGGCCTGCTCCTGGTCGGCCATGCGGCCGACGCCGCGGGCGCTGCGCTGGGTGATCTGCTCGTAGACCCGCTCGTGGCTGCGCAGGTTGTACTCGGCCAGGCGCACGAACTCCTGGCGACGGAGCACGTCCAGGTAGACCTCGGCGGTCTTCAGCGCGGTGCGCTGGGAGATCCCCATCAGCTCCAGCGCCCGCGAGTTCACCGTGGCCCGCTGGCGCGCCACCTCGCTTTTGGTGGCGAAGCCGTCGAACAGCATCTGCTGCAGGCTCAGGTTCGACTCACCGCGGGTCATGGTCTTGTCGTGGTCGCCGCGCTCGCGCGTGCTGGGTTGTCGGAACCCTCCCAGCCGTAGCCCATCAGCAGGTCGACCTTGGGCAGGTACCCCCCTTCGCCGCCTTCAGGCTCTCGTCCCCCGACAACCGGGAATTGACCGCCGCCTGCACTTCCGGGTGGTACTCCAGCGCGCTGCGCATGGCTTCCTGCAAGGTCTGTCCGCTGGCCGGAAGGGATACGGCCAAGGCCAGGGGGAGAAGGGCTGTGAAACGCTTCATGCTCGGACTTCCTTTCAAGCGACCGACTGATTTCGCCCGACAGGACAACGGAGGCGAAACGCCGGGCGAAACCGGCACGCGTTGGGGTCCTGCGGCAGTGCCAATATCGTTTTGATTGCAAAACGATATTGCAGTGACATGTTAGCCCCTATTGTTTAGGATCGCCTTCGCCATGGTCAATACTTTGGCAATATCAATTCGCCAGACCGCAACGCGTCATTTTATTGACTTGCCTTTGCAATGAAAGACGTCGGTTCTCCAGCGGACAGGCCATTCCAGCAAGCGCATGGAGCATCGGTATGAGCAGTGCAGTCGCCGTCGTCAAAAGTGTCACGGGGCAGGTTTTCGTCATCACCACTGAGGGCATCAAGCGGCCGCTCTTCGAAGGGGAACGACTGCTGCCGGGCGAGCAGATCCTCACCGGAGCCGATGGCTCGGTGGTGCTGGAGCTGACCAACGGCGACATCGTCCGGCTCGACAGCTCCAGCACCTGGCAGGCCGTGGCTCAGGGCAACGAAGACACCGAGCGGCCGACCGACGAGCCCGTCTCCGACCTGGAGCGGGCGATCGCCGAGGGCTTCGACCCGACTACCGGACTCGCCCCCACTGCCGCCGGCCCGGGCGCCACGGGTGGCACCAACGCTTCGGGGGGCGGACACACCTTCGTTGTGCTGAACGAAACGGGCTTGCAAGTGGCTCCGGTCATCGGCTACCCGACGCAGGGAATCGACAACGGCTTCGCCGGAGCAACCGAGCGGGACCTGCTCGACCAGCCAGACGAGGATGAAACCCTGCCCGTACCCGGCAACAACGCGCCCCTCGCCGTCCCCGACAGCTTCACCGTCGCCGAAGACGGCAACGTCGTCATTGACGTGCGCGCCAACGACAGCGATCCGGACGGCGACGCACTGACCGTCACTGCCGTCGACGGCCAGGCCATCGCCGAAGGCCAGACCATCGCGGTCGACAACGGCCGCGTCACCCTCAGCAACGGCCAGCTGCTGTTCACCCCGAATCCCGACTACAACGGCCCGGCGTCCTTCGCCTACACCGTCAGCGACGGCGCCGCCACCGCCAGCGCCACGGTCAGCGGCAGCGTCACGCCGGTGAACGATGGGCCGCTCGCCGTCCCCGACAGCTTCACCGTCGCCGAGGACGGCAGCGTCGTCATCGACGTGCGCGCCAACGACTCCGACCCGGACGGCGACGCACTGACCGTCACCGCCGTCGACGGCCAGGCCATCGCCGAAGGCCAGACCGTCGCGGTCGACAACGGCCGCGTCACCCTCAGCAACGGCCAGCTGCTGTTCACCCCGAACCCCGACTACAACGGCCCGGCGGCGTTCGCCTACACCGTCAGCGACGGCACCGCCACCGCCACCGCCACCGCCACGGTCAGCGGCAGCGTCACGCCGCTGAACGATGCGCCCGAAACCCTCGACACCGCCGCCAGCGGCAGCGAGGACAGCGAGGTTCCGGTCACCCTGTCCGGCTCCGACCCCGACGGCAGCATCGCTTCCTTCGTCATCCAGTCGCTGCCGGAAAACGGCACGCTGATGCTCGGCACCACCGTACTGGCCATCGGCAGCGTGGTGCCGGCCTTCGGCAATACCGCCACCCTCACCTTCATGCCGAATGCCGACTGGAACGGCACCACCGGCTTCACCTATGCCGCCATCGACAACGACAGCCTGACGGACGCATCCCCGGCCACGGCCAGCATCACCGTCGAGGCCGTTGGCGAACCCGGCATTGAGGTGCCCGATGCCAACGGTGCCCTCGCCGGCGACGCCAGCATCGCCGAAGACGCCGCCGCGCCGCTCACCGGCAGCTTCAGCCTCGCCGGCGAGGCCGGCATCGCCAGCCTGCAGATCGGCACCACCCTCCTGAGCCTCGCCCAGCTGCAGGCCCTGGCCGGCAGCCCGGTGACGATCGACACCGCCAAGGGCCAGCTGACCCTGACCGGCTTCGACGGCACGACCGTCAGCTACCGTTACGCCGTGGACGGCGCCCAGGATCACAGCGCCGGCGACGCCAGCGTGCTCGACGCCTTCGCCCTGCTGCTCACCGATGCCAACGGCCAGACCGCCAGCGACAGCCTGGACATCCTGATCACCGACACCGTGCCCGTGGCCGAAGGCGAAAGCCACAGCCTGGTCGAGGACGGCGGCAGCTACGAAGCCGCCGGTAACGCCCTGAGCAACGACACGGCCTTCGACGGCCCGGTGAGCTTCGTCGGCTGGAGCGCCGGCAACGCCGCCCAGTACGGCAGCGTCACCCTCAATGCCGACGGCAGCTACCGCTACGTGCTGAACAACGCCCATCCGGCGGTCAATGCCCTGAACGACGGCCAGACCCTCACCGAGACCTTCGCCTACACGGTGCGCGACGCCGACGGCGACGAGGCCAGCGCCAGCGTGACGATCACCATCAGTGGACGCAGCGACGCCCCGCCGCTCGTCTCGGTACCCGACGCCAACGGCGCCCTCGCCGGCGACGCCAGCATCGCCGAGGACGCCGCCGCGCCGATCACCGGCAGCTTCGCCGTCTCCAGCGAGGCCGGCATCGCCAGCCTGCAGATCGGCACCACCCTCCTGAGCCTCGCCCAGCTGCAGGCCCTGGCCGGCAGCCCGGTGACGATCGACACCGCCAAGGGCCAGCTGACCCTGACCGGCTTCGACGGCGCGACCGTCAGCTACCGTTACGCCGTGGACGGCGCCCAGGACCACAGCGCCGGCGATGCCAGCGTGCTCGACGCCTTCGCCCTGCTGCTCACCGATGCCAACGGCCAGACCGCCAGCGACAGCCTGGACATCCTGATCACCGACACCGTGCCCGTGGCCGAAGGCGAGAGCCACAGCCTGGTCGAGGACGGCGGCAGCTACGAAGCCGCCGGTAACGCCCTGAGCAACGACACGGCCTTCGACGGCCCGGTGAGCTTCGTCGGCTGGAGCGCCGGCAACGCCGCCCAGTACGGCAGCGTCACCCTCAATGCCGACGGCAGCTACCGCTACGTGCTGAACAACGCCCATCCGGCGGTCAATGCCCTGAACGACGGCCAGACCCTCACCGAGACCTTCGCCTACACGGTGCGCGACGCCGACGGCGACGAGGCCAGCGCCAGCGTGACGATCACCATCAGTGGACGCAGCGACGCCCCGCCGCTCGTCTCGGTACCCGACGCCAACGGCGCCCTCGCCGGCGACGCCAGCATCGCCGAGGACGCCGCCGCGCCGATCACCGGCAGCTTCGCCGTCTCCAGCGAGGCCGGCATCGCCAGCCTGCAGATCGGCACCACCCTCCTGAGCCTCGCCCAGCTGCAGGCCCTGGCCGGCAGCCCGGTGACGATCGACACCGCCAAGGGCCAGCTGACCCTGACCGGCTTCGACGGCGCGACCGTCAGCTACCGTTACGCCGTGGACGGCGCCCAGGACCACAGCGCCGGCGATGCCAGCGTGCTCGACGCCTTCGCCCTGCTGCTCACCGATGCCAACGGCCAGACCGCCAGCGACAGCCTGGACATCCTGATCACCGACACCGTGCCCGTGGCCGAAGGCGAGAGCCACAGCCTGGTCGAGGACGGCGGCAGCTACGAAGCCGCCGGTAACGCCCTGAGCAACGACACGGCCTTCGACGGCCCGGTGAGCTTCGTCGGCTGGAGCGCCGGCAACGCCGCCCAGTACGGCAGCGTCACCCTCAATGCCGACGGCAGCTACCGCTACGTGCTGAACAACGCCCATCCGGCGGTCAATGCCCTGAACGACGGCCAGACCCTGACCGAGACCTTCGCCTACACGGTGCGCGACGCCGACGGCGACGAGGCCAGCGCCAGCGTGACGATCACCATCAGTGGACGCAGCGACGCCTCGCCGCTCGTCTCGGTACCCGACGCCAACGGCGCCCTCGCCGGCGACGCCAGCATCGCCGAGGACGCCGCCGCGCCGATCACCGGCAGCTTCGCCGTCTCCAGCGAGGCCGGCATCGCCAGCCTGCAGATCGGCACCACCCTCCTGAGCCTCGCCCAGCTGCAGGCCCTGGCCGGCAGCCCGGTGACGATCGACACCGCCAAGGGCCAGCTGACCCTGACCGGCTTCGACGGCAGCACCGTCAGCTACAGCTACCAGGTGGACGGCGCCCAGGATCACAGCGCCGGCGATGCCAGCGTGCTCGACGCCTTCGCCCTGCTGCTCACCGACGCCAACGGCCAGACCGCCAGCGACAGCCTGGACATCCTGATCACCGACACCGTGCCCGTGGCCGAAGGCGAGAGCCACAGCCTGGTCGAGGACGGCGGCAGCTACGAAGCCGCCGGTAACGCCCTGAGCAACGACACGGCCTTCGACGGCCCGGTGAGCTTCGTCGGCTGGAGCGCCGGCAACGCCGCCCAGTACGGCAGCGTCACCCTCAATGCCGACGGCAGCTACCGCTACGTGCTGAACAACGCCCATCCGGCGGTCAATGCCCTGAACGACGGCCAGACCCTCACCGAGACCTTCGCCTACACGGTGCGCGACGCCGACGGCGACGAGGCCAGCGCCAGCGTGACGATCACCATCAGTGGACGCAGCGACGCCCCGCCGCTCGTCTCGGTACCCGACGCCAACGGCGCCCTCGCCGGCGACGCCAGCATCGCCGAGGACGCCGCCGCGCCGATCACCGGCAGCTTCGCCGTCTCCAGCGAGGCCGGCATCGCCAGCCTGCAGATCGGCACCACCCTCCTGAGCCTCGCCCAGCTGCAGGCCCTGGCCGGCAGCCCGGTGACGATCGACACCGCCAAGGGCCAGCTGACCCTGACCGGCTTCGACGGCGCGACCGTCAGCTACCGTTACGCCGTGGACGGCGCCCAGGACCACAGCGCCGGCGATGCCAGCGTGCTCGACGCCTTCGCCCTGCTGCTCACCGACGCCAACGGCCAGACCGCCAGCGACAGCCTGGACATCCTGATCACCGACACCGTGCCCGTGGCCGAAGGCGAAAGCCACAGCCTGGTCGAGGACGGCGGCAGCTACGAAGCCGCCGGTAACGCCCTGAGCAACGACACGGCCTTCGACGGCCCGGTGAGCTTCGTCGGCTGGAGCGCCGGCAACGCCGCCCAGTACGGCAGCGTCACCCTCAATGCCGACGGCAGCTACCGCTACGTGCTGAACAACGCCCATCCGGCGGTCAATGCCCTGAACGACGGCCAGACCCTGACCGAGACCTTCGCCTACACGGTGCGCGACGCCGACGGCGACGAGGCCAGCGCCAGCGTGACGATCACCATCAGTGGACGCAGCGACGCCCCGCCGCTCGTCTCGGTACCCGACGCCAACGGCGCCCTCGCCGGCGACGCCAGCATCGCCGAGGACGCCGCCGCGCCGATCACCGGCAGCTTCGCCGTCTCCAGCGAGGCCGGCATCGCCAGCCTGCAGATCGGCACCACCCTCCTGAGCCTCGCCCAGCTGCAGGCCCTGGCCGGCAGCCCGGTGACGATCGACACCGCCAAGGGCCAGCTGACCCTGACCGGCTTCGACGGCAGCACCGTCAGCTACAGCTACCAGGTGGACGGCGCCCAGGATCACAGCGCCGGCGATGCCAGCGTGCTCGACGCCTTCGCCCTGCTGCTCACCGACGCCAACGGCCAGACCGCCAGCGACAGCCTGGACATCCTGATCACCGACACCGTGCCCGTGGCCGAAGGCGAGAGCCACAGCCTGGTCGAGGACGGCGGCAGCTACGAAGCCGCCGGTAACGCCCTGAGCAACGACACGGCCTTCGACGGCCCGGTGAGCTTCGTCGGCTGGAGCGCCGGCAACGCCGCCCAGTACGGCAGCGTCACCCTCAATGCCGACGGCAGCTACCGCTACGTGCTGAACAACGCCCATCCGGCGGTCAATGCCCTGAACGACGGCCAGACCCTCACCGAGACCTTCGCCTACACGGTGCGCGACGCCGACGGCGACGAGGCCAGCGCCAGCGTGACGATCACCATCAGTGGACGCAGCGACGCCCCGCCGCTCGTCTCGGTACCCGACGCCAACGGCGCCCTCGCCGGCGACGCCAGCATCGCCGAGGACGCCGCCGCGCCGATCACCGGCAGCTTCGCCGTCTCCAGCGAGGCCGGCATCGCCAGCCTGCAGATCGGCACCACCCTCCTGAGCCTCGCCCAGCTGCAGGCCCTGGCCGGCAGCCCGGTGACGATCGACACCGCCAAGGGCCAGCTGACCCTGACCGGCTTCGACGGCGCGACCGTCAGCTACCGTTACGCCGTGGACGGCGCCCAGGACCACAGCGCCGGCGATGCCAGCGTGCTCGACGCCTTCGCCCTGCTGCTCACCGACGCCAACGGCCAGACCGCCAGCGACAGCCTGGACATCCTGATCACCGACACCGTGCCCGTGGCCGAAGGCGAAAGCCACAGCCTGGTCGAGGACGGCGGCAGCTACGAAGCCGCCGGTAACGCCCTGAGCAACGACACGGCCTTCGACGGCCCGGTGAGCTTCGTCGGCTGGAGCGCCGGCAACGCCGCCCAGTACGGCAGCGTCACCCTCAATGCCGACGGCAGCTACCGCTACGTGCTGAACAACGCCCATCCGGCGGTCAATGCCCTGAACGACGGCCAGACCCTGACCGAGACCTTCGCCTACACGGTGCGCGACGCCGACGGCGACGAGGCCAGCGCCAGCGTGACGATCACCATCAGTGGACGCAGCGACGCCCCGCCGCTCGTCTCGGTACCCGACGCCAACGGCGCCCTCGCCGGCGACGCCAGCATCGCCGAGGACGCCGCCGCGCCGATCACCGGCAGCTTCGCCGTCTCCAGCGAGGCCGGCATCGCCAGCCTGCAGATCGGCACCACCCTCCTGAGCCTCGCCCAGCTGCAGGCCCTGGCCGGCAGCCCGGTGACGATCGACACCGCCAAGGGCCAGCTGACCCTGACCGGCTTCGACGGCAGCACCGTCAGCTACAGCTACCAGGTGGACGGCGCCCAGGATCACAGCGCCGGCGATGCCAGCGTGCTCGACGCCTTCGCCCTGCTGCTCACCGACGCCAACGGCCAGACCGCCAGCGACAGCCTGGACATCCTGATCACCGATACCCAGCCGGCCGCCAGCGGCGAAAGCCACAGCCTGGTCGAGGACAGCGGCAGCTACGAAGCCGCCGGTAACGCCCTGAGCAACGACACGGCCTTCGACGGCCCGGTGAGCTTCGTCGGCTGGAGCGCCGGCAACATCGCCCAGTACGGCAGCGTCACCCTCAATGCCGACGGCAGCTACCGCTACGTGCTGAACAACGCCCATCCGGCGGTCAACGCCCTGAACGACGGCCAGACCCTCACCGAGACCTTCGCCTACACGGTGCGCGACGCCGACGGCGACGAGGCCAGCGCCAGCGTGACGATCACCATCGGCGGACGCACCGATGCGGCGCCCACCATCACAGTGGAGGACCGCAACGAGCAGCTGCCCGGCGACGCCAGCATCGCCGAAGACGCCGGCGTGCCGGTCACCGGCAGCTTCAGCCTCGCCGGCGAGGCCGGCATCGCCAGCCTGCAGATCGGCACCACCCTCCTGACCCTCGCCCAGCTGCAGGCCCTGGCCGGCAGCCCGGTGACGATCGACACCGCCAAGGGCCAGCTGACCCTGACCGGCTTCGACGGCACGACCGTCAGCTACCGTTACGCCGTGGACGGCGCCCAGGACCATAGCGCCGGCGACGCCAGCGTGCTCGACGCCTTCGCCCTGCTGCTCACCGATGCCAACGGCCAGACCGCCAGCGACAGCCTGGACATCCTGATCACCGACACCGTGCCCGTGGCCAAAGGCGAGAGCCATGCCCTGGCCGAGGACGGCGGCAGCTACGAAGCCGCCGGTAACGCCCTGAGCAACGACACGGCCTTCGACGGCCCGGTGAGCTTCGTCGGCTGGAGCGCCGGCAACGCCGCCCAGTACGGCAGCGTCACCCTCAATGCCGACGGCAGCTACCGCTACGTGCTGAACAACGCCCATCCGGCGGTCAATGCCCTGAATGCCGGCCAGACCCTGACCGAGACCTTCGCCTACACGGTGCGCGACGCCGACGGCGACGAGGCCAGCGCCAGCGTGACGATCACCATCGGCGGACGCACCGATGCGGCGCCCACCATCACAGTGGAGGACCGCAACGAGCAGCTGCCCGGCGACGCCAGCATCGCCGAAGACGCCGGCGTGCCGGTCACCGGCAGCTTCAGCCTCGCCGGCGAGGCCGGCATCGCCAGCCTGCAGATCGGCACCACCCTCCTGACCCTCGCCCAGCTGCAGGCCCTGGCCGGCAGCCCGGTGACGATCGACACCGCCAAGGGCCAGCTGACCCTGACCGGCTTCGACGGCACGACCGTCAGCTACCGTTACGCCGTGGACGGCGCCCAGGACCATAGCGCCGGCGACGCCAGCGTGCTCGACGCCTTCGCCCTGCTGCTCACCGATGCCAACGGCCAGACCGCCAGCGACAGCCTGGACATCCTGATCACCGACACCGTGCCCGTGGCCGAAGGCGAGAGCCACAGCCTGGTCGAGGACGGCGGCAGCTACGAAGCCGCCGGTAACGCCCTGAGCAACGACACGGCCTTCGACGGCCCGGTGAGCTTCGTCGGCTGGAGCGCCGGCAACGCCGCCCAGTACGGCAGCGTCACCCTCAATGCCGACGGCAGCTACCGCTACGTGCTGAACAACGCCCATCCGGCGGTCAATGCCCTGAACGACGGCCAGACCCTCACCGAGACCTTCGCCTACACGGTGCGCGACGCCGACGGCGACGAGGCCAGCGCCAGCGTGACGATCACCATCAGTGGACGCAGCGACGCCCCGCCGCTCGTCTCGGTACCCGACGCCAACGGCGCCCTCGCCGGCGACGCCAGCATCGCCGAGGACGCCGCCGCGCCGATCACCGGCAGCTTCGCCGTCTCCAGCGAGGCCGGCATCGCCAGCCTGCAGATCGGCACCACCCTCCTGAGCCTCGCCCAGCTGCAGGCCCTGGCCGGCAGCCCGGTGACGATCGACACCGCCAAGGGCCAGCTGACCCTGACCGGCTTCGACGGCGCGACCGTCAGCTACCGTTACGCCGTGGACGGCGCCCAGGACCACAGCGCCGGCGATGCCAGCGTGCTCGACGCCTTCGCCCTGCTGCTCACCGACGCCAACGGCCAGACCGCCAGCGACAGCCTGGACATCCTGATCACCGACACCGTGCCCGTGGCCAAAGGCGAGAGCCATGCCCTGGCCGAGGACGGCGGCAGCTACGAAGCCGCCGGTAACGCCCTGAGCAACGACACGGCCTTCGACGGCCCGGTGAGCTTCGTCGGCTGGAGCGCCGGCAACGCCGCCCAGTACGGCAGCGTCACCCTCAATGCCGACGGCAGCTACCGCTACGTGCTGAACAACGCCCATCCGGCGGTCAATGCCCTGAACGACGGCCAGACCCTGACCGAGACCTTCGCCTACACGGTGCGCGACGCCGACGGCGACGAGGCCAGCGCCAGCGTGACGATCACCATCAGTGGACGCAGCGACGCCCCGCCGCTCGTCTCGGTACCCGACGCCAACGGCGCCCTCGCCGGCGACGCCAGCATCGCCGAGGACGCCGCCGCGCCGATCACCGGCAGCTTCGCCGTCTCCAGCGAGGCCGGCATCGCCAGCCTGCAGATCGGCACCACCCTCCTGAGCCTCGCCCAGCTGCAGGCCCTGGCCGGCAGCCCGGTGACGATCGACACCGCCAAGGGCCAGCTGACCCTGACCGGCTTCGACGGCAGCACCGTCAGCTACAGCTACCAGGTGGACGGCGCCCAGGACCATAGCGCCGGCGATGCCAGCGTGCTCGACGCCTTCGCCCTGCTGCTCACCGACGCCAACGGCCAGACCGCCAGCGACAGCCTGGACATCCTGATCACCGACACCCAGCCGGTCCTCGGCAACCCGGCGCCGGCCGTGCTGAACCTGGGGGCGGGCACGACCGTTATCGGCGATCTCCACCTGCAGCCCATTTTCGATCTGGACGGCGCACGCATTACCCTCACCGGCAAGGTCGACGCCAACGGCCACATCCTCGCCAACATGCTGAACTCGGACGGCAGCACGACCTCGTCCTACCTGACCTACCAGGGCAACAAGCTCAGCTATGTCAGCAACCCGGATGGCTCGCTGACGGCCGTGGTCGCCGGCACGAGCACGGCAGTGTTCACAGCCTCGGCCGACCCGCAGACCGGCCGCTACACCATCGAGTTGCTCAAGGATCTGGACCCGGCCATCACCACGGCGATCCAGAAGGATTTCACCATCTCCGGGGGCAACCAGGACTCCTATACCGTCTCGGCCAGCCTCGGGCAGCAGTTCAGCCTCCTGGCCACCGCCAAGGAGTCCGATGGCTCGGCAGCAACCGTCAACACCAGCAACTTCTCCTTCGGTATTTCCGACGGGCAGAGCATCGACCAAGGCGAACAACTGACCTTCCAGTTCCGCGACCAGTCGGCGAACACCGCAGCCGGCATGTCCGCCGTTAGCCTGACGGCACTGAAGCTGGGGGCTGGCGAAAGCCTCAGCTGGAAGACCTTCGACGCATCCGGCAATTTGATCGGTACGGGAACCGTCTCGGGCACGGGCGGTAGCAATGCTTCGGTTAACTTCAGTATCTCGGATGCAAGCGCGCGGATCGCCAGCATCATCATCACCGGCGACACCGCCAGCACTTCGTTCAAGCTGGAGCTCACGGCCGTTTCCGGCCAGTCCAGCACCCATGCCCAGCAGATCGAACTCTACGCCACCGCCCACGATGGCGATGGCGACAGCAGCGCCCAGCAGAGCCTGAGCGTGACCTTCGAGCCGGAATCGACCCTGACCGCCGGCGCCAGCGGTTCGGCCCTAGGCGGCGACAGCTCGGACAACCTGCTGACCGGCAGCGCACAGAGCGACATCCTCATCGGCGGTGCGGGCAACGACACCCTCAACGGCGGTGGCGGCAATGACATTCTCAATGGCGGCGCTGGCAACGACACCCTTGACGGAGGGACCGGTACGGACATCCTGGATCTATCCGACGCCTCTGCCGGCATCACCTTCACGCTCGTGCAGAGCAGCGCCAACACGACCGTAAACCTCGGCGGGGTCGGGCTGGGCACCGACTCCTACCGCAACATCGAGGGCGTCCAGGGGTCCGATTTCGCCGACACGCTCATCGGCAGCAGCAGCGACGACATCCTCATCGGCGGCAGGGGCGACGACACCCTGACCGGCGGGTCCGGCGCCGACACCTTCGTCTGGCGAAACGGCGACACCGGCAACGACGTAGTCACCGACTTCAATCCCGGCGCAGGCGATACCCTCGACCTGAGCGATCTGCTCCAGGGAGCCACCGAAAGCAACATTCTCGACTTCCTGCAGCTGGACCAGGGCACCTCGACCCTGCAGATCAGCACGACCGGGGAGTTCGGCACTGGCGGCAGCGGAACCGCGGATGCGACCATCCGGTTGCAGGACGGCGCCGGCAATCCGCTGAACCTGTCCGCCTATGGCTCCTCGGCGGAGCAGATCATCACCGCGATGGTCGAGCAATCGGTCGCCAAGGTGGAGCACAGCTGACCGGCCCGCCCCGCCGCCCTCCGGCGGCGGGGTATCGGTCATTCATGGATCAAGCGGGCGGGAGGCTCGATGCTGTACGTGAAACGCGATGCCCACGGCAACCTGCTGCGGGTGGAACAGGCGCCGTTCGAGGGCATGGACGGCGGGATCGACGCGACCGGCCCCGAGGCGCTGGCCTGGAAGGCCGGGCAGGCGGCGCAGGACGGCCTGCTGCAACTGCGCCAGAGCGACCTGGAGATGATCCGGGTGCTCGAAGACCTGATCGAGGTGCTGATCGACAAGGGCGTGCTGCGCATCACCGACCTGCCGGAGGCCGCCCGGGCCAAGCTGGCCGGGCGCAGCCGGGCCCGCGATGCGCTGCAGGGCGTGCAGCGGCTGCTCGACGAGGACGACGGCGGGCTGATCTGAACGCCGGCCCGCTCTGCTACGCCCCCCACGTCCAGGGCGCCGGCTCGCCGAGCCGGCGCCCCTGCCCGCCGGCGAAGCCCATCGCCTGCACGATCCGCCATTCCCCGTCGCTTTCCACCCGCTCGGCGATCAGCGGCAGGTCGATGCTGTGGGTCGCGCGGTACATGGCCTCGATGAACAGCCGCTTGTCGTCCTCGCGGTCGATGTCGCGGATGTAGCTGCCGTCCACCTTGAGGTAAGCGAGGCCGAGCCGAGCCAGGTTGCCGATCAGGCTGAAGCGCCCGCCGAAATGCTGCACGCCCAGGCCACAACCCAGCGCGTGCAGGCGCCGGGCCAGGGCCTCCAGGGCGGCCGGCGCGGGCAGCCGGTCCTCGTCCGCCTCGAGAATCAGCCGTCCGCCCGTGCGGGGATGGCGTTGCAATGTCTCGAACAGCCGCTCGAGCGCCCCGGGATCGCAGAGCGTGGTCCCGGTCAGGCTGAGGGCGAGCCGCCCGTCGTGCGCCTCCAGGTGCTGCAGGACCTGCTCGAGCATCACCAGGTCGAGCCGCGCGCTCCAGCCGAAGCGCTCCAGCCAGGGCAGGAACTGCCCGGCCGGCAGCAAGCGGCCCTGCTCGTCGGGCAGGCGGGCGAGCACCTTGTGATGGAGGATGCCGCCGGCCCCGCCGGCGGCGAGCACCGGCTGGAAGTGCAGCTGGAACAGTCGCTCTGCCAGAGCGCGGTCGAGCCGGCGATACCAGCCGTCCCGCTCGTCGGCCGCCGGCGCCGCGCCGCCGGGCTCGCGGCAGGCCCAGTGCGGTCCGCTCCGGCTGGCGGCCTGGACCAGCGCCTCGTCGAGGGCGCGATACAGCTCGGCCGGCGCCTGGCCGGCGGCGAAGGGCGTCAGGCCGATGTGGGCGACCGGCAGGCGGTCGCAGGCGCCGGTGTGGTAGAGGCTGCTCATGGCCTGATCGAGCCGCTCGGCCAGCCGCTCGGCCGCAGCGCGCTCCAGGCCTGCGGCGAGAAGGGCGAACTCGCCGCCGCGGGTGCGCGCCAGGAGGTCGCGTCCGGCACAGGCCAGGCGCAGCTGCTCGGCCACCGCGACCAGCAGGCGGTCGGCCTGCTGCCCGCCGAGGCGCTGGTTGAGGCCGGTCAGATCGTCGATGCGCAGCAGCAGCATGAAGCCGCTGCTGACCTGTTCCTCGCCGGTCAGCCGCGACTGCAGCTGCAGATCGAAATGGCGGCGGTTGCCGAGCCCGGTGAGGCCGTCGCGATAGGCCTCGGCATGCAGCCGCTCGCTGCGCAGGGCCTCCTCGCGGAACAGCGCCTTGAGCTTTTCCACCATCTGGTTCATCGCCTCGACCACCCGGCGCAGCTCCGGGGTGCGCGGCAGCTCGGACAGGCTGAGGAACTCGCGCCGGGCGATGGCCCGCGACTGCTCGACCAGGTAATCCAGCGGCCGCAGCTGGCGGCGCAGCAGTAGCGCGCCGAGCAGCGCGCTGACCAGCCCGCAGAGCAGCAGCCAGCCGAGCCAGCCCAGCGCACTGCGCCACAGGCGGTCGACGGCGAACAGCGGATGGCTGATCACCTCGACCCGCGCCGCCTGCTGCCAGCCGCGGCTGACCAGGGCATCGGCGCCCTCGGCACGCAGGCCGACCAGCCGGGCGAACCACGCCGGGGCGCCGCCGCTGCCGGGCCCGCCCTGGCGCTCGACGATCACCGTGCCGTCCAGGCCGACCACCCGGATGCTGGAGTAGTAGCCGCTGTCGAAGATCGAGCTGACCATCAGCTCGACCATCGCCGGGTCGTCGATGTGCGGCGCGAGGGACAGGCCCAGCGCCGTGGCGGCATCCTGGGCATGGGCGCGCAGCTGGTTGGCGTACTGGCCGCGCGAGGTTTCCAGGCTGACCACGAAGCTGCCGGCGAAGGCGACCAGCAGGAACAGGCAGATGGCGAGCAACAGCTGTTTGAACAGCGACATTTCGGCTCCTAATTCCTAATGCTGCAGCGGGAAACCCTCGGCCTGCATCTTCTTCAGCAGATCCTGCCAGCGCGACAGCCGCTTGCTGTCGCCGACCTTCTTGTCGCCCGCACCGCCGGGCAGCCAGAGGCCCTCGCCGTTGAAGGCATACACCGGCAGCAGGTCGTCGCGCCGGCTGGCCGGGAGGATCTCGCCGACCAGATTGTCGAGCACCAGCGGCACCGCGTCCGGACGCGGGTAGTAGGTGAGCACCATGTGCGCCTGGTTCAGCCGCAACGCCTTGACGTAGGTGATGCGCAGCTTGCCGGCCGGTACGCCGAGGCGGCGCAGGCTGACGTACTTGGCGATGGCGAAGTCCTCGCAATCGCCGGCGCCGCGGCGCAGCGCCTCGACCGGCGTGGCCCAGTAGTCGGCCTGGCGCCAGAGCACGGCATCGTCGGTGAACTGCAGGCGCAGGTTGAAGAAATCGTTGACGGCGCGCAGTTGGTCCGGCTCGCCGTCCGCGGCGCTGCCGGCCAGCAGCTCCTGCCAGGCGACCAGCCGCGCGCGCCCTTCGCCCAGCGGTCCGTAGAGCTGCTCCGCCCGGGCGAGGATGCGGGCGAAATCCCACTCCTGAGCCAGTGCGCCGAGCAGGCCGCCGAGGAACAACCCCAGCACCGCGACGGCGGCGCCCATCCGACTTCTGCGCGGTCGCCTCGGGCGGAACATTCGGCTGCAATCCCGTTGAAAGGGCGAACCGGTAGACTCGCCCGACACATGGCCCTATGCCATCAAAGACTCGCATGGTGGACAGCCGCCCGGAAAAACACAAGGCCGCCGCGCTGGCGTCCGGCCGTTATAATCGCCCTCCCTTTCGTGGCCGCTGCGGCCACCTTCCCCGCCCAAGCAGGAAGTCGTATGGACAGCATCAACGCCCGCATCGCCGAAGAGCTCGGCGTCCACCCGCAACAGGTCGCCGCCGCCGTGGCGCTGCTCGACGAAGGCGCCACCGTGCCCTTCATCGCCCGCTACCGGAAAGAAGTGACCGGCAGCCTCGACGACACCCAGCTGCGTACCCTGGAGGAGCGCCTGCGCTACCTGCGCGAGCTGCAGGAGCGGCGCACGGCGATTCTTTCCAGCATCGAGGAACAGGGCAAGCTGACCCCGGAGCTGGCCCGCGAGATCAATTTGGCCGACACCAAGACGCGCCTGGAAGACCTCTACCTGCCGTACAAGCAGAAGCGCCGCACCAAGGGCCAGACCGCCCTGGAAGCCGGCCTCGGCGCGCTGGCCGACGCGCTGTTCGGCAATCCCGAGCTGGCCCCCGAGGCCGAGGCGGCGCGCTTCGTCAACGCCGAGAAGGGCTTCGCCGACGTGAAGGCGGTGCTGGAAGGCGCCAAGTACATCCTCATGGAGCGCTTCGCCGAGGACGCCACCCTGCTCGACCGGCTGCGCGGTTTCCTCAAGAGCGAGGCCACCCTGAGCGCCCGCCTGGTCGCCGGCAAGGAGCAGGAAGGCGCCAAGTTCAGCGACTACTTCGAGCACGACGAGCCGCTCAAGGGCGCGCCCTCGCACCGCGCCCTGGCGATCTTCCGCGGCCGCAACGAGGGCGTCCTGAGCGTCGCCCTCAAGGTCGGCGAGGAACTGCCCGGCAGCATGCACCCCTGCGAGGGGATGATCGGCGAGCGCTTCGGCCTCGACAACCGCGGCCGCGCCGCCGACAAGTGGCTGGCCGAGGTGGTGCGCTGGACCTGGAAGGTCAAGCTCTACACCCACCTGGAAACCGACCTGTTCGGCGAGCTGCGCGAGGCGGCCGAAACCGAGGCGATCTCGGTGTTCGCCCGCAACCTGCACGACCTCTTGCTCGCCGCCCCGGCCGGCCCGCGGGTGACCCTGGCCCTCGACCCCGGCCTGCGCACCGGCTGCAAGGTCGCCGTGGTGGACGCCACCGGCAAGCTCTTGGACACCGCCACCGTCTACCCGCACGCGCCGAAGAACGACTGGGACGGCACCCTGGCGACGCTCGCCAAACTGTGCGCCAAACATGCGGTGGAGCTGATCGCCATCGGCAACGGCACGGCGAGCCGCGAGACCGACAAGCTGGCCGGCGAGCTGATCAAAAAGCACCCGGCGCTGAAGCTCACCAAGATCATGGTCAGCGAGGCCGGCGCCTCGGTGTACTCGGCCTCCGAGCTGGCCGCCCGGGAATTCCCCGAACTCGACGTGTCGCTGCGCGGCGCGGTGTCCATCGCCCGCCGCCTGCAGGACCCGCTGGCCGAGCTGGTGAAGATCGAGCCCAAGGCCATCGGCGTCGGCCAGTACCAGCACGACGTCTCCCAGTTGCAGCTGGCGCGCTCGCTGGACGCGGTGGTCGAGGACTGCGTGAACGCCGTCGGCGTCGACGTCAATACCGCCTCGGCCGCGCTGCTGGCGCGCATTTCCGGCCTCAACGCGACCCTGGCGGGCAACATCGTCGCCTACCGCGACGCCAACGGCGCCTTCAAGAGCCGCGCCGAGCTGAAGAAGGTGCCGCGCCTGGGCGAGAAGACCTTCGAGCTGGCCGCCGGCTTCCTGCGCGTGATGAGCGGCGACAACCCGCTGGACGCCTCGGGCGTGCACCCGGAGGCCTATCCGGTGGTCAAGCGCATCGCCGCCGACACCGGCCGCGATATCCGTTCGCTGATCGGCGACTCGGGCTTCCTCAAGCGCCTCGACCCTGCCAGATTCACCGACGAGACCTTCGGCCTGCCGACCGTCACCGACATCCTCAAGGAACTGGACAAGCCCGGCCGCGACCCGCGCCCGGAGTTCAAGACCGCCGAGTTCCAGGACGGCGTCGAGAGCCTCAAGGACCTGGTGCCGGGGATGATCCTCGAAGGCGTGGTGACCAACGTGACCAACTTCGGTGCCTTCGTCGACATCGGCGTGCACCAGGACGGTCTGGTGCACATCAGCGCGCTGTCGGAGAAGTTCGTCAAGGACCCCTACGAGGTGGTCAAGGCCGGCGACATCGTCAAGGTCAAGGTCATGGAGGTGGACATCCCGCGCAACCGCGTCGGCCTGTCCATGCGCATGGGCGACACCCCGGCGAGAAGGTCGACGGCCCGCGTGGCGGCGGCAAGCCGCGCGGCAATGCGCCGCGCAGCGAGCGCCATTCCGGCCAGGACAAACCGGCGCCGGCGAACAACGCCATGGTCGCGCTGTTCGCCAGCGCCAAGCAGTTGAGGAAGTGAACCCGTGAGCATGCAAGAAGAAGAAATTGGCCGGAGCAGCGCCTTCGGGCGCCTGCTCGGCCTGGAGATCCTCGCCGCTGGCGGCGGCGAGGCGACGGTGCGCCTGGCCATGCACGACGGCCTGCGCAACCTGCACGGCAAGCTGCACGGCGGCGCGCTGTTCTCGCTGATCGACAGCGCCATGGGCCAGGCCAGCCACAGCCTGGGCGACGGTACCCCGGACAGCGTCACCCTGGAGTGCAAGGTCAACTACATCCGCCCGGTCAGCGAGGGCGAGCTGACCTGCCGCGCCTGGGTCGAGCACAACGGCAAGCGCACCCAGGTGATCGAGGCCGAGGTGCACCAGGCCGGCAAGCTGGTGGCCAAGGCGCTGGCCACCTTCGCCCGCCTGTAGGCATTCCGCTGCCCAGCCCTGGGCAGGATGGGAAACGGCCGCCGGCCTTTCCCACCGCAAGCGGGCCCGCGCGCCTGTCTGCCGCCGCCATTTCCCCTCCGGCCCGGGGCCGACGATACTTGTATAGCCGTCCGTCAGTCCCCATATCGGGCCGACTCAGTGCCTGAAGGAATCCGAACTTGAGCGAGCTACTTTCCCGCCGCCTGGCCCTGCTGGGCGAGCCCGCCAACCAGTCCCTGCTCAGGCACTGCCTGCACGGCATCGAGCGGGAATGCCTGCGCGTCGACGCCATCGGTCAGCTGGCGCAGACCCCGCATCCGCCGGCGCTGGGCTCGGCGCTGACCCATGCGCAGATCACCACCGACTACTCCGAGGCGCTGCTGGAGTTCATCACCCCTGCGGCAACCGACCCGGCGGCGACCCTCGCCGAGCTGGAGCGCATCCACCGCTTCGCCGATGCCCAGCTCGACGGCGAATACCTGTGGAGCCCGTCGATGCCCTGTCCGCTGCCGGCGGAAGAGGCCATCCCCATCGCCCGCTACGGCAGCTCCCATATCGGCCGGCTCAAGCACGTCTACCGCAAGGGGCTGGCGCTGCGCTACGGCAAGACCATGCAGTGCATCGCCGGCATCCACTACAACTTCTCCCTGCCGGAAGCGCTCTGGCCGCTGCTGCAGCAGGCCGAGGGCGACACGCGCAGCGTCCGCGACTTCCAGTCCGAGCGCTACATCGCGCTGATCCGCAATTTCCGCCGCTACAGCTGGCTGCTGATGTACCTGTTCGGCGCCTCGCCGACGCTGGACAAGAGCTTCCTGCGCGACCGCCCGCACCACCTGCACGAGCTCGACGCCGAAACCCTCTACCTGCCCTGGGCGACCAGCCTGCGGATGAGCGATCTGGGCTACCAGAACAACGCCCAGGCCGGCCTGACCCCCTGCTACAACGATCTGGCCAGCTACACCGACAGCCTGCGCCGGGCGGTCTCCACGCCCTACGCGCCCTACGCCGAGATCGGCACCCGGCGCGACGGCGAATGGTTGCAGCTCAACACCAACGTGCTGCAGATCGAGAACGAGTACTACTCGAACATCCGCCCCAAGCGCGTCACCGGCAGCGGCGAGCGGCCGATCCAGGCGCTGGTCGCCCGCGGCGTGCAGTACGTCGAGGTGCGCTGCCTGGACATCGACCCCTTCCTGCCGCTGGGCATCGACCTCGACGAGGCGCGCTTCCTCGACGCCTTCCTGCTGTTCTGCGCCTTCGAGGACAGCCCCTGCCTGGCTCCGGACGAGTGCGCCGGCTGCACCGCCAACTTCCTCAAGGTGGTCAAGGAGGGGCGCCGCCCCGGCCTGCACCTGCAGCGCCAGGGCAAGCCGGTGCTCTTCGCCGACTGGGCCGGCGAGCTGCTCGAACGCCTGCAGCCCTGTGCCGAGCTGCTCGACCGGGCCTACGGCGGCGACGGCTACGCGAGCGCCCTGCATGCCCAGCAGGCCAAGCTCGCCAACCCCGCGCTCACCCCCTCGGCGCGCGTCCTCGCGACCCTGCGCGAACGCGGCGAAAGCTTCCGCGCCTTCGCCCTGCGCCAGAGCCTGGCCCACGCCGAAACCTTCCGCGCCCGCCCGCTGGGCGAGGAGGAACGCCAGGCCTTCGAGGCCGAGGCCCGTGCCTCGCTGGCCGAGCAGGCCGAGCTGGAACGCCGCGACACCGGCAGCTTCGACGACTTCGTCGCCGCCTACCAGGCGAGCATCCAGACCGCCGGGGCCTGAGCCTCCTACAACGCCTTCTCGAACACCTTCGACTGCCGCTGGTAGTTGTACAGCGAGGCGCGCGCCGCCGGCAGGCGTTCGACGCCGCTGGGCTGGAAGCCGCGCTCGCGGAACCAGTGGGCAGTGCGGGTGGTGAGCACGAACAGGGTCTTGAGCCCCATCGCCCGGGCGCGGGCCTCGATGCGTTCGAGCAGCTCGTCGCCGCGCCCGCCGTGGCGGTACTCGGGATTCACCGCCAGGCAGGCCAGCTCGCCGGCCGCGGAGTCGGCGATCGGATAGAGCGCGGCGCAGGCGATGATCAGGCCGTCGCGCTCGACGATACTGAACTGGCCGATCTCGCGCTCCAGCACCTCGCGCGAGCGGCGCACCAGGATGCCCTGCTCCTCCAGCGGGCGGATCAGTTCGAGCAACCCGCCGACGTCCTCGATGGTCGCCTCGCGCAGCTTCTCGAACTGCTCCTGGGTGACCAGGGTGCCACCGCCTTCGCGGGTGAACAGCTCGGTGAGCAGCGCGCCGTCCTCGGCGTAGCTGACCATGTGGCTGCGCGGCACGCCGGCGCGGCAGGCCTGGGCGGCGGCATCGAGCAGCTCGCCCTGGTAGTCGCTGCCGAGACGCGCCAGATGCGTCGGCACCTGCTGCGGGCGCAGCTCGCGGATCAGCGCGCCCTGCTCGTCGAGCAGGCCCGACTCGGCGCCGAACAGCAGCAGCTTGTCGGCGCCCAGGTCGATGGCCGCGCGGGTCGCCACGTCCTCGCAGGCGAGGTTGAAGATTTCCCCGGTGGGCGAATAGCCCAGGGGCGAGAGCAGCACGATGGCGCGCTCGTCGAGCTGGCGGCCGATGCCCTTGCGGTCGATCCGCCGTACCTCGCCGGTGTGCAGATAGTCGATGCCGTCGACCACGCCGATCGGCCGGGCGGTGACGAAGTTGCCGCCGACCACCCGCAGCCGGGCGCCCTGCATCGGCGAGGCGGCCATGTCCATCGACAGGCGCGCCTCGATGGCCATGCGCAGGCTGCCGACCGCGTCGATCACGCATTCCAGGGTCTGCGCGTCGGTGATCCGCAGGTCGCGGTGGTAGCGCGGGATCAGCCCGCGGGTGGCGAGGCGCGCCTCGATCTGCGGGCGCGAGCCGTGCACCAGCACCAGGCGCACGCCGAGGCTGTGCAGCAGCACCAGGTCGTGGACGATGTTGCCGAAGTTGGGATGCTCGACGCCCTCGCCCGGCAGCATGACCACGAAGGTGCGCTCGCGGTGGGCGTTGATGTAGGGGGAGGCGTGGCGGAGCCAGTTGACGTAGTCGCGCATGGAAAACCTGTCGATGGAAAACGCGTATCTGCGGTCGTGTGCAGGAGCGAGGCAATAGTGCCCAATCAGTAGGGTGGATGGCCGGAGCCATCCACCATGGTGGACAAGCCTGCGGCGTTGTCCACCCTACGAACTGCGCCGCTCAGGCGGGATTCAGACAATAATGCCCGATCAGCTGGCGCAGCAGCTGCACGGTCGGCGCGATCCGCGCCAGCTCCAGGTATTCGTCCGGCTGGTGGGCACAGGCGATGTCGCCGGGGCCGAGGATCAGCGTCTCGCAGCCGAGCTGCTGCAGATAGGGCGCCTCGGTGCCGAAGGCCACCGCCTCCGCGCGGTGCCCGGTGAGGCGCTCGGCGAGCTGCACCAGCTCGCTGCCGGCCGCCTGTTCGAACGGCGGCAGGCCGGGGAACAGCGGGGCGTAGTCGAGACGCACGCCGCGCCGCTCGGCCAGCGGCTGCAATTTTCCGCGGATCGCCGCGCGCAGCTGCTCGGGGTCCATGCCCGGCAGCGGCCGCAGGTCGAACTCCAGGGCGCACTGGCCGCAGATGCGGTTGGGGTTGTCGCCGCCGTGGATGCAGCCGAGGTTGAGGGTCGGCTGCGGCACGTTGAACAGCGGGTTGCGGAATTCGCGCTGCCACTGGCCGCGCAGTTCGAGCAGCGCGCCGATGGCCTCGTGCATCGCCTCCAGGGCGCTGTTGCCGAGGCTGGGATCGGAGGAATGGCCGCTTCGCCCGTGGATGTCGATGCGCTCCATCATCACCCCCTTGTGCAGGCGGATGGGCCTGAGCCCGGTCGGTTCGCCGATCACCGCGGCGCGGCCGAGCGGCTGGCCGGCGGCGGCCAGGGCACGGGCCCGGCCATCGAGCTTTCCTCGTCGCAGGTGGCGAGGATCAAGAGCGGCTGGCGGAACGGCTGGTCGAGCAGCGGCCTGACCGCCTCGATGGCCAGCGGGAAGAAGCCCTTCATGTCGCAGCTGCCGAGACCGTACCAGCGGTCGTCGGCCTCGCGCAGGGCCAGCGGGTCGCTCTGCCACAGCGCGGCGTCGAAGGGCACGGTGTCGCTGTGGCCGGCCAGCACCAGGCCGCCGGGACCCGTGCCGTAGGTGGCGAGCAGGTTGGCCTTGCCGGGGGCGATGTCCTGGATCTCGCAGGCGAAGCCGAGGTCGCCGAGCCAGCTCGCCAGGCGCTCGATCAGCGGACGGTTGGGCAGGTCCAGGGCGGCCTGGGTGCAGCTCACCGACGGCAGGGCGATCAGCTCGGCGAACTGCTGCTTGAGCGGGGGAATGGGCATCGACGGGCTTCCTGACAGGGCATGCGCCCATCATAGGCCGAGGCGCCGGGCGAAGGAACGCCGGTCGCCATTCGTCCCGGACGGTCACGACCCGGCACGGGAACCACCCGCATCTGGCATAATCGCGCCCCCCTTACCGTGCGGTCACAAAACCTTCATGTTCGATCTTTTCAGCGGACTGGACGCCTGGGTCGCGATCAGCCTGATCCTCGCCCTGCTCTTCGTCCTGACCTTCGAGTTCATCAACGGTTTCCACGACACCGCCAATGCCGTCGCCACCGTGATCTATACCAAGGCCATGCCGCCCCACATGGCGGTGGTTTTGTCCGGCTGCTTCAACTTTCTCGGCGTGCTGCTCGGCGGTGTCGGCGTGGCCTACGCCATCGTCCACCTGCTGCCGGTGGAGCTATTGATCAACGTCGATACCAGCCGCGGCCTGGTGATGGTGTTCGCCCTGCTCAGCGCGGCCATCGCCTGGAATCTCGGCACCTGGTACTTCGGCATTCCCGCCTCCAGCTCGCACACCCTGATCGGCTCGATCCTCGGCGTCGGCCTGGCCAATGCCCTGCTCACCGACATTCCCCTGGGCGAAGGGGTGAACTGGCAGAAGGCGATCGACATCGCACTGTCGCTGATCTTCTCGCCGCTGGCCGGCTTCGCCGTCGCCGCGCTGATGCTGCTGGGACTGCGCTGGTGGAGACCGCTCAGCAAGATGCACGAAACGCCGAGCGAGCGCCGGGCGCGCCGGGAAGGCCGGGGCAAGAAGCGCCCGCGGTTCTGGAACCGTCTGGTGCTGGTGGTTTCCGCCATGGGCATGAGCTTCGTGCACGGCTCCAACGACGGTCAGAAGGGCATCGGCCTGATCATGCTGGTGCTGATCGGCATCGTCCCGACCAAGTTCGTCCTCGACCTGAACAGCACCACCTACCAGATCGAGCGGACCCGCGACGCAGCGGTCCACCTCAGCCAGTTCTACCAGCGCAACCACGATGAGCTGCGCGACTACCTGGCGCTCGGCAAGCACAACGGCACCGAACTGCCGAAGCACTTCCGCTGCGATCCCCAGCTCACCGAGCCGACCATCGCCGCCCTGCTGGGCGCCCTGGCGGGCATCTCCGACTACAAGAGCATGCCTGCCGAGCAGCGCATCCAGGTGCGCCGCTACCTGCTCTGCCTGGACGACACGGCCAAGCGGGTCGGTCGCCTGAAAAACCTGCCGGCCCGCGAGAAGGTCGACCTGGACAAGCTGCGCAAGGACCTCACCGCCACCACCGAGTACGCGCCCTTCTGGGTGATCCTGGCGGTCGCCCTGGCCCTGGGCCTGGGCACCATGATCGGCTGGAAGCGCGTGGTGCTCACCGTCGGCGAGAAGATCGGCCGCCAGGGCATGACCTATGCCCAGGGCATGTGCGCGCAGGTCACCGCCGTCAGCGCCATCGGCCTGGCCAACGTCTTCAGCCTGCCGGTGTCTACCACCCATGTGCTGTCCTCGGGCGTCGCCGGCACCATGGTCGCCAATCGCAGCGGCTTGCAGGGCGACACCGTACGCCACATCCTGACCGCCTGGGTGCTCACCCTGCCGGCCTCGATGTCGCTCGCGGCGGGCCTCTTCTGGCTGGGCACCCTGCTGTTCGCGTGAGCAACCGGAGTCGACGATGGTCAAGGAAACCGAAATCAAGCTGCGGGTCAGCCGCGCCACTCTCGCCGCGCTGCGCGAGCATCCCCTGCTGAAGGCGCGCAGCGAGCACGGCTGGCAGCGCCACGAGCTGTTCAACCAGTACTACGACACCCCGGCGCGGGACCTGGCCCGCGCGCGAGTCGCCCTGCGCCTGCGGCGCGACGGCGAGCAGTACATCCAGACCCTGAAGAGCCGCGGCCAGAGCGTCGCCGGGCTGTCCGAACGCAACGAATGGGACTGGTATTTGGATGAGCCCCGGCTGGACCCGGCGCGGCTCGACGACCAGTGCTGGCCGGCGGAACTGGCCGGCCTGGACAAGGCCGCCCTGCAGCCGCTCTTCAGCACCGATTTCGTCCGCGAGAAGGCCGATCTGGTCTGGCAGCGCGACGGGCAGCGGATCGCCGTCGAGGCGGCGCTGGATCTGGGCAGGGTGGTCGCCGGCCCGCGCGAGGAGGAAATCTGCGAGCTGGAGCTGGAGCTGCGCGAGGGCGAACCCGTCGCGCTGCTGGAGCTGGCCCTCGCCCTGGCCGCCGACCTGCCGCTGATGCCCTGCGACATCAGCAAGGCCGAGCGCGGCTACCGGTTGTTCGATCCGGCCAGCTACGCCCTCGCCCTGCCGGTGCCGACCCTCGGCACGGAGCTGCCGCTGGACGAGGCCTTCGCGCTCCTGGCCTGGCATCTGCTCGGCAGCAGCCAGCGGCTGGCCGAACAGTACCGCTTCAGCGGCCACTGGAAACTGCTGGAACAATGGCTCGCCCAGCTGATCGACCTGCGCGCCCTGCTCGGCAGTCTCGGCCAGGCTGCTCCGCGGGCCAGCTCCAGCGGGCTGCGCGCCGCCCTGGACGCGCTGATCCAGGACTGGCGGCCGACGCTGGCCGCTGGCCAGGACGACGAAGCCGAGCGTCAGGCGGCCCCGGCCCGCTTCGCTGCCGAGCTGGAACAGCCCCGCTGGGGACTGTTCTCGCTGGAGGCCTCGCGCTGGCTGTTGACCCGCGCCTGGACCGCCCGGCGCAGCGCCACCGGCCAGCGCCAGGGCGCCGCGCCGCTCGGCCGCTGGCTGACGCACCTGCTGGCCGACGAGGCGCAGGCCTTGCCGCTGCCGCGCTACCGGCAGCAGCCGGAAGGCCTAACGGAACAACTTCCGCGTCTCGAGCGTATGCTAGTCTGGCTGCGCCTTGCCCGCACTGCGCTGAAAATGCCCGAGCCAGACCGCTTGTACGGCGAACTGGTCAAGCTCGGCGAACTGGCCGCCCGCCCGCTGGACGACGAGCTGCGCGAGCGGCGCGCCGCCCAGGCGCAGACCGTGGCGACCCTGAAACCTTGGAAAGCGCTGCTGAAATAGGCTCCCGCCGGCAGGGCGGGCCCTGCCGCGCGATTCCGTCCGGACGCACGCAATGTTCAAGCTAAGTCTCAAAACGATCTTCGCCACCTGGCTGACCGGCCTCCTGGCGCTCCTGCCGCTGACCCTGACCCTGGTGCTGGTGGGCTGGATCGTCAGTCTGCTGAACCGCCTGATCGGCCCCTCCACCCTCGCCGGGCAGATCTCCGCGGGCCTCGGCCAGTACTTCGTGAGCAACCCGTCGCTGGCCTACCTGTTCGGCGGCTTCGTGCTGCTCGCCTGCCTCTATCCGCTGGGCCTGGCCGTGCAACTGGGCCTGCGCGGGCCGCTGACCCGGCTGATCGACGTCACCCTGCGGCGCACCCCGCTGATCGGCCAGCTCTACAACCTGGCGGACCGCTTCGTCGCCCTGCTGGACAAGGACAAGAACCCCGACATCGGCGCCATGAGCCCGGTCTGGTGCTTCTTCGGCGGCGACGGCACCGCCGTGCTGGCGCTGCTGCCGAGTCCCGCGCCGATCGAGATCGAGGGACGCAGCTACCATGCCATTCTGGTGCCCACCGCGCCGATCCCGGTCGGCGGCGGGCTGCTCTACGTGCCGGTGGACTGGGTGCGCCCGGCGAACATGGGCATCGACGAACTGACCAGCATCTATGTCTCCATGGGCCTCACGCCCCCCTCCAAAGCCAGGGCCCGGCGCGATCAGAGCCTCGACCTGGATCACGGAAAAGGCCTCTGAAGCCGCCCGGCGCTTCGCCCCGGCGGCCCCATCGGGCATGCTGGCGGGCGATGCAG
Source organism: Azotobacter tropicalis (assembly GCF_059739045.1). NCBI lineage: Bacteria > Pseudomonadati > Pseudomonadota > Gammaproteobacteria > Pseudomonadales > Pseudomonadaceae > Azotobacter > Azotobacter tropicalis. The sequence goes on from NZ_AP046059.1 coordinate 2,373,146, forward strand.
AACCACCGAGATCCCGCATGCCTTCCATCGCTTCTTCCCCGGGGACCGCTGGCTCGACCTGGGCGACCTGCTGCGCGAGCTGGTCGCCGAAGGCCGGATCGGCCAGGACAGTGCCGAGCAGTGCCTGGCGATCCGTCGCAGCGCGCTGAACAACCAGCAGCATCCCCTGGAGTTCCTCGCCGCCCAGCAGCTCGACGACCGTCGTCAGCCCGGCCGCAAGCTGGACCTGGAAAGCCTCACCCAGTGGCTGGCCGTACACGCCGGGCAGCCCTACCTGCGCATCGACCCGCTGAAGATCGACGTCGCCGCGGTCACCCCGCTGATGTCCTATGCCTTCGCCCAGCGCCACAAGATCCTCGCGGTGGCGGTCGGCCCGGACAGCGTCACCGTCGCCAGCGCGCAACCCTTCGTCAGTGCCTGGGAGGCCAACCTAACCCACGTGCTCCGGCGGCCGATCCGCCGGGTGGTGGCCAATCCGGCGGAGATCCAGCGCTTCACCGTGGAGTTCTACCGCCTGGCCAAGTCGGTCAGCGGCGCCTCGGCCACGGAACAGAAGATCAGCGGCATCGGCAACTTCGAGCAGTTGCTCAAGCTCGGCGCGGCGGACCAGGAGCCGGACGCCAACGACGCGCACATCGTCACCATCGTCGACTGGCTGTTCCAGTACGCCTTCCAGCAGCGCGCCAGCGACATCCATATCGAGCCGCGCCGCGAGCAGGGCTCCGTGCGCTTTCGCATCGACGGCGTGCTGCACAACGTCTACCAGTTCCCGCCGCAGGTAACCATGGCGGTGGTCAGCCGGCTGAAAACCCTCGGCCGGATGAACGTCGCCGAGAAGCGCAAGCCGCAGGACGGCCGGGTCAAGACCAAGGCCCCGGACGGCGGCGAGATCGAGCTGCGCCTGTCCACCCTGCCGACCGCCTTCGGCGAGAAGCTGGTGATGCGCATCTTCGACCCCGAGGTATTGCTGAAAAGCTTCGACGCCCTCGGCTTCTCCGCCGACGACCTGCGCCGCTGGCAGAGCATGACCGCCCAGCCCAACGGCATCATCCTGGTCACCGGGCCGACCGGCTCGGGCAAGACCACGACCCTCTACACCACGCTGAAACAATTGGCGACGCCGGAGGTCAACGTCTGCACCATCGAAGACCCCATCGAGATGATCGAACCGGCGTTCAACCAGATGCAGGTGCAGCACAACATCGACCTGACCTTCGCCAGCGGCGTGCGTGCGCTGATGCGCCAGGACCCGGACATCATCATGGTCGGCGAGATCCGCGATCTGGAAACCGCCGAGATGGCCATCCAGGCGGCGCTCACCGGCCATCTGGTGCTCTCCACCCTGCACACCAACGACGCCCCCAGCGCCATCACCCGCCTGCTCGAGCTGGGCGTGCCCTACTACCTGATCAAGGCCACCCTGCTCGGGGTCATGGCCCAGCGCCTGGTGCGCACCCTGTGTCCGCACTGCAAGGCGCCGGTCACGCTCGACGCGGCCGACTGGCAGGGACTGACCCGTCCCTGGAACGCCCCGCTGCCGAGCGGAGCGCAGCGGGCGGTGGGCTGCCCGGAATGCCGCGACACCGGCTACCGCGGGCGTGCCGGGGTCTACGAGATCATGCTGCTGAACGATGCCATCAAGCCGCTGATCGGCGCCGACACCGACCTGCTCGCCCTGCGTCGTACCGCCTTCAAGGACGGCATGCGCAGCCTGCGCCTGTCCGGCGCCCTGAAGGTCGCCGCCGGAGCGACCACCCTGGAGGAGGTCATGCGCGTCACCCCACAGAGCGAGCAGCGCTGACCCGGCAGGATTCGCCCCCGACACTGCCCTTTCTCTAGCCACCGCCACGGAGCCCCCATGCCAAGCCATCGCATTGCCTGTTCACCTCCCGGCCCGGCCTGTGCCGGCCTGCGGAGTCACCGATGCTGCTGACCTTTCTGCAAGGGCTGTCGCCCTGGCACTGGCTCGGCCTCGGCATCCTGCTGCTGATCCTCGAAGTCTTCGATGCCGGCGGCTACCTGCTGTGGACGGCCCTGGTCGCCACCGGCCTCGCCGTGCTGCTGCAGGTCCTGCCCGACCTGTCCTGGAAGCTGCAGCTGCTGCTGTTCTTCAGCCTGTCGATACCGCTGCTGCTGCTCTGGAAACACTGGCGCCGGCATCTGCTGGACCGCTGATCGGACCGGCTGCCTCCGCGCCCCTGGTCGGGGGAACTCGAACCCCAGCGGAGTGATCTCATTTAGGCATCATTCCCTGGAGTTCCTCATGAAAAGCAAGATCGCCGGCCTCGCCGTCACCCTCGCCATCCTCCCCTTCGGCGTAGTGCAGGCCCACGACGATGACTTCCTGCGCGACATCATCTCTTCCGGCCTCACCACCGCCTCGACCTACCTGACCGTCAAGGATGACAAGCTGATCGTTGCCGCCCAGGAGGACGCCGGCAGCTTCGTGGCCAGCGACGGACAGATCCGCGGCCCCTATCTGGAAGCGGCGCTGCAGCAACTGCGCGAGAGCAACCCGCACCTGCAGGCCAGCGACATGGAACTGGCCAGCGCGATCCTCGCCAGCCAGAACGAAACCCCGGCGCGCTTTTCCAGCCAGTGAGGCCGGACTGAGCGCCGGTAACAGCCGGGCGTTACCCCCAAGAGTGGTGGGTGCCCGGCTGTTACCCCTTTCTGTGCTATGGGTAGCGAATTTGGGTGAAACGGAAACAGATTTTCCCCTTCGCAGACCTGGCAGAAAGAGGCATTTTTATTAACTTTATGATTTTAAAGGTTTTTATTTTTTGGCACGGGTAATGCTCTATCTCATGCACAACAAAAATAAAAAATGGCACTGCTAGAACAACAACATGAAACGACTCTGACATAACAAAAATAAGCACGGCAGAGACGGCGCAAACTGATTTTTTTGGAGAGGATACGCGTTCTGGGGTCAAGGCCCCGCAGCCGGACAGAGAACAATAAAACTACCTTGAGGTAGCGCCCGGACTGGTTGGATCACCTGGTGGTCATCGCGATATCGGCGATCAAAGAAATACGTTTGCTCTTGGTCCCGGTTGGGGCTGACTGAAGCATCTTCAGGGTGGCGGTCGACAAGAACAACAACAGATCGAGCACAAGAAGAACAAAGCACAAAGTCGATTTGGAGGGGAGCCTAGGCTCCCCTCTGTGCTTTGGGCGAATCCCTCGCGCGAGGGAGGCCCTTCCCGTTCACTGCGGCGTTGCACCCGCCGACATCCCTTCCAGTTTCGCCAGCCGCTCCTCCAGTTCGGCGATGCGCGCCTCCAGTGCCTCGATCCGTCCTCCGGCCATTGCGTCGCCACTACCCACTTGGCTCGCACGCGCGGTCAGCAGCTCCTCCAGATCCTCCGGCGTGCCCAGCAGGTGCATGTAGCGCTCTTCGCGCTGCCCTGCCTGACGCGGCAGCCGACAGACCAGATCGCGGCCGATCAGCCGCTCCAGCTGATGCTGCAGATCCTCGCCATCCTCGAAGCCGTGCAGACGGGCACTGCGGGTCAGCAGCTCGTTGACCGTCTGCGGGCCACGCAACAGCAGCAGCCCGACCAGCGCCAGCTGCGGCGGCGTGAGCTGCAGGGCCTTGTCGAGACGCTGCTCCCAGCGGTCCGCCCGGCTGCCCATGACCAGTTGCACCAGCGCTTGCTCCTCCAACTGGCGCAGGCTCTGGCCGACCTGTCCCGCGCCGAGGTTCATCAAAGGCTCGCGGCTGGTCTTCTGGTTGCAGGCGAGCAACAGGGCATTGAGGGTCAGCGGGTAGCTTTCCGGCGTAGTCGCCTGTTTCTCGATCAGGCTGCCCAGGATGCGTACCTCGACGGCACTGAGCGGTACTCGGGCAGTCTGTGTTTCGGAGCGGTCGGACATGACGGAACATCCTCGCATGAAAAGCCCCTAGCCTAGCGGCAGAGCCACGGCCTTGAACATATCCGGGCGTACCGCCTGGCGCATGCTGTGATCGAAAAAGGGGACTGCTATGATCCGTCCGAGACTCGTCGTGAACCCCAGCACAATGGCGACATGCGCAGGACAACGATGCACCCGACTCCCTCACCGCCAGGTCAGCTGCAGCTGCACGGCGCCGGCCAGCCCCCCGGGCTGAGCATCGCCGGCGACTGGACGCTGCAACACTACCCGCGCCTGAAGCGTGAGATCGAGCGCACCCGGCCGCAACTCGATGCCGCCTGCCCGGTCGAGCTGGACGGTCTGGGCGCCCTCGACACCGCCGGCGCCGGCCTGCTCGTGGAACTGCTCGGCGCCGCGCGTCTCGCCGACGTCGCCCGCTGGGCGCCGCAGTTGCCGGCCGAACGCCAGGCCCTGCTGCGCACGGTCGCCATGGCCGTGGCCGCGTCGGCCGCCGCCCCCGAAGAGGAACCGGAGCGCTCCACCCTACGCGACGAACTGGCCCACATCGGTCGGGTGGTCGAGATGCTCTGGGAGCAGCAGCGCACCCTGTACGGATTCATCGGCCTGACCCTGAGCACCCTGCTGCTGAGCCTGCCGCGCCCGTGGCGCTGGCGCATCACCCCGCTGGTGGCGCACATGGAGCGGACCGGCCTGGACGCCGTGCCCATCGTCGCCCTGCTGACCTTCATGGTCGGTGCGGTGGTGGCCTTTCTCGGCGCCACCGTACTCGGCCAGTTCGGCGCCACCATCTACACCGTCAACCTGGTGGCCTACTCCTTTCTGCGCGAATTCGGCGTGCTGCTCTGCGCCATCCTGATGGCCGGCCGCACTGCCAGCGCCTTCGCCGCCCAGATCGGGTCGATGAAGGCCAACGAGGAAATCGACGCGATCCGCGCCATCGGTCTCGACCCGATCGAACTGCTGGTCCTGCCGCGGGTGCTGGCGATGCTGGTGACCCTGCCGATCCTCACCTTCATCGCCATGCTCTGCGGCATCCTCGGTGGCCTGGCGGTCTGCGTTCTGGCGCTGGATATCTCGCCGGTGCAGTACTTCGCCATCCTCGAGCAGGAAATCCCCGTCAACCATTACCTGGTAGGCCTTGGCAAGGCGCCGCTGTTCGCCTTCCTGATCGCCGTGATCGGCTGTCTGGAAGGCTTCAAGGCCGGCGGCAGCGCCCAGTCGGTCGGCGAACGCACCACCTCCAGCGTGGTGCAGTCGATCTTCATGGTGATCCTGCTGGACGCCCTGGCCGCCCTGTTCCTCATGGAGATGGGCTGGTGAGCGCCGGCCTGCCGCCGCAGGAGCCCCTGATCCGGGTGCGCGGCCTGGTCAACCGTTTCGGCCGGCAGACGGTGCACGACGGTCTCGACCTGGACATCCGCCGTGGCGAGATCCTCGGCGTGGTCGGCGGCTCCGGCACCGGCAAGTCGGTCCTGCTGCGCAGCATCGTCGGCCTGCAGCGGCCCAGCGCCGGGCGCATCGAGGTGTTCGGCGAGGACCTGCTGGCCCTGCCGGCCACGCAGCGCTCCCGGCTGGAGCGGCGCTTCGGAGTGCTCTTCCAGCAGGGCGCCCTGTTCACCTCGCTGAACCTCGAGGAGAACGTCGCCCTGCCGCTGATCGAGCATGCCGGGCTGTCGCGCCCCGATGCCGGGCACCTGGCCCGGCTCAAGCTGGCGCTGGCCGGACTGCCGGCCAACGCCGCCGGCAAGTACCCGGACGAGCTGTCCGGCGGGATGGTCAAGCGCGCCGCCCTGGCTCGCGCCCTGGCGCTGGACCCGGAGGTGCTGTTCCTCGACGAGCCGACTGCCGGGCTCGACCCGATCGGCGCGGCGGCCTTCGACCGGTTGCTGCTGACCCTGCGCGATGCCCTCGGCTTCAGCGTGTTCCTGGTCACCCACGACCTCGACACCCTGTACACCAGCTGCGACCGGGTCGCGGTGCTGGCCCAGAAGCGCGTGCTGGTCGCCGACCGCCTGGCGGTGGTGGCGGCCATCGACGACCCCTGGATTCGCGAATACTTCCACGGCCCGCGCGGCCGCGCGGCACAACAGGCCGCCGAACTGCAGGAGACTCCCTGATGGAAACCCGCGCTCATCATGTGCTGATCGGTCTGTTCACCGTCGTGGCGGTGGTCGCCGCCCTGCTCCTCGCCCTCTGGCTGAGCAAGTCCAGCCTGGACCGCGAGTTCGACCATTACGAGATCCTGTTCAACCACTCGGTGAGCGGCCTGGGCGTCGGCAGCCCGGTGGAATACAGCGGCATTCGAGTCGGCGACGTGGAACAGCTCTGGCTCGACCCCGAGGATCCGCGCATGGCCCGCGCGCGCATCCGCATCGACAGCGGCACGCCGGTCAAGCGGGACACCCACGCCCGCCTGCTGCTGGCCAACATCACCGGCGCCCGCAGCATCCAGCTGTTCGGCGGCACGCCGCAAAGCCCGCGCCTCGAAGGCGAAGGCGGCAAGCCACCGCTGATCGTCGCCGACCCTTCGCCGCTCAGCACCCTGCTCGACGAGGGCGAGGACGTGATGGGTAGCATCAACAGCATCCTGAACGGTGCCGCTCATCTCTTCTCGACGGAAAATGCCGGCCGCCTCGGCCGCACCCTGGAGCACCTCGAAGAGGCCACCGGCGCACTCGCCGAACAACGCACCGACCTGGGCCTGGCGATGCAGCAGCTCAACCAACTCGGCCAGCAGACCAGCCGCCTGCTCGAGGAGACCACCCGCCTGGCGCGCAATGCCAATGGCCTGCTGGACGACAACGGCCGTCAGCTGCTGACTAGCGCGCAACGCTCGATGAGCGCCCTCGAGCGCAGCACTACGCGCCTGGATCGCCTGCTGGAAGACAACCAGCAGGCGTTGAACAGCGGCATGAACGGCATCGCCGACCTGGGGCCGGCGATCAGCGAGCTGCGCGCCACCCTCGGCGGCTTGCGCCGGGTCACCCGCCATCTGGAAGACAACCCCTCCGGCTTCCTCTTCGGCCGAGAGCAGATGCAGGAGTTCGCGCCATGAGTCGCCCCCCCTTTGCCCTGCTCCTCCTGCTCGGCAGCCTGAGCGCCTGTTCGGTGCTGCCCGAGGCCGAACCGATCCACGTCTACCGCCTGCCCGGCGAGCCGCTCCAAACCCAGGCCGCCACTGCCCGCCTCGCCCAGTCGCTGCGCATCTCCACCCCCAAGGCCGACCGCATGCTCGGCAGCGCGCGCATCGCGGTGATGCCGGAAGGCAACCGGATCAGCGCCTACCAGGGCGCCCGCTGGAGCGACGACGCGCCGACGCTGCTGCGCGACCGGCTGATCGAGGCCTTCCGCGAGGACGGCCGCACGGCCTCGGTGAGCAGCGACGACAACCACCTGTACGCCGATCTGGAGCTGCTCGGCGACCTGCGCCGCTTTCAGAGCGAATACGTCGACGGCAAGCCGCAGGTAAGGATCAGCCTCGACGTCAATCTGGTGCACAGCGCCAGCCAGCGCATCCTCGCCAGTCGCCGCTTCGAGGTGCGCCAGAACGCCCGCGACGAACGGCTCGACAGCGTGGTCGCGGCCTTCGGCACGGCCGGCGACCAACTGAGCCGGCAACTGGTGGACTGGACGCTGACCCAGGGTGGACGCCTGGCCGGACGCTAGTGTGGTGAATCACAAGTTCGCTTCATTATTATTTCTTTGCAAGGCTCGAGCAGCCCTGCCGACAGAGGCCAGGATTTCACCTGCTCCCTTACTCCAGCGGAAAGGCCTTGGATTCTGGTTGTAGGTCGCCAGGTAATACTCGATGGACTGCTCGAGATCCTTCACGCTGGTATGGGCCTGGCGCTTTATCCACTTCTGGGTGAGCATCGAGAAAAAGCGCTCCACCCGATTCAGCCATGACGCAGACGTCGGGGTGAAATGCACGTGATAACGCGGGTGCGCGACAAGCCAGGCACGCACCTTGTCGGTCTTGTGCACGGCATAGTTATCCATGATCAGGTGGATGGCCTTGTCGCTCTTGACCGTTTCCTCGATGGCCCTGAGAAACTCCAGGAATTCTGCGCTGCGGTGACGGCGCTTGAGACGTCCGATCACCTCGCCGGTGGCCACATCCAGGGCGGCAAACAAGGACGTCGTGCCATGGCGCTGATAATCATGGGTACGGGTCGCCGGATACCCAGGCTCCAGCGGCAGCCCCGGCTGTGTTCGATTGAGCGCCTGGATCTGGCTTTTCTCATCGACACACAGTACCAGCGCTTTATCAGGGGGATTTAGATAGAGCCCGACGATATCCTGCACCTTGTCGACAAAGGCAGGATCGGTGGACAGCTTGAAGGTGTGCTCCAGGTGGGGCTTGAGCCCGAAGGCTCGCCAGATACGCTGTACGCTCGCCGGTGAAATATGGGTGGCCTTGCTCATCCGGCGCGAGCTCCAATGACTGGCATCGTCGGGCCTGGTCTGCCGCACCCGGTCGACCACTTCCTGGACCTTTTCATCACTGATGCTGCGTGGGCGGCCTGAGCGCGGCTCGTCATTGAGGCCTTGCAGGCCCAAACGGGCGAAGCGAAGGCGCCACCTCGAAACGGTTTGCGCCGTAATGCCAAGCCGTCGAGCAATGGAAGAGCCGGACTCGCCTCGAGCGCAGGACAGAATGATCTCGGCGCGCAGCTGCATATCGGCAGGCCCCTTGTGCCTGGCTCGGCGGCGGGTGAGTTCGGCATGCTCTTGTTCGGTCAGTTCGATCCGAACGGCTGGGCGGCCTGTTTTCATCGCATGCCCTCCGAAAAACTCTGTCAGCTCCGCGGTAGACAAGATTTATCCTGAGTAGTTGTGATTCACCACACTAGTTCCCGAGGAAGGCCGCTCAGCGTTTGGCGATGATGTACACCGCATGGATGATGCCCGGCAGGTAGCCGAGCAGGGTCAGCAGGATGTTCAGCCAGAAGGCGCCGGCGAAGCCGACCTGCAGGAACACGCCGAGCGGCGGCAGCAGGATGGCGATGAGAATGCGCAGCAGGTCCATGGAAGTTCTCCGTCCAGTACCAAGAGAGGTCTTCCCTGAATCGACCCGCCTCGCTCTCCGGGGTTCCTTGGCGCCTGTCGCCGGCACTGGCCATACTTGCCCGGCAGCCGGCACAGGAGCTCTTTCATGGCGATCACCCACCGCGATCTCGACGAAAACGGCCTGCTGATCGGCGTGTCGCCGGAGCGCTTTCGCGAACTGGCCATGCCCCTGCTGTTCGACCAGTTGAACGCCCGCTGCGAAGGCACCATCGCCGTCAACCGCCAGGCGCAGATCGTCTGGATCAACGACAAGTACGCCGCCCGGCTGGGCGTGGCCGACCCGCGCGACGTGCTCGGCCGGCCCGTCGAGGAGATCCTCCCGGCCAGCCGGCTGCGCCAGGTCGCACAAGGCGGCCTGCCGCCCGTGCTCGACCTGATGGCCTTCGGCGACGAGCACTTCGTGGTCACCCGGATGCCTCTGCGCGATGAAGGCGGCACCCTGGTCGGCGCCATCGGCTTCGTCCTGCTCGACCGGGCGCGCCAGCTGGAGCCGCTGATCGCCCAGTACAACCAGTTGCAGAACCGCCTGGCCGCCACCCAGCGCGAACTGGCGCAGGCGCGCCAGGCGCGCTACAGCATTGCCGGCTTCATCGGCACCAGCCCGGCCGCCGGCGAACTCAAGCGCCAGGCTCGGCGCGCCGCGCAGCTGGACGCCACGCTGCTGTTGCGCGGCGAGACCGGCACCGGCAAGGAACTGCTCGCCCAAGGCATCCACAACCTCTCACCGCGTGCCCGAGGCCCCTTCGTCGCGCTCAACGTGGCGGCCATTCCCGACAGCCTGCTGGAAGCCGAACTGTTCGGCACCAGCCCCGGCGCCTATACCGGCGCCGAGCGCAAGGCGCGGATCGGCAAGTTCGAGCTGGCCGACGGCGGCACCCTGTTCCTCGACGAGATTGGCGACCTGGCGCCATCCCTGCAGGCCAAGCTGTTGCGGGTGCTGCAGGAGCAGGAGATCGAGCCGCTCGGCTCGAACCGGCTGAAACGGATCGACGTGCGGGTAATCGCTGCCACCCATGTCGACCTGGAAGCCCGGGTCAGCGCCGGAGCCTTCCGGGCCGACCTCTATTACCGTCTGAACGTGCTGAGCCTGCGCTTGCCGCCGCTGCGCGAGCGCCGCGAGGATATTCCCCCGCTTGCCGAGCACCTGCTCGACGAGATCGCCAGTCGTTCCGGCCAGCCGCGGATCGAGTTGGACGAAGCGGCGCTGGCAGTACTGACCGCTCAACCCTGGCCTGGCAATGTCCGGGAGCTGGGCAACCTGCTGGAGCGCGCCCAGTTGTTGCAGACCGACGGCAAGCCCTTGGATCGCCAGTCGCTGCTCACCCTGCTCGCGGGCACGCCACCGGCCTGCGCAGAGACGGCGCCTGCCGCTGACGACAGGGCCATCCGCCCGCTGGCGCACAGCTTGGCCGATGCCGAACGCAGCGCTCTGCTGACCGCTCTCGCCGTCTGCCAAGGCAACCGGCGGCGTGCCGCCCAGAGTCTCGGCATCGCCCGCGCCAGCCTGTACAACAAGCTGCGTCAACACGGACTCGACAAGCGTTGAGCTGCCCCCTTGTCCCACCGAATGGACAATCCGTGTGTCCATAAGGCTGGACATGTCCTGGCAGCCGATGGCTGTCGCCGTACGCACCCTGCCTGTAAATGGCATATTCGGTATTTTTTGCCGCCATTCGCCGCCAATCCGTTTCCGGTCCTCGCCGGCACGAATCTCGCTGGAACCTTGGTGGCCCCTTCTCCGCACGTCCGCCAGACAGCGCCAGGGACCACCACGGTTTGGCGTGAAGGCTGGGCAGCGGCCAGGCCCAGCCTCTTTTTTTCCGTGCCTCCGCCTTCACGGCCCCAGGCTCGGCGGCAAGCCCCTTTTATGCGCGAGCAAAAAAAACGCCCCGGCATTCCTGGCGGGGCGGCTGCGATTTCGCAAGAGACGGTATTCAGTTTCGGCCGGAGGCCCGGCCCAGCGCACGCGTCAGGCGCTTGAGCATTTCGTCGATGTTGCCGTGGCTGACTGTCAGCGCCGGTGAAAAGCGCAAGCAGTGCGCCTGCGGCGCGTTGATCAGCAAGTACTCCTTCAGTGCCGCTTCCACTACCGCCGGAGCCGACAGGCTCACCAGCGGCAGCCCCAGCAGCAGGCCCTGGCCACGCAAGGGCCCATGTCCATGCCGGCGGGCCAGTTGCGCTAGCCCTTCACGCAGGTGCTCGCCGACTGCGCGCACCTGCCCGAGAAAACCCGGCTCCAGCACCGTGTCGAGCACCGCCAGACCGGCAGCGGCCACCAGCGCGTTGCCGTGGCAACTGCCGACCAGGTCGCCCGGCTCGAAACAACAGGCACTGCCGCGAGCCACCAGGGCCGCCAGCGGTACACCGCCGCCCAACCCCTTGCCGAGCGTGACGATGTCGGCACGCACGCCATACAACTCCTCGGCCAGCAGCGCCCCGCAACGTCCAATCCCGGTCTGCACCTCATCGAGGATCAGCAGCAGGCCACGCTCGCGGCACAACCGGGCGACTCCCTGCAGATACTCCAGGGTCGCCGGAATCGCTCCCGCCTCTCCCTGCAGCGGCTCCAGCATCACTGCCACGATCTGCTCGTCGAGCGCGGCCGCCAGCGCCTCCAGGTCATTGAAGGGGACTCTGACAAAGCCCGACGAACCATCGCACTCTTCCGATGGGCCGATCGCCTTGCCCGAAGCCGCCAACGCCCCCCAGATACTGCCATGGGAACCATTGAGCGCCGTGACGATACGCCCGGCACCACCCCGATGCAGCCGCCCCCACTTGCGTGCCAGCCTGATCGCCGCTTCGTTGGCCTCGGCACCGCTGCTCAGGAAGTACACCTGATCGCTGTCGGTGGCCTGGCACAAGCGAGTAGCCAGCTTGAGCATGCCGAGGTTGTAGTACCCCGCTCCCGGGTTGATCAGGTTTTCTGCCTGACGCCGCAGGGCGCTCACCAGCACGCTCGGACTGTGGCCCAGGCTGTTCGCTGCCAAGCCTTGGTTGAAGTCGAGGTAGGCATTGCCTTGGACATCCCACAACCACGACCCCTGGCCGCGCACGAACAACTGCGGCGGACGCTCCAAGGTGCGCATCACCCGCATGCAGGCCAGGGCATCACGCATCGTACGACTTCCCGCACCGGCATTCGCCCGTGGATGACCGACTTCGATATCCGCGTTTCAGGCGGATGCTCCGGCGATCGATGGCACCAGTCAGGCCATCGCTCATTTCTTCGGCTTTACCTATGAATGCTTGCGCTACTTCTGCCCGACACATTACCCAGTCAGGCCTCCGAGACACTGTAAGCATGATCGATAGGCATTAGACTAGGGCCTATCGACACCCCGGGCCATTTCGATTTTGTAGATTTATTCATAAGAAAAAATTATGGATTTCCGTCAGCTACGCTATTTCGTCGCCCTTTACGAAGAAGGTCATGTCGGACGTGCTGCAGAACGTCTGAGCCTGTCTCAGCCGGCACTTTCTCAGCAGATCCGCCATCTGGAGGCGGACCTTGACGTCAAGCTTTTTCAACGCACCGGCAAGCGTCTGCTGCCGACCTTGGCGGCACAGACCCTGTACAGCCATGCACTTCCCCTGCTGGAAGGGCTGGAGCGTGCCCGCGATGCACTGCGCGCCTTTCGTGGCCAGTCGGCACGCAGCTTGGCGGTCGGCGTGCTGCAGACGGTCAGCACCAGCCTGGTGCCACCGCTTCTGGAGCGTTTGCGCCAGGCGCAGCCGCACCTGGTGGTGCAGCTTTACGAATTGTCCGGCATCGATATCGAGCGGCGCCTGCTGACCGGCACCCTGGATATCAGCATTGGCTTCCTGCCGCCGCGTCAGCCCGGGCTGCACAGCCTGCCGCTGTACGAAGACGAGTTGCAGTTGGTGATTCCGGAGAGCCATCCCTGAAGGATTTCAAGAAAGTTTCCCTGGCCCAGGCGGCAGAACTGCCGATGCTGCTGCTCGGCGAGGAGTTCCGCGTGCGGCAAATCTGGCAGGAGCAGCTCAGCATGCTGGGGAGACGCCCGAAAGTGCAGGCCGAGCTGAACCACATGAACAGCATCCTCGACAGCTTGCCGCAGACATCCCTAGCCACGGTGCTGCCAGGCTGTTCGCGACCGGCGCACAGCCACCCGGAACTGCTGTGGAAACCGCTCAGCGAGCCACGCATACCACTGACGGTAGGACTGGTCTATCGGGATGCACAACGCCAGCAAGGCATGCTGGACCTGCTGCGCTCGCTGCTGGAAGGGATGCCCGGCCTTCATGAGGCCCACAGCTAAGGCAGAGGCAGCCTTTTCGGAAAGCATAAAAAAAGAAAACCCCGCAAAGCGGGGTCTTGCAGACTGATTCTGACGTCCGTGACTATCCGCCATCCTGGCAGAGCATCCTTGAATCGTCCCTGAACCATCCCTGAGTTACGTGGCGCTTCCTGCGCACATCATCCATGAGCACCGCCATCCTGGCGATCGTCCCTGAGCTCCCCAACGCGTCCTGCGCCAACCATCCTTGCGGCACCCTCCTGGTGAGTTCTCGACGACATCCTGTCGCTCGATGCGCCTCCTGCGCGACCTCCCTATCACCCGCCATCCTGGCGGGAAATCTGCGACGCCTTCCGTGTTTTTCGGTGCGCTTCCTGCGCGACGTCCTTGAGCAATAGAATATGCATCGCCCCGCAAGGTAAACAGTCGTGATCACCATCACACCATGTAAGCCTTTACCTACATGCCTGGCTGAGCCATTCCACCCTTGCCGTCCTGCCCGAAAGCTCTGGCACACAGAATGCATTGAATCTGGCAAAGGTTTCGGGGACCTCGGTACAGGCAGGCCGGGAATTCCCCTCTTTTATGCCTCCCGGCGGTCTTGCAGGCGTCCGATACTGCCCGCCCCTGCCGCAGCGCGCACAACAAGCGGGCGGGGGCGGTGCGCCAAGTACGGCAAAGGTGCAACGGCAGGGTAGAATGCCGGCCTCCCCGCCTGGAGCCATGCATGCTTCACGTCATTCTTTTCCAACCGGAAATTCCGCCGAACACCGGCAACATCATCAGACTCTGCGCCAACACCGGCTGCAGCCTGCACCTGATCGACCCGCTGGGCTTCGAACTGGACGACAAGCGCCTGCGCCGCGCCGGGCTGGACTACCACGAGTACGCCACCCTCAAGCGCCATGCCGACCTCTCCGCCTGCCTGGAGAGCCTCGGCCGGCCGCGCTTGTTCGCCTTCACCACCAAGGGATCGCAGTCCTATCATCAGGTGAACTATCGGCGCGGCGACGCCTTCCTGTTCGGCCCGGAAAGCCGCGGCCTGCCGCAGGAGATCCGCGAGAGCCTGCCACCGGAGCAGCGCCTACGCCTGCCGATGCGCCCCGACTGCCGCAGCCTGAACCTGTCGAACACAGTGGCAGTGGCGGTCTACGAGGCCTGGCGCCAGCTCGATTTCGCGATGGACTGAGCGGAAACGAAAAAGCGCCCCACGGGGCGCTTTCTTCGGCAGGGCGGCGCCTTTACTGCACCGTGCCCGATGCCTGGCCCTCGGCCTGCAGGCGCGCCAGCTCCTGGGCATAGAGCACGTCGAAGTTCACCGGCGCCAGCATCAGCGCCGGGAAGGAACCACGCACGACCAGGTTGTCCAGCGCCTCACGGGCGTAGGGGAAGAGCAGGCTCGGGCAGAAGGCGCCCAGGGTATGGCCCATAGCCTCGGGATCCAAGCCCTTGATCAGGAAGATCCCGGCCTGCTGCACCTCGGCGATGAAGGCCACCTCCTCGCCGGTCTTCACGGTGACCGAGAGGGTCAGCACCACTTCGTAGAAGTCGCCGCCGGTCAGCGCCTTCTGCTTGGTATTCAGATCCAGCTGGACGCTCGGCTTCCAGTCCTGGCGGAAGATTTCCGGAGCCTTCGGGGCCTCGAAGGACAGGTCGCGCACATAGATGCGCTGCAGGGAGAATTGGGCGTTCTGGCCGTCTTGCGCGGCGCCGTTGCTAGCTTGTTCAGTCATGGCAGAGCCTTGTTCGATTTGCGGATTCAATCCTTGAGCAGCGCGTCCAGGCGGCCCGCGCGCTCCAGGGCATGGAGATCGTCACACCCACCCACATGGGTATCGCCGATCCAGATTTGCGGAACCGAGGTACGTCCGGCCTTGCGGGTCATCTCGGCGCGCAGCTCCGGTTTGCCGTCGACGCCGATCTCCTGGTAGACGACGCCTTTCCTGTCCAGCAGCTGCTTGGCCCGAATGCAGTAGGGGCACCAGGCGCTGGTGTAGATGACGATGTGCGGCATGGCTCTCTCACTTCACCACGGGCAGGTTGTCCCCACGCCAGGTGCTCATGCCACCGGCCAACCGGGCCGCGCTGAAGCCGGCCTTCTGCAGATCACGGCAGACGGTACCGGCATGCTGACCCATGGCATCGACCACGATGAGGGTTTTGGCCCGGAACTTCTCCAGCTCGGCCATACGGCTGGCCAGCTTGTCGTAGGGAATGTTGCAGGCATCGACGATGTGCCCACCGGAGAACTCCTTGTGGGCACGCACATCCAGCACCAGGCCCTGGCCACCGTTGACCAGCGCCGTCAACTCGCCGCTGCTGAGGCTACGACCACCGCGACGCAGCTCGGTCACCAGCAGCAGGACCAGCAGGACGACCAAAAGGCCGACGAGGATGTAGTGGTGGGAAGCGAATTCGATCAGCTTGGGGAGCATCGGGAAGTTCCAGAGCGGTAAAATCCCGGCAGTATACACAGCCCCTCAAGCCGGCTGAACCCGCCGCCGCGCCGGCAGTCAATGGCAATGACGCTGCGCCCTGCGAGGCAGTAGACTGTCGCCCCTTGCCCGCTCAAACCCGCCGGGCGCTCCACATCACCGCATCATCAGAGTCGGAACCATGACTGCCACCCCCAAACCGCTGGTACTCATTATCCTCGACGGCTTCGGTCACAGTGACAGCCCCGCCCACAACGCCATCCTCGCCGCCCGCACCCCGGTGCTCGACCGCCTGAACGCCAGCTGCCCGCACGGCCTGATCTCCGGCTCCGGCATGGACGTCGGCCTGCCCGACGGCCAGATGGGCAACTCCGAGGTCGGCCACATGAACCTCGGCGCCGGCCGCGTGCTCTACCAGGACTTCACCCGGGTGACCAAGGCCATCCAGGACGGCGAGTTCTTCGACAATCCGGCCATCTGCGCCGCCGTCGACCAGGCGGTCGCCGCCGGCAAGGCGGTGCACATCCTCGGCCTGCTTTCCGAAGGCGGCGTGCACAGCCACCAGGACCACATCGCCGCCATGGCCGAACTGGCCGTGCGCCGCGGCGCCGAGAAGATCTACCTGCACGCCTTCCTCGACGGCCGCGACACCCCGCCGAAAAGCGCCCTGAGCCCCTGCTGACCCTCGACGCCTGCTTCGCCCGCCTCGGCCAGGGCCGCATCGCCAGCCTGATCGGCCGCTACTTCGCCCTGGACCGCGACAACCGCTGGGACCGCGTCGAGCAGGCCTACCGGCTGATCGTCGACGGCACGGCCGAGTACGCCGCCGCCACCGCCGCCGCCGGCCTGGAGGCCGCCTACGCGCGCGGCGAGAGCGACGAGTTCGTCAAGGCCACCGCCGTCGGCGCGCCGGTGAAGGTGGAGGACGGCGATGCCGTGGTGTTCATGAACTTCCGCGCCGACCGCGCCCGCGAGCTGACCCGTGCCTTCGTCGAGGTCGACTTCCGGGAGTTCGAGCGCCCGCGCCTGCCGCAGCTGGCCGGCTTCGTCACCCTCACCCAGTATTCGGCGAGCATCCCGGCGCCCTGCGCCTTCCCGCCCACGGAGCTGAGCAACGTGCTCGGCGAGTACCTGGCGAAGCACGGCAAGACCCAGCTGCGCATCGCCGAGACCGAGAAGTACGCCCACGTCACCTTCTTCTTCTCCGGCGGCCGCGAGGAGCCGTTCGCCGGCGAGGAGCGCATCCTGATCCCCTCGCCGCCGGTCGCCACCTACGACCTCAAGCCGGAGATGAGCGCGCCGGAAGTCACCGACCGTATCGTCGAGGCGATCGAGAGCCGGCGTTTCGACGTGATCGTCGCCAACTACGCCAACGGCGACATGGTCGGGCATACCGGGGTGTTCGAGGCGGCGGTCAAGGCGGTCGAATGCCTGGACGCCTGCCTCGGGCGCGTCGTCGCGGCGCTGGAGAAGGTCGGCGGCGAGGCGCTGATCACCGCCGACCACGGCAACGTCGAGCAGATGGAGGACGAGGCCACCGGCCAGGCGCACACCGCGCACACCTGCGAGCCGGTGCCCTTCCTCTACGTGGGCCCGCGCAAGCTGCGCATCCGCGCCGGCGGCGTGCTGGCCGACGTGGCGCCGACCATGCTGAAGCTGCTCGATCTGCCGCAGCCGCAGGAAATGACCGGCCAGCCGCTCATCGAGCCGGCCTGAAGCGATGAACGGCGCGAGCCGGTCTCAGGCCGGTCCGCGCCGACTATCGAAAGTCGCCGCAATGGCCTGCAGCCTGGCGACAGATTTTTAGGCATACTTAGGCCGATCCACTCCCCCGATGCCGCATGCCATGCACCGCACCCTTTCCGCCCTGACTCTTGCCCTCGCGCTCAGCCCGGCGTTCGCCGACGAGCGCAGCGAAACCCTGCAGCAGTTGGAGCAGGCTCGCCAGGACATCGCCGAACTGAAGAAGCTGCAGGAGCAGTTGGGCCAGGAACGGAGCGGCATGCAGAAGGAGCTGGGTCGGACCGAGCGGGAGATGGGCGACCTGAAGAAGCAGGTGCATGAACTGCAGGATGAGCTGGACGGCCGCGAACGGGAAATCCAGCGTCTCGACCAACAGAAGCAGACACTGCAGAACGCCCGCGACGAACAGCAGCGGCTGATCGCCAGCCAGGCGCGCGCCGCCTACCAGAGTGGCCGCCAGGAGTACCTCAAGCTACTGCTCAACCAGCAGCAGCCGGAACTGGTTTCCCGCACCCTGACCTACTACGGCTACCTCAACCAGGCACGCCGGAAGCAGCAGGAAACCCTCGACGCGACCCTGCGCCAGCTGGCCGCGGTCGAGCAGGATATCGCCACGCAAAAGGCCCAGCTCGGCGAGCGCAAAGGCGAGCTGGAGCGGCGTCGCGGGCGGCTCGCCGCAGTGCGCCAGGAGCGCCAGCAGGTGCTCGCCCGCCTGAATCGGGAATACGCCAGCAACACGCAGAAGATCCAGGACCGCGAGACGGAGCAGGCCGAACTCGGCCGGGTGCTGCAACGCATCGAGGAAACCCTCGCCCGCCAGGCGCGCGAAGCCGAAGAGGCGCGCCAGCGCACCCTCGCCGAACAACAGCGCCAGCAGGCGCTCGAGGAACAGCGTCAGCGGGCCAGGACCGCCGCTCCCGCCCGTGAACAGCCGCAGCTGTCCCGTGGCGAGGAAAGCATTCCCGACGGCCCCTTCGCCCGCGCGCGCGGCAACCTGCCTTGGCCGGTCGCCGGCAGCCTGCTGGCCCACTATGGCTCGCCGCGCAGCGAAGATGCCCGCACCCGCTGGGATGGCGTGCTGATCGGCGCCAGCGCCGGCAGCCCGGTGCGCGCCATTCATGGCGGGCGCGTGGTGTTCGCCGAATGGCTGCGCGGCTCGGGTCTGCTGGTCATTCTCGACCACGGCAATGGCTACCTGAGCCTCTACGGGCATAATGAGAGCCTATTGAAAGGCGCCGGCGACATGGTCAAGGCCGGCGAGCCGATCGCCACGGTCGGCACCAGTGGCGGGCAGGACATGCCTGCGCTTTACTTCGCCATCCGCCAACAGGGCCGTCCCATCGATCCCGCCCTGTGGTGCCGCGCGCAGGGATAGCGCCGCTTTCACTCGAGGAGTTCGTTTCCATGCCGCACCTGCCCCGTCCCCTCTCACTGGCCCTGGCGGTCGCCTTCACGCTCGGCGCTCCTTTCCTGCACGCCGCGGAAACGCCTGCGCCAGCCGCCGAGACGCGCGGCAAGCCTCTCCTGCCCCTCGACGAGCTGCGCACCTTCGCCGAGGTCATGGACCGCATCAAGGCCGCCTATGTCGAACCGGTGGATGACAAGACCCTGCTGGAAAACGCCATCAAGGGCATGATCAGCAACCTCGATCCGCACTCGGCCTATCTCGAGCCCAAGGAATTCCTCGACCTCCAGGAAAGCACCAGCGGCGAGTTCGGCGGCCTCGGCGTCGAGGTCGGCATGGAGGACGACCAGCTCAAGGTGGTTTCGCCGATCGACGACACGCCGGCGGCCAAGGCCGGCATCGAGGCCGGCGATCTGATCGTCAGGATCGACGGCCAGCCGACCAAGGGCATGTCCATGCTCGAAGCCGTCGACAAGATGCGCGGCAAGCCCGGCAGCAAGCTCGAGCTGACCCTGGTCCGCGAAGGCGGCAAGCCGTTCGATGTCGAACTGACCCGTGCGGTGATCAAGGTCAAGAGCGTCAAGAGCCAGCTGCTCGAGTCCGGCTACGGCTACCTGCGCATCACCCAGTTCCAGGTCAACAGCGGCGAGGAAGTCGGCAAGGCGCTGGCGCGCCTGAAGAAGGAGAACGGCGGCCAGCGGCTCAAGGGGCTGGTGCTGGACCTGCGCAACAACCCCGGCGGCGTGCTGCAATCGGCCGTCGAGGTGTCCGACCACTTCCTCACCCAGGGCCTGATCGTCTACACCAAGGGCCGCATCGCCAATTCCGAGCTGCGCTTCTCGGCCGATCCGGCCGACGCCAGCGAAGGCGTACCGCTGGTGACGCTGATCAACGGCGGCAGCGCCTCGGCCGCGGAGATCGTCGCCGGCGCTCTGCAGGATCACAAGCGGGCCGTACTGATGGGCACCGACAGCTTCGGCAAGGGTTCGGTGCAGACCGTGCTGCCGCTGAACAACGACCGCGCCCTGAAGCTGACCACCGCTCTCTACTTCACCCCTAACGGCCGTTCGATTCAGGCCCAGGGCATAGTGCCGGATATCGTGGTGGAACGCGCCCGACTGACCCAGGACGCCCAGCCGGAGCACCTGCGCGAAGCCGACCTGGCCGGCCATCTGGGCAACGGCAACGGCGGTCCGGACAAGCCCAGCGGCCAGGCCGGCAAAGCCGGCCAGACGCGCCCGCAGGACGACGACTACCAGCTGAGCCAGGCGCTCAACCTGCTCAAGGGACTCAACCTGACGCGCGGGCAACCGCAGCAATAGGACTGTTGCCTGCCGCGGACGGGTGGAAAGCCGCACCGGCGCTTTCCACCCGCCGGCGAATGACTCAGCGCACCACGATACCGCGCGCGGCCAGGTAGGCCTTGGCTTCCGGAACCGTGTATTCGCCGAAGTGGAAGATGCTCGCCGCCAGCACCGCATCGGCCTTGCCTTCGAGGATGCCGGCGGCCAGGTGCTCGAGGTTGCCGACACCGCCGGAAGCGATCACCGGAATGCCCACCGCCTCGCTGATCGCGCGGGTCACGCCGAGATCGTAACCGCTCTTCACGCCGTCCTGATCCATGCTGGTCAGCAGGATCTCGCCGGCGCCGTAGCCTTCCATCTTCTGCGCCCAGGCCACGGCGTCCAGCCCGGTAGGCTTGCGCCCGCCGTGGGTGAAGATCTCCCAGCGCCCCGGCTCGCCCGGCTGCGACACACGCTTGGCGTCGATGGCGACGACGATACACTGCGAGCCGAAACGCTCGGCGGCCTCGCCGACGAACTCCGGATTGAACACCGCGGCGGTATTGATCGACACCTTGTCGGCACCGGCGTTGAGCAGGTTGCGGATGTCCTGCACGGTGCGCACGCCGCCGCCGACGGTCAGCGGGATGAACACCTGGCTGGCCATGCGTTCGACGGTGTGCAGGGTGGTGTCGCGCCCCTCGTGACTGGCGGTGATGTCGAGGAAGGTGATCTCGTCGGCGCCCTGCTCGTCGTAGCGACGGGCGATCTCGACGGGGTCCCCGGCGTCGCGGATGTTCTCGAACTGGACGCCTTTCACCACGCGGCCGTTGTCCACGTCGAGGCAGGGGATGATGCGTTTGGCAAGGGCCATGGCAATGTCTCTCGTAGGGTGGGTTAGGCCGCAGGCCGTAACCCACCGAAGCGGGTTGAAAATCGACTCCAATCGGTGGGTTACGCCGCGGTGCTGCTAACCCACCCTACGGTCTGCGTCAGGGTCAGCCCTTGAAAGCGTCGCACAACGCCTGGGCTTCAGCCACGTCGAGGTACCCTCGTAGATGGCGCGCCCGGTGATGGCGCCAACGATCCCCGGCGCGCGGGCCTCCAGCAGCTTGCGGATATCGCCGAGGTTGTGGATACCGCCGGAGGCGATCACCGGGATGCGGGTGGCGGCGGCCAGGGCGGCGGTGGCCTCGACGTTGCAGCCCTGCATCATGCCGTCCTTGGCGATATCGGTGTAGACGATGGCGGACACGCCGTCGGCCTCGAATCTCTTCGCCAGATCCACGACCTGTACGCTGCTCACCTCGGCCCAGCCGTCGGTGGCGACGAACCCGTCCTTGGCATCCAGGCCGACGATCACCTTGCCGGGGAAGGCGCGGCAGGCTTCGCCGACGAACTCCGGCTGCTTGACCGCCTTGGTGCCGATGATCACGTAGCTGACCCCGGCCTTCACATAATGCTCGATGGTCTCCAGCGAACGGATGCCGCCGCCGATCTGAATCGGCAGGCCGGGGTAGCGTTTGGCGATGGCGGTGACCACCTCGCCGTTGACCGGCTGGCCCTCGAAGGCGCCGTTGAGGTCGACCAGGTGCAGGCGGCGGCAGCCGGCCTCCACCCACTTGGCGGCCATCGCCACCGGGTCGTCGGAAAACACCGTGGCGTCCTCCATCAGGCCCTGGCGCAGGCGCACGCAGGCACCGTCCTTGAGATCGATTGCGGGGATAATCAGCATGTCTTTTTCCTAACGTCAGAAGGGCCCGGAGGGTGGATGGCCACCCCGTGGATGGCTAACCCGCGGCGCCTACCAGCGCCCGTCCCAGGCGGCGAAGTTCTGCAGCAGCTGCAGGCCGTGGGTGTGGCTCTTTTCCGGGTGGAACTGCACGGCGAAGCGCGAGCCCTCGGCCAGCGCGGCGGCGAAGTCGACCCCGTAGTGGCCGCGGCCGACCACCTGGCGCGGGTTGCCGGCCTCGATGTAGTAGCTGTGCACGAAATAGAAGCGACCGTGGTCCGGGATGTTGTGCCAGAGCGGATGGTCGACGGTCTGGGCGACCTCGTTCCAGCCCATGTGCGGCACCTTGAGGTGCTCGCCGTCCTCGACCAGGCCCTTGCCGAAGAAGCGCACCTGACCGGGGAACAGGCCGATGCAGTCGACCCCGCCGTTCTCCTCGCTGCGCTCCAGCAGCGCCTGCATGCCGACGCAGATGCCGAGGAACGGCCGGTCGACGCTCACCTCGCGGACCAGCGCGTCGAAGCCCAGGCGGCGGATCTCGGCCATGCAGTCGCGGATCGCACCGACGCCGGGAAACACCACCCGGTCGGCCTCGCGGATCACCTGAGCGTCGCTGGTGATCAGCACCTTGCCGGCGCCGACGTGCTCCAGCGCCTTGGCCACCGAGTGCAGGTTGCCCATGCCATAGTCGATCACGGCCACCGTCTGCATCACAGGCACCCCTTGGTGGAAGGCATCTGCCCGGCCATGCGCGGGTCGAGCTCGATGGCCATGCGCAGGGCGCGGCCGAAGGCCTTGAACACCGTCTCGATCTGATGGTGGGTGTTGCTGCCGCGCAGGTTGTCGATGTGCAGGGTCACCTGTGCATGGTTGACGAAGCCCTGGAAGAATTCCTGGAACAGGTCCACGTCGAAGTTGCCGACCCGGGCGCGGTGTAGGGCACCTGCATCGAGAGGCCGGGGCGGCCGGAGAAGTCGATCACCACGCGCGACAGCGCCTCGTCCAGCGGCACGTAGGAGTGGCCGTAGCGGACGATACCCTTCTTGTCGCCGATGGCCTTGGCGAAGGCCTGGCCGAGGGTGATGCCGACGTCCTCCACGGTGTGATGGTCGTCGATATGCAGGTCGCCCTGGCACTCGATATCCAGGTCGATCAGGCCGTGGCGGGCGATCTGGTCGAGCATGTGCTCGAGAAAGGGCACGCCGACGGCGAAGCGGGCCTTGCCGCTGCCGTCCAGGTTGATCGAGACCTTGATCTGGGTCTCCAAGGTATTGCGCTCGACGCAAGCCGTACGTTCGGCCATCACAGCTCCGCTAGTCGTGGGACGAAAAGGCGCCATTATAGGCGCAAACCCAACGCCCGGATAAGCCGTCCGGCGCAGCCTGCCCGGTGCGCGGAGCGGCGCCGCTGGTTATCCTTGCCGGTCCAGCAAGCGACAAGGCCCCCGAAAACCATGCCCGTCCACGTCGAAACGCTTACCACCGCCAGCCCCCAGGACCGCCTCGACCTGGCGAAGATCTATGCCGATGCCCCCGGCTGGCTGCTGGCCCCCATGCCGATGCCGAACGGCTGATCGCCACCGGGCTCGAGCGCGGCACATTGATCGCCGGTCGCTTCAACGATCGCCTGCTCGGTGCTGCGCTGCTGGAAAGGAACGACGGCTGCTGGCGGCTGTCGCACCTCTGCGTGCGGCGGATCACCCGCGGCCGCGGCGTCGCCCGGCGTCTGCTCGACGAGGCCCGGCGCCTGGCCGCGGCGGCCGGCAAGCCCCTGCACCTGGCCGGGCCCACCGACCAGCTGGAAGCCCAGGCCCTGGCCGCCCGCACCCAGCTACCGCTGGATGCCCTCTGAGGCCCGCGCCGGCGGCTCGGCCACCTGACCGGCCGCTATACTCGGCGGCCTGTATCCATTGCGAACCCCAACAAGGACTCCGCCCATGAAAACGTTCGGCAAAATCCTTGGCCTGCTCGTTCTCGGGCTGCTGCTGATCGTCGTCGCCCTCGGCTTCGCCCTCACCCAGCTGTTCGATCCCAACGATTACAAGGATGAAATCCGCCAGATCGCCCGCGACAAGGCCAATGTCGAACTGACCCTGAACGGCGACATCGGCTGGAGTCTGTTCCCCTGGCTCGGCCTGCAGTTGCAGCAGGCCAGCGTGGCCAGCACCCGCAGCCCCGATCAGCCCCTCGCCGATCTGCAGATGATCGGCCTGTCGGTACGGGTGCTGCCGCTGCTGCAGCGCGAGATCCAGATGAGCGACATCCGCATCGACGGCCTCGACCTGCACCTGCGCCGCGACAAGCAGGGCCGCGGCAACTGGGAAGACCTCGGCCGCCCGGCCCGGGCCGAAAAACCCGCGCAACCGGCGGAAGCCGCCGGAGAAACCGCACCACCGGCCGAAGCGCCCGCCAAGACGCCGGCCGATACCGCCGCCCGGGCGCTGCGCCTGGATATCGACAGCCTGACGCTGAACAACGCCCGGGTCGACTACCTGGACGAACGCAGCGGACAGAAATTCACTGCCGAGAGCATCCAGCTGAGTAGCGGCGCGATCCGCCCGGACAGCGACATCCCGCTCAAGCTGAGCGCCTTCTTCGGCAGCAACCAGCCGGTCCTGCGCGCGCGCACCAACCTCGAGGGCATGTTGCGCTTCGACTCCGCCCTCAAGCGCTTCCAGCTGGGCAACGCGCAGCTGTCCGGCGAGGCCTCGGGCGAGCCGCTCAAGGGCAAGACCCTGAACTTCGCCGCCCAGGGCGAACTGCTCGCCGACCTGGCCGCCCAGGTGGCCGAATGGAACGGCCTGAAAGTCACCGCCAACCAGCTGCGCGCCATCGGCGAGCTGAAGGTGCGCGAGCTGGACAAGGCGCCGCGGCTGAGCGGCGGCCTGTCCATCGCCCCGTTCAACCCGCGCGAGCTCCTCGCCGGTCTTGGCCAGGAGTTGCCGGCGACAGCCGATCCCGCCAGCCTGACCCGCCTCGAGCTGAGCAGCCAGCTGAGCGGCACGCCAAGCGCCGTGACCCTCGACAAGCTCGACCTGAAGCTGGACGACAGCCAGTTCACCGGCAGCCTCGCCGTCGCCGACTTCGCCCGCCAGGCCCTGCGCCTGCAGCTCAAGGGCGACAAGCTGGACCTCGACCGCTACCTGGCGCCGAAGAGCGACAAGGACAAGAAAGAGGCCGCCGGCGCCGCCCGCCAGGCGGAGGTCAAGGGCGCCGTGGCCGTCGCCGTCCAGAACAGCGACACCCCGCTGCCTGCAGCACCCACCCAGCAGGCCTGGAGCGAAGCAGCGCTGCTGCCGGTCGATACCCTGCGCAAGCTGGACCTGCAGGCCAGCCTCGACGTCGGCCAGCTGACCCTCGACCGACTGCCGATCGGCAACGCCCACCTGCAGGCCGGCGCCAAGGACGGTCTGCTGACCCTGCAGAACCTGCGCGGCGAACTCTTCGGCGGCAGCTTCGACGTCCAGGCCCGCCTCGACGCCCGCCCGTCCACGCCCCAACTGAGCGTGCTGAAGCGCCTCAGCCGCGTCCCGGTGGAGAAGTTCATCAAGACCGAGGACAAGGAAGCGCCGCCGATCAAGGGCCTGCTCGACCTGAACGCCGACCTGCAGACCAGCGGCAACAGCCAGAAAGCCTGGATCGAGGGACTCAACGGCACGGCCAGCTTCGTCCTCCACGACGGCGTGCTGCCCGACGCCAACCTCGAACAGCAGCTCTGCCTGGCCATCGCCACCCTCAACCGCAAGGGCCTGAACAATCCGCCCAACGCCAAGGACACGCCCTTCGAGGAGCTGAAAGGCAGCCTGCAATTCACCAACGGCGTCGCCAGCAACCCCGATCTCAAGGCGCGCATTCCCGGCCTGACGGTCAACGGCAACGGCGACCTGGACCTGCGCGTGCTCGGCATGGACTACCGCGTCGGCGTGATCATCGAAGGCGACAAGCGCGCCATGCCCGATGCCGCCTGCCAGGTCAACGAGCGCTACGTCGGCTTGGAATGGCCGGTCCGCTGCCGCGGCCCGCTGGAGCTGGGCGCCAAGGCCTGCCGCCTGGATCGCGACGGGCTGCGCCAGATCGCCGCCAAGCTGGCCGGCGAGAAGCTCAACGAGAAACTCGAGGAAAAGCTCGGCGACAAGGTCAGCCCGGAACTCAAGGACGCGCTGAAGGGGCTGTTCAACCGATGACTCCCGAGCAGTTCAACAGCGCCGTGCTCGACTGGTACGACCGCCACGGCCGCAAGGACCTGCCCTGGCAGCGGGACATCACGCCCTACCGGGTATGGGTCTCGGAAATCATGCTGCAGCAGACCCAGGTCGCCACCGTGCTCGGCTACTACGAGCGCTTCATGGCCGCCCTGCCGACGCTGGAGGCGCTGGCCGCGGCGCCCGAGGACGAGGTGCTGCACCTGTGGACCGGGCTCGGCTACTACAGCCGCGCGCGCAACCTGCACAAGACCGCGAAGCTCGTCGTCGCCGAGCACGCCGGCGCGTTTCCCCGCTCGGTGGAGGCCCTCGCCGAACTGCCCGGCATCGGCCGCTCCACCGCCGGCGCCATCGCCAGCATCGCCATGGGCCTGCGCGCACCGATCCTCGACGGCAACGTCAAGCGCGTACTGGCCCGCTACCTCGCCGAGGACGGTTATCCCGGCGAGCCGCAGGCGGCCAAACGCCTGTGGACAGCCGCCGAGCGCTTCACCCCCGAGGCGCGGGTCAACCACTACACCCAGGCGATGATGGACCTCGGCGCCACCCTCTGCACCCGTATGCGCCCGGCCTGCCTGCTCTGCCCGCTCGAGAGCGGCTGCCGCGCCCATCTGCTCGGCCGCGAGACGCACTACCCGACGCCCAAGCCGCGCCGGGAGCTACCGCGAAAGCGCACCCTGATGCCGCTCTTGGCCAGCCGCGACGGCGCCATCCTGCTCTACCGGCGCCCCTCCAGCGGACTCTGGGGCGGGCTCTGGAGCCTGCCGGAGCTGGACGACATCGAAGCGCTCGACCCGCTCGCCGCCCGCCACGCCCTGCGCCTCGGCGAACGCCGCCCGCTGCCGGGCCTGACCCACACCTTCAGCCACTTCCAGCTGGCCATCGAACCCTGGCTGGTGACGGTCGAGAGCAGCACCCCCGCCGTGGCCGAGGGCGACTGGCTCTGGTATAACCTCGCCGCTCCGCCGCGCCTGGGCCTCGCCGCCCCGGTGAAGAAGCTGCTCAAGCGTGCCCAGAGCGAACTGCAGCCGCCGGTGGACCCGCCGACTTCGAGGAGAGACCCATGACCCGCACCGTGCATTGCCGCAAGTACAAAGAGGAACTGCCCGGCCTCGACCGTCCGCCCTACCCGGGCCCAAGGGCGAGGACATCTACAACAACGTCTCCAGGCAAGCCTGGGACGAATGGCAGAAGCATCAGACCATGCTGATCAACGAGCGCCGGCTGAACATGATGAACGCCGAGGACCGCAAGTTCCTCCAGGGCGAGATGGACAAGTTCCTCTCCGGCGAGGAATACGCCCAGGCCGAGGGCTACGTGCAGCCGAAGGAGTGAGGCCCGCCCCGCTCGCGGAGACGTGCTAACCGATTAAAAAAGCTAATTTTTTCGCCGGCCACAGTTGACGCTCCGGCGTCAAGAAGGTTTAATGCCGGCCGTTGTTGCCCAGGTAGCTCAGTTGGTAGAGCAGGGGATTGAAAATCCCCGTGTCGGCGGTTCGATTCCGTCCCTGGGCACCACTTTCCTCGAGTGGCACTCCAGAGTCGCAACGCCCTTTCGCCCAGGTAGCTCAGTCGGTAGAGCAGGGGATTGAAAATCCCCGTGTCGGCGGTTCGATTCCGTCCCTGGGCACCATATTCGACGAAGGCCCCGCACACCCCGATGTGCGGGGCCTTCGTGTTTCCGGCTCGCTCATTTTCGGGCCAAGTCCGCATCGACGCGCCGATGCCTCCCCCTCCCGCCTTCCTGTCGGACACTCGCCAAAGCCCTTTCCCACACACCCGCCATGGCTATTCGAGGCCAGGTGTCGGCCAGCCGACAGACAAGCCCCTGCCTCCCCGCTACCGTGCCTGGGAATACCTTGTCTGCGGCATGGCCGCCGACGCGAAAAGGCTACGTTCGGAATTCACATTTGCTACTGATCCGGCCGATGCGGGAAAGACTCGCACGCCTTCCGGAACAGGAGAGAAGGCATGTCCAAAACCATCTTCACCGTGGTCGAGAATTGTGTCGCCTGTAAGTCGTGCGAAATCGCCTGTGCGGTCGAACACTCGCAGTCGAAAACCCTGGCCGGCGCCATCCTGGAAACCCCGCCGCCGCAGCGGCGCATCAGCGTGGAAGGCGTCGGCGCCTACAGCTACCCGTCGCGCTGCCAGCACTGCAGCGACGCCTCGTGCATCACCGCCTGCCCCACCGGCGCCATGCAGCGCGATTGCGGGACCGACGCAGTGTTTTCCGACTCCAACAAGTGCATCGGTTGCTGGATGTGCGTGGTCGTCTGCCCCTTCGGCGGGGTGACGGCCGACCAGTCGAGCAAGAAGGCGCTGAAATGCGACCGCTGCCCCGAGCGCACGGCCAAGGGCGAGGCGCCGGCCTGCGTGGCGGCCTGCCCGACCGGCACCCTCCTCTACCTCACCCCCGAAGAATTCGCGGCGCAGCGCCGGCAGGCGACGGCCAAGGCGGCCGTCTGCGGCGGCCAGGCGACCGAAACCAACGGCATGGACATTCTGCGATCCTTGAAGAGAACCCACTGATATGGCCGATACAACGCTTCCCGTCATCGAGGGCGCCCTGCTCAAGGTCGCCCACGACAAAGGCTTTGCCACCGCCCGCGACCGCCTGGAGGTCATGAGCCCGCAGTGCGGCTTCGGCGAACTAGGCACCTGCTGCCGCATCTGCTACATGGGCCCGTGCCGCATCGACCCGTTCGGCAACGGCCCGAAGACCGGCGTCTGCGGCCTGAGCCCCGACGCCATGGTCGCCCGCAACCTGCTGCGCGACACCGTGGGTGGCACCGCCTCCCACGTCGGCCATGCCCGCCATGTGCTCCTGACCCTACGCGACGCGCTAAACGGCAAGGCCCCCTATCAGGTCAAGGGCGTGTCCAAGGTGATGGCCCTGGCCAAGACCTTCGGCGTGCCGACCGAGGGCCGCGAGGTCAACGACATCTGCCGCGACCTGGTGAATATCGCCCTGGAGGACTTCGGCCGCCAGGACGAGCTGCCGAACAACTGGCTCAGCAAGCGCGCGCCGGCCGCGGAGCAGGCGCTGTGGAGCGATCTGGGGCTGATGTACTCCAACCCGCACAACGAGATCGAGACGGCGATGCACGCCACCTCGATGGGCAACGACGCCGATCCGGTCTCGCTGATGCTACGGGTGCTGAAGATGAGCCTGATCGACGGCTGGACCGGCCTGACCCTGTGCGTCGACCTGCAGGACATCCTGTTCGGCGTGCCGGAGATCGCGGTGACCGAGGCCGCCGTCGGCGTGCTGGAGGAGAACAGCGTCAACCTCGCCGCCCACGGCCACAACCCGGTGCTCTCGGAGAAGATCCTCGAGTGGGCCGAGAAGCTGGAGGGCGAGGCCCTCGCCGCCGGTGCCGAGCGCATCAACGTGGTCGGCGTGTGCTGCACCGGCAACGAGCTGAGCATGCGCCACGGCGTCAAGCTGGCGCGCACAACTCGCAGACCGAGCTGATCCTCGCCACCGGCGCGGTCGACGCCATGGTGGTCGACATCCAGTGCATCTGGCCGCAGCTGGCCCAGGTCGCCAAGTGCTTCGACACCGCTTTCATCACCACCGACGCCATGGTCCGGATTCCCGACGCCCGGCACATCCCATTCGAGCCGCAGCATGCCGACGAGAGCGCCCGCGAGATCGTCCAGGCGGCCATCGACGCCTTCCGCCGCCGGCGCGGCAAGCCGGTCGACATTCCCCAGCACAAGAGCACGGCAGTGGCCGGCCTGTCGGTGGAAGCGATCATCGACCTGCTCTCCAAGCTGGATGCCGAGGACCCGCTCAAGCCGGTGATCGACAACGTGGCCAACGGCAACATCTTCGGCTTCGTCGGGGTGGTCGGCTGCTCGAGCATCAAGTTCCGCGACAACGCCATGACCGAGGAGATGGTCAAGCATCTGCTGCGCCAGAACGTGCTGGTGCTGACCACCGGCTGCACCGCGCACATCTGCGCCCAGGACGGCCTGATGACCAGCGAGGCGACCTACCGCTACTGCGGCGACGGCCTCAAGGCGGTGCTTGAGGTGCTGGGCAAGGCCGCCGGCCTCGACGGCCCGCTGCCGCCGGTCTGGCACATGGGCGCCTGCGTCGACAACTCGCGCATCGTCGATCTGATGGTGGCGCTGGCCGAGCGCCTCGGCGTCAAGGTCGGCCAGTTGCCCGCGGTGGGTTCGGCGCCGGAGCTGGTGCAGGAGAAGGCCGTGTCCATCGGCGGCTCCTTCCTGGCGCTCGGCGTGTCCTGTCACATCGCCCCGGCGCCGCGCATCCTCGGCGGCCCGATGGTCACCAAGCTGCTCACCGAGGACCTGCAGGAGCTGACCGGCGCCGTGGTGCGGGTGGAGCTGGAGCCCAAGGGCGCCGCCGACTGGATGGTCGCGCATATCGCCGAGAAGCGCGCGGCGCTCGGCATCTGACGGAGGCGGCATGAAGATCGTCATCATCGGCAACGGACCGGCGGCGATCTCCGCCGCCGAGACCCTCCGCGGGCAGGACCGGAGCTGCGAGATCGTCATGCTCTCCCGGGAGAGCGTGCCCTTCTACTCCCCCTGTCCGCTGGCCGAGTACGTGGAAGGCAGCGTCCCCAAGGACCATCTCTTCCTACGCGACCCGGACTTCTACGCCCGCACCGGAATCGACATCCGCTACGGCTGCCCGGTGCGGCGGATCGATCCGCCGGCCCGTCAGGTCTGGACCGGAGACCAAGCCATCGGCTACGACAAGCTGCTAATCGCCACCGGCTCCAAGGCGTTCGTCCCGCCGATTCCCGGCCTTGCCACCGCCAGGGGGGTGTTCGAGCTGAAGACCCTGGGCGATGCCGACGGCATTCTGGAGAGGCTCGAGGTCGCCCAGCGCGCGGTGGTCATCGGCTCCGGCTTCATCGGCCTGGAGGCGGTGCAGGCCCTGGTCCGCCACGGACTGGCGGTGACCCTGCTGGAAGCCCAGAGTCATGTGCTGCCGGCCATGCTGGACAGCGACATGGCCGCCCTCGTCGAGCGGCGGCTGGTCGCGCACGGCGTGCAGGTGCACACCGGCTGCGGCGCCGAGCGCATCCTCGAAGGCGACGACGGCGTGCGCGGCGTGCTGGCCGGCGGAGTCGAAATCCCCTGCGAGCTGGTGATCTGCGCCGCCGGGGTGCGTGCCGACCTGTCGATCCTCGAGGGCAGCGGCATCGCCGGCAACCGGGGCATTCTGGTCGACGCGCGGATGCAGACCAGCGTCGAAGGCGTGTTCGCCGCCGGCGACGTCATCGAGCGCCCGGACGCCCCGGACAAGCACCGGGTGGTGCCCAACTGGCCGAACGCGGTTTCCACCGGCCGGATCGCGGCATGCAACATGCTGGGAATCGACCGGCGCCATCCGGGACTGGAAGCGGTCAACGTCGTGCGCGTCTTCGACCTGCCCATCGCCTCGTTCGGCGTGCAGGCCGGTGAAACCTCTCTGCGCTGGCAGGACGACAAGGGCGCGGTGCGCAAGGTCCTGCTCAAGGACGGCCGGGTGGCCGGCGGCCAGCTGATCGGCGAGATCAACGGCACCGGCGTGCTGCACGAGATGATGAAGAAGGGCATCGCCGTCGAGCGCTTCGGAACGCATCTGGCGCATCCCGGCTTCGGTTACATCCACACCCTGGAACCCCTGAGGGCAGTCAAATGGGCCTGAAAATCGCCATCAGCGGCAAGGGCGGGGTCGGCAAGACGACCCTGACCGGCCTGCTCGCTCACCACTACGCCAAACAGGGCCGCCGGGTCCTGGCCATCGACGCCGACCCCTCGCCCTGCCTGGGACCGGCACTGGGCTTTTCCGAGTCGGTGCTGATGGATCTGCTGCCGATCTCCGAAATGGCCGAGCTGATCGCCGAGCGCACCGGCAGCGACCCGCGCGGCGGCAGCGGCGGGATGTTCAAGCTCAATCCCCGGGTTTCCGACATCCCCGAGCGCTTCTCGGCGAGCCTGGGCAACATCCGCCTGCTGCTGCTGGGCGCCGTGCAGAAGGGCGGCTCGGGCTGCATCTGCCCGGCCAGCACCCTGCTCAAGCAACTGGTCCGGCACGTGCTGCTGGAGCGCGACGAGGTGGTCCTGCTCGACCTGTACGCTGGCGTCGAACACCTCGGCCGCGGTACCGCCGAGGCGGTGGACGTCATGCTGGCGGTGGCCGAGCCGACCAACCGCAGCCTGCGCACCGTCCGCCAGGTAGAGGTGCTGGCCCGCGACATCGGCATCGACAAGCTGCTCTTGGTCGGCAACAAGGCGACCGGCGCCGAGGACCGGGCGTTCTTCACGGACGCGGCCGGCAGCCTGCCGCTGGCCGGCTGCCTGGAGATGTCGCCGGCGGCGATGGCCGCCGACCGCTCCGGCGCGCCGCTCTATGACCTGTCGCCCGAGCTGGCCCGGGAAGTCGCTTCGATTGCCGAAGCCATCGAGCGCCTGGCCCGAGCCGGCGAACCCGCATAAAAAGGAGCGAACGAACATGTGCGAGAACTGCAACTGCGGCACCGCCTCCCCCTCCGTCGGCCATGCCCATGCCATGCCGGGCCAGCTCATCGAACACGAGCACGAGCACATCCATGCCGACGGCACGGTGCACAGCCACGTCCATGTCCATCTGGCGCCGCATGGGCCGGGGGCCGTCCACCACCACT
This sequence comes from Azotobacter tropicalis, assembly GCF_059739045.1. NCBI lineage: Bacteria > Pseudomonadati > Pseudomonadota > Gammaproteobacteria > Pseudomonadales > Pseudomonadaceae > Azotobacter > Azotobacter tropicalis. The sequence continues at coordinate 2,405,808 of NZ_AP046059.1, forward strand.
CCCACTCCAACCTCCAGGGCCTGAAGCGCCCCGGCGGCGGGCAGAACTGAGCCCGCCGGGGCCGACCCCAGGAACCATAGCCATGAAAACACGCCACCTTCTGCCCCTGCTCGCCCTGCCCCTGCTGCCCGGCGCCGCCTTCGCCCACCCCGGGCATGACGGCAACGGCCTGATCGCCGGCCTGCTGCACCCCTTCGGCGGCGCCGACCACCTGCTGGCGATGCTGGCCATCGGCATCTGGGCCGCCCTGCAGCCGCGCGCCCTGAAATTCGCCATGCCGGCGGCCTTCCTCGCCGCCCTGCTGGGCGGCTTCCTGCTCGGCGCCAACGGCATCGGCCTGCCGCTGGTGGAAACCGGCATCGCCCTCTCGGTGCTGCTGCTCGGCCTGCTGATCGCCTGCGCCGCGCGCCTGCCGGCCACTGTCTCGCTGGCCCTGGCCGGTGCCTTCGCCCTGTTCCATGGCCACGGCCACGGCGCCGAGGCCAGCGGCAGCCTGGCCGCCTTCGCCGGCGGCTTCCTCGCCGCCAGTCTGAGCCTGCACCTGGGCGGCGGCCTGCTCGCCACCGCCGTGCAGCGGCGCCTGCCCCTGCTGGCCCGCAGCGCCGGCGCACTCATCGCCGCCAGCGGTGCGCTGATGATGCTCTGAGCGCCAGGCCCGCTCCCTGAGGAAAAGGCTCGCCCGTGCGGTGGGCCTTTTTGCTTTCCGGCCGGCTCAGACGCCCCGGGGCTCGCCGTGCGGCTCCCGCGCTCCGGCAGCGCCGACACCTCCGCTCCCCTGCCCGAAGACCAGCGCCGCCATGCGCGCGTGCTCCTCGGCGGTCGGCAGCGCGCTCGCGTCGACGGCGCCGGCGGCTTCGCCATTGCCCACGGCCGGTGCCGGCCGGAAGCGACCGTCGGCAGCTATCTCCACCCAACCGTACCACTCGTTCAGCAGTTGTTCGGCAACGCCGTCCCGCAGGCGCACATACCAGTCGGCAAGCCGGAAGCGTCTGCCGGCCAGCGCGGGCAGTGCGGACTCGGCGTGCACCAGCGCCACATAGAGCGGGTGCGGCAGGGAATGGATCTGCCCGGCTTCGTCCAGCAGGAAGGTATGGGACCGGTACTCACCCGGCTCCGGCGTGCCGCCCCGGCCGGGCTCGCTCAGGGTGAACACCGGCGCAAAGCCGCCGCCCTCGGTGCGGAAATTGGTGGTCTGCCCTTGGTAGACGCGCGCGGCCAGCCACTGGATCTGCCCGTCGTAGACGTAGGCGCGCAGGTCGTATTTCATCGGCTGGCCCGTCGCGGTACGCCGCTCGCCCGGTACCACCAGCGCCTGGGCGACATAGCCGCCGGCCAGGATGTCCTGCCAGACGCGCCTGGTGAGCTTGTCGCCGCGGTAGGCGCCACGGCTGCCGAAGCCGCTGACCGGCTTGAAGAACAGCCCGCGCCGCCCGGCCCACAGGCGCTCGGCATCCTCGGCCCGCACCAGCCGCGTGCGCGGCACGTCGCGCAGCAGGATCGCCTGCGCCTCCTGCGCGACGCCCAGGCGCGCCAGCACCTCGGGATCGCTCAGATCGGCCAGACGCCGTTTGTCGGCATAGAGGGCATGCGCCTGCGGATGCGGCGTCAGCACCACGGCATCGCTCAGATAGGCCTCGCGCAAGGCCCGGCAGTCCTCGCCCTGCAGATAGAAATCGGTCAGGCGGTTGTACACCAGGTCGATGGCCTGCTCGCCCAGCAACAGCCGGCCGTCGCGCAGCTCGAGTTCCGCCGGGTCGGCGATCAGGGTCTCGATGCCGTGCCCGCCGAGCAGGTGCTGGAACAGCAGGAATTCCGGATACAGGTACTGGCGCTCCGGCGCCTCGTCGACGATCGCCACGCGGCGCAGCGGCGCCTGCCGGCCGGTCGCGCGCCATTCGTGCCGGAACATCTCCGGCATGGCCCGCTCGAAGCCCTCCACGCCTTCGCGGCCCGGCAGCAGCGGCGCGACGCCCTCGCAGCAGACGCGCTGCGCCCGCGCCAGCACCGCGTTGAGCATCGCCCCGCCGGCATTGGTGTTGATTTCGATGAGACCGAGCGTGTCGCCCTCGACGTGGAAGTCGTAGCCGAAGAACACGCCCCTGACCCGCGCACGTCGTGGCGGGCGATGGCCGGCGCCGCCGCCAGCGCCTGCTCGCGCCACGCCGGCAACGCCACCACCTGCTCCACGGCCCTGACCACCGCCTCGATACGCTGCAACTGCGCCGGCGCCACGAACACGGGGTACTCGGCGAAGACATGCGGACAGCGCTCGCGCAGCAGCGCCGCGAGCCGCGGATCGCCCAGCTCGGTTGCGAGGGCCGCGTCGAGGGCCCGGTGATCGAGACTGATGCAGAAACAGGCATCGTTCAGCGCATCGACCGTAGTTCCGAAGCCCTGGCGGAGAAGGCCGGTGCCAGCGGCAAGCCCGGTCGTCCGGCCGCAGCCGGAATGTTCATCACCCATACTGCCTCCCTTTCCGCGCCGTGCCGGACGCTCTGGACACCAGCATAGCCAGCGGGCGCGGACGACCACGGTGAGCCGGCGCAACCGAAACGCGGTAGCCGAACACGAAAACGCCGGGCGAACCCGGCGTAAACGAAAAGCGGCGAGGCGGGACCGTCCGCCCTGCCCGCCTCCGGACGGAGACGAACAGGACGGACAGGAGCTACAGCGGCCGCTCCTTGGTCTCGCGTTCCTGCTGGACCAGCTCGGTGCTCGCCGCGGCGGGCTTCTTCGGCTTGATCAGGCTGAAGTCGATCAGGTTCTTCGGCTGCTCCGGATTGCCGATCAGCAGCGGATGCGGCTTGAACGCATCACTCACCAGGCTCTTGCTCGGCTCCAGCTCGTCGAAGCGCAGGCCGGCCAGGTCCGCCCAGGTGTGGATGAAGTGCGAGCTGCTGTAGGGACGGTGCAGGCTGGCGCTGAAATCGCGCGGCTGCTGCGCCTGCCACTTCGGCGCGTTCCACAGGATGAACGGCACGGTGTACATCGGGCCGGTCGGCGCGGCCTCGTTGCGGCCGAGCACCTGGGGATCGGGCGCATCGAACACCGCCTCGCCGTGGTCGGCCAGATACAACAGGAAGCCGTTGGGGTCGGTGGCGCGGAAGCGCTCGATCAGCGAGGAGACCACGTAGTCGTTGTACAGCACGGCGTTGTCGTAGCTGTTGTAGGTCGGCAGCTGGTCGTCGGTGACGCTGGCCGGCACTCCACTGCGGTCGGTGAAGCGCTCGAACTCCTCCGGGTAGCGGTACTTGTAGCGCATGTGGGTGCCCAGCAGGTGCACCACCACGAACTTGCGCGGCGCGTCGTCGGCCAGCACCTTGGCGAACGGCTCGAGCACGTCGCCGTCGTACTGGCGGGCGTTCTGGTCGCGGTTGTTGTTCAGATAGACCTGCTCGTCCGCCTGCCTGGAGAAGGTGGTGAGCATGGTGTTGCGCTTGGTCATCGTCTGCTGGTTGGTGATCCAGTAGGTCTTGTAGCCGGCCTGCTTCATCACGCTGACCAGCGAGGGCGTGGTCAGGTAGAGGTCCGGGTGTTCCTGGTCGGCGAAGGTCAGCACCTGCTGCAGCGCCTCGATGGTGTAGGGGCGCGGGGTGACCACGTTGTCGAACACCTGCAGCTCGCCGCGCAGCTTGTCGAGGTTGGGGGTGGTCGGCCGCGGATAGCCGTAGAGGCTCAGGCGCTGGCGGTTGGTCGATTCGCCGATGACCAGCACCAGGGTCGAGGGCTGTCCGGCATGGGCGTCGACCAGGTTTTTCAGCGGCGGAATCTGCTCGCGGCTGGCCAGCAGGCTCTCCATGTTGGACAGCTGCTTGAGGTAGTGACGGTAGCCGATCACCAGTTGCCAGGGCGAGGCCGCCTCGATGCGCTTCTCGAAGTCCTCCAGCCCTGCCTGGAACTCGCCGTGCTTGAGGAACTGGCGCGCCGCCGGATAGCCGACGGAGCTGGTGAACAGCAGCAGGCTGGCGACCAGCGCCGCCCGGCGCGGCAGGTACACCGGGCGCACCTTGCGCCACAGCAGCCAGCCGCCGAAGCCGTAGGCGATCATGGCCAGCACGATCCACCAGGCGAAGTAGTGCCCCAGGTACTCGCTCGCCTCGTTCACGTTCGATTCGAACATGATGAAGATGACGCTCTGCGAGAACTCCTGGCCGTACACCAGGAAATAGCCGAAGCCGCTCAGCGAGCACAGCCAGAGCACGGCGCCGATCGCCCCGGCGAGCAGCCGGGTGCGGGCAGGAAACAGCAGCAGGGGCACCAGCCACAGGGCGCTGGCCAGGAAGGCCTGGCGGAAGCCGCTGAAGCCGGCGACGTCCGAGGCCCAGATCAGCGTCTGGGTGACGCCGGAGAAATACCAGAAGAACAGGAACATCCAGCCGAGTCCGGCCCAGTCGATGCCACTACGCCCGGCGGGTGCAGATTTCGTTGTTGCCATGGGTTCCTCGATGCAGCGAGCGAATGCCGGGCTTGCCCCGGCCTTGCACGGACTATGCCGAATCCGCGGTGAAAACTTCGTCAAGAATCGTCATAGCAAAATGCCATGAACGCCCCGACAAAAGTTGCAGAACGCCCGCGGCCGGACGGGCAAAGACGGCTGGCTCAGGGCGCGCCGGCGCCCTCTGCCGACCGTCGGAAGGCGGCGAGTTCGGCGAGCACGCGCTCGGCGACTTCGTCCACGGCGGCGGCAACCGCGGCGCTCAGGGGTGCCCCGGCCACGAAACGGCAGCCTTCCACGGCATACACGACCACCCGCGGCGGCACCGCGCCGAGGACGCGGGCCAGCCCCAGCGCTTCGGCCAGGCCGAAGCCGTGACTGGAGGTCAGGGAAAAATCCTGAAACAACTCCTCGGTGGCCAGATCGAGCCGGCGGATGCGTCCCGGCACGCCCTGCGGCGCCGAGGCATCCACGCAGACCAGCGCCTCGACGCCGCTCCACGTCCCGATCAGCCCCAGCACATCGTCGCCGCATTCGCACAGCACGACGTCCGCCGGCAGCCGGCCGCGCAGCCGGGCGGCGACCGCCGGACCGATGCCGTCGTCGCCGCGCAGCGGATTGCCCAGGGCGAGCACCAGTACCGCGCCGTTGTCGGCGGTCCCGCTCATGGACGGTGCAGCGCCAGCCGGAGGAAGTGCGTCGAGCAGGAGATGCACGGGTCGTAGTTGCGGATGGCGAGCTCGCAGCGCTGGCGGATGACCTCCTCCGGCTGGTCGAGCAGCGGCGTGGCGACCGCCTCCAGGTCCGCCTCGATGCTCGGCTGGTTCTGGGAAGTGGGCGGAACGATGCGCGCGTCCTCGATGGTCCCGTCGGCGGCCAGCCGGTAGCGGTGCCAGAGGGTGCCGCGCGGCGCCTCGGTGCAGCCGAAGCCGGTGGCGGCGCGCGGCTCCACCGGCACGGCGGCGACGGCCGGCATCCGGTAGGCGGCGATGATGCCGAGCGCCTCCTCGCAGGCGTAGAGGATTTCCAGGGCGCGCACCACGATGCTCTGGAAGGGATTGCGGCACACCGGACCGAGGCCGACCTCGCCGGCGAGCTGACGGACCGATTCCGGCAGCCGCTCGAAGTTCAGCGCATAGCGCGCCAGCGGCCCGACCAGGTAGGCGCCGCGGCGCTTGAGCAGCGAATGCAGCGCCGTCGAATGCGGCACCTGGCGCTCCTCGAATTCGCTCTCGTAGTCGGCGATGCCGATGTCCAGGCCGCGGCTGGAGACCAGCCGGCCCTCGTTGAGCGGATACTCGTGCGGATGGCGCAGGGCGACGAACTCGTAGTCGCGCTCGATCCGCGGGAAGGCGAAGCCCGCCACCCAGCGCACCAGCTCGACGGCGGACTCGCGGGCGCGGCCCAGTTCCTCGGCCAGCGGCGCCAGCTCGGCGCGGGTCGGCACCCGGTAGAAGCCGCCGACGCGGACGTTGACCGGGTGGATCTCGCGCCCGCCGAGCAGGCGGATGATCGAATTGCCGGCCTTCTTCAGCGCCAGGGCGCTGCGCACCCGCTCGCCGTGCGCGGCGGCCATGCGGATCGCGTCCGGATAGCCGAGGAAGTCCGGGGCGTGCAGCATCACCACATGCAGCGCATGGCTCTCGATCCATTCGCCGCAGTAGATGAGCCGGCGCAGCGCGCGCAGCTGCCCTTCGACGCGCACGCCGAAGGCGTTCTCCAGGGCGTGCACCGCACTCATCTGGTAGGCCACCGGGCAGATGCCGCAGATCCGCGCGACGATGTCCGGAGTCTCGGCGAAGCCGCGGCCGCGCAGGAAGGCCTCGAAGAAGCGCGGCGGCTCGAAGATGCCGAGCCGCGCCGCACTGACCCGGTCGTTCTCGATATGCAGGTCGAGGGAGCCCTCGCCCTCGACGCGGGCCATGTAGTCGACGGTGATTCTTCTAGTCGTCATGGGCCTCGCCCTCCTCGCGGAATGCCGGCGCCCAGGCGTTGAAGGTGTGGAAGGCGCGGCGGATGTCCCGCGGCGCGACACCCATGGCGCTCCACTGGCGCGCCAGCATGGCGGTGTCCGGGGTCTCCATCGGCCCGTAGCAGCCGTAGCAGCCGCGCCGGCAGCCCGGACAGAGCGCGCCGCAGCCGGCCTGGGTCACGGGGCCGAGGCAGGGCGTGCCCTGCACCATCACGCAGAGGTTGCCGCGCCGCTTGCACTCGATGCACACGCTGTAGGTGGGGATCGCCGGCCGGCGCCCGGCGAGGAAGGCCGAGAGCACTTCGAGCAGTTGCACCTTGTTGATCGGGCAGCCGCGCAGCTCGAAGTCCACCGGCACGTGGGCGGCGATCGGCGTCGAGGTGGCCAGGGTCTCGATGTACTGCGGCGAGGCGTAGACGACTGCGAGGTAGTCGTTCACGTCGGCGAAGTTGCGCAGCGCCTGGATGCCCCCGGCGGTGGCGCAGGCGCCGATGGTGACGAGGAACTTCGATTGCCGGCGCACTTCGCGGATGCGCTCGGCGTCGTGGGCCGTGGTGATCGAGCCCTCCACCAGCGAGAGGTCGTAGGGGCCGCCTTCCATGGTGCTGGAAGCCTCGGCGAAATAGGCGATCTCTACGGCTCCGGCGAGCGACAGCAGCTCGTCCTCGCAGTCGAGCAGCGACAGCTGGCAGCCGTCGCAGGAGGCGAACTTCCAGACCGCCAGGCGCGGGCGTGAATCCATCTCAGATCTCCGGCACGGCGAGGATGCCGCCGATGCGGTCGTAGCGCAGCACCGGCCCGTCCTTGCAGACGAAGAACGGCCCGAACTGGCAGTGCCCGCACTGGGCGACGGCGCATTTCATGTTGCGCTCCATGGACAGGTGGATGCGCTCGGGCCGGATGCCGGCGGCGAGCAGGGCGTTGGCGGTGAAGCGCATCATCACCTCCGGCCCGCAGACCAGCGCCAGCGTCTTCGCCGGGTCCAGCCCGGCATGCGGGATCAGCGCCGGCACCACGCCGACATGGCCGCGCCAGCCGGCGTCGGCATGGTCGACGGTGAGCAGCACCTCGAGGTCGGCACGCCGGCGCCAGTGCTCCAGCTCGCGGCGGTAGAGGATGTCTGCGGGACTGCGGCTGCCGACCATGATCAGCACCCGGCCGTAGCGCGCGCGCCGGGCGAGGAGCGCGTAGAGCGCCGGGCGCAGCGGCGCGAGGCCGAGCCCTCCGGCGACCAGCAGCACATCCGCGCCTTCGGCTTCGGCCAGCGGCCAGCCACGGCCGAAAGGCCCGCGCACGCCGACGCTCGCGCCGACCTCCAGACGGCTCAGCGCGCCGCTGACCGCGCCGACGTTGCGCACCGTGTGCACGAAGGTCGTGCCGCGCTCGGCGTCGCCGCTGAGGCTGATGGCCGCCTCGCCGACGCCGAACACGTAGAGCATGTTGAACTGGCCGGGCGCGAAATCCGGCCGCGCGCCGGCCAGCGGGGCGAGTTCGAGGGTCACCGCGCCGATCAGTTCGCGGCGGCGCCGCTCGACCCGGTAGGGCTGCGGCAGGAAAGGGTCGGGGGCGCTCATCTCAGCGCCTTCCGTAGACATCGAGCAGTTGCAGCCGGGTGGCCTGCAGACGCTCCACCAGGATCGGCAGGAAACGCTTCATCATCGCGTAGCCCAGGTGGTGGTCCGTCTCGCACTTGCCGCGCAGACAGGCGGCGTCGATGCCGATCGCCCGGGTCAGCTCCACCGCGCGGGCGGCGAGGCGCCAGCGATACGGCGGCAGCAGCCAGGAGGCGCCGACGATCTCGCCCTCGCCGAGGGTAGCGAAGACCAGCGGCGGCCGCCCCGGCTCGACCAGCTCCAGGGCCACCTTGCCGTGGCGGATGAGGAAGAACTCGTCGGCCGGATCGCCCTCGCGGAACAGGTACTGGCCGGCGGCGAAGCGCACGTTGCGCGCGCAGCCGGCGACCAGCCGGCCGTGCTCGGCCTCGAAGCCGGCGAAGAAGGGATGCCGGCCGAGGATCTCCTCAAGACGCTCCATGGGTCCCTCCCTGGACGTGGGGGGTGGCGCGGATGGCCGCCGCCTCCTCGGTGATGTCGATGCCCACCGGGCACCAGGTGATGCAGCGCCCGCAGCCGACGCAGCCGGAGCTGCCGAACTGGTCGAACCAGGTGGACAGCTTGTGGGTCATCCACTGGCGGTAGCGGCCCTTGTCGGTCTGCCGCACGCTGCCGCCGTGGATATAGGAAAAATCCAGGGTGAAACAGGAATCCCACAGGCGCACCCGCTCGGCGGAGCCGCCCGCCAGGTCGCTGTGGTCCTCCACCGTGGTGCAGAAACAGGTCGGGCAGACCATGGTGCAGTTGGCGCAGGTCAGGCAGCGCTCGGCGACTTCGTCCCAGCGCGGATGCTCCGGGTTGCTCTGCAAGAGAGCCTGCAGATCAGCAGTGTCCAGCTGGCGGCCCATGCACCCGGCGGTACGCGCGACGACCGCCGCGGCGGCCGCCCGGTCGGCATCCAGCGCCGCTCGCTGCGGCAGGCCGGCCAGCACCTCGGCGCCCGCCGCGCTGCCGACCTCGACCAGAAATTCGTGGCGGCGCTCGTCGAGCAGTTCGGTCAGCGCCAGATCGAAGGCGCCCTCAGCCTTGGGCCCACTGCCCATGGACACGCAGAAGCAGGTGTCGCCGGCCTCGGAGCAGTTCAGCGCGACGATGAAGGCGGCGCGCCGCCGCTGCTCGTAGGCGCTATCCCGATAATCGCCCGCGCAGAGCACCCGGTCCTGGATGGCGATGGCCTTGAGGTCGCAGGCGCGCACGCCGAGAAAGGCATAGCGGGGCGTCGCCTCGGCGGCAGTGCTGAAGAGCAGTCCGCCCTCCCCCTGCCGCACCCGCCAGAGGGTTTCGACCGGCGGATGCAGGAAGCGCTTCCACGACTGCGGCGCGGCGGCGAAGCCGAACAGCGCCTGATCGCCGCGCCGTTCCAGGCGGTACTGCCCGGGCGCCTGGCGGTCGGTCCAGCCGGCCGGCAGGTCGGCGACCCCGGCGATCTCGTCATGGACGATCGCCCCGTCGCGCACGACCGGCCCGAGCACCTGAAAGCCGCGGGCGGCCAGGGCCTCGATCAGGGCCTGCAGGCCGTCGCAATCGAGGACGGCGGTCGCAGTGGTCGGCAGAACCTCCATTTCTCCTGCCTCCTCGTAGGAGTGGCTAGCGGGCTCCCTGGCCGGGTTCGAGTCCGCCGCAGTCGCTGCCCACCCAGCGGGCATGGGATTCCATATGGGTGACGCCGCTCTTGCCGGCGGTGACGATGTTCACCACGGTGGTGAATTCGCGGTCGCTGGCGAAGCGGGTTTCGCCCTCGCCCTGGGAGTCCGGGCAGTGGAAGCGGAACTTCCAGCGCTGATCGCTGCGCTCGGTCACTTCCTGGGTGCAGCCGGGGCGGTCGTCCTGGAACGGCAGCGCCTGGGACTTGACCTGCGCCTCGCTCAGGCAGGCGCGCATGCCCTTGTCGCCCATCTGGACGCCCTGGCGGGTCATCATCTCCTCCATCGCCTGGCGCCGTTCGGGCGGCAGCTTCTGCATCTGCGCGCGGATTTCCTGCATGTCGGGCAGCGGCATGCCGCCTGCCACCACCCCCTTGGACTCGAATTCCCAGAGGCCGGGAAGGATTTCCAGCGCCTGCGCCGGCAACGCAGCGGCCGCCAAGGCGGTCGCCAGAAACAAGGATAGCGGGGATTTCATCGGAAACTCCTGTTCGAAGGGCCGGACGATGGCCCACAGTCAAAGCGCGTGCCGCTCGGCCTCGGCCAGGGGCATGACGGTGACGCTCACCTCCGGGTCGTGGCTGCCGCCGCCGAGGATCACCCCGCGCAGCGGCGAGACGTCGGCAAAATCGCGGCCCCAGGCCAGGGTGATGTGCTCCAGGGCCGGGCGCATGTTGTTGGTCGGATCGAAGTCGACCCAGCCCTGGCGCGGGCAGTAGACCGAGACCCAGGCGTGCGAGGCGTCGGCGCCGATCAGCCGCGGCTGGCCGGGCGGCGGGGTGGTCAGCAGGTAGCCGCTGACGTAGCGCGCCGCGAGGCCGCGCGAGCGCAGGCAGGCGAGCATCAGGTGGGCGAAGTCCTGGCAGACCCCGCGGCGCTCCTCGAGCACCTGCTTGAGCGGCGTGGCCACCTGGGTGGCGGAGGCATCGAAGGTGAACTCCTCGAAGATCTTCTCCATCAGCGCCTGCACCGCCAGCAGCAGCGGCCGCCCGGCGACGAAGCAGTCGTCGGCGTAGGCGGCGAAGCCCTGCTCGAGGAGCACGTAGGGCGAGTCGAAGCGAAAGCGCGCCGCCTCCAGTTGCTCGGCATCCAGCGGCCGACCGCTGTAGGCCAGGCCCAGGCAAGCCTCCTCCCAGGCCGGCGAGTCGGCCAGGTCGAAGAGCGGGCGCGGCAGCACCTCGACCTGCAGCCGGGCGCGCACCTCCAGCTCGTGGTGCGGGCACTCGAAGGCCATGCGGGTCAGCGGGTTGCCGAACGCATCGAGGTCGTCGACCCGCCAGGTCGGCGGCGGGCCGATGTGCAGCTCGCGGCTGCGGCAGCGCTGCCAGGGACAGTCGCGCGGCCACAGGTGGGCCAGCTGCTTGGCCAGGGACACCGGCGCCGAATAGCGGTAGCGGGTGGCGTGGACGATGCGGTAATGGGCAGAAGTCATCGCGACTGGGTCCGTTGGCTGGCGTCGACGTGAACGAAGAAGCGCAGGCCGAGGTGGTCGGAAAGCCGCCCCGCCTCCGCGGAGACCTCGCAGAGCAGGTCGGCCAGTTCGTTCGGCGCGGCAGGATTGTCGGGATAGGCGAAGGGGTTGTATTCCAGACGCCCGAGGTCGAAGGCGGCCAGCCGATCGTGCAGGGCCTGCAGGTCCACCCCCGGCGCCATCTCGAAGCTGGCGCCGAGGCGGCGCAGCGAGGTGCGCAGCACGTGCAGCTGGTAGAGCACCGCATGGGGGTTCTGCTCGTCGAGCAGGAGCAGGTCGAGCACCGGGATCAGCTGCGCGGTGGCCAGGTAGCGGGTGCGGTAGGTGATGCTGCTGTTGCCCAGCTCGAGCAGCCAGGCCAGCGCCGACTGGTCGTGCACGGCGCGGCCGCGCAGGAAGCCGGCGATGCTCTCGGCGAGGAACTGCAGGCGCTCGATGCGGCAGCCGATCAGCAGGAACAGCCAGCCGTGGTCGCGGGTCATGTCGTCGAGGACGAAGCCGGCGAGGGCCGCCATGGACACCAGCTGGCTGTCGAGGAAGTCCAGCAATTCGCCGAGGTCGGCCTCCTCGTTCTCCAGGCAGTGGGCCGCCCGCTGCAGCTCCAGCAGGGCCTGCCAGTTCTGCTGGGACAGCTTGCCGCGCACGCTGGCTGCAGCCATGTGCAGGGAGTGCAGGTTGTTGCGCAGGCTGGACGGCCAGTCCTTGCCCAGCACGGCACGGCGCAGCCGGGTTTCCAGGTCGCAGTCGCAGGACGGCATCGGCAGCAGGCCGAGGCCTTCGGCCACCGACAAGGCGGCCTGCTGGGCCTGCGGATCGTTGCCGTTGTCGACGTAGCCGGCCAGCATGATGCGCAGCAGGCGGGCGCCCTCCTCGCAACGCTCGCTGTAGCGGCCGAACCAGTAGAGGTTTTCCACCACCCGCGACGGCAGATAGGGGTCGCTGCGCACGATGTCGGCCACCCCCAGCGGGCGCACCCACTGCCAGGGCTCGCTGGCGGCGTGGCGGCCACCGAGCACCCAGGTGTCCTTGCTCGCTCCGCCGCGCTGCATCGACAGCATCTCGGCATTGGCATGCGCGGCGACCCGGGTCAGGCCGCCGGGCATCACCCGGTAGCCGTCGGCGCTGGCCACGGCGAACACCCGCATGCCGATCGGCCGCGCCTCCAGCTTGCCGTGTTCGCCCTGCCAGACCGGCGCCCGCGACAGCTGCGGACGCTCCAGGCCGACATAAGCGTAGGGCTGCTGGCGCAGACGCTCGGCCAGGGCCATGCGCTGCCTGGCGTCCAGTTCGGGGCCGAACAGCGGGTCGAAATGCCGCGACGGATAGGCCGAGCGGATCATCAGCTGCGGCAGCTTCTTCAGCACCTCCTGCAGCACCGGCGGCTCGCCGCACCACCAGCTGGCGATGGACGGCAGCAGCAGATCCTCGCCGAACAGCCGCTGGCTGATCGCCGGCAGGAAGCCCGGCAGCCCCGGCGACTCCAGCACGCCGCTGCCGAGGGCGTTGGCCACCAGCACGCGGCCCGCGCGCACCGCCTCGAGCAGGCCGGGCACGCCGAGGGCGGAATCGGTACGCAGCTCCAGCGGATCGCAGTAATCGTCGTCGAGACGGCGCAGCAGGGCGTGGACCCGTTTCAGGCCGTCGAGGGTCTTCAGGTAGACGGTGGCGTCGCGCACCGTCAGATCGCTGCCCTCGACCAGCGGGTAGCCGAGCTGGCGGGCCAGATAGAGGTGCTCGAAGTAGGTCTCGTTGAAGCGTCCGGGGTCAGCAGCACCACCAGCGGCGTCTCGCCATCGGTCGGCGCCTCGCGCGCCACGGTCTCGCGCAGGGTGTGGAAATAGCCGGCCACGTACTGCACGCGCAGGTCGCGGTACAGGTCGGGGAAGGCGCGCGAGACGAACTGGCGGTTCTCCAGCGCATAGCCGGCGCCGGACGGCGCCTGGGTGCGGTCGGCGGTGACCCACCAGCGGCCGTCCGGCGCGCGCGCCAGGTCCACCGCGTAGACGTGCAGCCAGGTGCCGCCCGGCGGCTCGATGCCCCGGCAGGCCCAGAGAAAGTTGCTGTGACCGAACACCAGATCGGTGGGCAACAGGCCTTCGGCGAGCAGCCGCTGCGGGCCGTAGATGTCGGCCAGCACGGCGTTCAGCAGAGCCGCGCGCTGCGCCACGCCCTCGGCGAGCTGCTGCCACTCCTCGGCGGGGATGATGTTGGGCAGCAGGTCCAGCTCCCAAGGCCGGTCGGCACCGTCGGGATCGGCGTAGACGTTGTAGGTCACCCCGTTTTCCTGAATCTGCCGGGTCAGCAGGGCCTGGCGCTGGCGCAGCTGCGCCGGCGTGAGGCGCCGCAGGAAATCGAACATCGCGCGCCAGTGGGGGCGAACCCTGCCGTTGGCGTCGAAGACTTCGTGGTAGGTCGCGCCGTCGCGCGGATAGTCGGCAAACAGATTGGACATGGGTGACTCGAAATCAGGGAGATTGCGCCTCGCGCTCCCCTCCCCGGCACAAGGGCCCGGGGAGGAGATCCGCGCGAATCAGTCCCTCCGGGCCACTGCGCCCGGACGGAATGGCGCTCAGCGGCGGCGCAGGTCCAGGGTCATCGGCATCTCCCTGTTCTCGACCGGCGCGGCAGGCAGCAGTTTGCCCGGTGTGTGGCCGATACGGAAGAAGCGCGCGAGACGCCGGCTTTCCGCCTCGTAGGCATTGACCGGCAGCGTCTCGTAATTGCGCCCGCCCGGATGGGCGACGTGGTACTGGCAACCGCCCAGCGAGCGCTGCATCCAGGTGTCGACCAGATCGAACACCAGCGGGGCGTGTACGCCGATGGTCGGGTGCAGGCTGGAAGCCGGCTGCCAGGCGCGATAGCGCACGCCGCCGACGAACTCGCCGACCGTGCCGGTCGGGCGCAGCGGCACCGGCTGGCCGTTGCAGGTCAGCACGTAGCGGTCCTGGGGCATGCCGCTGACGCTCACCTGCAAACGCTCCAGGGAGGAGTCGACGTAGCGCGCGGTACCGCCGGTGGCGCCCTCCTCGCCCATCACGTGCCAAGGCTCCAGCGCCTGGCGCACCTCGAGGGCCATGCCCTGCACGGCGAAGTCGCCGAGTTTCGGGAAGCGGAACTCGAAGTGCGGGGCGAACCACTCCGGACGCAGCGGATAGCCGTACTGGTCCATCTCGTAGATCACGTCGTGGAAGTCCTGGGCGACGAAGTGCGGCAGCAGGAAGCGGTCGTGCAGCTCGGTGCCCCAGCGCACCAGGCGCTGCGGCTGGTACGGCTCGTCCCAGAAGCGCGCGATCAGGGAACGCAGCAGCACTTGCTGGGCCAGGCTCATCTGCGCGTGCGGCGGCATCTCGAAGGCACGGAACTCGAGCAGACCGAGGCGACCGCTGGCGCTGTCCGGCGAGTACAGCTTGTCGATGCAGAACTCGGCGCGGTGGGTGTTGCCGGTGACGTCCACCAGGAGGTTGCGCAGCAGGCGGTCGACCAGCCACGGCGGGCAGGAGGCACCCGGCTCGGGCATCTGCTGGAAGGCGATCTCCAGCTCGTAGAGCGAGTCGTTGCGCGCCTCGTCCACCCGCGGCGCCTGCGAGGTCGGGCCGATGAACAGGCCGGAGAACAGGTAGGACAGCGACGGGTGGTTGTGCCAGTAGCTGATCAGGCTGCGCAAGAGGTCCGGACGGCGCAGGAACGGCGAGTCGGCCGGGGTCGCGCCGCCGAGGACGAAGTGGTTGCCGCCGCCGGTGCCGACGTGGCGGCCGTCGATCATGAACTTCTCGCTGCTCAGCCGCGACTGGCGCGCCGCCTCGTAGAGGAGCTCAGTGCGCTCGACCAACTCGTCCCAGTTCTCCGCCGGGTGGATGTTCACCTCGATCACGCCCGGGTCGGGGGTGACACGGAAATGCCGCAGGCGCGGGTCGGCCGGCGGCTCGTAGCCTTCCATCAGCACCGGGCAGTCCAGCTCGCGGGCGGTCGTCTCGATGGCGGCGACCAGCTCCAGGTAGTCCTCGAGCCGGCCCAGCGGCGGCATGAAGATGTACAGGCGGCCATCGCGCGGCTCGACGCAGAGCGCGGTGCGCACGATACCGTAGGCCGACTCGAAGGGCGCCGGCGCCGTTTCCAACGTCCGATGCACGCCCTCGCCCGGCCGCGTGTCGCCACGCCCGGCGGCGCCGAAGCCTGCGCCCTCGCCGACTGCGGCCGACCGGTTGAGCGGCGCGTTGCGCAGCTGCTGGAGGATGCGCTGGCGGCTCGGCAGCGGCGGGAACGGCTGATTGGGATCCGGCGCATGCACGTAGGGCTGGTCCATGTCGCGGGCCCAGGGCAGCGAATCCAGCGGCAGGCGCCAGCCCAGCGGCGAGTCGCCGGGGATCAGCCGGCAGTATTCGTCGCGCAGGAACCAAGCGCCGGTCAGCCAATGGCCGCCGTCAAGGCTGCGCGTCAGCGGCAGGACATGGCCGACCGCATGGTTCAGGCCCTGCTCGAAGACCCGGCGCAGGCGCTCGCGCTCCAGCGGATCGGCCAGCCGCGCGTCCTCCGGAGTGACGTTCTCCGGCAGGCGACGTTCGCGCCAGAGGTAGTACATCCAGTCCTCGTAGGCCGGGAAGAAATGCTCGCCGGAGATCCCGAGGTAGCCGCAGAGGGTGTCGAGGAAGCGTGCGCCCAGCTGCGCGTCGGCGCCGTAACGGCGGGTCTCGTCGGCATACAGCGCCGGATCCTGCCAGACCGGCTCGCCGTCCTTGCGCCAGAAGCAGTTGAGCGACCAGCGCGGCAGTTGCTCGCCCGGGTACCACTTACCCTGGCCGAAGTGCGCCAGGCCCTTGGGCGCGTAGTGGTGACGCAGGCGGTGGAACAGGTCGGCGGCCAGGCGGCGCTTGTTCGGGCCCATGGCCTCGGTGTTCCATTCGGGGTCGTCCGGGTAGTCGAGGGCGACGAAGGTCGGCTCGCCGCCCATGGTCAGGCGCACGTCGCCGCGCGTCAGGTCGGCATCGACCTGGCGGCCGAGCGCGAGGATCGCCTGCCACTGCTCCTCGCTGTAGGGCTTGGTCACCCGTGGCGCTTCCCAGATGCGCTCGACGCGCATGTCGTGGGAGAACTCGCACTCGCACTCGTCGACCAGGCCGCTGATCGGCGCCGCCGAGGACGGCTCGGGGCTGCACGCCAGCGGAATGTGGCCCTCGCCGGCGAACAGCCCGGACGTCGGATCGAGGCCGATCCAGCCGGCGCCCGGCAGGTACACCTCGCACCAGGCGTGCAGGTCGGTGAAGTCCACCTCGGTGCCGCTGGGGCCGTCGAGCGACTTCACGTCGGGCTTGAGCTGGATCAGGTAGCCGGAGACGAAGCGCGCCGCCAGGCCCAGGTGGCGCAGCAGCTGCACCAGCAGCCAGGCCGAGTCGCGGCAGGAGCCGGAGGCCTTCTCGAGGGTCTCCTCGGGGCTCTGCACCCCGGGCTCCATGCGGATCAGGTAGCGCACGTCGCGCGCCACGCGCTGGTTCAGGGCGACCAGAAAGTCCACGCTGCGGGTCGGCGCCAGGTCGATGCCGGCCAGGTAGCGGGCGAACAGCGGCGTCGCCGGCAACTTCACCCGGTACGGCGCCAGCTCGCGCTGCTCGCCTTCGGTGTAGTCGAAGGGAATGGTCTCGGCGTAGGGCTCGAGGAAGAAGTCGAAGGGGTTGAACACCGCCAGCTCGGCGACCAGATCGACCTCGATCTTCAGCTCGCGGGTCTTTTCCGGAAACACCAGACGCGCCAGGTAATTGCCCTGCGGGTCCTGCTGCCAGTTGATGAAATGCTCGCCCGGGACCACCTTCAACGCGTACGAGAGGATGCGGGTGCGGCTATGGGGTGCCGGACGCAGACGGACGATCTGCGGCCCCACGTTGACCAGCCGGTCGTAGCGATAGTGGGTGACATGGTGCAAAGCGACATGGATCGACAAGGCGGGCCTCCTGCGTGGCCAGAGCGATGACAGAGACAGAAGATGTTAGCAACTCTCATACCTACATCTTTGTGTCACCGCGCGGGGACTTTACGCCCCGTTTTGGGTCTGCGAATGACAAAACGGGGCTGCGCATGAGCCAAAAAAGTGCATGACTCCGCGTTCTGCCCGTTTGCCGAGGAAACCGGTCGGATTTTAGCAGGCGCTTCGAACCCCGCCTCGGTATCCCGACGAAGGTACGTGTCTGCCTGCTCCGTGCACTGCCAGTCCCCGCTATAATCGCCCGCCCGGCCGACCCTCTCACGAACCATGCCAGACGTCCTGCCTCTCAGCGGCCCGCAGCTGCTGGAACGCTTCCGCGCCCTCAACGACTTCCTGCTCGAGCACCAGGCATTCTGGCGACCCCGGCCCTTCAACCTCCTGCATCTGCCCTGGGAAGAACGGCATCCCGCACTGGCCGCCTGGCTGCGCCAGCGCTCCCTGGAGGACGCCGAGGCCGACCACAACCATCCCGAGCGCCTTGCCGCCCCGGCACCCTTCCCCGCACTGGCCGCGGCCTCATTTGCCCTGAGCGAGGCCGGCGAACTGCCCGCCAGGCGGCAGGAGCAGGCACCGGAGCGCTTTGCGGTCGACGTGCCGGGCCGCAAGTGGCAGCAGATCGGCCAGTTCGCCAGCCGCTTGCAGTTCGCCGCCCGCCCCCGCCACTGGCTCGACTGGTGCGCCGGCAAGGGCCACCTCGGCCGCGCCCTGGCCCACGACGGCACACCGCTGACCTGCCTGGAATACGACGCCGAGCTGGTCGCGGCCGGCCAGTCGCTCAGCGAGCGCCTGCAACTGGCGGCCCGGCACCGGCTGCAGGACGTGCTCGCCGCCGATGCCGCCGACCGGCTCGATGCCAGCCACACCCCGGTGGCGCTGCATGCCTGCGGCGAACTGCACGTGCGCCTGCTGCAACTGGCCAGCGCCGCCGGCTGCCGGCAGCTGGCGGTGGCGCCCTGCTGCTACAACCGCATCGACAGCGATGACTACCGACCGCTATCCGCCGCCGCCCGCGCCTCACCGCTGCGGCTGTCCCGCGACGACCTGCGTCTGCCGCTCAGCGAGACGGTCACCGCCAGCGCCCGGGTGCGCCGCCAGCGCGACCAGTCGATGGCCCGCCGCCTGGCCTTCGACCTGCTGCAGCGGGAACTGCGCGGCGTCGACGCCTATCTGCCGACCCCCTCGCTGCCCGTCGCCTGGCTGCAGAAGGACTTCGCCGACTACTGCCGCGACCTCGCCGCCCTCAAGGAGCTCCCCGCCCCCGCCCCGCGCGACTGGCAAGCCCTGGAAGCCCGCGGCTGGCAACGCCTGGCCGAGGTGCGCAACCTCGAACTGCCGCGCGCCCTGTTCCGCCGACCGCTGGAACTCTGGCTGCTGCTCGATCGCGCTCTGTACCTGGAGGAACAGGGCTACCAGGTCCGCCTCGGCCGTTTTTGCGACCATCGCCTGACCCCACGCAACCACCTGCTGCTGGCCGAACGGGTTACCCACACCTCCCGTGGATAACTTTGTTGATGATTTCCGGAAAAGTACGTCCGAAGCTCGGCACCGGCCCTGCCAGGCTCCTTGATCGTTTTTCGAGCAAAAAGTAAAAGTCCAGCAAAAACAGGTGGTTGTTAAGGCGACTAAAAGTCGCACGACAACCCTCTTCAAAGGACTTGCCAAGCCCCGTCAATGTGAATAAACGCAACGGCAAAGCCCGACCAGCACATCCCAACTGCAGCCAAGCGTTTACTCGGCAAGCCAAACGGCTATAATGGCGGCCCTTCCTCGCCGGTATAGCTCAGCAGGTAGAGCAACTGACTTGTAATCAGTAGGTCCCGGGTTCGATTCCTGGTGCCGGCACCAATTAAATCAACGGCTTGCGTGCGCTGAAGGTTCAGATCAGTGACGCGAACGTAAAAATAGACGTAAAAAGCGGTCATCCCCCTGAGCCTCCCGCCAGAAAACAAAGCGGGGGGTCAAAAAAAGAGTAACATCAGTAGCGCGCCCGCCTGACTTTCTGTAATACATTGATTTTCAATGGGTTTTTCGTAAGCGGCAAAAGTAACCTCTGAGTAACACGGAAGTAGTCTGGTTACTCTTTCTGAATGTAATTTCAAGCATAAAATTTTTCCTTTATTTTCAGGTACTTACCAAAAGATTACTTCTTTGGTTACGCCCGTGTTACTCGCTCCCGTAACCACAGCCCCTCCGTATTTACTGGGCTAGAGCCCTGTTTCTAGGGCCTGCTACTCAAGTTACTCTTTTCTCAGACCCACCCCCTCCCTAGAGCCAGACGACCTACCTATCGCCCCGCCACCGCTCTTTGCCCCCCTCCCTGTGAAGGGATTTGAAGGTTTTCCCCACCCCTGATAACTCCCGCACCGCCCCCAGCCTGCCTGCGCTGCACCGCTCCGAAGGTGTGAAGAAAAAGCGACCAATTTAGCCCGCAGGTGCCGTGGGGGACAACTGCGCGCGCCGGGTGGTGGCCATGTTCGCCCGCACCGATGTCGCCAAGGAGTTCCGCCGCTGGGTGCTTGATGTGTTGGAAGGCCGGGTCGAGATTCATGGCTCGCGCAAGCTCGCCTCCGAGTTGGACCTCAGCTACCCGGTCGAGCGCTGGCTGGGCAGCAACCCGCTGTATGCCCGCTATCACCTCGATCCGGGCAGCGTGTTCATCACCGCCGACATGTTCTTCGACCAGCGCTCGCCCACCCTCACGGTGCTGGCCGAGCTGAAGCGCGCCGGCTACGACGTCGAGGCTTGCTACTTGGAGGTGTAGGGCATGCGGCATCACCTGGAAGTGTCGCGGGACTTCATGCGCGCGCTGCACCAGCGTAGCGGGGAGGCCTTGAGTCAGGGGGCGCTGGTAGTGTCGTGGCGAGGCGGGGCGCACGCTTGGTGCGCCCTGGTCATCCATGAGGGCCCGGTTGTCAGCAACGAGCACTCCATCAGGGACGGATGATGGAATGCCAGATACTATCGAGAATTTTCTTGGATGGACTGGCTAAGCGGCTCAAAGTCGGCGAAGTTAAAGCTGCATGAAATAACACCGGCACGGGGCCGGTGTTGGGTAAGTATTTTTGTTGTAAAAAATATCAGAAGATATAGGTTTATGAGTTTTTTTGCTTTATATGTGCGAATATATATTCGCACATGCTTTTTATATCTTCTGTTAGCTCCCATTCGATTTTACTCATGACATCCAATGCGGTCCTGCAGAATTTTACCTTATCTTTAATTGTTCCGCTTTCATCAGCAAAAAACCTTCGCTCATTTTTACCTTTTCCTTTTAAACCCAGTGCGCGATCTAGATGATATCCAATGCCTTCTATTGATATTGCATAATCGGAGTAACGAACCGATCGTAAGTCATCCTTATTTAATTCGTCTTTCGTTGATCTCTTGCTGTCAAACATTCTAATTGCTGTTTCTATTAATATTTCTTCAGGAATTGTGTTTTCAATTTCTTTGCCTTCTAAGACTAAAAGACGATTGCCAAGCTGTTTTGAAAGATTTTCTAGTCTGTTGCCTTTGCTTTTTATATCGCCGTCGGCGATAAGTATTGCTTCTGTGCAAAGTCTAATTGCGCAAAGTTCATCGGTATCATCGTCATCGAAATTCCAATGACCTAGTGTTCCGCCTTGATACTCGACAAATGAATAGTGATAATTCTCAAGGAACCCCTGGAGTAACTTCTTGCCAGGCTCATCTGATAGGCTTTGTATATATTTCTCCATAAATGATCTAACATAAAGTCTATCGGTAATTCCCTCAACCCAAATTGAGGAATTCGAAAGATAAACAGATGAAGCATGTACTCCAAGATCCGAAAGTATCTCTCTGTCTTTTGAGCACTCACGAATATAGAAGATACTGCTTGAGCCTGATTGCTTTTTTGTTAACCTATGAACAAGTACCTGATTATTTAGCTCTGCCAAGTCTAATAGATGATTTGAGTGAGTTGTTACTAGGTATTGATGATTGGTGTGCTCAAGTAGAAACAGTGCAAGCTTGCGAAGTAGGCCAGGGTGTAGGCCTATTTCAGGCTCCTCAATAAAGTAAATAGATTTTTCGTTCTCAAGGAAGGCTGCAGAAGTAATGATGATTACTTGCTGGAGTCCGTCACCAAGGTCATAAATTGGAAATTGCTTATCTTCACCAATTTTTACTGATACGGTATCTTTCCCATATTCAGGGATAAGCGTTATATCAGCACCACCAAAAAACTCTTCACCGATTATTCTCTCGTAAGCACGAACTTTATCTCGCTCTTCTGGCTGCCCAAGCAAAAACCTGGCTAGCAGTTCGTACAGATTGAATCCGGTCACTATGTTGAAGTTTTCAGGTTTGAGTCCGTGGAAATAATCTTTAAGTGTCCGCTTTGCGAAGAGATCACATTCCTCATCAAGAGGTCTCATACCTCTTAAGATAGGTATATAGTGTCGCTTAGGAAATGAGGTTTCAGATATGAATTCTTTAACTCCTCGCCGCATTGAGTCATGGAGTGAGTGGTCTAATACCCTTCTTATTTTAGTAAAATTTGAGGCACCCGTACCGCCAGAAGCTTGATGGCTATAATTGAAGATTTTTGCTATAAATTCACTTAATTTCGATGAGTGCTCTTTCAGTTTATCATAACGCTGAACATTGGAGTCAACTAAGCAATATAGCTCTTCTCCAGTTATAAAGAATGCTTCTTGGTCTTTTGGAAGATTATCAAGTACTTGCTTAATTGATATTTTAAGTTTTTCTGATGGCTCTTTAAAGTTAACCAGTAATTCTTTTTCTGAACTCAGGAACAACTTTCTTAGAAGCCTGCTTTTTCCGGTATTGTTTGCGCCTATTATTAAGTTTAGTCGGCCAAGATTAATATACTTATTGCGAGCTGGGTTTTCGCTTGAAATATAATCATCAAGTTTGCTTGACCAAATGCTTGAAATCATAAATCCTCTTGCTGTGCTGGTTAGATATATAAGGTAGTAACATTGTGCAAGATTATTTAAAATTTTAACATAAGTTCTATGCGTAAATATTATAAGAATTCATTTATGGTATTAGTTTGATTAAGCTTAACGGAATCTGTAATACTTTTGGATTAGAGATTACATTTGGCTAGTCAGTGCGTATGTTTCATCGACCTGTTCAGGGTGAAGCTTTGTTTTCATTTCATCAGCTTGGTTAAGCCAACTCATAGGGCCTGAATCGAATCACCTCCTCCCCAACCCACTCATTCACCGCCAGCATCCGCGCCTGGATCGGCTCCAGCTCGTTGGCCGCGTAGACCAGCGCCGCATCCTTCACCGAACCGAACCCGCCGGCGTTCTGCGGTACCACGCCCATCAGCTGCGGCGGGATGCGCAGCCCGGCCAGCATGTCGTCACGGGTGATGTTCTTGATGTTGCTGAACTCGTCCTTGGCCGCCACCTCGCTGACCGGGATCACCTGGACGCCATCCTTCTTGCCGCCCGGCGAGTAGAGGAACAGGTTGCGGAAGTTGCCCGGCCCCTTGGCGCTGCGCAGCGCCTCGCGCAGGGCGTCGACGTCCTTCTCGTTCTGCGCCGCGTCGCTCATGTAGAGGATGAAGCCGGCGTGCGAGCCGTTCAGGTAGTAGCGCCGGCGGAACAGGGTGGCCGACTCGTTGAGCAACGCCGACTGCAGCGCCGCCAGCCACTCCGGCAGGCCGTACACCTCCTGGTGGATGTCCGCCTCGCGGATGTGGCAGATGGTTCCCTCCTCGAATTCGTGCTCCTCCTGCCAGCCGCGGACCATGAAGTAGCGGTCCAGGTCCTGGCCGCGGCGCATGTACTTGGCCAGCGCAGGCTGCAACGACAGCGTGCCGCCCAGCCGGTTGCGCCGCCGCTCCAGGTAGGCATTGCCGCACCACAGCCAGTCCAGGGCGAACTGCTCGAAGGCCTCCCGGCTGAGCAGGCGGTGGGGGACGAATGTGCGGCTGAGCATGTTGCGCTTGAAGGTCAGCCCGGACTGCAGGTAGACGCTCGCCCGGGTCGAGCGGGCCAGGCCGTCCAGGTCAATCGGCGGCTCGTACCAGCGGCCGTTGAACCAGCATTCCAGGTAGTCGAGGATCTCGTTGCCATCGAGGACCGGCGTCGGATCGCCGAAGGTGAAGGCCTCGACCCCGCCGGCCGGCGCGGCCGACTTGTGGAGCTCGGGCGCGCGGAATGCCTGAACCAGGCGGCTGAGTGCGTTCATCAGTAGATCTCCATCACGCTGGTATTGGCGGCGGTCTGCCCCTCCAGCGGCTCGTTGTACAGGGCGTGCATGAGGGCCCAGGCCAGGTCGGCGTGGCCGGTTTCTTCGGTGCGGCCGGCGACGTAGGTCATCTGCCGGCCGCTGGCGGTCATGGTCTTGCGGATCGCCATCATCGAGCTGGCGAGGTCGGTCCAGCCGGCGTCGAACTCCAACCGGCCGTTGTGGATCACGTCCCAAGTCTTCATCACCAGACGGGTCTTCACCTCCGGCGAGTAGCTGAAGGTGGTCAGGTTCGGGAAGAACTGGCGCACCAGCTGGGCCACGCCTGTGCCCATGCCGGTGGTGTCGAGGCCGATATAGGTCACCCAGTAGCGCCGCGTGACCTGGCGGATGAACTCGGCCTGCGCAGCGAAATCCATGCCGCGGAACTGATGCTTTTCCAAGACGCGAAACTTGCCGCCAGGTACCAGCGGCGGGGCGACCA
Source organism: Azotobacter tropicalis (assembly GCF_059739045.1). NCBI lineage: Bacteria > Pseudomonadati > Pseudomonadota > Gammaproteobacteria > Pseudomonadales > Pseudomonadaceae > Azotobacter > Azotobacter tropicalis. The sequence continues at coordinate 2,429,592 of NZ_AP046059.1, forward strand.
CCACCAGGCCGGCGCTGTCGCCGGTTTCGGCCGGGTCATAACCGACCCACACCTGCCGGTCGCCGAACGGGCGCATGGCGAACGGCTTGAAGTCCTCGGCCCACTCGACCCAGCTGTCGACCTGGCACGGCTGCAGCATGGCCAGCGGGAAGATGCTCGCCCCGTCGTCGACGAACTCGCACATCAGCAGATTGGCGAACTGCTCGGCGTTGTACTCGAAGCGTAAATCGTCCAGGTCGAACAGATCGCAGCCGCGGCCGCTGGCGTCGAGGATGGTCACGATCTGCCGCCAGATCTTGTCCTCGCACCGCCGGCCCTGGGCCAGGGCGTCGTGGCTGATGTCGAATTTGATGTGGTCGGCCGTCGGCTTGCCCTCGTTCAGCCGTTCGCCGGTCCACCAGCGGTAGGCCGGGTGCCCCTTACTCGACGGCGTCGAGAAGTAGGTCTTGCGCCACCGTTTCTGAGCGGCCATGCCCGAGGCGACCTTGTTCAGCTCGTCGAAGCCGTGAACCCAGAAGAACTCGTCGAAGTAGAAGTTGCCGGAGCGGCCCTGTGCGGTGCGGTAGTTGGTGCCGAGGAAGTGCAGCTCGGCGCCATTCCACAGCACGATGGGGTCGCCGCTCAGCTGCCGGCCGAGCACCTCCTGGACGAAGGCCTGCATGTAGTTCTTGAACTGGTGGGCCTGGGCCTTGCTGGCCGACAGGAAGATCTGGTTGCGGCCGGTGGTGATGGCGTCGATCAGCGCCTCGCGGGCGAAGTAGAACGTGGCGCCGATCTGCCGCGACTTGAGGATCATCCGCGACCGCTGGTTGCCGGCCCGGTACCAGTCGAGCTGGTACTCGAAGCAGCCGTCGACGAAGGCCTCGGTGAGCCGCTCGATCTCCTCCTCGCCGAACTCGTTGCGCTTGGGCGGCTTCTTCGGCGCCTCGTTGCGCTTGGCGAGGTTCGGATTCAGATCGGTTTCGCTGCCGCCGCCCTGGTAACGCTGGATGCGCGCCTGCCGCTCGAGCTGGCGGTGCAGCAGGTCGATTTCCTTGAAGTCCCCGCCGGTCTTGTTGTCCTTGAGGATCAGCTGGACCAGCCGTGCCTCCAGGGCACCGCCGATGCGCTCGACGCTGTCCGCGCGGTCCCAGTCGTCGCGCTTCTTCCAGGTGTGCAGGGTCTTTTCGTTCTCGCCGATGGCGTCGGCGATTTCGGACACACGCCAGCCCATCCAGTAGAGGAATTTGGCCTGGCGGCGGGTGTCGGTGGGCAGGAGTTCGATGGCAGTCATGGCGGCGATGCTGCCCGCTCGCGCGCGTCGGCGCTGTCGCCCGGCCCTGTAGCGCGCCGCGCTACAACCCCCGTCGTTGCCGCTCCGGTGGCGCCTCCCGACTATGCCCTCACTGCATCGCCACTATCTGGCCAACGCTTTGAGGACAGCCCTGCATGAAGAAGAAATTCCGCTCCAAATGGTTCCGCGTCGCCGTCGAGGGCGCGACCACCGATGGCCGCCAGATCGAGCGCAGCTGGCTGGTCGATGCCGCCGAAACCTACAACCCCAACACCTACGGCGCCCGCGTCTGGCTGGAGCACTTCCGCAGCCTGCTGGCCGACAGCCCGTTCAAGGCCTACGGCGACGTGGTCGCGCTGAAGACCGAGGAAGTCGACGTGGCCGGCGTCAAGAAGCTCGCCCTGTTCGCCCAGATCGAGCCGACCGCCGACCTGGTCGAGATGGTCAACAAGGCCAAGCAAAAGATTTTCACCAGCATCGAGATCACCCCGAAGTTTGCCGACAGCGGTCGTGCCTACCTGTCCGGCCTGGCCGTGACCGACACCCCGGCCAGCCTCGGCACCGAAATGCTCGCCTTCAGCGCCCAGAACCCGGACGCCTCGCCGCTCAAGGCGCGCAAACAGCATGCGGACAACCTGTTCACGGCTGCCGAGGAGGCCGCCCTCGAGTTCGAGGAGGTCGAGGACAAGCCCGGCGTCGGCGCCGCCCTGTTCGCCCGGGTGCAGGAGCTGCTGAAGGGCAAGCAGGCCAAGGACGACGGCGAGTTCAGCCAGATCGGCCAGGCCGTCGAGGCCATCGCCGATCACGTCAGGCAGCAGGCCGAGGCCTTCGCTACCGAACAGCGCACCACAGCCGAACTGCGCACCCAGCTGCAGCAGGTCAGCAGCGACCTGGCCGCCCTCAAGGCCCTGCTCGGCAACACCCAGGACCACAGCCAGCAGCAGCGCCCGACCGCCAACGGCGGCAACGGCCAGATCCTGGCCGACTTCTAAGCCGCCACCCCTACGGAGCACCCCATGCGTAAAGAAACCCGCCAAGCCTTCAACGGCTACCTGACCCAGGTGGCCAAGCTCAACGCCGTCGACTCGGCGGCCGAGAAGTTCACCGTCACCCCGTCCGTCCAGCAGCGCCTGGAAACCAAGATCCAGGAGTCGAGCGCCTTCCTGCGCCGGATCAACATCATTCCGGTGACCGAGCAAGAGGGCGAGGCCATCCTGCTGGGCGTCAACGGCCCCATCGCCAGTCGCACCAATACCGCGGCCGGCAACCGCCGCAGCCCGGCCGACCGCAGCGCCCTGAGCAAGGACAGCTACAACTGCAAGCAGACCAACTTCGATAGCGCCTTCCCCTACGCGCTGATCGACGCCTGGGCACGTTTCCCGGACTTCCAGGTCCGCCTGCAGAGCGCCATCGCCGAGCGTCAGGCCCTCGACCGCATCATGATCGGCTTCAACGGCACGTCTGCCGCCGTCGCGACCGACATCGGCACCAACCCGCTGTTGCAGGACGTCAACATCGGCTGGCTGCAGAAGATCCGCACCGGCGCCCCCGAGCGCGTCCTCGACGAGGTGGTCGAAGCCTCCGGCAAGGTCACCATCGGCGTCAAAAAGACCATCCCAATTGCCGGGACCGATACTGAGGTCAAGGGCGACTACGAGACCCTCGACGGCCTGGTCTACGACGCTGTGCAGATGCTCGATCCCTGGCACCGTGCCCGCCCGGACTTGGTCGTACTGGTTTCCCGCGACCTGCTGCACAGCAAACTGCTGGCTGCCGTCGAGAAAGGCGCCGCCTCCAACCAGGAGGAGAACGCCGCCACCGAGATCGTCACCAAGGCTCGCCTGGGCGGCCTGCCCATCGTCGATGCGCCGTTCTTTCCGGACGGCACCGTGATGGTCACCACCCTGAGCAACCTGTCGATCTACTACCAGGAAGGCGCGCGCCGCCGGCATATCAAGGACGAACCGGAGTTTGATCGCATCGCCGACTACCAGTCCTCCAACGATGCCTATGTCATCGAGGACTTCGGCCTGGTCGCCCTGGTCGAGAACATCGAGGCCTTCGTCTACCCGAACCCGAGCTGAGGTGACGCATGAGCCTGAGCCATGCCCAGCGCAACCAGCTGCGCAAGCGTGCCGCCCGTGAAGCGGCGGCCCCCGAACTCTCCATGGCCGGCGCGACCATCTACGAGCTGCAGCTGCTGCAGCTCGCCCAGGACCGCGCCCGGCTCAAGAACATCCAGTCCGAGCAGGGCAAGGCCGAGCTGAAGCGTGAGCTGCTGCCGGTCTACCAGCCCTACGTCGACGGCGTGCTGTCGGCCGGGCAGGGCGCCCAGGACGAGGTGCTGACCACGGTGATGGTCTGGCGCATGGATGCCGGCGACTACGCCGGCGCCCTGGACATCGCCGCCTATGTGCTCGAGCACGGGATGGTCATGCCCGACCGCTTCGCCCGCACCACCGGCTGCCTGGTCGCCGAGGAGATCGCCAACGCCGCCATCAAGGCACAGAAGGCCGGCGGCACCTTCGAGCTGGCGGTGCTGGAGCGTACTCAAAAACTCACCGCCGAGCAGGACATGCCAGACGAGGCCCGCGCCAAGCTGAACATGGCACTGGGCCGCAGCCACCTGGAGGCCGCCGAGAGCCATGTGCAGGCCGGTGAACTTGAGCATGTCGGTGGCCACACCGAAATGGCCCGCAGCTACCTCGCCGCGGCCATCGACCTGCACAGCAACTGCGGCGCGAAAAAGGATCTGGAGCGCGCCGAGCGCCTCCTCAAGAAACACGCGACCCCGGAAGCCTCCGAGGCATCCGGTGCCGCGGACTGAGCGTCCCCACGCGAACCCGGCGGCGCGGGGCTGATCCAGGCAGTTCTCTGTCCAGGTGACGTCCCGCCCACCGCCGAACCTGGAGAACACCCAGCATGAGCGGATTCATCGCCAACGGCGGCAGCGCCGAGCCCTTCGTCCTGGGCAACGACGGCTGGTTTCCTGACATCGATGCCGCGCACCTGCGCGAGTCCATGCGCCTGGACGGCAGCATCACCAATGCCCGCCTCGAGGCCGCCGCGGTCAACGCGATGATTGCCGTCAACCGCGAACTCGCCGCCTACCAGGCCCGGGAGCAGGCCAACGGCCATGCGGCCCTGGTCGACGTGCCGGCCGTGGCGATCAAGGGCGAAAGCGAACTCGTCCACCTCTACCGTCGCGCCGTCTACTGCAGCGCCGGTGCCGAGCTGGCCGAGCGTTACCGCAGCTACGACGCGACCGCCTACGGCAACCAGCGCGCTGACGACCTCGGACCCAGCGTCGACGAATACCGCCGCGACGCCCGCTGGGCGATCCGCGACCTGCTCGGCGCCGTGCGCACCACCGTGGAGCTGATCTGATGGCCGAGGTCATCGCCCACCAGGGCGACACCGTCGACGCCCTCTGCTGGCGGCACTACGGCCGCACCGCCGGCGTCGTCGAGGCCGTGCTCGAGGCTAACCCCGGCCTGGCCGACCTCGGCCCGATCCTGCCCCACGGCCAGCGCGTGGTCCTGCCCGAGCAGGCCCCGCAGCCGCAGCGGCAAGACCTCATCAACCTTTGGGACTGAGAGTCCCTATGAACAGGATGCACCGCATGCCCGACAAACCGGAAACCTGGGCCTGGCTCGCCGCCTGGGTCCAAAGCAACTGGCCGGGGATCTACGCGGGCGGGCTCGCCTTCGTCATCGCCGTCTTCCGCATCGCCTACACCGGCGGGCGCCTGCGACAGCTACTGCTCGAGGCCCCGCTGTGCGGCTTCATCGGCCTGGGCGTCAGCTACAGCACCGAGCTGCTCGGCGTCTCGCCCAGCGTCGCCCCGTTCTTCGGCTCGATGGTCGGCCTGATCGGCGTCGAAACCGTCCGGGCCACGGCCCGCCGCTTCCTGGAAAAGAAGGCGGACCCGGCATGAACAGCCTTCGTCCCGACGACCGCAGCCAGGCGGTCCTGATCCTTCAGAAGCAGCTCAACGCCCAGGGCGCTGGCCTCTATCCCGATGGCCACTACGGCGAGCGCACCGAGCAGGCCGTGCGCGATTTCCAGCAGCGCGCCGGCCTGGTCGCCGACGGCGTCGCCGGTCCCAAGACTCTGGCCGCCCTGGCCGGGCAGGACACCGGTCACCTGCTCAAGCAGCGCGACCTCGAGCGGGCCGCCGAGCGCCTCGGCGTGCCGCTGGCCTGCGTGCTGGCCGTCAACACGGTGGAGAGCCAGGGGGAGGGCTTCCTGGCCAACGGGCGCCCGGTGATCCTGTTCGAGCGGCACGTCATGCGCGAGCGCCTGCTCGAGCACCGCTACACGCTCCCCGGCCTCGCCAGCCCCGAGGCGACCGTCGAGGCCCTGGCCGCCCGCTATCCCGCCCTGGTCAACGTCCGCCCCGGCGGCTATGCCGGCGGCGTCGCCGAACACCCGCGCCTGGCCCAGGCCCGGCAGATCCACGACAGCGCCGCCCTGGAATCCGCGTCCTGGGGCCTGTTCCAGATCATGGGCCACCACTGGCAACGCCTCGGCTACGCCAGCGTCCAGGAATTCGCCCATGGCATGGCCGAAAGCGAGGCGCAGCAACTGGAGGCCTTCGTCCGCTTCGTCGAGGCCGATCCGGCGCTGCACAAGGCCCTCAAGGGCCGCAAGTGGGCCGAGTTCGCCAAGCGCTACAACGGCCCGGCCTACGCCCGGAACCTCTACGACGTGAAGCTCGCCCGGGCCTACGAACAGTTCGCCGGCGCAGCGGAGGAGGCCGCATGATCGCCCGTCCCCTGCAGCTCGCCGGCCTGGCCAGCCTCCTTGTCGTCGCCCTGCTGAGCTACGGAATCGTCCAGCAGCGCGACAGCGCCAAGGCCGCTGCCCGGCAGGCCACCGAGCAGCGCGACCAGCTCGCCCGCCAGGCCGACACCCTGGCCACCGAGCTGGCCGCCGAGCGCGGCGCCCAGGCCCGGCTGCGAACCACCCAGGACAGCCTGCGCGCCGAGCTGGCCCGCCGTCACTCCCAGATAGAGGACCTCAAGCATGAAAACCAGGAACTGCGCGACTGGGCTGCTCAGCCTTTGCCTGCTGCTGCCCGCCGGCTGCGCGAGCGACCGGCCCTCACCGGCGCCGATGCTTACCAGGATTGGCTGTCCGGCCGTGGTGCCGTGCCGCCTGCCGGCGACCGCGCCGGCGAATAACGGCGAGCTGCTCGACGACAGCGAACGCCTCGAGGCCGCCTGGGCCGAGTGCGCCGCCCAGGTCGACATGCTCTACCGCCACCAGCAGCACAACCAATGAGATGCCCGCCATGGACGAAATCGCCGAAAACATCGACCGCCTCGAGGACCTGATCGACGCCCTGCATACGCCGTCGATGCCGGTGCGCCTGCACATCAACAGCCTGCAGGAGGACCTGCCGAAGGTGGTCGAGGGGCTGCGCGCCGGCTACCTGGCCGCCGGCGGCGACAACTACTGGGATCCGGAGCGCCCATGAACAAGCCCTCCAGCCTGCGCGCCCACCTGCTCGCCGCCGTGCCCGAGCTGCGCCATAACCCCGACCGCCTGCTGATCGTCATCGACCAGGGCCGGCTGCGCGCCACGGCCGCGGGCGGGCTGTCCTTCGAGTACGCCTACACCCTGAATTTGCTCTTCACCGACTACGCCGGCCACCCGGACGCCATTGCCATTCCGCTGCTGGCCTGGCTGCGGGTCAACCAGTCGGAGCTGCTGGCCAACCCGGCGCGCAACGCCGATGCCATCCAGTTCGAGGTCGACCCGCTGGCCAACGACAAGGTCGATCTGGCGATTACCCTGCCGCTGACCGAGCGGGTCATCGTGAAAAAGCAGGCCGACGGCACCCTGCAGGTCACCCATGCCGGGGAGCCGCACTACACCGAGCACCTGGAGAGCACCCACCTCGAGGTCTACGCCGACGGCGAGCTGATCGCCGAATGGGACACAGCCGCCCCGACCGGCGTCGCCCTGGAAACCCCGCACCCAGGACCGACCCGCTATGTCTGACGACCTGCGCGCTATCGAAGACTGGGCCGGCGTCCTGCTGGCCCGGCTCGGCGCCGGCGAGCGCCGCAAGCTCAACCAGGACATCGCCCGCGACCTGCGCCGCAGCCAGCAGCAGCGCATCGCCGCGCAACGCAATCCGGACGGCAGCCCCTTCTTGCCGCGCAAACCCCGCAAGGACCTGCGCGGCAAGAAGGGCGGCGTGCGCCGGAAGATGTTCGCCAAGCTGCGCCAGGCCAGGCACCTCAAGCTGCAGAGCACGGCGGACCGCATCGCCCTCGGCTTCGTCGGCCGCACCGCGCGCCTGGCCCGCGTCCACCAGTATGGGCTGCGCGACCGAGCAGAGCGGGGCGCCCCCGACGTCCAGTACGAGCGCCGGCAGCTGCTCGGCCTGACCGACGCAGACCTAGAGCTGATCCGCGACCGCCTCCTCGAGCACCTGGCTGGATGACACTGCCAAGGCCAAAGAAACACAAGATATGGTATCGCTGACCAGCTGATCGGACACAGGATGTTGTGTTCGGACATCAGAAAGCGGCGCGCTGCGGCCTCGGCTCGATTCCTTGGCCGCGCCCTGTAGCGCGCCGCGCTACAACCCCCGCCACGCGACAGCCGCGCCTGCGCGGGGCCAGCATGGCGGCCATGAATACCGCCGACCTCATCCGCCGCCTCGAAAACCTGATCCGCTTCGGCACCGTCGCCGAGGTCGATCCGGCCAAGCCGCGCTGCCGCGTAAAGACCGGCGGCATCGTCACCGCCTGGCTGCCGTGCTTCACCCTGCGCGCCGGCGAGGACCGCACCTGGGACCCGCCCAGTATCGGCGAGCAGGGCATCGTCTTCTCGCCGTCGGGCGATCCGGCCACCGGCGCCGTGCTCGTCGGCCTGAATAGCGACGCCTTTCCGGCGCCGGACGACAACCCGAACCGCCACCGTCGGACCTACCGCGACGGCGCGGTGATCGAGTACGACACCGCCACCCACACCTTGCGCGCCACGCTGCCCGGCGGGGGCAAGGTCGACATCGTCGCTCCGGGCGGCGTGACCATCCTCGGCGACGTGACCATCACCGGTCGGGTCACCGTGAGCGAGGACGTGGTCGCCGCCGGTATCAGCCTGCTCCAGCACGTTCACGGCGGCGTCCTGTCGGGCGGCGCCACCACGGGAGGTCCGCAATGACCGGCATGTCCCGCAGTACAGGCCTGGCCATCGGCGACCTCGAGCACCTGCGCCAATCCATCGCCGACATCCTCACCACACCGCTCGGCTCGCGCGTCATGCGCCGCGAGTACGGCAGCCTGATCCCCGAGCTGATCGACCAGCCGCTCAACGGCGCGACCGTCACGCGCCTGTATGCCGCCACCGCCACGGCGCTGATCCGCTGGGAACCGCGCGTGCGCCTGTCCCGCGTGCAGCTCAGCCTGGGCAGCGCGCCGGGCAGCGCCGTCCTCGACCTCGAGGGCAGCCGCGTCGACGGCAATGCGCGATTCAGCCTGCGCGTGCCGCTTTCCATGGGAGCCACCGCATGAGCCAATTCGTCGCCATCGACCTGTCGCAGATCCCCGCGCCGAAGGTCGTCGAAACCCTGGATTTCGAGCAGATCCTCGCCGAGCGCAAGGCCGCCCTGGTCGGCTACTACCCTGCGGACGAGCAGGCCGCCGTCGCCGCCCAGCTGGAGCTGGAGTCCGATCCGCGCACCAAGATGCTGCAGGAGAGCGCCTACCGGGAAATCGTCCTGCGCGCCCGCATCAACGATGCCGCCCGTGCTGTCATGCTGGCCTATGCGGTCGAGGAGGACTTGGACAACCTGGGCGCCCTGTTCCGCGTGCAGCGCCTGGAGATCACGCCGGCAGACCCAACGGCCACCCCGCCGGTCGCCGCGGTCTACGAGAGCGACAGCGATTTCCGCTACCGCATCCAGCTGTCCCTTGAGGGGCTGAGCGTGGCCGGGCCGGAGGGCGCCTACATCTTCCACGCCCTGAGTGCCAGCGGCCTGGTGCTCGATGCCAGTGCCACCAGCCCGACCCCCGGCGAGGTGGTGGTCACCGTGCTGTCCCGCGAGGGCGACGGCACCGCCAGCGCCGAGCTGCTCGCCACTGTCGAAAGCGCGCTCAGCGACGAGAGCGTCCGCCCGCTGACCGACTTCGTCCAGGTCCAGGCCGCCACGGTCATTCCGTACCAGGTCGAAGCGACCCTGTACTTCCTGTCCGGCCCGGATCGCACCGTGGTCATGGCCAATGCCCAGGCCGCCATCGAGGCCTACACCGAGGGCCAGCACCGCCTCGGCCTCGACGTGACCCTGTCCGGCCTCTATGCCGCCCTGCACCAGCCCGGCGTGCAGCGCGTCGACCTGGCCAGCCCGACCGCCAACCTGGTGGTCGACCGGCAGAGCGCCTCCTACTGCACCGCCATCACCCTGACCGACGGAGGCCTGGATGAGTGACAACCTGCTGCCGCCCAACGCCACGCCCCTGGAGCGCGCCCTCGCGCAGGCCTCGGCCCCCCTTGGGGCGCTCCCGGTGCCGCTGCGCGAGCTGTGGAACCCGGACACCTGTCCCGAGCACCTGCTGCCCTGGCTGGCCTGGTCGCTGTCGCTGGACAGCTGGCAGCCCTACTGGCCGGAGGCGATCAAGCGCGAACGCATCCGCCAGGCGGTGGAGATCGCCCGCCGCAAGGGCACGGCCAAGTCCGTGCGCGACGTGGTCAGCTCCTTCGGCTCCTCGCTGGCCCTGCGCGAGTGGTGGCAGACCACGCCCAAGGGCACCCCGCACACCTTCGAGGTGGTGCTGACCCTGGGCGCCGGCGTGCCCAACACCGCCGCCTACCAGGACGACATCATCGGCGAGATCGAGCGCACCAAGCCGGTCCGCAGCCACTTCACCTTCACGCTCGGGCTGTCCGCCACCGGTGGTCTCGGCCTGCAGGGCGTCGCCCGCCCCATCGTTTACCGCAGAATCCAGGCTGTAGAGGCCCCCTGACATGGCACTGCAAATCACCATCACCGACGCCGGCCGGGCCGAGATCGTCAACGCCCAGAACACCGGCACCGGCCCGGTCGTCATCAGCCAGATCGGCGTCGGCACCGGCCAGTACGTCCCCAGCAAGAACCAGACGGCCCTGCAGGGCGAGATCAAGCGCCTCGGCACCATCGGCGGCCAGGTGGTTGCCGACGACACCATCCACGTCACCGTCAAGGACGAAGGCAGCGACGCCTACGACGTCGGCGAGTTCGGCCTGTTCAGTGCCAGCGGCACGCTGGTGGCGGTCTACTCGCAGACGGCGGCGTCTGGCTGGATCATCGAGAAGGCCGGCGCCTCGACCCTGCTGCTGGCCGTCGACATCGTCCTGGAGAGCCTCGACGCCACCAGCCTGACCTTCGGCGACGTGGTGTTCATCAACCCGCCGGCCACCACCGAGGTGGCGGGCGTGGTCAGGCTCAACAACACCCTGACCAGCTCGAGCACCGCCGAGGCCCTGACCGCGGCGATGGGCAAGAAGCTGCAGGACGAAAAGCAGCCGCTGCTCGGTTTCTCCCCGGTGCAGCAGGGCGGCGGTGCAGGGCAGTCGACCAGCAAGGTATACATTGGCTGGAGTGAGGGAGGGCTGCGCCTGCAGGTCGATATCACGGATTTTGGCCTGATCTGGCCGATTGGCGTGACCGGCAATGCCGCAACCGCCACCAAACTGAAGACGGCACGCACGATCAACGGCGTCGCCTTCGACGGTACGGCGAACATCACTATCGCCGACGACACAAAGGAGCCAGCCCTCGGCTTCACCCCGGTGCAGCAGGGCGGCGGCACCGGCATGCAGCCGAACAAGGTTTTAATTGGTTACGACGGCGCCGGAAATCTGATCTTCCAGGTCGATGCGACGGCCTTCGGCAAGCTGTGGGGCGAGAACAACCAACTGGGGCTCGGCACCACGGCGTTGTCTGCCCGGGCAGCGCTCCAGCTGGGCGACGCGGCCACCCTGAACGGCACCTCGCTGAATACCCCCGGGGCCATTGTCGTGCGCGACGGCAACGGCGATGTCGCCGTGCGCTACCTGTTCGGCGAATTGGTCGGGCTGGCCGAAAGAGCGACGAAGCTGAACACCGCGCGTACCATCAACGGCACCCCCTTCGACGGCACGGCGAACATCGTGATCTACGATGCCACCAAGGCGCCCTTGGTGAGCCCGGCGCTTTCCGGCACGCCGACGACCCCCACGGCGGCGGCAGGGACCAACACTACCCAGATCGCCAGCACCGCTTATGTCATGGCGGCCATCGCTGCCCTGGTGAACAGCTCGCCGGCGGCGCTGGACACGCTCAACGAGCTGGCGACTGCCCTGGGCAACGACCCCAATTTCGCCACGACCATGGCCAATGCCCTGGCCGGCAAGGTCGCTCGGGACAGCATTACTTTTGCCGGATTCGATAGCAATAACCCCGATCTTCCCTACTTCCGTCGCGAATCGGATGGAATTGTTTACCACCTGCAACGCGCCCTGGGCTTCACCCCGGTACGCCAGGGCGGCGGCGCTTACCAGCTGACCAACAACGTCTATCTGGGCTGGGACGGCTACGCCTTGCGCTTCCAGATCGACGCCACCGACTTTGGCCAGCTCTGGGGAGATAGCAACGGCGTCCAGAAAGTTATTGCTGCCATTGCCGCCATGGCAGTCGGCTCCGTAGCTTCCTATGCCCTCTGCGTCGTCGGGGGCGGCTCGGCCGGTGTCGCCGTTCCGGCCGGCACGCTCGTGGCCGGCAGCAACCTGCGCTATGCAGCGGCGTCCGGTGCCTATTCCGGCACTCCGGACGGGACATGGCGCGTCATGGGGCATCTGTTCGACGCAAACCTTGACGACACCAACTCCGTCACGCTGTGCCTGAGGATTTCCTGATGCAAGTTCGCAACCTGAGTTACAACGCGCGCGGCACCATCGACTGCGAGATCGAGCACCCGGCGCTCGGCTGGATACCGTTCACCGCCTCGCCAGACGATGTCGAGGAGCTGGGCCGCTCCATCCATGCGGCAGCCATGACAGGCGAGCACGGTGAGATCGCGCCCTATGCCGCGCCGGTGCCCACCGTCGAGGAACTGGCCAAGCAGTACGAGCGGGCGGTGCAGCAGCACCTGGACGCCACCGCCAAGGGCTACGGCTACGACGACATCCGCTCGGCCGTGACCTACGCCGACGAGCCGGCGGTGCCGCGCTTTCAGGCCGAGGGGCTGGCCTTCCGCGCCTGGCGGTCGCTGTGTTGGGACTACTGCTACAGCCTGCTCGATGCGGTCCAGGCCGGCACGACGCCGCTGCCCGCCCTCGAGGAGGTGCTCGCCGGCCTGCCAGCGCTGGAGGTCAGCTATGGCAACTAAACTGGACCTCTACCGGCCGAATCACCGGCGCCGGCCCTACTGGCTCGGCCTGCTGATCGGCCTGGACCAACTGGCCAACGCAGCGCTGCGCGGCTACGTCGACGAGACGTTGAGCAGCCGCGCGCACCGCGAGGGCTGGACCCTGGCCGAGCGCCTGATCGATGCCCTGTTCTGGTGGGACCGCCAGGGCGAGATCCGCCACTGCGAGCTGGCCTACTACGGCGAGCTGGTCCGCGAGCACTTCCCGCCGGCGGCAGAGCCCGAGCCGCTGCCCGCCGGCGCCTGACCTCATCCTGTAGCGCGCCGCGCTACAACCCCCGCCGCTACCCGATCCCCCGCACGCGCGCCACCCTGCGCAGGACTTACCCATCCTGCGCAGGAGCAGCCCATGCCCGCCGATTACCATCACGGGATACGCGTCGTCGAAGCCAGCGACGGCACGCGCCCGATCCGTACCGTATCCACCGCCGTCATCGGCGTCGTCTGCACCGGCAGCGATGCCGACGCCGCCGCGTTTCCACTCGACACCCCGGTGCTGGTGACCAACGTCCAAGCCTCGGCCGGCAAGGCCGGCGACCTGGGCACCCTGGCCCCGACCCTGGACGCCATCGCCGACCAGACCAACGCCATCACCGTCGTGGTGCGCGTGGCCGACGGCGAGGGCGTCGACGCCGCGGCGAAGGAGGCCGACCAGAACACCAAGATCGTCGGCACTACCACGGCCGGCGGTCAGATGACTGGCCTCAAGGCTTTGCTGGCCGCCCAGGCGCAGCTCGGCGTCAAGCCACGCATCCTCGGCGTACCGGGCCTCGACAGCCTGGCCGTGGCCACCGAGCTGGTCAGCATCGCTCAGAAGCTGCGCGGCTTCGCCTACGTCTCGGCCTGGGATTGCGCCACAAAGGAGGAGGCGGTGGCCTACCGCGACGGCCTCGGCGCCCGCGAAGTCATGGTCATCTGGCCCGATTTCCTGGCCTGGGACACCGCCAGTAGCAGCACCGAGACGGCCCCGGCCGTCGCCCGGGCGCTCGGCCTGCGCGCCCGGATCGACAACGAGGTGGGCTGGCACAAGACGCTCTCCAACGTCGTGGTCAACGGTGTCACCGGCATCAGCAAGGACGTGTTCTGGGACCTGCAGGACCCGGCCACCGACGCCGGCTACCTCAACGCGAACGAGGTCACCACCCTGATCCGCCGCGACGGCTTCCGCTTCTGGGGCTCGCGCACCTGCAGCGCCGACCCGCTGTTCGCCTTCGAGTCCGCGACCCGCACCGCCCAGGTGCTGGCCGACACCATCGCCGAAGGGCATCTGTGGGCCGCCGACAAGCCGCTGCACCCGAGCCTGGTGCGCGACATCCTGGAGGGCGTCAACGCCAAGTTCCGCGAGCTGAAGCGCCTGGGCTACATCATCGATGCCGAGGCCTGGTACGACCCGGCTCTCAACGAAGCCACCAGCCTCCAGGACGGCAAGCTCTGGATCGACTACGCCTACACCCCGGTCCCGCCGCTGGAAAACCTGAACTTCAACCAGCGCATCACCGACCGTTACTTGGCCGAATTCGCCAGCCGCATCAACGCCTGAGCCTGACCCCGGCGCCGAGCGCCGAGGCCTCACACGACAGAGGAGCCCGCCATGGGACTACCCGCAAACTAAAGAACATGAACCTGTTCAACGATGGCAACAGCTATCTGGGCGAGAGCAAGACCGTCACCCTTCCGGTGCTGGCCCGCAAGATGGAGAGCTACCGCGGCGGCGGCATGAATGGCCCGGTCAAGGTCGACCTCGGCATGAGCGACGACGGTTTGCAGCTGGAATGGACCCTCGGCGGCCTCGACCTGATCGTGCTGCGCCAGTTCGGAATCCCTCGCGTCGACGGCGTGCTGCTGCGCTGGGCCGGATCCTACCAGCGCGACGACACTGCCGAGGTCAGTGCCGTTGAAGTGGTAGTCCGCGGCCGCCACGAGGAAATCGACATGGGCGATTCCGAGCCGGGCGAGGACACCGAGCACAGCATCGTCACCACCTGCAGCTACTACAAGCTGATCGTCAACGGCGTCACCGAGATCGAGATCGACCTGCTCAACATGATCGAGATGGTCGGCGGCGTCGACCGCCTGGCCGAACACCGCCGCGCCATCGGCCTGTAACGCATGCCCGGCCACCACCCGCCGGCCCCACCCAGCACAACCAGGAACACAACCATGACCAGCACCACCAAAACCGTCACCCTCGACAATCCGATCGTCCGCGGCGAGCAGACCATCACCAGCATCGAACTGCGCAAGCCGGACTCCGGCAGCCTGCGCGGCGTCACCCTCACCGACGTGCTGCAGATGGACGTCAACGCGCTGTTCGTCGTCCTGCCGCGCATCAGCACGCCGGCGCTCACCAAGCCCGAGCTGTTGCAGATGGACCCGGCCGACCTGCTGCAGCTGGGCAGCGAGGTCACCGTTTTTTTGCTGCCGAAGTCGGCGAAGGTGGATGTCTCCCCCGCTGCGTAGAAGACGCCATGGCCGACCTGGCCATGGTCTTTCACTGGGGGCCGGCGGACCTGGATCCGCTGTCCCTCACCGAACTGATGGAGTGGCGCGAGCGCGCCCGGCAGCGCTGGGAGGGCCAGCATGGCACGCGATCTAAGGCTTGAAGTCATCCTGCAGGCGGTCGACCGCGCGACCCGCCCGATCCGCGCTGTCACCCAGGGCGGCAGCGAGCTGGCCCAGACGCTCAAGGCAAGCCGCGAGGCGCTCAAGGGCCTGCAGAACCAGCAGAAGGACGTGGAGTCCTTCCGCCGGCAGCAGGAGGCCGCCAAGCAGGCCGGCGAGGCCCTGCAGGCAAACCGCGAGCGCCTGCGGGCGCTGTCGGCGCAGATGGCGGCGACGGCCAACCCCACCCGACAGATGACCGCCGAATTCCAGCGGGCCATGCGTGAAGGCCACAAGCTCAAGGCCACCCACGGCGAGCAGCAGCGCAAATTGCAGGAGCTGCAGGGACGCCTGCAGTCGGCCGGCATCAGCACCAATCGCCTCGGCGCCGAGGAGCTGCGCCTGCGCCGGCGGATCGAGCAGAGCACCCGCAGCATCGACGAGCAGCAGGACAGCATGCGCCGCCTGGGCGAGCGGCAGGATCGGCTGGCCAAGGCCAAGGCGGCCTACGAGAAATCCAAGGAGGTCGCCGGAACGGTCGCCACCGGAGGGGCTGCGGCCCTCGCCGCCGGCGGCGGCGCCATGGCCTCGCTCGGTTCGCAGGCCTTCACCAACCAGCAGCTCGGCGCGAAGACCGCCGCTCAGTTCGGCCAGGGGGCCGCCGAGGCCAAGCAGTACCGGGCGATCATCAACAGCATCTACAGCGGCGGGACCGGCGAGAACCTGGAGCAGGTCGCCGAGGCGCTGTCGGCGGTCGGCGGGGGCTTCGGCGCGCTGGGCAAGCTCGGCGCCGGCCAGCTCGAAGCCCTGACCCGGCGCGCGGCCACGCTGGCCGGCACCTTCGACCTGGACGTGGCCGAGGCGGTGCAGGCCTCGGCGATCATGATCCAGAACGGGCTGGCCAGGGACGCCAGCGAGGCCTTCGACCTGATGAGCCGGGGCATGCAGAACATCTCCGTCAGCATGCGCCAGGAGCTGCCGGAGATCGTCCACGAGTACGCCACCAACTTCCGCGCCCTTGGCTTCAACGGCAAGGAGGCGATGAACCTGCTGGTGTCCGCTGCCGGCCAGGGCAAGTTCGCCCTGGACAAGACCGGCGACGCCCTGAAGGAATTCACGCTGCGTGGCTCGGACATGTCCAAGGGCAGCCAGGAGGCCTACAAGGAAATTGGCCTCAACGCGGCGAAGATGTCGACCGCCATCGCCAAGGGAGGCCCGGAGGCCCGTACCGCCCTGATGAAGACGGTCAAGGGCCTGCTGGCGATCAAGGACCCGGCGACCCGGGCCAACACCGCCATCGCGCTGTTCGGCACGCCGCTCGAGGACCTGTCGGTCGACCAGATCCCCCAGTTCCTCAAGGGGCTGGCCAGCGTCGAGGATCGCCTCGGCGATGTGAGCGGCGCGACCGACCGGATGGGCAACGCCCTCGGCGACAACGCGGGCAGCGCCCTGGTCAACCTGCAGCGGATGCTGGCCGGCGAGCTGATGACCGTGCTGGACGCCTTCGAGCAGGACATCCTCGCCGCGACCAAGGCCGTGACAGGCTGGTTCAAGGCCAATCCCGAGCTGGCCAGCACCCTGACCAAGGCGGCCGTCGCCGTGGCCGTGCTGGCGGCGGCCGGCGGCGGGCTGACCCTCGTCATTGCCGGTCTGATAGGGCCGTTTGCTCTGCTGCGGTACGGGATGTCGTTGTCCGCCACGGCCGCGCATGGGCTGTTCGCGGCGCTCTGGCGGCTCGCCCAGTCGGCGCTCGCCTTGCTCGGCAAGGCGATGCTGGCAACCGCCAATGCAGCCTTCTGGCTGGCTAGGGCGCTGATGACGGGGCTGTTGCGGGGCTTGATGGCGGCCGTGCAGGCCGCATTGTTCATGGCCAAGACGCTGGCCGTCGTTCTGGTTCGCGGGCTGATGATGGCCGCCAATGCCGTACTGATGCTCACCCGGGCGCTGCTGCTGAATCCCATCGGTCTGGCGATCACCGCCATTGCGCTGGGCGCCTACCTGATCTGGAAGAACTGGGCGACGTTGGGACCGAAGTTCGCTGCGCTGTGGGAAGGCATCAAGAGCCAGTTCGCCAGCCTGATGACATGGTTCGCCGGCCTGCCGGAGCGCTTCGTCCAGTTCGGCGCCGACATTCTCCAGGGCCTGGCCAGGGGCATCACCGGCGCGCTTGGAAGCGTCAAGGAGGCCATCACCGGCGCAGGGTCGGCGGTCGTCGGCTGGTTCAAGGAGAAGCTTGGTATCCACTCGCCCAGCCGCGTCTTCGCCCAGCTGGGCGGCTACACCATGCAGGGCCTCGAACAGGGGCTACTGAAGGGGCAAGGCGGTCCGCTGGCCGCGGTCGCCGGTCTGGGCAAGCAGCTCACCCAGGCCGGTGCGCTCGCCGTGGGTGTGGGTGCGGGCGGCAGCGCCCTGGCGATCGACAGCCGCCCGCCGCTGTCAGCTGGTGGCGCGGCGCCCATCGTCGTGCAGGGCGACACCATCACGATCACCATCCAGGCCGGCGCCGGCGGCAACCCGGGCGACCTCGCGCAACAGATCAACCGCATCCTCGACGAGCGCGAGCGGACCAAGGCGGCCCGCGTGCGCTCCCGCCTGCACGACCAGGAGTGACCCGCGATGATGATGGCCCTCGGGCAATTCGTGTTTTCCCTGTCGACCCTGGCCTACCAGGAGTTCCAGCGGCAGACCGACTGGCGGCACGGCTCGACCAGCCGCATCGGCGCCCGCCCGGCGCGGCAGTACCTGGGACCGGGGGACGACAGCATCACCCTGCCGGGCGTGCTGCTGCCCGAGTTGACCGGCGGCCTGCCCAGCCTCGACGAGATCCGCGAGATGGCCGACACCGGCAAGGCCTGGGTCCTGGTCGAGGGCACGGGGCGGATCTACGGGCTGTGGGTCATCGAGAGCCTGAGCGAGATGCACAGCCTGTTCTTCGCCGACGGCACCGCCCGGCGCATCGAGTTCAGCCTGGTGCTCAAGCGCATCGACGACGACCGGATCGACCTGCTCGGCACGCTGGTCAGCACGGCGGCCAATCAGCTCCTCAAGGAGCTGCTGTGAGCACCGGCGCCTACCCGTACCCGCTCTGCCGCGTGGTGGTGGACGGCCGCGACATCACCGCCGCCATCACCCGGCGGCTGATCGCCATCGGCCTCACCGACAACCGCGGCCTCGAGGCCGACACGCTGGACATCCAGCTCAGCGACCACGACGGGCAGCTCGCCATCCCGCCGCGCGGCGCCACGGTGCAGCTCTGGCTGGGCTGGAGCGATAGCGGCCTGGTCGACAAGGGGACCTACACCGTGGACGAAACCGAGCACAGCGGCGCCCCGGACGTGCTGTCCATCCGCGCCCGCTCGGCCGGCCTGCGCGAAGGCCTGAAGACCAAGCGGGAAAGGAGCTGGGACCAGAAGGCCCTAGGCGATGTCATCCAGGCCATCGCCACGAGCAACGGCCTCGGTGCCGTCATCGCGCCAAGCCTCGCGCAGATTCCGCTGGCCCATCTGGACCAGGCCAACGAGAGCGACGCCAACCTGCTGGCCCGGCTGGGCGAGCAGCACGATGCCATCGCCACCGTGAAGGCCGGCCGGCTGCTGTTCATGCCCGCCGGCAAGAGCACCACCGCCAGCGGCTTGCCACTGCCGCACATCGCCTTGAGCAGAGCGGACGGCGACCAGCACCGCTTCCTGCAGGCCGACCGCGACAGCTACAGCGGCGTGCGCGCCTACTACTACGACACCAACAGCGCCGAGAAGAAGGAGGCGATCGCCGGGGAAAAGGACAACCTCAAGGACCTGCGCCACGTCTACACCGACCAGACCAGCGCCCTGAACGCCGCCCGGGGCGAGTGGAGCCGCCTACAGCGTGGCACGGCGACGCTCAGCTACACACTGGCCAGGGGCCGGCCGGACCTGATCCCCGAGCTGACCTACACCCTGACCGGCATCAAGGGCGAGATCGCCGCCATCACCTGGCTGGGCGCCCATGTCGCACACAGCTTCACCGCCGACGCCTACACCACCAGCCTGGAGCTGGAGTCCAAGCTGCCGGATGGCGAGGAGATCCTCGACCTGGCCGAGCAGGCGACCGACTACACCGGCGTCCTGGCCTGGTACCGGGACGAGAAGACGGGTAAGGAGAGCAAGGTCACCGCAGGCGACCAGACCAAGGCCAAGCGGCTGACGCCGCTCTACACGAGCAAGGCGGCGGCGGAGCGGGCGGTGGAGCGGGAGTGGAAGAGGCTTCAGAAAGCTGACGCTTAGACAAATAAGCCCTGCAGAGAGAGCCGAAAAAGATTGCTTGGTTGTTGGGGCTGCGTGAAGATACAGAACCATAAACAGCATAATTAAAGCTACCAATATTTTGATTTAAACGGTTTTCTCCGAGTGCCTTAGATTTCTAGGGGGATCTAATGAATAGGACGCCGCCAATCGATGTTAGAAGGCAATTAAGAAAAGAGGTTTTTTTTGGCTGTCCCGTTCCAGGATGCGGAAGCCCATACCTAGAGTGGCACCATTTTGATCCCCCTTGGCATATCAAGAACCATCATTCTGTAAATGGAATGATTGCGCTCTGTCCTACCCATCACCGTCAAGCGGATGCTGGCGCATTCTCAGTTGAGCAGCTACATCAATTCAAGCGAGATGCAGCCAAGACATCACGCACAGTAGCGGAGCAATTTAGTTGGCGAAGAAATCGCTTGCTTGCGTATGTTGGCGGAAATCATTATTTAGATACATATGAGATTCTTAAAATTAAAGGCCATCTCATCATTTGGTTTAATCGAGATGAAGCTGGAAATCTTATGCTTAACATGCGCCCGATTTTAACAACAGGCGAGCCTCGATTTGTTATGGAGGAAAATTTTTGGGTGGCGCATGGCAATCAAGAGGATTTGGAGTGCCCGCCATCAGGTAAGCTTTTGCACGTAAAGTATCCTAATGGAGATGAATTTCGTGTTGAGTTTATTGAGATTCAAAGTACTCAAGAGCTTTTGGCGCGCTACCCAAAAGGAAATCGCGCACTTGCAACAGTTGAGATGCCCATAACTGTTGTTGAGGTTCAGTATCGCCTTCCTGGTACGCCCTTGGATTTCGGGCCGAGTTACTCTCTCGTTGGCCCATTTCAAGTTACTGGATCATTTGCCGAGTCATGCGGAACCGTCTTCAACATTAAATAAGGACCTTTATCTCTCCTGGCTTGGTACCGGAACGAGAAGGTGAACAAGGAAAGCAAGGTCACCGCTGACGACCAGACCAAGCCCAAGCGCCTGACACCGCTCTAACGAGTGGAACGGCGGCAGGGCGGGCAGTGGAGAAGAAGAGGATGAAAATGCAGGCGGTATTATTAAAGAAGGGCGCCACTAGGGCGCCCTTCTTTTTCCTATTTCTGCGTTTCTTTTGACTTAACTCCAGTGTCAGTGCGGGTCTTCGTGTTGACCAAGGCCTCGACGAAGCGCATCAGGCTGTGCTGGTCGGTCCTGGACATCTTGCGCCAGGCGACCAGCAGGGCCTGCTCGATGGTGCTGAGGGCTTCGGGTTTCTGGTCAAAGTCGCTATTCATCAGGCTACTCCGTTACGGATTTATGGCTAAACCCCAACGTAATGGCTTGAAAAAAATAGGGTTTTGCTTGAGGCCGCCTGTACGGCTGCTTGACTCAGTAAAGTCAGAAATGAAAAGCCCCGCACATGGCGAGGCTAGTCTTCTTGTGGGCCGATTATTTGCACAGGCTTTCGCACGGGATACCGTCATTGTCCCTGTCTAGCCTGCCGTTGCCGCATTCATTCAGGTGGTACTCAGCCTCGGCGCAGCTCGCCATCTGACCGCATGTTTTTCGCGTAGAGCAACTGTAGGAGGAACTGCTGGAACTGGCGGCAATCGGCGCGCTTGGGCGCTTCTCGGTGACAGACGCGGAGGAGGCCTCACGCTTCTCCTGGCGTTGATCACGGGCAGCCTTGCGCCATTCCCACGGCGGTATGCGCTCTGACTCCGGCAGGGCCCACAGGCCACGCTTGGCCTTGCGCGCCTGGTCCTCGAGCACTAGGAGGCTCTTGTCCTTGCTGTACTGGCGATAGACCCAAGCGGCCCCCTGGCTGACCAGTTGAGCATTGATGTCGACATCACCAACGTGGACGCGACCAACAGATCGTCCATAGCGGTCGGTCTCCTGCACATGCACTGCGACCTGCTTACCGAACACAAGGTCGCTCAGCACCTGCTTGGACTTGCTGCCGTAGGGCTGCTTGGACTCAGGAGTATCGATTTCGGCCATGCGGACCTTTACCTGTGTCTTCGCTGCGGTCAGGCAGGTAAATGTGTCACCGTCTGACACGCCGACCACCTTGCAAGTGATGTGATCGGCTGATGCGAGTGTGGCTACTATGGATAGCAGAAAAGCCGAAATTATCTTCGAACGCATATTCAATCTTCTTATTTATCTTGAATGACAAAGTTTTCTGCAAACTTTGTTCTTGATTCTTTGTTGTCGTATCTTTTAATGAATTCTTCGCGCCAAGCATCTGAATTCTCATTCATCGATTTAAAGTCTGTGTCGTAAAATTTTTCAATTTCTTGGCGTGATATATTGATCGAATATGTTTTGCTGTTAACTGGTATTTGGAGCTTCAAGCGCTCAAGCAATGGTAAGTCCCTGAAAAGTCTTGCAGATTCAATTGCGAAAACCTTGCTTGCTTTGTCGCTTGTTACAAAGTAAGAGGGCATGCTTTCAGGTGCTTTGAAAATAATTTCACCTGTGTTGTCATTATCATTTATTGACTGAATGATCGACGATGAAAATATTCTTTCGGCCTTCTCTTTGAACTCACTGCTTGCCCAAGCATAACTAAGAGCAAGAAACGTCGAAACTATAAAGGCTATTCCAACTTTCCTGTTGAGCATCACAAAACATCCCCACAACGATTAATAATATGGCAAAGGCTCATTCGGCCTTTTTTTCTGCCTTTGCGCTATATGCGCCTGCTGTCTCCGCCAACGCATCGACAAGCCTATCCAGTGAGGCCTGGTCGGCTTGGCCTAGGCTGCGGTACTTCTCGACCATTGTGCTTTCCTTCTCGGAAAGCGTTTCTGCAGGCATTGGCGTCCTCAGCCCTGTTACCACGTACAGGACATCAACCCCTGCATCGGCAGCAGCTGCCAGATACGCGGCATCCGGGCTGCGCTCACCCTTTTCGTAGTTGAACTGCGAATTTTTCGTCACGCCGGTTATGGCTGCGAAGTCCGTTTGGTTCATACCCAAACGGAGCCGCTCTTCTTTGAGGCGGTCACCGATTCCCACAATTTTCTCCAATGGCATGTTGACATGCCCACATTCGTGGGAAACAATCACTCCACGAATCACACGTTTTTACACACTTTCACACGGTTAGGAACTATGCCCAAGCCACCAGACCACGACAAGGCGACGAAGACCCCGGAAGAGGCTCGCAAGGCGCTCGATGCGATGGGCGTATCAGTCCAGGAGTTCGCCAAGGCGAACGGCCTTCATCCAAGCACGGTTTACGAAGTGCTGGCGGGGCGTCGCAAGGGACGCCGCGGCGAGGCACATCGCGCAGCGGTGCTGCTCGGTATCAAAAGTAGCGGCTCTCACACTAAGCACTGCTGCAGCGAGGAGAAACAGGAAGATGAAAAGCCCCGTCCTTGAGAGTCGCCGGCAGGTGATGAGCGCGGTGATCAATGCCTACCCGGGCGGTCGCGAATGCGCTGCAGCGCGCCTTGGCCTACCGCTGAAGAAGCTGGACAACCAGATGTACGAAAGCACCGGACACCGCCCGCTGAGCGACGAGCAGATCCTCCTGCTCGAGCAGCAGGCTGGAACCACCCACCTGCCGGACTATATCTGCGGCCTGTACGGCGGTGTGTTCGTGCCGATCGCTGATCCCGAGACGCTGGATAACCTGGATCTCTATAACAGATCGGTGAAAACCGCCGTCAAGCGTGGCCGGGTGGATCAGATCATCGCCGAGGCGCTGGAGGATGGGGTGATCGATGAGCGGGAGGTGGAAACCATCCTGGCCGCCCACCGCAAGCACATCGCAGCACGGCATGCCGAGGTGCATGCAGTGATTGTTTTGCACAGCCAGCAGCCAAAGGACTGATATGCGCAAGCCGAATGCAAATGGCCGAATCCCGAATTCTGGAGGCGGGTACATCAAGGAGTGCCCGGTGTGTGGGTCTCCAGTGAAAGTCCGCAACTCCGCACGCGTGACGCAGGTTACCTCGGAATACGTTGGCTCCTGCCAGGCCGCGGGCTGCGGCGCCCAGATAAAGGGGTTCTTTACCTGGGTCGCGTTTGTCAGTCCCTCAGGGCTTCCAAAACACGGGCTCGACCTGCCAGTCGTGCCGGAGGAAGAGCGCGTGCGCCTATGGCGAACGCACGTTAAGGGCTGCGAGAGCAGACAAATCGACCTGATCGATCAATTGGAGAGTGAAGAGCAATGAGCAGCGCAGAAGTTCTCCCGCAGGACTACCGGGAGCAGATGCAAGCGTGCGCCCTGGAGTTTCTGCGCCGCCATTACGGTGAGTACTTGGGTGATGAGCAGCGCCTGTTCGAGCGCACCTGCGACTACCTGGTGAACAGCCTGGAGGTGCCGGTCTTCATTGCCAACCGCCTGGCTTACCTGGCCATGACCCAGCTCGCCGAGCGCGCAGGGCGAGTCATTGTCGCCCGCGCTGCATCCGATGCCGAGCGCGCCTGCCTGGTCAACTCGCTCACCGGCGAGAGTGCCTTCGTCCCGCAGCGCTTGTTGCCCCAGCGCCTACAGAGCAGACCGGACTCCGCTCTGCGCTGATCCCCCTTAACCCCTGACGAATAACCAGCCCCACGACGAGAGGGGCGGGAAACGTGCGCCCGAAATCTGGGAGAGATCCATGGAAAACGCCGTTGTCATGCAGTTGTCGCTGGAGCCGAAACAGGCCGAGGCCTTGCTGTTGCACCTGCGCGAGCAGTTCCGCCAGGCCCTGCAAGAGCAGTGGTACGCCGACCGTTACCGGCTGATCCCGGACAGCATGCGCAGCGGCGCAATCCTCCGCGACTCCCCGCGGCTCGCCGCGCAGAAGAAAGCCCTCGGCGCCCTCCGGGCCGCCCTCGATCAGGCGCAGTAAGGCCAACACCATGAATCACGATTTGCAGCACCAGGTGCTCCAGCGGCTGACGGCCGAGTATGGCCTCAAGCCCGTCTCTGGAGATCGAAAGTGGATGCGCGGCGGAACCTGCCCGGCCTGCGGGAAGAAGGAGCTCTACACCCATGCCGAGCATCCCTGGCTGGTCCGTTGCGGCCGGCAGAGCAAGTGCGGTGTCGAGTACCACGTCAAGGATCTGTACGGTGATCTGTTCGACGACTGGAGCAAGCGCGCCCCGGCCAGCGAGCAGCAGCCGACAGCCAGCGCCCGGGCATACCTGGAGTTCGCCAGGGGCTTTCGTCTGGAGCTGATCGAGGGCTGGTTCACCCAGGAGAACTACTACGACCGCGAGGCGAACGCCGGCAGCGCGACCGTGCGCTTCCCCATGGAGGGCGACGGCTACTGGGAGCGGCTGATCGACCAGCCGCACCGCTTCGGCAAGAAGAAGGCGCGCTTCAAGCCCGGCTACAGCTACCGCGGCAAGTGGTGGTGCCCGCCGTGCGTGGATCTGCTCGAGGTCGACGAGCTGTGGCTGGTGGAGGGCATCTTCGATGCCATCGCTTTGCTGCACCACGGCATCGCCGCCGTGTCGGTGATGAGCAGCAACGGCTACCCGGAGGCGAAGCTGCGCGAGCTGAAGGCGCAGCGGGAGGCCGCCGGCGACAAGCTGCCGACGCTGGTCTGGGCCTTGGACAACGAGCCGGGTGCCCGCGCCTACACCCGTAAGCACGTCCGCAAGGCCCGCGAGCTGGGCTTCCGCTGCGAGGCGGCGCTGATCCCCCAGCGCAACGGCAAGAAGACCGACTGGAACGACCTGCATCAGCGCTGGATGTTCGAGCGGGACGAGGAGGCGCGAGACGAGCGGTGCGTGCAGGATCTAAAGGTGGCCCACTACCAGGGGGCGCTGCTGCTGGCCGAGAGTGCCTCGGAAAAGGGCGTACTCATGTACGACTGGGACGAGAGCAACGAATTCCACTTTGGATTCGATAATCGCTTGTACTGGTTCAAGATGGATCTGGAGAAGTTCCACAAGGCTATGCGCGACCTGGAGGATTCGGAGCGGCACGAAGACCGGCTGCTCAACGATCGCCAGCGACGCGACAAAGCGCTTCGCCAATGCGGCGCGGTGGTTAGGCTCGCCAACTGCTATCCGCAGGCGTTGTACTACATGCGCAACGAGGTGACGGACGAGTCCTGGTACTACTTCCGCATCGACTTCCCGCACGACGGCGGCAGCGTGAAGAACACCTTCACCGCTTCGCAGGTGGCCGCCGCCAACGAATTCAAGAAGCGTCTGCTCGGCATCGCTGCCGGTGCCATCTACACGGGCACCGGCCAGCAGCTGGACAAGATCATGGAGAGCCAACTGTTCCGGCTGAAGACGGTGAAGACTATCGACTTCATCGGCTACAGCAAGGAGCACGGCTGCTACGTATTCAACGACGTGTCGGTCAAGGATGGCCAGATCCACTCGTTGAACGAGGAGGACTTCTTCGACATGGGCCGGCTCAGCATCAAGAGCCAGAGCCAGTCGCCCGTCCTCAGCATCAATGCTGACCTGCATGCCTACCGCGAGGAATGGCTCGAGCTGCTGTGGCGCTGCTTCGGCGCCAAGGGGCTGGTGGTTCTGGCCTTCTGGTTCGGCTCGCTGTTCGCCGAGCAGATCCGCCAGCATCAGAAGAGCTACCCATTCCTCGAGGTGGTCGGCGAGGCCGGCGCGGGCAAGTCCACCCTAATCGAGTTTCTCTGGAAGCTGCTTGGCCGCCTGGAGTACGAGGGGTTCGACCCGACCAAGGGCACCGCCGTGTCCCGGGCGCGGAACTTCGCCCAGGTCGGCAACATGCCTGTCGTGCTGATCGAGTCGGATCGGGAGAAGGTCGACGGTGCGCCGACCAAGCAATTCGACTGGGACGAGCTGAAGACTGCCTACAACGGTCGAAGCGTGCGCTCGACCGGCGTGAAGAACAACGGCAACGACACCCGCGAGCCGCCGTTCCGTGGGGCCCTGGTGATCGGCCAGAACAACCCTGTCAATGCGTCCGAGCCCATCCTGCAGCGGATCGTGCACGTCAGCATGACCAAGCAGAGCCACACCCAAGCCAGCAAGGCGATGGCGGAGAAGCTCGAGCGCATGCCTGTTGGCCAGGTAAGCGGCTTCCTGCTCAAGGCCCTGGCCAAGGAGGCCAAGGTGCTTGAGATGGTGACCGATCGGGCTCCTGACTACGAGCAGCAGCTGCTCGGGCTGCCCGAGATCCGGACCGTACGGATAGCCAAGAACCACAGCCAGCTATATGCCCTGGTCGACGCCATGTCCGAGGTTCTGCCGCTGACCGGCGAGCAGATCGCAGCGACGCATGCCGAAATTCGCGCGATGGCGATAGCCAGGCAGCAAGCCATCAACGCAGACCATCCGCAGGTGGTCGAGTTCTGGGAGCTATACGACTTCCTCAACGGCCAGGACGAGAGGGGCGCCCTTAACCATTCCCGCCGCGAGGGAATGATCGCCGTGAACCTCAACGAGTTTGCGGAGATGGCGGCCAATAAGCGGCAGCAGGTGCCCCCGCTCACCGAACTCAAGCGCCTACTCAAGACCAGCAAACATCCCAAGTTCATCGAAGCCAACAAGGTCGTGAATTCGGCCCGGATGCTCGACGCCTTCGACAAGCCGAAGACGCTGCGCTGTTGGCTGTTTCAGGAAACGTGAGAACACCCGCCAAGGAGACATCCATGACACCGAAAGAGTATTTCACCCAGATCACCAAGGAGCGAGCCGAGCGCCCGGCGATCCGTGCAGCAGGCCTTGAGGCGCTGCAGCGCCTGGTGCCCATCGCTCAGCACGACAGCGGTCAGAGCCGCACCATCGGCCGCTTCCTGCTCGGCCTCTACAACGGGGTGGCGTACCCCTTCAACCTGGTCGAGCTGCGCGGCCTGGATACGCCGCTGTTCGAGGATTGCCTCGCCGTACTGCGCCTGGACCGCCGTCCGGAGCGTGAGGTGCATGAGTACTTCAAGAACGGCGACGCCATTTGGGCGGGCTTCCGCAAGCGCTGGGGGAGAGCGTGATGGCTGACGTGATCGACCAGGCCAACGAGCGGGCCGAGGAAATTCTGCAGAGCGCCATTGCCAGGCAGAGCTACCGGTCGGCAGCGCCAAGCGCGCTGTGGTGCGAGGACTGCGGCGAGCGCATTCCGGAGGCTCGCCGGGTGGCGGTGCCGGGCTGCGATTGCTGCGTGAGTTGCCAGGAAATCCGCGAGATCCGCGGGAATTGAGAGACGGCGCCGAGGAGTGGCAGCTCCCCGGCGCCCACCACTGCGAAGGAGAGAACCATGCAAGATCATCAACTATCGAGCGGCCTGGAAGAGGCTAGCGTATCGAACCCCATCAAGCGATACGTCGTGACGGATACCTGGGAAGACTACTCGGTCACCCTGGAGGTAGACCACGGCATCCTGACCGAGGAGCGCGCCCAGCAGATCAATGAGTTCTGGAGCGGGGACGACTACAGGCTGGATAAGGAGAACGGGGATGTTGTGCGGGCCGTCATCCGTCTGGCCGGCGCCACGCTGATCCGCGTGATGTTAGAACAGGGGGGGACTGACTTCGGTGAAAAGAACACAGATGCGCAACTCGCATGGACTGCCGACCTGCACGAGGAAGAGGGCTGGGGCGGCACTGACGAGACGATCTTCGGGTGGTGCGGAATCCGTTGTGTCGGTGCGTATGTCGATGTGCCCGGGTTCGACAACGTCGAACTGAAGGAGGTGGCCCATGGCTGACTACGTATCGACCGAAGAGGCGTGGGTTTTTGTATCGAGTGATGACATCGTCGAGAAATTCGACGAAGCGGCCATGCGCGCGTCCAGCTCACCTTTCGCACGCTGTTTTACCGCGCTCGTTGATCATGTTCGGGAACGGGAGGAGGCCACGGTGTCCGTGCCGGATGGGTGGAGGCTGGTTCCGATAGACGCAACGGGTGAGATGGTAAGCGCGCTCAAGGCCCGCATCGGCGTGACCCATCGCGGGGAATATTGAATGCCGGAAACGCACTGAACGATGCCATCGCCGCTGCGCCGACCCCGCCAGCGCAGCAGAGCCAGGCATGCGCCCACCAGTTCATGTACTTCGGAGATCAGAAGTTTCGCTGCTGTGCAGACTGCTGCAAGGTCGAGGGTAGAGACACCGCAGCGCCGGAGCATGACGCTGCAGAGGATCGCATAGCGGCTCAGGCTGAAATGCTGGTGCTGTTCGAGAAGGCCGCAAGCAGCGGGGGAGTATGGGACACGCTCGCAGGAATCGAGGCGCTATATACCGCAGGCTGCCGCATCAGCGAAAGGGGCGCAGCGCCGGGGCAGGCCGAGCAGCCAATGGTGGAGGTACCGCTGGAGCTACTGAAAGCGCTGTGGGACGTAAGCGCTAAGGCCCGCGCCTATTGGGAAGCATGCGAACAGCCGGGTGGGGCTGTAGACACAGCCGCAAGTGAGCTTGAGGCGGCCATGGGTAAGGCCGAATGGCAGTGCGGACGATTTAACGCATCAGGCGGAATCGAGGATCATCTGCTCGGATGTGACGTATGAGCACCGGCAAGAATTCCCACGTCACTGAACAGCAGGCCGCCGCCCTGGTCCGCTTTGCGGAACAGTATGGCCGCGGATGGAAGGAAGAGCTGCATTTCCAGTGGATGCGCTCCAATTACCCTCTCAGTCTCCAAGAGGATCGTCCCTTGCTGCAGCAGGTTCGTAACCATCTTGGAGGTAGGTGGTTGCTTCGCACGAGCCTTCCCACGTTGCGTGAGATCGCCAGCGGAAATCGGAGAACGCGAGCGTGAGCGATATTCCGGTACGCCAGCAGCTCCTCGAGGCCGAGGCGCACACCTGGTTGCGCAAGGGCTACACCTCGCCGGAGCGGATCGAGGAGCTGCGCGAGTTCGTCGGCAAGAAGCGTGGTGCGGCAGCGGTCGAGCGGTTGGTTGAGGAGATGCGCCGGCAGTTGGGGAGGCGGCGGGAGTGGCTTCCAGTAGGAGGTGACGGCGCATGACAGGCTCGAGCATCCTCACCTTCGAGGACCTGCAGCGCATCACCGGATACCAGCGCCGGGCGGATGTCGAGCGTACCCTCATCGAGCAGGGGGTGAGATTGTTCCGCGGCCGTACTGGCCCTTGGACTACCATAGCACTCATCAACCAGGCCGGCGGCGTCAAGCCAGCCACTCCGGAGCACTACAACGCCGATATTTTATGAGACGAGGCAGGAAGCGAAAGCACAATCCCAGGATACCCGCCCACATCGATCAGGCCGCCCTCCCGGCGGCCGTTTACTTCGATCACCGAGGATTGGGCGTCTGGTACACCCTTTATACCGACGAGGCCGGCAGTCAGCGCCGAACCAACCTTGCACCGCCATCCGTTACGCTTTCAGAGCTGCACCGGATCATGGAGGATCGCAACGGTGTAGATCGCGACAGCCTGCGCTACCTCTGCGAGCAATTCCACGACAGCCAGCAGCTGAAGCGTCTGAGTCTGAAGACCCAGGCCGACTACTGCTATTCCCGCGACGTCCTGCTGCAGATCCCAACTAAGATCGGCAAGCCGCTTGGCGAGCTGGACGTCCGCAAGTTCACCCCTGCCCTGGTCCAGCGCATCATTGACCGCATCGCCGACGAAGGGACGCCATCAAAAGCTGCCCACGCGCTGCGCTACCTGCGTCGGGTCATGCAGTGGGGGCGCAATCGGGGCTACCTCGAGAACAACCCCGCGCTGGGCATCGAGGCCCCGATCGAGCGCCGCCAGCGTCGTCTTCCCGACCAGGATGTCATGACGGTGCTGATCCAGCGTGCCCGGGAGCTGGGCAAGCTCAAGCGCGGCCAGCCAGGCGCTTGCCCAGCCTACCTCTGGTGCGTCATGGAGATCGGCTATCTCTGCCGACTGCGAGGCATCGAGACGGTGACCCTCACCGACGCAAACGAGCTCGAGGAAGGCGTGCTGACGAATCGCCGCAAGGGTAGCCGGGACAATATCGTGCGCTGGTCCCCTCGCCTGCGCGAGGCCTGGGATTCGGCAAAGGCGATCCGCAACGACATCTGGGCCAAGCGATCCTTTCCGGTCCCTATCTCCCCTGCCCTGCGCCGAGTCATCGTGGCCTCGCATGGCGGCGCTCTGCAGAAATCGAGCCTGGACACTGCCTGGCAGCGCTTCATCACCGAAGCGATCAAGGATGGCGTCATCACCCAGGAGCAGCGCTTCGGCCTGCACGACCTCAAGCGTCGCGGCATCACCGACACTGTCGGCACCCGTGCCGAAAAGCAGGAGGCCAGCGGCCACCGTGACGAATCCATGATGGACATCTACGACCTCAGCCTGCCCCTCGTAAACCCCTCATCCGACTGATTTCCCCACGTAAAACAAGGATCTGTGGCCGCATGGAAAGCGGCCTCAAGGGGCGCGCATGCGTAAAATTCTGATCGCTAACCTACTGATTTTTAATCAGTAAGTGGGTTCCTTGTAATCAGTAGGTCCCGGGTTCGATTCCTGGTGCCGGCACCACAAACATCCTTCCGCTTGCTCCCGAGCAACGCGGAAATCCAAAAAACCGGCTCTTGCAGCCGGTTTTTTGTTTGCGCCTGACCGTATCCGCCCTCGTCTGGATACTCCAACCTCGCGTCAAGGACGATCGGTTGTCCGACGCTCCGAGGCCTTACCTGCGAGCACTGTACCGAGTTGCCAGAGGAGCACTCGGGATTGTCGCTCGAACAGCTGTCCGAACCGCCGGGGCATATTCATGCCGATCCCTGGCCGGTTGGCTCGGCACTGCCTTTTCAAACGCCCCGGCTTTCCTGGTTCAGTGACCGGAGAATCGGCTCTGCCGTTTTGCCGCTTTTATAGAGGCCGGCCGAACAGAGAAAAGCAAACAAGTCCTGTGCCCGACGCGCAGCCGGACTCGACGTTTGCCAATTTCATCTTGGAGCCGAGTGCCTGCTCATCATCTCGATAGTTGCAATTTTCTTTGTCCGAGCTACGTTGAGATAAAAGATTTGCTTAAGGTAAGAGGGCTTCGTTTTGGATAAAGAAGTAGATAAGGAGATCGACATGATGCATAGCCTTTACCCGGTTGGCAGCGATGCAATCCCTGATGAAAAGTATGGACTAGGCTTAAAAGTCAAAGCAAAAGAGGAGCAAGAGGATAGTCCCTATCCCGATATCGATGAGGTGGCAAAACTAAGCGAAAACTAAGCGTGTAAATAGCCAACGGCGCAATCCTGTTTTTCTTCAGGAAACAGGATGCTGTAGCAACTTTTTATCCGCACCCCTATATATCGAAGTCCAGCCCGATATATAGGGTGTTCTGGCTGAACAGTAACTTCAGAAACGCTCCAATCTCTCTTTCGAAGAATAGACAGTGCCCCGGATAGCGTCCCGACCAGACGCTGTCGATCACGCCCGGGGACGGGCCACGGACTGCCGTGCTTTCCTCGACTCGCTCGCCTCATCGCCCTCAGTAGCTAGCGCCTCACGCCCCGGCGGAGCCGAAGCGAGCGCGTGTTCGTGCAGATCGCTCCGGCGACCACGCCTCACTCGTCGACGATCTCGGCATCTCCCCAGCGCCAGCGGGCGATGGCCAAGGCTTGCTTGCGGTTCATGAAAGGGCCGATCAGAGTGAGTCGATAGCCCGGCATCGCGACCGTCCAGACGTTGCGTCGTGGATGCTCCTTGGCGGCGTTCAGGATCTCGATGACCAGGGCCTTGTGGGCCTGCAGATCGGCCAACAGGTCAGGGGGCGGCAGATGCTCCGCCTGCAGATGCAGGCGCCGGCCTCTCGAGGTGAGGGTGACGCCTTCGTCTTTGGCTCGCTGAATGATTTCGAATGCATTCATAAGCGTTTCTCCAAGGCAACGAATCGGCTGCGCAGGAAAAAGAGACCACAAAACGCTCGAAAGAATTGAGCGTAGAACATCGTCTTCGTCGAAGCCAGACGGCGGAGCGCAGGGGCGGCCAACCGATATCGCAGGTTGGGTATGGACGCCGGAAGCGTATTTGCACAAGGATGGAAACGCGAGGGCAACTATCCATCATGCAGAGTTGCCAGCCGATCTTGCCTGAACGCCGCAGCCCTAACGTTTATGCAGTCGTTGCCACTATCCTCTCGATACCGGCCGAGCACAAACTTCAGACCTGTTTCAGATCGCGAAAATTTTCACGAAAAAATGATAAATATTAGCCCACACAATTATTGGGAGCATTATTCGCACGACAAATCACCATGACCGTTCGTCGCCAAGCTGCTCTACAGCGAGAGACAACGTCATTTCAATACTTAACTATAAAAGTCGAGCAGGCTCGACCAACTCTATAAAGCATTGGTTTCGGGAGTCATTTTGAAATGGACGGATTGACACGCTGCGCTTATCGGCGCTTTGAATTAGCTCATGTTTATCTCGATACCGCCAATGAGCTATGCGGCGAAAACAACAACAAGGCGTCAGCGAAGTTCTTCAGAAACAAAGCCTACTATGAGAGAGCCCGCGCCAACGCCCTCCTCGAAATGTTGGCGGAGACTTCCTGCAACAAGTCCGTCGAGTCCCAACCGGCCGCCAATAGGCACCTGGCGGACACTTCGCAAACCGAAGACCTCTTATGCTAGGCCGGCCGGAATAACATCAAGCAGTGCAGTTGTCTCGGGCCTTCGACCCAAGACGACCAAGTACTCTGCGCCTGGACAAGACGGCCTCCAGCCATGCCAGGCGACGATCGAGCGGACTTCGTGGTGCGGCCCGCCAGGGCCGGGTGCCACGCGCTCATTGAAGGCCAAAACGCGCCCTGACCGGGCCGAGCGTTGTTTGTCCAGCAAATTGCGATAGCGCACCTAGGAAAACGGACCAGCCACGGCCCCGGTGCCATTTTCCCCTGCACGCGCGCCGATACCGGTCGGTCTGGCGATCTTCGGTACGACTGCTTGCTCCGCCTTTCCCCGCCGAAAACACTGCCGGCAATCCGTGCCTCAACCTACAGACAAAAGAGTAGCAGGTAACGATAAAATACACTGGTGAAACGATTTACCAACGAATAAACTCCAGAAATCGGGCTGCTTGCCAAACTAAATCCGAGGCATTAAGGTAGCGCTGTCCAAGCAGTGCGCCCTTGGGTCCGGTGCGACTCCGCCCCGAACAGCCGCTCTGAGACAACGCCAAAGCGGCAATCGACAAGAACAACAAGCAGGATGGCAGCAACGCTGTCTGCCGTGGCAAGGGCTCCTCGCCACAGATAGCGCTACCCCTGCATCGAGGTGTCCTATGCGCTCATCCATCGCCATATCGAACAATCCAAGAGCTACCAGCCGTAGCCCGCTCCGCGCTCTCCAGCCGTTCGCCCGGTACGGCACGGCAGACGCCGAACCTCGAAGGCGCTCCCTCTCTCTCGTCGGCAGTCTCAGCACCCTCTTGCGCACCGCCTGACCGGCGAGCCAAGCCGAGTCGCGCCCGGCCGTGACAGCCAGAGGCTGAATCGTCCCCGAAAGACGCATACCGCAGGCGGCCGGCCAGGTTTCCGGCCGCCCCGGAACACCGATTCCCGATTTGAAACTCCTGCCGGGCAGCGCTCCGCGTGCTGGCAGAGGGCTCCTTGAAAGCAACAATCACAACAAGAGGAAACACGCGATGACGACTGTGGAAACGACCTTTAACGCAGCCGACACGGATAGCCCGGCAACAACCGAAACGCGGAAACTGAGCCTGTATGTCTTCGCCCTGTTCTTCATCTTCGGCGGCCTGACCAGTCTCAACGACGTGCTGGTGCCCAAGCTGAAAAGCCTGTTCAGCCTCAGCTATACCGAGGCCATGCTGGTGCAGTCGGCGTTCTTCTTCGCCTACTTCGTGGCGTCCATACCGGCCGGCCTGCTGATCGCGCGCATCGGCTACATGAAGGCCGCCGTGGTCGGCCTGCTGACCATGGCGCTCGGCTGTCTGATGTTCATACCGGCGACCTTGTCGACGCTGTTCCCGGTATTCCTCGGCGCCCTGTTCATCCTGGCGGTGGGCGTCACCACCGTTCAGGTGGTGGCCAACCCTCTGCTGTCGCTGCTCGGGCCGGGCTCGACCGCGCACAGCCGGCTGACCCTGGGCCAGGGCTTCAATTCGCTGGGCACCACCGTCGCCCCCTACATCGGCGCCATCCTGATCCTCGGCGCCCTGAACGAAGTGGACCCGGCGACCCTGTCGGCCTCCGAACTCACGGCGTTCCTGGCCCATGAGGCCAGCGTCATCAGCAACACCTATGCCGGCATCGCCCTGGTGATCTGCCTGATCGCCGCCATCGTCTGGCTGCAGCGCAACGCGCTGAAGTCCTCCGGCAAGCCCGAGCGCCTCAATCCGTTCTCCGCCCTCGACCTGCTCAAGCAGCCGCGCTTCGCCCTCGGCGCTTCCTGCATCTTCCTGTACGTCGGCGCCGAGGTGGCGATCGGCAGCCTGCTCACCGACTACCTGCGGCTCCCGACAACCCTGGGCCTGGCCGCGGAAGAGGCCGGCAAGCACGTGGCCTTCTACTGGGGTGGCGCCATGCTGGGCCGCTTCATCGGCGCGGCCCTGATGCGCCGCTACGCTCCCGGCAAGCTGCTGGCCTTCGCCGCCACCGCCGCGATCACCCTGATCGCCACGTCGGCCCTGTCGACCGGCGGCATCGCCGGCTGGACGCTGCTGGCGGTCGGGCTGTTCAACTCCATCATGTTCCCGACGATCTTCACCCTGGCCTCCGAAGGGCTCGGCAAGCGGGCCGCCGAAGGGTCGGGCCTGATCTGCTGCGCGATCGTCGGTGGCGCCATCGTGCCGCCGCTCACCGGCTTCGTCGCCGACCTGTCGGCACTCGCTCCGGCCCTGGCCGTTCCGGCCGTCTGCTACGCCGGCATCGCCGCCTATGGCTGGTATGCGCGTCGCCCCCACATGGCCGGCTGAACGCTGCCCGCGCCCGACGACACGCCGGCTCCTCCGCAGGAGCCGGCGTGTCGCCTTGCGCAGGCAGCGGCGGCACTCCCCCTATTTCATCAAAGCAACAAGAGCGCGAAATCCATGACTGTCGAAACCCACGTCCCAGCTCCTCGCTCGCTTTTGACCCTCATGCCCATGGCGTACTCCACGTTGCCGGAGGGCCTGCAATGAAACTGGCAATGGTCGGTGACATCGGGGGCACCAATGCGCGCTTCGCCCTCTGGAAGAACGGTCGGCTCGAGTCGGTACGCACGCTGGCCGCCGCCGAATTCGCCACTCCGGAGCGGGCCATCGAGGATTACCTGTCCGCCCTCGGGCTGGCGCTGGACAGCCTCTCCAGCCTGTGTCTGGGCTGCGCCGGGCCGGTGTCCGGCGAGGACTTCCGCTTCACCAACAACCACTGGACGCTCAACCGCACGGCGTTCCGCAAGGCACTGCAGCTGGACCACCTGCTGCTGATCAACGACTTCACCGCCATGGCGCTGGGCATGACGCGCCTGCGCGAGCACGAGCGCATCCAGATCTGCCCCGGCGCAGCCGAGCCGGACCGGCCGGCGCTGGTGATCGGCCCGGGCACCGGGCTCGGCGTCAGCACCCTGCTGCCCGACCGCGGCCAGGGCTGGCAGGTGCTGCCCGGCGAGGGCGGGCACGTCGACCTGCCGATCGGCAGCCTGCGCGAAGCGGCCCTGTGGCAGCAGCTGTTCGCCGAACTCGGTCACGTGCGCGCCGAGGACATCCTCAGCGGTAGCGGCCTGGTGCGCCTCTACCGCTCGATCTGCACCCTGGACAACCAGGTGCCGCGCCTGACCTCGCCCGCCGAGATCAGCAGCGCCGCGCTGGCCGGCGACCCGATCGCCGAAGAGGTGCTGAGCCTGTTCTGCGTCTGGCTCGGCCGCGTCGCCGGCAACGGCGTGCTGACCCTCGGCGCGCGCGGCGGGGTGTACATCGTCGGCGGGGTGATCCCGCGCTTCTCCGCCTTCTTCCAGTCCAGCGGCTTCGCCAAGAGCCTGTGCAGCAAGGGTTGCATGAGCCATTACGTCGAGGGCGTGCCGGTCTGGCTGGTGACCGCCGAGTATCCGGGCCTGGAAGGCGCCGGCGTGGCCCTGCAGCAACTGCTGGACGCCGGCGCCGCCGCTTGAGATTCCCCTTCCCCTCTCCCCCGCCGGGGAGAGGGCACTCCAAAAGCGCCTAACCGCCCTTCACCAACCGCAGCTTCGGCGCCGCGGGCGGCCGCCGCGCGACGGCATTCGCGCGGACGAACTCCACGAGGGCGTAGTGGCAGGCGTTGAACAGCGGACCGTCCTTCCAGGCGCCGCCCCGGTGTGCGGCGCTGTCTTCCAGGGCCTCGACGAAGACGATCTCCAGCAGCTTGACCGGCCCCTGACGGCGGACCTCGCTGCGGTGCGCCGGATTCACGTTCAGCAGGTCGCACAGGCCGTCGAAGCCCAGGGACTCGGCGATCCCCCCGCGATCCAGCAGCAGAGGGCGTCCGAAGCTCGCCAGGGCCCGGTACAGATCGCCCATGGCATCGCTCCGGTGGCTGGAAGCCTGTCGCTCCAGGTCGGCCACGGCGAGCCCGGTGAACGGCAGGAAGGGCCGCAGCTTGCCGGCCTGGCGGCGCAGGGCGCGGCGTTCGGCGCGGATGCTGTCCAGCTCCCGGGCGAAGACCCGGCAAAGGCGGCGGGCCGCGATCAGCCGGGTGCGCACGGTAGCCGTCGGACAGACGGAAAGATCGGCGAGAAGGTGCAGGTGCTCGGCTTTCATAGGAACGACTCCATCCTGAATGCAGGTCCGCGGACGCGCCTCGTCGGCGGGCTCCATGTCCTGCGCAGCGACTAGCGCAAGGCCATACCCGTTCAGTCTTGTACCTCGTTCCGCTTTCGGCCAGTGCCGGCACCTGCAGTCCGTCGCTTCGCTGGTTCCCGCAACGCCCGCTCAGCTTCGCCAGCCAGTCCCGGGCGGAATTCCGCCTTCCGCGGCGGGTTCAACACCCCAGCGATGGCGACATTTCGCCACAGGCCCACCGGAAAACACCCGATTCTTGCTCCAGAGCATGGATTTTCGGCGCTTTCACACGAATGGCATACATCCTGCTCCTTGCACCTTCGTGCATGCAGGCCAGCCCTGCATCCACCGACGAAAGCCTTTCGGAAACGAAAGGCCAGCGCATCGACGGGTGTGCGCCCGACCGAGTCGGGCGCCGCCCTCCAGGAGAAGCAGGTTCAGACGGCCTTGCGCGAGCGCGCGGCCGGCCCGGACGTGCCGAACAAGAACAACAGTTGATCCGGATGCGACAGCTTCATCGCCAGTAGCGGCAGGCCCCGTCGGCGATCCCGACCGGCCGTCGGCAGCGCGCCACCCCGTGCTCGCCGGAGCCTTGCGAAACCTACTCACACCTTCAACAGGTCCGTCTTATGAAAAAACTGTTACTGACTTTCCTGTGCGCCAGCATCGTCGGCTGTGCCAAACAGGACGACGCGGAGAAGACCGTGGACGTTCTGCTGATCGGCGGCGGCATCATGAGTGCCAGCCTCGGCACCTACCTCAAGGAGCTGGAGCCCGCCTGGACGATCGACATCTACGAGCGCCTCGACCAGGTCGCCGCGGAAAGCTCCAACCCCTGGAACAACGCCGGCACCGGCCACTCGGCGTTCTGCGAGCTGAACTACACCCCCGAGAAACCCGACGGCCACGTCGACATCAGCAAGGCGCTGGCGGTCACCGAATCCTTCGAGATCTCCCGGCAGTTCTGGGCCCACCAGGTCGAGAAGGGCGTGCTGAGCGATCCGCACTCCTTCATCAACGACGTGCCGCACATCAGCTTCGTCTGGGGCGACGAGAACGTCGCCTTCCTGAAGAAGCGCCATGAGGCGATGCAGCACAGCACGCTGTACCGCGGCATGGAGTACAGCGAGGACCACGCGACCATCGAGCAATGGGCGCCGCTGGTGATGGAAGGCCGCCCGGCCGACCAGAAGGTCGCCGCGACGCGCATGCCGATCGGCACCGACGTCAACTTCGGCGAAATCACCCGCCAGCTGATGGGCGCGCTGACCAAGCACGACGACGTCAAGCTGAACCTCAAGCACGAAGTGCGCGACTTCAAGCACAACGACGACGGCACCTGGAGCGTGACGGTCGCCGACCTGGCCAAGGGCGGCGAGGAAAAGACCGTCAAGGCCAGGTTCGTGTTCATCGGCGCCGGCGGCGGCGCGCTGCCGCTGCTGCAGAAGACCGGCATCCCCGAGGCCGACGGCTACGCCGGTTTCCCGGTGGGCGGCCAGTTCCTCTACACCAGCAACCCCGAGGTCGTCGAGCGTCACCTGGCCAAGGTCTACGGCAAGGCCTCCGTCGGCGCCCCGCCGATGTCCGTGCCGCACCTGGACACCCGCCTGATCGACGGCAAGCGCGCGCTGCTCTTCGGGCCCTTCGCCACCTTCT
This sequence comes from Azotobacter tropicalis, assembly GCF_059739045.1. Classification (NCBI taxonomy): domain Bacteria; kingdom Pseudomonadati; phylum Pseudomonadota; class Gammaproteobacteria; order Pseudomonadales; family Pseudomonadaceae; genus Azotobacter; species Azotobacter tropicalis. Next base: position 2,468,415 of record NZ_AP046059.1, read on the forward strand.
CCACCAAGTTCCTGAAGAACGGCTCGCTGCTGGACATGCCGCGCTCGCTGAGCACGGACAACTTCATGCCGATCATGCACGCCGGCCTCGACAACCTGCCGCTCAGCACCTACCTGATCGGCCAGCTGATGCTCAGCCAGGAAGAACGCATCGAGGAACTGCGCGAGTACTTCCCGGAAGCCAAGGCCGAGGACTGGAAACTGCTCAACGCCGGCCAGCGCGTCCAGGTCATCAAGAAGGATCCGGAGAAAGGCGGCGTCCTGCAGTTCGGCACCGAGGTGGTGGCCGCCGCGGACGGCAGCATCGCCGCGCTGCTGGGTGCTTCGCCGGGCGCTTCCACCGCCGCGCCGATCATGCTCACCGTGCTGGAGAAGACCTTCAAGGACAAGGTCAAGACCCCCGAGTGGCAGGCTAAGCTGAAGGAGATCATTCCCTCCTACGGCCAGAAGCTCAACGACAACCTCGAGCTGACCAACAGCGTCCGCGCCATGACCAGCGAGCGCCTGCAGCTGAACTTCATGCCGGTCGCCCCGGAAGCCGCCGAGGCCCCGCCCCAGCCCACCCAGGCGGCCCTGTAAGCCGTCCCGCCCCGACCTCCCCCTCGCCCCGAGGGGATTTTCTTTCGGCCTCCCGCAACGGCTGCCGTCCGCTGGCCGGACGGCCCCGCCGGGAAAGCCCTTGAGTCCATCGTCAAGGAATCCCCGATGCGTCCCCTTCATGCGCTCCTGACGTTGCTGCTGACCTTCCTCATGGCCGGTCCGCAACCCGCCCTTGCCGAGCCCGCGCCAGGGCAGACCGACCGAAAACCCAAGGTCATCTTCTTCGATGTGAACGAAACCCTGCTCGACCTGGCGTCCATGCGCCAATCGGTCGGCGCCGCCCTGGGTGGCCGGCAGGACCTGCTGCCGCTGTGGTTCTCGACCATGCTGCATCACTCGCTGGTCGAAAGCGCCACCGGGCAGTACCACGACTTCGGCACGGTCGGCACCGCCGCGCTGCTGATGGTGGCGAAGAACAACGGCATCGCGCTGACCGAACAACAGGCCCGCAGCGCGATCGTCACGCCCCTGCTCAGGCTGCCGGCCCACCCTGAAGTGCGCGAAGGCCTGCAGGCCCTGAAAAGCCAGGGCTACACCCTGGTCACCCTGACCAACTCGACCCGCCGCGGCGTGCAGACCCAGCTCGAGAACGCCGGACTGGCGGACCTGTTCGCCGACAACCTGAGCATCGAGGAACTCAAGCTCTACAAGCCGCACCTGCGCACCTACCGCTGGGCCGCCGAACGGCTGGGCGTCAAGCCGGAAGAGGCACTGCTGGTGGCGGCCCACGGCTGGGATGTCGCCGGTGCCAAGGCCGCCGGCATGCCGGCGATCTTCGTCGCCCGCCCCGGCCAGAGCCTTTATCCGCTGGCCGCCGAACCCGACCGCACGGTCCGGGACATCCGCGAACTGGCCGAGGTGCTCGGCAAGCGTCCCTGAACGGATCGGAGCGGGCGCAATCCTCAGGCCACCCCGCTCTCCTCCACCGTCACCACGCAGCCCGGCTCGAAGGCGATCCGCTCGCCTTCGTAGCCGCGCGGATTGGAGATCACCCGGGTGCCGCCGATCTGGTAGTCGACCGCGTAATGGGTATGGCCGTGAATCCACAGATCCAGGCCCTCGCCCATCAGCTCGTCCCAGGCGTTGACGAAGGCCGCGTCGAGGGGCGTGCCGGCGTAGGGATGGCCGGCGATCGAGCGGCGCGATGGCGCATGATGGCTGATCACCACCGTCGGCCCGGCGAAGGGCTGCGCCAGCGCCTCGCGCAGCCAGGCGCGGGCGCGGCCGGCCAGGGCGGCGAAATCCTCGGGCACGGGCGCGCGCGCCTGCGTGCCCCAGCGGATCTGCCGGAAGTCGGCGACCCGCCGCTGCGCCACCTGCCGCGCCAGCTCCTCCTCGCCGGTCGCCCGGTAATCCGTCCAGGCGGTGACGCCGAGAAAACGCACCCCGCCCAGCACCACCTCGTCGAAATCCAGCACCTGCACGCGCTCGTCGGCCGCCTCGCGCATCCGCTGCAAGGTTTCCTGCAGGACGCCGCCGTAGTACTCGTGATTGCCCGGCACATAGAGCACCGGACAGTCGAACGCCTGCCGCGCCCAGGCCACGCCGCGCGCCGAAACGTCGATATCGCCGGCCAGCACCACCACGTCCGCCGCCACCGGCGCCGGGGTGAAGGGGGACAGTTCGTTGTGCAGGTCGGAGAGGATATGGATACGCATGGGACTGCTCCTTGACGTCTCAGAGGACTATAGCCGGGCGCTGTTGCGGGAAGATGGAGCGGCGACGGGCAGGTCCGGCCGCGGCGTTCCCGGACGGCTTTTCGCTTTCTTCACACGCCCCTTACGAATCCCTGACCCCCGGTACGTTAATTCTTCTCGGCAACGGAACAAGAGCGCGCGTTCATGCACGGCAAGCCGATCATCGAGAAACGATCCGGAGCGGAAGGCTGGTACTTCATCGGCACGCTCGTCCTCCTCTGCCTCTATCTGGGCCTGGCCCACGGCAAGGCGTCCGTGAGCCAGGCGCCGGCCGGGAACGGCATCGCCCGGCGGACCTGGGCGACGCCCGTCGAGCCGTCCTTCAACCTCTTCGCGATGTCGCCGACCCTGTACCGCAGCGCCCTGCCCGCGCGCGAACATCTCGCCCTGCTGCAGCAACTGAAGATTCGTACCGTGATCAGCTTCATCCAGGACGACGACCGGCAATGGCTGGGCGATGCGCCGATCCGTACCGTCAGCCTGCCGCTGCACGCCGACCGCGTCGATGACGACGACGTGCTCCACGCCTTGCGCAGCATCCGCGAGGCCGAGGCCCTGGGAGCGGTGCTGATCCATTGCAAGCACGGCAGCAACCGTACCGGCCTGGTGGCGGCCATGTACCGCATCGTCATCCAGGGCTGGAGCCGGGAGAAAGCCCTCGACGAACTGTACAACGGCGGCTTCGGCGCGGCGCAGGACCTGCAGGAGGCGGCGGACTACGTGCGACACGCCGATAGCGGCGCGATCCGCGCGGCCCTGGCCCAGGGCGAGGCATGCACGACGGCGCTGTCGAGCTGCCAGGTCGGCAACTGGCTCCGGCAGCTCCTCGACGGTCCGGCGCAGGCCGGGAGAGCGCCGGGCCGGTAAGCCGCCGCCGACCAGGGCTCGCGTCCGGCAGCCGTTTCCGTTTCGCGCCGGCTACCGGATGAAAAACTCCTTCTTGATGCTTTTTTGATCTTTGCCCAGCGGAACGTTGATACCCTGCGGTCAGTGGCCTTCGCGGTCGAAGGATGCGACGACGGGTTTCGAGGCAGCCGCCACGGCGCCTCATCGTCGAGCCTCGGGCGTCCCCCTCGCGTCGACCGGACAGGCCACCGGCATGGCCGGCAATCCCCGGCGAAGCCTTCGCCATGCCGGGAGCCCTCATACGGCTCCCACCCCCCTTTTCGTGCTGCCATGGACGGGACGATGCGGCCCTGCACGCCGCCAAGCCTCGCGCTGGCCCGGCCTGCCACTGGCCGCGGTCAGCCAAGTAATCGCATGCTCAAAAGAGGACTTGCAATGACCCACCTGAAAGATCGCCGCCACTGGTGGTTACCGTCGCCGGCATACTGGCTGCTGGCCGGAACGGCACTTTATGCGCTGGCGACGCTGATGGCGCAGCTGTTCTGGTCCCCGCCGACGCGGCACGGGGTTTCGCCCGTGGAACTGTCGAGCAACCTGGCCGTGTCGCTGGGACTGGCGCTCGCCGTCCTCCAGGCCATCTCCACCCGCAACAACCCTCTGGTCCGCCGCCATTGGCTCATGGCCAGCGCCGGCATGCTGCTGATCTGGACCGGCGAGATCGCCGCCGGCGCGCTCAAGCACCCCGATTACCGGATCATCGTCTGCGTCTGGGCGATCGGCGCCCCCCTGCTGTTCCGCTGCCTGCTGCCCTACCTCGCCGTCGGCCTCATCGAGAAGCTGCTGTGGGCCGGCGTGGCCGCCCAGGTCGCGGCCCATGCGGTCTGGATCGTCAAGGATGGCCTGCTCGACGGCCCGCAGGTCGCCTATCCCGCACTGCAGGCGGTCATCGACGGCGGCGAGCTGCTCGCCCTGCTCGGCTACGGCCTGGCCATGCTCCTCGCGCGCCTGTCGCGCCAGGACGAACACGCCATCTGCCACGACCGCCTGCAGCGCTGGGCGCAGGCGGCGGGCACGCCCGGGGAGCGCGCGGTTCGCCCGCGGATCTGCTTTCCCTACAACGCCCAGGTCCACCAGATCTTCCACTCCCTGCCGATCGCCGTCGCCCTGGCGCAGCGCTACCCGGACCTGGAGGTGCACATCGCCGGCTCGCGGCACAACCTGCGCTTCGCCCGCCGCCTGATCCGCGACCGGGTCGGCCCGGTGCCCCTGCACTTCGATTGTCTGTATCACCCCTGGTCGGCCTGGATTCGCCACCGCGACGGCGCCGTCGGCAGCAAGAAGCGGGTCCTGCGGGCGAACCGCCTGTACTATTCCGGGTTCGACGCCATCGTCACCCCCGAGCGCACCTCGACCTACCTGCGCAAGCTCTGCCCGGCGAGCCTGAAGCTGATCGGCACCGAGCACGGCGCCGGCGATCGTGAAGTCAGCTTCGCACCAGCCTTGGCGCAATTCGACTTCCTGCTGCTGGCCGGGGAAAAACAGGCCAGTCGCCTGCTAGAACTAGGCTACACGGCGCCCGGCCGCTTCGTCGCCGGCATCTACGCCAAGCTCGACTGGATCGTCCAGCGCAACGGCGAGCGGCCCCGGCTGTTCGACAACGACCGGCCGACCGTGCTCTACAACCCGCACTTCGAGGAGGACCTGTCCTCCTGGCCGCTGGTCGGCCGCCAGGTGCTCGACCATTTCGCCCGCAGCACCGCCTACAACCTGATCTTCGCCCCGCACATCCGCATGTTCGATGCGCCGACCCCGGAAAAGTACCAAGCCTTCCGCGACTACCAGCACCACCCGCACATGCTCATCGACCTGGGCAGCGACCGCTGCGTCGACATGACCTACACCCTGGCCGCCGACCTCTACCTGGGCGACGTCAGCAGCCAGGTGGTCGAGTTCCTCACCGAACCCCGGCCCTGCCTGTTCCTCAACCCGCGCCGGGTCGCCTGGCAGGAGGACCTGCACTACCGCTTCTGGCAGCTCGGTCCGGTGCTCGACGACATCGACGGCCTGGAGGCGGCCCTCGACGCCGCGCTGCGCACCCACCCGGACTTCGCGCAGCGCCAGCGCGACTACCTGCGCGACACCCTCGGCCGGGTCGAGCCGGGCCAGAGCGGCGTGCGCGGCGCCGCGGCGATCGTCGCCTATCTGCGCGGCGAGGGCCTGCGCACGCTGACGGCACACCCCGAAGCAGGCCGCCGCGGCACGCGCGCCCGCTACCGGGCCTGAACCTTCCGAGCCGGCGTGTCCGCCGCTCGGACGCGCCGGCTGCGGATGCCGTCGCCCGCCCTGCGCCGCCGCATTGCCCTCGGCTTCTGCATCCTCCCGTTTTGCTTTACCCTCGCGCGCAGATTGCCACCCGTCTCGCTGGCACCCCGCGGGCCGCTGTCCCGCGGCGCCGCGATCCGGCCTGGCAACACCCTATCGGCGCCGGGGCGCCGAAACTGCCCGTCGAATCAACCAGACAGATTGCCGGCATGGCCGGCAACTCCCGGTGCAGTCTCCGCCCTGCCAGCCCCCAGCTCCCGATAGTCGAACGCGCCGACTCGACCGACGAGACGGCAGTCCATTGCAGTTCCGAGGACCCCATGACGAGCATGAAGGATTATCGCGGCTACTGGCCGCTAACGCCGGGACACTGGCTGCTGGCCGGCGCCGCGCTCTATGCGCTGGCGACGCTGATGGCGCAGCTGTTCTGGAGCGCACCGCCGCAGCCCGGCGCCTCCCCCCTGGAAATCTCGAGCACCCTGGTCGCCTCGCTGGGGCTGGCGTTCACCGCTCTCCAGGCGATCAACAAGCGGCGCAACCGGCTGGTACGCGACCAGTGGCTCATGGGCTGCGCCGGCATGCTGCTGATCTGGACCGGCGAAACCGCCGCCGACACGCTCGATCACGCGCCCTTCTGGGCCGTCATCGGCCTCTGGGCGGCCGCCGCCGCCCTGCTGTTCCGCGCCAGCTTGCCCTATCTGGCCGGGGCCTTCATCGAACGGCTGATGTGGGCCGCCGCGGCCGCCCAGGTCGTCGCCCATGTGCTGTGGATCGTCAAGGACGGCCTGCTCGACGGCCCGCAGGTCGCCTATCCCGCACTGCAGGCGGTCATCGACGGAGGCGAGCTGCTCGCCCTGCTCGGCTACGGCCTGGCCCTGCTCCTCGCGCACCTGTCGCGCCAGGATGACCACGCCATCCGCCACGACCGCCTGCAGCGCTGGGCGCAGGCGGCGGGCACGCCCGGGGAACGCGCGCCTCGCCCGCGGATCTGCTTCCCCTACAACGCCCAGGTCCACCAGATCTTCCACTCCCTGCCGATCGCCGTCGCCCTGGCGCAGCGCTACCCGGACCTGGAGGTGCACATCGCCGGCTCGCGGCACAACCTGCGCTTCGCCCGCCGCCTGATCCGCGACCGGGTCGGCCCGGTGCCCCTGCACTTCGACTGCCTGTATTACCCCTGGTCGGCCTGGATTCGCCACCGCGACGGCGCCGTCGGCAGCAAGAAGCGGGTCCTGCAGGCGAACCAGCTGTACTATTCCGGGTTCGACGCCATCGTCACCCCGAGCGCACCTCGCTCTACCTGCGCAAGCTCTGCCCCGCCAGCCTGAAGCTGATCGGCACCAAGCACGGCGCCGGCGACCGTGCCGTGGCCTTCTCTCCGGAACTGGCGAATTTCGACTTCTTGCTGCTGCCCGGCGAAAAGGAGGCGCGCCGCCTGCTCGAACTGGGCTACGCGAAGCCCGGCCGCTTCGTCGCCGGCATCTACGCCAAGCTCGACTGGATCGTCCGGCGCAACGGCGAGCGGCCCCGGCTGTTCGACAACGACCGGCCGACCGTGCTCTACAACCCGCACTTCGAGGAGGACCTGTCCTCCTGGCCGCTGGTCGGCCGCCAGGTGCTCGACCATTTCGCCCGCAGCACCGCCTACAACCTGATCTTCGCCCCGCACATCCGCATGTTCGATGCGCCGACCCCGGAAAAGTACCAAGCCTTCCGCGACTACCAGCACCACCCGCACATGCTCATCGACCTGGGCAGCGACCGCTGCGTCGACATGACCTACACCCTGGCCGCCGACCTCTACCTGGGCGACGTCAGCAGCCAGGTGGTCGAGTTCCTCACCGAACCCCGGCCCTGCCTGTTCCTCAACCCGCGCCGGGTCGCCTGGCAGGAGGACCTGCACTACCGCTTCTGGCAGCTCGGTCCGGTGCTCGACGACATCGACGGCCTGGAGGCGGCCCTCGACGCCGCGCTGCGCACCCACCCGGACTTCGCGCAGCGCCAGCGCGACTACCTGCGCGACACCCTCGGCCGGGTCGAGCCGGGCCAGAGCGGCGTGCGCGGCGCCGACGCGATCGCCGCCTATCTCAAGGAGGCAGGCCGCACCCCGGATCTCCCGACGCAGGCGCCATCTGGAAAAGGCTCGCAGGAAGCGCCGGAAACCGGCGCGGAACCGCAGGCCTGAGCATCCGTCCGGCCCAAGCCGTCCCGAACTGGCTCCCGCGCGCGGCCCGGCCACTGCTCCGGACGGCCCGCGGCGCTGGCGCCGGTTGTCGTGCCAGGGACAGCGTCGCGGATAGGGTACCCGCCGGGAATCGCGCCGAGAAAGCGCCGCTGGAGCGCACCTCTATCCAGCGTCACGGTTACGGCGAAGAATTGTCGGGCATTGGCCTCGTCATGCCCGCGTACCCCGGCACTCCGGGTAGTTCGAGCAGCTCCAGAACTGGGTGCCGGCCTTGCTGCCGCGCTTGATGGTGCGCCGCACCATGGGCGAGCGGCAGAGCGGGCAATGGCGCACCGAGGCTTCCGGGGCCGAGCGGCCGGCCGCTCCGGCGATCCAGTAGTCGAGGGTTTCGCCATCGATCAAGGTCAGCTTGCAGCTGGCGGCGAACTGCCGGGCGTCTTCGGTGAAACTCCCGGAGGTCACCACGAAGCCGCCGGCGGCGCCCTGCGCCGCGACCACCCCGTAGAGTTCGCGGACCACCTTGACGCCGACCTTGAGGGCGCGCCACTGCTTGCACTGCACCAGAAACCGCTTGCGGCCCTTGCGCACGATGAGGTCGACACCGCCGTCCGGACCGGCGTTGCCGGTTTCCTCGACGGCATAGCCCTGGCGGCGGAACACCTCGCCGACCAGGCGTTCGAACTGCTGCCAGTCGATCCCGTCGGAAACGGCTGCCGGGTTGTTCAGCGCCTTGCGAAACAGCCAGCCGCGCTTCATTTGCCGGCCGATCGACAACAGCGCGCCGAGGCCCAGCAGGCCGGGCAGCAGGTACTGGCCAGCCCAGGCGGCGAGCGGCACGAGCGGCTCCAAGGCCTGCTGCGGATCGCGGCGCAGGTCCTGCACGAGCTTTTCCAGCTCCGCCAGGCTGTCGGGCAGGGACAGGCTGTCCAGCGCGGCCTGCGCGCCCTGCCCGGCGAGCGGATGCAAATACCACCAGGCGCCGAAACCGGCGGGCAGGCTCAGCCACCAGGGCAAGAGGGCGCAGAGCCGGATCAGGCCGAAGACGGGCGAGCATTTTTTGCGGGACAACGAGGAGCTCCTGTCGGGCTGTGGTGCGCCGCTGTTCAGGAGCCTTGCCAGGAGAACATGCGGATCGGCGGACGGCATTGCGGCCGTCCATCCTGCTGCCGGTTCCCTGGCAGACGAGGCAAGCGCTGGACTGAAACACGGTCCGCGGAGAGAAGTGGGTCTGGCCGCAAGATTACTGCAATATCACGGCCATTGACCACAAACCCCGGGTTCGCCCAGGCCGGCCACGGCGTTTTGCCCTATTCCACCGACCATTGGCGCAGCAGCCTCAGCTGTATTTCCAGCCGCTCGCAGCGCGCCCGTTCGGCGCGCAGCATCGAGCGCAGATCGCGGCAGGCCTGCTGCAGCTCCAGTTCCGCGTCGCGCAGGTGACCCAGGGCGGCCCAGGCCTCGGCAAGCGCATCCTCCTGGTGGACGATCCGCAGCCCCTGCGCCAGCAGACCCAGCACGGACAGGCCGCCCAGCAGCAGCAGGCCGTCCACCTCGCACAGTTGACCCATGACTTCCATTCCTTCTCCTCTTGATCTGGCAGCACGTCCCGAGTGACCGCGGCAGGATATGTAGCCTCAAAAGACATATCCAGAATGTGGACTTGTACAGGTAAAGTTTTCGTACGGATGGAGAGGCCATGAAACGGGACCAATCGATTGCCCAGGTGCGCTGGGACCTGGCATTGCGCTATCGGCTGATCGAGACGATCGCCTGGTGGGAAGGGCGGCTGACCACGCAGCACCTGATGCAGAGCTTCGGCATCAGCCGGCAGCAGGCGTCCAAGGACATCAACACCTACATCAGCGAGCATGCGCCCAAAAACCTTACATATGACCGGCGCCTCAAGGGCTACGTGCCCAGCCCGAAGTTCCGCCCGCTGTTCATCGACGACAGCGCCAGCGCCTACCTGCACCTGCTGAACCAGAGCCACGAGCGCGCACCGCACATCGAGGGCCTGGCCCTGGCCTATGCGCACACCGAGGTGCTGCGGGTGCCCGATCGCACGGTGCGCGCCGAGGTGCTGCGGCCACTGCTCAAGGCCTGCCGCGAGGGGCTGCGTCTGGAAACCGAGTACGTGTCCCTGGCCAACCCGCTGCCGGAGGTGCGCCTTATCGCGCCCCATACGCTGGTCTACACCGGCATGCGCTGGCACGCGCGCGCCTACTGCGAGAAGAACCGCGCCTACCGGGACTTCGTGCTGAGCCGCCTGCGCGGCGCGCCGGAACTGCTGGATGCCTCGAACCATGGCCGGGACGGGGACGAAGGCTGGAATACCGAAGTGACCATCCGCATCGAACCGGACCCGCGCCTCAGCGCCGAGCAGAAGGCGATCATCGAAACCGACTACGGCATGCGCGACGGGCACCTGGCGGTCGCCAGCCGCGGCGCCCTGGTGCAGTACGTGTTGCAGCGCTTCCAGATCGATACCACCAAGATCGAACCGAAAGCCGCCGCCCAGCAGATCGTGGTGGCCAATCTGGAGGAACTCGCACGCTGGCTGTACCGATAAGGCGTTTCCTTCCGCTTTCTGCCGCGCCTTGTAAGCCATTGACTACACATGAGGTCAGCAAAAAGGGATGGATACACCTTCCGCACAATACTGGCCAAATGCCAAATTGTTGAATCGCCGGGGCTGCTTTGCTGCACCGCAACATGCACGTCGGGCAAGCGGAGATTTTTCGCTCGCTTGTCCCGTCCGGCCGAAGGACTAGTATCACTCTCAGGTCGACGGAACGACGCAGGCTGGCAAGGATGGCAGCCAGGGACATCGCAGGACGGCGATTCACCAGGATGGTGAACCAGGGAAGAGCGAAACAGACCAAGGAGGCGGGGCGACCCGCCTCCTTTGTTTTGCGCCTGCAAAACGCCTCCGTCCGCCAGGCATGGCGGCTGGAGCGCGCAGCCCCGTTCCGCTCCCGCTGCTTCCCTCCCGGCGCGCCACGATCAGCGGCTTGCGCCAATCTCGCCTAAACTACATCGTCGTTTCGCCAATGCCCGCCTCGGCAGGAGATAGGATCCGCCCAAGGGGCTCCCAGGCACGAAAAACCCTGAAAGCATGGGCGGCGCGCCGGGATGCAGTCGCCCCAAGGACCCGGCTTGAACAGACCGTCTCTCCGCCGCCCGTTCCTTGCCGGCCTGCTCGGTGCGCTGCTGCTCGCGCCCCTCGCCAGCGCCGAGGCCCTGCAGTTCGCCCTGCTCGCCAAGCGGACCGACCAGCACTTCTTCATCCAGGCCGGCGAAGGCTGCGCCGAAGCCGCGGCGGCCGAGGGCGACACCTGCCTGCTGCTGGGCGCGGCGGGGCCGGCGCATTTCCGCCGGCAGAACCACGCCCTGGAGCAGGCCCTCGAGCGCGGCTTCGACGGTATCGCCCTGTCGGTGACCGACTCCCGCTGGCTGGCCGAGCACGCGCTGAAACGCTTGGGGCGGACGCCGCTGATCACCTTCGATTCGGACTTCGCGCCGGCCGAGCGGCATCTGCGCCACGGCTACGTCGGTATCGACAATCCGGCCTTCGGCCGGCAGCTCGGCCAGATCGCCCAGCGCCTGAGGCCGCAGGGCGGCAGACTGTGCGTGCTGACCAGCAGCCCGCAGGACACCAACCTGCGCGAACGCCTCGCGGGCCTGCGTCAGCAGCTGCGCGGCGTCAATGGCGCGGCGGGGGGCGGGCCGCTGGGCGGCGAGAACGGCTGGCACGAGGTCAGGCGCTGCCCGCTGTATGGTGCCGACAATCAGCAGAACGCGCTGCTGCAACTGGACACCCTGCTGCAAACCCTGCCGGTCGACATGATCGTCAGCCTCGGCAGTTGGCCGCTCTACGAGCCGCGGGCATTTCGCCAGCAGATCGGCCCGCTGCTCGCCGCGCTCGACGCCGAAAACCGGCGCCCGGCCATCGTCATGACCGTCAGCGAACCCGGCGAGCAGCTGCTCGCGCTGCTCGAGGACGGACTGGTGCAGGCCTATCTGAGCCTGGACAGCCGCGAGATCGGCCGGCAGAGCTACCGCATGCTCAAGCGCCTGGCGCAAGGCCAGCCGGTCGCCACGCCGGTGCTGCTCGACAGCCGCACCTACCTGCCCGGCAAGGCGTCGGCGACCCCCTGAGGCACCGGCCCGGACCGGCTGCACTCGCCCAGGCTGCGCAGATCGGCCTCCAGATGGCGCGGGATGTAGTCGCGCAGGAACTCCACCCAGGTGCGGATCTTCGCATCCAGGTACTGCCGCGACGGGTACAGCGCATAGACGCCGAGCGGATAGAGCGTGTACTCGGGCAGCACGCGCACCAGGCTGCCGTTCTGCAGGCTCTCCAGCGCCGAGTAGACCGGCAGGGCGCCGATCCCCATGCCGGCCTTGAGCGCCACGGTCATGGCATCGACGGTGTTGACCTGGAAATGGGTCTGGCTGATGGTCACCAGCTCCTCGCCGGCCGGGCCGTCGAGCAGCCACCGGTCCAGGCTCATCACCGGATAGACCAGGCGCAGGCAGCGGTGCGCGGCGAGGTCGCCCGGCGCGCGGGGCAGGCCGCGGCGGGCGAGGTAGGCCGGCGAGGCGCAGAGCACGCTGTAGATCTTGCCGAGCTGCTTGGAGATGAAGCCCGAGTCCGGCAGTTCCGGCGCGGTCACCACCGAGACGTCGTAGCCTTCCTCGAGAATGTCGGTGGTGCGGTTGGCCAGGGTCAGGTCGAAGCTGACCTCCGGATACTGCTCGCAGTACTCGGCGACGGCCTTGATCAGGTAGTGGTGGCCGATGCCGGTCACTGCATGGACCTTCAGGTTGCCGGCGGGGCGCGCATGGGCCTGGCTGGCCTCGGCCTCGGCTTCCTCGATGTAGCCGAGGATCTGCTCGCAGCGCTGCAGGTAGCGCTGCCCGGCCTCGGTGAGGGCGATGCGCCGGGTGGTGCGGTGCAGCAGGCGGGTGCGCAGGTGGCTCTCCAGGGAGGCGACCGCCCGCGAGACGTAGGAGGTGGTCAGGTCGAGGCGGGTCGCGGCGGCGGTGAAGCTGCCGGTCTCCGCCACGCAGACGAAGATGCGCATGTGGGAAAGGATGTCCATGGATCACTGTTCTGCTGGATGACGGAAGCCGGGCGCATCACGGGCTGATGCTGGCAGGAAGTCTGCCAAGTATTATGGCCTTTTAGTACAAAATTCATCATCAAACTGTTGCCTTATTCTGGCTCCTGCAGCCTCTTAGAATTGATCTGTCGCAAGACCTTTTGCCCTCCTCCCGTATATCAGGATCACTACAGTGTCTCGCAATCTGTGGTCGGGCCTTTGCCTGTCCAGTCTGCTCGCTGTGTTCTCGACACTCTCCGGCTGCATCAACAGCAAAGGCATCATCCCCCAAGCGCTGCGTCTGAACGACGCCGAGCTGCTGACCGACAAGACGATCGACAAGGCCGCCAGGGAGGCGGAATGGCCTGACGAGCGTTGGTGGGAAGCCTATGGAGACCCGCAACTGAACGCCTGGGTCGAGATGGCCCTGGCCGACAGCCCCGACCTGGCCGTGGCCACCGCACGCGTGCGCCAGGCGCGGGCGATGGCCGGGGTCGCCGAGTCGGAGCATGCGCCGCAAGTGAAGTTCGACGCCTCGGTGCAGCGCAAGCACTGGCCGGCCGACCGCTATTTCTACGGTCCCGGCCTGCTCGGCGACACCACCGGCTGGAACAACACCTCGTCGCTGGGCATGAACTACGACCTCGACCTGTGGGGCCGCCTGCGCAGCGACACCGAACGGGCCCTGAGCCTGGCCGAGGTGGCCGCGACCGAGGAGCGCGCCGCAGCGCTGGAGCTGCAGAACAGCGTGGTGAGCGCCTACATTCAGCTGGCCCTGCACCATGCCCGGCTGGACATCGCCGAGGCCGAACTCAAGCAGAACGAAAAACTCCTGACCCTGGCCCGCAAGCGCCTGGCGATCGGCATCGGCACCCAGCTGGAGGTCAGCGAGGCCGAGTCGCCGCTGCCGGAGGCCCATCGTCAGGTCGACCTGATCCACGAGGCCATCGCCCTGACCCGCAACCAGCTGGCCGCCCTGGCCGGCAAGGGGCCGGGCGAGGGCGAACGGCTCCAGCGCCCGAAGCTGTCGCTGCATGGCGAACCCGCCCTGCCGTCGAACCTGCCGCTGGAGCTGCTCGGCCACCGTCCGGACGTGGTCGCACGGCGCTGGCAGGTGGCCGCCGAGGCGCGCGGCATCGAGGTGGCCAAGGCGGACTTCTATCCCAACGTCAACCTGGTCGCCTTCCTCGGCTCGGGCTCGACGACCGGCGACGTGCTGAACTTCCTGACCAACGGCAGCAAGCTGACCTACGGCATCGGCCCGACCCTGAGCCTGCCGGTGTTCGACGGCGGCCGCCGGCGCGGCAAGCTCGGCGAGGCCACCGCCGCCTACGACATGGCCGTCGAGCAGTACAACCAGACCCTGGTGGAGGCGCTCAAGGGCGTGTCCGACCAGTTGATCCGCCTGCACTCGCTGCACGAGCAGGAGGTCTTCGTCGGTCATGGCCTGGAAACCGCCGAGCGCCGCTACCAGTTGGCCGAGGAAGCCTACCGCCGCGGTCTGACCGACTACCGCTCGGTGCTCGAGGCGCAGACCCAGCTGTTCGACCAGCAATTCCTCGAACAGCAGGTGCACGCCGAGCACCTGACCGCACAGGCCGGTCTCTGGGTGGAGCTCGGCGGTGGCATACTGGCACAGAACGGCGGCCCCGCCCCCGAGCAACTGGACGCTCGCGAGATTTCCCTGCACATTCCCGGCCGCCACTGAGGAATCCCCATGAAAACCGTGGCTGACGCGCCGGTCGGCGCCTTCCGTCGCGCCCTGGGCGACTGGGCGCTGAGCGAGGGGCTGACCTGGGTGTTCGTGTTCAAGGCCCTGCTCACCGCCTTCGTCGCCCTCTGGCTGGCCTATCGCCTGGAACTGCCGCAACCGAGCACCGTGCTGGCCACGGTGTTCATCGTCATGCAGCGGCAGAGCGGCGAAGTCCTGGCCAAGAGCTTCTACCGCATCATCGGCACCCTGCTGGGGCTGGCGGTGATGGTCACCCTGATCGCCCTGTTCAACCAGGAGCGCGTGCTGTTTTTGCTCTGCCTGGCGATCTGGGTCGGCCTGTGCACCGCCGGCGCGGCACGCTACCGGGACTTTCGCGGCTATGCCTGCGTGCTCGCCGGCTACACCGCGGTGATGATCGGCCTGCCGGCCACCTTCGACCCGGACGGCGCCTTCATGCAGGCCCTCTGGCGGGTGCTGGAAATCACCGTGGGGATTCTCTGCACCGGCCTGGTGATGGGCCTGATCCTCCCGCAGACCAGCGGCGCCACCCTGCGCAGCACCCTCGCCACGCGCTTTCGCGACTTCGCCGGGTTCGCCTGCGAAGGCCTCGCCGGCGGGCTGGAGCCGCAACGCATGGAACAGCTCAGCGCGCGCTTCGCCGCCCAGGCCGTGGCCCTGGAGAACCTGCGCAACGCCAGCGCCTTCGAAGACCCCAACATCCGTCTGCGCAGCGGTCGCCTGGCGCGCCTGAACAACGAGTTCATGGTCCTCTCGACCCGCTTCCATGCCCTCTACCAGCTGCTGCAGCGCCTGCAGGGCGAGCGCGGCGCCCGCGTCCTCGCGGCCCTGCAGCCATGCCTGGCGCAGGTCGGCTCGGAGCTCGCGCCGCTCGCCGAACGCCTGTACAACGAGCAGGACGCGGCGAACCTGGCCCGCGGCCTGCAAATCAGCAAGCAGGCGCTGATGCAGCGCATCCGCGACGGCCGCCAGCAACTGCTCGAGCAGCAGGCCGACGAGGCGCAGCTGACCGACTTCAACACCGCCGCCGAACTGCTGTTCCGCTTCGCCGACGACCTGCACGGCTACGCCCAGACCCACGCCTCGCTGGCCGACCAGCATCACGCCCGGGAGAACTGGAAGGGCAGCTTCACCCCGCGCGCCAACGGCATGGCCGCGGCGGTGGCGGGCATCCGCTGCGCCCTGCTGATCCTCGCGCTCAGCGCCTTCTGGCTGGCCAGCTCCTGGCCCAGCGGCAGCACCTTCGTGCTCACCGCCGGGCTGGTCTCGGCGCTCAGCTCGACCTCGGCCAACCCCGCGCGCCTGAGCCGCCAGCTGCTGGTCGGCGCAAGCGGCAGCGCGGTGGTCGGCTTCGTCCTGCAGTTCTGGGTCTTCCCCTGGCTGGACGGCTTCGCCCTGCTCTATGCCTCGCTGGTGCCGGTGATCGCCTTCGGCGCCTTCCTGCTCGCCCGCCCGCAGACCCTCGGCTACGGCGTCGGCCTGCTGATCTGGTTCTGCATGCTCGCCCTGCCGGCCAACCAGACCCACTACCTGCCCTACCGCTTCTTCAACGAGTACCTGGCGGTCATCGCCTCCATGGGCATGGTGGTGGCTTCCATGCTGATCCTGCCGCCCGACCGTCCCTGGCTGTGGCGGCGCCTGGAGCGGGACCTGCGGATGCGCGTGGTGTTCGCCGTCAGCGGCAAGCTCAAGGGCCTGGTCGACGGTTTCGAGAGCGGCACCCGCGACCTGCTCAACCAGGCCTACGGCCTGGCGGCGCGCCGCCCGGACGTGCAGCGCCAGCTGCTGCGCTGGATGTTCGCAGTGCTGGAGATCGGCCATGCGGTGATCGAGCTGCGCCAGGAGCAGGCCGGCCTGCCGGACGAGCCCTGCTATGCAGCAGACATGCCCTGGCAGCAGGGCGTGCGGGCCATGGGCCGCGCCCTGGTGCGCCTGTTCATCCAGCCCGACGAGGCCAACCGCCAGCGCGCCCTGGCCGCGGTCGAGCAGGCCATCCAGGCGGTGCGCGAAACCCCCGAGCCGCGCCCGCCGCAATTCGACTCCTCGCCGCTGCGCCGGGTCCTCAGCTACCTGCACTTCATCCGCAGCTCGCTGCTCGACCCCCGCTCGCCGCTGGCCGAGGGCTCCGCCAACGCTGCCGGGAGACTCGCCAATGCCCCGTGAAATCGCCCTGTTCGGCGTCTACATGCCGAGCCTGACCCTGCTGTTCCTGGCCACCCTGGCCGGCGGCTGGGCCCTGGACCGGCTGGCCGCCTGGTTCGGCCTGTACCGCCACGCCTGGCACCCCACGCTGCTGCGCATGAGCCTGTTCACCTGCCTGTACGGGCTGATCACCCTGTACATCTACCGCTGAATCGCCCCCCACATAGGCCCGGATATGTCCTGGAAAAGAGTCATCAGTGTCGTCTTCACCCTGCTGGTGTTCGCCGCCGCCGCCTACATCGTGCGTACGTTGTGGGTGCATTACATGGATTCGCCCTGGACCCGCGACGGCCGGGTACGCGCCGACGTGGTCAACATCGCCCCCGACGTCGCCGGCCTGGTGGTCAAGGTGGCGGTGAAGGACAACCAGCAGGTCAGGAAGGGCGACCTGCTGCTGCGCATCGACGACGAACACTACCGCCTGGCGCTGAAGCAGGCCGAGGCCCTGGTAGCCGCGCGCAAGGCCCAGTTGCAGATGAACCAGGAGAACGCCGAGCGGCGGACCGACCTGGACTCGATGGTGGTCTCGAGGGAAAGCCGCACCAACGCCACCCACCTGGCCAACGCCTCCCAGGCCGACTACCAGGAGGCGCTGGCGCAGCTCGAGGTGGCCAAGCTCAACCTGAGCCGCACCGAGGTGCGCGCCCCGGTGGACGGCTACGTCACCAACCTCAACGTCTTCGAGGGCGACTTCGCCAACCGCGGCGAGGCGGCCATGGCCCTGGTCGACAGCCACTCCTTCTACGTCTACGGCTACTTCGAGGAAACCCGCCTGCCGCTGATCCGCGTCGGCGACAAGGCCGACCTGCGCCTGATGAGCGGCGAGCGCCTGACCGGCCGGGTCGACAGCATCGCCCGCGGCATCTACGATCGCGACAACCCGGAAAGCCGCGATCTGGTCGCCGACGTCAACCCGACCTTCAACTGGGTGCGCCTGGCGCGGCGGATTCCGGTGCGCATCCAGCTCGACGAGGTGCCGGAGGGCGTGACCCTGGCGGCCGGCCTGACCTGCACGGTGATCGTCACGCCGCCCGCTGACCGGCCGCGTCCGCTGCCGGATCGCTGGTAGACGCCGGAAGCGGCCGGGGCATCGGGTCCCGGCCGCGAGCCGACCGGCCACCCGGTCGAGCAGAGAACCGCTCCGGGAACTTCGAACTTCCGCATAACTTGCAGAGCGCCTCCCAAGTTCGCCCGGCGCCGGCAGTCGAAACAACAGCTTTCTTTTTCCGCCTGTTCTTCTTCTCTTGCCGGGCAACTTCTCCGGCAAACTTTCCTGCACCTCTTTTCTCTCTGGCGTGTATATCCGACGCAACTTCGCGGCAACTTCTCGGACTTGCCGCCTCGCCAGGAAGAGCCACCTGCATTGTGACGTGCAATGCACAGAGCTCTCTCTATGCCGACACCTTGTCGAGCCGACGGTCCCTGCGTACCGCGCCTGCCGCGGGCATTGTTGCTTATCTACGCAACAGTCCTTGTGGTTATTGCCTATGTAACGGCTTTTTCACAAATTTTAAAATGAACTCACCTTCCGGAAAGAAGTTGCCGAACCGGAAGCAACCGATTGCCCAACCGCTATATCCACACGTTGGACAAGTACTTGGCCCGGCTCACGCGAGGCCGGGCAAGTTCTCGATAAAGTTTCGCTCTACAGGTAATTTTCGATGAAAGCGTTGGCCTTGCTGGCTTTGGCTGGGATTTCGTGCGCGGTGGCTGCCGAGGAGGAGCCGACGATCCCGCGAATACCCAGGAATCGTTGGAAGTGGAACGCTATACGTATGGAATGAACCTGGACATCGACCGAGTCATCGAGAGTCCCGCCATTCCAGAGGTCTGCGGTGTTGTGCCGGTGCAGATGACCTACGAGGACAGCCGGGGCAAGCGCCACGTCCTCGAATACCTGGTCACGGGCCGCGGCTGCCAGAGCGGTTAAACGGCAGCATTGTTGCCGATCCGCTCAACGCTCCTTGTCGCAATCGGCCCTGTAATCCGCCCGGCGTACTCATTACAGTGCTCGGGCCTTCCGGGAGCGATTGACGACGCAGGAAGGTCCTTTGCCCAGCGGCCGCTTCTCTCCGCCTGTTGAGCACCAGCGCCGGCCGGCTCCTTCGGGAGACCGGCCGGCGCCCCCCGATGCGGCCCCCACAGATAATGCCAATGAAAACTCTGACCTTGTCGCTGGCGCTGGCCGGCTTTTCGTGCTTGGCCGTCGCGGAAGGACAAGCCGTGCCTGCCAGCGGCCCGGACTCGCCCGATGCCAGGCGCTACGATTACTCGATGGACCTGGATATCGCCAAGGTCATCCGCACCGACGAGATTCCCGACGTCTGCGCAGTGGTGCCGATTCAGATGGTCTACGAAGACAGCCACGGCGAGCGGCACACCATCGAATACAGCGTCATGGGTCGCGGCTGCGGCGGTTTCTGACGCCGCCCGGCTTGCCCTTTCCCCGCCTGCGAGCGAACCTCAGCGCAGGGACGGACCGGCGCCCTGCCGGCCCCGCCCGGAAACGCAGCGAGGGAAACGCCATGCCGAAGATCTATCTGGCCGGACCGGACGTATTCCGCCCCGACGCCGTCGAACGCGGCGAGCATCTCAAGCGGCTGTGCGCCTGGCACGGCCTGCAAGGCCTCTACCCCCTGGACAATACCCTGCCCGCAGGCCTTGCACCGGCCGCGGCGGCGCAGTGGATCTTCGCGGCGAATTTGGCCCTGCTGCGCAGCGCCGATGCCGTGCTGGCCAATCTCGAACCCTTCCGCGGCGCGGAGCCGGACTCCGGCACGGTGTTCGAGGCGGGCCTGGCCGTGGCTCTCGGCAAGCCGGTGTGGGCCTGCTTCGCGCCGGCCGGCGACCTGCGCGCCCAGGTGCCCCACGGGGCAGACGGACGCGATGCGCAGGGCTGGTTGGTGGAAGACTTCGGCCTGCCGCGCAACCTGATGCTCGCCTGCAGCTGGGCGGGGCACAGCGCGACAGCGGAAACGGCGATCGCCGATCTGGCCCGGCATCTCGGCGCCTGAGGCGGGAGGCCGGGGCGGTCGCCGGAAGGCCAACCGCCAGGGGAGCGGCCCGGCCGCGATGAGTGCGCTCGAGGCCGCTCCTCCGACGTCCGCTCAGCCCTTGGGACGGCCGGTGGCCGCGCGACCGGCCTCGCGGCTCAGGCGGATCACGTTGTCGGCCAGCACCACGCCCTGGCCGGCCGCTTTCAGGCTGCGCCCGTACAGGCAGTCGACGCCCTTCGCCGCGGCCGTCAGGACGTCCACCAGCGGCTCGGCGTCGGCCGGGGCGTTCCGTGCCACTTCCTCGACCATGCCACGCAGCTGCCGGGCGCCGGTATCCATCTGCTGGCGGGCCAGATCGAGAAGGACCTTCTGGCCCTCTGCCGCCAGCGCCTGGACCTGCTGCCCGTACTCCAGCAGCCGCTCCGCCTGGGTCGCCGGCGACAGCTCGGCGGCCTGCGCCGGCCCGCGCACCGAGAGCAGCCGCCGCCAGCCGGCGAAGAAGCTGTCGCTGGCCATGTGCAGCGCCTGGAACTGCAGCCGGACGAGCCGCTCGCTGCTGTCGATCATTCCCTCGCCAAGGCGCTGCGCGGCCTCTAGCCCGGACGGCGGGCCGCTCAGGAATGCGTTCGGATCAAAGATGGACATGTCTGGATCTCCCAAAGGCAACGACCGGATCGGCCAGGCGCGCCGGATCGCGGCGGACCGTCTGCCGCATTATTACTTTGCTGCATGCCTTGCTGCATGGAATTTTTGCATCGCAAAAAAAGTTTGCTCGCCGCTGTACCCTCCGCTATAAGAAACGGGCCATTGTCCCCGAGCCTCCACGCCCCACGAATCCACATCCGCTGGCTTCCCTGGAGGAGCGCGCTGCTTGGCCTTACTCCGACACGAAGAGGGTGATCATGAGCCAGGAGACCTTTTTTGCGCAGCAGGAAGACTGCTTCTCCTCTTTCCACAACTACCTCCAGCATATCGGCAAGCTGCAGAAGTTGCAGGCAAGCAACCTGCAGGACAGCCTCCAGCGGCGCCGGGAGGCGTCCCTGCAGCGGCTGGCCGAATGCCCCCCGCAGCCGCCCGGCGCCGCCGACTGGCTCGACTACCTGGGCGACCTCAACCAGCGCACCCTGCTGTTCTGGGACACCCTGCGCCAGCGCGCCGACAACACCCTGCACCACCGCCAGGCCGGCTACCCGGTGCTGCTCAAGTTCGACCACGAACTGCTGCTCGACGGCCGCGACCTGCCGGCCCCGGTGAACTACTCGCTGCTGCACATCCTGCCCGGTCCGGGCCAGACGACCGACCCGTCCCTGCCGCCGGTGATCGTCATCGACCCGCGCGGCGGCCACGGCGCCGGCATCGGCGGCTTCAAGGAGGAGTCGGAGATCGGCGAAAGCCTGCGCGCCGGACACCCGACCTACTTCATCTCCTTCAGCCACAGCTCGGAACCGGGTCAGACGCTGGGCGACATCGCCCTCGCCCAGGCGCGCTTCATCGAACTGGTCAGCGAGCGCCATGCCCAGGCCGGCAAGCCGGTGCTGATCGGCAACTGCCAGGCCGGCTGGGCGCTCATGGGGCTGGCGGCGCTGCGTCCCGAGCTGCCGGGCCTGCTGGTGGTGGTCGGCGCCCCGCTGTCCTACTGGGCCGGGGTCAACGGCCGCAACCCGATGCGCTACGCCGGCGGCCTGCTCGGCGGCGCCTGGATGACCCGCCTGGGCAGCGACCTCGGCAACGGCCGCTTCGACGGCACCTGGCTGGTCAGCAACTTCGAGAACCTCGACCCGGCCCACACCTGGTGGGACAAGTACTACGAGCTTTTCTCCAGCATAGACAGCGAAGCGCCTCGCTTCCTCGATTTCGAGCGCTGGTGGGGCAGCCCCAACCTGTTCAACAGCGAGGAAATCGAGACCATCGTCGACGAGATGTTCATCGGCAACCGCCTGAGCGGCGGCCAGGGCACCCTCACCGACCTGCGCCAGATCGAGGCGCCGGTGGTGGTGTTCTGCTCCTACGGCGACAACATCACCCCGCCGCAGCAGGCCCTGAACTGGATCGCCGACCTCTACCCCTCCGACCTGGCGCTGCACTCCTCGGGGCGCACCATCATCTACCTCAAGCACGCCAGCGCCGGCCACCTGGGCATCTTCGTCTCCGGCCAGGTGGCGCGCCGCGAGCACCGCCAGCTGCTCGGCGCCATCGACGCGATCAAGGCCCTGCCACCCGGCCTGTTCGAGCTGATCATCGACGACGTGCCGCATCCGGATGGCGGCCCGCAGTCCTACCAGGTGCATTTCGAGTCGCGGCGGATCGCCGACATCATCGCCGAGGACGACGGCCGCGACGACGAGCGCGAGTTCGAATTGGTCGACCGTGTCTCGGCGATCAACAGCACCCTCTACGACTGGACGGTACGCCCCTGGCTGAGCCGGGCGATCAACGAGCCGGTCGCCGACCAGTTGCGCCAGAGCCACCCCTTCCACCTGCAGCGGCTGGCCTGGAGCAGCCTGAACCCGGCACTCTGGTGGCTGCCCGGCAGCGCCGGGCTGGTCCGCCAGCAGCGCCGCCCGGCGCGCCCCGACAATCCGCTGCTGGCCTGGCAGGCGTTCTTCTCCGGCTGCGTCGAGAACGCCCTGGACACCTGCCGGGACCTGCGCGATGCCGGCCAGGAGATGGCCTTCCACATGCTCTACGGCGGGCTCAGCACCCTCACCGGCGGCCAGCGGACGCGAGCGCTCGAGGCATTCGCCAGCGAACGGGACCGGGCCCTGCTCGCGCGCCTGTACAAAACCCTGCCGAAGGGCGGCGCGCGGGAGGCGGCGATCCGCATCCTGCTGCTGCTCGCCCGGGCCAGCGGCCGGCTGGACAAGTCCATGCTGGAAAGCATCGTCAAGGACTACCGCCGCCGGGCCAGCGCCGACCCGCACATCCCGGACGTCGCCAGCCTGCGGGAAATCACCCGCCAGCAGAACCTGCTGGTGTTCGCCTATCCCGAAGAGAGCCTGCAGACGCTGCCCGAGATGCTGCCCGAAGCCGCCGTGCGCCGGCAGATCCTCGCCGAGGTGATGGACATCGAGCCCGGCTGGCTGCGCAGCGACGGCGCGCTGGGGGCACTCTGGCGTCAGCTGTTCGAGGTGCTCGAACTGCCGCCGGCGGACTTCGCCCGGCCGCGCCTGGAAGGACCGGAGGCGGTCGCGAAGGTGCCCGCCGAGGCGAGCGCGGCCGCTTCGGCCGCCGCTCCGGAAAGCGCACCGCCGGCCGCCGCGCCGAAGGTGCACATCGCCGCCGAAACCGCCGTGCCGGCGCCCCGCCAGGATGCGCTGATCGAGCCGGTCCCGGCGGTCGCGCCGGAAACCACCGCCCGCGCTCCCGAGCCCGAAGCGGTCGAACCGGCCGCGGCACCCACGCCGGCCGAGCCGGCTGCCGAAGTGCCGGCCGAGGCCCCGCTGGCCGCCGCGCCCAAGCCGCACATCCGCATCCGCGCCAACACGGTGATCGCGGAGCCGGTGGAAGCGCCGCCCGCCGCCGAAGCCGCACCGCTCGGCACGGAGGCCTCTGCGGCTCCGATCGAGGCCGCTCCGGCTCCGGTCGAAGCCACGCCGGCCACGACGGAGATCCCTCCGGCCGCAGCCGCGCCGACCAGTGCGAAAACCACCCCGGCCTCGGCCCCGGCGCAGAAGACCGCCAAGCCGCGTCGGCCGCGCAAGCCCGGCAGCAAGTAGCGCACCACGTCGGTAGGAGCCGGCTTGCCGGCTCCTACCGCTTCCCCGCCCCGCGCACGTCTCCCGCTATCCCCGCTGGCATTCATGAAGCGCAGCAGCTGAACCTCTCCGCTCGCGGCGAAGTCGTGCTGCTGCGGCTTGTGCAGCAGGGCGCGGTCGATGGCGTCCACCAGCGGCCGGTCGTCGGTCGGGTGGCGGCGCAGCAGGGCGCGCAGATCCAGCGACTGCTCGTGGCCGAGGCAGAGCAGCAGGCGGCCCTCGACGGTCAGCCGCAGGCGGTTGCAGTTGGCGCAGAAGTTGTGGCTGTGCGGCGAGATGAAGCCGATGCGGCTGGCCGGATGCGCCGGCAGACGCACGTAGCGCGCCGGCCCGCCGCTCTGCTCGGCGCAGTCGAGCAGCGCGTAGCGGCTGGCGATCCGCGCCCTCACCTCGTCGCTGGAACAGAAGGCCTCGCCGCGCGCACGGCCGACCTCGCCCAGCGGCATCTCCTCGATGAAGCTGATGTCCAGCCCGCGCGCCACGGCGTAGTCGACCAGCTCGAGCACCTCGTCGGCGTTGCGCCCCTGCATCACCACGGCATTCAGCTTGATCCGCTCGAAGCCGGCGGCGCAGGCCGTCTCGATGCCGTCGAGCACCCGCGCCAGCTCGCCGGTGCGGGTGATGGCGCGAAAGCGCGCCGGGTCCAGGCTGTCCAGGCTGATGTTGAGGCGCGTCACCCCGGCCTCGGCCAGCGGGCGGGCCAGCCTGACCAGCTGCGAGCCGTTGGTGGTCATCACCAGTTCGCGCAGGCCGGGCAAGGCGGCGATCCGCTCGCACAGACCGAGGATGCCCCGGCGCACCAGCGGCTCGCCGCCGGTGAGGCGGATCTTCTTCACTCCGCGGCCGACGAACAGCCGAGCCAGGCGGTACAGCTCCTCGAGGCCGAGGATCTGCTGGCGCGGCAGGAAGCGCATGTCCTCGGCCATGCAGTAGACGCAGCGGAAGTCGCAGCGGTCGGTCACCGACAGCCGCAGGTAGTCGATGGTGCGTCCGAAGCCGTCTTGCAGTGCACTGGCCATGGGGATTCTCGTCAAAGGGATTCGGTGCCTCGCCCCCGCTCAGCCGGGGAAAAGGAACGGATTGAGGCCGCTGCGGTAGAAGCCCTGGCGCTCCACCTCGGCGTCCAGCGCCAGGGAGGCCAGGTCGTCGGCGATCACCTCCAGCTGCGGGTCGCGGTCCTCGTGGAGGACCTTGAGGTAGCTGTTGCAGTCGCCGCAGCTTTCCGAGCGGATCGCCGCCTGCTCGCTGTCCAGCGACCAGTAGTCGAGCCGGCCGCCCTCCTCGCAGTGGCTGCACTTGGTGCGCACCATGTGCCAGCGGCTCTCGCACAGCCCGCACTGGAGGTAGCGCAGGCCGCTCTGGGCGCCGCCGCGGATCACGCTGGCCACCGGCGCGCCACCACACACCGGGCAGCACTGGCGCCCCTCGCCGACGCCGGCCTGGCCGGCGGCCGACAGCTGTGCGGCCATCTGCGTCCAGTACAGCGACAGCGCGGCCCAGAGGAAGGGCGCACGGTCGCTGCCGACCGTGGCGTAGTCGCCGGCCAGCAGGGCGTCGGCCAGCTTCTCCAGGGCGATCCCGTCGCAGCCGCGCAGCCCGGCGAGGGTCTGCGCCACGGCCGAATTCGCCGCGGCCGGCAGACGTTCGAGCAGGCCCTGCAGCAGTTCGCGCCAGTGCCGCTCACGCGGCAGGCCGGTGGCCTCCAGCGGCGGCAGCGGCCCGCCCAGACGGGCGGACAGCGTGGCGGCCAGCGCCGCGGGCAGCGGCAGCGCCAGGGCGACCTGCTGCTGCGCCCCGGCGATGCCGGCGGCGAAGCGCAGGTAGTCGGCCATCGGGTGCCCCTCGGCGAGCTGACGCAGGCGCGCGGCGCGGCGGCCGTAGCGGTTTTCCAGCGTAGGCAGAATCAGCGGCACGATGGCACCGACGCCACCGCTCGGCTTCTCGTCGGCAACCAGACGGATGCTGTTCATTCGCTGCCCTCGCTCTTGGCCGGCTTGCTGGAGATCTGCCGATACCAGCGGTCGTGGTGGCTCCTAGCCCAGGCGCGCGAGACGTAGCCGGTGACCATCCCGGAAATCGAGCCCTTGACCCAGAAGGCCAGGTAGGCGTGGCCGAGGATCAAGAGGATCAGCGCGATGCCGGCGGCGGCGTGCAGGAACAGGCCGAGGCGGATCAGCGGGATGGGGAAGGCCGGGGCGAAGTACGGCCGCCAGATCACCAGGCCGCTGAGCAGCAGCACGCTGATCAGGCTCATGATCCCCCAGAACAGGATCTTCTGGCCGGCGTTGTACTTGCCGATCTGCAAGGGCTTGTCGTGGTTGCCGAGCAGCACGTCCTTGAGGTTGGCGAACCAGGCGAGGTCCTCGCGCTCCGGCAGGTTGTACTTAACGAAGCGGACGAACAGATAGACCAGGGCGAGGAACACCACGACGCCGAGGAAGGGGTGCAGGATGCGCGCCATCTGCGGCGTGCCGAGCACGGCGCCGAGACCGCTGAGGGTCGGGAAGAACCAGGACAGCCCGGAGAGCGCGGCGAGGAAGAAGCAGATCACCATCACCCAGTGGCAGGCACGCTCGGGGAAGCGGGTGCGCAGGATCATGTCGCGCTTGTTCATACCTCGGTCTCCTCATGCTCGTCGACCTGGTTCGGGCCGACGCCGACGTAGTGGAACAGGGTGCCGGCCAGGGTGGCGAAGAAGGCCACGGCGGCGGCCGGCTTCATCCAGCCCTTCCAGCCGTGGATCGCGCTGCTGATGCGCGGGTCTTTGGGCAGGTTGTGGTACAGCTCGGGTTTGTCGGCATGGTGCAGCACGTACATCACGTGGGTACCGCCGACGCCCTGCGGATCGTAGAGGCCGGCGTTGGCGTAGCCGCGGCCGTGCAGTTCCTCGACGCGCTGGCCGGCCAGGTGCTGCATGTCGGTCTTGCTGCCGAAGCTGATCGCCCCGGTCGGGCAGGTCTTGGCGCAGGCTGGCTCCTGGCCCACCGCCACGCGGTCGGAGCACAGGGTGCACTTGTAGGCCTTGTTGTCCTCCTGGCTGATGCGCGGCACGTTGAACGGACAGCCGGCGACGCAGTAGCCGCAGCCGATGCAGTGCTCGGACTGGAAGTCGACGATGCCGTTGGCGTACTGGACGATGGCGCCCGGGCTCGGGCAGGCCTTGAGGCAGCCGGGGTCCGTGCAGTGCATGCAGCCGTCCTTGCGGATCAGCCATTCGAGCCTGCCGTTCTCCTGCTGCACCTCGTCGAAGCGCATCACCGTCCAGCTCTTGGCGCTGAGGTCGATGGGATTGTCATAGACGCCGACGTTCTGGCCGACCTCGTCGCGCAGGTCGTTCCACTCCGAGCAGGCCACCTGGCAGGCCTTGCAGCCGATGCAGATGCTCACGTCGATCAGCTTGGCGACCTCCGCTTTGTGGTCGCGGACCTGGGTCGGCGGGGTCAGCGCGCTGGTCGCCGAGCGCTTGAGGATGTCTTGGGATTGCATGGACATGGAAAGCCCTCCATCAGACCTTTTCAATGTTCACGAGGAAGGCCTTGTACTCCGGCGTCTGCGAGTTGGCGTCGCCAACCGCAGGCGTCAGGGTGTTGGCCAGGAAACCCTTGCGGGTGGTGCCCTCGAATCCCCAGTGGCAGGGGATACCGACGGTGTCGACCAGCTTGCCGTCGATCTCCAGGGTGGCGATGCGCTTGGTCACCACCGCCTTGGCCTTGATGAAGCCGCGCATCGAGCTGACCTTGACCGTGTCGCCGGCACGGATGCCCTTCTGCGCCGCCAACTGCTCGCCGATCTCGACGAACTGCTCGGGCTGGACGATGGCGTTGAGCCGCGAGGCCTTGGTCCAGTGGCGGAACATCTCGGTGATCGAGTAGGTGGTGGCGACGTAGGGGAAGTCCGCCGCGCTGCCCATGCGCTGGCGGTCGTTGTCGAACAGCCGGGTGGTCGGGTTGAAGGTGACCTTCGGGTGCAGCGGGTTTTTCCGCCAGCGGCGACTCGATCGGCTCGTAGTGCTCGGGGAAGGGCCCGTCGCCCAGCGCGCCGACCGCGAACAGCCGGCCGAGGCCCTCGGGCAGCATGATGAAGGGGTTGGCCTCGCTGCCCGGCGCCACGCTGGCGGCGAAGTCGGCGACGTCGATGCCGCTCCAGCGCTGGCCGTTCCACTCGATCAGCTTGCGTTTCGGGTCCCAGGGCCGGCCCTGCGGGTCGACCGAGGCGCGGTTGTAGAGGATGCGGCGGTTCTGCGGCCAGGCCCAGGCCCAGCCCGGCGTGCTGCCGAGGCCCTGGCCGTCGCTGGCGTTGTCGCGCCGCGCCATCTGGTTGCCGGCCTCGGTCCAGGAGCCGGCGAAGATCCAGCAGAAGCTGGCGGTGCTGCCGTCGGCGCGCAGCAGCGAGAAGTCGCGCAACAGCTCGCCCTTTTTCGCCAGCAGGTTGCCCTGCGGATCGTGGAGGTCGGCCAGGGCGTAGCCGTTGGCCTCCCGGGCGACCTCCTCGGGCGCCGGGTCCTCCGGGTCGCTGTAGTTCCAGGCCATATTGAACAGCGGCGCGGGGTTGGCGCCGCCCTCCTTCGCGTACAGCTCGCGCAGGCGGAGGAACAGGTGGCCGAGGATCTTGCCGTCGTGCCAGGCCTCGGCCGGCGGCGCCGCCCCCGCCCAGTGCCACTGCAGCCAGCGCCCGGAGTTGGCGATCGAGCCGTTCTCCTCGGCGAAGCAGGACGACGGCAGGCGGAACACCTCGGTCCGGATCTCGGCGGGGTTCACGTCGTTGGCTTCGCCGTGGTTCTGCCAGAAGTTCGAGCTCTCGGTGACCAGCGGGTCGATCACCACCAGGTACTTGAGCCTGGACAGGGCGGCGACCGCCTTGTTCTTGTCCGGGAAGGCGGCGATCGGGTTGAAGCCCTGGGCGATGTAGCCGTTGACCTTGCCCTCGTACATCAGCTCCAGGTAGCGCAGCACGTCGTACTCGACGTCCCACTTGGGCAGCCAGTCGAAGCCCCAGTCGTTGTCCTTGGTCGCCTTGTCGCCCCAGACGCTCTTCATCAGGCTGACGAAGAACTTCTCGGTGTTCTGCCAGTAGTTGACCTGGCCGGGCAGCAGCGCCTTGGGCGTGCTCTGCGCCAGGTAGGTGGCCAGGTCGGGCTGGCGCTCCGAGGGCAGGTTCAGGTAGCCCGGCATGCGCACCGAGAGCAGGCCGAGGTCGGTGTAGCCCTGGATGTTCGAGTGGCCGCGCAGGGCGTTGATGCCGCCGCCGGGCATGCCGATGTTGCCGAGCAGCAGCTGGATCATCACCGCGCCGCGGATGATCTGCACGCCGCTGGTGTGGTGGGTCCAGCCGAGGGCGTAGAGGAAGGTCGCGGTCTTGTCCGGCGCGCTGGTGTCGCCGAGCAGCCGGCAGATCTCCAGGAAGTCCTCCTTGGGCGTGCCGCACAGGCGCGTGACCATCTCCGGGGTGTAGCGGCTGACGTGCTGCTTCAGCAGGTTCCACACGCAGCGCGGGTGGCTGAGGGTCGGGTCGCGCCGGGCGTGGCCGTTCTCGTCCAGCTGGTAGGCCCAGGAGCTGCGGTCGTACTGCTTCTTCGCCTCGTCGTAGCCGCTGAACAGGCCCTCGTCGAAGGCGAAGTCGTCGCGCACCAGCAGGCTCGCGTTGGTGTAGGCGCGCACGTACTCGTGCTGGATCCGGTCGTGGGCGATCAGGTAGTTGACCACGCCCATCAGGAAGGTCACGTCGGAGCCGGCGCGGATCGGCGCGTAGAGGTCGGCGACCGCGGCGCTGCGGTTGAAGCGCGGGTCGACCACGATCAGCTTGGCGCCGTTGCGGATCTTCGCCTCGATGGCCCACTTGAAGCCCACCGGGTGGGCCTCGGCGGGGTTGCCGCCCATGACCAGGACAACGTTGGCGTTCTTGATGTCCACCCAGTTGTTGGTCATCGCGCCGCGGCCGAAGCTGGGCGCCAGGGCGGCCACGGTCGGGCCATGGCAGAGCCGCGCCTGGCAGTCCATGCCGAGGATGCCGAGAGCTCGGGTAAAGCGCCAGTCGAGAGCGCCGGTCTCGTTGCTGGCCGCCGAGGAGCAGAGCATGCCAGTGGTCAGCCAGCGGTTCACGGTGACGCCGGCGGCGTTCTTCTCGACGAAGTTGGCGTCGCGGTCGTCCTTCATCAGCCGGGCGATGCGCTCGATGGCCTCCTCCCAGCTGATCCGCTGCCACTGGTCCGAGCCCGGCGCGCGGTACTCGGGGTACTGCAGGCGCTGCTCGCTGTGGATGAAGTCGACCAGGCCGGCGCCCTTCGGGCACAGCGAGCCGCGGCTGACCGGATGGTCCGGATCGCCCTCGATGTGGAAGATGCGCGGCTTGGCGTTCTTCGCGCCGTCGCCCAGGCTGTACATCAGCACCCCGCAGCCCACCGAGCAGTAGGTGCAGTTGTTGCGGGTCTCCCTGGCGCGCAGCAGCTTGTACTGGCGCGGCTGGGTGGCGTGGGCGACGCCGGGGGCGAAGCCGAGGGTGGCGGCGGTGGCACCGGCCACCCGACGGTACAGAGCTTGAAGAACTGTCTTCTGCCAAGTTCCATGACGATCTCCTGAAAAGAGGGACGAGCGCGGTCCGCGCTTCGCGGCGGGAAACGCTCGGGACTTTCGATTGGGTGTGCAGGCGGCGGCGGGCAGGCCCTTACGGGGCGCGGGGAACCGGGCTGTAGACCCGCGCCGCGCTGTGGTGCGGCAGATGGATCAGGTTGAGGCGGTGCCGGCGCGCCCAGTCCACGGTCAGCGCGGTGGGCGCCGACAGCCCGACCAGGGTGCCGATGCCGGCGCGCACCGCCTTGTGCAGGAGCTCGACGCCGCAGCGGCTGGTGACCACGGCGAAGCCCCGGCCGGCCTCCAGGCGTTCGCGTGCGAGGGCGCCGATCAGCTTGTCGAGGGCGTTGTGCCGGCCGATGTCCTCGCGGCACAGGCGGATCCCGCCGTCCCGTCGACGAACAATGCGGCATGCAGGGCGCCGCTGTGGCGGGCCAGGCGCTGCTCGGCGGCGATGCGCTCGCGCAGATCCTCAAGGTGTCCGGCCGGCGGCAGCGGCACCGGCTCGAGCGCCGGCAGCTGCGGCAACGCCTGCTCCAGCGCCTCCACCCCGCAGATGCCGCAGCCGCTGCTGCCGGCGAGTTGGCGGCGCTGCCGCTTGAGCCGCCAGAAGGCGCGGCTGGCGATCTGTACCTCGGCCTGCCAGGCCTCGGCGCCTTCGACGAGCTGCAGGTCGTAGATTTCATCGGCACTATCGATGATGCCGGCAGTCAGAGTGAAGCCGTGGACGAAGTCCTCCAGCGCCTCGGGCGTGACCATCATCACCGCATGACTGAGGCCGTTGTAGCTGATCGCCAGCGCGCATTCGCTGGCCAGCGGCGTCTCGCCGCCCCGCTCCGCCTGTCCCAGCTCGGCATAGCGGTAGGTGCCCGTGACGGTCGGGGGGGCTCCTGGACAGGGGGATTGGCGTGATGCGGCATGGCAGCGCACTCGGTGATCAATTGACACAAGTCAAGTCTATTCTTGGCCCAATCGTCCGACCAATCGCTAATGCCGATTCGTTGATCGACCACGTCTATCGACCCTGTCGTCACATGCGGCATCCTGCCGCGCAGGCCGCGCCGTTTCGCTGTCCGTTGCCCCGACGCCAACGCCGGCCTTCCCGGAGCGGATGCGCGCGCCTTAGCCTTTGGTCTATCCCTGCTCGCGCCTGTAAATGCACAAAACTCATATAAATATAGAATTATTATTCACTTAATGAATTAAAAGCACAGCGCTAGCATCCCTCTCCAGCATGGACACTCACTGAGAGGGAACACCGATGTCGCAACACTCGGGCGGCCTGTCGCGCCGCCGCTTTCTCGCCGGCAGCGCCGGCGCCCTGGCCCTGGCGCCCCTGCTGCTGCACGGCGCGCCGGCCGAGCCGGGCCGGCTGCGCGTCGCCCAGTACAAGGGTGGCGACAGGCTGCTGCTGGAGGCCGCCGGCCTCGCCGACACGCCCTACCCCATCGACTGGGCGGAATTCGCCTCGGGCAACCTGATGGTCGAGGCGATGAACGGCGGCTCGCTCGACCTCGCCTACGGCAGCGAGATCCCGCCGCTGTTCGGCTTCATCAAGGGTGCGCGCATCCGCGTGGTCGGGGTGATCAAGGGCGACGTCAACGAGCAGACGGTGCTGGTGCCGAAGGACTCGCCGATCCGCTCGATCGCCGACCTGAAGGGCAAGCGCGTCGGCTACGTGCGCGCCACCACCACCCAGTACTACCTGACCAAGATGCTCGCCGAGGTCGGGCTGAGCTTCGCCGACATCGAGGCGATCAACCTCACGGTGCCCGACGGCGCCGCCGCCTTCCGCACCGGCCAGCTCGACGCCTGGGCGATCTACGGCTATTCGGTGCCGCTGGCGCAGACCTCGGTCGGCGCCCGGGTGCTCAAGCGCGCCAACGGCTACCTGTCGGGCAACTACCTGTTCTTCGCCGCCCCGGAGGCCATCGCCGACCCGCAGCGCCACGCGGCGATCGCCGACTTCTTCGCACGCCTGCAGAAGGCCTTCGCCTGGCGCCAGGCCAATCCCGAACGCTACGCCACGGCGCTCGCCGCGGAGATCGGCGTGCCGGTCGAGGCGGTGCTCACCCTGCTGCGCAACGAAAGCCAGGTGCGCCGCCTGGTACCGGTGGACGACGCGGCGATCCGCAGCCAGCAGGACGTGGCCGACACCTTCCTCAAGGCCGGGGTGATCGAGCGGCCGGTGGACGTGCGGCCGCTGTGGGACCGCAGTTTCGCGGCCGCGCTGGGCGGCTGAGGCCGCGAAAGCGCAGCGCTCCTTTCTCCACCTGACCTGCACGGAAACCGGCCATGACGCATTGTTCCCGACGGCGTTTTCTCACTCTGGCGGGCGGCGCGCTGCTCGGCCGGCCGGTGGTGGTCGGGAACCGTCCCGGCGCGACGCCGGCCCCGATCGTCCACCCGGCTACGCGAGGCCCTGGCCGCCGCCGTCCGCAGCGAGGCCTTTCGCAAGGTCGCCGAGGGCCAGGACAACCGGGCGATCTTCCAGGCCGGCGAGGAAACCAGCGCCCGCCTGTACCGGAAGCCGGGCAGCCGCCGGCGCTTCCAGGCGCAGATCGCGCAGGCTGCTCCGGCGGCCTGAGCAAGGGCCGGCGAGCGGCCCTATGCCCCTATAAGCAAACGGCCAGCAACTCGGGCACGGACGACGATGACCCTCTACACCGGCGCTTGCCACTGCGGTGCAGTCCGCTTCGAGGTCGAAGCCGAGATCGACCACGTGCGCGTATGTGATTGTTCGATCTGCTCGATGCGCGGGGCACTCAACGTTCGGGTTCCGAAGGAGAACCTGCGTCTGCTGACGCCCTGGGAGAATTTGTCGCTCTATCAGTGGGGGTCCCGGACGGCGAAAGACTACTTCTGCCCGCAATGCGGCATCCTGCCGTTCAGGCGCCCCAGCGATCCGACACCCCGAGAGCTTGGCGAAGGCGTGCTGCCCTTCGATGGCTGGGCAGTGAATGTTCGTTGCCTGAAAGGGATCGATTTCCACTCGCTTCCGGTCAGGCGGATTCACGGAAGTCGAATCCGCCTAGAACCGACCTGAGCAAGCAGCCCGGCCATCCGCGCTACGCGCCGCACGGAAGGCTGTCGTGACGAATTTTCCGCCATCCCATGGCCCGCAATGCCTATCCGCTCAAGCGAACGGCATTGCAGAGCGGCGGCCGGCCATCAGGCCGGTTGCCGCTGCGCCCTGTCGTTCTCCAGCGCCAGGCAGCCGAGCAGGGTCCTGAGCACCGGCACCGGCTCGCCGTAGCGCTCGGCGATGGCGATCGGCGCGGCGAGCAGCGCCTCGGTTTCCAGGCGGCGCCCGGCCAGGCGGTCCTGCAGCATCGAGGTGCGCGTGCCACCCACCTCCTCGGCGCGCTTCACCCGCTGTTCGGGGGTCAGGCTCGGCGGGTGGCCGTCGCGTTCGGCCAGCCGGTAGATTTCCGCCATGCCGGCGAGCAGCACCGCGCGGGTGCGCGGCGTGCGCGCCATCTCGCCGACCGTCGCCCCGGTGATCGCGCTCAGCGGGTTGAGGGTGGCGTTGCTCATCAGCTTGGTCCACACCTCGCGGCGGATGTCCGCCGAACTCTCGGCGGGAATCCCGGCCGCCTGCCACTCGGCCACCAGCGCCAGCAGCGGCGCGTCCGGCTCGCCCTGCACCCGCGCGCAGATGTAACGATCGCTGCCGGTGCGGCGCACGCGGATGCGCCCGGGCGCGGTGCGCTCCACCGCATGCTGGACGACCAGCGCCACGCTGCGCGCCAGCAGCAGCGCACCGGCGATCTCGCCGTCGCGGTGCGACCACCACCAGGGAATGCCGTTCTGCAGGAAGACGTATTCGGTGGCGGCGTCGCCGAGGGCCGTCAGGCGCGGCAGCAGTTCGCCCAGATCGTGGGACTTCACCGCGACGATGACCTGGGCGAAGGGCCCGCGCAGCGCCTCGAGCGGCACATAGCGTACCGCCGGGGCCTGCCAGGTCTCGTCGCCCTCGGCGGCGATTCCGTCCGCCTGCGCGCCGGCGCCCGGACGCAGCGCCACCGTCACGCGGTGCCCGGCCCGGCTCAGAAGGCCGGCGAGGTACAGGCCCAGACTGCCACCGCCGATGACGGCGATGGGTTTTCCTATCGACATGCTGTGTTCTCCTTGGAAGGGGCCGGCGGCGCGCGAACGGCGGCTGCCGGCCGCGGGATTCAGAACGGCGCGAAAGCCTCGGCCGGGATGCGCAGGGGTACCCGCTCGTGCACCCGCGGCAGCAGCTCGCGGCCGAAGGCGATGGCGTCGGCGAGCGGGTCGAAGCCGCGCACCAGGAAGCGCTCGACGCCGAGCCGGTGGTAGGCGGCGAAGGCTTCGGCGACCTGCTCCGGGGTGCCGACCAGGGTCGCGGACTCGCCGTCGAGGCCGGACCACAGGCAGTCGTCGAACACCTGGCCGCGCGAGGCGAAGGGCAGCAGCTGCCCGGCCCGCTCCCAGGCCTCGGCCTCGCTGGCGCCGAGCACCACGCGCAGCGAGAGCCCGAAGCGCACCGCGCCGGCGCGCCCCTCGCGGGCGGCGGCGGCGCGCACCATGCCGATGCGCACGGCGACGGTGGCGAGCGGCTCGCCGGCCATCGCGTAGACGTCGGCATGCCGGCCGGCGAGCCTGGCCGCGGCCGGCGTGGCGCCGCCGCAATGGATCGGCAGGCGCGCCTGCAGGGGGCGCAGCGCCGCCTGGTGGCCCTGCACCCGGTAGTGGCGGCCCTCGAAGTCGAAGGGCCGGGGGCTGCTCCAGGCCTGGCGCAGCAGGCCCAGGTATTCGTCGCCGCGCGCCGGCCAGTCGCCGCGCTCGAGGAAATCGCCGTCGCGCTGCGGCACGCCGTCCTCGACCAAGAACAGCGCCGCGCGGCCGTCGCTGAAGTGGTCGAGGCTGGCGAACTGGCGGGCCGCCTCGGTCGGTGCCAGCAGGCCCGCCCGGTGCGCCACCAGCAGGCCGAGCCGGCGGGTCTGCTGGGCGACGTGGGCGGCCACCTGCAGCGCGTCCACCGCGGCGTCGCGCCAGCCGATCAGCGCCGCGTCGAAGCCGCCATGCTCCAGGGCGCGGGCACAGGCGCCCAGATAGGCCTTGTCCAGCGGCACGGCGCCGGACGGCAGGGGTTCGCGGATCTCCCGCGCGGGAAGAACGCCGATGAATTCGACGCGGCTGGCGCTGAGCATGCTGCGGCTCCGAAGGGGCGGATGGGCGGACGGAATGCTGGACAGGAGCCTACCGAGCCGGCCTTCTAATATCCAAAAACCATTTTTTATATGTTTATAAATATCTCTACGTTCTAAGAATTTGCTGTCCACAGGCCAGCCGGATGGCACCGGACGCTGAACCGTCCCCCCGCCCGCCACTCGAATGAAGTACGCCTGCCGTCACGGGGCCGCCATCCCATGAGCTTCCTCGACTGGACCGCCGTACTCAGCTCGCTTCTGCTCATCCTGGCGCTGGGCTCGGCGTTCCTGCGCTGGCTGCCGGTGACCACCTCGGTGGTCTGCCTCGGCTTCGGCCTGGCGATCGGCCCGCAGGGGCTCGGCCTGTGGCACGAACGGTTCCAGGAAGTCGCGCCCTGGATGGAGCACCTGACCGAGGTCGCCGTGCTGGTGTCGCTGTTCGTCACCGGCCTCAAGCTGCGCCTGCCGCTGCTCGACCCGGCCTGGCGCAATGCGTACCGGCTGGCCGGGCCGATCATGCTGGTGTGCATCGCCGGCACGGCCCTGGCCTGCCGTCTCCTGTTCGGTCTGGACTGGGGCGCCGCGCTGCTGATCGGCGCCGTGCTGGCGCCGACCGACCCGGTGCTCGCCGGCCTGGTCCAGGTGGTCCATGCCCGGGACTTCGACCGGGTGCGCTATGCCCTGTCGGGCGAGGCCGGACTCAACGACGGCACGGCCTTCCCCTTCGTGGTGTTCGCCCTGGCGTTCATG
Organism: Azotobacter tropicalis; assembly: GCF_059739045.1. NCBI lineage: Bacteria > Pseudomonadati > Pseudomonadota > Gammaproteobacteria > Pseudomonadales > Pseudomonadaceae > Azotobacter > Azotobacter tropicalis. The sequence goes on from NZ_AP046059.1 coordinate 2,504,347, forward strand.
CAGCACGGCGGTGTCGACACCGGCTGGCTGGGCGGCTGGGCGCTGCACCGGCTGGTCTGGGCGGTCCCGGCCGGCCTGGCGATCGGCTATTACCTCGGCCGGCTGATCGGCCGTCTGTCCATCCACCTGCGCGCCAAGCACAGCGACAGCACCCTCTCGCCCAACGACTTCCTCGAACTGGCGCTGATCGGCATGGCCTACGTGCTGGCCGACCTGGCTGGCGCCTGGGGCTTCCTCGCGGTCTTCGCCGCCGGTGTCGGCCTGCGCCGCGCCGAAGTCTCCACCACCCGTCACGCGCCGATTCCCGCCGAGGAAAAGGCCCAGCGAATGATCGGCCACCTGGGCGGCCCGGCGACGCCGACCGCCCGGCCGGACCCGCGCCGGTTGGCCAATCCGACCGTCGCGGCGGGGGTCCTGATGCGCGACATGCTGACCTTCGGCAACCTGCTCGAACGCTCGCTGGAGGTGCTGCTGGTGACCCTGCTCGGCGTCCTGCTGGCCGCGCACTGGGACATGCGGGCGCTCGGCCTGGGCCTGGCGCTGTTCTGCGTGATCCGCCCGCTGAGCACGCGCCTGCTGCTCGACCACCGCGGGCTCAGCCCGGCCCAGGGCCGGCTGATCGGCTGGTTCGGCATCCGCGGCATCGGCAGCCTCTACTACCTGAGCTATGCCGTGAACCACGGCCCCGCGCCGGCGGCGCTGGACGGCTGCGTCGACCTCATCCTCTCGGTGGTCGCTCTGAGCATCCTGATCCACGGCGTCACCACCCAGCCGCTGCTCGATCATTACGAGCGCCAGCGCTCGGAGGAAGCAGGCTGAACTCAGCGCGGCGCGCGCAGGAACGCCCGGGCCTCGCGGAAACAGGCCTCCGCCAGCGGCGAGCGCGGCGCGGCGCGGCGGATGATCAGGCCCAGCGGGGCGAGGGTGCGGGCGTCCTCGATAGGGATCAGCCGCAGCTGCTCGGCCTCGCGCTCGAAGCCGCCCTCCAGCGGGACGATGCCGCAGCACAGCCCGGCGCCGACCGCACGCACCAGCAGGTAGACGGCGTCGGTCTCCAGGCGCAGGTCGGGGGTCAGGCCGTGGCGGCGGAAACCGTGGTCGATCGACTGGCGAAAGTGCATGCCGGTCGACAGCAGGCCCAGCGGCAGCTCGGCCAGCGCCGCCCAGCCGAGCACCGGCGCGGCGAACGCGAAGCGCCGCGGGTCGTACAGCAGGCCCATGTGCACCTCGGTCAGCGGGTGGGCGTCGAACAGCACCCGGTCGAGCCGTTCGAGATAGGAGATGCCCAGGTCGAGCTGGTTGCGCCCGAGCTGTTCGAAGATCTGCTCGCTGCTGAGCACGCCGATCTGGAAGCGCAGGCTCGGGTGCAGCTCGGCGAACAGCGTGACCAGGCTCATCGGATCGAAGCCGGCCAGCGGCACCACGCCCAGGCGCAGGGTGCCGACCAGTTGGCCGCGGCAGGCGGCGGCCTCGGCGTGCAGGCCCTCCTCCGCCGCCAGCAGGCTGCGCGCCCAGGCCAGTACGCGCAGGCCGGCCTCGGTGAAGCCCTCGAAGCGGTGGCTGCGGCGGATCAGCTCCAGGCCCAGCTCCGCCTCCAGGTCGCGGATGCGCATCGACAGGGTCGGCTGGGTCACGTGGCAGCGCGCGGCGGCCTGGCCGAAGTGCCGGGTCTGTTCGAGGGCGACGAGGAATTTGAGCTGCTTGATGTCCACACGACGGCCTGTGCCAGAGAAATCAGCGCCCAGCTTGCCGGCAATCGTCCCGGGAGAAAAGCACGATGGGCCGGGGGCTTGCACGATTCCTGCAAGGATTTCGGCCCGAAAACCGCCGGCCGCGGGCCGGTTATCCATTTCCGCCGCCTTGCGAAATAATGAAGGGATGACCGGTCCCCGCCCATCCGTCGAGCGCATCGCCATGCAACTGCCCTCCTTCCTCCGCCGCCCGCGCTGGCGCAGCCTGGCGCTGCTCGCCCTGCTGCTGGCGCCGCTGCTCTGGCCGCTGCAGCAGCTGGCCGAGCGCTACTACCTCGGCGAGCTGCTGCAGCAGAACCGCCAGACCCTCGACCTCTACGTCGCCAACCTGCTCGGCACCTTGCGCCGCTACGAGGTGCTGCCGCAGATCCTCGGCGACCTGCCGGCGCTGCACAACGTGCTGCGCCAGCCCCAGCAGCCCGAGGCGGCGGACGAGGCCAACCGGCTGCTCAAGAAGATCCTCGAACGCACCGGCGCCGACTCGCTGTACCTGATGGACGCGACCGGCCGCACCCTGGCCACCTCCAACTGGGACCAGCCGGACAGCTTCATCGGCCGCAACTTCGCCTTCCGCCCCTATTTCAGCGAGGCCATGGCCGGCCGCCAGGGGCAGTTCTTCGGCCTCGGCACCACCTCCGGCAAGCGCGGCTACTACTTCGCCGCGCCGGTGCGCGACGGCGGCGAAGCCCTCGGCGTGCTGGTGATCAAGGTCGACCTGGACCGTACCGAGCAGCTCTGGGGCAACACCCCCGAGCGCCTCCTGACCACCGACAAGCACGGCGTGGTGATCCTCACCTCCCACCCCGACTGGCGCTTTCGCGCCACCCGGCCGCTGGAGGCCGGCGAGCTGGCCGAGATCGCCGCCAACCTGCCCTACCCGACCCGCAACCCGCAGCCGCTGCAGCTGAACCCCAGGGACTGGCTGGTCCAGCAGCAGCACATCGAGGAGACCGGCTGGACGGTGCAGATCCTCGCCCCGCGCAGCCTGCTGGAGCGCCCGGTGCGCGCCGTGCTGGTCAGCGGCGGCGCCGGGCTGCTGGTGCTGATGCTGCTGCTCGGCCTCCTGCTGCAGCGCCGCCGCCACTACCTCGAGCGCATCGCCCTGGACAGCCGCACCCGCCAGGAACTGGAGCGCCGCGTGCAGGAGCGCACCCAGGACCTGGAAGACCTCAACCAGCGCCTCAAGCGCGAGGTGCTGGAGCGCGAGCAGGCCCAGCAGGAGCTGGTCCGCGCCCAGGACGACCTGGTCCAGGCCGGCAAGCTCTCGGCCCTCGGCACCATGAGCGCGAGCATCAGCCACGAACTCAGCCAGCCGCTGGCGGCGATCCGCAGCTACGCCGACAACGCCGGCGTGCTGCTCGACCACCAGCGCTACCCCGAAGCCCGCGACAACCTGCAGCAGATCAGCCAGCTGACCAAGCGCATGGCGCTGATCATCGCCCACCTCAAGGCCTTCGCCCGCCGCGACCGCCAGGCGCCGGAAAGCGTCGCCCTGCAGCCGGCGCTGGAGGACGCCCTGGCCCTGCTCGCCAACCGCCGGCGCAGCCTGGAGGTGGAACTGATCCGCGACCTGCCGGACGCCACCCTCTGGGTCCAGGCCGGCGAGACGCGCCTGCGCCAGGTGCTCGGCAACCTGCTGGCCAACGCCCTCGACTCGCTGGCCGACCGGGCGCCGCCGCGGCGCCTGTGGCTGAGCACGCAGCTGCTCGACGACGGGCGGATCAGCCTGAGCCTGCGCGACAACGGCCCGGGCTTTTCCGCCGAGGCCCTGGAGCGCGCCCGCGAACCCTTCTACACCACCAAGACCACCGCCCGCGGCCTGGGCCTGGGCCTGGCCATCTGCGACAGCCTGGTCAACGCCCTCGGCGGCGAGCTGCTGCTGGCCAACCAGCCGGGCGGCGGCGCGCTGGTCACCCTCAACCTGCTGCCGGCCACCAGCGCCGTCGGCGCCCAGACCGTGGAGGACTACCCATGACCGTCGATGCCGCCACCCAGGTGCTGCTGGTCGACGACGATCCGCACCTGCGCCAGGCCCTCAGCCAGACCCTCGACCTGGCCGGCCTCAAGGTCCGCGCCTTGGCCGACGCCCGCGGCCTGGCCGAGCGCCTCGACCGTGACTGGCCGGGGGTGGTGGTCAGCGACATCCGCATGCCCGGCATCGACGGCCTGGAGCTGCTCGGCCAGCTCAAGGCGCTCGATGCCGAGCTGCCGGTGCTGCTGATCACCGGCCACGGCGACGTGCCGCTGGCGGTGCAGGCGATGCGCGCCGGCGCCTACGACTTCCTGGAAAAACCCTTCGCCAGCGAGGACCTGCTGGACAGCGTGCGCCGCGCCCTCGACCTGCGCCGCCTGGTGCTCGACAACCGCAGTCTGCGCCTGGCGCTGGCCGACCGCCAGGCACTGGCCACCCGCCTGCTCGGCCAGTCGCCGGCCATCGCCCGCCTGCGCGAGCAGATCGGCGCCCTGGCGGCGACCAATGCCGACGTGCTGATCCTCGGCGAGACCGGCAGCGGCAAGGAGGTGGTGGCGCGCGCCCTGCACGACCTGTCGAGCCGCCGCGCCGGGCCCTTCGTGGCGATCAACGCCGGCGCCCTGGCCGAGTCGGTGGTCGAGAGCGAGCTGTTCGGCCACGAGGCCGGCGCCTTCACCGGCGCGCAGAAGCGCCGCATCGGCAAGTTCGAGTTCGCCAACGGCGGCACCCTGTTCCTCGACGAGATCGAGAGCATGAGCCTCGACGTGCAGGTCAAGCTGCTGCGCCTGCTGCAGGAGCGGACGGTCGAGCGGGTCGGCTCGAACCAGCTGATCCCGCTGGACATCCGCGTCGTCGCGGCGACCAAGGAGGACCTGCGCCAGGCCGCCGACCAGGGCCGCTTCCGCGCCGACCTCTACTACCGGCTGAACGTCGCGCCGCTGCGCATCCCGCCGCTGCGCGAGCGCGGCGAGGACATCCTGTTGCTGTTCCAGCATTACGCCGACGCCGCCAGCGCCCGCCACGGCCTGCCGCCGCGCGCGCTGCAGCCGGAGCAGCGCGCCCAACTGATGCTGCACCCCTGGCCGGGCAACGTGCGCGAGCTGCAGAACGCCGCCGAGCGCTTCGCCCTCGGCCTGGAGCTGGGCCTCGGCCCGACGCCGGGGCAGACCGCCATGGAACCGCCGGCGGCCGGCGGCCGGCTCACCGAGCAGGTGGAAGCCTTCGAGCGCGCGCTGATCGCCGCCGAGCTGAGCCGCCCGCACGGCTCGCTGCGCAGCCTGGCCGAGGCCCTCGGCGTGCCGCGCAAGACCCTCCACGACAAGCTGCGCAAGCACGGCCTGAACTTCGCCGACGGCGGAAATCCGCCGGACGATGCCGCCTGAAGGGCGGCCCGCCGCCAGCGACCGTCCTTGAAGCCGGTCTCAACTGGCAGACAGGCGGCTATCTGAGTGTTTGCCCAACACCGAGCCGCCCGCCACAATGCGCTGCCTTTTCCCTGCATCAGAGGTTCGCACTATGCGTAAAACGCTCTCCATCCTGACCCTGAGCCTGCTCTGCGCCCAGGCTGCCCTGGCCGCCGAAGGCACCACCCAGGCCGCCGTCGGCGGCGGCGTCGGTGGCGCCCTGGGCAGCGTGCTCGGCCAGAGCATCGGCGGCAGCACCGGCGCGGCGGTCGGCGCCGGCCTGGGTGGCGCGGCCGGCGGCGCCGTGGCCGCCAAGGACGGCAAGAAGACCAAGGCGGCCATCGGCGGCGGCCTGGGCGCCGCAGGCGGCTCGCTGCTCGGCAACAAGCTCGGCGGCACCGCCGGCGCCGCCATCGGCGCCGGCCTGGGTGGCGCGGCCGGCGGCGCCATCGCCAACGGCATCGGCGACGGCAAGAAGCACAAGCACCATCACCACGACGACTGATTCCCCTCGCCGTGCCACGCGGCCCGCGCCCCGCGGGCTTTCCGGCGGCAGCCCCGGCGGCTGCCGCTAGGCGTAGAAGATTCCCTCCAGGGTCCGGCGCATCACCGCGGCATCGACATCGACGCCGGTCCAGTACTTGATGCCGATGACCCCCTGATTGACCAGCATGCCCAGTCCGTCGAGCACCCGGCAGCCGCGCGCCTCGGCGCTGCGGATCAGATGGGTGCGCGGCGGATTGTGGATGCCGTCGGCGACCACCATGCCCGGATGCAGCGACGCCAGGTCGAGGTCGAGGCGCTGGTCGACGTTCGGGTACAGGCCGATGGAGGTGGCGTTGATCACGATGTCGGTGTCGCGCGGCACCGCCACAGTGCCGTCCCACAGGCGCAGCTCGGCGCAGGTCGGGGTCTTCGCGTTGAGCAGATCGACCAGCGTCCGGCCGTGATCGCGGCTGCGGTTGACCACGGCGATGCTACTGGCGCCGGCCAGGGCGAGTTCCACGCTCACCGCGCGCGCCGCACCGCCCGCGCCGAAGATCATCACCGACTTGCCGCGCGGGTCGACGACCTCGCGCATGGCCTGGACGAAGCCCTTGCCGTCGGTGTTCTCGCCGATGAACGCCTCGCCGCGCCGGACGATGGTGTTGACCGCGCCGATGATCTCCGCCGACTGCCCGAGCCCGTCGAGATGCTCGATGACCGCGACCTTGTGGGGAATGGAGCAGTTGAAGCCGGCCCAGCCCATGGCCTTGGCGCCCCGCACGGCATCGCCGAGGAACTGCGGCGCCACTTCGCAGTTGATGTAGCGCCAGTCGAGGCCGTGATGGCGGTAGGCGGCTTCGACCATCGCCACCGTCGGGTTCTCGGCGGCCGGCATGGCGAAGGATCCGGTCAGCGTGCTCAGGAAGTTCGGCTCCATGGGGTACTCCCGCGACAGTCTGTCGATTGAGGGGTGAAGGGGGTCCGCGCGGCAGTACGCTACAGTGCTTCCTCGCGATTAATTCACGATGAATGAATTATTAAGCCGACGCAAGCCCGGCGACGAACGGCGCACGCGCCGCTCGGCAACGGGAAAGACCGGCAGGCTCGGAAAAGGCGAAGGGGGACAGGCTGGCCGGAACGCCCGGCGCCTCAGTCGGCGCCGGCCGAGGCGAAGGCCTGCAGGTCGAGCAGGAAACGGGCCGACAGCGGCAGGCTGGCCGCGCCGAGCGAGCGGGCATGGGCGCCGATGCTGCCCGTCTCGATCCGCGGCAGGCCGATGCCGCTGGCCGGGAGCGTCGCCAGATGGGTGCGCACCCGCTCGACCAGCAGGCTGCGCACCTGGGCGGGCATCCAGCCGTCGACGAGACAGGCCTCGAAGTCGTAGACCGCCACCGCCGCCGCGGACGCCGCGGCGATCGCCCGCGCCGCCGCATCGACCCAGGCCTCGACCAAAGCCTGCGGGAAATGCCACTCCGACGGCGTGTCCCACAAACGGTCGGAGGCCTCGCCCGCGGCGCCCAGCATCCGTTCCAGCACCGACAGCGAGGCGATGTCGAGCAGTACGGCCTGGCCGCCTCGCCCGTCCGGCACCGGCATGGAGCCGATCGCTCCGGCGTTGCCGGTGCGCCCCGGCACCAGGCTGCCGTTCAGGACGATGCCGCCGCCGATGAAATAACCGAGGTAGAAATACAGGAAGTCCCGCGGACTGCCCCCCTGGCCGAAGAGCAATTCGGCGCCGCAGGCGGCCGTGGCGTCGTTCTGGACATGGACCGGCAGGCCGGTCGCCGCGCCGATCTCGGCGCCGATATTGCGCTCGCGCCAGTCGAGCAGCGCCTCCTCCGGCACCCCCAGGGTGCGCCACCACTGCCAGGTATGGAACGGCATGGCGATCCCCAGTCCGGCGATCCGCTCGCGTTCGCCGGCGCCGATCTGGCCGAGGATGTCGGCGACCGCGGTGACGGCGAAACGCACCACGGCATCGGGCGTCGGATAGCGGTGCCGCTCGGTGACCCGCATGCGGATACCGCCGAGAAAGTCCACCAGCACTAGGTCGAGGCTGCGCTGGCCGACCTTCAGGCCGAGGCTGAACGCCCCGTCGCGGGCCAGCCCGAGCGGCACCGACGGCTGGCCGACCCGGCCGCGCAGCGGCTGGCCGCGACGGATCAGCCCGTCCTCTTCCAGCGCGCGCATGATGACCGAAACCGTCTGCGCCGAGAGGCCGGTGAGCCGGGTGAGGTCGGCCTTGCTCATCTCGCCGCGGTTGCGCAGCAGCGACAGCACCAGGCGTTCGTTGTGCGCCCGCACGCCGCGCAGGTTCGAGCCGCGCAGGCCCCCTATCGCGCAATCGTTCAAGACATCACCTCCGCCTGTTTCGTGCGACGCACCGCCGGAGCGCATGCCCGACGAATCCAGGGGGTATTTCAGCAGAATCGCCGGTCTTTTTCAGGAGATCTTCGCAAAAGTGGCCGCCCGCCTGCCCGGCCGAAATCGCCATCCGGACGAAAAACCATTGACATGAATCGTTTCAGCAAGCATTTTTCACCGCAATCCGACGATCATGGCCCATGAACCTCTCCTCCGGAGAGGCGTCGGACGACGGCACTTCAATAAAATAATTCACAAGAGTTGAATTTCTGGAGGCACAGCTATGCCGACGCGCCGAGAATTCGTACACCGGGACAAACTCCTGCCCTTCATCCTGCTGGTCTGCTGCTTCGCCGCCTGGGGCGTGGTCGCGACCATGACCGACCCGCTCGTGCAGGTGTTCAGCACCGTCTTCAGCATGAGCACCCTGCAGGCCTCCCTGGTCCAGTTCGCCTACTACGGGGCGTATTTCCTGCTGGCCCTGCCGGCCGCGTTCATCAACCAGCGCTACTCCTACAAGACCGGCGTGCTGGTCGGTCTGGGCATGGCCATCGTCGGGGCGCTGCTCTTCTACCCGGCCAGCCTGGCGATGACCTACGGCCTGTTCCTGCTCGCGCTGTTCACCCTCGCCGGCGGGCTGGCGATCCTGGAAACCTCGGCGAACCCCTTCGTCATCTCGATGGGCCCCGAGGGCAACGCGACCCGCCGGCTGAACCTCGCGCAGGCCTTCAACCCGGTGGGCACCAACATCGGCGTCCTGCTGGCCGCCACCCTGATCCTGCCGAACCTGCATTCCGCCGGCTCCGCCGAGCGGGCGGCGATGAGCCAGGCGGAACTGCTCGCCATCCGCTCCGGCGAACTGCAGGCGGTCATGCTGCCCTACGTCGGTTTCGCCTTCGTGCTGCTGGCGATCTGGATCGGCATCGCCCTGACCCGCATGCCGGCCAAGGAGAAAGCGCAGGAGGCGGAGCCGCTCGACGGCGGGTTCGCCGCCGTCTTCCGGCGCCTGATGCGCAACGCGCACTACCGCTGGGGGGTCGTGGCACTGTTCTTCTACATCGCCGCGCAGACCTGCACCTGGACCTTCACCATCCAGTACGCGCAGCAGGCCACCGGCGCCAGCCACACCGAGGCCGGCTACTACCTGCAATACAGCATGATCGTCTTCCTCGTCGCGCGCTTCGTGGCGACCTGGGCGATGGGCTACGTGCGCCCCTCGGTGCTGCTGGTGCTGCTCGGCGCGGCGGCCACCGGCCTGTGCCTGTATGCCGCTTTCAATCCCGGCCTTTCCGGCGTCTGGGCGCTGGTGGCGGTCTCCGCCTGCCTCTCGCTGATGTTCCCGACCATCTACGGCATCGCCCTGATGGGCCTGGGCGAGGATGCCAAGTTCGCCGCGGGCGGGCTGGTCATGACGCTCCTCGGTGGCGCGCTGATGCCGATGGTCCAGGGCGCGGCGATCGACGCCTTCGGCGCGGCGGCCTCCTTCGCGGTGCCGGGGATCTGCTTCCTGGCGGTGGTGGCCTACGGCCTGTTCCACCTGAGCACCTCGTCGGCCGGCCTGTTCGACTTCCGCTCCACCGCCCGCAAGGTGGCCGAACCGGCCTGACCGCCCGGCGCCTTCCCGAGCGGAACCGGGCCGGCCGGAGGGCAACCCCCGCGGCCGGCCCGCTGCCTTTACCCCCGGCGCGTTTCGACGCGCCCCTCCCGCCCCTTCGCCCGCCCCGCCGCCAGACCGCTCCAGCGCTAAATGCCGCCTAGACTTGTGCTGATCGCTTCGCAGACCCCGCGCCGGGCCGCCAAGACCAACAAGAAAAAGGAAGCCCCTCATGCTCAAGCCGACCGTCAAGGTACTGCTCTGCGCCCTCGCTCTCGGCCTTGCCGGCCTGGCCCGGGCAGCCGACCCGGTGGTCATCAAGTTCTCCCACGTGGTGGCGGAGAACACCCCCAAGGGCCAGGGCGCCCTGCTGTTCAAGAAGCTCGCCGAGGAGCGCCTGCCTGGCAAGGTGCGGGTCGAGGTCTACCCGAACTCCTCGCTGTTCGGCGACGGCAAGGAGATGGAGGCGCTGCTGCTCGGCGACGTGCAGATCATCGCCCCCTCGCTGGCCAAGTTCGAGCAGTACGCCAAGCCGATCCAGATCTTCGACCTGCCCTTCCTGTTCGACGACATGGCCGCGGTCGACCGCTTCCAGGCCAGCCCGGCCGGGCGCAGCCTCTTGCACGCGATGGAGGACAAGGGCATCACCGGCCTCGGCTACTGGCACAACGGCATGAAGCAGCTGTCGGCCAACAAGCCGCTGCGCGAGCCGCAGGACGCCCGCGGCCTGAAGTTCCGCGTGCAGGCTTCGGCCGTGCTCGAGGAGCAGTTCAAGGCGGTACGCGCCAACCCGCGCAAGATGAGCTTCGCCGAGGTTTACCAGGGCCTGCAGACCGGCGTGGTCAACGGCGCCGAGAACCCCTACTCGAACATCTACAGCCAGAAGATGCACGAGGTGCAGAAGTACATCACCGAGTCCAACCACGGCGTGCTCGACTACATGGTGATCACCAACACCAAGTTCTGGGACGGCCTGCCGGAGGACGTGCGCAACGAGCTGCGCAAGATCGTCGACGAGGTCAGCGCCGAGGTGAACAAGCAGGCCGACGCCCTCAACCAGGGCGACAAGCAGCGCATCCTCGCCGCCGGCACCACCGAGATCATCGAGCTGACCCCGGAGCAGCGCGCCCACTGGCGCGAGGCCATGCAGCCGGTGTGGAAGAAGTTCGAGGGCGAGATCGGCACCGACCTGATCAAGGCTGCCCAGGCCGCCAACCAGCCCTGACCTGCCTGCCGCCCCTGCGCCGGAGACCCTGCCATGCACGCCCTGCGTCGGCTCTGGGACCGCTTCGAGGAAGGCTTCATCGCCTTCCTGCTGGCGGCCATGACCCTGGTGACCTTCGTCTACGTCCTGCTCAACAACCTCTATGCGTTCTTCTACGCCCTGGGCGACCGCTTCACCTTCGCCAGCGCCTTCTTCTACGCCCTCGGCGATCCGCTTCTCGACTGGGCGCAGGCGATGACCTGGAGCAACGCCCTGACCAAAGCGCTGTTCGCCTGGCTGATCTTCTTCGGCCTGGCCTACGGCGTGCGCACCGCCGGGCACATCGGCGTCGACGCGCTGGTCAAGCTGGCCAGCCGGCCGGTGCAGCGCCTCCTCGGCCTGATCGGCTGCGTCGCCTGCCTGGCCTACGCCGGCCTGCTCGGCGTGGCCAGCTTCGAGTGGGTCGCGACCCTGTTCCACGCCGCCATCGGCGCCGAGGACCTCGGCCACTTCGGTATCCAGCAGTGGCACATCGGCCTGATCGTGCCGCTCGGCTTCGCCCTGGTCTTCGTCCGCTTCCTGGAGATCTTCGTGCGCATCCTGAAAGGCCAGCAGACCGGCCTGGGCCTGGCCGACGAGGCCGCTGAAGTCGCCAAGCTGACCGACCACGAGGAGTTGCGGCCATGACCATCGCCTTCCTGTTCCTCGTCCTCTTCGTGCTGATGTTCATCGGCGTGCCGATCGCCATCGCCCTGGGCCTGTCCGGCTCGCTGACCATCATGCTGTTCAGCCCCGACTCGGTGCGCTCGCTGGCGATCAAGCTGTTCGAGACCTCCGAGCACTACACCCTGCTGGCGATCCCCTTCTTCCTGCTCGCCGGCGCCTTCATGACCACCGGCGGGGTGGCCAAGCGCCTGATCGACTTCGCCAACGCCTGCGTCGGGCACATCCGCGGCGGCCTGGCGATCGGCGCGGTGCTGGCCTGCATGCTGTTCGCCGCGCTGTCCGGCTCCTCGCCGGCCACGGTGGCGGCGGTCGGCTCGATCGCCATCGCCGGCATGGTGCGCTCGGGCTACCCGCAGGCGTTCGGCGCCGGCATCGTCTGCAACGCCGGGACCCTCGGCATCCTGATCCCGCCGTCGGTGGTGATGGTGGTCTACGCCGCCGCTACGGAAAGCTCGGTCGGCAAGCTGTTCATGGCCGGGGTGGTGCCGGGCATCCTGCTCGGCGTGGTGCTGATGGCGACCATCTACCTGGTTGCCCGCAAGCGGCACCTGCCGGCGCTGCCGCGGGCGAGCTTTCGCGAATGGCTGGCCGCCGCGCGCCGGGCGCTCTGGGGCCTGCTGTTGATGGTGATCATCCTCGGCGGCATCTACTCGGGGATGTTCACCCCCACCGAGGCGGCGGCGGTGGCGGCGGTCTACGCGGCCTTCGTCGCGCTGTTCGTCTACAAGGACATGCGCCTGCGCGAGGCGCCCAAGGTGCTGCTGGAGTCGGGCAAGCTGTCGATCATGCTGATGTTCATCATCGCCAACGCCATGCTCTTCGCCCACGTGCTGACCACCGAGCAGATCCCGCAGACCATCACCGCCTGGGTGATCGAGATGGGCCTGTCGCCGTGGATGTTCCTGCTGGTGGTGAACCTGGTGCTGCTGGTGGCCGGCGCCTTCATGGAACCCTCGGCGATCATCCTGATCCTCGCGCCGATCCTCTTCCCCATCGCCATGCGCCTGGGCATCGACCCGATCCACCTGGGCATCGTCATGGTGGTGAACATGGAGATCGGCCTGATCACCCCGCCGGTGGGGCTGAACCTGTTCGTCACCTCGGCGGTGACCGGCATGAGCGTCGGCCAGGTGATCCACGCCGCGCTGCCCTGGCTGCTGCTGCTGCTCGGCTTCCTACTGGTCATCACCTACGTGCCGGCTATTTCCCTGGCCCTGCCCAACTGGCTGGGCATGAACTGAAACGCGGCGCGCAGCGCCATAAAAAAGGCGCACTCATGGTGCGCCCTACTGCAAGAACCAGCCAATGTGCGAGGGTCGCGCCGCGCCGCTTGTGGCAGCGCCGCGCCTTATGGCGCCGCCGCCCAGAGCGGCGCCATAACCGGGCAGGGAGGCGTCAGACCGGGGTCAGCAGCTCTCCCTTGTCGAGGAACGCCTGCAGGTTGGCGATGACCAGCTCCTCCATCTGCAGGCGGGTTTCCTCGGTGCCGCTGCCGACGTGCGGCAGCAGCACCACGTTGGGCATGTCCAGCAAGGCCGCCGGCACCAGCGGCTCCTTTTCGAAGACGTCGAGGGCCGCGGCGCCGAGCCGGCCTTCGGCGAGCGCGGCGACCAGCGCCGCCTCGTCGACCACCGAGCCGCGCGCCACGTTGACCAAGAGGCCCTTCGGCCCCAAGGCCGCGAGCACCTCGGCATTCACCAGGTGATGGGTCGCCGGTCCTCCCGGGCAGGTCAGCACCAGGAAGTCGGCCCACTGCGCCAGCTCCACCAGGGAGGCCGCGTAGCCGTAGGGGCTGCCGGCCACCGGCCGGCGGTTGTGGTAGCGCACCTGCATGTCGAAGCCGGCGGAGCGCCGCGCCACCGCCTGGCCGATGCGGCCCAGGCCGACGATGCCCAGGCGCTTGCCGCTGACCCGGGTGGCCAGCGGGAAGTTGCCGATCCGCCAGTTGCCGGCGCGGACGAAGCGGTCGGCCTCGGCGATCCGCCGCGCGCCGTCGATCAGCAGGCCCATGGCCAGATCGGCGACGCACTCGTTGAGCACGTCCGGCGTGTTGCTGAGCGGGATGCCGCGCTGGCGCAACGGGCCCAGCGGGATCGCGTCGTAGCCCACGCCGAAGCTGCAGACGGCGCGCAGGTTGGGCAGCGCCGCGAGCATCGCCTCCGTGCAGCCGAAGCGCGCCGAGGTGACCAGCACCTCGAACTCGGCGCCGTGGCCGGCCAGAAAGGCCACGCCGTCGGCCTGTTTCCAGTACGGCTCGGCGCCGTATTCCTCGGCCATGCGCCGGTTGAAGCGCTCGCTCAAGGCGCCGACCTGCAGCACTCTCGGTCCATTCATCGAAAACTCCTCAGCTGGATTGATCCGGCTTCAGGTTACCGGCGCCGGATTGAACAGCACCAGATCGTTGTGCAGGCGATGCTGCTCGGCCCAGGTCCGCGTGCGGCCGCTGGCCACGTCCAGGTAGAGGCGGAAGATCTCCCAGCCCAGCTCCTCCAGCGACAGCCGCCCGGAGGTCACCTGCCCGGCGTCCACGTCGATCAGGTCCGGCCAGCGCTCGGCCAGTTCGGTGCGGGTGGCCACCTTGATCACCGGCACCATCGCCAGACCGTAGGGCGTGCCGCGCCCGGTGGTGAAGATGTGCAGGTTCATCCCGGCGGCCAGCTGCAGGGTGCCGCAGATGAAGTCGCTGGCCGGGGTGGCGCAGAACTGCAGGCCCTTGCCCCTGACCTTCTCGCCCGGCGGGACCACGCCGGCGATGGGGCTGGAGCCGGACTTGGCGATCGAGCCCATGGCCTTCTCGACGATGTTGTTCAGCCCGCCCTTCTTGTTGCCGGGGGTGGTGTTGGCGCTGCGGTCGGCCATTCCCCGCTCCAGGTAGCGGTCGTACCAGTCCATCTCGCGGATCAGCGCGTCGGCCACCTCGGGGGTCGCCGCCCGCGGGGTGAGCAGGTGGATGCCGTCGCGCACCTCGGTGTTCTCCGAGAACATCACGGTGGCGCCGGCGCGCACCAAGAGGTCCGCGGCGACGCCCAGTGCCGGGTTGGCGGTGATCCCGGAGAAGGCGTCGCTGCCGCCGCACTGCATGCCGACCACCAGCTCGGAGGCCGGGCAGGTCTCGCGGCGCCGCGCATCGAGCACCTTGAGGCGCGCCTCGATCAGGCCGAGGATCTGGTCGACCATCCCGGCGAAACCGTTGCCCGACTCCTGCAGGCGGTACAGCCATTGCGGCTCGCTCATCCCACTGGTCAGTTCGTCGCCCGGCATCAGTTGGACCGGCTGCAGCTTCTCGCAGCCGAGGCCGATGACCAGCGCCTGGCCGCCGAGGTTGGGGTTGCGGGCCAGGTTGAACAGGGTGCGGATCGGGATCACCGCGTCCGGCGCGTTGATCGCCACGCCACAGCCGTAGCTGTGGCTCAGGGCGATCACGTCGTCGACGTTGGGGTACTTGGGCAGCAGCTCCTTGCGCGCCCGCTCGACGCAATGCTCGAGCACCCCGGCCACGCACTGCACGGTGGTGCTGACACCGAGCAGGTTGCGTGTGCCGACGCTGCCGTCGGGGTTGCGGAAGCCCTCGAAGGTGAAGCCCTCCAGCGGCTCGACCGGCGCGGCGGCCTGGGTCGCCCGCGGCAGGTTGTCCAGCGCCGGCGGCTCGGGCATGCGCAGGTGCGCCTCGGTCACCCAGCTGCCGCGGGGGATCGGCTGCAGGGCGTAGCCGATGACCTGGCCGTAGCGCACCACCTCGGCGCCTTCGGCGAGGTCCGCCAGCGCCACCTTGTGGCTCTGCGGGATGTGCTCGATGGCCTGCAGACCGTCGGTGAAGCGGCTGCCGGCCGCCACGCCCTGGTCGTTGACCACCACGCCGACGTTATCGTCCGCGTGCAGGCGGATGTAGCGCGGCGAATCCTGATGTTCGATCAACATGACACTATCCTCGTACAGATTTCAGGCGGACGCCGCGCTGCCCTGCGGGCCGAGCGGAACGGCCGACGCCTCTTCCCGGCGGGCCGAGCCGCCCTGGGTCGGGCCGTCCTTGAGCTCGACGCGCTGGATGCGGCCGACGATCACCAGGTAGCTGAACACCGCCACCAGCGCGTTGGCGCCGACGTACACCAGCGCCCACTTGAAGGAGCCGGTGGCGCTGATGATGTAGCCGATGACGATCGGCGTGGTGATCGAGGCGATGTTGCCGAAGGTGTTGAACAGCCCGCCCGACAGGCCGGCGATCTGCTTCGGCGAGGTGTCCGCCACCACCGCCCAGCCCAGCGCGCCGAGGCCCTTGCCGAAGAACGCCAGGGTCATGAAGCCGACCACCATCCATTCCGCCTGGACGTAGTTGCAGAACACCATGCTGGTGGAGAGCAGCAGGCCGGTGACGATCGGCAGCTTGCGCGCCAGGGTCAGCGAGTGGCCGCGGCGCAGCAGGGCGTCGGAGATCACCCCGCCGAGCACGCCGCCGATGAAGCCGCAGAGCGCCGGCAGCGAGGCGATGAAGCCGGCCTTGAGGATCGACATGCCGCGCTCCTGCACCAGGTACACCGGGAACCAGGTGAGGAAGAAGTAGGTGATGCCGTTGATGCAGTACTGGCCGAGGTAGACGCCGACCAGCATGCGGTTGGTCAGCAGCTGGCGGATGTAGTCCCAGCGCGGCCCCTGGCTGCCCGACTTGCGGGCGCTGTCCATGTCGACCAGACCGCCGTTCTGCTCGATGTGCTCCAGCTCGGCGCGGTTGATGCGCGGGTGTTCCTTGGGGTTGTAGATGGTCTTCAGCCAGACCCCGGAGAAGACGATGCCCAGCGCGCCCATCATGACGAACACGTGTTCCCAGCCGAACTTGTGGACGATCCAGCCCATCAGCGGGGCGAACAGCGCGGTGGCGAAATACTGTGCGGAGTTGAACACCGCCGAGGCCGTGCCGCGCTCGGCGGTGGGGAACCAGGCGGCGACGATGCGCGCGTTGCCGGGGAACGACGGCGCTTCGGCGAAACCGACCAGAAAGCGCAGCATGAACATGGTGGTCACCGCCCAGGCCACCGGCATGCCGCCGACGAAGCCCTGCAGCAGGGTGAACAGCGACCAGGTGAAGATGCTCACCGCATAGACGCGCTTGGAGCCGAAGCGGTCGAGCAGCCAGCCGCCGGGGATCTGCCCCAGGACGTAGGCCCAGCCGAAGGCGGAGAAGATGTAGCCGAGGGTCACGGCATCGAAGCCGAGATCCTTCTGCATGCTGGATCCGGCGATGGAAATGGTGGCGCGGTCGGCGTAGTTGATCGTCGTCACCAGGAACAGCATGAGCAGGATCAGGTAACGCACGCGGGTTTGCTTGATGGCTTGCATGGCGTTGGCTTCCACGAAATTGTTGTCTTGTTGCGTGGAGTGCCCTGCTCGCGCAGGGCGGCGGACTCGCGACCGGCCGCTCGCCAGAGGGTCGAGACGGCCGGACGAAGCAGCTGCGAAGCGCTCCGGCTTACTGCGGGCCGAGCTTCCTGATCAGCGCGGCGAGGCGTTCGTACTCGTCGGGCAGCAGGTCGGTCAGCGGCGCGCGCACGGGACCGGCGTCGTGGCCGACGATCTTCACCCCGGCCTTGACCATGCTCACCGCGTAACCGGCACGGCGGTTGCGGATCTCCAGCAGCGGCAGGAAGAAGTTGTCGATGATCTTGCTGACGGTGACGTGGTCGTCGGCGGCGACGGCCTTGTAGAACTCCATTGCGGTACGCGGAATGAAGTTGAACACCGCCGAGGAGTAGACCGGCACGCCCAGCGCCTTGTAGGCCGCGGCGAAGACCTCGGCGGTCGGCAGGCCGCCCAGGTAGGTGAAGCGCTCGCCCAGGCGGCGGCGGATCGACACCATCAGCTCGATGTCGCCCAGGCCGTCCTTGTAGCCGATCAGGTTCGGGCAGCGCTCGGCCAGCTGCTCGAGCAGCGTCGGGGTCAGCCGGCAGACGTTGCGGTTGTAGACCACCACGCCGATCTTCACCGCCTTGCAGACCGCCTCGACGTGGGCGGCGACGCCTTCCTGGCTGGCTTCGGTCAGGTAGTGCGGCAGCAGCAGCAGGCCCTTGGCGCCCAGGCGCTCGGCCTCCTGGGCCATGTGGATGGCCTGGCGGGTCGGGCCACCGACGCCGGCGAGGATCGGCACGCTGCCGGCGCAGGTGTCGACCGCGGTCTTGATGATCTGCGGGTACTCGTCGAGGTCCAGCGAGAAGAACTCGCCGGTGCCGCCGGCGGCGAACAGCGCGCTGGCGCCGTAGGGCGCCAGCCACTCCAGGCGGCGGGCGTAGGATTCGGCGTTGAAGTTGCCGGCGGCATCGAAATCGGTGACCGGGAAGGACAGCAGCCCGGAGGAGAGGATGGACTTGAGTTCTTGCGGAGTCATTGGTCGAGCACCCTGCTTGATGAAGTGGAAGTCTCCGGTCGGCGACCGGGCTTGGAAATAAGTTATCGTATGACTTCCGTAAAAACTAGTCCCTCTGCGTGCCTTTTCCAGCACCTCCGGCGCCTGGCAGCGTCTCTAGAAACACCAAAAAACCACTGCGTTTCGATAAATTTATTTATAAATCATCGATTTACTGAGTGATTTCGGCAGCTGCACGGAACAACCCAGCCTCTCGAATCCGACAAGCAGTCATCGTATCTTTTCGCAAGGAATGCCGTGAGCAGGAGCGAAAGCACGGCGGCGCGCGGCCATGTCCGCCTGAGCGGGAGCGGATACTCGCGGCATCGCAGGCCGATGCCGGGGATTTCCGCGATGCACGGCGGGAAGCCGGGGCCGGCGCGACCGGCGAGCAGTCGCGAAAACAGGTCAGCGCAGACGATGGAGGCTTGCACACGCCACGCCGGCTTCGGCCGGGCGCTCGGCGCTGCAAGGGGAGGACGGCGAAGGACCAGGCCGGCGCGGACCGCGATCCGTACGCTGGGGCGGGAATCAGGCCGGCTCGGAACCGGCCTGCTGGGATTCGGCCTCTTCGTGGGCCTGGCGCAGACGTTCGCGGCTGTTGGTCAGGTGCAGGCGCATGGCGGCGCGGGCCGCGTCGGCATCCTGGCGGGCGATCGCCTCGTAGATCTCCTCGTGCTCGCGTCGCAACCGCGCGTGGTACTGCTGCTGGTCGGCATGGGCGATGTGCGCCGAATCCAGGCGGGTGCGCGGAATGATGCTGGTGCCGAAGTGGCTCATGATGTCGGTGAAATAGCGGTTGCCGGTGGCCAGGGCGATCTGCATGTGGAACTGGAAGTCGCTGGCGATCGCATCGCTGGCCTGGCTGGCGCGGTTGAAGGTGTCCAGCGCCGCGCGCATGGCGGCCAGCTGCTCGGCGCTGCGCCGGCGCGCGGCCAGGCCGGCGCACTCCACCTCGAGGCTGACGCGCAGCTCGAGGATGGCCATCACGTCGCGCAGGGTGACGATGGTCGCCGGGTCGATGCGAAAGCCACTGGTGCTCGGCGTGTCCAGCACGAAGGTGCCGATACCGTGGCGCGTCTCGACCGTGCCGGAAGCCTGCAGGCGCGAGATGGCCTCGCGCACCACGGTGCGGCTGACGCCGTGGGCCTCCATGATTTCCGACTCGGTGGGCAACTTCTCGCCGCACTTGATCTGCCCCTCGCGAATCTGCCGGGTCAGCTCGGCCACCAGGTCCTGGGCAAGGCTGCGGCTCTTGCGCCGCGGGCGCGGCAATGTGCTGTCGTTGCTCATCTCGATGCTCGGTATCGGTTGCGGTCCGGGAGTCCATCATACCCCCTCGCCGTTGTACGACAACAGCGACGATTGTCGGAGCGCGGGCAAACGGTGCGCTTCCGCCCTGCCCGGCCGTGACGGCCGTCAAGACTTCGCCGGCCGCGCCTTCGGGCAACGGGCCCCGCCGCCTAGACTGGAGCGCTCCGCCCGCCGGCGGCCACGCGCCACGGCGGCGATCGCCCACTACCGAGCAAGGATGCCTCGATGCCCCGCCGGATCGCCCTTTCCGTTGTCTGTCTGTTCGCCCTCCCGCGCTCGCCGCGCCCTGCCCCGACTGGCCGAAGCCCCGCGCCGGCGCCGAGCTGGCGGCGCTCGCCGAGCGCCTGCGCCAGTGGGACGACGCCTACCACCGCGAGGGCCGCAGCCCCGTGGCGGACGAGCTCTACGACCAGGCCCGCGCCCGCCTCGCCTTGTGGCGCCAGTGCTTCCCCGCGCAGGCCGGCGCCGCGCCCGAACCGCTCGCCGACAGCGCCGGTCCGCTGGCCCATCCGCTGCCGCATACCGGCCTCGCCAAGCTCGACGAGGCGGCGGTGCGCGACTGGATGGCCCGCCGCGAGGACCTCTGGATCCAGCCCAAGGTCGACGGCGTGGCGGTCACCCTAGAATACCGGGACGGCCGCCTGCTGCGCGCCATCAGCCGCGGCGACGGCCGCCACGGCCAGGACTGGACGGCCCACGCGAAACGCCTGCCGGCGGTGCCGCAGGAGGTGCCGGAAAGGCGGCAGCTGATCCTGCAGGGCGAACTCTACTGGCGGCTGCCCGGCCACGTGCAGGCCGCGGCCGGCGGCCGCGGCGCGCGAAGCCGGATCGCCGGCCTGCTGGCGCGCCAGACGCTGGACGACACGGAGGCCGCCGGGATCGGCCTGTTCGTCTGGGACTGGCCGAACGGCCCGACGGAGATGCCCGGGCGGCTGGACGGCCTGGAGCGGTTCGGCTTCGCCGAGGCGCGCCTTTACAGCCAGCCGGTGGCGGACTTCGCCGCGGCGCGGCAGTGGCGCGAGCGCTGGTACCGCGAAGCGCTGCCCTTCGCCAGCGACGGCGTGGTGCTGCGCCAGGGCCGCCGTCCGCCGGGCGAGCGCTGGCAGGCCGAGCCGCCGCATTGGGCAGTGGCCTGGAAATATCCGTTCGCCCAGGCGCTGGCCGAAGTGCGGGCGGTGCGCTTTCGGATCGGCCGCAGCGGGCGCATCACCCCGCTCGTGGAGCTGCAGCCGGTGCGCCTGGACGACCGGCAGATCCGCCGGGTCGCCCTCGGCTCGCTGCGCCGCTGGCGGGAACTGGACATCCGCCCCGGCGACCAGCTGGCGATCCGCCTGGCCGGGCTGAGCATCCCGCAGGTCGAGGGCGTGCTCTGGCGCGCCGCCGAACGTCCGGCGCTGGCGGCGCCCGATCCGGCGGCCTACCACGCGCTGAGCTGCTGGCGACCGACGGCGGGCTGCGAGGAGCAGTTCCTCGCCCGCCTCGACTGGCTGGGCGGCAAGCACGGCCTGGGCCTCGCCGGGATCGGCCGCGGCACCTGGGAAACCCTGCTGGAGAACCGCCGGCTCGACGACCTGCTCGGCTGGCTGGAGCTGAGCGAGGCGCAGCTGGCCGGCCTGCCCGGCTTCGGCGAGCGCAGCGCCGGCCAGCTCGCCGAGCGTTTCCGCACGGCGCGGCAACGGCCCTTCCCGGTCTGGCTGCGGGCCCTCGGCCTGCCGCCGAGCGGCGGGGCGCGGCTGCCGTCCTCCTGGGACGAGCTGGCCGGACGCGACCTGGAGCAGTGGCAGCACGAACCGGGCATCGGCCCCGGCCGCGCCCGCCGGTTGCTGGCCTTCTTCCGGCACCCCGAGGTGCAGGCGCTGCGCCAGCGGCTGCAGGCGGCGGGTGTCGCGGGCTTCTGAAGCGACGCGCGGGGAAACGCTGCGCGGTCGGCCACGCTACCAGGGCGAGCTACGGATAACGGCACCGCCTTATCCAGCAGACACGCTTTCCCCATGCCGCCTCAATAGACGCGGAATTCCTGGTGGCAGGTTTCGCAGGCGTCCTCCACGCGCTGCAGGTACGGCACCAGGGCCTTGGGCTCCAGCGGCCGGGCGGCGGTCGCCGCGACCAGCGCCGCGGTGCTCCGCTCCAGGTCGGCGGCCAGTTGGCGGAAGCGCTCCTGGCGCTGCCAGACCTCGTCGCGGGCGCTGCTGTCCTCTTCCTTGACCTGCGGGAAGTGCTGCCAGGGCTGACGCGACAACTGGTCGAGACGCAGCGCGCCGGCGGCGAAACGCTGCTCGTCGAAGCTCAGCCGGCCGCGCAGCATGCCGCCGAGGTCCTCGCTGGTCTTGAGCATGTCCTTGAAGATCGCCTGGCGTTTGCCCAGCGGCGAATCGGGGTCGACGCCGCCGCAGGCGCTCACGCCCAGGACAGCGAACAGAAGCATCAGTGTTTTGGGGTTCATCGTCGACATCGCGGCAGTTCACGGCGGCGCCAGTATCCGCAAGTGGCGGGCAAACACCAAGCCCGGCCCGGCAATGTAAAGGAAAGGCAAAGAGTGTAAGGGGCCGGGCGGAACGTCCGTGCCAAGGGGTAGCATCCGCTCCGACCGCCGCAGCCTGCCCTCCTCCTCCTCGCGGCGGGCTGCGGTCGGTCGCCATGCCGAACCGAGTCCAATCCGGAGCGATCGATGAAAGCCTTCTCCACGCTATGTGCCCTGTCCCTCGCCGCCCTGATCGCCGCCCCGCAGGCCGCCCTGGCGGCGGACGGCTGCACTGCCGACGATCACGCGCAGCACCCAAAAGCCAGCCAGACCGACTGCGGCCAGCACCGGGAACACCCGCGCCAGCCGGACCCGCAGGCGAAGCCGGGCGAAACGCGCCAGGAGCGGATCGGCGACGGCAAGGGCCAGGCGGCGGCGAAGCGGGACACGGCCCGGGAGCAGAACGCCGCCCGGCGCGCTTCCGGCGCGACGCCGCAGCAGCAAGCGGACGCCCGCGGCCAGGCGCAGCAGACCGGCCACGACCGCCCGGAAGAATGATCCCAGGCCGCTGCCTGGCAGACCGGGCAGCGAGGGCCTTGGGCTCCCCCGTCCGGCTGGCTATAATCGCCCCTTCTCGCGGCCACGCGCCGCACCCGCCTCCCGTCCGAGGGGCGCTGCAGCAGGACACCCGGTCACGCACCGGGCGCACCTGTCAGGCTCGGACGGTTGTCGCCACGGCCGATCGCTCCCGCGGTCGCCGTTCCTGACTTCAACGGCGCCCATTCGACATCACGAATGGAGAGACGCATGAGCGCTGCTTTTGCCGATTACAAAGTTGCCGACATCGCCCTGGCCGACTGGGGCCGCAAGGAAATCATCATCGCCGAATCCGAGATGCCGGCGCTGATGGGCCTGCGCCGCAAGTACGCCGCCAGCCAGCCGCTGAAAGGCGCGAAGATCCTCGGCTGCATCCACATGACCATCCAGACCGCGGTGCTGATCGAGACGCTGATCGCCCTCGGCGCCGAAGTGCGCTGGTCGAGCTGCAACATCTTCTCGACCCAGGACCAGGCCGCCGCGGCCATCGCCGCCGCCGGCATCCCGGTGTTCGCCTGGAAGGGCGAGACCGAGGAAGAGTACGAGTGGTGCATCGAGCAGACCATCCTCAAGGACGGCCAGCCGTGGGACGCCAACATGGTGCTCGACGACGGCGGCGACCTGACCCAGGTCCTGCACGCCAAGTATCCGCAGATGCTGGACAAGATCCACGGCATCACCGAGGAAACCACCACCGGCGTGCATCGCCTGCTCGACATGCTCAAGGCCGGCACCCTCAAGGTCCCGGCGATCAACGTCAACGACTCGGTGACCAAGAGCAAGAACGACAACAAGTACGGCTGCCGCCACAGCCTCAACGACGCCATCAAGCGCGGTACCGACCACCTGCTGTCCGGCAAGCAGGCGCTGGTGATCGGCTACGGCGACGTGGGCAAGGGCTCGGCGCAGTCGCTGCGCCAGGAAGGCATGATCGTCAAGGTCTCGGAAATCGACCCGATCTGCGCCATGCAGGCCTGCATGGACGGCTTCGAGCTGGTCTCCCCGTACCTGAACGGCGAGAACGACGGCAGCGAGGCCTGCATCGACAAGGCCCTGCTCGGCAAGATCGACCTGATCGTCACCACCACCGGCAACGTCGCCGTGTGCGACGCCAACATGCTCAAGGCGCTGAAGAAGCGCGCCGTGGTCTGCAACATCGGCCACTTCGACAGCGAGATCGACACCGCCTTCATGCGCAAGCACTGGGCCTGGGAAGAGGTCAAGCCGCAGGTGCATAAGATCCACCGCACCGGCGCCGGCCCGTTCGACCCGCTCAACGACGACTACCTGATCCTGCTCGCCGAGGGCCGCCTGGTGAACCTGGGCAACGCCACCGGCCACCCGAGCCGGGTCATGGACGGCTCCTTCGCCAACCAGGTGCTGGCGCAGATCCACCTGTACGGCGAACGCTTCGCCGACCTGCCGGCCGCCGAGAAGGCCGCGCGCCTCTGCGTGGAGGTGCTGCCCAAGAAGCTCGACGAGGAAGTGGCGCTGGAGATGGTCAAGGGTTTCGGCGGCGTGATCACCCGCCTGACCGGCCAGCAGGCCGAGTACATCGGCGTCGGTGTCGACGGCCCGTTCAAGCCGGACAGCTATCGTTACTGATCGTAGGGTGGGTTAGGCCGCAGGCCATAACCCACCGACCGGCCATCCGGCCGGCAATGGGGATGCCTGCCGGCATCCTTGGCGGGTTACGCCGCGTCGCGGCTAACCCTCCCTACGCTTTCAAGGACCCATTCCATGTCCCAGGAACGCCGCTACAGCTTCGAGTTCTTCCCGACCAAGACCGAGGCCGGGCACGAAAAACTGCTGACCGTGGCCCGCCAGCTGGCCGGCTACGACCCCGATTTCTTCTCCTGCACCTACGGTGCCGGCGGCTCGACCCGCGACCGCACCCTGAACACCGTGCTGCAGCTCGACGGCGAGGTGAAGGTGCCGACCGCGCCGCACCTGTCCTGCGTCGGCGACAGCAAGGCCGAACTGCGCAGCCTGCTGAACACCTACCGGGAAGCCGGCATCCGCCGCATCGTCGCCCTGCGCGGCGACCTGCCCTCGGGCATGGGCATGGCCAGCGGCGAGCTGCGCCATGCCAGCGACCTGGTGGCGTTCATCCGCGCCGAAACCGGCGAGCACTTCCACATCGAGGTCGCCGCCTATCCGGAGATGCACCCCCAGGCACGCAGCTTCGAGGACGACCTCGCCCACTTCGCCGCCAAGATGCAGGCCGGGGCGAACAGCGCCATCACCCAGTACTTCTTCAACGCCGACAGCTATTTCCACTTCGTCGAGCGGGTACGCAAGCTGGGCGTGGAGCAGCCGATCGTCCCCGGCATCATGCCGATCACCAACTACAGCAAGCTGGCGCGCTTCTCCGACGCCTGCGGCGCGGAGCTGCCGCGCTGGGTGCGCAAGCAGCTGGAGGCCTACGGCGGCGACCTGGAGAGCATCCAGGCCTTCGGCGAGCAGGTGGTGACCCGGATGTGCGAGAAGCTGCTCGAAGGCGGCGCGCCGGGCCTGCACTTCTATACCCTGAACCAGGCCGAACCCAGCCTGGCGATCTGGAACAACCTCGGACTGCCGCGCTGAGGCGCCTGCCCGCCGTCGCCCGGGCGCAACGGCGGGCTGCAGCACGCTTTGCTGCCGCTCAGCTCTGTTATACTCCCAGCTTCCGCCAGGCTTGCGCCCGGCTGCTCGGCCAACGCAGGCCCAGCAAGACCGGTCGGGGTCGCGCACACGCGCGCGATTCGCGCCCGGCACGTTCGTACCTTCGGGCCCCGCCCTAACCAGACAGGATTTCCCATGTCCTTTGCTTCCCTCGGGCTCTCCGAGGCATTGGTCCGCGCCGTCGAGGCCGCCGGCTATGCCCAGCCCACTCCCGTGCAACAGCGGGCCATCCCCGCCGTGTTGCAGGGCCGCGATCTGATGGTTGCCGCCCAGACCGGCACCGGCAAGACCGGCGGCTTCGCCCTTCCCGTACTCGAACGACTGTTCCCCGGCGGCCACCCGGACAAGGAGCACCGCCACGGCCCGCGCCAGGCCCGCGTGCTGGTGCTGACCCCGACCCGCGAACTGGCCGCCCAGGTGCACGACAGCTTCAAGCTCTACGCCCGCGACCTGAAACTGGTCAGCGCCTGCATCTTCGGCGGGGTCGGCATGAATCCGCAGGTCCAGGCCCTGTCCCGCGGCGTCGACGTGCTGGTGGCCTGTCCCGGACGCCTGCTCGATCTGGTCGGCCAGGGCAGCGTCGACCTCTCCCACGTGGAGATCCTGGTGCTCGACGAAGCCGACCGCATGCTCGACATGGGCTTCATCCACGACGTCAAGAAAGTCCTCGCCAAGCTGCCGGCCAAGCGCCAGAACCTGCTGTTCTCGGCGACCTTCTCGGCAGACATCATCAACCTCACCAACAAGCTGCTGCACGACCCCGAGCGCATCGAGGTGACCCGCCGAACACCACGGTGGAGCGCATCGAGCAGCGCGTCTTCCGTCTGCCGGCCAGCCACAAGCGCGCCCTGCTCGCCCACCTGGTCACCCAGGGCGCCTGGGAGCAGGTCCTGGTGTTCACCCGCACCAAGCACGGCGCCAACCGCCTCGCCGAGTACCTCGACAAGCACGGCCTGCCGGCCGCGGCGATCCACGGCAACAAGAGCCAGAACGCCCGCACCAAGGCCCTGGCCGACTTCAAGAGCGGCACCATCCGCCTCCTGGTCGCCACCGACATCGCCGCCCGCGGCCTGGACATCGACCAGCTGCCGCATGTGGTCAACTTCGAACTGCCCAACGTCGAGGAGGACTACGTCCACCGCATCGGCCGTACCGGCCGCGCCGGGCGCAGCGGCGAGGCGATCTCGCTGGTCGCGCCGGACGAGGAGAAGCTGCTCAAGTCCATCGAGCGCATGACCCGCCAGAGCATCCCGCAGGGCGACTGGGCGGGCTTCGACCTCAGCACAGTCGAGGCGGAGAAACCCGAGGTCCGCGAGCCGCGCCCGCCGCGCAACGCCAGCGGTGCCGGCCGCAAGGACAAGGGCAAGGACAAGGGGCAGGAAAAACCCCGGGAAAAAACCCCGGAGAAGGCCCGCGGCAAGGAACAGCCCCGGCAGGCCAAAGGCAGCGGCCAGCCGAACCGGCCGGCGCAAAAGGCCAAGGAGCAACCCGCCCGCCAGGCGACGATTCCCAACCTGCCGCCGGATCGCGATCCCGAAGAATTCCTCGACGACGAGGTCGACAACTTCGGCAACCGCGCCGATTACGTCAGTCCCTACCAGAACAAGCAGCAGCGCGGCCGCCGCCCCGGCACGCCTGGCCAGACGGCCGGCGCCAACCGCAGTCAGGGGCAGAACCAGGGCCCGCGCAGTCCGAAGCGCCAGGACCAGGGCTCCAGCCACGGCCAGCCGCGTCGCGCGCCGGTGCCGGCCTACCGCGAGCAACCCCGCGAGGAGGCGCCGCGCAAGCCGGAGCGGCAACCGCTGATCCTGCACAAGGAATCGAAGAGCGACCGCTTCCCCACCCCGGAGCAGCTCGACCAGCTGACCGAACGCCGCCCGCGCGGCGAGAAGCCGGCGCTGCTGACGCGCAACCGCGAGGAGTGAGGCAGCCCCTCCTCCGCCCGCAGAAAAAAGCCGGCTTCGCGCCGGCTTTTTCGTTCTGCACATTGCCTGTGGCTCAATCGATGACGAGGTTCTTCCTGACTTGGCAGCTCACCAGACGGCCATGGTCCGGCATCTTCAGGGACAGGGCGTAGGCGCCCGGCTTGAGGGAGGACAGGTCGGCCTGGAACAGGAAGCCGGACTTCAGGAAGCCGTCCTGCTTGAACGCAGCGGCTACGTCGGGGCGGTCAATCCTGTGGGGAGCTTCGAGGGAATAGGAAAAACTGCCTGAATCCTTCAGGAATACCTGAAGCGTTGCTGGAACCGTGTTGGTGGTGCTGTCCACCGCCCAGCCGGCGAACTCCACGACCCCGGCCCGGACGCGAACCAGCGGGTCCGGCTTGCCGTCGATCGTATCCAGCGAGCATGTATCGGAAAACGCAGTGATGGTCCGGGACGCCGAATCGTCCGGATCGCAGCCGGCGGTGACCGCCAGCACGGCAGCCGACGCCAGTGCGGCGAGTGTTCGTTGAGACAAGGGGGCACTCCTCGAAAGACGCGCGGATTCTCCGTCAAACGCCTCGAAGGTGCCAGTTCGGCACGGCGCGGATCGGCTGTCCGCAAAGCCAGGCTGTGAACCAGGCGGCATTGGCGCACGGCCGGTGCCGCTCCGCCTGGGGAAGCGACACCGGGGTTCCGCAGCGGCCTTCGGGACGCGCCGCTTACTGGCGCACGCCTTCCACCGAGAGGATCAGCTCCACCTCCTGGGAGGCCGGACCGAGGTCCTTCTGGATGCCGAAGTCCTTCAGCTTCAGCTTGGTGCCGCCCTCGAAGCCGGCGCGGTAGCCGCCCCAGGGATCCTTGCCCTCGCCGATGAACTTGGCGGCGATGACCACCGGCTTGGTCACGCCGTTGAGGGTCAGGTTGCCGGTGATGTCGAAGGTGTTCTGGCCGGTGGACTTGACCTGGGTGGACTCGAAGGTCGCCGTCGGGTACTTGGCGACGTTGAGGAAGTCCGGGCTGCGCAGGTGCTTGTCGCGCTCGGCATGGTTGGAGTCGACGCTGGCGGTCTTCAGGTTCACCTGGACCTTGCTCGCTTCGGGCTGGGCGGCATCGAAGCTGAAGCGCCCGTCGAAGTCGCGGAAGGTGCCGTACAGCCAGCTGTAGCCGAGGTGGCTGATCTTGAAGTTGACGAAGGCGTGCTGGCCTTCCTTGTCGATCACGTAGTCGGCGGCCATGGCCTGGCCGGCGCCGAGCAGGACGGAGCCGAGCGCCAGGGCGGCGAGTGTCTTCTTGAGCATGGGAGTCTCCTTGGGGGATTAGCGGGTATCGCGGCCGAGCATGCGGGCCAGGGTCGCGTCACGGTCGATGAAATGGTGTTTCAGGGCGGCCAGGGCGTGCACGACGGCGAGGCCGACCAGCGTCCAGGCGAGCAGTTCGTGCACCTCGCCGGCGACGTCCTCCTGATTGGGCAGGCCGCTGAGCAGCGCCGGTATCTCGAACCAGCCGAACACCGAGATCGGCCGGCCGTCGGCGGTGGAGATCAGGTAGCCGGAAATCATCACGGCGAACAGGCCGAGGTAGAGCAAGGCGTGGCCGGCCCGGCTGCCCAGCCGGGTCAGCGGGCCGTGGCTAGCCAGGGGCGCTGGCGACCGGCTGACCAGGCGCCAGACGAGGCGCAGCAGCATGACCAGAAACAGCAGGATGCCGATGCTCTTGTGCAGGTCCGGCGCCGTGCGGTACCAGGCGCTGTAGTAGTCCAGGCCGCGCATCCACAGGCCCAGTCCGAACAGGGCGAAGACCGTCAGCGCCACCGACCAGTGCAGCAGGATGCTGACCAGGCCGAAACGGAGGGAAGAGTTGCGCCATTGCATATGCGACATTCCTTGGCTCGAGAATGCGCACAGCCTAGCGGCTCACCTATCGATTTAAAGCGGAATTTTTCGCTCTAAAAGATCGAATCGTTCGATATCCGAACGACAAAGCCGGCGCAGCCCTCCTACGGGCGCGCCGGCAGTTCGTCAACGGAACAGGCGGGACAGGCGGGCGAAGAAGCCCTCCTTGCGTTCGCCTTCGACCGGCGCCCGGACCACGCTGGCGGCCGTGGCCGGCGCGGCCGCCGGCTGGTCGAGGCGGGTGATCTGCGGTGCCGGCACCGGCCGGCCCGCGCGCAGCTCGCGCAGCTGCTCGGCGGCGCGCTTGCCGCTGCGCAGGGCGCCCTCCAGGGTGCCCGGATAGAGCGGGTCGGTATGCTCGCCGGCGAATGCCACGCGCTCCAGCGGCTGCTCCCAGAGCCGCCAGTAGCGGCTGATCTGTCCCGGCCCGTAGGCCAGATAAGCGCCGCCGAGACCGCTGTCGCCGCTATAGCGGCGGACCTCGTAGCCGACGAAGGCGCCGCGGGCCTTGGGATAGTGCTCGTGCAAGCGGATCAGCAACTGGTCGGCCACCTGACGGTCGCCGAAGGCCTGCAGCAGGCGGGCGTTGTCGCCGGACAGGTTGACCAGCACGTTGGCACCACCCTTGGTCGCCGGCTCGATCCACAGCATGCCCAGACCCTGGTTGCTGTAGATGTTGCCGCTCAGGCGCGCCTTGCTCTCCCAGACCGGGCTCTTGAACTTCAGCAGCAGCTGGTCGCGCCAGCCGTAGCTGGTGCCCTTCAGCGCGCCGCGGTGCCGCTCCGGCAACGTCGGGGTGAACTGGATCTGCCCCAGGGCGCGCAGCGGCACCGCCAGCACCAGGTAGTCGGCGCTGTAGCCGACGTCCCCGGCCTTGACCGTCACGCCCGCACGGTCCTGGCTGATGGCCGACACCCGCACGCCGGTCTTGACCGCCTTCAGCTCCTTGACCATGGCCTGGGCGAGCACCTGGCTGCCGCCGGGCAGGCGTGCGCCGCGCAGCTCGCCCTCGTCGATGCCGCGGTAGACCCGGCTCTGCTGGGCGAGATAGAGCAGCGACAGGCGCGACGGCTCGTCGTAGTGCGAACGGATGCGCTGGTTGACCAGTTGGCGGGCGGTGGTCGGCAGCTTCAGCTCGTCCAGCCAGCGCGCCGCGTTGCCCTGGTCGAGGGCGAACAGCTTGCGGTCGGAGGCCGGATCGAGCGGGTCCTTGATCGACGCGGCCAACTGGTCGAGAGCCTGCTCGTAGCGCTTCAGGCCCTCGGCGACGGTCGGCTGCTTCTGCGCCAGCTCGGCGGCGCTGAAATAGGTCCCGTCGATCAGGTAGCCGGTGCCGCGCACCGCCTCGGGGGCCGGCTGGGCCTTCAGCTTGAAGTGCGTTAGGTAGGCGTTGAGCAGCGGCTGGAGCTTGGCGCTGCCGACCCATTCGCCGCCGGCCAGGCCGGAGCGGCCTCCGGCGCTGCCGCGGGCCTCCAGCAGGGTGACCTGCCAGCCGTCGCGCTGCAGCTCCCAGGCGGCGGCCAGACCGGCCAGGCCGCCGCCGACGACGATCGCCGTCGGCTGTTTCTCCTTGCCCAGCGCCAGCACGCTGAACAGCCCCATCCCGACCAGTGCGGTCCCCCGCAGCCAGCTCCGCAACATGTTTTTCGCCCCCGATTCAAGGAAATACCGCACACCCCGTGTGCGCGGCGCGGAGCATACGCCAGCGCCCTACTGGCAGCCAGCCACGACGGCCCGGGCAGCAACGCATGGTGCACCTCTGTTAGGCTCTCGCCGATCGTTTCCAGGAGAGTCCCATGAGCCTCAACGCCGACTGGATGCAGCGCGACCTCGCCGTGCTCTGGCATCCCTGCACCCAGATGAAGGATCACGAACGCCTGCCGCTGATCCCGATCCGCCGCGGCGAGGGCGTCTGGCTGGAGGACTTCGACGGCAAGCGCTACCTGGATGCGGTCAGCTCCTGGTGGGTCAACGTGTTCGGCCACGCCAACCCGCGGATCAACGCGCGCATCCGCGAGCAGCTGGACAGCCTGGAGCACGTGATGCTGGCCGGTTTCAGCCACCAGCCGGCCATCGAGCTGTCCGAGCGGCTGGTCGCCATCACCCCGCAAGGCCTGTCGCGGGTGTTCTACGCCGACAACGGCTCCTCGGGCATCGAGGTGGCGCTGAAGATGAGCTTCCACTACTGGCGCAACTGCGGCCAGGCCGGCAAGAGGCGCTTCGTCACCCTGACCAACAGCTACCACGGCGAGACGGTGGCGGCCATGTCGGTGGGCGACGTGGCGCTGTTCACCGACACCTACAAGCCGCTGCTGCTGGACACCTTCAAGGTGCCCAGCCCGGACTGCTACCTGCGCCCGGAGGGGGTGAGCTGGGAAGAGCACTCGCGGACCCTGTTCGCCCACATGGAACGGACCCTCGCCGAGCACCACGCCGAGATCGCCGCGGTGATCGTCGAGCCCTTGATCCAGGGCGCCGGCGGCATGCGCATGTACCACCCGGTCTACCTGAAGCTGTTGCGCGAGGCCTGCGACCGCTACCGGGTGCACCTGATCCACGACGAGATTGCCGTCGGCTTCGGCCGCACCGGGACGATGTTCGCCTGCGAGCAGGCCGGCATCGCCCCGGACTTCCTGGTGCTGTCCAAGGCGCTGACCGGCGGCTACCTGCCGATGGCCGCGGTGCTGACCACAGACGACGTCTACCAGGCGTTCTACGCCGACTACGCCACCCTGCGTGCCTTCCTACACTCGCACACCTACACCGGCAACCCGCTGGCCTGCGCTGCTGCCCTGGCGACCCTGGACATCTTCCGCGACGACGACATCATCGAGAAGAACAAGGTGCTCAGCGCGCGCATGGCCAGCGCCACCGGACACCTGAAGGACCACCCGCACGTCGCCGAGGTGCGCCAGACCGGCATGGCGTTGGCCATCGAGATGGTCGCCGACAAGGCGGGCAAGACCCCCTACCCCTGGCAGGAGCGCCGGGGGCTCGCCGTCTACCAGCACGCCCTGTCGCGCGGCGCCCTGCTGCGCCCGCTGGGCAGCGTGGTGTACTTCCTGCCGCCCTACGTGATCACCCCGGACGAGATCGACTTTCTCGCCGAGGTGGCCGGCGAGGGCATCGACCTCGCCACCCACAGCGCAGTCAGCGTGGCGATGCCGGCCGGCGCGCCGGCCGAGTTCCGCGATCCGGGCTGAGGCGAAGCGCCCTACAGCCGAGGGCCGCCAGCGGTTAAGCTTGCGCTTTTTCCGCCTGTCGAAGCCCGTCCATGCGCCTGTCCCGTTTCTTCATCGATGCCCCCCTGTCCCTCGGCCGCCACGCGCTGCCGGAAGTCCAGGCCCACTATATCGGCCGCGTGCTCAGGCTCGCCGCCGGCGACGCCGTGCAGTTGTTCGACGGCAGCGGCCGGGAATTCGTCGGCGAATTGGTGGAGGTTGACAAGAAGAGCGTGCAGGTCGAGCTGCGCGAAGAACTGGCAGGACTCGCCGAATCGCCGCTGCGCATCCACCTCGGCCAGGGCCTGTCGCGCGGCGAGCGGATGGACTGGGCGATCCAGAAGGCCACCGAGCTGGGCGTCTCAGAAATCACCCCGCTGCTCAGCGAACGCTGCGAGGTGCGCCTGAAGGACGAGCGCGCCGACAAGCGTCTGGCCCACTGGCGACAGATCGCCATCAGCGCTTGCGAGCAGTGTGGCCGCTCGGTGCTGCCGGCGATCCATCCGCCCATGCCGCTCGGTGACTGGCTGGCACATACCGAAGCCGGGCTGAAGCTGGTCTTGCATCCCTTCGCCGAACCCTTGACCGGCCATGCCCGGCCGGCCTCGCTGGCCTTCCTGATCGGCCCCGAGGGCGGCCTGTCCGAGGCGGAGGTGGCGGCGGCGCAGCACGCCGGCTACCAGGCCGCCCGCCTTGGCCCGCGGGTGCTGCGCACCGAAACGGCGCCGGTGGTGGCGCTGAGCGTGGCCCAGCAGCTGTGGGGGACTTCTGAGCAAGCCCGCGCCAGAGCCTGTCCACGCTCTAGCGAGCTCAGGCCAGGCAAGGCGAGATCGGGTGAGGAAGCGGGGTTTACGAGTGGTACATGAGCTTGACTCGCTCCGCTCGCCCCTTCGGGCCGTACCAAAAGTGCGTGAGCCGCAAGCGGCCTGCGCACCCGATTTCAACGCAGCATGGCCGACGCGCAGCAGAGCATGAACAGGCTCTCAGATCAGCCCGGCGTCGGCCAGTTTCTGCTCCAGGCCCTGCAGATCGGGAATCCGCACCACGCCGCCCTCCAGTTGCACCGCCGCCAGCTCCAGCGGCGCCAGCTCGGTATCCGCGCGCGGCAGCCGGGCGTCGACCTTCAGCGAACGCGGGATGCCCTGCAGCAGCAGGGCGAGGAACTTCACCCGCGGACGTCCGCCGAGGGCGTTGAACACCGCCACCCGCGGCGTCGCGCCGAGCTGCGCCCGCCCGTCGCTGGCAGCCTCGAAGGACAGCAGCGGCAGGCGCAGATCGCGCCAGCCGATCTGTCCGAGCATCCAGGGCGGCAGGCCTACCGCGGCCTGCACGCCGCGGTAGGGAACGATCTCGGCCACCGCCACGTTGGGCAGCAGCAGGGTACGGTCGGTCAGCGGCAACAGCAGAGCGGTCAGGCTGTCGATGCCGGTCGGGTTGGCTACGGCTTGCTTCATGGCAACTCCTGCAGGATCGATGCGGCCCAGGTTCTCTCTCCTCATTCGGCGCACTCCTCGGCCAGTCGCTGCACCAAGGCCTCGGCGAGCTCCCGCGGCGTGCCGCTGAGCTGGCTGTAGCCGCCTTCGCGCAGGCTGTCCGGCATGCTCGAACAGGCGCAGCTGTTGGCCCGCTGGGTCCAGATCTCGGCGCCCTGGCGACGCACGTAGGCGGCCGCCGCGGTGCCGTCGCTGCCCATGCCGCTGAAGGCGATCACTCCGCAGCGCGTACCGAACCGACGGGCCAGGTTGATCATCATCTGGTCGATCGACGGGCTGTAGGGTTCGGGCCACGGGCGCTCGGCGATCAGCAGCGCGCCATCCTCGGCGAAGCCCAGCTCGTTACGGATCGGCGCCACCACCACCTCGCCGCAGTTCAGCCGCTCGCCGTGGCGGGCGGCAACGACCTGCCACTGGCTGTGCCGGCCGACGGCCTTGGGCAAGGCCGCTTCGAAGGAGGCATCGATGTGCTGGGCATAGAGGAAGGCCACCGGCAGGCCACCGGGCAGCGCATCGAGAAACGCCTTGACCGCCTCCGGGCCGCCCAGCGAGGCGGCCAGCAGCCAGACCTGCTGGGGCGGCTGGCCGACCATCAGCGGACTTTCGCGCAGCGACGCCGGTAACGGCAGCCGGCTCGGGCGCTGGCCCTCATCGAGCAGCGCTGCGAGGGTCGGTCCGACCGCCGCGGCCGGATCGCGCACCAGACGCTTGAGCTTGCCGATCAGTCGCCGCTCCCAGCGCGGATAATGTTCCGAATGGCGCTCCGGCGCCTGTCCCTGGCCGAACAGCACCGGCACCTGACTGTTCTCGAGCAGTTCGTCGAGCAGCGGCGTATCCTCCAACTGGGCCAGATCGACCAGCCAGAGATCCGCCGCGCAGGAAGCCAGACTCTCCTCGTCCAGGCGCGTCGGGTCGCTGTTGAGCACCACCTCGTAGCCGTTGCCGACCAGTGCCTGCTGCAGCACGTGACGCTGCAGCGAGGTATCGGCGATCACCGCGATGCGCGCGCTCATCGTGCTTCGGGCTCCCGGCCCAGGCGGCGAATGGTTTCCAACAGCAGCGCCTCCTGATAGGGCTTGCCGAGGTACTCGTCGACGCCCAGGGCGAGCGCCCGCTCGCGGTGCTTGTCGCCGGTACGCGAGGTGATCATGATGATCGGCAGGTCCTTGAGACGCTCGTCGTGGCGCACCCGCGCGGCCACTTCGAAACCATCCATGCGTGGCATTTCGATATCCAGCAGCATGACGTCCGGACGCCGCTCCTGCAGCTGGGCCAGGGCATCGGCACCGTCCTTGGCGGTCATGCAGTCCATGCCGTGGCGCTCCAGCAGACGGCCGGTGACCTTGCGCACGGTGACCGAGTCGTCCACCACCATCACCAGCAGCGGCCGCTCCTTCTCGGCCTCGGCAGGCGCCAGAGCGTGGACCGGCGCGCTCGACTGCAGCCCGGCCAGACGCTCGCGCAGGGTCGCCAGCAGGTCGAGAATCACCACCACCCGGCCGTCGCCGAGGATGGTCGCGCCGGAGATCCCCGGCACCACGGCGAACTGCGGGCCGAGGCTCTTCACCACGATCTCGCGGGAGCCGGCCAGGCCGTCCACCTGTACCGCCACTGCCTGCTCGCTGGAGCGCAGCAAAATCACCGGCAACGGCATGTGCTGGCCGGCGAGCTTGGGCTGCTGGCCGTTGTCCAGCAGCTCGCCGAGATAGCGCAGCTCGTAGCGCTTGCCGGCGTACTCCAGACTCGCCTGCTCCGCCTGTCCGCCGGCACGGCGCGCATAGAGCACCTCCAGCTCGCGGGGCGGCACCCGCACGATGCCCTCGATGGTGTTCAGCGGCACCGCATAGAGGTCTTCGCCGGCGAGCACCATCAGCGCGCGGTTGACCGACACGGTGAACGGCAGGCGGATCAGGAAGCGGGTTCCGGCACCGGGAGTCGACTCGATGCTCATCGAGCCGCCGAGCTGCTTGACCTCGGAATGCACCACGTCCATGCCGACGCCGCGTCCGGAAATCTGCGTGACCCGGTCCGCCGTGGAAAAGCCCGCCTCGAGGATGAACTGCAGCACCTCGTGATCGGACAGCTGTGCGTCGGGCTTCATCAGGCCACGCTCGACGGCCTTGCGGCGCACCGCCTCGAGGCGGATGCCGCCGCCGTCGTCGGCGAGGGTGAGCAGGATGTCGCCGCCTTCGCGCAGCAGGTCCAGGCGGATGCTGCCCTGCTCCGGTTTGCCGGCGGCACGGCGTGCTTCGGCCGGCTCGATGCCGTGGTCGATGGCGTTGCGCAGCATGTGCTCCAACGGCGCGACGAGGCGCTCCAGCACGCTGCGGTCCATCTCGCCCTCGGCGTTGCCGACGTGGAATTCGACCTGCTTGTCCAGCTCGCCGGCGACCTGCCGGGCCACCCGGCGCAGACGCGGCAGCATACGGTCGAAAGGCACCATGCGGGTGCGCATCAGGCCTTCCTGCAGCTCGGTGTTGACCCGTGCCTGCTGCAGCAGCAGGGTTTCCGCGTCGCGGCTGCGCGCCGTCAGGGTTTCCTTGAGGTCGAGCAGGTCGGACGCCGACTCGAACAGCGCGCGCGACAACTGCTGCAACTGCGAGTGGCGGTCCATCTCCAGCGGGTCGAAGTCCTCGTAGCCGGCCCGCTCGGCCTCGGCCTGGTAGCGGCTGAGGATCTGCGCCTGGGTCTCGGTGTCGAGCCGGCGCAACTGATCGCGCACCCGCTCGATGGTCGACTCCATCTCGGCCAGGGTGAAGCCGATGTCGCTCACCTGCTGCTCGACCCGGCCGCGGAAGATCGAGGTTTCCCCGGCCAGGTTGACCAGGCTCTCGAGCAGATCCGCCGGAACCCGGACCATCTCCTGCGGGGCGCGCTGGGCGGCGGCCTCCCGCGCGGCCTCGGCGGCCCGTTGTACGAACGGCAGGACCTTGCCTGCCGCGGCACCGGCCGGGGCTTCGCTGGCGGCGAGCAGCAGCCCTTCGGCCGGCTCCGGAAGCGCCGCGGCCGCCGCCATGGGTAGCTCGACGCTGGCGGGCTCCGCCTCGCCGAGCAGGTCCGGACGCTCCGTCTCGACGGCTTCGGACGCCGGCTCGGCGATGGCCTCAGCGGCAGCCTCCGGCGCCGGAATACCGGCGCACCAGTTGCGGATCGCCGCGATCAGCGCCTCGCCGTCCTGCAGCGGACGCCGCTCGCGTACCGCCTCGAGCATCCCGGCGAGCCTGTCGTGGCAGGCCTGCAACAGACCGGAGAGCGCCGGCCCGGCCGTCAGACGGCCATTGCCGAGCCCTTCGTAAAGGAACTCCAACTCGTGGGCGAGATCGCCGATCTGGCGGATCTCGGCCATCCGCGCGCCCCCCTTGAGGGTGTGCAGGTCGCGCTGCAAGGCCTCCAGAGCGGGGCGGTCGGCGGCATCCTCCAGCCAGCGCTGCAGGGCGACGCCGGCGCTTTCGAGGATGTCGGAGGCCTCCTCGAGGAAGATTTCCACCAGTTCGGGGTCGCACTCCGGAGCGAGGAAAGCCTGAACCGGTTGCAGGGGCGCTGGCGCCACGGCAGCCTCGTGCGGCGCGTCCTGCCCTGCGGAGAAGTCGAGCGGCGGCAGGTCGAACGCCGCGTCGAGGGATTCGGCAAACGACGGCTCCTCGCCGGACGCCTCGAGGGCGACCGGCTCCAGCACCCCGGCAACGACACCCCGAGCTTCGGGGCTGACTGCCGCGGCCTGCCGGCGCCAGCCCTGCAGGGCCTGCACCAGATCCTGCGGATCGCCCAGCGGTAACCGGGCCTGCAGCCGCTCGACGAGCAGCGCCAGCCGGTCGTGACTGCGTTCGAGCAGCGCGCCGAGGCCGGCCAGATCCGGGCGGGCATGCGCCAGCAGGTCTTCGTAGAGGTACTCCAGCTCATGGGCGAGATCGGCGATCGGTGCGACGCCGGCCATCCGTGCGCCGCCCTTGAGGGTGTGCAGATCGCGCAGCAGGGCGGTCAGTGCCAGGCTGTCCTGCGGCTGGCGAAGCCAGCGCTGCAGCGTCTGGGCAGAGCTTTCCAGCAGATCGAGTGCCTCCTCGAGGAACAGCGCGGCCAGTTCGTCGTCGACCTCGCCGGCGCCCGCCAGGACCTCCCCGGCCATTGCAGCCGCCGGCTCGAACGGCATCGGGATCGGTTCGGCATCCGCCAAGGTCAGGACGGACGGCTCCGCGGCCAGCGGCTCGGACCGCAACGGCGCAGGCTCGCTGCTTGCCGGCTCGGTCGGCTCGGTCGGCTCCTGCGCGAGCAGCTTCGCTGCGGCGAGATCCGGCGCTTGCAGCACCGGGACGGCAGCCGCGCTCTCCGGCACGACAGCCGCCAGGTCCGGAGCCTCGACCGGCTGGCTCTCCGGCGGCTTAGCGGCGGCCGGTTCGCTCGGCACGGACGCCGGCTCGGCGATTTGCGGTTCGATAAGATCCAGCGTCTGCAGCGCCGGGATGGCGGACTCGTTCTCCGATGCCTCGGTCGGCAGGCTCTCCGGCGACTCCGCGGCAGCCGGCTCGTCCGGCACGGATGTCGGCTCGGCAATTTGCGGTTCGACGAGATCCAGCTCGACGAGCTCCCATGCTTGCAACGCCGGGCTGGAGAACTCGTTTTCCGGCATGGCGACCGCCGGCTGCGGCGTCTCGACCAGCAGAGACTCGCATGCTTCGGCGATGGCCGGCTCGGGCTGCGCGGGCAGCGGCTCGGCGATCTGCGCCTCGGCCCCGGTCGGCTCGAGACGCGCCACCGCGTCTTCCTCCGGCACCGGCGACTGCGGCTCTGCCGGCGTCTCCAGCAAGGCCTGCAGGGCGGCCACGCGCTCGGGCTGCGGACTCACCTCCAGGGCGGCGGCAACCTGGTCGAGCATGCCGATCAAGGCCTCGTGGGCGGCCTCAGCCTCGTCGAAGAAATGCTCGTCGAGGCTCAGGCACCCGGTCCGGACGGCACCGTACAGGGCCAGCAGGGCCTGGCAGAGCGCGTCGATCTGCGGCAGCTCGGCCTGCCGTGCGCCGGCGCCCAGGGTCTCCAGCTCGCCGAGCAGCGCGCCGAGGGCCGGTAGCTGGTCCGGCTGGGTCCGCCAGTGGCGCAGCAGGTCCTCGGCATCCAGCAGGGTATCCATGTCCTCGACGAGGAAACGCCCGATCTGCTGCGGATCGCGCGTGGTGCCGTGATCGTCCTGCCAGCTCTCCTTGGCTGCCTCGAGACGCTCCTGATGCAGCCGCCTGACTTCGGCGAGGAACGCCTCGCTGCCCTCGATGGGGGCCAGCGGCTGGCTGTCCAACTGCGCCAGGCCGCGTTGCAGCAGCCGGGCGGCGCGCTGCAGCAGCTCGACCTCGGCCAGGTCGATGAGGATCAGGTTGGTCTTGTATTCCTTGACCAGCCGCTCCAGCGGCATGGCGATGTCCGCGATCGGCAGGAGACCGGCCATGTGCGCACTGCCCTTGAGGGTGTGCAGGGCGCGCTGCAGGTCGTCGGTAACGGCCTGCGGCAGCTCCCGGTCGCAGGCGTCGAGGAAGCGGTCGAGAGTCTGCAGGTGAGTCGCCGCCTCGTTGCGGAAGATTTCCAGCAATTGCACGTCGAGCTCGTCGCCGGCCGGCTCGGCCTCGGCGGGGACGGTCGGCTCCTCGCCGAGCGCCAGGGCATGGGCAGTGGCTGCCAGGCGATCGACATCGTCGCGCTGGCGCTGCGCCTTGGCGGCGAACTCCTCGACCAGCACCGGCATCAGCGCCAGCACCTCGGCCACCACCTGCTGCACCGCGGCACCCGGCTGGATGCTGCGGTCGAGCACACGGTTGAGCAGGTTCTCGATGGACCAGGCGAGCTCGCCGATGATCAGCGCGCGGACCATGCGCCCGCTGCCCTTGAGGGTGTGGAAGGCGCGGCGGACTTCGATCAGCGCCTCCTTGTCGGCGGTGTCGGCACGCCATTGCGGGAAGTATTCGCCGAGGGTTTCCAGCACCTCGCCGGCCTCCTCGATGAACACCTCCAGCAGGTCCTCGTCCACCAAGGCCTCGTCCGCCGGTGGCGGCAGCAGGCTCGGCGGCACCTCGCCGGCCGGCGGATTGATCGCCTGCACGGGGGCGGCCAGGACCTCGGCCAGCGTCACGGGCGGCGCATCGGGCGCATCGGCCGGCGTACCCTCGGCGGCGAGCGTAGCGAGCGGCCCCGGCATTTCCGCCTCGGCCGCCGCCGAAACCGGGAGATCGGCCTGGGCAGCGGCCGGCTCGTCTTCGGGTTCCGGCTCGGGAAGGGCCACCGCCACGGTTGGCGCCGTAGCCGCAACGACGGCGTGCACGGGCGGCGCGCTGTCGCGATCGAGAATCGAGGGTTTTGCCACCAGCGGATAGCCGAGACTGGCCAGGCTTTCCTCGGCCACATCGAGCAGCCGCTCGCCGGCGCTGCCGTGATCCTCGCTCAGGCGCTCGAGGTAATATTCGATGCCGGTGATGGCATCGGCCAGGGTGTCCAGGCTTTGCCAGTCGGGCACCACCCGGCCGACCAGCAGCTGCTCCTGGATAT
Source organism: Azotobacter tropicalis (assembly GCF_059739045.1). NCBI lineage: Bacteria > Pseudomonadati > Pseudomonadota > Gammaproteobacteria > Pseudomonadales > Pseudomonadaceae > Azotobacter > Azotobacter tropicalis. Next base: position 2,544,327 of record NZ_AP046059.1, read on the forward strand.
AGCGGTTGCAGCCGTCGATCAGCGCGCTCGCGCGGCTCAGCGGGATCATCGACAGACCGCCGCGGACCTGGGTCAGCAGTACCGGCACGCGCTGCAGGTGCTCGTGGTTCCACTGCGAGGCGATGAATTCGATGATCGCGTCCTTGGCCTGCTCCAGCCCGGTACGTGCCTCCTTGATCACCATCTGGTGGATCTGCGCCACGTCGGTGGTGGGCAGAAGGTTCTCTTCGCGGCTGCGCTCCTCGGCCGTGCCGACCATGCCGGCGAGGGTCGCCTCGACGTACAGCAGCGCACCGGCGACATCCATCAGCACGGCGTCGCTCGGCTCCTGCTGGCCGTGGGCCAGATTGCGGATGCTCTCGAGTTGGTCGACGACGATCTTGCGCGGCTGGCCGAAACCGAGCACCCCGAGGGTATCGCCGACCTGCTTGAGCGGCGGCAACAGGGCCTCCAGTTCGGCGAGCTGACGACGATCGCTGCGCACGAAGAGGTCGAGACTGTCCTTGACGCGCACCAGCTCCTCGCAGAGGGCGGCAACCACCGAACGCATCGCGTCGCGGTCCGGGCCGGCCAGGCGCGCGCGCTCCTCGTCGACCACGCTGCTGTTAGGCAATGCCTCGTCGAGCCGGTAGCGCGCCCTCAATGCCTGCAAGCGCGCTCCGCCGGCCGGTGCCTTGGCAGCATAGAACAGCAGGCCTCGAAGCAGCTCTTCCGGCGCCGGCTGGTTGATGCCGTCGACGCCCAGTTCCACCAGCCGCTTCAATTCCTTCTCGACCTGGCGCAGCAGGTCGCGTAGCGCACTGCTGTGTTCGACGCTGCCGTCGCTCAGCCCCTCGACCAGCGCGGCGGCGATCTCCCACAAAGGCCCGAGCGGCGCATGGCGGCACAGGCTTTCCAGGCGGGCGAAGACTTTCGCCAGGTAGCCCAGATTGGTAGCCACGTCCTGGCCGCGGATGACCCCGACCAGTGCCAGTTGCAGCATCTGTCGCAGCTTGCGCAGCAGGACCGCGGTCTCCGGGGTGCGCAGCGCGGCCAGCGCCGCCTCCGAGAGCGGCGCCGGGCAGCGCAGGTCCGGCGCGAACAGGCTGGTTTCCGAGAGCAGGCCCTCGCCACGGGCGGCACGCAGGTCGTTGAGCAGCGGCAGCACCACCAGCGGCAGGTCGCGGCGCGCCGTCTGGATCCGCTCCAGGTAGACCGGCAGCTGCAGGATCGCCTGCATCAGCACTTCCAGCGCCTCGCCGCGGTCGCTCGTGCGGTCGTCCAGCATGGCCTGGGCGAGCTGCTCCATTTCCTCGGCGAGCAGCGCCGCGCCATAGAACTCGACCATCTGCAGGGTGCCCTGCACCTGATGGATATAGGCCAGGCAGAAGCGTATCCGCGACAGATCCTGCGGGCTCTCGACGAAGGCCTCCAAGGCATGTCGGGCCTGTTTCAGGGTCTCCGCGATCTCGCCCTTGACCCATTCCAAGGCGACATAATCGTGCCGATCACCCATAGCGACTCCAGTCAACGTGAACTACCCCCTGCGGGTGAAGGCCAGTACCAGAGGGTCGGCCACCGGCACCAAGTCCGGATGCTGCCAACCGACCACCTCGCCCACTCCCACCACCAGGAGACCGCCCGGTGCCAGGCGCTCGGCCAGCCGGTTGAGGATCTCGCGGCGACGCCAGCGACGAAAGTAGATCAGCAGGTTCTGGCAGAAAATGACGTCCATGCCGGACATCGGCGCCTTGGCCAGGTCCAGCACGTTGAGCCGGGTGCCGCATACGCGCGACGCCAGCCCCGGCTGAATCCTGTAGCGCCCGTCCGGGTGGGCGATGAAGTAACGCTCGCGCAGCTCCGCCGCCAGGCGCTCCAGCTTGGCCGCCGGATACAGCCCGCGGCCCAGCCTTTCCAGGGCGCTGCGGCTGATGTCGGTGGCCGTGACGCCGAAACGCTCGGCCGGAGCCACAACCTCGCCGCCGAGTACCTCCATGGCGGTAATGGCCAGCGAATAGGGCTCCTCGCCCGTGGAGCAGCCGACGCTCCAGAAGGCCCAGGGGCGCGCTACGCCGTCCTCGGCCAGGCGGGCACGCAGGTAACGCTCGAGCAGCGCGAACGACGGCGCATGACGGAAGAAGCAGGTTTCCTGGACGGTCAGGCGGTCCAGCAGCTGCAGCCACTCCACCGCGCCGCGCGGCCCGTCGATGACCCTCCGGTAGTAGCTGGCATAGTCGCACAGGCCCAGCTCGCCCATGCGTGCGCTCAGACCGATCTGCAGGAAACGCCGGCGCTGCTCGTCGAGCACCAGGCCGCAGCGCTGCTCGAGCAGGCGCTGCCAGTCGCGGAACTCGGCCGCGGACATCTCGGCCGAGGTCTGCATCGCCCAGGCGCTTCTTGGCTGTATAGCCCGAATTTCGTTCATGCGCACCCGGCGGCCCACGCGGGCCACCGCCTCTTCATCGGTTCGGAGCCGGTCTGGTGGCTTAGAGCGTGTCCGCGGCTTCCGGCAGGGTGAAGCCGGATACCGACTTGCGCATCTCGCTGGCCAGCTTGGCCAGGTTGCCGATGCCCATGGCGGTGGCGCTGGTGCCAGCGGAGGTCTGCGAGGTGATCTCCTGGATCACGAACATGGTGTTGGAGATGTGGCCGGCCGAGGAGGCCTGCTGGCGTGCCGCGTTGGAAATGTTCTGGATCAGCGCGGCGAGGGTCTTGGATACTTTCTCGATCTCTTCCAGGGCGACCCCGGCGTCTTGCGCCAGGCGGGCGCCGCGCACCACTTCGGTGGTGGTCTGCTCCATGGAGATCACCGCCTCGTTGGTATCGGTCTGGATGGTCTTCACCAGCGCGCCGATCTGCTTGGTCGCCGCCGAGGAGCGTTCGGCGAGGCGCTGCACCTCGTCGGCCACCACGGCGAAGCCGCGGCCCGCATCGCCGGCCATGGCCGCCTGGATCGCGGCATTCAGGGCGAGGATGTTGGTCTGGTCGGCGATGTCGTTGATCAGGCTGACGATGTCGCCGATCTCCTGCGACGATTCGCCGAGGCGCTTGATCCGTTTGGAGGTGTCCTGGATCTGCTCGCGGATGTTGTCCATGCCGGTGATGGTGTTGTGCACCACCTCGTTGCCCTTGTTGGCGATGGCCACGGAGCGTTCCGCCACCGCCGAGGACTCTGCGGCGTTCGCCGATACCTGGTCGATGGACACCGCCATCTCGTTGACCGCCGCCGAGGCGCCGGCGATTTCCTGCGCCTGGTGCTCGGAGGCCTCGGCCAGGTGCATCGCGGTCGCCTGGGCCTCCTGAGCGGAGCTGGACACCTGCTGGGCGGTCTGGTTGATGGTCGCGACCAGGTCGCGCAGCTGGTCGATAGAGTAGTTGATGGAATCGGCGATGGCGCCGGTGAAGTCCTCGGTCACGGTCGCCGCCACGGTCAGGTCGCCGTCGGCGAGATCGGCGATCTCGTCGAGCAGGCGCAGGATCGCGGCCTGGTTGCGCTCGTTCTTCTCCGCGGTCTCCAGCAGGCGCTGGCGGGTACCTTGCACCATGACCAGGGCGATCATGACGATCGCCGCCACCATCAGCACGACCAGCACGTAACCGGCCACGGAGGTCAGCTCACGCTCGTCGGCCAGCCCTTCCAGGCTGAGGGCCAGGGTCTTGGCCTTGTCCAGCAGGGTCTGCGACGTAGCGAAGACGGCATCCACCGATTCACGCACCTGGAGCAGCTCCGGAGACGCCTCGAGGATTTCATCCACCGAGCCGGTGACGAACTGGAACAGTTCGGCGATCCCGCTCAGGCGCTCGAGCACCTTGGGATCACTGATCTTGACGATGCCCTGGGCCGGGTTGCCATAGCGCATGCCATTGAGCACACGCCCGAATTCGCCGGTGTCGTCGCCGAAGCGGTTGGCGGCCTCGATCGAGGCCTTGCCGCCGGCGAGCACCATCTTCACCGAGGCGAGAATCCGTTCGGCCAGCAGCTCCTGGCGCTGGGCCAGGACCACCTGGGAGGCCGGGGCGCCGCCGGCCACCAGGCTCTCGACCACCTTCTGATACTCGTCCTGCAGCTGCGGCACGGTTTCGGCCAGGGTCGCCGCCACCGTATGCAAGGACAGGATGGCCTTCTGGCTGGCGAGAATGGTGGCACTGCTGGTCTTCAGGGTGTCCCAGTCGGCCTGTACCGCATTCATCGTCTCCTGCACCGAGAAGGGGGTCGGCGGCAGGCCGGTTTCCTCGTCGCCATTCTTCAGGATGTCCCAGCGCTTCTCGAAGTCCATGCTGGACTCCTTGAGCAGGGCGAAGGCCGGGCCGTTGCCCGCCGCCGCCTCACCGGCGTTGGTCGCGATGCGCTGGGACAGGACGCGCAGCTCGCCGGCGTGGGCGATGTATTGCTGGTCGTGGACCGCCTGGGTGTTGAGGTAGGTGAAGATGGCGAACAGCAAAATGATGGAAACGATCAGGATCACGAAGAATCCGGCCAGCCAGGCGCTGCTGCGCAGGCTCATCCATAGAGAGTCCGTATTGTGTTTTTGCATGCTCCACCCCTGTCTTACCCTGCAGAACGACAGTCCCCTGTACCGTCGATGAGCCGGCCAGTAACCGACCCGACATTAAGTGGCGCCCACTCGGCGCGCCATGAAAGCAAGGTTGCGCACCTTGCTGCCCGGGTCCGTCCAGCATGGTCCCGGTTTGTTCGGAAACAGACGGGCGTCCGGCTCAGTGCCGCGACGCCACGTCGAGAAAGCCGGCATCGCGCGCCAGCGTATGCGGGCTGAACACCAGCCAGGGCTGCTCGCACTGGAACACGCCGAGAATGAACGGCTGGATCGTCGCCTCCAGCGGCGGCAGCCGCTCGGCGAAGGTTTCCACCGGAAAGTGCTGCAGACCATAGACTTCGTCGACGATCAGTCCGGCGAACACCTCCTGGCAATCCACCACCAGCACCCGCCGCTGCTTGCGCAGGGTCGCTGCCTCGCGGCCGAAGAACTCGCACAGATCCATGATCGGCAGCAGGCGCCCGCGCACGTTGGCCACGCCTCGCACCCAGCTCTTCACCCCGGGCAGCGGGGTGTAACGCGGCTCGTGCAGCACCTCGCCGACCTCGCCCATGGAGGCGACGAACAGCCGCTCGCCCATGCGGAAACCGATGCCGCTCCAAGTCTGGGTCGTCTCCTGCTGGGCAGGCAGCACGGACGCCAGTGCACGGCAGCGCTGGTCGATTTCGAGCAGAAGTTGGAAGGGCGTGTCAGCAGGCGACATCCGGGCTGTGCCTTAATGTGCGGGGCAGGAGCGGCGGGCAGGCATCAGCCGACCAGCACCGCGTTCAGGGTTTTCAGCAGGGTGCTCTCCTCCACCGGCTTGGTCAGGTAGTCGCGGGCGCCCTGACGCTTGCCCCAGACCCGATCGGTCTCCTGGTCCTTGGTGGTGACGATGATCACCGGAATATGGCTGGTCTCGTCGTCCTTGGTCAGTTGGCGGGTCGCCTGGAAGCCGTTCAGGCCCGGCATGACGATATCCATCAGCACGGCGTCCGGCTTTTCCTGGCGGGCCAGGGCCACACCGTCGGCACCGTTTTCCGCTTTGAGCACGCTGTGCCCGTGTTTCTCGAGCATGGCGGCCAGCTTGTACATCTCGGTCGGCGAGTCATCGACAATCAGAATTCGAGCCATGGATTTCCTCATACGGAATAAGGCGGCGCGGCCTGCGGCCGGCACTCAGGATGCTTGCTCTACCGGGACGAAATCGGGCACGTGGGCCCTGATCGCGCCCAGCAGCTCTTCTTTGCTGAAGGGCTTGGTCAAATATTGGTCGGAGCCGACAATGCGTCCCTTGGCCTTGTCGAACAGGCCGTCCTTGGAGGACAGCATGATCACCGGCGTGGACTTGAATGCGCTGTTGTTCTTGATCAAGGCACAGGTCTGATAGCCGTCCAGGCGCGGCATCATGATATCGACGAAGATGATCCGCGGATGGCCATCGGCGATCTTGGCCAGGGCATCGAAGCCGTCCACGGCGGTGATGACCTCGCACCCCACTTTCTTCAGCAGGGTTTCCGCAGTGCGACGAATCGTCTTGGAATCGTCGATCACCATGACCTTCAAACCGTCGGAATGCTGTTCCATATTCGCCTTACCAGGCTCCGCCGAGCCGTTGACCATGCGTTCTCCCAGGCCATCTGGGACTTGCCGGCGAAGGACCACCCCATCGCCGGGACGTTTTAGCACACTCGCTCCGCATCCAAACGTGCACTCGCTCAAGGTTTTCTTGACCGAGCGCCGGCCCGACGCCAATCTGGGCCCTCTTTTTTGCATCCCGGCCGGAATCCCGGCCGCCTTTCCCCGGAGGACACCCCATGAGCATTCGCCTCGGGATCGTCATGGACCCCATCGCGCAGATCGCCTTCAAGAAGGACAGCTCGCTGGCCATGCTGCAGAGCGCACAGGCGCGCGGCTGGTCGCTGCACTACATGGAGCCGCAGGATCTCTACCAGCGCGGCAGCGAGGCCCGCGCGCGGATGCGCCCCCTCAAGGTGTTCGACGATCCGGCGCACTGGTTCGAGCTGCAGGAGGAGAACGACGCGCCGCTGGCCGATCTGGACGTGATCCTGATGCGCAAGGATCCGCCCTTCAACAGCGAATACGTGTACGCCACCTACCTGCTCGAACTCGCCGAAAAGGCCGGCTGCCTGGTGGTCAACCGCCCGCAGAGCCTGCGCGACTGCAACGAGAAGTTCTTCGCCACCCAGTTCCCGCAGTTCACTCCGCCGACCCTGGTGAGCCGTCGCGCCGACATTCTGCGCGAGTTCGCCGCCGAGCACGGTGATGTCATTCTCAAACCTCTGGACGAGATGGGCGGGGCTTCGGTGTTCCGCCATCGCCAGGGCGACCCCAACCTGTCGGTGATGCTGGAAGTGCTGACCGAGCACGGTACCCGGCAAATCATGGCGCAGCGTTACCTGCCGGCGATCAAGGACGGCGACAAGCGCATTCTGATGATCGATGGCGAGCCCGCTCCCTACTGCCTGGCGCGCATTCCGGCCCCCGGCGAGACCCGCGGCAACCTTGCCGCCGGAGGCCGCGGCATGGCCCAGCCGCTGACCGAGCGCGACCGCGAAATCGCCGCCCACGTGGGTCCCGAGTTGCGCCGGCGCGGCCTGCTGTTCGTCGGACTCGACGTGATTGGCGAGCATCTGACCGAAATCAACGTCACCAGCCCGACCTGTATCCGCGAGATCGACAACGCCTATGGCACGCGCATCGGTGAGCGCCTGATGGACGTGATCGAGCAAAGGCTGGCGGCCAGGAGCTGAGCCGTCGGGGCGACGAAGCTGCCGCCTGGTTCATAGACTTTTCGCCGCCCCCTCGGCAGACTGCGCGGCAATCCGTAGCAAGCCGAAGAGCCATGACCGCCGCCTCCCCTCCGCCCGTACCCGCCCGCCACGGCGTCCGTCCCGCGGATCGCCTGGGCCTGACCCTGGTCCTCGCCGCGCTGCTGCACCTGGCCCTGATCCTCGGCCTCGGCTTCGAGCTGCCGAAGCCCGCCGAGGTCAGCAAGACCCTGGAAATCACCCTGTCCACCTTCAAGAGCGAGGAAAAGCCCAAAGAGGCGGACTTCCTCGCCCAGGACAACCAGCAGGGCAGCGGCACCCTGGAGCACCAGGCCAAGCCCAAGACCAGCGAAACCGCCCCCTTCCAGGACACCGAGATCAATCAGGTCACCCCGCCGCCCGCCGCGCCGCCCGCCGCGCCCAAACAGGAGCCGAAGGCGACGGTGACGACACGCAAGCCGCAGCCGGAAAAGGCCCCGACCAAGCACGAGCCGGCCAAGCCGGCGCCGCCCGCACCGACGACGCCGACCTTCGACAGCGCCCAGCTGTCCAGCGAGATCGCCAGCCTGGAGGCCGAGCTGGCCGACGAAGTCCAGCGCTACGCCAAGCGCCCGCGGATCCACCGCCTCAACGCAGCCTCGACCATGCGCGACAAGGGCGCCTGGTACAAGGACGAATGGCGGCGCAAGGTCGAACGGATCGGCAACCTCAATTATCCGGAGGATGCCCGCCGCCAGCAGCTCTACGGCAGCCTGCGCCTGCTGGTGTCGATCAACCGCGACGGCACCCTTTACGAAGTGCTGGTCCTGGAGTCCTCCGGCGAACCCGTTCTGGACCAGGCAGCGCTGCGCATCGTCCGCCTCGCCGCGCCCTATGCGCCGTTCACCGGCGATCTGGCCGATATCGACCGGCTGGAAATCATCCGCACCTGGCGCTTCGAGCGTGGCGATCGGCTGTCGAGCAACTGACGGCCGACGCCGGCATGGGCACGCCGGCTCGCCACGCCACCCTGTGCCACTCTTGAAGCCTGCGCTCCGAAGTTCGACACTAGGCCGATGAAGACGAACACAGCCCCCCAGTACCTGAAGAACCATTTCCTGATCGCCATGCCGCACATGGCCGATCCCAACTTCGCCCAGGCGCTCGTCTATCTGGTCGAGCACAACGAGCAGGGCGCCATGGGCCTGGTGGTCAACCGCCCGAGCGAGCTTGACCTCGGCCAGGTGCTCGACCAGTTGCGTCCGGACAGTCCGCCGATCGAAGCGCGCCGCGGCCTGCCGATCTACACCGGCGGCCCGGTGCAGACCGACCGCGGCTTCGTCCTGCACGAACCCGGCTACAGCTTCCAGGCCACCCTGGCCCTGGACGGACTGGCGCTGTCCACCTCCCAGGACACGCTGCTGGCCATCGCCGACGGCAGCGGCCCGGCGCGCAGCCTGATCGCCCTCGGCTACGCCGGCTGGGATGCCGGTCAACTGGAAGACGAACTGCTGCAGAACACCTGGCTGACCTGTCCGGCCGATCCCGCCATCCTCTTCGACACCCCGGCGGAACAGCGCCTGCCGGCCGCCGCCGCCCGCCTGGGCATCAACCTCGCCCTGCTGACCTCCCAGGCCGGCCACGCATGAGCGGGCTGCGCCTTGTGCTCGGCTTCGACTACGGTACCCGGCAGATCGGCATCGCCGTCGGCCAGGCGGTCACCGGCCAGGCCCGCGAACTCTGCGTGCTCAAGGCGCAGGATGGCGTGCCCGACTGGAGCCAGCTCGAAAAGCTGCTCAAGGAATGGCAGCCGGACGCCCTGGTCGTCGGCCTGCCGCTGAACATGGACGGCACGCCGAGCGAGATGAGCGCGCGCGCGGAGCGCTTCGCACGACGCCTGCACGGCCGCTTCAACCTGCCGGTACACACCCACGACGAGCGCCTGACCACCTTCGAGGCCAAGGGACACCGCTTGGCCCAAGGCCAGCGCGACGGCTATCGCCAGCGCCCGGTGGACGCCCTGGCGGCCGCCCTGTTGCTGGAAGGCTGGCTGGCGGAACGCCCGGCCGACTGAAATCGCAGCGCTGCGAGCCGCGGCGCGCCCAAGGAGACCGTCCATGACCCTGCCCGACCCCGCCACGCTGCTGCCCCGGATGGCTGCCGAGCTTACCTGCCACCTGCAGACCCACCGCATCGACGCGCCACGCTTCGTCGGCATCCACACCGGCGGCGTCTGGGTCGCCCAGGCGCTGCTGTCGGCCCTCGGCCGCGCGGAGCCGCTGGGCGTACTCGATGTGTCCTTCTACCGCGACGACTTCACGCAGAGCGGCCTGCATCCGCAGGTACGCCCCTCCGCGCTGCCCTTCGAGATCGAAGGGCAGCACCTGGTCCTGGTCGACGACGTGCTGATGACCGGCCGCACCGTGCGCGCCGCCCTCAACGAGCTGTTCGACTACGGGCGCCCGGCGAGCGTGACCCTGGTCTGCCTGCTCGATCTCGACGCCCGCGAGCTGCCGATCCGTCCGGACGTGGTCGGCCAGACCCTGTCGCTCGCCCCCGACGAACGGGTAAAATTGCTCGGCCCCGCACCGCTCGCCCTCGAGCGCCAGGTTCTTGCCTCCCTTTAAGAGTTCCCCGCGATGACGCCGAACGACGCCAAGCGCCCGCTGCAGCTCAACGATCAGGGCCAGCTGCGCCATTTCCTCTCGCTCGATGGCCTGTCCCGCGAGCTGCTGACCGAGATCCTCGACACCGCCGACTCCTTCCTCGAGGTCGGTGCCCGCGCCGTGAAGAAGGTCCCGCTGCTGCGCGGCAAGACCGTTTGCAACGTGTTCTTCGAGAACTCCACGCGCACCCGCACCACCTTCGAGATGGCCGCTCAGCGCCTGTCCGCCGACGTGATCACGCTCAACGTGTCGACCTCCTCGACCAGCAAGGGCGAGACCCTGTTCGACACCCTGCGCAACCTCGAGGCGATGGCCGCCGACATGTTCGTCGTCCGCCATGCCGACTCCGGCGCCGCGCACTTCATCGCCGAACACGTCTGTCCCGACGTGGCGGTGATCAACGGCGGCGATGGCCGGCATGCCCACCCGACCCAGGGCATGCTCGACATGCTGACCATCCGCCGCCACAAGGGCGGTTTCGAGAATCTCTCGGTGGCCATCGTCGGCGATATCCTGCATTCGCGGGTGGCGCGCTCCGACATGCTCGCCCTGCGCACCCTCGGCTGCCCGGACATCCGCGTGATCGGCCCGAAGACCCTGCTGCCGACGGGCCTCGAACAGTACGGCGTACGGATCTTCCACGACCTGGCCGAAGGCCTCAGGGACGTCGACGTGGTGATCATGCTGCGCCTGCAGCGCGAGCGCATGCAGGGTGGCCTGCTGCCCAGCCAGGGCGAGTTCTACCGCCTTTACGGCCTCTCCACCGCGCGCCTGGCGCTGGCCAGACCGGACGCCATCGTCATGCACCCGGGGCCGATCAACCGCGGCGTGGAGATCGAGTCGGCAGTGGCCGACGGCGCCCAGTCGGTGATCCTCAACCAGGTCACCTACGGCATCGCCGTGCGCATGGCGGTGCTGTCCATGGCCATGAGCGGACAGACCGCTCAGCGCCAGCTCACTTCCGAATCCACCTCCGAGGAGCAGATCTGATGCGTACCCGTATCCTCGGCGCCCGCGTCATCGACCCGGCCAGCGGCCTGGACCAGGTCGCCGACCTCTACCTGGCCGACGGCCGGATCGCCGCCGTCGGCCAGGCGCCCGCCGGCTTCGAGGCCGAGCAGACCCTCGACGCCCACGGCCTGGTCGCCGCGCCCGGCCTGGTCGACCTGTCGGCCGCCCTGCGCGAGCCCGGCTACAGCCGCAAGGGCAGCATCGCCAGCGAAACCCGCGCCGCCGCCGCCGGCGGTGTCACCAGCCTGTGCTGCCCGCCACTGACCAAGCCGGTGCTGGACACCCCGGCGGTGGCCGAGCTGATCCTTGACCGCACTCGCGAGGCCGGCCACACCAAGGTCTTCCCGATCGGCGCGCTGACCCGGGAACTGGCCGGCGAGCAGCTGGCCGAACTGGTCGCCCTGCGCGACACCGGCTGTGTCGCCTTCGGCAACGGCCTGGCCAGCTTCGCCAGTCACCGCAACCTGCGGCGCGCCCTGGAATACGCCGCCACCTTCGACCTGACCCTGGTGTTCCATTCCCAAGACGCGGCCCTCGCCGAGGGTGGCCTGGCCCACGAAGGACCGATGGCCAACTTCCTGGGCCTGCCGGGTATTCCCGAGACGGCGGAGACCGTGGCCTTGGCCCGCGACCTGCTGCTGGTCGAGCAGGCCGGCGTGCGCGCCCACTTCACCCAGCTCTCCAGCGCCCGCGGCGCGCAGATGATCGCCGAAGCCCAGGCCCGCGGCCTGCCGGTGACCGCCGACGTAGCGCTGTACCAGCTGATTCTCACCGATGAGGCGCTGGCCGACTTCTCCAGCCTTTACCACGTGCAGCCACCGCTGCGCTCGCGTGCCGACCGTGACGGTCTGCGCGAGGCGGTCAGGAACGGCACCATCCAGGCGATCGCCAGTCACCACCAGCCCCACGAGCCGGATGCCAAGCTGGCTCCGTTCGGCGCCACCGAGCCCGGCATCAGCAGCGTCGAGCTGCTGCTGCCGCTGGCCCTGAGCCTGGTCCAGGAGGGCGTGCTCGACCTGCCGACCCTGCTCGCCCGCCTCACCAGCGGCCCGGCCCAGGCCCTGCGCCTGCCGGCGGGCCGCCTGGCCACCGGCGCCCCGGCCGATCTGGTGTTGTTCGATCCCGAGGCGGCCACCCTGGCTGGCGAGCGCTGGCTGTCCAAGGGGCGCAACTGCCCCTTCATCGGCCATGTCCTGCCCGGCGCGGTGCGCTACACCCTGCTCGACGGGCGGATCAGCTACCAGGCCTGATGACTGCCTGTACCGTGTCCGCACGACGACGAGGGCCGCCAACCGGCGGGCCTCGTCGCTCCGGAAATCAATAGCTCCGCTGGGCGTTGCGCAGGGAAACCTGCTCGTTCAGCGTCCAGAAGTCGTAGAGCACACCGATCAGGAACAAGCCGCCGGTCAGCAGGTAGACAAGGCCGGTGAACCACTTGCCCAGGTACATGCGGTGCACGCCGAAAACGCCGAGGAAGGTCAGCAGCAGCCAGGCGACGTTGTAATCGGTGAAGCCGGCACGGAAGCGCAGGTCGGCCTCGCGGTCCATCGACGGGATCAGAAACAGGTCGATCAGCCAGCCGATACCGAGCAGGCCGAGGGTGAAGAACCAGATCGTCCCGCTCACCGGACGGCCGTAGTAGAAGCGGTGCGCGCCGAGAAAGCCGAAGATCCACAGCAGGTAGCCGACGAGCTTGCTGTGGGTGTCCTGAACCTGCATGACGAGTCTCCCGAAAAGAAGCTCAGGATGGGCGAAAGCGGTCGCGACGACAAGGGCTCTGCCCCTTCCGTCGGCCGCCGCTCTTCAGCGCATGCGCCGACCGGGCTCGTCCTCGCTGGCCTGCAGGCTGAGCCCTTCGGCCACGCTCTCCAGGTGCCGGCTGTCGGTCTCCGACTCCAGCTTGATCATCAGGCGCAGGTCGTTGGCCGAGTCGGCATGGCGCAGAGCTTCCTCGTAGGTGATCTCGCCCTGGCTGTAGAGCTGATACAGCGCTTGGTCGAAGGTCTGCATGCCCTGTTCGGTGGAGCGCTTCATCACCGCCTTGAGCTCGTGGACCTCGCCCTTGCGGATCAGGTCGGCGATCAGCGGGGTGTTGATCAGCACCTCGATCACCGCCCGGCGCCCCTTGCCGTCCGGGGTCGGGATCAGCTGCTGGGCGACGACGGCACGCAGGTTCAGCGACAGGTCCATCCACACCTGATGATGACGGTCGGCGGGGAAGAAGTTGATGATCCGATCGAGGGCCTGGTTGGCGTTGTTGGCATGCAGGGTGGCCAGGCACAGGTGGCCGGTCTCGGCGAAGGCCACCGCGTAGTCCATGGTCTCGCGGGTACGGATCTCGCCGACCATGATCACGTCCGGCGCCTGGCGCAGGGTGTTCTTCAGCGCCACCTCGAAGGAGTCGGTGTCGATGCCCACCTCGCGTTGGGTGACGATACAACCCTGATGCTGGTGGATGAACTCGATCGGGTCCTCGATGGAGATGATGTGGCCGCTGCTGTTCTGGTTGCGGTAGCCGATCATCGCCGCCAGCGAGGTGGACTTGCCGGTGCCGGTGGCGCCGACGAACAGCACCAGGCCGCGCTTGGTCATCGACAGTTCGCGCAGCACGTCGGGCAGCTTGAGCTCGTCGAAGGTCGGGATGCGCGTCTCGATGCGCCGCAGCACCATGCCCGCCAGGTTGCGCTGGTAGAAGGCGCTGACCCGGAAGCGACCGATGCCGCGGGCGCTGATGGCGAAGTTGCACTCGTGGCTGGCGGCGAACTCGCGGCGCTGCTGCTCGTTCATCACCGCGAACACGGTTTCCCGCGCCTGTTCCGGCGACAGCGGATTGCGGGTCACCGGCACCAGGCGCCCGTTGAGCTTCATCGACGGCGGCATGCCCGCGGTGATGAACAGATCGGAAGCGCCCTTTTCCATCATCAGGCGCAGCAGTTTTTCGAATTCCATGGTCGTGATCGCCTGTCGCGCCTCGGCAAGAGACGGCGCCTGGTCTAGAAGTTGTCGGGAATCTTCGCCTTCTCGCGGGCGCTCTCGCGGGTGATGGTGCCCCTGGACAACAGGCTCTTCAGGCACATGTCCAGGGTCTGCATGCCGATCGAGCCGCCGGTCTGGATCGCCGAGTACATCTGCGCCACCTTGTCCTCGCGGATCAGGTTGCGGATCGCCGGGGTGCCGATCATGATCTCGTGGGCCGCCACCCGGCCGCCGCCAACCTTCTTCAGCAGGGTCTGGGAGATCACCGCCTGCAGCGACTCGGAAAGCATCGAGCGGACCATCGACTTCTCCTCCGCGGGGAACACGTCGACCACCCGGTCGATGGTCTTGGCCGCCGAGGTGGTGTGCAGGGTGCCGAATACCAGGTGGCCGGTTTCCGCGGCGGTCAGCGCCAGGCGGATGGTTTCCAGGTCGCGCATCTCGCCTACCAGGATGACGTCCGGGTCCTCGCGCAGCGCCGAGCGCAGCGCCTCGGCGAAGCCCAGGGTGTCGCGGTGCACCTCGCGCTGGTTGATCAGGCACTTCTTCGATTCGTGGACGAATTCGATCGGGTCCTCGATGGTGAGGATATGGTGGTGCTTGTTGGTGTTCAGGTAGTCGAGCATGGCCGCCAGGGTGGTCGACTTGCCCGAGCCGGTGGGGCCGGTGACCAGCACCAGGCCGCGCGGCACCTCGGTGATCTTCTTGAACACCTCGCCCATCCCCAGGTCGTCCATGCTCAGCACGCGCGACGGAATGGTCCGGAACACCGCACCGGCACCGCGGTTCTGGTTGAAGGCGTTGACCCGGAAGCGCGCCACGCCGGGGACCTCGAAGGAAAAGTCGGTTTCGAGAAACTCCTCGTAATCCTTGCGCTGCTTGTCGTTCATGATGTCGTAGATCAGCGCGTGCACCTGCTTGTGATCCATCGGCGGCAGGTTGATGCGGCGCACGTCGCCGTCGACGCGGATCATCGGCGGCAGACCGGCGGAGAGGTGCAGGTCCGACGCGCCCTGCTTGGCGCTGAAGGCGAGCAGCTCGGTAATGTCCATGGGGATCCCCAATCACAAACAAGCGGGTAGAATGCCGCGACAACCGGCGGCCCGGGCAGGAAACGGCACAAATGTCCACGATCCCAGAGAGTGTTGCAAAGGTTCGCGCGCGTATCCGTGAGGCGGCGCAAGCTTCCGGGCGCGATCCGCGGGACGTGCAGCTGCTGGCCGTGAGCAAGACCAAGCCGGCGAGCGCCCTGCGCGAGGCCTTCGCCTGCGGCCAGCGCGACTTCGGCGAGAACTACCTGCAGGAGGCCCTGGCCAAGCAGGCTGAGCTGGCCGACCTGGACCTGGCCTGGCATTTCATCGGCCCGATCCAGTCCAACAAGACCCGCGCCATCGCCGAGCACTTCGCCTGGGTCCACTCGGTGGACCGCCTGAAGATCGCCCAGCGCCTGTCCGAACAGCGGCCGGCGCAGCTGCCGCCCCTGAACCTCTGCCTGCAGGTCAACGTCAGCGGCGAGGCGAGCAAGTCCGGCTGCGCCCCCGAGGAGCTGGCGGCACTCGCCGGCGCCGTGGCGGAGCTGCCCAACCTGCGCCTGCGCGGCCTGATGGCGATTCCCGAGCCGACCGACGACCCCGCCGCCCAGCACGCGGCCTTCGCCCGCCTGCGCGAGCTGAAGGACGACCTCAACCTCGATCTCGACACCCTTTCCATGGGCATGAGCCACGACCTGGAGGCCGCCATCGCCGAAGGCGCCACCTGGGTGCGCATCGGCACCGCCCTGTTCGGCGCCCGCGACTACGGGCAGCCTCCCCGCTAGATAAAGGAAAGTCCCCCATGAGTGACACCCGCATCGCCTTCATCGGCGCCGGCAACATGGCCGCCAGCCTGATCGGCGGGCTGCGCGCCCAGGGCGTGCCGGCCGCCGCGATCCGCGCCAGCGACCCGGGCGCCGAGCAGCGCGCGCGCATCGCCGCCGAGCACGGCATCGAGCTGTTCGCCGACAACGCCGAGGCCGCGGCCGGCGCCGACGTGGTGGTGCTGGCGGTCAAGCCGCAGGTGATGAAGACGGTCTGCCAGGCGCTCGCCGCCCACCTGCGCCCGGAACAGCTGATCGTCTCCATCGCCGCCGGCATCACCTGCGCCAGCCTCGAAGCCTGGCTGGGCGAGCGTCCCGTGGTGCGCTGCATGCCGAACACTCCGGCGCTGCTGCGCCAAGGCGTCAGCGGCCTGTTCGCCAATGTCCGGGTGTCGGCGGCCCAACGCCAGCAGGCCGAACAGTTGCTCGGTGCGGTCGGCCTGGCCCTGTGGCTCGACGAGGAGCGCCTGATCGATGCCGTCACCGCGGTATCCGGCAGCGGCCCGGCCTATTTCTTCCTGCTCATGGAGGCCATGACCAGCGCCGGCGAACGGCTCGGCCTGCCGCGCGACACTGCCGTGCAGCTGACCCTGCAGACCGCCCTGGGCGCTGCGCGCATGGCCACCGAGAGCGGCGTCGACGCCGCCGAACTGCGCCGCCGGGTGACCTCGCCGAACGGCACCACCGAAGCGGCGATCAACACCTTCCAGGCCGGCGGTTTCGAAGCCCTGGTGCAGCAGGCGCTGGACGCCGCCGCCCGACGCTCCGCCGAATTGGCCGAACAGCTGGGACGATAAGGAGCCATCCAATGAACGGAATGAACACTGCCATCATCTATATTGTGCAGAGCCTCGGCAGTCTGTACCTGCTGGTCGTCCTGCTGCGCTTCATCCTCCAGTTGGTGCGCGCCGACTTCTACAACCCCCTCAGCCAGTTCGTCGTCAAGGCCACCCAGCCGCTACTCAAGCCGCTGCGGCGGATCATTCCCGGCTTCGGCGGAGTGGACCTGGCCTCCCTGGTGCTGGCCATCCTGGTCCAGCTGGCGCTAATGATCGGCGTCCTGCTGCTGATGGGCTACGGCGTCGGCGGCTATCTGCTGCCGCTGCTGCTCTGGTCGGCGATCGGCGTCACCTCGCTGTTCCTCAAGGTGTTCTTCTTCGCCCTGATCGTCAGCGTGATCCTCTCTTGGGTCGCCCCCGGCAGCTACAATCCCGCCGCGCAGCTGGTCAACCAGATCTGCGAGCCCCTGCTGGCGCCCTTCCGGCGCCTGCTGCCGAACCTCGGCGGGCTGGACATCTCGCCGATCTTCGCCTTCCTCGCGCTGAACCTGATCGACATGCTGGTGATCAACAATCTCGCCGCCATGACCGGCATGCCGCGGGCACTCAGCCCCTTCCTCTGATGAGCTGGTACCGCTGGGACGGCGAGGACCTGATCCTCGCCTGCCACCTGCAGCCCAAGGCGAGCAAGGACGAATTCGCCGGGCTGCATGGCGACCGTCTGAAGATCCGTCTCACTGCCCCGCCGGTGGAGGGTAAGGCCAATGCCCATCTACTCGCCTTCCTTGCCGCGGCCTTCGGCGTGTCGAAAAGCCAGGTGAGCCTGGAAAGCGGCGAGCTGAACCGCCAGAAGCGGGTACGCATCCACCAGCCCCGCCAGCTTCCCGGACTGCCCGGCCTTACCCCGCGGCCGGGCGCCTGAGCCACGGTCGATGCGGCGTTGCGGCCGCTGGCGGAGGCCTGGCATTGCCGGCAGGCGGCACCTGCCCGGGCGGCTTTCGGGCGGCAACGCAAGCGTGGAAATAATCGATGACAGGCCCTAGACTGGCGCTCTTTTTTGCAAGAGCAGGGGCCTGCATTGGCTTTTCCCGAAGATTCCGTCGGCCTGGTCCGCCCGCAAATGCTGCACTTCAGCGAACCGCTGATGCTCGCCTGCGGACGCAGTCTGAGCGACTACGAACTGGTCTATGAAACCTACGGCGAACTCAACGCGGCGCGCAGCAATGCGGTGCTGATCTGTCACGCCCTGTCCGGCCATCACCATGCCGCCGGCTACCACAGCCCTGAGGACCGCAAGCCCGGCTGGTGGGACAGCAGCATCGGTCCCGGCAAGCCCATCGACACCCGGCGCTTCTTCGTCGTCGCCCTGAACAACCTCGGCGGCTGCAACGGCTCCACCGGCCCCGGCAGCCTCAACCCGGCGACCGCCCGCCCGTACGGCGCGGACTTCCCGGTGGTGACGGTGGAGGATTGGGTGCACAGCCAGGCGCGCCTGGCCGACGCCCTGGGCATCGAGCAGTGGGCCGCGGTGGTTGGCGGCAGCCTCGGCGGCATGCAGGCCCTGCAGTGGACCATCAGCTATCCCGAACGGGTACGCCATTGCCTGGCCATCGCCACGGCGCCCAAGCTGTCGGCGCAGAACATCGCCTTCAACGAGGTGGCGCGCCAGGCGATCCTCTCCGATCCGGACTTCCACGGCGGGCATTTCCAGGAGCATGGGGTGATCCCCAAGCGCGGGCTGATGCTGGCGCGCATGGTCGGTCACATCACCTACCTGTCGGACGATGCGATGGGCGAGAAATTCGGCCGCGAGCTGAAGACCGACCAGCTCAACTACGACTTCCATAGCGTCGAGTTCCAGGTGGAAAGCTACCTGCGCTACCAAGGCGAAGAGTTCTCCGGGCGCTTCGACGCCAACACCTACCTGCTGATGACCAAGGCGCTGGACTACTTCGACCCCGCCGCCGCCCACGGCGACGATCTGGCGAAAACCCTGGCGGCGGCCCGGGCCGACTTCTGCCTGATGTCCTTCACCACCGACTGGCGCTTCTCGCCGGCCCGCTCGCGGGAAATCGTCGATGCGCTGATCGCCGCCGGCAAGAACGTCAGCTACCTGGAAATCGATGCGCCGCAGGGCCACGACGCCTTCCTGATGCCGATTCCCCGCTACCTGCAAGGGTTCCGCAGTTACATGAACCGAATCGCGGTATGACACGCCCATGAGAGCCGATCTGGACATCATCCAAGAGTGGATTCCCACCGGCAGCCGGGTGCTCGACCTCGGCTGCGGACAGGGCGACCTGCTCGCCTGGCTGCGCGAGCACAAAGAGGTCAGCGGCTACGGCCTGGAGATCGACCCGCAGAACATCGCCGCCTGCCTCGACAAGGGCGTCAACGTGATCGAGCAGGATCTCGACAAGGGTCTCGGCAACCTCGCCAGCGACAGTTTCGACGTAGTGGTGATGACCCAGGCGCTGCAGGCCGTGCACTACCCGGACCGCATTCTCGAAGAGATGCTGCGGGTCGGCCGCACCTGCATCATCACCTTCCCCAACTTCGGTCACTGGCGCTGCCGCTGGTACCTGGCGAGCAAGGGGCGGATGCCGGTTTCCGAGTTCCTGCCCTACACCTGGTACAACACGCCGAACATCCACTTCTGTACCTTCCAGGACTTCGAGGCGCTCTGCCGCGAACGCCAGGTACGGGTGCTGCAGCGCCTGGCCGTGGACCGCGAGCACCGGCATGGCTGGGCCAGCCGCCTGTGGCCTAATCTGTTAGGTGAAATCGGCATCTACCATGTCAGCCGCCGCTGAGCGCCCCTCTGGCCGGCCGCGGCGGCCCGGCCGGATGCCCTCGCCCCGCGTTCCTGGTAAGGAGATCGCCATGCGCCGACCCGCCCTGTTCCTGCTCGCCCTCTGCCTGTCGCTGTCGGTCACCGCCGCCGAGCGCCTGCAGAAGTTCGCCGACGTCGATGTCCACTACAGCGCCTTCAACTCCGGCTTCCTGCAGCCGGAGATCGCCAGTGCCGCCGGCATCGTCCGCGGCCGCACCCAGGGCGTGCTCAACGTTTCCGTACTCAAGGACGGCAAGGCCCAGCCCGCGACGGTCAAGGCCCAGGTACGCAACCTCCTCGGACAGAGCCGCTCGCTGAGCTTTCGCGAGGTGCGCGAGGGCGAGGCCATCTACTACCTGTCGCAGTTCCCCTTCGACAAGGAAACCCTGCACTTCAAGGTCGACGTCCAGAGCGGCGGCGGCCCCCTCAACAGCTTCGAGTTCGACCAGGAATTTTTCCCCGACGAATGATGACTCTCTCCCAACTGGTACTGGCCAGCCACAACGCCGGCAAGCTCAAGGAACTTCAAGCCCTCTTGGGCGACGCGGTCCAGGTGCGCTCGGTCGGCGAATTCAGCGACGTCGAGCCGGAGGAAACCGGCCTGTCCTTCGTCGAGAACGCCATCCTCAAGGCCCGCCATGCCGCCCGGGTCTCCGGCCTGCCGGCGCTGGCCGACGACTCGGGCCTGGCGGTCGACGCCCTGGGCGGCGCACCGGGCATCTACTCGGCGCGTTATGCCGGCGGAGGCGGCGATGCGGCGAACAACGCCAAGCTGCTGGAAGCGCTCCACGACGTGCCGGACGCCGAGCGCGGCGCCCAGTTCGTCTGCGCCCTGGCCCTGGTGCGGCATGCCGAGGATCCGCTGCCGATCCTCTGCGAGGGCCTCTGGCACGGGCGTATCCTGCATGCGCCGCGCGGCGAAAATGGTTTCGGCTACGATCCGCTGTTCTGGGTACCGGAACGCGCTTGCGCCAGCGCCGAGTTGGCACAGGCGGAGAAGAACCAGCTGAGCCATCGTGCCCGCGCCATGGCGCAGCTCAGGCAGCGGCTGGGGCTGGCATGAGCCACCAGCCCTCCCCCCCGCGCCTCTCCCCGAGGGCGAGGGGAGGCAAAGCGGATTCCAATTGCCGCCCTTGGCGCTGTACGTCCACATTCCGTGGTGCGTGCGCAAATGCCCGTACTGCGACTTCAACTCCCACGCCGCCGGCCCCGAACTGCCGGAAGACGCCTACGTCGATGCCCTGCTCGCCGACCTCGAAGCCGACCTGCCGGCCGCCCACGGCCGCGAGCTGGTGTCGATCTTCCTCGGCGGCGGCACGCCCAGCCTGTTCTCCGCCCGTGTCCTCGATCGCCTGCTGCACGGCGTCAATCAACGTCTGACGTTCGCCCGCGACATCGAGATCACCCTCGAGGCCAATCCCGGTACCTTCGAGCAGGCCAAGTTCGCCGACTACCGCTGCCTCGGCATCAATCGCCTGTCGATCGGCGTGCAGAGCTTCCAGACCATGCAGCTCCAGGCCCTGGGCCGCATCCACGACGGCGGCGAGGCGATCCGCGCCGTCGAGATGGCGCGACGCGCCGGCTTCGACAACTGCAACCTCGACCTGATGCACGGCCTGCCGGGCCAGGACGTGGCCGGCGCGCTGGCCGACCTGCGCCAGGCCATCGCCCTGGAGCCGACGCACCTGTCCTGGTACCAGCTGACCCTGGAGCCGAACACCCTGTTCTGGAGCCAGCCGCCGGAGATCCCCGAAGACGACCTGCTCTGGGACATCCAGGAAGCCGGCCAGGCGCTGCTGGCCACCGAGGGCTTTGTCCAGTACGAGACTTCGGCCTATGCCCGGAGTGGCCGGCGCGCACGGCACAACCTCAACTACTGGACCTTCGGCGATTTTCTCGGCATCGGCGCCGGTGCCCACGCCAAGCTCAGCGATCCGCACGGGCGCATCCGCCGCACCTGGAAGACCCGCCTGCCCAGGGATTACCTGGCTCCGGACAAGCGCTTCCAGGCCGGCGAGCGCCTGCTGGAGCCCGACGAGCTGCCGTTCGAGTTCATGATGAACGCCCTGCGTCTGACCGAGGGCGTGCCGGTGGAGCTGTTCGCGCAGCGCACCGGGCTGCCGCTGGCGACCATCGCCGCGCCCTGCGCCGCCGCCCGCGCCGCCGGCCTGCTGGAGACCGATCCGCAGCGCCTGCGGCCGACCGCCCGCGGACAGCTGTTTCTCAACGACCTGCTGCAGCATTTCCTGCCGTGAACCTGCCGAGGCTGGCAGGACGGACAGACGGCAAGAGGTAGACTGATCGGCGTCGTCCATTGCCAAGGAGAGTCCATGGACCTGCTGCTCGACTACCTCGTCCCCATTTCGCGCTGGTGCCGCGGCCATCTCGACGAGATCGCCCTGACCCTGGTCGCCACCCTGCTGGTGTTGTTCGGTCCACGGCTCAACGCCTGGCTGCAGTACCGTGTCGGCAGCCTGAACTTCGTGCTGCGCACCCTGCTGTTCGTGGCGCTGCGCCCTGGGCTACGGCATGCTGATCGTCCACGCCACGCTCTGGCTGGCCAGGGGGCTGGCGCAACTGGACAACCGTCTGCTGGCGCCGGCGCTGATCCTGGCCTTCGCCGGCATCGGGGGAGTCGCCGCCAGGCGCTGAACACTACGCCGTGGCGGCAGGATGGAAAGCACGCACAGCACTTTTCCACCAGAACCACATCGGGGGAGGTGGAAAAGGCCGGTGACCGTTTTCCACCCTACGCTATGTGGCTCAATCGACGCGCTGGAACTTCAGATCCCACACCCCGTGCCCGAGGCGCTCGCCGCGGCGCTCGAACTTGGTCACCGGGCGCTCCTCGGGCGCGGCACATAGGTGCCGTCCTCGGCCAGGTTGCGGTAGCCCGGCGCGGCGCTCATCACTTCCAGCATGTGTTCGGCGTAGGGCTGCCAGTCCGTGGCCATGTGCAGCACTCCCCCGACCTTCAGCTTCTGGCGCACCAGTTCGGCGAACGCCGGCTGGACGATGCGCCGCTTGTGGTGGCGGCTCTTGTGCCAGGGATCGGGGAAGAACAGCAGCACACGGTCCAGGCTGGCGTCGGCCACGCACTGGCGCAGCACGTCCAGCGCATCGCAGCTGTAGACGCGCAGGTTGGTCAGGTTCTGCGCCAGGGCGCCGTTGAGCAGGGCGCCGACGCCCGGCCTGTGCACCTCGACGCCGATGAAATCCTGCTCGGGCGCGCTGGCGGCCATCTCCAGGGTCGAGTGGCCCATGCCGAAGCCGATCTCGAAGGTGCGTGGTGCACGGCGCCCGAACACCTGATCGAAATCGCGCAGGCCGTCCTCCAAGACCAGGCCGAACTGCGGCCAGCCCTGTTCGAGGCCACGCTGCTGGCCGTCGGTCATGCGCCCGGCGCGCATCACGAAGCTCTTGATGGTGCGCAGGCGCGGCGCCTCGTCGGCGGTTTGCGGCAGGTATTGGGTTTCGTCGGTCATAACGCTTCCTGAAAAGACAAGCGAGCCCTGCCCTCGCGGGCAGGACTCGCTTCGCTGAACCGGGGCGACGCCGGGCGCCGCCCGGCAAATTAACGGATCAAGCCTTCCAGCGGCGACGAGGCGCTGGCGTAGAGCTTCTTCGGCATGCGCCCGGCAAGGTAGGCCAGGCGCCCGGCCTCGATGGCATGCTTCATAGCCCGGGCCATCAGCACCGGGTCTTGGGCGTGGGCGATGGCGCTGTTCATCAGCACCGCCTCGCAGCCCAGCTCCATGGCAATGGTCGCGTCCGAGGCGGTGCCCACGCCGGCATCCACCAGCACCGGCACCGTCGCCTCCTCAAGGATGATGCGCAGGTTGTAGGGGTTGCAGATGCCGAGGCCGGTGCCGATCAGGCCGGCCAGCGGCATCACCGCGATGCAGCCCATCTCCGCCAGTTGGCGGGCGATGATCGGGTCGTCGCTGGTGTAGACCATCACGTCGAAACCGTCCTTGACCAGCACTTCGGCGGCCTTGAGGGTCTCGATCACGTTGGGGAACAGGGTCTTCTGGTCGGCCAGCACCTCCAGCTTGACCAGCTTGTGGCCGTCGAGCAGCTCGCGGGCCAGTCGGCAGGTACGCACCGCCTCCTCGGCGGTGTAGCAGCCGGCGGTGTTCGGCAGGATGGTGTAGCGCGCCGGGCTGATCACGTCGAGCAGGTTCGGCTCGCCAGGGTTCTGGCCGATGTTGGTGCGGCGCACCGCGACGGTGACGATCTCGGCGCCGGAGGCCTCGATGGCCAGCCGGGTCTCCTCGAGATCCTTGTACTTGCCGGTGCCGACCAGCAGGCGCGAATTGTAGGTGCAGCCGGCCAGGGTAAAGGGCTTGTCGTTGCGAGCGGGACTCATCGGGATTTCCTCCTGAGCAGGCGGTTGAAAGGGTGGTGCCGGAGCGCCCTGCCGCGGTCGGGTCGGGCGCGAAGGTGCTTCAACGACCTGCTAACCACCACCAATGGCGTGCACCACCTCCACCCGATCGCCCTCGCGCAAGGCGGTGGCGGCGTGCAGGCTGCGGGGCACGATGTCGAGATTGAGTTCGACCGCGACGCGCCGGCCGGCCAGATCCAGACGGGCCAACAGGTCGGCGATGGTCTGGCCATCGGCAAGTTCGTAGGGGTCGCCGTTCAAGTGAATGCGCATGACGGGTTCGCTGCGTCCGGAAGGTTCGGCATTCTAGCCCCGATCCGCGGCGATCACCAAGGCAGCGGCAGGGGGCCACCCGTCGCTCAGGCCGACGCCCCCAGGCGCCAGCCCGCCAACCCCAGGCACAGCCAGCCGAGCAGGAAAGCCAGACCGCCGAACGGCGTGACCAGACCGAGCTTGAAGCCGCCCAGGGTGAGCAGGTAGAGACTGCCGGAGAACAGCAGGATGCCCAGGCCGAACAGGATGCCGGCCGCGGCCAGCAGGCGCCCCGAACGGTGCAGGGCGAGCAGGCCGACGCCGAACAGCGCCAGGGCATGGAATTGCTGGTAGTGCACGCCGGTCTGGAACACCTCCAGGTATTCCGGGCTCAGCAGACCGCGCAGGCCATGGGCACCGAAAGCGCCGAGGGCTACGCCGGCGAAGCCGAACAGGGCCGCCAGCACGAGAAAGACACGCGCCATGAATGAACTCCGGACAGACGAGACGGGGCCGCTATAATGGCCGCCCGACCGCCTTGGCCAAGTCGACCATGCCCCGTGCCCTGCTCCGCCGCCTGCTTCAGCTGCCGCTCTGGCTCGCCGCCGGCTCTCTCCTGCTGGTGCTGATCCTGCGCTGGGTGCCGCCGCCGGGCAGCGCACTGATGGTGGAACGCAAGGTCGAGTCCTGGCTGGATGGCCGGCCGCTCGACCTGCAGCGGCAATGGCGCCCCTGGTCCGCGCTGCCGGACGATCTGAAGGTGGCGGTGATCGCCGCCGAAGACCAGCATTTCGCCGAGCACTGGGGCTTCGACCTTGCGGCGATCCGCGCCGCCCTGAAGCACAACGAGCTGGGCGGCACGCTGCGCGGCGCCAGCACCCTCAGCCAGCAGGTGGCGAAGAACCTGTTCCTCTGGTCCGGACGCAGCTGGCTGCGCAAGGGTATCGAGGCCTGGTTCACCGCACTGATCGAGCTCTGCTGGTCCAAGCAGCGGATTCTCGAAGTCTACCTGAACAGCGCCGAATGGGGCGACGGGATATTCGGCGCCGAGGCCGCCGCCCGCCATCACTTTGGCATCGGCGCGCCCTACCTGTCGGTCCGCCAGACCAGCCTGCTCGCCGCCGTCCTGCCCAATCCGCGGGAGTGGAGCGCCTCCGCGCCGAGCGCCTACGTCAGCGGAAGAGCCAACTGGATCGCCCGACAGATGCGCCAGCTGGGCGGCAACGCCTACCTCGAGCGCCTCTGAGCTACACGTCGCCCGTTACGCGCCCGGCCGCCGCTACAGCCAGCCGTACTCGGCCATCGACAGCGGCTCGCCGTCGCCGACGATGAAATGGTCGAGCACCCGCACATCGACCAGCGCCAGCGCCTCCTTCAGCCGCTGGGTCAGGCTGCGGTCCGCTTGGCTCGGCTCGGCGACGCCGGACGGGTGGTTGTGGGTGAGGATCAGCGCGGCGGCGTTGTGCGCCAGGGCGCGCTTGACCACCTGACGCGGATAGACGCTGGCGCCGTCGACGGTACCGTGGAACAGCGCCTCGAAGGCCAGCACCCGGTGCTTGGCATCGAGGAACAGGCAGCCGAAGATCTCGTGGGGCTCATGGCGCAGACGCGCCTTCAGGTAGTCGCGCACCGCCTGCGGACTCTCCAGCGCCGGGTCGCGGCGCAGGCGCTCGGCCAGATGGCGGCGCGACATTTCCAGCACCGCCTGCAGCTGGGCGAACTTGGCCGGGCCGAGGCCGAGGCGCCGGCTGAACGAGGTGCGGTCGGCCTCGAGCAGGGCGCGCAGGCCGCCGAAGTCGTTCAGCAGATGGCGCGCCAGATCCACCGCACTCTGTCCGGCGACCCCGGTGCGCAGGAAGATCGCCAACAACTCGGCGTCGCTCAGCGCCGCGGCGCCCTGTTCCAGCAGTTTCTCCCGCGGCCGCTCCGTCGCCGGCCAGTCCCGAATGCTCATGCCACCTCTCTGTCGACCCCCGCTGATCCCGGTGCGGGGCTGTGCTATCTTAGCCGGCATTTTGTGCCCGGCCGTGACGGGGAGCACGCCCGGACAGCCCAGCTGCCCGGGAAGCGCCGGCGCACCCGATCATGACAACAAGGCAAGGCAGGTCCATGCAGCGGCTGTATCGGAAACGCATCGTCCTGGGCGTCGGCGGCGGCATCGCCGCCTACAAGAGCGCGGAGCTGGTCCGCCGCCTGCGCGACCAGGGCGCGGAAGTCCATGTGGTGATGACCCGGGGCGGACGCGAATTCATCACCCCCTGACCCTCCAGGCCCTCTCCGGCCACCCGGTCCACTTGGATCTGCTCGACCCGGCCGCCGAAGCGGCGATGGGCCATATCGAGCTGGCCAAATGGGCCGATCTGGTGCTGATCGCCCCGGCCACCGCCGATCTCCTGGCGCGCCTCGCCCAGGGCATGGCCGACGACCTGCTGACGGCCTTGGTGCTGGC
The DNA here is from genome assembly GCF_059739045.1 of Azotobacter tropicalis. Classification (NCBI taxonomy): domain Bacteria; kingdom Pseudomonadati; phylum Pseudomonadota; class Gammaproteobacteria; order Pseudomonadales; family Pseudomonadaceae; genus Azotobacter; species Azotobacter tropicalis. The sequence continues at coordinate 2,570,820 of NZ_AP046059.1, forward strand.
CACCGACGCGCCGGTGACCCTGGCCCCGGCGATGAACCAGGCGATGTGGCGCGATCCGGCGACCCAGGCCAACGCGCAGACCCTCGTCGCGCGCGGCATGCGCCTGTTCGGCCCGGCCGAAGGCAGCCAGGCCTGCGGCGACGTCGGCCCGGGACGCATGCTGGAGCCCACGGAACTGGCCCAGCGGGTCGCCGACTGTTTCGCCAGCGGTCGGCTGACCGGCCGCCATGTGCTGATCACCGCCGGCCCGACCCAGGAGAGCATCGATCCAGTGCGCTACATCACCAACCACAGCTCCGGCAAGATGGGCTTCGCCCTGGCCGAGGCCGCCGCCGAGGCCGGCGCCCGCGTCACCCTGGTCAGCGGTCCGGTACACCTGCCGACGCCGGAGCGGGTCGAGCGCATCGACGTGGTCAGCGCCCTCGACATGCTCGCCGCCTGCGAGGCGGCGATGCCCTGCGACATCCTGATCGCCGCCGCCGCGGTGGCCGACTACCGTCCGCAGGTCGCCGCCCCGCAGAAGCTGAAGAAGGATCCGGACCGCGACGACGGCCTGCTCCTGCAGCTGGTGCGCAACCCGGACATCCTCGCCACCCTGGCCCAGCGCGCCGACCGCCCGTTCAGCGTCGGCTTCGCCGCCGAAACCGAAAACCTGCTGGAATACGCCCTGCGCAAGCTGAAGGCGAAGAATCTCGACCTGATCGTCGCCAACGATGTGGCCAACCCCAGCATCGGCTTCAACAGCGAGGAGAACGCGGTCAGTGTCATCGACCGTGCCCAACAGGAAACCCGTTTTGCCCAGACCAGCAAGGGCAAGATCGCCCGCCAGCTGATCGCCTTCATCGCCGACCGCCTCGACCAGGCCTGATTTCCATGCACAGTCTGCAAGCCAAGATTCTCGATCCCCGCCTGGGCAGCGACTACCCGCTGCCCGCGTACGCCACCGCCGGTTCCGCCGGCCTCGACCTGCGCGCCATGCTCCAGGAAGAGCTGACCCTGGAGCCGGGACAGACCGCACTGATCCCCACCGGGCTGGCCATCCACATCGCCGATCCGGGACTGGCCGCGCTGGTCCTGCCGCGCTCCGGGCTCGGCCACAAGCACGGCATCGTCCTCGGCAACCTGGTCGGGCTGATCGATTCCGACTACCAGGGCGAGCTCATGGTCTCCTGCTGGAACCGCGGCCAGACCAGCTTCCGCATCGCGGTCGGCGAACGCATCGCCCAGCTGGTACTGGTGCCGGTGGTGCAGGCGCACTTCGAGCTGGTCGAGGCGTTCGACGCGAGCCAGCGCGGCGCCGGCGGCTTCGGCCACTCTGGCAGCCACTGAAGCGGAACTCCGCGCCGCCCCACCCATCCAATCTGCGGACCGGCGCCGCATGGCAACGGACAGGCCTCTTGCCCGCCGAGTCGGTCGCCGACTGCTGTACTCAACGACATGCTCGACATGGACATCCTTGAAGTAGTAACCCGGACTGCCGTCCGGAAACATCGGAGCCCCACCCCCGCATGAACAGCTTCCAGAAAGCCCCCTCCCTGCCCGCCAGCATCTTCCGGGCTTACGATATCCGCGGCGTGGTCGGCGACAGCCTGACCCCGGAAGCCGCCTACTGGATCGGTCGCGCCATCGGCTCGGAAAGCCTGGCCAAGGGCGAACCGAACGTTTCGGTCGGGCGCGACGGCCGCCTGTCCGGCCCCGAGCTGGTCGAGCAGCTGATCCGTGGCGTGCGCGACAGCGGCTGCACCGTCAGCGACGTCGGCATGGTGCCGACCCCGGTCCTCTACTACGCGGCCAACATCCTCGCCGGCAAGTCCGGCGTACAGCTCACCGGCAGCCACAACCCGCCGGACTACAATGGCTTCAAGATCGTCGTCGCTGGCGACACCCTGGCCAACGAGCAGATCCAGGTGCTGCGCGAGCGCATCGAGAGCGGCGACCTGACTGCCGGCGAAGGCCGCGTCGAGTCGGTCGACGTGCTGGAGCGCTACTTCGAGCAGATCCGCGGCGACATCCGTCTGGCCCGCAAGCTGAAGGTGGTGGTCGACTGCGGCAACGGCGTCGCCGGGGTGATCGCCCCGCGCCTGATCGAGGCGCTCGGCTGCGAAGTGATTCCGCTGTTCTGCGAGGTCGACGGCAACTTCCCCAACCACCACCCGGACCCGGGCAAGCCGGAGAACCTGGAAGACCTGATCGCCAAGGTCGCCAGCGAGAAGGCCGACCTCGGCCTGGCCTTCGATGGCGACGGCGACCGCGTCGGCGTGGTGACCAACAGCGGCGCCATCATCTACCCCGACCAGCTCCTGATGCTCTTCGCCAAGGACGTGGCCTCGCGCAACCCCGGCGCCGAGATCATCTTCGACGTCAAGTGCACTCGCCGCCTGACCCCGCTGATCAAGGCCAGCGGCGGCCGTCCGCTGATGTGGAAGACCGGCCACTCGCTGATCAAGAAGAAGATGAAGGAAAGCGGCGCCCTGCTCGCCGGCGAGATGAGCGGACACGTGTTCTTCAAGGAGCGCTGGTTCGGCTTCGACGACGGCATCTACAGCGCCGCGCGCCTGCTGGAGATCCTCGCCAAGGATTCGCGCAACGCCGATCAGGTGTTCGCCGATTTCCCGGTCGACCTCTCCACCCCGGAGATCAACATCAAGGTCACCGAAGAAAGCAAGTTCACCATCATCGAAGCGCTGCAGCGCGACGCCCAGTGGGCGAAGGCGCCGAGGTGAGCACCCTCGACGGCGCGCGCGTCGACTATCCGCAAGGCTGGGGCCTAGTGCGCGCCTCCAACACCACGCCGGTGCTGGTGCTGCGCTTCGAGGCCGAGAGCGCCGAAGAGCTGCAACGCATCCAGGAAGTGTTCCGCGCGCAGCTTTATAATGTCGCCCCGGATCTGAAGCTGCCGTTCTAAACCCGGCCGGCATGCCGAGGCCGATGCCCGCCGCCAGCGGGCGTCGGCCTTTCGCCATTTGGACGGCGACCGATTCCCCGCCGACGCCGGCAAGGCGCCGGACGCATTCACCCCAGTCTCTGTTCAGCGGAGTTCAGCATGACCCTCAGCCGTGATGCCGCCACCCAAGTCGCCAAGGTTCTCTCCGAAGCACTGCCCTATATCCGCCGCTTCGTCGGCAAGACCCTGGTGATCAAGTACGGCGGCAACGCCATGGAGAGCGACGAGCTGAAGACTGGCTTCGCCCGCGACATCGTGCTGATGAAGGCGGTCGGCATCCACCCGGTGGTGGTGCATGGCGGCGGCCCGCAGATCGGCGACCTGCTCAAGCGCCTGAACATCGAGAGCCGCTTCGTCGACGGTATGCGCGTCACCGATGCGCAGACCATGGATGTGGTGGAAATGGTCCTCGGCGGCCAGGTCAACAAGGACATCGTCAACCTGATCAATCGCCACGGCGGCAGCGCCATCGGCCTGACCGGCAAGGACGCCAGGCTGATCCGCGCGAAGAAGCTCAAGGTCACCCGCCAGACCCCGGAAATGACCAAACCGGAAATCATCGACATCGGTCAGGTCGGCGAGGTCGAATCGGTGAACACCGGGCTGCTGAACATGCTGGTGCAGGGCGATTTCATCCCGGTGATCGCGCCGATCGGCGTCGGCGCCGACGGCGAGTCCTACAACATCAACGCCGACCTGGTCGCCGGCAAGGTCGCCGAGGCGCTCAAGGCCGAGAAGCTGATGCTGCTGACCAACATCGCCGGCCTGATGGACAAGGAAGGCCGGGTGCTCACCGGCCTGTCCACCGAGCAGGTCGACGCCCTGATCGCCGACGGCACCATCTACGGCGGCATGCTGCCGAAGATCCGCTGCGCTCTCGAGGCGGTCCAGGGCGGTGTGACCAGTGCGCACATCATCGACGGCCGGGTGCCCAATGCGGTGTTGCTGGAGATCTTCACCGACACCGGCGTCGGCACCCTGATCACCAACCGCCACTCCTGAGGCCGGCTGCCGGCAAACGCGGACACGAAAAAGGGGAGCCTCGAGCTCCCCTTCTTCCTCAGCGTCCGATCAAATGCCGTATTGCGCGCGGTAGGCTTCCACGGCCGGCAGATAGCGCTTGAGCTCGGCATCTTCCGCCAGGTACTCCAGTACGTCGGAGAGCGAGGCAATGCTGACCACCGGCATGGCGAAGTCGCGCTCGACTTCCTGGATCGCCGACAGCGTGCCCTGCCCGCGCTCCTGCCGGTTCAGCGCGATCAGCACGCCGGCGGCCTGGGCACCCTGGCCCTGGATGATCTGCATCACCTCGCGGATCGCCGTGCCGGCGGTGATCACGTCATCGACGATCAGCACCCGCCCGGCCAGGGCGCCCCGACCAGGGTGCCGCCCTCACCGTGATCCTTGGCCTCCTTGCGGTTGAAGCACCAGGGCAGGTCGCGACCGTGGTGCTCGGCCAGCGCCACCGCGGTCGCCGCGGCCAGCGGGATGCCCTTGTAAGCCGGGCCGAACAGCACGTCGAAGGAGATGCCGCTGTCAACCAGCGCCGAGGCGTAGAAACGCCCCAGCCGGGCCAGCGCCAGGCCGCTGTTGAACAGCCCGGCATTGAAGAAATAAGGGCTGGTCCGCCCCGACTTGAGGGTGAACTCGCCGAAGCGCAGCACACCGCGCTCGATGGCGAAACGAATGAATTCGCGCTGGTAGGCCTGCATGAAAAGTCCCGATAGGCACGGATTTAGCTATATGCTCCGAGGTCGGGTATCATACACGCTGGTTTTTTTGGGGGCCATGTATGCGGATCATCAGTGTAAACGTCAATGGTATTCAGGCTGCCGTCGAGCGTGGTCTGTTCAGCTGGCTGCAAGCCCAGAATGCCGACGTGATCTGCCTGCAGGATACCCGTGCTTCCGTCTTCGAACTGGACGATCCGACTTACCAGCTGGACGGCTACTTCCTCTACGCCAGCGAGGCGGAAGTCCCGAGCCAGGGCGGCGTGGCGCTCTATTCGCGACTGCAGCCCAAGGCGGTGATCAACGGCCTCGGCTTCGAGACGGCCGATCGCTACGGACGCTACCTGCAGGCCGACTTCGATAAGGTCAGCATCGCCAGCCTGCTGCTGCCCAGCGGCCAGGGCGGCGACGAGAACCTGAACCAGAAGTTCAAGTTCATGGACGACTTCGCCCACTACCTGGACAAGCAGCGCCGCAAGCGTCGCGAATATATCTACTGCGGCTCGCTGTACGTCGCGCACCAGAAGCAGGACGTGAAGAACTGGCGAGACTGCCAGCAGCTGCCCGGCTTCCTGGCGCCGGAGCGCGCCTGGATGGACCAGATCGTCGGCCACATGGGCTATGTGGACGCCCTGCGGGAAACCAGCCGCGAGGGCGACCTCTACAGCTGGTGGCCGGACAGCGAACAGGCGGAGATGCTCAACCTCGGCTGGCGCTTCGACTATCAGCTGCTGACCCCCGGCATGCGGCGCTTCGTACGCAATGCCCGCCTACCCAGGCAGCCGCGCTTCTCCCAGCATGCGCCGCTGATCGTCGACTACGACTGGCTGTTGAGCCTGTAAGCGCGGCGATCGCGGAAAAAAGCCGGCCATGCCGGCTTTTTTCTTGCCCGCTCACTTCACCAGACGCAGGCAGAACGGATAGCGCCAAGGCTCGCCGGCATTCGCCCGGACGCCGGCGATGGCCACCAGCACCAGCGTCGTCAGGTTGACCAGCAGCATCAGCGGGAAGCCGATGAAGATCCAGGCCAGCGCACCGCAGAGCATCATCAGCAGGCTGTAGGTGATCTGGAAGTTGAGCGCTTCCTTGCCCTGCCGGTCGACGAAGGGGTCGCGGTCCTTCTGCAGTTGCCAGACGATCAGCGGCCCCAGCACGTTGCCGATCAAGGGCGCCACGAACCAGAAGAAAGCCGCGTAGTGGCAGAGCATCGCCCAGCGGCGGGCCTGCGGATCGGGCAACGGACGAGCAGCGGCGAATCCATGGGGAGCACCGGAAGGTCAGTCGGCCAGCACGGCGCGCTGCAGCTCGAACAGCTCGCGGATGCCTTGGGAGGCCAGGGCCAGCATGGCGTTCAGTTCCTCGGGCCGGAAGGGCTCGCCTTCGGCGGTGCCCTGCACCTCGATGAAGCCGCCGGCGTCGGTCATCACCACGTTCAGATCGGTCTCGGCGTCGGAGTCCTCGGGATAATCCAGATCCAGCACCGGCTCGCCCTGGAAGATGCCCACCGAGACCGCCGCGATCATCTGCTTCAGCGGATCGCCCTTCAGCGCGCCGCGCTTCTTCAGCACCGCCAGGGCATCGACCAGCGCCACCATAGCACCGGTGATGGAGGCCGTGCGGGTGCCGCCGTCGGCCTGGATCACGTCGCAGTCGACGTACAGGGTGTTCTCGCCCAGCTTGCTCATGTCCAGCGCAGCGCGCAGCGAACGGCCGATCAGCCGCTGGATCTCCAGGGTGCGCCCACCCTGCCGGCCCCGACTGGCCTCGCGCGCGGTACGCTCGCCGGTGGCCCGCGGCAGCATGCCGTACTCGGCGGTCAGCCAGCCCTTGCCCTGGCCCTTGAGAAAGCGCGGCACGCCGGACTCGGCGCTGACCGTGCAGATCACCCGGGTGTCGCCGAACTCCACCAGCACCGAACCCTCGGCATGCCGGGTGTAGTTGCGGGTGATGCGGATCGGACGCAACTGGTGGGGCGCACGGCCACTGGGACGCTTCATCTGGGCTTACCTGTACGGTCGGTGGAAATTTGCCGGCCATTATAGGGCGCCGATTGCCAGTCGGACATGCCGATTGGGCCGCGCCGACGCACTGCGCTACAATCCGTTCCCTTTAAATACAACGAATCGAGAGGTGGACACCATGGCGCACAGCATGACTGCCTTCGCCCGCGCCGAGCGGGCCGGCGCCCACGGCACCCTGATCTGGGAGCTGCGCTCGGTCAATCACCGCTATCTCGAACCCCACCTGCGCCTGCCCGAAGCCTTCCTCGACCTCGAGGGCGCTCTGCGCGACGCCCTGCGCCAGGGGCTGTCTCGCGGCAAAGTGGAGTGCACCCTGCGCTTCGACGAGGGCAGCGCCGGGCAGCCGCTCAAGATCGACCGCGAACGCGCCAGCCAACTGGTGGCCGCCGCCGAGGGCGTCGCCGCGCTGATCCGCCAGCCGGCGCCGATCAACCCCCTCGAGGTGCTGGCCTGGCCCGGCGTGCTGGTCGCCACCGCGACCGACCACCAGGCTCTCAACGCCGAAGCCCTGAGCCTGTTCGACGAGGCCCTGGTTCAACTCAAGGCCGGCCGCGCCCGCGAAGGTGCGGAGCTGGCCCGGCTGCTCGAGGAGCGCCTCGATGCCATGCTCCAGGAGGTCGAGAGCCTGCGCCAGCTGGTCCCGCAGATGCTCGCCAACCAACGGCAGAAGATCCTCGACCGCTTCCGCGACGCCCAGCTGGAGCTGGAGCCGCAGCGCCTCGAGCAGGAACTGGTGCTGCTCGCCCAGAAGAGCGACGCGGCCGAAGAGCTGGACCGCCTCTGCACCCACATCGGCGAGGTTCGCCGCGTGCTCAAGGGGGGAGGCACCGTCGGCCGCCGGCTGGACTTCCTGATGCAGGAACTCAACCGCGAGGCCAACACTCTTGGTTCCAAGGCCTTCGATCCCCGCTCCACGCAAACTGCCGTCAACCTCAAGGTACTGATCGAGCAGATGCGCGAGCAGGTACAGAACATCGAGTGACGTCCCTTTCCACGAGAAACCGCGACCAGGAAACATCCATGTCCGCCACCGGCACCCTCTACATCATTTCCGCACCTTCCGGCGCCGGCAAGACCAGCCTGGTCAAGGCCCTGATCGACGCCCTGCCGCAGGTGCGGGTCTCGGTTTCCCATACCACCCGCGGCATGCGCCCGGGCGAAGTCGAAGGGGTGAACTACCACTTCGTCGATCGTCCGGCCTTCCTCGGTATGCTCGAACGGGGCGAGTTCCTCGAGCACGCCGAAGTCTTCGGCAACCTCTACGGCACCTCGCAGCTGTGGCTGGAGCAAACGCTGGCCGAAGGCTTCGACCTGATCCTGGAAATCGACTGGCAGGGCGCCCAGCAGGTCCGCAAGCTGCTGCCCCACGCGCAGTCCATCTTCATCCTGCCGCCGAGCCAGGAAGCCCTGCGCCAGCGGCTGACCAACCGCGGCCAGGACAGCGACGAGATCATCGAGCGGCGCATGCGCGAAGCGGTCAGCGAGATGAGCCACTACCTGGAATACGACTACCTGGTCATCAACGACGACTTCGCCCACGCCCTCGAGGACCTGAAATCGATCTTCCGCGCCCGCCAGCTGCTGCAGGAAGCCCAGCAGCGCCGCCACGGCGCCCTGCTCGTCGAACTGCTGGCCTGAAACCGCGCAGGCGTTGCGCAGCCTCGCCGGCAAGCCGGCTCAATGGCGGTGCCGGAAGGTCTTCAGTGCGGACACCAGCAGGATCGCCCCGAGCAGGACCATCAGCAGCCGCGTCGGCACCAGGCCGAGCAGCAGGCCGCCGAGGGCGGCGCCGAGGATCGAGCCGGCCGCCATCCAGCCGAACAGCGGGCGCTCCCGAGCGAGGACGACGAAGGCGCCGGAACGGCTGTAGCGCGAAAAGCCGACGATCATGGTCGGCAGGCTGACCATCAGCGACAAGCTGCCGGCCAGCTTGATGTCCACCCGTAGAGCAGCACGATGGTCGGAATCAGCAGCTCGCCGCCGGCCACCCCCAGCAGGGCCGCCACCACGCCGATACCGAGCCCGGCGAGCAGGCCGACCGACAGTTGCAGCGTCGGCGAGGCGAACAGCGGCGCGCCGCCATCATGCAGACCGACGGCGGCCTCCGTCAGCATCACCAGCGCCAATCCCACCAGCATGACCATGACGATGCGGTCGAGCCACTGGGGCGATAGGCGCAGCGCGCGCCCAGCCGCCCACCAGGCGCCGACCAGGCTGCCGGCCAGCAGATTCAGGGCGATCCCCAGATGCGCTGCCAACTGTTCCAGCGGGATGCCGCCGCTGCGGAACAGCAGGGCCGCGGCCACCACCACCAGGCTCATCGCCTTGTTGAAGATGAGCGCCTCCAGGGTCTCCAGGCGGAACAGCCCGACCAGCACCGGCAGGCGGAACTCCGCCCCGCCCAGGCCGATCAGCCCGCCCAGGGTGCCGATCAGCGAGCCGGCGAGGAAACCCTGGCCACTGCGCCAGGAAGGCTGCATGGAGTCAACGGTTTTCATGTCGCGCACTCACCCTTAGGTATATGAATAGATAACAACGCTCCTCGGGCAAGAAGCACACCATCATCCTCGACCCGTTGGCGAGGCCTATCCCGACACCTGCGAAGACGGCATATTTCCTATATAGACAGGAAGATTGCGCGTACGCCTCCGACAGGCCTTGCCTCCCATCCGCTTATCACCTTTGCGACAAAGCCGACAGTCGCCCGCCACCGGCCGGTCATTTGGCCCTTCCCTTCGCAGGGCGTTTTCCTAGACTAGCCAGTCCGCCTGCCCATTCGGGCACCGTCATGCTCATTCGTCACGAGGAACACCATGGCCCGCGTTACCGTTGAAGACTGCCTGGACAACGTCGATAACCGCTTCGAGCTGGTCATGCTCGCCAGCAAGCGCGCGCGCCAGCTGGCCACCGGCGGCAAGGAGCCGCGGGTACCCTGGGAGAACGACAAGCCCACCGTGGTCGCCCTGCGCGAGATCGCCGCGGGCCTGGTCGACTACAACGTCATCGCCCAGGACGAGATCGTCGCCGAGGAGCCGCTGTTCGCCGCCTTCGAGGAAGACGCCAACGAGGCCCTGTAACGCGATGTCCGACAGCGGTCGCAGCACGGGAGCACTGTCCGCTCGCCAGGGGGGACGCCCTTGGCCAGCATAGAAACCCTTGCCGATCGGCTCCTGACCTACCTCGCCCCGGACCAGGTCAACCTGGTCCGCCGGGCCTATTACTACGCCGAGCAGGCCCACGACGGCCAGCGCCGGCGCAGCGGCGAACCCTACGTCACCCATCCCCTCGCCGTTGCCAACATTCTCGCCGACATGCACATGGACCATCAGAGCCTGATGGCCGCCATGCTTCATGACGTGATCGAGGACACCGGCATTCCCAAGGAAGCGCTGGTCGAGCAATTCGGCGAAACCGTCGCCGAGCTGGTCGACGGGGTCAGCAAGCTGACCCAGATGAAGTTCGAGAACAAGGCCGAGGCACAGGCCGAGAACTTCCAGAAAATGGCCATGGCCATGGCCCGCGACATTCGCGTGATTCTCGTCAAGCTGGCCGACCGCCTGCACAACATGCGCACCCTCGACGCCATGCCCTACGAGAAGAGCCGGCGTATCGCCAAGGAAACCCTGGAAATCTACGCGCCCATCGCCAACCGCCTGGGCATGCACAACATGCGCGTGGAGTTCGAGGACCTGGGCTTCAAGGCCATGCACCCGATGCGCTCGGCGCGCATCCGCCAGGCGGTGCGCCGCGCCCGCGGCAACCGCAAGGAAATCGTCACCAAGATCGAGCAGTCGCTGATCGCCTGCCTCGAGCGCGAAGGCCTCGGCGGCGACGTCAAGGGCCGCGAGAAACACCTCTACAGCATCTACAAGAAGATGCGCGGCAAGCGCAAGGCGTTCAACGAGATCATGGACGTCTACGCCTTCCGCATCGTGGTCGACAAGGTCGATACCTGCTACCGCGTGCTCGGCGCCGTGCACAACCTCTACAAACCGCTGCCCGGCCGCTTCAAGGACTACATCGCGATCCCCAAGGCCAACGGCTACCAGTCGCTGCACACCACCCTGTTCGGCATGCACGGCGTGCCCATCGAGATCCAGATCCGCACCCGCGAGATGGAGGAGCTGGCCAACAACGGCATCGCCGCCCACTGGCTGTACAAGTCCGGCGACGAGGACCCGATCCGCGGCAACCACGCCCGCGCCCGGCAATGGGTCCAGGGCGTGCTCGAACTGCAGCAGAGCGCCGGCAACTCGCTGGAGTTCATCGAGAGCGTGAAGATCGACCTGTTCCCCGACGAGGTCTACGTGTTCACGCCCAAGGGCCGCATCATGGAACTGCAGAAGGGCTCCACCGCGGTCGACTTCGCCTACGCGGTGCATACCGACGTCGGCAACAGCTGCATCGCCTGCCGCATCAACCGCCGCCTGGCGCCGCTCTCCCAGCCCCTGGAAAGCGGCTCCACCGTGGAGATCGTCACCGCCCCGGGCGCGCGGCCGAACCCGGCCTGGCTGAACTTCGTGGTCACCGCCAAGGCGCGCACCCACATCCGCCACGCCCTCAAGCAGCAGCGCCGCTCGGAATCCATCAGCCTCGGCGAACGCCTGCTCAACAAGGTGCTCGCCGGCTTCGACGCCAGCCTCGAACAGATCTCCGGCGAGCACATCCGCGAAGTGCTCGCCGAATACCGCATGGAGGTCTTCGAGGATCTGCTGGAAGACATCGGCCTCGGCAACCGCATGGCCTACGTGGTGGCTCGCCGCCTGCTGGCCAGCGAGGACGAGGAACTGCCCAGCGCCGAAGGCCCGCTGGCGATCCGCGGCACCGAGGGCCTGGTGCTGAGCTACGCGCGCTGCTGCTCGCCGATCCCCGGCGACCCCATCGTCGGCCACTTGTCGGCGGGCAAGGGCATGGTCGTGCACCTGGAGAACTGCCGCAACATCGGCGAGATCCGCCACAACCCGGAAAAATGCATCCCGCTGACCTGGTCCAAGGACGTCAGCGGCGAATTCAACGTCGAGCTGCGCGTCGAGCTGGAACACCAGCGCGGCCTGATCGCCCTGCTCGCCGGCAGCGTCAACGCCGCGGACGGCAACATCGAAAAGATCGGCATGGACGAACGCGACGGCCGCACCAGCGTCGTCCAGCTGGTGGTCAGCGTGAAGGACCGTATCCACCTGGCCCGGGTGATCAAGAAGCTGCGCGCCCTCAAGGGCGTCATCCGCATCACCCGCGTACGCGCCTGACGGCGGGCACAGCCCGCCGACCCGTTCAGACTTTCCCCCAAGGAGCTCCCCATGAGCAAGACCGTGATCAACACCGACAAGGCCCCCGCCGCCATCGGCACCTATTCCCAGGCGATCAAGGCCGGCGACACCGTCTACCTGTCCGGGCAGATCCCCCTCGATCCGCAGACCATGGAACTGGTCGCAGGCGACTTCGAAGCCCAGACCGTGCGGGTGTTCGAGAACCTCAAGGCGGTCGTCGAGGCGTCCGGCGGCTCGTTCGCCGACATCGTCAAGCTGAACATCTTCCTCACCGACCTGGCGCACTTCGCCAAGGTCAACGAGGTCATGGGCCGCTACTTCGCCGAGCCCTACCCGGCCCGCGCCGCCATCGGCGTCGCCTCCCTGCCGCGCGGCGCGCAGGTGGAAATGGACGGCGTCCTGGTCCTCGGCTGAGGTCCGCGGGCGGAGCCGTCGCTCCGCCCTTCCCCTGTGGCGCATGCGCCCACCCCATAGCGTTATATTTACGAATATATAGCGCTTGCCCTACACTGCCTCCCGGCCCCGCCAGCCAGGCACCCGAGTCCTGGGCGGGAGAAGGATCTGTTCGCCCCTGCCCGGCCCGTTCCGGGCAAGTCACGCATTCGCGCGCCCCCTCCCGACGGGTGGCCGCGCATTCGACAATCCGCCCGCCGCCCGTGGCGCATCGCACGCCAGCGCGGCCCCGTGCGCGGGCACAGCCCGAGGAGGCAAGCCATGTCCAACGCGCCGCTGGATAGCGAGGAAACCGCAACCACCCTCGCGATCACCCCCATCCCCGCCGAATCCCTGCCACTGGTGCACGACGCCATCGAGCGCCTGCGCCCGGGCGTGCAACGCGACGGCGGCGACCTGGAGCTGGTCGCCGTGCAGGACAACATCGTCCGCCTGCGCCTCAAGGGCGCCTGCGTCGGCTGCGCCATGTCCGCCCAGACCCTCGGCGGCGTGCGCCGCGAGCTGGTCAGGGTGCTCGGCAACCCCTCGGTCCGCGTGCTGCCGGCCCCCTGAGCAACACCCCATGCGCCAGACAGAACGCCAGACAGGAGCGGTTCCCCCATGTCCAGCCTTCCCCACTACTGCGAATGCGACTTCGGCGAGTGCCGCACGGACCTGCTGCCGCTGCTCTACGAGATGAGCCAGATCGCCACGGAGAGCGGCGATCTGTCGAGCATCATCAACATCCTGCTGCGCCTGATGCAGCGCCACATGAAGGTGGTGCGCGGCATGGTCACCCTCTACGACCGGGACTCCGGCAGCATCGTCCTGCACGAGAGCTTCGGCCTCAGCCCCGAGGAGGCCGGCAAAGGCGTCTACCTGCTCGGCGAGGGCATCACCGGGCGGGTGGTGGAGAGCGGCCAGAGCATCGTGGTGCCCTGCATCCGCGACGAACCGGCGTTCCTCAACCGCACTGGCAGCCGCGACTGCGCAAGCGACGACGCCAACCTGTCGTTCATCTGCGTGCCGATCATGCGCGGCCGCCAGGTGATGGGCACGATCAGCGCCGAGCGCCTCTACGACAATGCCGAGCTGCTCAAGCTGGACGTCGAGGTGCTGTCGATCCTCGCCACCACCACCGCCCAGGCGGTCGAGCTGTATCTGGTGGAAAACGTCGAGAACGTCGCCCTGGAGGCGGAGAACCGCCGGCTGCGCAGCGCACTGGGCGAACGCTTCAAGCCCGCCAACATCATCGGCAACTCCAAGCCGATGCTCGAGATCTACCAGCTGATCCAGCGCGTGGTGCGCACCAAGACCACGGTGCTGATCCTCGGCGAGAGCGGCGTCGGCAAGGAGCTGGTGGCCGGCGCCATCCACTACAACAGCCCGGCGGCCAAGGGGCCGTTCGTCAAGTTCAACTGCGCCTCGCTGCCCGAATCGGTCATCGAGAGCGAGCTGTTCGGCCACGAGAAGGGCTCCTTCACCGGCGCCATCGGCCTGCGCAAGGGGCGCTTCGAGGAAGCCGCCGGCGGCACCATCTTCCTCGACGAGGTCGGCGAGATGTCGCTGACCACCCAGGCCAAGCTGCTGCGCGTACTGCAGGAGCGCAGCTTCGAGCGGGTCGGCGGCAACACCACCCTCCACGTCGACCTGCGGGTGATCGCCGCGACCAACCGCAACCTCGCCGAAATGGTCGCCGAGGGCAGCTTCCGCGAGGACCTCTACTACCGCCTCAACGTCTTCCCGATCACCATCCCGCCGCTGCGCGAGCGCGGCAGCGACATCATCACCCTGGCCGACCACTTCGTCTCGCGCTTCTCCAAGGAAATGGACATCGAGGTCAAGCGCATCTCCACCCCGGCGCTGAACATGCTGCAGAGCTACCACTGGCCGGGCAACGTGCGCGAGCTGGAGAACGTCATCGAGCGCGCCATGCTGCTCAGCGAGGACGGCGTGATCCACGGCTACCACCTGCCGCCGTCGCTGCAGGCGCCGGTGGTCGGCGACGGCGAGGCGCCGGCGGACGGCCTCGAGGCGCGCCTCGGCGCCATCGAGTACGAGCTCATCGTCGAGGCCCTCAAGCTGCACCACGGCAACATGACCGAGGCGGCGGCCCACCTCGGCCTGACCCGCCGCGTGCTCGGCCTGCGCATGGGCAAGTACCACCTCAACTACAAGGACTACCGCTGAGCGCGGCGGCGTACGCGAAGGTACCGCGGCGTACGGGAATCGTTCGCCGCGGTACGCCAAAGCCCGGCGGATCGCGCCGGAGCCCGCCAACGACGCGGCTTGGCGCGGTTGGCGCGGCCTTTGCTCCAGCCTCTGCAGGGGTTCGCGACGGAGCGCTCCGCCCGCCGGACTGCACCTTTCCATCCACCGCACGCGACGGGCGCCGCCCGTCCGGAGAGGGACGATGAACCAGACCGAGATCCAGAACCTGCTCGACGAGCCGGCCTGCACCCACAACACGGCGGGCAAGACCGGCTGCGCCCGCTCGCGTCCCGGCGCCACCCAGGGCGGCTGCGCCTTCGACGGCGCGCAGATCGCCATCCTGCCGATCGCCGACGCCGCGCACATCGTCCACGGCCCGATCGGCTGCGCCGGCAGCTCCTGGGACCTGCGCGGCAGCAGCTCCTCCGGCCCGCAGCTGTACCGCCTGGGCATGACCACCGAACTGTCCGACGTCGACGTGATCATGGGCCGCGGCGAGAAGAAGCTGTTCCACGCCATCCGCCGCGCGGTCGAGCAGTACCGGCCGCAGGCGGTGTTCGTCTACGGCACCTGCGTGCCGGCCATGCAGGGCGACGACATCGAGGCGGTGGCGCGCGACGCCAGCCAGCGCTGGGGCGTGCCGGTGATCCCGGTGGACGGCGCCGGCTTCTACGGCACCAAGAGCCTGGGCAACCGCATCGCCGGCGACACCCTCTACCGCCACGTGATCGGCAGCCGCGAGCCGGCGCCGGTTCCGCAAGGCGCCGTCGCCCCCGGCATCAAGGTGCACGACGTCAACCTGATCGGCGAATACAACATCGCCGGCGAGTTCTGGCGCGTCGCGCCGCTGTTCGACGAACTCGGCCTGCGCATCCTCTGCACCCTCTCCGGCGACGCGCGCTTTCGCGAGGTCCAGACCATGCACCGCGCCGAGGCCAACATGGTGGTCTGCTCCAAGGCCATGCTCAACGTCGCCCGCCAGCTGCGCGAGGACTACGGCACGCCGTTCTTCGAGGGCAGCTTCTACGGCATCGCCGACACCTCCCAGGCGCTGCGCGACTTCGCCCGGGCGATCGGCAACCCGTCGCTGGCGGTACGCACCGAGCTGCTGATCCTGCGCGAGGCAAACCGGGCCAAAGCGGCGCTCGAACCCTGGCGCGAGCGCCTCGCCGGCAAGCGCGCGCTGATCTTCTCCGGCGGGGTGAAATCCTGGTCGGTGGTCTCGGCGCTGCAGGATCTCGGCGTCGAGGTGATCGCCACCGGCACCGAGAAATCCACCGAGGAGGACCGCGCGCGGATCCGTGAGCTGATGGGTCCGAACGCCCGGATGATCGACGACAACGACCAGAGCGCACTGATCGCCACCTGCATCGAGAGCGGCGCCGACATCCTGATCGCCGGCGGGCGCTACCTGTACGCCGCGCTCAAGGCGCGCCTGGCGTTCCTCGACATCAACCACGAGCGCGATTTCGGCTACGCCGGCTATGAAGGCTTCGTCGAACTGGCCCGCCAGCTCGCCCTGGCCGTGCACAGCCCGGTGTGGCAGCGCGTGCGCCAGGAGCCGCGCTGGGTGCGCGCGAGCCTCAATGCGGCCCTGCTGGAGGAAGCCTGACATGGCCCGGATCGTCCAGACCAACAAGCCGCTGAGCGTCAACCCGCTGCGCGTCAGCCAGCCGATGGGCGCCGCGCTGGCCTTCCTCGGCCTGGCCCGCAGCCTGCCGCTGGAGCACGGCGCCCAGGGCTGCACGGCGTTCAGCAAGGTGTTCTTTACCCGCCATTTCCGCGAGCCCATCCCGCTGCAGACCACCGCGCTGGACCTGGCCAGCACCGTGCTCGGCGGCGACGAGCGGCTGCACGAGGGCCTGGCCACGGTGATCGACGAGCATCATCCGGAGGTGGTCGGGCTGATCACCACCGGCCTGGTGGAGATGCAGGGCGCCGACATCCGCCGCGTGCTGCGCGACTTCCAAGCCGGGCGCTGCGAAACCGCCAGCGTCGTCGCGGTGAACACCCCGGACACCCTCGGCGGGCTGGAGAGCGGCTACGCCCTGGCGGTGGAGGCGATCGTCGAGGCGCTGGTGCCGGACGCCGTGCTGCCGGCGGCGCAACGCGCCCGCCAGGTCAACCTGCTGGCCGGATCGATGCTGACCCCGGCCGACGTCGAGGCGATCCGCGAATGGATCGAGAGCTTCGGCCTGCAGGCGGTGATCCTCCCCGACCTCGCCGACTCCCTCGACGGCCACCTGACGCCCCAGGGCTACACCACCCTGACCACCGGCGGCACCAGCCGCCAGGCGATCGCCGCCATGGGCCGCTCGGCGCTGACCCTGGTGATCGGCGACTCCCTCGGCCGCGCCGCCGACCTGCTCAAGGCGCGCACCGGGGTGCCGGACCTGCGCCTGCCCGGGCTGACCGCGCTGGCCGATTGCGACGCCTTCGTCCAGGCGCTCGCCGACGTCTCCGGCCGCCCGGTGCCGGCGCGCCTCCTGCGCCAGCGCGAGCAGCTGCTCGACGCGATGGTCGACAGCTACGTCCCGGTCGGCGGCGCGCGCATCGCCATCGGCGCCGACGCCGACCAACTGGTCGCCCTCGGCCGCTTCCTCGACGACATCGGCGCCCGCCTGGTCGCCGCGGTCAGCCCCTGCCGCAGCACGGCGCTGCAGGCGCTGAACGTCGAGGAAGTGCTGGTCGGCGATCTCGAGGACTTGGAGGAACGCGCCCGCACGGCCTCCGCGCAGCTGCTGATCGGCAACTCCCACGCCCTGCAGAGCGCCGAACGCCTCGGCATCCCGCTGCTGCGCGCGGGCTTCCCGCAGTACGACCAATACGGCGCGGCGGCGCGCCTGTGGGTCGGCTACCGCGGCGCGCGCCAGCTGCTCTTCGAGCTGGCCAACCTGTTCGCCCCCCGGGGCGCCGGCATCGCCCCCTACCACTCGCCGCTGCGCCAGGATTTCGACGGCGCCGCCAGCCCTTCCGCGAGGAGCATTTCCGCATGATCAAAGTCGCTTTCGCCTCCAACGACCGCGTCAACGTCAACCTGCACTTCGGTGCCGCCGACACCCTGATGCTCTATGACGTTTCGCCGGGCTATGCCGAACTGCTCGGCGTCGGCGAGTTCGTCCAGGTCAACATGAAGGGCGAGAACCGCTTCAAGTCGCTGTCGGAGGGCCAGACCAACATCATCGACCTGCAGCTCAGCGCCGAGGAGCTGGAACGCCTCGCCGCCAAGCCGCCGGAGGACAAGGTGATCGCCAAGCTGGACTTTCTCGACGGCTGCTCGGCGATCTACGCCGCCTCGATCGGCACCTCGTCGATCAAGCGGCTGATCGCCGCCGGCATCCAGCCGATCATCGTCGGCACCGGCCAGACCATCGAGGATTTGCTCAACGAGGTCAGCCTGGCCCTGCACTGCGGCGGCCTGAGCTGGGTCGAACGCGCCAAGGCCAAGGCCGAACGCGCTGCCCAGCCCCCGCCGCGCCCCGCGAGCCCGGCAGCGGGCTACGCCTGATCACCTCCATCGAGGAGCTGGAATAGCCGCCCGTGCGGGGCGGCGGGAGACGATCAGCGCATCGAGTGGTGATGCGTGGAATGACCTTCCATGGCGTCCATCCCGTGATCGCTGAGCTGGGCGCCGATCCAGCTGTGGATCGCATGGATCAGTTCCGGCCTGGCGGCGGCGAACTGCAGCTGCGCGCCGTCCCGGATATCGGTGTATTTCACCGACATCTCGCCCGGCGCGGCTTGCCGTAGCGCTTCGAGGCCCGGCATATCATGGCCATGGATGGTTTCCGGCCCGGAAAAGTCCTGCTGCGCGAACTGATCGCCGATCTCCTGCAGATGCTGACGGATCAGCGCCAACTGGGCGGGGTCCGCCCCCTCCCTCAGGACGACCTGCTGGATGCCGCCGTCGGCCGTTCTCTCGAAGACATGCGTGGTCTGACTCAAGGCGAAGGGCATCACCTGCGCGCCACGGCGGGCGACATCCGCCTGGCGCTCGTGCGACGCCTGGGACGCGACCGCATGGCCCGAAAGACATACCGCGATCCCCACTACCGACAAGAGCTTCATCGATCTTTCCATAGAACTCACACCAGCCTCCTGCACACCACGTGCACTATTCGATGCCTCAACGAGCCCCCGGCTCTCGGCAAATCCTGAAAGCGATCGGCTGTTTCTCCGCGCGGGTATCAGCCGCCGGCCATGGCCGATACGACAAATACTTCATCACGAGGTTCGAGGACCGTTTCCATTCCCTCGAGCGCCTTGATGTCCTTTCCGTTGACGAAAATCCTGATGTATTTCTTCATCGCGCCATCCTGGCCGTAGAGCTGGGCGCTGAAACCCGGATAGTGCACATCGACTGCTGCCAGAAGTGCATTGATGGTTCCTGCCCCGACCTCCAGCTTGGACTTGTCCTTGACGGACTTTCTGAACGGCGCGGGCACAAAAAGGATGGGCATTCTCTTCTCCTGGGTCAGTGGCTCTTGCTCGCCCCGCAGGCAGGGCAATCCTTCGTACGTCCGATCTCGAGATAGCGGGTCGTGTTCGACTCGAGGTCGAAGAACCAAAGAACGTTCTTGAGCGGTTGCCCGAAGCCGGTCAGCACCTTGATCGCTTCCATGGCGATGGTCGTCCCGACCATCACCGGACCGGGACCGATCGCCGGGAAGACCTTCATGTCCGTCCAGTACTCGGGCTTTTCCGGAAACACGCAGCGCAGGCAGGCGGTTTCGCCGGGATGAAGGTGCTGGCATAGCCCTCCATGCTGAACATGGCGCCCATGCACACGGGTTTTCCCTGCCGCATCGCCTCGTCGTTCATCAGATAGCGTTCCTCGAACAGGGGCGCGCCATCCACGACCACATCGGCTTGCGCGACGAGATCCGCGACATTCCGCTCGTTGATGTACTCGTTGACCGTGACTAGCTCGATGTCCGGGTTGATTTCCCGGAGCTTCTCCGCCCACACCTCGGCGCAAGGCCTGCCCAGGTCGGCGGGCGTCACCAGTTGCCAGCGATTGAGGTATTCCGGAACCACTTCGCCGCCGTGCGCCAGGACCAGGCGGCCGACACCGGCGCGCACCAGATTCATCGCCGCGGTGCCGCCGACACCGCCGACCCGGGAAACAAGTACGGTAGAACCCTTGAGACGTAATTGCCCCGCCTCGCCAAAACCTTCGATTCGCAACTGCCTGGAGTAACGCGCCCTGTCGAACTCGCTAAGCACTTTGGTTTGCATGAGACTCCTTCACTCGATCACGGTTACAACACGTGAGGCGCCCTACCGGCAATGCCAATAGAGGACAGCCTCAGGATACGACTCATCAATAAAAGGGCATTTCCGGATCGACTTCCGCCGCCCAGGCCCGAATACCGCCTCGCAAGTTATAAGTCTTGTGGAAACCCTGCCTGGCAAGAATGTCCAACGCCTTCCGACTGCGCTCGCCCATCAGGCAATAGACGATGAGTTCCTTCGACGGGTCCAACTCCGCATAACGAACAGGCAACTCGCTCAAGGGCACATGTAGTGCGCCTTCGATTCTGCAGATTTCCCACTCATGCACTTCCCGCACATCGAGAAGAACTACATTTTTGTCATGCCTGGACTTGGCAGCCGCCTCCGTGGCGGTAATCTCCCGATAAGACCCTTCCGCCGGCGCGGGCGAACTGCAGGAAACCTGATAATTCCGAAGCGACGTGATGCTAGGCGAAGCACCGCATATTGGACAGCTGGGATCTTTCTCGATCTGCAGTTCGCTGGTGCGCATGCTCAAGGCATCGACCATCAGCAAGCGTCCGACCAGCGGATCGCCGATACCCAGAATCTGCTTGATCACTTCGGTCGCCTGAATGACCCCCAGCAATCCCGGCAGAACGCCCAATACCCCGGCCTCGGCGCAACTCGGCATTTCTCCGGGAGGCGGCGGCTCGGGGTATAGACACCGATAACAAGGCCCCTTGCTGGCATGGAAAACCGATGCCTGCCCCTCGAAGCGGAGGATGCTGGCATGCACATTGGGTTTTCCCAGCAGCACGCACACATCATTGGTCAGATAGCGCGTGGAGAAATTATCGGTGCCATCGGCAACGATGTCGTACTCGGAGCAGATCGCGAAGGCGTTCTCCGCCGTGAGCATGGTGTCATGCTCCACGATCTCGATTTGCGGATTGAGATCCCGCAGTTTCCTGGCAGCCGAACCTATTTTCGGCTGGCCGACATCGGAAGTGTGGTGAATGATTTGACGCTGCAGATTGCTGTAATCGACCACATCGCTATCGACGAGTCCCAGGCGCCCCACGCCTGCAGCGGCCAAATACAATGCCAGCGGAGACCCCAGACCGCCTGTGCCGACGCACAGAACTTTAGCCTGCTTTAGCCTTAATTGTCCTTCTCGTCCCACTTCCGGTAACAGCAGATGCCTGCTGTATCTGTTGACTTCCTGATGCGAAAGCTCCATCGAGCATATCCTTGCAGAAGATCGAGCAGAAATAGCTACCCGACTCTTTCTTGTTCTTGTAGAGGTTCGGCAGCCGACTCAATCAAATAATTCAATGCAAAGCAACGCCTTTAAAGATTTTTGCCTGCCGAGACAGCGACAAAACCGTGGCGCTATATTTTTTTATTTATATAAAAACATTGCATCACTTATAAAACACTTTAAAAACAAGGTGTAGCACGCTATGGCGACATTTCTTTTATAGCGCCATACATATATCAAAAGATGAAGAACCTGCGGCTCCCATAAACTTATGGAGAAAAACGCCAGGCAAGTTGCTCGGACCCAATTTACGACACCTGAAGTCAGGGATCCGCCAATACCACCGGCACGAAAGAGTGATCCCCGTCACGAACCCGGCAAAAAGCCATGTTACAAAATGTTTCAAACCTATCGCCTGTGCATAGGACAGGCTCTGGTCAGCGATGCGCGGTGTCGCTCATTCAGAGGCGCTTGCCACGAAACCAAATCCTCTGGGGGGCGTCGACACATCCCGTCGCCAACCAACCTTCGCTCATCGAAAGGAAACCGCCTCTATGCACCTGCGCCGCATTCACCACGCCGCCATCATCTGTTCGGACTACGCGGTTTCGAAGCGTTTCTACACCGAGGTCCTCGGCCTTCGCGTCGTGGCCGAGCACTACCGAGCCGAGCGCCGCTCCTACAAACTCGATCTGGCGCTGCCGGACGGCTCGCAGGTCGAGCTGTTCTCGTTTCCCGCGCCACCGCCCCGTCCTTCCCGACCGGAAGCCCAGGGGTTGCGCCATCTGGCCTTCGAGGTCGACGACGTGACGGCCTGCAAGGCGGAACTCGAGGCCCAGGGCATCGCCGTCGAGGCGATCCGCAGCGACGAGCACACCGGCCGGCGTTTCACCTTCTTCGCCGACCCGGACGGGCTGCCGCTGGAGCTGTACGAAGCGCCGCCGCAGGCGGAGGGCTGACGAAAAGGCCCGCCGGACAATGTCGCGGCGGGCCTTGCGGACACCCGGAGGGGGCTCAGGTGGCGTCGGCGTGGCTGACCAGCCCCTTGACCAGGATCGCCGCGCTGGCGAGGCCGGCCGGCAGCAGCAGGGCGCTGAGCACTTCCTCGAAGGTCCAGCCGAGGCCGAGCAGGGTCGCGCCGATCCAGGCGCCGAGGATGGCGCCGAAGCGGCCGATGCCGAGCATCCAGGACACCCCGGTAGCACGACCCTGGGTCGGGTAGAAGCGTGCGGCCAGGGACGGCATGGCCGACTGGGCGCCGTTGACGCTCATCCCGGCGAGCAACACCAGGGTCGCCAGCAGGGCGGCCTGGCCCAGGCTCTGGCCGACCGCCCAGGTGAACAGGCCGGCCATCAGGTAGAACAGGCCGATCACCTTGTGCGGGTTCATCCGGTCCATCGCCCAGCCGACCGCCACCGCGCTGAGCACGCCGCCGAACTGGAACAGCGCGCCGATGAAGGCGGCCCGTTCCATGCTCGCGCCGCTGTCGCGCAGCAGCGTGGGCAGCCAGCTGGTCAGCAGGTAGACGATCACCAGGCCCATGAAATAGGTGAGCCAGAGCAGCAGGGTGCCGATACGGAAGGTGCCGCCGAAGATCACCGCGAAGACGCTGCCGGCCTTCTCCGTGCGCTGCTCGGGGATGCTGAAGCCTCTGGCCCGGACGGCCTCCTCGCCGATCGGCCGCAGCACCCGGCGGACGCGCTCGACGTCGTGACCGCGCGCCACCAGGTAGCGGGCCGACTCGGGCAACCAGAACAGCAGGGCCAGCGCCAGGAGCAGCGGCAGCACGCCGCCGACCAGCAGCAGGCTGTGCCAGCCGTAGACCGGAATCATCCAGGCGGAGACGAAGCCGCCGCCAGCCATGCCCAGGTTGAAGCCGCAGAACATGCTGGTCACCAGCAGCGACTTGTGGCGCACCGGGGTGTATTCCGAGAGCAGCGTGGTGGCGTTGGGCATTGCCGCGCCGAGGCCCAGGCCGGTGAGAAAGCGCAGTACCACCAGTTCGCCGACGCCGCTGCTGTAAGCCGAGGCCAGGCTGAACAGGCCGAACAGCAGCGCCGAGCCGACCAGCACGCCCTTGCGGCCGAAACGGTCGGCCAGCGGGCCGGAGCAGAGCGCGCCGAACACCATGCCGATCAGCGCAGCGCTCATCACCGGGCCGAGGCTGGCGCGGTCGATGCCCCAGTCCTGGATCAGCGCCGGGGCGATGAAGCCCATGGCGGCAGTGTCCAGGCCGTCGAGGAAGACGATCAGAAAGCACAGCAGGACGACGCGCCACTGGTAGAGACTCAGCGGCCGGGAATCGATGAAGGTTTGTACGTCGAGGATGTCCGGAACCGAGGCGCTGCCGGCTGCGGCGGCCTCGCCCGGAAGCGTGAGGGGGGTGCTCATAAGGCTCTCTCTTGTTGTTGTTGTTGGGGGTAGAGCGAACCTGAACGCTACGGCCGCCCCGCCCTGCCGGACAAGCCGATAACCGCCTTAGCGTTCGATCAGCGCACGACTCTTCCCGGCGCGACCCGCTTGCGCCGCACGCCGGCCAGTGCCGCCCAAGTGCTGGCATCCCCCCAGTACCGAGCGGAACGGATCGCCTGCCGGCTGTACCTGCGGGTACGCCGCACGGCCGGGCGGCGCAAAACCGCTTCTTTCATGCTTGCAAAAAGCCACGCGCCAATGGCATAAAAAACTATAAAAGATAAATATATTGGTTTTTTATGCCAAAAATACACAAAAAATGAATTTCATACCCTGATGGCATCGCCCTTGCTCAATCTCCTCCGACACTAATCAAACGCCACGAATCAACGGAGGTTCCAAGATGGCATTGCGTCAGTGTGCAATTTACGGCAAGGGTGGTATCGGCAAGTCCACCACCACCCAGAACCTGGTAGCCGCCCTCGCCGAGTCCGGCAAGAAGGTGATGATCGTCGGCTGCGACCCGAAGGCCGACTCCACTCGCCTGATCCTGCACTCCAAGGCCCAGAACACCGTCATGGAGATGGCCGCATCCGCCGGCTCGGTGGAGGACCTGGAGCTGGAAGACGTGCTGCAGATGGGCTTCGGCGGCGTCAAGTGCGTCGAGTCCGGCGGTCCTGAGCCGGGCGTCGGCTGCGCCGGCCGCGGCGTGATCACCGCGATCAACTTCCTCGAAGAGGAAGGCGCCTACAGCGACGACCTGGACTTCGTGTTCTACGACGTGCTGGGCGACGTGGTGTGCGGCGGCTTCGCCATGCCGATCCGCGAGAACAAGGCCCAGGAAATCTACATCGTCTGCTCCGGCGAGATGATGGCCATGTACGCCGCCAACAACATCGCCAAGGGCATCGTGAAATACGCCCACTCCGGCAGCGTGCGGCTGGGCGGGCTGATCTGCAACAGCCGCAAGACCGACCGCGAAGACGAGCTGATCATGGCCCTGGCCGCGAAGATCGGCACCCAGATGATCCACTTCGTACCGCGCGACAACGTCGTGCAGCACGCCGAAATCCGCCGTATGACCGTGATCGAATACGATCCGAAAGCCAAGCAGGCCGACGAGTACCGCGCCCTGGCCAAGAAGATCGTCGAGAACAAAATGCTGGTCATCCCGAACCCGGCGAGCATGGAAGACCTCGAAGAGCTGCTGATGGAATTCGGCATCATGGAGAAAGAAGACGAGTCCATCGTCGGCAAGACCGCCGCCGAAGGCTGATCCACCCAGCGCCGTGTTTGCGGAGGAGAGCGTGCGTCGCGGGTTTCCTGAATGGCTTCTCGCGGCCGGCGGCGCACGCCGTCCTCCCTTTTGAACCACCCCGAATTTCCCGACCTCAGGAGCTGACCCTATGGCGATGGCCATCGACGGCTACGAATGCACCGTCTGCGGCGACTGCAAGCCGGTCTGCCCGACCGGCTCGATCGCTCTCCAGGACGGCGCCTACGCGATCGACGCCGACAGCTGCAACGAGTGCGCCGATGCAGGCGAACCGCGCTGCCTCGGTGTCTGTCCCGTGGATTTCTGCATCCAGCCGCTCGATGACTGAAGACTGAACGACTCCGCACCCCGTTGCCGGCGGCAGGACATCCCGCGCCGTTCTGCCGGCGGATCTCGAACGGCGATCGCTTTCCTCAGGGGCGGTCGCCGTTTTGTTTTTCTCCTCCGATAGCGACTTTTCCGGTTCCGTTTTTCCTCTCCGGCGACGCCCCCTTCCGGGCGGCCACAAGCGCCCCCCAGTACTGCCTGCCCACATCCCGCAAGAAGCTGCCCATCGGCATCCAGCCTTCGCCAAGATTCATGATCGTACCCACGCTCCTGCGTGGGTACGCCGCAGGGAACGCTTCGGCGCAGGACTGGGGGAGCCATCAATCGCCGAGGGCCGCGAATGAATTCGCTCCTACGGGCCTGCCAGCTCCGGAGCATCGCCTGCGATCCGGAGCGGCTCGACGCCACGCACCTCGACGTACAGACCCCGAACGCTCCGTACTTGGCTGAACGAAAAACCTTTGGCGTATTCCGCCGGCCGTCCGCGCCAGCGCCGCAAACGCGGAAAAAATGCCCGAAAAGCCCCTGCGCGGCGCCTTTAGGCAGCACTGAAAGAAATGCGCAAGCCATTGATTAGAAAGCACTAATCAGGCCGCCGGGCGGGCGGGCGGAAAATTCCCGCAGCCACCGCAAGGGCATCTGGCACGCATCCTGCCATTACCTCCTCGCCAACCGGTTTTTCCGGTCCCGGTCGAGTGCCGTCAGGGGACTCGATCCACGCATACAGCCGAGGAGACTTCAACCATGCCAATGGTATTGCTGGAATGTGACAAGGACATACCCGAGCGCCAGAAACACATCTATCTGAAGGCGCCCAACGAGGACACCCGCGAGTTCCTGCCGATCGCCAACGCGGCGACCATCCCCGGCACCCTGTCCGAACGCGGCTGCGCCTTCTGCGGCGCCAAGCTGGTGATCGGCGGCGTGCTCAAAGACACCATCCAGATGATTCACGGCCCGCTCGGCTGTGCCTACGACACCTGGCACACCAAGCGCTACCCGACCGACAACGGCCACTTCAACATGAAGTACGTCTGGTCGACCGACATGAAGGAAAGCCACGTGGTCTTCGGCGGCGAGAAGCGCCTCGAGAAGAGCATGCACGAAGCCTTCGACGAGATGCCGGACATCAAGCGGATGATCGTCTACACGACCTGCCCGACCGCACTGATCGGCGACGACATCAAGGCGGTGGCCAAGAAGGTGATGAAGGACCGTCCCGACGTGGACGTCTTCACCGTCGAGTGCCCCGGCTTCTCCGGCGTGTCCCAGTCCAAGGGCCACCACGTTCTGAACATCGGCTGGATCAACGAGAAAGTCGAGACGATGGAGAAGGAAATCACCAGCGAATACACCATGAACTTCATCGGTGACTTCAATATTCAAGGTGATACCCAGCTGCTGCAGACCTACTGGGACCGCCTGGGCATCCAGGTCGTCGCCCACTTCACCGGCAACGGCACCTACGACGACCTGCGCTGCATGCACCAGGCCCAGCTCAACGTGGTGAACTGCGCGCGCTCCTCCGGCTACATCGCCAACGAGCTGAAGAAGCGCTACGGCATCCCGCGTCTGGACATCGACTCCTGGGGCTTCAACTACATGGCCGAGGGCATCCGCAAGATCTGCGCCTTCTTCGGCATCGAGGAGAAGGGCGAGGCGCTGATCGCCGAGGAATACGCCAAGTGGAAGCCGAAGCTCGACTGGTACAAGGAGCGTCTGCAGGGCAAGAAAATGGCGATCTGGACCGGCGGCCCGCGCCTGTGGCACTGGACCAAGTCGGTCGAGGACGACCTGGGCGTGCAGGTCGTGGCCATGTCCTCCAAGTTCGGCCATGAGGAAGACTTCGAGAAGGTCATCGCCCGCGGCAAGGAAGGCACCTACTACATCGACGACGGCAACGAGCTGGAGTTCTTCGAGATCATCGACCTGGTCAAGCCGGACGTGATCTTCACCGGCCCGCGCGTCGGCGAGCTGGTCAAGAAACTGCACATCCCCTACGTCAACGGCCACGGCTACCACAACGGCCCGTACATGGGCTTCGAGGGCTTCGTCAACCTGGCCCGCGACATGTACAACGCCGTGCACAACCCGCTGCGCCACCTGGCCGCCGTGGACATCCGCGACAAGTCGCAGACCACGCCGATCATCGTGCGGGGGGCCGCCTGATGAGCCAGTCCCATCTCGACGATCTGTTCGCCTATGTCGAGGAGCGCTGCCTGTGGCAGTTCTTCTCGCGCACCTGGGACCGCGAGGAAAACATCGAGGGCGTGCTCAATCAGGTCGGTCGCCTGCTGACCGGCCAGGAGCCGCTGCGCGGCACCCCGCAGGAGCGCCTGTTCTACGCCGACGCCCTGGCCATGGCCAACGACGTCCGCGAGCGTTTCTCCTGGGCTTCGCAGGTCAACAAGGAAGAGATCGCCTTCCTGATCGACGGCCTCAAGTCCCGTCTGGTCGACGTGACCATCACCCGCTCGACCAACCGCGAACTCAACCACCACCTCTACTGAGTCACCGGCGCGCAGACGGCCGTCCGGCCGTCTGCGCGCACGAAGGAGCCATTTCATGAGCAATTGCGAGCTGACCGTCCTCAAGCCGGCGGAAGTCAAGCTGTCCCCGCGCGACCGCGAGGGCATCATCAACCCGATGTACGACTGCCAGCCCGCTGGCGCCCAGTACGCCGGCATCGGTATCAAGGACTGCATTCCGCTGGTCCACGGCGGCCAGGGCTGCACGATGTTCGTCCGCCTGCTGTTCGCCCAGCACTTCAAGGAAAACTTCGACGTCGCCTCGACCTCGCTGCACGAGGAGTCGGCGGTGTTCGGCGGCGCCAAGCGCGTCGAGGAAGGCGTGCTGGTCCTGGCCCGCCGCTACCCGAACCTGCGGGTGATCCCGATCATCACCACCTGCTCCACCGAAGTGATCGGCGACGACATCGAAGGCACCATCAACGTCTGCAACCGGGCACTCGCCGCCGAGTTCCCGGACCGCAAGATCTACCTGGCGCCGGTGCACACCCCGAGCTTCAAGGGCAGCCACGTCACCGGCTACGCCGAGTGCGTGAAGTCGGTGTTCAAGACCATCACCGACGTGCACGGCAAGGGCCAGCCGAGCGGCAAGCTCAACGTCTTCCCGGGCTGGGTCAACCCCGGCGACGTGGTGCTGCTCAAGCGCTACTTCGCGGAAATGGGCGTCGACGCCAACATCTACATGGATACCGAGGACTTCGACTCGCCGATGCTGCCGAACAAGAGCATCGAGACCCACGGCCGCACCACCGTCGAAGACATCGCCGACAGCGCCAACGCCCTGGCCACCCTGTCCCTGGCCCGCTACGAGGGCAACACCACCGGCGAGCTGCTGCAGAAGACCTTCCAGGTGCCGAATGCCCTGGTCAATACGCCCTACGGCATCAAGAACACCGACGACATGCTGCGCAAGATCGCCGAAGTCACCGGCAAGGAGATCCCCGAGTCGCTGGTCCGCGAGCGCGGCATCGCCCTCGACGCCCTGGCCGACCTGGCGCACATGTTCTTCGCCAACAAGAAGGTGGCGATCTTCGGCCATCCGGACCTGGTGCTCGGCCTGGCCCAGTTCTGCATGGAAGTGGAGCTGGAACCGGTACTGCTGCTGATTGGCGACGACCAGGGCAACAAGTACAAGAAGGATCCGCGCATCGAGGAGCTGAAGAACACCGCGCACTTCGACATCGAGATCGTCCACAACGCCGACCTCTGGGAGCTGGAGAAGCGCATCAACAACGGCCTGCAGCTCGACCTGATCATGGGTCACTCGAAGGGCCGCTACGTCGCCATCGAAGCCAACATCCCGATGGTCCGCGTCGGCTTCCCGACCTTCGACCGCGCCGGCCTCTACCGCAAGCCGACCATCGGCTACCAGGGCGCCATGGAGCTCGGCGAGATGATCGCCAACGCCATGTTCGCCCACATGGAATACACCCGTAACAAGGAATGGATCCTCAATACGTGGTGAGTTGAGCCACCAGCGGCGGCCCCCTGCTTCGGCAGGGGCCTCCGCCCCGTATTCCACTCCGGCCGCCATGCCGCCTTCGGGAGAGAGCCATGAAACAGCGACAGGAAATGGTCGCCCACTACCGCGCGTGCTTCGGCGAGCTGTGCGCCCGACCGGAACACCGCCCCATCGAACCCTACACCCGCCCGCGGCGCCTGAACTTCGCCGAGCCGGAAAGCGAGACCGCTCGCCGCGTGCCGGCCCGCCTGACCCTGGCCCTGACCAGCGCCTACGCCCTGCTCGCCGACTGGCAGGAGTCCCGCGACCCGTCGCTGGCTGGCCTCGGCAGCTGGCAACGCTACCTCGCCCTGCCGCGCCGCACCCCGGCGGAGAAGCTGATGGCCGAGGTCTTCCGCATCCTGCGCGTGTTCCGCGCCGCAGCGATCCAGCAGAACGGCGCCATCGAGATCCGCGACGACGGCCTGATCCGCGCCAGCTGCACCTACAACCGCTGCGCGCTGAGCCTTTTGATCAGCCAGAGCGGCCTCGAACTGCTCGCCGCCTGCGTCGCCTGCTACCTCGAATCCTTCGACCAGCCCTACAGCGACGCCTACGAGGAACTGCTGCTCGGCCAGTACTACGCCGACATCGTCGCCGAGATCCGCGCCTTCGCCGACGACGACCGGGTGCTGTTCCAGTTCCGCCACACGTGCTGGTTCAACCGTCATGTCCGCCTGGACTGCGACAACCCGCGCCTGCTGCTCGAAGAGGACGGCCACTACCGCATCGACCTGGGCAAGTACGGCGAAAACGCCGCCCGCCACCCGATCGATTTCTACATCAGCCTCGACGACCGCCTGTACATCGTGCCGGTCGAGGCCCTGAAGGCCGGGCGCATCGCCGTCGCCGAGCTGCCCCGCTGGCAGGCGCGCACGGACGGCGGGACGAAGCTGCCGGACGCCTTCCGCCTGCGCTTCGCCCACGAGAAGAACGTCGTCGGCCTGCCGATGACCTGAACCCCGCGCGCCGGGCCGCGCCCGGCGCCCGCCCGAGCCACCCCGAGGACACGGACATGAACGAGATCGGTCATCTGAAAATCGCCATCACCAGCAACGACCTGCTGCAGGTCGACGCCAATTTCGCCACCGCCAAGCAGATCGTCATCTACGACGTCACCTACGACGAGGCCAACTTCCTCGACGTCGTGCAGTTCAAGGGCGGTGGCAAGGGCGGCGAGGGCAAGCGCGGCCCCGGCGGCGGCGGTGGCTGCTCCATGGGCGATCCGACCGGCGGCGCCTCGGTCGACCAGATCCAGCTGCGCGTCGACGCCATGGCGGGTTGCGCCGTGCTCTTCACCCTCGCCCTCAGCGACTTCGCCGCGGTCAAGGTGAAGAACGCCGGGGTCTTCCCGGTGAAGATGCAGCACCCCCGCGAGATCGACGAGGTGGTCGAGCACCTGCAGCGGATGATGGGCAGCAACCCGCCGCTGTGGCTGCGCAAGGCGCTGGGCTACGGGGTGCGCAACCCCGACTACCTGATCGAGCGCGAGGCATGAGCGGCGTCTACCAGCTGCCCCTCGAACGCGCCCTCGCCGGCACCGCAACCTCCGGACACGACACGCCGGCGCTGGCCGCGGGCGGCTCGCCGGTGCTGCTGCGCCTCGACCGGGTGTCGATCGAACGGAGCGGCAAGCGCATCCTCGACGGCCTCGACCTGGAGATCCGCCGCGGCAGCATCACCGCCATCGTCGGCCCCTCGGGGATCGGCAAGAGCACCCTGCTGGCCACCCTCAACGGCCTGCTGCCGCCCGCCTCCGGCACGTTGAGCGTGGATGGCATCGGCCGCCTGCAGACCCCGGCCAGCCTGCTCGCCCACCGGCGCAGCAGCGCCACGGTGTTCCAGGAGCATGCGCTGATCGCCCGCCTCTCGGCGCTGGACAACGTGCTGCTCGGCCTGGCCGACCGCCGCCACCCGCTGTCGCCGCTGCCCTGGCCGCGGGCGATGCGCGAGCAGGCCCTCGCCGCCCTCGCCGAGGTCGGCCTGCTCGGCAAGGCCCTCGAGCCGGTCGCCCGGCTCAGCGGCGGCGAGCGCCAGCGCGTCGGCATCGCCCGCGCCCTGGTGCGCGAGCCGCGCCTGCTGCTCGCCGACGAACCCTTCGCCTCGGTCGATCCGGCCCTCGCCGAGCGCCTGGCCGGCGAATTCCGCCGCCTGGTGCGCGACCACGCGCTGACCCTGGTGATCGTCCTGCACCAGCTCGATCTGGCCCGCCGGCTGGCCGAGCGCATCGTCGGCCTGGCCGACGGCCGGATCGCCTTCGACGGCCCGCCGTCGCGCTTCGACGCCGCCGCCCAGGCGCGCCTGTTCCCCCTGCACCCAGCCCCGGAGCCCAGCCGCCCCCAGTAAAAGGAACGCCCCATGACCCGACTGCTCAAACGCCTGCGCCCGCTGTTCGCCGCGCTGCTCCTGCCGGCCGCCCTCGCCGCCCTCGCCGCCCACGCCGACGACGCGGCCCTGCCGAAGAAGCTGACCATCGGCCTGCTGCCGGCGAGTCAGCGCCCACCGTGATGCGCCTCAACGAACCGCTGCGCGCGCACCTGGAAAAGACCCTCGGCATGCCCGTCGAACTGACCGTCGGCGCCAACTACGCGGCGACCGGCGAGGCGCTGCGCTTCGGTCGCATCGACATCGCCTACCTGGGGCCTGTGACCTACATCCTGCAGAGCCAGCGCGCCAGGCTCGAACCCTTCGCCCGCCCGAGCCACGCCCAGGTCGGCCCGACCTTCCAGGCGGTGCTGATCGTCCCGGCCGACAGCCCGGCGCGCAGCTTCCAGGACCTGCGCGGCCAGGACGTCGCCTTCGGCGATCCGGCCTCCACCTCGGGCACCTGGGTGCCGCGCTGGATGCTGGCCGACGCCGGCCTGGTCTCCGGACGCGACTACACCCTGCGCGTGCTCGGCGCCCACGATGCGGTGGCGCTGGCCGTCGCCAGCAAGAAGGTCGCCGCCGGCGGCCTGTCCAGACCGATCTACGAACGCCTGCTCAAGGAAGGCAAGCTCGACCCCGCCAAGGTGCGCGTGCTGGCCGACTCGCCGGCGATCCCCGAATACATGTGGACCTTCCGCGAGGGCCTGGCGCCGGAGCTGAAGGAGAGGATCCGCCAGGCCTTCGTCAGCACCAGCGACCCGGCGGCGCTCGGCGTGTTCCGTGCCGAGGCCTTCATCCCCAGCGTCGATGCCGACGTCGACCGGGTGCGCGAGTGGATCTCGGTGGTCGAGCGCGAGCATCCCGAAGCCGTGACGGTGAAGCCATGAGCGCCGCCTTCGCCCAGCGCCAGGCGCTGCTGAAGGCAACGGCGCAACGCGCCTGGCTGTCGCGCCTCGCGCTGCTGGTCGGCCTCGGCGTGGTGCTGCTGGCCACCGGCTATACCGGCGCGCTCGATGCCGAGCGCTACCGCGAGCTGCTGCCGACCCTCTGGACGCTGGCCGGCGACGCCTGGCCGCCGGTGTTCGAGCGCTGGGAACACTGGAGCAAGCCGCTGCTCGACACTCTGACCATGAGCGTCGCCGGCACCGTCGGTGGCATCCTCGTCGCCCTGCCGCTCGGCGCCCTGGCGGCCGGCGGCCAGGCGCCCGCGCCGCTGCGCCAGTTGGTCCTGCTGCTGCTCAACGCCATCCGTTCGATCCCCAGCCTGGTGTGGGGCATCCTGTTCGTCGCCGCGGTGGGCTTCGGCCCGCTGCCCGGCGTGCTGGCGCTGGCCACCCACTCCACCGGCATGCTCGGCAAGTTCTTCGCCGAGATCTTCGAGCACGTCGACCGCGCCCCGGTGGACGCGCTGCGCAGCCAGGGCGCCCCGGTGCTCGGCGTGCTGCGCTTCGGCGTGCTGCCGCAGGTGCTGCCGCGACTGGTCGATGTCGCCCTCTACCGCTGGGAACACAACATCCGCGCCGCCACCACCCTGGGCGCGATCGGTGCCGGCGGCCTGGGGCTGGAGATCGTCACCGCCTTCCACCTCTTCGAATACCGCGAGGCCCTGGCCCTGATCGCCGTCCTGCTGGCGCTGGTCAGCCTCGTCAACCTGCTCGGCGCGCAGATCCGCCGCCGTTTCCTCGACCCCACCACCGCTTAAGGAGGCATTTCCGATGAGTGTCGAATCCGCCAAGGCCTACATCAACCGCATGCGCAGCGACGAAGCGTTCAAGAACCTGGTCAACGAAGGCGCGGAAGACGAAGAAGCGAGCTGGGCGCTGCTCAAGGAGCACGGCTTCGAGTTCAGCATGAACGAGTTCCGCCAGGCCCAGGACGAGATCTACGCCGAATACGGCATCAATCCCCTCTGAACAACACCCTCCCCTGCGACTCTGGCCTTGCGCCGACCGGACTCCCTGCCGGTCGGCGCTTTTTTCGTGTACCCATGTGCGCCTCCAGGTTCCCGCTGCGCCGCCCCCGCTCGCGTCCGAGCGCTTATGCTGAGGAAAGAAGGAACCACCGACAGGAGTCCCCATGGCCCGCTTCATCGTCATCGAATCCCTGGACGGCGTCGGCAAGACGACCCTGGTCCGCAACCTGGCCGCCGCGCTCGGCGGGATCGCCATGAGCATGCCCGGCCCGGCGGTCAAACCGCTGCGCGAGCAGATCCACAGCGTGCTGGGTGACGCCAAGATCGCCCACGCCCTGTTCTACCTCGCCATCGCCGCCGCCGAGGGCACCAGGGCGCGGGCCGCGGCGGACGCCGGCCGGACCGTGGTGATGGACCGCTTCCTGGCCTCCACCATCGCCTACGCCCGGGCACGCGGCGTCGAGGCCGACTTCGACGCCCTGCTCCCGGCCCTGCCGCGCCCGGACGTCTCGGTGCTGCTCACCCTGGACGAGGCCGAACGCCTCCGCCGCCTGGGCGCCCGCGGGGAAATGAGCCTCGCCGACCGCCAGAGCCTGGACCCGGCATTCCGGGGCGTGGTCATGACCGAACTCCGGGCGCGCTGCGATCTGCAGGTGGATATGACGGGGGCGGATGAGGAAGAGGCGGTAAGGCGGGTGATCGCGGCGGTTGGCAGTCTACCAACACTGCTGTAGGAGCGAACTTATTCACGACAGGAAGCCGCACCATCGCGAATAAATTCGCTCCTACCGAGGCCTGCTCCATCGGCCTCCCGAATAGGAAAGTGCAAGACCTTGAAAGGGCTGGAAATGAACGCTCCCGATCCTCACAAGCAACGGCGGCTGCACAGCTTCGGCAAGGCCCTGCTGCAACTCGACGAAGCCATGAAACTGATGAGCCGGCGGCCCCTGTCGAAACTGGAAAGGCAGGGAGCGTTTCATGTGTTCGAATGCAGCTACGAGCGGGGCTGGAACACGCTGAAAGATTTCCTCGTCTGGCAAGGCATCGAAGGAATCGTCGGCCCACGCGATACCATCCGCGAAGCCTTCAGCGCCGGCCTGATCGCCGATGGACAGGGCTGGATGCAGATGCTGACCGACCGCAACCGCACCTCGCACACCTACAACGAAGAAACCGCCGAAGCGATCCTGCTCAATATCCGGCAACAGCATCATCCGCTGCTCAAGGCGCTGGAGCGTGTGCTTTCCAGCCGGGCGGAGCCGAACGCATGACGCCCGAGGAAATCGGCCTTCCGCCGCAGGTCGTCGAGTCCATCCGCTAGGTGCTCGACCAGTTTCTGTGCGTCGAACAGGCCGTGCTCTATAGGGCCCGCGCCAAGGGCAACTGTGCGTCGATGATGGTTCTGTAAAAGATCGGTGCAACTGCCAGCAGACGGGTTTTATCGTTTTTAGAAGGCCGGCGTGGAGATCTATTTCTGCGGCCGCCCCTTTTGCAGCGCGGCAGCAACGAGAACATCAACGGGCTGATCCGCCACTACTTGCCCAAGGGCACGAACCTGACGGTCTACAGCCAAAAGCAGCTAAATACGATTGCCTATAAGCCGAATATCCGGTAGCGCAAACACTCCGAGTTTGAATTTCCGATCAAATTGATGACGGAAGCAATAGCGCTGCATCATGCTGTGCCTGCTTCCATCCAGTAATCATGCTGCACTCAGGCTCTGTAACAACCATCGCTAACTCTTGAGTTGAGCTTAGCTACGCAGCAGCTCCGACTCAAATAAATTTCCAGCCTCTAATCTCAATTAGATCCTGAATTTGCACATCAGCACCTCTGTTTCATATGACTAAATCTAATGAAATCTATCAGCGAATCCAGGATAAAGTTAGCTCATGTGCTCAATAAAAATTGCAAGCTCGCTCCCAGTGAAGAAATCCAAGCTGTATGCGAATGGCCAGAGCAGCGATTGCAGCAGTGTAAGCCCAGTCGAACCTCCGATGAGCATGGGGGCAACTCCCATACGAAAGAGCACAACATAAAAAAGCATTGCCACGCCAATCTGTAATAGTTTTACAGTAATCTCTTTCATCACCGTCTCTATAGTTCGATGCGAGATGGCATGTGCAAGCTCATGCGGCGACTTGCCCCAAAGCTGGTTAAAGAGCCGTTTCACGCTTCCGAGACTATTAATTTCTTTGCGCGCCTCTTTCAATGCCTCAGCATAAATTTGCGCTTGAATATAGCTTTTAATTTTGAATCGGTGGCGAGCCAGCTCTATTCCTTTCGGCAGATAGCCGACAGCACTAAAAGTGCCCGTGACTACGGACACTAAGTAAACAGAACAAACTAATAATTTTCCGGCTTCTTCCGTGAGCACCACCCCAGTGGCAACCACGGCGAGGCTGATTGACGCTACGTTTATTAGCACTGTTATTAAATACCCCCGGAGCATCTGACGAACCTGAGTCGAGACCTCGCTCCGGGCCCTACCGACACCGTCACGTACCCCTTGGTCCACAGCTTTTTGCACAAGTGTCCTGGCAGCATAACGAGCTCCAAAGTAGATAACAGGAGCGATCAGCACTGGCAACATGATTGGCCATTTCTCCGACTCATTTCCTTAAAGTCTCATATATATCTAAATTATTAATTCCCATAGCAAGCGCCCAATTGCCATCTTCTCTTCATCAACGTCAAAATAACAGCCGGCAGGAGAGACTTGGCTTGACCCCTCAGCCTAACAAGCCACTGGCCCAACAATTAAGTTAAACAACAACCAAAAACCATGATCTTTAGCCACCTTATAAATTTCTTGATTAACCTTGACCATATAGCTGGCTTGACGATATCCTCAAAAACCACAAGAGCCTAGCCACCTTGCATTAGCCACCTTATTAGCTTTTGGCTACTTAAACCCATAAGCACTTAGCTTAATGATCACTGTAGATCTCTGCTCCCCACCCTCTACCGTTGGCAGCCTTGCAGTTACTTGGTATTGAGTCGAGGAAGTACTTAAAGTCCATGAGAGCTCCTTAGGAACCTTCCGCGTAGTTATTGAGCCATCTTGGAACTTTGACAACGCTTTGGAAAACCCATCTTGCACTCCTTGTTTGTAGGAGCTTTGGACTAACTGATTTATAGAGACATCCAAACTCCCACCCGATTCAATAGCCAATTTAATCTTCTCAATCAAGTCCTCCATTCTTTCAGTTGGCGCACCACCAGAAGATACAATCTCCGTTTCCTCTTCAAGCCTGCCAATCCACTTGACCATAGACTCTGATCTGGCCTCTTTTAGTATTATATTTAATGGCTTCTTACTTTCCACCTTAGACACAACCCCACCACCCAAGAAAATTAACCACTACCAGACAACAAATACACAGCTTATCAAAACAGCACACTTTAAATAACGCCCTTGCACTCTCCAAGACTTCCATCCGCAATGGATTTTTGGCAAGAAACTACTTTTTCGGAAACTACATATTCATCTGCGTGAGGCTCTTCCATGGCATCATGAGAAGGAGAGGCAATCCTCAATGACCACATTACTCTGACATACCTGCTCTAACGCCCCATGCCTATCCCCTTTCTACTTTTACACCCCCATAAAATAAAGAAGAAAGGCACCGCAAAGCACACCCAAGCCGGCCAACTCGAAGGACGATAAAGACAGAGCAACAATTAAATATGGAGATAGAGAGCATGGCAGGCACCATTGCCGAAAAAAGCCCACAGAGCCATATGGTAATTTCACACGCATAGTAATGGCATTTTGATTTTATAAAAACTGGCCTGTTTACGACTCG
Source organism: Azotobacter tropicalis (assembly GCF_059739045.1). NCBI lineage: Bacteria > Pseudomonadati > Pseudomonadota > Gammaproteobacteria > Pseudomonadales > Pseudomonadaceae > Azotobacter > Azotobacter tropicalis. The sequence goes on from NZ_AP046059.1 coordinate 2,608,035, forward strand.
ACTAATCCATGACTGCTCAGCCGGGGCCTACAGGTACGGCGGACGCCCTGCGCAAGCGCCCAACTGCACTCTACCCAGGTAGCCCCCGATACCTCCGCTCCGCACTCCTCGGCCTTCTCGCCACCGCATAAAACCGCCGCTTCACCGCCTCCGACGCCGCTGCGTAAAGCAAGGTGATCACCCCGATCATCGCCAAGAGTCCCGGCGGCAGGGGGACGAGATCGAACCAGCTGCCGGCCGGGGTGTAGGGCAGCAGCACGGTGAGCAGCATCACCGCCAGGGTGCTGGTCAGCAGCAGGCGGCCGGGGCGGCTGCGGTAGAGGGGTTTGTAGGTGCGCACCACGAAGATGATCGCCAGCTCGGTGAGCAGCGACTCGACGAACCAGCCGGTGCGGAACAGTTCGGGCCGTTCGCCGACGAAGTAGAACAGCGCGCCGAAGGTCAGCAGGTCGAAGGCCGAGCTGACCAGCCCGAACACCACCATGAAGTTGCGCACCTCGCGGATGTTCCAGTGGTGCGGGGTGCGCTCCCATTCGCGGTCGACGTTGTCGCCGGCGATGCCCATCGCCGGGATGTCGGAGAGGAAGTTGTTGAGCAGGATCTGCTTGGCCAAGAGCGGCAGGAAGGGCAGAAACAGCGAGGCCAGAGCCATGCTGATCATGTTGCCGAAGTTGGCGCTGGTGGTGATGAAGATGTACTTGAGGGTGTTGGCGAAGGTGTGGCGGCCTTCGTCGATACCCTGGCGCAGCAGGTCCAGGTCGTGGCGCAGGAGCACGAAGTCGGCCGCTTCCTTGGCCACGTCCACCGCCTGGTCCACCGAGACGCCGACGTCGGCCGCGTGCAGCGCCGGGGCGTCGTTGATGCCGTCGCCGAGAAAGCCGACCACGTGGCCGGTCTTCTGCAGGGCGAGGATGATCCGCTCCTTCTGGTTGGGGTCGACCTCGGCGAACAGCGCCACCTGCGGCGCCAGGTTGAGCAGTTCCTCGTCGCGCATCTGCAGCAGCTCGCCGCCGGTGATCACCCGTTCGGCGGAGATGCCGACCGCCTCGGCGACATGGCCGGTGACCAGGCGGTTGTCGCCGCTGATGATCTTCACCGCCACGCCGAGCCGGCCGAGGGCCTGCAGGGTGTCGCGCACGCCGGGCTCGGGCGGGTCGAAGAACAGCAGGAAGCCGGCGAAGGCCAGCTCGCTCTCGTCGCGCTCGGCGTAGCGCGCCAGGCGCGTCACCGGCCGGCTGGCCAGGCCGAGCACCCGGTAGCCCTGGGCGCTCCACTGCGCGTAGCGCTCGCGGAGCGCGGCCAGTGCCGCCTCGTCCAGCGGCGCCGCCGCCTCGCCCTCGCCGATCCGCGTGCAACGCTCCAGCACCTTGTCCAGCGCGCCCTTGACGATCATCAGCGCCTGCCCGTCGGCGCCCTCGACGACCACTGCGAGGCGCTTGCGCACGAAGTCGTAGGGGATCTCGTCGAGCTTGCGATAGGCGCCGAGGTCGAGGCCCTGCTCCTGCGCCGTAGCGACCAGCGCGGCGTCCAGGGCGTTGGCCAGCCCGGTCTGCAGGCTGGCGTTGAGGCTGGCGAGCAGCAGGCAGCGCGCCGAGGGCTCGCCGCGCTCGTCCAGCGCGCCGTCGAGCTGCACCACGCCGCGGGTCAGGGTGCCGGTCTTGTCGGTGCACAGCACGTCCATGGCGCCGAGGTTCTCGATGGCGTTCAGGTGACGCACGATCACCCCGCGCCGGGCCATGCGCTGCGCGCCCTGGGCCAGGGTGATGCCGAGGATCGCCGGCAGCAGCTCGGGGGACAGGCCGACCGCCAGGGCGATGGCGAACAGCAGGGTGTCCACCGTGGGCCGTTCGAGCAGGATGTTGGCCGCCAGCACGCCGACCACCATCAGCAGCATCACCTTGAGCAACAGGGTGCCGAAGTGGCGCAGGCCGCGCTCGAACTCGGTTTCCGGCGGGCGCAGGCTCAGGCTGCGGGCGATCTGCCCGTACTCGCTGTCGGCGCCAGTGCGCACCGCCAGCAGGGTCGCCGTGCCGCTGCGCAGCGAGCTGCCCATGAACAGGCAGTTGTCGCGCTCGGCGAGGCTCGCCTCGGGCCGGGCCTGCCCCGGGCGCTTCTCCACCGGGAAGGTCTCGCCGGTCAAAAGACCCTGGCTGACGAAGCAGTCGCGCGCCGCCAGTACCAGCCCGTCGGCGGGGATCAGGCTGCCGGCGGACAGCTCGACCACGTCGCCCGGCACCACCTCGCCGGCCGGAATCTCGACCAGCGTGCCGTCGCGGCGCACCCGGGCGGTGATCGCCACGCGCCGGCGCAGCTGCTCCAGGGCGTGGGAGGCGCGGTATTCCTGGCCGGCGCCGAGCAGCGCGCTGACCAGCACGATGACCAGCACGATGGCCGCGTCCAGCCAGTCGTGGACCACCAGCGAGACCACGCTGGCGAAGATCAGGATCAGCACCAGCGGGCTGCGCAGCTGTTCGAGGAACATCCGCGGCAGACCGCGGGGGCGGGCCTGTTCCGCGGTCCGGCCGGCGCCGGCGCGGGCGGCGGCCGCCGGGCCGGCGAGCCCTTCGGCGCGGCTGTCCAGGGCGGCGCAGGCCTGCTCCGCCGTCCAGCTCCACCAGGCCTCGCCGCTCGCCGCCGGCGCCGCCTGCGGCGTGCGCAGCGCCCTGCGGGTGACCAGCAGGCCGGGCAGCATCGGCAGCCAGAAGCTCAGTCCGCGAAACAGCAGGGTCGCCGACAGCGCCACCGCCAGCGGCACGCCGGCCCAGTGCAGGGTGGTCACCGCCGCCGCCTCGAAGACGCCGAGGCCGCCCGGCGTGACGCCGATGCTGCGCAGCACGCAGGCCAGCATGTAGCCGGCGAACGCCCCGCTCCAGGGCACTTCGCCGCCCAGCGAATGGACCAGCGCCCAGAGGCTGGTGGCATCCAGCAGGACGATGCCCAGGTCGAGGGCCACGGCCAGCGCCAGCAGGCGCGGGTTGCGGGTCAGCCGCCGGTCGGCCTCGCCGATCAGCGCCAGGCCGCGCTCGACCCAGGCGCCGCCGTCGAGGCGTTGCAGCCAGCCCGGCAGGCCGCCGCCGGCCAGCAGCGCCACGCCCAACCCGACCGCCAGGCTGCCGAGGGCGAACAGCGTGCCGGCCACCAGCAGCAGCAGCGTGGCATGCCCCTCGGCGACCGCGATGCCGAGCGCCACGGCCAGCGCCAGCGCATAGGCGAGCAGGTAGGAGCTCAGGCTGACCGCCAGGCAGGCCATGGCCACCGGGCGCGGGATGGCCAGGCGCTCGAAGGCCGCGGTGACCGCCAGGGTTCCGCTGACCCCGTAGGTCGGCAGCGCCTGGTCGACGAACAGTTTCATCAGCCCCAGCCGGCAGGCGCCGAGCAGCGGCAGGCGGGCTTGGCCGGCGCGCGCCACGCTGCGGTAGAGCTGGCCCTGGGACAGATAGGTCAGCGCCTGCAGCGCCAGGGCCAGGACGAACCAGCCCGGCTCGACCTGCTCGACCAGGCGGGCGAACGCCTCGGCCTCGGCGCGATGCAGGGCCACCCCCACCACCGCCGCCAGGGTCGCCGCGCCGAACAGCCAGGAACTCCACAGCCGCCGCAGCGGCTGCAACAAGCGCGGGGAGCCGCTGCCGAGGGTGCCGGCGGACGAATCCATGTCGTTGGAACTGGTCATTTCTCCCCCTTGCCGGCGACGCGGGCACACCTCTACAGCGTAGCCAGCGCGGCGGCTGTCCGGGAGCGGGCAGGGTGTCACGCCCTCGAGCAGCGGAGACGGCGTGTTCACGGCTTCCGCGGGGCTTTTGCGCAGCGCCTCGGCTACCGGCGGCCGCGATCTGCCCGGCTGCCGGCGCGATCGTGCGAGGATGTGCATTTATCTGGATGAATCGTTTTACCTAAGAACAATTCCGGCGAAAACCAATTGATAAGCCGACATCTTGTCAAATGGAAAACCCCCTACTAAGGTAGCGATATCCCGGTACCAAGACCCTTGCCAGGACCACCGCCCGTTTCGGAACGGCCCCGGCAACCGACAAGAACAACAAGACGGCGACGACGCTCCGCTCCGTGGCGCTACGCCCGGCGAAGACAGCGGTGTCTGCCGACAAGGTGTCCCATGCCTCCAGCCATCCTGGCGCTCGCCCCGTGGGCGACTCTCCCGCCCCGCTCATCACTGTCCCCTGCCTGGCGGGCGGCCCTCCCGCGCCATGCCCAGCCGTCACCGTTGCCCGTGTTTCAGACCGCATCCCCCAGGAAGAACCGCAACACGCAAGGAAGTGCGCGTCCTGCTTACCGATAATCCCAACAATAGGAAGCTTGTATGTTTCGTCGTAAGTTCCTCGGCACCACCGTCATGACCGCTCTGGCGCTGTCCCTGGCGTCGCTCCACCCCGGCGCCCACGCGGCCGGCCAGACCGGCGAGGACTGGTCGCGCCATTCGGTGATCTACCAGATCTATCCGCGCTCCTTCGCCGATGGCGATGGCAACGGCATTGGCGACATGTCGGGCGTCATCTCGCGGCTGCCCTACCTGGACAGGCTGGGCGTGGACGCGCTCTGGCTGTCGCCCTTCTACAAGTCGCCCCAGGCCGACGCCGGCTACGATGTGGCCGACTACCGGGTGGTCGATCCGATGTTCGGCAGCACCGAGGAGTTCGAGCGCCTGCTGAAGGAGGCCCATGCCCGCGGCATGAAGGTGATCGTCGATCTGGTGCCCAACCACACCTCCGACGAGCACGCCTGGTTCCAGGCCGCGCTGAAGTCGCCGCCCGGCAGCCCCGAACGCGCCCGCTACATCTTCCGCGACGGCCGGGGCGAGAACGGCGAGCTGCCGCCGAACAACTGGCCGAGCGTGTTCGGCAAGGCCGCCTGGGACCGGGTGCCGGGCGAGAAGCAGTGGTACCTGCACCTGTTCGACAGCAAGCAGCCGGACCTCAACTGGGACAACCCGCAGGTGCGCGCCGAGTTCGAGCAGGTGCTGCGCTTCTGGCTGGAGCGCGGCGTGGACGGCTTCCGCGTCGACGTGGCGCACGGCCTGATCAAGGAGAAGGGACTGGCCGATCTGCCGGTCGAGGAAGGCCGCGAGAACGCCGGCGCGCTGGTCGGCCCGATGTGGGATCAGGACGGCGTGCACGAGATCTACCGCTCCTGGCGCAAGGTTCTCGACCAGTACCCCGGCCAGCGCATCCTGGTGGCCGAGGCCTGGGTCACCCCGCGCGAGCGCCTGACCCATTACGTGCGCCCCGACGAGATGGACCAGGCGTTCAATTTCGAATACCTGATGACCCAATGGGACGCGGGCGCCTTCAAGGAAGTCATCGACAGTTCGATGGCCCTGACCGCCACGGTGGGCGCGCCGACCACCTGGGTGACCTCCAACCACGACACCGTGCGCGCGCCCTCGCGCTACGGCCTCGAGGCGCTGGGCAAGCATGCCCTGCCGGGCAACGGCATCGGCCCCGCCAGCGCGCAGCCGGACGAGGCGCTCGGCCTGCGCCGGGCCCGCGCCCTGGCCATGCTGACCCTGGCCCTGCCCGGCTCGACCTATATCTACCAGGGCGAGGAGCTGGGCCTGCCCGAGCACACCACCATGGAAGGCCAGTACCGCCAGGACCCGATGTTCCTGCGCACCAAGGGCGAGGAAGTCGGCCGCGACGGCTGCCGCGTGCCGCTGCCCTGGAAGGCAGACGCCCCGTCCTTCGGCTTCGGCCCGGGCGACAAGACCTGGCTGCCGCAGCCGGCCGCCTACGCGCGCTATGCCGTGGACCGCCAGGAAGGCTCCGCCGATTCCACGCTGAACCTGTACCGGAAGATCCTGGAGCTGCGCCATGAGCACAAGCTGGGCGACGGCAAGCTGCAGTGGGTCGACGCTGGGAAGGACGTGCTGGCCTTCGACAATGGCGACCTGCGCGTGCTGATCAACATGGGAACACAGGCCGCAGCGCTGCCGGAAGGCAGCCAGGTGCTGCTGTCCAGCGAAGCGCTGCCGGAGGCGGGCAAGCTGCCGGGTAATACTGCGGTCTGGCTGAAACGGACGTAATCGCAATCCGGGGCAGCCTTCGCGGCTGCCTCATCACAAGAAAAGAAGGGTCACCATGAACAAGCTTTCCTGCCTCATCAGCCTGGCCGCCATCGTCGGCACCACCTCTGCCCTGGCCCGGGACTATGTCCTGCTCGATGCCGACAAGCCGGCACAGAACTGGAAGATCGACAGCCAGCAACTGGGCATCCAGACCGACAAGCCGTTCTCGGTCAGCCTGCGCACCCTGCACGGCGGCCTCCAGGAGGGCGTCAGCCTGATCGACATCGACACCGGCGCGATGACCATCACCGTGGTGCCGACCCGCGGCATGAACGTGCTGCGCGCGGTGGCCGGCGACGTCCGCCTGGGCTGGGACTCGCCGGTCAAGGAGGTGGTCAACCCGGCGTTCATCGAGCAGAACGGCCGCGGCGGCCTCGGCTGGCTGGAGGGCTTCAACGAGCTGGTCACCCGCTGCGGCTACGAGTGGGTCGGCCACCCCGGCATGGACAACGGCGAACTGCTCACCCTGCACGGCCGGGCGGCGAACATTCCGGCTACTCGGGTGGTGCTGAGCATCGACGAGCAGCCGCCGTACGCCATCCGCCTGAGGGGCGAGCTGAAGGAGCAGGCGTTCAAGAAGGTCGACTTCGCCATCGCCACCGAGCTGAGCACCGCGCCGGGCGCCACGGGCTTCGTCATCGACGACACCCTGACCAACAACGGCGACTACCCCAAGGAATACCAGGCGCTCTACCACAACAACTTCGGCACCCCGCTGCTGGGCCAGGGTGCGCGCTTCGTCGCCCCGGTCAAGCAGGTTTCGCCGTTCAACGAGAAGGCCCGCGGCGACCTCGCCGGCTGGCAGACCTACCGCGGCCCGACCAAGGACTACGACGAGACCGTCTACAACCTGATCCCCTACGGCGACGACAAGGGCGACACCCTGGCCGTGCTGCACAACCAGGCCGGCGACCGCGGCGTGCGGGTCGACTACAACGTCCAGCAGCTGCCGGTGTTCTCCCTGTGGAAGAACACCGACACCGCCGGGCAGGGCTACGTCACCGGCCTGGAGCCGGGCACCAGCTTCTCCTACAACCGCCGCTTCCAGCGCCCGCTCGGCCTGGTGCCGACCATCGGGCCCAAGGAGCAGCGCCGCTTCCGGGTCGGCTTCGCCCTGCTCGCCGACAAGGCGGCGGTGGAGCAAGCCGTGCAGCGGGTCAACGAGGTCCAGGCCGGCCGGCCGACCGAGGTGCGCGAGGCGCCGCTGGTCGATCTGACCAAGCCGCAGTAAGTCCTTCCGGGGCGTAGGGCGGGTGAAACCCGCCGATTTCGGTGCGGCCCGCGCCACTTAGTTGATCGTGCCCACGCTCCTGCGTGGGCACGTTTCAGGGGCGCAGGAGCGCCCGGCCCTGGGCTCCTACGTAAGAGCGTTGGAGCCGCTGCCCTCAGGCCGGGGCAGCCCCCTCCCGCAGCGTGCGCTCCAGATCCTCGGTCGCCGCGACGATGGTCCGGAAATTCTGCTGCGCCTCCTCGTCGCGCGGATTGGCCCGCTCGATCCAGGCGCGCGCCTGGGTCAGGGCGTGGCGGGCCTCCTCCTCGGCCTTGCCGAGCAGGGTGGCGCTGCCCAGCTTGCGCGCACCGACCAGGCGGCGAGTGGCGTTGACGATGCCGCGTGACTTCATGGCGTGTTCCTCGTGATGAATGCCCCGGGAGCGATGCCAGCGGCGTGCCAGAAGCCCGCAGCCGCCGCCGGCCGGGCCACGAACGCCAAAGGCGCCGGCCCAAGGGTTCGCCCCGGTACGTCTGGCGCGGCAAAACGTTCCGCAGCGAACGTTTCCTCCACGCGCCCTTCCCCGCCCATGAGCCCGCAGCCCCGGCTGGCGCGGCTCCGCGCCGGCTGGCCCGAATCTCGCTAAAGCCTGTCCACAGGGTGGAAAACGCGCGCAGCGATTTTCCACCGACCGAGGCACCCACGGACCAGACGACCCGCCGGAGCAAGGAGGTCAGCGTGACGACACCGCAGCACACCCCCGCCGACGCCGGCCACGCGCTGCCGGCACCGGGCGCCCTCGGCGCCCTGGACCTGCTCGGGCGCATGCCGATCCCGCTGCGCCGGGCGTTCAAGGCCGGCATCGACCAGACCCTGGCGGCGCAGCGCGCGGCCGGAGGCCCGGCCCTGAACTGCTGCTGTCTGGGCGGCGGCGAGTGGTACAGCCCGTTCGACACCCTGGCGACCGAGCGCGACCCGGCGCGCCTGCCGGGCCTGCTGGTCTCGACCGTCTACCAGGACATCCTGGCGCCGGATCTGCTCGCTCGCTACGCCCCCGGCCCCGCGGCCCGCCCCCTGCCCGAATTGCATCCGGCATGCGCGGCGGCCGGCCTCGCCGACCCGCTGGGCGCCTTCCGGGTGTTCGCGACGATTCCCTTCGTCTGGCTGATCGACCGGCGCCGCCTCAAGGGCCGCCGGCCGCCGCGAATCTGGAGCGACCTGCTCGATCCGCAATGGGCCGGGGAGATCGTCTTCGGCGGCTGGCGGCCGAATCCGCAGGTGCCCTACCAGGACTACAACGCCTACCTCTTGCTGGCGCTGTACCGGGAGTTCGGCCAGAGCGGCCTCGCCGCCTTCGCCGACAACGTGCGCCACCTGCAACACAACGTGCGCACCGCGACCCAGGCCGGCTCGAACAGCCCGGACGTCGGCGCCATCGCCGTGCTGCCCTGGCTGCAGGCCGAACTCTGCCCGCGCCGCGAGCGCACCGCGGTGCTCTGGCCGGAGGACGGCGCGCTGGTCATGCCGATCGGCTACCTGCTCAAACCCGGCGGCGAGGAGCGCCTCGCCCCGCTCATCGACTACCTGCACGGCGCGGAGCTCGGCGCGGTGCTCGCCCGCAACTGCTACCCGCCGACCGGCGCCGCGCACGCCCGGGCCTTTCCGCCGGGGGCGCGGCTGAAATGGCCGGGCTGGGAGTTCTTCCACACCCATGATTTTGCCGCCGAACAGCGCCGCGCCGCCGAGCTGTTCTTCGCCGCCGGCCGCGCCCAAGGAGGCCTGCGCCTATGCAACTGATCACCGTGGCCGGCTCGCCGTCGGTCGGCAAGACCTCGGTCATCCTCCAGGTCGCCAAGCTGCTGAAACAGGACGGCCTGGCCGTCGGCGTGGCCAAGTTCGACGCCTTGTCCAGCGACGACGGGCGCCTCTACGCCCAGCACGGCATCCCGGTGGCGGTCGGCCTGGCCGGCGCCCTCTGCCCGGACCACTACTTCGTCTCCAACATCGCCGACTGCCAGGCCTGGGGCCGGCGCCAGGGCCTCGACGTGCTGATCGGCGAGAGCGCCGGGCTGTGCAACCGCTGCTCGCCGCACATCGACGGCGTGCTGGCGATCTGCGTGGTCGACGCCCTGGCCGGGGTGCACACGCCGAAGAAGATCGGCCCGATGCTGCGCCTGGCCGACCTGGTGGCGATCACCAAGGGCGACATCGTCTCCCAGGTCGAGCGCGAGGTGTTCGCCTTCCACGTGCGCCTGGCCAACCCCGGCGCGCCGGCGCTGTTCTGCAACGGCCTCACCGGCCAGGGCGCCGCCGACCTGGCCCGGCACATCCGCGCCGCCGCGCCGACGCCGGACCTGGACGGCAGCCGCCTGCGCTTCTCGATGCCCTCGGCGGTCTGCCCCTACTGCGTCGGCGAGACCGCCATCGGCGAGACCCATCAGCGCGGCAACGTGAAGAAGATGCGCTTCGCCGACCTGGAGGAGTCCCGATGAGCCTCGCCGAGCTGCCCTTCGCCCTGCTGGCGGAGCGCCATCCGCAGGCGGCCGAATTCGTCGCCGCCCTCGCCCTGCCCCCGGCCGCGCCCGGCGCCAGCGTCACCCAGTGGCTGGCCGGGCTGCCCGACGAGGCGCTGTTCGATGCCGGCATGCAGCGCGACCAGCTGCTCGACCACCTGGAGCGGCTGGTCGCCGAGGTGCGCGCCCTGGCCGAGGCGCCGGACGCGCGGGTCGACAGCCTCACGCTGCTCGGCGGGCACGACAAGCAGGGCCGCGCCGAGGACCTCGAACTGGTCTTTTCCGCCGGCGAGATCGTCTGCATCGTCGGCCCGACCGGCTCGGGCAAGAGCCGCCTGCTCGCCGACATCGAGTGCCTGGCCCAGGGCGACACGCCGACCGGCCGCCGGGTGCTGGTCAACGGCGCCGAGCCGCCCGCCGAGCGCCGCTACGCGCCGGACCGCAAGCTGGTCGCGCAGCTCTCGCAGAACATGAATTTCGTCGTCGACCTCGGCGTGCGCGAGCTGATCGAGATGCACGCCCGCTGCCGGATGGTCGCCGATCCGGAGGGCATGGCGCGCACGGTGATCGCCTGCGCCAACGCCCTGACCGGCGAGAAGTTCGCCGCCGACACCTCGGTCACCCAGCTCTCCGGCGGCCAGACGCGCGCCCTGATGATCGCCGACGCGGCGCTCTTGTCGGCCTCGCCGGTGGTACTGATCGACGAGATCGAAAACGCCGGGGTCGACCGCAAGCGCGCCCTGGACCTCTTGGTCGGCGGTGCCAAGATCGTGCTGATTTCCACCCACGACCCGCTGCTCGCCCTGCGCGGCGCACGGCGGCTGGTGATCCGCAACGGCGGCATCGCCGAGGTGCTCGACACCAGCCCGGCCGAGCGCCGTAACCTGGAGCGCATCGAGCGCCTGGACGCCGCCCTGATGGGCATCCGCGAACGGCTGCGCGCCGGCCTGCGCATCGAGGAGGAACTGGCATGGGCGGAATGATCCCGATTCCCGCGCCGGATTCCGCCCTCGGCCTGCTGCTCAACCGCCGCTCCTGCCACAGCGTGCGCGCGCCGGGGCCGGACGATGCGGAGCTGGCGCTGATCCTGCGCGCCGCGTTGCGCGTGCCGGACTTCCAGCGCCTGCGCCCGTACCGCTTTCTCGCCGCCCGCGACGAGGGTCTGGACCGACTGGGCCAGGCCATGCAGCGCGCCGCCCTGGCCGCCGGGCGGAGCAAGGCGGAAATCGCCCGCACCCCGCGCATGCCGCACCGCGCGCCGCTGGTGATCACCGTGGTGGCCAGTCCGCGGCCGAGCACGGTGGTGCCGCTGTTCGACCAGCAGCTGTGCGCCGCCAGCACCGTGCTGACCCTGCAGCTGGCCGCCCGCGCCCTGGGCTACGGCGGCCTGTGGCGCTCCGGCTGGCTGATGTACGACCGCGGCTTCCACCGCGAGCTGGGGCTGGACGAAGACGAGCAGATCGTCGGCTTCCTCTATCTGGGAACGCCGCAACGCGCCGAGGAGACAACCCATGAGGCTGTGCCAGCCCCCCAAGACGTCCTCACCTGGATCTAGGCCGATGCCGGCCGTGCACTACGGCATCGAATTCGAATACCTGCTGGTCGATACCCGCGGCCCGCAGGCCGGGCGCCTGCGCGACATCCATGCCCTGGACGTCGCCCGGCTCGCCGAGCTCCTGGCCGACCGGCCCGGCCTCGGCGATCCGGCGCTGGCCGAGGGCGACCTGGGCATCCGCCGCGGCTACTGGTATCTGGAGGGCGACGAGCGCTTCGACCCGGACGGGCGCTTCTGCGGCTTCGTCGCCAAGGGCGTGGAGATCCGCACCCCGCCGCGGCCGGGCGTCGCGGCCGCGATCGACTGCCTGCTCGACATCGAGCGCCAGCTCGCCACACGCCTCGGGCGCGACGGCCTGGGCCTGGCCATCGCCGGCTTCGACCCGCTGCGCACCCAGTACGGCTACCAGCCGCCGCTCAACGCCTTCGAGCAGCGCCTGCGCGCCGGGGACCGCGAATACGAGGGCATGGAGCTGTCGATGCTGACCTACGGCCCGGACCTCAACCTGTCGCTGCCCGACTGGAGCACCCGGCGCAACCTCGACGCGGCGCGCAAGCTCAACCACTACGCGCCCTACATCGTGCCCTTCAGCTTCAGCTCGCCGTACTGCGCCGGGCGGCCCTGGCACGGCTGGTCGCGACGCACCTGGCTGCGCTGCGACCGGCGCCCGGCGGTCAAGCTGTTCCTCGGCCTCGAGGAATACGCCGAACAGGCCGGACGCTCGCCGCTGCTGCGTCCGGCGCGGCTGGCGCGGGAGGCCGGGCGCATCGAGTTCAAGGCCTTCGACGCGATGCCCTCGGTGGAGCTGCTCGCCGCCTGCTGCCACCTGCTGACCGGCATCTGCCTGGCGGGCAATCTGCGCGGGCGCAGCGACATCCCGGACGTGGCCCTGTACCGCCGCGCCGCGCTGCACGCCTTCGACGATGCCGAGATCCGCAACGGCGCGCGCGCCGCGCTGTACGCCGCCGCCGAAGCCCTCGACCGCGCCGGCAATTCCGCCGCCGTCGAAGGCCTGGCGCCGCTGGCCCGCCTGCTGTCGAGCCGCACCACCCCGGCCCACGCCCTGCGCGCCGGCGGCCGGCTGTTCCATGCGGGCGGGCTGGCCGACCGCCTGGCGCAGGCGGCGGCCTGCTGAGGAGCGGGCCTCAATCGGCCCGGCTGGTCCGCATCTGCTCGAGCATGGGCCTGCAACGGTTCGGCTGTTCGGCGCTGGGCGCGATCAGCGCGAGCAGGCCGGCCACCGGGGCGACGGCGCTGCCGAGCGCCACCATGCCGGCGCCGCGGGCGATCAGGCCTTCGGCCTGCACTCCCGGATCGGGGTTCTTGAGGGTGCCGCGCACGTAGAGCGGCGAGCGCAGCGAGATGATCCGCACGCCCTTGGACTTGGGCACGATGTCGAGGTCCAGCGCCTCGCTCTTGAAGTTGATCGAGCCGTCGATGTTGACCACCGCGTTCTCCGTGTCGAAGACGAACAGCCGCGGCGTCGCCAGGCCGTTCTTGAAGCCGAGGTCCGCCGCCGCGCAGTTGATCGCCACCTCCTCGTCGCCGAACAGGCGCTCGACGACGTAGCTGCCGACGTTCAGCCCGGCGAGCTCCATCAGCGCCCGGCTGATGGTGCCGTCGTTGACCAAGAGCCTCAGCTCGCCGTCGGCCGAGCCGAGCAGGGCCGCCACCGAGTTGCCGGTGCCGCGCAGGCTGGCCTCGCCGTTCAGCTCGCCGAGGCTGTCGCGCATGGTCTCGACGGTGGGAAACAGGCGCTTGAGCTCGAGGCCGCGGATGCTCATCCGGAGCTTGCCGTCCAGCGGCGTCTGCCGGCCGTCGAGGGACACCGTGGTGTCCAGGCGTCCGCCGGCGACGCCCAGGCGCAGCGGGTCGAGGCGCAGCCTGCCGTCCTCGAGCTGCACGTGGGTGGACAGGTCGGTGATCGGCAACTCCTTGCGCCGGACGATGCGCTTGCCCTCGAAACGCACGTCGGCGTCCATGCTGCGCCAGCGCTCGGTGCGGAACGCCTCCACCGGCAGGGCCTTGTTCGGCGGCTGTTTGGATTCCTCGCGCTCGGCCTTGGTGTCGGTGCCGATCAGTGGGCCGAGGTCGCGGAACAGCAGTTGGTTGGAGGTCAGCGCGCCGGACAGCTTGGGCCGTGGCTTGCGCGCCACGTAGGTCAGGTCGCCGTGGATGTCGCTGTCGCCGATCTTGCCGCTGAAGTCGCGGTAGCGGTACTCGGCGCCCTCGGGGTCGCGCAGGTCGGCGGTCAGCCGACCGCGGGTGGAATAGGCGTCGGTGTCCGGCAGGGTCACGCCGATCAACGGATGCAGGTTGGCCAGGCTGTCGCCGGACAGGCGCAGGCGCAGGTCCAGGGCGCTGAGCTTGCGCGGCGCGACCAGCACGCCCTCGGCGCGCAGGCGGGTCTTCCCGGCGCGCAGGTCGACCTGCACGGGAAACGGCAGCTCGGCGTCCTGGAGGGCCAGGAGTCCGCCAACCTTGCCCTCGCCGGCGAGCGGCTGGCCCCGGTAGCGGCCCTGCGCCGTCCAGGCGAAGGCGTAGTCCTGCGGCCGGGCGCCCTCGCGGATGGCGTGCGCGGCCTGCGCCTTGCCGACCACCTGCTCGAAGGGGATCGGCGCGCCGAGGGGTACGACGTCCGCCTGCAGATCGGCCTTGAGCACCTGGTCGTCGACCCGTATGCGCGCCCGGTCGAACTGCACGGTGCCGATGTCGAGGGACCAGGGCGAGGGTTCCTTGTCCTCGGCCTTGTCGCCCTGGTCGAAGGTCCAGTTGGCGCGGCCGTCGGCCAGGCGTTCGAGGCTGGCGTCCGGGCCGGTCAGCCGGATCTGCGGGATGCGCACGGTCTTGCCGAGCAGGGCCAGCGGCGCCAGGTCCAGCTCGACCCGTTCGAGGCTGACGAAGCGCTCGCCTCTGGCCCAGTCCGGATTGCCCAGGCGCAACGCCTCGGCGCTGATGTGCGGCCAGGGCACCCAGGCGCGCCAGCCGGACTCCTGCGCCGGGCGCTGCCAGCGCACCGCCAGGTCGCCCTCGATGGCGAAGGGACGGTTCAGGGCCTCGGAAACCTGCGCGTTGATCCGCGGCTTGAGCCGGTTCCAGTCGAAGGTCGCGACGAGCACGACCAGGGCGACGAGCAGCGCCGCCAAACCGCCCAGCACCCAGATGAGGATCTTTCCGCTTCGCGCCATGTCGTTCTCCGGCGGCCCTGCCTCGCTCTGCGGCAGCGTTCTTGTTCTGCTATCGACTGACGAAAGGCGCCGATGACTCCGGCGTCAGCGATGAGCGGTCCCTGGCTGCCGATCGGCCAGCACTATCGTTCGGTTGCACGGTCGTAAGCGAAGACTCCCTCCGGCGTCACGCCCGGGACGCCGCATCCCACACGAGGAACTCCGCGCATGTCGACCCTGACGCTTCAAGACGGCACCACCCTCTTCTACAAGGACTGGGGATCGGGCCAGCCGATCGTCTTCTCCCACGGCTGGCCGCTCTGCGCCGATGCCTGGGACGCGCAGATGCTGTTTCTCGGCCTGCGCGGCTACCGGGTAATCGCCCACGACCGCCGCGGCCACGGCCGCTCGGCGCAGACCTGGGACGGCAACACCATGGACCAGTACGCCGACGACCTGGCCGAGCTGCTGGAAGCCCTCGACGTGCAGGATGCCGTGCTGGTCGGCCACTCCACCGGCGGCGGCGAGGTGGCCCGCTACATCGGCCGGCACGGCACGGCGCGGGTCGCCAAGGTGGTGCTGCTGGGCGCGGTGCCGCCCCTGATGCTGAAGACCCCGAGAAATCCCGGCGGCCTGCCGCCGGAGGTGTTCGACGCCATCCGCCAGGGCGTTCAGGAGAACCGCGCGCAGTTCTTCAGGGACCTGCCGACCACCTTCTACGGCTTCAACCGCGATGGGGCGCAGGTCTCCGAGGGCCTGCGCGAGGCCTTCTGGCTGCAGGGCATGAGCGCCGGGATCAAGCCGGCCTACGACTGCATCGAACAGTTCTCCGAGACCGACTTCACCGAGGACCTCAAGAAGATCGACGTGCCGACGTTGATCGTGCACGGCGACGACGACCAGATCGTGCCGATCGACGCCTCGGCCCGGCGCGCCGTACAGCTGGTGCCGAACGCCACCCTGCTCGTCTATCCGGGCGGCTCGCACGGCCTGGCGCAGATCGAGGTGGAACGCTTCAACCACGACCTGCTGCGCTTCGTCATCGAGGGCTGAAGAAGGCCCTGAAAGGACAATGCCCGCGCAGGCGGGCATTGTCATGGCAGGCACCGGGCTCGCTCGATTTCGCAACCCTGCGCGGCTCAGGTCCGCGCGTTAGTGGCGATGGCCGTGATCGTCATAGTGACGACGGTGCGCCTCTTCGTGATGGAAGCGGGCGTCCCGGTGGTGTTCGATGGCCCAGTGACGCTCGGCGGCTCTGCGCCGCTCCATGGCCCGCTGGTGCCGGATCGCCGCCCGGCGGGCCTCTTCATGTTCGTGTGCCGCGGCCCAGTGGCGTTCGCGGTGCTCGTCATGGTCATAGCGATGGTGATCGTGCTCATAGGCGGAGGCGGAACCCGCCGCAACGAAAGCGAACAGGCCAACGAGCATCACCCTGGTCATACAGCGTTTCATGGTCACGGCAACCTTCCATCGAAAAAGGCGGAGATGGCAACCGAGCGGCCGGGGCCGGCGAGGGCCGGCTCAAGCGAAACGCCCGATGGCACGCGACATACGACCTCGAACCGGAACGGGAGTTCTATTTCCGCCCGCACGGCGCGCGGGAGCGCCGGCCCACCTCGACCGGGAAGACTGCTTGACTTGAAGCGCACTCGAACTTCTAGGCTTCCCCCATGAGCAAGTACCTGACCATTTCACAACTGGCAGCCCGTTCCGGCTTGAGCGCGCACACGCTTCGCTACTACGAGCGGATCGGCCTGCTCGATCCGGTGGGCAGGGCCAGTAGCGGCCACCGGGTTTTCGTCGAGAAGGATGTGCTCTGGATGGAGTTCCTGCTGCGCCTGAGGAGCACCGGCATGCCGATCCGGCAGATGCAGCGCTATGCCGAGCTGCGCCGCCAGGGCGAAACCACCCTGGCCGCCCGTCGGGAGTTGCTCGAGGAACACCGCCGGGCGGTCGCGCAGCGGCTCGAAGAGCTGGGCCGGTCCCTGCAGGCCCTCGACGGAAAGATCGACCTTTATCGCCAACTCGAGCACGAGGTGAACGCCCGTGAGTCTCCGATTGCCCCCGACCAGTACCCTTCTTTGGACCCTTCTGACAGGAGCGAGCATGATCAGCCAGGCCAGCCCACTTCCCGAAAACGACCGGCGTGCCCGCGGTGAAGCCGCGCTGGCCGAAATCACCGGCAGCGCCGGGCGGAACGTCGTCGACTCGCTGCAGGGCATCGCCCCGGAGCTGGCCGACTGGATTCTCGACTTCGGTTATGGGGATGTGTTTTCCCGACCGGGGCTCGATTACTGCACCCGCGAACTGGCCACGGTCGCGGCCCTGACGGCCATGGGCAACGCCCAGCCGCAGCTGAAGGTGCATATCGGCGGTGCGCTGAACGTGGGGTGCAAGCCGGAAGCCATCATCGATGTCATCCTGCAGATGGCGGTCTATGCAGGCTTTCCCAGCGCCCTGAACGGCGTGGCGGCGGCGCGCGAGGTGTTCACTGCCCGGGGCATCGACCCGGTCGCCGCCGGAAAGGGCTGATGGCCCGGGCGGACAAAGCAATGCCCGCGGATGCGGGCATTGATGAGTGGGCGGCGTCGACAGCGGGCGCAGGGGATGACGCCGCGCCGTCGCGGGCACGCCGCCCCAAGGTTCAAGTCCGGTCGATACCGCGCTTGATCGACTCTTTTATGTCGCCCTTGACCTGCTGGGCCTTGCCCCGGGATTCCTGAGCGCGACCTTCGCTTTCCAGGGCCGGATCGTCGGTGGCGCCGCCGATGCCCTTCTTGATCTTGCCGGCTGCCTCGTTGACATTGCCTTTGATCTTGTCGGAAGTGCTGCCCATGTGTCGTCTCCTTAATGTCATGAGTGACACCTGAATGGACCGGCAAGGCGCAGCGATAGTTTGGCGGAACCGGACGAACGGTACAGGAGCAGGGTGCTTAACAGTCCCGGGTAGTGCGCGGCGCTTCGTCCCTGCCTTCCAGGCACTGCTTCAGCCAGGCCCGGTCCTGCTCGGCGCTGCGCGCCAGCACCCGCTCCCGATACAGCGCCAGCCGGCGCTTGCGCTCCCCGGCGGCGAGCCCGTCCCAGCCGAGAAACAGGCCGGCGTCGTCCGCCGCCTGCAGGTCCGCCTCCAGGCGCGAAGGCGAACGCATCCGGCGTCCCAGGCACACGCCGGCCACGAACAGGGCGCAGCATGCGAACCAAACCACAAGAACCAGGGCCATGATCATCGGCCACCCTCCTTGGCATAGCGATTCGTAACAGGTTATTACGTCATCAGCGCTGTGACAGTCCGCCCTGGCGAAAGTGCGACCCCGTTCGGCACCTGCCGCGGACACTGCGCACGTCTCTCGCGGCCTGGGATCTGGCCGATGGATGCGGCCGCGGCGGCCTCATTAGAATCGGCGCCCTCATTGATCGACAGAAGGAACCGCGTCGATGGGCCATCCGACTGCAAAGAAGATCGTGTCGCTGCTTTCCGGCATCGTACTGGCCGTCGCCGGCGCGCTGTTCAGCGATATCGAGCCGCCCGACACCTTCGGCGAGGCGAAGAAGATCGCCCGGGCGATCCATGCCGACGAGCCGCTCACCTTCTACTGCGGGTGCCGCTATCGGGACAATCGCGTCGACCTCGCCAGTTGCGGCTACAAGCCGCGCAAGAACCCGCAACGCGCCCGCCGGCTGGAATGGGAGCACGTGGTGCCCGCCTGGGTCATCGGCCATCAGCGCCAGTGCTGGAAGAAGGGCGGGCGCGAGCACTGCACGGCCAACGACCCGGCCTTCGCCCGGGCCGAAGCCGACCTGCACAACCTGGTGCCGGCGATCGGCGAGGTCAACGGCGACCGCAGCAACTTCGGCTTCGCCATGCTGGGCAAGGCGCCCGGCCAGTACGGCCAGTGCCGAATGGTCGTCGACTTCGCGGCGCGCAAGGCCATGCCGCGCGAGGAAGTGCGCGGCGCCGTGGCGCGCATCTACCTCTACATGCACGACCGCTACAAGCTGCGCCTGTCGCGCCAGGACCGCCAGCTCTACGAGGCTTGGAACCGCCAGTACCCGGTCAGCGCCCAGGAACGCCAGCGCAACCAGGAGGTCGCCTGCCGGATGGGCTGGGGCAATCCCTACGTCGGCGAGGTCAGCCTGTGGCGCTGCGGCTTCGGCGGGGTCATGAGCAGCCTGCTCGACGGCGCCGGCGCGCTGGCGCGGGCCGGGCTGGGCGACACCCTGGGCGCGCTGCTGAAGCGCTGAAGGCCGGCCCGCCGCGGGCGGCGCCCGGCCAGGGGCGGACATTGGAAGAGCCGATGGCGGGCAGCTATCCTGCGAACAGAGAGCCTCTTACTGCCACGCAGTCGGCCGCCTCGCTGGCTCGCTGTCCATGCACGCGTCGCCGGGCGCGATGCGGACCGATCCGGAAAAAAGGCGGAACTGCCCGCACCTCTTCGACTCCATAACCAAGGAGTGCCGCTGACGAGGCTGAACGAAGCGATGCGCTCTCCTTACTTTCTTTGCTAATTGATTGGAGGTCCTCATGGCTGAAAATAAAGGCAAGATGAGTGTAAGCGAAGCGGGACGGAAGGGCGGTGAGGCGACGGCTGCCAGCCACGACCGGGAGTTCTACCAGGAGATCGGCAGCAAAGGCGGCCAGCAGAGCGGCGGCAACTTCCGGAACGATCCGGAGCGCGCTGCCGAAGCCGGCAGCAAGGGCGGCCGCAACAGCGGCGGAAATTTCGCCAACGACCGCGAGAAGGCTTCCGAAGCCGGCCGCAAAGGCGGCAGGAACAGCCACGGCGGCGGCCGCAACGGCTGAGCCGAGCGGAGCGGAAGCCCCGGCTTCCGCTCACCTTCCCTGCCCCGTGCAAGGCTGCTCCCGGCACCGCAAGCTCCCATGGGCCGAGGCGCCAGCGGCAGTTCCTTGCCGGTGTCGTGATGCGAAGGGCAGCGCTCGACCGGCGCACGCACAGCGCACGCCGGCAAGACGCAACGGTGCCGACAGCGAGGTATCGAACATGCCGCAACAGATGCCGGAGCAGGACCATGCAGACATGGCGGATGCCATGCACAGCCCTGGCGACGCCAAACCTCACGCGAGTAGTAATCCATGACGAACCATGTCATTCACTTCACGGGGCCGATCAACTCCTCGACGTGCGGGCAGCTCATCAACAAGTGCTCGCAGGCCCTCAAGCAGGATGCGTCCGAGATCACCATCAAGATCGCCACCATGGGCGGCGAGTGCAGCTACGGCTTTTCGCTGTACAACTTCCTGCTGTCGCTGCCCATCCCGGTCAATACCCACAACCTCGGCACCGTCGAGTCGATGGGCAACATCATCTTTCTGGCCGGGCAGCGACGCACCGCCTGCCAGCACAGCAAGTTCCTCTTCCATCCCTTCCACTGGACCATCCACGGTTCGGTCGACCACGCCCGGATGTCCGAATACGCCATGAGCCTGGATTTCGACCGGGTCCTGTATGCGCGCATCGTGGCCGAACGCACCCTCGGGGCGATGGACCCCCTGGACGTCTCTCAGTATCTGACGGCCGACTCGAAGATCCTGACCCCCGACGAGGCCATGGCCGCCGGGCTGATCCATGCCGTCGAGGATCTCGGCATGTCCGCGAACACCACCAGCTGGTGCATCCACTCCTGACACGGCGACGCGAACGCATTCGCGGCGCCGTGGCGCGCCCGTGACCGGTGCCGCTCAGCAGGGGTTCAGATCGTCTCGCTCCACGTGCTCCGACTCCACCTCTCCCCGCTCCTGCTCCCTCACCACCGCCTCGTCGTAGGAGCCCGACGGAATCTCGCCTTCGTCGACGTTCGCTTCGCCGTCGTCCGGCCCCAGATCGCTGCGGCCCCGGCTCAGCGGATCGCAAGGCCCCGGATACGACGTTTCTCTGCCTCGACCATGACTCATAACCACCTCCGGCAGCCCCGACACCAGTACAAGTAGGGCCTCGATGAGTTAGAGAGGCCACGGGATCGAAGCGTTCGGGCGGCCGCACGACCGTCCGTCAACACGCCGGCACCGGGCGCCCGCGCACGGACCGTTCCCCTGGCAGGTTTTTCAGGAACCCTCTGCGCCCCGGCGGCAGCCCGGGGCACCATGGCGCGCCGAGGGGAGAAATCCGCAGCGCCCCTTACCTAATCCCGGCCGCCCCGGGAAACTAGCTGCACATGCGGAGAGACATGCCTTGGCGAGGTCCGGGAGGCCGACCGTGCAATACCTGTTCGTGCTGGGGGCACGCGACCCCGAGATGATGATTATCGAGAAGCTGGTGCAGGACGCCGGGCACAAGGTGGCCTACGCCATGGCCGGAGAACGGCGGGTGCATGCCGGCAACGCCTATGCCGCCGAGCGGACCTCGGCACGCCCGGGCCGGCACCGCGGCCCGCTCGTCTGGGTCGAATGCGCCCTGGCCGACCGCGGCGTCCCGCGGGACATCGTGGTCGATCACCATCACCCCGGCGATCCCGGCTTCAGCATGCCTGCCGAGCGCTTCTGGGAAGGCGCCTCGCTCGGCCAGGTCTGCACGCTGCTCGGCATCGAGCCCACCGAGGAGCTGCGCCTGGCGGCGGCCGCCGACCATTGCCTGAACGCCGCCTACCTCGGCCGCTGCCCGGCATCGCGCCGCAGGCGATGCGCGCCTGGCGCCTGGCGTCGCGCGCCGCCTGGCAGAAGATCGACCCCGAGGCGCTGGCCGAGCGGATCGAGGCGGCCATCGCCCAGCTGCGATCGCTCGCCCGGCTGCGCATCGGGGCGTTCGAGTTCGCCGACGCCATGGGCCAGGAGATCCCGGAGATCGCCGAGGCCTCGGCGATCCTCGGCATCGCCGTGATGTACACCCTGGCCGAGCCGCGCTCCGGGCGGATCAAGGTCGGCGCGCTGAACGGCACTCCCGAGATGCTGGAGGCGTGGATGGCATTCGCCCGCAATGTGCTCGGCCTGGCCGATGTCTATGGCAGCCCGGTGCGCGGCTACGCGGGGGGATATCTGAGCGAACCGGCGGCCGGATAATGGCAAACTCTCCCCTCGCTCCGATTCACCCTTCCGCTACGAAATCTCTCCCATGCCGAGCCGTTCCAACCGCCACCTGCCGTTCTGCGTCGCCGCCCTGCTGCTGTTCGCCTACACCGGCGCCGCCGCCCAGCCAACCCCGCAGGCCAGGGGGCCCGCCGCTTCGACGGGGGCACGCCTGGCGGCGGCCGAGGTGCAGACCCTGCTGCGCGAGCACAACCGGGCGCGGGCGGAGGTCGGCGTCGCGCCCCTGCAATGGTCGCCACAGGTGGCCAGGACCGCCCAGCGCTGGGCCGACCACCTCGCCTCCAGCAGTTGCCGCATGCAGCACAGCCGCGGCTCGGGCTACGGCGAAAACCTGTTCATGGGCACGGCCGGCCACTACGGCGTGCGGGACGCCGCCCTCGCCTGGGAACAGGAGAAAAGGCTCTACCGGGGCGGCGCGCTGAAGCTGAACAACTGGAAGGGCAGCGGCCACTACACCCAGATGGTCTGGCGCGACACCCGCCACCTCGGCTGCGCCCTCAGCCAGTGCAGCAAGCGGATCATCGTGGTGTGCAACTACGAGCCGGCGGGCAACTATCTGGGCAAGGCGCCGTACTGAACGGCCTGCAACGGCGCCGCGTGCCGACGGGTGCGGGTCGGCTTATCGATCCAGCGCTACTGCTCCATGAAGCGCAGCAGGCGCCGTTTCAGGCGCTCGTTCTCGGCCCGCAGGCGCGTCACCTCGTCGAGCAGGTCCAGCGCCACCGCCACCGCCTGCCAATCGAGCTGCAACTCGCGATGCAGGCGCAGTGCCTGGCGCAGCCGGCCCAGGGCGAGGCTGTCGAAGCGCCAGTCGGCCGGATCGGCGCCGCCCGGCTCGACGATGCCGTACTCGACGATCTCGACCAGGCTGGCGGCCGGCGCCTCGACCAGCAGGCTGCATTCTTCCAGGGTCAGTTGCACGGTCAGGGTCGTGGTCATGCTTGCTTGCTCCATTGACTGCGCGGGTCGAAGTCCGCCGCCTCGCGCAGCTCGGCCCACAACTGGCGGGCGCGCTCGTCGCCGTGCGGCGGCATCATCACCTTCAGCACCGCATACAGATCGCCCTCGCCCTGCCGGCCCTTCAGGCCCTTGCCGCGGATGCGCAGGCGCTGTCCGCTCTGGCTGTCCGGCGGGATGCTCAGGCTGATCCGCCCGGACAGCGTCGGCACCTCGATCCGCGCGCCCAGTGCCGCCTCCCAGGGCGCCAGGGGCACGGTGAGGACGAGGTCGCGGCCGTCGACGTCGAAGAGCGGGTGGGGCACCAGGCGGACGATCAGGTACAGGTCGCCGCTCGGCCCGCCGTCGACGCCCGGTGCGCCCTGGCCCTTGAGGCGGATGCGCTCGCCGTCGGCGACGCCGGCGGGGATCTTGACGTGCAGGCTCTTGTGCCGATCGACGCGCCGGCCGTGCTCGTCGAAGTCGGGCACCGCATAGTCGAGCGGCTTGCGCTGCTCCGCCAGCGTTTCCTCGAGGAACACCGGCATCTCCAGCTCGATGTCGCGGCCCCGCCGCGGCGGCCGCGCATGGGGATGGGCACCGGGCCGGGCGCCGAAGATCGACTCGAAGAAGTCGGAAAAATCGCCGCCGAAATGCTCGTGCGCCCCGCCGAAACCGTGCGCCCGCTGCCAGCCCGGCGGCACCTCGAACTGCTCGCCGGCGCGGCCGTACTGGCGCAACTGGTCGTACTCGGCGCGCTTCTCCGCGCTGCCCAGCACCTCGTAGGCCTCGGCCACCTCCTTGAAGCGGTTCTCCGCGCCGGCCTCCTTGTTCATGTCCGGGTGGTACTTGCGCGCCAGCCGGCGGTAGGCCGTCTTGATGGTCTTCTCGTCGGCCGTGGGTTCCACGCCGAGGATCGCGTAATAGTCCTTGAACTCCATGGAAGCTCCCCTGGTTCGCTCGCTCTCAGTCTAGGCGCGCCACCGAGGGAGAGGATCGGGCAGAAGACGGTTGCAGGCGAATGAAGCGCGCCGCCATATCCCTACCCGACGTAAGTCGATTGCCTGCAATGCCCCTGCTGCGGCATAGTGACGCAAGCTTACATGTAGGCACCTATTGAAAAGCCCATGCCTTCCGGAGGTAACGATGATCGCCGATCCGATTGTTTCCAGTGCCTTGGTCGTGGTTCTTCTCGCCTTTTCCGTATACCTGGCCAGCGGGCCGCGTCGCCCCGCATCCGGCCAGGACAGTCCCGGCCACGACATGCCACGCGCCGAAACGACCCCGCCCGGCCGGGACGAGTGCGCCACGCCCCCGGCGCTGTACCGGGGCAAGCGGAGCCTGTGCATCTGAGGCCAGCCCGCTTCGGGCAACCGGTCTGAGAGTGCTCGCCCAGCATCTCGCGCCCGGCGGAGGGCTCGAAGTTCAGTTGCCAGACTTCGCCGTATCCCAGGGCGCCTCACCATTGCTCGTTCCCGGCCGCCGGCATGACATCCCAGCCCTCGGCTCGTGCCTCCTTCGGCGTTTCGGCGATCAGTTCGGCCAACGTCGGTTTCTTGTGGGCCGGCTTGATGATCAGGGCGTCCCCTTCGATCATCCAGACCATCTGGCAGCCGGCCGACAGTCGATTCTGCGCGGCAAAGGCCGCCGGCACGGCCAGAATCAGCGACCCGCCGGAGCGGCGCAGTGCAACGGTCCCCATGGCGGGAGCCTCTTCGGGTTTTCCGAAAACATGATCAAGGTTTTACCCATGGAAAACCGGCAGGAGACAGCCGAGCCGGGCTGCGGATGCCAAAGTCGGCACGCAACGGCAGGTCGGTGTGGCGGCGCCTATGCCGAGAGCAGAGTCCACCTGTGGCGCTGAATCACAATGCCACATTGCCATCGATTTCCTCGTCGAGGTCGATGGGGCGCTCCAGGCTGGCCAGCATCAAGCGCGCAAGATCCTCCGAGAGGGCCGTCATGTGCTGCCCGGATCGAATGTCCTGCTCCAGCAGACGGAGAACACTGGCAATTGCAGGATCGGCGTGATCCTCATCCGCTATGCGGGGGACGATGACCTGCGAGCCCACCAGATCGAACGCGACCTTATCGCCCAGATCCACGCCCGGCGCTTGGCGGATCGACTTGGGCAGGGCGATTCGCCCCTTGGCAGTGATGGTGGCGACGCTACGAATGCTGGCCATGCTGGAACCCTCCTGATTTTGAGCAAAAGCAAAGAATGATTCTTACCCCGTCAATGACCGTCTGCCTGCCTTGGCATGAGAACAGGCTCTGGCCTGCCTTGAGCGCCGACTTCTTCGACAAAAAGCCGCTGCCTCCTCACGAAAGCAGCGGCTCCTGTCCTACCTGGAACGCTATTACTGCCGGGCGCCACGCACGCCTTCGGCCAGTTCACGGCAAAGCCCCAGCACATCGCTGACGGCCTGCTCCTTCGAACCGGCCTTGGCAATCCGGTCGACCAGTGCCGAGCCCACCACCACGCCGTCGGCCAGGCGGGCGACGCTAGCGGCGTGTTCCGGGCTGCGGATGCCGAAGCCGATGCACACCGGCAGATCGGTGTGGCGGCGCAGGCGGGCGACGGCCTGCTCGACGTGCGCCAGGGTGGCGGCGCCAGCGCCGGTGACGCCGGCCACGGAGACGTAGTAGACGAAACCGGAGCTGCCGGCGAGCACCACCGGCAGGCGCGTGTCGTCGGTGGTCGGGGTGGTCAGGCGGATGAAGTCGAGGCCGGCGGCCTGGGCCGGGTCGCACAGCTCGTCGTTGTGCTCCGGCGGCAGGTCGACCACGATCAGGCCGTCGACGCCGGCTTCCCTGGCGTCGGCGATGAAGCGTGCGACGCCGTAGGCGTAGATCGGGTTGTAGTAGCCCATCAGCACCAGCGGAGTGTCCTGATTGCCGGTGCGGAATTCGCGCACCATCTGCAGGGTTTTCAGCATGTTCTGCTTGCCGCCGAGGGCGCGGATGTTGGCCAGCTGGATCGCCGGGCCGTCGGCCATCGGGTCGGTGAAGGGCATGCCCAGCTCGATCACGTCGGCGCCGGCCTCCGGCAGGCCCTTGAGGATGGCGAGGGAGGCGGCGTAGTCCGGGTCGCCGGCGGTGACGAAGGTGACCAGGGCGGCGCGGTTGGCTTGCTTCAGTTCGGCGAAGCGGGTCTGCAGGCGGCTCATGCGTGCTTCTCCAGTTTTTCCTGCATGTGGTGCATCACGGTCTGCATGTCCTTGTCGCCGCGGCCGGACAGGTTGATCACCATCAGGTGATCCTTGGGCAGCGTCGGCGCGCGCTTGAAGGCTTCGGCCAGGGCATGGGAGGACTCCAGCGCCGGGATGATGCCTTCCAGACGGCAGCAGTGGTGGAAGGCCTCCAGCGCCTCGTGGTCGGTGATCGGCACGTATTCGACGCGCTTAATCTCGTGCAGCCAGGCGTGTTCCGGGCCGACGCCGGGGTAGTCGAGGCCAGCGGAGATGGAGTGGGCGTCGGCGATCTGGCCGTCGGCGTCCTGCAGCAGGAAGGTGCGGTTGCCGTGCAGCACGCCCGGCGCGCCACCGGCCATGCTGGCGGCGTGCTTGCCGGTGTCGATGCCGTGGCCGGCTGCTTCGACGCCGACGATCCGCACGCTGGCGTCATCGAGGAAGGGGTGGAACAGGCCGATGGCGTTGGAACCGCCGCCGATGCAGGCGACCAGCGAGTCGGGCAGGCGGCCTTCCTTTTCCATGATCTGCGCGCGTACTTCGTTGCCGATCACCGACTGGAAGTCGCGGACCATCGCCGGGTAGGGGTGCGGGCCGGCGGCGGTGCCGATCAGGTAGAAGGTGGTCTCGACGTTGGTCACCCAGTCGCGCAGCGCCTCGTTCATGGCGTCCTTGAGGGTGCCGGTGCCGGCGACGACGGGGATGACCTCGGCGCCGAGCAGCTTCATGCGGAACACGTTGGCCTGCTGGCGATCGATGTCGGTGGTGCCCATGTAGATGACGCACTGCAGACCGAAGCGCGCAGCCACGGTGGCGGTGGCCACGCCGTGCATGCCGGCGCCGGTCTCGGCGATGATGCGCCGCTTGCCCATGCGCCGGCCAGGAGGATCTGGCCGATGCAGTTGTTGATCTTGTGCGCGCCGGTGTGGTTCAGGTCTTCGCGCTTGAGGAAGATCTTCGCACCGCCGAAGTGCTCGGTCAGGCGCTCGGCGAAGTACAGCGGGCTGGCGCGGCCGATGTAGTCGCGCTGGAAGTAGGCGAGTTCTTCGAGGAAGGCCGGATCGTCCTTGGCCTTCTCGTATTCCGCCGCCAGCGAGTTGATCAGCGGCATCAGGGTTTCGGCGACGAACTGGCCGCCGAACTGGCCGAACAGGCCTTTTTCGTCAGGGCCGGTGCGGTAGGAAGTCTCGGTCATGGGTGCTCCCGGGATGTGCGGAGGGGCAGGCGGTGCGCTGTGCACGGTCCGCCTGCGATGGTCACACGGTAACCAATGGCGCCCCCGGCGAAAAGCGATAAGATCGCCCGAACACGTCAGGAAAACTCACCGATGACGCACCCGGACCTGCCCTCCCTGAACGCCCTGCGCGCCTTCGAGGCCGCCGCCCGCCTGCAGAGCGTCAAGCAGGCAGCCAAGGAGCTGCACGTCACCCACGGGGCGATCAGCCGGCAGATCCGCGCCCTCGAGGAAGCGCTGGGGGTGGCGCTGTTCGGCAAGGAGGGGCGCGGCGTAAAACTCACCGATTCCGGCATGCTGCTGCGGGATGCCGCCGGCGACGCCTTCGCCCGTCTGGACGGCGCCTGCGCCGAGCTGAAGCGGCGCACCGAGGAGGCGGCCTTCGTGCTCGGCTGTCCGGGGAGCCTCTTGGCGCGCTGGTTCATTCCGCGCCTGGATCGCCTCAATCGCGAGCTGCCGGAGCTGCGCCTGCAGCTGTCGGCCAGCGAGGGCGGGCCGGACCCGCGTCGGCCGGGCCTGGACGCCACTTTGCTGTTCGCCGAGCCGCCGTGGCCGGCCGACATGCGGGTTTTCGAGCTGGCCGCCGAGTGCATCGGCCCGGTGCTCAGCCCGCGCCATGCACGCTTCGCCGCGCTGCGCCGGGCGCCGCCGCGGGCGCTGCTCGACGAGGCCCTGCTGCACACCGCCTCGCGCCCGCAGGCCTGGCCGAACTGGGCGGCGAGCCAGGGACTGCCGGTGGCCGGGCTGCGCTACGGCGCCGGCTTCGAGCACCTTTATTACCTCTTGGAGGCGGCGGTGGCCGGGCTCGGCGTGGCCATCGCGCCGCAGCAGCTGGTCGCCGACGATCTAGCCGCCGGGCGGCTGGCCGCGCCCTGGGGCTTCGTCGAGACGCCAGCGAAGCTGGCGCTGTGGGTGCCGCTGCGCCGCGGCGAAGGACGGGCGGAGCGGCTGGCTGGCTGGCTGCAGAGGCAGCTGGCGGAAGCGCCGCAGGCTGGCGATCTGCGCTAGGGACAGACTCATCGCGCTGCCTGGAGTGCCACCGGTGACGAGCGCGGCTCAGCCCGCCAGGGCGGTGTCCTTGTCCAGCTCGTAGCCGTTCGGGTTGCGCCGCTGCCAGCGCCAGGCGTCGCGCAGCATGCAGCTCAGGTCGCGCTCGGCACGCCAGCCCAGTTCGCGCTCGGCCTTGCCCGGGTCGGACCAGCAGCGCGCCACGTCGCCGGGGCGGCGGGCGACGAAGCGGTGCGGCAGCGGCCGGCCGGTGGCCTGCTCGAAGGCGTGGATCATCTCCAGCACCGAGTAGCCGCGGCCGGTGCCGAGGTTCCAGATGGACACGCCGTTGCCGGCCGACAGACGCTCCAGCGCCTTGAGATGCCCGCGGGCCAGGTCGACCACGTGGATGTAGTCGCGGATGCCGGTGCCGTCCGGGGTCGGGTAGTCGTTGCCGTAGACGTTGAGGCATTTCAGCCGGCCGATGGCGACCTGCAGCATGTAGGGCAGCAGGTTGTTGGGCAGGCCGTTGGGCGATTCGCCGATCAGCCCGGAGGGATGGGCGCCGATCGGGTTGAAGTAGCGCAGCAGGCCGATGGACCAGCGCGGGTCGGAATGGGCCAGGCCCTTGAGCACGTTCTCGGCCATCAGCTTGGACTGGCCGTAGGGGTTGGTCGGGATGCCGGTCGGGCAGTCCTCGCGGATCGGCATGCCCACCGTTTCGCCGTAGACCGTGGCCGAGGAGCTGAACACCAAGCGGAACACCCCGGCCCGGCGCATCGCCTGGCACAGGGCGATGCTGCCGGCGACGTTGGTCTCGTAGTAGCGCAGCGGTTCGCGCACGCTCTCGCCGACCGCCTTGAGGCCGGCGAAGTGCATCACCGCGTCGATCGGGTATTGCTGGAGCAAGCGGTCGAGCAGCCGGCGGTTGCGGATGTCGCCCTGCACGAAGTCGAACGTTCGGTCACTGAGCTGCCCCAGGCGTTCGAGCGCGAGCACCGAGCTGTTGCACAGGTTGTCCAGCACCAGCACGTCGTGGCCGGCGCCGAGCAGTTCGAGCACCGCATGGGAGCCGATGTAACCCGCACCTCCAGTCACCAGAATCATTCAGGACCTCCGTACCGCCGTCTGCGAGCAGGGCGACGGGCCAGCCAGGCGGAGCGCGCCGGCACCGCGAGGCGCCGGAGGCGATGCCGGTGGCCGGCTCGTCGGGCCGAAACGAGCCGAGCATGAAAATACGGATGCTCCGCCGCCAGCGGAGTTCCCTGCCGGCCGCCGGGCTGCACGGCTCGACGGCCGCCCGGCGGGCAGGCGGAACCTGGCCGCTTTTCCTCCAGTCCATACCTCCCATGACGGCTCGCCCCCTGCCGGACGGCGAGCCAGACACCGACAACCCGGGAGCAGGAGGCAGCCGGCGTCCGCACGGGAGAACAGGCATGAGCTGGGCAGGCCCCTTCCAATACGCCCTCGGCAAATCGAGCCAGACCACGGCTGCGGCACCGATCGACTACACGGCGGATGCGCCGACCTTGCTGTGCCTGTCCCATCTGCGCTGGAGCTTCGTCTACCAGCGCCCGCAGCACCTGATGGCGCGCTTCGCCCGCGACTGGCGGGTGCTGTTCTTCGAGGAGCCCATGGCCGACGCCAGCGGCGAGCCTTGGCTGGAAAGCCGCCACGAGGAAGGCGTGCAGGTGCTGGTGCCGCACCTGCCGGCGGACTGCCAAGGCCCGGCGGCGGCGGCCGTCCTGCGCCGCCTGCTCGACGAGCACCTGGCCGCGCAGCGCCCGCGGCGCCTGATCCTCTGGTACTACACGCCGATGGCGCTGGCCTATAGCGAGCACCTGGCCGCCGAGGCGGTGGTCTACGACTGCATGGACGAGCTGTCGGCCTTCCGCGGCGCGCCGCCCGAGCTGGTCGAGCGCGAAACCGCGCTGCTGGAGCGCGCCGATCTGGTGTTCACCGGCGGCTACAGCCTCTGGGAAGCCAAGCGCCAGCGCCATGCCAACGTCCATCCCTTTCCCAGCAGCGTCGACATCGCCCACTTCGCCGCCGCCCGCACGCCGCAGGCCGATCCGCCCGACCAGGCGACGCTGGCGCACCCGCGCCTGGGCTTCTACGGGGTGATCGACGAGCGCCTGGACCTCGGGCTATTGGATGCGCTGGCCGCGCGGCGGCCCGACTGGCAGCTGGTGATGCTCGGCCCGGTGGTGAAGATCGATCCGGCCAGCCTGCCGCGCCGCCCCAACCTGCACTTCCTCGGCGGCAAGGTCTACGACGAGCTGCCGCGCTACCTGGCCGGCTGGGACGTGGCGCTGATGCCCTTCGCGCTGAACGAGTCGACGCGCTTCATCAGCCCGACCAAAACCCCGGAATACCTGGCCGGCGGCCGCCCGGTGGTGTCCACGCCGATCGCCGACGTGGTGCGCAGCTACGGCGACAGCGGCCTGGTGCGCATCGCCGCCGGCGCGGCCCCCTTCGTTGCCGCCTGCGAGGCCGCCCTGCGCGACAGCGCCGACCGCGAACGCCTGCTCGAGCGCGCCGATGCGCTGCTCGCCGACATGTCCTGGGACACCACCTGGGCACAGATGAGGGAGAAGATCGCATGCACGATGAACCGAACGGCAGCCGGCGCGGCAAGCGCCAGGGTTTCGACTACCTGATCGTCGGCGCCGGCTTCGCCGGCAGTGTGCTGGCCGAGCGCCTGGCCGCCGGCCTCGACAAGCGCGTGCTGCTGATCGACCGGCGCCCGCACATCGGCGGCAACGCCTACGACCACTACGACGACGACGGCATCCTGGTGCACCGCTACGGGCCGCACATCTTCCACACCAATTCGCAGCGCATCGTCGACTACCTGTCGCGCTTCACCGAATGGCGCCCCTACGAGCACCGGGTGCTTGCCGAGGTCGACGGCCGGCAGGTGCCGATCCCGATCAACCGCATCACCCTGAACCTGCTCTACGGCCTGGCGCTGGACGAGGCCGGGGCCGCGGCCTTCCTCGCCACCCGCGCCGAGCCGGTGGCTGAGATCCGCAGCAGCGAGGACGTGGTGGTCAACCAGATCGGCCGCGAGCTGTACGAGAAGTTCTTCCGCGGCTACACCCGCAAGCAGTGGGGCCTGGACCCATCGCAGCTGGACCGCTCGGTCACCGCGCGGGTGCCGACGCGCACCAGCGACGACGACCGCTACTTCACCGACAGCTTCCAGCAGATGCCGCTGCACGGCTACACCCGGCTGTTCGAGCGGATGCTCGACCACCCCAACATCAAGATCCTGCTCAACACCGACTACCGCGAGATCCGCAAGGCGGTGCGCTACCGGCACCTGGTCTACTGCGGGCCGATCGACGAGTACTTCGACCACTGCTACGGCCGCCTGCCCTACCGCTCGCTGCAGTTTCGCCACGAGACCCTCGACCGGGAGCAGCTGCAGCCGGTGGCGGTGGTCAACTACCCGGCCGAGGACGTGCCCTGGACGCGGATCACCGAGTACAAGCACTTGACCGGCCAGCGCCATCACAAGACCAGCATCACCTACGAGTACCCCTCGGCCGAGGGCGAGCCCTACTACCCGATCCCGCGCCAGGAGAACACCGAGCTGTACCGGCGCTACCAGGCGCTGGCCGACGCCACGCCGGGGGTGACCTTCCTCGGCCGGCTGGGCACCTACAAGTACTACAATATGGACCAGGTGGTCGGCCAGGCCCTGGCGCTGTACAAGCGCATCGAGGAGGCCGAGCGCGGTGCGGCGCCGGACGAGAGCCCGGAGCACGCCGCGAGCCTGGCCCGGCAGGCGTCCTAGGATGCCGCCCTGCGCGGCGCCGGGTGCACCGCGCCTGCCGCGCCCTTGGGGTATCAGACCAGCATTCCCAGGCAGGAGTGGATGATGCACCGACCGACCGTCTTCGCCGGTTTCTTCCAGGGCGGCTTCGAGTGCTCCACGCACCGTCGCCACGACGACCTGCGCCTCGACCTGATCGCCGCCACCGGCCATGACCTTCACGCGGCCACCGACTACGCCCTCATGGCCGCCCACGCGCTGTTCACCGTGCGCGACGGCGCGCGCTGGCACCTGATCGAGCGCTCGCCGGACCAGTACGACTGGTCGAGCTTCCTGCCCATGCTGCGCGCCGCCCAGGACCAGGGCCTGCAGGTGATCTGGGACATCTGCCACTACGGCTGGCCGGACGACCTCGACATCTGGCGGCCGGCCTTCGTCGAGCGCTTCGCCCGCTTCGCCGCCGCCCTGGCCCGGCTGCTGCGCGAC
The DNA here is from genome assembly GCF_059739045.1 of Azotobacter tropicalis. NCBI lineage: Bacteria > Pseudomonadati > Pseudomonadota > Gammaproteobacteria > Pseudomonadales > Pseudomonadaceae > Azotobacter > Azotobacter tropicalis. The sequence continues at coordinate 2,640,210 of NZ_AP046059.1, forward strand.
GAGGGCATCGCCGAGCCCTTCTATTCGCCGGTCAACGAGATCTCCTACTGGGCCTGGGCCGGCGGCGACCAGGCGCTGTTCAACCCGCTGGCCCGCGGCCGCGGCCAGGAGCTCAAGCACCAGCTGGTGCGCGCCAACATCGCGGCGATCGAGGCGATCCGTGCCGTCGAGCCGCGCGCGCGCTTCGTGCAGATCGACCCGGTGATCCACGTGTTGCCGTCCCGGCCCGCCGACACCCAGGCGGCCGAGGCGCATCGCGAGGCCCAGTACGAGGCCTGGGACCTGCTCACCGGGCGGGCCTGGCCGGGACTCGGCGGCCGTCCCGAGTACCTGGACATCGTCGGCGTCAACTACTACTCGGACAACCAGTGGTTCCACGACGGCGCCACCATCCCCCTCGGCCACCCGGCCTACCGGCCCTTCCAGGGCATCCTCGCCGAGGTCTACCAGCGCTACCGGCGACCCCTCCTGATCGCCGAGACCGGCGCCGAGGGCGAGGCCCGCGCGCCCTGGCTGCGCTACGTCGCCGAGCAGGCCTTCGCCGCCCTGCAGCGCGGCGTGCCGATCGAGGGCATCTGCCTCTACCCGATCCAGGACTATCCCGGCTGGTTCGACGAACGGCACTGCTCGACCGGCCTGATCGGGGTGCCCGACAACCAGGGTCGGCGCATACTGCACAGCCCGCTGCAGACCGAGCTGCGCACGCAGCAAGCCCGTCTGTCCCGATTGCTGGAAGACCCGAGCGCATCGCATTTCCCGTCATGAGCCCAAAAAACAAGTCTGCCCCCCGCCGACGATTGCAGCTGCCGAGCCAGACGCTGCCCTTCCTGTGGCGCTACCTGCGCATGCGCCCCTGGCACTTCGGCCTGATGTTCGTGCTGATCTTCGCCGCCTCCAGTTGCGCGGTGGCCGTACAGTACGGCATGAAGCTGCTGGTCGACGCCCTGGCCACCGGCGGCGACCGCCAGCACGCCGACGTGTGGACGCCGCTGGCCCTGTTCCTCGGCCTGATCGCCGCCGAGAACGGCCTCTGGCGGCTGAGCGGCTGGCTCGGCTGCCGCACCGTGGTGGCCAGCTGCGTGGACATCCGCGTCGAGCTGTTCCGCTACCTCACCGGCCACCCCATGCGCTACTTCAACGAGCACTTCGCCGGCGCCCTGGGCAACCGCATCACCGCCACCGGCATGGCGGCGGGCAACATCTATGGCGGCTTCGCCTGGAAGATCATGCCGCCGCTGGTCGACTTCTTCGGCGCGGTGGTGGTGCTGTTCACCGTCGACTGGCGCATGGCCGTGTCGCTGATCGTCGTGGTGCTGCTGGTCGCCGTGCTGATCACCGCCTACGGCATCCGCGGGCGGGACAAGCACCAGCGCTACGCCGCCCAGGCCGCCCAGGTCGGCGGCGAGCTGGTCGATGCGGTGTCCAACGTCTGGACCATCAAGGCCTTCTCCGCCCGCGACCGGGAGAGCGATCGCCTGGCGCGCAAGATCGGCCGCGAGGCGCGCGCCCACCGGGGCAGTTGGCTGTACATGGAGAAGACCCGCGTGCTGCACGACATCTGCCTGTCGCTGATGGCCGCCGGCATGCTGATCTGGGCCATCCTGCTGTGGCGCGCCGGCCGCGTCAGCGCCGGCGACGTGGTGCTGGTCAGTGCGCTGACCTTCCGCATCCTCAACGGCTCCCGCGACCTGGCGCTGGCCCTGGTCGACGCCGTGCAGCAACTCAGCGCCATCGCCGACACCCTGCGCGTGATCGTCAGGCCGCACGCCGTGAAGGACGCCCACCTGCCGCTGCCCGACGTCGACGGCACCATCGATCTGATCGACGTGAGCTACAGCTACCCGGATGGCCGGCAGGTGTTCCAGGGCTTCAACCTGCACATCCCGGCCGGGCAGAAGGTCGGCCTGGTCGGCCCCAGCGGCGCCGGCAAATCGACCCTGGTGCAACTGATCCAGCGCCTGGACGACGTCAAGGAGGGCCAGATCCTGATCGACGGGCACGACATCCGCCAGGTCAGCGTCGACAGCCTGCGCCAGATGATCGCCGTGGTGCCGCAGGAAACCGCGCTGTTCGCCCGCAGCATCCGCGAGAACATCCGCTACGGCCGCCCGGAGGCCGGCAACCGGGAGGTCGAGGAAGCGGCGCGCCTGGCCTACTGCGACACCTTCATCCGCGAACTGCGGCACGGCTACGACACCCAGGTCGGCGAGCGCGGGGCGCGGCTCTCCGGCGGCCAGCGGCAGCGCCTGGGGATCGCCCGGGCCTTCCTCAAGGACGCGCCGATCCTGATCCTCGACGAAGCCACCTCGGCCCTCGACACCCATTCCGAGGCGGAGATCCAGGTCGCCCTGGCCGACCTGGTGCGCGGCCGCACGGTGCTGGCGGTGGCGCACCGGCTGTCCACCGTGGCCAACTTCGACCGCATCCTGGTGCTGCAGAACGGCAAGGTGGTGGAGGACGGCAGCCCGGCCGAACTGCTCGCCCGCGACGGCCTGTACGCCTCGCTGTGGCGGATGCAGGCCGAGGGCTTCCTGCACGGTTCCGAGCCGTCGGCGCCCGGCTGAGCGGCACGCTCACGACTGAACTCTCGCGGCTTTGGCCTGCCTCATCCGAACGGGGCAGGCGCCTGCCCCCCATCAGGGAGACCAGCATGTCCGACCATCACACCTACAAGAAGATCGAAATCGTCGGTTCCTCGCGCAGCAGCATCGAGGACGCCATCAGCAACGCCCTGGCCGAGGCGTCGAAGACCCTCGACTACCTGGAGTGGTTCGAGGTGGCCGAGATCCGCGGCCACCTGGAGAACGGCGCGGTCGGCCACTATCAGGTCACCCTGAAGGTCGGCTTCCGCCTGGCCGACAGCTGACACCGGCAGAGCACGCCCCCTGCCCTTCGCCGCCAACGGCGAAGGCGCGGGCCATCCGGCACGAAGTCCGCGCACGAAACCGGCCAAGCGGCACAGCCTTTTGTTTTAGCCTCACCGGCAAGCCCGCAAGGGCACTTCAAGGAGATCCCCATGCCACGACTGGCCGCCACCGCCTTTTCCATTCTCGACCTGGCGCCGATCCGCGACGACAGCGGACCGGCCGAAGCCCTGCAGAATTCCCTGAAGCTGGCCCGGCATGCCGAAGCCCTGGGCTTCACCCGCTTCTGGGTGGCCGAGCACCACAACATGGACGGCATCGCCTGCTCCGCCACCGCCGTGCTGATCGGCTACCTGGCGGCCGGCACCTCGCGGATCCGTGTCGGCGCCGGCGGCATCATGCTGCCCAACCATGCGCCGCTGGTGGTCGCCGAGCAGTTCGGCACCCTCGCCACCCTCTATCCGCGGCGCATCGACCTCGGCCTCGGCCGCGCGCCGGGCACCGACCCCTACACCGCCCGCGCCCTGCGCCGCGACCGCCTGGGCAGCGACGAGGACTTTCCGGCGGATGTCGAGGAGCTGCAGGCCCTGCTCGCGCCGGCGCAGCCCGGCCAGCGGGTGATCGCCATGCCCGGAGTCGGCACCGAGGTGCCGATCTGGCTGCTCGGCTCCAGCCTGTTCAGCGCCCGTCTGGCGGCGCGCAAGGGGTTGCCCTACGCCTTCGCCTCGCATTTCGCGCCACGCTACCTGCATGAGGCGATCCGTCTCTATCGCCAGAATTTCCGACCCTCGCCGGCGCTCGACAAGCCCTACGTGATGCTCGGCGTGCCGCTGATCGCCGCCGCCACCGACGAGGAAGCCGGCTACCTCGCCACCACGGCCTTTCAGCGCGCACTGGCGCTGATCCGCGGCGAAAGCCGGGTGCTGCGCCCGCCGGTGGAATCGATGGTCGGCCGCTGGCAGCCGCACGAACAGGCAGCGGTCGGCGACGTCCTCGGCCTGGCGGTGATCGGCGGCCCGGAGAAGGTCCGCGCCCGCCTGGAGGTGCTGCTCGAGCAGACCGACGCCGACGAGCTGATCTTCACCGGCGACCTCTACGACCCGATCGCCCGCCTGCGCTCGTTCGAGATCCTCGCCGGGCTGCGCTGAGAGAGGGCGGCGGGAGAGTCCGCCTCTCCCGCCGCCGGAAACGCAAAAAAAAAAGGGAGTCTCACGACTCCCCAAACCGCCTTTCAAACTTTCAAGACTTGCGAATCAGCCCTCGATCTCCACCAGCAGCTCGCCGGGATTGACGCGGTCGCCCTTGGCGACGTGGATGGCCTTGACCGTGCCGGCGATCGGCGCCTGGACTTCGGTCTCCATCTTCATCGCTTCGGTGATCAGCACCGGCTGGCCGGCCTTGACCGCATCGCCTTCCTTGACCAGGACGTCGACGATGTTGCCCGGCATGCTGGTGCTGACGTCGCCCGGGCCACCGGCCTGCTTGCGCTTGCCGGAGCCGCCGGCGACGAACTCGTTGAGCGGCTCGAACACCACCTCTTCCGGCATGCCGTCGATGGACAGATAGAAGTGGCGCTTGCCCTCGCCCTTGAGGCCGACGCCGGTGATGTCCACCCGGTAGGTCTCGCCGTGCACGTCGATGAGGAACTCGGTGGGCACGCCCTCGCTGGCCGGGCCGGCGCCCGCGGTGGGGATCGGCAGCAGGGCTTCGGGCACCAGGGTGCCGGCCTTGCGCTCCTCGAGGAACTTGCGACCGATGTCGGGGAACATGGCGTAGGTCAGCACGTCCTCCTCGTTGCGCGCCAGGTCGCCGATCTCCGTGCGCAGCTTGGTCATTTCCGGCTTGAGCAGGTCGGCCGGACGCACGTCGATGACCTCCTCGTTGCCGATCGCCTGGAAGCGCAGGTGCTCGTTGACCTTGCCCGGCGCCTTGCCGTAGCGGCCCTGCAGGTAGAGCTTCACCTCGTTGGTGATGGTCTTGTAGCGCTCGCCGGCGAGCACGTTGAACACCGCCTGGGTGCCGACGATCTGCGAGGTGGGGGTGACCAGCGGCGGGTAGCCGAGGTCGGCGCGCACCTTCGGAATCTCCTCGAACACCTCGTTGATGCGGTGCAGGGCGCCCTGCTCCTTCAGCTGGTTGGCCAGGTTGGACATCATGCCGCCGGGTACCTGGTTGACCTGCACGCGGGTGTCGACCGCGGTGAATTCGCTCTCGAACTGGTGATAGCGCTTGCGCACCGCGTAGAAGTACAGGCCGATCTCCTGCAGCAGCTCCAGGTCCAGGCCGGTGTCGTACTGGCTGCCGCGCAGGGCGGCGACCATCGACTCGGTGCCGGGGTGGCTGGTGCCCCAGGCGAAGCTGGAGATGGCGGTGTCGATGTGATCGGCGCCGGCCTCGATGGCCTTGAGCTGGCACATGGCACCGAGGCCCGCGGTGTCGTGGGAGTGGATGAACACCGGCAGGTCGATCTCGGCCTTCAGCGCGGCGACCAGCTCGGCGGTGGCGTAGGGGGTCAGCAGACCGGCCATGTCCTTGATCGCCAGGGAGTCGACGCCCTTCTCCTGCATGCGCTTGCCCAGCTCGACGAAGGAGGCGACGCTGTGCACCGGGCTGGTGGTGTAGCAGATGGTGCCCTGGGCGTGCTTGCCGGCGGCCTTGACCGCCTCGATCGCCACGCGCAGGTTGCGCACGTCGTTCATCGCATCGAAGATGCGGAACACGTCGATGCCGTTGACCGCCGCCTTGGCGACGAAGGCCTTGACCACGTCATCGCTGTAGTGGCGGTAGCCGAGCAGGTTCTGGCCGCGCAGGAGCATCTGCAGGCGGGTGTTGGGCAGCGCGGCGCGCAGCTGGCGCAGGCGCTCCCAGGGGTCTTCCTTGAGGAAGCGGATACAGGCGTCGAAGGTGGCGCCGCCCCAGACTTCCAGCGACCAGTAGCCGACCTTGTCCAGCTTGTCGCAGATCGGCAGCATGTCCTCAAGGCGCATGCGGGTGGCGATCAGCGACTGGTGGGCGTCACGCAGGATGGTGTCGGTGACCGTGATCTTCTTCATTCGTCAGTTCCTCTTGAGCCTGCAGCCAGAGCGCAGCCGGGCTGGTGTTCGTCAGAGCCCGGCATGGGCGGCGATGGCGGCGGCGATGGCGATGGCCAGTTCGCCAGGCCTGCGCTTGATCGAGTAGTTGAGCAGTTCCGGGTGTTCGTCGACGAAGCTGGTGTTGAACTGTCCGCTGCGGAAATCCGGGTTGCCGAGAATCTGCTGGTAGTAGGGCGCGGTGGTCTTCACCCCCTGCACGCGCATGTCGTCCAGGGCACGCAGGCCGCGGGCCAGCGCCTCTTCCCAGGTCAGCGCCCAGACGATCAGCTTCAGGCACATCGAGTCGTAGTACGGCGGGATGGTGTAGCCGGTGTAGATCGCCGTGTCGGTGCGCACGCCGGGGCCGCCGGGGGCGTAGTAGCGGGTGATCTTGCCGAAGCTCGGCAGGAAATTGTTCTTCGGATCCTCGGCGTTGATGCGGAACTGCAGGGCGTAGCCGCGGTGCTGGATGTCCTTCTGCTCGATGGAGAGCGGCAGGCCCGAGGCGATGCGGATCTGCTCGCGGACGATGTCGATGCCGGTGATTTCCTCGGTGATGGTGTGCTCCACCTGGACCCGGGTGTTCATCTCCATGAAGTACACCTCGCCCTCGGCGAGCAGGAACTCCACGGTGCCGGCGTTCTCGTAGCCCACCGCCTTGGCCGCGCGCACCGCCAGGTCGCCGATGTAGGCGCGCTGCTCGGGGTCAGCTGCGGGCTCGGGGCGATCTCGATCAGCTTCTGGTTGCGACGCTGGATCGAGCAGTCGCGTTCGAACAGGTGCACGGTGTTGCCGAAGGAGTCGGCGAGGATCTGCGCCTCGATGTGCTTGGGGTTGACGATGCACTTCTCGAGGAAGACTTCCGCGCTGCCGAAAGCCTTGGTCGCCTCGGAGATCACCCGCGGGTAGGCGTGCTCCAGCTCGGAGACGCTGTTGCAGCGGCGGATGCCGCGGCCGCCGCCGCCGGAGGTGGCCTTGAGCATCACCGGGTAGCCGATGCGCTCGGCTTCGCGCAGGGCCTCGGCCAGATCGGCGACGTTGCCTTCGGTGCCGGGGGTGCAGGGCACGCCGGCGGCGATCATGCTGCGCCGCGCCTCGGTCTTGTCGCCCATGCGGCGGATCACTTCCGCGCTCGGGCCGATGAACTTGATCCCGCGCTGGGCGCAGATCTCCGCCAGCTCGGCGTTTTCCGAGAGGAAGCCGTAGCCCGGGTGCAAGGCGTCGCAGCCGGTTTCCACCGCCAGGTTGACCAGCTTGCGCGGGTTCAGGTAGCCGGCCAGCGGATCCTCGCCGATGAAATGCGCCTCGTCGGCCCGCTTGACGTGCAGGGCGTGGCGGTCGGCTTCGGAGAAGATGGCCACCGAGCGGATGCCCATCTCGGCGCAGGCACGCACGATGCGGACGGCAATCTCGCCACGGTTGGCAATGAGGATTTTTCTTATCACGGAGGTCTCCCTCGGCTGAACTGGCCAACTCGGACGGTCAGTCGGCAGGTGTGCTAACCCTAGGCCGGGGGATCGATTAAGAAAAATGAATATTTGTTAGGTTAGGCATAAACTACAACTTATACATCCACGTATAGCCACCGCCGACATGCGGTCTTTCCTGCCAAAAACCGCATCGCGCGCCTTTTCGCCACCGAGGTCACCATGCGTAAGTCCTTGATGCGCCTGACCCTGCGCCAGCTTCGGGTATTTCGCGCGGTATGCGAGAGCCGTTCCTACAGCCGCGCCGCCGAGGAGATGGCACTGACCCAGCCGGCGGTCAGCCTGCAGATCCGTCAGCTGGAGGAGCTGGTCGGCCAGCCGCTGTTCGAGTACGTGGCCAAGAAGCTCTACCTGACGCCGGCTGCCGAGGCGCTGCTGAAGGCCAGCGAGGACATCTTCGGCCGCCTGGAGAGCCTCGACATGCAGCTGTCGGACCTGCAGGGCTCGCTGCAGGGCCAGCTCAACCTGGCGGTGGAATCCAGCGCCAAGTACCTGGTGCCGCACCTGTTCGCCGCCTTCCGCGCCCAGCACCCGGAGGTCAGCCTGCAACTGGTGGTGGTCAATCACGCCCAAGCGGTGCGCCGCCTGTCGATGAGCCGCGACGACCTGCTGATCATGTCGCAGGTGCCGACCGAGCTGGCGCTGAACTTCTATCCCTTTCTCAACAATCCGATCATCGCCGTGGCGCCGCCCGGACATCCGCTGTGCGCGCGGCCGGGCCTGCGCCTGCAGGACCTGACGGACTTTCCGCTCTTGCTGCGCGAGGCCGGCTCCGGCACCCGCCGGGCTACCGAGGAGTACTGCCACCAGAAGCGTGCGCACTTCGCCGAAACCTTGGAGATCGGCTCGACCGAGGCGCAATTGCAGGCGGTGATCGCCGGCCTCGGTCTGGCCCTGCTGCCGCGCCATGCGGCGAGCCTGGAACTGGCCACCGGCCAGCTCTGCGAGCTGCCGGTGGCGGAGTTGCCACTGTACCACAGCTGGTGCCTGGTGCATGCCGAGGGCAAGCGGTTGAGTCCGGTGGCGCGGGCCTTCGAAACCTTCATCCGCGCCGAACGCGCGCAGATCAGCGCGCTGGCCGGGCGTTTTGCCGGGAAATCGCCAGAGATGCAGGCAACAGGCTGACCGCCAGCAGGTCCGGGAAATCGTCCAGCTCGTGCTGCAGCTGGCGCTGCTCGTCGTAGCGCTCGATGGCCCGGCGAAAGTGCATGCGCCGCTCGTCCAGCCGCTTGCGGCGAGCCTTGGTGTCCTGGGGGCAAGGGTAATACGCGTCTTCCGTATGGCGAGGCATGAGGGTCTCCCTGCGGGGGATCGGGGACCCTCAGAATGGCCGGTGGCCGGTGACGCTTTCACGGCAGGGGCATGACACTGGCATGACCCGTGACCGCCCGGTGCGTCACTCCTCCGCCGCGCGCACCGCCTTGGGCGACAGACGCAGGCTGCGCAGGCTGCGCTTGACGCTCTTCAGGTGGTTGACCAGGTCCGGCCCGCGGGCCATGGCCACGCCCATGGCCAGCACGTCGATCACCACCAGGTGGGCGATGCGCGAAGTCAGCGGGGTGTAGACCTCGGTGTCCTCGTGCACGTCGATCGCCACGTTGATGTTGGCCAACTCGGCCAGCGGCGTCTGCCCGGGGCACAGGGTGATCAGGGTGGCTCCGGTCTCGCGGACCAGGTTGGCGGTGATCAGCAGGTCCTTGGAGCGCCCCGACTGGAAATGCAGATCGCCACGTCGCCGGCCTTGAGGGTCACCGCCGACATGGCCTGCATGTGCGGGTCGGAATAGGCGGCGGCGGTGAGCAGCAGGCGGAAGAACTTGTGCTGGGCATCGACGGCCACCGCGCCGGAGGCGCCGAAGCCATAGAACTCGATGCGCGGGGCCTTGGCGATGGCGTCGATGGCACGCTGCAGCGCTTCCGGATCGAGCCGCTCGCGCACCTCCATCAGGGTATGCAGGGTGGTGTCGAAGATCTTCAGGCTGAAGTCGACGACCGAATCGTTCTCGTGGATGGCGAACTGGCCGAAGCTGGCGCCGGCGGCCAGGCTCTGCGCCAGCTTCAGCTTGAGGTCCTGGAAGCCGGTACAGCCGATGGCCCGGCAGAAGCGCACGATGGTCGGCTCGCTGACCCCGACCTCCTGGGCCAGGCTGGCCATGGAGCTGTGCATCGCCGCCGCCGGATCCAGGAGTACATGATCGGCCACCTTGAGTTCCGACTTGCGCAACAGGGCGCGCGATTGGCAATATGCTGCAAGAGATTCACGGGGGCTGAACTCGGTTATGATCGGGAGTCGGGCTGTAGTGCGCCTGTAGTTATACTACACGACGAACTTCCAGCCCATAGCCAAACGCCTTGGAGGCTGTTGTGATCCATCCCTGCGACATGCTGGTTTTCGGCGGCACTGGCGACCTGGCGCTGCACAAGTTGCTGCCGGCCCTCTACCATCTGCATCGCGACCGGCGCCTGCCGGCCGACATGCGCATCCTCGCCCTGGCGCGCAAGCCGCTGAGCCGCGATGCCTACCGCGCCCTGGCCGAGCGCCATTGCCGCGCCCATGTGGCGCGGGCGAACTTCGACACCGCCACCTGGCAGGGCTTCGCCGAACGGATCGACTATTTCGCCATGGACGCCAGCCAGAGTGCCGACTATGGCCGCCTGAGCCGGCATCTGGGCGACGCCTGCCAGCGCGGGCGCATCTACTACCTGGCCACCGCCCCCGGCCTGTTCGAGGATATCGCCGCGCACCTGGCCAACGCCGGCCTGGCCGGCAGCGACACGCGCATTGTGCTGGAAAAACCCATCGGCCACTCGCTGGCGTCGGCGCTGGCGATCAACCAGGCGATCGGCCGGGTGTTCCAGGAGTCGCAGGTCTTCCGCATCGACCATTATCTGGGCAAGGAAACCGTACAGAACCTGATGGCGCTGCGCTTCGCCAACGCCCTGTTCGAGCCGGTCTGGCGCGCCGGGCACATCGACCACGTGCAGATCAGCGTCTGCGAAACCCTCGGCGTGGAGAACCGCGGCAGCTACTACAACCAGGCCGGGGCGATGCGCGACATGCTGCAGAACCACCTGTTGCAACTGCTCTGCCTGGTCGCCATGGAAGCACCGGTGCGCTTCGATGCCGAAGCGGTGCGCAACGAGAAGGTGAAGATCCTCGAGGCGCTGAAACCCATCAACGGTTTCGACGTGAAGGACCGCACGGTGCGCGGCCAGTACGCCGCCGGAAAGATCGGCGGGCAGGAGGTACCGGCCTACTACTTCGAGAAGCATGTCGACAACGACAGCGATACCGAAACCTTCGTCGCGGTGCATGCCGAGATCGACAACTGGCGCTGGGCCGGCGTGCCCTTCTACCTGCGCACCGGCAAGCGCATGGCGAAGAAGAGTTCGGAGATCGTCATCCAGTTCAAGCCGGTGCCGCACCGGTTATTCCTGGACGGCCAGGCCAATCGCCTGCTGATCCGCCTGCAGCCGGAGGAGTCGATCAGCCTGCAGCTGATGGCCAAGAGCCCGGGCAAGGGCATGCACCTGGCGCCGGTGGAGCTGGATCTCAACCTGGCTCATGCCTTCCGCCAGAAGCGCCGCTGGGACGCCTACGAACGCCTGCTGCTGGACGTGGTGGAGGGCGACTCCACTCTGTTCATGCGCCGCGACGAGGTGGAGGCCGCCTGGCGCTGGGTCGATCCGATCATCGCCGGCTGGCACGCTTACTATCAGCGGCCGCGCCCCTATCCTGCCGGCTCCTGGGGCCGGAGCAGGCGCACAGCCTGCTCGAACAGCAGGGCCGCACCTGGCACGAATGAGCCGGCCTGCCGGGCTCAGGCCCCGGCGTCCGCCTCGTCGCCCTCCTCCTCGACCAGGTTCAGCCAGTGCGCCAGCACGCCGTGGGCCTCCTCGATCCCCTGGCGCTTGGGCGCCGAGAACAGCTGGAGGCTCACGCCTTCGCCCCAGCCCTGGCGGATGTCCCGCTGAACCTTGAGCAGGGCGTTCTTCGCCGCGCCGAAGGCCAGCTTGTCGGCCTTGGTCAGCAGGATGTGCATGGGCATGCCGCTGGCGCCGGCCCAGTCGAGCATCATCCGGTCGAAGTCGGTCAGCGGGTGGCGGATGTCCATCAGCAGAATCACGCCGGCCAGGCTGCGGCGGCTGCCCAGGTAAGCCTCCAGGTGATGCTGCCAGTGCTGCTTGAGAGGAATCGGCACCTTGGCATAGCCGTAGCCGGGCAGGTCGACCAGACGGCGCTCGTCGTCGAGACGGAAGAAGTTCAGCAACTGGGTGCGCCCCGGGGTCTTCGAGGTGCGCGCCAGATTGGCGTGGGTCAGGGTGTTCAGCGCACTGGACTTGCCGGCATTGGAGCGTCCGGCGAAGGCAACCTCGAAGCCTTCGTCGGCGGGACACTGGTCGACCCGGGCGGCGCTGATCATGAAGGCAGCCTGCTGGCACAGGCCGAGAATGGGATTCTTGAAGGACATCGGGGGGAGTTTCCGCTGGGCTGGCACACGCAGGCTGCGGCGCCATGTCGTTTCCGTTTCGGAGTCACGAGTATATAATACCGCGGATTTTGTGTGCGCTTTGCCCCTGTCCCAGGGTAAGTGTTCACGGGAACGGTTTAAGACTGACCGTACGTTGCCAGCACGGTGCTTGTTCCCTGCGGAAGGCCGGCTCAGAAGCCCGATCGCCCGCCGCAGTGTCGTGATGCTGCCCTTGACTGCCAGCTGCCCAGTCGACTCTGGCCCCGCAGGCGCGCATGGATGCATGGACAGCCACGCCGAAGCCGCCGGGAATTCCCCTGAAAAGCCGGGCCCATCGGACGACAACAACTTTCTTGAGCCGTGATTTGGATTAGCTGATGAACAAAGCACTCGTGACTCTGCTGTTAACCCTGGGGATCACCGGTCTTGCCCATGCCGCGGGCGATGCCGCCGCCGGTCAGGGCAAGGCGGCCGTATGCGGCGCCTGCCACGGCCCGGACGGCAACAGCCCGGTGCCGGACTTCCCGAAACTGGCCGGCCAGGGCGAGCGCTATCTGCTCAAGCAGATGCAGGACATCAAGGCCGGCACGGCGCCGGGCGCCGCCGCTGGCGTCGGCCGTAACGTGCCGCAGATGACCGGCATGCTCGATCCGTTGAGCGACCAGGACATGGCCGACATCGCTGCCTACTTCTCCGCCCAGAAGATGGGCGTCGGCGCCGCCGATCCCCAGTTGGTCAAGGCCGGCGAAGCGCTGTACCGCGGCGGCAAGCTGGCCGACGGCATGCCTGCCTGCACCGGTTGCCATTCGCCGAACGGCGAAGGCAACGCGCCGGCCGCCTACCCGAGACTGGGCGGTCAGCACGCGAAGTACGTGGCCACGCAGCTGACCAACTTCCGCGAAGGCGTGCGCACCAACGATGGCGACAGCATGATCATGCGCTCCATCGCCGCCAAGCTGAGCAACAAGGATATCGCCGCGATCTCCAGCTACATCCAGGGCCTGCACTGAGCACGGTTCACCGGCATCGAAAAAGGGCGGCAGATGGCCGCCCTTTTTCATTGGCCCTCCCCTTACAATAGGCCCATCCGCTTTGCCCCCGCCGGGTCGAAAACCGGCTCGTACCGGAAGTCCCCCTCAGCAATGCAAGGAGTCGTAACGCATGCGTAAACTGATCCTCGGCGCCGTTCTCGCCAGTGCCGGCCTGCTCGCCCTGACTGCCCAGGCAGAATCGCTCGCGCCCGCCGACATCAAGGCCGGCAAGCAGTATGTCGAGCTGCCCAACCATGTGCCGGTGGCGCAGCCGGGCAAGATCGAGGTCGTGGAGCTGTTCTGGTATGGCTGCCCGCATTGCTACCAGTTCGAGCCGAGCATCAACGCCTGGGCCAGCAAGCTGCCCGAGGACGTGAGTTTCCGGCGCGTGCCGGCCCTGTTCGGCGGCCTGTGGAACGTCCACGGCCAGCTGTTCCTGACCTTGGAGGCGATGAACGTCGAGTCGAAGGTCCATACCGCCATCTTCGATGCCATCCACAAGGAGGGCAAGAAGCTGGCCACGCCCGAGGAAATGGCCGAGTTTCTCGCCGGACACGGCATCGACAAGGATGCCTTCCTCAAGACCTACGGCTCCTTCAACGTGAAGACCCAGATGGAGAAGGCGAAGAAGCTGGCGATCGCCTACCAGATTTCCGGCGTCCCGGTGATGGTCGTGAACGGCAAATACCGCTTCGATCTGGGCAGCGCCGGCGGCCCGCAGAACACCCTGCAGGTGGCCGACTACCTGATCGACCAGGAACGCACCGCCCAGTGACGACGGGCAGGAGGAACCATGCTGCGCCGACGCACGGTTGAACGCCAGGCCGCCATACAGCAGCCGCGGACCAATCCGCACTGCCGAGTGCCGGGCAGACTGCCTGACGACGGCCGGCTGCGTCTGCTGAGCTTCAATATCCAGGTCGGCATCCGCACCGAGGGCTACCGACATTACCTGACCCGCAGCTGGCAGCATCTGCTGCCGCATGCCGGGCGCGCGGTGAACCTGCAGCGAATCGGCGACCTGCTCGCCGATTTCGACCTGGTGGCCCTGCAGGAGGTCGATGGCGGCAGCCTGCGCTCCGACTACGTCAACCAGGTGGAGCACCTCGCCCAGCTCGGCAACTTCCCCTACTGGTACCAACAGCTCAACCGCAACCTCGGCCCGCTGGCCCAGCACAGCAACGGCTTGCTCAGCCGTCTGCAGCCCACCGAGCTGGAAGACCACCCCCTGCCCGGCCCGCCGGGACGCGGCGCGATACTCCTGCGCTTCGGCACGGGACGCGAGGCCCTAGCGGTGGTGATGATGCATCTGGCTCTCGGCGCACGGACCCGCACCCGCCAGCTCGCCTATATCCGCGAGCTGATCGGGGACTACCGCCATCTGGTGCTGATGGGTGACATGAACACCCATGCCCGCGAGCTGCTGGAACATTCGCCACTGCGCGACCTCGGCCTGCTCGCCCCGCAGATCGAGGCCACCTTTCCCAGCTGGCGTCCGCAGCGCTGCATCGATCATATTCTGCTCAGCACCAGCCTGGCCCTGGAGCGCGTGCAGGTGCTGCGCCAGCGGATCTCCGACCACTTGCCGGTGGCGGTGGAGGTCCGCCTGCCCGCACACTTCGGGCGCAATACCCTGCCACAGGCCCGCCCCTGAACGGGAGCGGCCGGCCGACCGCTCTCAGCGACAAGCGCGGCAGATCGCCATGCTTTTGCAATACTTCACTGGTGCGCACGGCCCATCCGCCGCGCTCCCGAACCTTGCCGGACATCCCCGAACTTCATGAGACCCCTCGCCTTCAGCCTGATCCTCGCCCTGCTGGCCGGCTGCGCCGCCGGCCCGCGGATCGATACCCGCCATACCTCGCGCAGCCAGGACAGCCGCGTGCAGTACGTCATCCTGCACTACACCTCGGAGGACCTGCCGGGATCGTTGCGCCAGCTCACCCAGGGCGACGTCAGCAGCCACTATCTGATCGACGCCAAGCCCGCGACCATCTACCGTTTGGTTAAAGAGGAACGCCGCGCCTGGCATGCGGGAGACAGCCAGTGGCGCGGAAGAACCTGGCTGAACGCCAGCAGCATCGGCATCGAACTGGTCAATCCCGGCTATCTGGACACCCCCAACGGGCGCCTCTGGTATCCCTATCCGCCGGAGCAGATCGATGCGCTGATCGTCCTGCTCAAGGATATCCTCAAGCGCCATGGCCTCGGGCCGGAAGCGGTGCTCGGCCACAGCGACGTCGCCCCGCTGCGCAAGGTCGACCCGGGACCACAGTTTCCCTGGAAGCGCCTGGCCGAGGCCGGACTGGTCGTCTGGCCCGACGCACGCCGGGTCGCCGAACTGCAGAAACGTTATGCGGTCCATTTGCCGGATGTCGCCTGGTTTCAGGAGCAACTGATCCGCCACGGTTATACGCTGGAGCGGCATGGCGTGCTCGACGACGAAACACGGCGGGTCATCGCCGCCTTCCAGATGAAATACCGTCCGGCCCGTTTCGACGGCACGCCGGACGCCGAAACCGCAGCCCTGCTGGCCACCCTGAACGAAACGGGATAGGAACACACACGGCCGGCGTCAGACCTGAAAGGATGTCAGGAGCGCTCACATGCGACACGCCCTGGTGCAACTGTGCCGGTCCCTCTACCGGCCCTGGCCGATGGCCCTGCTGACGACCCTGGCCGGCGCCCTCCTGCTCGCGCTGCTCGGCCTCGGGCTGGCGCTCTCCCAGGCGCGCGAGGCGCAACGGGAAGACCTTGAAAGCCGTGGCGAACGCCTGCTGCTACGCCTCGAACAAGTTCTCGGGCAGATGCGCCAGGGGCTGGCCGGCCTGGAGCTGCAATCCCAGCGCCACTGCGATCCGGCGCTGCTGGAAAGTCTCCGTCAGGTGAGCTTCAAGCACCGCTTCATCCACGAGGCCAGCTTCGCCGCCGAGGGGCAGCACTGCTCCAACCGGCCGCGTCACGCTGCCGAGGAGCCGGCGCGGCCGGCGGACTTCCACAGCCAGGGCCTGGACTACTGGTTGAGCGCCGCATCTGCTGCCGACGAAGACCTGGCCCCCCAGCCGATGCCCCTGATGGTCGCCCACGGCCCGTTCCGGGTTTCCAGCGCCCGCGGCCATCTGCTCGACGCCTTCGACCCCACCGACGGCCTCGCCGTCTACCTGATTCCCCGCGGCAGCACGCAGGCTCTACCGATCCTCGCTGCGACACCGCCCCTGACGATCCTGCCCGGAACGGCGGACAGCAGCGCGCTGCAACTGCTCGACGGAAGGCCTTTCTACGCGCTGCCGAACGACACCCCGGATTACCGGCTGGCCTTGGTGGCCCCGCGCGCCAGGCTGCTCGAGCGCATTCGCACCCACTGGGAGCGCCTGTTACCCGTCGGCCTGCTGCTGGCCCTGCTGGGTGGCGGCGCGGTCTTCTGGCTGGTGCGCCGACGTCTGTCGCTCCGCGGGAACTGCAGGGTGCCCTGCGCCGTCAGGAACTGCAGGTCCATTACCAGCCGATCTTCCACCTCGCCAGCCGCCGCTGCATCGGCGCCGAAGCCCTGATGCGCTGGCAGCGCCCGGACGGCAGCCTGACCAGTCCCGAGCAGTTCATCCCGCTGGCCGAGTCGACCGGGCAGATCCGCGCGATTACCGACTTCCTCCTCGAAGAGGTGCTGAAGCAGCTCGGCGACCTGCTGCGCAATCACCCCAAGCTGTACATCTCGATCAACCTGTCGGCCTGCGACGTTAGCGTGCCGCGCATCGGTCCGCTGACCGAACGCCTGCTCGTCCGGCATGGCGTCCGGCCCGAACAGATCGCCTTCGAGGTGACCGAGCGTGGCCTGATCGACCTGCAGGCGGCCAGCCGGAACCTGGCCGAACTGCGCGCCCGCGGCCACCGGGTGCTGATCGACGACTTCGGTACCGGCTACTCCAGCCTGGCCTATCTGCAGACGTTGCCGGTGGACTGCCTGAAGATCGACAAGGCCTTCGTCGACGCTCTCGGCGCCGATGCCGCCAGCAGCGGCGTCGCACCGCACATCGTGCGCATGGCCAGGGCGCTGCGCCTCAAGGTGATCGCCGAGGGCATTGAGCGCGAGGATCAGGCCCGCCTGCTCGGCAACGAAGGTGCCGACTACGGCCAGGGCTGGCTGTTCGCCCGCCCGCTGAGCGCACACGCCTTCCGCGAACTGATCGGCGGGACCCCGCCCGAGGCTCTGGCGGAACCTATCCTGTACCGTAGACGGCAGGCAGTTTCCCGGCCTCATCCGGAAGTACCGGCCAGGGCCTCAGGCAACTGGTACCCCGAACCCGGCGGGCCCTGAGCCGGCCCCTCGCTGCTCAATGCGCCTTTCCATCGAGGGGGCGCCCCCTGCAGCAGCCAGGCGCACGGACTTGAAACAGTTTATAAATAAATATATTGTCTATCGATATAACCAAGCGTTCTGCGCAGGAGCGACAGAATGAACATCGACTGGGTGCACTTCACCCCGTGGACGGCACTTGCCGGCGGCGCGCTGATTGGCCTCGCGGCCGGCCTGTTCGTGATGCTGAACGGACGCATCGCCGGCATCAGCGGTCTATTCGGCAGCCTGCTGCAACGCAACGCCGACGGCCGCGACGAGAAGGCGCTGTTTCTGCTCGGCCTGCTCGCAGCGCCGCTGTTCTGGGAACTGTTCGGCGCGCTGCCGGCGGTCGAATTCCAGACCGGTTGGCCCGGCCTGCTGCTCGCCGGACTGCTGGTCGGCCTCGGCACCCGCTACGGCTCCGGCTGCACCAGCGGACATGGCGTCTGCGGGATCGCCCGCCTGTCGCCGCGCTCCCTGGTCGCCACCCTGACCTTCATGGCCAGCGGCTTCGCCACGGTCTTCGTCCTGCGTCACCTGTGGGGAGGCTGAACATGCGTAGACTGAGCGCCCTGCTCGCCGGCCTGGTCTTCGGCACCGGCCTGCTGCTGGCCGGCATGAGCAATCCGGCCAAGGTGCTCGGCTTTCTCGACCTGGCCGGCACCTGGGACCCCTCGCTGGCGCTGGTGATGGTCGGCGCCATCGGCGTCGCCCTGCTGCCCTTCGGCTGGGCCAGGCGCCACCGGCGCTCGCTGCTGGAGGCCCCCATGCAGCTGCCGCAGCAGCGCGAGCTGGATCGCCGACTGATCGGCGGCAGCCTGCTGTTCGGCATCGGCTGGGGCATCGCCGGCATCTGTCCGGGGCCGGCCCTCACCCTGCTGCTCGGCGGCTACTGGCAGAGCCTACTCTTCGTGTCCGCCATGCTGGGCGGAATGTGGCTGTTCGCCGTGCTGGAGCGCCGGCACGCGCCCTCACGATGAAAGCCGGCCTCGTTCTTCTCGACAGCGCCCTGTGCATCGCCGCCGGCCTGCTCCCGTATCTACCCGGCCTACACTGTGACGGGCATCCCCCCTGCAAGAGCAGGCCAGTGAAGTTTCCCCGGGTTCCGCTGCCGCCTGGCTCTCGTATGACAATTCCCGGGGTACGGATCCCCTTGCTGAAGGACAGCCCATGAACGCCCGTGTAGAAGCCTTCTTCGATCCCGCCACTTGCACCTACAGCTATGTGGTGAGCGATCCGCTCAGCCGCCAGTGCGCCCTGATCGATACCGTGCTGGACTACGAGCCCGCCTCCGGACGCACCGACCATGCCTCTGCCGAGCGCCTGATCGCCCATGTCCGCACCCAGGAGCTGGAAGTGCAGTGGATTCTGGAAACCCATGTGCACGCCGATCACCTGAGCGCCGCCGCCTATCTCAAACGACAGCTCGGCGGCAGGCTGGGCATCGGCGAGCGCATCAGTCAGGTTCAGGAAACCTTCGGCCAACTGTTCAATGCCGACGACGCATTCGCCCGTGATGGCAGCCAGTTCGACCATCTGTTCCACGACGGCGAGGATTTCCAGATCGGCGGCATCCAGGCCCGGGCCCTGCATACCCCCGGGCATACCCCGGCCTGCATGACCTATCTGATCGGCGACGCCGCCTTCGTCGGCGACACTTTGTTCATGCCCGACTACGGCACTGCCCGCTGCGATTTCCCGGGCGGCGATGCACGCACCCTTTACCGCTCGATCCAGCGCCTGTACCGGTTGCCGGACGACACCCGGGTGTTCATGTGCCACGACTACAAGGCGCCGGGGCGCACGGAGTTCCTCCACGAAACCAGCATGGGCGAGCAGCGTCGGCATAATGTCCACATTCACCAAGGCATTGACGAGGAGGTATTCGTGGCCATGCGCAAGGCAAAGGACGCGACCCTCGCCATGCCGGCCCTGATCCTTCCCGCAGTGCAGGTCAATATGCGCGCCGGCGAGCTGCCGCCGGCCGAGGACAACGGCATCCACTATCTGAAGATTCCGCTGAACGCGTTCTGAGCCACACCGGCCCTCCGGCCGGCAGCAGGCAGAACATATGGCTGTCGTCCAAGCCATGCCAGAATAGCCGTGCCAGAGCCCCAGAGGCTCTGGCGGGCAACGCGGCAGAGGAAACGTGAGTCCGCGACTACCCCGCCCTGAAACCGCGCGCTCTTGGAAAACTCGAAAAACGTCAAGGACTACAATCGTGATGCACAAGCTTTCACTACTCGCCGCAGGGATCGTTCTGAGCGCCCACGCCCTGGCCACGCCACAGACCAACGAACCCATTCAGCCGATACAGCCGGCCAAAGTCGACAACCCGGCCAAGGTCGAGCTGGGCAAGCAGCTGTTCTTCGAGCCGCGCCTGTCCAAGTCCGGTTTCATTTCCTGCAACTCCTGCCACAACCTGAGCATGGGTGGCAGCGACAACCTGCCTTCCTCGATCGGCCACCACTGGCAACAGGGGCCGATCAACTCGCCGACCGTCCTCAACGCCGGCTTCAACGTGAAGCAGTTCTGGGACGGCCGTGCCGCCGATCTCAAGGAACAGGCCGCCGGACCGATCGCCAATCCCAAGGAAATGGCCTTCAGCCATACGCTGGCGGTGGACGTATTGAACTCGATTCCGCAGTATCGCGAGTCCTTCAAGAAGATTTACCAGTCCGACAAGATCACCCTGGATGCGGTAACCGACGCCATTGCCGAATTCGAGAAGACGCTGGTTACGCCCAACTCACGCTTCGACCGCTGGCTGCAGGGCGACGAGACGGCATTGAACAAGACCGAACTGGAAGGCTACCAACTGTTCAAGTCGGTGGGCTGCGTGGCCTGCCATAACGGTCCGGCCGTCGGCGGCGGTTCGTTCCAGAAGATGGGCCTGGCGGCTCCCTACCAAACCAGCAATCCCGCTCAGGGCGTGGCCGGTCTGACCGGCAAGGAGTCGGATCGTCTGCTGTTCAAGGTGCCGACCTTGCGCAACATCGAGCTGACCTATCCCTATTTTCATGATGGCGCCTACTGGAAGCTGGAAGAAGCAGTCGACGTGATGGCCCGCGTCCAGCTCGGCCGCCAGTTGAAGCCGGACGAGATCGACAAGATCACCGCCTACCTGAAGACCCTCACTGGCGAGCAACCGCGGCTAGAAATGCCCATCCTGCCGCCTTCCACGGCGCAGACCGCGAAGCCAACCCCTTTCAATTGAGGGAAAGCCGGGGCGAGGGAACCGTCGCCCCGGCCGATCTGCGGAACGATGGCTGCCTGCGGGAAGGTCTGGAAGACGGGGTGGCCGAGGCTGGCCACCGATCCCGAGCGCCGCGAAGCTGCGGGACCCGGGAACGCCACGACAAAATCAGAAGGCGTGGCTGTAGTAGGCCGAGAAGGACTCGATGCCATCGTTGGGCTGCTTGATGCCGGCGTTGGAGTAGTGGATCGCCCGGACACCGACCTTCTGGCCGCCCGCGAACTTGATACCGGCGCCGATACGGTCTTCGAAGTTGAAGGAAGAACCCAGCTGCTGCTCGCCTACGCGGGTCTTGGAGAAGAAAGCGACGCCGACGCCGAGCTCGACGAACGGAGTGACGCCGAGACCGGTGAACTCGTAGGTGAACACCGGGCTGAACGACAGCGAGTGTGCGCCGGCGTAGTTGTCCTTGCCGGAGCCGCCTTCCCAGTAGGTATAACCGGCATCCCAGTAACCCGACACATGGCCCAGGTCACTTTTCCACCATTGTTTGTCCCAAGGCAGGCCCAGGCTGAGGCGATAGGTCATGTCGCTCTGGCTGGTGACGCCGACTGCGGCACCCACTTCGACAGCTTGTGCCACCCCCGCCGATCCAAGAAGCAGAACGGCTACTGCGGGCAATGACAGATACTTTCGCATTGAAACATCCTCTATTTTGTTAGCAATTACGATTATGCAGAACTCCTGGACAGTCCGGGCCAGCCTGGCCGGACGTAAGCCTGTCCGCCGGTGGCAGGCAGGGCGAGTTTCGCAGAAAAGGCACGCGAGCATTGCGCGCAAAAGCCGCACGCAATACGGCGGCAGGAGTTTCGCATGACAATGGTCCGAGCTTGAATACTTATTCTATTTAGCCGGCTCTTTACGGAGTGGCTAAAGCTTTTTTGTATTTCTCGTACTGCTCACGGGACAGATTGCTCCGCCCCAGCATGTCTTGGGCGAACTCTTTGATTTCGGCATCTGAATGGGAGCGCTGGGCGATCTGCGGCGGCGATCCACAACCGCTCAGCAGACATGGAACGAAGACAAGCGCCATCCATAGCGGAACGACCACCGGTGTCATAGGTTTCACCTGTCAATGAGCGGTTGGGTTTCCGCACCCGGCCGCTCCTCCAGCGCCTCCTCTATTCCGAGGTTGGAGTGGAGACGGGATATCTGCGTTGGTTGCAGGCCGGGATGATGAAAGCTATGGGGATTTTAGAAGCGGCGCGGAAGGCAAAAAACTGGGGATTTCAAAAAGTATCGTTACCAATTACGCAACAATGTATTGATAATTTCCTTACAATCCTGCGGATTCATGTAGGGAATGTCTGCTTTACGCCAGTCCTTCGACAACGCTGATCGAAGCCGTCCCGCTCCAGAATCGGCTACGGGACGGGACGGACAATACCGAAGACGAGGTCTCGCTCAGCCGCAATGGATCTGCCTGATCACCAAGCGCTCGTCGACATCTAGATTCAGGCGCTTGGAATCGTAGTCCAACGTTATCCCGTCCCGGGGGCCGATGACGCGGGCCGTCTGTGCCCCGGCCCGCTGCCGGGCCTGCTCGAGTAGGCTCGGGCTGGCAGTCTGGCCCACCAGGCTTTGTACCAGGCTGGCGTCGCAGCCCTGGCTGGCGCTCGCTATAGGTTCAGACTTGTCGGCGGAGCTGCAGCCGGTCAGCAACAGGACGGCGAAAAGGAGACGGGAAGGGGCGTGTATCGAGATCATGTCTGCTCCTGGAACAATGCAAGCACGACAACCATATCACTCTTGGCGCGGCAGCCCGGTTGCCCGCGACGGATGTCGCTCGGCAGCAAGCACCTCAGGAGGCTCCTCCGCCCCCGTCGGCCGTCCGCTTGTGCTCCTTGAACCAGGAGGACACCAATACATAGAACAGCGGCACCCAGAAGATCGCCAGCACGGTGGCGGTGAGCATGCCGCCGATCACCCCGGTACCGATGGCATGCCGGCTGCCGGCTCCGGCGCCGCTGGAGACGGCTAGCGGCACGACACCAAGGATGAAGGCCAGGGAGGTCATGACGATCGGCCGCAGACGCATGCGGCAGGCCTCCACCGCCGCATCGAACAGGTCCATGCCCTGCTCGTGCAGGCTCTTGGCGAACTCGACGATGAGGATCGCGTTCTTCGCCGAGAGGCCGATGGTGGTGAGCAAGCCTACCTGGAAGTAAACGTCATTAGACAACCCGCGCAGGCTGGTGGAGCCGAGCGCGCCGACGATCCCCAGCGGCACCACCAGCATCACCGAAAAGGGGATCGACCAACTCTCGTAGAGGGCCGCCAGGCAGAGGAACACCACCAGCAGCGACAGTGCGTAGAGCGCCGGGGCCTGGGAGCCGGACAGGCGCTCTTCGTAGGACAGCCCGGTCCACGCGTAGCCGACCCGGGCGGCAGTTCCCGGCGATCCGCTCGACCTCGGCCATGGCATCGCCGGAGCTGTATCCGGGCGCCGGCTCGCCGAGGATCTCCATCGCCGAAACGCCGTTATAGCGTGCCAGTTTCGGCGAGCCATAGGTCCATTCGCCGCTGGCGAAGGCGCTGAACGGCACCATGGCACCGGCCGCGTTGCGCACGAACCACTTGCCAAGATCTTCCGGGCTCATGCGCGCCTCGGGCCTGCCCTGCAGATAGACCTTCTTCACCCGGCCGCGGTCGATGAAGTCGTTGACGTAGCTGGCCCCCCAGGCGATAGAAACGCTGCTGTTGATGTCCGCCAGAGACAGGCCATAGGCGCGTGCCTGCTCGTCGTCGATCAGCAGGCGGTACTGCGGCTCGTCGCGCAGACCGTTGGCGCGTACCCGACTGAGCGCCGGACTCTCTGCAGAACGGGCGAGAAACTGGTCGCGAGCGGCGCTCAGCGCTTCGTGGCCGACGCCGGCGCGGTCCTGCAGGAACAGGTTGAAACCGCTGGCGTTGCCCAACTCCATCACCGCCGGCGGGGCGAAGGCAAAGGCCAAGGCATCGCGGAAGGTGGCGAAGCGCTGCTGGGCGCGCCGGGCGAGAGCGAACACACTGCTCTCCTCGCCGGTTCGCTCAGCCCACGGTTTCAGCGCGATGAAGGCCAGGCCGGAACTCTGGCCCCGACCGGCAAAGTTGAATCCGGTCACGGTAAAGACCGAGTTGACCAGACGGCCCTCCTCGGTCAGCAGGTAGTCTCGCATTGCATCCACCACCCTCTGGGTGCGCTCGGCGGTGGACCCGGAGGGCGTCTGTATCTGGGCATAGAGCACGCCTTGGTCCTCGTCGGGAAGGAAGGCGGTCGGTATACGGGTGAACAGCCAGGCCATGAGGGCAATGATCGCCATATAGAGCAGCAGATAGGGCAGCTTGCGTCTGAGTACTACCCTGACGCCATGTTCGTAACCCTGCACGCTGAGTGCGAATACACGGTTGAACCAGCCGAAGAAGCCACGCGTCTGGTGATGCTCGCCCTTGGCGACAGGCTTGAGCAGGGTTGCGCAGAGCGCCGGGGTGAAGATCAATGCGACCAGCACCGACAGCGCCATGGCGGCGACAATGGTGATGGAGAACTGTCGGTAGATGACCCCGGTCGAGCCGCCGAAGAAAGCCATGGGCACGAATACCGCGGACAGCACCAAGGCGATGCCGACCAGAGCCCCCTGAATCTGTCCCATCGACTTGCGCGCGGCTTCACGCGGCGACAGGCCATCTTCGACCATGACCCGCTCGACGTTTTCCACCACCACGATGGCATCGTCGACCAGCAGACCGATGGCCAGCACCATGGCGAACATGGTCAGGGTATTGATGGTGAAGCCGAAGGCGGCGAGCACGCCGAAGGTGCCGAGCAGCACCACAGGAACCGCCAGGGTGGGAATCAGCGTGGCGCGAAAGTTCTGCAGAAACAGATACATCACCAGGAAGACCAGAACAATCGCCTCGCCAAGGGTTTCCACCACCCCTTCGATGGAGGCAGAGATGACCGGCGTGGTGTCGTAGGGATAGACGACTCTCATCCCCGGCGGAAAGAAAGGCTCTAGTTCGTCGAGGGTTTCGCGCACCGCCTGGGCCGTTTCCAGCGCATTGGCACCGGTGGCGAGCTTGATCGCCATGCCCGCGGCCGGTCGGCCATTGTAGGTCGAGGTAATGCTGTAGTTCTCACCCCCAGGGCCACTTCGGCGACATCGCCAAGACGTACTTGCGAACCGTCACCATTGACCTTGAGCAGGATGTCGCGAAACTGTTCGGCAGTCTGCAGGCGGGTCTTGCCGACGATGGTAGCGCTGAGCTGCTGGCCGGCCACGGCCGGGAGGCCGCCGAACTGACCGGAGGAAACCTGGACGTTCTGGGTCTCGATGGCCACGCGCACGTCCACCGGGGTCAGCTGGAAATTGTTCAGCAGGGCCGGGTCCAGCCAGATGCGCATGGCGTATTGGGAACCGAAGACTTGGAAGTCGCCAACTCCCTTGGCGCGAGAAATCGGGTCCTGAATATTCGATACGATGTAGTTGGCCAGATCGTTGCGATCCATGCTGCCATCGTCGGAGACGAAGCCAACGATCAGCAGGAAGTTCCTCACCGACTTGGTCACCCGGATACCCTGCTGCTGTACCTCCTGCGGCAACAGCGGAGTGGCCAGCTGCAGTTTGTTTTGCACCTGCACTTGTGCGATATCCGGATCAGTACCGGGCTCGAAGGTGGCCGTGATGGTCATGCTGCCGTCGGAGTTGCTCTCCGAGGTGATATAGCGCAAGTTGTCGATGCCATTGAGTTGCTGCTCGATCACCTGCACTACGGTGTCTTGGACAGTCTGCGCCGAAGCGCCTGGATAAGTCACTGAAATCCCCACTGCCGGTGGAGCAATGTTGGGATACTGATTGATCGGTAGAGCGAGAATGGACAAGCCGCCGGCCAGCATGATCACCAAAGCAATCACCCAGGCAAAGATGGGGCGGTCGATAAAGAATCTGGGCATCGCGCTATCCCTTGCTCATCCCTTCTAACCTGAAGGCAGCTTGGCGTTTTGCCCGACGTTGGCTGCCGGTACCACCTTGACCTCGATGCCAGGGCGAATGAACTGCAGGCCCTCGGTGATCAACCTGTCGCCTGGGACGAGCCCCTCGCTCACCAGCCAGCGATCACCCACAACGCGCTCTGCCTTTAGCATTCGC
Organism: Azotobacter tropicalis; assembly: GCF_059739045.1. Classification (NCBI taxonomy): domain Bacteria; kingdom Pseudomonadati; phylum Pseudomonadota; class Gammaproteobacteria; order Pseudomonadales; family Pseudomonadaceae; genus Azotobacter; species Azotobacter tropicalis. Next base: position 2,665,855 of record NZ_AP046059.1, read on the forward strand.
AACTCGACCTTGTTCTCTGCATTGACCACCATGGCTGTGGCCTCGCCCTTGATGTTGCGCGTCACACCTTGCTGAGGCGCGAGAATTGCCTGGCTCTTCAGCCCACCGAACAGATGGGCGCGGACGAACATGCCCGGCAGTAATTCTCGGTCGGGATTGGGAAACACCGCACGCAGGGTTACCGAACCGGTACTCTCATCGACACTAACTTCGGAAAATTCGAGCCGCCCCTCATGGGCATATTCGCTATCGTCCTCCAGAGTCAGGGTCACTTTGGCCGAGTTCTCTTCTACTTTCTCCAGACGACCACCGGCCAGATCGCGCCGCAGGGCGAGCAGCTCACGCGCGGGCTGGATAACATCAACATAGATGGGATCGAGTTGGTGAATAGTGGCCATGACCTGAGCTTGACCATTGCTGACCAGCGCCCCTTCAGTCACGGCAGAACGGCCGATACGCCCGGCAATGGGTGCCAATACCTTGGTGTAGCGCAGATCGATTCGGGCCTTTTCCAGGCTGGCCTCCGCCTGCTGGCTGGCTGCCCGTGCCTCGTCATAGGCCTGTCGACTCACCGCTCGGCTCTTGACCAGGACCGTATAGCGCTCCGCCAGCGCTCTGCTTGAGGCTAGGCTGGCCTCGGTCTCCTTGAGTGTTGCCTCATATACGGCAGCATCGATTTGATACAATTGCTGTCCAGCCCTGACCTCACTGCCCTCGCTGAACAAACGTTTTTGAATGATGCCGCTGACTTGAGGGCGTACCTCCGCAATCCGATAAGCAGCAGTACGGCCCGGCAGTTCATGGGTCAGCACATAGGGTTGCGGCTCGAGAGTTACGACCCCAACTTGGGGTAGCTGGCGAGGCAGCGGTGACGATTCTTGCTTACAGCCATTCAGTACAAGCACAGCTAGAGCGATGGAGACCACCGCAACAAAGGCTCGCCCCTTTGGCATCCGAAGAACCTCGCTTGTGGTGACGCAGGCCAGTTCTGCTGTATTACAAGCGTAGATGCCATGAAGCAGATGGCCGTCCACTGTGATTCGTGCTCACCTTGAGGCTCGCGCACCATGGGGGCAGTACACTCCCGAAATTCCGGGCCAGATTAGTATTGGTTGGTATCTTCATGGCCCTATCCTCTCAAACTCACAGGTTGAAGGCCTCAGAAAAAACCGGGGCGGTTCAGCAGACTCCTGTTCTGCTAGTGAGGGATCGTAGCAGCCATTTAATGGGAGAGACTCGATATGATTGTGTCGGGGACGGCTGATAGCGCTTTCATGGCACTCAAGCTTGCCCGCTCTCGGCCCCGCTGCCGAGTGCTTCAAACAAAAACCCCGAGCCGTCTGTTGCGGCTCGGGGGTTCGGGATAGGCGCTTGACGATGACCTACTCTCGCATGGGGAAACCCCACACTACCATCGGCGATGCGTCGTTTCACTGCTGAGTTCGGGATGGGATCAGGTGGTTCCAACGCTCTATGGTCGTCAAGCAATTCGGTGGGGACGTCGCGGTCAGGCGCCATCCCGTATCGGGCATGTGATACTGCAGTCTCGGTGGCTTTGCGGTTCAGCCAAATTTTCGGCTCAGTCGGCTTCGACCTCACCCCTGCACCGCCCTGTCGGGGGCCAGATTGTTTGGGTGTTATATGGTCAAGCCTCACGGGCAATTAGTATGGGTTAGCTCAACGCCTCACAACGCTTACACACCCCACCTATCAACGTCGTAGTCTTCGACGGCCCTTCAGGGAGCTCGAGGCTCCAGTGAGATCTCATCTTGAGGCAAGTTTCCCGCTTAGATGCTTTCAGCGGTTATCTTTTCCGAACATAGCTACCCGGCAGTGCCACTGGCGTGACAACCGGAACACCAGAGGTTCGTCCAACCCGGTCCTCTCGTACTAAGGTCAGCCCCTCTCAAATCTCAAACGTCCACGGCAGATAGGGACCGAACTGTCTCACGACGTTCTAAACCCAGCTCGCGTACCACTTTAAATGGCGAACAGCCATACCCTTGGGACCGGCTTCAGCCCCAGGATGTGATGAGCCGACATCGAGGTGCCAAACACCGCCGTCGATATGAACTCTTGGGCGGTATCAGCCTGTTATCCCCGGAGTACCTTTTATCCGTTGAGCGATGGCCCTTCCATACAGAACCACCGGATCACTAAGACCTACTTTCGTACCTGCTCGACGTGTCTGTCTCGCAGTCAAGCGCGCTTTTGCCTTTATACTCTGCGACCGATTTCCGACCGGTCTGAGCGCACCTTCGTACTCCTCCGTTACTCTTTGGGAGGAGACCGCCCCAGTCAAACTGCCCACCATACACTGTCCTCGATCCGGATAACGGACCAGAGTTAGAACCTCAAGCATGCCAGGGTGGTATTTCAAGGATGGCTCCATGGGAACTGGCGTCCCCACTTCAAAGCCTCCCACCTATCCTACACAAGCAGGCTCAAAGTCCAGTGCAAAGCTACAGTAAAGGTTCACGGGGTCTTTCCGTCTAGCCGCGGATACACTGCATCTTCACAGCGATTTCAATTTCACTGAGTCTCGGGTGGAGACAGCGCCGCCATCGTTACGCCATTCGTGCAGGTCGGAACTTACCCGACAAGGAATTTCGCTACCTTAGGACCGTTATAGTTACGGCCGCCGTTTACCGGGGCTTCGATCAAGAGCTTCGCTTGCGCTAACCCCATCAATTAACCTTCCGGCACCGGGCAGGCGTCACACCCTATACGTCCACTTTCGTGTTTGCAGAGTGCTGTGTTTTTAATAAACAGTCGCAGCGGCCTGGTATCTTCGACCGGCATGGGCTTACGGAGTAAATCCATCACCCTCACCGGCGCACCTTCTCCCGAAGTTACGGTGCCATTTTGCCTAGTTCCTTCACCCGAGTTCTCTCAAGCGCCTTGGTATTCTCTACCCGACCACCTGTGTCGGTTTGGGGTACGGTTCCTAGTTACCTGAAGCTTAGAGGCTTTTCCTGGAAGCAGGGCATCAACCACTTCGCCTTCGTAAAAGAAGGCTCGTCATCAGCTCTCGGCCTTGAACACCCGGATTTGCCTAAGTGTTCGGCCTACCACCTTAAACTTGGACAACCAACGCCAAGCTGGCCTAGCCTTCTCCGTCCCCCCATCGCAGTAACTAGAAGTACGGGAATATTAACCCGTTTCCCATCGACTACGCTCTTCAGCCTCGCCTTAGGGACCGACTCACCCTGCGTCGATTAACGTTGCGCAGGAACCCTTGGTCTTTCGGCGTGGATGTTTTTCACACCCATTGTCGTTACTCATGTCAGCATTCGCACTTCTGATACCTCCAGCAAGCCTCTCGACTCACCTTCACAGGCTTACAGAACGCTCCTCTACCGCGCATCTTGCGATGCACCCGTAGCTTCGGTGCCTGGTTTGAGCCCCGTTACATCTTCCGCGCAGGCCGACTCGACTAGTGAGCTATTACGCTTTCTTTAAAGGGTGGCTGCTTCTAAGCCAACCTCCTAGCTGTCTAAGCCTTCCCACATCGTTTCCCACTTAACCAGGACTTTGGGACCTTAGCTGACGGTCTGGGTTGTTTCCCTTTTCACGACGGACGTTAGCACCCGCCGTGTGTCTCCCGTGCTGACACTTGCCGGTATTCGGAGTTTGCATCGGTTTGGTAAGTCGGGATGACCCCCTAGCCGAAACAGTGCTCTACCCCCAGCAGTGATACACGAGGCGCTACCTAAATAGCTTTCGAGGAGAACCAGCTATCTCCGAGCTTGATTAGCCTTTCACTCCGATCCACAAGTCATCCGCTACCTTTTCAACGGGAGTCGGTTCGGTCCTCCAGTCAGTGTTACCTAACCTTCAACCTGCTCATGGATAGATCGCCCGGTTTCGGGTCTATACCCAGCGACTAAACGCCCTATTAAGACTCGCTTTCGCTACGCCTCCCCTAAACGGTTAAGCTTGCCACTGAATATAAGTCGCTGACCCATTATACAAAAGGTACGCAGTCACCCAACAAAGTGGGCTCCCACTGCTTGTACGCATACGGTTTCAGGTTCTATTTCACTCCCCTCTCCGGGGTTCTTTTCGCCTTTCCCTCACGGTACTGGTTCACTATCGGTCAGTCAGGAGTATTTAGCCTTGGAGGATGGTCCCCCCATGTTCAGA